>NZ_WUMN01000001.1 GCF_009826935.1 Flavobacterium sp. Sd200
GCGGCTATGTTCCGGGCTACCGTGTAATGCGGGAAAAGCCCGGCGTGCTGCATTACAAATCCAATGGCCCTGCGCAGGGTATCGGGATTTGCGTCCTTTATATTTTTCCCATTGATGCGGATGGTGCCACTGTCAGGCTCAATGAGCCGGTTTACCATTTTAAGGGTTGTGGTTTTTCCACAGCCACTGGTGCCCAACAATACGGTTATTTCTTTTTCGCGGGCATATAGCGACACATTATCTACCGCTTTATGTCCGTTAAAACTCTTGGAAACCCCATCTAGTACAACCATGCATTATAATTTTACCAATCGGATACCCGTAAACTGCCACTGGTGGCACGGATGGAAAAAGTTACGGTAGGTCGTACGGCTGTGGCCCTGTGGCGTAGCCACAGACGCACCGCGTAATACCATTTGGTTTACCATAAATTTGCCGTTGTATTCGCCTATGGCGCCCGTTTCTTTTTTGAACCCGGGATAGGGAAGGTAGGCACTGTTTGTCCATTCCCATCGCTGTCCCCAGTCGAATAGCCCGCAGGCTACTTCCCATTCGGCTTCGGTTGGCAGGCGCATCCCTTTCCAGGCGGCAAAAGCTGCCGCTTCATAAAAACTGATATGGCAAAGGGGTTGCAGGGGATCAATTTCCTGAAGCCCGTTAAAGGTATAGTGCATCCATTTGCCGTCGATCTGATGCCAGTACAACGGCGCTTTTGCCCCGGTTTGCTGCACCCAGTCCCATCCTTCGGAATGCCAATGTCTAAAATCAGTATAGCCGCCCTCTTCTATAAAGCCAAGGTATTCAGCATTACTTACGAGTGCCTGAGCTATTTTAAAGGTATCGAGGTACACTTTATGCCGCCCCAATTCATTATCAAAACAAAAGCCGTCGCCCTGGTATCCTATTTCATATACGCCTGCTTCGATGCTAATGTAATGTGAACTCTCTTTGGATGATGCCTCAAAAATGGTATGATGGCTGTAGGCGGGGAAAAGCGGGTTGTGCCCGAGTATGTATTTGATGTCGCTGTACAGTAGTTCCTGGTGCTGTTGTTCATGGTTTAGCCCCAGTTCCAGCAACGCCGCAAGCCCATCGTCTAGGGCAGTGTTTTGTAAATATGCTTCCATCTCCTTATCCACATACGCCCTGTAGCGGTAAATGTCGGCAACGGAAGGGCGGCTCAGGTTGCCACGGTCGGTACGTACAACGCGCGCTCCCACGCTCTCGTAATAGCTGTTAAAGACAAAATTATATTGTGGGTTGAACTCTTTGTAGCCTTTGAAGTGGGGCAGGAGTATGAAGGTTTCAAAAAACCAGGTGGTATGCCCTAAATGCCATTTGGGTGGGCTGACATCGGCTACGGGCTGCACCACATAGTCCTCTGTTTCGAGGGGTTTACAAATTTCTTCGGAGTGGCGGCGAATCTTTTGGTACAGCTGTAAAAGCCTTACGGAAGTAGCGGGCGCTATAATATTATGTTCCATGCTGTATATGTTATTTAGCAGTCCATATTGAATCGGTAAACCAATTTTTAGCATCATGAACAGCCCCGGTTAAAGCAAATCCCGATTTTTCTGCCAATGATTCTATATCCGCTTCCGAAAACTTCTGTGATACTTCCATATAAATAACTTCATCTTTTTCAAAACTAATTATCTCATTACAAATGCGTAAATCCTGCTGTTCCAGGCTTATAAGATAGCTACGGCAGGCGCCGCTCAACGGGTCATAGTTTTGGTAATGTTCAAAACAATCAACATTAAAGTTAGCTCCAAGTTCCCGGTTTATGCGGGTAAGAAGATTGAGGTTAAAAGCAGCGGTAATACCCTGTTTGTCACTATAGGCATCCAGGATGGTTTGTGGGTTTTTTTTCAGGTCAAAACCAATTAGCACGATATCACCGGGATTCAGATGCTCCCTTAATCCTTTACAAAATGACAGTGCTTCGTCTTTTTCCATGTTTCCGATATTCCCCCCAAGGAACATCACAACTTTTCTGCGCTTTGATATCCTTGTCGCTTTTTGGAGCATGTCGAAATATTCACCTTCAAGGGGTATGATATCCAGAGCCGGAATATCTGATGCCAACCTCTTATACAGTACAGAAAGGATGTTTCCCGATATGTCAATAGGCATATAGGTAACCTTCGCATCATTTGCAACGAGGTGTTGGAGCAGGTAAGATGATTTTGTGGCATCGCCTGCGCCGAGTTCGATCAGGTCAAATGGTATATCCTGTTTGAGAAATGCTGCCAGTGACGCTGTTTGATTTTTAAATATATCTAATTCACAACGGGTGAGATAGTACTCGGGCATTGCCATTATCTGTTGGAACAGGACGTCTCCCTGGGCATCATAAAAATATTTGGATTGCAATGTTTTTTGTGGGGCCTGCAACCCTTCAAGTACATCGGTAAGAAATTGTCCGGCGGTATTTTCATTTTTTATAGCGTCCGGACAAAGTATGTTTTCGTTTTGTAGCATTTTAATAGCGTCTAATTTAATATGGCTGTTTGCCTCTGCAAGTTTATTTTGCTGCCATGGTAGACAGCAGCATATCCTCTTTATTAAATTTACGCTTTATATAAGGTTTGATAACACCTTTTTCGATATCATTAACAGTTTCAGGGAATGTATAACCCACACTCGCCACTTTTAGGCACTCAGCTACTGGTTTTTACGGCTGTCAGGTAATATCTATGTATAAAATAATATTGTAATTTCCCTGTTGGTACCCACAGGCAACAACCTGGAAGATGGGCATCCTTACTGTTTTGTTTTTACTCTTAGTACGACCGGTCTCTTCTTATGTTAGCCTTTGGCGTTGCGCCATTGAAAAGAGGCAAAAATTTGTTATAAGCTTTTTCGGCATCCGGGGCATGGGGTCCCTGTTTTACCTCAGTTTTGCAATAGCACAACAGGCTTCGAATACCAGGATGAACTTTGGGCCGTAGTAGCCCTTATCATTACATTATCTATAGTGGTGTACGGTCTTACGGCAAGCCTGGCGATGAAAAGCCTTGGAGGCGAAACCAATGGACGGCAATGATTCCAACATATCGGCTTGTCTTTATTTCGTATAATGTAAGAATGTAGTGAAATGGGGGGCAATTTAAAGCCTTAAAGCATTTCGCCAACCCTCTCAATAGATTTACCAACCAACTTTTTTGACATATCCTCCGGGAAGCGGTCCCAATTTTTCCGGACATACGAACAAAGTTCATTTTTGGACCTGTAATTCTGAGGTGCTTTTTGAATCAGCCATTCTATCCGCTCCACATTATGCAGGCTCATCAGCCCATGCTCTTTAAAGAACCAATTTATAAATGTAAGGACATCATGTCCATTTGATACATTTGTATTGCCATCGTTTCCCGGAATTCCTGTTGGGCTCCAATTATAATTATATTTAAGGGATTCTTTTTTTATCATAATCCAAAAAGCTAATTAAATTATTCAGTCGCAAATTAGCCTATTTCTAAACTGTAATGACGTATTTATATTTTAATTAACAAAGACCACATGTCAGATATACTTTAAACGGCGCTTTGGAAAAAGTCATTCTTCAGCGGGGCACCCCGTCACTTTTGACAAGAGTTAAAAGGTAATTGATTTGAAAATCATCAGCAGACCGGCTGCGTTGCGTGGGTATGCCCTGCCATTAAAGAAATGAATGTATTTTTATTTAATTTTTAAAATGTTTTTTTAAGGTTTGTGGACAGCTATTGTAAGGGTCTTTTTTCCGCGTATAGCATTGAACACCATTATATTCAAAAGCACCAGTACATACCCGTAGGCAAAGTCTTCCAATGGTATGGTGAGTATTCGGTATCCGGTAATTACAGACGGGGTATAGTTTACCACAGGGCTGTCGAGACCGGTACCGGTCAATACCCCGTTTACTGTAATAAATCCCGGCATCAGCAGCAGGTAAGCCAGGGTCAGCTGCCCCAGGCCGTTGTACTTCACTATCCTGTTCATTATAATTAATGTAAGAAACAGCACTATTGCTGTAAATGCGGTATATAATTCGTTGCTATACTTCAAAAGTGAGAGGATTGCCAGAAGGCATCCCGCCACTGTTATTCCGTTGTTATATCTTGCCGCCCAACTCCAATTGAAGAATTTGTTGAGGCAATAATGCGTGAACACACATGAGAATGGGATACAGACGAAAAATAAAATTTCCTCAATGGGCAGTCCCGCTATACGCAAGCCCATGATGTACTTATCATCAAACCACCACACGCCTCTCGCCGTAAACCAAATATCCCATATTATGAACGGTACGCCCACAGTGACCGACGCTAACAGGAACGCCCCGAAATACCTGTAGAACCGTATTTTCGGGTGGAAGGAAAAGGAAAAGCAGATCATAATTGTAAGTATGTTGACAATCAGGTACGTGTACTGGGCCATTACTTTTGTTTTTTGAAGTACATTTTAAAATATTTTATAGGTACCCACAGAAAACCAAAACACTCGCCGTGCTGTTTACCGGTATGCTTGTGATGCTGCTTATGGGCCCTACGAATGGCTAAAAGATATGGGTTTTTAGTGTTTCGCAGGAATTGCAAACGCTGGTGTATAAAAATATCGTGTACAAAAAAATACGCCATGCCATAGAGGCTCACACCCGCGCCAACATAAAATACCGGGCTGAACCCGTTACGTACACCAGTGTACATCATCAAAATGGCGGGCGTGGCGAATATCAGGAAGAAATAATCGTTTCTCTCAAGGTTGCCCTTGTTACTGTGGTCGTGATGGTCGCGGTGGAGCGCCCAAAGCAGTCCATGCATCACGTACTTGTGTATCACCCAGGTCAGGCCTTCCATTATAAAAAATGTTACCGCCACTATTATAAAATCAACTATGTCCATATCGGTTATTCGTATATTAATTTATCAGCCATCCGTTGCAGCGCAGGAGAAGTAATCTTTGCCCTGTTAGCGTTTATAAAATCGCGGTCTTCCTTTATGTTGCCGGTATATCCAAGTATCGAAGGTGCATTATTCTGCACCGAGAGCCGTATGCAGCGTACTTCTACATCGAATGGCTCCTTTTGAACAGCAGCCTCTATAGTTTGCCTGCCGTTGTTGAATGACTCAAGCTTTTTCAACGGGTTGAACGCATGCTTTGCCCATATGGTCTGAAATCCACCCAGGTATGCCTGCTCAATGGCATTTTTAGTTTTTTTTTCGAAACGCTCGATCATTTCCCTGCATAACTCCTTATTTTCAACAGCCCTGGCATAATTCAGTCGTACTTCTTCCAGGCCATCGGTGCTATGGTCGGTCGTAAAAGTAAACCACGCTATCAACATGTACACCGCTTTCATACTGCAGCTATTTTGTATTGCACGTAACTGGACATCATTAACGAAAGCTTCCTGCTGTTAGGAATCCGTATCCTGGATTGCAGTATGTGGTCTGCCGGAGTTTTCTCAATTTTAAGGAAGAGTGATATGTAGTAGCGGTAGGCGAGATAGACGCCAAACCGTGAGGTGGGGGGCAACATCCGGATGCCTATCAGTGCCCGCTCAAAATCTTTACGGATATCGCGCTCAATTTCCTTTTTTATAGCGTTATCAAAATTACGGATGTCGACATTTGGAAAGTAAGTCCGTCCCAGTTCGAAGTGGTCGTCGCGCAGGTCTCTCAGGAAATTTACCTTTTGGAAGGCTGCGCCAAGGCTCATCGCATAAGGCTTAAGCCGTTCATAGGATTGCAGGTCGCCGTGAACGAAAACGTGCAGGCACATCAGCCCTACTACTTCAGCAGAGCCGAGTATGTATTCCTTATAAAGCCCTTCATCGTAATGTTGTGGTTCCAGGTCCATCTCCATACTCCTGAGAAATTGGTCTATAAGCGGTCTGCCAATGCTATAGGTGCTGACAGTTTGCTGGAATGCGTTTAGTATAGGGTTGAGCGATATTCCTTCTTCAAGGGCCTCATCGGTCTGTATGCGTAAACGCCGTAATAATTGCACCTTGTCGTACCCATGAAAGCTGTCCACAATTTCGTCGGCGAGACGTACGTACCCGTATATGGCATATATGGCGGGGCGTATGGCGGGGCTGAGCGCCAGGATTCCGAGTGAAAAACTGGTACTGTATTTTTGGGTGGTAAGCTTGCTTACCTGTTGCGATAATTCGTCAAACAGTTTTTTCATGGAATGTTTTTTTTGCTTTTAAAATTTCATTGGATACTATTTTTCCGGACAGGATGGAGGGGGGGACACCGGGTCCCGGAACTGTCAGCTGTCCTGCGTAGAACAGGTTTTTAAGTTTTTTGTTTCGTAATGAAGGCTTTAGCACTGCGGTTTGCCTGAGCGTGTTGGCCAATCCGTATGCGTTCCCACCGAAGGCATTGTAGTCGCTTACAAAGTCGCTGACGCAGTAGCTTTGGCAAAAGTCCATCTTTTCTTTCAGCCCGGGAACGCCAATACGGGATTCAAGCCGCTCCAGCATTATATCCAGGTATTTTTGACGTTGTGTTGTGCTGTCTTCGATACCGGTTGCAAGTGGCATGAGCAAAAACACATTCTCATGTCCGGGTGGCGCTACCCCCTGATCGGTCTTTGATGGGCAACATACATAAAATAACGGCGCTGCGGGCCAGCCGGGGGTTTTGTATATAGCATCGATATGGGCATCCATATCCTTGTCGAAAAACAGGGTATGGTGCCCCAGCCCTGGCAACGTGGTGGTAAAGCCCAGGTAAAAGATAAGGCATGACGGGGCGAAAGTCCGGCTTTCCCAATATTTTGGCGAGTAATTACGATGGCCGGTTTGCAGCAGGCTTTCCGCATGGTGGTAATCGCAGGCCGCAATGACCGCATCGAAGGATAGTTCATGTCCTTTCAAAACAAGCGAACTAACCCTGGAACCTGATGTGTTAATCTTATCGACAGGGCTATTAAAATGAAACTGCACACCCTGTTCCAATGCAATTTTAACCATGGCATCCACCAGTTTGTAGAACCCGCCTATAGGGTAGTGGGTGCCCAAAGCATAACCGCCGTAATTCATGAGGCTGTATAGAGCCGGGATATCTTTTGGTGCAGCACCCAGGAATATCACGGGGAATTCCATAAGGGCGATTAGCCTGGGGTTACTAAAGTATTTGCGTACGTAGCTGCTGTAATTGGTAAGCAGGTCCATGCGCAGTGCGCTCATCGCAATATCCGGTGTGGCAAATTCCAGCCAGGAATGGCAGGGTTTTTCGACGAACTTTCCCATCCCGATTTTGTATTTATACGCTGCGTCTTCCATAAAGCGTATAAATTTCGTACCGGCACCCGGCTCTATTGATTCAAATAGTATTTCCATTTCGTCCATACCTTCAGGCAAAGAAATGCTACTCTCGTCAAAGACCATTTCAAATTGTGGGTCCAGGCTGACGAGCCTGTAGAAATCAGAAGCAGTATGCCCGAAGTCATTAAAAAAGCGTTCAATGATGTCGGGCATCCAATACCAGCTTGGGCCCATATCAAAGGTATAGCCTTCGGGGGTTGTAAACTGTCGTGCCCTTCCGCCGGGGCTGCCGTTTTTTTCAAACACGTGCACTTCATGGCCCTGCCTGGCGCTGTAAGCAGCTGCCGACAAACCGGAAATACCGGAACCGATTATGGCTATCTTCATATTATTTTATCTAAATTTGATTGTCTGCTTTTGTATTTACCTTTTGGATATTCTATTACCTGTAATCTGTCGCTGCATGCTGCTTTTAAACCGGTTTGTGGTAAACGGTATTTTAGCTGCGTGTTTTGTTCGCCGGCCCGCTACACGTTCGCGCCAACGGGTGTAACTGCCCGATTTTAATTCCTTTCGAATCAGTTGCCTTACCTGTGATTCATTCAGTCCAAACTGTAGGCGAATGGCTTCAAAAGGCGTCCGGTCTTCCCATGCCATTTCAATGATCCTGTCGGTTTGCGCTGGTGTGAAGTCTTTGCTCATAATGTATACTCTTGCTAATATATGGGTAAAAATGATAGGTTTTCGCACGTCCGGGCGACTTCCGCTTTATTTATCTCATTATGGAACCCAATCCGCCATTGATCCCGAATACCTGTCCTGACACCCACGACCCGTCCAATAGCAAGTAGCAGGCGAGCTTTGCTATATTTCGGGCATTTCCAATGGATTGCAAGGGGTGCCGCAGTGCCCCCGAAGTAACTTTTGCCTCGGTATTGAGCAGGTGGGCAGCAAGTGGGGTATCAGTCAGTGAAGGGGCTATAGCATTCACCCTTATTTTTGGTGCAAATTCTGCAGCAAGCGCCTTAGTGAGTCCCTCTATTGCACCTTTTGCCATGGCAATGCTCACATGGAATGGGAGCCCGTTCTGGGCGGCCACGCTACTGAATAATACTATTGAGGGTTCGCTTTCCAATAGCGGCTTGTATTTCTTCACAAATCCAAAGGCCGAGCGTGCGTTGAGGTGCCAGTCGCGGTCAAGGTCGGTTTCGGATAGCCGTTCTACAGATTTAAGTGTGATACTGCCCGGGCAGTAGACCAAGCCGTTTATTGCGGTGTTGACTTGCGGCAAGGCCTCTGTGGAAGTAAGGTCGTATGCCAGATGTTTGTAATGCGGTGTACCTTGAAGCGGCCCCGGTGTACGGCTGATACCATAAACAAAGTAGTTTTCCTGCACCAGCAACTTGGCGATCTCAAGGCCGATGCCACTGCTTGCTCCGGCAATTATAAATGTTTTAAGCGGCTGCATATTCGGGATATTTTTTTATTATTGCTTTAAAATACTGTGAAAAGGAGGGATAATCACCGGTTACATCGGGCGCGAGCCAATCCCGGGGTTCAACCATTGCTCCGGGATAGTAAAAAAGAGGGTGTTCCTTTGCCAGGAACCGGGCATCAGGATATTCAAGAACCAGTTCTGTAAAGCCGCCAGCGTAAATTTGGATGCCTGTAATATTTTTTGCAAGTTCCAATGTGAAATTCAAAACGTTGCTGCTAACGGGGTACCGTTGATAATGCGAAGGATCCAGTAATAACACCCTATGGTAATCGCTCTTATCATGCCATATAGGATCTAAGTTATAGTTGTTATAGAGCAATACCGGCTGCTTAGCCTTCAGCACAGGCATGGCGGTTTGAGGCAATACTGTCCTAAATTCGACTTCAGCCTGTTTTGAAAGTGTCTTAACGTGGGTTAATTCCGTGAGTTGTTCGTAGCTTTTGTCCAGGAAGCTGCCTTTCTGATGTGTTCCGGTAAAAAAATTAATGTTTTCCTGATTGGCAATATAGCGTTTTCCGGTAAGCGCACCGCCGACCCATCGCCATGAAAAATAATTGCTGGCCCAATCGCCGTCCAGCAAGTGGTAATACATCCATTGTGCCGGAAGTAACTGACTGAAACCGGCCATGAAACAAATCGAAGCGGTATAGAGACGCAGGTGGTTGTGCATATAGCCCGTTTCGTATAAAGTCCTGATGCCACTATCTATTGCTTCAATACTTGTAGATGCCGTGAGCAGGGCTTCCGGAATGTCTGCATTTTTAATGTAATGTAACGGGTAGAAAGCTGTGTCCGGGTCAAACTGCAGTTTCCTTTGGAAATATTCCCTCCAAAGGAGCTGTTTCAAAAAAGGCATGCATTGGCTTCTGCCATAATTATTTAGAAGCGTTGTATACGCTTCTTTCGATGTAATTACGCCCCGTGAGAGATAGGGCGAGAGTCCGGAGACACTGCCGTATGTAAAATTGCGTGTACCGGCATATCCTTCCGGGTTGAATTCTGACAACCGGTTCCGTATTTGGTGATATGCGGTAGGAAATAACATGAGAAATATAAATTTTATATTGTTTTATGTTTTAACAAAAGTAATTAAACAAAATTTAATTTTTATATCTGTGCCCTTTTTTTAACAGCGTTGGATGATATTTCTTTTATTCAAATTATTTTAATCTGTGTTTTAAAACAATTTTGATGCTCTAAATGTGTATTTTTGTTCTATAATGTTTAATAATCATACGAATAGGGGTGAACAATATAAAAACTACATTTTCAATCAGCGACCTTGAAAACCTGTCAGGGGTTAAAGCGCACACGATACGTGTATGGGAACGTCGGTATGGCATCCTTACACCTGAGCGGGGTGAGACCAACCTGCGTAGTTACACGCTTGATGATTTAAGAAAACTGCTGAATATTGCTGTGCTGACCGAGTATGGCATAAAGATATCGAAGGTTGCCCGGATGGGCGGGGCGGAAATTGAAAAAATGGTGGTGGAGTTACGCAGTACCCGTCAGGATATTGCACACATCCTGCATCAGTATAAGCTTTCCATGATGACATTTGACCAGGCATTATTCGGCGACACAACCGATCATTTGCTGACCAAAATGCCATTTCGCGAAGTGTTTATGGGATACTTTCTCCCTTTTCTCGAAGAGGTAGGCCTGATGTGGCAAACGGCTACCATACAACCGGCGCACGAGCACTTTATAAGCAACCTGATTCGTATGTATGTGGTGCAACAGACGGCATTGGCGGGAAGGAAATTAAAAAGAGGGGCCTCTCCTGACTATGTACTGTTCCTGCCTTTTGGCGAAATACATGAGTTAGGGCTCCTTTATTTGCAATACGAAATCGTAGCCTCGGGTAAGGCCTGTATTTATCTGGGCAGCAATATGCCTTTGGACAGTCTTTACGAAATAAATAAGCTGTTTACGGGGATTACCTACATTACCTACATTACCGTTCTTCCGGAAGAGCGCCCGCTTGGTGAATACATCGTCACACTCGAGCGAAAGTGCCGTCAAAGTGAATCGGCGCTTTGGGTAGTGGGGCGGAGGGTTTCCGAAGTTGACCTGGTTAACAACCCTTACCTTGAACTTTTTACCACCTTGCATGCTGCCGTAGCAAAGTTCGGATAAACATTATATCTCGTGCCACTTTGTTACCCAAATATCCAGCGGGCATATCGCGGTGTGGCTTTGTAGAAAAGGTGCACAACGATCCAGCTTATGGCGAAAACAACAAGGGCTGTAAACGGGATCCTTACTGATACGGGTATGGAAAGCTTTTGCGAAATGGCATAGCCAAGCCCTACTACAAAATAATGACAGAGGTAGATGCCTAATCCGTATTGCGTCGTCCTTGCAAGGTATTTTCTGACGGTTTTGGAACGTATTTTTACGGGCTTGATAAACAGTATTACGGCCAGGGTCATCAGCGCGACCTGTGGTGAGCAATACAGGAAGAAAAGTTCCACATCATTTTCCGTACTCCCCGGGTTTGCAGTCATGTACCGGAAGCCAAGATACGTTATAAGATAACCCGTAGAAAATAGTGCTGCGCACAAAATGTATCTTGTTGCCGTATTTAGTGCTAATGGATATTTCTTTACACAATATCCCAGGAAGAGATAGCCATTAAACCCAGCAAAATAATAAAAGGTGTCGAAACTGTTCCACGCACTCCGACCCAGAATGTCGGGTGCTGTAAAACGGAACGCGTAAGGCAGAAAAAGGGTTGCTGCCCAAAATGCGCCGTATATTTTATATTGAAAACGGTCTGCTTTTTCTATCCAGGCTGTCAGATACGGCATGTAGAGGTACAGCCCTGCAAGCATGAATATATACCATAAGTGCACAGTATACGCATTGAATGAAACAATTATGGCAACCAACCGGGCAATAGTATCTTCTAGGGACTGGGAAGGATGCGGGCCGGCGTAGGCAAATGTCTCACTTACAACAGCAGGGTCCAGGCCCAGCATCCCGGTGAGCAAGGGATAGCAATTGTACAGGATGGACCAGATAAGGAAAGGAATAAGAATCCTGGAAAGCCTTTTTTTGTAAAAAGCTCCCGTATTTTCTTTAATCGGTAACAATAGCGCACCGGTAATCATTACAAAAAGAGGTACACAGGGCCTGAGAAATGCGCCGTACAGACTGCCCCAAAAATTATATTCCGGATTCGCCCGGGCTTCCGGTGAGATATTGAAGGGATCGGCACAATGTATACATATTACCATGAATATTGCAATGAACCGGAGGAGGTCAAGCCAATATTCGCGTTCTTTTTCCTTTGGTCGTGTTGTGTCCATTTGGTCCTGGTTTAAAATGATGTGTTGCGTTTCTTTCTTGTCGGTCGATAGAAGTGGCTCCCGAAGATAAACATTTTTTCAAAATTTTTTTGTTTAAAATTTTAACAAAAAACATTGAACAAAAAATAAATGTATGTATTTTTAGGTTACAAATCTTACAACTTTAATCTATGAACAGTAAAACTTTATTCAGGCCTCTTGCCATCCTGTTGCTTGCAGTAGCACCGATGGTAACTTCTTGCAGCATTGACGACAACAATACCGCTCAGAACGGTAACTCCATTGCTGACCTTGCCGCATCGACCCCAGAACTTTCTACGCTTTCCACAGCATTGAACCGCGCAGGCCTCACCGGTACCCTTGATGGTGAAGGCAGCTTTACGGTATTTGCCCCGACCAACCAGGCGTTCGAGAACTATTTGCAGCAAAATGAATATACATCAATTGAACAGGTTCCTGTAGCTGCCCTAAAAGAGTTGTTGCTTAACCACGTTGTTTCCGGTACCATGGCTTCTTCGTCGCTGCAGACGGGATATGTGAAGACAATGGGAAAGGGAAGTGCATCCTCTACTAATACGTTAAGTATGTTTATAAATACATCCAACGGGGTTGTTTTAAATGGTGGAACTGCCAACGGTGGTGCTACGGTAACAGGGGCTGATGTAATGGCAAGCAATGGCGTTGTACATGTTGTCAACAGTGTAATAGGTTTACCGACAGTTGTAAACCATGCAATTGCTAACCCTGATTTCTCGATACTGGTACAAGCGCTGACACGTGAGGATCAGCCTGATTTTGTAGGGATACTTTCCGGTTCACAGAATGCACCGTTTACGGTTTTCGCACCCACCAATAATGCTTTTTCATCGTTATTACAGGAGCTGGGTCTTTCGGGTTTGGCTGATGTCCCGCAGGCAACCCTGGAAAACACCTTAAAATACCATGTGGTAACCGTGCAAAATGTGCTTGCTGCTTCGCTGACCGATAATATGAGCGTTCCGACGTTTGAGGGAGGAAGTTTTACTGTTAATCTCGAAGGCGGTGCTTCAATTACAGACGCTAACGGCAGGGTTGCTTCAATAGTTGCTACTGACGTGCAGGCTTCCAATGGTGTAGTGCACGCCATTAATAAAGTGATATTACCTGCTATGTAATCAATTTATTTTTTTACCTTTACATAACAATTACATGTCGTAAATATCATGGGGGTATTTATTAAGAAAGCGGGCTTTAGCCCGCTTTCCTTGTTTTGTCCGACGTTCATTTCTTGGTGGTATATGTCAGGTATGCATTGTCTGCGTTGTTTCATCAATCCAGTCGCTTATCCAGCCTGCGACAGCATCCGTCCAGTCTTCCCGATCATTCAGGCAAGGGATGGTGATGAAATTTTTACCTCCGTTCCCTAAAAAGTCGTCTTTAGCACGCATAGCGATTTCCTCAAGTGTCTCGATACAGTCCGATACAAAAGCGGGCGTTACCACAGCCAGATTTTTTATGCCCTCTGCCGGCATCGCCGCAATCCGTTTATCCGTATAGGGCTCAAGCCACTTATCGCGGCCCAGGCGGCTTTGGAAGGTTACGGAATAGCGCTCGGCAGGCAGTTTGAGTATTTCGGCAACAGCCCTTGTTGTTTCATAACATTGGTGCCTGTAGCAGAATTGATGTGCTGTGGATTTCAAGGAACAGCACTCGCTATCGATATGGCAATGGGAGCCCGTCGGGTCCGTTTTCCGTATATGGCGCTCCGGCACGCCGTGGTAGCTGAAAAGGATATGGTCATATTGAAACCCGTTCAGCGCGTCTTTTATTGACTGGGACAATACGCGTGCATATTCCGGCTTATTGTAAAAAGGGGCAAAGTGTTCCATAAGCATGAAAGGAAATTTGCGGCTTCTGATTTCTTCTGTCTTCTCTACAATTGTGCGGGTAGTGGCCATTGCGTATTGGGGGTACAGCGGTACTACCAGTACGTGGTCTACTCCCTTGGCGGCAAGTTCATCAAGTCCTTCTTCCAGGGAAGGCTTTCCGTAGCGCATAGCCAATGCAACGGGGGCGGATAATTTAGCTGTAACAGCTTCCTTTAGCCTCCTGCTCAAAACAATCAGTGGTGAACCCTCTTCCCACCATATTTTTTCATAAGCCTCTGCAGAAGCTTTCGGACGCGAACGGAGTATTATCCCCTTTACAAGAAGCGCCCTTAGGATATAGGGGTAGTCAATTACGTATTTATCTATCAGGAATTCGTCCAGATAGGGTTTTACGTCCTTTGCGGTGGGGCTCTCCGGTGAGCCGAGATTGACCATTAAAATGCCTTTCATGTTTTTGTATTTGTTTATTTATTTAACAAATATAAGTAAACAAATTATTATTTTTATTTATGGTAAATATAAAATAAACCTCAACATATTTTCTCCCTGGTTTGTATATGGATTCAAGAAACTTGGTTAAATTTTATAGAAAGTAACAATACATTACTACATTTGCACTTTAATATGATATATGGTAAGGAAAGACGGTCCTATCATTATAATAGATGATGACGCTGATGACAGGGAAATATTAAAGGAAATCCTTGATGGTTTGCGTTACCCCAATGAGATAGTTTGTTTTACAGACGGTTATTCTGCCCTCGATTATCTGGCGGGGGAGTCCGTAAATCCATTTATCATTTTTTCGGATGTGAATATGCCCAAAATGAGCGGATACCAGTTCAGGGACAGTATATTGGCAGATGAAAATTTACGCCGTAAATGTGTGCCCTTTATTTTTATAACCACTTCAGCAACAGATGCAACTATTGCGAGGGCCTATGAGCAGTCTGCACATGGTTTTTTCCACAAGCTGAACGATTACCTTCAATTCCAGCAGGCCATGGAGCACATTGTAAAGTATTGGCTTACAGCGGATGCCCCGGTTTTCCCAAACCCACTGGCATCATTTTAAAGCCCTATTTGTATTTGGGTTACCGGAAGGATAATTTCAAATGTAGTACCGAGGCCTATTTCGGACCACACGGATACTGTACCGTTATGGCGTTGCACTATTTTATGGCAAAGGGAAAGCCCCAGCCCGGTTCCATCATAGGTATCTTTTGAATGTAGCCGTTTAAAAGGCTCAAAGATCTTATCAACGAATTCTTTCTCGATGCCAATGCCATTATCGGCTATTTCAATCTTGATGCAGTCACCCGAAGGTTTACTCAACAAATGGCTGGTTATGTTTATGTGCGGCCGTACTGCCTCACGGGAAAACTTCAGGCTATTTCCAATTATGTTGTAGAACAATTGGCTAAGGAGTACATGTGCGCCCTGTATATCAGGAAGCAGCGACCGGTTAATAACAGCGTCCTTCTGCGTTATCACCAGCTCCAGGTCACCCAGGACCTCGGAAAGCAGTACATTAAGGTCGATTTTCTGTACACTGAATGCGGCGGCATCCATAACGGAGTAGGCCAGTATATCTTCAATCATGCTGTGCATCCTTGCTGCCGATTTTTCGATTTTTGCGGCGTAGAGCGTACGTGCCTTACTATCGGGTTCCAGCATATCATTAAGCGCACCGGTGAAAAAACGTATTTTACGCAGGGGTTCCTTAAGGTCATGGCTGACGGCGTGTGCAAACTGGGAAAGGCTTTCGTTTGAACGCAGCAATTGCCGGGTACGCTCGTCTACCTTTAACTTCAGTTCTTCTTCAAATGATTTTTGTTCTGTAATATCCTGTACTGTTCCAAACAGGCTTTTGGTATCCGGCGAATCAATATAAAAACCGTTAATGCGCAGCCACCTCACTTCTGAATTGTTGTGGATAATCCGTAACTCATAGGACATTTTCCCGGTTAGTTCCGCTTCCCGGTGAGATTGCTCCCTTATGTGCAGGTCATCGGGGTGAAGTTTGCCAATCAGATCATAATTTGTGATGGGGTCTGTTATCCTCCATATTTCCTTAAATATCCCGGAGGTTTTTATATCACCGTTTTCCAGGTTGATTTCATAGGTGCCCAGCTTAGCATTTTCAATTGCGAGCGTAAGCTTTTCTTCTGCTTCAGCTGCATGGTTTTTGGCCATGACCAGTTCGGTTACGTCTGCCGCAGTATTCATAACACCGTAAACCGTTCCGTCAGGTGCCTTTAGGGGAGTGAACGTATAATTAAAATAATGGACTTCTTTTATTCCTTTCTTAATAAGGTCAACACGCCTGTTTGTAGCTATATAGGGCTCACCGGTGTCTAAAACCTGCCACAGCTGTTGATAAATACCCATGCCCTGCAATTCAGGAAGTATTTCGATATAGGACCTGCCTATAATGTCATCGCCTTTTCCCCAGGCATCGATAAGTGCCTTATTGGCCAGCACAACGGTAAGTTCACGCCCGGTGAAGACCCCAATAGGGAAAGGCGCGCTTAGCACGACATCTTCAAGTTGCTGGTAATAGTGGTGATCTTTTTCCATAGGCATTATACGTCCTGTAAATTTAACTTATAAATAGTTATTGCCCATTAAAAACGGGCTTGTGCGGTAATTTTAACTATTGTTCAAGTACAGCTTTTACATGATTATAATTTACATGGCGACGTCGCTCAAATAATTCGTAAAAAAGCTAAGGCAGTATATTTGCAATAGAATAAGAGGCAACCTGTAATAAGCACCCTATAAATAAGCGGTATGTTTACAGGTTCAATAGATGGTAAAGGTAAGGATCCCTTTTGCACCAAATGATAAATTACTTATAATGTTTAGAAGAAATTTCATGCATAATTAGCGATTATCTAAAATATTTTCATTCATTTCCATTCGGAGTGGGAATGTATAATCCATAACTTTTACAACTTCTCTGGATAACTGCTTCCTGTCCCGGGCTTTTATTTTTTCCAATAGAGGGGCATTTTCGCGTATTTTTATTTTCAGGTAATACTCCCAGTAGATAGTACCCAATAATAAATTGACAAAGCCGTTATCGTGCTTTGTCTTGATAATTGAAATGCTTTCAATATCGCGCACCCGGAATACCACCTCGAGGTTACGGTACCTGACTTTAACGGTATCATCCTGCACCAGGATGTATTTATTGCGTTGCATGGTAATGGAGGAATTATTCAGGCTAAATATAGAAATGAATATAGAATCTTGCAAGTACCTTCACATTACAGAATCCGTATTTATTTATACTTAATATGAATTGCTGCATCATTCCCATCTGCTGATATATAAAGGTTATTTTTGGAGTATAAGATATTACTATGATCCAATTCAAAGACCAGAGGCTGGTACAATTTGGCCAGCGTGTCCGTACATATCGTGAAGATAAGGGCTGGAGCATCAACGATGTTGCTGCCCGGGGCTACCTTAGTAAAACGGACCTTCAGGCTATAGAGTCCGGCAGCAGGAACTTTGGCTTTACCACGCTGCTTGAACTCTCCAAATCACTTGCTACTACACCCTCTGAGCTGTTTGATTTCGAATTTGATATTTAAGTAGTATGTGTGAGCGTCACTTTTGTACCTACGGCAAGCTCGCTTTCAATGGTAATCTCTATATCCAGTAGTTCACAGATCCGTTTCACGATGGACAGGCCCAGGCCGCTGCCTTTTGTCTGGATATGCTCATCGGGCCGTGAACGGTAAAATGATCCAAATACTTTCTGCTGTTCCTCTTTTGCAATGCCTATGCCATTGTCTGTCACTTGTAGCAGGATACTGCCTTTACCTGCACTTGCCGATAATGTTACTATCCCGTCAGGTTTAGAATATTTTACCGCGTTTGAAACTAGGTTTTCCAGCACCACGGATAACAGGTATCCGTCGGTTTTCATATATAGGTTCTCGGCAACATGTGTTTCAACCTTTATATTTTTTTCTTTGATTGCCTTTGCGTTGCGGGAAAGGGTATCTAAAACAAGCACACTGATATTGGTGTGTTCTACTTTAAGTGCTTCTTTCTGGCTTTCAAATCTTGCAAGTAGCAAGAGCTGGTCTACCAATAGGTTGATACGGTCTGTTTCGGCGATGCAATATTTAATTGTTTCTACAAATTCTTCCTGGCTGCGTGGCTTGCGTATCAGGACTTCAAGGGTGCCTCTTACAACGGCGAGTGGGGTCCTTAGTTCGTGAGAGGCATCAGAGGTAAATTGTTTTTCCCTGAGTACAGCGCTTTCAATACGGTCGAGCAGGTTATTGATGGTTTGGGATAGTGTGTATAATTCATCTTTATTTCCCGGATAGGCAATCCGCTCATAAAGGGTGTTACGGGAAATCCTGCCAGCAGTCTCAATAATATTGTTTACCGGCTTTATACTCCTGCCTGCTACAAGGCGGGTAACGGCAAACAGTATAATGAGCAGCAAGGGGTAGGTAATAAACAATACCCTTTTGAGGTTATAAAGCAGGTTTCCGGCATCCTGCAACGGGACGGCTACCAGTATATACCCTACAACTGTATCTTTGAAGCGGACCGGTACCTGAGCCTGCCGTACGGGTATGTCATCTAGCAGGCTGTCGTAAAATATGTCTTCAGTGAGGGTTCTGTATTTGAGTTTTGACTCTTTAAGGTTGGGTGACCGGTCGGATAGCTTTCCATGCCGGTCCGTAAACTGTATGAAAATGGGGTTAATGTCAAGGGTATTGTGTTCTTTCTCATACCATTCTTCCTTTTCGACTGAAAATCCGGCAGGCGTAACCGTTATTTCGGTATAAAGGTCGTCCACCTCTTTTTGCAGGTCATTATCAAGGCTGCTGTATACACCACTGCTTACGATCAGGTAAATTAACGCAAAAACAAGCAACACCAGTATGGCAGCAGTGATGCTGTAGAAAAGCGCGATCCTGTTCCTGAATGCTATTGCCATGGTTTTAAAATTCTGCAATGTAGCCGATTCCCCGAATGGTCCTTATAAAGTCAACTTCCTTGTCGAGTTCGAGCTTTTTACGGATACCGTTGATAAAGACATCAATTACGCCCGTATCGTATTCAAAGTGGATATCCCACACGTCATTAATGATCTGGGCACGGGTACACACCTCATTTTTATGCTGTACAAGATAAGACAATAATTCAAATTCACGCTGGGTAAGGTTTACTGCCAATCCGTTTTTAAGGACTTTATGTGCCGTCAGGGCGACGGTCACGCTACCTATAACAATATCTTTTTGCCTTTCTGTTTTTGCCCGCAGCTGTACCCTTATTCTTTCCAGTAACTCCTCAAAACTAAACGGCTTTTTGATGTAGTCGTTAGCACCGGCCCTCAGCCCGTCGATAGTGTCCTGAATGGTGTCCTTTGCAGTAAGAAAAATTACCGGCGTATCCACCTGCCGCTCCCTTAGGGCCTTGCACACTTCAAGCCCGCTAAGCACCGGTAGCATCCAGTCCAGCAAAATAACATGCGGTTGTTGTTCCAGGGCCAGGGCCAGCCCGCTTTTCCCGTCGTTTGCTGCCAAAACCTCGTACCCTTCTTCGCGCAGTCCCTTACCCAGGAAGTTAATTATACCTGTTTCGTCTTCAACTATAAGTATTTTCATAGGTTTAAAATCTCCTTAAAGGTACGCAAGTTACTTATACCTGATATTAATACTGATAATATCCGAGTTCAGGTTGGTAGAACGAGTATAATGGCCGTAGCGTATTTCGAGCAGGTTGAGGCGTTCAATACCAAAGAGCCCGTGCACTGGTGTCATGCGCAACCCGATGCCCACGAAGTTGCTGTTGAACTTTGAAAGATCGTAATTACTGGTGTAAAAGTCACGCTGCGGGCCGTGCATCTGGTAACCATCAAAATATTTGGCAGCAGTCTGGGTATAGTACCTGTAAAACGGAGATACCGAAAGGAACGGGGTAATCTTTACCGGAACTTCAAGCTCTGCCGTATGGGATTGTATGCCCCAGTCATCGGTGTAGAAACGGTAATACCCCCTCAGGATAATATTGTCGCCCAAAAAGTAACTGGCGCGTGCCGCCAAAGGTATTTTAAGGCGGCTGTCGGGTAGCTTTTCCTGATGCACAGAGCCATCGGTAAAATATACCCTGTGAAAAGGCAAGCTAAGGTAGCCCTGCTGCTGCACTATGTCGGCCTGGAAGAGTACCTGGAAATCGCGGTTGATAATCTGCGAATAGCTTAACGACCCCACAAAGGTATTGCGCGAGGCGTTACCCGAATCATCAGTACCGGGCAGCCCCCGCAGTTCTACGGGCGCAAGCAGCTTTACCTGGTCGAGGTAGGCCTGTAACTTTGCGGTAAACTCACCGTTACGGTCTTTTGTTTTTTGGGAAAAACTGATGTTCCCGCCAAAAGACTGGTAGTCGTATTCGGTGGAGGACGAAACCCCTATGCCAAAGGCACGGCCCTTTGCCTCGTTTTCGCGGATGTAGTTCAGCGATGGATATACCCTCATATCCGAAGAAGAAGCCGAAGAATTCGCATGCAGGTCTATTTTATCCGATGACGCCGAAGAATAATGGTCGACACCTACCTCAAAATCCCAATTGTGCTTAATGCCGTTTTCACCGAACTTAACCAGGCGTACATCTATTGCATTGGAGATATCGTTAAGTTTCTCGGTGCCTGTTCCACCGGTTACCGCAGAGTTATTACCATCCTGCTTGTAGTAGCTTGACACCAGGTTTATTTCTTCCAGCTTTAATTTCCGAGGTTTGTATGCTGTTGAATCTGTGGGCTGTTCCTGGGCGTAGATTTTCATAAGCCCTAAAAGGGCCAGCCCTGTTATAAATATCCTTTTCATGTTGTTGCTGCGCTGTTATGGGTTAATTGCATCCACACCCGCCGCCGCTTTTCCCGGCATTGGCGCCCGATGAGCCTTCCCTGTAGGACTGGAAGCTCAATTCGGTTTTTTCTACTTTACGGTTCGAGAGGGACATCTCCCCATCGTTGATTTTGTTTTTCTGGTACTCTTTTACGGGCGAGCAGGCGCTGGCAAGGACAGCAGCGATAGCGGTAATGCTAAGAAGGGAGCGTTTCATGTGGGGTAAGGTTTATGTTTTTTGAGGTATACAGTTTATTGTTGTCGTCAATGATAATACAATGCAGGTCCGGTAGCTGGTCGATAAGGTATAAGCCTGCTTTGATGCCCATTACCGCAATCGGGGTGGCCATGGCGTCGGCAAATTCTGCATTGCTGCTGATTACCGTTACACTCTTAATGCCGGATATCGGCAACCCTGTTTTAGGGTCAATGGTATGCGAATACTTTTTGCCGCCTATCATCACGTATTTTTCATAGTTGCCAGAGGTTGCTACCGCTTTGCCCGACACATCCAGGTAGGAAAAAATATCTTCCGGGTGGTCAGGGTTGGATATTCCAATCCGCCACGGGTTGCCGGATGGCTGCCCCCCCCAGGCGGTAAGGTCGCCACTGGCATTGATGATGCCGCTTTGCACCCCGTTTCGGATGAGCAGGCGCCTGGCCATCTCGGCCGCATAGCCTTTACCAATACCCCCAAAGCCGATGCGCATCCCTTTGTTTTTGAGGAGCACCGAATTGTACTGTTCATCGAGTATAATATTGCGGTAATCGATGAGGTGTACCATCTTCAGCGCCTGCTCTTTTGGCGGTAGCGCTGTCATGGTTTTATCAAAATTCCATAAGGTTTTGTCGATGCTTCCGTAGCTGATATCGAAAGCACCCTGCGTGATTTGGGAAATGCCGATGCTGCGCTTGATCAGGTCAAAAACTTCAGCAGCCACCGGTACAGGGGCTATCCCGGCATTCTCATTGATCAGGGCAGTTTGGCTGTTGTTACTGAACGTCGTAAGCAACTTTTCGATACGGCGTATTTCTTCAATAGCGGCCTGTATATGCACCTCCGCCTCTTGTATACCAGGGCTCACTACCGTAATGGTAAAAGTATTGCCCATCAGTTTTAATGACTGTGAGAACTCCTGCATAAAATATCTATTTATGGGAATTGCAGGCTGCCTTGATTTCCGTTGCCCACCCGTCAACGGTAGCTTCCGGTTTCCCTTTCCAGGATTTTATAACTTTGCCGTCAGTATCTAGCAATAGCGTGAGTGGAAAGCTACCTTCCTTATTATATTTTTCGGCCAGCGCCTCATTCTTTTTGGTCTGTTCTTCTGAAAGCTGGTTTTTCTTTTTCCTAGGAAAATCAGCGTTTAATAGTACCAGGTTGTCTTTGGCCATGTTGGCAAAGGCTTCGCTGTCAAAGTAGTCCTTACGGGTAGCTACGCAGGGCGCGCACCAGTCGGAACCTGAAAAATTAAGCAGGATGAATTTATGTTCCTCTTTAGCGATTTTCTGGGCAGTGGAAAAGTCGGTTTCCCATGTAATGGGAAGGAACGCTACAAATAGCAGGCAGGCTAAAAATTTCATTGTGAGTAGTGTTAATTGTTATAACAAAATAACGCACTACCTACCTTTTAGCTTGTGTGGATTCGCTTAAGGTTTGCTTAAGATTGATTATAAAAAAAGAGCCCCGAATTACACTGGGCTCTAAGATTAAAACCAGAGGGTTCGAAGCTCCTGTTTGATGCAAAATTACTAATTATCGCCTAAATTTGAAATATACAAGTAATTAAAATTGTCGTTTTAAAAATATCCTATCATGTAACGACTATCGGTGCGTCATAGATTACACTACTGGCTACGATACCTGCACATCAAAAACATAGCCGACAAGCGCAGAAGCAGTCATGGCAACTGTTCCCCATATACAGATACGCATGACCGCTTTCATTTTATTTGACCCCCCTGCACCGGCAGCCATTATACCGGAGATGGCAAGGAATACTATCGAAAAACCGTATTGTAACGGTATCATATAACGGAGCGGTGCGAATACTGCTACAAGCAGCGGTAATATCCCCCCGCAGATGAATGCCAGTGCAGATGCCATTGCAGCCTGGAACGGTTTAGCCTGTGTAACGTCATTTATACCCAGTTCATCGCGGGCATGCGCCTCAAGTGCATTGTGTGCAGTCAATTCTACGGCGACCTGTTGTGCAAGTTCCTGCGATAAACCGCGCGTTACATAAATTTGGGTTAGTTCCTTAAGTTCCGCTTCCGGTATTTCTGCCAGTTCCCTGGCTTCCCTTTCCAAGTCTGATTTTTCGATATCGCTCTGCGAACTTACCGATACGTATTCACCGGCTGCCATAGACAACGCCCCTGCAACAACCCCTGCTAGTGCAGCCAATACTATAGGATCCCGGGTTTGGCTTGCAGCTGCAATGCCTATAACGAGGCTGGTAGTGGAAAGTATTCCATCATTGGCGCCAAGCACGGCAGCCCTGAGCCACCCACTACGGTTTATGAAGTGCTGTTCGTTTTGCATAATACTCAATTTGACATTAAAATAGTGGAAAATTTAATTCATGACTGAATTCTAAGTTTGTAAATGGGCGCGATTAAGGCTTGTTTAATCTAATTTACATAAGATATTTAATATTACAGTCATATTCTGGACTGGAATTCAATAACTAAAATAAATTAAGTGTTTAATTTACATTTTTCATATTTTTGGAATCTATTATAACGATATAGTATCCATGAGAAGACTCAGTACCAAATCAAATATCATGAAAGAGTTATTTTTATCGCTGTGTTTTTGCAGTGTAAGCACATTTGCGCAATCCTTTCAAAAAACCAAAACGGGTATTAAAACTACCGCAAATGGCAATAGTATAGAAATACAGTTTTACGACCCCTCAATAGTGCGGGTTATTAAAGTTCCTGATAGTAATACCTATGTGAAAGAGAGTCTGTCGGTTGTATTATCACCTGCAAAAACTGCCTTTAAGGCGTCCGGATCCGCCAACATTGTTACTGTATTGTCAGAAAAAGTTAAGGTAACCGTAGATCTTACAACAGGTAAGGTGGGTTTTGCATCTGTTTCTGACACAGGATTACTTGAAGAAAAAACGAACGGAACCGCATTTACACCATTTAACGATAACGGTACAGCAACTTATACTGTTTCCCAATCCTTTGTATTAGAAAAAGAGGAGCCTATTTATGGGCTGGGCCAGCACCAGAGCGGAACGCTCAACCAGCGAAACCAAAAGTACCACCTTGAACAGGGTAATGTGGAAGATGCCATTACGTTTTTCCAATCGGTTAAAGGATACGGCCTGTTTTGGGATAATTACGCGCCAACTGAATTTACCGATGACTCTGACGGTACCACATTTACATCGCAGGTGGGCGATGCTGTAGATTACTATTTTATGTATGGCGGCAATGCTGACGGGGTTATAGCAAACATGAGGAAACTTACAGGTGAGGTGCCCTTATTCCCATTATGGACCTACGGCTACTGGCAGAGCAGGGAGCGCTACAAAAGCCAGGCAGAACTGGTTGAGGTAGTAAAAAAATACAGGGAACTGGGTGTGCCACTGGATGGTATTATCCAAGACTGGCAATACTGGGGCAATAACTATTTGTGGAATTCCATGGATTTCCTTAACCCCGAGTTTCCTGATGGGAAAAAAATGGTGCAGGATGTACATAACCTTAATGCCCATATGATAATTTCCATATGGTCTTCCTTTGGTCCCAATACCAAACAATACGGCGACATGGATGCTAAGGGGATGTTATTTAACATCAGGACCTGGCCGGAATCGGGTTCGGAGATATGGCCGCCAAAGATGGATTATCCATCTGGCGTACGCGTGTATGATGCATACAATCCCGAAGCCCGTGATATATACTGGAACTACGTAAACAGCGGCTTGTTTTCTACGGGTATGGACGGCTGGTGGATGGATTCCACAGAACCCGACCACTTCCATCCCAATGATGCCGATTACAATACAAAAACCTTCCTGGGATCTTTCCGCAAAGTGCGTAATGCTTACCCTTTAATGACAGTAGGGGGGATGTACGACCACCAGCGTAAGACAACGTCAGACAAACGGGTGTTTATCCTGACGCGTTCTGCTTTTGCTGGCCAGCAACGCTATGGTGCCAATACGTGGTCGGGCGATACAGGTTCAAGCTGGGATGCATTACGGAAACAAATACCGGCAGGGTTAAATTTTTCACTTTCTGGCATACCGCATTGGAATGCCGATATAGGGGGCTTCTTTGCAGGCGAATATAAAAAAGGGAAGTATGCCGATAAGGGCGCCCAAAACCCGTTGTATCAGGAATTATACGTCCGCTGGCTGCAATTCGGCACCTTTACCCCAATGATGCGTTCGCATGGTACCGATATTCCAAGGGAGATTTACCAGTTTGGAAAAAAGGGAGAACCCATATTTGATGCAATAGAGAAGTTTATAAACCTGCGCTACACACTCCTGCCGTATATTTATGCTACCTCGTGGCAGGTTAGCGCACACAACTCTACCTCTATGCGTGCCTTGTCTATGGACTTTGCAGAAGATAAAAAAGGGTGGGGTATAAACAATGAATACATGTTTGGCAAATCCATTCTTGTAGCGCCTGTAGTCAACGCCCAGTATACCCCTGAGGCTGTGGTTAACGTAAATGAAGAAAGCGGCTGGAATAAACAAACAGCTATCGAAAACAATGCCCAGGCAGGTGTTGATTTCACAGCCGAAAAAACTGCTAACGTATACCTTCCGGCAGGCGCCTCATGGTATGACTTCTGGACCGGCGAAAAAATCAACGGAGGACAGGAAATCAATGTGAAGACAAAAATTGACATGATACCGCTGTATGTTAAGGCAGGCAGCATACTACCCATTGCCCCTCAGGTGCAATATGCAACAGAAAAAAAATGGGATGACCTGGAGATAAGGCTATACCCTGGCGCAGATGGCACATTTGTACTGTATGAAGATGAGTTTGATAACTATAATTATGAAAAGGGCGCTTATACAGAGATAGCTTTTTCATGGAATGACAAGACAAAGAAACTTACCATCGGCAACCGAAAGGGCGCTTATAATGGGATGCTTCAAAACAGGAAATTCAGGGTGCTGCTGCCTTCCGGAGAAGAGAAAACTGTAAATTACAACGGCAAAAAAATTACCCTTTCATTTTAGCTTCAAACAAAATGTGAAAGTGTTATCTGAATCTACTGACCTGATTCGGTTAAGCTTCATATTATTAAAATATATATTATGCATAGACGGGATTTACTTAAAGGCGGTACAGCACTATTGTCTGCCCTGGTTTTAGAAAAAATTGTGGCAGGGCCACTAATTGATACAGGCCTTTTTGATATGCCTTTTGAACCTCTGGCTAAAGGGCCTTTTAAACCCACATGGGAGTCCTTACAGGGATATACAGTCCCAGATTGGTACAAGAATGCAAAGTTCGGCATATGGGCGCACTGGGGGCCACAGTGCCAGCCCGAGGCAGGTGACTGGTACGCCCGGAATATGTACATGGAGGGCAGTTGGCAGTATGAATATCATATTAAAAAATACGGGCATCCATCGGTTTTTGGGTTTAAGGATGTCATCAACGAATGGAAGGCCGAAAACTGGAATCCTGATGAATTGGTATCGTTATATAAAAGTGCCGGTGCACAGTACTTTATGGCACTGGCAAACCATCATGATAACCTTGACCTTTATGACAGTAAATACCAGAAAAACTGGAATTCAACCAAAGTGGGGCCTAAGAAGGACATTATAGGGGCCTGGGCAAAGGCAGCCAAAGAAAACGGGTTGCCGTTTGGCGTAAGCGTACATGCTGCGCATACCTGGAGCTGGCTTGAAACGGCACAGCGGTCAGACAAAAAAGGGCCTTATGCAGGCGTAACTTATGATGGGAAACTGACGAAAAAAGACGGTAAAGGCGAATGGTGGGATGGCCTGGATCCTCAGGAATTATATGAGCAAAATCACCCGCTGAGTGAAAACAGCTTTGATGACGGTATGATACACAGGCAATGGAACTGGGGCAATGGCGTCACACCACCCAGCAAAGAGTACTGCGAAAAATTTTACAACCGTACCATTGACCTGATCAACAAATACAATCCTGACCTCATTTACTTTGATGATACTGCATTGCCGCTGTGGCCGGTAAGTGATGCTGGACTGCGCATTGCTGCACATATGTACAACAAGAGTATTAAAGATAGCGGGACGCTTAAAGCCGTAATTACAGGCAAAATACTGGACGAAGGCCAACGTAAAGCCATGGTGTGGGATATTGAGCGCGGGCAGAGTAATGCCATTGAGCCCCTTACCTGGCAAACCGATACCTGCATAGGGCAGTGGCATTATGACAGGGGTGTTTATGAGCGTAAAGAATATAAAACCGCACAAACAGTAATACATACACTTATAGACGTTGTGAGTAAAAACGGCAATCTTATGCTTAATATTCCCATGAGAGGTGATGGCACTATCGATGAGCTGGAGCGCAAAATAGTGGAAGAAATTGGTGTGTGGATGCGTGCAAACAGTGAAAGTATCTACGGTACCCATCCATGGAAAATATTTGGAGAAGGTCCTGCGCAGGAGGGGGCTGCAGCCTTAACCGCCCAGGGCTTTAACGAAGGAAAGGGCGAGCCGTTTACCGATAAAGACGTTCGCTTTGTTGTAAAAGGGAACGACCTTTTTGCCACAGTAATGGGGTGGCCGTCCTCTGGTGAAGTGCTGATAAAAAGTTTACACTTGGGCAATCCCTACCGCGAATCAAAAATTAGCAGTGTCCGGTTGGTTGCCACTAATGATTCGCTGAAATTTGAGCAGACAGGGGAAGGGTTGAAGGTGTACTTTCCGAAAAGTAAACCTGTGGCGCCGTATGCGAATCCTTTAATATTAAATTAAAAAATACTATTTAATTGCAGCATTGTAAATAGTTCGGCTTTACCTATGTTACAGTCTCTAATTTTTACAATTGTCTTGGATTTTATTTCATATCGCTTAATACGGGAAATGAAAAAGCTGCTCTTTTTAGGGAGCAGCTTTTAGAGAAAACCCAAACTTTCCCTATATAACCCAAATTAACTTACACTTATAGTCAACTCTTCAATTTGTCCAGTACTAATGTCTGGATTTGCCCCGGTCGCGGCCGCTACCAAAGCTCCCATAGCACAAGCATCATCCAATGCTTTCTGGGGCGTTTCCTTAACAAGAAGTTTCATTATCAGCGTCGCCAGGAATGAATCGCCGGCACCAACGGTGTCAACCACTTTTACTACGTAACCACTATTGCTGTACAACTGGTCATCCCACAATAGTATCGCGCCATGCTTACCCTTAGTAACACAAATCGCTTTGGAGCCTGTTTTTTTCGCGATAAACTCCATATTATCTTCCAAAAGGTTATCGTGAGAACCAAGTTTACCTGCAATTTCAATTAGCTCTTCGTCGTTGAACTTAATGAAATCAGCTTTTTTCATCAATTCTAAAAGGGTATCAATTTCGTAGTGTGGGGGCCTGAGATTCACATCAAAAACTTTATAGCCGTCTATTTCCAACAGCTTCAATAAACTTTCTTTCGACACTGCGTCACGGCAGGCAAGGCTTCCGTAAATCATCACATCAGCTTCCCGTACCAAATTAAAGACATTCGGCGTAAGTACGATTTTATCCCAAGCTGATGGATAGCTGATTTCATAACTGGCACTGCCACGCTCGTTCACGTAGACCTGTACCAGCCCGGTAGGATAACCTTCAACTGTTACAATGCCTGTAGTATCCAAGCCCTTTTCTTGTACATAACTGATAATCTCTTCACCATCAGTATCTTTTCCAATTGCACTTACCATTGCGGCTTCACAGCCCAGGCTTTGCATCCTTAAGGCCAGGTTAAGGGGAGCCCCGCCAATTTTTTTCCCGTCAGCAAATACGTCCCAAAGTACCTCTCCAAAAGATACTGCTTTTATTTTTCTATTATTGCTCATCAATCTTAATTTAGGTTATGGTTTTTTAATTTCCAATCCATTAAAAGTGGCAGCTGCACCATCAGTGGCTATAAGTCCCCAGATCTGTTGGTCGCGGCCGTAAATACGGTTACTTAATACCGTTTTTCCGTCTGCATAAACTTCGCAAATACTGCCATCCGCTATAACCGTAAGGTTGTAAGCCGTGCCAGCCTGAATGTTAAAAGGTACGCGTGTAACTTCATCTCCGTTGCTGTTATAAGCTGCTATACGGTTTTGCTGCGGCTCGAATACAATTCTATAATATGCACTGCTGCTCACATTAAAGAAAAAACCTGCCGAACCTGAAGTATTATTCAGGGTAATTTGTGCCGAAGCTTTTATTTTTTTACCTACCGGGGCAAACGTTGCTACGGCGTCATCGCTTGCAGCATTTAAGTTAAATGTATTATTACCCTGTGTTACGTTACCGGATGTGTTTTGTAGGGCAACAGCAGATGATTGCGTAAAGAGCTGGCTTACGGCATCCGGAGCTTTCAGGCCAAGTGTACCGTCAGCATTCTGGATGATTTCATGTACTACAAGGTTGCCTGCCCATTCTTTACCTCCCGTATCATTTTCAGGCGCTTTACGGGCTGTCCATCCAAAAGCATAGCGCTTGTTCCCATCTGAAGCAGTTTTTGCAGCATAAAAATATTCGCCGTCAAGCATATCGTTTGCCGGTTTTATCCAGGGGCCGTTTATAGAAGTAGCCATACGGTAGTGGGTTCCTTTGCTAATGCTCCAGTTTTCGCTGAAAGTCAGGTACCAATAGCTACCCATTTTAAATATGTCGGCACATTCCATCATCAGGTAATTGTCTTCTGGTGCAGTGGTATAGAAAGACCCCGCGGGTGTCCAGTTACCGCTTGCCGGGTTATCCGATGTAAATTTAAGCAGTACAGCCTTCCGTGTCGGATCGGTTTGGGTGCTTACCAGCATCCAGTATTTGCCATCATCAGGGTTCAGGAATACATGGGGGTCACGGAAGTCATAATCATAATAACCTGCCGGAGCCGTTATCTTGAAAGATGTTTGCTTCGTCCAGTGTATCCGATCGGTACTGGTGGCTAACAGCACACTTTCGCGTGGGTTATTGGCACGGAAAGCTGCGATATCATTATGTCCGGTATAGTAAAAATAATACGTGCCACCTACTTTTATAACAGATCCTGTACCCACGCCAAAGTCGGGTTCGTCCTGGCTGCCATAGGGCACCATCTGGCCTTTATAGTCAAAATGCGCCAGGTCTGTAGTAGAATATTCGTGTATATCGTGAAAGCCCTTACCCGCCGGTTTGTTTATAGCATCATGCAGAAAATACACATGGAACGTACCATCTTCATAAAACGGCATTGGGTCTCCGGTGTAGCCTGCGCTAAAGTAAGGATCACCACTCCCCATCCATTGTGAGGGTGGTGTGGGGTATATGCTGCTGATGGCTGTTTCCCCGCCCATTACAGACCCCCCGATGTAGGTATCGTCATCATTGCACGAGGTTAGCGCCATAACAAATGCAGGCAAGAAGTATATATATTTAAATTTCATAGCCGTGTTAATTATTAATGAGGTAATTAATGCTGTTAAGTGTAAGGGTTTGGATATTATTTATATAACCATTCGCCTGGCTTGGATTACCATTAGCATCAGGTTCGTTATACCAGTCATAGGCACCCAATGAGATTACTACTACATTTTTGTCGGTGTCGCCCCATTCAGCAATGACCACACGCCCGTTAAGGCCGGTATCCCAAGGCTCGCTGGCGAGGTTTATACCGCCCGTTTGGTTCCTCCAGCCGGCACCATCGCCATAACCTCCCCATTCTGGTAAAAACCACCAGGCGGTATGGTTAAGCCTGAAAGTGCCATTTTGTAACAAATTTGCCTTATTCCCTTCAAAGGTTTCCAGGTTCTGGAAGATAGGGTGGCCTTCGTGTCCCGCAAAGGTGATACCCCAAGAGTTGGTATCTACGCCTCCATTCGGAGGGAAGTCACCAAACACATTGTTTGGCCCTTTACCCGGTGGTACGATACCCAGGGCATCTACATATTGGCTGGCAAAAGTGGTAAGCAGCAGGTTGCCTCCATTAGCCTTGTACGTTTGCAGGGCTGTGGTTACAGCAGGGTTTAAAGCAATAGAAGGCAGGTTTTGTGCGCTGTCATAGTGCCACCATATAACATCAATTCCACTGATATCAGCACCTGAGTTAATCTGGGCGAAAGACAGGTACTGTGCACCCTGGTAATTGTCAAAGAGCCAATCACACGCGGTTTTCTCATCCATATTGCTTATCTCTTCGCGCGTTGCTGCAGTCCCCAGGAATGCAACGGTAAGGCCTTCCACAGGTACGCTTACCGTAGCAGTATAGTCTACAGAGCTTGTGGCCGTATTTACTGTAAATATTACAGGGTTTGTAAAATCGATTGTGCTGCCTGAAGCTGGCGATATGCTTACACCTTCACTCAGTTCTATTAGGGGTTGTAGTGCCGTGAGGTCTGTACCGGAAGGCAGGGTAAGCAATATGGTATGGGAGGTATTGTTTATGCTTGCCGCAATATCGTTAATCTTAAAGCTGATAATAGGCGAAGCAACTGATACGTTTACAGTATAATCTTTGTAGAGATTCCCGTTTACCACCCTAAAGCTTATGGGCTGTGTAAAATTCATGGCCTGGCTGAAATCTACATTGATATCGGCTCCGTCAGGCAGGCCTATAGTAGCTACCTGGCTTGTAATATCAGTACCATAAGGTACTATCACATTTACAACTCCTGTACCATGGTTAATGTCACCTTCAGTTCCTGCAATGCTAAATGATGTAATGCTCACGGCTGCGTTGGTATTAAACCCTGTATTATCAAAACTGTCTTCGCAGGAAAACAGTGTTACAAAAAGCAGCAGGATTCCTGCTACCAAACTGGTTTTATATATTGTTTTCATAATATTAACAGTTAAGAATTAATAACCCGGGTTTTGGTGGTACACACCCTGGCTAAAGTTAATCTGTGCCAAAGGTATGGGGCAATACTCTTCCCTATTACGGTCAAAGAATGCATCGTTGTAATAAGCGCGTTTGGTCTTTTCTTCAGCATAATAAGCATTCATTACTTCGTCTGCCACGCCCCAGCGCACCAGGTCAAAGAAGCGGCTGCCTTCCATGGCAAACTCCAGGCGGCGTTCCCAGCGTAAAGCCTTGCGGGCAAAGTCCTGTGTCCAAGTACAGTTCTGGCCGTTAATGTAAGGGCTTATATTGGTATTTGTGGCATATCCAGATATTAGCCCCGTACTGTTTGCCGCGCGGTTGCGCACCTCATTTATAAGCCCCAACGCTTCATCCTGCTGGCCGGTTTCAATAAGTGCTTCTGCCCTCATAAGCAGCACATCGGCATAACGGATTTGTATCCTGTTCTTGGCATTGCCATAAAAAGGGTCTATGTTTACCGTACAACCACAACCAACAGGGACGTTTTCTTTTAATGAAGCAGTGTAGCCATAGGTACTCGGGCTGCGTACCCACGCCTCCACATACGTAGTTTCAGGGTCATACTTCCACGGCAATCCCGGCAGGGCAACAGTGTGGTACAGGCGTGGATCTACCGTATAATCGTTCAGGGCATGGTAGTCAAGGTCAGCATCATTATAGGTATCAAACATAGGGATACCATTGGCTGCCGTTTTATAGGCATTTACAAGGTTTTGGCTGGGCTTATGGAAGTCACAGCAGCCCAATCCCTGAGGCAGGCTCAATACATCGCCATAGTTCAGCCTGCCATATAACGTACCGTCGTCTTCGCTAAACTGTATGGAAAAAACACTTTCCGGGCCGTTTTCATATTGGCCTGGCAGGAAGTTGTTGGCAAAATCAGGCTCCAGGCTTGCCGTACCTATTACATGGCTTGTAGCTTCCAGTACCTGCTGCATGTGTTCTTGGTTAACGCCGGTTACGTTATAGTTGTCGTCCTGTGTATAGGCCTGGTACAGGCGTACCTTGGCAAGGTAGGCATATGCGGCAGCTTTATCGGCCCTGCCCACCTGGGTCTGGCTATCGGGCAGCAAATCCGCAGCGTCTTCAAAGTTTTGCGCTATGGCTTCCCAGAGTTCCTCATTGTTCAATGCTGTATTACTGATCTGCCCATAGTTTTCTACCGGAATACCTTCTGTGATATAAGGCACATTGCGGTAGAGTATCTTCAGCATGAAATAGAAATGCCCACGGATAAATTTCATTTCACCAATGCGTTGCTGTTTTAATGGATATTCAGCTTCGTTAAGTTGTTCCAAAGCCCTAAGTGCCTTATTACACCTTGAAACCCCAACATAGTGCTGGTACCAAAGCGCATCCAGTTCGCCAAAATCAGGGCGGATGTTATTTGATATTTCAAAAAAGTGGAAATCCTGTATGTCGTTTGTACCGCTGCCACCTTTATAAGCATCGTCACTGCGCACATTGCCGTAAGGCCAAAGGCTGAAGGGGGTATCGTAGTGGTCGTTACCCAGTGCCGAATAGGCCGCTGTAATAAAGCCGTCTACATTTTCAGGGGTTACAAGTTGCTCTTCGTCCAATACCCCACGCGGGTCATTGTCGAGAAAATCACTACACGAAGCAGTAAGCATCAGGCCGAGCAGGCCTGCAATATATATGGTCTTTTTCATGGTCTTTTTTTTAAAGTGAAACGTTAAGCCCTACAGTAAAAGTCATAGGTAGCGGATAGCCGAAAGCCGGGCTTTCGGGGTCTACACCGGTAAACTTTTTGCTGTCAATAATCAGTAAGTTTTGGCCGCTTATATAGATCCTGAAATTCTCGAGGCTGTATTTTTCCGAGAGTGATTTCGGCAAGGTATATCCCAGTTGCAGTACGCGCAGTTTCAGGTAGCTGCCATTTTCCACATAATACGTGCTGAAGCGGCTTTCTGCATTGCGGTCAACGGTAGTAAGCGCCGGTATAGAGGAGTTCGGGTTGTCTACGCTCCAGGCGTTGAGCAGGCGTGTACCTTTGTTAGAGCCCACATCGTCTACACTCCAGAAATCCGTTTGGTATTTTTTGCTGTTGATTACATCTACATTGCCTATACCATCCCAAAAGGTAGTAAAGTCAAAGTTCTTGTAGCTTAGTGCGACATTTATACCGTACTGGAATCCGGGGTTCGGGTTTCCTATCCAGGTGCGGTCATTAGTATCTACTACGCCATCACCGTTCAGGTCTTTATAACGGATGCGTCCCAATCCTTTACCAGGCTGGTCGGCATGTACGTCCACTTCATCCTGTGTGCGGAACAGGCCGTCTGCCACGTAACCATACATCGAATTTATTGGCCTGCCCAATATGTTGTCATCTAAACCATCACCACCGTAGCTGTTGCGTACTTCGGCAGGCAACTTTGTAATTTTGTTTTTGTTGGCAGAAAAGTTACCGGTAATTTCATACTTAAACCCTCCGGAAGTCTCGTTGCGGTAGGTAAGTATTGCCTCCCAGCCCCGGTTTTCCATACTGGCCCCGTTTACCCAACGGTTTCCGCCTTCGCCAATTGCACCGAGATAAGGAGGCAGTACAAGGATGTCCTCGGTTTTCTTAACGTAATAATCTACCGAACCGCTTAATTTTTGTTCGAAAAAGCCAAAGTCAAGGCCTATGTCGGTTTGTGTCGTCGTTTCCCATTTCAGGTCATCATTGCCAGTCTGTGTGGCAATATAGCCTGACGGCAAAAGACCATTGTTATTCCCGTTAATATCATAGGCTGTACCGTAAGAAGTAGCCCATGTAGGGCTTCCGCCGGCATAGTTGGCAAGGAACAGGGAGTAGACAGCCGTATTGCTTATTTCCTGGTTACCGGTTTGCCCCCAGCTGGCACGCAGTTTCAGGTCGGATACGGGCGTGTTTTCAATATTTTTTAGGAAGCTCTCCTCGCTGATGCGCCATCCGGCAGAAACAGCAGGGAATGTACCGAAACGGTTGTTTTTCCCGAACCTCGATGAACCGTCTCGCCGTACGGTAGCAGAGGCCAGGTAGCGCCCATCGTAATCATAATCTATTTTGCCAAAGTAAGAAAGGAGCTTGTAGCGCGTAGAAGTACCACTTGTAAACGATTCGCCTGTACCGGCATCCGGGTACATATAATCAGGCGTCTCTATTATAAAATCGTTTTTTCTTAAGGTGGTGTTGTCATAGGTGTCGCTATACATTTCGGTACCGGCAAGCAGGTTGATGTGGTTCTTGCCAATTTCAAAATTGTAGGTGGCGGTATTACTCCATGTCCATTTATCGCTTACTGTCTGGTCTATGGTTACCGAGGTCTGGTCGTTTTGCAGGTAACCCGAACGGTAGCTGCGTTGTAGTGTCCGCTTATTATAATAGCCATAATCAATACCAAAACTGGTTTTAACATGCAGGTTTTTAATTACTTCAAGGTCGGCATACGCGTTACCAAACAGGCGCAGGTATTTATAAGGGTTGTCTTTGTTGTATTCTAAAAGGCGTACCGGGTTTTGGCGGTCGTTCATGCCACCTACAGGGCCGCCCCAGCCCTCACCGTCTACAGTATGTACCGGAATAAGTGGTAATGCCCTAAGTGCCGGATCCAGCACACCTGGGTCAGTTACTTCCTTGGTACGGGTCATGTTAAAATTTTCACCAATAGTTAGCCTTCCGTCGAAGTATTTGTACGAGCTATTCATACGGGCTGATATCCTAGTGAACTCCGTAGTCCTTACAATACCCTCATTATTATAATAATCCAGTGAAAAAAGATAGCTTCCTTTATCCGATCCATTGGATACCGAAAGGTCATAGTTTTGCGCAATACCCGTGCGTGAAATGGCATCGTACCAATCAGTGTTTGATGACTTTATGGTCTGCGCGGCATCAAGATATTCCGGTACCAATACATTATTTAATGTAGGGCGTCCATCTACTACGCCCCAATCAAACTGGTAGCTGAGGTTGTTGTTGTTAGAGTCGATACCGTCGTTTACATTAGCCTGCCATAATGCCTGGCCGTATTGCTCAGCATTCAGTACTTTGGTTCTGCGTGCATACGAAGAGAAAGAGGTGTAATGGTCAAAATTGATACGCATACGGCCGTTTTTGCCTTTTTTGGTAGTGATGATGATCACACCGTTACTGGCGCGCGAGCCATATATACTGGCCGAAGCAGCATCTTTCAGTACCTGTATGGTTTCGATGTCGTTAGGGTTTAGTTCATGCATGCCCGATTTTGTGGGTACGCCGTCAATAACTAACAGTGGGGAAGTGTTGTTTAATGTACCCACACCCCGGATAACAATACCGGTATTCCCACCGCTTGGAGAGCCATCAGTACTTACGCGTACACCTGGCACACGGCCCTGTAGCGATTGCACTACGTTGGGTTGTTTTTGCTTAGAGGCTTCTTCCATATCTACAACCGCCACAGCCCCGGTAATGTCAGCTTTTTTCTGGCTGGAGTAGCCAGTAACCACTACAGTTTCCAGTTCCGTTTGGTCCGGTTTCAGGGTAATGTTGATTTGCGGGGCGGCTGCAATCGTTTGCGATTGAAAGCCCATAAAACTGATAATAAGCTGGCCTGAAGCCGGAACGTTGGTAAGGGTAAAGTTACCGTCGATATCGGTAACTGTTGAAATAGTGGTGCCGGTTATGAGTACCGAGGCACCCGGCAGCGGAAGGTTATCTTCCCCTGAAAGTACCGTTCCTTTTACTTCTATGTCCTGTGCTGAGGCCAGCAAAGGTAAAAGGAGGCACAAAAAAAAGATAATTTTAAATTTCATACTTCAGTTTGGTTATTAAGGTTAGGTATTTAGTTAAAATTAAGCTGGTTGACCGTAAAGTTTTCGACATCAAACTTTTGCCCGCCCTCAATACTAAGGGAGGTAAAAGGGCTTTTGGTATAAAATATTTCGGTAAGGGCAATTTCGCCATCATTGTAGAATAGCTCTATGGACGTTTTATCAAGAAGGAACCTGAGTTTTACCTGCTTTTGCGTACCGGACAATTTCGCTTTCGACACAGCAGCTGTAAACTTGTGGAAACTTGTCGCATTGCTTGATTTGGAACGGTCAATAAAAAGTTCTCCATTAGTATTGTCAAGACCAAAGTGGAGCTCGTCGCCATTGGCATTAGAAAGTACCAATGTGTACGTTTCTTTTTTCAGCCCCTTCAGGCTTAGGCTGATATCAGCTTGTGTAAGGTCGGTTTTACCTTCGTGTACTAATACTGCATTTTGTTTTACCGAAATCTTTTTCTGTATATCGGTTTTGGCAATATAATTCCGGAGGTTCTTTACAGGTACCGTATTCAGCCTGTAGCCATTGGCATCTTTCACTAATTCAAGTTGCCTTACTACGGTGTTTGCACCACGCCAGGTTTGAGTGGGTACTAGATTGGCATAATCCCAGTTTGTCATCCATCCTATAAGGTAGCGTTTGTATTGCTCACCCGGAGTGCCAGCCCAGGTTACCCCGGCATAGTTGTCGCGCCCAAAGTCCAGCCACACCGCTTTGTCTTTTTCAAGTTTTTGGATGAAAGCTTTATCGAGGGTAAAGTTTATACCGTCAAAATCGCCGATGAAATATTGTGTTCCGCTGCCACCATTGGCACCGCCAGGGTTCAGGCTCTGTACCAATACCCATTTTACTTCTTCGCTGCCTTTTACTTTTAACGGAAAAAAGTCGGGGCATTCCCACACACCGCCATGTGCACCAATACCTACACCGAAATCCGAAAGGTATTTCCAGTCCTTAAGGTTATCAGAGGCATAAAACTGGGCCCTGTCCTGTGCTGCCAGCACCAGTATCCAGCGGTTGTTTATCCAGTCACGGTTTACCTTGGGATCGCGAAAATCACGTATGCCGGGATTTTTGATTACAGGGTTTTCCTGATCGTATTTTATCCAGGTTTGCCCATTATCAAGCGAGTAGGCAAGCCCTTGGGATTCCACATCAATCTGGCCTGCTTTTTCCTTTACCGGGTCGTGGTAGGTGAAAATGGCTATTGCCGGTGCTTTGCCGCCCTCTCCAAACCCGCTGGTATTTTGGGCATCATAAGCGGCACTACCAGAAAAGATGTAACCAAAACGGTCAGGGTAAAGAGCTATGGGCTGCTCTTCCCATTTTACAAGGTCTTTACTGGTAGCATGCCCCCAGTGCATAGGCCCCCAGGTATTGCCATACGGCCAGTACTGAAAATACAGGTGGTAAACGCCATCGGCATAAAAAAGGCCGTTAGGGTCGTTCATCCAGTTGTTCTTTGGCGTAAAATGAAAGTTAGGCCTGTAACTGGTTTCTTCATTATTAGCCTGTTGTGCGGTTATGTTGCCCGTAAGGCACAGGCTAGTCAGCCCGCAGAGCAGAAGTTTTTTCGTATTCATTTTTTTGAATTTGTCGTTTTTTATCATTGGTTAGTTCCCCGCTAAGCTCTTCAAGTGATTTTCCTTTTGTTTCCGGCATAAGGAACATTACAAACAGCAGCTGGAATACCATCATTACAGTAAATATCAGGAATACTATCGCAGGCCCTATAGTCGTAAAAAGTACCGGTACCAAAGAGGGAATTATTGCCGCAAGCACCCAATGCACCGAACTGCCGAATGCCTGCCCGGAGGCGCGTATATGGTTAGGGAAAATTTCAGAAATAAATACCCATATCACGGCACCCTGTCCAATAGCGTGCGCGGCTATAAAGAGGAACAGGAAACCCGGTACCGCCATGCCGCCCCAGCCAAAATAAAAGGCTGCTGCTACTAATCCCAGTGAGATAATATATCCCACTGAGCCGATGTACATAAGCAGCCTGCGTCCAAATTTGTCTATGAGGGCTACACCGATTAAGGTAAACACAAGGTTAATAATACCAATGCCTATGCTGCTTAAAAGCGCGGTGCTGTCGCCCAGGCCGGCTTCTTTAAAAATACGGGGGGCATAGTATAAAAATGCATTGATGCCCGAGAATTGGTTGAAGAATGCGATAAGGAATGCAAGTACTACCGGAAAACGGTATTTTTTAGAAAACAGCGTTTCATTTGCCGCGTCGTTTTCCTGGTTTTGTTCCAGCATCAGGGCTTCTATGTTTGCTTTAGGATCTATTAATACCAATACCTTACGTGCTTCTTCATACCTGAACTTAGAGAGTAACCAACGTGGGCTTTTAGGAACGGTAAGCATGAGCCCTGTATAGATAGCGGCCGGTATCGCCTGTATCCCCAACATCCAGCGCCATGCATTCTCACCGATATCTTTCAGGAAATAATTCGATACAAATGCAATAAGGATACCCAGTACAATGTTAAACTGGTACAAAGCTACAAGGCGGCCCCTTTTTTCTGCCGGGGCAATTTCAGATACATAAGCAGGCGCGGCAATGGTAGAAGCACCTACACCGAGGCCACCAATGAAACGGAATAGTGCAAATACATAAGGGTCGTTTGCCATGGCTGAGCCTATAGCAGATATAAAATATAATACACCAATCCACAGCAGCGTGTTTTTACGCCCGATGGCATTGGTGGGGATGCCACCAAAAATCGCTCCCACTACGGTTCCCCATAAAGCCATGCCCATAACAACAGATCCATGGAAGGCATCAGATGAATGCCATAACTTTTGTAATTGCTGATCGGCGCCGGAGATCACGACTGTATCGAAACCGAAAAGAAAACCTGCCAGAGCAGCAATAACCGACCAGATAATAATTTTGTTCATTGGTTGAAAATTTAATTAATCTGATGGCTAAAGTAGTAGGAAATCCTAATGTGTATTTTTGTTGATGTTACAATGATGTAACGCTGACTTGAAAATATTTTTAATTCGAGTGTAAAATACTGAAAAATAAGTTTTTAATTTAGCGAAAACCTTTTCTTCTATATCGTTTTAGGTATTAAATTGTTTCATAAAAATCAAAAATGTTACTTGCTTTTTGTTTTATATGGTGTCTGATTATCCTGTTATTTTGAAATCTTTAGGTGTTATGCCGTATTTGTTTTTGAACGCAGTCGAAAAGTAATTAGGTGACGAATATCCCAAGGCATAAGCAACTTCACTCACGTTCATATTCCCGCCTTTTAGCATTTCGGATGCGCGCTCCAATTTGATATTACTTATGTGGTCGCTGATATTAATACCTAAAATTGCTTTTACTTTACGGTACAGTTGTACCCGCGACACCAGCATTTTTTCTGCAAGTTCCTCTACCGAAAATTTCGGGTCTTCCAGGTTTTCAGCGATTATAGTGTTCATCTTCGCTATAAAATCCTGTTCCTGGTTTCCGAACCTGGTCTCCGGGTTTACTTTATAAATATTATTGGTGTAATAATAGCGTAACTTTTCACGATTGAATAAGAGGCTTTCAAGGCTGCGCTGCAATACTGAGAGGCTAAAAGGTTTGGTAAGGTAGGCATCTACACCGGCCTGCAACCCTTTCAGCAGTGATTCTTTATTGCTCAAGGCGGTAAGCATCAACACAGGGATGTGGGAGGTGCGCAGGTCTTTTTTTAACATGCGGCTTATTTCAAATCCATCCGTGCCTTTCAGGTTAATATCGCAGATAATAATATCGGGGATGTTTTGAAGCGCAGAGGAAACAGCATCGGTGCCATCGCTCGTTGTTACATTGTAATCCGCACCCAGTTTATTTCCGAGAAAATTAACCAGGTCAGGATGGTCTTCAATAATAAGAAGGCTGTATCTTTCGTCATTAGTGCGCTTTTGCATAGACGTGGTTAGTTCCGTTTCAGATATAAGAAAGTCCTGAATTTTAAGGAGTCCGGCTTTTACATCCTCATCCTGCCGGTTAATCTCTTTAGCCAGCAGATGGTTAGTGCCTTTTTGTAATAACAGGATGAACTCTGTACCATGTAGGGATTTTACTTCGAGTTCTCCCTTATGCAGTGTAACAAATTCCCGGGCAATGTTTAGCCCTATCCCGGAACTGTTTTTTGTATTGTTAGAAGCTTTAAAGAATGGGTTAAACACCTGTGGCAATTCCGGTTCGGGTATGCCAATGCCGGAGTCCCGGAACACAATTTTTACATGGGAAGCAGTTTCTTTGATAACAATTTTAATTTTACCGTTGTCAGGGGTGAACTTAAAGGCATTTGAAAGTAAATTAAAGTACACTTTGTCCATCAGGCCACGGTCAATGAAAACATCAGTTCCCCTGTTGTCGCAGGCTACAATAAATTCTATGTTGCGACGTACTGCCTCCGCTTTGAAATTCGCCATAAGCGCTAAAGTGAAATCATAGATATTTGTACGTGATGCGAGCAGGGTAAATTTACGTTCCTCAATTTTCCTGAAGTCAAGCAACTGATTGATAAGCCGCAACAGCCGGTTAGAGTTGGTGTAAATGAGTTTCATTTCTTCCATAAGTTTGGTACCTTTAATCTTTTCATTTTCAATGAGTGATTCAGTATAGCTGATAATAAGCGTTAAAGGTGTTTTAAACTCATGACTTAGCCCGGTAAAAAAGCTGAATTTTGCCTCATTATTCCTACGGGCTTCCTCTGCCATTGTTTCGAGCTCATTTTTCTGCCGCGTTACGGTTTGGTTAAACCCTTCAAGCTGTTGTTTCTTCTTTTTTAGCGAAATAGTACTGTAAACACTATATAAGGCCAACGCCAATATGGTTATCAGGAAAAAAGACAGTAAACGGACCAAGTGTTTCTGGGAGCTGAATTCTTCCTCCTGGACCTTTATTGCATTAAGCTGGCCTTCTATAACTTTTTGCTGTTGGTCTACCTTATCCATTTGGTTTTCGATGATTTCCGCATTGTTGCGGTCTACCACAATCGTATTGAGGATATTATTTTTTGCAAAAGGCTCGCGGTTGTATATGTTAATGGCCAATTTTATGGCTTCGTTACCGCCGTTAGGATATAAGATGGTAGCAGCCAAGGCACCACTTTTTACCAATTCAATGCCGCCGTTTGGCGTATTAAGGGCATCAACCCCAATAATTTTAATCTTTTTTTCCATGCCCATTTCCTTGGCAGCTTCCCAGGCGCCGAGCGCCATACGGTCGTTGTGCGAGAAAATGTAATCAATCTCTTTCTGTTTTTTTAACAGTTGTTTTAGATGGCTTTTTGCAGAGGGCAGCTCCCAATCGCCACTAATCTTTTGGATTATTTTCAGCCTTGGGTTCAGATCTGTCATTTGCGTGAAACCAAGGCTGCGCTCATAAGCGGGTGAAGAAGCATGTGCACCGGTTACCTCTACAATATTTACATTACCGGTAGTATTAGCCAATATGTATTTAGCAGCATTACGCCCCACCTCTATATTATCAGCGCCAATAAAGGCTGTAAAATCCTCATTATCAGTTTTACGGTCTATAGCTATTACAGGTATGCCACTATTAAGCGCCTTTTTTATAACTGCATCCAGTGGTTGTGCTTCAATAGGTGATACAAGTAATATGTCCACTTTGTCGGATATCAGTTTTTCAATATCCGAAATTTGTTGCGCTACACTGTTTTGGGCATCTTTTATCGTCAGTTCGGATTCAGGATGAAGCGAGGCTTCCACAATCATCGACTGGTTCATTTGCCTGCGCCATTCATCTGTGGTCATTGCCTGTGAAAAACCTATCCGTATTTTTTTATCCTCAGCCTTTTTGGTACAGGCGGCAGTAAGCATTAAAAGCCCGGAGAAGAGCACAAGAATTATTGCTTTAAAGCATTGCCGGAATGTCAGATATAAATTGGGCATAAGAAATATAAAATTAGATAAAGGAAAAATAGCTAGTAATACAAAAATACACGTATTTTTTTCTCAAATTCTAAATTTAAAGTTGACTTGTTGTATTTAAATAGATTTTATTTGAATTTATACTATAACGTTTTTCATCGGATGTAACATTCGTATATATTGCTGTTACATAATAGTAACTATTTCGATTTCGAAAATTATATATTATTCATAAATGGCTGATAGTTAGTTTTTTAAAATTAGCCACTGACCTTGGTCTTAAAAACGAAGTTTTTGTAAAAAAAACAAATCATACTACCAGGATTCTCATCCTACATTGCATTTAGTTTTTAACTGGACAAGGAAAACAGCTAATATTCTTTATTATGGCTGTTCATCACTTTTACTTACTGACTAGCCTTGGTGTCGAAGTACGCACCACCAATGTATGATATTGACTTCTTGCTCAATACTCTTTTAACCTAACATCCATTTGGGCATATATATTAATCTTTAAATTCAAATCACTTTAATGATGAAAAAATTACTTTTATTTTTTGCAATAATGTTGGCATCTATTGCCAAGGCACAGTTTCCTTCAGTGGGTATATTGGGTACAGCCACTACATTAGGATGGAGCGGTACGCAGCCCGATATTGCCATGAGCACTACCGATGGGATCCATTATACTTTAGGCAACATGCCTTTGTACACCGGTGGGCTTAAATTCCGCCAGGATAACAGCTGGCCACTAAACTGGGGAAGTACCGACTGGCCCAGTGGGATTGGGGTTCAGGATCAGGGAGGGATGGACATTCCTGTACAGGTAGGGGTTTATGACATCAGTTTTAACCTGGAAACCAAAGCATATGATTTTGTATATAAATTTCCGGTAATCGGCGTGCGTGGCGCTGCAACTTCTGTAGACTGGGGCAGTGTCGATGGCGATATATTATTCGATACCACGGATGGTGTTACCTACTCTTACCATAACCTCTCCCTTACCACAGCAGGACTTAAATTCCGCCAGGATAATGACTGGCCTAATAACTGGGGAGGTGACGGCTGGCCTTCTGGCACTGGTATTTTTAACCAGGATGGGGTAGATATACAGGCAATTGAGGGAAGCTATGATGTAACCTTTAACCGGACTACACTTGAATATGACTTTGTGCAGATTTTTCCTTCGGTAGGTATACTTGGGAATGCCACCACGGCAGGTTGGGATGGACCGGACATCGACATGCAGACTACGGACGGGGTGGTTTATACTTTAGAAAATATAACCCTTACTGACGGGGGATTAAAATTCAGGCTTGATGACCAGTGGCCTGATAACTGGGGCGGTACAGGCTGGCCCTCGGGAACCGGTATCTTTAATCAAAATGGCGTTGACATCCCCTGCCAGGCTGGTGTCTACAACATTACCTTCAACCTAACCACATTGGCCTACAGTTTTGAAGAAGTGGTGGCAGGAACCGAAAACGTTCACGCTTTAGCTATTTCGCTTTATCCCAATCCTGCATCAGATGCTATAAACTTTTCTTTTAACTCAACCAATACATTTTCGGTCGCTTTCTACGACATAGATGGCAGAAATATCTTGAGCTTTGAGGCAGTAAATCCAGATATGGCGATGGATATTTCCGGTTTTGCCCCAGGGGTATACTTTGCAAAGGTAGCCACACCGGCTGCGTTGTATAACCTTCAATTCATCAAAAAGTAATGAAGCCGCTTTTTTGATAGTTTTTTACAGGCCTGTACCATAAAGGGTGCAGGTCTTTTTTGTGCTTATAACCAAACCCTTATTTATATGAAACGTAATTATACACGCTGTAAGGCCTTTATGATAGGCATTACCACATTGTCCATGCTACTTGGCTGTAGCGAAGGAGCTGTTATGGAAGAGGTTATCCCTGTGCCCCGTGCCCTTAAAACCGCTGCGTTGAATTGTACGCCACAGGCAGAACAAACTGACTACAGTATTTACCGGATGGTATCGGACGGTACACGGATTGGTGATGTAATGCCTTACTATAATGCAGCCGACGGCAATTTTTATATTTACTACCTTAAAGACATTTGGAATGATGCTACCCATAAACGGCATCCCTGGTATGGTTTTAAAACAACAGATTTTTATACGTACTCCCAGCTTTCGGCAGGGGAGATTTTGAGCTGTAGTAGCGATGCCTGCAAACAAAATTATGCTTTGGGCACTGGTAACATTATTAAAAATGGAAGTAACTATTATGCTTTCTATACGGGGCATAACCCTAATTATCCATCTGCCTGTGTTACAAAAAAAGAGGGGATCATGCTGTCAACGTCGAGTAGCCCGAATGCTAATTTTACCCCAAATGCTTCATTTGTTACAATATATCCACCTACAGGACAGGGATTTGATGAAAACGATAATTTCCGGGATCCGTATGTTTTTTACGATACTGGTTCTGCTTCTTATATCATGTTGGTATCCGCCCGCAAAAACGTTGGCGGAACCTGGAAAGGCGTAATTGTAAAATATACTTCTTCTAACCTTACTGCCTGGAGCTATTCAGGTGTGCTATATGATGGGGGAAATGACAATTTCTTTATGATGGAAACTCCGGAAATTTTTAAGTTGGGTAGCACATATTACCTGCTTTTTTCCGATATTAACAGTAAGTATGTCTACTACCGTAAAAGCAGCTCTACTAATGGTCCGTGGAGCCTACCGGCCGGCCCGGACCGCTTTGAGGGTAAGGGGCTTTATGCTGCTAAAACTGCATCTGATGGTACTGACCGGTATATTTTTGGATGGACGAATATACTTTCCGGCCACACAGATTCCGGTTCGTGGAGCTGGGGTGGTAACCTGGCTGTGCATAAGATTTATCAAAAGGCGAATGGCGATCTGGCTGTTGCTATACCGCATACCCTGAAGAACAAAATGGACACCAATAGCCATATCCCGATACAAAGTAGCCAGTGGGGCAACGTAACTGCGTTGGGTGGCGGACTCTCATATCAATTGTCGAGCCCGGCAGCACTTGATGTAACAAACATTATTTATGACCCAATTGACCTTGCACGTTACAAAATAAGTGCGACGGTGTCGTACAGCAGTTGTAATAAGGACTTTGGTTTTATGATAGGGGCCTGTGACGGTTATGAAGATTTTTATAGCCTTCGTTTTGTACCTTCACAAAACCGTTTTAGCCTTGATAAAACGAATCGCTCATCGCTGACCGCAACCACAGTTGCGTATAATGATGTTCCCATATCGTTGCAACCCAATACAGCGTATGAGGTGCAGGTTGTTATTGAAAACTCCATGCTGGTTGCCTACATTAACAATGAAGTAGCTTTAAGCAGCAGGCTTTATAAAGCAAGTAATACCAATTGGGGTATCTTTGCAGACAACAGCACAGTGTCCTTTATAAATATTAAAGTAACCAAGCCTTAATATCCGTGGGAACTTTCTTTATTCATAATACGGCGCCTAATTTGCGCTAGGATTAATATTATGATAAAACAACTATGAGTTACAGGCAGTATTAGAAAGACTGCCTGTAACAAAATGAATGATGATTACCAGGTCTAATTGGTACTTGCTATACGCGCAAAATTAATCGGTGTCAAGATTAAGGTTTTTAAATATTTCCCGGGTGATAATTTTGGTGTTGTAAATAATATCCTGAAACGTGCACTCTATCATTTTGAGCGGAAACGGGATACCATCGCTCATTTCAGTAAGATCCATTGTCAAAATGGTTTTATGGGACAGTTCAGAAGAGCCTTTCAACTGGTTAAATATTGTGGCCGCTTGTTTTTTGTCACTGCCAAGGCTATACGTGGCGTAAGAATCGAACCCTGAAAGCGTTTTTATATTGAGTGAGATATAGAAGAAATTATCCATACTTTAATTTTTTAATTAATTGTAAATTTTAATTGATCTTGCTTAGGTCAATCGGTAAATCAATTTTTGTATAATGTTCAGCCATATTGAGGTAAAAAGCATCGTACAGGTAATAACCGACAGCGTAACCTGGTAGGTAGAGTTTCCAACGAGGCCTAATGATGAGGCCATTGTCACGAGTACAAAACTAAACTCGCCAATTTGCGATAATAATGCACCGCCATACAAGCTGTCCCGCCAGCTGTTTCCTGTTGCCCTGAATAATACTGTATTGATCAGGCTATTGATTATAAGCACAGAAATTGTAATAAAAAGAATTGTCGCGGCATTCTCCTTGAAGAACGTAATGTCGAGTTGTAACCCAACCGCTAAGAAGAAGAAAGCCATAAAGAAAACGCGGAATGGTAGTATCGATTTTTCTAGCCACCGAGTAGCCTTATCCTGGCTGATTAGTATACCTGCCGAAAAAGCGCCGAATGCCGGTGAAAGCCCAAACCAGGCACTGAACCAAGCCATCCCGAAACAGATACAAAAACCGACAAATACCTGAAGGTCGTGATCCGATATGATTTCCCTGCCCATAGGAATCTGGAAAAGTTTGTGTTTAATAGCCGCGCTCAAAAAAAGGAAAATTAATGTCCCGCCTATGCACACTTTAATGACCTCAAATACCGAGGCATTGCTTCCTGACATCATATTCAGGGTCAGGATCATCGGTACCACCAAAATATCCTGTATCAGGAGCACTCCGCAGGTGATGACACCCAGTTGACTTTTGATTTCGCCCGTCCTTGAAAGATATTGAAATATGATTGCCGAGCTGCTCAGGCTAATGATGAAAGAAGTGAGGATAATTATCTCGCGAGTCCAGCCAACCTTTATTCCAATAAGATACATAAAGACAAAACTCAATGCGAGTTGCACTATGGCTATCAAAAGTGGTTTGTAAAAGTTTTTACGGAGTGTATGCAGATCGATATCGCTGCCAATGGTAAACATTAGCATGACTATTCCTATTTCACCCAGTTCCGAAATTACCTTTGGTTCATGGATAATGTTAAGGAGCTCGGGCCCAAGGATTAACCCCGATAAAATGTAAGCGATGAAATAAGGCTGCTTTAACTTGCGCAAAAGAAGTATTAGTAATAAAACCAAAAAGGACAGCACTGCCATCCCTGAAAATAATTGTGATGACATAATTGTATTTTTTAAATCGAAAAGCTGCCCATACGGGCAGCTCCTCATTGATGTAAAATAAAACGGATTACGAAATTTTTATCATCCTGAAAGGCTTTTGTTTTGCCTCTTCTTTTTTGGGAACGGTCAGCAACAGCACCCCGTTTTCATATCGGGCAGTGATGTGCTGTTCATCCACTACATTCTTAGGCAATTCAAAGCTTCGTTGAAAAGACTGATAGCTGAATTCCCTGTGGGTGGATGTCTCCTGCTGTGTAGTTTCCTTAAGTTCCCTGGCAGACGAAATTATCAGTAGGTTACCATCTAAAGTAACGTTGAAATCACTTTTTTCCATCCCGGGGGCAGCTACCTCCACTTGGTAGCTTTCTGAAGTTTCCTTGATGTTGACCGATGGCAATGTTGTGCTTGTAGATGAGAAGTTATTGTTTTCCCAATTGAAAAGCTCACGGCCAAAGATGTCATCAAAAAACAAACGTGGAAAGCCCTGTAATTGGCTTCCGTTTCTTTTCAAAAGATTCATAACGGTTAACTTTAAAATTGTTAGACATTAAATTTCCGAACGTCCACCGTTTTGAGGTGGTATCAACGAAAAAACCAAAAGTATGCCACTCAAAGAAAATGACATTTTTTCAGATTTGAACTGAAAAAATGTCAAGTTTTGTGGACAGGAAGGTTTATTTATAATTTCGTATATACTCTTACAATAAGAGCATATTTTAATATGGTTGGTGTAAGCGTTAACCACTTCGAAGAGCGAATTATTAGCCTGTCGAATGATAATTTTAGAAAGGAAACGATTATTTTTTGGACTATGTAACATACCCATTCATTGTTACTAAAATCTGCGAACAATGTATTTTCCATAAGCTTACCGGGATTTTTGTCTGCAAGGGTCTTAATACTTTCATATCCTTCACCAAATAATGTAGGGAATACAAAAATTAACATCCCTAAAAGTATAGATCCAATGAACGCTTTTTTATAAGCGCCCAATTGCAGGCCTGCAAAGAAATGCTCTGTCTTTAAAAACTTCCTGGAATAATATACCGATATCAGCGACGTAAATAAGCCTAACAGTAAGTAGAACGGAATGTTATGGTAATCGAATGTTTCCTTTTGCCGAAACGATAGAAGGATATCTTCATTAAGTACGATTGACTATACCAATGTGCCTGTTGCAGCAGCAATCATAATAGGCGTAAAAGCCGAAATCGTTACGTCCACCAGCAGCACTTCTACTGCAAACAATACCCCTGCAATCGGGGCATTAAAAGCCGCGGCTATTCCTGCTGCAACACCACAGCCTAACAGCAGGGTACGTTCTTTATAGCTGAGCCTGAATTGCCGCGCAAAATTTGACCCGAAAGCCGCCCCTGTAACCACTATCGGGCTTTCAAGGCCAGCCGAGCCTCCTAAACCAACGGTAAGCGAGCTGGTAAGGATTTGGGCATACATTTGCTTTTTAGGTACTAAACTGGCTTTCCTGGCTACTACATAAAGTATTTGTGAAGTCCCTTTCTCAATAGTACCACCCAACAGCCTTTTTACAACCAGTACCGTAAGCAGTATGCCTATTATAGGCAAAATACTATTGATAAAACTCAGTTTCAGTATGCCGTTTATATATGTTGCAAAGGAATATACCAAATGCGCAAAAGACTTGAGTAGTATTACTGCTAAAGCAGCGGTAATGCCCACAAGCACGCTCGATAAAAATATAAACTGTTTTGGAGACAGTTGTTTTTTGCCTATAATCATTAAGGCTTCAAGTTACAGTAGTTTCTTCTTAAACATTTTAATTATAAGTATCTGTGATTTTATTGTATTACACCTCCTAAAGCTTTGTACAACTGTACCTGTGCCCTTGCATTTGAGAGCTGTATATCCACATAATCGAGTTCCGCTTGTAGCTTGTTTTTCTGGGCGCTTATTATTTCGAGATAATTGGCATAACCGCTAAGATACAATTCATTGGCTACATCTACAGCTACTTCAAGGTGCTCAATTTCGTTGTTTTTGAAGTCAAGAACTTCTTCAAAAGCCGATGTACGGTACAGTAACGCGCTCAATTCATTAAAGGCAGTAGTGACCGAGTTTTGGTAATGGTAAAACGCTATCTGCTGCTGTTTTGTAGCCACGAGGAACTGCTGTTTTATCCGCCCTTTATTAAAAACCGGAGCTGTAATGCCTCCCAGAAGCTGCCAGGCCAATGAACCAGCATCAAACAAAGTAGGCAATGAAAAAGAGTTTACACCTGCATAACCGCCTAATGTGAGCTTCGGGAAAAATGCGGCGCGTGCCGATTTTGCATCGGCGTGTGTGGCAGAAAATTCAAAATAGGCTTCTCTTACATCGGGCCTTTTGTGGATAATGGTATCTACATTTACCTGCTGGTTCAGCACCTCTAAATGTCCCGATAAAAAGTCTGCACTTCGGTCCAATGTCCCCCCGTATTCACCTAAGAGAGTCAGTAGTGCTTTTTCTGTCTGGTTTATGTTAAGGTCTATTTGCCTGGCTTGGGCAAGTATGTTGCTATTCTGGGCTTCAAACTGTTGTACTGCAAGCTCCGTAGCCTTACCAACCGAACGTTGTGCGGAAACGATGTCAAGTGCATGCTGTTGGGTTTCCAGGTTTTGCTTATAGATAACGGCTTGCTTATCCAGTGCAATAAGCTTAAAATATAGATTGGCTACATCCGTCAGCAGTTTCGCCTGCAACAATTTCATCCCCGCTTCAGATGCCAAGTAGCGCTGCAAAGCGGCGCGTTTTTTATTACTGAGCCTTCCCCATAGATCGGCTTCCCACGATACCCTTCCGCCAAGAAAATAGTTTGGGGTTACATCAGTAGCAATCCGCTGGCTGGGTGAAATATTCTGCGAAAAGTTAGTATCGTAGTTCCCTACACCCTCCATGGTATATTTACCATAATGGCTACCTGATGCATCGGCAACAATATCAAGCGAGGGTAACAATGCCATTTTTGCTACTTTTAGGTGCGAATTGGCTATCAGTATACGTTCCTGCATAACCAGGTAGTCCGGGTTCTCGCTTAGCGCCTTTTGTAATAACGCCTCTAATTTAGGGTCTTTGAAATAGCCGGTAACCGTAACCGGTATATAATCCGGTTTATCCGCTACCTCATCAAAACGTGGTATATCCAGTTTTTCAGGCAAAGGTTTTACTTCCTGCTGTTGAGCAATTTTAGGTACAGAACAACCTGTAAATAATGCTATTAGCAGTATTAATGGGAAGTATTTAACAGTATATATATAGGGTGATTTTGTCATGGTTATTTTTTAAAGGTATTTTCCAATTTTGCAAAAACAATGTAAAGTCCGGGTATGATAATCAGCCCGAAGACAGTACCGATGAACATACCCCCGGCAGCCGCAGTACCGATAGAACGGTTACCTACAGCTCCGGCTCCCGATGCAATACAAAGCGGTATAAGCCCTGCAATAAAAGCAAAAGAAGTCATAAGTATAGGCCTGAAGCGCAGCTTAGCCCCTTCAATAGCCGATTCGGCTATACCAAAACCTTCTTTAGCACGGGCAATGGCAAATTCTACAATTAGTATGGCATTTTTTGCCAACAGGCCAATGAGCATTACCAGTGCCACCTGTGCATAAATATTATTATCGAGGCCTACAGCAATCAGGGCCAGGTATGAACCAAATATACCTACCGGAAGGCACAATAATACAGGGAATGGCAGGAGCAGGCTTTCATACTGGGCAGCCAGCAAGAGGTATACGAACAATACACACAAGCCAAAAATATAGGTAGTCTGGTTGCCCGAAAGGATTTCCTCACGTGTCATTCCGCTCCATTCCACACTAAAACCCCTTGGCAGTTTTTCTGCAGCGATACGCTCTACTGTGGCAATGGCATCGGCGTTACTAAAGCCTTCGGCAGGTTCACCGTTTATCATGGCCGATGTGTACATGTTATAGCGCGTAAGCACTTCGGGGCCATACACCCTTTCAAGGCTAATGAATGTAGAAAAAGGCACCATTTCTCCCTTGTCATTTTTTACATACATATCTAAAATGCTTTCCGGTGCGCTCCTGAACTGCGGGCTGGCCTGTACCATTACCTTATACATTTGTGAGAAACGGATAAAATTAGTCGCGTAATATGACCCCAGCATGGTTTGCAGTGTAGACATGGCATTGTCTACCGATACCCCTTTTTTAGCCGCCATATCATAATCAATATGGATAAGGTATTGTGGAAAGGTGGCATCAAAGCTGGTAAAGCTTTTTTCTATTTTAGGGGAAGCGCTTAGCTCGCGGATAAAGTTTTTGGTAACCAGGTCGGTATTTTCAATACTGCCTCCTGATTTATCAAGCAGCCTGAGTTCAAAACCACTGGCATTACCAAAACCCGGAACGGTAGGCGGTGCGAAAACTTCTATCTGCGCATCGGTTATGCTGCCTGTTTTATCATTAAGCTGCTGTATTAAATCAGTAACCGATATACTGCGCTCACTCCAGTCTTTAAGGTTTATCATGGCCATGCCGTAAGACGCTCCGGCTATCTCGGTTACTATACTATAGCCCGCCAGGGTGGTTACATTATCTACTCCCTGTATTTGCTGCGCTATGGCAGTAACCTCATCAAGCACCTTTTCGGTACGCTCTACCGTGGCGCCCTGCGGTGTGGTAACACTTACATACACCATGCCCTGGTCTTCCGCCGGTATAAAGCCCGACGGCAAAACCGAACCTACCCCCCAGGTAAGCAAACAAAATACTACAAGCAAGCCTATGGTTACTACAGTCCGTGTGGCAAATTTTGTTAGTAATGATGTGTATTCGTTGATAATGCGGTCGAACCCGTTATTAAACCCATTAAAAAAACGGCTTATTAACGATGTTTTCTTTGCATCAGGGTTATGTGGTTTTAATATTATAGCACAAAGAGCCGGTGTTAGTGTAAGCGCGTTAATACCCGATATTACAATGCTGATAGCAAGCGTTAAGGAAAACTGCCTGTAAAACACCCCAACCGGCCCGCTAAGGAATGCTACCGGTACAAATACCGCTGCCATAACTATTGTAATGGCCACAACGGCACCGGCTATTTCTTTCATGGCACTAATGGTTGCAGGTAACGGAGCCATGTGTTCTTCCGATATTTTTACGTGCACGGCTTCTACCACCACAATAGCGTTATCTACCACAATACCTATAGAAAGCACCAGTGCGAATAGCGTAAGCAGGTTGATACTAAAGCCAAGCATAGCCATAAAGGTAAAAGAACCTATAAGCGCTACCGGAACGGCAAGTACGGGTATGAGTGTGGAACGCCAGTCCTGTAAAAACAGGAATACCACAAAGCCTACAAGCAGGAAGGCTTCTACAAGTGTGTGCAGCACCTCATCTATAGAAGCATCAAGGAAGCGCGAAACATCATACGCTATATTGTAATCCATACCCGGAGGGAATGATGTTTGCTTCAGTTCGGCCATTTTAGATTTTATACTGGCAATAACGTCTGAGGCATTAGAACCCGGACGTTGTTTTATCATTATAGAGGCCGAAGGCTTACCGTCTGTTTTAGAAACCATGCCGTAGCTCATGGCACCAAACTCAATGTTAGAAATGTCTTTCAGTTTTAGTATAGTCCCATCGGCATTGGCCTTTATTGGTATCTCCTTATATTGTTCGGGCTCAAAAAACTTACCGCCGTATTTAATTACATACTGCAGTTCGTTGTTCATTTGCCCGGAACTTTCGCCCACTTTACCGGGCGCTGCCGATATGTTTTGTTTTTGTAGTGAGGTTATAACTTCATTAGCCGAAATACTATAGGCATGCATTTTTTGCGGGTCGAGCCATACCCGCATAGAGTATTCTTTCTGACCCATAATTTCAGCACGTCCCACACCGTCTATACGCTTTAGTTCCTGAAGTACATTTATATCGGTAAAATTGTAAATAAACTGCTCGTCCTGTATTTTATCTGTGCTGGTAACATTAAGGTACATCAACATGCTGTTTACCTCTTTTTCGGTGGTAACACCGGCACGTATAACTTCTTCGGGTAATTCATCCAGTATAGTGGTAACACGGTTTTGCACGTTAACAGCTGCAAGGTCAGGGTCGGTACCCACTTCAAAAAATACCTGTATCAGGGTAAGCCCGTCGTTACTGGTTACGGTAGACATATACGTCATACCCGGTACGCCGTTTATAGCCCTTTCAAGTGGCAGGGCAACGGCGTTAGCCGATACTTCGGCATTAGCGCCGGTATATTTTGCTGTTACTGTTACCGATGGCGGCACAATATCGGGGAACTGTGTTATGGGTAGCCCGGCTAATGCCAGTACGCCAAGGAGTACCAGTATTACCGAGATAACCAAAGACAATATCTTTCGTTTGATAAATAGTTCTATCATGTTGTTTTCTCTTTCTTCAGGTTGTGTAAATGGATAATTTTAAGATGCTTTTCGGGTGGCTGCGTCTTTGACGTTTACCTTATCGCCATCGCGAAGCGACTGCGTGCCTTCCTGTACAATACGGTCATTGGCTTTAAGGCCTTTGTCTACAATGTAAATACCGTCCAGCGTACCACCTATGGTAATGTTGGCCATCTTTACCGTATTGTCTTTGTTCAGAAGAAAAACAAATTGCTTATCCTGTATAGAGAAAACAGATTTTTGAGGAATTAATATAACATTCTTACGGGGTTCGGATATGATAAGTTTCCCCGAGGTACCATGTTTTATAAAGCCGTTGGGGTTACTAAACTTTGCTTTGTATTGTATAGAACCGGTCTGTCGGTCGATATCGCCATCGGCAGTACGCATTTCTCCTTTTTTCTCATACAGCATACCATTGGGCAGTATCAGCTGTATGTCGCGCTGCCTTGCTAGGCTGTTTTCCTTCATCATCTGGAAATAGATATTTTCAGGGATGGAAAAGTAAGCGTACACATCATCAAGCTGTGAAACATTGGTTAGCAATGCACCGTTTTCTATCAGGCTCCCTTCTTTGTAGGGTAAGCGGTCAATAATGCCGTCAAAAGGAGCTGTAATATTGGTAAAGCTTACCTGCTGGCTTATGGCTTTTCGCTCTGCTTCTGCCTGTGCAAGTTTTGCTGCGGCTGCATCATGCCTGGCTTTGGCAAGTTCAACTTCCTTATCAGCAATAACTTTTTTGTCAAACAGGGTTTGTGCCTGTTCCAGTTCTACTATTGCAATACGTTTATTAGCCAGCATGTTTTTGTATACCGCATCGGCTTTAAGCAACTGAATTTGCAGTTCAACATCGCTAATCTTAAAAAGAGGCTGCCCTTTTTTTACCTTTTGGCCTTCGCTCACTAAGACTTTCTCAAGCAGGCCGGAAACGCGGGCGTGTATTTCTACATTATTTCGCGCGTGTATATCGGCTACAAAGCGGTTAGATACTATGGTATCTTTTTGTATTACATTATAAACGGGTACTGTTTTAACTTCAGCTTTTTTTCTCTTTGCCTTATCCCCGCACGAAAGTAGCATAAACAGGGATAAAACACATATCAGGTGTTTTTTAATGAGGTTCATATAGTAGGTAATGACTGTAACCGCATAGTGTTGCGGTACAGAATTATAGTAAGTGAGAATGATTCGGTATTTGAGTTAAATAATCACCTAAAAACCTAACCGGTTATTAACAGGAAGGGTTATTAGATTTAACAACGCTATTGATTATTTACAAAAATCTCCTAACTCAAAACAACTGGTAAAGGTGAAGATGCGTATGGCGTGCAATATGATAAAGCACCGTAAGCCCATAGTTGCGGGTATCATGGTACTGCCTTACTAATATAAACTCGCTTTTATAGATATTTGGCTGTGCTGTTGTTTCTAACTGCGTTGCCTTTTTTTTCATTTCGACTTTACGAAATGATTTTATCTTTTGGTTCTTTTTAGATTTAAGAAATGAGAAACCGGAACTATTTTTTAAGGGAACAATACGTAAAACACTTGACGTAGGTTTTACAAAACGTTCGGGAGAGGCCTTTTTAAATATAGATACAGGCTTACCTGCAGATATCCCCGTAAAGGAAAGCAACAGCCCTAATATCAAATAAAAAAACCTTAAACCTCTCATTAGTAGTTTCTGTTATAAATAGATTTGAATGTTAGATAATAGTGGAATTTCCAAATATACAATATTGTCAAGCCTGAAATGAAACATTTTAACAAAAAACAACTTTTTAAAAACGAAAATGGCTGGTATCTGGAATGAGTAAAAATCATTTTAAAGCTGTGTACTTTGTTACATTTATGATTTATTTAGCCTAATGTCCTGAAGTTTTTGCGTAAATTGTAATCAATCACCAAATATTATACTATATATTATACTATGCTATTTAAAAAACTTTTCCCGCTACTAATCGTCTTTATCTTATTCTCCTGTGATAATAAAAAGGAACAAGAACTTATAAACCGGGAAAAGGCACTTTTGGAGCGTGAAAAGCAATTTTCAGATAAAGAGGCTGATTACCAGTCTCTTTTAAAAATAAGGGATAGCCTTTCAAGCATTACGGCAGTTAAAGATACTCTCGTAAAAAGTATTACTTGGCCGGACAGTCTTCAGGTATTCTGGAACAGTAAAATGGTTTGCAGGGAATCAAACTGCAATAATTATGTAATTGGCGACCAGCGCAATGAAGTGTGGCAATTTATATCTGATTCCACCGGAACGTATGCCAACGTCATCAACAATAACAAACTCATCCGTGTGTTTAAAGGACAATATGTGGACAACAAAATTATACTTGATTTTGCAACTGACAGTACAGCGAAAAGTAATATGAAGGTGAATATAGTGTTGGATGACCTAAAGAAAAATGTCATTAAAGGCATACAAACTATTAGCAGCCAAAACAACTGTAAAGCTACTTTTTCTGTTGAACTTACTCCATCCCCTAAAAAATAATTTATGCTGCTTAGTATACACCACGTCACTTTTCCAATTGAGGATCCACTACTCAAATTCTTAATAGAGCTTATCATCATACTCTGCATCCCCCTTTTGCTCAATAAGATTAAAGTGCCACATTTGCTTGGGCTTATTATTGCCGGGGCTGTAATCGGCCCCAACGGCTTCAATGTGCTTTCAAGAGACAGCAGTGTAGTGGTTACCGGTACCACAGGATTGTTGTATATCATGTTCCTTGCAGGCCTGGAAATTGATATGGGGGACTTCAAGAAGAATAAATGGAAGAGCTTAACGTTTTCAATCTATACTTTTGCTGCGCCATTCGTATTGGGCTTTTTGGGCGGCTACTACATCTTGCATTTTTCTATTTTAACCTCTGTGTTGTTTGCCAGCTTGTTCTCATCCCATACACTCATCGTATATCCTATGGTAAGCAGTTTAGGTATAGCTAAAAACCTTTCGGTTAATATAACCGTGGGTGGCACTATGATTACCGATGTATTGTCGTTATTAGTTTTAGCCGTTGTGGTAGGAATGTCCCAAGGCGAAGTAGGTACTTCTTTTTGGGTACAGCTTTCAGCCTCTATGGCGGTGTTCACGTTGATTGTACTTCTGGTCTTCCCGATTATTGCACGCTGGTTCTTTAAAAATGTGGAGGACAAAATATCGCAGTATATTTTTGTTATAGTCATGATTTATATGGCAGCACTGCTGGCAGAGCTTGCCGGTATTGAAGCAATCATTGGGGCATTCTTTGCCGGGCTGGCACTTAACAGGCTTATCCCGCATACTTCTTCCCTTATGAATCGCGTGGAGTTTGTAGGTAATGCCATTTTTATCCCCTTTTTCCTGATAAGTGTTGGGATGCTGATTGATTTTAATGCATTTATACAAAGTTGGGAAACCCTGGGTGTTGCGGGCATAATGCTTGTGGCATCAATTGGGGGTAAGTATCTTGCTGCGATGCTAACCAAAAAAACTTTCCGACTGACAAACGATGAAGGGCAGCTGATTTTCGGGATGAGTGCCGCATCGGCAGCAGCCACACTGGCATCAGTGATGGTTGGGTATAATATCATCATATCGGAGAATGAAGCAGGGGAGCCCATCAGGTTGCTGAACGAGCATGTGTTGAATGGCAGCATTCTTCTAATACTTATATCCTGTACGGTTTCTTCATTTGTAGCTATGGCCAGCGCCCAACGTATCGCTGAAGCAGATAAGGACAATACGGTATCCGGAAAAAGCGAGGAAAAAGAAAAAATCCTACTGGCTATAAACCACACTACTACAGTTGAAAAATTAGTGAACTTGGGACTATTGGTTAAGACAATCACTAATAAAGACCGCCTTTTCGGTATTAACGTAATTAATGAAGAAGCCAATGAATCCTCTGCAAAAAATGCCGAAAAGATATTGGGCGCGGCCGTAAATATGGCCTCGGCCGCTGACGTAAAGCTAAATGCCATTACCCGCCATGATAATGATGTGGTCAGTGGCATTAACAATGTAATTAAAGAACAGGGCATTACCGACCTTATCATTGGGCTTGAGGATGAAAAAGGTTTTTCTACTGCTTTTACCGACAACCTCTATAACGGATATTTACGCAATAAAAATGCTAATGTAATTGTATATCACGCCGTGCAGCCGGTATCAACCATTAAAAAATACATAGTGCTTGTTCCTGCCAATGCCGAAAAAGATGCTGGTTTCTTCCACGCAATGCTCCGAATATGGAATATAGGGCGAAATTCAGGTGCTTCCATGATTTTTTATGGAAGTAGCAGTACCCTGGATATTTTAAAGCGCATTATAAAAAAGGCAAATATTGAAGCTAAATTCAACGCCGTTACAACATGGCAACAGGCTCAAGAAGCAGCTTATAATTTGGGAGATAATGAAGGTTTGATCGTAATGATGGCAGACAGGGGCATGTACTCTTATTTCCCACAGATGCGCGCAGTCCCCGAATTGCTGAATCAAAAATTAAATGGCCATAATTATATGCTTATTTACCCATTCTCCAAAACTTATAAAACTATAACAGAAAAAAGAGCTGTTAGTAATCATCATGATTTTGCCGAAATAGGAAAAGTTATTGGAAAGATATTTAAATAACCAAAGCCATTGTCTTCCAGTGGCTTTGGTTGACTTTGTGTGGAGTGTCAGGGATCACAGTCGAACACCTTGCTCCAATTTTGACGTTTTTTGAAACTTTAAAATAAGTATAAATATGAACTCAATTACTCCATTGTCTTCCAATGACGTTGTTTGTCATCTATAAAGTGTTTGTATTACAATTGAACATTTAGTCCCAATTTTAAAGTCGATATAATTATAAAGTAAATCGCTTTATTCTTCCTCCCCACTATTCATAGCCTTCATAAGTAATGAATAGGCATTTTTAACTACAAGTTTAGATGAAACAGTAATTGTTTCCGACTCAAATTGTTTAAAGCCATCCTGTAAAATACCCGTTTTTACTGCTATCATGGTGTAGCTACCGTTACCCTTGTCCTCAAAAACATAGCTTTTGCCTTGCCAGTCTACAATGGCTTCTTGCGGTAAGGCCAATTGCTTTTTATTTTTTATGTGAATATTGGCGTTTACAAATAATCCCGGAATAAATACAACATCATAGCGGTAAAGTTTTGCAGTTACAACCGCTGCACGATCGGCATTCAGGCTATGGTTTATAAACTGAATTTTGGCAGTGTATTTCTTCTCCGGGTTATCGTTGCTGTATACGTCAAGCTGCTGTCCGGTTTTAAGATATTGCACGTCTTTCTCAAAAGCATTAAAAGTCAGCATCACATCATTCATATCAGTCAGCTCAAAAAGCATCTCTGTTGGCGCTACATACTTACCTACATTCACATTGACCTTAGAGACTAATCCGCTTACAGGAGATAAGATACTTATTGATTTACTTATATTGGCTGAAGTCAGCCTGCTAACATTTACACCCAATAGTTCAAGCTTTTGCTTTAAGGAAGCTGTGGCAATACGCTGGGTTTCACGCTCGGCGCTAATTTGCTCAAAAAGCTTATCGCTGCTGGCCTTTTTGGCATTCAGTTCCTTTTGGCGTGTGTACTCCATTTCTGCCACATTAAACAGCTCTTTAGCTGTAAGATAGTCTTGCTGTAGTTGAATGTACTGCATGTCTTCAATTATTGCTAAAACCTGTCCTTTCTGAACATGCATGCCGGGTTGAACATTCGTTTTTCGGATATATCCGCCTAAAGGAAAGGTTACATTTACCAAACTTTGCGGAGGTACAGTAACCTCTCCCTGCAACTGCACGGTACCGCTCAGTTCCTTTTCTTCTGGAGAACCAACAACTATTCCGGCATTCTTTGCCTGCTCTGGGGTTAGGGTTACAATATTGGGAGCCGAGGCTTGTGTTGTTTCTGCTTTAGTTTCCGTTTCTTCTTTTTTACCACACGATACCAAAGCCAGTATCGCAGCGGTTACTATTATATACTTTTTCATTTGTTACAGGTTTGTAAGGGTTTGCAGTGCTATCACTGCTTTGTTATAATTATTTACGGTGTCCAGGTATTCATTTTTTATGGTAATGGCCTGGTTTACCACCACTACCCATTGCAGGTAGTCTATATCACCATTGCCCAATTGGTCGTTTGCCGCATTGATAATGGTTTGCGCATTGGCAAGCCCCTCGTTTTCATAATAACTAAGGCTGGCATTATACTTTTCTACTTCTTTAACCGCATTGACCAATTGTGCAAACAGTTCTGTTTTTACGGCTGAAGCCTGTGCCTCATAATTTTGATACTCGGCTTTGGCAGCTTTATTTTTTGCCGACTGGCTCCCAAAAAATAGTGGTATGCTAATACCTGCCGTTATGTAACTGAAGCGGTTACCTGTGCCGTAGTAAGTATCCTGTCCGGCGGCATTGGTTTGGAAACCGGTTATGCTCAGGTTATTGTACCCCAGGTTAAAATCAGGCAACATACGGGCACGCTCGGTTTTCCAACGCCATTTTGCGGCTTCGGTTTCGTGTTGCCAAAGTTTTGATAAGGGGAAATCATCAGCGGATTGCATTTCTGAAAGCGGGCTAAAATCAATCTTTATGCTGTCAGTCTGTGGAACATAGCTTACACTGTCCTGCAACACAGCGTTAAACGAGCGGAGTGTAATATCAACATCCTGCTGTATCATATTCAGCTGGTTGGTATAGTATTGCCGTGCCGACTGCGAGGCACTTTTCTCTAACACATTGGTTTCGCCAACCTTAAAACGGAGTTGCGATTTATCTTCCATCAGGCGGTAAATACTATCTGCATACTTTAGTAATTCTCGTTTATTATTCAGCCATTGCAACTCATAATACAGCGTGCGCACACTGGCCTTAATCTGCTGTTGCGTGAGTTGGGTTTGTGCCTTAGCGGCCTCAACTCCGGCCATAAGGGCTTTCTTTTGCCTCGTGTACACCGTTGGGAAATTAAACGACTGGCTTATGCCAAAACGCGTGTCGTTCATGCGGCTGTTAAACTGCCCGTAATCAGCATCAATCACAGTTTTAGGCAAGTCATACGCTGACCTGGTCAGGTAGTTTTTAGATTGCTCGTTGTATTTTGCAGCGCTAACACGTTTGTTGTTTTTAAGGGCAATATCTATGGATTGCTGTAACGAGACTTTTTCAGGTTGCTGCGCAAACATACCGTTTATGCTAAAGATCAACAGTACTATGGTAGCAATATTACCCAAATTCTTCTTTTTCATTTTTCTTTTAAGGGGTTTGATGTGATAGCTCATAAGGTAAATGGCAGGCAGCACAAATAGCGTAAGCAATGTCGCTGTAACCAACCCACCAATAACCACAGTAGCTAAGGGACGCTGCACCTCGGCTCCTGCACCGTTGCTCAGTGCCATAGGTAAAAAGCCAAGCGATGCCACAGCAGCTGTCATCAGTACTGGGCGCAGCCTGTTTTTAGTACCGGTTAGGATAATTTGTAGCGGGTCGGTTTGTTCGCCATATTTCTGTATGCGGTTAAATTCTGATATCAGTACAATACCGTTAAGTACCGCTACGCCAAAGAGCGCAATAAAGCCAACTCCGGCTGAAATACTAAAAGGCATATCACGGAGGAACAACCCAAACACCCCTCCAATAGCCGATAGTGGTATGGCTGTAAAGATGATAATACCCTCTTTAAACGATCGGAACGCGAAATAAAGTAATGCGAATATCATGAGTAGCGCGGCAGGTACGGCAATACCTAGGCGGCTTTTTGCCTGCTGCAGGTTTTCAAAAGCACCGCCATAAGTAATATAATACCCCGGGTCGAATTTAATTTCGGCGTTTACTTTTTGCTGTAGCTCGTTCACAATGCTTTGTACATCGCGTCCACGCACGTTAAAACCAACAATGATACGCCTTTTGGCATCTTCACGCTGTATTTGGTTAGGACCTTCAATTTCCTTTACTGAAGCCACCTGGTACAACGGTATCTGCGCACCCGAAGGTGTTGCTACAAGTAAGTTGCGCACATCATCAATACCTTGCCTGCTATTGTTTTCTACACGCACCACAAGGTCGAACCGTTTTTCTCCTTCATAGATATTACCTGCTACTGCACCGGCAAAAGCGGCATTAACCGTACGGTTAATATCCTGCACGTACAGGCCGTATTTAGCCATTTCTGCCCAGTTGTAGTCAATAACAATCTGTGGCATACCGATAACTTTTTCTACATACAGGTCGGCTGTCCCTTTAACCGTGCGGCTTATGGTACCAAGTTTTTCAGAATATTCCGCCAGCTTATCAAGGTCTTCGCCATATATTTTACATACTACATCCTGTTTGGCACCGGTCATTAGTTCGTTAAAACGCATTTGTACCGGATACTGGAAACCCGTACTTACTCCCGGCGCAACATTCTGTACTGTCTTGGACATTTTTTCTGCCAGTTCGGGGAATGACGATGCGCTTGTCCATTCTGATTTGTCTTTCAGTACAATAATCATATCGCCACCTTCAATAGGCATGGGGTCGGTTGGGATTTCAGCACTACCTATACGCGATACCACTTTTTTAACCTCGGGATATTGCTTTTTCAGTTCCTTCGATATTTTAGTTATCGTTTCAGCTGTGGTAGTAAGGTTTGTACCTAACAACAGGCGGGTTTCTACGGCAAAATCACCTTCTTCAAGCTGAGGGATGAATTCGCCGCCCATTTGCATAAACAGAAACACTGCAATGGCAAATAAGGCAACTGCAATACCTACAAGGGCTTTACGAATTTTTAGCGCCTTATTTAATGCACTTTCATACCAGCCTTCCAACTTAGCCATTACACGGTCGGAAATATTAGACTTATGGCTTATCTTTTTACTGATGAACAGCGCGCTCACCATGGGTACATACGTCAGTGAAAGGATAAATGCCCCAAGTATAGCAAAGGCAACGGTTTGTGCCATAGGCTTAAACATTTTACCTTCAATACCCGAAAGCGAGAGTATGGGCAGGTATACGATAAGGATAATGATTTGCCCGAAAACAGCCGCATTCATCATCCAGGCAGCCGATCTGGACACCTCTTTATCCATTTCGTCCTGCGAAATAGTATTGATGCTCTTATATTTTTCGGACGAATGCAGGTGATGCAGAATGGCTTCCACAATAATCACCGCTCCGTCTACAATAAGGCCAAAGTCAAGCGCACCAAGGCTCATAAGGTTACCGCTTACGCCAAAGGTGTTCATCATGATAATGGCAAACAGCATGGCCAGTGGTATTACCGATGCCACTATAAAACCCGCCCTGAAATTCCCCAGAAACATAACCAATACCAATACTACGATGATGGCACCCTCCAGCAGGTTGTGCTCTACGGTGCCTATAGCATTATCTACCATCTTGGTACGGTCAAGGAACGGTTCTATCTTTAAGCCTTCCGGTAGAATTTTCTCTATCTCAGCGACTTTGGTTTTTACATTGCCTATAACGTTGTTGGCATTCTCGCCCTTAAGCATCATTACGATACCGCCTACGGCTTCGCCCATATCATCAGTAGTTAAAACTCCATAGCGTATTGCCGATGAATACTTTACCTCGGCAATGTTCTTAACCAGAACCGGCGTACCGGCCTGTGTGGTTTTTATAACAATGTTCTCTACATCTTCAATACTACGGGCAAGGCCTTCGCTGCGTATATACGACACTGTTGGTCCTTTCTCAATATAAGCACCACCCGTGTTCTGGTTGCTTCGATTCAGGGCCGTAAATACATCGCTTATAGTAAGGTTCTGCGCTTTAAGCCTTGCCGGGTTTACCGCCACCTCATACTGCTTGAGTTTTCCACCAAATGTGGAAACATCGGCAATGCCCGGGGTGCCTAAAAGCTGTCGGCGTATGGTCCAGTCCTGTATGGTGCGCAGCTCTTCGAGGGAATATTTGTTTTCATATCCCGGTTGCGGTTTTAATACATACTGGTAAATTTCGCCTAGGCCGGTAGTAACGGGTGCCATTTCCGGCAGGTTGGCATTTTCATTAATGTCTACTTTTTGAAGGCGCTCGGCCACTTGCTGGCGCGCCCAATACACATCAGTATCATCATCGAAGACTATAGACACTACCGACAGCCCGAAGCGTGAAATACTACGGCTTTCTTTTAGTTGGGGGATGTTGCTTACAGCCTGCTCTATAGGGAAGGTTATAAGGCGTTCTACATCTTCCGCACCCAGCGATGGCGCAGTGGTTATTATCTGTACCTGATTGTTAGTGATGTCAGGCACGGCATCAATTGGCAAGCGGCTTACTTCATACACGCCATAGACTATCCACAGCAGTGTAAAAATGCCTATTGCCAGTTTATTCTTTACTGAAAACTGGATTATCTTATTAAGCATATCTTCTTTTTTGGAATTAAAAATGCAATACATCAAGCTGCAACTTATGCAGCATGGTATCGATCAAAACCGGTAAAAAGAATTATGCGATAGGTGGCCTGAACAATGCCCCTAAGTGTGGGTTGTGGCGAAGATTATTCTTGTAATTAATTATGATATGCGAAGCAGTAGGTACAATACGCACATTTGAGGTATATATACGGTTAGGTATAAATACAAGATGCGACACGTGGTGGTCTATATTTTTAAACGGAAGCTGCCTGTCACGTTCATCATCGGTATCATTAATGTCTTTTCCCCAGTAGTGCATGGCAAGAAAATCAGTAAACGAAATATCGGCATTTCTATCCTGATGTTCTACATAATGTTCAATAAGTACGGGTACCTTAAACAACTGCTCAAACAGACAGTTATTAAAGTTAAGTACAAGGACAAGTATGTAGATACATATTTTTCGCACAATGCAAAGGTATCAAGTTGAAGCAATAACAGCAAATTATTTTCAATGGCATCAAAGTAAAAACTAAAATGTGGAAAGAATTGGGAGTAGAAGAAAAAAACAACGCCATTGTCTTCCAATGGCACTGTTTGTCTTTTGTGGGCTGTCAAGGGTTCGAACACTTTATTTTTTTACTAATTTTGGGAACTTTTAAGTTTAAAATAGCTAAAATAATTTGTCAAGCGTTCTAAATCTTCCTTCAAAAAGTTCGACATTTGTTCAGGCAACGCTATAAACCGAGCAAATCGAAAATATCTTCGTTTTGTCCTTTTTTTAATCACGTAAATTTATTTAACAAAACGAGATTGTATGCTACTTTTGTTTCACGATAATCATCTGCATCAATACTTGATTAAACACTTTCGCAGATTTTAAATTGACCATATATATTGGTTTACAAGTAATACTGTCGTCATTAAATTGGGGGATAGGGGCAAAGTAATTAGTTTACCAATCTTATAAAGTAATAATAAGTTAAGCTTATTTTGTACCTTATTTGTACCATTGAATCGTAAGTTATTAATATTTAAGACCTGTTAGTTTTGAAGAAGTTAAATAATTCTTTTAGATAAGAGAATTAGATTTTAGATAATAGATGCCTCTGCTGTAAAGCAGGGGCATTTTTTTTTCAGGATTTTAATTACCTAAATATATTTCCTATAGAGTTGAACACGCGCCCAAAAAAGGTGTGGCGCACACTAATTCCTCCCAATATTAAAATTTCAGAGAGCAGGGACGTATCTTCTTTCAAAACGATGTTTAAATTATCATTGTCTTCTTCTATTATGATATGTTGTGATTGCATCCCTAAAATTTGGAAATCAATTTCGTCGCAAACTTCAGCTTCAATACAAAAATATCCGTGTATGTCAGTTAATATTTTTTTACCGGAATTTAGGTTTACAATTTCTACACCGGGAATAACAACATTGAATTCATCCACTACAATACCTTTAATTATTTTTTGATTCGGTATTGATGCAGTATCATTGATTGTTTCGTGTTGCAGTTGTAATGTTTCCTGTTCTTTATTTTGCGCAAAAACTTCTTCATTTCCTAAGCTTATAAATGTCATCGCAGCTGCACCCGCCGCTACCCATAATGTACTCTTTTCTTTAGGTATAACAAGATCTCTGTCGAGTTGAGAAGTATAAAACCTTCCGCAGAGTTTGCCGTCTTTTTTTAAAACTTCTGCAATTTGCCTGTCAGATAATTTTGTGAAATCCAAGACTTCCTTTTGGCAAGAAGCACAAAACCTGCCTTTATCGGCCATAGTCATATCCTGCCAGTTTTCATGGCATGGCTGCAGTATCGATATTTGAAGTTTAGATGCCATTATTCTTTAACTTTAGTGCTAACATAATACATCAGATTACTGAAAAAGTTAGCATCGGGCATGTTGAATTTAAGAGGCTTGTTTGTTGCCGTAGCTTTTGCCTGGGCAGGATAGGCGGCTAAATTTGTATTTCCTGCAGTACCGGAATCGGTCAAAGCAATTTCTATTGTATCTAAACCTGTAACTGTTACATTTTGAGATTTCATGCCTAAAAAACTTATTTCCAGCATATCATTTATGGCTGATTCTATAGTAAATTCACCATCTATATTGGTGTTTACACTTGCTTTGGTAGTAGTGTTTATTATCGCTGCTCCGGGTAGGGGCATGCCATCCGTGTCGGTTATCTTTCCTTTAACGGTAAGGGATTTAACCTGAGTAGCCTGATTAGTTTGGGCAATTATTTGTGCCGAATTAAGACTATAAAAACATAATATAACTGCGTATATAAAAAACTTTACTGTTTTTATACTGTGATTGTTGTGTTGGGTTGGTGTCATGTGGTGTGCAATAGTTTGGTTATCATTTAATACAACAATAAAAACCTCTTAAATATTGTTCGAATTAAAACCGTGTCTCAAAAAAGGCGGTGAGCTTTGCATATACTTCGGCAAAAGTAGCGTCATCCCAATCGGCATGACCACCTTCCTCATAGAAATTAAATTCATTGTAAACTCCTGCGGCATCGAGTGAAGCCTTTAGCCGTGGACCCTGGCTGGAGGGTACAAGCTCGTCTGCACCGCCATAAAACATAATTGTGGGAGGAGACTGTGGTGTTATGTGCGCAATAGGGTTAACATTTTCTATGAGTGCAGGTGTGATGTTCTGTGTGCCTAATACTATAAGTGCCGCAAACGGATACAGCGGATGGCTTACGTATGCCGGATCTGTAAAATCTGCCGGGCCTACAATGTTGCAAACGGCTTTAACTTCGTGTGCAGTATCATATTTATAGCTGTACAGCATGGCAAGGTGCGCCCCGGCGCTGGCTCCTAAAAAAGCATATTGGTTAGATATATGGTAATCACTGTTCTTTAAAAAGTTTACCACCTGCTGTATGTCTTCAATCTGTTTAGGATAGGCTGGGCTGGTCGTGGTGGCAAGCCTGTAATTTATGTTTACAATGGCATGTTCCGGAAACTCTTCCTGAATTAAAAGGGCTGCTTCAGCCATATCATCTTTATCTCCGCCCACCCACGAGCCGCCGTGTACCACAATAACAACTTTGGTGTCTGTGCTGTTACGATTGGCAGGTAGGTACACATCCATGGTTTGCAGCGGATCTGGTCCATAAGCTACATCTACAAGTGATTCCTGGGGTAGGTTTAGGACTTCATTGTTTGTGTCATCATTAGACGAACAGCCAAACAACAGGCCAATGAACAGTATTAATACATAAGGATATTTCATAACATTTTATTTGCCATTAAGATACAAAAAAAGCAGGATGTAAACCTGCCTTGTATATTTAGTCTAAAAAAGTTAGACGATTTTTTTAATAACCCTTAGTTTATGGGTGTGCCTTCCGGAATCTACATTATAAATGCCTAAATGGTCCAGCCTGTCTATGCGCACTTTTCCGTGTGCATGAATAATGTGGTTATCTTCCATTATAATGCCTACATGTATAATGCGGCCTTCGTCGTTATCAAAAAAGGCAAGGTCACCGGGTTCACTTTCTTCAATAAAGCTCAGTGCTTCGCCCTGTGTGGCCTGTTGGTAGGCATCTCGCAATAAATTGTAGCCATTGAGTTTATATACCAGTTGCACCATTCCGGAGCAGTCTATGCCAAAAGGGGTGCGCCCTCCCCACAGGTAGGGAGCGTTGAGGTACATAAAAGCCGTTTGCACTATGTTTTGCTTGCTGGTAACACCACTTGCTTTTAGCCCCTCAAAAACATAACCTTCGGGGTTGAGCGATGGTGTGTCTAAAAAAGTAATAGACGAGCCAATAGGTATGCTCATCAGGCTGTTGTTTGGGGTAGCAATACATTCTATGAGATCGGCATTAAGCACCGGGGCACTTTCCTGAAGCTGATTATATTCTGCATCGGTAATACTACGGAATTGTTTGTTATCTATCCATCCAGTATAATTGTCAAAGCCCATTTCTATGCGCGACCATTTCTCGGTTTGTTCCAGTATTTTAAAGTGCTCGCCAAACAAAACCTGCGATGTCATTTCGCTTCTGTCACTGGGTTCAAGCCGAAGCGGCACAATGGCAAGATTACAAATACCAAACATTTTTTGATAGATTATTTTATAGGTTCTGTTTATTACTTAGTAACGGTGTCTTTACTGAAGCTTTTCTCCAAAGCACAAATATAGCAGTTAATTTTTAAGCCTTGCTTACAGTATTAAGGAAAATACGTAAAGAAAGTATAAGATAATAATATCAGGTTTAACGTACACCTAAACTTTCTGTAAAGAATTCCAAAGAAGAAATTTTACCAAAAAATTAATCATACTTGGGTTGGCAGATCCTTTTAAAAGTGGCTGTTTTGTCTATATTTGTAAAACCAATCACTAAATATTAAATATGGCTTCAGGTTTTTTTGCAATTTTAGATGACATAGCTGCACTAATGGATGATGTAGCTGTAAGCAGCAAAATTGCAACACAAAAAACAGCAGGCATCTTAGGAGATGACCTTGCAGTAAACGCAGAAAAAGCAACAGGATTTTTATCGTCGAGAGAACTGCCCGTTTTATGGGCTATTACAAAAGGTTCGTTCTTAAACAAGCTTATATTGTTGCCAATAGTTTTTTTGCTCAATTTCTTTTTTCCGGTGGCCATAAAATGGATACTGATTGCAGGTGGTTTTTACCTTGCTTTTGAGGGCGTTGAGAAAATTATTGAATTCTTTTTCCATAAAAAGCATGAAGATGCTACCGCTGTAAAAGAGGTGGAAGAAGCCACTGAAGCTGAAGCCCTGGATGCTGAAAAAGTAAAGGTAAAGTCAGCAATCACTACAGATTTTATACTTTCGGTAGAAATTGTGATTATAGCGCTTGGTACTGTTTTGGGAGAAGATCTTGTTACACAAATATTAACCGTTTCTATTGTAGCTTTTGTGGCTACAGTAGGTGTTTATGGTCTTGTGGCTCTTATTGTAAGGATGGATGATGCCGGTTATAACCTAATGAAGCGCAGCAATAATAAAGGCTTTTTATCTGCCCTCGGACAGTTTCTGGTAAAACTGCTGCCGCTTGTAATAAAGTTTTTAGCGGTTATTGGCACGCTTGCTTTATTGCTTGTATCGGGAGGGATATTTGTACACAATGTAGATTATTTGCACCACATTGTTCCGGCTGTGCCTTCGTTCCTAAAACAATTTACTATTGGCCTAATAGCAGGAATATTGGCGGTAATTGTATTTACTGTTGTTAAAAAGATCATTTCTCTTTTTAAACCTGCAAAAGCAGTTTAATAAAATTAAAGCCACGGAATTGCATTAATTTACATGCATATCCTTATAGGGAATTAGCTGTAAAACATTAGTGCAATTCCGTGGCTTAAGTTTTTTATGCTCTTTCTATAACAATAGCCGAAGCACCACCACCACCATTGCATATAGCAGCGGCACCAATTTTGGCATTATTTTGTTCTAATACATTTATCAGCGTAACGATAATTCTTGCGCCACTGCATCCCAGTGGATGACCTAACGATACTGCACCACCATTAACATTTACTTTTTCAGGGTCAAGTCCTAAAATGCGGGTGTTGGCAATACCTACTACAGAGAACGCCTCATTGAACTCAAAAAAGTCTACATCCTGTTTAGTTATGCCTGCTTTATCAAGAGCTTTTGGCAACGCAAGGGCTGGAGAGGTGGTAAACCATTTAGGCTCCTGTTCGGCATCTGCATAGCCTTTAATGTAAGCAAGGGGTTTTAGTCCAAGTTCATTAGCTTTCTCTTCGCTCATAATTACCAAAGCCGCAGCACCATCGTTAATTGTTGAAGCATTGGCTGCAGTAACGGTTCCGTCTTTTGTAAACACAGGGTTTAACGCCGGAATTTTATCAATTTTTACATTAGTATATTCTTCGTCTTTAGTAACCATTATAGGGTCGCCTTTGCGTTGGGGCACGGCAACAGGCACTACTTCGTTGTCAAACTTGCCTGCATCCCATGCAGCAGCACTGCGTTGGTAGGAGGCAATTGCGAAAGCATCCTGATCTTCGCGGCTCACTTTATATTCAGTAGCGCAGGCATCGGCACAAACCCCCATGGCATTATTGTCGTATGCATCGCTAAGGCCATCGCGCTGTAAGCCGTCAATCATTTGGGCAGGACCAAATTTATAGCCGTTCCTCATGTGCACATAATGCGGAATAAGGCTCATGTTTTCCATGCCTCCTGCCACAATAATATCGGCATCGCCGCATTGTATGGCCTGCGCTGCCTGCATTACGGCTTTCATACCGCTGGCGCACACTTTATTTACAGTTGTAGCAATAACATTATCGGGCAGGCCTGCAAGGCGCGATGCCTGGCGTGCCGGAGCCTGGCCCACACCAGCCTGAACCACGTTGCCTATTAATACTTCGTTTACAAGGGCTGGGTCTAAATTTATTTTTTCAAGAGCACCTTTTATAGCGGCTGCACCCAACTGCGGAGCTGTAACGGTAGATAATCCTCCCATAAAGCTGCCAATAGGGGTACGCACTGCCGATACGATTACTACTTTTTTATTCATGATACAATTATCTGCTTGTTTTGTATTGCGAATTTAATTAAAAATTTAGTGTATAAAAATTAATTTATCAAAAAAAAGTTTGTGAAACAATGGTTTTATTGGTGATTAATAATTTTTGAAGTCTTTGGATGATTTAATTTTGAGATTTAGCTTTCGCTGTCTGTAAGCTTCATACTCCATGTTCCTTTTCCAGGTCTATATATAATTGGAATAAAACCGAATAATAAAATTAGTGAAAGGTTAAATCTCCAGGTTCCCATTATTTCTTTTTTAGTGTCGGATATTTTTCCAGAATAATAAAGCGTTTTATGCTTTTTATTGGTTTTCTTTAGTTCCCCATCGGTATTAATAATCACAGATGCTTTTGGCATAAATTTTTCAAACGTGATTTTATTATCGATTAGTGTACCAATAATTTTTCCGGTACCTTCCATTCCACCTGTCTCTATATCATCGTTAACTATGCCTTCAAAATTTTTGCCATTAAAAGAAGTAATGGTAATTGTATAATTTGTTTGCTCGAACCCTACAATATCCCGTATAGTTTCTTTTTCGTACCGGTAATAACCTTTCCATGTGCCTTGCATTGTTTCAAGCTTTAGATTTTACCAAAAATACAACAAAGAGATATAAAAATGAATGGTTGTTATAAAATGCAAACCCCACTCTTTATGAGCAGGGTTTGTGATGTTGATTATTCTACTAATGTTGCTGATAATGTAATTTCGGCATTCAGCAATTTAGATACTGGGCATATTTCTTTTGCTTTGGCAGCCGTTTCCTGAAAATCCTGTTCGGTCATTCCAGGAACATTAGCTTCAAGCTTAAGGTTTATTTTAGTAATAGTTCCGTCTTCAAAAGTTACCTGAGCTTCGGTATCAAGGTTTTCGGGAGTAAAGCCTTTTTCGCTTATTAAAAAACTCAACTGCATAGTAAAACAGCCTGAGTGGGCAGCAGCAATAAGTTCTTCGGGGTTCGTGCCAACACCTTCTTCAAAACGGGTTTTAAACGATAGCTGCGCTTTGTCAAGAGTGGTGCTTTCAGTGCTCACTAAACCTTTTCCGTCTTTGCCTGTTCCTTTCCAGTTGGTGTTTGCTTTCCTTGTAAATTTCATGATCTTTAAATTTTAATGTGTTTATAATTGTTTAATTGCTTGCAGGTTGCATAGTGCTTCCTGTAAAGTTATTGAATTTGTACCTAAGGGCGTTAATTTAAAATTATATTTTATGATACTCTTAGCTTTGCATTAGCTGATTTTTATGAGACAAATTTATTGCAGATCTGTTTATTAGTCAAATTAATAATTTTTTACCTTTATAAAATAATTTTATAATAATGACTATTCAGCAATTAAGATACATAGTAGCGTTAGATGAACATCGTCATTTCGCCAAAGCTGCCGAGGAGTGTATGGTTACTCAGCCAGGGCTTACAATACAACTTAAAAATCTTGAAGATGAAATAGGTATGAAGATTTTTGACCGATCGAAAGTGCCTTTAAAGCCTACTGGAGCAGGTGAAGAAATTATAAGCAGGGCTCGTAAAGTACTTCGGGAGGCCGATGCCATCCGTGATTTTGTGGTAAATAAAAAAAACGATCTTGAAGGTACGGTTACTATTGGGGTTATTTCTACACTGTCGCCTTATTTAATGCCTCTGTTTATAAAGGCAATGGCTTTAGTAGCACCCAATATGCATTTTATTATTAAAGAAATGAACACAGGGCAGCTAATGCATGATGTAGAATCGGGTATTATAGATATTGCCCTAATGGCTACTCCCACAGGCAACGGCAATTTAAAAGAATATCCTGTTTTCTATGAGCCTTTTGTGGCATATCTGTATCCTGGGCATCCAATGGCGCAGCAACCGTTTTATAAAATGCAGTTGCAGGACAGGCCTGAATTATTATTTCTCCAAAGCGAATATTGTTATAATGCACAATTGCTGGATATTTGTAACATTACAGAACATGGCAAAGTGTGGGATAAATTCAGTTATGATATAAGCTCTATAGAAACTTTAAAAAATCTTGTAAGGGCTGGACTGGGGTTTGCTATAGTCCCTCAGCTTGCTGTGGTAAATGAAGCTGATAAAAGCCTGTTTAAACCTTTTGCCGACCCGGTGCCGGTGCGCGAAATAAGCCTTGTAGTTGCCGATACCTTTTCGCGCAAGCTGTTGCTCGAAAAAATGAGCGAATGCATTTACAGTTGCCTGCCCGATGATCTTAAAAAACACACAGCTTATAAAAAGATCCGTTGGAACGATTCTCCCTATTTTATAAAGGCAGTAAGCAGTCTTAAAGGTTAATTTTATGTGATGTATTAAAACAAAAAAATCTTCCGGTTAGGGAAGATTTTATATAATTGATTTACGATAGTTATTGAGTTACAGTAATCGTTTTTTGTAATGGCTCCTGAGCGTTTCCTCTAACAAAATTAAGCACATAAGTACCTGCAGTAGATGCAGTAAATGTATAAGGTTGTGTTAATTGTGTAGTAACAGCGCTACAGGTACAGCCATTATAGTCTAAAATAGCCATTACGGTTTTTGGATAGCCGTCAGATTCTGCAAAGCGGTTAAAAGCACCACAGGTAGTGCCCTTTGCAAAAGTTACATTAAAAGTAATAGGCACGTTAACAGTAGTTTCTTCAGGCCCTGTAACAGCCGTTGCTGCAGAATATGCCTGAGCAGTACAAGATGGTTCATCATCTCCTACGCTACAGGCTGTTACTAATGCTATTATTGCAAGAAATGCTAAAAAGTTAATTTTTATAGTTTTCATCTAAATATTTTGTTGTTGCTATACAGATGTAAAATTAGTAAAAAGGTTGCGTAAAATTGTTTTTAATTATTTAATTGGCAATTTCTACAGTAAATCTCGCCAAATATTTACTGCCTGCATCTAATGTAATAATACCCTCTTTTTCAGTAATATTACCTGTTGCATCAGCAGTGTCTGAATATCCCTGCCAAGGTTCTATACACAAAAAAGGCGCACCTTCTTTTGTCCAAATGCCTAAATGCGGAAAATCGGCATAGCTTACTTTTATATAATCTTTGTCGTCTTTTGTAATAATTATCGATTTAGATTCCAGTGATTTAAATATAAGGGCGTCGTTTTTAAACAGTTCATAGTTTAAAGGCAGTATGCCGTTATTGGCAGGTAAAGTAGTACGATTGTCAGACAACAAATCGTTTACAAGCTGTACGCTTTCTAACGGCTCGTCTTTTTCAAATTTAAGGCTGTAGCTTTCAAAATTACCAGGCAATGCTAAAGCAGGATGTGCGCCAAGGCTAAAAGGCATTGCATTTGTGCTGTTGTTGGTTACAGTATATTCTAAATGTAACGTATTGTCTTTTAAAGTATAGGCAAGCTCAAGTTCAAAATTAAACGGATATACCTGTTGGGTGTCATCATTAGAAGTTAATGAAAATACTACGCTGTCTTCTGATTGAGATTTAATCTTAAAATCATTATCTCTTGCAAAACCATGACGGCTAAGTACATATGTGTGTCCGTTATATAAATAAGAGTTGTTTTTTAGTGTGCCCACTATGGGAAATAAGACTGGCGAATGCTTGCCCCAATATTTGGCATCACCTTCCCATATATATTCTGCGGTATTGTTTTTAAGCGAGTTTAGTTCGGCACCTTTTGGGTTAATGGTGGCTGTAAGTTGGCCGTTTTTAATGGTTATATCCAAAATATATAATGTTTTTAAAGTACAGTGCTCTGCAAGGTTTCAAACGTAGTTTTTTATAAAGCTATTTGCCCAAAGATAGCATTTTCAATATAATATTTATCAGCCTTATAAATATTTCAAAACAGCTCTTACATTTACAAGGATTCAGCCTTACATAATAAGGTAAATATCAAAAAATCCTTATATTTACTAACCCATCTTTTACCAAAAATATAATGACCATTTTCCTTTCTGTTCTTTCATCATTGTTGCTTTTATTTACCATAATGTCGTTAATAAAAAATGATTACTGGACGTTCAGGGTTTTTGATTACCCAAGGCTGCAAAAATTTGTAGTATCTGCTGTTTGCCTTGCTTTATTGGCGTTTTATTATGAGCCGGATTGCTGGGTTTATACCACTTTCATTCCGCTTATTGCAGCCAATCTTATCTATTTGGGCTGGCTCATATGGCCTTTTACCGTTTTTGCAAAGAAGCAGGTGTTGCGAATTAAAGACCGCAGACCTGACGACCAGGTGTGTGTAATGATATCTAACGTATATCAGGATAACCAAAACCATAAAGGTTGCCTTGCTGTGGTGAGGCGGGCAAACCCCGATGTATTGCTGCTTCTGGAAACCGATAAAGCTTGGGATGAAGGCACTAAAGAGCTGTCTGAAGCCTATAAATACAGTGTAAAAGTACCATTAGAAAATACTTATGGCATGCTGCTTTACTCTAAGCTGGAACTTAAAGAAAGTGAAGTAAAATATATGGTAGAAGAAGGTATTCCGAGTATACACACAAAAATAGTTTTAAAAGGCGGAAGGCAGGTTCAGCTATATGCAGTGCACCCAACACCACCTGTGCCTAACGAAAATCCGCGTTCTACCGAAAGAGATAAAGAGCTTTTACTGGTTGCCGATCTTGCCAAAGTAAGTAAACTGCCTGTTATTGTTGTGGGCGATCTTAATGATGTGGCATGGAGTTATACTACAGAGCTGTTTTTAAAAATGAGCGGACTTTTAGATCCAAGACGGGGCAGGGGCTTTTACAATTCTTTTCATGCACATTACCCGTTTTTGCGTTTTCCTTTGGATCATGCCTTCATTTCCACCGATTTTAAGCTGGTGGGCATGAAACGTCTTAGTAATTTTAAGTCAGACCATTTTCCTATATACATTCATCTGCAATATGAACAGGTAGCAAAGCATCAGCAGGAATCGCTGGAAGTAGACGCTGATGATGTAGAACTTGCTGAAGAAAAGAAAGCAAAAGTGTAATGTTATTTTAACTTCTTTATTGTAAACAGTTCGTTGTGGTCTTCCACTTTTGGATACATCCTGACTGAATAAGCATCATCAAAATTTGTCCTGTAGGTTGTGTTACGATCTTTATGCTGCTGGTTTAGGGTCATGGTATTAAAAAGTATAAAACCGTTAATGTTAAGTATGGTATTTATACGGTTTATAAAAAAGTCTTCAAACAAAAAAGCAGGCATCACTGTGTCTTTAAAAATATCGATGATGATAAGATCGTAGGTGTCTTTGGTTTTAAGCACAAACTCGAAAGCATCGCAAATAACCACATCGAGGTTTTCTATGGTGTTAAGGCCAAAATAGGTGTTGGCCAGTTCTATAACCTTTGGGTCGAGTTCTACACCTGTAATTTTGCCCTTGTAGCCAATTTCGTTAACTAATGTTTTAATCACGCTACCACCTGCAACACCCAATACAAGTATATTGTTAAAACCTTTTATGCGTTCAAAACCAATATATTTAAGCCCTTTTCGCAAAATACGCTGCAGGCTGCCATAAGAATAGTTGGTGTTCTTAGAGTCGAGAACCAGTTGTCCATAATTTAGCGTTACCTCAAGATTTTGGCTAACATCCGATTGTTTTTTTACAAGGTTTACGGGTATAAAATAACTCAGCAGTTTTTTAAGCATGGGGTGGTTGTGCAGTTTTTTGCAGGTAAATATAAATTAATTATTGTTGAGTGGCTTTTTGTAGTTTACCCAGTTTTAAATAGCCTACATGCAGTTTATCTTCTGTTATATTGTTAGTTGGTGTAATCAGGAGGCTGTATTTTTCTCTAAAACTTGCGGGGAGTATATCTTCTACTTTGTGAGCATCGTCTACATCAAGGCCATATTTTTCGTCTATATGGCTTTCGGCGCCCTTAAAACCGTAGTGCTTATAAAAAACTGTTTTTTTAGATGCCCTTACTGCCAGCCCCATAGTTTTTGCTACTACAAGCATTTTATAATGATATTCTTCCAAATCGCCGGGTTTATAACCTCCAAGGTTTATAAAGAAGAGTTTTTCATCTTGAGGTGTTGCAAGTTCTTTAGGCACTATACTTATTTGGTATCCGTTAACCTGTGTAACCTCCCTCCACGAATCAATGTGAAGTTGTCCTCCATCGGGCCAAAAGGCATACATTTCTTTTTTTAATCCGGTTACCGAAGTTCCAATACCAAAAAAAATATCATGCTGTTCTGTAAGCCTTCCTAAAGGGGTACAGCCCAGCAAAACCATGTATAATGTAGGGGTGTTTGTCATAGCCTTACAAATGTAGCCAAATTATTTTTTATCAAATTTATGCTAAAACGGTTTTTTGGCTCATTTTTTGAAACTACCTTTAGTAACAATAATAACGAACCTTAAAAAAACGAGACCATGAAAAAGATACTTTTACTTTTTACACTTACAGGACTTTTAACGCTGACGGGATGTAATAACGACGACGATGTGGTTGTGGCAAACACGAGCAACGAAACTTTTGAGATAGGTGGAGGATCAAATCCTATTAATTTTACTAATGATGTAGATACTTACCTTTATACTTTAGATCCTGCCATAGGCCAAGCTGATGTAGTGTTGATTTACAGGCTGGTAAGCGATCCTTATAACGCTCCTGAAGATATTTGGGAACCTGTTCCTACTACCTATGAGTTTGAGGGAGGCGATAAACTATCTTATAACACTGATTTTACAAGAAACAGTATTGCTTTTTACCTAAATGCCAATTTTGATTTGGCTCAGGCTCCTGATTATGCTTTAGACCAATATTTCAGGGTAGTGATACTTAAAGGGTTTGATAATTCTGCCAACCGTGTAGATCTACGCGATTATAACTCTGTTGTAAAACGCTACAATGTTGTAGAAAGCAACAGGGGTAACAGCACAAGAAAATAATCTCTGTCTAAGTTACATCAAAAGGGCTTCGCAATTTGCGAAGCCCTTTTGGTTTGTGGCAAGTACTACCTATTTTTTTATTCCTTTAAGTGTAGGGACAACCGGGATTATATTACCTTTTTTGTCAAACAGTAGTTTGTCTATGCACACTTCGCGGTTGTAACCTGCTGCACGCCCAAGATCCTGACCGTTAGGGTAGCTAAAGCGATGATAAACAAGATACCATTCGTCTTTACCCGGAACCTGTATTGCAGAGTTATGTCCTGTGGCATAAATACCTGCTTCTTTAGTGCCCTGTATCACTATATTATCTGTAGGGATAGTGAGAGGGCCTAACGGATTTTTAGCAGTAGCATAGCGCACTTTATAGTTAGGGCTGCGGGTATCGTCTTCGCTCCACATAAAATAGTAAGTACCTTTACGATTAATTACATAAGTGCCTTCTCTAAACGTGTTGTCGGTTTTAATAACCGTAAGCGTTTTTGGGTTTATGCTTGTCATATCGTCGTTAAGCTCGGCGGCAGCCATAAAACCATTGCCCCAATACAGGTAGCTTTTCCCCGATTTTGGATCGGTAAATACGTCAGGGTCTATTATCTGCCCTCGGCTAATGCCTTCCGGTTTAGTGTCTATAAGCGCTTTTCCACTATCTGTAAAAGGGCCGGTAGGACTATCGCTAACAGCAACGCCAATTTTTTGTGCAGCCGTAAAATAGTAAAAGTATTTGTACTGACCGTTTATTTTTTTCTCAACAATGCATGGTGCCCAGGCATTGGTTTTAGCCCAGCTTATATCTTTTTTAAGGTCTAAAATAACACCTTCGTCTTTCCAGTTGGTAAGATCGTCTGACGAAAAAACTTTAAAATAATCGCCTGCCCAGTTGGTATAGCCATCGCTGGTAGGATAGATGTAATATTTTTTGGTCTTTTCAGAATACAATATATCAGGGTCGGCATAATAACCTTCCAGTACAGGGTTGTTGTCTAACTCCGGCAGGGCAGCGGGTTTGCCCCATTTGGCAGTAAGTGTATTAAGTTCACTGCGTGTAATAGGCAATATGGTGCCATGACGCGGTTTAAAGTCCATAGTAACCTCATTGTCTATCGCAGTAAAGTTGCGCAGGTCGTTACTCTTTGTAAACTGATATTTACCATCTCTGTACACATCATACATTAATATATACGTATCAGAGTTGTTAAGTTTAAACACGCCCGATCCTTCAACACTTTGCTTGGTTTGCTGCAGGTAGTTGTCATTTTCTTCCCATTTACCTGATGTCAGGTCGGTAGTGGTAGCAACCTTTATACCTGGAGTTTCGCTTTCGGTTTTATAGAACAGGTTGTACACTCCGTCTTTAATAATAATATCTCCGTCAATACATGCCCCTTTAGACTTTGGCACGAACAACAATTTTGGTGCCGACTCAAGTCCTGTAAAATCAGCATTGGCATAAGCATAATAAATTTTATCGGGGTCGTTGCCATGCTTCATAGAAAAGTAAACCATGTATTTACCTGCCTTGGCGTCATAAATGGTTTGCGGTGCCCATACACGTTTAAGGTCTTCGTTGCCCGGAAAGGCTTTTTGCATATTTATGGCAGTCGAGGTCCAGTTTACCAGGTCGGTACTCTTTAGGAGCACCATTCCGCGGTTAGAATCCCATCCTTTAGCGGCAACCATATCTGTAATAGCCATGTAAAAGGTTTTTCCGTCTTCGCCGCGCAAAATATGCGGATCGCGCACACCACCGGCCTCACTTATTTTTTTACTGTCTAAAACAGGATTGTTGTTGTTAAGCGCATAATAGTGGTAGCCGTCTGTACTAACACCATAGCGCACGGCCTCGCTGTCTTCGCTTTTGCCTACAAAATATACGAAAAGGTATGCTTTAAGGTCTTTTTCGGCTATGGGTGGTGGGGTAGTGGCAATTGTTTTTTCCTGTGCATTGCTACTGAACATACCCAGTAATAATGCTATAGTAAAAGTAAAATGTGATATTTTCATAAGATGATTTTAAGTGGACTATTCTTTAAAAGACAAATCAAATTTCCAGGCTTTTGCCAAATTTTCTGCCTCTTTTTTAGTAAGGTGTACTACGGCACCATGCTTGGGCGAACTAAAGTTTAATGATTTCATTACCCCACCGTTAAAGTGCCCTATGGGGGTAAAAGTTTTAAAATCGGTGGTTTCGCTAAAACCAAAGTTATGCGGGTTAATGCTGTAAATGTCATACACCACGATCCACTTTTTTTGCCCAATAAGTTTGTACACCGTGGGTGCTTCGCAGGCTTTAGGTTCCTGGTCTATCCATTCGGGCAAATAAGTGTAAGGGCCTGTAACAGTATTGGCAATAGCCTGTTTTATTCCCGGTTCACCATCATGGGCCACATAAAGCATGTGGTATTTACCATCAAATTTGGTAATGTCTCCATCAATGCAGGTTTTGCCGTCAGGATATTCGAATAACAGTTTTGGCTCGGTTTCCAGTTTAGTAAAGGCATCATCGGTATAAGAGTAGTATATGCGGTTAATGCCCTCTTTTATGCGCATTGTAAAATAAACCATCATTTTTTTCTTCTGCTCGTCATACGTAATTTCCGGAGCCCATGCACAGCCAATATCATTTAAGTTAGGGAATGCCTTATCCAATCTGAATGAGGTATGTGTCCAGTGTAGCAAATCATAAGATTTCATTAAAACCAATGCCCTGTTGTTTCCCCATCCATAGCTTTTGTCGCGCTCCCATTCGGTAGTGCGAAGGCCCTGTTTTTGAGCAAAAATATGCAGGTCGGTCATGGCAATATAAAACGCCCCGTCGGGCCCGCGAAAAATATGCGGATCCCTGATGCCTTTTTGCTCGGCAAGGGTGTCTCCGGCCATAACCGGCAGCCCGTTGTTTATATCTTTAAAGCTTCGCCCGTCTTTACTCAATGCCATGTATAGGCCGTGCGTATCGTCTTTAAAATAAACCATTAGGTAGGCAGCCATATCTTTTTCCTGTGGGATGCTCTTTTTTTTCTGAGCCATAACAGGAGCGGCACATAAAAACATGAGCAGTACACATGCCGCGTTTTTTAGCATATTTTTCATATTACCTTGTTTTTAGGCGTATTACTGTAAACGAGTATGGAGGCAGTTCTTTGCTCAACGCTTCTTTAGCCGAAATTTTTACAGCAGCAGGTCTTGAGGTTTTGCTGTCGGGTTTATCTGTCAGTACAGTATAAGACGCAGCATCTTTTGTAGCAAGCCCGTTAAGGTTTACAGATGGTGTTACTGCTACCGGAAGTGCGTTTACCAGTTTAATAATTACATCGCCTGTTGCGCTGTCCTGCACTACCGATGAAGCTATGCGTTTGCTAACTTCGCTGTTATTATCTGTTGTGGTAATACTGCTTTGCAGATAAATATCGCCCGGATTTTCACCGTAAAGTTGCTGTACAAAATAGTTTACGGTAGGTTTAACTTCGCTGCCTGAAAAATAAATAAGATCCGGATTCCATTGCGTATGTTTTTCGCGGGCCAAAAGCGGCGCATAAGACGTCATGCTAACCACATCGCCGTTACGCTCTAAAGAGGTAAGGTAAAGTGCTTCGGCAAGAGCGTTGTAAAAAGCATTGCCACGAGATGCATATTCGCCTAAATATACCTTAGATCTTGAGCGGTCGTAGCTGTCATAAAAATCCTGATTGTTTATAAACCATCCCGGGCTTTCATAATAATGCTCATCTACCATTGGCAGTTTTAGTTTGTCGGCAATATCCCAGCCTTCCCTATAGTCTGTACCTTCAAAGAAAGGGCCTACAGTACCAATAACCGTAATTTCAGGATATTTTTTGCGCACAGCATTTACTATTAGTGTGTAGCGCTCTTCAAAAACATCGGTAATAAGGTCTTCGTTTCCAATACCAATATATTTTAGGTTAAAAGGCTTAGGGTGTCCTGCCTCTGCACGCTTTTTACCCCAAGTAGTGTTTACGCTGCCGTTTGCATATTCTATAAGGTCTAACACATCCTGAACATACTCGTCCATGTGCTCCATAGGTATGCCAAACTGCTGTCCGGCACCACCCACACCAGAGTTTTGACACGGAACGCCTGCTGCCAGCACCGGCACGGGCTGTGCACCCATATCTTCACAATATAAAAAGTATTCATAGTAGCCTAACCCCATGGTTTGGTGGTACCCCCACAGGTTGCGCATAGGTGTTCTTGATTCTAACGGGCCTATAGTGTTTTTCCATCGGTAAATGTTGCCAAGGCCATCACCGTGTGCTACACAGCCTCCCGGAAAGCGAACAAACTTAGGGTGCAGGTTTGCAACCGTTTGTGCAAGATCGTTGCGCAAACCGTTCTTACGGCCTTTAAATGTATTTTGCGGAAAAAGAGATACCATATCTATAGAGCTTTCGCCAGTAGCAGTTACTTCCAGTTTAGCATTTGTAACCGTTTTAGACGGTTTTAAAACAGCAGTATATTTTTTCCAGTTGCTGTTTGGCTTAATAGAGGTTTCGGCAAGGGTTTTGCCATCGGCATCTTTAAGCTTAATGGTTAGTTTACTGCCTTTTGCAAAAATACTTACATCATATTTTTCGCCTGCTTTAAGCGCAATACCATCAAAACCTTCATTGGCAATGCTGCTGTTTTTCAGTACGGCATAATGCCTGTTGTTTTGGTGTATTGGGTTCAGGCTGTCTATAGTATAAGTGCCGCTCCATGCAAAGTGAGTGTTCCAGTTTTTATCCCTGCCTTCTTTGTCAGACGGGGCATATTCAAAATCGCGGTTTTGTACCAGCTCGGCATATAGCCCGCCATCGGCAGCATAGTTAATGTCTTCAAAGAAAACCCCAACAAGCATGTCGCTTATTTTTTTTGTATTTGCTTTATCGATTGCGATTGAAGCCGTAAAAGGTTTAAGGTTTGCAAATAAAGCACTGTCAGACTTTGCCGTTGCTGCATTGGCCTGATTTTTAAATTTAATGCTTTCAACAGTCTTTTTAAGTAAGGTAACAGTTTCCCAATCGGTCTCTATAACAGTACCTTCCTGTACTTTTCCGGCAATGGTTATGTTTTGCCTTTGCTGCTGTGGTGCCTTCGCTGATTGAATGGCACCGTATTTTTTGAAGTCTTTTGTTGTAGTACTATAAGCTTTATCGCCTTCACTTTGCCATGCCACAGTATAAAGCCCGTTTGCAAAGCTAATTTGCGGTTTTATAACGTTGGCATCTTTTACTGTAGGTACGTATGTTTGCCTGTTCCAGTCTGTAAGGTTACCCGATGTTGCGTGTGCAAAAACCGCATCGTTCTCGTTAACGCTCCATACACAATGGTATAGCCCATTATTGTCTTTAAATAAATAAGGAGTAAGCATTCTTTTTTGCGAACCCCAGCGGCCGTAATCGCATTTTAAAAAGCTGTGCTCAGGGCCAATGGTGTACCAGTTCTTTTTGTCGTTGCTCCAGGCAAAGTGCAGCCCGTTCTGGCCTTTTCTTTCGGTAGTGGCATAAGCAAAAAGATAAACTTTACCGGGATCTTTAAAATTTGTAACAGCAAAAACGGGTGTTTTGCCTGATAAGAGAACTAAAAGTGAAAAAAATAACAGATAATACTTTTTCATTAATGTTGTTTTGAGAGTAAGGTTAATGTTATTAATAAATGTGTATATTACACTTTCAAATTTAGTGTAATATTTTTAAAGAAAGCAAATAATCAGTGCATTAAAATGTTTTTAATGTAAAAGGAAATCCTTTTAGTGTTATTATAATGAAATTTTTTGGCACGAATCCTTAATAAAATGTAGTCTTTAGCTATTTAGACTTTATTTTTCTTTCAATTTATGCTTATTTATATTTAATTTGCCAAACTAAAACGATTTAGGCGGTTTTTGCTTAAACACTTCAGTAATGTAAAATCACTAATATGTATAACTTAAAAACAAAGGTGCTGTACTTGCTGGCATTTATGCTATCGGGCATTTATGCACAGGCACAGCAAAGCACTAAGCAATTTCAATACCTTTCGGGTAAAGACAACATCAATACCAAAACATGGAAGTTTTATTGTACAGGAGGCCGAAAAAGCGGAGAATGGTCTACCATACAGGTGCCATCGTGCTGGGAGCAGCAAGGCTTTGGGTCTTATAACTACGGGCGCGATTATGTTACCTATGGCAAAAACTTTAGGTTTGCCGACGAGAAAGGTATTTATACTTACGATTTTAATGTTTCTTCGTCTTGGAAAGGGCAATCGATTGCTATAGTATTTGAGGGCTCGATGACCGATACCGAAGTTAAGATAAACGGCAAATCTGCCGGGCCTATTCATCAGGGGTCTTTTTACAGATTTAAGTATGATATTACCGATAAAATAAACTATGATAAGCCCAATCATTTAGAGGTTGTGGTTTCTAAAATGTCGGCAGATGACTCTGTAAACAACGCAGAGCGACTTGCAGATTATTGGATATTCGGGGGGATTTTTCGTCCTGTATATTTAGAAGCGACTCCAAAAGAGCATATAAGCAATGTGGCCATAGATGCCAAAGCCGATGGTTCTTTTGCTATGAATGCCTACCTTAAAAATGCTACAGCCAATCAGTTAAAAGCCGAAATTATAGATGCTGCAGGAAAAACCGTAGCAACTGCAACGGCAGTGGTAAAAGCTAACGATACTTTAGTTCAGCTCAAAACAAAGCTAAAGTCGCCATTATTATGGACTGCCGAAACCCCTAATCTATACTCGGTTAAAGTAACTTTAGGTACTAATACTACCTATCAGTTAACCGAAAAATTTGGGTTCAGGACTATTGAAGTACGTAAGGGAGACGGTATCTATGTAAATGGGACTAAAATAAAAATGAAAGGCATTAACAGGCATGTTTGGTGGCCTGAGACGGGGCGCAGTGTTAATGCTAATATAGATCTTGCCGATGTGCAGATCATTAAAGGCATGAACATGAATGCTGTTCGTTGCTCGCACTATCCGCCTGATGAAAGCTTTTTGCGCTACTGCGACTCTTTAGGTCTTTATGTGCTTGACGAACTGGCAGGCTGGCAAAAAGCATACAGCACCAAAGCAGGTAAACCGCTTGTAAAAGAAATGGTTACTAAAGATACCAACCACCCGTCTATTATATTTTGGAGTAACGGTAACGAAGGGGGACATAATTTTGACCTTGATGCCGAATATGCAAAATACGACCTTTCGGCACGACCTGTAATACATGCTCATCACAAACCGGGCAATGCTTTTGGTGGTATAGATTGCAACCACTACGAAAACTATTACAGCACCAAAAAAATATTGGAAGATGAGAATATCTACATGGTTACCGAGTTTTTGCATGCGCAGGATGATGGTGGCGGAGCAGCATCATTATCTGATTTTTGGGATTTGCACTGGACATCTAAAAAAGGGGCAGGAGGCTTTATATGGGCATTGCTTGATGAAGGCATTGTGCGTACTGACATGAACAACCTTGTAGACGTTAACGGTATTAATGCCCCCGATGGCATTCTTGGGCCACACCGTGAAAAAGAAGGTAGCTACAATGCCATTAAGCAAATATATTCTCCTGTAAAAATAGACCTTAAAGAATTACCTGCTAATTTTAATGGGACTATTCCGGTAGAAAACCGATATAACTTTACCAATCTTAACCAATGTACCTATAACTGGGAGCTGGTAAATTTTAATAAGCCGGGAGATTTTGCAACAGGATATGCCGTAGCTAAAAAAGGTTCGGCTACAGCACCGTCTGTTAAGCCTGTAGCTAAAGGCAATTTAAAACTGAACCTGCCTGCCGACTGGAAAAACTATGATGCGCTAACACTTACTGCCTACGACCAACATAAAGATGAGCTTTATAAATGGGTATGGAGAATAAAAGACAGTAAGGTTATTGTAGACGATATCATAAAATCGATAACTAAGAGCAAGGAGGTAACCGCCACCGAAACAGAGGAAGGAGTAACACTCAAATCTAACGGAATTGGTATAACGATCAGTAAAAAAGACGGTATGCTTAAGGGGCTTAATAACGATAAAAGCAAAGCTCTTTCGTTTGGCAACGGGCCTGTAATGGTATCAGGAACAGCACAGTTTGGTAGCCTAAAACACTATAAAGAAGGCGAGATGTATGTTGTAGAAAGTACTTACAGCGGCGACCTTAAAAAAGTAGTATGGAAAATGTATCCGGGAGGTTGGCTCGAAATGAGCTACGAATATTCCCTTAACGGCACCTATCCGTTTACAGGTGTGAGTTTTACTTATCCTGAAAATTATGTATTTGGAGCGAAATGGCTTGGCGATGGCCCATATCGTGTTTGGAAAAACCGTATGCAGGGAGCATCTTTAAATGTTTGGCAAAGTATGAAAAATGACACCCACACCGGTAGCACCTGGACATATCCTGAATTTAAAGGCTATTTTGCCGATGTGTCTTGGATACAAATGGATACTGCCGAAGGAAAGTTTATTATTGGCACAGCACAGGATAATATGTTTGTGCGCCTGTTCGATTTTCATGGTCTTTCGGGGCCGGTGCCGCAGCCTGTGCTGCCTGTAGGCGATATATCATTCCTTGATAACATTCCGGCAATAGGTACAAAACTTGCCTTTGGCCTCAATAACGACACCGCATCATTAGGGCCGTTAGGAGAGCCTAATAAAGTAGAAGGAACTACCAAGCGCACACTGTATTTTTACTTTGGATTACCAGAATCTGAAAAAACGGACAAACAGTTCGTAATGCCTACAGAGAACATCCTTACCGATGAGGTTAAAAAGAAAGAGTAAAGTTTATGATCTATAATTGTATAACCTGTTCGCTATTGCGGGCAGGTTTTTTTTATTGAGATTAAAGTTGTTCCTTTTTTAATAATACCATTTATTAGTATAAAATAGTCTGAATAAATTCTCACGCAAAGGCGCAGAGGCGCAAAGCTGTAAGTTCATTTTAGGTTCTTAAGCGGCTGTTAAGCCGCCAAGCTTGGCGGCTTAACAGCCGCTCGGAATAGAAATATCTTCATACAGCTTTGCGCCTCTGCGCCTTTGCGTGAAAATAAAAACCAGCTATATCAGACTAAAGTCTAAATATAGCTGGTATACCATTAAATTGAGAGCTAAATCTTTTCTTTATAAAAGATGATTTGTAAATTTGCACCAGATTAATCAAACAACCATCTAAGTGTAAAAAATAGTTTCTTCAAAAAATACTACAGGCTTTGGGCATCTTCTGCTCCAAAGTATTTATTAATGTATTATACAAAGAAATTATGCTTATTTTACACAATATATCCTACCTGTATCCAGGTATGGACACGCTTTTCAGCAATATAAATTTATCTTTAAACGGTAATGATAAAGTTGCCCTTGTTGGCAATAACGGTTCCGGAAAATCTACGCTGCTTAAAATTATTGCCCAACAACTACAGCCCACTGCCGGGCAAGTGCAAACAACTTCAGAACCTTATCTTGTACCCCAGATCTTCGGGCAGTTCGATCATCTTTCTGTAGCACAAGCATTGCGAATAGAAGTTAAGCTAAATGCACTTAAGGAAATCCTTGAAGGCAATGTTACTGAAGAGAACCTTGCATTACTTGGAGACGACTGGACAATTGAAGAGCGCTGCCATGAAGCCATGCAATATTGGCAACTGAACAACATAGCGCTATCGCAAAAACTCAGCTCTCTAAGTGGCGGACAAAAAACTAAGGTGTTTCTTGCAGGTATATCTTTGCACAGACCGCAGTTGGTGTTGCTAGATGAACCCAGTAATCATCTTGATGACACAGCCAGAAAGCTCCTTTATAATTTTATAAATACTACACAGGCAACGCTTTTTGTTGTGAGCCATGACAGGCAACTTTTAAATTTAATGAATACGGTTTGCGAACTGCACAGAAACGGAATTGCTGTATATGGGGGCAATTATGATTTTTATGCAGAGCAAAAAACAGTTGAAAATAATGCCCTTAGTAACGATATACAGGCTAAAGAAAGGGAGTTGCGTAAGGCTAAAGAAAAAGAAAGAGAAACCCTGGAACGGCAGCAAAAGTTGGATGCGAGGGGGAAGAAGAAGCAGTCAAAATCGGGGGTTGCGCGTATAATGATGAATACCCTTAAAAATAATGCAGAGAACAGTACCTCTAAGCTTAAAAGCGCCCATGCTGAAAAGATCAATGGGATACATGAGGGGTTGAGGGAACTGCGATCTTCACTCCCGGGAATTGACAAAATGAGGATGGGTTTAAACGATTCGTCGCTGCACAGAGGTAAAATATTGTTTATGGTTAAAGATGTTAATTTTAACTACGGAAATGATATACTTTGGAAAGAACATTTAAACTTTATAATTACAAGTGGAGAGCGTATTGCGTTTAAAGGAGATAACGGTTCTGGAAAAACAACTCTTTTAAAGCTGTTGCTGGGCAAAGTTGAACCGACTTGCGGAAGTATAGAAAATGCTGCAGGGATTTCTGTATACATAGATCAGGATTATTCTCTTATAGACAACTCTCTAAGCGTTTATGCTCAGGCTATGCAGTTTAATAACTCTGGATTACAGGAACACGAAATAAAAATAAAGCTTCACAGTTTCCTGTTCCTGAAGGATGATTGGAATAAGCCCTGCGGTGCTTTGAGTGGGGGTGAAAGAATGCGGCTTTTGCTTTGCTGTCTTACTCTTAATAATCATATGTCCGATCTTATGGTGCTTGACGAGCCTACCAATAACCTTGATATACAAAATCTTGAAATACTTACTCAGGCAATTAGGAAGTATAACGGAACGTTACTGGTAGTATCTCACGATGAGCTTTTTTTAGAGCAGATAAATGTAGAAAGAAGAATAGTATTGGCTTAATCGACTGTACTGTAAACTCTGGTGCTGTATGAAAACCGGATTACAATTTATATTTTTTTACGTCAATATTGTCGGTAGAAAATATTTTTCCTTTATCGGTCACCATAATGCAGCGTAAATCGGGGAATTGCTTAAGGAGTTTCAGTCCTTCATCTTTGCCTAATACCATTATTGATGTAGAAAGGCCGTTAGCCATTTCGGCACTGGTGCCAAAAATGGTTACACTACACAACCCCGAAGCCGGATATCCGGTTTTGGGGTTTATAATGTGGGCATATCGCTTGCCGTTGAACATCACAAATTTCTCATAACTCCCCGATGTCACAACAGCACTTTCTTTTAGCGGTATTATGGCAAAAGTTTTATTTTTATCTATCGGGTTTGTAATGCCTACCGTCCAGGGTTTGCCATCAGGCTGACTGCCCCAGGTATTCATATCGCCCGATCCGTTTACAATCCCCGCGTTAATACCTTTGGCTATCATCATTTCTCTTACCCTATCAGCGGCATAGCCCTCACCTAATGCTCCAAAACCTATTTTCATACCTTCTTTTTGAAGAAAAATAGTCTGTTCTTCTTTATTAAGTATAATGTTTTGATAACCCACCTTTTCTACCGATTTTTTAATGGCTTCTTCGGTTGGCATTGCAGTCATAGATCCGTCAAACTTCCATATCCTGTCCATTGCAGCGAAACTTATATCAAACGCACCATCAGTAATTTTAGATAATTGGAGGGCTCTTTCGGCAAGATCAAATACTTCTTTATCAACCTTTACCGGTTTAATGCCTGCATTTCGGTTGACTTCCGATATTTGAGTGTCCTGTTTCCAGTCACTTATAAGGTTCTCAATTCGTGTAATTTCTGCAATAGTAGTATCTATATATGCCTCGGCACTTTCTTTGGTTTCTGCAACAATAGTAATATCAAAACGGCTGCCCATTAGTTTTACTGTGCGCTTGCGTAAGACCTGGCTTTGGCACATTAAACATAGTAATAAGAGGATTGGTAAAAACAGATTTTTCATTTATTTAAAAGTGTGCATTTAAGGCTTAAACAGGTGGGATTAACAGAGTTTATTGCACACTACAGTGGCAAAGTTATAAAATGTAGGCTTTTATGTGCTGCGATATTAAGGATTCTTATTTTTTAATATGAATGAAAATAAAAAACAAGAGGCAGACTGAATTTATCGGCCTGCCTCTTAAAGAAAGGAATATTACAATAATATGTTATTTTGCAGCGTCTTTTGCAGCTTTATTTTCGTCTCCTTTTGCTGTCATACGCTCCCATTTAAACTTAGGGGCAAACTCAAGTTTTAGAGCAGCTATCTTTCTGTTGTCTTCACCAGAAAGGCCTTCTTTTTCAACAGTATTTTTCCTGCTGTCCAAAGCTTCATACCAGGCTTTTATCTTGTCAAAATCCTGTCTTGAATAGTTGTCTTTATTAGCATTAAAAGTATCTACAAATTTTTGGTATACGCTTAAAATATTGTCTTTATTTACCCAGGCAAATTTCATGTCGTTACCCACTACGTTGCCGGGGCCAAAAAATGTGTCGGCAAGGTTTGCTGGTGCTGTTGCGGCTTCTGCTTCTGCCTTAGCTTTGGCATCTGCCTGTGCAGCAGTTTTTACACCTTCAAATTTAGATTTGGCTTCATTTATGCGCTCCTGAGATTTAGCTTCGTTCTCCAATGTGGCAAGGGCAAGTTCTGCTTCTGCGGTTCTCGCTTCATATTCGGCCTCAATAGCCTCCCAATTAGCTACCCTTTCGGCTGCATCAAGGTTGTTTACAGAGTCTACATATACAACATAATGGTCTACATTCTTTTCGGCAGTCATTTTTGCTTCATCTTTACAAGAGGTAAATATTGATGCAATAAGTGCTGCTCCTAATACTAATTTTAAATTTTTCATGGTTGTTTTGTTTTTATGTTACTTAAACCAAAGTTCGTTCGGTTTTGCTATAAATCAAAATTGAGCCGTGTTTATTATGAATAATTTAGTATCGTCTAAATAAATCTGTTAAAATTAGTAATTTGTTAACTTTTAAGGTTTTAACAGTTTGGTTTTGGTAATAGTAGGTTTTATTGGAAGTGTCAAAAACCGATATGTTATAAAAACGTTAAAGAATGTTAATATCTTTGGCACGCAAATTGGTTAGTATTTTAAAATAATAGTAGTTTTACTTTTAAAAAAATACCAAATACTTAAAATTATAACATTAAAAACACGCCTTATGAATAAAATTACCATCTTACTATTTGTTTTTGTGCTCAATACCCTTAGTGTTTTTGCACAAAGAAACCCTACAGGCAACCTTACTGTTTTTAGCGAAGACGGATCAAAATTTTTCCTTGAGCTTAATGGTATGCGCTACAACACTGTTGCGCAAACTAATGTAAGGATAGAAGAGTTGCCTAATCCTTACTATAGCTGCAAAATTGTTTTTGCCGACCCGCGTAAACCAATACTAACTAAAAAAACATTGATGCTTACTGATGTAGACGATGTTATGCAGGATGTTACCTATCGAATAAAAACAAGAAAAGGAAAAAGGACGCTTAGCTATTATTCGTCAGTACCTGCGCAGCAAAACATGATCAGACCGTCAAATTGTGCTGTATATCGATGCGGAAGGCCTGATGATATGATTATGGGAGCCGATGGTACACTATACACCCAGCAGGTAACCGTACAGCAAACCTCTACAAACGAAAGTTTTGGTGTAAATATGGGGGGTATGGGTGTTAGCGTTAATGTGCCGGGAACTACAACCACAACGACTACTACGACCACAACTACCGGAACAGGTTACGGAAACCAAAATGGAGGTTATAACCAAAACAACGGCTATAATAACGGAAATGGTTATAATAATGGTAACAATGGCGGTTATAACCAAAATAATGGCAATGGCTACAATAACGGTAACCAAAATGGCTATAATAATGGTAACGGCCATGGGAATAACAATAACAATGGCAACAATAATGGCAATGGCTATAACCAAAATAACAATAATAATAACAATAACGGAAATCCTAACAGTAATGGTGTTTGCAGGGTAGCTATGAACAATGGCGATTTTGAAGCTGCTAAAAGTGCCATTAAGGATAATAATTTTGACGATACCAGAATAAGCACAGCCAAGCAGATAATTTCGGCAAACTGCGTTTCGGCAACCCAGGTACTGGCTCTTGTGCAGCTTATTACTTTTGACGAAGGCAGGATGGACCTGGCTAAATATGCCTATACCTATTGTGTAGATAAAAACAACTACTATAAGGTAAACAGTGCTTTTACATTCGAAAGTTCTAAAACCGAGCTTAATGACTACGTTAAATTACAGCGATAGTTGTAAGAGATATGTTTATTGATAAAGCCACCTTTGGGTGGTTTTTTTGTTTATTAAATTCGGGGAAATTTATAATCTATTATCAATGCTTTTTACTTTAAAACCATCATCGCACAATCTAATATCTCACGTCTATCATCTAAAATCTATTCCCTATCTTTGCAGGCTGTAAAAGAGACCCATGAAATTTGATTTACTTACAAAAGACCCGCAAACCAAGGCCAGGGCAGGTAGTATTACTACCGATCACGGAGTTATAGAGACCCCTATATTTATGCCTGTAGGCACGGTAGGTACCGTTAAAGGTGTACACCAACGCGAGCTAAAAGAAGATATTAACCCCGATATTATATTGGGAAATACTTATCATTTATATCTGCGTCCGCAAACCGATATACTTGAAAAAGCAGGCGGACTTCACAAGTTTATAAACTGGGACAGGCCTATACTTACCGATAGCGGTGGGTATCAGGTGTACTCGCTTTCCGCTAACCGAAAAATAAAGGAAGAAGGCGTTAAGTTTAAATCGCACATAGACGGGTCGTATCATTTCTTTTCGCCGGAGAGCGTAATGGAAATACAGCGCACCATTGGTGCCGATATTATTATGGCTTTTGACGAGTGTACACCCTATCCGTGCGACTACCGTTATGCCAAAAGAAGCATGCACATGACGCACCGCTGGTTAGACCGTTGTATTGCCCATCTTGAAAAAGTACCCTATAAATATGGTTACAGCCAGGCGTTCTTTCCTATAGTACAGGGAAGCACTTATACTGATCTTAGAAAGCAGAGTGCAGAATATATTGCCAATGCCGGAGCAGTGGGTAATGCCATTGGCGGATTGAGCGTTGGAGAGCCTGCTGAAGAAATGTATGCCATGACCGATGTGGTGTGCAGCATACTACCCGAAGATAAACCACGTTACCTTATGGGGGTGGGCACGCCTATAAATATTTTAGAGAATATAGCGCTGGGTGTAGATATGTTTGACTGTGTTATGCCTACACGAAATGCACGAAACGGTATGCTGTTTACGGCTAACGGAGCAATAAATATTAAGAACAAAAAATGGGAAGCCGATTTCTCTCCCATAGATGAAATGGGTATAACCTTTGTAGATACACAATATACCAAAGCCTATTTAAGGCACCTTTTTGCTGCCAACGAATTTTTAGGCAAGCAAATTGCTACCATACATAACCTTGGTTTTTATATGTGGCTGGTGCGCGAGGCACGCAAACACATTATTGAGGGTGATTTTAGAGAGTGGAAGGAAATGATGGTGCGCAATATGAGTCAAAGATTATAGTTATAATGGTTGTTGGTTATCGGTTTGTTAGAAAGTTGCCGGTAATCAAGTAAGTTACCAACCAATAGCTTATTTAAATTGTATTAGTTTATATTAAGGTTGTTAGATACTTCTGGCAACCTGCAACTAACAACCGACAACTAATAATAGATGAAAATAATAGACTGGTACATCCTTAAGCGCTATTTAGTTACTTTTTTTGTAATGCTGCTCATGTTTATACCTATTGGTATAGTTATAGACGTGTCTGAAAAAGTAAATAAAATACTGCAAAACAAAGTGCCTTTTGCAGAGGTGGCGCTATATTATGGCAATTTTACCATTTATTTTGCCAACCTGCTTTTTCCCATATTCCTGTTTCTTTCGGTAATATGGTTTACGAGCAAGCTGGCCAATAATACCGAGATCATCGCTATATTAGGGTCAGGTATATCTTTTTTCAGGTTTTTGCGCCCTTATATTATAGGGGCAAGCATAGTATCTGTATTAGCATTGTTAATGGGGTTCTTTTTTGTGCCCAAGGCCAGCAAAGGCTTTAACGATTTTAGATACACCTATTTAAAGAATAACCCGGAGGTGCGCCAAAGTTCTGATGTTTACAAGCAGATCAGCGATAACGAGTATATTTATGTAAGCAGTTTTAGCTACAACAGTAAAACGGGTTACAACTTTAATCTTGAAACATTTAAAGATAATGTTTTGGTATCTAAAGTAAATGCCGGGTCTATCAGATATAATGAGCAGGACAGTACATATACTTTATCGGCCTATACCAAAAGAACTATTGGCCCGATGGAGGATATAATTGAGACTGCACCCACAAAAAAGTTTAAGTTTAACTTCATGCCTGACGATCTTACACCTACCGTATATGCAGCAGAGACTATGACGTTGGGTGAACTTAACCACTTTATAGAAAGTGAGAAAAACCGTGGGTCGGGTAACATAAATGCTTATTTGGTAGTGAAGTATAAAAAATACAGCATACCGGTTTCGGCATTTATATTGACTATTATTGCTGTGGCTGTATCTTCTATGAAGCGTCGCGGAGGTATGGGTATAAACCTTGCGTTGGGTATTGCCCTGGCATTTATATTTATATTTTTCGATAAAGTGTTTGGCACCATGGCCGAGAAATCAAGCTTTTCTCCGCTTATTGCCGTGTGGATTCCTAATGTTGCCTTTGGTGTACTAGCTGTAATATTGCTTCGCAATGCAAGGAGATAGCTTTAAAAATAACCTGCACCTGCACTTAATAGTTTTTGTGTGGGGCTTTACGGCTGTGCTGGGCAAGCTCATTACACTTAGTGCCTTCCCTTTAGTGTGGTTCAGGATGTGTGTAGGCATATCTATTATATTTGTTTACGGTCTCATAGTTAAAGCACCTTTTAAAATATCAGCTAAAACACTTGTGCGCTTTGCTCTTGCCGGATTGGTAATCGCATTGCACTGGTTCACTTTTTTCCAGGCCATAAAGGTTTCAAATATTTCAGTAACACTGGCATGTTTGTCGACCGGGGCGTTTTTTGCATCGTTGTTTGAAACCGTGTTTTACGGTAAAAAAATAGTTTGGTATGAGCTCTTGTTAAGCCTTTTGGTAATACTTGCGTTGTGTATTATTATATATGGCGACTTTTTTGTGGCACTGTTCTCTAAAATAGCACAGGGGCCGTTTTCTTTTTCGGTATTATCTCAGGCAATAGAAAGTACTCCCACAGGCAACGGACACTTGTTGCTGGGAATAGTGATTGCGTTGTTCTCTGCATCGCTATCGGCATTGTTTGCTATTATAAACGGAAAATTTGCTAAAGAATATAATTCAGTAACCATATCGTTCTATGAGTTGCTTGGCGGTATCTTTTTCTTTTCGCTTTACCTTTTGTTTAAAGGAGAGTTTACTGTGGGGTTCTTTACACTCAGCAGTTCAGACTGGCTTTGGTTGTTTATTTTGGGTTCTGTTTGTACAGGCTATGCCCAAATAGCGGCTGTAAAAGTCATGAAAACTATTACGCCATACACCATGATGCTTACTATAAACCTTGAACCCGTTTATGGGATTATTCTTGCATTATTGGTGTTTAGGGGCGAAGAACAAATGGGTTACACTTTCTATATAGGTGCAGCCATCATTCTCATTACTGTGATTATCAACGGGGTGTTGAAAAACAAAGCCGAAACTGCTAAGTAATTGGCAGTTTGAGTTGGCATACTTGCTGTAAAAGTTTTATCTTTGCAGCTTTCACTAAAATAAAAAATCTGCCTTTACTATGGAATATTTAGATTTTGAGCTTCCTATTAAGGAACTGGAAGAGCAGTTAGACAAGTGTACTGTTATTGGCCAGGAGTCGGATGTAGATGTATCTAACACCTGCAAACAGATAGAAAAAAAACTCGAAGAGACTAAAAAGAAAATATATAAAAATCTTACAGCCTGGCAAAGGGTTCAGCTATCAAGGCACCCAAGCCGTCCTTATACTATGGATCATGTAAAGGCTTTAACAGGAGGAACGTTCCTGGAGCTTTTTGGAGACCGCAGTTTTAAAGACGACAAAGCAATGATAGGCGGGTTGGGCAAAATAGGCGGACAGTCGTTTATGATAATTGGCCAGCAAAAAGGTTTTAATACAAAAACCAGGCAATACCGAAACTTTGGTATGGCTAACCCCGAAGGATATCGTAAAGCATTAAGGCTGATGAAAATGGCCGAAAAGTTTGGTATTCCTGTGGTTACTCTTGTAGACACTCCGGGGGCTTATCCGGGGCTGGAAGCCGAAGAGCGCGGACAGGGTGAGGCCATTGCCCGAAACATTTTTGAAATGTGCCGCCTTAAAACACCTATAATTACCGTTATAGTAGGAGAAGGAGCATCAGGTGGTGCCCTTGGAATAGGTGTGGGAGATAAAGTTTACATGCTTGAAAATACATGGTATTCTGTAATATCTCCTGAGTCTTGTTCATCTATTTTATGGCGCAGTTGGGAATACAAAGAGCAGGCAGCTGAGGCCTTAAAGCTAACGTCGTTTGACATGAAAAAACAAAACCTTATAGACGATATTATTCCTGAACCGCTTGGTGGCGCACACTACGACAGGGAAACTACGTTTAAAAGTGTTGAAGAATATATACTTAAAGCGTTTAATGAGCTAAAAGACTTATCAACACACGATCTTGTAGCGCAAAGGATGGATAAGTACAGTAAAATGGGTGAGTTTAAAGAGTAATCTTTTGATACATAGATTTTTAAAATCCCAAAGCTTTATACGCTTTGGTTTTTTTTTGGGTTGTTAACAAAATTTAAATGTTATGAACAGCGTTGTGTTACTAGTTCATAATTTATAAAGTTTATAAAAGGGGTACTTTTATTTGATGGAAAATCCACAGTACATAAATTCTGGTAAAAAAGATAAATCTAAAGTAATTGCTTTAGAGCAGGGAAAGATACAGCCGCAGGCGCTTGATCTTGAAGAAGCTGTACTTGGTGCTATGATGATAGACAAGCGCGGGGTAGACGAGGTTATTGACATCCTGCAGGCCGATGCTTTTTATAAAGATGCGCATAAACATATATTTGAGGCTATTGTACAGCTTTTTAACGATACACAGCCTATAGACCTCCTAACAGTATCGGCACAGCTTAGAAAGAACGGCAAGCTGGAACTTGCCGGGGGCGACTTTTACCTGATACAGCTTACACAAAAAATATCATCATCGGCGCATATAGAGTTTCACTCGCGCATTATTCTTCAAAAATACATTCAACGCAGCCTTATACGTATCTCTGCCGAAATTACTGAAGAGGCTTATGACGAGACAACTGATGTTTTCGACCTGTTAGATCAGGCAGAATCTAAGCTTTATGAAGTTACCCAGGGTAACATTAAACGAAGCTCTGAAACGGCACAAAGCCTTGTGATACAGGCTAAAAAACGTATTGAAGAGATTGCCGGTAAAGAAGGGATGAGTGGTATTGCTACCGGTTTTCATGAACTTGATAAACTTACCAGTGGATGGCAGCCAAGTGATTTGATTATTATTGCTGCCAGGCCGGGTATGGGTAAAACTGCCTTCGTACTTTCTATGGCGCGAAATATAGCCATAGACTTTCAGCATCCTGTAGCGTTGTTCTCTCTTGAGATGTCATCTGTACAGCTTATTACACGTTTGATATCGAGCGAAACGGGATTATCTTCAGAAAAACTACGTACAGGAAAACTTGAAAAGCATGAATGGGAGCAGCTTAGTATTAAGGTAAAAGACCTGGAAAAAGCTCCACTATATATAGATGATACACCATCACTTTCCATATTCGACCTTAGGGCAAAGGCGAGGAGGCTGTCTTCTCAATATGGTATTAAAATGATCATTATTGACTACCTTCAGCTAATGACGGCCGGAGGTGGCGGAAAGAACGGAGGTAACCGTGAACAGGAGATATCGACCATTTCCCGAAACCTGAAGGCTCTTGCAAAAGAGTTAATGGTTCCGGTTATTGCATTGTCTCAGCTTTCGCGTGCAGTAGAAACCCGTGGTTCGAGCAAGAGGCCATTACTGTCTGACCTTAGGGAATCAGGTGCGATCGAGCAGGATGCCGATATTGTATCGTTCATCTACAGGCCTGAATATTATAAAATTGAGGAGTGGGATGATGAAGAACAATCGCCAACACAGGGACAGGCCGAGTTTATTGTGGCTAAGCACCGTAACGGTGGATTGGATAACATCAGGCTTAAATTTATTGGCAGCCTTGGTAAGTTTGATAACCTTGACGACTTTGGTTCTCCGTTTGATGAGTTGCCGTCGAGCATGAACGACAACGCATCCATAACCAGAAACCTGCCATCGGCAAATGAAGCTTTTGGAAGCAATATGAACAGCCATGACGATGACGATGTTCCGTTCTAAATAAAACAAGTAAAATAACCAACATTATAAAAGAGATATATGATAAACGAGTTTATACCACAAGCTACAGAAACCGAAGTTATTAGCCAGATATTTGTTAATGGTGCAGAGATTGTTACTGTAGAAGAATAAATTTAAACGTATTGTTTCAATAAAAATCGCGATAGTTTTTTTTGCTATCGCGATTTTTTGTTTGTATATGTGGTGGCTTTTAGAATTTAAATCCTATACCTATCTGGAATACTCCATTGTTTATAGAGTTGTTGATGTTTTCTCCGTCAATGCCTCTTCTTTCTTTAAGCACATCGGTTAAGCCCTGAGTATATCTTGCAGTAGCAAATAATCCCATTGGTGTTTGGAATGTTATACCTCCGGCTACACCAAATTCAAATGTTTTGGCTTCGTCAGTATCTGTATCACCGGCATCATCATTAGGCCTGGAGTCTATTTCTTCGTTTACAAGAAAACTAAACTGTGGCCCTGCTTCTACGCTAAGACCTTCTAAAATATAAAACTTAGCCAGTACAGGAACATTAATGTAATCTAATTGGTATTCTACTTTATCTCCTCCAACACCTAAAAATTCGGGTGTGGTGTATTCAAATCCCTGACCCGAATATAAAGCCTCTACCTGTAACGAAAAGATCTCGGCTACCGGGAACTCTCCAAATACACCTGCGTGAAAGCTTGTTCTTGAATCGGGCGAATCGAAATCGCCATTTACGGTAGCAAAGTTTACACCACCCTTTACACCAAAACTTGGCGACATAGAGCTTGAGTTACTTGCGTCTTCCTGTGCGTTAGATACTGTTACAGCACCCATTAATAGTGCACTTACTGATAATAATTTAAATAGTTTCATCATTAATTTGTTTTAGTTTTGTTTTCCAAAATTATATCTTTAGCCATGGGGCTATTCTGAACAAATTCTTAATTCACATAACTTTAACCGTATGAAAAGTTGGGTTAATTACATAAATGATTACAAAAGCTATCTTAAAATAGAGAGAGGTTTGTCTGCCAATTCGGTTACCAATTATGCCTTCGACCTGCAAAAGCTTACTGATTATCTGACGGATAACAAAATTGAAATTTCTCCCATATATATAACAGAAGAAATCTTACAACAATTTATTTACAGCGTTGCAGCAAATTTGAGCCCGCGTTCCAGGGCTCGCTTAATTTCGGGCCTTAAGAGTTTTTTTAACTTTTTAGTGTTCGAAGATTACCGTAAAGACATGCCTATGGAGCTTATTGAGGTGCCAAAACTGGGTAGAAAATTACCTGATACGCTATCTACATCAGAAATTGACAGTCTTATTGGTGCTATAGACCTAGGTACTAATGAGGGCGAACGCAACAGGGCTATGCTCGAAACGCTTTACAGTTGTGGACTTCGTGTTTCTGAACTTGTATCATTGAAGCTGTCAGACCTGTTTTTTGACGAAGGCTTTATAAAAATTACGGGAAAAGGCAATAAGCAACGCTTTGTGCCCATTGGCGGCTTTACGCAAAAATATATAAACTTTTATATTACTACTGTTCGCAGAACACTAAATATAAACAAAGGGCATGAAGATACTTTATTTTTAAACCGCTGGGGCAGGGGGCTTACACGTGCCATGGTATTTACTATAATTAAACAGCTCGCAGTAAAAATTAGCCTTAATAAAACTATTAGCCCACACACATTCAGGCATTCTTTTGCCACACATTTGCTTGAAAATGGTGCCGATTTGCGTTCTATACAGCTTATGCTTGGGCATGAGTCTATTACAACTACTGAGATTTACATGCATTTAGACAGAAAATTTTTAAATGAAGTATTAAATGCTTATCATCCGCGAAAAAATTAAGCAAACTACATAATTATTGTAAAAAGCTATTTTTTTTAGCTATCTACTCTTATTTTTGTATTGCAATTGCCCCTGATTTACAATGCATACACAAGACGGCACTGAAAGTGCAGAAGCATTTTATAAAAAACTTCTTGATGAGGTACCCGGCCTCATTTTTAAAGCCATTTTTTCAGATGGTAAAATTTCTGTGGAGTATTGCAGCGAATCAGTCAATGAGTTGTTGGAAATAACTGCCGGAGAATTTAAAGATAATCCTGATATTTTTACATACCAACGTATTGTGCCAAAAGACAGGGAGCTTTTTTTAAAGAAAATGGAAGTTTCTAAAAAAAAGCAGGAGCGCTATCATCATGAGTTCAGGGTAAAGCTTCCGGAAAAAGGCCTGCGTTGGCTGCGCATTACCGGAAAACCTGAGAAAAATAACGATGGTACTGTCACATTCTATTCACGCATAAGCGACATTACCGATTATAAGTTGCAGGAGCAAAAAATGCTGCTTGCAGACGAAAGGTTTGAGTTTGCTATGAAAGCATCGTCTGAAGGCGTGTGGGATCTCAATATTGTAGACGATAAAGTTTACTTTTCTGCCCAGTTAATGAAAATACTTGGCCGGGAGGAGAAAGAGGTAACCGTACCCATATCTTTTTGGATGAGCCATATACATCCTGATGATATGGAGGCGTACCAAAATACAAGGCAAAAACACCTGAATAAAAAAACACCTTATTATGAAAGTGTTTACCGCATTGTTACAGATAGCGGAAAGTATCGTTGGGTGCTGAGCCGGGGTAAAATAATTAAATATAATGCCGAAGGAAAACCACTGAGGGCTGTAGGGACACTTAGGGATATAACCCAAATTAAAGAGAAAGAGATACAGCTTGGCAACACGCTTAATATTATTGGAGATCAAAATAACAGGCTGAGCAACTTTGCGCATATAGTGAGCCACAACCTCCGTTCGCACGCCAGTAACTTAAAAATGCTCCTGGATTTACTCAAAAATGCGGAAGAAAGCGAGCGGGAGGAAATGCTGGAACATCTTGAAGGTATTTCAGACGGATTAAGCATTACAATAAGCCATTTAAAAGAGCTTGTAGAGATACAAACCGAGGTTAAAAATGTAAAGGAAACTTTAAATTTAAGGCACTATCTTAAAAATATATTGTCTATATTACATAATGAAATCACTAAGCATGGGGTTACTATTGAGATCAACATTCCACTGGATGTTACTGTAAGTTATAATCCGGCTTATTTAGAGAGCATATTACTTAATTTTACGACAAATGCTATTAAGTACTCAAGTTCGGAGAGAAAGCCTGTTATATCGTATGATTTTGGACTGGAGAATGATGAAAAAGTGCTTTCTATTTCTGATAACGGATTAGGCATCGATTTAAAAAAACATAAAAATTCGCTTTTTGGTATGTATAAAACATTCCATAAAAACCAAAATTCCCGTGGCATAGGTTTATTTATAACCAAAAACCAGGTAGAGGCGATGGGAGGAAGGATAGAAGTTACCAGCGAAGTTAATAAGGGTACAACTTTTAAAATTTACTTTGATGAAAAAGATTAACAGCATGTATGTTATAGATGACGACAGGATATACCATTTCTTGCTTAAAAATCTTTTTAAGCAGAACGGAATAGAGATTAATTCTACCTTTTTTAATAATGGGCAGGAGGCTATTGAGGCAATGAAACTTCATAAAGATGAAAATGATTTGCCCGATCTTATTTTGCTGGATGTAAACATGCCTATAATGAACGGTTGGCAGTTTATAGAAGAATATGCCAAACTTAAAGACAGGTTCTCTAAATGCGCCATTATATATATGATAAGCTCTTCTAACGATGAAGTAGATATTAACAAGGCAAAGGGCTACGGAGATATCGTTAAAGATTATTTCTTAAAACCTATTTGCAAGGAAGACCTTGATAAGATATTTGTATCCTAAACAATTTAAATAAAGCAGGTCATAAACAACAAAGCCTTTTCGAACTAACGAAAAGGCTTTGTTGTTTATAAAGAAGTATATGAACTGATTTAAACTTTTTTCAATTGGCTGCAAAATGGTCTTTTTGCCCCATATTTTACCTGTTTTATTACTTCGTAGCGCTGCTATGCAGTGCAAAAAAGCTAAAATCTGGAACAAAAATCCCTATTTTTCGCTTCAATCAAAAAAGTTTAAATCAGTTCTATTATTTTAAACGTATTTCAAACATTTTATCCCAGTTTTTTCCGGTAACAAAAATAGTTTTTGTTTTAGGGTTGTAAGCAATACCGTTAAGCACATCTGTTTCCGGTTCTGTAGTAATTTTTGTTTTAAGGTCAGCCATATTAAGCAATCCCTCTACAGCGCCTGTAGCAGGATCTACTACCACAATAAGGTCGGTTTGATACAGGTTGGCAAATATTTTGCCGTCAATCCATTCCAGTTCATTAATATCCTTAATTTTTCGGGTGTTCGTGTACACATTTACATAATCAACCTCTTTAAGGGTTTCGGCATCTAGTTTATAAATTTTTTCCGATCCATCACTTTGGTACAGGTATTTATCATCATGTGTAAGACCCCATCCCTGAACATCCCTGAAATAAGTAAAATCTTTTTCTTTATTCAGGTTGCCCGCATTATATATAAATCCGGTTTTTTCTTTCCAGGTTAGCTGGTATAGCTTGTTGTTAAATACTGTTATTCCCTCTCCAAAATATTTGCCTTCAAGGGCAATTTGTTTGTAAGCCTCTCCGGTTTTATAGTTGTTCTTTCTTAGTGTAGACTTTTGATATTGCCCTGTACCCTCTACAAGTGTGTCTTTGTAAAATTCAAGCCCTTGTGTGTATGATGTTTTATCATGCGGATAGGTGTTCACAATTTCATAGCTAAGCAGCTTTGGCTCTATATTGCTAACCAACTCTATTCTGCTTGTAGCTTCGCTTGTCTTGCCTTCATAAAAAACTATGGCCTTAATATTTTGATAGCCAAATTTTAGGTTTTGCAAAGATGCGTCTAGTTTAGTATTGCCTTTTGTACTGCCTACTTTAGTATCGTTAAGATAATAAACAACCGAGTCTATTGCCGTGTTTTCTGCTGCGGCTATGGTCAATGGCAGTGTTTCTTCGGGTTTATACTGCCCTTTTAGGTTAGAAGCATCTATATTAAAAGAAATATTTTCGTCATTACAGGCTATTGATAGTGCGCCCAATAAAATGACAGCTAATAAGTTATGTTTTTTCATGTTTTGGTTACTAATAGTATGGCAATATACAACGCTATTTTATATTGGGCAATGGCTTGCAAAAAAACAAAAAGGTTGTATATTTGCAGCGGCAAGTCCTACACGACCAGCTCCTGCAGACTCCTCCAGGGTGGGAACACAGCAAAGGTATGTGGTTGTAGCGGTGCGATGTAGGTCGCTTGCCATTTTTTCTTCTATTTAGTGTCTCCCTTGTGGAGATTTTTTTGTTTTTAGAGGGTTCCAAATCAGTAAGACGCATTCTGTTAACATGTAAAAATTACTTCTTAATTTGTGCCTATTTATTAGTTTCAAATTTATTTATAGTTTCAGGTGTTACCGGTGTAAATAAATTGACTAAATTACCATCAGGATCACGAAATAAAAGAGAATTGTTTCCCCATGGCATTATCGTTGGTTTTTGAACAAGATAAGGCTGTAAAAAATCTGCCAGCCTTTCGTAATCTTTTTCAACATTTTCTACCATAAATTCAATAATCACGCTACGATTTTGTGCTGCCTGAGCAACTAATTCACCACCGAAAAACTGCAATGTTTTGGTGCTGCCTATAGCTAACGTGGCTGTTTTTGTTCGTACTTCGGCAAAATCCGGTGTGTATCGTACTATTGGCATTTGTGTTAATTGTTCATAAAACGTTACAAGGCGGTCTACGTTAGCTGTAATGATGCGTGCAGATACTAAATTCATTTTTTAAAGATTTAAAATTATTCAGTAAAATTAAATTTGTGTCATGACAGCTGTATGTCAGTAATGTTGAGTTTTTGTTTTTCAGAATATTTCTGAGTGTCTACTCTTTGAAAACAAGTTTTTTAATTTTTGGAATAGCAATTTTGTGTGGAGACCTTATTTTTGAATGAATTGTTAGTGTTTGTATTCAATAGGCTGACTTATTTCAGGTCTTGGCAGTAAATAAAAAAGCCCTGCATTTGCAGAGCTTTTTTGAAGTTATTATGTGATCGCGACAGGATTCGAACCTGTGACCGCCTGCTTAGAAGGCAGGTGCTCTATCCAGCTGAGCTACGCGACCATTGCTACATACAAAAGGTTTGTGTTAGCGGGTGCAAATATAGTATATAATATTAAACAATTGTGATGTCAAGCAAAAAATAATTGCATTTTACTTACATAAATGTGTTCGGCAGGGGGTGTAATGTGCCAATTGTTTTATGAAATAATGTTTTATAGCTTTGATTTATATGTGGTTAGATCTTGGTTGTTGTTTTAAATATAAAGCATAAAAAAAACCAGCATAAAGCTGGTTTCTTTTTATTATTCCTGTGGTTTGTTCAGGTTTCTTATTTGTTTGAGCTTATCTTTCCAGCTTTTCAGCTCTTCTTTATGGCGCTCAATATTTTTCTTAACCTCGTTTACAAGCGGGTTATTTCCTTTAGCGTTAGAAAAGAACTGAATATTGTTCTCTAACTGGAAGATCTCTGCCTGAATCTCGTCTATCTTACGCATTATAAAGATCTGCTCATTTTGCAGGCCGCGGCTGTCGTCGCCTTCGCTAAGCTGTTCCAGCCTGTTGCTGAATTTAGCCATATCGGCCTCTTTTTTGCTCAGGCTAAGCTTGTCGAACAAAGCATCAAGAACTTTGTTGAATTTGCCTTCAATATGTCTTCTTGCCTGTGGCACGCGTCCAAAGGTTTTCCATGTCTCTATATGCTTTTTAATGGCATCAAGATCGGTGCGGTGGTCTCCGATAAGCTCAAAGTCTTTAAGGTTGTCTAGATATTCTTTTTTCTTTTCAAACGCTTCAAGCTCTTCGCTGTTAGCTTCATTGCGTTTGGCATGCAGCCTGTCAAAATAATGATTGCATGCAGCTTTAAAATCTTTCCAAACACTGTCGCTGTATTTTCTTGGCACGTGGCCTATGGTTTTCCACTCATCCTGAATTTGTTTCATAACAGGTGTAGTAGTCTCAAAATCGTCGCTGTCTTTAAGTGCGTTGGCTTTTTCAACCAGTTCAAGCTTGCGGTTAAGGTTGGTTTGCTGGTCTTTTTTTATGTCTTTATAAAAAGAGTTCTTAACAGTATTAAAGTTGCGCACAGCCGCTTTAAAGGCTGCCCACGTGTCTTCATTTACTTCGGCAGGAACTTTACCTGCCTTAAAAAATTCGTCACGCAGTTTTTCAATACGGTCAATTTGTCCCTGCCAGCCACTGTGGGCGGTAATATTTTCTGATGCTATGGCGTTAATGCGCGCAATAATATCCTGTTTATTCTCAAGGTTCTCGTTTTCCTGCTCACGAATTTTATTTAGCAAAGCTTCGCGCTTGTCGTGCAGTTGTTTGGTAAGGTCGCTAAACTGGTTCCAAATTTCTTCTCGGTGCTCGCGAGATACCGGTCCAATTTCTTCCTTCCATATTTTGTGCAAAGCCTGTAATTCACGAAAAGCCTTATTAACGTCAGTGTCGTTTACAAGTTGCTCTGCGCGCGCAATAAGCTTTTGTTTTTGCTCAAGGTTATGTTTAAAGTCAAGATCGCGGGCTTCGCGGTCAAGGTGCAATTGGTCATAAAAGCGCTCTATGTGAAAATGGAAGTTATTAAACACGTGATTATACTTATCGCGCGGAATAGGTCCTGCGTTTTTCCAGCGCTCACGCAATTCGTTTACATGTTTAAGTCCGTCTTTAAGGCTCTCGCCACCATCGGCTACGGCTTTAAGTTCTTCCACAATGGCAAGCCTGTTTTCAAGGTTGCCTTTAAGGTCGTTCTGTACTTTTTTAAAGTGCGAATTCTTTTTGTCTCTGTACTGGTTGTAAAGACTGTCAAATTTGCCCTTTAAAGGAAAATTATATTCAAAATCAGTAGTGTCGCCATTATTCTCATGGCTGTACTCGTCTTTTTTCTCTTCTATTAAATGGTTGTATTTAGCATAAAACTCCCTACGAAGGCTCTCAACACGATTTTTTACCGAAAGTACTTTATCAGTTGCGGCAACTTTTTCAAGCTCATCCGTTAGTTGTTCCATGCTCAGGGTGCTATAATCCGGCACTTCTTCGGCATGATCCTCTTCATGGTCGGCTATATCCTCGTCTGTGGCTTCTTGGCTGTTTTCTTCGGCAGCAGTTACTTCAGCTTCAGCAACCTCTTCTGTTATTGTAACAGGCGATTGAGAAACCTCAGTTTCTTCGGCAATTTCGTTCTCCTTGCCTCCGTTTATAACTTCCTCGGGAGCAAAAGGCAACTGTCCTTCTGTTTCGCCAACGTGCGCAGAAGTTGCTTCGTCTTCACTGCCGGTTTCTTCCTGTGGAGTATAATCCTTTTGTATCGAGCCGTTTACCGGATTGATCTCTTCTCCGTCTGCATGGTGCAGGTTATCATTCTTTTCTTCTAACATTGTATTAAAATGCTTAAGGGGTTGATGTGCTTTGCTTGCCGAAAGATAGCAAAGCTGTTTTTAAATTCAAAGAAAAACATTAATTTATAGCGATTTTGATAGTTTTTTGCTTACAAACCGATATTATTATCAAACGGAAGCAATGTAAAAGCCTATTTGTTCCATATTTTCCAAGCCTTTTCTGCCTGATGTACCAGCATAGCATAACCGTTCTCTATTATAGCTCCCTGCTGCTTTGCCAGTCTTAAAAATTTGGTTTCGGCCGGGTTATATACCAGGTCCAACGCTATGTGTTTATCTGTAAATAATGTATAATCCAACGGAGGGCAATCATCTACATTGGGGTAGGTGCCCAGCGGACTTGTGTTTATAATGATCTGGTAATCATTAAAAACTTCGGTATCAAGGTCATCATAACCAAAAACGGTTTCATCCCCTCTGCGTGAAACAAAGTCATATTCTATCATTAGCTTGCGCAATGCAAAAGCCACCCCCTTGCTTGCTCCGCCTGTACCCAGTATAAGTGCCTTTTTATGATGAGGTTGCAACAGGGGTTCTAAGGCTTTTTTAAACCCGTAAAAATCGGTATTATAGCCTTTGGTCTTTCCGTTTTTGTCTACTGTAATGGTGTTAACGGCGCCAATGATCTTTGCATTTTTCGATAGCTTATCTAACAGCGGTATAACCTCTTCTTTATAAGGTATTGTAACATTAAGTCCTTTTAGTCCTTCAGTTTTTTTTATTATTTTGGGTAGTTTATCAATAGATTCTATATCGAAGTTATTGTAACTGTATTTTTTAAGACCAAGATTGTCGAACTTTTCTTTGAAATATCCTGCCGAAAACGAATAGCTTATATTGCGGCCGATAAGGCCAAATTGTTTTGGTTTCATGTAAAAGGTAATTTTAGAATACCATTGGGTTATGGTAAGTAGTATGCAATATAAGCGTTAAATTATAATCTGTTTTTATGTTTTTGTTATCTTTTTTAGATTTAACTATAAAAAAAACGCCGGGATTTCCCGGCGTAACAATTATTGCATTAGTTGTTATTTCTTTTTAAAACGCTTTATTACTTCCTGTGCGGCAGAACTATGGTAAACTAACGGAAAGAAGTCTTCAAGCAGTGTTTGGTGCTTATGGTTTAATGTAAGCCCATTGCTTAGGTGAAACACACCTTTATCTGTTTCGTGCATCAAAAAGTATAAACCTGCAAGACGGTATTCTATTTCATACTCATCCGGAAATATCTCGGTGGCATCTAAAAGGGCTTTTACTGCATGCTCATTTTCACCTAAAAACTGTAATGTATCTGCCCAAAATAGAAAAGTATCTAAATTACTGTCACCAAACTCTATGGCTTTGCGATAACCTTCTTCGGCCTCCTCATGAAAATGAAGTGCATTATTTATAGTCGCATATCGTTTCCAATACAACCTGTTCTCATTGTCTATACCAATAGCTTTGTTTACATAATATAACGCTTTTTGGTAGTTTTTACGACGAATATAAAAATCGGTTATCGCTATCCATGCTTTGTCTAATAACGGATCTTCATGAACCGTTTTAAGATAAAACTTAAGTGCCTTTTCGTTGTTGCCCAGTCTCTCGTAACACTTGCCCACACGAAGCAACGCAAAAGATGTTGGATCGTCAAGCTCCATAGTGGTGTTGTAGCATTCTATGGCATCTTCATAGCGTTTAAGCTTTTCAAGGGTTTTTGCTTTTTCAAGAAATGCTCCAAGAAATGCCTCATCTATAAGTGTTGCATAGTCAAATGCACGCAATGCTTCTTCATACTGTTTTAAAACATAATGCTGGCGCCCAAGCTGGTGCCATGCTACTTCACTATACGGATTTTTATCAATAAAGCTGTTCAAAAACACTACAGCATCTTCATTTTGGTCAAGAAAATCGAAGCAATACACTACGTTGTACAGTGCAGAGTGGTCTTCGGTATCTTCTTCAAGGCATTTAATAAAGTTTTCTTTTGCCAGTTCAAGATTATCCATAAACAGGTATTCCATGCCTATAAGTGAGTATACATCGGCATAATCATCAGTATATTTTAGGGCTACCTGTAATAGTTCGACCGCTTTTTCATGCTGGTCGCGCTTGCTGTAAATATTGGCTTTCTGAATATAAATTTCTTCGTTGGTGGGCTCTATTGCATAAAGCTCGGATAATAATTTTTCTGCAACGTCGAGTTTATCATCAAAGATCAGTATCTCAACCTGTACTAATTTTAAACCTGTCGACCTGGGATGTTGTTCCAGTCCTAATTTTAAGGCCTTTTTAGCTAAATTGATCTTACCGTTGTCAAGGTAATGCAGGATGATATCTTCAAACTCTTCTGAATCAAAAAAGAATACTTTGTTAGTTTTTAACATCGATTCAAATTTTGATAAGGATAAACTGCGATCTTCTTCTTCGTGGCTCAGATTCATACTCTTTTGTTTAAAATTATCCTTCTTAAAGTTACGAATTGTTTACTTAAAAAGGAATTTGTGCGAATATCTTTTAAACAATTTAATTAACAGTTTCCGTGTGCTAACTGTTTGTTTAACGCCCATTCTGTGCCTTTGTTATTTTCAATATCTATTTTAAACGGCCTCAGCCATTATCTCATTCATAACTTCAAGAATAATGCCACAACCCTCGCGAATTTCATCTTCGCTAATTGTTAACGGTGGAGTAATGCGAATGGCTCTGCCTTCAAACAGTAACCAAAACAATATTACACCTCTTTCATGACACCGCAAAATAACTTTATCAGTAATATCAGCCTTTTCGGTCATTGCGGCAAGCATAAGGCCCTCACCACGCACTTCCTTTATCAGAGGGTGTATCAACAGTGAACGGAACAGTTTTTCTTTTTGCAAAGCCTGTGCCATAATGTCAGTTTTTGTGATCTCTTTTAAAGTAGCAAGGCAGGCTGCGGCTATAACCGGGTGACCGCCAAAGGTGGTAATGTGCCCAAGTTTAGGGTCGTGGCTCAGCAGGTCCATCATTTCGGGTGAGGCTGTAAAAGCTCCCACCGGCATACCGCCTCCCATGCCTTTGCCCATTACAATAACATCGGGCACTACATCATAATTTTGGAATCCGAACAATTTGCCGCAACGGCCAAATCCAGGCTGTATTTCATCGAGTATCATTAGCGCACCAACTTCGGTACAGCGCTGACGCACTTTTTTCAGGAAATCGTTGTGAGGCTGTATAAAGCCGGCACCTCCCTGTATGGTTTCGAGTATAATTCCTGCAGTTTTAGTGGTTATTTTTTGCAGATCTTCTTCATTATTAAATGTAATAAAGTCTACATCGGGTACCAACGGCCTGAATATCTGTTTGCGTTCTTCATGCCCCATAACGCTCATTGACCCCATGGTGTTGCCATGGTAGGCATGATTACACGATATAAGCTGACTGCGGCCTGTAACCCTACGGGCAAGTTTTAAAGCACCCTCGGTAGCCTCAGTGCCGCTGTTTGTAAGGTAGGTTTTGCTTAAAGGCTGTGGTAAATGTTCTGCTAATAAACGGCAAAACTCTGTGGCCGGGTGCTGGGCATACTCACCATAAACCATTACGTGACTGTATTTATCAAGCTGGTCTTTTATTGCCTGATTTACCTTTTGGTTTCTGTGCCCAAGGCTTGCGGCAGATACTCCTGCAACAAAATCAAGGTAAGGTTTATTGTTTGTGTCGTATATATAAGAACCTTCGGCATGGCTCACTTCAAGCCCTAAAGGATAGGAAGATGTTTGCGCCTGGTATTTGTAAAAATCATTAATCATAATATTGTATTCTTTGAGCTGTACACAGCAAACTGCGACTGTAAACTAAAAACTATTCGCCAGCAGGAGGTTTAGGCTTAGGGTTGTTCTTGTCATAGTCCAACGTTTCTTTAAGCGGCTCCATAGGTTTGTCCGGTTCGGTTTTTAGCCTGCCTGTTTTTCGCAATATTTCTTCGTGTATTTTCTTTTCCTCCTCCGGAAAAATATCGTCTTTGGTGCGTATCCGTTCATCGCCACGCCATATAAAACCTCTTAACTTACGGGCATTTTCCGGTAGTTCTTTATCAGGATAGCTTGAGCTTTCAGGTTTTACCATAGAAGTAACACTTGTAATCTGATTGTCTTCGATCTCTAAATGTATTTTACTGCTCACTCCTTTGTCTATGCCAATAAGGTAGTTGTCGCTGTCATACATATAGTATATCTTTTCGGTATTTTTTACAAGGTCTACTTCATAGAGCTTGTTGTCCCTAAACTTTCCATACAGATTGACACCCTTTATCTGGCTGTACCGGGGCTTTGTAGGGTTTTTGTAAGACCATATAGTGTCAAGTTGTGTAATAAAGGCGTTGGTTAATACCTTTAAAGAATCAAGCTGTTGCGTTTTATTGTTCGATATCAGGTGAATGACATCTCCGGTAACCTGGCTCTCACCATTCCATACAACCGGACGTTTTATAAGCTGTGTAAGTCCGGTAAGTTCGTTGCTGTGTATAGAATCACATTTACCGCTCATGTCGGTTTTATAAAAACGGGCATCATTAAACCCACGTATTATCCTGCTGCCGGCCTTGCCGGTAACGACCATACGTTTGGCGTGGCTGTACACTGAGTCGTTCTCTACAAGCGTTACAGCCAAAGCATGTTTGGTTATAAATATTGAGTCTTTTGCCCTGTAAACCTCGGCATAATGGCCGCTGACCAAAAACTTGTTTATAGTATCGGTAACCCGCACATTGTTGGTTGCGGATGAAAATTCCCGCTTTCGGTCATAATATAAACTGTCGCCCCGAATTATCTGGGTGTCATATTTTATGTAAGAGTTGGTAAGCAGGTGTGCAAAATTTTTCTTAGTGTCATAAAAGCCCTTTTCTGTATAAATAAAGTCTTTTTTGCCTGTAATGGTAGTAGGTCCAAAAACATAAGAATGCCCGGAGTTAGTATAATAATCCAAATGATTGGACTTCATTATATACTGTGGGTTTGTTAGGGTAACAGCAGTAGTAAACTGGTATTTTTTCTGGGTCATAAAAAAACGTCCCTGTTTGCTTTTCAATACGTTCTCGCCACTGTAAATGGTTCCGGTAGAGTTGTAAAACGCCTGCTGAATGTTTCGGTCAAAATACACTGTGTCAGTAACAAGGCGCATATCCGGCGATCGCATGTTTACACCACCGCTGGCAAAAGCAAATTTTTTATCGCCGTTATACTCGGCATATTTGCTGTCCATAAAAATGGTATCTCCCTGGTTCATTTTCACATCACCAAAAGCCTTAATATAATTTTCGCTTTCAAACTGGTAGGCTTTGTTACACGAAATTTTTACGCCGTCATGCAAAACCTGCACATTGCCCGTAAAAATTATAGCCCCCGGAACCTCGGTTTGGTTGCGGTCTATAAAATCAGAATGCTCAATGATTATCTTAGAAGTTTTTTTTTGCTGCGCCAAAACAGATACTGTGCAGAATATAAAGCTTATAAGTGCGAAAAAGTATTTTTTCAATGTTGCTAATTTTAGGGCAAATTTAAGCAAAATAGCTTACAATAAGCGAGCCGTTTTTTGCTTGGTTTAAAAACGTGGGAAATGCGTTAAAATTATATGAAGCAAAAAAAACCGCTGCAAAAATTACAGCGGTCTCATTAGTTAACTAAACTAAAAACTGGTACTTATTTGGTTAGTACGGATAAGTATTTTCGGCCACGATCTTTGCAGCAATGGTTTCTCTCAAAGCTACTACGTTAGGCATGTTGTTATATTTTGTATAGCGTTTCAAGCCCATTAGCATCATACGCTGTTCATCGCCTTCGGCAAAGGATGCAATGCCCTCTTTACCCTTTATGTTTACAATATCTACGGCTTTGTAGAGGTATAGCTGCGCCATGGCAATTTGTTCCTTAACGGTATCGGCACCCTTGCTTTTTGCAAGCTTCTCGGTACGTAAAATAACCGACTCTGCCATGTATATTTCTATAAGTATGTCGCTTGCAGCCATTAGCAATTGCTGGTGCTCGTCTAAAGCCGGGCCGTATTTTTGCACTGCACTGCCTGCAACCATAAGGAATGCTTTTTTAAGCTTGGCGACCATTTCTTTTTCTTCGGCAAATAGCTCACTGTAATCCGGCGTGTCGAATGATGGTATGCCCATCAGTTCCTCAGCAACTTTCATGGCAGGACCCAGCAGGTCTACGTGGCCTTTCATGGCTTTTTTAATCAGCATGCCCACGCTCAGCATGCGGTTAATTTCGTTGGTACCTTCATAAATACGGGCAATGCGGGCATCGCGCCAGGCACTTTCCATAGGGGTGTCTTCGCTAAAGCCCATACCGCCGAATATCTGTATGCCTTCGTCTGAACAATTCTGAATATCTTCTGATACTGCCACTTTAAGTATAGAACACTCAATGGCAAATTCCTCTACACCTTTAAGCTCAGCATCCTGATGGCTCTCGCCTTTGGCAACACGGGCGTTAATGCGGTCTTCTATATTTTTTGCAGCGCGGTAGGCGGCACTTTCGCCAGCATAACAGCTTGTAGCCATTTCGGCAAGCTTGGCGCGGATAGCCCCAAAATTTGCTATAGACGTGTTGAACTGCACCCTTTCGTTGGCATACTTAGCCGATGCGCTTGTTACCCTGCGCTGTGCATCAAGACAGGCAGCCGCAAGTTTGATGCGGCCAACGTTAAGGGCGTTCATGGCTATTTTAAAGCCGTTGCCCCTTTCGCTCAGCATGTTCTCTACCGGAACTTTAGTGTCGTTAAAAAACACCTGTCGGGTAGAGGAGGCTCGGATGCCCAGCTTATGCTCTTCTTCGCCAAGCGATATTCCGTTAGACGGGTCGTTTTCTACAATAAAGCCGGTAATGTTTTTATCATTCTCAATACGTGCAAATACTATGAACACACTGCAAAACCCTGCATTAGATATCCACATTTTTTGTCCGGTAATTTTATAATGTGTACCGTCTTCGCTAAGCACAGCTTTAGTTTTGCCTGAATTGGCATCGCTGCCCGCACCTGGTTCAGTAAGGCAGTAGGCGCCAAACCATTCGCCCGAAGCCAGTTTAGGAACGTATTTCAACTTTTGTTCTTCAGTGCCGTATAAAGTAATTGGCATGGTGCCGATACCAGTATGGGCACCAAACGCTGTAGAGAACGACCCTGTAGCCCCCGATATATAATCGCAAACCAGCATAGTGCTTACAAAGCCCATACCCAGCCCGCCATACTCTTCGGGCACGGCCACACCCAGAAAGCCAAGTTCCCCGGCTTTGCGCATGCTCTCTTCGGTAAACGCATAGTCTTTTTTCTCAAAACGGTCTTTGTTAGGCCATATCTCACGGTCGATAAATTCCTTTACCGAATCGCGCATCATCAGTTGCTCCTCAGAGAAATCCTCGGGAGTAAAAATATCTTCACTTTTTGTTTCTGTAACAAGGAACTGGCCGCCCCTGGCGAGTTGTTTTTCTATTGTTTCCATAATAGCCCCCTAACCCCCAAAGGGGGAACGCCTGTAGGGGTAGCAGGGTGTTAGATGCACCTTCTGAATCAGAAGAACAGGAAGGTGTAGATTATGATTATTTAGATGAACTTTTATTTATAAGAGTAAGAATTCCCCTTTTGGGGGTTAGGGGGCTTATAGTATCTCAAACACCCCCGCAGCGCCCTGGCCTGTACCTACACACATAGTTACCATGCCGTATTTATTGCTACGGCGTTTGGCCTCGTCGAATAACTGAACCGATAGTTTAGCACCGGTACAACCCAGTGGGTGACCCATGGCAATGGCACCGCCGTTTACATTTACAATATCTTTATTGATGCCCAGCTCGCGGATAACGGCAAGCGACTGCGATGCAAAAGCCTCGTTAAGCTCTATAAGCTGGATGTCTTCAAGCTCTAATCCTGCTGCCTTAACCGCTTTGGGGATGGCTTTTACAGGGCCAATACCCATAATACGTGGCTCTACACCGGCTGCGGCATAGCTTGCCAGGCGTGCAATAGGTTCAAGTCCAAGTTCTTTAACCAAGTCTTCGCTCATTACCATAACAAAGGCAGCACCGTCGCTCATTTGAGACGATGTCCCTGCCGTAACGCTGCCGTCGGCAGCAAAAACAGGCTTTAGTTTGCCTAATGCTTCTATAGATGTATCGGCACGCGGACCTTCGTCTTTAGTAACCGTGTAGCTCTTAGTGGCTTTTTTACCGTTCTCGTCTATATACACCTGCTCTACGGTAATGGGTACTATCTGTTTGTCAAACTTGCCTTCGGCCTGAGCTTTCAGTGCTTTTTGGTGCGAGTGGTAGGCAAACTCGTCCTGGTCTTCTCGGCTTACTTTAAACTGCTTTGCTACGGCTTCGGCAGTTAAGCCCATGCCCCAGTAATAATCTTCGTGGCCTGCCTGTGCTGCCTGATAATCCGGTACGGGTTTGTAGCCCCCCATAGGGATGTAGCTCATGCTTTCGGCACCGCCTGCAATAATACAACTTGCCATACCACTTTGTATTTTTGCCGTTGCCATAGCAATTGTTTCCAGCCCCGATGCGCAGTAACGGTTTACCGTTACCCCCGGAACATCGTCTACCTTAAGCCCCATAAGCGATATAAGGCGCGCAAAGTTCAGTCCCTGTTCCGCCTCCGGCATGGCGTTGCCCACCATAACGTCGTCGATACGTTTTTTATCAAAATCAGGCAGTTCATTCATCATAAACTGTATGGTTTCTGCAGCCAGTTCGTCAGGGCGCTTAAAGCGAAATACGCCTTTTGGAGCCTTGCCTACCGCAGTTCTGTATGCTTTTACTATATATGCTGTTTTCATAATAAACCCCTAACCCCCAAAGGGGGAATTCCTACCAGGGGTAAGTAGGATTTATAATTTCATCCTTGCGAATTGCTAATTAACGTTTAAAATTTCAGCGTACGATTTTCAGTCTCCTACAATTCCCCCTTTGGGGGTTAGGGGGCTTTTAATTCCTCAGAGGTTTCCCTTTCGTAAGCATAAATTGTATCCTCTCTAAAGTTTTCCTTTCGCCTGTAAGTGATAAAAATGCCTCACGCTCAAGGTCTAACAGATACTGCTCAGTAACCAAAGTCGCTTCACTCAAATCACCACCGGCCATAACATAGGCCAGTTTGTTGGCAATCTTTTTATCGTGTTCAGAGATGTAATGCCCTGCTTCCATACTGTCGGTTCCTACAAGGAACATACCCAATGCCTGTTTGCCCAGTACCTTAACATCCTTACGGCGGATAGGGGCAGTATAGCCCGCTTCGGCAAGCAGTTTGGCGTATTTCTTAGCTTCGGCAAGCTGCCTGTCTTTATTTACCACCACTACGTCTTTGCCGTGCTGCAATATTCCGGTATCAAAAGCTTCGTAAGCAGAGGTAGATACTTTTGCCATAGCCACGGTTAAAAAGTATTCCTGCAACACGTTAAGCTCCACATCGTTCTTACGGAAAGTATCGGCTGCCCTTAAGGCCATCTCTTTACTGCCGCCGCCGCCGGGAATAACCCCAACGCCAAACTCCACAAGGCCAATATAAGTTTCGGCAGCAGCCACAACCTTATCGGCATGCAGGCTCATTTCACAGCCTCCGCCCAGCGTCATTCCATGTGGTGCCACAATAACGGGAATAGACGAGTAGCGCACACGCATCATGGTGTCCTGAAACAGCTTGATGGCCATGTTAAGCTCGTCATATTCCTGCTCTACAGCCATCATGAATATCATACCCAGGTTAGCCCCTACCGAGAAGTTTGCCGCCTGATTGCCTATCACAAGTCCGTCATATTCTTTTTCGGCAAGGTCTATCGCCTTATTGATGCCCTGCAGCACATCGCCGCCTATGGTATTCATTTTGCTTTGGAACTCGAGGTTGATAATGCCGTCGCCCAAATCCTGGATTATGGCACCGCTGTTGCTCCATATTTTTTTGCTTTCGCGAATGTTGTTCAGTATAATAAACGCATCCTGACCCGGCACTTTTTTCTGAGATTTCGTGGCAAGGTCGTAGTAGTAGGTTGCGCCCTCTTTAACCGTATAAAAGCTTTTGTTGCCGCTTGCAATCATTTCGGTTACCCATGCGGCAGGCTCAAGGCCTTCGGCTTTTATCAGTTCAATACCTTTTTCTACACCCACAGCATCCCAAATTTCAAACGGGCCGTTTTCCCAGCCAAAACCGGCTTTCATGGCATCGTCTATTTTATAAAGGTCGTCGGTAATTTCAGGAACGCGGTTCGACACGTAGGCAAACGTACCCGCAAAGTTTTTGCGGTAAAATTCGCCAGCCTTGTCCTGTCCGCCAACCAAAACTTTAAAGCGATTTATAGGCTTATCTATAGTTTTTGTAAGTTCGAGCGTAGCAAAAGATGCCTTTTTTTGAGGTCGGTATTCCAACGTGTCAAGGTCTAACGAAAGTATGTCTTTATCTACCTTTTTATAAAAACCCTGTCCGGTTTTACTGCCCAGCCATTTGTTTTGCATCATGGTATTGATAAAGTCGGGCACTTTAAACAGTTCGTGCACTTCGTCATCAGGGCAGTTTTCATAAATACCCTCGGCAACGTGTACCAGTGTATCTAAGCCCACCACATCTACCGTACGGAAAGTGGCACTCTTAGGGCGGCCAATAACCGGGCCGGTAAGCTTGTCAACCTCTTCAATGGTAAGCCCCATGTCTTTAGCCTGTTTAAACAGGCTCATAATACCGTAAATACCTATACGGTTGCCTATAAAGGCTGGGGTATCTTTTGCAACCACGGATGTTTTACCAAGGAACTTTTCGCCATACATGTTCAGGAAATCCAGTACTTCGGCAGAAGTATCGGGACCCGGAATAATCTCAAAAAGTTTCAGGTAGCGCGGTGGGTTAAAAAAGTGCGTGCCGCAAAAGTGCTTCCTGAAGTCTTCGCTGCGGCCTTCGCTCATAAATTTTATAGGGATACCCGATGTATTCGAGGTAATAAGTGTACCGGGTTTGCGGTATTTTTCGATATTCTCGAAAACCTTTTGCTTAATTTCAAGTTTTTCAACCACCACTTCAATAATCCAGTCAACGTCGGCAATTTTATGCAGGTCGTCTTCGGTGTTTCCGGTAGCAATGCGTGAAGCAAATTTTTGGTGGTAAATAGGGGAGGGTTTACTTTTTAGTGAACTGGCCAAATGGTCGTTCACTATGCGGTTCCTTACTGCTTTACTCTCTAAGGTCAGTCCTTTTTTTTGCTCTGCTTCGGTCAGTTCCCTTGGCGGGATGTCGAGCAGAAGCACCTGTACGCCAATATTGGCAAGATGGGCAGCAATGGCCGACCCCATAATGCCGGAGCCTATAACAGCCGCCTTTTTAATAGTGCGTTTCATTAATTACTGTTTTTAGTTTGTTGGATGAAACCGGATAATCAGGACGGCTCCACCGTGTTGTTTGTATTAATCAGTCAAATCGTTGTTAAAGATCTTTTTCTCGGCAATAAGATCGTTTATAACATCGGCAACTTCTATAAAATGCTGCATCTTTTCAGCCGAAACATGCTGTTTTATCACTTCGTTAAACTTCAGCACTGTGTCGCGGCTCAGTTCCCTTTTTTCTTTTCCCAGTTTAGTGAGGTGTATAATCACCCCACGACCGTCTACCGGGTTTTTTTTTCTAACTATCAGGCCTTTTTCTTCCATGCTTTTCAGCGTTCGGGTAAGGCTTGTGGGCTCCATGCCCATTTGTGGTCCCAGTGCGGTAGACGATATGCCATTTTCTTTATCTATAGAAAGCAGCGCAAAACCTATCGACATGCTGGCACCATATTTAGATGCTTCTTCGTTATACATTCTTGATACTGCCTGCCAGGTAGCCCTCAGTATATAGTCAATAGTTTTCTCTTTCATGTTGTTGGTGTATCAAATATACAAATAAAATAGTATGCATGCATATTAAATAAAAAATATTTTTTTGTTTGTTTAAAAAATCGGCACTTTTTTTAGTGAGATGCTAAAAGTGTCTTAGTAAATATAGGAATAAAAATTAAATGGGTATAAATAAAAAACTCTCCGCATAGGAGAGTTTAACAATTATTTGTCAATAAAATGATAGGTGTTGCCATTGCCGTTCGGGCTGTCAAAAACCCTGAAAACCATCGGAGTGTCTACATTAAGTTCGGGAAGCGATTTTCTAAGTTCTTTTTTAATGGCCTCTTTTTCCTGTTTTAACTTAATGGTGTCAAAAATACTTATAGTACTGTAGTAGTTTATTTCAGGAACTATATTCTGGTAAATGGCTTTAGGCTCAACAGAGAGGATAGCCGGTTTTGTTTTAATGTTTTTAAGCTGTAACGGAAAGCTGTATTTACTCAGTATTTTATCTGCCAGTTGGCCAACATATAGTTTTATGTGTTTTTCTTTTTCCCATTTTAATTTAAGGTCTTCATCTTCTAAAATGTGTTCACTGGCATTTCTTGCATAGGTATAGGCATTTACCAGATAGCCCTTTTGTTCATTTTCTTTAGCCATGTTGTAATAGTCTAATAATGTTTTACCCCAGTTTCCAAGGTTAAAAAGGTCTACTGCATATACTTTCCAGCCATCCTCGTCGGTAAGTCCGTAAGTAATGGCAAGAAGAGCATCAAACTGGTAGCCTGAAACTTTTAATACAGACACATAAGACTGTATCTTATCGTTAGTAAAAGTAAAAGTGTAACCGTGATCTTTAGATGTAACTTTATTTTCTGTGTAACGATCCGGACTGGTTACCCAAAATTCATCGTAAACTGTGAAATTGTCTTTAAGGATATGCCTTTTAAAAAGATCGGCTGGTTTGCGGCGGCTTGTTTTCCTGAGTTTTCTGTACTCGTCTGACTCTAACGAAAAAAGGGCATTGATATTTGTGGTAGCCATTGCAGAAACAAATTCTTTGTTCTTACTATTAATGGTTTCACGAAGTTTGGTGTCAATGTTCTTATTTTCTACAACATTGGCCTCATTACAGCTTTGCAATAAAGCAACAGCTGCAATAAGCAGAAAAAGTTTTTTCATGTAAGGTGGTGGTTGGTTTAAATGTATATTTTGCTATTGTTTTTTGCAGCAGTCGTCTAGGCCTGCATAGGCATCGGGCACCGCCTTTACATCGTCGGCATCATAGCCCAGTTTACTTATGGCCTGTTTTATACTGTCGAGGTTTGTTTTTTTAGAGTTGTAGGTAACTTTAATGGTCATGGCTTTTTCGTCGAGTACCACCATCTGCACGCCTTTTTCTTTAAGCAGTGTGCGGTTAAATTTATCGCCGCAGGTTTCGCAGTGCTTGCAGTGGTCGCAATAAATAGTGGTTTTTATGGTAGCGGTCTGTACTGTTTTTTGCTGGGCGGTTGCGTTATTACTGAATAATAATACTGTAAAAGCGATGAGGATGAATTGCAGGGGTTTCATAGGTTTAAGGTTTTTTCAAATGTAGGGAAAATTGTCATAAAGTAATGAATCAGTGACATTACAAATGAAATGTTTAAGTCGTTATAAAAGAGTATAAAACGTATAATGTTTCAACTATAAATAATCCAATGGTAAGAAAAAACATTGTATAAGATGTATATAATAAATTTCTATATCTCTTGCCTGTAGATCGGGTCTTTTTTGTGTTGTCTTCATTAAGTTGCTTCTCATTTATTCCAAAATAAAGACTAATAGTTTTTTTGTATTCATTAATTTGGCATTCGATATTTTGTGAAGCATTTTGATCTGATGATAATATGTTTTTAATATTCGCAGATATTTCGATATCGCTTACAAAAGAAACAAGTATCTTACTCATTAACATAGTAGTAAAAAAGGAAAGTATTCTATATGTTAGCCCAAATATAATTATGATTAATGAAATTATAATTATTGAGTTACATGGTAATGGTAAAGACTTATCAATTTCTTTGCCCAAAAGCAAAACAAAAATTCCAATCGAAAATCCTACAATCCAAATAACAATTTTATCTGCGCGTTCAAAGTTGTCATAATCTTTTTGACTATGTTCAGTAGCCATTTTAGACATGTGGATAAGAAGATGTTCAAGTAACTGATTTTCCATGAAAAAAAATAAAATCTAAAGATAATCTGTTTTTCTAATATTCAAGCGCTTCAATATTTTATTTGAAATTAAAACCCCTCAAACACCCCAAGCCCAAACAGCGCAAAATCATACTTAACCGGGTCGGACGGGTCAAGGGCGCGGAGTTGGGTGTCCAGTTCGGCAAGGGCTTTGGCATCGTTTTGTTTTCGGGTAAGCAGGCCAAGCTTTCGGGCAACGTTGCCGCTGTGTACATCGAGCGGACACGAAAGGAGGGCGGGGGAGATGTTTTTCCACAACCCCAGGTCTACACCGGCGTTGTCGTTGCGCACCATCCAGCGCAGGTACATGTTTATTCGCTTGGCAGCCGAACCCGCCAAAGGATCACTTACATGCTTTTGGGTACGGCTTAGGTGCTCTATCTCAAAAAAAACTTTCTTGAACTGATTGATAGCAGGCTGTAATCCTTCACTATTTTGATGTTTTGTAAACACGCCTTCCAGTCCGCCATGGTTGGTGTAAATGTGGCGCAGTGCGGCTATAAAGGTGCTGAAATCGCTTCCATTAAAGGTGCGGTGTACAAAGTTTTGCAGGGTTTCAAGATGGTTTTCGTTATGGTTCATAACAAAGTCATACGGACTGTTGCCCATAAGTGCCACCATTTTTTTTGCGTTGTTGATTATCATCTTGCGGTTGCCCCAGGCAATGGTTGCGGCAAGGAATCCTGCTATTTCGCGATCCTCTTTAAGGCTGAACAGATGTGGTATCTGAACCGGGTCGCTCTCTATAAAGTTAGGATTATTGTATTGCAGTACTTTTTCGTCTAAAAACGATTTTAATTCGGCAGCATTCATTTGTATGTCCATACTACAAAATTACAGATAAGCCACAAATTGTAGCAATTGTCATTCATCTTAGTTTACATGTTGTCTAAAAAAATGTGATAATTGCTGCAATTTGTGGCTGTTCTAAAAAACTATTTTGCCTTTTGAAGCGGACTGCTTATAGCTACATCCTGAAAGGCAATAGCACCACGAACCACGCCGGATATGGTATTGCGAAGTGCATCTATAATATGCAGTTTAAGTTCTTTTTTAGAGTAAATAAGGCTAACCTCGCGCGATGGTTTTGGTTCTTTAAACTGGCGCAGTTTGGTTTTAGATTTTTCACTCATGTCCAGTGTGTGCAAATAGGGCAGGAGCGTCATGCCAAGGCCTTCATCAGCAAGGCGCACCATGGTTTCAAAACTGCCGCTTTCTATCTGAAAATGATTATCGTGAGGAAGTGCAGAAGTACGACAAATATTCAGCACATTGTTCCTAAAACAATGCCCGTCCTGTAACAGCAATATGTTGCTCAGGTTGGCCTCAAGGTCTTCCACTTCAAATTCTTTCTTTTGATAGGAAGGGTTGTTCTCGGGCACATAGGCCACAAAAGGTTCATAATAAAGTACTATTTCTTTAATAGTTTCTTCATTAAGAGGGGTGGCAGCAATAGCGGCATCCAATTGCCCATTTTTAAGCATGCGGATAATCTCTTCTGTATTGCGCTCTTCTATTATAAGGTTGACTTTTGGGTAGCGGTTTACAAAATTAGCCATGAACATAGGCAACAGTGTAGGCATAACCGTAGGGATAATACCTATTTTAAAATCGCCCCCCACAAACCCTTTTTGCTGGTCTACTATATCTTTAATGCGGTCGCTTTCGTTTACTATATTGCGCGCCTGATTTACAATTTTTTGTCCTACATCGGTTAGCTGGATGGGTTTTTTACCACGGTCAAAAATTTGTATATCCAGTTCTTCCTCAAGTTTTTGTATCTGCATGCTCAGTGTGGGCTGTGTTACAAAACATTTATCGGCTGCAACAGTAAAATTTTTATGCTCGGCAACGGCCAGTACATAGTGTAGTTGAGTAATGGTCATTAGTAATAGATTTTTATGATAAAATTATAAAAACGATTGATATTACCTATTCTTTTAATACATATTTTTACTTAAATTTATACGTGTAAAAACTTACAATAACATACAAAACATAACACGATGAAAACTACTGAAAAAGAAACGCTAAATGTATTAGGACTACCTGTACAGGAAACCGAAGTTATAGCTGCCGAACTTAATATTTTACTTTCTAACTTCCAGGTGTACTACCAAAACCTGCGCGGTATACACTGGAATATTCGCGGCAAGCGCTTTTTTCAGCTTCATGTAAAATTTGAAGAGCTTTATAATGATGCCCAGCTAAAAATTGATGAGATAGCCGAAAGGGTACTTACATTAGGTGGTACTCCGTTGCATACTTTTGAAGATTATATTGCCAATAATAAACTGACTATTGGTAAGAATATATCTAAAGATACGGCTGCCGTACACCTGATTATCGAATCGCTTTCTCACCTGCTTCAAATAGAAAGGGTTATTCTTGACGAAACTGCCAAAATTGGCGACGAGGGCACGAACAGCATGATGAGCGATTTTATTAAAGAGCAGGAAAAAACCATTTGGATGATGAAAGCATGGAGCGAAGAGGAAATATAATTTTAAATTTATAATTTCGCTCACAAATGAATGTATCTAAAAACATAACGCCTTTTTTGCCCGCCAAAGTTGTGGCAAACTGGAGTGTGTTTAAAGCATAAATAATTGCAGCCTCAAAAAGTGTAACGCTTTTTGAGGCTTTTTAAATATAAAACATTAACTACTTACATAAAATTACCGGAGTATGAACCATGATGACTTTTACAAAAAGATATTAGACAATAATAAAATATGGAGCGAGACCAAGCTTTCTGAAGATCCGGAATATTTTCATAGGCTGGCAGGCCTGCAAAAGCCACCGTTGTTATGGATAGGCTGCAGCGATAGCCGCGTTCCTGCTAATGAGGTTATTGGCGCGCAACCGGGAGAAGTTTTTGTACACCGCAATATTGCAAACATGGTGGTACATAGCGATATGAACATGCTTAGTGTACTTGATTATGCTGTTAATGTGCTAAAAGTAAGGCACGTTATTGTATGCGGGCATTATGGTTGTGGCGGTGTAAAGGCAGCCATGGGCAATGACAGTATTGGTATTATTGATAACTGGATACGTCATATAAAAGATGCCTACAGGCTTAATCACCAGTATCTTGACTCTATTGTTGACGAAAAAAAACGTTTTGATGCTTTTGTAGAGATCAATGTTAAAGAGCAGGTTACAGATCTTGCCAAAACCTCTATAGTGCAAAACGCGTGGCAAAACGGGCAGGAACTATGGCTGCACGGCTGGGTGTATGGCCTTGAAACCGGTATTGTAAAAGACCTTGAAGTTAACTTTGGTAATAACGAAGAACTTAATAAGGTAGACCGCCTTAGGTTTTCTTAATAAATTTCTTCTTTAAATATCAAAGCCCTCTTTGTTAACACGAAGAGGGCTTTTTAAGTTGACTAAATATAGCTTTAATTTATATAACCGAGTTTTTTCTTGTAAAAGCAGCAACAATAAGAGTAGTAATAATTCCCATAACCGGAGCCCCCATTAACCCCTGAATGATATAACTTTTGAGATTAAAATAATCTTCGGCTTCTTGTTGTATCATATAGTTATGGCTCACCGAATATTTTATTACATTGGCAAAATAATCAGGTGTAATAAAAGTAGAGGTTACATATTGCGATAAAGGGCTCAATAATGTAACAAAACCTGTAACAATAAGCCCGCATTTAACCCCCTGTCCATATGTCATTGCACCTCCATAATGGTTTTTACGTTTGTCGAGCAATGTAAATACATAAATTGCAATGGCAGGTATCGCTATAAAGTTTGTATATATAGGGTGTTTGTCTATGTGCACATCATGCAGTCCGGCAGCTTTTTCTATAAACATCCATGCAAATGTCATTAATGTAAATACTACCGCCCATTTAATTTCGGTTGTAATTTTTTTCATGATCCTTTATTTTGATTATTCCCCGTCGCGCTCTAAATTTTCATTCAGCACGCTTGGCAGCAGCTGAGGTATAAATTTAATAAGAAGCGGCAATAAAAGGCTTCCTCCCGGCAATAAAAATATAGTAAGCGATGGTATGGTCTTGCAAATTTCGAGCAATTGTTTTTTTACTTTCTTCTTTTCTTTGTCGTTAAGGTTACGGTGGGTAGAGTGGGTTAACAAAACCACCAACTCTCCATTATTACTAAGCTCTTTAACCAAACGGTTTTTATTGCGAATTATAAGCTGTGTAACGCTTTGCGATGCATGGTCATAAAAATGCTTGACCGGGTTACTGTATTTAAAAAAAGGAATGTGCCTTTTGTTAACCCTTAAAAACACGTCATAAGAGGCCATGCTTTCGGCGGCGGCCTCATCACTAAGTCCAAGGCGTTCGGCAAGGCGGTATAAAAAATCTATTTCGGTTTGCTGTGCCAACCCGTCGCTGTAAATGGCCATAGCAGCCATATCGAGCAGGTAATTTTTTTCAGACTTCGATTCAAAATAATCAAAACCTGCAACAGTTTCATCGGCATTAATTTCAGATAGCCTTGTATAGCGCACTGATGCTTCAAAAAGCTTTATCAGCAAAGTGTCATAATCGCTGGGCAGTTCTTTGCTTTTAAGGGCTACCGTTACAATGCCCATAACGGTTTCTTCAAGCTTTTTAAGGTATTTTTGCGGAGGTTCTTTTTCTAATAAAAATTGCCTGTAGGCCAGCACATCCATAAACAGCAGTGCGTTGGTAAGTATATGCGAAATGCTGCGGCTAAAAATGTTTTCGTTGGTCTTTATTCTGTCGTCAAGTATATTTTCAAGCTCTTGGCCGGGTGCTGATGACGGCAGTACTTTTTTTAGCAGTTCGAACCCGGCCGGTTGTATTGACTTATAAAAAAGTACAGTTTTATTTATAAAATCGGTCGTATCTTCGGTTTTAGTAATCAGCCTATACACATCAAACAAGGTGTTTAGCAGTGCCGCTTTGGTCACTTCTTCCGTATTCCAGCCTCTCGATTCTTTTGCGTCAATATTATTAAAAGACAGTACATGCCCGTATATAAAACCTGTATCCCGTATTGCCCTGTAAAAGGCATGGGAATTTTCGTAAACGGAAAGCCTGTTCTTTAGCTGCCCGAAAAACTTATCGATCCATCCGCTGGCAGAAGGGTTAATCATCGTCAGGTTTTTATGATGCAAAGCTATGCAAAAATAGCGAGGCTCAACAGGTGTTAATTAAATCCTATATTTAATTTCCTGTTAATTTAGGTATCACCAAATCGGATAAATTTGTTAGTATAATAACAATTACCCCAATGACACTAAAAGCAGGCTATCCGTTCTGGCTCATAAAAAATGGGCTGCCGTTTACATTTCCCAAACTCGACCATGATATTGAGACCGATGTTGCCATACTTGGTGCTGGCATTAGTGGTGCGCTGGTGCGCTATTATCTGATTAAGGCCGGTATACAATGCACTACTATAGATGCCCGAACCATTGGTTTGGGCAGTACCTGTGCCAGTACGTCGCTTTTGCAGTATGAAATAGATGTGCCGCTTTACAGGCTTACCGAAATGATAGGCCTTGAAAAAGCCGAACGCTCCTATAAACTTTGTGCTGATGCTATTAATAAGCTCGAAGATATAACTCAAGAGGTAGGTATAGAATATTTTGAGAAGAAGAAGAGCCTATATTATGCAGCAGCTAAAAAAGATGCAGGCTGGCTAAAAAAGGAGTTTGAAGCCCGAAAAAAGGCTGGCTTTGCTGTAACCTGGCTGGAGCCCGAAGAGGTTAAAGAGCAATATGGTTTTGATAGTTGCGGTGCCATATTAAGCGAACTTGCAGCGCAAACCAATGCCTACATGCTGAGCCATTGTTTGTTGCAGCAGGGGCATGAAGATAATAAGATATTTGACAGGTCGCCGGTAACGGATATAAAACACACCAAAAAAGGAGTGCTGCTTACTACTGAAGAGGGATTTACCATAAAAGCCAATAAACTTATATATGCCACAGGGTATGAGGCGGTAGACTTTGTTGATGAAAAAATTGTAGACCTGCTTTCTACCTATGCCGTAGTAAGTGAGCAGTATAACGAACGCAATTTCTGGAAAGATGAGGTGCTGATATGGAATACTGCAAATCCTTACCTGTATATGCGCACTACACCCGATAATCGTGTGCTGGTAGGGGGCAGGGACGAAGATTTTAGCAATGCCGAAATGCGCGATAAACTGATAAAAAAGAAAACGGAGCAGCTTACCAAAGATGTCAACAAGCTTTTTCCTGAACTTAACTTTAAAGAAGAGTTTAGCTGGACAGGTACTTTTGGTTCTACCAAAGATGGTTTGCCATACATTGGCCCATACGAAAAGCTGCCAAACGGCTATTTTGCTTTGGGTTTTGGAGGCAATGGTATTACTTTTAGCCTTATTGCCGCAGAGATTATAACCGACCTGTTGCAAGGGAAGCATAACAAAGATGCTGAGTTATTTGCTTTTGGAAGGGGAAACTAAGGAGCTAAGGTTCTTAGCTTCTTAGTACCTTAGGTCACTTTATGACTTCCGTAACACTTATTGTGAAATCGCTAACAACATTGTCTTTTTAATAGTAGTAATTTCGTTAAAACAAACAGCAAAATAACTTTTATTATGAAAAAGACATCATTATTTAGCAAAACACTTTTAAGTGCCGCAGTAGTTGCCCTGACTTTAGGATCGTGTAAAAACGAACCAAAAGCAGAAGACCCTAAAGAAGTAGCCGAAGAGGCAAATGAAGAAAATCTTGACACCGAAGCTACAGACAGTCTTGAGGACGACTCTCAATATCTTGTGGATGCCGCTGAAGTTGACATGAAAGAAATTGAACTTGGCAAGCTTGCCCAAACCAAAAGCACTAACGCCGATGTAAAAGCTTTAGGTAAAATGATGGTTGATGCACACACAAAAGCGGCTGCCGATGTAAAAGCCCTTGCCGATAAAAAAGGCATTACACTGCCTGCCGCTGCTACAGATAAGGTTCAGGACAGCTACAAAGACCTGAACGACAAAGCAGGTGTTGATTTTGATAAAGCCTATGCCGATAAAATGGTGGAAGGCCATGAAAAAATGATAGACAAAATGCAAAAAGCTTCAGAAAAAGCAAAAGACCCGGATATTAAAGCCTGGGCTGCCGCTTCTTTACCTGAGCTAAACAAGCATTTGGAACATTCTAAAATGGTAAAAACAAAAACCGACGCGCTTAGATAAGCCGTTTTAAAAATACATTGCTATGAGAAGTTTATTGTATGTAATTGCCATATTGCTTTTAATAGGTTGGGCTTTGGGCAGTTTTGCCTACCATGTAACAAGTGCTTTTATACATGTGCTATTAGTAATTGCAATAGTTATGATACTTTTGAATCTGCTAAGGCGCGATAGGAGGCCTTTGTAATCCAATATTATTGGCAATTGAAAACCCGTGGTACAAATAGTGCCACGGGTTTTTTTATACCTGTTTACCAAAATTTCCACCAAGGTTTATTTTCACGCTTGCCAACCGCGCCTGTTGTTGTCTTGATAGTTATATTCGACAGTTGCGACTCTGTAGCCGTAAATGGACCAATCCCGCCTGTCATTATTTTGGTAGTTATATTATATGAAAAATCGAGCCACTCATCGGCATCGTCTATTGGCATATATACAACTCCATAAACAATATCATCTTCAATTCTTAAATCTTCTATTCCATCAATGCTAATTCTTTCACTATGCCAATATTTGCCGTCTGGCTCAATGATGGTAAGGCCGGTATAGTCACTTAAAACGCACTGTCCTTCTGTATTACTAATACTATATTTGTACTGGCTTCCGAAAAAGGAAATAGGCTTTGTGTTTTCCGGGTTTATGATATAAGCCTGTCCTCCAGCAATCACTATAATGTTAGAACTTTCAGTTAATTCAATTACGGTGTCAAAATTTGTAAGTCCCCTCTGTATGTTTGCTACCCATTCGCTGCCATCTTTTTTATAGAAACGTACTACAAAACCTTCTGAGAAATCAGAATAGAAGGTATTTTCTTCAGAAACAGAAACATACATTGGTCCGGTTGAAGGGAGTGATTTTAAAATTTCAAATTTAGTTGCCATAATCAAGTAGAATATTGATTGTGTGCCCACAAAAAAACCGCCAATAGGCGGTTTTCAATTAATATCTTCTCATTTGTACCTGAGGGCCTTTTTTTAACTGGGCTTTCATCATGGTTAGCTGTTCTTTTAGCATTCCCTGCTTGTCCAGTTTTTTAGCTTCTGCCAAAAGTTTCTCGGCCTCAATTTTTTTATTCTTACTCATGGCAATACCCGCAAGGTTCAGTTTTGCCATTGCCAGATCCTGATCCATATTAAGTCCAAGCTCAACCGCTTTTTTAAGATGTTTTTCGGCAAGGTTAAGGTTGGTTTGCGACAGCATAAGTCCTTTAAGGTAGTTGTAATAGCCTTCCTGTTTTCTTACCAGGGCAGTGTGAGGATCTTTAATTTTATCAAGGTATTTGTTGGCACCGTCAAAATCCTGTTTGCGCAGTTTTAAAAAGGCCAGCAATATCATTTCGTTCTTAAAATATAGGAATACAAAAATAAGCGAAAATAATATTAGGAAAATACCGTTGCCTATATTGCTTTCGGTAAACTGCCACACGGCAGTGATAAGTATTAAAGCTGTTAAAACCAGCTTAAGATTTTTATTAAACATAACACCTGTATATATTTGCGACTGCAAAGGTAATAAATTTAGCTAAAAATATTTTTTAAAAAGTACTTGCTAACAAAAAAAAGCTTTGTATATTTGCACTCGGTTTTTAGGAAAGGTATAACTGAGAACAAACAATAAGATATTTCAATTAAGATTTAAAGATACAAAGCAATGAGTAAGAGAACATTTCAACCATCGAAAAGAAAAAGAAGAAATAAGCACGGTTTTATGGAAAGGATGGCTTCTGCCAACGGAAGAAAAGTACTTGCTCGCAGAAGAGCTAAAGGCAGGCATAAACTAACTGTGTCAAGCGAGCCTCGTCACAAAAAATAATGTTTGTATCAAACATATATAAAGGTGTTACTTTTTTTTAGTAACGCCTTTTTTTATACCCAATCCACTCCTTATCAGAAATATTAGATTAGGTTTAAGGTTAAAAAAACGTAAATTTGCACAACACAACAACTACATAAACAAATGCCAAAAGACACTTCTATTAAATGCATCCTTATTATCGGTTCTGGTCCAATTGTAATAGGCCAGGCATGCGAATTTGATTATGCCGGCTCTCAGGCGGCAAGGTCTATAAGGGAAGAAGGAATTAAAGTTATCCTTATCAACTCGAATCCGGCAACCATCATGACCGATCCGTCTATGGCTGATCATGTGTACCTAAAGCCGCTGACTACCAAGTCTATTATAGAGATACTTAAAGATCATCCGGAAATTGATGCTGTTTTGCCAACAATGGGAGGACAAACTGCACTCAACCTATGTCTTGAAGCTGATGAGAAAGGCATTTGGTCTGATTTTAACGTACGCCTTATAGGGGTAGATGTTAAGGCTATTAATATTACCGAAGACCGCGAGCAGTTTAAACAATTGCTTGAAAAGATAGGCATACCTGCCGCACCTGCAAAAACAGCAAATTCGTTCCTTAAAGGTAAAGAAATTGCGCAGGAGTTTGGTTTCCCGCTTGTAATACGTCCTTCGTTTACGCTGGGAGGTACAGGGGCAGCTTTTGTACATAAAAAAGAAGATTTTGATGAGTTGCTTACCCGCGGCCTTGAAGCATCGCCAATACATGAAGTGCTTATAGATAAAGCTCTTTTTGGCTGGAAAGAATATGAGTTGGAGTTGCTTCGCGATAAGAACGATAACGTAGTTATTATTTGTTCCATCGAAAATATGGACCCTATGGGTATCCATACGGGTGACAGTATTACAGTGGCACCTGCCATGACACTTAGCGACACCACATTCCAGAAAATGAGGGATATGGCAATACTGATGATGCGCAGCATAGGCAACTTTGCCGGTGGTTGTAATGTTCAGTTTGCTGTTAGCCCTGACGATAAAGAAGATATTGTTGCCATAGAGATCAATCCAAGGGTGTCGCGTTCATCGGCACTTGCTTCTAAAGCAACGGGTTATCCAATTGCTAAAATTGCTTCTAAACTGGCGCTTGGCTACAATCTTGATGAACTTCAAAACCAAATTACCAAGTCTACATCGGCTTTATTTGAGCCTACTTTAGACTACGTTATTGTAAAAATACCACGCTGGAACTTTGACAAATTTGAAGGTGCCGACAGAACGCTTGGCCTTCAGATGAAATCGGTGGGTGAGGTTATGGGTATTGGGCGTTCGTTCCAGGAGGCACTGCACAAAGCAACACAGTCGCTTGAAATTAAGCGTAACGGCCTTGGTGCTGATGGCAAAGGATACACGAACTATGAGCAGATAATAGACAAGCTAACCCATGCAAGCTGGGACAGGGTATTTGTTATTTATGATGCCATACAAATGGGTATTCCGTTGAGCCGCATACACGAAATTACACAAATAGATATGTGGTTCCTTAAACAGTATGAGGAACTCTACCTTCTTGAAAAAGAAATCTCAGGCTTAACTATAGATACATTGCCTAAAGAATTATTGCTTGAGGCTAAGCAAAAAGGTTTTGCCGACAGGCAGATTGCCCATATGCTTCAATGCAAAGAAAGCGATGTGTACAATAAACGCGAAGAACTTGGTGTTAAACGTGTTTACAAACTGGTAGACACATGTGCGGCTGAGTTTGAAGCTAAAACACCTTACTACTACTCTACTTTTGAGGCCGAAATTGAGCGTGCCGACGGTACACGCTACGTGCATAACGAAAGTATTGTAAGCGACAGGAAAAAAGTAGTGGTTCTTGGATCTGGGCCTAACCGAATAGGACAGGGTATTGAGTTTGACTATTCTTGTGTACACGGTGTTCTTGCCGCTGCCGAGTGTGGTTATGAGACCATTATGATAAACTGTAACCCGGAAACGGTTTCTACCGACTTTGATACGGCTGATAAATTATACTTTGAGCCTGTGTTTTGGGAGCATATTTATGACATCATCCGTCATGAAAAACCGGAAGGGGTTATTGTTCAGCTTGGTGGACAAACAGCCCTTAAGCTTGCCGAGAAGCTTGATCGTTATGGCATAAAAATATTAGGAACAAGCTTTGATGCGCTTGACCTTGCCGAAGACCGTGGACGTTTCTCAGACTTGCTTACAGAGCTTAACATACCGTTCCCTAAGTTTGGTATTGCCGAGAGTGCCGATGAGGCATCTGTACTTGCTGAAACTTTAGATTTTCCGCTACTGGTAAGGCCAAGTTATGTATTGGGTGGTCAGGGTATGAAAATCGTAATCAACAAACAGGAGTTGGAAGAGCACGTTATAGATCTACTTAAAAGCATACCTGGCAACAAACTGCTGTTAGACCATTACCTTGACGGTGCCATTGAGGCTGAAGCCGATGCAATTTGCGATGGCGAAGATGTGTACATTATAGGTATTATGGAGCATATTGAGCCTTGTGGTGTGCATAGTGGAGACAGTAATGCAACATTGCCGCCATTTAACCTTGGCGAGTTTGTAATGCAACAAATAAAAGACCATACTAAAAAAATAGCCCTTGCGCTAAAAACAGTAGGCCTTATTAATATACAGTTTGCTATTAAAGACGATATTGTTTACATCATCGAGGCTAACCCAAGGGCATCGCGCACAGTGCCGTTTATAGCAAAAGCTTATGGCGAGCCTTATGTAAACTATGCAACAAAAGTAATGCTGGGCGACAAAAAGATAAAAGACTTTACTTTTAACCCTCAGCTTAAAGGTTATGCTATTAAGCAACCGGTGTTCTCGTTTAATAAATTCCCGCGTGTAAACAAAAAACTTGGACCTGAAATGAAGTCTACAGGAGAGAGCATTCTCTTTATAGACGACCTTAAAGACGACCAGTTTTACGAGTTGTACTCACGCCGTAAAATGTACCTGAGCAAATAAGAAGTATTGCCTTTATACTATTTAGATAAATGAGCTCCCTGATTTTTCAGGGAGCTTTTTTTTTGTGTCCTAAATTTCTTATCTTAGTTAAAAACCAAACGGATATGGATTATACTGTATTAGAGAACGATTTTAATTGCGCTTGTGATGAGGTTATTGTTAACCTTACAGAACAATACAAGCTAAACTATCAATCGGGTGGCCCTGGCAAGCTTGAGGCCTTTTTAGAGTTGATAAGGCAGGAATTTGAAAAAGTTGTTGCTGCCTTTGTGTCAAAAAATGATTTGGAAAAAGATTTACAGGGAATGTCACTTATACAAAATATTGCTAAAAAGTATGCCAAAAGCTGTTTGGATAAATACAGTAAAATCGTATAAAATTATGAGTTAACTAATTGGTTAGTAGTTGTTTATTTTGCTTAGCAGAATTTTATTAATTTTGAGTTTAATTTTATAACTTTTGAGGGTGTTCTATATGCTTAATTTGTGATTTAACGTTTTAATCACATATTTTTAGAATGAGTTTCAACCAAAAAGAATTGGAAAAACTATTAGAAGAATCATGCAAACAGTTACACAAAGATTTCTACAAGAAATTTAATAAGGATATTTATCTTTCTGCCGGAGGATCTAAATTAGAAGCATTTATAACCGACCTTCAAAAAGAATTCGAGACCACTGCCTCATCTTTTATAGCTAACCATAAGCTTGAAAAAGATACGGAAGCGAAAAAAAGAGTATTTGCAATTACTAAGTTTTATGCTAAAAAGTGTGTCGAAGATTTCAGTAAGATATGATCATTCTCCTGTAATTTAAGTTTATAAGATATATCTTTGCATTGCAAACTATATTTTTATGAGGGTATTGGCATTAGATTATGGCGAAAAACGTACCGGAATAGCCGTAACCGACGAAATGCAGCTTATAGCATCGGGGCTAACCACTGTTGCAACGGGCACGTTATTGACTTTTTTAAAAGATTATTTTACTAAAGAAAAGGTAGAACGCGTTATAATAGGGGAGCCAAAACAAATGAATGGTTTACCATCGCAAAGTGCTGTGTTTATAAATGCGTTTGTGGATAAATTTACAGAGCAGTTTCCTGATATGCCTTTAGAGCGCGCTGATGAAAGGTTTACGAGCAAAATGGCTTTTCAGACCATGATAAATAGTGGCTTAAAAAAGAAACAAAGGCAGGATAAGGCACTTGTTGATGAAATTTCGGCAACGATATTGTTGCAGGATTATTTATCCCGAAAAAATAAGCTATAAAAATACACTTTTTGTTAAAAATATTATTTTAACTATTGCAATGCCAATATTATATTATTATATGATATTTTACCTGTAAATTTGTGTATTCAAAATATTACGATGTCTACAGATATAAAACAGGAACCCGACGTTATACTTATAGGAGCCGGGATCATGAGCGCTACGCTGGGCATGTTCTTAAAAGAACTGATGCCGGATGTTAAAATAAATATTTATGAAAGGCTTGATGTTGCCGCTGCCGAAAGTTCTGATGCATGGAACAACGCAGGTACAGGTCACTCTGCATTTTGCGAGCTTAACTACACACCACAACTTCCTAACGGCGATATAGAAACGGTAAAGGCAATTAAAATTGCCGAGCAGTTTGAACAATCAAAACAATTTTGGGCTTACCTTACAGAAAAAGGTCTTATAAGCGAACCGCAGAATTTTGTGCGCAGTATTCCGCATATGAGTTTTGTATGGGGGAAAAAAAATGTTGAGTACCTAAAAAAACGTTTTGAAGCTTTACAGAAATCGGTTCTTTTTGAAGGAATGGAATACAGCGAAAGCCATGACGTTATACAAAAATGGATGCCTCTTGTAATGCAGGGCCGCAAAGCAGATGATGTTATTGCCGCTACCAACATGGAAATTGGTACCGATGTAAACTTTGGCCAGCTAACGCGCGATATGTTTGCGTGGCTTGGAAAACAGGATGGTGTTAACCTTTTCTTTGGGCAGGATGTAACCAGCATGCGCCGCTCAAGAAACGGAAGCAACAAATGGAAACTTAAAATAAAAGACCTTGCCACTGGCGAGAAGGTACGTGTATATGGCAAATTTGTGTTTATTGGCGCAGGCGGAGGTTCTTTACACCTGCTTGAAAAAGCTGATATTCCTGAAGGCCACGGCTTTGGAGGTTTTCCTGTAAGCGGACAATGGCTAAGGTGTGTTAATGAAGATATTATACAAAAGCACAATGCTAAGGTATATGGTAAAGCATCTGTAGGGGCGCCGCCAATGAGTGTGCCTCACGTTGATACCCGTATGATAAATGGCAAAAAAGAACTTCTTTTTGGTCCTTATGCAGGTTTCAGTACTAAATTTTTAAAGCAGGGTTCTTATTTAGACCTGCCTACCTCTATACGCCTAAATAATATCAGGCCAATGATATCGGCTGGACTTAGTAATATACCGCTTACAAAATACCTTATTCAGCAGGTAACACAAAGTCCGGAAGACAGGCTTGAAGCGCTGAAAGAGTATATGCCGGATGCACAAATGAAAGACTGGGTTCTGGAAACCGCGGGGCAGCGTGTACAGGTTATAAAAAAAGACGAAAAAGGAGGCGGAAAGCTTGAATTTGGTACAGAGGTTATAAACAGTGCCGACGGTACACTTGCAGTATTGCTTGGTGCATCACCTGGTGCCAGTACGGCAGTATCGATCATGCTCCAGCTTTTAGAACGTTGTTATCAGGACGAGGTGAAAACCGAAGCCTGGCAGCAAAAACTGCGTACTATGATACCTTCTTACGGTAAATCGTTAGCAGCTGAACCGGAACTGCTTGCAGAGGTAAGACAGCATTCGCATAAAGTTCTTGGACTTACTAAATAGTAAATAAAACTTATCATACACTAAAGCCCTAAACAATTACTGGTTAGGGCTTTTTTAATGGACAAAATATAACAATAGGCTCATGTATGCCTCGTATATATACATTGCAAAAGTTTTAAATTAAATTTGCACCAACTTTAATATAGTTGTCCAAAATGAGCTTAATACAGGTAGAACAATGAATATGAATGAAAAGGGTGAAAGCTGGGCTGTCTGCAAAAGTTGCCACGGGATGGGCAAAAAAAGCCGGGGGTTAACTAAAAAAGCCAAGCTTCGGTATGAGGGAGAACTTGAGAGTTTTGAAAATGAAAATAAGCTTGGATCTGCCCCGGAACGGCCGAAAGGGCATGTGAGCGTTTGTACAAATTGTGGTGGCTCTGGGTTGATTCCTTCCAAACTTCATCCGGTTGCTGATAAAGAAAAATATCCGCATGTTGCCATTATAGGTGGTGGTATAGGTGGTGTAGCTTTGGCTGTTGCATGCTTGCACAGAGGTATTCCCTTTACGCTGTATGAGCGGGATAGTAATTTCGAGGCCAGATCTCAGGGGTATGGCCTAACATTGCAACAGGCCAGTAAAGCCATGCAGGGATTCGGTATTTTTTCATTACCCGCCGGAGTGGTGTCTACAAAACATGTGGTGCATACTACTGATGGGACAGTGATAGGGGAGTGGGGATACAGAAAATGGATACAGCCTGACGAAAAGAAAGTCTCAAAGCATTCTAATATTCATATTGCGAGGCAATCGTTACGTCAGGCCTTGCTGGATCAGCTTGGAGGAAGTGAATCCATACAATGGACGCATCAGCTAATTGACTTCGAAGCGACTGACAGTGGTGTACTGCTTAAATTTGAAGTGGATGGAAAAATTGAGAATACCAAAGCAGATATTCTGGTAGGTGCCGATGGCATTCGCAGTGTCGTGAGAAGGTTGTTAATAGGAGAAAAGATTACACCTTTGCGCTATTTGAACTGTATTGTAATATTAGGCATTTGCCCTTTATCTGCCCTTAGTGAGCTTGAAAATCCTTTACTCGACTCTGCTACTGTATTTCAAACGGCTAACGGCAACGAGCGCATGTATATGATGCCTTTTACAACAGACTCAGTTATGTGGCAGTTTAGCTTTCCGATTGCAGAGGAAGAAGCTTTAGAATTAAACAGGCTTGGAGTCCATGCCCTTAAGGAAGAAGCCTGCCGAAGGGCACAATGGCACGATCCTATTCCGCAAATTTTGTCGGCCACTCCAACACAATACATTTCAGGATATCCTGCTTACGATCGTGAATTGCTCAAACCGGAAATGTTTTCGAATTCAAAAAATGTAACTTTAATTGGAGATGCAGCACACCCCATGAGCCCGTTTAAAGGGCAGGGTGCCAATCAGGCATTGCTTGATGCACTCTCTTTGGCACGGAAAATTTATACTGGCTGCAGAGCTTTTGACTGGAAAAAAGATGGTGTCATACAAAATATTTTGGCTGATTTTGAGTCAGAAATGTTAGACCGGAGTGCTGTTAAAGTAAAGGGGTCGGCAGAGGCTGCAGAAGCTCTTCATTCAAAACAGGTGCTTCGCATTAGTGATTCGCCAAGAGGGCGGCATCAAACCAGGAGTGATGTTTAAAATACACTGATATTCCATCTTTCCAGACCGATGATCTGTCACATTATACGCCTTAAGATTAAAAATTTTAATAAAATGTTATGAAATCATTTGCTTAAACGTTTAAGTTTATTATATTTGCCTCGTTAGAAATCGATATAGTGAAAAAAGTTTCCATTAAAGACGTAGCACAAAAGGCAGGGGTATCTATCGCTTCAGTGTCTTATGTGCTTAACAATAAGGTGGATAGTCGTATAAGTAAAGAAACAGTAGACAAGGTTAAAAAAGCTGCCGAAGAACTGGGTTACAGAGCAAATAACATTGCAAAGAGTCTGAAAACACAGCGCACTTATACCATTGGGCTTGTTGTGGCTGATATTGCCAACCCATACTTTTCTCAAATAGCGCGTATCATTGAAAATGAATCGAAACAAAAGGGATATACACTCATTATAGGCAGCTCCGACGAAAATGTGCAAAAGTTTGAAGGACTTATAAATATGTTTTGCGACCGGCAGGTTGACGGGCTTATTATTGCCCCGGTTGAAGGCGCAGAGGATTGCCTTCAAAAAATGCAAAAGCAAAATATTCCGTTTGTGTTTATAGACCGTTATCTTCCTAAAATTAATGCTGATATTGTTCAGGTTAATAACTATGCCATAAGTTTTGAAGTTACACAGCATTTAATTGCAGGTGGCAGAAAAAATCTTGTACTTATTGCCTATGATACCCTATTACAGCACCTTATAGAAAGAACTAATGGTTTTAAAGATGCGCTAATTCAAAATAATTTAGAGTTGTCTGATAATTCTGTTCTTTATATAGATAAAGATGCGATTGATGAGGACGTTAACCGAGGCTTTGACTTTCTGTTCTCGGATGCTAACACTCCCGATGCTATATTTTTTACCAGCAATAAACTGGCGGTATCAGGGCTAAAAAAACTAATGAAGCTCAATGTAAAAATTCCTCAGGATGTAGCTGTTGTTGCTTTTGACGAAACAGAGGCATATGAGCTGTTTAGTGTGCCTTTATCTTTTGTAAGGCAGCCGCTTTCCGATATAGGGAAAACAGCTGTTCGTATGCTTCATAATAAAATTGACGATCATTTACTACCGATAGATAAGGTTGTATTGAATGCTGAATTGCATACCGCTGCATCTTCCAGTCCAAAACAAGCCTGATCTTTTTTATTTATTCATTTGCTTAAACGTTTAATCAAGTATAATTATGAAAAATCAAATAAATAAACCCTCTGTATTTTGTTATGGAGAAGTGCTTTGGGATATTTTCCCTGAAGGGGCACGTGCAGGAGGTGCTCCTTTTAATGTTGCTTACAACCTTATGCGAATGGGGGCCGATGCCCATATGATAAGCCGCATTGGTGAAGATAAGCTTGGGCATGATCTGATGAAACAGGTGGCAGCTTGGAACATTCCTACCCAGGACAGCCAGATAGACTATACTTATCCAACAGGTACGGTTATAGCGCATATTGACGAGCACAATGAGGCACATTATGATATTGTGCAGCCCGTTGCATGGGACTTTATTGAGCATAGAAATGATTATACCGAAAAGGTTGGTCAGGCCGATGCTTTTGTTTTTGGCAGCCTGATTACCCGTAACGAAGTTTCGCGCAATACACTTTATCGGCTTTTAGAGGTGGCTAAATTTCGTGTGTTCGATGTTAATCTGCGTCCACCATTTTATTCGGCTGAACTGATAAAAGAGTTGTTGTATAAAGCCGACCTTGTAAAGATGAATAAAGCTGAACTACGGTTAGTACTTGACTTTTTAGGAAAAGACTATGTAAGCGAAGATGATAGTATACGCTTTGTGCAGGACACATTTAAAATAGCCGAAGTATTGGTAAGTAAAGGAAGTAAAGGAGCTGTTTATTACAATGGCAGCAATCATTATGAGGCCCCGGCTGTACCTGTAACTATTAAGGATACTGTGGGAAGCGGAGATGCTTTCCTTGCCGGTTTCCTTTCTAAAAGGCTTGTTGATGCCACTGCGGCCGATGTTATGGCGCAGGCAACAGCATTAGGGGCATTTATTACTTCTAAAGAAGGAGCGTGTCCTGACTATCGATTTACGGATTTCGAATTGTTTTGCGCTGCCAATAATGTGAGCCTTGACAGCATTTCTAATAACAGTATTTAATTATTTACAGATATGAGCCAGGCTAAATTCACCGAGAAAAAATATGCCATTACGTTTATTTTTGTTACGTCACTCTTTCTTTTTTGGGCCATTGCCATTACTATGGGCGATGTGCTTAACAAGCATTTCCAAAACGTGCTGCACATCAGCAAGTCAGAATCCGGCTTAGTACAATTGTCTATTTTTGGAGCCTATGCCGTTATGGGAATTCCGGCAGGATTATTCATGAAAAAATACGGCTATAAAAAAGGTGTGTTGTTAGGTTTATTGCTTTATGCTTTAGGCGCTTTTCTTTTTGTGCCTGCGGCAGAGAACGAATCGTTTACCTATTTCAGGGTAGCATTATTCATATTGGCATCAGGCCTTGCAACCTTAGAGACCGTTGCACACCCTTTTGTAGCATCTTTAGGAGATGAAAGAACCAGCGACCAACGCATAAACTTTGCGCAATCGTTCAATGGGTTAGGGGCAATAATAGGGCCGCTTTTGGGCGGATTTTTTATACTTGACAGCCAAGGTACAGAAGGTTTGGAATCGGTTAAGACGCTATATACTATAATAGGTGCGGTTATACTTTTTATAGGGCTAGCTTTTTGGTTTGTAAAAGTGCCTGAACTCAAAGATCCGCATGGCAGTCATTCTGATAATGATGTGGATGCCGAAAATCAGGACATTGTTGTTAATGCCCCTCTTTATAAGCAACGCCATTTTATGTGGGCCGTACTGGCACAATTTTTCAATATTGGCGCACAGGGTGGGACATGGGCTTATTTTATAAACTATGGCGTAGAAAAAACAGGCCTTGCTGATAAGCAGGTAGCCTACTATTTTTCGCTCAGTATGGCCATGATGATGGCAGGACGTTTTATAGGAACGTTTTTAATGCGCTACATTGCACCCAATAAACTGCTTGCCATTTACTGTGTATGCAACATGATATTGTGTGTAATTATATCGCAAAGTTTTGGCTGGATTTCGTTTGGTGCATTGGTCATGCTAAACTTCTTTTTAAGTGTAATGTATCCCACTATATTTAGCCTTGGGCTTAAAAAACTGGGCAATAAAACTGAACAGGCATCATCATTTTTGGTTATGGCCATGTTTGGTGGGGCAGTTTTTCCTCCCATAATGGGGCTTGTAGCTAATACAGATATTGCCTATGCCTACCTTTTGCCTATAGTATGCTACTTGGTGATACTGTTATTTGCAGTAAAATACTATAGGCCAAAAACACTTGGTACTACCGTTGTATTAAATAAAAACGCGGCATGATATCCGGTACTTTTCTCAGGATTATTATACCGGGCTTATTGATGCTTTTTAGCATAACAACCAACAGCCAGATAGTTATAACAAATAAAAATTTTTCCTTTGGCACTACGGGACGTATAGGGTTTGGGTACTCTCCGGATATTGAAGGGCACACCGGACGCCAGCTTAATCTATTGGGACAGGGATCGCTGGGCGGCCGTATGGATCAGGGCGATTATGTAGACCTGCTTCCGGCTTTTCATTTCACGCCCGTAAATGCTAATAAGGACAGCACTTCAATTGATTTTCAGGTGCGGCTTGCCTTTTATTCCTCTAATGGTACTTTTTTGGGTAATGTACATTCGGGATCAATAAACGGCATGATAGTAAGCCTGCCCGAAGCATTTGTAGAGGCGCGCAATATTGTGGGGAGCCCCTGGACGGTTTGGGCAGGGGCCCGCTACATGCGTTATGATGACATACATATTGCCGATTATTTTTATTTCGACGACCACTCCACACAGGGCTTTGGTGTAAAGTATAAAAAAACGCAGTTCTCTATGTTCTTTCCTGCGGCTATAGATACTACTTCGGCTAATGTAACACCCTACTCTTATGCCAATATAATTTCGGGAACAAAACAGTTAGCCTACCGCCAGCGGGAAGTTATGGTGGCAGAACACAGTTTTAATATTACCAAAAAACATTTGGTAAAGCTGCTGGCTGAATACCATTATGTTTCTGCCGTGCGCAAAAATGCCGATCCATCCTATCCGTCAGATTACGGCTTTGTGTTAGGGGCAAAAATAAGTTCTGATATTAAAACGCCTAAACCGGGATCGTTTAACCAGTTTTCTGTTCGCTACGGAACCGGCATAGCCAACGGCGGCGATAGCGGCAATACTCAAACGTGGCGTACTTTTGGCGCACCGGGCGTAAATGATCAAACCTATAAAGGGGCTTACTCGTTTACCATGGTAGAGCATTTACTCCTGAATTTGTCTGACAGGATAAGCCTTAACCCTTATGTCGTGTACACACAAAGCAAGGGCGGTGCAGAAACCCGTGGCAGGGCAACGGATTTTTATGACAGGCAAATTTACAATTATAAAAATGAGCTGGCTGTGGGTACGCGGGTTATCCATTATCTTACTAATTGGTTTCACCTGATATCAGAACTGCATTACACTATGCGTAAAGACGGATACAACCCTCAGGCAACCATGACAAAATTTGTATTGGCCCCTACCATAGTTCCCTCTGCCGAACGCAGCCCTTGGGCACGCCCGCATATAAGGCTTATTGCCGAAGTTGCGCGTTATAACGACTATGCTAAGAACGCCATGTATTCGCCATTTTTAGAGCAGGCCGGGCAAAAAATATTGGGTACTTATTTTGGGGTACGGTCTGAGTGGTGGGTGTTTTAAACGCTCAAGTTTTTAAAGCAAAGCAAACGCGTTATTTTTTAACACAAAGCCCACGAAGATTTTTCACAAGGTTCACTATGGTTAAGCTTCGCTTTTAGGTTCACAAGGCTGAACCTGCCAACGATATCCGTAAAGCTTTGTAAACTTTGTAGGACAACTTGTTGTCCGTTGTGTACAGTATTAATAGCACAACTTTGTGTTCATTGTGAAAAACTTTGTGACCATTGTGGTAAAATTACCCGTCCAGATTCAATTCTTATAAATATGGGAGTCAATATTCTGATTCATTTGTTCATGAAAATATAGATTATTCTTACAATAAAACTACTATGAAACCACTATGAAAATACAATTTGGTGCATCGCTGCTCTCTTATATAACGCCGTTATGGACAGCGGAAGCAGGGCATTATGCCATACAAAAAGCAGCAAAGGCTGGCTTTGACCTGATAGAGATATTATTGCCCAACAATATGGACTTTGATGCTACAACCGTAAAAAAGCAACTCAGGGATAATAACCTTGATGTGGCCTGTTCACTTAATTTGCCTAAAGAGGCACACATACCGTTTTATCCTAAAGAGGCTTTGATCTTAATAAAACAGGCTTTAGATAAAACAGCAGGTGTAGATGCCACTTTTTTAGGAGGTGTATTGCATGGCGGTATTGGTGTTTTTACAGGCAGCCCAGTAACAGAAGCCGAAAAAGATATTACTGCTAATGTTTGGGGAGAAGCTGCACACCATGCGGCTGCTTTAGGTATAACTATAGGAATTGAACCTATAAATCGTTACGAAAGCTATGTTTGCAACACAGCCGTAAATGTTATTGAATTAATAGGAAGGGCAGGAGCAGACAATCTGGGTGTGCACCTTGATACTTTCCACATGAATATTGAAGAGAATAATTTTTATGACCCTATATTACAGTCAGGTAAATTACTGAAGCATTTGCATATTACCGAGAGTCATCGTGGTATGCCGGGCGAAGGCACTGTGAATTGGGATGAGCTTTTCAGAGGCTTAAAAACAATAGATTTTGAAGGTAATTTGGTTTTGGAAAATTTCTCGTCATCCATACCGGGAATGCAACAGGCTGTTTCGTTATGGCAAACTTCGCCTCATGATGCTGATGCTTTGGCGTTGGGCAGCCTTAACTTTTTAAAGCAGAAAATTGAGGAGGTGCAATAAAAAAACTGTTCGGCAAACACTTAATGTTTACAGAACAGTTTCGAATATGCGGTTATGGTACTTAAAGGAAAATGGCTATTGAAATAAAGCAAGAATTTCTTTTTTCGCTTTGCCTATTTTCTGTTCAAGACGTCCCCACATTTCATCGTCTTTGCCTTCCTCATATTTCAGATCATCGTCTGTAAGTTCGGCATATTTTTGTTTTAGTTTTCCTTTCAGCTCGTCCCAGGTTCCTTTAATTTCTGTTGAATTTGGCATTGTATTTTTATTTTGGTTACAATGTAAAATTACATCCTGTTTTGCTAAATTGATGGTAAAGTAATTATAAAGGTTTACTAAAGTTGAACAAACCTGTTGTTTCTTATCCTGTATTTTGAAACTGTAGAATCTCTTTTCGTCTCCATGTTATGAGACGGAGTATTTTCTTCAGGAATAAACTTGAAATAACGCGATCGTATAGTATATATACCATCTTTCTCTTCACAATAAGACAATATCGGGTCAGACGACTGTACCCTGAGTTTAGAGACAACAGTGTTGGCAGTGCTGTTATAGATGCAGTAATAAATGTCTTTCCAGCCCAAAAGTCGGTTTTTATAACTATATGCGGCACTGTACCGGTCCTGGTAGGAAATTAGATAGTGGCTATCGTTCAGCTTTTTTTGGAAGCCGTAATAGTAGGTATGGTTTATATTAAAAATGGGTTGGTTTACCTCATTGGTTGCCATCAATACCTCTAAAACCTGTCTATTAATTCTGGTTGTATATAATTTTTTACCGGAGTTTTCCAACTTAAAATTTTTCAGGAACGCTGGTTCTTCCTGGGAACAACACATCAATAAGTTTGAAAATATAACAAGCGCAACAATTCGCAGTAGGGTAAAGGTCTTCATAGTGAAATGATTAGGTGGCTATGAAGATATAACTTTGCAGCGCATAAAAAATTATACTCTTGGTAATTTTTATATTATCTATTTCATTCATAAGAAGCACGATTTAAATAGCTTTCTATATTTTTGAAATCTTACAAACAATATAATGTCGAAAAGCACTTTTTCAATCGCAATACTATTTTTATTCTTGTGTTCCTGCGGTAAAGAACATGGCAAAAGTAAAAAATCAATAACCGATAAAATAGTAATAGATACTTTTTCAACTTTTCCAGCCGAAATAGATGGGTGTGCATGCTATTATTCTAATAATGAAACAGAATTCAATAATGGCAAATACATTTATGCAGATGATTATAATTCAAATGCTTTTGTGAAACTAAATGGCAAGATGGTTAAACTGCTATTAACTAAATCGGATACTTTGCCGGAAAAACGCTCAAATGAAATCTTTGAGAATAATGATTATGAGGTTATTATTAATACTAAGCAAACCGGGCAAATTGATGAAACATGGCAAAGTAAAGGCACAATAACTATAATGCCCAAAAAAGGAAAAGCAATAACAAAACCTATATTTGGTGAGTGTGGTTGTTAATATTTATACCGTTACCACTTTGTTTCTCCTGCTCTCAAGTATCATATAAAATTGTATTCCGAACAGCAATGATGCCGATACTACGTGTATGGTTTGCGAGGCAAACGGGAAGTCAAAATTATACATAGCAATACCCGAAATTATTTCTAACGTAAGCAGTGCCAGTACCCAAGACATTTTGCTAAAGCCAAGCGAGAATTTTTTGTTTCGGTTAAACAACACAATATTTGTAAACAGCACTATTATAGAAAAGCTGCGGTGTACATAAAAGTTAACCGTAGGCTCGTCCATTACAAGGCTAATGTTTTCGTAGCCCAACAGTTTTATTTGTTCATCTACAAATTGACGCACCTGTGTGCCCATAACAATTTGTACAAGTGTAAGTCCTAAAGAAAACCACAACATGCCTTTAAACAGTTTGTCGTACCTGTATTTTTTTTGATTATAGGAAAGATCTTTGCTAATGTCTAGTATATACAATATTACAGCAACTATTATTAGTGCCACCACCATGTGTAGTGTTATTTTTACAGGGTTTAGTACACTGTACACTACCGTGGCACCCAGCCATGCCTGAAAACCCATTAAAAACACAGTTAGCCATGATAGCAAAATAATAGATGATTTTGTTTTGGCAAACCTAAACGATGCAAAAGCCATAGCCAGTACTGCAAGCCCTGCCAAAGCTCCCGTAAGGCGATTTATGTATTCTACCCAGGTGTGCATAGGGTTAAACTCGGCATAGTCGTGTTTGGTGTAATGCTCCCAATTCGCCTCATTATAGGTTTCGGCTGTTGTAAAGGTTTGTTTGGCTACCCAAAGTTTTTCGTCTTTTATAATAACCTGGCCACGTTTAAACTCGCGGTTAGGCTTCCACTGCAGCTCTTTAATATCTGTTGGCGGAATGTAATAGCCAAAACATTTTGGCCAGTCCGGGCATCCCATTCCGCTGCCTGTCATGCGCACTAGGGCGCCGGCAACAATTACTAAATATACAAGAACAAGTGCGGTTTTGGTTATTTTCTGGAAGTTAAGTTTCATGATTATTATCTAAAACAAATTAGCTGTTGTGAAACTATAATTAGCTATTCACTGCTTTATAAATTATACTGGGGCAAAGGTAACTTATTACTATTGCTTTTTAATGATAATTGTCATGGTTTAGCAATAAGCAACAAAAAACCCGCTTATTGCTAAACGGGTTCGATGTGTAAGTAAGAATAAATATATTGTTTATAAAACGTTTTTTGTTATTTCACCTGGTTTACTATAGCAGCAAACGCTTCAGGGTGGTTAGCGGCAAGGTCTGCAAGAACTTTACGGTTCAATTCGATGTTTGCACCTTTAACTTTACCCATGAATTGAGAGTAGCTTAGGCCGTGTTGTCTTGCACCGGCGTTAATACGCATGATCCAAAGTGAACGGAAGTTTCTCTTTTTTTGTTTTCTGTCGCGGTAAGCATAAACCATTGCTTTTTCTACCGCATTTTTGGCTACTGTCCAAACGTTTTTACGTCTTCCAAAGAAACCTTTGGCTTGCTTCAATACTCTTTTTCTACGAGCTCTTGAAGCAACTGAATTTACTGATCTTGGCATAATTTTTCTTGATTTTGTAGCAGGCGCCCTTTTTTAAATTTTAGGGACTTGTAAAAGCCATGCTCCAGGGTTATTTAATTGTTTTAACCGAAACAGCAGGTTGTTATATTAACCTTAATTGCTGTTTAACGCTCTTCTCATCTGTTGGGTGAACCAATGCAGCGTGAGTAAGTGCAAGCTTACGCTTTTTAGACTTTTTAGTCAGGATGTGACTTTTATAAGCGTGCTTTCTTTTAATTTTTCCTGAGCCGGTAACTTTAAAACGTTTCTTGGCAGAGGATTTGGTTTTCATTTTAGGCATCTTGTTCCTGTATTTTAATTTACTCTTACTTACTTTATTTTTAGTCGAAAGTTTTAAAGTCATAAAGTCGAATGTCCTGTTGTGGACTTTAAGACCTTATGATTTTAGACCTTAATGACTGTCTTTATGCTTTTTTCTTTTTAGGCGCAATGAACATGATCATTCTTTTGCCCTCAAGAACCGGCAGTGCTTCAACCTTGCCCCATTCTTCAAGATCCTGGGCAAGTCTTAGCAACAATATTTGTCCCTGCTCTTTATAGATAATAGAGCGTCCTTTAAAAAATACAAAAGCTTTAAGCTTAGACCCCTCTTTTAAGAACTTCTCAGCATTTTTCTTCTTAAACTCATAGTCATGCTCGTCAGTCTGAGGGCCAAAGCGAATTTCTTTTACAACAATTTGCGTAGACTTAGCCTTAAGTACTTTATCGCGCTTCTTTTGTTCATAAAGAAACTTTTTGTAATCCATTATTTTGCAAACAGGAGGCTCGGCGTTTGGTGAAATCTCCACCAGGTCAAGCTCAAATTGCTCTGCCATTTGCATCGCCTGCGAAGTTTTATATACTCCGGGCTCTACATTTTCGCCCACAAGCCTTACTTCCGGTACGCGGATGGCATTATTAATCCTGTGAGCATCTTTTTTCTCTACGCGGGGCTGTATGCCTCTGTTGTTTCTAATAGCTATGGCTGTAAAAATTTAAGTTAAACTTGAAATGTTTTTAATGTTTTATCTACTTCCTCCTGCACCAGCGCAGCAAAGGCTTCAATAGTCATTGTTTGGTTACTCTTACCTGAGTCTCCGTGTTTACGGACAGAAATCGTACCGTTTTTCTCTTCTTCTTCACCTACGATCAGCATAAACGGAAGTTTTTGAACCTCTGCTTCCCTGATTTTTCGACCAATAGTTTCGTTCCTGTTGTCTACGGTGGCGCGAATTTCGTGATTTTCCAGTAATTCCAAAACTTTTTTGGCATAATTTTCATATTTCTCACTAAGAGACAGTATGATAGCCTGCTCAGGCATTAACCAAAGCGGGAAGTTTCCGGCTGTATTTTCCAGCAATATCGCTATAAAACGCTCCATAGATCCAAACGGTGCACGGTGAATCATTACCGGCCTGTGCAGCTCATTATCAGAGCCTTTATAAGTAAGGTCGAACCTTTCAGGCAGGTTATAATCTACCTGAATTGTGCCTAACTGCCACTGGCGGCCAAGAGCATCCTTAACCATAAAGTCAAGTTTAGGACCATAAAAAGCAGCTTCGCCATACTCTACAACAGTATTAAGGCCTTTATCTTTAGCGGCATTGATAATAGCGTTTTCTGCTTTTTCCCAGTTTTCATCGCTGCCAATGTACTTTTCACGGTTTTCCTGATCGCGTAAAGACACCTGTGCGCTAAAGTTTTCAAAACCAAGCGAACTGAATACATATAATACAAGATCGATCACTTTTTTGAACTCACTATCAAGCTGGTCAGGAGTACAGAAAATGTGTGCATCATCCTGAGTAAAACCACGAACACGTGTCAGGCCGTGTAGCTCACCACTTTGCTCGTAACGGTACACAGTACCAAACTCTGCATAACGCTTAGGCAGGTCTTTGTAAGACCATGGCTTAGTATTGTAAATTTCGCAGTGGTGCGGACAGTTCATTGGTTTCAGCAAAAATTCCTCACCTTCGTTAGGAGTATGTATTGGCTGAAAACTGTCTGCGCCATATTTGGCATAGTGTCCACTGGTTACATATAGTTCTTTTTGCCCAATGTGCGGTGTAACCACCTGCTCATATCCGGCTTTCTTCTGTGCTTTCTTTAAAAATTGCTCCAGGCGGTCGCGAAGCGCGGCACCTTTAGGCAACCAAAGGGGTAAACCCTGACCCACTTTTTGAGAGAAAGAGAACAATTCCAGCTCTTTGCCCAGTTTGCGGTGGTCGCGGCGTTTTGCCTCTTCCAAAAGCTCCAAATACTCAGTCAGGTCTTTTTGCTTAGGGAACGATATGCCGTAAACGCGTGTAAGCTGTTTGTTCTTTTCGTCGCCGCGCCAGTAGGCACCTGCAACGCTCATTATTTTCATGGCCTTGATAATCCCTGTGTTAGGAATGTGCCCTCCACGACATAGATCGGTAAAGGTTGCGTGGTCGCAAAACGTAATAGTACCGTCTTCAAGGTTTTGTATAAGCTCTATTTTGTAAGGATTCTCTTCTTTTTCATACATAGCCAAAGCCTCAGCCTTGGTAGCACTGCGCATAGTAAACTCATGCTTTTCGCGCGCTATGGCAAGCACCCTGTCTTCAATGGCTTTAAAATCTTTATCAGTAACCACATGGTCGCCAAAATCAACGTCATAATAAAAACCGTTTTCTATAGCAGGGCCAATAGTAAGCTTAACGCCCGGGTACAGTTCCTGAAGAGCCTGTGCCAAAACGTGCGAGCTTGAGTGCCAAAAAGCCTTTTTGCCCTCTTTGTCGTTCCATGTGTACAATATTAATGAGCCGTCGGTCGTCAGTGGGGTTTTCGTTTCAACAGTTGTACCATTAAAGCTTGCAGAAATCACGTTTCTTGCCAAGCCTTCACTTATGCTCATGGCAACCTCATGGGGAGTAACCCCGGCGTCGAATTGTTTAACCGAACCGTCCGGCAATGTAATATTTATCATTATTAAAAATTTATAGTGTGCAAAGATAATAATTAACCCATTGCAAACAATATGTGTAGCAAGGGAGTTTATATTATTTTATGGTTATTAGGTCTTGGGTTTTGGATGGTTGGTCTTCTATTTAGACTGAAGTATAACGGAGTTTCGAAATCCAAAGAGTCTTTTTTCGTTCTGATTTCAGAATTTCACCTCTTTAAAACTTGCCCTAAAGTGGCTGGGTGATGATTTTTTGTATTTAATAAACTGTTTATTAAAATTGGCTGCGGTGTTAAAACCGCTTTCGTAACAAATCTCTGTAACTGTTTTGCTGGTGTTTTGAAGCAGTTTGCAGGCATGACCAATCCTTATTTCGTTTAAAAACTCTATATAGCTTTTTTTGGTGCTTTTTTTAAAGTAAAAGCAAAACGCTGTAACCGTCATGTTGGCAATGGAGGCTATTTCGTTTAGTGTTATGGGGTTTTGAAAGTTAGATATAGTAAACTTAAATATGTTGTCCATCCTGTCCTGGTATTTTTCGTTCAGTACAGGCATTTCGTTGGTAGAAAGTATGGTTTTGTTTTCGTCTTCTATAAGCAGGCTTAAGCATTCCAGCAGTGTGCTAATGCGTACTATTCCGGTGCAGTGTTCCAGTTTTTTTATAAGCTTTGCCAATGCAGCTTTGTGCCTGCCTTCGGGTTTTATTCCTTTCATAGACAGTCTTAAAAGGTCACGCAGCAGTTTGTTTTCGGGTAGGGCTAAAAAGTCGGAACCCCAAAACATGTCGGTAAACTGTACAACTACTGCGCTGGTAATCTGTTCGTTCTCTTTTTTAAAAGTGTGGGGTACATTGCTGCCAATAAAAAAAATATCGCCCACTTTAAATTCGCCCACATAGTTGCCAATAAAGCTCAGGCCACTGCCTTCAGTGATCAGGATCAGCTCATATTCTACATGCTGATGCCACGGTACTTCAAAGCGCGGGGTGCGGTGGGTGTTGGCTACAAACGAATTGCCTTCGGCTACAGGCAGCCTTTCTATAAAGGGTTTCATACTATTATATTAGTTGCAAAGGTTTTATTGGTATGCAATTTATAGTAATATAGTTTATGTTTTAAGTAAAAAAGTAAATTAAAACTAAAACGTTTTCGGCTAAATTTGGAAATAAAATAATTGTATTCGTTTATTAAAGGTGTGTTTATTGCCGATAATAAAAATACAGTTACTATTAATTGTAAAAACCATAAACACGTAATAACCTACTACGATCTTAAACCAATAGACTATGAAAAACACAGAGATCAGGAAAATGACCAATTCTGTAAAAACCATAACAGCGGTTGCATTGCTTTGCGGTGTTGCGGCATGTAAAAAAACGGAAGAGAAAACCGAAGAAAAAACAACAGTAGAAAAAGAGGTTAAGAAATATCTGTCGGAACCTTTAGTAAAAGATTTTTATACTGCCGACCCATCTGCGCATGTGTTCGAGGGTAAAATATACATTTACCCGTCGCACGATATAGATGCCGGGGTTACCGAAAACGACAACGGCGACCATTTTGCCATGAAAGATTACCATATTCTTTCTATGGACAGCATTGGCGGTGCGGTTACCGACCATGGTGTGGCATTGGACGCTAAAGATGTTCCTTGGGGCGGAAGGCAACTTTGGGCTCCCGATGCTGCTTACAAAAACGGCACCTACTATTTGTATTTTCCGCTTAAAGATAAAGAGGATATTTTTAGGATAGGGGTAGCTACAAGCAAATCTCCGGCAGGGCCGTTCAAAGCAGAAAAAGAGCCTATTGCGGGCAGCTTTAGTATAGACCCAGCTGTGTTTACAGATGATAATGGTGATTCTTATATGTACTTTGGCGGTATTTGGGGAGGCCAACTGCAACGCTGGACATCGGGAAGCTATGATAAGAACGGTTCTAAAACCGACCTTGAAGATAATAATAAGCCTGCGCTAAGCTGTAAAGTTGCTAAAATGAGTAAAGACATGCTTAAGTTTGATGGCCCGGTTAAAGATGTGGTTATTGTAGATAAAGATGGCAAACCGCTACTTACAGGCGACCACGACAGACGCTTTTTTGAAGGCTCGTGGATGCACAAATTTAATGGTAAATACTACTTTACGTATTCAACCGGAGACACCCATTTCCTTGCTTATGCTATTGGCGATAATCCTTATGGGCCGTTTACGTATCAGGGAACGTTTATGGATCCTGTGCAGGGGTGGACAACACACCACTCTATTGTAGAGTTTAAAGGCAAGTGGTATATATTTTATCATGATACCCAACTATCAGGCAAAACGCACCTTCGCAACGTAAAAGTAACCGAGCTTAAGCACACTGCTGACGGTGGTATAGAGCTTATTAAGCCTTAATATTTTGCCGTGATGAAGAATTTTAGGTTAATAGCTATCGCTGTTTTTACGTTGGGCTTTGTTGGTGTAAATGGACAAAATAAAAGTGATGCAATTGCTTTAAAAGATGCTTTTAAGGATAAGTTTTATATAGGCGTTGCCATTAATCGTAATCAGGCTAATGGTACAGATAAAAAAGCGCAGCCTTTAATAAGTAGTCAGTTTAACAGCATAAGCCCTGAGAACGACATGAAATGGGAGAAGATACATCCCGGCCGCAGTGGCTACGATTTTAAGCACGCCGATGCCTATGTTGACTTTGGGGTTAAAAACAAAATGTTTGTTATAGGGCACACACTGGTATGGCATTCTCAAACACCGGATTGGGTTTTTGAAGACGAGAATGGGAAACCCTTAACCCGGGAAGCATTGCTTAAGGTGATGAAAGATCATATTACTACTGTTGTTAGCCGTTACAAAGGCAAGATTGGCGGTTGGGATGTGGTTAACGAAGCTTTTAATGAAGACGGTACTTACAGACAGTCTAAATGGTACACTATTATTGGTGAGGATTTTATTGAAAAAGCCTTTGAATATGCCCATGCTGCCGACCCAAATGTGGAGTTATATTACAACGACTACAATGTTTATAAAGCTTCTAAAAGGTCGGGTATTTTAAAGCTGGTGCAAAAACTTAAGTCGGCAAATATAAAAATAACTGCAGTAGGGGAGCAGGCACACTATGGCTTGAATAATCCACCAATAAACGAAGTGGAAAATGTTATTACCGATTTTGCTGCGCTGAATATTATTACAAATTTTACAGAGCTTGATGTAAGTGTGTTGCCTGAAAAGGATAATAATTTAACGGCCGATATTTCTAATAAAGAGGTATATAATGCTAAGTATAACCCTTATACAAAAGGGCTGCCTGAAGAGGTTTTAAAAGATCTTGCAGTGCGGTATGCTGATCTTTTCAGGATATTTGTAAAGTATGACAAATATGTTTCGAGGGTAACCTTTTGGGGGCTTACCGATGGCGATTCGTGGCTTAATAATTTTCCTATGCCCGGGCGAACCAACTATCCGTTGCTGTATGACAGGCAGTATAAGGAAAAACAGGCACTTTTCAGTGCCATAAAAAGTACAGTTAAGTAGTTTAAGTTTATTCGTTTTTAAATATTTTTAGAGAAGCAAAACGCCCTTATATGGGGCGTTTTGTTGTTTATATCCAAACATTATATCAATTTACAAAAGAGCTAAACAAGCGTATTGAATTTAGTTTCTATATGCACCCGTGCTTTCTTTTGAAATTCCTCCGGGGTCTCTCCGGTTTGTTTTTTAAAGAAACGGCTAAAGTAAGGACGGTCTGTAAAACCAAGGTCGTAGGCTATTTCCTTTATAGTAACATCGCTGTGGATAATCTTGCGCTTGGCTTCCAGGATAATCCTGTCATGAATAATTTGTGTGCCGGTTTTGTCCAGCTTTTCGCGTAAGATCTGGTTAAGGCGTTTAGAACTTATGCCCAGTTTGCCTGCATAAAAATCGATATTGGTTACCGTTAAAAAATTGCTTTCCAAAAGCATCAAAAACTCATAAACCCTTTTTTGATGAACATCGTGACTAGAAAATTCGTGTTCTTTTACCGTTATAAGCTTTAGCAGGAAAACCTTTAGCAGTGCCTGGAGCATGCTAAAGTTATTGCCGCTATTATACTCTTCCTCCATTATCCTGTAAATATCGCCAAGGCCTTTCGCAGCCGTTTCATCCAGTCTAATACAGGAAAACTCGCCCTGTACATTAAATATCCTGAACAGGTCGAGAAGAAAATCTTTATCTTCTTCTTCCAGCATAGACCTTTTAAAAGATATAAGCTCGCCATTTTTATCTGCTTTGTTCAGTTGATGCACGCGATAGGGAGGTATCAGATAGATCCAGTCGCCTTTTATACCATAGGCAGGGTCGCTGATGCCATGCAGAGGCTCTTCGTTTTTTAGCCATACTATTTCAAAAAAATCTTTCCGCCCCGGATCGTTAAGATAACTGGGCGGGCAGTTGTTCAGGTTTCTTATATAAAGAAGTGATTTTTCGAGTGTAGGGATTGCAGGCTCATTCATAAGTGCAAAAGTAACACTTATGAAATTTCCGGGATGGGATTATTAGGATATTATAGAGGACTATTCGGAAATATGTTTGTTTTTCAGTGATTTATGTGGTTGTCTTTGTCGAAATGTTTCCATATTGTCCCATATTATGTGATGATTGTGTAACCATATCTTTTAGCCACTGACATACTTTTACCCCTGCTAAATTTTACAATATGCATACAGGGAACAGTATTAAAAGTGCACAAGATGAACAGAAATTGGTAAGCAGCCTCAAAGCCGGGTTAAACCTTATTTTAGAAGAAAATATACTATTGTCACAAAAAACAGATATAGAAAGCTTGATTCCTTTAATAGCATACATAAAACAGTCCGGGCGCATTTTTATATTGTCGGCAGGAAGATCTGGCTTTGCCATGCGCTCTTTTGCCATGAGACTAATGCATCTTGGATTGCAGGTTTATTTTGCAGGAGAAACCACAACCCCGGCCATACAGGAGGGCGATCTTTTAATTGCCGCATCAGGATCGGGTACTACAGGCAGTATAGTAAAAGCCGCAGAGAAAGCCATAACTGTAAAAGCAAATCTTGTTGCATTAACTACCAATACACAATCGCCGCTGGCTGCACTGGCACACCATGTGGTTTATATTCCGGCTGCGGAAAAAGAAGATCATGGAGGCAACAGGTCTAAGCAGTATGCAGGCAGCCTTTTTGAACAGTTTTTACTCCTGCTTATGGATGCCGTTTTCTTTTCGCTATGGAAACTGGACAACACACCTGCCGAAGAACTATGGAAAAGGCACGCCAACTTAGAATAAACAAATTTAATTTTTAATAGTAAATAAATACCGTCATGGCAAAATTACAAGTAGCAATAGATTTATTGACAACCGAAGAGGCATTAGCATTAGCAGCAAAAGTAGCCCCTTATGTAGATATTATAGAGTTGGGAACTCCACTTATAAAAAATGCAGGATCGGGTGTTATTACAGCAATGAAAGCGGCACACCCTGATAAACTGGTTTTTGCCGACCTAAAAACAGCCGATGCAGGCGAACTGGAAGCAGATATTGCATTTAAAGCAGGTGCCGATTTAGTAACCGTTATGAGTACTGTAGGCAACGCTACAATTGCAGGTGCTGTAAAAGCTGCAAAAGCACATGGCAAAGGAGTAGTGGTAGATACCATAGGTAACCCGGACCGTGTTAAAAGAGCACAGGAAGTTACAGCACTGGGTGTTGATTTTGTAGAACTTCACGCCGGGCTTGATGAGCAGTGGACAGAAGGCTATTCTATCCAGGTTTTAATAGATGAGGCTGCACGTGTGGGTGTACCTGTATCTGTTGCTGGAGGTGTAAACATTAATAATGTTGCAGCAGTTATAAAAGCAGGCACACAGGTTGCTGTAGCCGGTGCTGCTATTTATGGTGCCGAAGATCCTGCGGCGGCGGCAAAGGCACTTCGTGAAGCAATTGATGCTGCCTAATTTTTTAAGCTAACAGTATAAACAATGCCCAATTAAAATTCTCTAATTGGGCATTGTTATATAAAAAATGGTTGTGAATTTGTACACCATTTTTAAAAACTATTTTAACACCTTCTCAAAAGCTTTTCTTGGCGCTCCTCTAAAAAATACTTCGCCGCAATATACATAGTCAAGTTTGTCAAGGATTTTTAACATGCCTGTATTATCAAAGTTAGTGTCTACCTTTAGGCTCGTTATGTTGTGCTTAACAGCAAAATCTTCAATGTGTTTCAGCATGGTTTGTGCAAGCCCTTTACCCAAATAGTTGTCTGAAATGGCAATCCGGTGATATACAACGAAATCACCATCCGTAATCCATTTGCCTTCAATATCTGCATAAGCAGGCTCATCGTTTATCAATATGGCACAATATCCAATAATTGTATCTTCATCGGTAAGCACATAGCCTATGGCTTTATCAATATCATTTTTAACTACTTCTTGGTTCGGGTAGCCGTCCTGCCATTGGTTGCTGCCGTCCTGCCTGCGTCGTTCTATAGCTCCCTGTAATATTTCCCAAATTTGAGATATGTCGTTGGCAGTTGCCTGCCTGAAAATGTATTCCATTTATTGATTACTTTTAAAATGCAAATTTCATTTTTTTGCAGGTAATTTTAGCCACGAATTACACTAATTTAAACCAATTGATTAACCTCTTAGCTAAATTTGGGTTTGGATTAGAAGAAACTGAAAGCAAAATTCAAAATTGATTTGCGAAAATTAGTGCAATTCGTGGTAAATAAAAAAGGAACGCCCTCATTACTGAGAGCGTTCCCTGAATTTAAAATCCCAAAATTAAATTTAGCCTTTATCTATGGCTCCAAGCACGCGCATCATAAAAGCGTTGAGCGCAGCTTTTTTGTCCATTCCGTCTTTTATCATTTTGTTTACCTCGAGCGCGCCATACATGTTAGAGATAAGTTCTCCAACAACATCCAGTTCTTCATCTTTTAACGACGGAACTTCGGTAAGTGCCTCCAACACCTCCAGAGCTTCTATAATGTAGTCCTGGTCGTTATCCTCAATAAATTGAGTTAAGTGCTTAATTACTGGTAACTTCATTTACAAGATCGGTTAAAACTTCAACTTTATTTGTTTGTACCTGGTTTACAAGTACGCCGTTTTTAAATGTAGCAAACGTTGGCAGGTTGTCTACCTTGGCCAGTTTGCGCGATTCAGGGAAATTTTCGGCATCGGCCAGTACAAAAGTAACGCCGTCATTCTCTGTAGCCAGTTTTTTAAATTTTGGCTTCATGATCCTGCAGTTGCCGCACCATCCTGCCGAATATTGTACTACAACAACGGGAGCACCGGATACGATCTCTGCCAAATTATCTTTTTCAAGTTCCTGTAACATGATGGTTTTTCTGTTTAGGTTTTTTTAATTAGTTAGAGGCTAAGTAAGAAGCAACACCATCGCGGTCTGCAGTCATAGCTTCTTTGCCTTCTTCCCAGTTTGCAGGGCAAACTTCGCCTTTAACCTGTACGTGAGTATAAGCATCAACAAGTCTAAGGTACTCGTTTACATTACGGCCAAGAGGCATATCGTTTACACTCTCGTGGAAAACTTTACCCGTTTCGTCTATAAGGAAAGTAGCACGGTATGTAACGTTGCTGCCTTCAAGAACTACAGTTCCGGTTTCGTCATTAAATTCAGACGATTCTATATCAAGAATATCAAGAGCATTAGCCAGGTTCCTGTTAGTATCGGCAAGGATAGGGTAGGTAACTCCTTCTATACCGCCTTTATCTTTTGGAGTGTTTAGCCATGCAAAGTGTACTTCGTTAGTATCGCAAGAAGCACCAATTACAATAGTGTTTCTTTTTTCAAATTCGCCAAGGGCAGCCTGAAAAGCATGAAGTTCTGTAGGGCACACAAAAGTAAAGTCTTTAGGATACCAGAACAATAATACTTTTTTGTTGTTGTTTACTGCTTCTTCAAAAACGTTGATCTTTAGGTTGTCACCCATTTCAGAGATAGCGTCTACTGCAAAGTTTGGGAATTTTTTTCCTACGAATGCCATATAAATTGTATTTAAGTGATTAGTATAATTTGATTTTCCGATTACAAAAATAGGTTACTTAACCCTACAGGAAAAATGATAAGCATCATATTTCTCTATCCTTATATAGGGAAATACTATTTTTTATGATGGGTTTAAGAAAAGATTAAGAATTAGCTGCTGAACATGATTAATTTAGCACATTAGTTTTTATATTTGTTAGCTGCACAACTAAAACAATTAATTTATATATGGCATTTAAAGATCTTTTCCGTACAAAACCAATAAGTAAAATACTGCAACAGGGTGGCGATGGAGAACACGATGGTTTACATAAAGTGTTAACGGTAAGAGATCTGACCTTTTTTGGAATCGCCGCAATTATTGGAGGGGGTACCTTTAGTGCCATTGGTAATGCCTGTTTTTCGGGCGGGCCGGGTGTAATTTTACTGTATGTGCTTTGTGCCGTTGCCTGTGGCTTTACAGCCATGTGCTATGCCGAGTTTGCCAGCCGTGTACCGGTATCGGGCAGTGCCTATACTTATGCTTATGTTTCTTTTGGCGAACTTTTCGCATGGATAATAGGGTGGGCACTTATAATGGAATATTCTATAGGTAATATTTACATTGCTTTTTCGTGGAGCGGCTATTTTACAAACCTGCTGGAGAGTTTCCACATTCATTTACCCGAATGGCTCACTATTAATTATACAGAGGCACACCGTAATTTTCTTGAAAATAAAGCAGGCGAAGGATTTACCGCCTGGCAAAACGCACCTATGCTGGGCAGCCTGAAAATTATATTCGACCTGCCTGCCGTTATAATTAATGTGCTTATAACCTATTTGGTATACCGTGGCACTAAAGAATCTAAAAACTTTAGCAATGCCATGGTAATTATTAAGCTGCTTATAGTGGTGCTGGTAATTGCTGTTGGTATTTTTTATGTAGATATAGACAACTGGGCACCTTTTATGCCTAATGGTTTTGGCGGTGTAATGGCAGGGGTTTCGGCAGTGTTTTTTGCCTATATTGGTTTTGATGCCGTATCTACACTGGCAGAAGAATCTAAAAATCCGCAACGCGACCTGCCAAAGGGAATGATCTATTCGTTAGTTATATGTACGGTTCTATACATTATTTTGGCTTTGGTACTGACTGGTATGGTGCCTTATACAGCTCTTGGTGTGACCGACCCGCTGGCAGAAATTTTTGCCCTTAAAGGTGTAAAATGGATGCTCTTTATAGTATCTATAGCAGCAGTTGTAGCGATGACCAGTGTAATGCTTGTGTTTCAGCTTGGTCAGCCCCGTATATGGATGACCATGAGTAGGGACGGACTTATGCCTAAAAAATTCTCGAGCATTCATCCTAAATTTAAAACACCGGGTTTTGCAACCATTGTTACAGGTATAGTGGTAGGATTGCCCATCTTTTTTACCGATGAAACCTTTGTACTTGATTTTACAAGTATAGGCACCCTGTTTGCTTTTGTACTGGTGTGTGGTGGTGTATTGCTGTTGTCTCCGCAAAGCGAAGCTGAGGTAGCCGAAGCAAAGACCCGAAGCAAATTCAGGATACCGTATATCAACTCCAAGTTTATTTTTCCGTTGATTGTTATCGTGGCAATAGTGTTGGTAAACTATTTGTTCCCTGATTTTTTTGCCAATACTTTAGACTTTTCGGGCGATGCCATTACCACAAACGTTACTATGGTATTGTTTTTTATACTATGCATTATAATGGCAGTGTTGGCATTTCTTAAAAACCTGTCGCTAATACCATTATTAGGGTTAGTGTCGTGCTGTTACCTGCTTACGGGTATGGCACTTAATAACTGGATGTGGTTTGGCGTATGGCTTTTATTAGGGCTTATATTTTACTTTACCTATGGCAGAAAAAACAGTAAGTTGAATGCGGTTAAGTAGCATTTTTCATTTCCTAAACCTCCCATAAACATATCCTTTCATTCCTCCCACAACCTGCGAAGAATAAATGCCCGTCATGCCCGATGTAAAATAAGCTACGGCACAGGCAAGAGCAATATATAGGCCGCAGTCTAAACCAAATAACTCTATTCCCATGGCAATGCATGCAATGGGAGTATTGGTGGCACCGCAAAAAACAGCCACAAATCCCATTCCGGCCAGCAGTGCCATAGGTAACGGTACAACCAGGAACAGTGCGCTGCCCAGTGTAGCTCCTACAAAAAACAGTGGTGTAACTTCGCCACCTTTAAAGCCCGCACCCAGCGTAAAGGTGGTAAGCAATAGTTTCAATAAAAAGGCATAAGATGGCTGCGCAGTAGTAAAAGATTCTACTATAGTTGGCACACCCAATCCAATATATTTTGTAGTGCCTAGCAGGTACACCGAAAGCTCAATGAATATTCCTCCAATAAACGGACGCAATGGTGGGTAAGCTACATACTTTTTAAACACGCTGCTAAAAAAATGAACCAGCCTGCTGAACAGTAATGCAGCAAGCCCAAACAAAACTGCAGCAGCAATAGTACAGGCAAAGTTTAGGGGTGTTAGTTGTGGCACAAAAGGTATAATATAGTGTGTATGTGGCACATTCCATAACAAACAGCTATAGTGGGCAATATAAGCCACGGCAAAAGAGGGTAGAAGAGCAGTTAGTCGCAGCTTTTTACTGATGAACATTACCTCTAAAGCAAACAATGCCCCGGCAATGGGCGTACCGAAAACTGATGCAAACCCTGCGCTTATGCCCATTATCAATATAACTTGCCTGTCGGTTGGGGTAATAGTAAACCAATGGCTAAAACGGTCGGCAATAGCACCGCCCATTTGTACAGCGGTACCCTCACGCCCGGCCGATCCGCCAAATAAATGCGTTGCCAGTGTGCCAAACAGTACCAATGGTGCCATCCTGAGCGGAATGATCTGCTTAGGACTGTGCAGTTCTTCGAGCAAAAGGTTATTGCCTTTTACAACACTGCTCCCATAATAATGATAGGTTAAACCTATTATAAGCCCGCCCAAAGGAAGCAGTGATATGATCCAAACATGGCTTTCTCGCCACCCCGTAACCCAGTTTAAAGACGTAAGGAAAAATGCCGATACACAGCCTGTAAAAAAGCCAATGCACAAAGAAAGTGCCAGCCATTTAATGCAATAGAATAGTATTGTGAATTGTTGCAGGTTTGCAATGTGTCTTTTAAAGTCTTGATTTGCCATAGTGAGGTTGATTTAAATACATCTGTTGTGGCATAAGCCATTAATAACAGACGTCATCAGCTGCAAATACAATTGCGTGCGGTTTAAGGCAGACATCATTGCCATATTTTATACAAAGATAGATAATTACTTTAATCAGGCTTATTTATTGCTCTAATTTGTGATAATTACTGTAATTTATGGCTAAATAATGTTTGCTGAATATTATTTGCTAATTTTAGCTTTTTTAGCACATCTAATAAGAACTCTATTTGCAATGCCTGCAAACAAATACATATTTACTATTGTACTGATGCTTTTGGGTATTAGTTTTTTAGTGGCACAAACCCCACAACAGAAGGCAGACAGTGCTGAAACTGTTTTGGTTGGCATACCGGCACGGGACACCGCACATTTGCTTGCCACGGCAAATTTCATTTTGGAGAATTCATCAAACAGCCGACAAAGGTTTGAAATTTTAGAGCGCATATCGGTAGGGTATTTTCATGTAAACGATATTAATAAGTCTATTGCTTATGCCTTTAAGGCTAAAGATGCCGCTGAAGAGTTTGGCGATGCCGAAACACTGGCACAGGCTTATGGGTCTATAGCAAATCTTTATTTTCAGCTCGACCTTACAGATAAAGCCCGTCCTTATCTTGCCACTGCCATAAAGCATATAGAGAACATGCCATCAGGCGATAATAAGTATAAACTTAAAGCCCTGAGTTTTTTAGAAATGGGCAATCTCGATTTTAATGCTAAAGATTATAAAAGGGCTAACGATAATTATAAAAAAGCACTGAGCCAGTTTGGATCTATAAAGAGCGTAAAGAATAAGAGCACTTATCATTATCGCAGGGCATTGTATAACATTGGCAATTCATACCATTTTTTACAGCAGGCAGATTCGGCAGAGACGTACCTCAACCATGCATTGCTGCTTAAAGACCCTAAAAATCCGGAGTTAAAATTTTATATAGAGACAACATTGGCTGAGGTATACAGAGGGAGAAGGGAATATAAACGTGCTGTAGATACATTGCAGTCTGTTTTGAAAGCTCGTGATTTTGACGCCGAACCGCTTAAAATAGAAATTTACCTCAATCTGTCCCGCAACTACAAGGCATTGGGTGATGCTGCCAATTATGCATTATATAACGAAAAACACCTTGCCCTGCGTGATACGCTTCAAAGCCGCGAACGTGAGGCTATAAATACCGCTATTGATGTTGAGAAAAAAAGCCTCTCTGAATCGGTGCAGCGAAGCGACCAAAAAAATACATGGCTGACGATTGCCATTTTGGGTATTCTGTTTATTAGTGGTGGCATTATTGTATATCTAAACCGTGCCAAGAAAAAAGAAAGAGCTTTGTATCTAAACCTCATAGAGCGTTTACAAAGCCAATCATCATTCGCATTGCCGCAACCGGAAGAAAGTGAACAGGAGATTGAGACCGATATTCAGACAGCTTATACCATTCCCCCGGCAGTAGAGGCTGAAATACTCGAAGGATTACAAAATTTTGAAGAAGATGAGGGCTACCGCAACCCGGCCTTAACAGTCTCGATGCTTGCTGTATCATTAAAAACCAATCCGGCCTATCTGTCGGCAGTAATAAAAGCGCATAAAGACAATAATTTTAATGCCTACATAAATGAGCTGCGCATTAAATACATTTGCCGAAAGATACATGAGCAGCGCGAATATGCCAATTACAAGATAAGCTACCTTGCCGAAGATTGCGGTTTTACATCGCACAGTGCTTTTTCTACTGTTTTTAAAAAGGTAACAGGCATATCTCCATCAGTATTTTTACGCGAAGAAGAAAAATTAAACATGACGGGGTAGTTTTTTAAGTATTTGTTTATTAGTGTTTTGTTTTTTGTAAGGGTTTTAAAATATGATATTTTGAAAGCATAGTAAAGATTTTGCTTTATGCTTTTACATAATTTTAGCTCAACAAAAATTAAACACAGGAATTATGAAAAAGAAATTACTTACTGCTTTACTTCTTGCAGGCTCTTTAGCAGCCTTTGCTCAGGAAACCTGCAGTTATGGTACCACAACTGATATTACAGGAATGGGTGAGAATATATCTACCGGAGGTCAGTATGAATATGCCGGGGCTGTAGATTTTAATGTACCCTTTGCAACATCGTTCTCGGCAAACAGTATTACCATAAACGTACTTAAAGGCAATGCACCCTTAAACTATGTGAATGTTTCATTTTTAAATGAAGAGGAGGGAATGCCGGGCAGTGTTATACAGGCCTTTGATAATTTGGTGCCAACAGCCGAAGAGTTTGTTTATGATATTTCGGAAGGTGAATTGGATACCTACCAAATAACGCTTGCGCTACCATCTGAAGTTGTTTTAGAGACAGGCAAATATTTTATAAAGGTGGCAGCAAACACGACTGATGAAAACGGTGTTTGGTGGGAAATTACCAGCGAAGAACAAACGTATGGAGTATTTGATTACAGCACTTTTGAGAGCGATCCGTGGGGTGGCGGCGGATATTACAACAAAGTATTTCAGGTAGGGGGAACCTGCACACCAACAGGCGAAGAACAACCTAACTATGGCGAAGTTTGTGGCCAGCAGAACGCCTCTAACAATTATGAGGGCGGTGTGCATTTTGTGCAGTTTGGACAGGTGGTTACCATTGCAGATGATATTATTGTGCCTGAAAATACTACGTTCTATCTGACTGATTTTACTATGTCGGCACTAATGACGGGAACCATACACAATGCAACAATAAAAATAAGGAGCTCCAACTTTTTTCTTCCGGGCGAAGTATTACACAGTTTTACAAACAAGGGCCCTGATTATGAAGAGTTCGATGGCTGGAGACCGTTTCCAGGATCAAGGTCGGATGTGGCAACAGTAAAGACCAATTTTAAATTTGATGAGCCTATTGCCCTTACCGCCGGAACTTATTTTATTGAGGTTACCCCAACCCTTTATTTTAGCGACCTGACCGTTTGGGAAACCACAACCTTAGCGGGCATAGGGGTAGATTCTTATACATCTTATGACAGCGGCACAACATGGCAGCAAAATACAGATCTAAATCAGGTGTTTACAGTTGGCGGTTTTTGTTCTGAAACTATGGACACAGAAACTCCTAAGGCTACTCAAATAAAATACTATCCAAACCCTGTAAAAGATGTTTTAACAATAGCCTCTCAAAGCAGGGTAGAAGCTGTAAAACTCTATGCTATAGACGGACGCAGTGTATCCGGATATACTGTAAACGAAAACTCTGTAGATATGAGGCTACTTGCTAACGGCATGTATATGGTAAATGTAATGCTCGAAAACGGAGGCAGCCAAACCTTTAAAGTAATAAAACAGTAATTTTGATAGTGTAAGTTAATTTAATGTGTCAACGCCCGCAGGTATCCTGCGGGCGTTGTGTTTTTATAAAGGAAAATTATTTTAAAGATATTTGCCTTCTTTAAGCCAGTTTTTAAGGCTGTCTATCCATTTGCTTTCGGTAGTTTTGTTGTTCATGCCATAGCCATGTCCGCCATGCGGATAAATATGCATTTCGCCTAATGTATTGTTTTTGAGCAACGCTTGGTAGTATTCTAAGCTATTGCCTACCGGAACCGCTTTATCGTCGGCAGAATGCACTAAAAATGCAGGAGGCGTTTGTGCGGTTACCTGTAATTCGTTGCTGTATAGTTTTATTTTTTCTGCCGATGGTTCTTTGCCAATAAGGTTAGTGCGGCTTCCCGAATGGGTAAGGTTATCGCTAAAGCTTATAACAGGATATATCAAAATAGAAAAATCAGGCCTTAGAGAAGTATGTTTAGGGTTGTCTATAACTTCCTGATTAAAGTGTGTAGAAGCAGTAGATGCCAAATGCCCTCCGGCAGAAAAGCCCATAATACCTATTTTAGAACTGTCAAGATTCCATGTGGCTGCACCTTCGCGCACCATCTGTATAGCACGCTGCGCATCCTGTAGAGGCCCTATACTTTTATCTTTCATAATGCTGTCCTGTGGTAGGCGGTATTTTAAAACAAAGGCCGTTATGCCAAAATTATTAAGGGCTTTTGCTACATCTTCTCCCTCATGACCAACAGCCAGCATGCCATAGCCACCACCCGGGCAAATAATAACTGCACTGCGTTGCGGGTTTGCAACTTGTGGTTTAAACACGGTTAAGGTAGGTATAGTAACAGCGGTTACACGCCCCGGAGTGCTTTTTTCGTTATCGGCAGTAGGTTTGCTGTTGGGTATCTTTTTATAAAGCGGCAGTACTTCCTGCGCACTCAGGCTAAAAGCTGCAAGCATAATGAGTAGGGTAAGGTTGATTTTCATGTATATAAAAAACGTTTTAGTTATAGAAAGTAAAAGTATAATAATTTAAGCCGTGTTCTTACAAAATTATTAAAATAGTCAGTGCATGCTTTAAGATTTAGATAATAGCTAAGTATAAAATAGGTAAGGGTTTATATACTATATTTGCCTGCTTTATAAAGAAAGATAATTATGAAAAAACTGTACACACTGCTGCTTTTAATGTTGACTTTTAATGCTGTTTTTGCGCAAAGGGAAGTTGAGTCGGGTAGCTTTAAAGCTCTTGCAGGAATAAAGCAATATAATGTGGTTTTTGACTATACCAATATGAAAATTGCCGATTTTGAGACCGAAGAAGAGTTTTTAAAAAGCAAGATGGCCAAGCGTGAGGGGCAAAAGGCAGAAGACTTTAAAATCAAATGGTTTGCGGATCGCGAAGCTAATTATGAACCTAAATTTATTGCCTATTTTAATAAAAGGGTAGCCAATAAAGAGGTAGTTATGGCAAAAGATGCTACAGCAAAATATACGTTACAGGTTAAAACAATATGGCTGTATCCCGGATACAATGTTGGTGTAGGAAAAGAAGAGGCTAAGATAAGTGCTGTGCTTACGGTTTATGAAACGGCTAACCCGGAGAACATTTTGATAAAGGTTTTTTATGACAAGTCTCCCGGCATAGAGCCTCTTCCGGGCACCAGTGCCTACGACCCCGGAAACCGCATTGCAGGGGCCTATGAAAAACTCGCAAAAAACTTTACCATACAGTTAAAACGCTATTTATAAAAATGGGTTTCTATCAATAAAAAATGCTCCTTCAAGGAGCATTTTTATTGATAGAAACAAACATTGTGAAGCTTGAAAATTAAACTTTTTCAGCCGAGTTATATATCTTATCATACAGCTTTTGGTATTTTTCTTTAACGGCTTTGCGTTTCAGTTTAAGGGTAGGAGTCATTTCGCCTCCTTCAACACTCCATGCATCGGGGGTTATTTCAAATTTTTTAATTTGCTCCCAATGCCCAAATTTTTTATTAATACCATCTACTTCTTCCTGTATCCTGTCGTGTACTTCTTTACTGTCGGCAAGAGCCTGGTTAGATTCTAAGTTAATGCCTTTTCGCGAAGCCCATTGTTTTACAAAAGCAAAATCAGGCTGAATAAAAGCAGCAGGCATTTTTTCGCCATCGCCAATAACCATTATTTGCTCTATAAAGCGGCTTTGCTTCATGGCGTTTTCTATAAGCTGCGGTGCAATGTACTTACCACCGCTTGTTTTAAACATCTCTTTTTTACGATCTGTTATTTTAAGGAAACCATCGGCGTCTACGTTGCCAATATCGCCTGTATGAAAATACCCACCCTGTAACGCTTCGGCAGTTTTCTCAGCGTCGTTGTAATATCCCATCATTACGTTAGGGCCTTTGACCAATATTTCGCCGTCTTCGGCAATTTTTACTTCAACGCCTTTAAGAAGTCTGCCTACGGTTCCTATTTTAAAACCTCCATTACGTTGGTCGTTTACAGCAATAACAGGAGAAGTCTCTGTAAGACCATAGCCCTCCATTACCGGAATTTCGGCAGCAGCAAATACTCTTGCAAGCCTTGGCTGTATGGCAGCACTGCCGCTAACCATTAGGCCTAAATTGCCGCCAAGTCCTGCTTTCCATTTACTGAATATAAGTTTACGTGCCAGCCAAAGTTTAAAACCATACCATGGACCGTTTGCGCCATAAGGCTCATACTCAAGGCCAACGTCAACCGCCCAAAAGAACAGTTTTTTCTTGATGCCTGTAAGTGCAGATCCTTTTGCTATAATAGCATCATATACTTTTTCCAGAAGTCTTGGCACAGCAGTAATAACATGAGGTTTAACCTCTTTAATGTTGTCGCTTACCTTTTCTATACTTTCTGCAAAGTAAATAGATACACCCACATACTGATATATATACAGTATCATGCGTTCATAAATATGGCATACCGGCAAAAAGCTGAGTGCCACACTTTCGCCTTTTACAAATGGCACACGTTCTTCGCTCATAAGCACATCACTCACAATGTTTTTGTGTGATAACATTACTCCTTTCGGCCTTCCTGTAGTACCCGATGTGTAAATTATAGTAGCCAGTTCATCTTCCTTAATGCTGTTTTTAATATCTTCTACTTCTTGCTGGTTAGCAGTATCTTTACCGAGATCCAGTATTTCTTTCCAGTTTTTGCAACCGCTTACTTCTTCAAAAGAATATATTTCTTTCAGCGCAGTAACTTTACTTTTAATAGAAGATATCTTTTGATACAGGTCTTCATTGCTCACAATAACATATTGTGCACCACTGTGATTTAATATGTACTCAAAATCTTCCTGACTTATAGTAGGATACACCGGCACGTTTTGCGCTCCTGTTTGCAGTATGCCAATATCGGCAATGTTCCATTCGGTGCGGTTATTGTGCGATATGACGGCTATTTTATCGTTTTTTTTGATGCCCATGCGCAATAGCCCACGGCTAAAGGCGTTTGCCTGATCTATATACTCCTGTGTCGAGGTTTTAACCCACTCGTTGCCCTGCTTAGTTACCAAAGCGGCATTAAGGTTATATTTTTCCAGCTGGTAGTAGGGGAAATCGAACAGGCGGGTTATCTTATTCATGATTTTGTGTGTATATTGTCTATGCAAATTAAGAAATTATATTTTATAAATCAATAAATTTAAGATGTTATAATTTAGAATATGTTATAAAAAGGGCTTCAAACTAAAGCATGTGCCAAAACTCATGGTGTCGGTTTGCTGTTTTTATGCGTTATTTGTAGTTTGAATTTTTAAATATAAATAGTACTCGCATGAAATTTAGAAAGCTCTTACAATTTTCTGCTTTTTTACTGATCTCTTTTAGCGGCATAGTTGCTACTGGTCAGGGGAAAGCAAAAAATAATTTTGAAAATCCTTTGGTGTTACAACGTGCAGATCCTTTTCTAACAAAGGCTGACGATGGTACTTATTACTTCATTGCAACGGTTCCGGAATATGACAGAATAGAAATACGCTCTGCCAAAACAATTAATGGTATAAAAACGGCTAAGCCGGTAGTTGTATGGCGCAAGCATGATAAAGGCCCTATGGGCAACCATATATGGGCTCCTGAGCTTCATTTTATAGATGGTAAATGGTATATTTATTTTGCTGCCGGGTCGGCTGAGAACAAGTGGGCAATCCATAAATATGTATTATCAAACGCTTCAAAAGACCCGCTTAAAGGAGAATGGAAAGAAGAAGGGCAATTGGTAAGCTTAAAAGACGAATTTTCGCTGGATGCCACAACATTTTTACACAAGGATCAACGCTATATGATTTGGGTAGACAGGGTAGCCAGTAATAATACAGGTTTGTATATTGCAAAAATGAAAAGCCCTACTATGCTGGATGAAAAGCAGGTAGTTATTTCTGAGCCCGACTATGAATGGGAAAAGAAAAAATATAACGTAAATGAAGGGCCAGCCGTAATTATAAGGAACGGAAAGGTATTTTTGGTTTTTTCGGCCAGTGCTACCGACCATAATTATTGTTTAGGTTTACTTTGGGCAGATGAGGGAGCTGATCTTCTTGATCCTAAATCATGGCATAAATTACCTGAACCGGTTTTTTACACTAACGAAAGTTTAAAACGTTTTGGCCCGGGACACAATTCTTTCAGTGTTTCCGAAGATGGAAAAAAGGACATTATGATTTACCATACAAGAAATTATAAAGAGATAAAAGGTGAATCGTTATACGACCCTAACCGAAATACCCACGTTAGAGTTTTAGGATGGACGAAAGACGGAATGCCCGATTTTGGTCAGGATTTAGATGATAATGCTGCGGGTACAGGCTCATCTAAAAAGCGTTAACTGGCTTTTTAAAGGCTTGATTTTAATATATGGCATTTTGCCAATACATTTGCATAAAGCTGTTTAAACCTGTTTTATGGTTAAAGTAGCTGTAACATAAAAATAAAAATGAGTAAAGTAATATTTATAACCGGGGCATCATCGGGCATTGGAAAATCTATAGGCGAATTTTTGCACGCAAAAGGCTATAATGTATATGGCACAAGCCGTAATCCGGAGAGGGTAATGGATTCTGTTTTTCCTTTGGTGGCACTCGATGTCCGCGATGCACAGAGCATAAAACAGGCTGTTGCTAAAGTGATTGCCGAAGCAGGAGCTATTGATGTTTTGGTAAACAATGCAGGCGTAGGCATTACCGGGCCGCTGGAAGAAATTCCTGCCGATGAGATAAAGAACAATTTTGGGGTAAACCTGTTTGGCCCTATAGAGGTAATGAAAGCGGTGTTGCCACAAATGCGTAACCAAAAAAGCGGACTCATTATTAACGTTACATCTATTGCAGGCTATATGGGATTACCATATCGCAGTGTGTACTCGGCTTCTAAAGGGGCTTTAGAGCTTATTACAGAAGCTTTGCGCATGGAGGTTAAAGGTTTTGGTATTACCATTACCAGCGTGGCGCCGGGCGATTTTGCCACCAATATTGCAGCAGGACGCTATCATGCGCCATTGCTTAAGGGCAGTGCCTATGAAGTGCCTTATGGCAATACGCTCGAAATGATGAACACACACGTAGACGCGGGCAGCAATCCACTCGAAATGGCCGAAGCCGTGTATGCAATAATGAAAACACCTAACCCAAATGTGCACTACAAAGTAGGGGTGTTTATGCAAAAGTTCTCTATAGTCCTTAAAAAGATATTACCGGATAAGATATACGAAAAAATGCTCATGAACCACTATAAGCTGTAGTATTCTTAGCTTGGAATTACACTTTTTTGTACAGATCAAATCTTGTATTTTTAAACTAGGTTGTGGCAAAAAGGTGTAATTCCTGGCTAAGTATTATTGCCTTCTTCCTTTCGCAAATCGTCGCTTTCCCATGCGTGGTCGTTAGCACCAAGAGGCGCATATAAGTCTTCTTTTATAAGCTGTTCCTGCATTTGTATCTGTTCAATAGTACTCATTAGCAGAGCTGCTTTATCATGGCGTTTTTCTGCCAGTCTAAAGGTAGCTTCCTCATCATACTTAATAAAACGCTGTCCCTGTCTCGTGGCAGTATAACGACGGTGTCCCATTTCTACTAGGGCGTCTACACCAAGGTTAACGGCACTGTACAGATTTTCCCTGTAAAAGTCGTTTATACCCATTTCAACCAACTCAAAGGCATCATTTCTGTTGCGGGCCCGTGCCAGTATTTTGAGATGCGGAAAATGCTTTTTTATCATTTCTACTACCTGTAGGTTTACACGTGGGTTGTCTATAGCAGCAATAAATATTTTAGCATTTTCACACCCTGCCGATTTTAAAAGTTCTAATCTTGAGGCATCGCCATAATATACTTTAAACCCAAGTTTGCGCAACGATTCTACTCTGTCTGAGTCCATGTCCAATACAGTTGCCGGTATGCCGTTTGCCTTTAATAAACGGCCAATGGTGCTGCCAAAGTTTCCAAACCCGGCAATCACCACATCATTGTGTTCATTTTCTATGGTGTCATATTTGTTTTTAGGTTGTTTCTCTTTAACACCAAAAAACGGGTCTATCCATTTCTCATTAATTAAAAGAAGGAACGGCGTGCCTACCATGCTAATGGCAATAACCGCCATCATTTGGTTGGCAAGTGCAGTAGGCATAATGCTTAACTGTATCGCAAAGCCTAATATTACAAAACCAAACTCTCCTGCCTGGCTAAGCGCGAACGAGAACAGCAGGTTTTGATCGGAACTTTTTTTATACACCTTTCCAACAATAAGCAGCACAAAAAACTTGATGCTGTTAAAAATGGTACTGAAAATGATAATAAATACAGGGTCGGCCATAATGAGCGTAAAGTTGATAGACGCTCCTACGCCAATAAAGAACAGGCCAAGCAATAGTCCTTTAAAAGGGGCTATATCTCCTTCCAATTCATGCCTAAATTCGCTGTTTGCCAATACAAGCCCAGCTATAAATGCACCAAGTGCCGGGCTAAGCCCCACCAGTTGCATAATAAAAGAAACCCCCATAACTAAAAGCAGGGCAGAGGCTGTAAATAGCTCTTGTAAACGCGTTTTGGCAATAATATGAAGCAGAGGTATGATAAGGTACCGACCACCCAAATATACAAGGCCTATTGTGCCAAAAACAATAGGGGTTTGCAGCCAGGCAGGCAAGTCGGATATGAGCGACTGGCTGATGTTTTTGTTGGTAATGTCGCCATCGGCTAAAAGCGGCAGTATGGCTAATATTGGTATGACAGCAATATCCTGAAAGAGCAGCACTGCAAACGATGAGCGCCCCATAGAGGTTTGTGTAAGCCCCTTTTCTTTTAACGTTTGCATTACAATTGCGGTTGAAGACAGCGTCAATGCCAGCGATATTGCCAGCGTAGACTGCCAGTCCCAGCGCAAAACCAACAGACAGGTTATGAAAAGCACGGCTGCCGTTCCTACCACCTGCAACATACCCATACCAATAATAATGCGTCGCATGCGCCAAAATTTATGAGGGTCGAGTTCCAGCCCGATAAGGAAAAGCATCATAACTACGCCAAACTCTGCAAAATGCATGATGTCTTCTCCTTCATGACCTATAAAACCAAGCACATAAGGCCCTATAATAATACCTGCAAACAAATATCCAAGTATGGAACTAAGACCTAATTTTTTTGCTAACGGAACGCAAATTACGGCAGCAAGCAGGTATATTATGGCCTGATATAACAAACTTTCTTCCATAATTAAACCATTTTAGAGGTTAGGTAGTCGTTAAAATACTGATAGTTTGCAGTTTCGGCAGTACTGATCTCTTTATTTTCCAGATATTCCAGTACTTTTCCGTATAGTTCTCCATAGTGCAGATAGCTTTCTTCCTCCATAGAGTGAGTGCCGTGCACAACAAAAGGAGGGAGGTACAACAGGTTACAAACTTTAGCCGTTTGGCAAAAAGGCTCTAAGAGTTGTAGTATGGTAAAGCGGTCTTTTCCGCTTGCGCAATAATTTTCTTTTCTTCCGCCGGTGGTAAGCACTTGCAGCAATAGTTTGCCCTTAAGCGCTTTTCCTTCGTGCCCGTATGCCCATCCATGTTGTAATACCAGGTCTATCCATTGTTTTAAAAGCGGAGGGCAGCTGTACCAATACATGGGGTGGTGCCATATAATAATATCATGAAGCAGGAGCAGTTCCTGTTCGCGTTTTATGTCGATGTCAAAATCAGGATATTCCTGATACAGGTCGTGAAATGTAATATTGGGCGAGTCAGGTATATGATTTACAAGCACATTGTTTGCGTTCGATTTTTCGAATAGCGGATGTGCAAAGAGTATGAGTATCCTGTTGGGCATAAAAAAGCCTGTTTAAATTGAGTAAGGTCAGTAAAAGCGATTTTATCAAAAATAAGCTTTATAATTTCTTACAGAAACAATTTAGACAGGCTTTAACAAAATTTATGGCATTATGCCTAAATAATTTGCAGGTGTTATTTTTAAGAGCTCTTCTTTAACAGTATCGCTCACGTTTAGCGTGCCAATAAAAGTATGGATAGCCTCTTTATTTATAACCATGTTAGTCCGTGTAAGGTCTTTTAAGGCTTCATACGGGTTTGGGTAGGCCTCACGACGCAAAATGGTCTGGATGGCCTCGGCAACAACCGCCCAGTTCTTTTCAAGATCTTCGGCAAACTTAGCTTCATTTAGCAAAAGCTTGTTAAGCCCTTTCAGGGTAGCCTCAAAAGCAATAATTGTATGACCCACAGGCACACCAACGTTGCGTAATACGGTACTGTCGGTGAGGTCGCGCTGCAGGCGTGATATAGGCAACTTAGCTGAAAGGTGCTCAAACAATGCATTGGCAATGCCTAAGTTGCCTTCAGAATTTTCAAAGTCGATAGGATTAACCTTATGCGGCATAGCCGATGAACCCACTTCTCCGGCTTTAATTTTTTGTTTAAAGTAATCCATAGACACATACGTCCAAATATCGCGGTCAAGGTCTATAAGTATGGTATTGATGCGTTTAAGCACATCAAAAAAAGCAGCAAAATGGTCATAATGCTCAATTTGGGTAGTTGGGAAAGAGTGTTTTAATCCAAGGGTTCCCTCTACAAAATCGTTACCGAATTTTTTCCAGTCGTTGGCAGGATAGGCTACAAAATGAGCATTAAAGTTGCCCGTAGCACCGCCAAATTTAGCAGCGAATGGCACATTGTTAAGATAGCGCAACTGTTCTTCCAAACGCTCTGTAAATACTGCTATTTCTTTACCTAAACGGGTAGGAGATGCAGGCTGCCCGTGTGTGCGTGCCAGCATGGGTACATCCATCCACTCGGTACTAAGCTCTTTAAGCTTTGCAATCACGTTAATGAACAATGGCATGTACACTTTTTCGAAAGCGTCTTTTGTAGAAAGCGGTATGGCAGTATTGTTAATATCCTGAGAGGTAAGGCCAAAGTGAATGAACTCTTTAAATGCCTCAAGCCCTAATTTATCGAAAGCCGACTTGATAAAATATTCTACAGCCTTAACGTCGTGATTGGTAGTTTTTTCAATTTCTTTTATCTGAAGTGCATCATCACTGCTAAAGTTTCTGTAGATGTCGCGCAGCGGCTCATATATGTTTTTAGATACGCCTGAAAGTTGAGGTAACGGAAGTTCGCAAAGTGCAATAAAGTATTCTATTTCTACCAGAACGCGGTATTTTATAAGGGCTTCTTCAGAGAAATAATTGGCTAATGCTGCGGTTTTGCTCCTGTACCTGCCGTCTATAGGCGATATGGCATTCAGTTCAGATAATTGCATAAATATTGTGTGTTGTATTATTTATGCGCGCAAATATAAGTAAAAAAAAGCTAAGCCACTAATTGCACAAATTAACACTAATTTTTTTGGAACGCGGATTATACGGATGCTGCGCAATCGCGGATTTTACGGTTTTTTTTCAGACACTAATTACACTAATTTTCGCGAATTTGTTTTTATAAGTTACTATCTTCACGTACTGTCATTGCGAGGAGGCACGACGAAGCAATCTTCTTGATTAATGGGTTTAAACCTTACTTTCTTCACGCACCCTCACTGCGAGGTACGAAGCAGTCTAAGTAGCTGTTCCATTCCGAATGCAGCGCAGCGGAATTGAGGAATCTCTTTATCGAGATTTTTCGACTTCGTTGCACTTCGCTCAAAATGGAAATCAATTCTGTTATATATTCCTCAACCTCCCCGCCACAATTTCCATCCCCTCACTTGCCTTTAGCGGGAAAACCTCCAATGGATTTTTCATATTCGGGATGCCGGCAGGCTTAGGATCTATGTAAAAAATAGGGGTGGTGCGTTTGGCAAAATCAGTCAGCCCTGCCGCAGGGTAAACCTGTAAGGAGGTGCCTATCACGATAATGTAATCGGCCTGCTCTACAACGGGTATGGCATCTTCAATGGCAGGTACGGCCTCGCCAAACCACACTATGTGCGGGCGCAATTGGTATCCGTCAGTATGCAGGTCGCCAAGGGTAATATCGCCTGTAAAATCAATAATATCAAGAGTGTTGTACACACTTCGCGCTTTAAGCAGCTCGCCATGCAGGTGTATTACGTTGGTACTTCCGGCGCGTTCGTGCAGGTCGTCTACGTTTTGGGTAATAATGGTAACGTCAAAATCTTTTTCAAGCTCAGCGGCAATAAAATGGGCTTTGTTGGGCTGTACTTCAAAAAGCTGACGGCGACGTTTGTTGTAAAAGTCCAGCACCAGCGCCGGGTTTTTGCGCCAGCCTTCGGGCGATGCCACTTCCATAACGTCGTGGCCTTCCCATAATCCGCCCGAATCCCTAAAGGTTGCCACACCGCTTTCGGCACTTATGCCTGCGCCCGATAGTATTACCAGTTTTTTCTTCATACCCAAATTTAATTATTTTGGAACGCGGATTTAACGGATTATCGCGGATTTCCTGTAGAGACGTAGCATTGCTACGCCTAACCCACAATGTGATTTATAAGAGTTAATCAAAAGGTTAACACTGTTTTTAAATCTGTTTAAATCTGTGATTGCGCAACACCCGTGTCATCCGTGTTCCCTAATTTTACACCTTGCCTAAAGCATACAGTTGCTCTAAAGTAGGGGTAGGGCTACCACCGGCAGGTTCCAGAGTTATACCAAATGCCTGTGCGCCATCGTTATTATCTACTTTAAATATACCGTTTTGCAGTGCAGCATCGTTTATGACCCCTATGCTTGTGGGAGTTAGTGGGTCTAGTTTGAGTGCCCAAACCTGATATACTTTTCCGGCAGGAGCTTTTGGCAGCCCGGCAAGATCTACATAAGTTTCGTTACTGGTTTTATTAATGTAAACTTTAGCATATGACTCAGGAGAAATTTCCTGACCCTCAAGTTTCACTACTGTGCTGCCATTGTTGCGCACAATGGCAAGAGCTTTTTCTGTTTCAGTATTTTTTTGCTGTGTACTGGCAAGCAACTGCTCAAATTTTGATTTTTGAGTAGTTACAGCTTCTACCTCTTTTGTTACTTCACTGTATTTATAATACTGAAAGATCAAGCCGAACATAAGCACAACGGCTGCAGCCCAACCTATGTATGGGTTCATGCCGCGTTTATGCTCCAGCTTAACCACACCGTCGTTACTGTGTTTTTCGATTAGCCTTTGGCGTATTTTTTCATAATTCTCTGCCGATAAATGTGGTGATACACTATAGGATAGATTTATGACAGCCTTTTCTATAGAGAGTATTTCGGCACGCACACTTTCGTGTTCCTGTGCCAGTTTGTTTACTTCAATATTTTCCTCTTCGGTCAATAGTCCGTAAACGTAAAATTCGAGTGTACCCGATGTTATGTATTCCTGAGTGTCCATTATTCCTGAAGTATATTTCGTAGTTCGCCTATGCAGTTCCTGTTTTGTGTTTTTACGGTACCAAGTGGTATTTCAAGCTCTTCCGACGCCTCCTGCTGTGTATATCCTTTAAAGAAAAGAAGATCTATAAGGCGTATACATTTTGGCTTAAGTTTTTTGATAAACTCACGTATGCCAATAGCATCTATCTTGTTGGTTGCAGTGGTATTAAAATCAAGAATATGTACGAAATTATCTGCTGAGAGGTTTTTTTTATTGTTATTGTGACCTTTAGAGCGTAGCCTGTCTATAGAGGCATTGCGGGCAATATTAAGTATCCAGGTAAAAAAACGACCCTTGCTCTCATTATAGCTGTCTATGTTTTTCCATATTTTGACAAAGACTTCCTGTAAAACATCTTCACTTTCTTCTTTATCTTTTAAAAGGTTAAATATTACGCCATATAGGCTTTTAGAATACATGTCATATAAAGCGGTGAATGCTTTACTGTCTTTTTTATAAATTTTTTCCAGTAATTCTTCCTGTGTCATAATTAAGGTTTGGTTCATCTAATATACTAAAAAGAATTTACGCTTATAGCCAATCACCCAATATATTGAGTATAAAGAATACAATATACAGTCTGTTTAATGTTGCCATTGTACTTTTTCTTTGCAACAATATATAGTAATTTTGCAGCACTCTATGAATGCACAAAAACTAGTAACCGAAATAAGAGAGCTGTATGTTCTTAAACCGTCGCCCCGTGGGTGGCACATACCCTTTTTGGCATCGTTGTGTGTGGGGTTACCGTTGTTAGCCGGATATTTTTTAGGCAATGTTCATAATGGTTCGCTTGCCAGTATGGCCGGGCTTGTAATACTGTACCTGCCCGAAGCGTCGTTTACAAAACGTATGGTTACATTAATGGCCTGTTCTTTTGGGCTTATGGCCTCTTTTTTTATTGGGTTGCTGTTTAGTTTTAATCCAATACTATCGGCAGTTGTGCTGGGTGGATTTACACATTTGGTGCACTGGTCTACCAAATATTTCAAACTTAAGCCGCCTTCTAATTTTTTCTTTATTATGCTGGCATCGATTGGTTTTTGCATGCCTCACAATATGGCTCTCATACCCTATAAAACAGGGCTTGTGGGCATGGGCTGCATGAGTGCCTGCCTGTTGGCTCTTGTATATGGAATATTGGTAAAAAGCAAAACTACTGATGATGTTAGTGCAACCACACAAAATCTACGCGGATTTACCAGTCATATAGAATCGGCTATTTTTGGGCTTTCTATAGGGTCATCGTTGCTGATTGCCAAGATTTTAGAACTCGATAACCCCTATTGGGTTCCGGTTTCATGCCTTGCGGTTATGCAGGGGGTGAGTGCTAAACATGTATGGCAGCGCAGCCTGCAACGTGTTGTAGGTACTTTATTAGGATTGAGCCTGGCATGGGTTTTACTGCTTCTCAAATTGCCGGAGTGGGCCATTTGTGCTGTAATAATGGTGATGCAGTTTGTGGTAGAAATGTTTATTACACGCAACTATGCCTATGCGGTTGTTTTTATAACATCGCTCACACTAATGCTTGCCGAATTTGGCAGTGCCATTGCAAACCATCCTAACGAGTTGGTTACAGCCCGTTTTACCGATATTTTTATTGGCAGTGCCGTGGGGGCAGTAGGCGGTTACTTTTTATACCACCAAAAGCTTAAAAACAAAATGGCGCGACAACTGCGCAAAACAAGGGTTATTCTTAAACGTTAGTATTGTCTTGCGGTTTTACATGGGTTATAACGGCGCTTTCTTTCTCGGTTTCGCGTTGCTCTATAAATACGGCATAATCGGCAGGTTCTATGCGCGACCCTCTAAATATGGCATAAGCTCTCGTAAACTCTGCACCAAAATATAATATGGCTGCAGTATAATATACCCAAAGCAATATTACAATTATAGATCCGGCAGCCCCATAGGGAGAACCCGCACCTGTGGTGGTAATGTAGAGACCTATTATATATCGGCCTAAAAGAAATAGGCATGCTGTAAAAAATGCACCTGCACGCACGTGTTTCCATTTTATCTTGGCATCGGGCAATACCTTAAATATAACTCCAAATAAAACCGTAATTACCATAAAACTTATGGCAACGTTGGCAAGATTAACTAATATGAGAGTAAAATCAGGGAAAAAATCTTTTAAGAATTGGTGAAGCGCAACAAGTGCCCCGTTAATTATAAGCGACACTATAAGCAGGAAACCGAGCCCTACAATTATAGATCCTGACCTGAAACGGTCTTTTACAAGTTTTAGCCAGCCTTTTTTGGGTTTGGCCTTTACTTTCCATATCATGTTTATAGAATCCTGTATCTCTCCAAAAACGGTCGTAGCACCTATTATAAGTGTAACGATACCTATAACTACAGATATGGTTGTTTTGCCAGACAGTTCCATGTTCTTTATTACTTCCTGTATTTGGGCGGCTGCGTTGTTGCCTATAAGCCCGTTAAGTTCATTAAATATCCTGCCCTCGCTGGCCTCCCTGCCAAAAAAGAAGCCGGCAAGTGAAATAATGAGCAGCAACAGCGGCGCCATAGAAAATATGGTGTAGTAAGACAGCGAGGCACTTAGCTTGAGGCCTTTGTCCTGCATAAACCCATTAAAGGTTTCTTTTAGTACATGTACACTGTCTGTAATTGTTTTTCGCCTGAATATCTTTTTCAACATAAATATATCGTTTTCGTAAAAAATAGTGCAATTATATCACAAAAATAGCAACTGCATGAGGTAAATACTACAATATTAACATATATATGTGTTTACTTAATAATTTTAATTGCCTTTTTTTATGGTAATGCCACAGTGCTACATTATCCGCTAATAATTTCATAAATATTCATAATAGGGTGCCAAGAATATTGTACACCTGTGCTAAAAAACTTAATTTTATGCAGCAATTATGGGATAAGAATTAACTTTCCGTAACAACAACAATTTCATGAAGATAGTTATTATAGGCGGCGGATTTGCAGGCGTAAATATGGCCAACGAACTGGCCAATAACAAGAGTTTTGACGTTACCCTGGTAGACAAGAACAACTACAACTTTTTTCCGCCACTCATTTATCAGGTGGCTACGGCTTACCTTGAGCCATCGGCGATCAGTTACCCTTTCAGAAGGTATTACTCTAAAAAGAAAAACATCCATTTCAGGCTTGGCGAGCTGGTATCTGTAAAAGCGGAACAGAATATTGCTGTGCTTCATAATGGCGAGATAGAGTATGACGCGCTTGTTTTTGCAACCGGTGCCGAAACTAACTATTTTGGTATGGAGAACGTTCGTAAGAACTCTATACCGATGAAAACCCTTAACGATGCCATAGAAATGCGTAACAAACTGTTACAGCGCATGGAAAAGGCAACGCTGCAAAAAAACAGCCGTGAGCGACGCAAATATTTAAATATTGTTGTTGCCGGCGGTGGTCCTACAGGTGTTGAGGTATCGGGTATGTTTGCCGAAATGCGAAACGGTATTTTGCGTAAAGAATATCCGGAGCTTGCTACAAGCGTAAGCAACATTTACCTTGTAGATGGTGCCGATGCGGTGCTTGCCCCAATGAGCAAACAATCGCAGCAGGATACTTATGATGCACTTACAAAGCTTGGCGTTATTATAAAACTTAATGCCCGTGTAACCGACTATGTAGACGATACCGTTCATCTTGAAAATGGTGAGACCATACTTTCTAAAAACCTTATATGGGCTGCCGGAGTTTCGGCTAAATCTTTTGAGGGTATACCTGTAGAAAGCTATGGACGCGGCAAAAGGATGATTGTTGACGAGTATAACAAAGTAGCCAACACTACTAATATATATGCCATTGGCGATACCTGTTTCCAAACGTCTGATGCAGCTTTTCCTAACGGACACCCACAGGTGGCGCAGGTAGCTATACAGCAGGGTAAACATCTTGCCAAGAATCTTAAAAAGTCGTTAAACAAGCAGCCGCTTGTACCGTTTAAATACAACGACAAGGGATCAATGGCCATTATTGGTAAGAACAAGGCAGTGGTAGATTTACCAAGCCCTAAAATGCACTTTAAAGGCTTCCTTGCATGGTTAATGTGGTTGTTTATACACCTTTTATCATTAATTACGTTCCGTAACAGGCTGGTAACATTCTGGAACTGGATGATATCTTACTTCTCTATGGATCAGCCACTGCGTATGATTATCAGGCCGGAGAAAAAGAATAAGAATACGGAAGTGAAGTAAATCACGAATCACATAACAAAAAAGCAGCTCCAAACAGGGCTGCTTTTTTCATATATTATATTTTGTAACTCCTTAAAACGGATAACCAATGGCAAGGTTAAACACAAGGTTTTCTTTGCGCCATGCCCTGCTTCCAAAATCTATGTCGTCAAACACCCAGCGCTCACCTTCAGGCAGCCAGGGTTTGCGCAGCGGAAAGGCAAGATCAAGCCTTAGTACCAAAAACGAAAGGTCAAACCTTAAACCGGCACCAGTACCCACAGCCAACTGATTTAAAAACTTGCCAGTAAATTCTGCACCGGGCCTGCCTGAATCGTCTGTGCCGTTGCCCTCATCTTTGTTCCAGAGCCATATATTTCCGGCATCTGCAAATATAGCTCCGTGTACTACGCTAAACAGCTTAGCGCGATATTCGGTATTGAGCTCGAGCTTGATATCACCACCCTGATCCGGAAGGAATGAGTTTGCATCTATGTCGGGATTTCTGTAAGATCCTGGGCCTATAGACCGTGCCCTGAAAGCCCGTATGCTGTTTGTGCCTCCCACAAAAAACTGCCGTATAAAAGGCAATTCGCCCGAGTTGCCGTATGGGGCACCCACCCCAACAATTATACGGCTGGCAATTTGCGAATTATCATTTAGACGCAGATAATGCCTAAAATCATGTTCCATTTTTACAAACTGGCTAAACTGTACCCCGAGTATGTTTTTAGGATTACCTCCTTTTGCATCGGCTCCCATGATCAACCCCACTGCATTACCCGATGTTTCCAATGCACCTTTATAATAAAACGTATGTTTTTTGCGCTTTTGCATGGTGTTGGTATAGGTGTACGAATATGAGGGACCAAAAATGAGCTGCTTGTCTATTACACGCTGTAATGCGGCGTTGTTTTCTGCCATTTGGTTATATTCGTCAGTCACATTTGCAGGACTTACATAGTTTATATCAGTAACATAAAGCTGGTGCTCTTCGCGCACATTGTCTTTCCATAAATAGCCAAACTGCCCCCTGAAAGAGTTTAGGGCATACAGTTTCATACGCTTTTGATATTCATAGCTGACCAATGCCTTAGTGCGCGGTACAAATGCGCTGGAGTCGGCAATGTGTATGGGCGAAATAAACCTGGGCCAAACAATACTGGTCTCTCCACCAACACGATATACATTATAGCCCCGGTTTTGTCCGGATACCTGTACTTCAAGTCCCCCAAATACTGATACGGTGAGGAGTTCTGCAGCCCGAAAAGCATTACGGTTACTCCAGTTTACATTAATTTCTGACCCGTTATAATTAGCCGAGTTGGTCTTAGCCAAAGTTTCTACCCGTATAGATTTTCGGGGTAGGGGCGTAAAATAATAATAGGCGTCAAGTTTAGCACTGATACTGTCTGAGGGTTTAAATTCATTCTTAACAAATTTAAATGTGCCCAGATTTACCAGCCTGTTTAACGAAAGATTATGGTCGCGGCGGCTGTAGATATCGCCCTTATGGAAAAACAGCGTACGATCGTAAATTATAGGCCTGAACGTATGCTCCGGATCGATGATCTTAAAGTCTTTGTATTCCTGTACAGAATCCCTTGGATATTTTTTCTCTGTATTTTCAGATAATGAATAGTTAGGATAAATAATTATATCATCTATATGATACACTTTTTTGGCCCTTGCAGGGGTTTCGTTTTTAATAATAACTTTTATGTCAGTTTCATAGCTACCCACGGTGCTGTCTACACGCATAAGCAGGTAATCGTCTTTAAAATAAAAATAACCACGGTTTTTAAGGCGGTTGTCTATCCTCTCGCGCTCCTGCTTAATAACGTCCAGGCTGTAAGGATCGCCTTTTTTTAGCAGGCTCCTGCGTTTGGTTCTTGCAATGGCCTTTTCAAGGTTTACTTCTGTAGAATCTTTTTCGGTACTTAAAGTATCTACCGGAAAAGTTACATTTCTTATTTTGTATTGCTTGCCTGTAGTAACGGTATATAGAGCCTTTGCTCTTTTGGCTTTAGAGGTAGAGTCGGCACTGGTTCGGGTTTTAAAATAGCCATTGTTTTCACTAAAATTCTGTAGGATATCTGCGTTATAATCAAGATCTACCTGACTCATTAATACCGGAGGTTCGCCCAGTTTTGTGCGCATCCAGTGTCTAAAGCCCTTTTCTTTTTTAGGTTCGCCTGCAAGATTATAAAAATAGAGTTTAAATTTAAGCCCAAGTACACTGCTGTTAGGTTTTGGCCGCAACAGGTCTTCGAGCTCTTTTTCCATTGCTTTACGTTCCTTGCGGCTCAATAAAGAGTCTTTAACCTTTACTTCGCCACCTATATAAAGCATCTCGCCTGCGGGCAGATGTTTCGTGTTGCTGCAGCCATAAGCCAACAGTAATGCTGTTATAAAAAGGTAATATATGGGCTTATTTATCATTTTCAGTGCTGTTTGGCGGTAACTTATCGGCTTCTGCTTCTGTCTTTTCTTTTTCCTCCTGTTTTTTCTTTTCTTCCTTCTCTCTCTGCTTTCGCTCTCTTTCACGTTGCAGCATTTCCTTTTCTTCTTTGCTTCTATGAAAAAGCTCGCGGAATTTATTATAGTCCATTGTAATTATAAATCCAACGCCGGTTTCTACTACCTGTCCCTGCAAGGCTACCTGATATTCGTTTTTGCGATATGCTCTTACCATATAGCGCCCATCGGGTGTTAACTGGTAATCAAGAGATACGTCTCCGGCAATGTTAGTGGTCTCTTCGTTAGCCTGTTGTGGTCCTTCAAGACCAAAGCTGCTGCCTACGGTTACTTTAAGCCTGTCGTTAAGCAGTTGCTTGGAAATTCCCACATTAAGGTCGGTACGGCTTTGTAATTGCCCTGTGGTATAATCATCGGTAGATTCCAAATCGAAATTTAGCTGTACACCGCTTACAAGGTTGGCGGCAAGGTTGTTTAACTGTTCCGACAGTATTTTGCTTACACTTTGCCTTGCCAACGATTCGGTACTGGTACCTCCGGCCTCGCTCGAAAAAGGGTTTTCGCCAATAAAGCGGTTAAGCAACAATACGGCAAATACCTGTTTGTTTAGTTCAGACGGCTGTTGGCGCAACTGGTCCAGTTTAGATTTGGTTGTGTTTATAACATCTGTATCTACATTGTAGTTGCCATCCGGAATGATAATGTCGAACGAAAGCTCAGGTTTTAGCAATTCGCCTTCCATTTTAAGAACAGTATTGAACGGTATTTTTTGTTTAAATCTGTTTCGTCTAAACTGGTCAGACCCTAACTGGTCGCCCACAAGGTCAATAGGTGGAGTCTCAGTTTTGTAAACAGCCGATATGTTTATAGTAGCATCAGTAGGTTCGCCAGTCCATAAAATGTAGCTGCCTTCTTCTATATCAAATTTTCTTTTCAGGAAGTTGAAAGTCATTTGGTAAGATCCCTCGCTAAACTCATAACGCCCTGTCAGTGTAGTTTTGCCCGATGGATCTATGCCGCCATTAAGTTGTGCTTCACCTTTAAGTTGCAGGAAATCGCCGTTGCCTTTGTCTATTATCAGGTTGAGTTCGGCCTCTTTCACAATTTCTATATTAACCGAAACATCCATACCTTTTACCTGAGAGCTGTTTACAGTTTCTTCTATCTTAAGGCGTTGCATCATCTCTGCATTATCTTCATCCACAAACTCTACAATGCCCTCCCTGTCGGCAATAGACGGATCCTGTTGCGGCAGTACCACACTAAATTTAGTGTCTTCGTTTATTTTTAGGTCACCATCTATAACCGGGCTTTCCATTGTACCCTTAATTTTAAGATTGGCATCAATAAACAGGTCGCCATAATAAAAATCGTTATCCTTTGCAGTAGAATTTATAGCCCTGAAGTTTGCTGCCTTTACATTAAGGTTAAAACCAAAAGCTTTGTAATCGGTAGTGGCAATGTTGCCGTCTATGGTTAGCAGGTTGTTTTTTTCGTCTTCTACCTTAAAGTTGTTCATTTCAATCCCGGCATCAGTAAAGCTAATGTTATTGTTAATGCCTTTAAAATAAGAGTTAAGTTCGGTAACCCTAAAAGCCACATCATTAAATTTAAGGTCGCCAATAACGTTAGGATCTGTTATAGTTCCTGTAATTTTAAAGTTGCCGTTAAGATCGCCTTTGCCTTCTTTTAAAGCCCCAAAAGTAAATGCCTGAAGGCTCGCTATGGTTAATTTTTGTATGTCGAGGTTCATATCAAAACTGCTTCCTGCAGTGTTGTAATTCCCTTCAAGATTTACCTGGTTGTTGTTTCCGCTAATGCTCACATTGGCAGCATATGTGTCGGCTATATTGTTGTTTACCTGTATTTTAATTTCTCCTACTGTGTCTTTGCTCACGGCAAAATCGGCAATCGTCAGGTCAGCTGTAAATACAGGGCTTGTAGTAAGGTCCTTAATGTTGGCTGTGCCGTTTATAGTTCCATGAAACTTAGACTCTTCTTTTTGAACCATGTTGGTAATGGTCTCTATTTTAAAGTTTTCGAGTTCTACATTTAAAGGTGCATTTGGCGTGTCTGATTCTGATTGTAGTTTTATGGCCCCTCCTTCATTGCTCATTTCAAAATTATTGGCATACAGGCCATTTTCTCCAAAACGAATAAGGTTATCCTGTGCAATGGTCCATGGTATATAATCGAGCATAAGGCCATCAGGGTCTAAAACAATTTCGGTATTGCCGTCTTTAGCCTCAACCTTACCTGCAAGCATGTATTGCTGTTTCTTTTTACGGTCTTCTATATCAAGCCTATATTTTACAACGTTGTTTTTAATATCTCCTGCAAGGGTAGTGCCTGCCAGTTGAAATTGCTCATTTTCTACACCTTCAATTTTTACGCTGTACACCAGTGCGGTGTCTTTAGCTTCGGCATCTATAGTAATACCACTAATGGTGTTTGCTCCATAAACAAGGCGTGGCACTGCGCCATGCACTATTAATGTATCGCCCTCGCTATTAAACTTTCCGCTTAAAGAAATAGGTTCTAAACGGGTAATTTGCGGTACCAGTTTATACAATACAGGATCGTTGTCTATTCGAATGTCGAACGAGAGTTGCTGCGGGGCAGCAGGTTTTTTAGGTGCTGTGGCAGCAGTATTGTAGTATTTTGCAATGGTATATTGCAATGCCGCAGGCAGCTCTGTGAGTTTGTATTTGCCTTCTATTTTGGCATGTGCTATTTGAGATTTTAAGGTTATAAGGTTTTTATCGGGTGTAGTAACCGCTTTAAGTGTAACAGAATCTAAAGCAAATTCTTCTTTTTCATTTACAAACATAAAGCTGTGCAAATGCACTGTTCCGTTAAGATTATCTGGATTAGCATCTGCAATATCTGCATCTACATTGCCACGCAGTTTTAATGGCCCGGCGTGCAGGTTGAGTTTGTTAAGGTCGGCAATATCTACATTTAATTTTATTTTCCCGTTAGGATATTTTCCGTTAAACCCACCTTTGGCAGTAAGGTCAAAGTCAAGGTTAGGATCGTCCATTTTTGCAACGGCATCAAATTGACCTTTATTTATTTTGCCGTCTATCATTAAATCACGATAGGTGTAGCCATTAAATTCTGCTTTAATGACTTTGCCTTTCAGGCTTGCTACTGCTGTTTGCGGGTCTAAGCCGGTGCCTTTGACTTTTGCTTTGATAGTAATTTTGCCAATAGAATCGTTTTTAAGCAGTTTACCTACATCAAAATTGGCAATATCTACATCGCCATCATAGCGCTCGTGACCTTTGCGGCTTTGGTCGAACATACCCTTAAACTTAGCATTGCCAAAAGTGCTGGCAAGATCAAGGTTTGTAGAGAAACTATTAAGCGTTCCTTTAAAACTTGCCTTTGCCGATATACCCGCAGGCAACTGAAAATTAGCAGGCAATGTGCCGGGCGGCAGAAATGTATTAATATCTTTTGCGGTAGATTTAAACTGCCTTACATTCATATCAAAGTAAGCGGTTTTGGCGTCCGGAAGGCCTTTTATACGTCCGCTGGCAGCTATTACGGTCGTGCCTATGCCACGCACTTCGAGGTTGTTGATGTACAGATCGCTAACTTTGCCCTGAACGCGGCTGTTTATGTATAGCGTTCCGTTAGGGTTGCCTTTAAAAGGTGCAGTTGTTGCAAGATCAGGAACGAAAAGCAATACGTCTTTGAAGCCTATTTTACTGTGGTCGAGGTTAGCATTTACAGATAGGCTCCCAATGTTTTTACTAACCGCATTGAGCGAAGGATAACCCACCACAATTTGGTCTTTTACCAATGTGTTAGGTGTTTCAAGATAAAGGTCTTTAAGTTCAGCCCCTTTAGGCCCATAGAAAAAGTTTGTGCGCAGTTGGGCAACATTTACACCGCTTTTATCTGCCATACTAAAATCTTCTATTTTACCCGAAATAGATTCCGGAGCATAAGAAAGCTCTTTAGCCTTTAAATTTAAGTTAGATATATCAAGGTGTTTAAAATCGATACCTTTTGCTACAGGTGCCGAGTTTTGGTCGTCAAACTTAAAGGCTACATCAATAATTTCGGCGTTGTTCAGTTTAAGCTTCCATTGTGCCTGTTGTACTGCAGCGGTTTCTTTGGGTAATGCCTGCTGCACCTGCTTTTCAAATTTACCAAATGCAAGCTGGCCTTTAAGACCATTGAGTTCTAAATTGTCAAGGTCTACAAGCTGGGTTTTAAGATCTACGGTATTTACTTCAACTAATAGCTTATTAAGTTTAATGCCTGTATCCAGCCTGCTGCCTTCGTTGTCATATCCTACATTTATGTTGGCAAGAGAAATATTTTTAAGCTTTAGTTTAAGATCAGGTTGTTTAGAGGCTTCCTCAGCCGCTTTCTGGGTGCCCATTGCAATTTCATCAACCATTCCCTGTTTCAGCCGCACTTTAAGCCCGTCAAGATTAATGTCCGGTACCTCAAAGTCCATCTTATCAAGGTCGAATTTTTTTATTGAAGTATCAAAATGATTAATGTTTGCCGTAACGTAGTTTTTAGAAATATCGTCATTAAACTTTACCCTGATACGGTCAAGATTAATATCTTCAATAGAAAATTTCATTGGAGCACCTGTGGTATCTTTGGGTTTGCCCGAGTCGAACGCTTTTATAATATAGTCGAAGTTAAAGACCGAATCTTTATTACGGCTGACATTGGCAGTTATTCCCTCTAAATTTATAGAATTGATCTCTACTTCGTTGCTTAAAAGCTTCATCAGACTTATATCAACAGCCAGTTTATCTCCGGCAATAAGCGTGTCTCCGTTCTGACCTTCAAAATAAACACCTTCTAAAATTACCTTTTTAGGCAGGCCAATTTCTATTTTAGTTATCTTAACCTCAGTGCCTATTTTCTTTTCAAGATAACTGACAGCCTTATCTTTAACATAGTTTTGCACTGCCGGAACCTGAAGCAGTAAAACTATCAGCAGGAACAATGCAATTACAGATCCTATGATCCATAGGATAATTTTAATGGTTTTACGTAAGTACTTTTTTAGTTTTGTGTTCATCAATGCTAAAAATAGCCATAATTTTAACAGATGCTGTTTAAAGTTTTGCTAAAAAATCTTACAAGATTCGGCTTTAAATTTAATAGTACTCTAAACGTTGATTTTAAAATAAAAAAATGGAGCCTTGTTAGGGCTCCATCCTTCAACAATGCTGCTGTTTACTCCATCTCACTATCATCTGCATCAGCAGCATCAAAGTTTATGGTGTTATAGGCTGCCTCTGTTAATGTTATATCTGCCGTTTTTTCTTCTTCAAGTGTAGTGTGCAATATTTTAGCTGCATCGTCCATGCCAAGTGTTTTGGCAAAGGCACACAGTGTACCATAAGTCGCAATTTCGTAGTGCTCAATTTTTTGAGATGCGGCAATAATTCCGGCATCACGCACTGCGCCCTGTTCAGTGCTTTCCATAATATCCTGTCCTTCTTTGATAAGGCCGTCCATAGCCTCACATTTTTTGCCGACGGCTCTTTTACCAACAATTTCAAATACCTGTTCAAGGCGTGCCACGTGCTCTTCGGTCTCTGCAAGGTGGCTTGTAAGCCCGTTGGCAAGGGCAGGGGTTGTAGCATTCTTAATCATTTTTGGTAAAGCTTTGGTCAATGCTTTTTCGGCCCAGTAAATATCTTTCAGGCTGTCTATAAATAATTCTTTCAGGCCTTCGGCAGCGGTAGATTTAGCTTTTACAATGCCTCTTTTAGAGGTAGTTTTTGTTGTGGCTGTTTTTGCAGTCGCAGTTGCATTTGTTTTTGTGTTTTTTGCAGTTGTTCTTGTTGCTGTTTTCATAACTTTTTAGTTTAATTTTGATTGTTGTATTTGATATCATCTCTAACAAAATTATATAATGAATTTGCCCTGCGGTGCTAACAAAAACTTAAATAAAACCATAATAACAATACTTTAACCTGCTGTGTAGTAGAATACTTATGTTGTTGTTTCGGTTTTATATTCTGCTACAAATATTTTATGTTTTAATGAAAAAAGCCTTTGAACCTATAGTGAATAATAACAGTAAGATACTAATACTTGGCACAATGCCTGGCGAAAAGTCGTTGCAATTGCAGGAATATTATGGCAATCGTGGCAACCAGTTTTGGAGATTATTGTGTGGAGTTTTTAATGAGGGCCCCAAAGATGATTATGCAGATAAAATAGCCCTGCTTAAAAAACACAATATAGCCCTTTGGGATGTTTTGGAATATTGCGAACGCGAGGGCAGCCTTGACAGTAATATTAAAAATGAAGTGCCTAACAATTTCAACGTTTTCTATGGCAAATATCCTCAAATAAAACATGTGCTGTTTTCGAGCAAAAATGCTGCTGTTTACTATGACAGATATGTAGGTAGAAGACCTGATATTATATATGGTGTGCTGCCATCGCCAAGTGGTGCCAATGCAACTATGACTTTTTTGCAAAAGCTTGATATATGGAAAATTAAAATTTTAAATATTGTAAGTAATACTTAAATATTTGACAAAATATTGTAACGAAATAGGTGTTTTCTTATAAGATATTGCCGTAAAAGCAATTTAAAAAAGCGTTAACTTTGGTAACCACCAAGAACACAAACACACAACGGCCTTATGCGAAAGTTTTTCGTTATTTTTTTATTTCTGTACTCATTATCCGGCATTGCTCAGGATAATAATTTTATAGTTGAAAAAGACAAGCTGGTTTGGGAAAATGTATTTATCAGCACCGAAACAAATATTCCTAATATTGTAGGGAGGCATTCGAGACTTAAAATTATATCGTCTGAAGGATTGGTTTATAAAGGTAAGGCTGTCGAGCTGAGAAATACATGCCCGGGATCTTCGAATCTTCTAAAGAATGACTATAGTTATGATTTTGAGATAGAACTGAAAGAAGGCAAGTATAGGGTTACAGTTAGCAACATTGTTTTTTATAAAAAGGTTAAAAAACAAAAAGTAGTGTCAACTGCCGAAAGTAACTTTATTGAGAATGCAAAATTAAAGCAGGACGCCACAACCCTTGCCGATCTTACCTGTATAGAAAACTATATTGTAAAGCTTTTTAGCCCTATAATGGCTTATAAAAGTAAATCTTAAAAAAATCATAAACATTTTGCCGTTTCTCAAAAAGTTTTTTCTTACCTTTATAGAGTAACGATCTAAGGGTTATCTCTTTATATTTTTTATTTGTATATAAATTTGTTTTTATTAACCATGAAAAATAACAGGTAAGAAAGGATTTTCCATAAGTCCTTTTTAAGTATTTGTACTTTAAAACAACACAAAATTAAAGGACTATGAAAATTTTTAGCCTAATTGTATCCGTAGCAACTTTTATGGTTACTTTTTATTTTCTTGTATCTGATTTTCCTGACATTACAACCTTTGATGGGAGCATCTATCTTGGACTCATGATTATTTTACTTTTAATTTGCATTACAGGCATTATTATAAATAAACCTGTAGTAGCAAAGGCACGACGAAAAATATTAGCCAAAAAGCAATCTAAGCTAAGACTGGTAAAACACCAATCCTATATTTAAGATTGAGTGTTATTTTGGGGTTTCTAAACAAAACAGGCTGCCCGAAAAGGCAGCCTGTTCTATATCTTCATGACAGTAAATGATTATTTACCCTGTTGGTTTTTCATTTCTTTTTCGATCATGTCATAAAATTGGTCGATTTTAGGCAATACAAGAATTCTTGTTCTCCTGTTGCGTGCCCTGCCTTCAGGTGTAGTGTTCTCTCCAAGAGGCACATACTCTCCGCGACCAGATGCCACAAGGCGTTTAGGGTCTATGCTAAAATCGTTTTGAAGTATCCTTACAATAGATGTAGCGCGTTTAACACTCAAATCCCAGTTGTCTACAAGTACAGCGTTCTTGATAGGCACATTATCAGTGTGGCCTTCTACCATACATTCAAAATCAGGTTTGTCCTGAACAATTTTTGCAACTTTGCCTAAAATTTCTTTAGCCTTGTCTGTTACATTATAGCTACCGCTTTTAAATAAAAGTTTATCGGCAATAGAAATGTACACCACACCTTTTTCTACACTAACATCAATATCCGGGTCGTTTACGCCCACGGCTCTTTTAATGCTTGTAACAAGCGCAAGGGTTACAGAGTCTTTGCGTGTAAGTGCATCCTGAAGCCTTGTAATTTTAAGGTCTTTTTCACGCAGGCTTTCAAGAGATTTCTCAAGGTTCTCGGCTCCCTTGCTCGTAAGCGTGGTCATGTTTGCCGTAGTATTGATTAGGTCAGAGTTGTTCTTTTTAAGGTAATCAACCTGGCTGTTTAATTGGTCCTTTTCTGCAAGGCAGGTATTAAGCTTTACAGTGGCAGTATTCAGCAGATCCTGAATTTCCTTGTTTTTTGCTTCCAGTGCAGCAATTTTCTTTTTGTTTCCACAGGAAGTGAGTGTAATCGCTACTAACGAAAGCATTAGGATGGCTCTTCTCATAAAGTTTAAAATTTTAAATTTTTAACAAAATTAATACTAATTAAAAAAATAGGAACGCAATTACGCATAAACTATTGTTAAATTACGAAACAAATACCCTGCCGTTTTTAACATAATATTGGTAAACTATGCTCTTTTTTTTGTAGTAATTTCTGTACTGTTTTGATTGTCTTTTGTTTAGAAAATGAAAAAGTTTTAAATAAAAGTAAAAGTGAGATTTTAGTACTGCAAAAAGATGTGGAAATTTCCCCAACATTAAAAAGCGTATTCCCGCTATTCCATCAAAACTTAGCCGTATAAAGAGAACAGGGAATAATTGTGCTGTGGGCAGGTTCTTCGTCATCATCCAAAGTGAGTTCCTGAAATTCAGAAAGGTCTTTTTAGGATTCTCTGTGCTCAAAGTTGCCCCCCCTACATGATAAATTACCGATTTACTGCAAAAACGAGCCTTATAATTTTTATTAAAAGCCCTCCAGCAAAGGTCTATTTCTTCCTGATGGGCAAAAAAATCTTCGTCAAAACCGCCAAGCTCCCTAAAAACGTTTTTCCTTATAAAAAAGCACGCGCCCGATGCCCACAATATTTCGGCTTCGTCATTATACTGCCCGTTATCCTGTTCTACAGTTTCAAATATTCTTCCCCTGCAAAACGGGAAACCATATTTGTCTATAAAGCCACCTGCTGCACCTGCATATTCAAAATTTGTCTTGTTTTTATAATCGAGTATTTTAGGCTGTATAATTGCCGTTTCATTATCTTTTTCAAACAGTTCGAGTACGGGATCAAGCCAGCCTTCTGTTACCTCAACGTCTGAGTTTACAAGAACATAAATATCTTCTTTAACATCCTGCAGGGCTAAATTATAGCCTTTTGCATAGCCATAATTGCCCGGGTTGTTTATAATTTTTATGTTAGGGTAGTGTGCCTGTATAAAAGCCACAGAGTCATCTGTAGAGGCATTATCAGCCACATACACCTGCGCACCTGCTGAGTGCTGCACTACCGATGGTAAAAATTGCTCCAGCAGTTGCCTGCCGTTCCAGTTAAGTATTACTACTGCTGCTGTTTTCATAAAGTTGGGAGGTATTGAGGTACATCGGGCATAAAGTTATAGCGTTCGGCTTCATAATCCATCTGGCAAAAATAATGGTTGAGCCCGTTTGTAACCATAAGATTTAAGGCGTTGAGCGACATGTTATAGCGTGCTATCTGGTCAAATGTTTGCTGAGATATGGCAACTTCCGGGGCTTTGCATTCTACCACTAAAAATATTGTTCCGTCGGGCTTAAAAACCACTACGTCATATCTTTTGGTAAGGCCGTTTATTTTTACTATTTTCTCTACGTTTATGTGTGATTTAGGAAACTTTTTCTCTTCTGTCAAAAAGCGCACTACATGTTGCCGCACCCATTCTTCGGGAGTCAGCACAATAAATTTTTTACGTATCTCATCAAAAATGGCTACCTTATTTTCACTATTTTTGAAACGAAATGTATAGGCCGGAAAATTGAGCTTTTGCATATTGCAAATGTAAAATTTTTAGCCAACAAATAACAAAGCACAAAGGGTGGACGAAGTTTTAAAGATCGTAAACGAGATTAAGCAGGGCAACATTAAGCCCATTTATTTTTTAATGGGAGAAGAGCCGTATTATATAGACAGGCTTACAGAATATATTGAAGATAATGTGCTTAGCGAAGACGAGAAAGGCTTTAACCAAATGGTGCTTTATGGTCGCGATGTTACTATAGAAGAAGTGGTAAGCAATGCTAAACGCTACCCCATGATGGCCGACAGGCAGGTGGTTATTGTAAAAGAAGCCCAGGAGCTGAGCCGTACTATAGAAAAGCTGGAAAGCTATGCCGAAAACCCACAGCCAACCACAGTACTTGTTATTGCCTATAAATATAAAACCCTCGATAAACGCAAAAAAGTTACAAAGCTTATAGACAAGAACGGGCTGGTGTTTGAAAGTAAGAAGCTGTATGAAAACCAGGTAGGGGAGTGGATTAAAAGAGTGCTTTCGGGCAAGGGTTATACCATAGAGCCTAAAGCTGCTGCCATGTTGGTCGAGTTTTTGGGCAACGACCTGAGCAAAATTAGCAATGAGCTTGACAAGCTTACTATTATTTTGCCAAAAGGAAGTGCCATTACACCTGCACATATTGAAGAGAATATTGGCATAAGTAAAGATTATAATGTGTTTGAGCTCCGAAAGGCTATAGGAGAGCGCGATCAGTTAAAGGCTTATAAAATTGCCGATCATTTTGCCAATAACCCTAAAGACAACCCGCTGGTAATGACTGTAGGGCTTGTATTTGGATTTTTTACACAATTGCTGCAATATCATGGATTGAAAGATAAAAGCCCTGCAAATGCAGCTAAAATGCTTAAAGTAAATCCATACTTTTTAAAGGATTATGATATTGCGCTGCGTAACTACCCTATGAGAAAGGTGAGTGCCATTGTGGCTACCCTGCGCGATATAGATGTTAAGAGCAAAGGAGTAGGAGCCAGTGCCCTTCCGCAATCAGATCTTTTAAGAGAAATGTTAGTTAAGATATTTAACTAAGCCTCAACATAATCTTTGCCTGTAGGCAGCTCAAATATCTCTAGCCCAAAATAACCTACAGATGCTATTATATGGTCAAAAATATCGGCCATTATGTATTCGTGGTTAATCCAGCGTTTGTCTTTTGTAAAGAGGTAAATTTCAATGGGTATGCCTTTTTCTGTGGGCTGCAGGTGTCGGCACATTATTATCATGTCTTTATTTACTCCCGGATAATCTTCAATATAACTGTTTATATATTTACGAAAAATACCCAGATTGGTAAGGTTTCGCCCGTTTATAGATAACGATTTGTCTATATTATGGGTAGTGTTATATTTATTTATCTCGGTTTGGCGATGGTCAAGGTAAGCAGATATGAGCTGTATTTTTTTCAGGCTTTCCAGTTCGTCTTCATGAATAAAACGCACACTATTGGCTTTTATAAGAATATGCCTTTTTACACGCCTCCCGTCAGAATTAAGCATACCACGCCAGTTCTTGAACGAGTCTGATATAAGGCTATATGTTGGTATGGTAGTAGTGGTCATGTCAAAATTCTGGACTTTAACGGTAGCCAGGTTAATTTCGATAACATTGCCATCGGCACCAAATTTTTCTATAGTAATCCAGTCGCCAATACGAACAATATCGTTAATGGTTACCTGAATACTTGCCACAAACCCCAGTATTGTGTCTTTAAAAATAAGGATAATAATAGCCGATATGGCACCAAAAGTGCTCAATAGCGTCACCATATTGGTGTTGAGCAGTATAAGCAATATGGCTATGGTGCAAAATATCCAAAGCACTATCATTACTACCTGTATGTAGCTGTCTATAGGCTTATCGTTATAGCTTGGTTGCAGTTTTAAATGGTCCTGTAGCGCATTGAGTATGCTCCTCACGATCCATAAAACAAGCAGGATAACACAAATGGTTATGGTCTTGTCAAATATATAATCCCAGTAGGTAAAACCTTTTAAGGCAAGAGGTACGGTTTTGTAAATAAAATAAAGCGGAAAAGCGTGGGCAATATATTTAGGGGTTCTATTGGCAACCAAAAAATCATCAAAAGACGATTTTGTTCTTTGCGCCATTACGCCCATAACTTTTATTAATACTTTTTTAGCTATAGCATCTAAAATGTATGCTACAATAGTAATAATAACAATATCTACTGCGAGGTTAATGTAAGATGCCGTCATGCCGTCTACATTAGCCTCGCGAAGTAGTTTATATGCCCAGTTAAATACGCTCATTTAGTTTTTTTGAGTCCTGAAATATTTGTATTCTATATAAAATGTGCCAAAGGGTACAATAGAAGCAAGGCATACAATAAGCATTTTTTTTACAGGCCAGTCCTGTTCAAACTTAAGCATCAGTGCCATAATAATGTAGGCAATAAAAAGCAGTCCGTGTGCCATACCCATTGGGCGGATATACTCGGGGTTATCAAAAAAGTATTTTAAAGGCATCGCAACAAAAAACAAAAGCAGTAGCGATATACCCTCAAGAGTGGCAATTATTTTAAAAAAACGTATCATAAAATTAAATTTTTGCAAAGGTAGCCAAGCAACGTTTGGTTTTAAAGCAAAAATGCAATTTAATGTAAAAATAAAAAAGCCATTTGGGTTACAAATGGCTTTAGATTATTAAGATATTTAAAGAATTAAAACGCTAAGAACGCTTTATTGTATTCTCTAAGATCTAATATATTGTTTTTGTGAGAAAGATCACTAAAAAGGTTTATAAGATATTCCAGGCTTTCAAGATTGTTTTCGTTGGCCGGTGCTTCGTCAGTAACAAGCTCTTCGTCTTCTAAAGGCTCATCATCGGGTATAGGTATAAGGAACGCGCCGTTAGCTTCAAGGTGTTCATACGTTAGGCGTATGGCTTTTGTAAGCACAGGGTTATTTTCTTCAAGGGAATATTCGCGTAATTTTTTCAGGTCGGCAATCAATACCTCTGCGTCAAAACCTTTTTTAAAGAGGTCCAGCTGTATTTTATTGATCAGTTTTTGTGCACTCGGATTTTCCACAGTAAATATTTAAGTTTTTGTGAGTTTAATAAGAAAGGCAAAAATAGTATTTTATCTAATTTTACCATATCTTTTTTGGATTTTATTATGATAGAAAAATTAACCTGTATCTACTGCTGTATATGAGTAAACGCGACCTTAAAAAATACCTTGCATCATTGCCTAAAGAAGAGCTGGAAGAACAGCTATTGTCTCTTTATGAAAAATTTACCGATGTTAAGGCCTACTATAATTTTGTTTTTAACCCTAAAGAAGACAAGCTGGAACAGGAAGCAAAGGCAAAAATCACTAACGAATATTTTCCTGCACGTGGCAAGCGTGCCAAGTTGCGCCGATCTGTAGCGCAGAAATACATCAAACATTTTTTAACTCTTGGGGTAGACCCGTTTATAGTTGCCGATATTATGCTTTTTAATATCGAAACCGCGTTAAAATATTCTGCAAAGCGCGAAATGCGTTACGGATCGTTCTATAAAAGCATATTAAACTCTTACAAACAAGTGGTTGACTATGTTATAGTGAATGGAGCAAAGCCCGAGTTTAAATCGCGTGTTGCAAATGTGCACAGCGAAGTTTATCGGCAAAAGTGGGACAATGAAAAAGAGTTTGAAAGGATATATGATAATTTTGAATAAACCTTTTTATTGCAGTGCTAAAATTTGTTAATATGGATAATGTATAGCATACTAAAGCTTAATTTTGTAGGAATATTGTTGAGGTTTTTGATAAAAGCCTTTGACTTAAAACTTTTAACCTGAAAAAGTATGGCTCAGTTTATAAAAATATATCCGCAAAACCCTAACGAAAAAGAAGTTGCAAAAGTAGTAAAGGCATTGCAGGATGGCGGCATAATTATATATCCTACAGATACTGTGTATGGCCTTGGTTGCGATATTACCAATACAAAAGCTTTAGAACGCATTGCCAGGATTAAAGGAATCAAACTGGAGAAAGCTAATTTTTCGTTTGTATGCAGCGACCTTAGCAACTTGTCAGACTATGTAAAACAGATTGATACGGCTACTTTTAAAATCCTGAAACGCTCTCTGCCGGGACCTTATACGTTTATTTTGCCTGGTAATAATAATTTGCCAAAAGCTTTTAAAAATAAGACAACGGTGGGCATTCGTGTGCCCGATAATCCTATTGCCATAGAAATTGTAAAACAATTAGGAAACCCTATAGTATCTACCTCAATTTATGATGACGATGAGGTAATTGAATACAGCACTGATCCTGAACTTATTTTTGAAAAATGGCAAAACCTTGTAGATGTAGTTATAGATGGAGGATATGGAGACAATAGTCCTTCAACTATCATAGATCTATCAGGCTCAGAACCTGTTGTGGTTAGGGAAGGTAAAGGAGACATAGACATTTTTTAAGCGTCAAAGTTCTAAACAAAAAAAACAGCCTCTTTGGGCTGATTTTTTTGTCTATGTATGTACTATTTTTATTCTTCAAAGTCGTCATCTTCTTCGTCATCAAGGTCGTCAAACTCATCTAACAGAAAATCGATAACTAACTCTATAACATCTCCGTTATCATTTAGACCCCAATAAGCAGGATAGTAGCCGTCTCCCCATCCGGAAGCGAACATAATAACATTATTGTCTGAATCAGCACTTATTTTGTGATCGTTCCAGTCGCCCAACTCGCGTGAAAAGTTATTTTTACCCGAATATTCCATAAATTCCGGAGATAAAACATCATCATAAAAATTACCTTCAGGATTAGTTTCTTCGAGTTTATCTATCTTGGCTGTAAACTGTGCTGCTGTTTCGGCATCAAGAAAGGCAGCAAGTCCGGATTCTACAGGAAAGCCATAAAACTCATCTTCTTCAAGCTCATCAAGTTCTTCTGGGCTAATATCGTCTGTAATGGCAAGTACCCATTTTGTGGGTTCGTCTGTACGAAATTTTATTTTAGCATAAGCAATACGATGGTGTAAATCGTCTACTTCGGCAACATGAATATAAACAGGGTATTTATCGGGCTCTACAGTACGCAAAAAAGGGCGTTGTTCTGTTGTAAAAAAAGGATCTGACGCAATAATTTGGCCCGTTGGCAGGTTTACGTCGCCAATGTGTATTTCTACCAGTCCTTCGTCGCTAATAAGCTCGTTAAGGTTATAAGGGAGTTCAAGATCGTTTGTATTGCTCATGGGTATTAGTTTTTTTTGTTTGTTAAATTTAATCAAATAATGTGGTGTAAAGATTGTTTTATAAAATCTTTAACCGTTAAATAAACAAGCCCTTTAGTTTTGCTAAAGGGCTTTGTTAAGGGGTATATTTTTATTTACAGCTTGTGCATGTTGTTTGCAAGCGTTTCTATAAATTTGGTTATAGGGCCTTTTATCATCATGGCCATCATAGCGTTGAACTCACCTTCAAAAAAAAGCTGAATGTCGCTGCTTTCTGTACCTGTTTCAGTAATATTTCCGGTTAATGTAAAAGGCAGCTTGTCGCTGGCGGCACCAAGTACAATTTTATTTGGCGCCTGTTTTTCTTTCATTTTAAGCTTAATTTCAGGCATGCCTTTTAGAGCAAAAATAAACGATTCCTCTCCGGTTACCTCAAATTTTGCAATGTTATCAGGCATTAGTTTTTCAAAGTTCTTAACATCGCTAAGGGCATCAAAAATATATTGAGCAGGTTTTTGCACGGTAACCTTTGGACTGTCTAAATTCATTGTAAAAGTTTATAATTTATACAGTAAAAGTACAGATTATTTTCTTTTGCCAAAAAGCTTTTCAATTTGTTTTTTTGCTATCTGATTAGACGATATAAGCTGTGTACTGGCAGTTTTGTCTTCAGAGAATGTTATCGTTAGTACGGCCCCTCCAAAAAACTTGTCAAATTTTAGCCAAAGGTAATGATCAGGCAATTCAAGTTTAACGGCTTCTTTTGGCATAGTGTTAAAGCCCTCCTCAATGGTTTTGTAAAGATCTTCAAAAGTATTGTCTACATCTTCAAAAGAAAATGTTTTATATTCTGTTAAAGTTTTATAAGCTGAGTTTTTTATTGTAAAAAAGTAAGTATTACCTTTTTTATCACAAGAAGCTTCAAGGGGAGCACCCAATTGTTGGGCTTTACCAATGGTAATGATATTAGATTCTGCGCTGGCTTCTACTTTTTTTAGCTGAGCAAATGAAATTGTGCTTAGGGTAAGGACAAGAAATAAAATAATTTTTTTCATGGTTAATTGTATTTGTATCATATTTTGATTGCAATACTATACCAATAAAAAATTCCCTCATTGAGGGAATCCTTATTTTGAAAATATATTTTATCTGTATGGAATTATTCCTGCCCCCATGCAGACGGATTTTTACTCCATTCTTTCAGGGTTTCATGTTCCGCTTCAGTAATGTATTGTTTAGAAACGGCAAGTTCAAGAAGTGTGCTGTAGTTGCCAAGTGTATGCAGGTTTACTTTTGCATTTTTAAAATTTTCTACAGAGATGTCAAACCCATAGGTAAAAATAGCAACCATGCCTTTTACATTTACTCCGGCTGCCCTTAATGCCTCTACAGCCTGGAGGCTGCTGTTGCCTGTACTAATAAGGTCTTCTACCACCACAACATTCTGTCCTTTTTGTAAAAAGCCTTCTACCTGATTTTGGCGACCGTGTTTTTTTGGCTCAGGGCGAACATATACAAATGGGAGTCCCATATATTCGGCAACCAGTATGCCAATGCCTATAGCTCCTGTGGCTACACCGGCAATAACATCGGGGCGGCCATATTCTTTTTCTATATGGCGTGCAAATTCTTCCCTTATGTAATTTCTTATTGGTGGAAATGAAAGAGTTATCCTATTATCGCAATAAATAGGCGATTTCCAACCTGAAGCCCATGTAAAAGGACTTTTAGGATTTAATTTAATTGCGTTTATTTGTAAAAGCAATTCGGCTGTTTTTTTGGCTGTGTCTGTATTAAAAATCATAGTGCAAATGTATAAAGTTTTTGTAAACGATAAACCTCTTTTTTTAACCAGTACTGTTGAAAAGGAAACTGATTTTCAGATTTTTCTTTTAGAAACAGCTGATATAGAGCAGCTTATTGTTAAGATGTTTAACCATAAGATAGACAAAGCTTTTTTATATCATCCCGACGAGAAGCTTTCATTAAAAATGCTTAAAGAAAAATTTCCTGTGGCTAAAGCAGGCGGGGGGCTTGTATATAATAAAGAAGGCAAGGTACTTTTTATATTGCGCAACGGAAAATGGGATTTACCGAAAGGCGGGATGGAGAAAGGGGAGATCATTGAAGAAACGGCCCTACGGGAGGTAGAGGAAGAAACCGGGGTAGGCGGATTAAAGATTGTGAACAAGCTGCAAAAAACCTATCATATATTTAAGCGCAACGGCAGCTACAAACTTAAGGTGACACACTGGTTTGAAATGAAAACCAATTATAACGGAATCCTGACAGGACAGGCAGAGGAGGGAATTGAACAAGTTGCCTGGCTAAGCCCTGCCGAAATTAAAGAGGCCTTAAAAAATTCTTATGAAAACATAAAGCTTCTTTTTGAGGAGCATAAAATAATACAGGAATGATTCTTTGATTTAAATGCCTCAATGTTTTAAAAGCTGCACACTACCTGCAGCTTTTTTTATTGTAAAACTATTAAGAACAGTTTAACTACATGTTGAGAGTATTTAACAATTATGAGTTGTAATTTTATAAAAGCAAAATATTTTAACCGATAAATCGTGTACTGTTTACATTATACTTTTAGAAGGGTTTAAAGATAATTTGTGTTTGTTTTATTGGTTAATGGCCCCGGCTGCTTTTTATAAGGCATCCGGGGTTTTTTATTTATCCCGGGTTATAGTTTTTAAAAACACCGTTTTTATAAAACACAACAATGCGTTCTATCTCTCCGGCATTGTTCAACGTTATTTTATTGTCTTCCTTTTGTATAATTTTTTCTTCGGCTGCAGGCTCTTTTTGGGGCGACTCAGGTGCACTAAAAAGATCAGGCTTGTTAGGTTGCACAGGTGGTTTTTCTTCTTCAAAAAAAAGCTCGGGTTCCACATTAAAAACAGGAGCAGGAGAGGGAGCAAAAACAGGTGCGGGAGAGGAAGCAGGAATCGGCTCCGGGGCAGTAGGTGCTACTACTGGTTCGGGTTGTATTAAAGGTTTTGTAACTGCATTTTCATCTCCTTCTTTTTTAGGAAAACTGCCTTTGCCATCGAGCAGCCAGTAGAGGTCTACTTCAGGAAAAGTTTCAACAATCTTTAAAATAAAATCAAGGCTGGGTTTATTCCGGCCCGACAAAAGGTGTGATAAGCTGGAACGTTGTACACCGAGCCTATCGGCAAAAACCGAAGCTGAAATATTGTAGTAATTGAGTAGTATCTCAAGCCTTTTTATGAAATTATCTATGTTTAACATTGTAAACTGTGTTTATTTTTACAAATGTAAACAAAATAATTAAGCTATGCAACAGGGAGCATAAAGATGGATTATATACTAATTTAAAAGTTTATATAAACACACTCTTAATACTGGATTTTAAAATATTACAAGTGTAAATTAATTTAAAGATCATCTCAATGATACATGCTAAAAACGTCTTTTCACAATTGTAAACACACTGTTTTTATTTGTTGTTTACAATTGTAAAACAAAGGATGTTTACTTTTGTAATGATTTAAAATATTGACATGAATTTAGAAGCCATTTATAATGCTAATAAGGAGCAAACTCTGTATGGAAGATATATTACAAACAAACATATTGAGCCTTTGCTTGAAAGATTGAAAGATGTATTTGAGGTAAGTACTGAAGGGGTCTCTGTACAGCAAAAACCTATTTATGGTATAAAAGCAGGTAATGGAAATGTGCGTATTTTTATATGGTCGCAGATGCACGGTAACGAATCTACTACCACAAAAGCAATCTTTGACCTTTTAAATTTCCTGAAAAACGGAGATGAAACAGCCAGAGTTTTTTTGGACTATTTTACCTTGTTTATACTACCTATAGTTAACCCTGACGGAGCAGAATTGTACACTCGTGCCAATGCAAATGAGGTAGATTTAAATCGCGATTCTGTAAACCTCTCGCAGCCCGAAAGTGTGTTATTAAGAAAGTGTTTTGAAGCCTTTAAACCGCATTATTGTTTTAATATGCACGACCAGCGAACCATATTTGGTGTAGGTAATGATCCAAAGCCTGCAACGGTTTCTTTCTTGGCGCCTGCATATAATAATGAGCGTGATATAAACGATGTAAGGCAAAAAGCAATAAATGTTATTGCAGATATGAATAAAACGCTGCAAAACTATATTCCGGGGCAGGTGGGTAGGTTTGATGATTCATTTAATATTAATTGCATTGGCGATATGTTTCAGTCGTTAAATGTGCCAACTATATTATTTGAAGCCGGGCATTATGAAAACGATTATGAAAGGGAGCAAACCCGTAAGTTTATCTTTTTTGCATTATTTTCAGGATTTAAGTCAATTAACGAAAACGTTTTAGTTGAAAATAAAATCGAAGAATATTTCGATATTCCTCAAAATAAGATTGTTTTTTATGATTTGATATATAAAAAAGTTAAGATAAATTATGAAAATAAAGAAAAATTCACGAATTTTGCATCACAATATAGGGAAGTATTATTTGATAATTCTGTAATTTTTCGAGCGTTTATTAGTGAAATAGGCAATTTAGAGGGTAAGCATGGGCACGCAGAAATTGACTGCAACGGCGCAGAATTTACCTCACAAAATGGGTCTGATTTTCCTGAAATAGATGAAAAAGCAGATTTTTTGATAGGAAAAAGCAGAAAATTTGTTAACGGACAGGAAATTTAAGCAGTACATTTCTTATAAAGTGAAAATTTAATAAAGTTTAATACCTCGACCAGATACATAAACCTTTTTAAAACACACATTTTTATGAGCAAATTTCGTTTAGATGAGGTTGATCACCAAATATTAGATATGCTGATTGACAACACAAGGGTGCCATTTACTGACATTGCAAAAAAACTTTTAATCTCTGCCGGAACGGTACACGTAAGGGTTAAAAAGATGGAAGATGCCGGTATTATTATGGGTTCTTCTCTTACACTGGATTATGAAAAACTTGGATATTCTTTTATTGCATACGTTGGTGTGTTTCTTCATAACACTTCTCAAACTAAATTTGTGCTTGAAAGGATAAATGAAATACCATTTGTAACCGTGGCACATGTTACAACAGGTAAGTTTAACATCTTTTGTAAAATAAGAGCAAAAGATACCAAGCACGCAAAAGAAGTTATCTTTATGATAGACGATATTGAAGGCGTTTACAGGACGGAAACCATGATATCGCTTGAAGAAAGCATTAATGATAAGAAAAGGCTGATGCACACCATCTTTAAAGACCTGTAAGATTTTTTATCAAAATATTAATACCCTCTTGCTTGGTGGCAAGGGGGTTTTTTTATTAAATTCAGCAAAAAAATAATACATGTATCCTGCAACCAGAATAGAGCGTTTTAACGAAGACGTTCAGCTTAAATACCAGCTTTTTAACAGCATCTTTATTACCCTGCCATTTCAGGCAATAGATAATACAGGTGCATTGTTGCCGCTGTTTTCAGAAATTTGTGATGAAGGTTTTAAGAATGGTAAGAGTCCTGAGGGGATTTTTAATGAGTTTGCCGAAAAATACCTTACAGAATATAGCGATAAAGAAAGAATAGACCTTATGTTTAGGTTTATACAATATGTTGAACGTCAGGTAGTGCTTTTCGATGCTATAGAAGACGCTGCTTTTAGTAAGCTCAATAATCTGGAAGGCAGCGGATCGTTACGTGAAAGCCGCGAAAAAGCAGAAAATCATGGGCAAAAGCAGGAACTAAGAGAGTTTTTAAAAGATTTTAGCATACGTCCGGTGCTAACGGCTCACCCAACGCAGTTCTACCCGGGGTCTGTATTGGGTATCATCACTTCATTGACTAATGCTATTAAAAATAATAACCTCGGCGAAATTAAGACCCTGCTGGCACAGCTAGGCAAAACTCCTTTTATACAAAAAGAAAAACCAACACCTTATGATGAGGCTATAAGTTTGTTGTGGTATTTAGAGAATGTGTTTTATAACGCTGCAGGCGATATCTCATCTTATTTACAGGATTCAGTATATGATGGCGAGTTGCTGCCAAGCCCTGTCATATCATTCGGTTTTTGGCCGGGTGGCGACCGTGACGGTAATCCGTTCGTGACGAATGAAATTACGCTTAAAGTGGCAGACAGACTAAGGACATCAATTTTAAAATGTTATTATAACGATGTGCGCGACCTTAAGCGTAAACTTACCTTTAACAGCGTTCACGAAAAAATAGGAGAGCTTGAGCAAAGCCTATACCGATCGGTATTTTATTCTAAAGGAGAACTATTCATTACCCTTGACGAACTTAAAAAGGGCCTTGCAGAAATAAGAGAGATCATTATTAACCAGCACCAATCATTATATTTAGACCAAATTGATTGTTTTATAAATAAAGTAAATCTTTTTGGTTTCCATTTTGCATCGCTTGATATTCGCCAGAACAGTAAAATACATAATGCTGTTTTTACCAACATTATAAAGCATCTTGAAAAAGCTAATGATTCGGTTAACGGATATGCCAATTTTGATGAGAAAACTAAGCTCGAAGCTTTAAGCAGGCTCAAGGCAAATATTTCTCCTGAAGATTTTGACGACGAAGACACCCGAAAAACTCTTGAGTCAATACTGGCAATCAAAACCATACAACAAAATAATGGGGAAAAAGGTTCTAACCGATACATTATAAGTAATAACGAAAGTGCTCTTAATGTGCTGGAACTTTTGACGCTGTTTAGTCTTTTAGGCTGGCAAACGCCTCCTGTAGACATTGTTCCTTTGTTTGAAACCGTAGACGATCTTGAAGATGCGGGGCACGTAATGAAGCTTTTGTATGAAAATGAGCGTTATGCAGCTCACCTTAAATCGAGAGGAAACCGCCAAACCATAATGCTTGGTTTTAGCGACGGTACTAAAGATGGTGGCTACCTTATGGCTAACTGGGGTATTTATAAGGCTAAAGAAAATCTTACTCAAATGGCGCGTGAGCATGGCATTAAAGTGGTGTTTTTTGATGGTAGAGGTGGTCCTCCGGCACGTGGTGGCGGTAAAACACATAAGTTTTATGCATCGCTGGGGCCTGGCATTGAAAACAGGGAAATACAGGTAACGATACAGGGGCAAACCATAAGTTCTAACTTTGGTACGCCTGATTCTTGCCGTTTTAACCTTGAGAATCTTTTAAGTGCGGGTATAACCAATGGGGTGTTTAATAAAAGTGACAAGCCATTTAGTGATGACCAGAAAGCACTAATAGAAGATATGGCAAGGATTAGCTATAAAAAGTACATGGATTTTAAAGGCCATGACAAGTTTTTGCCGTACCTGGAAAAAATGAGTACTCTTAATTATTATGCAAAGACTAACATTGGCAGCCGTCCGTCTAAACGTAATACTGACAGTAAGCTTGATTTTGCCGATCTAAGGGCAATACCTTTTGTTGGGTCGTGGAGTCAGTTAAAGCAAAACGTACCGGGCTTTTTTGGACTCGGAGCTGCATTGGGCGAATATGAAAAAAGAGGAGAATGGGAAAAAGTACAGGCGCTTTATCAGGATTCATTATTTTTCAGGACACTGCTCGAAAACAGTATGATGTCGCTAACCAAGTCTTTCTTTCCCTTAACGGCCTATATGAAAGATGATGCTGAGTTTGGTGCATTCTGGGAAATTATATACAACGAGTTTTTAGAAACCAAACGTCTGTTGCTTAAAATATCAGGCTATAAAGAACTTATGGAGAATTACCCTGATGGTAAGGCTTCTATTAAACTTCGTGAGCAAATAGTAGTACCCCTGCTAACCATACAGCAATATGCGCTTAGTGCGATAAGAAAAATGAAAAATGGCCAACAGGACGATGCATTGCTTGAAGTGTATGAAAAAATAGTTACACGCTCGCTGTTTGGTAATATTAATGCTGCAAGAAACTCTGCTTAATAATGAAAGTTACTGATTTGAAACCGGAAGAATATGCCCGGTATTATGATACTTACCTGCCTTTGGTGGGCAATGAGTGGACACTTATAGAAGAGCTGGAAATAAGCGTTCACAGCCTTATTCGTTTTGTTCAGGATATACCCATGGATAAATATGATTACCGGTATGCTGAAGGTAAATGGACAATAAAAGATATCCTACAGCACCTTATAGACACTGAGAGGATATTCGCTTACAGAGCTTTGCGTTTTGCACGTAATGACAGTACTGAGTTGCCCGGATTTGACGAAAACCTGTTTGCCGCTACTGCTAATGGGGCGGAAAGAAAATTACAGGACCTTCTTACAGAGCTGTCAATAGTAAGGCAATCTACCATTATGCTTTTTAAGTCTTTTAATAGCGAAGATTTTTTAAAGCGGGGTATAGCTTCGGGCAATACTGCGTCGGTAAGGGCAATAGGTTTTATAATTATTGGTCATCAAAAACATCATTTGAATGTTTTTAAAGAAAGATATTTGTAAGGAGATTACTAAAACATAAAGGGCGGCATTTTAAAATGCCGCCCTTTATGTTTTAGTGCTTTCGGGTTTTATAATAATGCTTTATAAAGCGAATAGCCCGAAGTAATTATTATAAGTATTCCTACCATGAAAAACAAAGCCCTCTTGTTTATCTTTGAGGCAAGAAAAGCCCCAAAAGGTGCGGCAAGTGCGCCTCCGGCTATCAGGCCGAGTATTATTTGCCAATGCTTTACCCCAAGTATAAATACAAAAATGGCAGTGGCAAAATAGGTTATAAAAAACTCAGCAGTATTTACAGTGCCAATTGCTTCGCGGGGATTTTTGCCCTGACTTAAAAGGTTAGATGTAACTATTGGTCCCCAACCGCCACCGCCAATGGTATCTAAAAATCCGCCAAACAATGCAAGTAATGGTGCACCTTTTACTGCTTTATTTGTGTTTATTTTATTGGCAAATCCTTTATAGATAATATAGGAGCCTAATAAAATAAGATAACCAGATATATAAGGCTTTACAATATCACCATCAAAATAATCAGCAATAAGATAAGCTCCCAAAACGGCACCAAGTGTTCCTGTTACTACTATTTTAAAAAATAGTCCTTTATCAATATTCTTAAATTTTATGTGTGACAATCCGGATATGCCTGTGGTAAAAATTTCAGAGGTATGCACGCTTGCCGAAGCCAGGGCAGGAGGTATGCCAAAATTTATAAGCAGTGTGGTACAACTAACGCCATAAGCCATTCCCAAAGCACCGTCTACTACCTGAGCAAGAAAACCTACGGTCATAAATATAAAAAAGGTGCTGTCAAAAAGCAGTGTACCATTATAAAGTTCGCCAATAAGCAAGTAGGCAAAATAGCCCACAATTACTAATTTTAATAACAACATTGTAATGGCAATTTGTTTAAAACTAATAGTGTTCGTGGCTTTCTCCAGTTGCAATAAAATCCTGGTCATTCGATAGTTTTTAATTTACTATACTATTTCTATAGAGTAATAGTGTGTGCAAATATAATAAACAAATTTGCTTTAAGCAGTCATAAAAAGTGATAAAGATTTTTTAATAAAAAAAACCTTTCACAATGCGCTTCATTACATTTTACTTACCTAACTTTATTCTGTATAAATAAACACAATACACTTTATGGAAAACATTAATGCAGGCACAGAAGCTTTCGCAAACATTTTCGTAGAAGAAAGCCAAATTCCCGAGAAATTTAAAATAAACCCTATACACCAACGCGAATACCTTTTAAACGGGGAATTAGTACCATGGAGTGGTAAGACCATGGATATACTTTCGCCGGTATTTGTAAAATCTGACGGCAGCTACGGGCGCAAAGTGGTGGGATCTATCCCACAAACATCGCCAAAAGAGGCTATGGAAGCCCTTGATGCCGCTGTTGCAGCCTACAACAACGGACAGGGAGAGTGGCCAACCATGAGTGTGGAGAACCGTATTAAATGCATGGAAAAATTTGTGTATTTAATGATAAAGGAGCGCGATGAGGTTATAAACCTGCTTATGTGGGAAATAGGTAAAACCCTTGCAGATTCTACTAAAGAGTTTGACCGTACAGTTGAATATATTAACGCTACCATAGATGCGCTTAAAGACCTTGACCGTGAGTCATCGCGTTTTCAGCAGGCTGAGGGCACGTTGGCACAAATTCGCCGCTCGCCTCTTGGAGTAGTGCTAAGCATGGGGCCGTTTAACTACCCGCTTAACGAAATATTTACTACACTCATCCCGGCTCTTATAATGGGTAATACCATATTGTTTAAGCTGCCAAAGCATGGTGTGCTGGCGCACTACCCGTTGCTTAAAGCATTTAAAGAGGCTTTTCCTCCGGGAACGGTAAACACGCTTTACGGAAAAGGATCGGAAATTATATCGCCAATAATGGAGAGCGGCAAGGTAAATGTTTTAGCGTTCATTGGTTCAAGTAAAGTAGCAAACGGGCTTAAAAAGCAACACCCTAAAGTAAACCGTTTGAGGGCTATTTTGAGTCTTGATGCTAAAAATGCTGCCATTGTAACTAAAAATGCCGATCTTGATGTGGCAGTTAACGAGTGTTTGTTAGGTGCATTATCATTTAACGGGCAGCGTTGTACAGCACTTAAACTTATATTTGTTCAAAAAGACATTGCTGATGCGTTTGTACAAAAGCTTAGTACTGCAGTTTCTGCAATGAAACCCGGATTGCCGTGGGATAAAGATGTAAAAATAACTCCGCTGCCTGAGCTTGACAAACCTGCCTATCTTAAAGATTGTATTGAAGATGCCATTGCTAATGGGGGTAAGGTTATTAATGAAAACGGTGGTGTTACTAACGGATCGTTAGTATTCCCTGCGGTTGTTTATCCTGTTAATGATAAAATGACGTTGTATCATGAAGAGCAATTTGGCCCGATCGTGCCGGTTGTGCCTTTTGAAACTATAGATGAGCCTATCAAATATCAAATAGAAGCCTCTCATGGCATGCAGGTAAGTATATTTAGCAATGACGCTCAGGAGGTGGCAAACCTTATTGATCCATTTGTTAATTTGGTAAGCCGTGTTAATATTAACTGCCAGGCGCAGCGCGGACCCGATGTTTTTCCTTTTACAGGCCGTAAGGACAGTGCTGAGGGTACACTATCGGTATTTGATGCGTTGCGTTCGTTCTCAATTCGATCATTGGTAGCTGCAAAAAATACTGAAGCTAATAAGGAGTTGCTAAACACCATAGTACGCGACCATGATTCTAATTTTTTAAGTACCGACTATATTTTTTAATCGTTTGTATTCAAAATATAACTTAAAGAGGCTTCGGCCTCTTTTTTATGTAAACCTATTTTAATTAATTTTTAACAGTCTTATTGCTTCAATTTGAAACCTAATATGTAGTTTTGTGCTTTAGTGTTTATCATTTTTGCTGCTTTTAAGCAAATATGTTTAATACTTAGTGTGTTTGTGTTGGTGTTCGAATACTTTTAGTATTAGAACAAAAACTTAGGCGGAGGCTTGTAGGGGGCCTCCGCTTTTATTTATTAGCATCTTCTTTTATAAAAAATACAAATTGTCAATTTTTTAGGCTTAAACGATATTTCATTTGTATTTTTAAATCATCGTTTATTCTTGTATCTGTTGTAGAGATAAAGCGGAATAATCCCAAATAAAATAATTGAAAAACCTATTACTATTAAAAGTATAGCGTACGGCCAGTGCATAATTCTGAATAGATAACCCAGCCCAAGGATTACACAGGCAGGATAGGTTAAAATATAATATGTTTTCCTCATCACATTAAAATTATTTCTAATTTCAAATGTAATTCTTTATTTTTTGCTTTTTGATAATAATCTTGCTACACCTGAATCACACCCGGATTATACTGTTTTTCAATAGGGCAGTGGTTGGCGGCTTCTATACCTAAAGATATCCATTTTCGGGTATCTATTGGGTCTATTACAGCATCAGTCCACAAACGTGCAGCAGCATAATAAGGCGATACCTGCGCATCATATTTAGCTTTTATTCTGTTAAACATTTCGGTTTCTTTTTCAGGGGTTAGCGTTTCGCCTTTGGTTTTAAGTGATGCAGCTTCAATTTGCATGAGCACTTTGGCAGCCTGTGCACCGCCCATAACGGCAAGCTCGGCACTTGGCCAGGCCACGATGAACCTGGGATCATAAGCTTTTCCGCACATGGCATAATTACCGGCTCCATAAGAGTTGCCTATTACAACAGTAAATTTTGGTACGACTGAATTGCTAACAGCATTTACCATCTTGGCACCGTCTTTAATAATACCGCCATGCTCTGATTTAGAGCCAACCATAAATCCTGTAACATCCTGCAAAAACACCAACGGAATTTTCTTTTGGTTACAGTTGGCTATAAAACGGGTAGCTTTGTCGGCACTGTCGCTATAAATAACACCACCAAATTGCATTTCGCCTTTTTTTGTCTTAACTACTTTGCGCTGGTTGGCTACAATACCTACAGCCCAACCGTCTATACGGGCATAGCCGGTAATTATGGTTTGGCCGTAACCCGCCTTGTATTCTTCAAATTCGCTGCTGTCAACCAAGCGTTTAATGATCTCCATCATGTCATACTGCTCGTTGCGAAGGTTTGGTAATATGCCATAAATTTCTTCCTGTGCCAATTCGGGTTTATGTGCTGCAACCCTGCTGAATCCCGCTTTGGTATAATCACCGATTTTATCTACAATGTTCTTTATCTTGTCAAGGGCATCCTTATCATCCTTCGCTTTATAGTCTGTTACTCCCGATATTTCGCAATGAGTAGTAGCGCCGCCAAGTGTTTCATTATCTATGTTTTCGCCAATGGCAGCCTTTACGAGGTAGCTTCCGGCTAAAAATATGCTTCCGGTTTTGTCAACAATAAGTGCTTCATCGCTCATTATAGGTAAATAAGCACCGCCCGCCACACAACTGCCCATAACGGCAGCAATTTGTGTTATGCCCATACTGCTCATAATGGCATTGTTTCTAAAAATGCGGCCAAAATGTTCTTTATCAGGAAATATTTCATCCTGTAAAGGCAGGTACACCCCGGCGCTGTCTACCAAATATATTATAGGTAAACGGTTTTCTATGGCTATCTCCTGTGCACGGAGGTTCTTTTTGCCTGTAATAGGAAACCACGCCCCGGCTTTAACTGTAGCATCGTTAGCAACAACAATGCACTGTCGGCCTTTTATATAGCCTATTTTTACTACCACGCCACCACTTGGGCACCCACCATGTTCCGGGTACATGTCTTCTCCGGCAAAAGCACCTATTTCTATAGCATGAGCATCGGCATCCAGTAAATAGTTAATGCGCTCACGTGCTGTCATTTTGCCTTCGGCGTGCAGCTTTTCAATACGTTTTTCTCCGCCTCCCAATTTTACTTTGGCAAGTTTTTGCCTGAGTGTGCTCAAAAGAAGTTTGTTGTGGTCCTCGTTTTTATTGAAATTAATATCCATACTTTTATGGTATTATAAATATAATTACATTTGTTCACTGCTAAAATACGAAAACGTTTGTAAATAAAATATTTTTTTGAAATACTCATAAAAATATTGTTATTACTCCCTTTTGCTTTAATAACCTCATGTTTATAATTACTTAATAATTTCTTAACATTGGAGATTTACATTTGCACCATAAAATTTGATATAAATGTCTATAAACAGTATCTTCCAGTTTCTTGTACCAAAGGATAAAAAATTTTTCCCGCTTTTTGAGCAGGCAGCACAAAACCTTGTAATTCTTGCCCAAACGCTACACGAGGCTGTAAATGCCCCTAAAGCAGAAAGAGAGGCTTATTTTAAAAAAATAGAAGAGCTTGAGGCTGTTATAGAGGAGATAGCGCATAAAACCAATCTAGAACTTAGCCGTAATTTTATTACCCCGTTCGACAGGGAGGATGTGCATGCACTTATTACAGCTATGGACAATGTAGCAGATTATCTTTATGGTGCAGCTAACCGTATGAGGCTGTACCAGGTAGAAAAAATTACAAAGTCTATCCGTAAAATGACCGAGATAACTCTTGAAAGCTGCCAGCTTATTCAGGTTGCAGTGGGCGATCTTAAGGATATGAAAAACCTTAAAGGCATTGCAGAGATATGCATCAGGCTTAATAAACTTGAAAATAAATCAGATAACGTTTTTGATAAAGCAGTTGCTGATATATTTGAAAATGAGACCGATGCTAAGAATATTATTAAATATAAAGAAGTACTGTCGTCGTTAGAAACTGCTGCCGATAAATGTAAAGGAGTAGCGAATGTACTGGAGTCTATTACAGTAAAACATTCTTAAATACCAATTACTTAAGCAAAGCTTTATGACGCTACTTATAATAATAATTGTGCTTGCGTTAGCGTTCGACTTTATAAACGGTTTTCACGACGCAGCAAACTCTATAGCAACCATTGTGGCTACCAAGGTGCTTACACCTTTTCAGGCAGTGCTTTGGGCTGCTTTCTTTAACTTCCTGGCCTATTTTATATCTATGTATATAGTGGGCGAATTTAAAATTGGTAACACTATTGCCAAAACCGTTAGCGAAGATTTTATTACCCTTGAGGTTATTTTTGCAGGTCTTGTAGCGGCAATTACATGGAACCTGCTTACCTGGAAACTGGGCATCCCATCATCATCATCGCATACACTAATTGGTGGTTTTATGGGTGCGGCACTGGCCCATGCTTTTACTATTCCGGGTGCCGACCTTAATACGGTTGTTAATTATGCCAAGGTGTTGCCTATTGTGCTGTTTATTTTTGCTGCACCGTTTATAGGTATGGTTGTGGCTTACTTTATAACCATTTTTATCCTGAATGTTTGCCGTAATGCAAATCCGTCTAAGGCAGACAAATGGTTCAGGAAATTGCAGTTGGTATCATCGGCTCTATTCAGTTTAGGCCATGGTGCTAACGACGCACAAAAAGTTATGGGTATTATTGGTGCTGCCGTAATATTTTATCATACTAATATAGATGTAGATCCTAATTATCTTGTAGAAGATCCGTTTAAATATTTTGTTCAGCACTGGTATTGGGTACCTCTTGCCAGCTTTATGATGATTGGTCTTGGTACTATGAGTGGTGGCTGGAAAATTGTTAAAACCATGGGCTCTAAAATTACTAAGGTTAACTCTCTTGAAGGTGTGGCGGCCGAAACTGCAGGTGCTATTACACTTTATGCTTCAGAACATATGGGTATTCCGGTTTCTACAACGCATACCATTACAGGTTCTATTATAGGTGTGGGTATTACAAAAAGGATATCTGCCGTGCGTTGGGGGGTAACCATAAGCCTGCTTTGGGCATGGGTTCTTACAATACCTGTATCTGCAATAATTGCCGGATTAATGTATTACGTAATATCGTTGTTTACTTCTTAGGAAAATTCTGAAGACATAAGTCATTCAGTTATTCATAAAAACTTTATAGCCGTTTTAACAAAGCGGCTATATTTTTTTTGTAGGCATAACAGTATCTTTGGTAAGCATCCACTTACAGAGTTACTTATGTACTACAAGAAAAACCTATGCCTGCTTTCTTTTTTGTTATTAATGACTTCTGTTGCCGGCGCTCAGGTAAGTTCGGCCTTTAATAACAACAGGCAGCGTTCTATGGCACAGCGTTGGGAGCTGGATACCCTTACTTCTGCCGGGACATTTGTATTCACGCCCTACAAGCCTATCTACATTCTTCCGTTCAGGTGGTCGAGCCAGCCTAACGACAGGCCCTATAGTGGCAATCCGTCAGAAGGCTACGTTATTCCCGAGGGCCAGGATTTTAATAACATTGAAGCTAAATTCCAGATAAGCTTTAAAGTAAAAATACTGCAAACCATTTTTGGACGCTACGGCGATCTTTGGGTCGCTTATACTCAAAAATCGCACTGGCAGGTATATACAAGCAGTCTTTCTAGACCGTTTAGGGAAACTAACTATGAGCCTGAGGTTATACTGAATTTTGCAACCAACCTTAAAATGTTCGGATTTACGAACCGCATGACCGGCGTTAGCTTTAACCACCAGAGCAATGGTCGTCCTATGCCGTTGTCGCGAAGCTGGAACAGGATAATATTTCATGCCGGGTTTACTAAAAACAACTGGCAGGTGTATCTGCGCCCATGGATACGGTTGCCTGATGATGCAAAAGGCGATGACAACCCCGATATAGTTGATCGCATAGGCAGGGGAGATGTAACAGTTACTTACAGCATGGGGAGAAGCGACCTGTCTTTTATAGGGAGCTCTAATTTTAGCTTTAACAGGCATTTTAGCGGATATGCTGAGGCTGCATGGTCTTATAGGTTGTTTGGGAATTTAAAAGCTTATCTGCAACTCACACATGGCTATGGCGAAACCCTTATAGATTATAATAACAGGCAAACAACCATTGGTTTAGGTGTATCGTTAATTGAATGGAATTAGATTAGAGTTTTTAATACTTCGTAATTTATCTGTGCTAAAAAAGTGTTATTGATAAAATTGTGCTACTATTTGACGATTTTATGCTATTCTTAATCGTTGTAGTGCTATAACTTTGATAGAATAAAACTAAATTCAAATAGTTATGAGCACAATTGCAGAACCAAAAAAAGAGAACTTAATTAAGCTCCCTGAACTAAAAATCAAATATGATAATTACATAAACGGTCAATGGACTGCACCTGTAAATGGTAAGTACTTTGACGTTATTTCGCCTACTAACGGTAAAAAATTCTCAGAGGCGGCACATTCTTCTAAAGAAGATCTTGAGCTTGCTGTAAATGCAGCCGAAAAAGCTTTTAAAACCTGGGGCAAAACTTCGCCTACATATAGGAGTAACCTGTTATTTAAAATAGCACAGGTTATGGAAGATAATCTTGAGGCACTTGCGGCTGTAGAGACTTATGATAATGGTAAGGCTGTACGTGAAACTCTTAACGCAGATATTCCGTTGGCAATAGACCATTTCAGGTATTTTGGCAGCGTACTGCGTGCTGAAGAAGGATCGGCTAACGAACTGGATGAAGACACACTTTCTTTAATTATACATGAGCCAATTGGTGTTATCGCACAAATAATTCCATGGAATTTCCCAATACTGATGGCAGTATGGAAACTTGCTCCGGCACTTGCAGCGGGTAATACAGTTATTTTAAAGCCTGCCGAGAGCACACCAATTTCTATAATGTATCTTTTCGAACTTATAGGGCATTTAATTCCTGAAGGTGTTGTAAACATTGTAAATGGCTTTGGTGCGGAATTGGGCAAGGCCTTGGTAACAAATCCTAAGGTTAAAAAAGCAGCCTTTACAGGTTCTACGGCAACTGGACGTATGGTAATGCAGTATGCTACCGAGAATATTATTCCGGTTACTTTAGAGCTTGGTGGTAAATCACCAAACGTTTTCTTCCCATCGGTAATGGATGCTGATGACGAATATCTTGATAAGGCTATAGAAGGTGCCGTACTGTTTGCTCTCAATCAGGGCGAGGTGTGTACCTGTCCGTCGCGTTTGTTGGTACACGAAGACATTTACGATGCTTTTATAGAACGTGTCATAGAGCGTGTAAAAGCCATTAAAATTGGTAATCCGTTAGATCCTACTGTTATGATGGGTGCACAGGCAAGCAAAGTGCAGTATGATAAAATATTGGGATACATTAAACTTGGTAAAGAAGAAGGTGCCGAAGTACTTGTAGGTGGTGCTGCCAACCATGTAGACGGTCTTGAGGAAGGCTACTACATTAAGCCGACACTCTTTAAAGGTAATAATAAAATGCGCATATTCCAGGAAGAGATTTTTGGGCCTGTACTTGCCGTAACAACTTTTAAAACTACCGAAGAGGCTCTTGAAATTGCCAACGATACTATTTATGGGCTTGGCGCTGGTGTATGGACACGCGATGCGCACGAACTCTATCAGGTGCCGCGTGGCATAGAGGCAGGCCGTGTATGGGTAAACAACTACCATAACTATCCTGCAGGTGCACCATTTGGAGGATACAAGCAATCGGGTGTAGGACGCGAAAACCACAAAATGATGCTTGATCACTACAGGCAAACCAAAAACATGCTTATATCTTACGATAAAAAGAAATTAGGCTTTTTCTAAGATAATTTTTTGGGGTTGCAGGCTGCTTTTGCGGCCTGCATTTTTTATGCTTTTAAATAATACAAATAAAATAAGAATGTCTCAAACAATGAAAGCAGCACGTTGGTATGCTGCAAAAGATATCCGTGTCGAGCAGGCAGAAATTCCTGTTGCCGGAAAAAAACAAGTAAAAATTGAAGTAAAATTTGCAGGTATTTGTGGGTCAGACCTACACGAATACAGTCATGGCCCAATGCTTATTCCTGTAGATAAACCTTATTCACTTAACGGACATCAGGGAGTTACCACACTTGGGCACGAATTCTCAGGAGTGGTGAGCGAAGTGGGCGAAGGTGTAACCACCGTTAAACCCGGAGACAGGGTAGTGGTAGAACCGCTTTTTAAAAATCCTGACAGTCCTTTTATTGCTAATGGCGAATATAATTTATCTGAACCGCTTGGTTTTGTGGGCTTAACATCAAACGGTGGTTTTGCAAAATATACTGTAGTAGAAGATTATATGGTGCACAAAATTCCCGATACGATGAGTTTTGAACAGGGTGCGCTTGTAGAACCTGCTGCCGTAGCTGTTTATGCTGTATTGCAAAGTGGTTTAAAACTTGGGCAATCATGTGTTATTTATGGTGCCGGGCCAATTGGTTTGTTGTGTGTGCAGGCTGCTATTGCTGCTGGTGCAGCAAATGTAATAGTGGTCGATATTGCCGATAAAAGGCTTGAAAAAGCTAAAGAGGCAGGGGCAACACATGTTATTAACGGTAAAGCTGACGATGTAGTAGCGCAAATACAAAAACTGACCAATGGAGGTGCTGATGTGTTTCTTGATGCTGCCGGGGTTCAGGTTAGTTTTAATAACGGAATAAAAAGTCTTCGCAATGGTGGTACTGCAGTGCTTGTAGCCCTGTTTGGAAAACCTGTTACGCACGATGCTTTTGCACAAGTGGTGCGCGAAATTACAATCAAAGGTATTATTGCATACAGGAATATATTTCCGCAGGTTATAAGTCTTATAGACAGTGGCCGCATGCCGGTAGAAAAACTGGTGACACAAAAAATTGGTCTCGACAATATTGTTACTGATGGTTTTGAAGCTCTCGTTTCCAATCCGTCTCAGGTAAAAATATTGGTAGATATAAACGGATAATTCTAAACTTATTTCAGGCATACGTAAAATAATGTCTGTTTTTTTAATCTAATTTTTTTTAAAAAATTACCTGTTTTAAAATTTAAAGCAGGTAATTTCTTTAGGCTTTTAGAATATACAATAAAAAGTATGTTCAGGGCTGTTATGCCTTTTCTTAGCCAAAATTGTAAATGATTTAACCATTAAACAAACATAAATTATGCTTCCAAAAACAATGAAAGCCGCTGTTGTGCGCGAATTTGGAAAGGATCTTCAGATAGAAGAAGTAGAAGTTAAACGTCCCGGCAGAAACCAGATATTGGTTAAGGTTATAGCCAGTGGTGTTTGCCATACCGATTTGCATGCCGTAGAAGGAGACTGGCCTGTTAAACCAAAAATGCCTTTAATACCAGGCCATGAGGGTGTGGGCTATGTAGTTGCTGTAGGGCCTGATGTAAACAATGTAAAAGAGGGCGATGCCGTGGGTGTGCCCTGGCTGTATAGTGCCTGTGGTGGTTGCGAATATTGTATTACCGGATGGGAAACGCTTTGCGACAGCCAGCAAAATGGAGGATATAGCGTAGACGGAGGTTTTGCCGAGTATGTAATTGCCGATGCGCGCTATGTGGGTAAACTGCCCGACAATGTAAACTTTATGGAAATGGCTCCTATTCTTTGTGCCGGGGTAACTGTTTATAAGGGACTTAAAGAAACAGAGACCAAACCTGGAGAGTGGGTTGCTATATCGGGTATTGGTGGTTTGGGCCACGTGGCTGTACAATATGCAAAAGCAATGGGAATGCATGTTGCTGCCATTGATGTTGATGACACAAAACTTGACCTTGCAAAACGCCTTGGTGCAGATTTGGTTGTGAATGCAAAAAATCAAAATCCGGGAGAATATCTTAAAAAAGAAGTAGGGGGTATGCACGGTGCACTTGTAACGGCTGTTTCGCCCATTGCATTTAAACAGGGTTTAGAAACATTAAGGCGAAAAGGCACTATGGCATTAAATGGTTTGCCCCCGGGCAATTTTGACCTTTCTATTTTTGATACGGTACTTAACAGGATCACTATAAGAGGATCTATCGTAGGTACACGTAAAGATTTGCAGGAGGCCATAGAATTTGCCAATGAAGGTAAAGTAAAAGCTAATGTAACTGCAGCCAAACTTGAAGATATAAACGAAGTGTTTGACAAAATGAAAAAAGGCCAAATAGACGGGCGTATGGTTTTAGATATTGCAAACACTTAGCAAAAATAACCTGTTGTTAACCTAACTAACCCAATTTGTAAACCTTAAGGCCATAATGTATTATATGTAACGTTGGCCCCCAAATTCACTGCATAAAAAGTTATGGTCTTAGAGGTTTATGTTTTAATTTAAGCTATTAGTTATGATAAAAAGGCTCGATGCTACCGATAAAGCCAGGCAGCTGATAAAGGAAATTTCGGCTGATTTTGGCGACTTGATGTTTTATCAGGCAGGCGGATGCTGCGAGGGTACGCAACCGCAATGTTTTGAAAAAGGAGGATACTACCTGCGCAGCAATGATGTGTGTATAGGAGAAGTGGAAAGTTTTGAATTTTGGGTAGACCGCGACCTGTTTGAGTATTGGAAGCATGCCCATTTTGAACTTGATGTTGTAGATGCGTTTGGTGCAGGCGGTTTTTCGTTAGAATCTCCGCGAGGAAAATCGTTTAAAGTAAATTACAGGATATTTACTCCCGAAGAAGAAAAGAATTTAGAGCCTGTGCGCTTGAACGAGGATTAGTTTTGGTTGTAAGTTGATGGTTGTTGGATTTTCAAATAACCGAATTACCAAATCAGCAAATTACCAAAAGAACAAATCAGCTAACATTAAGCATTTGGTATTGTTTTGGTGTAATGCCTTCGTGTTTTTTAAAGAGACGGATAAAATAATTGCAGTCTTCAAAACCTGCCATATAGCATACCTCATTTACCTGTATACCTGGATTGTTGAGCAGTTGTTTGGCATGCTTTATTTTTTCATTTAATATAAATTCCATTGGGGTAGTGCCTAGTTCCCGTTTAAAATACCTGTAAAAAGAGGCGGTACTCATATTGGCTTTGTCGCTAAGTTCCTTTAGATTAATATGCGCGTTTATATTATCTCGAATGTATTTCGTAATCTCATAAATGGCACTGTCAGTATCTATTCCCTTATTTTCGTGGGCGCGCTGGGTAGTTTGTGTTTGTACAATTCTTATTAGCAGTTCCTGCAATGCAAGATCGGCAAGGGCATCTTTAGTAACCGATGTTCCCATGCATTCTTTAACCAGTTTGTTTAGTGTTGTGGCAAGATCAGTATTATTATAAAAAAAGTAATTATGGTGGTTAAGCTGCCATGCGCCATCCTGCTTAGGATATCGCTCACTTAAAAAATCGAGTGTTTCTGTAATTTTATCGTGGTCTATTGCCAGGGCAAGGCATTGCGTAGGGTTATTGGCTGAAGCTTCAGGAAAATCGATCTTCATTTCTACATTTCCGGGAACAATAACTGTTTCGCCCGGAAGGTATTCAAATTCCGGGTCATCAAACAGGTGCATTACCTTTTTGCCGCGTAGCATGCTTGTAACCACAAGGTCGTTAAACTTTAAAGGTACCAATACACTTTCCTGATAGGTTTCAAATAAATTGAGTTCGCAATTGTCGAGTGAATAAATAGTACGGTTCTCTACTAAAGTTTTAAGCGATTTTTCTACTGATAGCGATGGTGTTTGCAGTAGTGTTTTGTGGTTGTTCATACCCTAATTTTAAGTAACTTAAATTTAGTGATATTAAACGTTTCAGAAAAATTTTTAGGGATTTAATTCTGAGATTTCGGTTAGCTCTTCGTTTCTTTTGTGCTTAAATGGAATGGAAACAATAAACGTAGTACCCTTGTCTTTTCCTGGGCTCATGGCATAAATGTTTCCATCATGCAGTTCCACAAAAGATTTTGTAATAGACAATCCCAAACCGTTAGAGGTTTCTTTACCGGTAGGGGTAGAGCTTAACTTAGCAAACTTGGTAAATAGCTTTTGCATGTCGCTGAAATTCAGTCCCTGTCCTTCATCCTTCACTTCTATGTGCACATAGTTTCCAGCCTCTCTTGCTGTAACTTTTATAGTAGTATCGTGATACGAATATTTAATAGCGTTACTTAAAAGGTTATGAAGTACATCAGATATTTTGGTACGGTCTGCCTCGATTTTAGGCAGGCTTTCATCACAATTAAACTCTATAACCTGTTTTTTGCGGTTGGCTAAAAGCTCAAAATTGTATAAAAGCCTAACGAACATCTCTTTAAGGTCTACTTCCTCAATGTTGAGCATCATGTCTTTTTCTTCGAGCTCAGACTGTTTTAAAAGCTCAGAGAGTTTCGTCTGGATTCTTACTACAGCCGACTGAATATTATCGGTCATGCGCACGGCACTTTCGGGCTTTTTAGATATGATTTCGTTAGCAAGTTTTATAGATGCCAATGGGTTTTTAATTTCATGAAGCACAATGTTCATTAAATTAACCTGAGATTCTATCGATTTTCGGTAGCGCAGCCTGTTCTCTAACTTGTCTATTACCAACGATGCCATGGTTTTAAGCATGTCAAGTTGTTCTTCGGCAGGGTGTAGAGGAGTGTTGTTAACCACACATATAGTACCCACATTAAAACCTTCGGGGGTTTTTAAAGGGGCAGCGGCATAAAAACGCACACCGCTTTCTAATATTTTATCTGATTTATTGGCAAGTTCAGGCGATTCTAACGCATCGTTAAAAACAGTAACATGATCTGATGTAATTGCCAGAGAGCATATGCTGTCGGCCCTGGGAACGTCCTGAAAGTGCAACAGGCTCACATTAGATTTGACAAAGACCCTGTCCTGATCTACAAAATTTATAAATGCCCCGGATGTGTTGAATACCTGTGCGGCCAAAAGAGCAATTTTATCAAAGGTATCTTCAGAGTGCGTGTCCAAAATGTGATATTCCCTTAGTTTTTCAAGTCTAAGGAGCTCATTATCGGGCACTGAATATGGTCTGCGGTACGTCATTGACACTTTTAAACGGATTCTAAGTTAAATCCTGTGGGGCGAAATTAAATTTTAAATTTTACATTAGTAAGGGTTGTACGCAATGTTGTAACCAAAACCGCATGATGTTATAACCTTATGAGGTTGTGCATCCTACTCTTACTAATTTTTCCCTAAATTAAGGCTATTGTATCAATTAAGGTCATGAATGGCTGTTAATCTTTGTTAAAAAATAAAATATAATCTATGAAAAAAGGAACCCTGTTACTAAGATTCCTTGATATATTTTGATATGTAGTATTTTTAAACTATTTAACCCTGCTCCAGGTTTGACTACGGCCTAATAAAGAAATGCCCATATATCCGCGAACACTAAGTTTATCCTTACCATCTAATTTAATAGTGCAGCTATAAAGTTTGCCTTTGTTAGGGTCTAAAATATCGCCGTCTGTATACTCGTCGCCGTCTTTGGTAAGCCCTTTTATAATAACCAGTCCAAGAATAGGTTTGTCTTTATCGGCACCTTTACAGTCTTTGCATTTGGCATCTTTTTTGGCAGGGTTTAGTATCTCTACTACCTTACCATAAATTTTTCCGTCTTTTTCATACACTTCTACAATCGATTTTGCTTCACCGGTTTCATCGTCTACTGTTTTCCATTTTCCGGTTACCTGAGCCTGCAAAGACGTAAAACCGATGCCAATAAAAAGTAAGGATGCGAATATGTATTTTTTCATAGTAAATAATTTTGAGTTGTTATTTATGCTAAATATACAAATTTTTTCTTTTTAATTTATGAATCAGCGCATTTAATTCGAAACCAAGCAACAAAATAAAACAGTTGATCCATATATAAAGCATCAATACAAGCAACGTGCCAATAGAGCCGTACAACTCATTGTATTTACTAAAACGCACTACATATATACTGAAAGCAAACGACGTTACACCAAAAAGCAGCGTGCTGAAAACCGATCCATAGCTGAAAAAAGCGGCATTACGGGTTTCTTTTGCGGCAAATTTAAAGAGTAACGAGGTAGTGGTTAGTATCATTAAAATAAGAAAAACATAGCGCCCCAGCGGAAGCAGGTAATCGTCTTCGCCAATAATGCCTTGCTTTTCGAGGGTGCGTATAATAACTTCGAGCGTTACTATAGATGCCACTGTTACTATTAACAGGAGGGTGAGTATGAGCGACAGCCCAATAGCCAAAGCATATTGACGGAAATAAGTGCGCTTTATGGTAATGTGCATGCTGTTCTGGAAACCGCTCAATATAGCGTTCAAGCCGTTGCTCATAAGCAATATAGCGAGCAATATACCTGTAGAGAGGAGGCTGCCCTGGCTGTTTAATAAAATATCTGCCAGTATGTCCTTAATGGCATCAAAGGTATTTGGAGGTACATTATCTGCCACGAAGTTTAAAAAATCTTCCTGAAACCCCTCTAACGGAATATAGGGTATAAGGTTGAGGATGAACAGCGCAAACGGAAACAGCGACATAAAGAAACTGAATGCAATGGCTCCGGCTCTATAGGATATATCGCCTTTTACAATACCTGTAATGTATAGTTCTAAAAGGTGGTACAGGGTAAGCCCTTCGCTGTAAGGAAGTTTTATGCTTTTGCCAAAACGCACAAGGTGTTTTATTACCGGAATGCGCTCCAGCTTATGTTCCAGTTCTACAGACATTAAAATGCTTTTAGGCTGAGGTCCATGTTATAAACAGAATGGGTTAGCGCACCGCTGCTAATATAGTTTACACCACACTCTGCATAATGGCGCATGGTGTCTTCATTAATGCCGCCACTACTTTCGGTTTGGCAATAATCTCCAATAAGAGCCACTGCTTCGCGGGTTTGTGCATAGTCAAAATTATCAAGCAGTATTCGGTGAATACCCGGGTTTTGCATAATCTCTTTAACCTCGTCAAGGTCGCGGGCCTCGACAATAATTTTAAGGTCGAGGTTGTTGGCTTTAAGGTACTCCTGTGTTTTTTGTATGGCAGGGGTAATGCCGCCTGCAAAATCTATGTGATTGTCTTTAAGCATTACCATATCATAAAGGGCAAAACGGTGGTTTTCTCCTCCGCCTATTTTTACCGCCCATTTTTCGAGCGCACGAATGCCCGGAGTGGTTTTGCGGGTGTCCAGCACGCCAGTTCCGGTGCCCTTAAGTATTTTAACGTATTTGGCGGTTTTGGTTGCAATGGCACTCATGCGCTGCATGGCGTTGAGTACAAGTCTTTCGGCCTTAAGAATGCTTTGCGAACTGCCGTGTACATGAAAAGCCACATCGCCATATTGTACAGGGGTGCCATCCTGAATAAAAACCTCAAAAGTAAGAGCCGGGTCTACATAGGCAAACACCTGCTGGGCAAAAGCCACACCGGCAAGGAGTCCGTTGTCTTTAACGAGCAGTTTGGCACGTCCGGTTGCGGTATTGGGAATACAGGCAAGAGAGCTGTAATCGCCGGGGCCAACGTCTTCGCGGATGGCATTGGCTATTATTATATCGAGTTCTTTTTGAAATTGAATGTCAGATATCATTATGTGGTATTATAACGCTAAAATAAGGATTTTTTGCGGAATTAATGTTTTTTTGATATCCTTATAAGAATTAAGCCGGGGGTGGGGGGAAGCGTAGGTTTGTTGGTTTTGATCTCAATCGGCTACTCCCCGGCTATTCTTAAATGTATAGACTTTCAGTTTGCACGTGTTTAGTTTTTTTATAGCTTTTTAAGCTTTCGGTTTTCTGAGTTTATTCAAGATATAGCTAATAACAAGACAAGTTTCTGAGTATAATATTCGCTTAATACTAAAGTTATTTATCTGGATTTGGTCGCTATTGCCCATATTACGCCGGCCATCATTGCTAATAACAGATAAGAAACAGGCACCATTATACTTCTGAAAATGCGCGATCTTTTTGATAATCCTGACTTAGAAAAAAACTGGTAATAAAAAAAGGCGGTATATAGAATGCTGAATCCGGTTACAAAAATGTAGTTTATAAGCATTAAGCCTTGTGGGTTCGTGTAAAAAACGGTGAGTATTGTAAAGAGCAATCCTACAATTAATTCTGATGCAACTTTATACGAATTCAAAACTAAGTGTTCAGAATAATTGAATCCTGCTTTTTTAAACCATAAAAAACTAAATAAAGAATATATAGGTATAGTAACTAAGAGGATTATCTTAGGGTTTTTAGATACAAATTTTTCAAATGGAGACATTGCTTCTCTACTTGCCTCCGGAATAATATCTAATAACTTTACATGTGAATAGTGTCCTATTAAGGTAGATACGGCTAAAGTTAGCAATATAAGTGTAACAAAACTAAAATAAGGAGCTCTTTTCCCTAAAATATATTCCCTTACACTATGTCCTGGACGGGTAAAAAGTTCTTTAATAGTAAATAGTGCTCCTTTATCTACATGCCAAATTCCATGTATAAGGTCGTGCTCTAAAAAATGTTTTAAAGAGTACCTGTGTGTGCTGTTTTTTTGGCCACAGTTAGGACAATAATTCGCTGTAATTTCATGACCACAATTTAGGCAATTAACCTCTTTCATGGCTATGAAATATTTTGCTGCCTATGCTTAATTTCTTTGTTTAAGGCAGTTATGTAGTTATAAACAGGTAAAAGGGTAACAGGAAGTGCCGCCACAGATATAAATAATATAGCCGATGACTTATTGATGTAAAAATACAAAGCAAGACCAAACATCGCAATCCATACAATTGCAATTCCGATAACGATGCCTTTTAGCAAATCCCGTTTTTTTATTAGTTTTTCAGTGCTTAATTCTGTAAAGCTATTATTCTTCATTGTGTAATTTTAAAAGCAAGTATAAGTATTATTTTGAAAAGAAACTAATTTTTCTATCTTTACAAACATCAACCAATTATTTTTGCTTTGCAATAAGTCAGAAATTTATGACTACTCAAAAAAATACCAATGAAGCCGAAACATGCCCGGCTCAGGCTCTTCTAAAATTATTATCAGGTAAATGGAAAGCAGAGATTTTCGGCTTCATCCTCATCCGGTATATTGTTGCGTGAAATAAAAGAGGCAAACAGGCAATCATTATCTGTAGCGCTTCGTGAGCTTGAAGAAGCTAGACTGCTGGAAAAATTAATTATAAAACAAAAGCCACTGCACATAGAATACAATCTTGCCGAAAAAGGCAGGCTCTTAATACCGGTATTTAAACAACTGGAAGGCTTGGTTTAATACTAAAAGAGGGCTGTCTTATTTAAAAACAGCCCTCAGTTATATAAGTATATTTATTTTTTACGCAATCTTAAAAGCACCAGTTTTGGCAGCTTTAATTTTTCTTCTAAAGTAAACGGTGTCTGGGTTGCCAAAGTATTTGGTAATGGTAAGCCTTGCCATTAGGTAGCTTAGTGTGCTTTCGGCTCCCTGGTTAAGGTTTACGCTGTGTTCCTCAAGTCCGTCAAAACATCCTCCGGTGCATGGGTTGTAAATAACATGGTTAAGGTGGTTGTTGCCCAAAAACCAGTTAAAGGCCATTTCCATTTTATTAAGATATTCTTCATCTTTAAAAATATCATGAAACTTGCGCAGTGCCAGTATGGTGTAGGCCACATCTATAGGCTGCTCGCCATACTGCTCGCGGTTTTTGCCCTTAACCATCCAGCCACGGTTAGAAATAATTTTAATTGAAGTATCATCAAAAGTGTTTTCAAGAAGGAAATCAAAAGCCTCTTTAGCTACATCCCTGTATACTTCATTATTTGTAATGGCATAGCATAGTAATAGAGCTTCGGGTAGTACGCTGTTAGCGTAGGTAAGGTAGCTTTCAAACCATTTCCAGTTTTCATCGGCTTCATGGCGGTACATTTGTACTAATCGATCGGCAAACATTTTAATGTATATTAGAGTATCTGCATCCTTAACCTGACGGTTGTAGTAATAAAGCCCTTTTATAACAAATGCCATAGCCCGAGTAGAATAAATGTCTTTTGTAAGGCTTAGTGTTTTTTGGAATAATCCTTCAGCTTTATCGGTAAGCTCGGCAGGCAGCATTCCGGTTAACGATACCATATAGCCCAATGCCCACATGGCACGGCCCGAACTGTCTTCGAGGTTTTCGTTATCGTTTTGTGCAGTAAATTTTTTATTTACATCTACGTAGTTAAGAAATCTGCCGTCGGGCTGCTGACAAAACTCAATAAAGTCAAGATAAATTTTAAGGTATTTAATAACCTCTCTGTCCCTGTATTTTTTATAATGCTGGCACAGTGCTATCATTGCCCTTGCATTATCGTCTATAGTATAGCCTGATTCCGGGTCGGGCACATTAAGTTTAGAAAATTGCAGGAACCCAAAATCGGTAGTCATGTGTTTTACATGATCTAAGTTTATTTTAGGGTTACGGTATTGCAGTTTGAAGCTGTTTCCGGCAGTTTTTTGCAGCACTTTTGCGTGGTTTACGGCAGAGTTTTCCCAAATGGTGTGCACAATTTTGTGCAGGCCGTTATGTATCATTCTGTTTCGCAGTTCTTCATCGCCCAGCATTTCATTGAGGCAATCTGCCAGTTGCTGGCTATTGCCAAAGTCGAAGATCATTCCGGTATCTCCTGCTAATACTTCCTTGGCATGTGGAATAGGCGTAGACACAATAGGGCAGGCACAGCTCAATGCATAAGAGAATGTGCCGCTTACAGCCTGGTTAGGGTCTTTAGACGAGAATACATAGACATCTGTCAGTTGCAGGTAATCCAGCAACTCATCTAACGCAACATATTTATTTATAAACTGTACGTTATTCTCCAGTCCGTTCTCTGCGATTTTTTGTGTAAGGAACTCACGGTACACTTCGCCTTCCTGCAAAGCCACGGTAGGGTGGGTTTTGCCAATGATAAGGAAAAGCACATCAGGATGATTTTTTACTACCTGTGGGAGGGCATCGAGCGTGGTTTCGATACTTTTACCCGAACTTAACAACCCGAATGTTGAAAGCACCTTGCGGCCTTCAAAGCCATATTGTTTTTTGAGTTCTGCCTCACGGCCATGGGCAACAAGGTGTGTACCGTGCGCAATAACTGCAATTTTAGTACGGTCTACTATATAGTCGCGAACCAGTATATCGGCCGCGTTATTTGTCATTACTATTAAAGAGTCTGCCCTGTTAAGGATGTGCTGCACATTGGCTTTAAATTCTTCGTTAGGGTTGGGCAGTACTGTGTGAAATACTACCGAAAGCGGTTTTTGTACATCGTCAATAAATGTATTAAAATGGCTTACGGTTTCATGTACAAGCCCGAATTCGTGCTGCATTAGCACGATCTTAATATTCTCATCTTCATTAATCGCTTTGGCCAGTTTGGTGTACGATTGCGGTTCAGATGTGTTCAGGATATATTTAACCGAAGGATCTGTGTAGGTGTGTTGTTCGTTTTTACTTTCTATAGCACATACTTTTATAGAAAAAGAATCTACATAATGGTCGTTAAGTGCTTTGATAAGATCCTGCGAATAGGTTGCAATGCCACACTGCCTTGGCGGAAACGTTGTTATAACCAGTATTTCGGGGAGTACATCTAATGTTGTAGGTATGTTTTGGGCTGATATTTGCTCAATGATCGAATGGAATGGCTGGAACTTGTTTCCGGCAGATTTTCTGGTTTTCATGGCATTGTAGGGTATTTTTTAATAATAATTTTTTAAGTCATGTATATATGGTTGGTTGTACAAGAACGATTTAAAAAACCGGTTTATATTAAAACCGGTTTTTAGTATCCAAAAAGATCAGGTGGCTGTTTAAGCATTCGCAGCTTTGTTAACCCACTCTGTAGCTCTTTCTTTTGCGCTGTTTACAGCTTCTTTAGCATCAGATGAAGCATTTTTAAACTCTTTCTGCGCTTTGCGCTGCAACTCATTAAGTTTGCCTTTAAAGTTTTCTTTAGCTTCTTCTACCTGTGCGCGGTATTTGTTTTGAGACCTTTTGCGGGCTACTACTACCGCTGCACCTGCAAGTACCGCTGCTCCCGCAGCAATACCCAATATCAGTTTTTTGTTTGCCATTTGTATTTAGGTTTTAAAGATTGTTTTTTTATCTTCAGCCAAATTACAGTATCTTCATCTTACTACCTATTTGGTTAGTAAATATTTAACTCAATTAACGGGGCGTTATGAATTTTAAATTAATTTTAACCTATGTAGGAATTTTATTGAAAATAATGTAATCCCAGAATGTAAATTTCACGTAAATTAATTTTTATGTGATGATTCCTTAATTTATGTGGGTTAAATTGAGATTTTGATAAAATATGCAAACTTTAACCCCTAAGAAAATAGGGTGTGGCTGTTGTGCGAAACATTTTTTTGTACATTTGCACCAGTTTTAAACATAAAATAAACATTTAAAAATAAGTTTCATGTCAACATTTCGTTTTGAGGCTCTGAAAGAAACCGCAGGCAGAAAGCCGGTAGAGGTTAAAGAGCTGGACAGAAAGTCTGTTATCTTTGGTAGTAATGTGTTCAATGACAAAGCAATGCGACAGTTTTTAACGCCCGAGGCTTACAAGGCGGTTAAAAGTGCAGTGCAGCATGGAACTAAAATAGACCGTAAACTGGCCGATTATATAGCAATGGGTATGAAAGAGTGGGCACTAAGCAAAGGTGTAACTCACTATACACACTGGTTTCAGCCATTAACAGGCACTACAGCCGAAAAACATGATGCGTTTTTTGAAACATCTTTTGATGGCAGCGATCCGGTAGAAAAATTTGGCGGCGGCCAGCTTGTACAACAGGAGCCGGATGCATCAAGTTTTCCTAATGGTGGTATCCGTAACACGTTTGAAGCACGTGGCTACACCGCATGGGATCCTACATCGCCTGCATTTATATTTGGTACGACCCTTTGCATCCCTACAGTATTTATATCTTATACAGGTGAGGCATTAGATTATAAAACTCCTTTACTAAGGGCACTAACGGCTGTAGATGAAGCTGCTGTGGCTGTATGTAACTATTTTGACAAGAACGTTAAAAAAGTAACTGCAACTCTTGGATGGGAGCAGGAATATTTCCTTGTAGATGCTGCTCTTGCTGCTTCAAGGCCCGATATTACGCTTACAGGACGCACGTTGCTTGGGCATTCTTCAGCGAAAGGCCAGCAGTTAGACGACCATTATTTTGGTTCTATACCTACAAGGGCACTTAACTACATGCGCGACCTTGAAAACGAGTGTATGCTTTTAGGTATACCGGTTAAAACCCGCCACAACGAGGTTGCCCCTAACCAGTTTGAGCTTGCTCCAATATTTGAAGAGGCTAACCTTGCGGTAGACCATAACTCTTTATTAATGGATGTTATGCAAAAAGTGGGCGAGCGCCACGCTTTTAAAGTACTGCTTCATGAAAAACCTTTTGCAGGTGTAAACGGTAGCGGTAAGCACAACAACTGGAGTATGGCTACAGATACAGGTGTTAACCTGTTAGGCCCGGGCAAAACGCCAATGAGCAACCTACAGTTCCTTACGTTCTTTATAAATACTATTAAAGCGGTTTATACTAACGAGGAGCTAATGAGGGCTTCTATTGCCACGGCATCTAACGACCACAGGCTTGGTGCAAACGAGGCACCTCCTGCAATTATATCAGTATTTATTGGAGACCAGCTTACAAAAGTACTTGCTGAGCTTGAAGGTGTTTCTGCAGGTAAACTTTCTCCTGAAGAAAAAACCGATCTTAAACTTAACGTGGTAGGTAAAATTCCGGATGTATTGCTTGACAATACAGACAGGAACCGTACATCGCCATTTGCATTTACAGGTAATAAATTTGAGTTCAGGGCAGTTGGTTCTTCTGCAAACTGTGCTAACGCAATGACCATAGTTAACTCTATCATGGCTAAGCAGCTAAGAGACTTCAAAAAAGAAGTGGATGCGCTTATAGAAGGTAAAGACATGAAAAAAGACGATGCTATATTTAATGTACTGAGAGAGTATATTAAAGAAACAAAAGCGATTCTTTTTGAAGGTGACGGTTATAGCGATGCATGGGCTGAAGAAGCTGCTAAACGCGGACTTAGCAACCATAAAACAACTCCGGGCGCACTTAAAGCTAAAGTATCTGAGTCGGCACTTGCTTTATTTGAAGAGCTTGGCGTAATGAATCACACAGAGGCTGAGGCACGCTACGAGATTGAACTTGAAGAGTATGCTAAAAAGATACAGATAGAAGGCCGTGTACTTGGAGATATTGCACGTAACCACGTTATACCTACGGCTATACGTTACCAAAATGTACTTATTGATAACGTAAAAGGTCTTAAAGAGATCTTTGGTTCTGAATATGAGGCTATAGGTAAAGAACAAATAAGCATCATTAAGGAAATTTCTGGTCACATTGCCGGTATTAATAGCAAAGTTGAAGAAATGACCGAGGCACGTAAAGCTGCTAATGCACTTGGTACTGCCGAAGAAATGGCTCATGCTTACTGCGACAGCGTAAAACCATATTTTGACGTTATCAGGAGGCACTGCGACAAGCTGGAGCTTATTGTAGACGACGAGGCATGGCCACTTACAAAATACAGAGAGCTGTTGTTTACACGCTAATATTACATAGGGTTTATATATGTAAAAAGCCTGTCGCGGATTGCGGCAGGCTTTTTAAGTTTTGTATACAAAATAAAATCTGGAGCCTATCGTTATACTAAAAAACTTACACAAATGAAACGTCTTTTAGCCTGTATGTCTTTTTTAATTATGGGGCAAATTCAGGCCCAGCAACAGTTTACCGTATATTTTGATTTTGATATAGATGAGGCTGATAAACAGTCAAATAAAAAGCTATATGACTGGATAAAAGAGAACCCTCATGCTGTTGTAAGTAAAATATGCGGCTATACTGATAGTGTGGGTGAAGCAATTTATAACACAGATCTTTCCGAGCGAAGGGCAGCTTATATCTATAACCTATTAAAAGAAAATGGTTTTAGTGTTGATGATGCCGAGAAGATTGGTTATGGAGAAACAAAGGCTACAGGAAAAAGCATAAAAGACCGTAAAGTGGTAATACATTATAGTGTTTCCCCTTCAATTAATGAGTTACCTGTACAGGAGAAAGATCCAACCGCCTTTGCAAAAAAGGTTGCCGATGCTGAGAAAGGAGACAAAATAGTAATACCTAACCTGAACTTTTATAATAATACTGATATTATGCTGAACACCTCGAAGCCAGTGCTAAGGGAGTTGCTTGACATTTTACAGAAGAACCCTGTGCTGAAAATTGATATACAGGGACATATTTGCTGCCAAAAAAAAGAAGAGAACGAAATATCTCTTAAGCGAGCTGTTTTGGTCTATAAATTTTTAATAAACAACGGTATTGCCAAAGACAGGCTGTCATATAAAAGTTTTGGCAGTAGCAGGCCTATACACCCATTGCCCGAAAAAAATGAAGAAGAAAGAATAGCTAACAGAAGGGTAGAGATAGAAATCCTGGATAATTAGGCTTTACTTTTCTATGCGCACAAAATCAAGATCCTGAAAATCAAAACTAAAATCAATATTTGGCGAGATCCCCTTTAATTTTATGCCTTGTGCTTTACCTTCTTCGTCGAGGCTAAAAACAGCAAAAGCATCAGCATTCATATCCTGATATTCCCATTTTATTGCAAAAGAATTTGCTTTGTAAAAATACATCGGTCCGTTAAGCTTTGGAGACCTCAGGCATTTAAACCAAAGTTGCTTACCTTTCATAAAAACTTCGGCTTTGCCAAACCATTTGTCTTCATAAATACCTATATAGGGGCTGAAGTTTATTTTTTGTTTAGATGCCGCTTTTACGGTTTTCCAAACGTTATCGGTTACTTTATCGCCTTCATTTTGTATTTCTGCAAATTCCTTATGATATTTATCTATCCAGCCAAAATCATCCATTTTAAGGTAACTGTCTAAAATGGTATTGTTGATTGCAGAAAATAACAAACCGCCGCCCGGATCTGTATTAGTAAGTATTACGATGCCCAGGTTAAGGTCGGGTATAAGTGTGGTAATAGATAGCATTCCCGGCAATCCCCCGGTATGCGTCACCATCATATTGCCTTTAACATCGGTTAAAAACCAGCCCAGGCCATACCCTGAAAAATGAGTATTATAACGCCCTCCATAGCTATCCTCAACAGTGTGCAGCTTCCACATTTCACGCTGACTGTCTTCAGTAAATAGTTTGGAGCTTAAGCTTTCGCCGTATTTACCTTTATTAAGTTGTACCAACATCCATTTGCAAAGGTCGTCAGTATTTGCATAAATGCCTCCTGCAGCACCATTTATCATTTCATCCCAGTGGGGCAGTGGTTTTAAAACACCTTTTACATCGTTATGAGGGGTTGCCAGATTGTTTTTATCTTTCATCATGCCAATGGAAGTATATGAATCATTCATGCCTAAAGGATTAATAATACGCGTTTGTACATATTGCTCCCAGCTCATGCCGCTCACGCGGGCAATAACTTCGCCCGCTACAATATACAGCAGGTTATCATAGTCAAACTTTGTCCTAAAGGCAGACTGCGGTTTAAAATGCTGGAAACTGTTTAACAGATCTTTCAGTGTAAAATCGCTTCCGTTAGGAAAAAACATAAGATCGCCCGCACCAAGCCCAAGTCCGCTGCGATGGGTAAGCAAATCCTGTATGTTAAAATTTTCAGTAACATAATCGTCATACATTTTGAACTCGGGTATGTGGTCTTTAACCTTATCAGTCCACGAAATTTTTCCCTCTTCTGCTAAAATGGCAAGTGCTGCACATGTAAAGGCTTTTGTATTCGATGCAATTGCAAAATTAGTATGCTCATTTACTGGTTCTTTTGTAGTAATAGACTTTACGCCATACCCTTTATTATGAATAATTTTACCGTCTTTAACAATGGCTATTGCGGTGCCTGCTACATTAAATTTTTTCATGGCATGAGTAACCATGCTGTCTATTTTAGCAGACGGGATTTGCGCCAGGATACTTTGACAGAAGAACAGTATTAAGAGAGATTTTTTCATTAGATGATTGTTTGATGATTGATTGTACAATAGTACGAATTGAATTTGTAAACCTGTAGGAATTTTTGTTGGTAATAAACATATACTTAACGGTTAATAATAAATAAATACTTATTTTCGTTTAGCTAATCTAACAACACTATTATGAAAAAGCTGTTTTCGCTATTGTCGCTTTTGTTTGTTACTGTCACATTGAGTGCACAGGAACAATTTTCGGTTTATTTTGACAGCAATAAATACGAACTTAAACCTTCAGAGTTTGCAAAACTGCAAACCTGGATGGGCGACAATAAAGAGAGCAAGGTGCTGGCTATAAATGGTTACACCGATGAAGACGGAAGCACAGGTCTTAACGATACATTGGCTCAGCGACGTGTAACACATGTATTTAGTCTTTTAAAAGGAAAGATCAATACAAGAGAAGATTTCCGGATAAGGAGTTTTGGCGAACTGCACAAACATTCGCCTGTAAAAGCTGAGAACCGTAAGGTTACTATTTATTTCCTCCAGAAAAAAGATCTTGCTAAAGAGAACGAAATATTAGGCATTAAAGAGAAAAAGCCCGTCGCAGTAGATAAAAAATCTATAAAATATCCTGAAAAGATAATGGTACAGGGGCCGGGCGGTAAAGATCAGGAAATGACTCTTGATGTAGTTTTTATGAAAAAAGTAAACGAAGCCAAACAGGGTGAGAAAATTAAGATAGAGAACCTTAATTTTTATGAGAATACTTTTGCAGTAATGACAGAATCACGCCACAGGCTTTATGAGTTGTTGCAGGTAATGGAATCTAATCCGGGGCTTAAGATTAAACTGTTAGGGCATGTGTGCTGTATGACGGCTGACCGTAAAAATCTATCTACCCAAAGGGCTAAAGCAGTAATGATGTTCTTAAACCAAAACGGTATAGATAAAAGCAGGTTGTCATTTCAGGGGTTTGGAGTCTCTGAACCTGTTTATACCATCCCCGAAAAAACTCCCGAAGAGCGTGAGGCCAACCGTAGGGTAGAGGTAATGATAGTTGAAAATCCGTAGGGCTTTAGCAATATTTTAAGATTCTATAATTGCTTTGCTATGAAGCGATGACTAACTTTGGATTTTAACTATTAAATCCAAATACTATCATGGCTACTACACGACGCACTTTTATAAACACACTCACCAAAGGGGCTGCAGCAGCTTCTATAACTCCACTCGTGGGCAATGCTTTCGACCTTGCTCCCGAAAGTAATGTAACACCTGTAATTACCCAATCTTCGGGTAGTTTTGAACCGTCTGTCAGAGAGCATTATCGTCCGCCCTATACTATTGGGCTTGGTGGTGTGGCACTGGGTAATGGTTTTAAAGAAAATTCAGATACCGATTCGCTACAGGCTATGCAGGCCGCGTGGGATTCGGGCATTCGCTATTTTGATACGTCGCCATGGTACGGGCTTGGTCTTAGCGAGCGCAGAATAGGTAATTTTTTACACAGTAAAGACAAAAAAGAATATGTTATATCGACTAAGGTAGGCAGGCTTATGCACCCTGATGCAAATTTTAGCCATCCGTTGTGGAAAGGCAGGCTTAACTTTAATTATAAATACGATTATACTGCCGAGGGAGCAAGAAAATCGGTAGAAGACAGCCTGCTGAGATTGGGTATACCTGCGTTAGATATTGTTTTTATACACGACCTTTCGCCTGATAACAAAGATCTTGGCGATAAATGGCTGGACTATTTTAAAATAGCACAGAATGGCGCCATGAAAGAGCTTACAAAAATGCGCGACGAAGGGCTTATAAAAGGCTGGGGATTGGGAGTAAATACTATAGAGCCCGCACTTAAAACCCTTGAAGTAGCAGATCCTGATATATTTCTCTCAGCAACGCAATATTCGCTTGTAAAACACAAAGACGACCTTAATACGCTTTTTCCCGCCTGCGAAAAAAGAGGAGTAAGTATAGTTGTTGGCGCGCCTCTTGCTGCCGGGCTTTTAGCAGGTCAGGATCGTTATTTGTATGGGGGAGAAAAACCTACTGACATCATGGCTAAATATGAAAAAATGAAAAAGGTGGCTGCTGCACATAAGGTAGACCTTCGAACGGCTGCCCTGCAATTTACTGTTGCACCAAAAGTGGTATCGGCAACAATACCAGGTGCGCGTAACGCAAAACAGGTACAGGAAAATGCAGCATCTATGAAGGTTAGCATACCTGCTGATTTTTGGGCTGAGCTCAAAAAAGAGAAACTTATAGAGCAAAACGCTCCAGTGTAAATAATAGGTTATAATGTAATAGAAATGCCTGCCATATTTTGGTGGGCATTTTACTTTTATATTGCTTCTTAATGATTCAATTGTGTAGAAAATGGGGATTTTTTTCTACACAATTCTACAATTCGCAATTTTTGCGTATATGTGTAATGTTTTGATTTACAGTTGTTTTTTGTGGTGGTATGGTGCTTGTAAATAATTGAGGGGATAAATTATGCCTCTCAATAAATACAAGCACAATATGAATGCAGAAACGTTTACCACAAACCCGATCAATTTAAATAAAGAAAGTTTTACTACTTCTAATACTACAAAGAATAAACCAAAACATAAAAATACTAAGGGGCTGATGATTCAGGCAGCGACGTTATTGGTGCTTCTTGCCGGAACTTTTCTGGTTTATGAATTACAGCCTGAGTTTGAAAAGCTGCACGAAGAGCGTATGGCTTCTTTTTGGGGAATAGTGCTGATTGCTGTAACGTTGGGTCTGCTTGCCATTAAGGGAGCTTTTTTTGCCTATAATCTGTTTTTATATTTTAGGTACAAGCCTGTAAAATCAGTATCTGATGATGAATTGCCAACATGTACAGTTATTGTTCCTGCATATAATGAGGGTAAATTGGTTTATGATACACTTCTAAGCCTCGTTGCCAGCAAATATCCTGAAAATAAATTACAGCTTTTGGCTATAGATGATGGTAGTAAAGACGATACATGGCAATGGATATTAAAGGCTAAAGAAGAACTGGGCGATAAGGTTTCGATATTTAAACAACCAAAAAATATGGGCAAGCGCCATGCTTTATACCGTGGTTTTAATGTTGGTACAGGCGAGGTTTTTGTAACGGTAGACAGCGATTCTATTGTAAAAGCAGATACATTAAGAAACTTGGTTAGCCCGCTTGTAACAAACAAACAATGTGGTGCGGTTGCAGGTAACGTAAGAGTGCTTAATAATCGTAAAAGCATTATCCCTAAAATGCTTAATGTTAGCTTTGTGCTTAGTTTTGAATTTATTCGTTCTGCTGAGAGTGCTTTAGGATCTGTATTATGTACTCCGGGCGCATTGGCTGCCTACCGTAGGGAAGCTGTTTTTGCCTGCCTGCCTGAATGGATAAACCAAACGTTTATGGGTAAACCATCGGATATTGGCGAAGACCGTGCTATGACAAACATGATCATGAAACAGGGCTACCACATTTTATTCCAGCGTAATGCTTATGTTTTAACCAACGTTCCTGAAAAATATAAAGGACTGTATAAAATGTTTATACGATGGGGCAGGAGCAATGTGCGTGAAAACCTGATGATGGCCAAGTTTGTATTTAAAGGATTCAGGGAGCAGTCTAAAGTGGGGACACGATTGCTGTGGTTAAATCAGGCTATGTCTATATTTTTGTCATATCCTTTTATCATACTAATGCTGTTCCTGGTAATAAGCTATCCGGTATTGTTCTTAAGTTCAACGCTGTTCAGTATACTGGTAATGTCGAGTTTTTCGGTACTGTTTTATGCTAAAAAATATAATGTGTCAGAATCGTTTTATGCTTATTCATACAGCTTATTATACACATTTGCACTTTTCTGGATAACGCCTTATGCTATTGCCACAGCAAGCAAAAGAGGCTGGCTTACCAGAGGGTAAGCTGTTTAAAGTAAATTTTCTACATATCTATATATCTACAAACGGAAAAGAGAACCCATCCATGCGGGTTCTCTTTTTTATTGTTTTGAGACTGACAGGTGTTTAGGTTTTTAAATATACCTTTGTTATTACTGATGATTAAAAGCTGATACAGTTGAAAAGAGAAATTATTATTACAGAAGACGGCTCTGTAACCATATACCTGCCTGAAATGCAGGAAACCTACCATTCTAAATTTGGAGCCATACAGGAGGCGCAGCATGTTTTTATAAAGAACGGACTACATTTGAAACCTAATGAACAACTCTCTATTTTAGAAATAGGCTTTGGCACAGGGCTTAATGCTTTTATCACTTTTTTAGAATCGGTAGGGACAGGACAAAAGATAGACTATGTAGGAGTAGAGGCTTATCCGGTAGAACAAGAACATAGTGCCCTGCTTAATTATGCAGAGCAGCTAAAAGCAACGCAATATTTAGATGTTTTTAACTTTATGCACAGCGCCGACTGGGGCAATGAAGTTAAACTAAACCTAAATTTCAGATTAACCAAGCGTAAACAGTTTTTTGAAGATATTAACGATTCAAATATTTTTGACTTAGTATATTTTGATGCCTTTGGTTATCAGTATCAACCACACTTATGGAGTGAGGAAATTTTTAAAAAAATGTATAATGCATTAAAACCCGGAGGTATACTTGTTACTTATGCATGTCGATCGGTTATTAAAAACAACATGAAAGCCGCCGGATTTACTACGCAAAAACTGGCCGGACCTCCCGGTAAGCGTGAAATGCTAATGGCAACAAAAACTTAATCTTTTGTTAAATAAATCGCATATTGAGAATTTGGGAGTAATAAAATTATCATATAAAACGTTATAGTGAAAAAATATTTATTTACTTTTACAATGAAATTTTTCAATCACCACTAACCTCAATATGTATAATTAACTATGCCTGCATCAATGTTTAGCTACACAAAGACTGTATTGGAAAATGTGAGCTTTGACCCTAAACTTTTTAGCAAGGAAGTAGAAAAAGCTTTAAAATTACTTTTGCCCTACGAACTGGAGCAGTTAATAGACTGGCTTAAAGGTTTTATAACCAACAGGCCGGAACTGCACGAATGCCTTGCCTATGTTGAAGAGAAATAAAAGGCTTTAATGCCTCTGTCTAAAAGGTATCTGTTTGCAGATGCCTTTTTTTATACATGTTTTTTCGCTAAAAAGTTGAGCAGGTTAGTGTATAAATAAACATTATATACTTGCATAATACTGCCGATTGCTTACTTTTGTGAGTTGCAAAAAATAAGCAATCATAATTTTTTAACCGATACTACGTTTACAAACCGTATTTAAGCATATAAATTAATTTTATAATGAGACTAAACCAGGTTCTTTCAGGCCTTTTACTAACGGCGTTACTTACTTCGGGTTGCAAAACCGCTCAGGAAACCACACAAACAGCGGCAGCACCGGCACCCCAAAAAGATATTTTGTTTACCATAGACGATAAACCATATTACACAGATGAATTTGTAAGGGTTTATAACAAAAACCTCGACCTCGTAAAAGACGATTCTCAAAAAGACCTGACCAATTATCTTGAACTCTTTACAGGATATAAGCTTAAAGTAAATAAAGCAAATAAGCTTGGGCTTCAAAATAACAAAAAATACCAGGGAGAGCTTAAAAGCTACCGCACTCAGCTTGCAAAAAACTATCTTACCGACAGTAAGGTTACTACAGAACTTATAGATGAAGCCTACAACCGTTCGCTTAAAGAATTAAGAGCGTCGCATATATTGATCATGGCAGATGAAAATGCTGCACCTGCCGATACTCTTAAAGCTTATAATAAGGCTATTGCTGTTTATAAGAGAGCAGCTGCCGGAGAGAATTTTGAAAAACTGGCAGTAGAAACATCTGAAGATCCGTCTGTAAAAGAAAATAAGGGGGATCTTGGCTATTTTACAGTATTCAGAATGGTTTATCCGTTTGAAAATATAGCATACAACACTCCAAAAGGACAGGTGTCTAAACCTGTAAGAACACGTTTTGGTTACCATATTGTAAAAGTTACCGATGAGAGAGCAAACAGAGGCGAGGTTACAGTGGCTCATATTATGATAATGAAGCCTAAGGCTGAGAATGCTGCAGAGGCTGCAAAAGCTAAAACCAAGATAGACGATATTTATAAAAAACTTAAGCAAGGCGAAGATTTTGCTGCTCTTGCCAAACAGTTTAGTGAAGATAAATCAAGTTCTGATGCTGGCGGTGTGCTTAATTCTTTCAACTCAGGAGACCTTACTTCTCAGGAATTTGAAGATGCGTCGTTTGCTCTTACAAAACCGGGGGAATTTTCTGCTCCGGTAGAAACCCAGTTTGGATGGCATATAATAAAGCTTGTGGAAAAGAAACCTGTTAAAAAACTTGAAGAGGTTAAAGGCGATATTGAAGCAAGGATAAAAAGAGACGAACGTTCAAGACGCATTGTTGAGTCTATGAATGAAAAGCTTAAAAACAAATATGCCGTAGAGAAAGATAAAAAACTATATGGCGAGGTTGTAAAAACGATTACCGACAGTATCTACACTATGGGCTGGACACCTCCTGCCGACCTTAAACCATTTGATAAGACACTGCTTACTATAAACAATGATAAAAAGTTTACGGGTAAAGATTTTCTGGAATATGTAAACGCTCAGCAAAGAATGGGCATCAGTACTAAGCCTGTAGCCAAAGCTGCCGACATGCTTTTAGACCGTTTTACAAGCGAACAACTTAATGTGTATTACAATGATAACCTGGAAAAGGAGTTTCCGGAGTTTGCACAGGTTATGGAAGAATATCGTGACGGATTACTGCTTTTTGACCTGATGGAAAAAGAGATATGGGAAAAAGCTAAAAACGATACTATTGGCCTTAAGAATTTCTATGATGCCAATGTTGCCAATTACCAATGGAAAGCAAGGGTAGAAGCAGAGGTGTATTCGTCTACTAACGAAAAGGACATTAAGAAAACAAGAGATTATCTGCTTAAAGGTAAAGATGCAGCCTATATTAAAAGTAAACTTAATACTAAAGATAAAGTAAACGTAATTGAAAAAACGGGTACTTATGAGCAGGACAGTGAAGCTTTACCAAAACAGGCAGAGTGGAAAACTGGTATATCTTCAATTATAAAAGAGGGTGATTATTTTTATGTAACAAAAACGATAAAAGTATTGCCTGCGGGTCCTAAAACACTTGAAGAGGCCAAAGGCCGTGTTGTTAACGATTATCAGCAGTATCTTGAAAACACATGGGTAGACGACCTTAAGAAAGAGTTTACTGTTAAGGTAAATGCTGAAGTGTTTGAAAAAGTAAAAAAAGAGCTTAACCAATAATGGTAAAAAGGGCAATACTGCTATTTTGCGCAATAACATTGTGGGCCTGCAACAACAAACAGGAAGCAGGACCTGATAATGCCGCTGCGCGGGTAAACAATTCTTATCTTGACAGGCAGGAACTTGCAGGTATGGTACCTGCCGGAACTACCAAACAGGACAGTATTGCCATTATAAAGAACTACATAGACCGCTGGGCATCGCAAAGGCTTATGTATGATGCAGCCGTTGTAAACATTGGCAGCGAAAAGCAACAGGAGCTTGATGCACTGGTCAAACAATATGCTGCCGATCTGTACACCAAAGCTTATTTGGAGGAAGTAGTTAAGCAAAGCGTAGATACTCTTGTTACAGATGATGAGCTTGTAAAATATTACAACAGCAACAAAGAGAATTTTAAAACAACAGGCTCCCTTGCAAGGTTAAAGTATATTCGCATAGCTAAAGACCATCCAAAATATGGTATTGCAAGACAACGTTTTTTAAGTGGCAATAAAAAAGACTTTAAGGCGCTTACAGATATGGCTTTGCAATTTAAAAGCTATGCTTTTAACGATACGGTTTGGACAGATATGAATGGGATTTACCAAAAACTGCCTTTTATTACGCCCGACAACCGTGCAAAATATATAAGCAGCGGTATATCTTATCAATATCCTGATTCTACAGATGTTTATATTGTTAAGGTATCGCGTGTAATAGATGCAAACCAAATAGCCCCTTTTGAATATATAAAGCCAACTTTAGAGCAGGTAATAATAAATAACAGGAAACTGGAGTTAATAAAGAAATTCCAAAAAGAAATTACGGATGACGCGATTAAAAATAAGAAGTATGAAATTTATAAATAACAGGTTGGCATTGCTTTTAGCCTTTGTGTTCTTAGGGCTATCGGCCGCTGCTCAGGAAATTATACCTACAGCAACGGTGAAAGACAGTGTAAAGCCTGCATCTAAAAAAGGTAAACTTAAGGTTGACGGTGTAATTGCAGTTGTAGGTGACTATGTGGTTTTAGACAGCGATATAGATCTTATGTATAAAGAGCTCCAGGCTCAAAATGTACCTGTTGAAGAGGTAACCCGTTGCGAACTTTTAGGTAAATTGTTGGAAGATAAACTTTATGCTCACCAGGCAATACAGGATAGTATTATTGTGCATGATGCTGAGGTAAACGAAACTATGGACCGTCAGATAGACTACTTCGTAGAGCAACTGGGGTCTGTAGATAAAATGGTAGCATACTTTAAAAAGAAAAACATAGAGAGCTTTAAAACCGAGCTTTTCGAAATGATAAAAACGCAAAAGCTTACAGAGCAGATGCAAAAAAAGATCATTGATGAAGTTACTATTACCCCTGAAGAGGTGAGGCAGTTTTATGCAAAGTTTGGTAAAGACGACCTGCCGGTGTTTGGTGCAGAGATGGAAGTAGCACAAATTGTTATAAAGCCAAAGGTTTCTCAGGCAGAAAAGCAAATAGTAATAGACAGGCTCAAGCAGATAAAAAAAGACGTTCAGGATGGTTCGAGTTTTTACAGTAAGGCAGTGCTTTATTCAGAAGACCCCGGGTCGCGTTCCAGTGGAGGTTTTTATAAAATTACACGTAAAACACAATTTGTAAAAGAGTTTAAGGATACGGCTTTTAGCCTTGCAGAGGGAGAAATATCTGAACCTGTTGAGTCTGAGTATGGTTATCACCTTATTTATGTTGAAAAAATACGAGGCCAAGAGCTTGATGTAAGGCACATACTTATTTCACCTAAAGTTACTCCGGAGGCATTGCGCGAAGCCAAAGACAAGGCCGAATCGATAAGGAAAAAAATTGTTAGCGGGGAGATAAGTTTTGCTGATGCAGCCCGATCAGAATCGGATGAAAAAGAGACAAAAAACAGTGGGGGGTTACTAATGAACCCACGCACGCTGGAAACCCGTTTTGAGCTTACTAAAATGGATCCTACCATTTATAATCAGGTGTCAGATCTTAAGGATAAACAAGTGTCTGAACCTATATTGGATACAGATCAAAGAGGTATGCAAAGCTATAAGCTGCTAACGGTTACTAACCGCTATGATGAACATCCTGCTGATTATGCAAAAGATTATACAAAAATTAAGGAGCTTGCCCTTAAGGAAAAACAGATAAAGACCATTGCAAAATGGAGTGCCGAAAAAATTAAGGACACCTATATTAAAGTAAATGGTGAGTATCGTGAGTGTAAATTCACGAACAACTGGGTAAAAAAATAATTGCCTTTGTGTGTTTAATATTTAGGTAAACCGTAAAATTATTTATAAGTTTGAAGCTAAGGATTTCCTTAGCTTTATTTTTAATTAAAAGAATCAGCAAACCCTATGTCAGACGTAGCAGCGATACAAAACTTAGTACAAAAACAGGCAGCATTAAAAAAAGAGATAGCAAAAGTAATTGTAGGTCAGGAAGAAGTTATAAACCAGATCGTTCTTAGTGTTTTTGCAGGAGGCCATGCCCTTTTAGTGGGTGTGCCGGGTCTTGCAAAAACATTGATGGTAAACACTATATCGCAGGCTCTGGGTCTGGAGTTTAAGCGCATACAGTTTACGCCCGACCTTATGCCATCTGATATATTGGGCAGCGAAATATTAGACGAGAGCAGGCAGTTTAAATTTTTAAAAGGGCCTATTTTTTCTAACATTATCCTTGCTGATGAGATAAACCGTACACCGCCCAAAACACAGGCTGCGCTGCTTGAGGCTATGCAGGAAAAATCGGTAACTATTGCCGGAGAAAATCATAGGCTTCCATTGCCTTATTTTGTATTGGCAACACAAAACCCAATAGAGCAGGAGGGAACCTATCCGCTGCCGGAAGCACAGTTGGACAGGTTTATGTTTGCTATTAAACTTGATTATCCAACATTTGCCGAAGAGGTACAGGTTGTTAAGAGTACTACTGCCGACACCAAAGCCACTATAAATCCACTATTTAACGCACAGGAAATAACTGATTTTCAGCACCTGATTCGTCGTGTTCCTGTGGCAGATAATGTAATAGAGTATGCCGTTACCCTGGTAAATAAGACAAGGCCGGGCAATCCGCTTAGCAACGATTATGTGAAGACTTATCTTGACTGGGGGGCGGGGCCAAGAGCTTCGCAAAACCTTATATTGGCGGCAAAAACCAATGCAGCTTTGCAGGGCAAGTTTAGCCCCGATATAGAAGATGTCCAGGCTGTTGCAACAGGTATATTGCGCCACAGGATTATTAAAAACTACAAGGCTGATGCCGAAGGTATAACCGAAGAAATGATAATCAAAAAGCTGTTTTAAACAGCTTTTTTTGTATTTATGTATTATGGAAAAAAGAGATTATTTAGAAAGTCAGATAGAGCAGCTGGGGCTTGTGCTTAAGAATATTATAGGCTTTTTGATAGGAAAGAAAAGTCCGGGGCTGGAAACTTCTAAGCAGCTTGCATCACTTGCGCTTAAAGCTGAATTAGGTTTTGATCCTGATGAAGCTGTAATGTTGGGTGATGATGATTTTTTACAGAGACTTATAGATACAGGTAAATTCAATGAGGGTAATTATGAAAAGCTTGCTGATGTGCTTTACCTTATGGCACAAGAACAGCTTCAGACTGAAAATAGAGGAGAGGCAAAACAACTGTTTAATAAATCCCTGTTACTTTACAGGTATCTTGAGCGTACTGAAAAAAAATATTCTTTCTACAGGAATAGCCGAATTGTAGCAATTCAAAGTTATGGTGTAAATTAATTCATACTAAAGTAAACATCTTGCCGTTAGATTATTTACAACCAATTGTTATCACTATGAAAAAAAATATTCTTGTTTTTCCTGAATTTTTCTTTCTTGCGTTTTCGTTATACTGGCTGCTGGAAAATCTTGCTGCAAGTGGCCATGTAAATTATTTTGCCATTACTGCTGCTTTATTATTTCTATTTCAGATATTTTTTCAGAAAAGGATAGTAGGGCTTGCTGTTGGTATTGTAGTTGCAATATTCTCGCTATTTATGTTGCTTGCTGTGTGCTCTGAATTTAACGACTTTCCTGTGGGATCGGCAGACGGATTAGATTTTTTAATTACAGGCGCAGGAGTTTTTATCTTCTCTTTTTTTACCGCTTCGGCTATGGTTTACAAATATGCAAAGGCTAAACCGGCTCTTAAAATGCCATACACTACTTAATGCATAAACAGAGATTAAATATTCAATTATTCAGTTTTTTTATTTAATTGCGTTATGGTTAGAGTGTTTCGCAATATTTCTTATTTGTACTTTATTTTACTTGCTGTTTTTTGGTTTTCAGAGTCTTACCTTTCGTTAGGTATTATCAATTATCCGGCAGTTGGTGCATTTGTATTACTTATGCTGCAGTTATTTTATGATCAAAAATATTTGGGTATATTTTGCGGTATACCACTTTTTGTGTTTTCTCTTTACATGTTTATCAGTGCATTTTTCGGCTATTTTGCAACCGTTGTAAAAGCGGATGGACATTTAAAATTTCTGATTATAAAAGCATTGCTTTTTGGGATTGGAGTTGTGCTGTCTTCAGGACTACTTAGTTATTACATGAAAATGAAAAATAGCAGCAAAACCACCAACTAAAACGGTTTAGTAATTGATTTAAGTAAAATATTTTTGTATTTTTTGTTTCAGCTAATTTTCTATATTTTATAAAATTAAGCCTAATGATTACGATTTGTTAATATTTTTAAAAATAATTGACTAATCCTGAATGAAGAGCCTTTAATCTTAAATTTATTGAAATATAAACAGTAAAATAGAATGTTTATAAATAATAATTTCGTCAAACTAAAGAATAGCTAAAAATTTTTTAATTGAAATAAGTTTGAGTAACTTTACAGACATTTTTTACAAACGAACATAATATACTTACTATGGCTTTTGATAATATTTATCAAGATTATATAAAAGAAATTGAAGAAAGAAAAGCCCAGGGACTTCACCCTAAACCAATTGACGGAGCAGAACTATTAAGCGAAATTATTGCCCAAATAAAAGATACCGATAATCCGCACAGAACAGATTCTGTTAAGTTTTTTATTTATAATACTTTGCCGGGTACAACTCCAGCGGCAGGTGTGAAAGCACAATTTTTAAAGGAAATTATTCTTGGTAAAGCTGTAGTTGAAGAAATCACTCCTGCATTTGCCTTTGAATTATTATCGCACATGAAAGGTGGTAAATCAATCGAGGTATTGCTTGATTTAGCTCTTGGTCATGATTTTTCTATAGCAAAGCATGCTGGAGATGTACTGAAAACACAGGTTTTTCTTTATGAGGCGGATACAGACCGTTTGAAAGCGGCCTACGAAAGCGGAAATGCAATTGCCAAAGAAATTTTAGAAAGCTATGCGCAGGCAGAGTTTTTTACACAGCTTCCTGAAGTTCCGGAAGAGATAAAAATTGTTACATATATTGCTGCTGAAGGTGATATTTCTACTGATTTGCTTTCGCCGGGTAATAAGGCGCACTCACGCTCTGACCGCGAATTACATGGATTGTGTATGATGACGCCACAGCAACAACAGGAAATAAAGGATTTTCAAGTACAGTTTCCCGATGCAAGCATCATGCTGATTGCGGAAAAAGGTACAATGGGTGTAGGTTCATCTCGTATGTCGGGTGTAAATAACGTGGCACTATGGACAGGTAAACAGGCAAGTCCTTACATACCGTTCGTAAATATTGCACCAATTGTGGGCGGAACAAATGGTATCTCGCCTATTTTCCTTACAACTGTAGATGTTACAGGTGGTATAGGGATTGACCTTAAAAACTGGGTTAAAAAACATGACGCAGACGGCAACCTTGTACGTAACGAAAAAGGAGAGCCTGTTTTAGAAGAGGTTTATTCTGTTGCTACCGGAACCGTTTTAACGATTAATACCAGGAAGAAAAAATTATATAACGGAGATCAGGAACTGATTGACCTTTCTAAATCCTTTACGCCGCAAAAATTAGAATTCATCAAAGCGGGTGGTTCTTATGCTGTGGTGTTCGGTAAAAAAATACAAACATTCGCGGCCCAAACTTTGGGTATTGATATTCCGGCGGTATTTGCACCATCAAAAGAAATTTCAGTCGAAGGACAGGGACTTACTGCTGTAGAAAAAATATTCAATAAAAATGCAGTTGGCGTAACACCGGGCAAACTGTTGTATGCAGGTTCTGATGTTCGTGTAAAGGTAAACATTGTTGGTTCTCAGGATACGACAGGCCTTATGACCGCACAGGAACTGGAATCTATGGCAGCAACGGTTATTTCGCCAAGTGTTGACGGAGCTTATCAGTCAGGTTGCCACACGGCTTCGGTTTGGGATAAAAAAGCGCAGGCAAACATCCCTAAACTAATGAAGTTCATGAACGATTTTGGTGTTATTACTGCCCGCGACCCTAAAGGCGTTTACCATTCAATGACCGACGTTATTCACAAAGTTCTGAACGATATTACTGTAGATGAATGGGCTATCATCATTGGGGGTGACTCGCATACAAGGATGTCTAAAGGTGTTGCTTTTGGAGCCGATTCAGGAACCGTAGCACTTGCATTGGCAACGGGTGAGGCTTCGATGCCAATACCGGAGTCTGTAAAAGTTACATTCAAAGGTGAAATGAAAGATTACATGGATTTCCGCGATATTGTTCATGCAACACAATTGCAAATGCTACAGCAATTTGATGGCGAAAATGTTTTCCAGGGTAGGATCATAGAGGTTCATATTGGCACACTTTTAGCAGATCAGGCATTTACGTTTACAGACTGGACAGCGGAAATGAAGGCGAAAGCCTCAATATGTATCTCTAATAACGATACTTTGATCGAATCACTGGAAATCGCTAAAAGCAGGATCCAGATCATGATCGATAAAGGTATGGATAACCACAATCAGGTACTACAGGGCTTGATAGACAAGGCTAATAAGAGGATAACTGATATAAAATTAGGCGTAAAACCGGTCTTAACTCCGGATGAAAATGCAAAATATTATGCAGAAGTTGTTATCGATCTTGATGTTATAGCAGAACCGATGATTGCTGACCCGGATGTGAATAATGAAGATGTTTCTAAACGATATACACACGATACAATTCGCGCTATATCTTATTATGGCGATGATAAAAAAGTTGATTTAGGCTTTGTAGGTTCGTGTATGGTTCATAAAGGCGATTTGAAAATCGTTTCTCAAATGCTTAAGAACCTTGAAGAACAACAGGGTGAAGTTAAGTTTAACGCCCCACTTGTTGTAGCCGCACCTACTTATAATATTATTGATGAGCTGAAAGCTGAAGGCGATTGGGATTTGTTACAAAAGTATTCAGGTTTTGAGTTCAGCGACCTTTTACCTAAAAATACTGCACGTACGGAATACGAAAACATGATGTATTTGGAGCGTCCGGGTTGTAACCTTTGTATGGGTAATCAGGAAAAAGCAGCCAAAGGCGATACCGTTATGGCGACTTCTACACGTCTTTTCCAAGGCCGTGTTGTAGAAGATACAGAACGTAAAAAAGGAGAATCGTTGCTTGCTTCTACACCGGTTGTTGTATTATCGGCAATTTTAGGCCGTATCCCAACCATCAATGAATACAAGGCTGCAGTAGAGGGAATTAACTTAACTAAGTTCTCTCCGACTCATAAACAGTTGGCTGTGTAAATTTGGTGCTTAGGCTGACAGAACAATAAACGTTTAATATTAAATTATAGAGATATGGCTTTTGATATTGAAATGATAAAAAAGGTGTACGGGACTATGGCTGAGCGTGTTGATAAAGCACGCGAACTGGTTGGCCGCCCTCTGACACTATCAGAAAAAATCCTGTATTCTCACCTTTGGGAAGGTTTACCAACCCAGGCGTTTACAAGAGGTAAAGATTATGTGGACTTTGCTCCGGACAGGGTAGCCTGTCAGGATGCAACCGCCCAGATGGCTCTTTTACAGTTTATGCACGCAGGTAAAGCGCGCGTTGCTGTGCCTACAACTGTGCACTGCGACCACCTTATACAGGCTAAGGTTGATGCTAAGACCGATTTAAAACGTGCAAAAGAACAGAGCAACGAAGTTTTTGACTTCCTGTCTTCTATATCTAATAAATATGGCATTGGGTTTTGGAAACCGGGTGCAGGTATCATTCACCAGGTAGTGCTTGAAAACTATGCATTTCCGGGTGGTATGATGATAGGTACCGACTCTCACACTGTTAATGCAGGTGGTCTTGGTATGCTTGCCATTGGTGTTGGTGGTGCTGATGCAGTAGACGTAATGAGCGGCATGGCATGGGAGCTTAAATTCCCTAAACTTATAGGTGTAAAACTAACAGGCAAACTATCGGGCTGGACAGCTCCTAAAGATATTATTCTTAAAGTGGCTGGTATTCTTACTGTAAAAGGGGGTACTGGTGCTATTGTTGAATATTTTGGCGAAGGTGCCACATCTATGTCGTGTACTGGTAAAGGTACTATTTGTAATATGGGTGCCGAGGTGGGTGCAACAACATCTACTTTTGGTTATGACGATTCTATGAGCCGTTATCTTCGTGCTACAAATCGTGCCGATGTAGCTGATGCTGCCGATGCTGTAGCTCCATACCTAACTGGTGATGCAGAAGTTTATGCTAACCCTGAGCAGTATTTTGATCAGGTTATCGAAATTAACCTTAACGAGCTTGAGCCGCACTTAAACGGCCCTTTTACTCCGGATCTTGCTACTCCTATATCTAAAATGAGGGAAGAGGCAGAGAAGAACAACTGGCCTTTACAGGTTCAGGTTGGTTTAATAGGTTCTTGTACCAACTCGTCTTATGAAGACATTTCACGTTCGGCTTCTCTTGCCAGGCAGGTTGCCGAAAAGAAACTTAAAACAAAAGCGCAGTTTACGATCACTCCGGGTTCGGAGGTTGTACGCTACACTATAGAACGCGATGGTTTTATCGATACATTCGATAAAATAGGAGGTACTGTATTTGCTAATGCCTGCGGCCCATGTATTGGTATGTGGGACAGGGAAGGTGCAGAGAAAGAAGAGCGTAACACTATTGTACACTCATTTAACCGTAATTTCTCTAAGCGTGCAGATGGTAACCCTAATACATTAGCGTTTGTAGGTTCTCCGGAACTTGTTACGGCTCTTGCTATTGCTGGCGATCTTGGTTTTAACCCGCTTACTGACAAGCTTATTAACGAAGATGGCGAAGAGGTAATGCTTGATGAACCAACAGGAAATGAACTTCCTCCTAAAGGATTTGACGCCGAAGATCCGGGCTATCAGGCTCCGGCAGAGGACGGTTCTAAAGTGCAGGTTGCTGTTAATCCGGAGTCTGAGCGTTTACAGCTTCTTGCTCCTTTTACTCCATGGGATGGTGAGAATATTACAGGTGCCAAACTTCTTATAAAAGCATTTGGTAAATGTACTACCGACCATATTTCTATGGCGGGCCCATGGTTGCGTTTCCGCGGACACCTTGACAACATATCTAACAACCTGCTTATTGGTGCAGTAAACGCCTTTAATCAGAAAACTAATAATGTTAAAAACCAGCTTACAGGCGAATATGAGGCTGTACCTGCTACTGCCCGCGCTTATAAAGCTGCCGGTGTGCCAAGTATTGTTGTGGGAGACCACAACTATGGCGAAGGTTCAAGCCGCGAGCACGCAGCTATGGAGCCAAGACATCTTGGTGTTAAGGTTGTGCTTGTAAAATCGTTTGCACGTATTCATGAAACAAACCTTAAAAAACAGGGTATGCTTGCGCTTACTTTTGATAATGAGGCTGATTATGATAAAATACAGGAGAATGATACCTTTAACTTCACTGATCTTAAAGAATTTGCTCCGGGTAAGCAAATCACTATTCAGATAGTGCACGATAATGGTACTACTGAAGAGATTAAAGTAAACCACAGCTACAACGAAGGCCAAATAGGCTGGTTTGTGGCAGGTAGCGCACTTAACCTTATTGCTAAGGCAGGCGAAGAAGAAAAAGTTTAAAACATATTTTTTTAGTATATCAAAAGCTCCTACCTGAAAAGGTAGGAGTTTTTTTATGTGATTTTTTGGACGGTTAGTTATTTTAGTTTGCACACAACTCTAAAAGGGTTTTTTGCCTCCAGAATTTTCATATTACCTATAGTATTTAAATGTAAAATTTAAATAAATTGAGTGAGCATATACATCTGTGAGATTGAAAAACTCGGTATAATATTAAGTTTTTCTGATTTTTAAGGGTTTACAATGCGGTATTTGTTAATTAAAAGCTATTTGTATTAAATAATTGGTTTTTATTATTTAATATCTAAAACTGTTAACAATAATGTGTTGTTTTATGTAATTTAGTGGCTTCAATAAACTTTATTATGCCACTCTTTCCCGACCTTATATTTTTATTGTCGCTTATAGCTATATTGTTGCTATACCTGCTTTTCAGACTCATTAATGGTCGTTCTTCTTACAGGAACAGGAAGAAAAATCTGCTAGATATTTTCCAGCAGGAGAGGTTACGTTCTAAGAAACTTCAGGACGACCTTAGTAATTATATTTTAGCTAATAATGCTAATAAGACAATTATTGAGAAGGACATTACCTGTGGCGAATATCTTAGGCAAATGCAAAAGAATCATTTACAGAATCTCTCTGATAAAGTTTTTTTAAAAGTAAAAAATACCGACAATAGGATTGTGTTAATGAAAACAACTGAAGAATTAAAAAGCCAGCAAATTAAGTTAAATGAAGCTCAGGCTTTAATTAGTAAATTAACCGCCTAAAAAAATCTTAGTTAAGCCTTACTTTTGGCTCAGGATGGGCTACAATATTAGATGTGTCATAACCGCCAAACTTTCTTATATAGCTTTTTAAAGAAGTTCCAAAACCGTCTTTAAAGCCACGCCTGCCGTTTGAATTAAGGTATCCTTTTACAGAATTAGCCCCAGCAAGGTGAGCTGCTGCTAAAATGCCCGATTCGGTTATTTTTACGCCTTTTATTACCTTACCTTCATAACGTTCTATCTCGCCTTTAAGTTCCCATTTATTTTTGCTTAAAAGGGCTTTAAATGCGCGTTCCTGTAACCCCGGATTGTTTAAAAAAGATTGTGTGTTTTTTATGCCAAGGGCACGAAGGGTGCTTCTGCCAAACTGGTATTTGCCTAAATAACCGTAACGGCTTACTAATTTGTAAAGGCCCTGGCTTTCTTTAATGGCTATAGCCTGTTTAAAGCCTATGTATGATTTTCCTGTAAATGGAAAATTAAAGTTTACCTTAACGGTTTCATCAATGGTAGGAACAGAGTAGTTTGTAATTTCATCTTCTGAAAGGTGAAAACCTTCTATTTTTCCAAACTGTTTCTCTTCTTTAGCTTTAAAGCCTGAGCTTACTACTGTTATAAAAAGGGCTAAACCCAAAAAGTATGTCCATTGTCTTTTTATCATTCTATTTGATTGCTCATAAACTGTCACTTTATGAATTTCACAGGATGCAAATATAAGCAAAAACAACGCTTGATTTACAGATAATTACAAAATGGTTTTGTTTTAACGTAATTTTAAGACTGTTAATTTAACATAAAAACGGCTTTAAACTACCCGAAACAAAGGGCTTAAGGAAAATTCAGTCTGACGTTTTTTAATGGGTATTTTTTTGAAAAAAAATACCCGGAGAGCTGTAAAACTGTCCGGGTATAATATGATTTAATGTAAGAAATTACCTCTTTATACCCATTTTTTCTACCCAGGCAACATACTTTTGACGGTTTACTTCGTGTTGTGCCGGAGTAACGGCAAACTCATGGTAGCCAAAATTGGTTACGCTTGCACAAAAATAAATATAATTGTGCTTTTCCGGGTTTAATACGGCATCTATAGCAGTCACATCGGGCATAGCAATCGGGCCTGGTGGCAGGCCTTCATACTTATATGTATTGTAAGGAGAATCTATAACAAGGTCTTTAAAGAATACACGTTTAATTACCTGGTCAAAATCACCTGATTGTTTTTTGATTGAATAGATCACTGTAGGGTCGGCCTCAAGTTTAATCCCTTTATGAAGACGGTTAAGATATACTCCGGCGACACGAGGCCTTTCGTCGTTCTTAACGGTTTCTTTGTGTACAATAGCAGCTAATGCAGATACCTGTAACGGAGTCAACCCCTGCGCTTCTGCTTTTGCAACACGCTCCGGTGTCCAGAATTTTCGGTATTCTTTAATTAGCTTATCCCTAACTTTTGTGGCACTCGTATTCCAAAAGAACTCATAAGTGTTTGGTATAAAAATGCTAAGCACATTATCTTCGTTAAAGCCGTTCTCTTCTAAAAATGTTTTGTCGGTAAAAGCTTGTAATAACGAAAGGCTATCCGGTTCTATCTGTTGGGCAATACGGCCTACAGCGTTTTGCAGTGTTTCCTGATTGTTAAAAGAGAGTTTTACAGGCACAGGCCAGCGCAGGGCATTAATAATATCGTTACTGTTCATACCGTTCGTAAGTATAAACTTTCCGTATTTAACGTTTTGCGGATATTTCTTTTTTTCGGCTACCATCTCGAAACGATCCATATCTTCCACATAAGGGGCAACCAGTTCCTTTACCTTATTAAAATCAGACCCTGTAGGTATATAAACCGCTACTTCGCTTTCGCTGAATTTAGTGTTTACAGAAAAAACTTTTTGGTACATAATGTAGGCATAGATCGAAACTCCTATGATGATTACAACCGATGCGATGCTGATAATTCTTTTAAAACTCAAAGTGTATTTTTTTAAAGTTTGTTAACCAATTGATATAAAGCTTCGTCAAAATAGAGATTTTCGCGTCTGTTCCAATCTTTTTTTATCCCTATTAAACGGAAGCCAAAATTAGTAAAAAGGCTGGTACTTGCAACATTAGCAACATCAATATTAGCATATAGCTGATGTAGTTGCAGCGCCTTAAAACTATAGTTTATTACAAGCTGTAATGCCTCTTTTGCATAGCCTTTGCTACGGTCTTCCGGGTTTTGTATTACAATACCAACACCTGCCCTTTGGTTTGTTGGGTCAAAATCAAAAAGATCTATGAGTCCAATTGCTCCAAAACTTCCACTAAGGCAAATGGCAAGTCGAAGTTGTTTAGCTTCATAAATGTCCTGATGGGCATTTTCAAGATACTGGCGTATTAAAAAACGGCTATAAGGCGTTTGTGTATTGCTCACACTCCAAAGTGTCTCATTATTTTCCAGGCGGTAAATAAATTCAAGGTCTTCGGGTTCGAGTGCCCTAAGATATATTGTGCTTCCGGTTAGGGTTACCATTGCGCCTGGCCTTTAAAAACAAATTTTGCAGGGCCGGTTAAATATACCTCAGTAAACTGATGCCCGTTTTGTTTAAAAGACACATTAAGTTCACCCCCCGGAGTGTTTAGCGTTACGCTGTCAGATTCTGTCTTTCCAGTAACTTTCATAGCTAAAGCCACTGCGGTAACACCTGTTCCGCACGAAAGTGTTTCGTCTTCTACACCGCGTTCGTAGGTGCGCACTGAAAAAATGTCAGGGGCAGCCTGGCTCACAAAATTTACGTTAGCACCTTTGTCTCCATATAGGCCGCTATATCTAATGTTGGCACCAATACCTTTAACATCTAGTGCCGGGAGGTTGCTTACTATTTCTACATGGTGGGGCGATCCGGTATCAAGAAAAACATAATTTTCATAAACCGATACTGTGTTAACATCTTTCATGTGCAACGATACAATTCCCTCATTATTTATCGTAGCATGGTGTTTCCCGTCTACTGCATCAAATTCAGTTTCGTTGTCAATAATGCCTAAGTGGTTGGCAAAAGCTACAATACATCTTCCCCCATTACCGCACATAGTACTTTCATTTCCATCAGAATTATAATACACCATACGAAAATCGGTACTTTCTGCGTTTTCTAATAAGATGAGTCCATCGGCACCAATGCCAAATTTGCGGTCGCACAGTTTTGCAACAAGTTTGGTATCATTTTTGGGAAATACATCATCACGGTTGTCTACCATGACAAAGTCGTTACCGGTACCCTGATATTTGTAAAAAGTGTATTCCATTTTTGCAGATAATAAAGAACAAAAGTACAAATATTAACGACATTCCGTACAGGGTTGCAACCGCAGTTTAGTTATAATTAATTAACCATTTAAATTAAATACTGCTTTTATTATGAAAAGATTTTCGAGCTTGTTTTTGGTATCCCTTTTAAGCGGGGCCACTACTCTTGGAGCTTATAAACTGGTATTTGATAACGACACACCAAGTTCTGCCTTATCAATTGCCGCTCCGCAATCATCATCTTACACAAAAAATGTATCATTAGGCGTACCCGAATCGGTCGATTTTACTGAGGCGGCAGACAAAGCTGTACATACAGTGGTACACGTAAAGAACACAACTTATGCCACTGCCACCAACCCTATGCTTGAATTTTTCTACGGCTCAAGGGGTCAGCAACCACAGGCTCAGGTAGGCACGGGTAGCGGTGTTATTATTACACAAGACGGTTATATTGTTACCAATAACCACGTTATACAAAATGCGAGCGACCTCGAAGTTACCCTGAACGACAATAAGTCTTATAAAGCGAGGCTTGTGGGTACCGACAGCAAAATGGATATCGCACTTTTAAAAATCGATGCTAAAGAAAAACTGCCTTATGCCACTTTTGGAAACAGCGATAACATGAAGGTAGGCGAGTGGGTGCTTGCCGTGGGTAATCCCTATAACCTTACCAGTACCGTTACAGCAGGTATCGTTTCGGCAAAAGCCAGAAACCTTAGCAAAGATGGCTTACAGTCTTTTATACAAACCGATGCGGCCGTTAATCCGGGTAATAGTGGCGGTGCATTAGTTAACACGCGTGGAGAACTTATAGGTATAAACACTATGATATCTTCTCAAACAGGCTCTTATGTAGGCTACTCGTTTGCAGTGCCAAGTAATATTACACGTAAGATCATTGAAGACATCATGGAGTATGGCAATGTGCAGCGTGGTGCACTTGGCGTGCAGGGTGGCGAACTTAACAGCACTGTGAGCAAAGAGCTGGGTATAAACCAAACGCAGGGATTTTATGTTAACAGTGTGGTAGATAAAAGTGGTGCCCAAAAAGCAGGGATTAAAAAAGGAGACATTATTGTTAAAATTGATGATAAGGCTGTTAACGGATTCTCTGACCTTAATGCTGCTATTGTAACCAAACGCCCTAACGATGTAGTTAAAGTTACATTGCAACGCGGTGGAGATCTAGTTACTGTACCTGTAAAACTGAGTAAAAATGAAATAAACAGCTATAGTTACGATGGTCTTGAGTTACAGGATTTAAGTGCAGATGAAAAGAAACAGCTTAAATTAAACTATGGTGTTCGTATAAAGGAGATTACTGATGAAGATTATATGCCTTATTATGATGAATTAAAAGGCGGTATTATACTTACCATAAACAATACAAAAGCCATCGATATAGAAACAGTATCGTCTATATTAGGAAATAAAAACCCTAACCAGCGTGTACGTGTAGAGATGCTTACCAAAAACGGACAAATAGTACGTTTTATAATGTAATAAATTCATCTTGCTTTTTTATATTGTTAAGCCCCGGCCTGTAATGCAGGCCGGGGCTTTGTGTTTTAATAGCTATATAATGCTGATTTATATTCATCTAAGTAAGATAGGTAAGGTTAATTGAAAGCTATACTATATTTTAATATGATTAAGTGCTTTGCTTGTTATTTGCAAAGCTGCAAGACATACAAAAAGATAAAGTAAATTAAGTGTGGGTAAACTGCATCAAATTGGTATTGATCTGGGGGTAGTTTTAAGCCTGTACGTTAAAAAGCTTTTATGATGCGATGATTTGTAAAAAAATCGGGCTGCCAATTGGCAGCCCGATATAAAAAACTAAAATCAGAAATGCTATTGTTTAACTACTTTTACTGTTTTAGATCCTTCTGCAGAACTTACTTTAACCATATAAGTTCCTACAGATAAAGCAGACATATCAACTGTAGTCTCTGTTTGATTTACAGTTTTACTTATTACTTTTTGTCCTACAATGTTAAACACTTCTACACCAGTAATGTTTTTAATGTAGTTAAGATTAAGTACGTTGGTTACAGGGTTTGGATAGTATTTAAAGTTTGCTGCATTAAAACCGTCTCTGCTGTTTGTAGATGTTGATACATTTAAAAGGTAATCTTCTGCCTGACCATAGCCAAGACCTATTTCGCTTGAGCAAGGGTCATCAGCATATTCGTCATAAAGTTTTATAACTCTCATATGTGTCAGTCCCGGTAAAGCATCTTCAGGCACATCAATCTGTCCTGTAGCCTGTATTCCGTCAGTTCCATCAGAGAATATGATAGAGCCAATTTCATAACGCTCTCCTTCGTCTGTAAGGTCGCTGTTTTGATTCCAGTCTATGTAAACAGTAAAATAGTTTTCATATGCATCATCACCAGAATCGGCAGTATTACCTTCTAATGCAATGTCATATGTTTCTCCCTGTGTTACTTCGCCCGGAGTAACACCAGTAAAATTCTCTACACCAGGGCTGCCGTTTACTGGTGCCGGAGATGTATTGTCTATTCCTGCAAATATTACACGGCTAATAGGTTCAATATCAGAGTCAAAAAGAATATCGCACAAACAGTTAAGTCCTGTGTTTGTAATTTGTACAGGTTCGCTATACACAAAGTCGTTACTTGCAGTACAGGTAACTATTGCCCTGTACCATGTAGTTTGTGATTGGGTAATGCTGTAAGTACTGCCCGTAGAGCCGGCAATATCAGTAAAGGTTTCACCATCAGCAGAAGATTGCCAGGTGTAGGCAAGGCCCGCGTCAGTATATGCAGGGCTAAGTGATAGTGTAGATGAGTTTCCGTTACATAGTGCAGTAGCTGTGGCCACAGTAGTTGACACACCAGGAGTGCCGGAGCATTGTACAGGATCTGCCTGAGTTACTTCGATATCATCAAGGTAGATCAGGAAATCACTTTCTAAATTGCCAAGCATACCATAAACACGAATATAAAGCTGTTCTCCTTCAGGAAGCCAAAAGCTAACAGAACGTGGAGCACAGTCAGCCGATTCTGTGTGGTTTTGTGGCGTAATAGATTCCGCAAGTGTGTAAGGGCCTTCCTCTGAAGTAGCATAATATACACCAAAGGTTCCCCAGTTAGAATCATTTGTTGTTGGGACACTTGGGAACTCTATATCCCAATCTACAATTTTGTAGCTGTAAGTCAGTGTTATTTCACCGCCATTAGAGGTGCCTAATGAAGGAGAAATAGTTTCACCGGTATAGCCCCAAAAGAATCCATCATATAAATTTACCACTAACGAGCTGGTACCTGCACAAGCGGCAGCTTCTTCAATATAAAACTCTGACTCTGTCCAGCCATGGTTTTCATCATCGAATCCCTGAGTGTAGCTAATCTGGGCATTTCCCGTCGCCGGAAGCAGTAATAAGCCTGCGGCTAATGCATAAAATAAGTGTAATGTGTTTTTCATAGTAAAATTTTAATGTATTTTTCAATATATAAAAATAACAAAAAATATACTTTATGTGTATAAAAAATAAAAAAATACTGTTTTATATTTATTTTGGCTATTAAATGTAAATGGTGTATAATCTACATTATTTATATATTGAATACTTTAAAAGTAAAATAAATGAAAAAAATATTGAAAATAATTTTACGAAAACGATTGAAATTTTATACATTTGCTTTGTTTCTATAAAATTTAATAGTTTGCATAATGAATAATGCTGTTTTATTTGAAAAAGAACTTTCCTATCAGGCCAGCAGGCGTAAAGCCTGTGTAGAACTTATAGCAATTGTAAGTGAGTTGTGGTATGACAGATCTATAGAGCTGGTTCTTTTTCGCAACCAGTTGCTTGATAAAAGTGTGGGCGAAATAGTAAACCTGCACGAATATGCAGCCGAATTTATAAAGAAACCTATAAATGTTTTTGATACTGTAGAAATTGCCCGTGCTATTAAAACAGCCAATTTGCCCCCGGCAAGAATAGATATTGGCAAGCTGACTTATGAATATCATCTTGAAGAAAATCCTTTTCATGATGCTGTCGAATTTATTGGTTACAAGCTTAACAAAGCCAAGGCGTCTAAAAATATAAAACCTAAAGATGTTGTATTGTATGGCTTTGGTCGTATAGGTAGGCTGCTTGCCCGCGAGATGGTTTCTAAAATTGGCAAAGGGGCACAACTCAGGTTGCGTGCCATAGTAGTACGCGATAAAAATGATGCTGTACTACTGGCTAAAAGAGCCTCTCTTTTAAAATATGATTCAATTCATGGCGATTTTTTAGGATCGGTAGTTGCCGATACAGAGAATAATACACTAATAATTAATGGTACAACGGTTCATATTATCAGCGCTTCCAGCCCTGAAGAGATCGATTATACTATTTATGGCATTAATAATGCACTTGTAATAGACAATACCGGGGCTTTTACAACATCCGAAGCTTTAAATCGTCATTTAGAGTCTAAAGGTGTAAGTAAAGTGCTGCTTACTGCACCAGGAAAAGGAGTACCTAATATTGTATATGGTGTGAACCATGAAGACTATAATCCTGATGAGGTTCAGGTTTGGTCGGCAGCATCATGCACTACAAATGCTATTACACCTATACTTAAAGCTATAGAAGATACGCTGGGTATTGTAAAAGGACATCTCGAAACAATACATGCCTATACTAACGATCAGAACTTGGTCGATAATATGCATAAAAAATACCGTAGGGGAAGGGCAGCAGCTCTAAATATGGTTATAACAGAAACCGGTGCGGGTAGCGCTGTAGCGAAGGCAATACCCTCGTTAAGTGGTAAACTAACCAGTAATGCCATTAGGGTTCCTGTACCTAACGGATCGCTTGTGGTAGTTAACCTCGAAGTTGAAAGACCTACAACGGTTGCTGAGATAAATGAAATAATGAAACATTATGCTCTTGAGGGAGAGCTTGTTGAACAAATAAAATATTCGCTTAATAATGAACTGGTTTCGAGTGATATTGTAGGCACAACTGCTCCTGCAATATACGACAGTAATGCAACTATCGTGGCTACTGGCGGAAAGAACATTATTTTATATGTTTGGTATGATAATGAATATGGCTATAGCCATCAGGTAATCAGGCTTGCAAAATATATAGCCAAAGTCAGAAGATTTACCTATTACTAAGAGTTTGACCAATCTTTTTAATATTTATTGTGTGATTTTTCCGCCCTGCCAATCCAAACGGGGCGGATTTTTTTTGCTACAATTTTCAGATTAAGTTATAACTTTACAGAACATCTAACATTAATATATTTCTCTAAATATGTCAGTTATAAAGAAAGTAACATCAGAGCAACAACAAGAACTGTTTAGTGTTCTAAAAAAGCGGTTTGAAAAAAATATGAACCGTCATAAACATGTTACATGGACAAATGTATTAGCGCGACTTGAAAATAATGATGGTAAACTATGGTCGCTGTATCTAATGGAAGAAACCGGAGGAGAGCCCGATGTAGTTGATTTTGATAAAAATACCGGAGAGTATATTTTTTATGACTGTTCTGCCGAGAGCCCTAAAGAGCGTCGAAGTTTATGTTATGACCATGAAGCTCTTGAAGGAAGAAAAGAGCACAAACCGGAGAGTAGTGCCGTTGTGATGGCTGAAGAATTAGGTATAGAGCTTTTAAATGAAGAGCAGTATCGCTACCTGCAAACTTTGGGGAATTTTGATGCCAAAACTTCGAGTTGGATTGTTACTCCGGCTGCTATTAGAAAGCTTGGAGGTGCTGTTTTTGCCGATTATCGTTATGAAACCGTGTTTGTATATCATAACGGGGCACAGTCTTATTATGCCGCCAGAGGTTTCAGAGGGATGTTGAGAGTGTAACTTTTATTCTATTATGCGGTATGCATATTTTGTCCAAAGGGCTTTAGCATACTCTCTAAAGCTTACAGGAGCTTTTTTAAATGATTGATCGAAAATATATTGTCCTCCGTATTTATCTTTTGTAGATCGAAATGTTATTTTTTCTTCGCCTCGCATAGCATACTTTTTACCTTCTTCATACATTATAATTTTTGTTTCAGCGGGACTTACATCTCCATAGCAGGCAATTTTATACATAAGCCACACCTCTGCTCTGCCATTTTTATTAAGGTCAGTCACTGTAAAAGCATCTTTTATAAATTTAGCTTCTACATCAACGGGGCATTCTTTTATAAAGTCATATACTTTCCATTGCAAGGCCCATTTACCATCTGATAATAAGTACTTATAAGCAAACAATTCTGCTTCGCGGTATAATTCTTCTCCGCTACTTTTATTATCAATTACACCGGTTTCTGTAATTAGTATAATGTGTTCCCCCAGATCATCTTTAAAACGCTGGGCATCTACAATATTACCTTTATACTCAATAGACTCAGGAATATCTTTTGTGGTAAGCTTTATCGCCTTTAGCTGTGCAAAACACGTTATACTAAGAAAAATAAGTAAGATGGTTTTATACATAGTGTTGTTGTTAAGAATAAAATAGCAGGCAATTTTTAATAATCTATAAAGAAATCATTTGTTCTTCAATAACGTTACCTTCTTTATTTAAAATTATTATTTTTTTACTCCCTTTAGTAAGATGCAGTTTCATGATCTCATTACTTTCTACCAAACGTGATTTGTAGGGAACTGTAGACATATAACTTTTCTTATTTTCTTCAAACTCAAAAATATTCAGTTGTACAGTTTGTTTAAAATTATTCTTATACTCAAAATTGTGCAAACTGTCCTTTAAGCTTATATTGTTTACTATTTGATAGTCTGTTACATGTAACTTGTTATTTGAAAAATCAGAACTCTCTAAAAGCGTTACATCCGGACAATCATATCGATATAATAATAAACCCGTTTGCGAAAATGTCAAAGAGTCTATATTATATTTTTCTTTAAAATAAGCTGCCATTCTTTTTTTGCCATCGCTGCCGGGCAGTTTATTAATATGGTCTATGCCTGCAAATACTACAACTTTTGCACTTTTATCCAAACCAATTGTCTTGTTGTAGAGGTTAGTGGCTTGCATTTCTTCACGGTTACCGTTGCTGCTATATTCATAAACAACAAATAGAAAGCCAAGTTCCTGAGCTGTTTCAATAAGTTGTCTGTAATTTTGTTCTTTAGTATAGAAGCCTGATTGTAGGCTAACTTTGTTTCCCAAATTAAGTACACTGTCCTGTTTTTCATACAGTGCCTCGAGTGCCAAATATTTAAATCCCTGTTCTTTTAATTTGGGTAGCAGCATAGTAAAAAACCTGCGGTGTTCAGGATAAAAATGATTTTCATTAAACATTACAACCTTTCGATCTTTGGTTGCAGTTAAAATGTTGGTCTTAACATTATCCAATCCCGAAATACCTTTAGCTTTTATTATTGCCGAAATACTGTCGTTAGGCATACCTTTTTCCCATTCTTTAATAAGTGAATTATAAATATTATTTGGGCCAAGAAAAGAAGCATAGGTAAGTTGAAGTTGCAATTTTATGTTCTCTTCAGTACTGTCATAAACCGGAAAGTCGCTTATTTCGGTCAGTGCCTTATAAAACAAATTGGTATTGGCATATTTCTCAGATACAGCCATTATAGATTCTGTACCTTTATTGTAATCTTCTTCAAACTTGAAGCTTGAAGAAAGATATTTAAAATCATATTCCGGTAAGTGATTATTTTGGGGAATACCAATAAAAGTATAGGTATGATTGTTAGCAACCGTATCTTTTATATAAAAGCACGGCTGTTCTTTCCACCTTGTTTTAGAATCTATTAATATAAAATATTCATAAATAGGCTCTATGTTAGTTTTACCATAAGCGAGTACATTATCAAACCTATAATGTTTTTGTTTTAAAACAAGCTTTAAATGTTTTTTCTCTTTTGTAAAATCTACATCACCATAAGATTTATGCTGAAACTTAAGGCTATCATTAATAATAATATTATTTGACACTGCTATATACTTGTTGTTTTTAAAGTATGGGCTTATTTTATTGGAGCAGGCACTAATACAAATAATAGCAGCAATTAAAGCAAGTGCTTTCATGGCAAAATACCCAAATCTATTACTCAAAACTTTGAAGTAATATATCCAACAGTGTTATGGCAGCCTCGCTTATTTTTGTGCCGGGACCAAATACAGCTACTGCACCGGCATCAAAAAGATGTTGATAATCCTGCTTTGGTATTACACCACCAACGATTACCATAATATCTTCACGACCATATTTTTTAAGTTCATCAATTACCTGCGGAACCAATGTTTTGTGTCCGGCCGCTAACGAAGATACTCCAAGAATGTGCACATCATTTTCAACTGCCTGCTTTGCAGCTTCGGCAGGTGTTTGGAACAGTGGGCCAATATCTACATCAAAACCCACATCGGCATAACCGGTGGCTACTACTTTGGCTCCACGGTCATGCCCATCCTGCCCCATTTTGGCTATCATAATGCGTGGCCTGCGTCCGTCAAGTTTGGCAAACTCATCGGCAAGTTGCTTTGCTTTTGCAAAACTTTCGTCATTTTTTATTTCTTTACTATACACACCGCTAAACGATTTTATTTGAGCTTTATGCCTGCCATAAACCAGTTCAAGAGCACTGCTTATTTCGCCAAGTGTTGCCCGTTGTTCAGCCGCTTCAATGGCAATTTCCAATAGATTACCTTCTCCGCTTTTAGCACATTCAGTTAACCTATTAAGTATTTCTGTAACTTTTTCACTGTTTCTGGATGCTTTTATAATTTCAAGTTGGGCTATCTGCTGGTTGCGCACCGCCTGATTGTCTACTTCCAATATATCAAGCGGATCTTCTTTGTGCAGGCGGTATTTATTAACTCCCACAATAACATCTTCTCCACTGTCTATCCGTGCCTGTTTGCGTGCCGCCGCTTCCTCAATGCGAAGTTTGGGTATGCCTGCTTCAATGGCTTTTGTCATGCCGCCAAGAGCTTCAACCTCTTCAATAAGTGTCCACGCTTTTTGCACAAGCTCGTTAGTAAGACTTTCTACATAGTAACTGCCTGCCCAGGGGTCTACTGTTTTAGTGATTTTTGTTTCTTCCTGTAAATAGAGTTGTGTATTGCGGGCTATGCGTGCACTAAAATCAGTAGGCAGTGCTATAGCTTCATCCAAAGCATTGGTGTGCAGCGATTGTGTACCCCCAAAAACGGCTGCCGCAGCCTCAATGCAGGTGCGGGCAACATTGTTAAACGGATCCTGTTCAGTAAGGCTCCATCCGCTGGTTTGGCAATGGGTGCGCAATGCCAGCGATTTTTCATCTTTAGGATTAAATTGTTTCAATAGCTTTGCCCATAGCAGCCTGCCTGCACGCATTTTTGCTATTTCCATAAAGTGGTTCATGCCAATAGCCCAAAAAAATGATAGTCGGGGTGCAAAATCATCTATTTTCATGCCCGTTTTAAGCCCGGTGCGCAGATATTCAAGTCCGTCTGCAAGGGTGTAAGCAAGTTCTATATCTGCTGTTGCGCCTGCCTCCTGCATATGATAACCCGATATGCTTATCGAATTAAACTTAGGCATGTTTTTGCTGGAATATTCAAAAATATCAGCAATAATTTTCATCGATGGAGCAGGAGGGTATATGTACGTATTGCGCACCATAAACTCCTTGAGTATATCATTTTGTATAGTGCCCGAAAGCTGTTGAGGAGTAACTCCCTGTTCTTTGGCAGCAACAATATAAAAGGCCATTATGGGCAGTACAGCCCCGTTCATGGTCATTGAGACCGACATTTCATTGAGAGGAATGCCATCAAACAGTATTTTCATGTCTTCTACACTGTCTATGGCTACTCCGGCTTTGCCAACATCGCCAACAACGCGATCATGGTCGCTGTCATAGCCCCTATGCGTGGCAAGGTCAAATGCAACCGAAAGCCCTTTTTGACCGGCGGCAAGGTTACGCCTGTAAAAAGCGTTACTTTGCTGAGCTGTACTAAAGCCTGCATATTGCCTTATTGTCCAGGGTTTTTGCACATACATTGTTGTATAAGGGCCACGAAGATATGGAGCAAACCCGGAACCAAAGTCGAGATGTTCTAAATTTTCAATATCTGCATGGCTGTAGTTTTGCTTAAGGCCAATGCCTTCGGCTGTAACCAGGTTTTCCTTTTCAGGATAAGGTAAAATATCCTGTTTAGGTATAGAGTTGAGCTTTAGATGTTGGAGGTTTTTTCTCATTATAAGAAAATTATTTAGGAAATCACTTCTACCTCTTCGGCAACAAAATCATCAGGTAGTGTAATACTGATATTCCTGCTATTTATCTTTACATATTGACGAATTGCTTCCATACGATTCCTTTTTATGTAAATATAATAATTTTTTGCTACGAAAGTTATTGAGTACTGCTAACTTTCTCTTGTTCCAAACGCTGTTGCTCCAGTTTCTCTGCCAGTCTTTTTTCTATAGCCGGACTTATTAGGGTCTTACGCGGATTATTTTTTACAAACGGATAAAGCTGTATGTCTTCGCTCATCCTGTCTTTGGGGTTTGGATATTTATTAGTGCCTGTAAGGACTTCTTTTCCAGTATCAAAAAGCTCCTGCTCTTTTGTTGCACTTTCCTGTATTTTTCGCTGAATTACCCCATCTTTAAGTTGCTTTAAAAATCCGCCCTGGGCCTCTATATCTTTAAAAAGCTCCAAGGCTCTGTCGGCCAATTGACGTGTTAGCTCTTCAATATAATAACTGCCGTCGGCAGGGTTGTTTACGGCATCAAAATAGCTTTCATTTTTTAAGATCAGCAGCTGGTTACGCGAAAGACGGTCGGCAAATTCGTTGCTTTTGTGGTATAAAACGTCATAAGGTTGATTCAGTACAGCATCGGCACCACCCAGTATAGCACTCATGCATTCGGTAGTGGTGCGAAGCATGTTCGTGTTATAATCATATAAGGTTTTGTTACGTCGGGTAGGGGTGGCTACTATGTGGCAGTCTTGCTTATATCCATATTCATTAGCAATTAATGAAAATAGTACTTTGAGCGCACGCAACTTTGCAATTTCAAAAAAGTAATTGGACCCAACAGATACCTGTAGGGTTATTGTACTAGTTATATCAGCTATACGGTTAAAATATTCGTTGGCATGCGCAAGGGTATAAGCTATTTGCTGAACAATATTTGCTCCTGCATTTTGATATATGCCTAAATTAATGCTTAAAAAGTTTATTTTTTTGCATGACGTATTTAGGGTTTTAAGCAGTTCAAAATTATCCTGACCCACAAACCAATTTCCGGTTTTTACAAGATTGCCTATTGGGTCTGTATATACATAAAAAGTTGCAGACTTATCGGCAGCTATACGGTCAAGTTTTTTTACGAAATCGATTGATGAAAATTGTAAATAAAAATAGACCGAAACCAATGTGTCAATATCCTTTAAAAGGGTATCAATATCTGTATCAGGAGTGTTTATAACAAACTGTAACGCTTCGGCACCGCGCTTAAGGGTGGTTTTAGCCCTCGAAACACTTTTTTCAATGTCCTTCACAAAAATGTCCTGAACAATTTTAAAGGTATCGTTTTTAGCACCAATGGCAAGAGGTTCTTTAGCCTCATCTATATGATAAAATGGCTTTACATTTATGCCTTCGGGACTATCCCATAAAAGGGTAGTGTATTCGGCTCCTTTAAGCTCATACTGAATTTTTTGTTTCCACAATTTAGAGGATACAGGATCAAATTCGTCAAAAAGATTTTCGCTCATAGTCTACAATATTTTAAAGTGCAGATGTGCTGTCTTCTATTTTAGGAGCGTCTTCTTCAAAGTCTATTATATAAATATCCTCATCTTCGCGCTTCATATAATATTTCTCGCGGGCATATTTTTCGGTTTGGTCAGCATTTTTAAGCTGTTTAATGCTGGCACTGTCCTTTTTTATTTCGTTAATATAATATTGTTTATTGTCTTCGAGCTCGTTAATTTCTTTATCAAGCACTTTATGCTCAAAATACGAATAATTATCGAGAAACATCATCCATACAATAACAAAAATTATGACCAGCACATAGCGGTTCCCTAAAATAGCAAGGAACGGATAGCGCTCGGAAAAATTTTTAAAGAATCCCATGAATTAAAACCGGATTACGGAAACCAAATTACAAATTTACAGTCAAAAAATTTAATTTTTGTCTATATTCTCTAAATCTAATATACTGTTACAGTATTTTTTGATTTATAACTGCCCTTACTACATCAATAGCCACAGTATTATACTTGTCGTTTGGAATAATAATGTCGGCAAAGGCTTTTGTAGGCTCTATAAACTGCTCATGCATAGGTTTAAGGGTGTTTTGGTAGCGGTTTAAAACTTCTTCCATATCGCGCCCTCTTTCTGCAATGTCACGTTTTAAACGGCGGATTAACCTTTCATCAGAATCTGCGTGTACAAATATTTTAATGTCAAACATCTCACGCAGTTTTGGGTCGGCAAGTATTAAAATACCTTCCACGATCATTACTTTACGTGGGTGTGTAAGTATCGTGTCGTCTGTACGGTTATGGGTAACAAATGAATATACTGGTTGTGGAATCGTGTTTCCTGCTTTAAGCTCTTTTAAATGCTCTGTTAAAAGATCAAAGTCTATAGCCCGCGGATGGTCAAAGTTAATTTTGGCACGTTCGTCATAGCTAAGGTGTGTGGTTTCGCGATAGTAATGATCCTGAGATATGATCCCTACCTCTGTTAATGGCAGTTGGTTCATTATTTGGTGTACTACTGTAGTTTTTCCACTACCGGTGCCGCCTGCAATTCCTATAATAAGCATTTAAAAGTTTGTTTTGTTTTTGCAAAAATAGCAATTAGAGGCGTGATAAAAAGCATTGAACACAAATTAATATGTCAAATTTGTGTTTCCCTTCTTTATTGGATTTAAACAAACAGGTAATGTTAAATAAATATAAAAGATACAATTTGGTTCAAAGCTAATTGTTTGATTGATAAATTGATAACATAAATTTTATTTAGCGAAAACCTTTGCAGTGCTGTAGAATCATAATTTTGATAGCATTGATTTTTTTCAATGCATAACCACCAATTAAAATTAATAAAACAAGCAATTATGATTAGATTTTTACAGGAAAGGTTATGGCTTTTTGTAGCACTGACAACCTTATTTTCAGTCCATACAGCATGGGCGCAAACTTCCTACACTTTAAACCATGGGTTTGGCGGCCCAACCGGATTACCTACCGGCATTGAGATTGTTAGCTATAGCGGCCAGACAAGTTGTGTAACAACATCTAATGGAGGTAATGCCGTTACAACCTTAATATTAAGAGCCGCTCCGGGATATAATTTTACAATAGAATCTATTACCGGAACCGGTGTAAGGAGTAATTCGGGGCCAACACAGTTTAATTTTCAGGTAATAAATAATGGTACCGCAAATGGTGCCGCCAGTACTGTAAGCGGCTCAAGTAGTTGTAACGGAGGAACTCAAATTAGCGAACTTTTGGTTCCGGAACAGAACCAACTTGTAACATCAGGAAATATAGTTACCATAAACATACCAAGGTCTCCGGGCAGCACGTCAGGCCTTGGCTATAGCCACGTTAAAACATTAGTAATTAATGGCGAAGTATTTATACAGGCCCCGTTGGCAACTGCGGCTACAGCATTAACTACGGCAGGTTTTACAGCCAATTGGAATGCCGTAACGGGGGCTACGGGCTACCGTCTTGATGTTAGCAGCGATGCCGATTTTAATAACATACTCGAAGATTACGATAATTTAGCTGTTTCAGGCTTATCTCAGTACGTTAGTAGTGGTATATTGCCTAATACTTCTTACTATTATAGAGTAAGAGCCGAAATAGGGGAGTTAATTTCCGGACATTCTAATATAATTACGGTTGATGTTCCTTCATGTGGGGTTGTTCCACTGCCAACTGCCGCTGCGCAATTATTTTGTGGCGGAGGCACCGTGAGCGGGCTTATGGCTACAGGAGATACCAACGCTGTAATAAAATGGTATGAAGACCAAACAGGCACCACAGCACTAACGGCAGATACTGTTATAGCTACTACTGCTACTTATTATGTATCGCAAACTGTTGGAGGATGCGAAAGCGAAAGATTAGCCGTTGAGGTTACTGTAAACCAACTGCCCCCGGCACCTGAAACTGTTGTTGAGCAATTGTTTTGCGGGATTGGTACTGTAGGTGAGCTTACTGCCCTTACAGGTGAAAATTTAACATGGTATGAGCAAGTAGGGGGTGAGCCTCTTAGCCCTGACACTATGCTTATAAACGGTAACTATTTTGTTACACAAACTATTAATGGTTGTGAGAGTCTTACAGCCAGTACCGAGGCATCTATATTACAAATTCCGGGGGCTCCTGTTGCAGAGGCACAACAATTTTGCGGAACAGCTACAGTAGCCGATTTAATAGTTACTACAGGCGAAGCTCCAAAGTGGTATACTACAGATACTGATGGTGAAGCCCTTGCAGTCGATGCAGTACTTGCTACGGGTACTTACTATGTATCGCAAACAGTAAGTGTTTGCGAAAGCCCGCGTGCTGCTGTTGAAATCACCGTAAACGAAATTCCTCAGGCTCCTGTTGCCGAAGACCAGTTGTTTTGTGGTCCTGCTACCATAGCATCACTTATGGTTACTGGTGAAGCTCCAAAATGGTACACTGCCCTTACAGGGGGCAATGCACTACCAGCCGATGTGCCGCTTGGTTCGGCTACTTATTATGTTTCTCAAACCATAAATGGCTGCGAAAGTGCTAGGACTGCTGTTGCAGTAACGATAAGCACCACGCCTGCTGCCCCAACCGCTGCTGCCCAGGCTATATGTGGGGAAGGTACTGTTGCAGACCTGTCTGTGCTTACCGGCACAAACCCATTATGGTACACTGAGGCCACTGGTGGTGAGGCTTTAACTCCTGATGTTGTTGTTACAGACGGTATTTATTTTGTTTCGCAAACAGTGAACGGTTGCGAAAGCATGTTGCGCACGCCAGTAGAAGTAACTATTAACACGATACCTGTTGCGCCAACAATTGTTGTGAGCGAGTTTTGCGGAGCGGCCACTGTTGCCCAGCTTATAGTACCTGAGGGTGTAAATGCTTTATGGTATGATGCCGCGCAGGGAGGAACACCTTTGAGCAATACCACTGCCCTGACTTCAGGTAATTATTATGTGTCTCAAATTGTAAATGGTTGCGAAAGCCCGAGGATAGCTGTTGCAGTTACGGTTAATGCATTGCCTGCTGCTCCTGTAAACAATGCTGGCGTACAAACATTTTGCAATAATGCAACTGTGGCAGAGCTTGATGTTGATGGCGAAAATATACATTGGTACTCAACACCTGTAGGTGGCGATATTTTGACTGAAGACACTATTTTATTACCTGGTATAGCAATTTATTATGCATCGCAAACGGTAAACGGTTGCGAAAGTCCAAGAACGGCAGTTGCAATACAGTTCAACAGCACTGCTGCCCCTGTGGCTTTGGCTCAGGCATTTTGCGGGACTGGTACGGTTAGTGGTCTTACAGTAACTACAGGAATAGCACCGCTATGGTATACTGAACAGACAGGTGGGCAAGCTCTTACACAAGATACAGCTTTGGAAACACGTACTTATTATGTTTCTCAAACAATAAGCGGTTGTGAAAGTGCAAGAACGGCTGTTGAGGTAAGTATTAATGTTACACCCGCACCGGAAGGTGAACAAACACAAATGTTTAACGCAGGAGACACCTTGGCAGCCCTTGCAGTTACAGGTGATGGTATAGTGTGGTATGAAAATAGCGAGCTTACAGAAGTATTAGATGCTTCAACCGCTCTTGTAGACGGTACAACTTATTTTGCAGTTGCAAATATTGGAGAATGCGCAAGCGAGGCTCTTGCGGTTACTGTAGATGAGATATTGGGTAATACACAATTTACAAAAACTGCGTTTACAGCATACCCTAACCCGGTTACCGATGTTGTAACTGTAAAAGGCAATAAAACTATAACAGGAGTAACAGTACACAATCTGTTAGGTCAGCCGGTTATCTCTAAGAACAGCAATGCTGATTCTGTAACTGTAAATATGGCCAACCTAACAGGAGGTACTTATTTTATTAGAGTAGAATTTAGCAATAATTTTGAAACTATTAAGGTTATCAAGAACTAATAACAAAAAGAATAAATTAATTGAAGGCTGCCTGAAAAGGTGGCCTTTGCTTTTTATATGTTGTGAAGGGTAATTGCCGTAAGATAAGACACCCTTTTATTCCACTCTTCAGTAAGGTTATATTTGTTGGAGGGAATACGCCAAATTTTAGTTTCATAAATACACTTGCCAAATTTTTCGAGCTCCTTTGCGGTAGCAAAGTTCTTCAGTTTTTCGAGGCCACTCATGGCAACGATGGCAAATTCAGGATGTAAGTTTAGGTTGAGCACTGATTCGATTATAGTGGTAATACGTTGCCTTTGTTGTGTTGGCGACGATGAGACAAGCAGTATATGCTTTTTCCTTACCGTTATAATGTAAGTGCCGTCTGAAAGATCTGAAGTGGAATTGAGTTTTTTTAAAAATATTTTGCCGTTGTCAGCAAAATAGACCCTGCAGATTTGTTCGGGCTTTAGCCGTCGGCATACCTCGTTGATGGTCTCTGCCTTTCCGGCACTTTTACCACCTTTAACAATTATGTACTTCATAGCTACTAAATAATTTGGTTTGGTTTGTTTTTTTGTGTGAAGAATGCATAACTGTGCTAGCAAACGAATTCGCTGTCAATTATTAAAATGATAATTTTATTGCTTTAAATTGAGATAATAATGTTATTTTATGTAATAAAATTATCCATTAACTACAAATTCTCCTTACGGTTTTCCGTAAGTAAACGTTAACAAAATGTTAAAACGAGTTAATATACAGCAATTATATTAACCCTAAATCTTTTACAATTGCTATGAGGTGGATAGTATTGTGTGCTTTGAAATAAATTTTAAGTTTATTGATCCTTTTTTCAATACTGCTTGTGCTGGATGGTACTATTCCGGCATTTTTTAGTATGGAACTTATTTCGGGTTGGGTTAGTCCTTTAGAAAGATAATCTAATAGCAAAATATCGTTTTCATCAATTTCCAATACTGCCATATCACGGGCAATGTGAGATAACTGTGGCGATATATAAAATTCATCTGTTGTGTATACAGTTTCTATTGCCTCTACAAGTTCTGTTGCACTTTCGCGACTTTTTGCAACAAAGGCATTTATACTATGATCATCAAAAAGCGACTTTATTTTGTAGGGTTTATCGTCTATAGAATAAACAATGATTTTCAGGTCGGGCTGTTCTTTCCTTGCTGCTTCTATAAGTTTTTCGCCAGACACGATTTTTGCATCCCGGTAATCCGCTTTAAAAGAGAGATCGGTAATTAAAAGGTCAAAAGCTTCCTGTTCGTAAATTGCCCTTTTAATTTTTAAAAGCGCATCATCGCAATATTTAGCACTCCTGATATCGGCAGGGAAGTTTTTTTGCAGCACTGTCATTATGCCAAGGCTTATGCTGTCTATATCCTCGCACACTAAAATTTTTGTAAACATACACTTAAGAGCCGGTAAAATTTAGTTCAAGGTGAAAACCTCTTTCGGCTTTGGTGTCAAAAATAGCAGTACCACCAATAGAAGCAATACGGTTTTCCACATTTTGGAGTCCATTTTTCGATTTTATATCCTTACATGCCGAAAATCCTACGCCATTATCAGAATAAATGATTCGTATCTTTTTTCTGTCATAATTAAAATCGATTAACACAATAGAGGCATGGCTATGTTTTCTCATATTTACCATGAGTTCTTGCAAAATGCGGTAAACCACAATTTTTTTAGTAGCCTCTACTTTATCCCATTCTATTTTTTGTAGCCCTTTTGTAATAACGTTTACGCTTGTATCGGCATAAGAGCCAAGCATTAGTTTTAGTTGGGAGGGGTACCTGAGGCCAACATCTATATCATTATTCTCCCGCGATATATTTCGCGTAAGCATATAAATGCTGTCCAGTTTGGCAATCAGTTTATCTTTTTTAGATCCTGATATAACTTCTTCATTTTCTATATAATGCAGCGTTGTATAAATTTCATTGGCAATTTCATCGTGCACCTTTCTCGATAGCCTGGTTTCGGCGGCATAAGTGTCCAGGAGACGTTCTTTTTTGTGCCTTTGTACAAGCTGATAGAATAACAGCATAGACGAGAACACACTGGCTATTAATGCAAGAGCAAGTATTTTGTTATTGTCCGTATCCTGTTTTAAATGTTCGGCCTCCTGGGCCGGAAAAGAAAAATTTTTGCTTAATACTATAAATGTCGATACATTGCCGATTTGCACAGGTGTATGAGCCATTGCATTACAACAGCCTGAACATATAAAAAAATGCAGCAAAAAAACAGTTATAATAATTTTTCTTATCATGTAATAAAAAGGACGGGATAATTAAAATCATGAAAATAACCTGTACTAAAACATAATCTAAGTTGCAACGGTGTGCAAACATGACCATACGATTGTAAGCTATGCAAAAGACACCTGTATATGAGTCAAAAACTTACATATAGTTTATAGCACAACCAATATCGTTTTGTTTCCTAACGAAACCTGTGTTTGTAAAGGCAGGCTTAGACTAAGCCTGCTGCTCTTGAGACAATTTGTTTAAAACTCAGTAGGGCCTGTTTTATACTGTTTTTAGAATTAAAAAATTTAATGTTAAATTACTACTTTTTATTCAAATTCCGATGTAAAAAATAATTTTACTGTAGGATATTTAGATTGACTCATTTGAATTGAAAATTCAGAGTCGGCCAAAAACACCAATTGACCAAATTTATCTTTAGCCAAAAACTTTTGCTTAATTCTTTTAAACTCGGCAAACTCTACATTTTTAGGATCTTCAGGCTTTACCCAACAGGCCTTGTAGGCAGGGAAATTTTCGTAGCTACATTTGGCACCATATTCGTGCTCCAGCCTGTATTGTATTACTTCATATTGTAGTGCGCCAACGGTTCCAATTACCTTACGACCGTTCATTTCGAGGGTAAATAACTGTGCCACACCTTCGTCCATAAGCTGGTCTATACCTTTTTCAAGCTGTTTAGCTTTCATTGGGTCGGCATTGTTAATGTACCTGAAGTGCTCGGGCGAAAAGCTTGGAATGCCCTTAAAGCTCATTTGCTCCCCTTCGGTAAGTGTATCACCAATTTTGAAGTTGCCTGTATCGTGCAGGCCGACAATGTCTCCTGGATAAGATATATCTACAATCTCTTTCTTTTCGGCAAAGAACGCATTAGGACTGCTGAATTTCAGATTTTTGTTATGGCGCACATGCAAATAGGGCTTATTACGCTCAAAAATACCCGATACTATTTTAACGAATGCAATACGGTCGCGGTGTTTAGGGTCCATGTTGGCATGTATTTTAAATACAAAGCCGCTAAATTTATTTTCGTAAGGTTTAACTTCGCGTGTGTCGCTGTCTTTTGGTCTTGGCGATGGTGCTATTTCTATAAAGCAATCCAGTAATTCGCGAACACCAAAGTTATTTAATGCCGAACCGAAGAAAACAGGCTGTAAATTGCCGTCAAGATAATCTTTACGGTCAAATTCAGGATATACCTCTGTAATAAGCTCTAATTCTTCGCGCAGGCGCGTGGCAGCGGTTTCACCTACAAGAGCATCTATATCTTTACTGTTAATGTCAGATATTGCTATGGTCTCTTCAATATTCTTTCTGCTGTCCCCGCTAAAAAGGTTAATGTTCTTTTCCCAAATGTTATATATACCTTTAAAATCATAGCCCATACCAATAGGAAAACTAAGCGGTGTAACCTTTAGTCCAAGTTTTTGTTCTACTTCGTCCATAAGGTCGAATGCATCTTTACCTTCGCGGTCAAGCTTGTTTATAAAAACCAGCATAGGTATTTTGCGCATTCGACACACCTTTACAAGTTTTTCGGTTTGTTCCTCAACACCTTTTGCAACGTCTATAACCACAATAACGCTATCTACAGCGGTAAGGGTTCTAAAGGTATCCTCGGCAAAATCTTTGTGGCCGGGGGTGTCGAGTATATTTATTTTTTTGTTTTTATAATTAAATGCCAGTACCGATGTAGATACCGATATACCACGCTGGCGCTCTATTTCCATAAAGTCGCTCGTAGCACCTTTTTTTATTTTGTTGCTTTTTACAGCTCCTGCCTCCTGTATGGCACCTCCAAAAAGCAGTAGTTTTTCGGTAAGTGTTGTTTTACCCGCATCCGGGTGAGATATAATGCCAAATGTTCTCCTTCTTTCAATTTCGTCTGTAAAACTCATCAGTCTTTAACAATTGTTTGTTTAAAGCCGCAAAAATAAGCTATATAATATTAATCTGAAAATCTGAATGCTAACTTACCACTTAAAGTTTGCTGTAAAAACGGGGACATTGAGTTAGTAGTCCAATTCACTATCATACTCAATTAACATTAATGGTGGTTGTTAGTGATAATAGTGGGTTTTACTGCGAAATGCATTGTAAAATTCACACACTAATGATGTGTTTTTAAAAATCAGTTCAAACATGTGAGTTATTAATAATGAAAATGCTATTTTTACAAACCTTCTGCTAAAAAGGTGGGCATATTTGTAAAAAATCTATGAAAGGCTTGTTTGCATTTACTAAAAAGTATTTGGTTTTGTTGCTGTTGCTTTGGGCTATAAACCTGGAGGCACAACAGGATCCGCAATACACACAGTATATGTACAATACGCTTACCATCAATCCCGGCTATACAGGATCTACAGGTGGCATAGAAGCTAACCTTTTACACCGTTCGCAATGGATAGGCATAGATGGGGCACCACGCACACAATCTTTCAGTATACATTCGCCATATTCGCAATTATATGAACATATAGGGATAGGTCTTAGTGTAGTAAACGACAGGATAGGTCCGAGCGATGAGGTGTATGTAGATGGTAATTTTTCTTATACAATACTAACGGGAGCAGAGGGTAAACTTGCTTTTGGTCTTAAGGCCGGAGCAAGGGTACTTAATACAGACTGGTCCCGCGGGAGGTATTATCAGGAGGGCGACCCATTATTAAACAACAACATTAACAACAGGATCGCTCCTGCGCTTGGAGCAGGTATTTATTATTATACTAATAATTGGTATGCAGGTGTATCTGTACCCAATTTTGTGCGCACTAATATTTATGACGATGTAAAGGAAAGCATTGTGAGTGACAGGCTTCATTATTATGCCATTGCAGGCTATGTTTTTAATTTTAGCGATAATCTTAAATTTAAACCTGCAGTAATGGCAAAAGTTGTAAATGGCGCTCCTATAACGGTAGATGCTTCGGCTAATTTTTTAATACAGGAAACGGTTACCCTTGGTGCAGCCTATCGTTGGAATGATGCCGTGAGTGCGTTGGCAGGCGTACAGGTAACCGAAAATATTTTTGTAGCCTATTCTTATGATTATTCGGTTACTGAGCTCAATAAATATAATAACGGCACACACGAGTTTATGATACGTTTTCAGTTGCTGCCAAAAGCTAACCGTATAAGATCGCCGAGGTTTTTTTAAGATAAAAGATATGTCAAAACCGCTTTTCATACTCTCATTCTTTTTGTGTTTTGCAGGAACTTTTGCCCAGCAAAAGCTTAGACGTGCCGATAAGCTTTTTGCAGAGTTTGCTTATACAGAGGCGGCACAGTTGTATGAAGAGTATCTTACAGGTGTAAAAGATCCTAAACCCGAAGTGATAACTCATGCTGCCGATGCTTATTATTTTACTGCTAAAATGGGAGGGGCGTTGCGCTGGTATGAAAAATTGTATGAACTACAGGGAGCGGCCATGGATGACACTCATTTTAGACGCTATATCCTGGCACTAAGAGGGGAGGAACGATATGAAAGGGCGGATGAATTATTATTTCAGCGGTTAGATGCTATTGGAGATGAAACACTCAAAAAAAGTTTTGTTAACCAAAAACAGCATTTAGACAGCCTTGTAAAGAATGCTGATCTATATACGGTTAAAAATCTTGATATTAATACAAACAAGGCCGATTTTGGTACTGCCTTTTATGGCAATAAGATGGTCTATGCATCGGCAAAAGATACAGTTAAAGGAGGTGGCAAAACCTATTCATGGAACCAGCAACCTTATCTTTCTTTGTATGTTGCCGACAGAGATACTGCAAGCGGAGCATTCTTAAATGAAAAGAAATTTTTAGCAAAAACACAGACTGATTATCATAATGCTGCACCTGCATTTAGCCCTGACCTAAAGACGGTGTACTACAGTGCCAATACGGTAAATAAAAAAGACAAACTTCAAAACAGTGTTGAAGGTACTAACAACATACAACTAATAAAAGGAGAAATAAAAGGCGATGCGCTTGTAAATGTTGCAACACTGTCGTTTAACAGCAAAGACTATTCAGTTGGTCAACCGGCAGTAAGTGCCGATGGGCACTGGCTATTTTTTGTAAGCGATATGCCGGGGGGGTATGGCGAAACAGATATTTATATAGCACAAATATTTAGCGATGGGGTAGTGGGAGAACCTAAAAATATTGGTCCTGAAATAAATACGCCCGGGCGTGAAATGTTTCCTTTTATTAATAATGATGTTCTGTATTTTTCGTCAGATGGGCATTACGGATTGGGAGGTCTTGATGTTTTTATAAGTAAAAGAACAGGAGAAGTGCAGTTCGAGGCTCCACAGAATATTGGCAGTCCTGTAAATTCTAATCTTGATGATTTTGCTTTTGTGACAGATAATAGCGGTGCGTTTGGCTACCTTTCTTCTAACAGGGCAGGAGGCAAAGGAGATGATGATATTTATTATGTTGCACAGGTTAAAAAGCCCTGTACCCATAGCATTGCCGGAACTGTAGTAAACCTGAAAGCCAAAACCCCGATAGAAGGTGCCGACGTAAAAGCTTATGATGAGCAGGGAACCTTAACAGCTTCGGTTAAAACAGATGCCAATGGAAATTATACTTTAGATATACCGTGTGGCAAAGTGGTTATAGAAGCTTCTAAACCAGAGCATACTATTGTAAAAATACAGCCCGAATTGCTCAGGATTGATTTTGAACTATCTGCCTATGCCGATCTCGTAAAGAAAGAAGACAACGTCGAAAGGATAGATATAAACCCCATCTATTTTGATTTCGACCAATATTACATTACTCCGCAGGCTGCCGTAGAGTTGGATAAGGTGGTATATGTTATGCAAAATTTCCCGGATGTGGTTATTAAGATCGAATCGCATACCGACTCGCGTGGTAACGACGATTATAACATGCGCCTTTCCGACGACAGGGCAAAATCTACCTACAGCTATATTGTGAGTAAAGGAATATTGCCAACACGCATCGAAAGCGTAAAAGGCTATGGCGAGAGCCAGCTTCGCAACCATTGCTCTAACGGCGTAGAATGTACTCCAGAAGAGCACCAACTAAACCGAAGATCAGATTTTATTGTGGTGAAGAAGTGAGTTGGTTGAAAGCCATCAGGTTTTAAATTTAAAGTACCTAGAGGTTTGGCATCTTAGGACTATGTAAAAGACAGAATTTTATCGTTAAAATATATATATTAACGCAACCTTTATAATTATTCTGCATCTGTATAAAAAACCATAAAATCATGAAAAAAATATTCCTCTTTTTGGCATTTTCTGCATTTACCCTCACGGCTTGCAGCGACAATGACCCAATTACAGAACAAACTGCTACAAGTAATGCGCTGTTAGGCACATGGGTGGAAACAACCCCAACACCTAACGCCAGGACACTTACATTTTCTGCGGGTACCGTAACCCTTCAGTATGGAAATACTAATTACATTGACACTTATGAATATACGGTAAAGGATGGGCAATTGCATTTAGCACTTTTAAATAATGACTATATTACATTACACGACCTTGAAGTGGTAAATAACACCACTATTACATTAGGTAATATGTATGTACAGGATATGCAGGCGGAAACAGAGCCTATCATAACAACGTTTGTAAGGCAGTAAATAAAAAATAACCCACAATTAAAGACATCCCTATTAAGGGATGTTTTTTTGTTTGAAACGTATTTGAAAAATATCTGAATTTTCAATCCTGTAAAAGTTTGATTGACATCAATACATTTCCAAGGATTATTCCTTGAGTACCTATAAGTTCGTTTATATTACCTTCACCGATATCTTTTGAAGATAATTTTCAAATCGACTAAATTTTAACCATTATATAAATCTACTTATTCTGTAGACTTTGTAATTTTTTTCCTTACATTTGTTAACCGTGCATGTAAACATGCCTGTTTAGAATTAATTTACTGCAATTTTTTGTGGCTTCCGTATTAATATTTAGAAGCCTTTTTTATATGAAACATCCTATATACACGGCTAATTATATTAAATCGGGCATTTTGCCTGATAAGGCAAAAACTGCTTATTGGATCGAGGAATTTTTTCAGTGGTTTTTTTGTATTGGCCCACAATATGCCGACTATAATTTTTTTATTACGAAAGAAAAAGAACTGGAAGATTTGCTTAAACAGCTTTTACACTTAAGTGGTCTTGCCGAAGATAAAATAGAGCCGTTGCAGCTGGAGCTTCATAACAAGTCGGTAGTGCTTCATAAAAAGCTTGAAGATGATCTTAAAGCCATTTTTGAGTTCGATCCGGCAGCAAAGTCACGAAGCGAGGTGTTGGTTTCCTATCCAGGTTTTTTTGCCATTACCGTTTACCGCATTGCGCACGAATTATGGATCAATAATGTACCGGTATTGCCACGCATGCTTAGCGAGTATGTGCACGGCAAAACAGGTATAGATATACACCCGGGGGCTACAATTGGAGAACGTTTCTTTATAGATCATGGCACAGGCATTGTGGTTGGGGAAACGTCTGTTATTGGCAACGATGTAAAAATGTATCAGGGCGTTACTCTTGGAGCCCTTAGTGTAAGCAAGGCGGAAGCCGAAATAAAGCGCCATCCAACCATAGGCAACGATGTTACCATTTATGCCAATGCTACAATATTAGGTGGAAAAACTGCTATTGGAGACGGGTGTGTTATTGGTGGCAATGTATGGATAACCAATTCTGTACCCGAAAATTCGCTTGTATATCATAAAAGTGTGGCATCGGTAAGAAGTAGGGAAGTTTTTCCGGAGCCGTTAAATTTTGTAATATAATATCCGCAACATAATAAATTAATACAACATGAAAGTAGAAAGTATTTTAGAAACCATAGGGGGCACCCCCCACGTAAAGCTTACCAAACTTTTTCCTAATAACAATGTTTATATAAAGCTTGAGCGCACTAACCCCGGCAATAGTATTAAAGACAGGATTGCCCTTGCCATGATAGAAGATGCAGAGGCAAAAGGTCTTTTAAATAAAGACAGTGTTATTATAGAACCAACCAGTGGCAACACAGGTATTGGTCTTGCGTTGGTAGCGGCTGTAAAAGGCTATAAGTTAATTCTTGTAATGCCCGAAAGTATGAGTGTTGAGCGCAGAAAACTAATGTCTATTTATGGGGCAGAGTTTGAGCTTACACCGCGCGAACTTGGCATGAAGGGCGCTATTGCAAAGGCAGCCGAACTTACCGAAAGTACACCTAATGCATGGTCTCCCCGTCAGTTTGATAATCCTGCTAATGTTGAGGTGCACAAAAAGACTACTGCTCAGGAAATTATAGCCGATTTTCCTGAAGGTGTAGATTATATTATTACTGGTGTTGGTACGGGTGGACACATTACAGGTGTTGCCGAAGCATTAAAGGAAAAATGGCCTGGTCTTAAAGTATTTGCTGTAGAGCCGGAGGCATCTCCGGTGTTAAGCGGTGGTAGCCCGGGACTTCACCCATTACAGGGTATTGGAGCAGGTTTTGTACCGTCTATTTATAACAGTAATGCCATAGATGGAGTTATACAGGTAGGGAAAGATGATGCTTTTGATTATGCCCGTAATATTGCCAAAACAGAAGGTATATTAGCTGGTATATCTACCGGAGCATCTTTGGCAGCTGTAAACAAAAAGCTGGGCGAAATTCATACCGATGCTGTGGTGCTTACCTTTAACTATGATACAGGAGAGCGTTACCTGTCTATTGAAGGATTATTTTAAACTCGCATTACACTTATAAACAACAAAAAAGCGGAATAAATTTCCGCTTTTTTGTTGTTTATAGTTTTAGGATTGTTGGTTATATATACCCTCTTTCATCCGGGGCATTATCTGTTCTTGCAATATGACTGCCATCCCTAACCGGACTTCTGTGGTTTACAAGTCTGCTTTCACTCTCGTTTTCAACATCCTCAGCATCGACAATAGGTGCTGGTTTAGGAAACGAAGCAAGTTCCTGCGGATTTGTAATTGCCGGATCTTCATAAGGCAGATCCGGATCATGCGCTGTATTTTTATTGCTTATCCCTACGGTTTTCTGTGGGTTTACTGGCACGCTGTTACCAATAATGCTGTTTTGATCGTTTTCCATGATATTTTTTTTATGGTTAATAATCTGGTAAAATGCTTGTTGTTCAATGTATAGTTATAAAGTTACTAATACCTCACTTTAAACATTTTACAATTAACGCATGATTAACACGACTATTTTTTTGTATTTGGTGCATCTTGCCGAAAAATTTTGTCGCTTTAACGTTTTTTTAAGGTTTTGAATTATAGGTATTTCGGTAAGATGTATGTTTGTGGCGGCTAAAAACATAAAAATTACGACGAATGAAAAAAATATACCTGCTATTATTAATAGCTTTATTCTTTGCTGCGTGTTCTGCAGACGACAGTAATGAAATATTAAATCAGGAAAAAAATACCGAAATTATATATAGTGCACGTGCAACTGCATCTAAAACTAAACCGGGTACAGGAGAGTTGCCTGTAGCATCTTGTTTTAATGGTCTTGCCGCACATACAACAATTGATGTAACAGCAGGGCTAAACAAACCTATAGTTAATTTTGTTGCAGATGCACCGTCAAATTTATCGGCATCGGCCGGGTATGTGGTTACTGTTGAAGTACAGGAGCTTGCAGACTGCGAAGATATTAATGTTGCCAGCGGTTTACCTGTATTTTTTGGGGGTTCTGTTTTTTATAACGTTGTTGCAAATGCCCCTGTTATTAATGTAGTGCCTGCTGATTTACCCGCATGTTACAGGTGGAGATTTGTGTTTGAAAGATCTAACAGTGTAACGCCATGCAAATCGTTATCATCATGGTATGATGCTCCTCTTTTTTAAGTACTTTGATTTTTTATAGTGGAAGAAAGCCATCAGCGTAATTTGCTGATGGTTTTTTTGTTAATGATCTTTACAGGACAAATCCCAAACTATTTTATTAAGGATTTAAATAAATTGGCTACGTCTTAGGCTGTTTAATCTTAGACAAGGGTAAATAATTCTATTTTCTCTTCTTTTCCTCTCAATTCATTTTCTCCAATTGATATAATTTTGTAATGTTCATCAAGATCAAGTTTCTTAATTAACAGACCTGATACAAGAAGGTCAACATTATATTGATTACAAAGCCCTTCTATTCGTGCTGTAGTGTTAAGTACATCTCCGGTAAAAATTATCTCTTTTTTAAGGACACCAATTTCTCCGGTAGTTACTTTTCCAAAATGTAATCCTGCTTTAAAGCTGGGTACTATACCATATTTTTCCTTATAAGAAGTAGCTTTGTTAAGTAGAGATTCTTTCATGGTAAAAAAACAACACACGCAGTTATTATTTTTAAGGCCTTTGTCCAGCTTCCATGTCAGTATCATTTCGTCACCGGCATATTGATATATTTCTCCTGAATGCTCAATTACGGAATCGGACAGGTCATAAAAATATTGCTGCAACATCACAAAGTATTTCGCATGGCCAAGTTTTTCTGCAATCTGAGTTGACGATTTCATATCTAAAAACATGAATATCCTTTCTTCTTCTACAGGCTTGTAATATTTTCCTAAAAAGAAGTTGCTTAATTTAACTGTTCCTATGCTTTCACTCACTTCGGTATAAAATTGGGTTACTACAATTATTGAAGTTATATAAAGAAGTACTGACAAAAAAGAATAGTCGTTAAAAAAAATCCATATACTCATCCAGAAATCTACATGTGTAATTGTTTCAGGTATATTATTAGCTGTAACAATAAATACAATGACAAGAAAAAGAACAATAAGCAGCAAATAAATAATAGATTTGTAAAGAATTTTTTTGGTAAAGCTTTCTCTGTTAAACCGCTTACTAAAATAAAAGATCTCCAGGATGCCTGTAATGATGCCAATAAGTAATGCCAGTGAGGGAATAGCAATAATGTTCTTTTCGAAAGCATATTGATTTCCAGATGCCGGATAATACTTCAGATCTCCAAGAAGTCCTTTCTCAAGAAAAAGATAGATCGAACTAAACAATCCCCACATAAAGCCAAATGGCAATAAGCGTATAATATTCCTTTTTGCTTTAGGTGAAAACATATTTTACGTGGATTACTTATATGCAAGGTATTATTTTTTGAAGTGATTACGATAAAAGCTTATGCTATAATTTATTTAACAACAAAAGCCCACAGAAAATTCAGTGGGCTTTTAGGATAATGCGCATAACACACATTATCATCAACCTAACAATCAATTTCAGTCTGTATTGTATTCAATCGGATTTTTAATATTTGATCCGAAGTAATGAATCAGCGACTCGGTTACCTCAATGGCATTTATTTTTTTGCAATTTTTTTAAGAAGCGAGGTCAATTCAGATGATTTTGAAATAAAAGGACTATGGCCTGAATTTATAGTATAAGCGTTAGTGATTCCTGCATCTGTTGCCATTTGTTGCTGAAAGCCATAAGTAATGGTTTTGTCTGCAGTAGTGTGAATGTAATATTTAGTACCCGCGGCACTATAATCTGCCGCATTATAATTTAGCGGGGTTCCTAAAGGAATTGTTGGTTCTCCTTTATACCGACCCACAAGATATTGTTTTTGTGCATCTGTACCATCCTGGCAAAATATATTTGAAAGGTTTACAGCAGGATTGTCAATATTTGCAACGGTTTGATCTTCAGATAAACGTATGGCAGGACCTAACAAAGAAGTGGTATCAATATTTGCATAGTCCAGAACACTTTTTCCGCTTTTTGGGATAAAACCAGCAACATAGACCAGTTTTTTGATTTTTGTAGGAAGCTCAGAGGCTGCTTGTGTTATTACTGCACCACCCAGGCTGTGCCCAATAAGGATTACCGGTTCGTTATAATTGTTAACAGCAGCTTTAACCACATCTACATATGCTTTAAGTGATACCTGAAATGCAGGTGTAGTGTCGTCGCCATGTGCCGGTAATTTTACTACACTTACACGATATCCGGCAGCTTTTAGGTCTGATTCGGTTTGATCCCATACATAAGCGCCCTGCCATGCTCCGTGTACTAAAACTATGGGAGATTTTGCGCTGACATCTTCATTGTCATTATCCGAACAGCCACCAAATGCTGATACGGTCAACAGCAATATGAATGCCTTCGATACGGTCTTAAAAGACCTGGTTACATTAAATTCATTTGTTTTCATTTTTTTCTTTGTAAAAATTAATATTCAGATTATTGCACATGTAGTGCGTACGGGTAAGTGTTTTATTTCAGAATGCTCTTATATTTATTCCTGCACATCAAAACCGTTCAATACCATGGCAAGCATTGCATAGGCAGAGATAAGAAAAAGTAATTCTGCCGTTCCATGTTCTCCCAGCAATGTTATTGCATGGTTATATAATGAATCAGGTAGCGAATCTCCTTTTGCCAGAACTGTGGCAATGTCGTAAGTAATATTTTCTTCAGGAGTAAGATCATTTGGACGGTTTCCTGATGAAAGGTCTTCGACAGATTTGGCAGTAAAACCAAAATGCAGGGCCATTATTTTATGGGCATATAGTTCAAATTTGCAATTGAATGCTGCTCCAACCGTAAGAATGGCTACCTCTTTTAATTTTTTAGGTAATGTTGCATGGTTGTCTAACGAACGCACAAAACTTAGTGCGGGTATCCCAAACTGTGGGAATCGTAACATAGGAGGGAAGGGACCAATTAAAGCGCCTTGCGCATTTAGCATTGAGACAGGGCCTTGGCTGTGGGTTACAAGTTTTACCACTTCGTCATGTACAAATCGCACTTCGGAGTTCATTTCTTCAGGGAGAAAGGGTTTTGCTCTCATGATACTGTTGTTTTAACGTAATGATTCTTCAAATTGGCCGTCTATCAGGATAAATGCTACACGGCATATTTTGTTGGTTCTGTTAGCCCAGGCATGATTTGTACCCCGCTGAATCACTATATCTCCGGCTTTAACAGTAGTCTCTCCACGATCAAGTATCATAGTAAGTTCGCCCTCGATCACTATACCATAATCAATGGTTTGGGTGCGGTGCATTAAAGGATGCGGTGCCTCATCACCTGCCCTTGAAGCATGTTCATCGCTCATGGTTTTAAAGTGTTTTGCAGCTTCTTCTTTGGTAAGATTTCTTATTTCATCTCCTTCGGGCGGAAAATCAATTACTCTTATGCGGGTACCTCCTTTTGGTGGGCCAAGAACAAGGCTGGTTTCCTGATCAAAAGATCCGTTGTCTATAATAGCCGGAGTTTGTGCTGTATTCCATACCTCGAAAAACTTTGCACCATTTGGGCCACCTACCATGTAGGTGCGTTCCGGAGCAGCATCTGATACTACAATTGCTTTACGATTGGCATCATGACCTGTCACGATGCGTCTAAATGTTGATGTGATGGTTTCCATGATTAATAGTTTTTAGAGTGTTTTTTACTCCAAACAAATGCTCCTAAATAGTGGAAAATAACCCCAAGTGCCCATGCAGGTGTTGTCCATAATGGCCAAGGGTAAGTAGTATCAGTTAAGTACCATACCAGCCAGATGATAGGGGTAAGTACAATGAAAGCTAATAGGTGGATACGAAATCCTAATTTTGCATTTTTCAGTGCTGTTTCAGCGTCAAGATTTGTTTTCATGATTTTATGGTTTTTGTGTTGATAATATGATTTATGAGTATTAATTATGCATGCTGAATTTTCTTTCAATGTCTTTGGCAAATTCAACACCTTCTCTTTTTAGGTGTTTTTTTAGGAATAAGCCACCAAGTCCGTAGAAAGAGAATACAGCTTTTAAAAGCCGGTTTGGGTAATTTATACCAAACATGCATACAAATTCACAGGTGTTTTCAGTAAGCGGTCTTATTTGCATTTCCCAGGGCACACCTACAGAAATTGGTACAAACCTCATGATATAGACATCAGATTTAGAAGATTGTAGCAGTATATGCCCTTTAGTTTCATAGCGCATAGCATAATGCTGAACTATCTGGTCGAAACCTATATTCTCTACATTGGTACTGTAAAGAATTCCATTTTTTGTAAAGCTGTTCATGGCAATATGGGCGGGCGAATACGAAACATAATCTGTCTGTATCATTTCCCTGAACCATTTGCTAAGATCTATTTGCTCTGCTGGCAGGTTGATGGGAAAAGCAGCAACATATTGGTCGGCATATTTGGTCTGGACTGCTTTCTGATTTTTTAATACTGGTTTCATGATTGATAGTTGTTAGGTGGTTAAATTTTTATTGAATAAAGTGTTTGATTATCAGTTTGTTTACAAGGCAAAGTTATTGTGGAGGTTATTCAGATGCCATTGACTTTGGTTAAGAACATAACCTGTATCTAAATAAATTTTCGGCTTATAATTTTGCTTGTTTACAGATTACCGTTAATTTTAAAGAACTATACAAATGGTAATTTTATGGACCGGATCAAAGCCGTGATAACCTCTTTTGTAGCAATGCCCGATGAGGAGTATGAACGTATGCTGCCTCTGATAAATCGCATGACTATAAAGAAAGACGCCGACCTTTTACAACAGGGAGAGGTATGCCGTCATGTATATTTTATAGAATCGGGTTTTTTCAGGATGTTTTATGTTGACTATAAAGGCAATGAAATAAACAGCAGGTTTTGTAAACCGGATGATTTTGTTGTTGATTTTGCCAGTTTTATTACAAGAAAACCTGCTCTTTATTACTGGAGAGCCATGGAAGACTCTACAGTTATTGCCTTAGCGCATGAAGAAATAGAAAAACTGTATGACAGCACTCCAAACTGGTCTAAATTTGGCAGGCTTATAGCAGAGTGGGGATACCTTTTTATTATTAACAGGGAAGAGATGCTTCACTTTCAGACTCCTGAAGAGCGTTATGCAACCGTCCTCAAAAATGAACCCCACCTGTTCCAGAAAGTCTCCCAAAACCAGCTTTCATCTTATATTGGTATCAAACCGGAGTCGTTAAGCAGACTTCGTAAAAGGATGCTGGGAAAGTAAATTGAATGAAGAATTATTTAACCGAGAATGCTGTTCAATTCAAAATTGATCAAACGAAGCTCTTCATCCTTCAGTTGTAGATTCATCGCCTCGGCATTACTAATTGCCTGTGATGCGTTTCTTGCACCTGCAAGCACTACTGTTATTCCCGGCTGTAAGGTTGTCCATCGTAGTACAAGTTGTGCCAGGCTGCTACCTTTATCCTGAGCTATTGTTTCTATCCTGCTTAAGAATTCCTGAACTTTTTCCGGGTTAAATCTGCCAAAATAACTATTGCGATGATCATCAGACTTTAATTGTTCTCCCCTGAAATATTTACCGCTAAGCAATCCTCTTTCGAGCGGGCTATATGCAATGATCCCGATATTATTATCATTGCGGCTGGAATCACTTCCTGCTCTATGGCCTTGTTAAGCATGCTATATGGCATTTGATTGGATGCAATTGCTATCGATCTACGTGCTTTCAACATCTGGTCACTATTAAAATTACTCACCCCGGCTGCACGAATTTTACCCTGATCAACAAGTTTCTCAAGTGCTTCCATAGTTTCTTCAATAGGAGTAGTAGAATCAGGCCAGTGCAACTGTAAAAGGTCAATGTAGTCTGTGCCAAGGCGTTTAAGGCTTTCTTCTGCTTCTTTGATTACGTTCTCCTTAGATGCATATTTATAAATCGGGTAGCTCTTTCCATCGTGCTCCTGGTTCCACATAAAATCTCCACGCCCTTTATTGCTGCCGTCCCATACCATTCCAAATTTGGTAAGCAGCTGTAATTTAGACCGGTCAAGTCCTTTAATGGTTTCTCCAATAAGTTCCTCACTAAGGCCAAGGCCGTAAAAAGGCGCAGTATCTATAGTTGTAACTCCATTATCCAGAGACGCGAGAATAGCTGCTGATGCCTGTTTCTTCTCTGTACCACCCCACATCGTACCTCCGATAGCAAAACTACCGTACGTAATTGCCGACAGTTGGAGATCTGAATCTCCTAATTTTCGATATTCCATTTCTAATTTCTTTAATTATGATACTTTTTTGTAAGTTTCCCAGTCTGTATAGCCATGGTTTCCCAAACCATAATGCAGCTCACGGTTTGGAGGTGTAAGCTCCCAGTTGTTCTGTAGGCGTTCCACTAAATCAGGATTAGAAATAAACGGTTCTCCAAATCCGGCAATATCAATTGTCCCGTCATTGATAAGTTGTTCAGACAATTTTCTGTTCATACTTCCTGCCAGGATAATTACTCCGTCATACCACGAACGAAAGCGTTCAATAAATCCATTAGGTAATGCATGGCTGCCTTTTGACAGTTGATCCATCAGGTGGATGTATACTATATTTCTTTTGGCTAATTCTTTTGCGAGATATTGATATGTAGCCTCTATTTCTTCATAATGAGGTAAATCTCCAAGACCTCCGTAAGGTGTAAGTCTTATGCCTACTTTATCATTTCCAATAGCTTCTATTGTAGCGTCAATGGCCTCAAGTAAAAACCTCGACCTGTTTTCTATGTTGCCGCCATACTCATCTGTACGGTTATTAACAAAAGGATTCAGGAATTGCTCTATCAGGTAGCCATTTGCACCATGTAGTTCTACGCCGTCAAATCCGGCTTCTGTTGCATTTTTTGCAGCGTTGGCAAAATCGTTTACTACCTGTTTTATTTCTAAAGTAGATAATGCCCTTGGTTTTGATGAAATTATTGGACCTTCTTTTCCGTTTTCATCATATCCCCAGGCATATGAGTTTATAGCCTGAATATCTGATGGCCCTACAGGAGCTATTCCGCCGGGTTGGTTCGAGGTATGCGACACTCTTCCCACATGCCATAACTGAGTAAAAATGATACTTCCTTTTTCATGGACTGCTTTAGTAACTTTTTTCTATCCTTCAACCTGTTCCGGTGTGTAAAGCCCCGGAATATAGAGCACACCTTTAGCAGTATCAGAAATAGCGGTTCCTTCGGTTATTATTAATCCTGCATCTGCGCGCTGTGCATAGTATAGTGCATTATTTTCATTCGGTATACCGTCTTCGTTTCTGGCTCTTGTCATAGGAGCCATTGATATACGGTTTTTCAGTTGTAACGAACCGATCTTTACGGGTTCAAAAATATTTTTCATGTCTAAATTTTTTATCACGTTAAGTCTTGTTTCAGATTCCGGGAGATAGCCGGCTATCTCCCGGAATCATTTTTTTATTATTTTTTTGTGAGCCAGTTTTCAACAGCCTTAGAGAAATCAGCTACATCTATTGGGTGTCTGCTGGTTATAATATTTCCGTCAGTAACTACAGGTACATCATATACAATTCCTCCTGCATTTTTAAGATCGGACTGAATATTCCAGTAGCCTGTTAATTTTCTGCCTTTAAGAATATCTGCCGAAGCAAGTACCACAGGAGCGTGACAAATGGCAGCAATCAACTTTCCTGATTTATTGAAATCCTGAATGAATTTGATCACATCTTTGTCGTAACGAAGGTTATCCGGGTTCCAGGCACCCCCGGGAATAAATACTGCGTCATAATCACTCACTTTTATCTGGTCTGCAGTACGGTCAAATTTGATCCATCCTACAGGCTGTAAGTATTGAATAGCCATTATGTGTGTCTTGGCCATTTCAGGGCTGCTAAGGCCATATCGGGCAGGGGCAGGATTATATTTTGGTGCTATAATATCTACCTGTGCACCAAGCTCCTTAAAATACCATACTGGTCCGGTTAATTCAATTTCTTCAAATCCGTCGGCCGCAAGCACGGCAATTCTTTTACCTTTTAATACGTTCCTGTCTTTTACAGGAGTAAAGAAGAAAGCCCTCAGAGCTTCATTACCGGGTGCATTTAGTAATGCTGATACCGGCATCACCGAAACTACTGAAGGCGTAGCTAATTGATTCATTACTGTCAGTTCGTGGTCAGTAACCTGGTTTGCATGGACTTTTACCTGTGCATTTGAACTAATTGCTATAAATGCACTGAAAAAAACTGTTGCGAAGATTTGTTTTAAATTTTTCATGATACGTTTCTTTTTATTATTAATAATGGTTTTTGATTTTTTTTGTTTTTTTATCTGATTTATAATATGTTATTGGCAAATGTAGTTGTGTTCCTGCGGATGCTTCATTGACTTTGGTTAAGAATACATCAATGCTATTCTCTTGTCATTGGAGCAAATTCTATTAATGTATGTAGTCCGTTTTGGAATGGTTGCCCCTCAATGCTTGTATTTAAATAATCGATAACAGGCTGGATGGGAGGGAAGTTCAAATGGTATTGAAAGGCATCTTGTCCTCTAAATTTTTCATAAGTTACAAAGTGAGTACCATCACCTTCTATCTCACTTAACTGATAGGTAACTACCCCCGGCTCACTTCGAAACTGAGGCATTGCTGTATGATAAGTATCTTTAAAGTTTTGCTGGGTACCTGCTTTGGCATCAACAAAAAGCATTATAACAATTTGTTTGTCTTCTTTTTTAGAAGCTTTACGCCATTGTTCTTTGTTTAATGGCTCAAGGTCTTTTAGCAGATATTCCTTCGTAGTTTTGGCAAGTGCTTTTTTAGAAAGAGCAGTTACTGTTTGGGCCTGTTCATTTTTTTCAAAAGCATCCAGATGTTTTTTACTGTTCCATCTTTCTATAACCCAAAGTATAGATGGTTTATCCTGCTCATAATAAGCTTCAGCCATAATGTTGTTTTGATTTGCCAGAGCAGATGAGACATAGTTACCAAGGGCTTTTTGGAATTCAGCAACCTGTTGAGGTTTTACTTCATAGCGTGTTATACGTGCAAAAAGATTATTGCTGTTAAGTAACTGTAGTACTGCTTCACCAACTGCTTTTGCAGATTGTGGGTTTTGTCCTGTTACCAGGCGCTGGTCTGTTACTACATGTGATTGCCAAAGTCCTGATTTTTCAAATTTGGCACCTCTTTCTATCAATTTCAGTTCTAATAGAAACGGAACAACTTTATCCAGTTTAACTGCTGTTTCTTCTTGGTTAGTAAAAGCATTTACTTTTTTACCGTCAACAAGGTATTTACCGTTAGATAGTTTGATATTTAGCAAACCTGCCGGCCCATGACATACAGCGCTTACTATACCTTTGTTTTCATATATTCTCGCTGCTATTGCTGCCAGTTCTTTGTTTTCAGGAAAATCCCACATCGCTCCATGTCCGCCGGCATAATGTATAGCTACATAGGTGTCCGCATTTACTTCGGATGGTTTTAGTGTGTTTTCTATTTTACTTCTGTATAGTTTGTTTTCCCAAAATTTCCTGTTTACAGGATCGCTAAGATTAAAGCCATCTACTGGCGCCTTACCACCTTTTGGACTTACAAAATCAATTTCATATCCTGCATTGACCAGTATTTCCCATGGATGTGATACTTCCGAAAGGTAAAAACCTGTGTGTTCGCCTGTATTTCCTTTTTTGTCATGACTGGTAACAACAAATAAAATCTTTTTCATGGTGTGCGTATTTCCTGCTTTCATAACATTTGTAGTTGTTATGAGAATGATAATTATGGCTACTGCCTTTTTAAGTACAGTTATAAGCGTATTAGTTTTCATATTTTATTTTTTTAATATGGTTCTGATTACTGTTACAAAGTTCTTTTGTTACAGCCGCATAGAGGTTGATTGGACTCACTTTAAAACTGTGATTTGAATCACAGTTTTATAATCAGCCAGAGTGATTATCTAACATATTTCACCCCAATGCTATAGTTTTATTTCAAAACTGCACTGAATATTAGTGTGTTATATATGTAAGCGTATTGAAGCTAAAAGCGAAGAATTATTGGCTCAGGTCAAAGATGATGGTATGAAGCAGCAGATTTTTTTTGGCTTATAATAAGTAAAAATAAAAAAGGGTAGAAAATTTGCTACTGATTGTTCGAATACAGTCGGCTTAAAGTTTCGCGGCTAACTCCCAGATATTCTGCTATGTATTTTTTAGGTATTTTTTGCATTATTGTAGGGTAAAGTCCTGCAAATTCTTCATATCGCTGTTTAGGATTTCCTGAAAGGAGCGACATAATCCTGCGTTGCTGGGCCGAATACCCTTTAGTAAGCTTCATCCTGAAAAAATGTTCCATTTTATGAAGTTCAGAGGCTAATTGTTCCCTGGCAAAAAGTGTCAGGCATACCACTTCGGCATCTTCCATACATACAATGTTGATCTTTGATTCTGTTTGGTTAAAAAAAGCATTGTAATCTGAAAGCCACCAGTTTTCAAGAGCGAACTGGATTATATGTTCACGTCCATCCTCATCAAGATAAAAGGCCCTAAAAATCCCTTTAATTATCCAGTATTCACAAGCAACCTTATCTCCTTCCTGAATTAGGTATTGATGTTTACGTACTTTTTTCTCAGTAAAGAATGTCTTTATATATTCAAATTCTTCATTTGATACAGGTGTAATTTCTTCGATATGAGTTCTTAGTCTTTCCATCTAAACATTTCAGGTTATAGAGCTAAATCTAAATCTAAAAAGGATTATTAAAGTTAGTAAAAAACTTAATATTTTAAGGTTATTTCAGTAAAGTGCTATCCGGCTTTGTTTATTGCCGTTTTCAGTTTATTTTGTATGTCTTCGCCTGATACCTGTACAAACCTTATTATACCTTTTTTGTCAATAACTATGCTGGTTGGCCAACTTGTTATATTGTAGTCTTGGCTCACTTTAAATGAATCGTGTACGATTGTGTATCCAAATTCGCGCTTTTCCAGGAACGTAGTTATTTTTGCAGCCTTGTCAGTTGCCAGTGCCAAAAACACAATATCCTTGCCTTTATACTTTTCTACAAGTTGATTGAGCTCAGGAATTTCGCGAATACAAGGCTCGCAGGAGGTAAACCAAAAGTTGAGCGCTACAATTTTTCCGCGCAAGTCTTTTAATGACCATTTTTTTCCGTTAAGATCTGTAATTTCAAATTGAGGAGCTGCATTTCCAACCATCGCATTCAGGGCTTTGATTGCTTCAGCTTCCTTCTTAAATTCCTCGTCGGTTTTCCTTACAAGATAGATGATTTCTTTTTCATTCTCTTTGCGACGAAATAGCACTCGGTCTTCACCTCCCCAGGCATTTTTAAGACTGTCAAGTTTTCCATATTTTAGTTCTTTTCCATTTGGAAGCACCATTTTTGTCATTATTATTTCTCCATCAGAATTTTCCTGTGCCGATGCAGTGCTTCCTAAAAGCATTACTGTTGCCATAAATAGATAATTTTTCATTGTATATGTTATTAAAAGATTACATAGCAAAATTATCTTTCATTTATCTGCCAAAAGTTAACCGGATACTAACTCGTGTTAACTAATGTTAACTGAGATATTTACGTTTTTAAATGCCGTATGTTTGTAAATATTTAACATTATGAAAAATTATTTCAGGACCATACAATGGATAGCGTCCCTTACAGCGGGAAGTATCCTGGTATTTCAGGCAGTATGGGTATACAGGAACTATCGTACCAGCGAGGAAAACTTTACAATCAAGGTAAGGGAAGCATTGCAAAAGAGCGTTGACCAGTATCTGCTTGAACAGATACCTACTCCTGTAAGTCTTACCGGACCGGCACCCAGCCTGTCTATAATCAGTAGGGTATCACGGGAAGGAGCAGAGGATGTTTCCAATAATATGAAGGCGCCTCTAAAGAACACAAATCCTTTCAAAATTGCGTTCCATTCATTGCAGATCGACACAGCCAATCTTGAGAGTGTGCGGTTGTTTGTTGCACAAATGACTGCCCTTTCCAATAAACAAAAAATAGAAATACCTGTTGTAGAACGCTATTTTCGTAAAGAGCTGGAGAGAGATGGAATAACTGTTGACTTTAGACTTTCGTTTGAGAAAAGACAATTAGATGAGACTGGGAGGGCAATTTCTGTCTCTATAGGACGAAGCAAGGGAGATTGGGGCATTATCGCTATACCCACGGGGAAAGGGTGGCATCTTTTGGGTAAAAATATGCTGCCGGCAGTGATTTCTCTTTCACTTATACTGCTTACTGCCGGATGCCTTTGGTATATGGGATTTATAATATCCAGGCAACGAAGGTTGGATCAGACTAAGAATGATTTTATCGATAATCTTGCTCATGAACTGCGTACCCCGGTAGCAATATTAAAGTCTACCAATGAGGCACTGTTGCATTTTGGGCAAATCTCAGATATCGAGAAGACAAACCGTTACCTTCAATTCAATGCCAATGTTCTGGACAAGCTGGAGGACGGCATTGACAGGCTGCTCAGGATCAGGCAATATGAATTGGGAGCTAAGGCTGCCTCCCTTGCGCAAGTTGATATACCTGCGCTGTTAGAAGAGGTAACAGGAAGCTTCCGGGAGAATAAACGGGGTATGGTTTCACTGTCTGTAGCACTGGACAAAAACATTCTAAAAAGTGATGCTTCAATGCTTAAGGACATTGTAGCAAATCTTGTCGACAATGCCCTAAAATACAGCATGAGCCCGGCAACGGTTAGGGTTAGTGCAACGTCTGTATCCAACGGTTGGCAGCTGGAGGTAGATGATGACGGTATAGGCATCAGTGAAGAGCACCTTCCGCTCATCTTCGATAAGTTTTTTAGGGTCAGTTCCGGAGATCAGCATGATGTAAAGGGGTATGGTATCGGCCTAAGCTACGTCAAGCAGCTGGTGTTGCAACTGGGCGGCGATATCAGGGTACATAGCGAACTGGGAATAGGAACAACATTTACAATTACTTTTCCGATATGACAAATTCTATACATATACTGTTGGTAGAGGATGAGGAAATTCTTACCACAATTATTAAAGAGACGCTTGAGCAAAGGGGATTTCGTTTCACGATTGCGCGAAATGGGGTAGAAGGCTGGGAGATGTTCCGGAATGAAAAACCCGATATCTGCGTAGTGGATGTAATGATGCCCAGAAAGGATGGCTATTCTCTTGTAGAGGATATACGCAGAGTTGACGAATGGACACCTGTAATCTTTCTCACTGCTAAGAATCAGATTCCCGATGTACTTAAGGGTCTGACAGTAGGAGGAGACGACTATATGAAGAAGCCGTTTAGTATGGAGGAACTGATATTGAGAATACATAAACTTGTGCGAAGAAGCCGGACAAATTTGGAAGAGGCCGATTCTCCTCAGTTGCATACCAGTATATCTATTGGTAAGTTTCATTTCAAACCACAGCTACTGCATTTATCTTTTGAAAAAGAAATTATTACATTGTCACAACGGGAGTCGGAACTGTTAGAATTACTGGCCCAAAACAAAAACCGTCTTTTAGACCGTGATGCAGCATTGTTGAAACTTTGGGGCGATAGCAATCCATTTACGGCAAGAAGCATGGATGTATATATTACGAGGCTTCGTAAGTGTCTGAATGCTGATCCTAATATTGAAATTATGAATGTTAGGAATAAAGGATATAAATTACTTGATAAAGGAGGAATTGGATAGGTTTTTAAATTTTAATCATTGTGGTTCAACATTACAGAATATACAGACTATCTAAATAAAAGTTTTAAACTTATAATGTGGAGTTTATTGATATAAAAAAAAGTGCTAAATCGTATGATCTAACACTTTTTTAAAGTGACCTCGACTGGATTCAAACCAGTAACCTTCTGAGCCGTAATCAGATGCGCTATTCAGTTGCGCCACGAGGCCTTAGTGTAATCAGGCTTAAACTTTAAGTGGTTTACTGCCTTGATTGCGGGTGCAAATATATAAATAAATGTTTATCTTGCAAACAAAATTTACCAATAAAATATAAAAAAATGACGCTTAATAAGTATATACGTGATATTCAGGATTTTCCAAAACAGGGTATTGTTTTTAAAGATATAACACCGCTTTTAGCCAATCCACAGGCAGTTAAAGAATGCATGGCTTTACTTATAAATAATCTTCAGGATAAAAATATAGATAAGGTTGTTGGGGCAGAAAGTCGCGGTTTCTTTTTTGCAACGTTACTTGCTCATAAGCTTAATGCCGGTTTTGTGCCGGTGCGTAAACCCAATAAACTTCCTTACGATAAAATTTCCGTGTCCTACGAATTGGAATACGGTACCGATAAATTAGAAATGCATACAGATGCCATAAAGCCCGGAGAGCGCGTAGTAGTACATGATGATGTGCTGGCTACCGGAGGCACGGCAAAAGCACTATGTGAGCTTGTAGAGCAGGCAGGAGGCATTATTGTGCAATGCAATTTTTTAATGGAGCTTTCTTTTTTGAATGGCCGCAAAAAACTGGAAGGTTATGAAGTATACGCACAGCTTGTTTACTAAACATACTTGCTAATCTAAAGCGCGTGTAGTTACATAATATTTCCATGCAATTATAGCTTTTTGAAGTTTAGTAGCCTTTGCAAGGTCTAACTGCTCTTTAGTATAATTTGGCAGGAGCCAACGGTTAATTTTAGCTAAGAATTTAAACATGGCCGTATCATTTTTATGTAAAAATAACAAAAGGCTGTCGATATCGACAGCCTTTTAAGAATTTATTAAGCAGCTTATTATTTTGTTGCATAAGCAATTGCCTTACCATTTTTGCGCCCAACATAAATATTTGGTATGCCTTTGTTGTTGCTGTAAGAAGAAGTAATGTCGTCTCCTCCTTTTTCATCTTTAAGTACAATTTCTATGGCAATAATTTCTTTTTCTTTATTACGCTCTATACCAGATATGGTTGCTTCTACACCTATGTCTTTTAATGATTTTGTATAGAATTTAATGTCGCTTTTAGATGACTTTTTATGAATAATATATCCTGTATTATCCTTGTCTTCAGTAATGTTTTTACTCTCTGCAGCGGCATTGATCGCTTTTATTGTTTCTGACTCATATCCTTTTAGATCTACAACTATAACGCCATTGGCAGCTTTTTCTCCATATTTACTTATAGAAATTTCGTTTCCAATAGCTACAGTTGTAGTACTTACTTTTTTTGGGTTGAGTTTTTCAAGCTCTTTGGCTGTAGATGGTTTTCCGTTTATTAAAATATAGGCTTTTTTATAATCTACAGTGCTGCTTTCTAAAATGTTATTTATAATATCGTTGTTGTTGTTGGCGGTGTAGGTGGTAGAATATACATAGCTCCTACCTTTTACCATCCCATTTGTCAAATTAGTTTGGGGCTGAGTTGTAAAAACAACACCAGCGGTTTGCTGATTAACGGGCTCACTTTTATCGAACAGGTTACTGCTTACTCCTGTACCTGATACATTAAAGCCCCTTTTTTTCTTTTTGGTCGTGACAAGTATAACACCATTTTTAGCGTTTTCACCATATTTTTTTATGAGAGCGTCAGTGTTTTTTAAAACCTCAATGCTGTCAATATCGTCAGGATCAATTGCGCTTATCCCTTCACTGTCTAAAGTTTGGGCTATGCCATCTATAATGTAAAGAACATTTTTAGGAGCTTGCGCATCAACTTTTGTAATATTAACCTTTTTTATAGTATCTCCCTCAGATGTTGTTGTAACTGCTTTTATAACTTTTATTTTAGCTTCCGGCTGCCCAAAGTTGATAATGTTTTTACCCGTCTTGCTGTCGCGACGAATATCAATATTAAATGGTTCAATACCTTTATCATCGTCTGCGGTAACTTCATATACAGGATATGATTCCTGATTATCTTTGTCTCTAATAGTAACTTTAATTGCTGTTAACTCTCCGTTGCTGTTTCGCTTAACATTCGTAAAGGTAACATCAGCTTCAAATTGTTGTTTAAAAAATGCAGCTTCTTTTTCAAATACTTCGTCTTTAGTGTCTTTGGTAATATCCAGTACAACCCTTACATCAATAAATTTTCCTGATTGGGTTTGCGTTTTTGTGTCAGGGTTCTTTTCCTGAGCAACTACTTCTACCTGAAACACTGCTATAAAAGCTACCAGGGCGGGTGCAATAAGGGCATACTTGTAAAAGTTACGCCTGTTAGATTGCTTCTTGTTTAACATAACGATTCGTTTTTTGATTAATGATTGATAAAAATGATTGGTGATTGCAATGCACTCGGGCTGCATTGTTATTTTTAATAATGTTTTTTGATACGCTTTTTTATCAGAAACGGTTTTGGTGGCCTCGGCATCGGCAATAAATTCAAGGTTTTGAGATATGGCCTTTTTATAAAGCCAAATAAATGGATTGAACCAAAACACTATACAGAACACCTGACTTATAAGCACATCCAGCGAGTGTTTTTGTCTGCTGTGCACTTGCTCGTGTGCAATAATATCGGTAAGCTCCTGTGTTTGAAGTACAGCTGAATTGTAAACAATATATTTGAAGAAAGAAAACGGAGACAGTACATTTTCAGAATCAATGTATTTAAAACCATTTTTGCTAAGGGCATCTTCATGTTTAAGCATTTTGCTTACAGTAAGAAGGTCTTTTATCAGTAATCCTGCAAAAAACAATAGTCCGGCAGCGTAGGCTGCTATTGCTACATACCACCAGTTTATTGTAAAAGCTTCTTCGGGTTCTGGGGCATAACTGGTTACTGCAACATCAGGAAGAGATGTCATGATCATCGGTTGAGGAGTTACCCAAACAATTTTTGTATAAATCACAAAAGGCAATAGGGCAGAGGTAAGCAATCCGGCAAGCAAATAGAACCTGTTGCCGCTAAAAAAAGTTTCTTTTTTTAGAAATAGGGTGTAAGCCATCCAAAAAAGCGCTATAAGGCCCGACACTTTTGCTAAATAAATAAATAATGCTTCCATATCATTTATCTTTTTCAATCATTTCTAATATTTCCCTAAGCTCGTCTGCACTTATTTTTTCTTCTTTAGCAAAGAAAGAGATCATGCTTTTATAAGAGTTATTAAAATAACTTTCAATAGCATTGCTCATAAACCCTTTGCGGTATTCTTCTTTTGCTACTATAGGAAAGTATTGATGGGTATTGCCAAATGCAGTATGGCTCACATAGCCTTTTTCTTCAAGATTTCTTATTATTGTAGAAAGGGTGTTGTAGTGCGGCTTATCATCTTCTATTTGGGCCATCACATCTTTTACAAAAGCTTTTTCCAGCTTCCATAATATGTGCATTATTTCTTCTTCTTTATTAGTGAGCTTTTGCATCGTGATATTATTTTGATATTTCAAAGTTAAACTATTTTTTTAGTTTTCAAACTATTTTTTTAGTTAAATAACTAAAACATTAGTTTTTTGTAGAGATGCCTGACTGTAGGGAGGTAAAGCAGGAATAAAAAAAAATCCTGCTAAAGTGCAGGATTTTAAAGTGTTAATATGTGCGTTTCTGTTTATAAACTTTTGGCTAATGTAACATCGCCATACATGGTTTTTACATATATGCGTGCACCGCCACTGTTTTTATGATAGCCTTTATAGCTTGACAGGCTCGATTTTTCGATTTTCTCAGATATTTTTAATCCTGACAATCCATTTATATCGGCATATGCACCCGAGAGTTCAAAGTCGAAAGCAACAGCATCGTCATATTTTAAAAGTACGTCTCCGTATGTAGAATTAATACTCACACTCTTCAGGTCTTTACCCAGTTTTGCCACATGTATGTCGCCATAATTGCAGGAGATGTTTAATGAGTTATCTACATAGCCCACAGATATGTCAGAATAATTACCCCCGCCGTTAATTTTATCGGCTACTTTTACAGAAAGGTCACCATATTGCGATTTGTAGGTAAGTGAGCTAACCGTTCCTATACTAATATCGCCATATTGTGTAGATAAATTTAACGTGTTAGCTTTGCTTATAACCACGTCTGAATATTGTATGCTCATATCGGCATTTTTTACAAACGTAATTTTGCTGTTGTCGCAGTATTGTGTTTTTAATGAGTTGCTGTCACCGTTAAGCTCATCTATAGTTATACCTCCATACTGGCAACTAAGGTTTACTGCACCATAAATTTTGCCAAGTTTAATAGTACCATACTGGTTGTTAACACCCAAAGTGCCATTTTTAGGTATTTTAACGGTGTAGTTAATTTCCATACTGGTTCTTTTCCCTCTAAAATTATCTATGCGTGTTTTTGCAACGACCAGAGAGTTCCCGGCTTCAAAATCTACATCTATCCCGCTAAGTCTTTTTATTACGTCATCTTCATTATCACCACTAACAGTTATGGTAACATCTATTTCGGTTTTATTTTCGTTCCAGGTAGTTATGTATACGCTGCCATATTTGTTTGCGAGCGTAAGGCCTGCATTGCCGTTTACAGCGTAGCTCTTATTTATTTTTTTCTCACGCGTATATTTACCTTTAGGGGTTGCTGCCAAACCAACAGCAGGTAGCAAAAGGGCTAAGATCAGTATTTTATGTAGTATGGTTTTCATGGTAGTTTTCTTTTATTTTTTTGATGTTTTCTATTTGCACCATCACCTTTTCCAAAAACTTTATACGTGTTTGCAAATTAGTGATCATGGCATGTAAAATTTTCTTGTTTTCACCCTTTTCCTGCAGTTCTAGGGTAAGTTTATCATAGTCGCTTTCAAGCTCCTGCATGTGTGTTAGGGCATCGCGCACAATGCGTTGGGTTTCTGGGCTGTTCTCTTTTTCTACTTTGGCCAGTTCTTTTGCAATTATAGCCGAAAAGTACAGCTGTGTTTCCTGTGCTTTTGGAGATATTTCGTTAGCCATAGCATTGCCCTGCATTGGCAGTAACCAAAACAAAAGCCCTATAACTATTACAAATGCTGCCGCTACAGGCACTGCAATTTTTAGATCAAAGCGTTTTTGTTTTTTGCCTTCCAGCCTGTTCAAAAAGCGTTGCTGATGCCCCAGCTCAGGATGCTCATTATCCCACTGGTCTTCAAACTGGCTAAATAGGTCTTTTAAATTGTCTTTTTCATCATTCATCGTTCATTCAGTTTTTTAAGAAGGCTTTCTTTAGCCCTGCTTATGGTGGTACGGCAATTACCTGCGGTAATGCCCAAAATGTCGCTTATTTCTTCGTGGTCATACCCTTCAATATAGAGTAGTGTAAGCACAATACGATAACTTTCCTTGAGCTGTTGCAGGGCCGCTATCACCTGCTGTACTTTCATGCTTGTAAAATCAAGTACTGCTTCCTGTTTATAACCGTCGTCTTCCACTTTATACAAAACATCGTCCAGGCTGTCTGCAGTATTCCTGTTTATCTTTTTGTAATTGTCTATACTGTGGTTTACCACAATTTTTTTGAGCCATGCCCCAAAAGTAACCTCGCCCTTAAAAAGCTCTAACTTGGTAAAAGCCTTTAAAAACGCTTCCTGCATAACATCTTCTGCCCAATGTGCATCTTTAACAATGCGCAATGCTGTATTGTACATAGGTTTATAATAGCGGTTATATACCTCGAACTGTGCATTGCGATTGCCCTGTTTGCACAAGGATATCAAATTATCTATATCAGGGTTTGTGTTGTTCAATTGTTTGTGGCCTGGTTTATTATAATGACGGTGCTAATTTTAATATGTTACAGTTTGATTAAAAAAAGTTCATTTTTTTGCTGATTTTGCTATTTGCAGGGTTAAAGGTTTATGCGTTTTGCATACCATGACTCTAACACCAAATTAACAAATGGTCAAAATAACGAATAAACATTTTTCGCTAAATTGCAGTTAAAAATCCGGATATGCAACAAACCATTGTGTGGCAGGGACTGCACTATGATACTGAGGAACATTGCAGTATTAATTATCTTGAAGATGCCATTGTGGTGCGTAGCGAAATTGAAGGCTGGGCAGAGCATAAAGCCGTTTATGTAGATTATGTACTTACCCTGAACAAAGACTGGACCATGCGTGAAGTTGAGATTAGCTTTACTGTTGGCACAGAGCAGCACAGCTATCATTATATTCGTCATGAAACAGGGCAGTGGACAGATGCCGAAGGAACATGGCTGCGAAGATTCGATCAATGCCATTTTGTTGATATTTCGCTTACGCCTTTTACCAATACGCTTGCTCTAAAGGTTATTGATTTTAAAGGTAGTACAGAACAAACCGATGTTTTGTATTTTGATATTCTTCATAACGATGTTCGCAACGATGTGCAGCGTTACACGAAACTTAACGAAACCACTTACCTTTTTGAGAACAATGGGGGTAATTTTTCGGCAGAGATAACTATAGACACCAATGGTTTTGTTACCCATTACCCCAAACTTTTTGAAATGCTTAAACCCCACTAATAACTATATGGAAACCTTACAGCTAATTCAATCGCTTGAAAACCGCCTTCTTGAGGCCATGAAAACCAGCAATGTTGCAGAACTTGATGCATTGCTTGCCGACAATGTTATTTTTACCAACCATAACGGGCACATTGTTACCAAGGAAGACGACCTTAATGCGCACCGTTCGGGCGAACTCGAAATATTTTCATTAGAGACCAGCGCGCAGCTTATTGAGGTGCTCGACGCAAACACGGCCATTGTATCGGTGGTTAAAGATATGAGCCTTTCTTTTGCAGGTCATGCCTCAATTGGCATTTTCAGGTTTACACGTGTATGGCACAACAAAAGTGGTAATTGGCAAATTGTTGCCGCCCATTCCAGCCAAGTTATTTAAATATTTTTTCAGCCACGACCCGAGCGTCAGCGAACTGGCTAATTAATTACACGGACTACACAAATCAAATATTTAATTTATGCAAACCCCATGACATTGATTGACTGGTCTCAAAAATAGTTCAAACTATGCACTTTAGTGCATTTAGATTTCAGCTTCTAAAAATGTCTCTCACACTAATCTCACAAATTACCACAAATTAATTTGTGTATATCTGTGTAATTCGTGTCGGTTAATCGGCCGAGTGCAGACTTTCTGTCTGCTTCTAAACCACTATGGACTGAAAGTCCATAGTGGTTTAGCCAAAAAATTAATGAAAATTTGTGTTGTTAGTGGCTAAAAGACAAAAATCAAACAGCTTTTCCCTTTTCCAATACCAGTTTTTTTGTTACGCATTCGGGTATATCCTGTATGTAATGGCTTACATATATAAGCGTTACGTTGCTGTTGCTGCAAATGGTGTTTATTAGATGTTTAAAATTTTCGCGTTGCTCATCGTCCATGCCCTGTGTGGGTTCATCTAATATAAGAAGGGGCGGATTTTTAATCAGTGCACGTGCCAGCAGGTAGGAGCGTTGTACAGCTCCGGATACATTTCTGAAAAGTGTATTTGCATAAGCCTCAATGCCTAACAATTGCATCCAATTGGCAATAAGTTCCTTGTTTTTAGGCAGCGGGTTCCTGAATAATCCAAGCGTGTCATACAGGCCCGACTCTATAACATTGCTGCACGAACTGTCTCCGGGAAAGTATTGAAACAGCTCAGGAGATACAAACCCTGTGTTCTTTTTTATTTCCCATATCGATTCGCCGGTACCGCGTTTACGGTCGAACAAAACAATATCATTAGCATACGCCTGGGGGTTGTCGCCGTTTATAAGGCTCAATAAGGTCGATTTTCCTGCTCCATTATGTCCTGATAGTGCCCAGCATTCGCCCTGTAAAATTGTCCAGTCTACATGGTCTAATATGGTTTTATCTCCATATTGTATAACCACATCGCTCATATTTACAATAAACTCATACGGAGGTATAGGGTTGTGATTGAGTAATTTTTGAAGTAGGTTTTGGTCTAATTGAGCTTTAGATGTTTGCTGTATAAGGTTATTTTTAAAATCAGGAGCGGCAAGGGTTTGCCTTACAGTGCAATTATCCAATACGGCCACATGAGTAATGCATTCCGGCAATTCTTCTGTTGTGGCAGTTATTACCACCTGTATGCCCGATGCTGTAATATCTGCCAGGAGCATATTAAAATCAGCGCGGCTTTGCACGTCTAATCCCACAAGCGGGCTGTCCAGCAATAAAAGTTCAGGATTTTTAAGCAATGCTTCAGCCAGTAGTAGCCGCCTTGTTTCTCCGTTAGAAAGTTTTATTACTTCTTTATCAGCAAGGTAACGCAGGTTCAGTCTGTCTAAAACATTATCCAGTGTCCATTTTCCTTTAGTTTTAACGGCTGTTTCAAGATATTCTGTAACGGTTTGGGCATCTTCGGCATCAGCCGAGTTAAACCGTTGCTGATAATAAAAATTAGAGGTATTGGCAAGGTTTTTAAATGCAGGTTTAGGCGAAACCAAGACCACATTTTTCGGGCGTATAATATCAGTTCCAATAATCAGGCGTTTGCCTGCAATAGCTTCGAGCAACGTGGTTTTGCCGCTGCCGCTTTTGCCTGTTAATGCCCACTGTTCGCCTTTAGCAATTGTAAAAGTAAGATTTGTAAAAACAGCGGTATTATTGTTTTTTATGGTAACGTTGGGAAAGTGGAGGAAAGGCATTGTAATCTGATTTTTTCAAATATAGAGTTTTTTGATGGAAGGACTTTAGACAGCTTACACCGATGTAAGTATTTTTTACAACTATCATGATAGATTGTGCAAAAACCAATAACTTAGTATTCCTTAAAATGTAACGGATGAATTTAAAAGTAATAGCATTTGATGCCGATGATACTCTTTTTATAAACGAGCCTTATTTTGAAGAGACCGAAAAGGCCTTTTGTGTGCTTATGGAAGATTACCTGAGCCACAGCAGCCTCGAAAAGGAGCTTTACACTACCCAGATTGCTAATTTGCCGCAGTATGGTTATGGCATAAAGGCTTATATATTGAGCATGATAGAAACTTCTATAAAAGTGAGTAGTGGCACCGTTAGCATTAAGCATATAGAAAAAATACTGCAATTGGGCAAAGAGCTGCTTCAAAAACCTATAGAACTTATTGATGGGGTAGAAGAGACTCTTGCTGCCCTGCATGGTAAATATAAACTGGTAGTGGCTACTAAAGGTGACCTTAAAGACCAGCAGCGCAAACTGCACGACAGTGGTTTAGGACATTATTTTCACCATATTGAGGTGATGGCCGATAAAGAGGTTATTAATTACGAAAAGCTTTTAAAACGCCTTGATATTAATGCTAATGAGTTTATGATGATAGGCAACTCGCTAAAAAGTGATGTCCTCCCTGTGCTGGAAGTTGGCGGTTATGCCTGCCACATTCCGTTTCATACCACATGGGCTTATGAACGTATAGACCATGAAGTTACCCACCAACGCTTTAAAGCTTTAACGGATATTAGAGAGGTGTTAAATTTGTTTAAAGTTTAAAGTTTGATGTTTATTAGAGTTAAGTGCACAACTTTCAAAAAACTTTAAACTTTAAACCAGAAACCAAAAATATGAGTCCTACTTTTTTTGAAACTGAAAACGATTTTCGCGAATGGCTCGACAAAAACCATGATAAAGAGCCGGAGCTGCTTGTGGGGTTTTATAAAACCAAAAGCGGCAGGCCCAGCATGACCTGGCCACAGTCGGTAGATCAGGCGCTGTGTTATGGATGGATAGACGGCGTTCGCAAATCGGCAGGGGAGGAAGCTTACACTGTGCGTTTTACGCCAAGGAGAGATACCAGTATTTGGAGTACTATAAACATAAATAAAGTGGAAGCACTTAAAAAAAGTGGTCTCATGCAGCAAGCCGGACTTGTTGCCTATGCCAAACGACGGGAATCGCATTCGGAAATATATTCTCACGAAAAAAAGGCTGTACCGGAACTGTCTCCTGAGTTTGAAGCGGAGTTTAAAGCTAACATTGCTGCATGGGATTTTTTTGAAAAACAGGCACCGTCTTACAGAAAAGTGGTTATACATTTAATTATGAGTGCCAAACAGGAAAAAACAAGACGGTCGCGCTTTGATAAAGTGATTGCTGCCAGTGTAAAAGGCGAACGCATCAGCAATTGGGGATAAACTATTGATTAGAAAAAATATAAATAAAATGAAAACCGTTCAGAATTATAAAAACCATATACGCTGGTATCCGCCGCATCATTTTGTGTTTTATCCTGTAATGCTTGTGCTTATGGGGTTAAGTGCCCTGCACGCGTGGTATAGTCATGGCAACGAGCGCTATATATGGATAGCTATAGGTATTGGTTTTGGCTGCCTCACATGGGTGGCCTTTATGCTAAGACAGCATTATGCGCTAACCCTTCAAAACAGGCTGGTGCTGTTGGAGTTGCGCTGCCGCTATTTTGCAACTACAGGAAATCGTTTTGAACCTATTGAAGAACAGCTTACAGACAGCCAGCTTTTTGCCCTGCGCTTTGCTCCCGATAACGAACTGCCCTTACTGGCCGAACGTGCTGTAAAAGAAAACCTGGCGGGCACTGATATTAAAAAGGCAATATCAAACTGGAAACCAGACCACAGGAGGGTGTAGGCAATTATACCATTAATTTGCTATAAAATAAAAGTGGGATAGCTGCTAAAACTGCTATCCCACTCATTCAAATTAGGTTCTGGACCATAAAAGATCCGTACGTCTAACTTATTCCTCTTCCTCAGGTTCTTCCCATCTAAAACGGCTGTTGCTGCGGTTGTATTCGCTATGATCGCTGTCTATGTAGTCGTCCTTTGTATAAACATCATAAGGCTCTTCATAATCGCGGCCTGTAGCGGTAATTATGTTATTGTTGGTATCCCAGCGGTCACGCTCGGTAATTTCTTCGTTATTTTTAGGCGCTTTGCCATTAAAGGTTTTAGATTGAGCATCCCAGCTGTTTTTGACCTTTTTATTAGTAACGCTGTTTACAAGCTGTTCGTGCATCAAATCTTCTTTTTGGTCTCTAATATCGTTGTTTATGTGTGGTTTCATAGTGTTGTAATGGTTTAGAGTTAGTATTCGCGTTTCTTTTGGCTTGTATTGCCATCCTGTATTTTTTGCGGCGTTTTTGTGGCAGTAACTTTTGCAGCGCTGCCCTTTTCGGCATTGCTAACCGCTTTTTTTAACTCGGGGGTTTCCTGTTTGTGTAAAGGCTTTCCGCTGTCGGCCTTCGGGGCAGGGGTTTGTTTTGTTGTTGCCATGGCGTTTAAGGTTTTGGGTTATGTATATTTACAAATTTCGGAGGTATCAAATATTGTTGTACCACTAATTAACAACGATTTAGAGTTTGATATTCCTAATGAAATTCACAGTCCCCCGTCAACGCCAGTATTTATAATGTTTTACGGTTATGTGGACTATTCCTGCTCTCAAAATTTAACAAATAATTCACGGCTATATCGGCTGGAAAAAGCCTTATCCTGACTAAATTAGTAGGGGCTTAACAGGGCATTACTTATAAAAGAATTTTAAAAAGATCAAATGCATTGGTATAGCTTTTATATTCTCAGTAAAACAACAACTTATGGCAACACGCAATTGGGTAATAGACCCGGCACATTCTAACATTAGTTTTAGTATAAGGCATTTGGTAATTGCTACAGTAACGGGCTCGTTTAATGTCTTCTCCGGAACTATGGTTACTAAAGAACACGATAATTTTAACGATGCGCAGGTAAACCTTAGCATAGACGTTTACAGCATAGACACCAACAACCGCGACCGGGATGAACATTTAAAATCGCCTGATTTTTTTAATGCAGATGCGTTTCCAGTAATAGAGTTTCGCTCAACACAATTTAAACATATAGATGGAGATAAGCATGAACTGACCGGGGTTTTTACCGTTAAAGGGATTTCTAAAGAAGTTACTCTTACAGTATTGTTTGGTGGCGAAGCTAAAGATGGGTTTGGTGTAATGAGGGCAGGTTTTGAAATTAGCGGAATTATTAACCGCAATGATTTTGATATACATTCTGCTGATGTTACCGAAGCCGGAGGCCTTGTGTTGGGAGAAGATATTAAGCTGCATGCCAATATACAGTTTACTAACGAAGTTTAATTTATACACATGACCGATATTTGGACCCAACGATGGGATGATCGCTACAGCAGCACAGAATTTGCCTATGGTGAACAGCCAAACAATTATTTAAAAGAGCAACTGCAAGAAATACAACCCGGTTCTATACTGTTTCCTGCTGAGGGCGAAGGGCGTAATGCTGTTTTTGCAGCAAAGCTCGGCTGGAATGTGCATGCCTTTGATATAAGTGCCGAGGGCAGGAACAAGGCTTTACTGCTGGCACAAAAAAATAATGTAAGTATAGCCTATAAAGTAGGCGAATTACAAGCCTTAGATTATAAAGCCGCACAATTTGACGCAATAGCTTTAATTTATGCGCATTTCCCGGCACAAATAAAGTCACAGTTGCACAGAATGCTTACAACTCTTTTGCGTTCCGGAGGCTATGTTATATTTGAGGCTTTCAGTAAAAAGCATCTCGAATATTTAGAGCGTAACAAAGATGTTGGCGGGCCTAAAGATATAGAATCGCTCTTTTCAATAGACGAAATAAAAGCAGACTTTGAAGGGTTTGATTTTATAGAACTAAGTGAGACGGAAATTACCCTCAACGAAGGGCTTTACCATAACGGAGAGGGATCTGTAATACGCTTTTTAGGTAAAAAACGATAAATTTCAAATGTGACATTAAATGTATCTCAAATCTGTTGCTATTTTTTAGGGCATCAGGTTTGAGATATAATTTTACATAGTGGTTACTATTTGTAAACTTCGGGTTGTTTTTATTAATACAACGTTTTTTTTAAATTAAAGACGGGGTAATATTGTTCATGGATTTTTGCGGCAACTATTTAAACAACACGAATCCATGAAAAAAAACTACAAAAAGCTGTTTATGCTCCTGTTTTGTGGCACACTGGCTCAGGTTGCCGGGGCGCAGTCAACAGTGCTGCATTACTGGAATTTTAACGATAACAGTAGTATTGAGGCCATAACTGCAGTGTCTCAGTCGGTTGTAGGTACACCGTCTTTAACAGCATTCATTAACGGTGAAACCACTATCGATTTTGCCGGAGGTACAGGCCAGAATTTTGATGTACTAAACCTTAACGCACAAAATAATGATCCGGCAGGAACGCACTTACGATACAATCAGCCTATAGGCGGCTCACTTATTTTTGCATTGCCTACTACAGGTTATAGAAATGTTATAATGAATGTTGCTACAAGGCGTTCAGGATCTAGCGCAGGCACGCAAACATGGTCATACTCTACAGATGGTACTAACTTTACCACGTTTATAACCAGAGAGCCTAATAATGGCGATCCTGCCCTTGTTACAATAGCTTTTACAGCCCTGCCTGAAACAGATAATAATCCTAATTTTAAAATTAAAGTAGAATTTTCTGTAGGCCCGGGCGGTGATGGAGGCAACAACCGTTTTGACAATTTTACACTTACAGGAACACCACTACCCGGCACGGTAGATACTACTGCCCCGGTTGTAACTGTTACCCCTGAAAACAATGCTGCTAACGTGGCAGTAAATACAGTGGCAGCTATTGCCTTTAACGAAAATGTAAGGCTTGTAAACAATGAAGCTATAACAAATGTAAATGCCGGTACAGTGGCAGAACTTCGCGTAGGTGATGCTACAGGAGCTGTTGTGCCCACTACTGCTACTTTTGCAAATAACACTATAACACTAACGCCTGTTACAGCACTTGCTAATAACGAGCAGTATTATGTGGCTTTATTGGCTAACAGTATAGAAGATACCAGCGACAACGCTGTTGCAACTGTTGTGTCTTCTACATTCTCTACAATTGCTGTGCAGTCGCCACTTACAGCCGGAGACCTGGCGTTTGTAGCTTACAGGATGAACGCAACAGGTACTGAAGACGAAATAGCCCTTGTTACTTTTGTAGACATTGCACCGGGAACTATGATAAACTTTACCGATGCTAAATATACAACCAACGCTCAACCTCAGTGTACAGGTGGTTTTACATGGACTGCCGATAGCTGTTTACCAGCCGGTTCGGTAATTACTATACAAACAGATACACTTGTAGCCAATACAGGTTCGACTGCAGGGAGCGGCTTTGGCCTTAGTTCGGGTGGCGATCAGGTAATCGTATATACCGGTACAGCTGCATCTCCAAACTATATTACAGCACTTTCATCTAAAGGGTGGGTTGCTGCAAACACTACCTGTAATGGAAGCGATTCTATGCTTCCTGCCGGACTTACTGATCTTGTAACGGCTTCTAACCTTAGTACTGCTCCGGGCAACACATCGGGCAACACGGTTAATGCCTATTACAGCGGTACTAACGAGGGTACAGTTGCTGAGCTTAAAACAGCAATTTTAAACCCTGAAAACTGGACAGGTGTAGCTGGAAGCACCACTGCGCAGGTATGGCCGGAGTGGGCTTTCCCATCTTCGCCTACAGTACAGGGCACAATTGTAGAGAACAATACTACTTTGGTGCTGACCTTTAATAACGAACTTAACGAAACTGAGGCTGCTGACATTAGCAACTATACAGGTATCAGTGGTCTCGCAACTGCAACTGTAGTTGGCAATGTTGTTACGCTAACTTACGGTACTCCTTTTGCTGCGGGTACAGATTATGAACTTACCGTAACGAACATTACAGACGAAGCCGGGCTTACAATGGCTTGCCCTTATGTATTTAGCTTTAACTACAATAGCACTGTTTCTTTAGATGAAACATTTGTTGTGGTTAGCGAGGGAGAAGGAACACTAAACTTTGTTGTAAACCTTGAAAACCCAGCAACAGGATCTGTAGACCTTGTTTTAAAAACAGCTCCTTTCAGTACTGCTGATGCGGGAGATTTTACTTATGAGACCCGTACACTTAATTTTACAGGAACAAGCGATCGTGTTCAAACCATTGCTATTCCTATTATTGACGATGCCGTTGCAGAACAACAGGCCGAATATTTTGTTCTGAGCCTTGAAAATCCTGTAGGTGTTAGTATCGAAGGTGACAGTTTTGCTACTGTTTATATAAAAGATAACGATGTTCAGGCTCCGGTGCCAAGCCGTAGCATAGCATTAGATTATGTTACCAGCTTTGACCCTTCGGGGGTTAATGACAGTACCTGCGAGATCGTAGCTTACGACCCTGTGAGTAGAAAACTGTTTGCTACCAGCGCTGTAGAAGGCAGGCTTGATATTATAAACTTTGAAAACCCGGAGGCTCCTCAAACTATACAGTCTATCAATATGAACACCTATGGTGGTGTTACGAGTGTAGCTGTTAAAAATGGTGTTGTAGCTGTAGCTTCTCCAAATGCCGATGAAGCCCTTAACGGAAGTGTGGTGTTCTTTAGCACTGATGGAGAGTTTATCAGCCAGGTAACTGTAGGTGCCCTGCCGGATAATATTTCTTTTACCCCAGATGGAACAAAAGTGCTTACCGCTAACGAAGGCCAGCCAAACGCAGATTATTCTATAGATCCTGAGGGTTCTGTGAGCATTATCGATATTTCTGGTGGCGTAGCTTCATTGACCAATGCTAACGTTACAACATTAGGCTTTGAAGCATACAACAGCCCGGAAGCTGAGGCTGCCCTTAGAGCATCTGGTGTTCGTAAACTGAAACTTACAAGTACTATGTCTCAGGATTTTGAGCCAGAATACATCACGACAAGCGCTGATTCTCAAAAAGCATGGGTTGCCCTACAGGAAAACAATGCAATTGCAGAGATAAACCTTACAAACAATACTATTACAGATGTTTGGGCTCTTGGTACAAAGGATATGAGCCAGCCGGGTAACGGTTTCGATATATCTGATAACAATGGCGAGGTGCTTATTGCCAATTGGCCAATACAAACCTACTTTATTCCTGATGGTGTTGCTACTTACAGCGTAAACGGTACAAACTATATTGTTACCGCTAACGAGGGTGACGAAAAAGAATATACAGGTTTTGTAGAGCGTACAACGGTTGGCGCTGGCAGCTATAACTTAGATGCTGTATTATTCCCACAGGCAGAAATGCTTAAAAAGAGTTTTAATGCAGGAAGGTTCAGGGTAAGTAACCTTGAAGGTCTTAATCAGGACGGTACAGGTTACAACGGAATTTATGCGCTGGGTAGCCGTTCGTTCTCGATCTTTAATGCAGATACTAAAGAGATAGTATTTGACAGTGGCGACGATTTTGAAATGTACACTTCTACAGAACCGTCTATAAGCGCACTATTTAATGCTGATAGCGAAGATAATACTGCTAAAGGACGCAGCCGTGCTAAAGGCCCTGAACCGGAAGGTGTAACCGTTGCACACATTGGCGACAGGGTATTTGCTTTTGTTGGCCTTGAAAGAATAGGTGGTGTTATGGTTTATGATGTTACTGATCCTACCAATGCACAGTTTGTAGACTATGCCAATACAAGGCTGGTTTCTTCTTACGGTGGCGATAATGGCCCTGAAGGTATAGTATACATTAACAACGAAGACAGCCCTAATGCTACGCCATATATTATTGTTGCAAACGAAATTAGTGGTACACTAACCATATTTGAAGTTAATACAGATGCTCTTAGCACTAACAAACCGGGTCTTGAACCTAAAACTTTTGTAGTATTCCCTAACCCGTCTGAAACCGGTATTGTTTACTTTAACCGTGTTGCCGATGTTGAGGTATATGACTACAGTGGCAAACTTATTAAGTCGGCCAAACAGGCACTTACGCTTGATACTACTAACATGGCTTCGGGTATTTACCTTGTAAAAACATCTGAGGGCATTGTTAAAAAGCTGGTTATAAAATAATAATAATAGTTTCGTGTTTTAATTTTTATTCCGGTTCCGGAATGAGATCCTGCCCGTCCTGGGCAGGATTTTTTTTTGCCCATATCCGATCCAATCATTGGTATGCAACAAGCTAAAACCATTCGTCTAAATTTTAACGTATTCAGTTTCTTTGTTTATCAGGTTTTTGGTTCGCTCTGTCTGCACATAAATACCATTCGTCGAAAGTTGACTTTTTAGCGACGTATTAGGTTGTTACTTTGTCTCATAATTAAAGAACAAGCAGGTAATCATACCTAATAATTGCAACGAAAATGAAAGCATTCTACTCACTTACCAATCTTAAAAACGCAATGACAGTTGCTCTTTTTACAGTTTTTTCTACTGCTGTAAATGCGCAGTGTACGGCTGAGACAGTTTGGAACGGAAATGCATGGAGCAATGGTGTGCCTGCACTAAATGTAAGAGCTGTAATTTCGGGTAACTATACAGCATCTGCAAATCTTTCAGCCTGCAGCCTTTCGGTTACTAACGGAGCACAGGTAATATTAAATGCAGGAACTACATTAACAGTACAAAATAACATAAATGTTAGCAGTAACTCTCAGCTAACTATAAACAATAATGCGAGTCTTGTACAAATAAACGACGGTGCGGTTAATACAGGCAACGTTACAGTAAAAAGAAACAGTTCACAGCTATTCAGGTTAGATTATACTTTATGGTCTTCACCTGTGGCAGCTCAAAACATTTTAGCGTTCTCTCCACAAACATCAACTAATCGTTTTTATGAGTACAGATATGCTGTTGAGGCTAATACAGGTGCAGTATCAGGACAGTATTTTAATATAAACGCTGCTACTACCAATTTTACTGCCGGTAATGCATATCTTATCCGTATGCCAAATGCCGATGTTACACCCGGATATAATGCCGGTACTACAGCCTTAACGTTTGAAGGCGTATTTACCGGAACACCAAACAACGGTGTTATTACAAAAGAGCTTTCTACACAGGGTGAACGTTATACATCTGTAGGAAACCCTTATGCATCGCCAATAAACATAAACGATTTTTATACAGCTAATACTAATGTTCTTGATGCCGGAGCAGCCCTGTATTTTTGGAGAAAGAAAAGCGACACCAATGCAGGCAGCTATGTGGCTATTACAAGAGATGCTTATGTGTACAATCATGTAGAGGGTAGCAACGGACAGTTTGGAGGCGAGCAGTGGGATGAACTTTTTAATGTAAACACATCTGAAGAAAACTGGGTTATAAATGCAGGACAGGGATTTTTTGTTCGCACAGCACAAAACGTTGCAAATCCTGTGTTAATGTTTAACAACGCAATGCGTAGGGGAGACGTGCACAACAACCAGTTTTTTAGAACAGCACAGCCTGCCGATGCGCAAAAATCGAGGCTTTGGCTTAACCTTGCAGGAAACAATGGCTTTAGCCAAACAGCAATAGTATACAGTAACACCGCCACACTTGGAATTGATTATGGAAGAGATGGTATGCAAATTACCAGTGGGGCGGTTTCTTTTTATTCTCTTGCACAGCAAACAACACAGTTAACCATACAGGCAAGGCCGGAGTTTACAGCTAATGATGTGGTGCCAATGGGCTATGTTGCAGATGCAACAGGAACTTATACCATAAGCGTTCATCGTGCAGATGGCGTGTTCGAAAACGGTCAGGAGATATTTATTAAAGATAACCAGACAGGTGTGATACACAATCTTGCAACTGATTATACTTTTACAACCGCAATGGGAACTTTCAATAACAGGTTTGAGGTTATGTACAGGTCTGCTGCTTTATCTTCAAATACACCTGTACTTACGACTGACGAGGTAATGGTTTATAAAAAAGACGGTGCTATAAATATAGCAACGGGTACTGCCCAGATGACTGATGTTTTGGTTTTTGATATGAATGGGAGGATGGTTTATAGCAGGAACAATGTAAATGCTTTAGAAATGTCTGTAACAGGTTTAAATGCAGCACAGGAGGTGCTTATTGTACAAATAAATACTGTAAAAGGTAAAGTAAATAAAAAGATTGTTTTTTAAGGTTGATAGTGATTGGTTGAAATCTCCGTTGTTTTTTGTAACAGCGGGGATTTTTTGTTTTAGTATTATCTCTATCTAACAGCATCACTATTCTTCATTTATATAATTACAAGTTATTAAGATGTGACACGTTGCAAAAATAAGAAGAGGCTGCCTAAAAAATAGACAGCCTCTTTTTGAGTTTTACAATTGGTCAGTTTTAGTAAACTATCCTTTTGCTTACTTTACCTTTCTCAGTATTAATTTCAAGTATAAGTACCTGTTGCTGTACCTGCAGGTTGCTAATAGCAGCCTTTGGAGCATTAATATCTTTTTCAGAATAAAGTTTTCTTCCGCGAATATCGTACACAGTTACATTTTTTATAAGTGTAGTACCTGCGGTGATGTTAATAGATTTACCTTCCTGATAAACCATAACGTTGTTGGCGTTAAACTGGTTATTTCCATTACCCATCACAACGTTACTTGCCCAGTTGCTGTATTCGTTTTCACCACATATACTGCGAACAAATAGGTAAGTGTCTGTAGCAGGATTAAAAGGCACATCAAAAATATAAGTAGATGATGTTATTGTACCCGGCTCTGTAGGAGGCGTTGGAGATGATGAAAGCACATACTCGTAGCCAGTTGGTGGATTTCCTAACATAGGTGCACCCCAAGTAAGGTTTGCAATAGTTTCGTCCTGTGGTAGTATTTCTACACCATAAGGAACAAAACAAGTAGGTGTCTCAACTACATTAATAATGTAATCTTCTGTTTCGCCATCACCTAAGTTACCACATACTGGTATTGGAGCTGTATTAAATGAGTTTCTAATCCTCATTCTGTAAGTGCCTACAGGTGTTCCAATCGGCACAGTTATAGTTCCTAATGCTACTGGTGATGTAACATATTGGGTTGCAATAGCTCTTTCGCCTGCATCAGTAAAGTCGAAGTTACCGTTCCAGTCAATCCAAACACAGTATGCATACGTTCCTGAAGGGTGCGTTGCTGCAAGAGCAAACGAACCACCGGCATAAGTAGATACAGTGTACTGAGAAGTGTAATCACCAAAACCACCTGTAGAGAACGTTGAGGTATTACTAAAGTTAGTTTCTCCAAGAGTTGTGCTAATGTTGCTTATATATCTGTTCGTAGCATTTGTATTACCGGCAGGGCAGTAGCCGCTAAAGAACTCATAAGTAACCCATGTACTGGTACCGTCTTCACCACAAACTGAACGAACATGCAGGTAGCTTGCAGTATTTGGTGTTACAGTTACTCCTGTAGCGCTCAGGGCTGTTGTAGCAGTACCGCTTGCAGGTGGTGTAGCCGATGTTGTAATAGCATACTCGTAACCTTCCGGAGATCCTGTGTTAGGAACTATCCAGCTAATGTCTGCACTTGTAAGCGATGTAAGGTTCAGATCAAGTTCCCTAGGAACATCACATGCAGGTGGAGGTGTAAGCTCCCATTGTAGTGTAAAGGTGCCTGAATTTGCATTCCAGCCATCCTGTACCCAATAGATCCTCTGTGTGCTTCCTGTAAGGTTTTCCCATTCTGTTTGCTCTGTTTCAGAGTCAGTACAAAGAAGGAACTCCTGATTGTCTTCATTACAGTCTCCTATAAAAATTGAGTGAACAGAGTCGTAACCACTTGTCCTAAGACCAATGTTTAAAGTATATCCGTTAGGTACGTCTACATAATAGAACATATCAGATGCGCTTCCTTCATGACAAACCGGAGAATAGTCATTAGCTGCACCCGCAGTGCTGTAGCTGTATGGGCTTGTAAGTGTTGCAAGGTCTATTGCGCTTGCACATGTATCGCCCTGTAAATACCTAAATGCTCTTGATACCGACCACTGGCTGTAGTCGCCATCGCCACAATTAACTCTTACGTGAAGGTAATACCATGTATTGTCAATAATCGTAGTGTATCCTTCAACACTAGTTTCAGTTGTTGGTGTACCTGATTCAGGAGAAACAGGAGATGTAGATACAAAATATTCATAACCTACAGGTGTGTCACCAAGGTTTTGAGTTCTCCAGCTAAGGTTAGCTGTACCCGATGCAACACCAACACCCACAACCCCTATAGGAGCATAACATGTTGGGGGGGCAGTAACGTTTATTCTGTAATCATAAGCCATACCATATTCATAAAGGGCACATGGATCCGGGCTTTCCCAGTTGCTGCGAGAACGTATCCTCATCCTGTAAGAACCTTCTGTTGCAGTTCCCGGTATGTTAATGGTGCCATCTATTGTAACCTGATTCCAGGTAGTGTTCTCACCTTCGCTAACAAGTTCGCCTTCATCGTCAAAATCAAGGTCGTTGTTCCAGTCTACCCATATTTCATAGTTGGTATAACCCTCTATAGTAGCGCTGTAGTTAAAGGCGCCTCCAGGCTCCTGGCTTACAACCATACTATCATAATTGTTAGTATATACTACACCAGAATCTTCCGGGTTAGAGATATTTGTGAAACCTACAAAAGTTTCAAATGCTAATAATCTGTAACCAGTCCAGTTTGAATTCGGTACACAGTGGCCAGAATAGAATCTGTAAGTAACCCACTCACTATATCCGTCAGGACCACAGTTTGTGCGCACATGCACATAGTTAAATGCATTTGCAGTACTTGTAACGCCATCTACAGACAGTGCTGTGGTAGCTGTACCGCTTGCAGGTGGTGTTTCAGATGTTGTAATGGCATATTCATAGCCTGTTGGTGTACCTGTATTTGGTAGCGCCCAGCTAATATCGGCTGTTGTTAGCGATGTCATTACGCCTTCAACCTCTCTTGGTATGTTACAGGCAGGAGGTGCTACTAAATCCCACTCTAAAGTAAAGTTACCTTCGCCAATGTTATATCCATCCTGTACCCAGTAAACAGTTTGTGTGCTTCCTGTAGTATTTTCCCAAATAAATGTTTGCTCATCGCTATCATCCCAGCAGGCAATTTCTGTTTCGCCCGGACATGTTGAACCGTAGCCTATATAGTTGGTTGAGTCATAATCATTAGTAGTCTGGCCAATAGTTAAAGTATAACCATGAGGCACAACTATATAATAAAATAGGTCTGCTGCAGTATTTTCAAAGGTACAACCATTTGTAAAATTGTGTGTAGCACCTACAGTGCTTGAGCTGTATGGGCTTGTAAGTGTCTCTAAGTTAATTGCAGTTTCGCAGGTATCACCAGGAAGGAACCTGAATTGAGGAGATGTAAACCATTCGCTATATCCATCAGGTCCACAGTTTGTGCGAACATGTACATAATAGTATACGTTGTCTTCTATGCCGCTGTAACCTGTAACTGAAGTTGCAGATGTTGTAGTACCACTTGCAGGTGGTGTTGCAGATGTTGTAACCGCATACTCATATCCGGTAGGTGTACCCCCAATTGTAGGAGCTACCCAGCTAAGGTCAGCAAGACCCGATGCTGTAGCCACACCCGTAACACCTGTTGGTGTAAGACAGGCTGGCGGATCTGTTACGTTAATGGTATAATCTTCAAAAGAAGCTGTATATCCTGTATAACAGGCAGAGATAGTGTTCCAGTTAACAACAGCACCTATTCTTAAGCGATGTTCTCCTAAAGAAGCTGTTGTAGGTACTGTAAAAATTCCTGATAAAGATGAGATTTGTTGTGCTCCGGTGAAAGAACCTGCATAAACTTGCTCTCCTTCATCATCAAAATCAAGGTCGTTATTCCAGTCTACCCATATTCTTACGTTATGACCAGTCCAGTCTGAATTATATGTTATGCTAAAAGCCTGTGTAACACCCTGACCTATGCTAACAGATTGATCAGAATAGTTGCCATAGCCACCATTTTCTAATCCTGTTGTATTGTTTATAGAGCCAATAGTAACGTTTGTAAAACCTTGTCCTGCTGTGGTTTGAGGATTAGGTACACACACGCCATGATAAAGAGAATATGCTATCCACTCACTATAATCGCCGCTGCCACAATTGGTGCGTACATATATATAGTTAGTTGCATTTACTGTAAGTGTTGCTCCTGTAACAGATGTTGCTGTAGTAGCTGTACCGCTTGCAGGTGCTCCCGGAGTTGTTGTAATGGCATATTCATACCCTTGTGGTGTTGCGCCAAGAGTTGGTGCTGTCCAGCTAAATTCGCCTACTCCTACACTGGTACTGCTTGCTGTAAGTGCTTCTGGCATAAAGCACGATGGAGGTGTAGTAACATTTATAGTATAATCTTCAAATGCTCCTGTCCAACCTGTGTAACAAGGGCTAATAGTGTTCCATGATACAACACCGCCTATTCTCATACGGTGGTGGCCCAATGTTGCGTTTACCGGAACAGTAAAGCTACCCGTTAGGGTGTATGCAGCTGCTACTCCCGAAAGCCCGGCATAAACTTCTTCGCCTTCATCTTCAAAGTCAAGGTCGTTGTTCCAGTCTATCCATATTTTTACATTATAGTCATTAAAATCTGTAGCAAGAGAGATGCTCACAGGCTGTGTTACACCTTGCCCAATGTTTGCTATTTGGCTTGTATAATCACCATAGTTATTGGTTTCATTGCTTGTAGTATTATTAATACTGCCTATGCTTACATTAGTTATACCCCTACCGCTTACAGATTGAGGTGTTGCAAAACAATAGCCTGTATAAAACCTAACTGTTACCCACTCGCTGTATCCATCTGTAGTACCACAGTTAGAACGAACGTGAAGATAACTGTAAACGTTTACCGGAACAGTAATTCCTGTAACAGATGTTGCAGATATAACCGTTCCGCTTGCCGGAGGTGTTTCTTCCTGCGTTACGGCATATTCATAGTTTAATGCTGTACCTGTAATAGGTGCTCCCCAGCTTACATCTACAGATGTTGCCGATGTAAGTTGTGTAGTAACTGCACTTGGAAGGTTACATGGCGGGGGAGGGGTTAAGGTCCACTGTAAAGTAAAGTTTCCAAAATTTGCGTTGTAGCCATCCTGAACCCAATACACTGTTTGTGATGTTCCGGTTGTGTTCTCCCAAACCACTTCCCAGCCTTCATAATCAGCCTGAGAATCCGGGTCGTCAGTACATCTGACAAGATTTTGGTCGTCGCAGCTTCCGTAGAATACACTGTGTACAGAGTCATAGTTGTTCTCTACCTGACCAATGTTTAAAGTGTATCCGTTAGGAACCACGATAGAATAAAATAGATCTGGTGCTGAACCCCAGTCATGGCAGTTAGGCGTATAGTCATTTGTTGCCCCATCGGTTGTGCTGCTGTAGGGGCTTGTCAATGTGGCAAGATCAATAGCAGTTGCACAGGTTTCCCCGTCCTGAGCAAATGTATTTGCCGAATTTAACATTAAGAAGAATGCTGCTACCAACATCCAACTTTTTTTGACTAATACCTGACAGGAATCAATAGCATGGCTATTGACTACAGGTAACCGCAAGTGGTTGCCATGCCGAATGGATGGCAAGTTGTAGTTTTTTTTCATAAGAATGTAATATTTGTGTTTTGTAATTTACAAATATTTACCTCTCTTGTTAATCTTTTGAATTGATTTAGTAAATAGATAAATCTTTGCCTAAATTTTTATCATACATTGTTTTTTATGAGAAATATGTGTTACTAAAATGCTAAATTTTAATAATTTTCGTGTAAAGATTAAAATCTCTAATCTGATTATTTGATATTTTGAGGTGCTAAAAATACTTATTTTTTGCTTTTTTTTTGAAAACAATATTATTTTACTGATAATTGTTTTGAAAAATGATAAAATTTTATAACAACAACCTGTTGGTTGTGTTATGTATATAACAAAAATTAAGGGTTGGCACATATGTGCCAACCCTTAATTAATTGAGTACTATTTTACTTAAAAAACAATTCTTTTACTCACTTTCCCTTTTTCTGTATTAACCTCTATAATTAATACCTGCTGAGCCACTTGTAAATTATTTACAGATGCTTTTGAGCTGTTCATATTGTTTTTGTTGTACAATGTCCTTCCGTTAATATCATATACGGTAACACTGTTTATGGTGTTGTTACCTGTGCTTATGTTTATGTTTATGTTATTACCTTCTTTAAATACTACAACACTGTTGGCGTCAAGTATAGGGTTGTTGTTTCCAAGAATAGGGCTGGCTGCATACACAATTTCAAAACGGCCGTTAAATGTACCTGCCTCACTTGTAAAGCTGTAGGTTTCTTCAAGGCTGGTTACTGTGTTTAGTAAATTGTCTTTAATAAATACTTGTTGTCCTTGCTCAAACAAACCATCTACACGGCTAACATTTATTGTAAACTGTCCTGCTGTTGCAGTCGTAAATCCTAATGCTACAACATCATTAGCTGTAAATGCCGGTCTTGCCTGTACAGACAGATTGGTGTTTTCGGCAATAGTGTATAAAGCTATCCCTCTACTGTCGTTAAGCATTGCTCCGTCATAACCAAAGTCTATACCATTAGTAGCATTATCCATATAGGCAACTGCTGCCTGGCTAAAGCCCTGCTGACTGTTTTTAAGGTTTAACCATATACGCGATCTTGTAGAAGAAGCCGTTCTAAAGAAGCCTTGATTGCCGCTTGCAGGAGCAGGTCTTCTCATGGCATTGTTAAAGGTAATATCTGTAGTAGATGGTGCTGCTTTTGTTTTTACAATAAAGCCCTGTCCCTGAGAAATTAACCAAGTGTTTTCTGCGCCCTGGTAGTATGAAGCCTGACCTGCCGGATCTCCTCCTTCAACAGGGCTCGGTACATATCCTTCTTCTTCCTGGCTCGACGCATATCCTGCAAGGGTTAATGTAGCATAAGATGAATCTCCTGCACCGTTTCTTTTTCTCCAGAAATAAAGACCTGATGTTTCGTTTAGTACACCGCTGTTGGTTGTGAAGAAATCTACAACGCTTATTGGCGATGGGTAAGGGTTACCTACTGCTGTAAAACGGTCACCCTGTGTAGAAGCAGTTTTAGAAACCGTACCGTTGTTAGGAGTACCTGTAAATATTCCTTCATAGCTGTATGCTATTGTGCCACCGTTGTAGCCGGGAACACTAAGATTGCCGTTTGGCATACGTATAAGGTATCCTTTAGCTTCTTCAAACTGTGTTGAAGGGTCTACAATAAAATATTGCTCAACGTTTGCTCCTAAAGTAGCGTCAAAATCATATTTGTACTCATAAAAACGTCCTGTAGTAGTTTGAGGAGAGAAATCGCCAAGTGTCAGTCCACTAACAGGAGACGACCATAGTGTATAGTCTAACCTGAAAAGTTGGTTGCTGTTTTTAATCACAGTAATATCATCAGTATTATTAACGTCTGTGTTTTGTAATAGAGCAGCATTGTTTTGAACTACAAAATCAGCAACTGCAGCATTGTTTGTAATACTTTCTTCTACGGTAAGAGTTGTTCCTCTTGTAACAGTAAATGTTTTTCCGTTGTTTAGAGTGATGTTTTTTACAGCAAGGCTGTTGGTGCCGGTAGTAAAGTTTGCATCAATAACTACATCAATTGTGCTGTCAGGAGTAACGTTTGGTACCCATGCGGCAGGAGTTCCCGTCCATGTTACTACGGCAGGTTTAGTAGTAACGCTTGTAACGTTAGAGTTGCCTGTAGTGCTGTTAGGGCTGTAAGCTCTAACTCTGTAATAATATGCCGTGTAAGGATCAAGTCCTGTAATAGTTAAAGATGTGCCGTTTACTGTAGCATTTTCATATCCTGCAAGAAATACAGGGGTAAAGTCATATACGTGGCTTCCAAGCCCGTCTATCGTATTAAGTGCATAGGTATCCCATTCAGCTGAGCTGTATGTTGTTGAAGGAGTAGATATGTTGCTTTTTCTTCTTAATGTAACGTCTGCGCCCCAGTTGCCTGATGATTGGCTTACACCTACAACATCGATCATAGTCTCACTTTTAAATAATCCAATTGCATCGTTGCCTGTAAAGAACACTGCAATGTTGTCGGTAGAATAAGCTACAATTTTGTCGGCTGCAGCTCTCATCGGAGCACCGGCAGAACTGCTTGTAATTACGTAAGCCTGACCGTGTTCTAAAGTGCCGGATAATGTTAAGTTTCCTGTGAAAGAAGTTGAACCGTTAATAGCTGTTCTTAAAGAATAGGTAGAAAGGTCTACCGTATTTCCGGTGCCATTATAAATTTCTATGGCACGGTCGCTGTTCGTTGCTTCCGGATTAGAAGCCTGTGTACCTCCTTCAACATATTCAGATATAATAAGTTCGGAAGCAAGTCCTGTGGCAAAATTAGCGTTTGTACTTATATCAAGTCTATAGCTTTGTGCGCCCTCAATAGTTGCCCAGTTGGCAGTAAAGGTTGTTTGTGTAACTTCTGTGGCTGCGGTAGTAACAGGATTTGTTGTTAGGGCAGTTGTAGTAAATGAACGCTGAACACCATAATAAGTGCTTGTTCCGTCGGTGCCATAAGCTTTAAAGTAGTAAGTGGTATTTGGTAAAAGACCTGTTACAGTAGCACTAAAGTTGCCGCCTGTAAGGTTATTTGATACTACCTGCGTGCCTGAACCGTTTGCAAAGTTGTTTGTAGTGCTGTATTCGAAACCATATGCTGAAAATGCTGAACACGCTCCGGCTGTAGCTGTACCTGCAAGTGTGGCAGATGTTACTGCAATGCCTGTTGCAGGTGTAGATGTAGTTACTGTACCAGCCGGGTTTATGCCTGCTCCGGTGGCATTAACCGTAAGCTGTGCAGATGAGTTATCGCCCTGTCCTGCTACTGAAATAGAACCGTTGTAGCTTTGTACCGTTGTTGGTGAGAAATGAACATATACTGTAGTAGATGCCCCTGTAAAGTTAGTAATTGTTAGGGTAGGAGTATATGTTCCGTTTTCTGTTAACGAATAAGTAAATCCTTCAAGTGCCGAAACCTCAAGCGTACCATTGCCACTAATGTTAGCTCCTGTAAATGTAAACGAACCAGTAGCAGATGTTGTATTGATACATGTATTACCAAAATCAATTGCTGAAGAATCTATGGTTAACATTGGTGACGTTGCAGGCAATGTCGTTGCTGTTGCAACAGGGCTGTAATCAGTAAAGGTAGAAGTTCCTATAACACCTCCTGTTGTCATGGTTCTCGCTCTTGAGTCGAAAGTGTACTGCGTATTGGCTGTTAATCCGCTAACGATTATCGGGCTGTTCCATACAGCGGCAGTTTGGAGAACTTCTGTTGTTCCAAGAGTGCCATCTGCCTGAACAAAGTTTGTTCCGTTTACTCTTATAGAATATACAACCGTATTGTTATTGCTGTTTTCGTTTAATGATAGTGCAAGTTGTGTAACGGTAATACTCTCTGTATCTATAACCGGAGCACCCGGAGTATTTGCTTTGGTAACAAATGAGTAAGTGGTTCCGTAAGCAGTGTCTACAGAGTTAGTAGCATAAGCTCTGTAATAGTAGCGTGTATTAGGGGTTAGCCCTGTAATTGCTGGTACTGTAAAAGCACCTGTGCCTGTACCACCTGAAACTATATTGTTTGATATTGTAGGGTCTGTGGCAGTACCCCACACTATACCTCTTGCCGTAACAGTTGCTGTACCAGCATTAGTTACATTACCTCCCGGTACAGTTGCAGAGTCTGTGTTAACAGTAGTTCCGTTAGCTAAAGCAGTAGTTGAAACTGTTGGAGCAGTAGCCATTACACTACTTGTAATGCTGATATCATCAACAGCTATCCTGTCTCTTGAGCCGCTAGATCCTGCACTTTCCCAGTATATCCATCGTACCTGTACTACAGCCTGGTTGTTTGCGGCTGCAGGAAGTACTTCGGTTAGAGTGCCTGAAAAGTCGCCATCGCTCTTCCCGGCAGATGTATATGTTGTTGTAGTACCCACATCAGTCCAGGTTGCAGTGGTACCAACTCTATACTGTAATGCGACTGAGTGATCTCTTGATGCTTGTTGTAAAATTGTACCAGCCCTCCAGTTTACAGTAACACTTGTTCTTCCTGTAGTTACTATCGCTACAACAACTGCACCGGCTGATTGACTTCCGGATGCAAGCATACTAATTCCGTTATTACCTTCATATTTCCAGGAACCACTGTTATTTGTCTGGCTATTTGGTAAATCACCTGTACCGTTAGCAGTTGTTCTTGTTGTAGGTATCGCCCCTGCAGATGTACCGAATCGGTGTGCAGCCATACCCGCAGGAAGAGTTCCGGTAGACAAGGCCGTAAATGAATAAGGTAAATTTTGAGCCGTTGGATTTGTCTGCCCCCATGAGGTCGTAACCGTAAACAATAAAGCAAGAATTGTTAACCCTTGCAATAATTTAGGTAATTGTTTTTGCATAAAATAGTTAATTTTTAGATAGTTTTCTTTGCGAATAATGCGGTAAATATGCATTTTGCAAATATAACAGTTGTTAAAATATTAACAGGAGGTTTTGTGTAAAAACAAGGTTACCATAGTGTTAACTATGGTAACCGCAATTTTGATGTCGTTACAGTATCGATTAGCTTGGTGTGTTGCCTGTATTTTAAGAATTATTCAATAAATAAAAGCCGTGCTATATAGTGTTAGTTTAATATTACTTTAAAAGTTTTTGTTGCACTGCCATTTTTTATGTTTATAAAGTACATTCCCGGAGCATTATTGTCTATGTCAATCTCATTGTTGCTTACTGCCATATTAGCCTGTTGACCTAAACTATTATATACAATATAAGTATATCCGGCCTGTGCAGTGGCATTTTGCAAATATACTTTTCCGGTTGTAACGGTTGGGTAAACTACAAGTGTATTTAGGGCATATTCTTCTGTAGCAAGTAGTTGCCAGTTGTCCTGAGCGTTAGGGCCATTCCAAATTAAGGTGGCAAGATATGGCTCGTCTATAAAAGGGTTGCGGTTGCCCTGCATGCCTTCTAATACAGTGTTGCGGTTTCTCTCATATTGGCTCACAGGATCCTGCACATTCCATTCTAAAAAAATATCAGGCATGTCTCCAAAGGTGCTGTAATCAGTACTTCCTGTACCCACTCTCGTGGCGGCACATTGTTCCTGGTAGCGTACATACATATACATCATCATTCGGGCAACATCGCCTTTCCATTCATCACCGGGATAAAACAGATCGCCTGGCAGGGTATGTGAATTGCCACTGCCTGCTGTAAACTTTCTGTTATTACGGCTTCCGTTCATTTGGCTGTCTATAGCACGAAGATGGTGCGCATCGCTTCCGGGACCCTCGCGTTCAAGATCGGGCTCACCTAACGACTGTGCATATACATGTTCTCTAACCCAATACCCAATGCAGCTTCCGGTTCTGTTGCAGCTAAGGCTTACATCTCTTGTGCGGTCGTTACTAACAACATTGTCAGTGTCATTGTAACCATAAAAAAGCAATACATTCTGCGGATTGTCGGGGTCAAGGTCAGATTGGCGTAGTGCATTCCACACATCCGGAGTATATATAAGTTCGGTTGTATGGGTTTCAGTAATCAGTTCTGCCAACTCGTCTTTAAGTGCGTCTCCGGTAAGCGTAAAATCTATAGTGCTGTAGTATTCCGGTATTTGTGCAAGGCAGTAAAAGGGTAGTAAAAATAAGAGTAGTGTTTTTTTCATAGTTTTCGTGTTTAGGATTTTCCCGTGTAAAAAGGAGGGCTTCAAATATAACGATTTATAGCCATGACTGATCGTAGCTGCTAAAGGTATTACTGTTAAAAAAAATCCCGTAACAAAAACGCTGTTACGGGATTCTTCTAATTCAATAGATGAAATTACTTAAGTATTCTCACATCATATACATTTGCTGTGCGGGATTTGTCTTTTGCAACAAATTTTACCTTTAATACTTTAGCAGTTTGCAATTCCTTTGGCAGTTCATAATCAACTTCAGTAAACTGTCCTTCTTTTGTGTCTATAGGATTTAGAGTTGCAATAAGTTTGTCGTTAACCAGTACATCAAAATTAGTGTTCTTATTATAAGTATAAGTAGCACGTAGTTTTTTAGCCTGTGCCGTCGTGTTCTTTAGGTCGTAGCTAAACCAACCTCTTGCATTGCGGTAGTGGCGGTCTTTATAAATGCCCACATCAGATCGTTCAAATTTATAGCCGTGATCACTTTCCGGTTGTTGTTCTCCGGCAGTTACTTTGTCTACTGTTATTGCGTCTAAGGCAAGAGCTTTTTCTTCTTTGGCTTTTATATCGGCCTGCATTTTTTCAAGCCCATCAGGTGTAGTAAACGGAAAATACAATACATAGCGTGTGTCATGCAGTGTGTAGAACGGAACCAGTTTCAGGTTCTTGTATTTATCCTGATACGTAGCATCACCCACACTAAAAGTAAAATTATCCGTTTCTTTAACCAGTGGAGCAAGATCTTTATTGTTGCTCACAATAAGTGGTGCGTCGTTCATTGGGTATAAAGGTCCGTGGGCAATGTGCCCCATGCGGCTGTCATCGGCCATAAGACCAAACATATCAGTAGTTTCTGTTGCAGCAGCCAAAACTATAGGACCATGAATGAAGGATACAAACTGAGATTTATCGGGCAGTTGTTCGGCTTTTGTTTCCATTGGCAGTATAAGTGTAACCACATCACTGTTTTTCCATTTACGGTTCAGTATTATATAGCCGCCTTCAAGAAGCATTTTGGGTTCTTTTTTTCCATTAACCAATACTTGCAGGCCATCTTTAGTAACCCACGACGGATAGCGTAAGCTAAGGCTGAATTTAGCCGATTTTTTTAATGACAGTTTTATATGTGTCGATTCTTCATAAGGGAATGTATTGGTCTGTTCCAGTATCAATCCTTTATCTGCCCAGGTTAGGGTAGAAGGGATGAAAAGATTTACATAAACATCTTTATCGCCATGGGCATAGATCATTTCGCCATATTTGCCGTGGTTTTCCATACCACTGCCCACACAGCACCACATGCCCATTTGCGGTTGCGAATATACCCTGTAATGCCTTGGGCGTATAGGTGTAAAGTAAACAAAGCCTCCACCCGGTTTTTGGGTAGACAGTATATGATTATAAAGTGTACGTTCATAATAATCCATATACTCACGTTGCGGGTTGGCAAGGAACAACTGCTTAGTAAGTTTCAGCATGTTGTATGAGTTACAACTTTCAGGACCTTCGCGGTCTTCTATAACGGAGGTGAAATCTTCGGCCGGGTTAAAATGTTCCCTAACGCTGTTACCTCCAAACGAAACCGACCTGTTGTGTACAACCGTGTTCCAAAAATATTCCGCAGCACCTGCCCATTCGGCATTGTTCTCATTCTTGGCTACTTCCATAAAGCCAATAACCTTAGGTATTTGCGTATTTGCGTGTAAACCTGTTAAGGAATCTTTGCCATGCAATAGCGGGTTCAAAATAGCCCTGTGTGAAAAACGCTTAGCAAGCGTGAGATACTTTTTATCTCCCGTAATTTCATAAGCCTGTGCTAAAGACTCGTTCATACCGCCATGCTCCATCTTCAGTATTACCTGCAGTTGGTCGTCGCTTAGGTTAGCTGTTAAATTATAAAGCCAATCGCAATATTTAGCCAGCATACCTTTTGCTTTTTGGTTGCCTGCTACGATGTAGGCATCTACAAGGCCAGCATAAACCTTATGTATATTGTAAAATGGCACCCATTGCCCGTCCATGGCTTCAACTTTACCTTCACTTATGTTTTTCCAAAATATCCTTCCTTTAGGAACACCTCCTATGTAGCCGTCTCCGGCAGCATTTTGGCAAAGTTCCCACTCGTCTATCATATAATTAAGCCTGCGAAGGATCTCTTTATCGCCTGTTGCGGCATACATGTCGGCCAATGCCGATACATAATGCCCGCCTATATGTCCGTTTAGTCCGCTGTTTTCCCAATTGCCATAGCTTTCTTTCTTTGGTTGCAGTCCGGCCTCGGTGCGGTATGGTGCAAGCAGTTTATCCATATCAAGGTCGAGTATGTACTGCATGTCGGTTTGCTGAGCCTTTTTAAAAGGGCTGTCCAATAGCCTTACCGATGAGATAGGGAAGCTTTCGAGTTTGTTTTTTTGTGCAAAACCAGTATAAGATAGCGCTATAGTAAGGGTTAGCGCACCCCATATTTTTTTGTTCATTATTTGTATAATAGAGGTGGAAATTTATAAATGTTAAAAGTACACTTTTAAAGCGAATATCAAAATTATTGTTCAAATTTTATGCCGTTAAGGTTTATTGGAGAGCTAAAATTGAAATTTTACAGATACTGTAAATTGAAATTTAAGAGACTTTTAAACAGATAATTTAAGAAAAAAAAACACCCCGAACTTCCCACGGTTCGGGGCCAAATACTCTAAGAATATTTATACAACGGAAATTGTATTGTAGCGCTATTTAAAACAAACGCATTATTCTGTAATATCTAAATGTGTTTTTTTGTGGTAATGTATTTTTAGCCTATTTAACAGGTAAAAATAAATTTACCCTACCTCTTGAAGTAAAATAATACTATTAAGTTTAGGTAAATTGTTAAAATGTATTGTTTTATAGAGGTTTACGAATTTGAAATTATTTAAGCAGTAAAGCTTCCGGATCGTTAAAGTGTATTTTATAGATAGATAAAGTTAGCTAAAATTACAACTCATCCTTAAAATTCTACAGTTCGGTAAAACGCTTTTTTGCAGGATAGAAATAGTGCGCATCTTTGCTTCATCAAATAACATCAACCACTTAAAAATTAAAATTATGATACGTATTATTACCATTCTTATCGCTTTTGTATGCAATATAGCAGCAGCACAGTCTCAGTATGAAAACGGTATGCAAAAAGCTTTCACCCTTTGGGGAGATAATAAGCCTACAGAAGCATCGGCACTTTTTGAAAGGATAGCAGCTGTAGAAAAAAACAACTGGCTACCATCATATTATGTAGCTTTAGTTAATACTACCGAGGCATTTAAAACCAAAGATAAGCAAACCATCAATGCCCTGCTTGTAAAAGCACAAACAGCTTTAGACAATGCAGTTGTAATTTCTGCCGATAATGCTGAGTTGCTTGTAGTGCAGGCCATGATACACACCGCTAAAATAGTAGCCGATCCAATGAATAATGGTATGAAGCTGTCGCCTGTAGTTACAGAACTTTATGATAAAGCCCTGAAGTTAGCACCAAATAACCCTCGTGTGGTGTTCAATAAGGCACAGTTTGAAATGGGGTCGGCGCAGTTTTTCGGCAGCAGTACTAAACCTATGTGCGAGCAGATTGAACGTTCTGTTACTCTTTTTGCTAACTTTAAGCCGGAAACACCTTTTCATCCTAAATGGGGTAAAGAAAATGCAGAGGAGGCACTTAAAGAGTGTAAGAAGTAGGTATAACAAATAAGAACAGTAAAGCATCATAAAATACATACATGAAACTGATTAACAAAGAACTTTTAAGGGCGCTGGTGCTTGGGTTTATAATTTTTATTGTGCTTTATCTTATTGCCCTGGCTCAGGGAAAATATTTTGGATGGGATCTTGAGCTTGCGGTGCAGTTCTTATATATTATGCTTTATACTGTAATGCTTCACTTGGGCAATGCAGGGGTATTTGTTGTAATAGACAGGGTGTTTGGAAATACCGGACTATCGGTTAAACGGCTGCTTGTCGGGGTTATGAGTTCTTTTATAGTGTCGTTGTTGATTGTACTCGCTTTGCGCATTTTTGAAGATGTGATTATTGAGGGCGAATGCCTGGTTGATTTTTTTGCCACAGAGCGCGTTAGCGATTATTACATGGCAATGATAATTACAATGGTTATTACGCTTTCGCTTCACTTGTTCCATTTTTATAAAAAGTATCAGGAAAACAGGGTAAAGCAGCAAAAAATAATTGCAGGTACTGCATCGGCAAAGTTTGAAACTCTTAAAAACCAGATAGACCCACATTTTTTGTTCAACAGCCTTAATGTTCTTAGCTCACTTATTGAAGAAAATCCCGATAGTGCACAGCGTTTTACAACATCATTAAGCAAGGTGTACCGCTATGTGTTGGAACAAAAGGACAAAGAACTGGTAAGTGTAGAAGAAGAGCTGGCTTTTGCAAAAACTTACATGAACCTGCTAAAAATGAGGTTTGAGAATAGTGTTTTTTATGAAGTACCCCAGCAGGTTTCCAGCTCGGATGCGCGTGTGGTGCCACTTTCTTTACAGCTATTGCTCGAAAATACTGTTAAGCACAATATTGTAAGCCAGGAACAGCCATTACACATTCGCATTTTTGAAGAAGACGGTTTCCTGGTGGTACAAAATGATTATCAGAAAAAGGAAGTCTTACAGGACAGGAAAGGCGTGGGGCTGCAAAACATTATAAGCCGATATGCTATAATCAGTTCGAGACAGGTGGTAATAGAACAGACAGAGAAATATTTTACGGTAAAATTACCGGTATTAACTAAACAGGTAAACATCATGCAACCAGTATATTCAGAAAAAAACAGCAGCTACGAGCGTGCCCAGAAAAAAGTAGAAGACATAAAAGGCTTTTATGGTAACCTGTTTTCTTATATAGTTATCATTTCAGGGCTTGCCATTTTAAACCTTGTAACCAGCCCTAAACATTTATGGTTCTTTTGGCCGGCATTTGGCTGGGGTATTGGGGTGATCATACATGCAATGAGTGTATTTAATATTCTGCCGTTTATGGGATCAGGATGGGAAGAACGCAAGATAAGGGAAATAATGGACAGGAAACAAAATGAGAAGTGGCGATAGGCCGAAACGTTGAAAATATTTAAAGAACAGAAGTTATGGAAAATTCGGATTTTGACAGAGAGTTATACAGAGAGGCAAAAAAACAGGTAAAAGAGATTAAAGGGTTTTATTCGCACCTGGCTTCTTATGTTATGGTAATCATAGTGCTAATGATAATAAATCTGGCTACTTACAGAGATTATTTGTGGTTTTTTTGGCCGGCATTAGGCTGGGGGCTTGGCGTGTGTATGCACGGTATTGCAGTATTTAATGTTATGCCCTTTTTTGGACACGATTGGGAAGAGCGCAAAATACAGGAACTTTTAGATAAAGAAAAAAACAGTAAGTGGGAATAGGGTTTTGAGCATTGTTTAATTTAAAAGCTAATTTTATGAAAAGTAATAATAAAAATATAGCATATCTTAAGGCAAGACAAAAAGCGCGCGAAATAAGAGGTTTTTATTACAACCTTATGTGTTACAGTATTGTTATACCAATACTTGTATTTATAAATTTAAAATTTAACCCACAGTTTCATTGGTTTTGGTTTTCGTTGGTGGGCTGGGGTACAGGAGTTGTTTTTCATGGGCTGAGTGCCTTTGGGCGCATACCTTTTATGGGTGCCGACTGGGAGGAACGAAAACTAAGGGAGTTTATGGAAAAAGATAAAGAGAATAAAATATAACCAACAATTTAAAAATTAATCATCATGGAAAATTTATACGACGAGCAAAAAAGAGATATGGCTGTAAAAAAAGTAAAAGCCATAAAAGGGTTTTATAAGCACCTTCTTGCTTATATAATTGTTAATGCAGTTATGATAATCATGAAAGTGGCAGATCTTGAGCCGGGCGAACGCTTTTTAGAATTCAATACATTCTCTACTGCTTTCTTCTGGGGCATAGGGCTTGCACTACACGCTTTTAATACCTTTGGAACCGATTTTATTTTTGGTAACAACTGGGAAGAACGCAAAATACGTAAGCTTATGGATAATGAGCAGGCTACCAAAAATAAATGGGAGTAGTTTATATAAATATTTGAAGAACTAGTTTGGTTTTTTTTCAATTGGTTCACAAATGGCCTTTTTGTACGAGATTTAACATGTTTTCTTGCTTCGTATTACTGCTATGCAATGCAAAAAGTTAAAATTTGGAGCAAAATTCCTATTTTAAATCAAAAAAGTTCAAACCTAAAAAAACCGCATTAAAAATGCGGTTTAATATTGGGGTATTATTTAATTGTAAGTTTAGAAAAATTTTGTGCATCTGTTTCAAAATATGCTTTACTAAAATCGTATAAATTATTGTTATATTTTGAGAAAAGTTCAGGAACTAAAAAGCGTATATCACCTTTATCTGATTTCATTACTGGAAAAAGATATTTAGCAGAATATTTATCAACTTTTCTGGATAATTCTCGTTCAATATCCAAGAGTATTTGTTTTTCACTGTAATTGCTTTCCATCATTCCAACTCGATAATTACTTTTTAGTTCAATAGGCTTGTTTAAATTATCAAGTTTTTTAAATTCATCCTCAGGAAATATAAACGCTTTTATTCTCCTGTCTGGTTGCCAACCTCTCTTTAATGAAGGATATTCAAAACTTCCATTCCAATAATTCATTATTAAAGCATAATATTTTTTATCTTTATAAGTAAGTGTACGAACATACATCTTAATAAAGTTTTGGTCTACATTCATAGACATACCACTGTCATCTGTATTCTTAACCCAATTTTTGGAAGTGTAAATAACATTAGGATTATCACGCCATTCCCCCGAATTTGATTCCAAAATCCAACCAGTGGCTGCCTTTAAAGTATCAGAGGTTTTTTCGAAAGAAATACTGGCAACATTATTAACTCTGTCCTGGCAAAATGCTTTAGGAAAAGAAAAAAATGCGAAGAGAAGAAAAAGTTTGAATTTCATTTTATTGTTTTTGTTGTAAAAGTAGGTTTTTATGTTAAATTACTACAACTTTTCGTTAATTAAAAAAAAATATTTTCCATTCTTTAATTCAAACTTAAAATATAACCATACAATTCATCAGCTTCAATTTCCATTTTTTTTGCAATACGCTGTTTACGTTTTTTAGCAGCTTCAACGGTAATACTAAAAATATTGCTTATCTCCTTCAGGTCAAGATTCATATAAAGGTAGCAGATAAACCTTATGTCGGCAGGGTTAAGTTGTGGATGGGATGTGGTTAAAGTACTTAGAAATGTGGGGTTAACCATTTCAAAATAGCTAATAAAATCGTCCCATTCGGCATCTGCTTTTAGGTAACCTTTAAGTGATTTTATATAATTAGCCACTTCCTCATTGTGCGATACTTCTTTTATTTTAGAGACCGAATTTATAACTTCTTCTATAAGTTCGTTGCGTCCAGAAAGATATAGGGCTTTGGCACTCAGCTTACGGTTTTTTTCGGCAATGCTGTTTTGTAGATGATCCAGTTCCAGCTCAACTATTTTTTGCTGGTTTTCGGCAATTATCTTTTCCTGTTTTTGTTTAAGTAAACGATTTTTTAAAACCCTGTAAATAAAAAAGAAAAGTAATAGACTGAAGATTATAGCAATAGCAAATAATGTTCGTTCTGCACTTTGTTTTTCGCTGTTAATTTTCAGTTCGTTTTGGTAGCGTTGTATTTTAAGTTTGATTTTATTTGTTTCAAAAAGTTCTTTACTAAACAGTGCAGCAACCGAATCTTTCGTAACAATAACCGAATCTTTATAGGCAGCCGCTACTGAATATCTACTTTGCTTAAAATATAAGTCAGACAACCTGTTGTAAAGATCTATCCGCCCTTTAGGTTTATGGGTATATAACAATCCTTTTTTTGCATAAAAAATTGCCTTTTCTATGTTATTCTTAACGGTATATATTTTCGATAATAATTCAGTAATATAAACATAGCTGTCTGCGTCTTTATCATTACCCATATCCTGAAGCAATTGCAACATCATTTGTTCAGCAATATCAGTTTTACCTTCAATAAAAAAAGTCTCGGCATAATTTATTCGCCAAAACCTGTCGGTCATCTTAATGCGCTTCAGTTTTTCAACTGCCTGTAAATAAGCGCGCGCCTGTTTAAAATTGCCAAGTTTGTTGTAAGTGTCAGCAACGTTTATAGCCATAACTATTTTCCCTAGATCTGTATTAACAGCTTTTGGGTTGTTATAGGCACTTTTAAAGTATTTCAGGGCATTTTGATAATCTTTTTCATAGCTGTAGGTGTTGGCTATGTTATTCAGCACCATGAAAAGATTGTCTTTAGGGTCTTTTTCTGCAATTTCGAGTGCCTGTTGATAGTAGCCTCGGGCTTCTTCATAATTAGACAGGTTTACATAAACCACTCCAATGTTGTTTTTGCAGTCAAAAAGTTCCTGCTGCCATTGCCCGTTCTCGGCCAATATTTCTGCCTCAGAAAAATACTCGAGCGCTTTGGTATAGGCACCGGTGTTTTTTGCTTTATATCCTTTTTCTATAAGATTGCGGCATACTTTTAAGGGTGCAGATATTTCTTCCTGTGCCATTATGGGAAGGACTGCAAAAATGAAAAGCCATAGTGGCAAAAAAGTTTTACGGGTATAAAATTGCATGTGCTAAAATACTACTTTTTACAGGCAAAACTGTAACTGTACTTAACTTTGGGTTATAATATTGTCTTTTTTGATTATGAATTACAGAGTGTTTACAGTTGTTTGAATTTTAAGGTATTTTTTAAATGCTGTTTATTTTTTAGAGCATTTGTGTGTGTAAAATGCTGCATTTTTGCCCATGTCCCCGTTTTTCTAAGGTGTTGTCCCTGCTATTCGGTGTTAATTTAATGTTGCCGGGGTGTAAAATTTTGAAATTTGCCAAACAACTGTAAAAACTATCATGATGAAGAAAACTACTACACTACAAAGCATTGTTAAGACTGTAGCACTCGCTACGGTATTTTTAGGTACCATTGCAGTGCATGCACAGGAACCTATTTTTTTAGAAGATTTCACTACAATAACTACAGGCGATAATACAACGCTTGACGGATCTGAAACGGCATGGGCTGCCAACAGCAATTTCCGTACGGCATGGCGCACCTTTCAGGCGGGCGGGGCATTAAGGCTTGGAAACGGCAATGCTTCGGCAAACCTTGGCTATGTTACCACCCAAAACATAGATCTTAGCGTTAACGGTGGACTGTTTACATTGTCTTTTGATGTTAAGGGGTGGGAAACTGTAGAGAATCAGATAAAAGTTATTATAACCGGATTGGAAACGCAATTTGTTACCTACACCGCTACTATGGACCAACCTTTTGAAAACATATCGCTTCAATTTACAGGGGGCGTAGAAAACTCAAGGATCATTATTGAAACTACAGAGAAAAGAGCCTTTATAGATAACATTAAGATCGTACCAACGGTAGAAGAGCAAATATTGGCAAGTCCTGTGGCGACACCACCATCAGATATTATTTCGAGCGGCTTTACGGCAAACTGGGGCAGGGTAAGCGGTGCAACGGGGTATATTCTTGATGTAAGTATGTCGTTAGAGTTCGATTCTTTTGTGCCTGGATATGAAGGTATCGTTCTTGGAGATTCATGGTCTTATCCTGTGGAAGGATTAATGGCAAACAGCCAATATTTTTACAGGGTTAAGGCAACGAATGAGAATGTAACTTCTATAACATCTAATGTTATAGGAGCTGTTACTGCTCAAATTATGGGTAACAATCAATTTAGCACACTTGGCTTACAATATTATCCAAGCCCGGTAAAAGATGTTCTAAACCTTACAGCTGCTAAAAGCCTTTCGTTAGTTGAAGTTTATACTGTTGCAGGGCAAAAGGTTATTTCTAAAGCACTTAATACCACAAATACAGCTTTAGACATGAGTGCTTTATCTGCAGGTTATTATATGGTAAAAGTAACATCGGGCAGCGAAAATGCTACCCTGAAAGTAATTAAGGAGTAAATTTGATTTTCATAAAGTGGCGGCCCGTTCAGTGTTTTTTTCTGAGCGGGTCGTTTTTTTATGGCATAAAAAAACCGCACTTTTCAGCGCGGTTTCATTAAAAAAATAGTTGCGTGTTTTATGCGACTGGCGCAGGTTCAAAATCCATAATTACCTGATTACGGACTATATCTTCAAAAGTTTCCCTTTCCCTTATCAGGTGGCCTTTGCCTTCATACCAAAGTACTTCGGCCGGGCGCACCCTTGAGTTGTAGTTGCTCGACATCGAAAAACAATATGCCCCCGCGTTATGGAAACACAGCAGGTCGCCTTCATTTATCTCAGCAATGCGGCGGTTGTTTGCAAAAGTATCGGTCTCGCAAATGTAGCCTACAACACTGTAAAAACGTTCTTTGCCTTTAGGGTTGCTAATATTTTCTATATGATGGTGCGATCCATAAAGCATTGGGCGTATAAGGTGGTTAAAACCACTGTCTATACCGGCAAACACTGTAGAGGTAGTTTGCTTAACTACATTTACCTTTGCCAGAAAATATCCGGCCTGGCTAACCAAAAATTTGCCTGGCTCAAAAGTAAGTGTAAGGTCGCGGCCATATTCGGCACAAAAAGCATTAAAGCGTTTGCCTAGTTTTTTGCCCAGCTCATCAATATCGGTTTGTATGTCGTCTTTTTTGTAAGGAACTTTAAATCCGCTGCCAAAGTCAAGAAATTCCAACTCTTTAAAATGCACTGCGGTATCGAATAGTATTTCGGCGGCATATAAAAATACCTCTATATCAAGAATATCACTTCCGGTATGCATGTGTATACCGTTTATATGCATACCCGTATTTTGCACTATGCGCAACAGGTGTGGCATTTGGTGTATCGAAATACCAAATTTACTGTCTATATGCCCAACAGATATGTTACTGTTTCCACCCGCCATTACGTGTGGGTTTATACGAATGCATACAGGGGTAGTGGGATGTTTTGCACCAAATTGCTCCAGTATAGAAAGGTTGTCTATATTAATTTGTACACCAAGTGCAGCTACCTCTTCTATTTCTTCCATAGAAACGCCGTTTGGGGTATAAATTATTTTCTCGGGTGAATATCCGGCTAAAAGGCCAAGCTGAACTTCCTGTATAGAAACGGTGTCAAGCCCGGAGCCCAACTGTTTTAAAAGCTTGAGTACTGATATGTTGCTTAACGCCTTAACTGCATAGTTAATGCGAAGGTGATTTACTTTGCTAAAGGCTTTTTCGAGCCTGTGATACTGCGACTGTATCTTTGCCGCATCATATACATATAGCGGGCTTCCAAATTGTTCTGCTAACTGTACGAGATCTTTTACTTCCATAAAATAATATTGTATGCTGCAAAATTAAGCATCAGTACTTTAGAAGACAAACAATTAGGTAAAGGTTAACAAAAAATAACAAAATGTTGCAAATAAAACAATGTATTTTTGTTTGTGTTTTATTTGTAACATTTTGTACTGAATTTTTAATTTGTTATACTGTCATAATATTCGGCTTCGGTACTTCTTCTATAAATAAGCAGTACCATAATGGCAAGGATTAATATAAAAATGTCTTTCATAATTGGGTGTTTAGTTGTGGAGACTGTATTTATAAAATTATTAAATTTATGTAAAAAGTAACGGTTGCCGCACTGTTAATTTTATTGTAAATAAACCGCTAAATGTTATTAAACCCTAAGTGCAAAGGTGTTAATATTGATGTAAAATACTCATGGCTAATTTAAAATTACCTGTAAATACGTATGTATTAAATAAATAACCCCTTAATTGTTTAATTGTAGATGCATTAATGGGGGAGTGGTTGCGTAAAGGTTTATAAATTATTAAAATCAATGAGCTATACTTTTTTAGCAGATAAATCTTAAAAATACTTTCTGCCTTAAAATGTATTTTATTATTTTTGTTCCACTTTTAATAAGATAAACGCATTTAATATGAATTTACACGAATATCAGGGAAAAGAGATCCTGGCAAGCCATGGCGTGCGCGTACAACGTGGTATTGTTGCTAACAGCCCGGCAGAAGCCGTTGTTGCTGCAAAAGAACTTACAGCCCAAACAGGTACTGGTTGGTATGTTGTTAAAGCGCAAGTACATGCAGGTGGCCGCGGTAAAGGCGGAGGCGTAAAACTTGCTAAAAACCTACAACAGGTAGAAGAAATTGCAGGACAAATAATAGGTATGAACCTGATTACTCCTCAAACATCTGCCGAAGGTAAAAAAGTACATAAAGTACTTATTGCTGAGGATGTTTATTACCCGGGAGAAAGTGAAACTTCAGAGTTTTATATATCTGTACTTCTAAACAGGGGTAAAGGCCGTAACATGATCATGTATTCTACCGAAGGTGGTATGGATATCGAAGAAGTTGCTGAGCACACTCCTGACCGTATTTTTACAGAAGAAATCGATCCTGCTGTTGGCCTACAGGGCTTCCAGGCAAGGAGAATTGCTTTTAACCTTGGCCTTAGCGGCAATGCGTTTAAAGAAATGACTGTATTTATTGCAGCGCTTTATAAAGCTTATGTAGACAGCGATGCTTCTATGTTTGAAATTAACCCTGTTCTTAAAACATCTGACAATAAAATTCTTGCTGTAGATGCTAAAGTTGTTCTTGATGACAATGCACTTTACCGTCAGAAAAAATATGCAGAAATGCGTGATGTTCTTGAAGAGAACCCTATTGAAGTTGAGGCTAAAGAAGTTGGTCTTAACTATGTAGATCTTGATGGTACTGTGGGTTGTATGGTTAATGGTGCTGGTCTTGCTATGGCAACTATGGACCTTATTAAATATGCAGGTTTTGAACCGGCTAACTTCCTTGACGTGGGTGGTACTGCCGATGCTAAACGTGTAGAGACAGCTTTCCGTATTATCCTTAAAGATCCTAACGTAAAAGCTATCCTTATCAACATATTTGGTGGTATTGTTCGTTGCGACCGTGTTGCCCAAGGTGTTGTAGATGCTTACCAAAACATGGGAGATTCTATTAAAGTGCCAATCATTGTACGTTTACAGGGTACTAATGCAGATATTGCAAAAGAACTTATAGACAACTCTGGTATGCCAATACTTTCTGCTGTTCAGTTCCAGGAAGCTGCAGATCAGGTAAAAGCTGCTTTAGCATAATAAATGATAAACATAAGTTTATATATATATAACCCCGGGCATTGCCCGGGGTTTGTTTTTTAACCCAATATAACATTGCTATTTGGTTTATCTATTTAAAACCACTGTGTTTTCGGCTAATTCGCTCAACAGTTCCAGTACTTTTGCTACAGATGCGATCCTGTATTTAGCAGCTGTGTTACCTTTACCTACTTTTACAGAAAACTGATTTTCTGCCGTAAGCTGCTCAAACAAATCTTCATCTGTTTTGTCATCGCCAAAAGCAAGCACAAAATCGTGGTCGCCACATAAAATATTATCCCTGCATGTGGTGCCTTTGTGTGCCATAAAGTGCTTAACTTCTATTACCTTATTGCCGTCTATAATTTGTACGGGAGTATTGTACAGATGGTTTTTAAGTAGTGTAAGCAATTCTCGAGAAGTTAAAAATCCAAGTTTCTCATCTACATTGCGGTAATGATAAGCCACACCAAATTCCTTAACCTCAATAAAGCTTTCGGCATTCCTGTCGGTATATTCTTCCATTACCTCAATAACGCGGTCTTTCCATTCGGGCATTCCGTGTATAACAGAATCCCATTGTGTACGTTTTATGTAGCCACCATGTTCTGCTACAAGACCAATAGGTAAATGTCCTAAGTGTTTTTCCAGAAATTCTTTATCGCGTCCGCTAATAATCCATATTTCATTTTTAGGATTTTCAGCAAGCTTGGAGAGCAAGTCTAACAGTTTTTTATCGGGTACAGCCATTTCAGGTCTCGGCTGCAGGCTTACAAGCGTACCGTCAAAATCCAGTAAAAACAATCGCTTGTTGGCGGTTTCATATTTTTCGGTAATGTTATGAATTTCTTTAGCGTTGAGTGGTATTGCATTGGAGTTTTGCAAATGCAGGGTTTCAATCTCTTTAAGAAATCGGTTGGCCCACAAAAACACATCATGTTTTTTAAGATAATTTTGCATGCGCTCCATTCGCCTTTGCTGTTCTTCCTGTGGCATATTCAGTGCAAGGGCAATTTTTTCTCCGGTAAGTTCAGTATCAAACGGGTTTATGGTTATGGCTTCCTGTAATTCTTTTGCTGCTCCTGCCATACTGCTCAATATTAAAACACCGTTTTTATCCTGACGCGATGCTATATACTCTTTGGCAACAAGGTTCATTCCATCGCGAACTGGTGATATAAGGGCTACATCGGCGCTGCTGTACAATGCTATCAGTCTGTTAAAGTCTACTGATTGGTACTGATATACCACCGGTGCCCATTTGTAATTGCCTAATGCACCGTTTATGCGCCCCACGTTAAATTCGATCATACGTTTACGTTCGCCATACTTGCTTATTTCTTCGCGCGATGGTACAATTACGAGCAAAAAAACTACTTTTTCTTTCCATTCCGGGTGTTTTATTAAAAAACGCTCAAAGGCATTCAGCCTGTTGTTTATACCTTTAGTATAATCAAGCCGGTCTACCGAGAATATTATTTTTTTATCCTGATATAGTTCTTTTATTTCGTCACGAAGTATTCCAACTTCCGGTTTACTGTAGGCATCGTTAAACTTATTAAAGTCGATGCTGATAGGGTAGGACCCCACTTTGGTGCGGTGGCTGTCCTGGGTAAAAGTAAAGCTTCGCTGGCTGTAACCCATTATTTTCTCTACACATTCGGTAAAATGTATAGAATCATCCCAAGTGTGGAATCCGGCAAGATCGGCACCTAAAACACCGTCAAGTATATATTTTTTTGCCTTGTTGGGCAGTATGCGGAATATCTCAAAATTAGGAAAAGGAATGTGCAGGAAGAAACCGATCTTGGCCTTTGGGTTTTGTTGTCTTATTAAATTAGGAAGCCCTAAAAAATGGTAATCGTGTATCCATACAATATCGCCGGGTTCATAAATTTCGTTTATTTTTTGTGCCACAATAGCGTTGGCCTCTACGTAAGCGTCGAATGCTTCGTCACTGTATTCTACAAAAGACGGGAAATAATGGAATAAAGCCCATAAAACCGAATTGCTGAATATGTTGTAAAAGTTTTTGTTGAGTTTTTTTTCTAAAAAAACGGGTTCAATATCAAAGGTTTTAGGAAAGTTGTCTTTATGTTTTTCCCAGATGTTTTTTTCAAAATCAGCTACCCCCACCCAGGTCAGGTTCGCTTCGCTTTTTTCTGAATATGAAAGTATTGCAGATGCAAGGCCGCCGGAGCTTTGGGTAATAGATGTTTTTCGGTTTTGCGTTTTTATAGACAGGGGCAACCTGTAAGAAACGGTAATGATTTTCATGAAATATTTATTGGTACAGGACAGACGGAGGGAAGATTCCTGTACTGTTTATAGCCTAAAATTACAAAACCCTTTCGCGTTAAGGGGTTTACAAAATGTTAGTTAACATTTTTTTAGGGGTGTTTTATGGTATCGGCAATATAGCTGTTATAATATTCATAATATGCCATCACAGATTTTAACATTTGTGAAAGATAGTGCTTGTTATTGCATTTTTTCCCAAATTTGCACACAGCATTAAATAAAAATTATATGTCTAAAATTTATCCTACCGGTTACCGTGTTCCGCGTTTTAAAGTTTTACTTATAAGTTGCATTGATTTGCGATTAATGGATAATATCGTGCGATTTATGGATCATGATAATCTTACAAATCGTTATGACCAATTTATTCTTGCGGGTACATCTATAGGAGCTTTTGTGGCAGATGGCACTGATACTGATCTTGAGCATATTCCGGCTTACAGTGCATGGCTTACCACTTTAAAACAGCATATAGACCTTGCTATACAACTACACGAAATTCGTGATATTTATATTTTGGAACACAGAAACTGCGGGGCTTACAAGAACTTTATTAAAGATAATAAAGGCGATTTTGATGCCGATGGCGTAGCTGTGGATGCAGAGTTTAACTCGCATTTAAAATATGCTGTACAGCTAAAGGATGTTATTTTGAAATATGTAAAAGAAAGCGGCGAGCGTGTGGCTCTTAGTGAGGTTGCAGGTGTTAAAAAGCATGCTGCCAAATATGCAGAAGAATTTAACGTACACAGTTTTTTGATGGATCTGAAAGGTAATGTAGAACTTTTGGATACTACTAAAAAAGAACCTGCAGCTTTATAGGGTATAGGGTTAAAAAAAGGGTGTTTTTAGCCCAACTGCTAAAAACACCCCGGATTAACTAACTGTATGAAAAAACTATCTTTTTATTATTTTGGAAGTGGCTGTTTGTGTGCCGTTGTTTACTTTAACAGCATACATGCCTGCTGCTAAATGTGTAATATTTAGTTTATAATTGTTTAGCTCTGATAGCTGACTTTGCATAACCGTTTCGCCCAGCATGTTTACCACAGCAACATTCAGGCTGCCGCTAAAGTTTTCGGTTCCTTTTATAGTTACAATATCTGTAGCAGGATTTGGATATACACTAAAGTTATTTTTGTTGGCATTTTTTGAACTTGCCACAGGGCTTGCAGTAACAGTAGTAAAAATACCATTGTAGTTAACGCTTAAAGCTTTGCCGGGTGCAGGTTCGATTTGACCCGTGTTTATAAAGTTATTCAGTATAGCTGTAAAATCTACTCCGGTACGCTTAATGGCAAGGCTGCCGTTGTCAATAATAATTTTAGCATTGGCATGCATTGCTAAGTCGGGTGCAGCAAGATCGTTATGGTTTATTATTACCGAGCCAGAGTTAATGTTTATTTTTCCTACTACTGCGCCTAATGTACCCTCTGTCCCTTGATTATCTACAAAAAGATCGCCAACAAAAAGAACCTGCCCTGTGTTAACTGTACCACCATTAACATTAATGGTGCCGTTAGGTCCTACAACAGTTGCCCAAAATGCGTCAGATGTACCTCCTGCATTCACATTTAGCGTTCCGGTAGGGTAGTTATTTCGGGTTCCAACCTCCATGTTGTAGCCTCCGCTAACAAAACCTCCGTCAAAAACATTTACTGTGCCGTTGCCACCGGCAAGTGCACCAATAAACATACCTTGCCATGTGTCGGTGTTATTGCTCCATGCGGTGCCATATACATTTAGAATGCCTGTGCCTTCGCGCCCAATTCGCATAATGTTGCGGCATGTAAAATAAGCCCCTTGGTTTACGGTAACATTTCCGTTAAGCTTGTCATTGTAAAACACATTAAAGTTTGCATTAATAATGAGATCTCCTGCAGTATTATCAAATACTCCAGGCTGCCATGGCATTGTGCTGCTAATTACAGGTGCATGACCATTGGTTTGGTGGGTTCTTACAAATTTAAATGACGAGTCGTCAAAAGCTACCGGGCCTTGCGTACTGGTCCAGTTAGCAGCATTGTAAAAATCCGAACTCACACCTCCCACCCAGTCGTAGGTTTGGGCTACGGCGGCAGAACTGAGTCCAAGAAATAGCGCACACATTGCGACTATTGTTTTGGTTGATCGTAATTTTTTTTTCATAGGTTAAATTAAGTTTGGTTTAAATTGCAAGTGTGTTAATTACACTTATTCAAATGTAACAGTAATTTTTATACATTAATTTTTTTTAAGTTTATATTTTTACACTTAATGTAATTTTTTAGTAATTATTATTTAAAACATCAAAACGTTAATTTTTTTAACGTTTTATTCGATAACGTTTGCGTTATTGTTAAGGAAATCTACCGCCTGAAATAGTCGTTTTGACTCTTTGGTGTTAATTAAAGTAAGGATTGTTGGTCCGCAGGAGTTGTTTTGTGAAGCTAAGTATTTGCTTAAAAGTATATTATAGTAGCCTGTAATTTAAAAGTGCTTCGTATGGATCACCTTCAAGACCTAATAGTTTAGCGAATGCCGGTTCTGTTTTATATCCGGCTTCTTTAAGGGCAATAACCTGCTTTCGAAATGGCTCACCATATTTCACCAGTATTTGATATTCAGCTATCATGTGCAGATATCCGTTCTGTTGGTGCACTGGTATGGGCTGGCCAAAGATCTCTATTTCAAAATCATTACAGTAAAAATTAGCCAAAACAGTTTCTGTTCCGTTTACAGTGGTTTTTACTATTTTGAAATCCTGAAAATGACTAAAGGCATCAAAAACTTTTTTATAGAATACATCGGCGTTGGTGTAATGGCATAGTATGTCGAGATCGCTCTTATCTATATCAATATTAATGGGTATGGTTCCGGCAAGTGTAGGGGAGTAGCCAGCGAGTTTTTCTATAATACCAATTTCAGAAAGCGTCCTGAAGGTATGTTTCTGGCGGGGAGTGCCGTGCTGCAGGTAATCTATTGAATCAAAAAAATACATATCGCTAATTCATATATAGATCGATTTTTTCTGACCATTTTAGAATTTCCGGTAGTTTTGCAGAACTGAACTCTATATGTATAACCCTACGTCTGCTATTGTTTACCGTGCGACCGGAACTGTGTAGTAATAATGGTTTCATTATCATTATACCGCCTTTTTCTACTTCGCATATAGCTTCACTTTCTGTTTGCCAGTTAATGGTTTCGGGTCTGTAAATTTGCCTTGCATGAGAGCGAGGTATTACTTTAAGTGCTCCATTATCTTGGGTGGTTTCGTCCAAATGTATGCGTATCGTATAAATATTTTCCAATATTTTTACAGGAGGTTGCACGGCATATTGGTTTTGTTTTACGGTCCAGGGTCCAAAATTTTCAATTTCGGCTTTTTTATCTACTGATATAGTAAGATCCTGATGGTATGCTACAAACCAGTTAGAAGTTCCGGGTTTATCAAAATAAATCGACTTTACAATAAAATAATCATTTCCAAAAATGGAAGCAATTATTTGGTTAAGTTTCTTATTAAATACAAGTGGTATGGTGGCAGGTATCTCCTTTAGGAATTGTCGGATAGCAAAAATATCGGTAGATCTTCGAAAAGTTTCACCTAAGGCTTCAATATTTTCTATAAGACTTAAAAGGCCGTTAATTTCATCTTTGGTATAAATGCTGTTAATAATGGTAAATCCATTAGTTTCAATGTCAGATTTATGTTGATGTAATTCCATATGTATTAATCTAAATTAAGATATACAAAAAAGCTGCCTATATAAAGCAGCTTATATAAGGTTTTATCCCTTTTTATTCTTACCGTTATTAAATTTTACCTTTTCAACAACAGGTGTAGGTTTTTGTGGCTTGTCAAACTTTTTCTTTTGCGCTGGCCCTTTTTTTGACTGATTTTTAGGTTTTTGGCCTGCGTTGGCAGGTTTATTCTGTGTAGTTTTTTTTTCTGTGCCCTGCTGTTTTACTGCTTCACTGTTTTTAGCTATAACATCGGCAGCATTGGTTGGATTCTCTTTTGTGCCACGAAGATGAATTACAAGCCCATTTAAAAAATTGCGCAATACCTGGTCTCCACACTCCATGTAGTTAGGATGATCCTGATTCCTGAAAAATGCACCAAGCTCCGCCTTAGATATCCTAAAGTCTACAAGCTGTAAAATATCCACGATCTGGTCGTCGCGAAGTTGCAGTGCTACACGCAGTTTTTTAAATACGTCGTTGTTATTCATATATAAATTTATAAGTCACAAAGGTAGTGTAAAAAAAATAAAAGCTTTCCGGGTTCTTTATGTTGGCACTGTTTGTTTTATTTTAAATTATTATTTAATAAATATTTATTGTTTTGCGATAAATATTTATTATTTTAGTACTGTTAAATTAAAAACAGGATATTATGAAAATAACTACTGCCCAGATGCTCAAAATACTTTATGTGTTTGCCTGGATCATTTTTGTTGGCCTTTGCATAGAAGCGGGAGGCTTTATATTTAATGCTGTTTATACAGTTACGGTTAATCCTTCCGGAGCCGGGCACTTTTGGGAAAAAATAGATCTTTCCGGTCTTTATAGCTATGATGTGGGGCATTATTTGGTACAGACTTTTTTTATGACCCTGGTAGGTTTAATGAAGGCTTTATTGTTCTATTTAATAATAAAGCTATTGCACGACAAGAAATTGAACATGGAAAATCCTTTTAATAAAGAGGTTGGAAGCTTTATTTTTAATGTTTCATACCTGTCGTTGTTTATAGGAGGTTTTTCTCACTGGGGTGCTGAGTATGCGCAATGGTTCGTTAGCAAAGATATTGCTATGCCCGATGCACAGTTTTTGGGCTTGGGAGGTGCAGATGTATGGCTGTTTATGGGGGTTGTGCTTTTAATTATAGCTCAGATATTTAAAAGAGGTATAGAACTTCAGGAAGAGAACGAACTAACTGTATAGCGCATGGCAATTATTGTAAATCTCGATGTAATGATGGCAAAACGCAAAATGTCGCTAAACGAACTGTCAGAAAAAGTAGGCCTCACATTGTCTAATCTATCTATATTGAAAACAGGAAAGGCCAAAGCAATACGTTTTAATACGCTCGATTCTATTTGCAAAGCACTCGACTGTCAGCCTGCCGATATTTTAGAATATAAAAAAGATTAGATGCTGTTTGCTGGTTACGGAATTAAAATATTTTTTTAAAACGCAATGTTTATTTGTAAATGCACGTTACATTTACACAAAAGCATTTAGTATAATGAAAAGCATAAGCATTGCGTCGCTGTTATTTATTGCATCCTGCACCACTGTTAACTCTCCCTTAAAGCAAATTGGCAAACTTTCGTTGAAAGAAGTTTCAGGCCTTATATATATAAAAGGGCAGTTGTATGGGCAGGAAGACAGCGGTAATAAAAGCAGTATTTATAAAATTGGTTTAGACGGCACAACACAGGAAGAAATAAAAATAGTTAACGCTAAAAATACCGACTGGGAAGATCTTGCTTCAGATAAACAGGGAAATATTTATATTGGCGATTTTGGTAATAACAAAAACGACCGCAAAGACCTTGCTATTTATAGGCTCAATGCTGATGATCTTAGCAGGGTATCATCTGTAATATCGTTTCATTATCCTGATCAGAAAGAGTTTCCGCCAAAAAAGTCGAACCTTGTTTTTGATGTTGAGGCATTTTTAGAACAAAACGGAAATTTTTACCTGTTTACTAAAAACCGGAGCAAAGGTTTTAACGGAGAAGTAAAAATATACAGAGTGCCAAACAAAGCAGGTAATCATACCGCTGAATTGCTTGGAACATTGTCTACCTGCGATAATTTCAGGAAATGTGCTATTACAGGCGCCGACCTTAGTCCTGACGGAACTAAGGCTGTTTTACTTTCGGGTGCAAAAGTGTGGCTGATTACTAATTTTGGCAATGGCAATTTTGCTAAAGGAAAATTACAGGAGTTTGACCTTGGGCATACATCGCAAAAAGAGGGTATTTGTTTTAAAGATAACAACACCCTGCTTATTGCCGACGAAAAAGATAAGAAAGAAGGCGGAAAACTTTATGAAATAAAGCTGTCTGACCTAAAGGCCAAATAAAAAGCCAACTGCCACACGCCCACCGTCTGAACCCTGAAAGTAGGTCACTTTTGCAGTAACCACTCCGGCTCCGTTTAGCCATAGGCCACCGCCTGCGCTTTGGTGCCATCTGTCAGAGGTATCATGTTCTATCCATACACGGCCATAATCGTATCCTCCCATAACGCCATATACAACTGGTACAAAGCTGCTTTTCCATTTGCCCAGAGTATATCTAAGATCTGTACTGTGGTAAAGGCTCTCCTTTCCTGTAAAACGTTCACGGCGGTAACCGCGCAAATCGTTATCTCCTCCAAGCGTAGCAGCCTGATAAAATTCAAAACTGTCGTTAAAAAGTAATTTCGTTTTTACTGTGGTAGCTACCACCAGTTTGTCATCGGGTGTAATTTTATGAACAAAAGAAAGGGCGCTCTCAAGATGCGGAAAGTTACGTTCTATTTCATCAAAGCTGGTTTTCCATCCGCCCGATAAGTAAAAAGACATACCTTTTGCCGGCAACGAACCATTGTCATAATTCGTAAAGCTATATGTGGCCTGCACGCCTCCAAACTGCCTGTGCTCATAAAGTCTTTTGGCAATAGCACCCGGTTGATTGACAAAACGTCCTGTAGTACCATCTACTTCTATAGTTTCAAAAGGTAATTTAAGTTCCATAAAGCTTCCGTTTCGCCCATGCTTAAAGAACGAGGGTGCTACCTGAAATACCTGTAACTTTACACGGTTATAATCCATGCCAAGGGCATCGTCATAATTTTTTGTGTCGTTACCATAACCAAAATAGTTTATACTAAAATTGGGGCTTGTAAAGCGGGCATCCAGTCCTACGTTCCATTTGCTGGCTACATTCATAAATGTACCGCGATATATAAGTTCAAAGCCTTGTGTTGCAAAAAAGTAATTGCCTGTAAATACATGCTTGCGCGAGTAAGGACGACGGTTAAAATTATTAACTGTATAATTTAATGATGCCCCCAGCTTAATACCATCATCGGGGTTAAACCCTACCGACGGATATCCTGCAAAAACATTATAGGTTGGTTTTTGAGGATCATAGCTGTTGGTCTCATAATCATCTGTAAGAAGCAATCTGGCATTGCCATCATTATTATAGGTGTTCTCCTTGCTTTTAAAGTCATACACTTTAACCCTTCTGCCGTTTTCTATAGTGTAAGTATCGTGGTTTTGTCCTCCAAGCAAGCGTAGGGTTATAGGCTTTTCAGGCTTACCTTTTACTTCAAAAGTATCATCGTCGTCAAGTCCATAGATCCAAATTTCTTTAGTTTGTTTGCGGTTATAGGTTTGAGAAAAAATCAGGGTTTCTTTCTCCTTTTTCAGGCTGTAGGTTTTAACTTCGGTAACACCGTCCGGCAGGCGTGTAATTACAAATTTTTCTTTTTTATCTGTACCTGTTATTAAAACAGTACGCAATAAAACTTCCCTGTATTCTAATGCATACTTGGCCAGTTTTTCGCGTCTGCTTTTTAGGTTAGCTTTTATTTCTTGCATGGTTTCATCCTGCACTTCGGCAGGCAATTCGCTAAAAGCTTTGTCTATAACTTCGTCAGTAAGGTCATGTTGCAGTGCTTTAGCTTCTTCAAGCCATACACTTTCCCCGGCTTTTGTAATTAATGCCAAATCCTGTGCATAGCCGGCACGGCAAAGCCATTTTACACTGCCAATATCATCTTTATATGGCTTCATGTAACGCAGTGGCGGAGCCTGCATGAGTATTGTTAGCAGTGCCCCTCCGTATTTAGGAAAAGCCTGATCCCTGTCGCGTGGAATAGGACGATAATAAACACTGTCTTTTTCTTCAAAACGAGACCAGCGCCATTGGTCGGCATGCCTGTCCCAGTCGCCCAATAGAATATCGAACAGCCGTGCTTTTATATAGGCCTTTTCGTCTATTGTATATTTTTTATCCTTATGCAGGTTTTTATATACATCGTCTGTGCCGTCAATTCCGTCAGGTTTTCCAAAGCTTTCCAGGTTCTTAAACTCATCCGTAGGGCGTTCTTCAACCATGTAAAGTGCATCGCCATATTCTTCGTTATAATGCTTCAGGGCATTTTGTTTGGGTATGTAATACAGCTCAGGGTTTGTATGATATATTCCTGCTGCTTCAGTAAGGTCGTCTATAATGAACGGTGTGTAAGGGTGTGCCGTGGTATAAAAATCCAAAAGAAAACGCTCTGTTGCCGTATTTGCATAATCATCGCCCACATAGCGGTCTTTAAACGCTACAGCCTGCAAAAAGCGTGTGGCACTTTTTTTAACCCCACGCATTACATACTCTTTTCCGTCTTTATCAATAATACGAACTGAGTTGCTTTGGTGCCCGCCTCCGGCACGACCTACAGTAAGTCCGCCATGCAGGGTATCCAGAACTACAGTTTTTACTTTTATAGGAGTACTGTAATATTTACTGTAATGATACCCGAATAGGAACCTGTAAAATTTACTTTTTTTCGTCATTTCAGGCGTATAGACCGATGCCTCTACAGTATCCGGAAAACTGTTAGGATATTGTTTTAGTGTTGGCTCAGTCTTTTCAAGTATTACCTTTTCAAATATTTTTTCTTCGCTGTCGCCGGTATCGCTAAGTTTAAAGTAGGCTACTTTGGCAAGGCCGTTTTTATAAACATCGAGGCTAGCATAGCCAGTGCCGCCATAAGCAAAATCCTGAGGGTACTTAATTTTTACGGCTCCGGTTTTAGAAGCCGACCCGCTGATTATTTGATGGATGTTGTCTTTGTAAATATATTGCAGGTTATGGTCGTGACCCGAAACTACAATAACATTGTTTTTGTTTTGTATGAGTGCACGTATGCGTTTAGATAACGTACTGTAAACTTTGCTTTGCAAATCCTGCATAGATATCCCTCCGGTATTGCGCACCAAATTTATAAAAGAGCCTACTATTGGTAGTGGGAATTTATATTTTAGAGGAAATATTTGTTTGTAAAAAGACTGTTGCCCTCCATGCGATCCGTTGGAAAATAATGGATGGTGTATGGCTATAATAACAGTCTTTTCCTGATTTTTATTTAGCAGGCTTTCAAGTTCTGTAAACAAGCCTTCGCGGGTTTTTATATCGCAGTCATCGTTTATGGTAGGGTAGTTGTCCCAGTCTTCAATAAACCATTCGCTGTCTATAGCAATAAGAGTAAGGCTGTCGTTAATTTTTATATCGTTAATAGGGCAACTTTTTCCCGGCAGGAACGCTTTTTTACCGTTTAGGGCTTTAACAACCTGTTTTTCCTGTTCCTCCAAACCTTTTATGCCATGATACCAGTCGTGGTTTCCGGGAATAAAATGCACTTTGCCCTTAAAGCCGTCCGCAAGTGCAAGCTGGCTGTTTAACGATGCTTCTGCTGCTTCCCGGTCTTCGTGTTCTTTTGGTGGCATTCCTAAAGGATAGATATTATCTCCCAAATATAGAAGTGAGGTGTTCTTATCTTCTGTAGCTAACTTTTGCTTTATTATACCCAGCAATTGTTGCGAACGTGGCTGTGTTGCATATCCTGCATCGCCTACCAAATAAAAACGATGCAAAAGACTGTCGGTTTGCAAAGCATCTGTGCGCGTGGCGGTTGCCTGTTTACCATATTGAACCCTATTTGTAGCGCATGATGATATAAAAGCAGCCACAATAATAAGGCAGGCTAAGCGTTTAATATTTCTTAACAAATTACATTTAAGCCAAAAGAATTTCATAATTTGGTGCTATTAATTTTCCTACCTATGGATATTGTTGAAAAAGCCGAGAGTTACGTCTTTCATTCATTCAAAGATAAGCTATCTCCCGATTATATTTACCATAATTTTAACCATACTTTACGTGTAGTAAACAATGCTAAGCTTATTGCCAAAGAAGAGGGAGTAAGTACAGATGACATAGAAATTATTACTCTTGCCGCATGGTTTCATGACCTTGCTTATATAGAAGGGCCTGATGGGCACGAACTTCGCAGTAGTGTTATGGCAAAGGATTTTTTGACAGAAAGTGGGTATGATGCAAATAAGGCCGAAGCAGTAGCGACCCTTATACGCGCTACTCAATTGGGAGTGGAACCACAAAACCATTTGGAAAAAATTATTAAAGATGCCGACTGTTCTCATTTTGCCGAGCCTAACTATGTGCAGCTTGCTGAATTGCTGCGCGAAGAATGGAAAATTACACAAAAAAAAGAATACACCGATTTGGAGTGGGCTATAAGTAACCGCAAGGTGTTGCTGCATTACCACCGTTTTTTTACAGAATATGCCAAGACAAACTTACAGCCGCAAAAAGAAGCTAACATAGCTGCTTTGCAGGTTTGTATAAACGATTTGGAGTATGGTAAGAAAAAAACAAAAGATAAGGCCGGTAAAAAGAAACAGGAAAAACCTGAAAGACCGGAACGCGGCATAGATACTATGTTTAGGGTTACGCTTAACAACCACACCCGCCTGAGCGAAATTGCCGATAGCAAGGCAAACATTTTGCTGTCTGTAAATGCAATTATTATATCTATAGCTTTAAGTACACTTATACCCAAACTTGATGCTCCGGGCAATGCCCACCTTATAGGGCCGACTTTTATAATGATGCTGTTCAGTACGGTCAGTATAGTTTTTGCTATACTTTCTACACGCCCTAAGGTAACAACAGGTACCTTTACGCGCAAAGATGTAGAAGACAGAAAGGTTAACCTGCTGTTTTTTGGCAACTTTTATAAAATGCCTTTAGATGAATATGAGTGGGCTGTAAACGACCTTATGAAAGAGCGCGACTATCTTTATAATGCCATGATAAAAGACCTTTACTTTCTTGGAAAGGTACTTAACCGCAAGTATAACCTGCTACGCATTACTTACAATATCTTTATGGTAGGCATTATACTTTCGGTAGTAGCGTTTGTGGTAGCTTTCCAAACACTGTAATTTATCCTGCCACCTGGGCAATTTCTTCGGTAGACAGAAGATTTAACAAGGCTGTTTCATTAGGGTTCAAATCGCTGTGGTTGTTAACCTCTGTAACATTATAATTCCATATGGTGCCTTTCTCATAGGCAGCAACGACTGTAGGGTGCACATAATATTTTTTGCAAACCGTGCGCGTATTGCCCAGTTTTCCTGCTACACTATCGAGCACGCTAACCACTTTTCGTTTAAAGTCGGCCGCACTTTCAAACTCACCAAGCTCCCGAAATGCACACAGTGCATTAAGGCTGCCCGCCCATGCCCGGAAGTCTTTGGCCGTAAAATCTTCTCCGCTTATTTCTTTAAGATAGGTGTTTATATCTCCCGATCCAATTGTATGTCTTTTACCTTCATCGTCAAGATATTGAAAAAGCTCCTGACCGGGTATGTCCTGGCATTTTTTCACGAGGTTAGCCATGCGGCGGCTTTGCAGTTTTATTTTGTGTTTAACACCTTTTTTGCCCACAAAATCGAACAACACAGTAGACCCGTCAAATTTTACGTGCCTGTCGCGCAGTGTGGTTAAACCAAACGATCCGTACAACTTTTTATAGGCGTCATTACCAATGCGGATATTGGTTAATTCTATCAGTTTTACAACCAGTGCCACTACTTTTAAATAGGGCAGACCACTGCGTTTTAAGTCTTTTTCAACCTGCTCGCGAATGTGTGGCAAGGCAACACCAAACCTGCGGAGGCGGTAAAATTTAGACTGGTTTCTAATTTTGTTCCACTCCGGATGATAGCGGTATTGTTTACGTCCTTTAGTATCGATTCCTGTAACCTGAAGATGACCGTTAGAGTAGGGGCTTATCCATACATTTTCCCATGCGGGTGGGATTACCAAATGTTTTATGCGTTCCAATACCTCTTTGTCTTTTACGGTTGTTCCGGTTTCATCTTTATAAGAAAAGCCGTTGGCTTTGCGCTTGCGGTAGTAGCCTTTATCAGACGACAAACTATAGCGTAAGCCAACGGCCTTTGCCGTTACTTTAGGATCGCTCCCTATTTTTTCGAGTTTTTTTTGCAGGCGGTTCATCTATTCGTCCTCCCTGCCCTGTATGCTCATAGTTTCTAATAATTTTGCAGCGCTATTTTCGCTAAATGCGCCATATCCGGCCACAAAAACACCTTTTTGCCCATCTTTGCTTTTAATGCCATATACGGTAGCTTCATCGCCGGGGTCGCTTTCGCCTTCATAGCGGTAAATTTCCATAATTTCAAAGTCTTTAAAGTTGGCTTTAATACGGTCTTCTTCAAGGTTAAAATCGGTTGTATAACCCTTTGCTGCCAGCTCCTGCAAAGCCTTGCTTACAGTTGCATAATGATACATTTGTCTGTCCATGATAGTAATTTTTTAAAGTGCTTTGTTCTATTACTTTAAAATTAAAACTTTCAGGTTTTGAAGCCAGCCAAGGAAATGTTAATCTTAAATAGTTTTCAGCCACAGTCCAGGTTTTCAGTTGATATAGGTCTAGTATAAAATAAGTTACGATAGTTATAGTTAAAGATATTATACAATAAACTGAAAACTGTGACTGAAAACTGTGACTTCTATACAGGAATGCTTACCTTCGCGCCGCAGGCCGCCTTATCGCTCTTTGCAAAAAGGGAGGAAAGTCCGGACACCAGAGGGCAGCATAGCGGGTAACGCCCGTCACTGTGGGTAAAACCGCAGGAGGACAAGTGCAACAGAAAGTATGTACAGGTGATGCTGTAGTGAAACCAGGTAAACTCTATGCGGTGAAATGCCATGTATACCGGCTATATGTAGGGCTGCCCGCCCGATGCCGGGGGGTAGGCAGATTGAGCACCGGCAGTAATGCCGTGTTTAGATAAATGATAAGGGTTCTTTAAAGGAATACAGAATCCGGCTTACAGGCCTGCTTTTTATTTTTTGGAATATTCTACTAAGTGTATTTGAGATAAATCTTTTCTCACCAGATTCTAATTCATGGCAGGGTTGATTGATTTTTTGTACTTATACATAGTTACAATCTAATCCTCCTCGTTCACTTCAATAACATCGTCAACTTCTCCGTTGTCGAACTCAAAAAAGGTAAACACAGATCCTCCGTATTTTTTATTGAATGAGTAGTTCATCATGTGTTCCAACTTGGTGTATTTAGAGTGTTCAATGATCATAATACCGTCTTCGTTTAACAGTTCATTCTCAAAAACGAGGGTCACTATTTCTTCAAACAGTTTTTGATCCATGTCATAAGGTGGGTCGGCCACTATAATGTCATAGCCTGTTTTGTGCCCTTTTAAAAACTTAATAACATCACTCTTTACGGCAGATATATTAAAATCGAATTCCGCAGCAGTTTGTTTTATAAACTTTATACAACCAAAATCAGCATCTACAGATGTTATTGCCGATGCCCCACGCGACCCAAACTCATAACTAAGGTTACCCGTGCCGCTAAACAGGTCGAGCACTTTAAGTCCGTTAAAGTCTATGCGGTTGTTGAGTATATTAAACAACGATTCCTTGCTCATATCGGTAGTTGGGCGAACGGGCAGGTTTTTTGGGGGGCTTATCCTGCGGCCTTTATATTTTCCGGAAATTATTCTCATGAGTTAAATAAAATAAAGTTGTGCAAAGCCTCCTGCCTGTCGGCATTCCATTTTAGCACCGGACCCTCGGGTTCGTATATCGATATATTGCGAATATAATTATAGGCAATTTTAAACCTCGGGTCGGTTTCGGTAATAGCACCCAGCAATAAAATTTTTGCTGTTTCGGGGTTCAGGTTAAGCTGCTCCATAGTAAAGAGCAGGTAATACAAAAAGTCTTCGGGAGTACTGTATTCAAACGAGTTAAAAAGCAGCAGCTTTTGGTTGTGGGTAACCACAATTTCAAAATGCGATGCCTGTATGTGGGCATACACCAGCTTCTCGTCTATATTTACTGATGCATCCAATAGTTTTTCTACCAGTATACTGTTGGTATTTTTATATTCAAAAGACCCCAGGCGTTCTAATAAAAAGTTGTTTACGTTTATGAGAGGCACATAAACATTTGTCATGGCATATACAGGCAGTATGTCCCATGCAAAAAAATCGGCCTCAAAAACACGGGTGTTATATTGCAGGTAGCTGCCGGGGTAGTTTTCGTCGAACAACACATTAGGTACAAAAGCATTAAAGCTGTTATCGTGCAGCACCATTACTTCATCATAATCATTCTTTAGCTCCGGATGCTCTACAAAAACCCTCCACAGTTCGTCTTCCAGGGGCAAGTGTTTGCTAAAACTATTGTGTTTAAGGCTTACAATTTCCCAATTAAGCGTATCGAATATACAGAACGACATACCGCCCGGGCCAATTTGCAGCGACAGTTTGCGGTAGTTTTTTGTAGTAATGGCGTCGTTCATTAAAAACACTCTGATTGTTGGTTTACAAATTTACATTCTTTTTTGGGTTTGCCTATACAGCTATGCCACAAAGATGCCCAGAGAAAGACAAAGATTCGTAAAGCAGCAGATTACAGTATTGTTTGCTTTGGATAATGTAGAAGTTAATACTCATAAAAAATAAGCCCGCAATACTTTCGCATTGCAGGCTTACCAAAAATTGAGTTAGTGTATAAAAAAAGCTTACGCTTAATTACTGTTTTACATACTGTAGCTCTAAAGCCAGTTTTACTTCTTCGCCCAGCATAACGCCTCCGGTTTCAAGAGCTGCGTTATAAGTAAGGCCAAAGTCTTTACGGTTTATTTTTCCTGTAGCGCTAAAGCCGGCTTTTATATTGCCCCAAGGGTCTTTTTGTATGCCGCCAAACTCTACATCAAGGGTAACCTGTTTTGTAACACCGTGCAATGTAAAGTCGCCTGTAAGTACATAATCATCACCACCTTTTTTAGTAAAAGAAGTAGAGGTAAATGTTAGTTTAGGAAACTGTTCCACATCAAAAAAGTCTGCACTTTTAAGGTGTCCGTCGCGGTCTGAGTTGTTTGTGTTTATAGAATCTGCGTCTGCGCTAAATTCAAAAGAAGCGTTCTCAAAGTTCTCATCGTCAGATGTTACTGCACCTTCAAATTTTGTGAAGTTACCCGATACGTTAGTGAACATTAAGTGTTTTACTTTAAAAGTTGCTTCTGAGTGTGTTGGGTCTAATACCCATTTTGTTGTTGCCATGATTTAATTTTTTATGGTTTATTGATCGTTTAAAATATGTTGTGTTGTTTAAATGAACAGTACAAATTTCCGGCTTTAATTATTGCCCGGCATTGAACTGGGACAAGAAATTGTTTTTTTTACAAAGCCATTGGCACATCCATTAGCAGTACCTCGGCATTTTGAGAGTTGGCGGTAATGGCTAACGAATCAATATTCCAAATACCAAGGCCATCGCGCTCGTTCAGTTTTATATTTCCTATGGTTATATCGCCTTTAAGTACAAAAGCATAAACACCGTTACCTTTTTTCTTTACGTTATAGTTTACAGAGAATCCTTTATCAAACTGCCCCATGTGAAACCATGCGTCCTGATGTATCCATACGCCTTCGTCATTAGCGTTAGGCGAAAGTATCTGTTGCAGTTTATTGTGTCTTTTTGCAACATCAAGAGTTATTTGGTCATACCTTGGTGTAACATTACGCTTGTTTGGATACAGCCATATTTGAAGAAACTTGGTAAGCCTGTCTTTGTTTTTATTGTACTCGCTGTGTTGTATGCCGGTTCCGGCACTCATAACCTGTATATCGCCTTTTTTAATTATGGTGGTATTGCCCATGCTGTCTTTATGCTCCAGGTCGCCTTCAAGTGGAATAGAAATAATCTCCATATTATCGTGAGGGTGTGTACCAAAGCCCATACCGGCATCTACACGGTCGTCGTTAAGCACGCGCAGCACTCCGAAGTGCATCCTGTCGGGGTTATGATAATTAGCAAAGCTAAAGGTGTGATGAGAGTCCAGCCAGCCATGGTTGGCATGCCCGCGTGTAGCGGCTTTGTGCAGTACAGTGTTTTCCATAATTTTAGAATCTTCGTTAGGCAGGTGATTATAGCCTATGGGTTCTAAAGGGGTAATTTCGTCTATATCGTTTTGAAGGGCTTTGCCTACAGCGGCCGATGTAATGAACATTCCTGTTCCCATAAGGCCTTTGCGTATAAAATCTTTCCTGTCCATAACTAAGGTTGTTTATTGATTATTACATTGCAAAGTTGCGCTTTACCGTAAAGCTGCGCATTGAACTGGGACAAGAAAATATTTATGACTGTAGATTTAATATTTGAAGAAATAAAGCTTCCCGGTAATTTTAGAATCTACAGTCATAAATCTTAAATCAATGCTTCGCCAGCTTTGCCCTTGTCTTGCTCAAAAACTCAGCCGAAATTCCTAAATAGGAGGCTATATAATGCTGCGCCACACGTTGCGGCAATGTAGGGTACTGCTCTAAGAACTCAACATATTTGTCTAAAGCCGTCATCGATATGGTGTTGAAAAGCCTGTTTTGCGTAACCGACAGATTGCGTTGCAGCAATATCCTGAAAGCCCTTTCAAAGCAGGGGGCTTTTTTAAACAATTCTTCTTTAGCCTCGGGCGTAAATGTATAGAATTCACAGTCTTCGAGGGTTTCTATAAAAACTTTGCTGGGCTTATCTTCATAGATGCTGAATGATATATCGCTAACCCATGCGTCTTCTATGGCAAATTGCAATATAACCTCAAAGCCATTGGCGTCGATATAATATTTACGAACACAGCCTTTAATTACAAAAGCTTCAAAATTGCACATTTCGCCCTCATGCAGCATGATGGTTTTTTTAGGTACTTTTTTATATTCTATAAGCGAATTGAAAATTTCCAGGTCTTGCGGAGTAAAATCTACATACCTGCTTATGTTTTTATTTATGCTCTCAAAATTATCCACGGTTGTAAGGTTTTACTACAAATATAGGCTATTTTTTAAAGCAGCTGAAATGCAGAATTAGAGTAAAATATTTATTTAATTGTACAAATGCTTTTAGAGCCGTACTTTTGAGTGTATAAAACCATGCAAATGAAAATTGTTATATCGCCGGCAAAATCGCTGGACTTTGAAACAAAACTTCCTACCAAAAAATATACTCAGCCCGAATTCCTGGTTAACGCAGAAGTAGTACACACCGCCATAAAAGAAAAAGCTCCGGCAGAATTAATGGAACTGATGCATATAAGCGATAAACTTGCACAGCTAAATTGGGAACGCAACCAGGAATGGAAAACACCGTTTACCACCAAAAATGCACGTCCGGCCATATATGCCTTTAACGGCGATGTTTATACCGGTTTTGATGCCTATACGTTGCCTGTAGCCAAACTCAACAAATTGCAGGATAGCCTGCGCATACTTTCCGGCCTTTATGGATTACTGAAACCACTGGACCTTATACAGCCTTACCGCCTTGAAATGGGTACTCATTTGCCCGTAGGCGATAATAAAAATTTGTATGAGTACTGGAAAGCTACACTTACTGAGGCTTTAAATAATGAGCTTAAAGATGATGAACTTTTTTTAAACCTCGCCAGTAAAGAATATTTTGATGCTGTAGATGCCAAGTCACTTAAAGTGCCTGTAATTACGCCCGAGTTTAAAGACTATAAAGACGGCAACCTGCGAATGGTGAGCTTTTTTGCAAAAAAGGCGAGGGGTATGATGGTGCGCTATATTATTGATAAGAATGTAAAAACCTTAAAAGGTTTGAAAGGTTTTGATTATGAGGGTTACAGGTTTGACCCTAAGTTGAGTGATAGTACTACACTTGTTTTTACAAGGTAATTTATAATTTTGATTAGTAGCGCAATGAATTTTAATGAACTGCTCAATAGCGACAGCGACCACAATAAATATAAGCAGGGTGTAATTATTTATTTTAATTACAGCCATAGCAACCTTGAACCACTGCATGAACTGGAAAATAAACTTCGCATTGAGTTATATAACAGCAAAACGGGTGAGTTTGACGGGCATCAAATGGCATTAGACCTTGCCGATGGCTTTTTGTATTTTTATGGAGACAGTGCTGAAGAACTTTTTAAGACTATAAAACCATTATTGTTAGATGCCCCTTTTATGAAAAATGCTGAGGTAAACCTGCGCTTTGGATCTGACGGTGCCAACGGAGTATCGGATATTGATTTTATATTGGAGTAGTATTTTGATAAATAGGTTTTTAGCGATATATAAAGGTTTACCAGCAGTTTAGCGAAATGAAGATGTATTGCCTTTGTTTATTTCTTTGATTATCAATACTTTGATTATTGGTGTTTGTTTTGCAAAGCTTTTATAACAACATTTAAATTATGTATTATGAAAGCATTACTCACTTCAATCATTTTTCTTTTTGCAACAGTTGCCTTTAGTCAGGTTAACGCAGGTAACAGTAAAACACAATATGCAAACATCAATGGCAGGCAGTTGGCCTACAGGTCTATAGGTTCAGGAACTCCTATAGTTTTGACCAATAGGTTTAGAGGAACTTTAGATACCTGGGATCCTTTGTTCTTAGACAACCTTGCCAAAACCAACAGGGTTATTACTTTTGATTATACAGGTATAGGATATTCTACCGGAACATTACCCACAGATATTGCTCTTGTAGCTAAAGATGTTAAAGATCTTGCTACACATCTTGGACTTAAAAAAATAATTCTTGGAGGCTGGTCTTATGGCGGGCTGGTAGCACAAACCGCTGCTTTGCAGTATCCGGAGCTTGTAACGCACCTTATTTTACTTGGCACCGGGCCTGTAGGTAAAAGAGAGGTAGAGCTAGACCAATCGTTTTTAAACGTGGCTTTTAAGCCAGTAAACACTCTAGAAGATGAGATTATATTGTTTTTCGAGCCTGAATCTAATGCTTCGGTTGCTGCTGCAAAAGCGTCACACGATAGGATATATAAACGTGCAGATGTTTCAAAGATTCCATCAACACCAGAGGTATTTCAGCTTTATGGCAAAGGAGCAGCGCTGGCAACTGAAGATAAGGTAGGCTTAAGGCAAAAACTTATCGAAACTACATTGCCTATTCTTATAATTTGTGGAGATCACGATACAAGTTTTGCCGTAGAGAACTGGTATCCGCTGAATGGTAAATTACAAAACGCACAACTAATTGTGTTCTCTAAAACCGGTCATGCACCGCAGCATCAGCACGCAGGGCCTGTTGCGGCTTACATTCAGAATTTTTTGCTGGTAAAATAAAATTGCTTAATCATATAAAAAGCCAACCGTTATAATGTAAATGCGGTTGGCTTTTCTTTTAAATTATACTTATGCTTACTCTTTATCGGCAAGCATAAAAACGGTATCTGTCCTTTTTAAATTTGGGTTACTGGCTACTTTTACACGCTGTGTGTAAGAGCTGTCCTTTGCTTTTAAGATCTCGACTGTCATAGTGCCCACTTTGCTAATATCTTTTACACGGGCTGCTGTAGCAGGAGTAGGGGTAACGGTGTAGGTGCAATCGTCAAGCCAGGCAATATCAAAGTCATAAACTTCTTCTGCATCTTCCATTTTTTCGGTTTGTACATTACCCTTGCGCGTAATTATTGAAACCTTTTTTGTTTTTGGGTCGGTAATTTTAAAAGTACCTTCCCTAAACTGCGCGCATTTACTTTGGCTTAAGGCAATTACAGGTAAAAACAACAGTATAAAAAAAGTAATTTTTTGTATCATAAGCGGGGTAATATTAAAACTGACATCAGTTCAGCATCAATGTTGTATAAAAATACCTCAAAAATCTGATTTATCCTACATTAAACTTCAAAATATAGGGCTAATAAACCCAACAGTGCAGGCAATGCCTGTATGTAAAGTATAGATCTTTGGGCAGTAATTGCTCCATACAAACCAGCTGTCAAAACACATAACAAAAAGAAAGCAGCAACATTAGCGCTCCAAACCTCATCCTTAATAAAAAAAGACCAAAGAAGTCCGGCTGCCAAAAATCCATTATAAAGCCCTTGGTTTGCAGCAAGCGGTTTTGTTTTTTCAAACAGGTCTTCAGGAAATTTCCTGAAAACTTTTTTGGCCCGCGTAGTCCACGCAAACATTTCCAGCCACATTATATATAAATGCAACAGGCAAATAAAAGCTATTATTACACGGGCTATTATCATGGTTTATATAACGTTAGTCCATTTAAAATTGCGCTCAATGGCACGTATCATTTCTCCGGCAATATCTTTTTGGGTTGCCCCCTCAATACCTTCTAAACCAGGTGAAGAATTAACCTCAAGCAATAGAGGCCCCTTAGACGATCGTATAATATCTACACCTGCTACTTTAAGGTTCATGGCCTTAGCAGCTTTGATAGCTATCTTTTTTTCTTCAGATGTTACCTTTATTATAGATGCCGTACCGCCAAGGTGTATGTTGGCACGGAACTCTCCCGGAAGTGCCTCACGCTGTATGGCAGCTACCACTTTGCCGTCTATAACAAAACAACGAATGTCTTTACCATTGGCCTCTTTAATAAACTCCTGAACCAGTATGTTAGCATTTAGGCTTTTAAATGCATTGATTACGCTCTCTGCCGCTTTTTTAGTTTCTGCAAGCACAACACCTTTGCCCTGAGTTCCTTCTAAAAGCTTTACGATTAGAGGAGAACCGCCTACCATTTTTATCAGGTCGTTAGTGTCAAGGGGCGAGTTGGCAAAACCGGTGGTAGGAATATCAATACCGCTGTTTAGTAACAGTTGTAAGGAATACAGCTTGTCGCGGCTTTGGCTTATAGCTGTAGATGAGTTAAGGCAGAAAACTTTAAGAGCCTCAAAATGGCGGGTAAGGGCACACCCGTAAAAGGTCATGCTTGGGCGAATGCGCGGTATAACAGCATCAAAATCATTAAGCACCCTGCCACCCCTGTAGTGTATCTCGGGAGTGTCGGCATCCAGTTTCATGTAACAGTACTTAAGGTTTAAAAAATGCATTTCGTGCCCGCGTGCTTCTCCGGCTTCCATAATGCGCCTGTTGCTGTAAAGTTCTGGATTGCTGGCAAGCAGTCCTATGCGCAGGCCGCGTTTGGGCTCTTCACCCTTTTCATAATATTCCAGAAGTTTTTCGCGGGTTGGCTGGCCTAACAGAAATTTTTGTTCCGGATCTACCAATAAACGACCGCTCATGGCTTCGCGACCTAAAAGCATACGAAAACCCATAGAGTCGCGGTTAGTTAGCGTAAACTCTGCTTCCCAGTTTGTTTCGCCAACACGAATTTGTGTTTTTATAACATAGCGTTGCTCACGAAAGCCACTGCTGCTTTTTACCACACGTTTGTCTACCAGCGGAGCTTGGCAATGTATAACAGTTTTAGAATTGTTTTGTATAGGATTAATGTCAAACTTTACCCAGTTATTGCCGTCTTTTTCAAACGGGGTAATGTTAATGGCATGCAATGCCGAAGTTTTTGCGCCCGAGTCTACACGTGCTTTTATTGTTGGGATACCAAGGTCAGGAAAAGCGCACCATTCTTCGCTTCCTACTATTACTTTATCGAGCATTTTTAGATAGAATTACTTTATCTAAAGTACTACTTTTTTTAGTTGTGTAAAGAAGCAATGAAATATTTAGCAAAAAAATAATACTGCATCTGCTTGTATCCTTTTACAGAAAAGCTTAATAAAACGTAAAGCTGAATATTGTATTGTTTTACAGCCTTTTTGTATATGCCCTCTTACGTAAATAAGTAAACAGCACACCAAAAATAGCCAGAACCGCAAGTGGCAGGCCAATGGTTATAAGCTGTGCCCAAGCATAATTTTCTTCTACTTTCTTTGCATCAAGAAAGTGTAGATTTATATTTTTGCTCCTTATTTTTATTAGTCCGTTGTCGTCCAGCAGGTAGTTTACACAGTTAAGCAAAAAATCACGGTTGCTGTACGTTTGCTGTAGCCATGGGTCTATGCCGTCGCCCAAAGGCTTTTTGTTGGCATATTTATAATTTACAATATCGCCATCGGCAATAACTATCATTTTATTGTCGGCCCCGTCGTCTTTAGGATTGGTAAATTTCACAGGTTTTAGCCTGTTCTTGTAGGCCGATGTAAATTTACCCTCTAATAATACTCCTAATACCTGATTTCCGTTGTTAAACTGAGACGGATTGACATTGTTTAAAAACTGGTATAGATTTACCTGTGCAGGCATACCCACAACTTTAGACTCAGGAGAGCTTTGCAGCAGTGCCGTTTTTTTAATATTGTTTTTAAGCGTATCTATTTGCCCGGCAAATTCAAGCTTTACAATATTTATGTTCTTATTTATGGGGTGGTTTTCGCGTGAGCGCACTACAGGCGAATATGGCCAGTCTACAGGTGCCTCGCCATTAGCCGACTGCACGCTTATTGGTGTGCTTAGCAAGTCCTGTACCAAATTGGCATTAAGGCGAACGCCATATTTAAACAGCATGTCGTCGAGGTTCAAATCTGCCGGATAGGCTAACGCTGCATTGTTGCTGTTGCGAAGGCTGTCAAGATCCATGCTAACCCTGTCTACCATCCAAAGGGTTTTGCCACCGTTCATTATATATTGATCTATAACGGCCTTTTCGTCTTCGGTAAAAGCCTGGGTAGGTTTGGCAATAACAGCAAGGTCAAAGCGTTGAAGGTTTTGCAGCGTTTTTTGCCTGTCGTTTGACAGCGAATCAAGGTTAAATTCGCCAAGGGCATAATATTCTTTCATGCCCAATAAAAAATCAGACATATACCTGTCAGCAATTTCACCATTACCTTTTAATACGGCAACTTTTTTTCTGTCGGTAATGGTAAGCTTTGTAATGGCATCAGAGAAATTATACTCCAGTAATTGTACTGATTTGTTAATGTTCTCGTCCTTATTGGTCATGAAATTGTTTACCAATAAAGGCACTTTTACCGAGTGCTGTCCTACGTTGGCAATGGCCCACGGAAAGATTTGGATAACTGATCTCTTGCCCTTACGGGTCATTTCGATATTGGTAGGCGTTAAGCCCATCTGATACAATTCCTGTATGTTGTTCTGTACATCTTCTTCCTCGGCCAGCGGGTCGATAAAATTAAAGATGATGTTGCTGTTGTACACCTGATATTCTTCTAACAACTGACGTATTTCGTTTTGAAGACGTTTAAATTCCGGCGGCAGGTCTCCTCCTAAAAAAATATCTATATATAAAGGTTCCTGTACTTTTTGCGTTACTGCTACAGATGCTTCCGATAGTGTATAGCGTTTATCGGCAGTAAGGTCAAAACGTTTAAAAACATAGCTCCCTGCAAAGTTTAGAGCCAATAATGCAGCAGCGGTTATGCCAAGGCGAACGAGGTTTTTTTGTTTAGTGGCTTCCATATTATCCTCGCAGCGATTTAAGTTTGTATACAGTTAACGATAAAAAGAAAAAGGCAATGCTTGTAAAATAAATAATATCGCGGGTGTCTATAACGCCACGGCTTATGCTTCTGAAGTGATAATCCATGCCTACAGATGCTACAGCATTGCTAAAATCGCCGCTGTAAAGTGCCAGCTCCTGAAACCCGAAATACAATACAAAGCATACAAAAACAGCTATAATAAATGCTACGATCTGGTTGTCAGAAAGGGTAGAGGCAAATACACCTATGGCAGTATACCCTGCAACTAAAAACAATAGTCCAAAATAAGAGCCTATAGTACTGCCCATATCTATATTGTCGGGAGGATTTCCAAGATAGGAAACCACATATACATATATGAGAGTTGGCAGCAGAGCCAAAACAATGAGTGCCAGTGCACCAAAAAACTTCCCGTTAACTATTTCCCAGGTGGTTAAAGGACGTGTAAAAAGCAGTTCGAGCGTGCCTTGTTTTTTTTCGTCAGAAAAACTACGCATGGTTACCGCCGGAATGAGCAATATCAATATCCAGGGGGCAAGTGTAAAAAATGGGGCAAGGTCGGCAAAACCACTGTTAAGTATATTGTATTCTCCTTCAATAACCCAAAGACTCACTCCGTTGAGTATAAGAAATATGGCAATGACCAAATATCCAATTGGCGAGCCAAAAAAAGATTTTATTTCTCTTAATAGTAATGCTTTCATTTTTTCCTGAACTAAATATAGTTTTGGGTACTAGGCTTTAACGGTTGCCGTTTATCCCTGAATTATCATGTATTTTCAGGGTGTACAAACATACTGATTTTTGGGTTATTTTAAAAAGAGCGGTTGGGTCTTAGATTTTGTAATAAAGATTCGATAGTTATTTAAATATAACGTTAACTACGTCTCTAAATTTTAGCCCTAGTAATGTTTTTGCAGTGCCCACTGTAGAAGGGTTGCTACGGTATATGGCTATTTCTAAAAAACCGGCTTCATTAAAAATCGCCAGCTTTTCGCCTTCATAGTCTTTTAACGAAAAGCGCTCGTTTACCGTAAAGTCAGAATATCCTGATTTAACCCCTTTAATACTCTTTGTGCTAAATGTAATTTCGTAGTCGCGGCCTTTGGCTAACTCTTTAACCTGTTTTTTGGTAATGTTGGTAACGCAGTTGCCAAAGTGGTCTATGTATACCACATATCCCCTAATACTGTTACTATCCGGCGATACTACAGGTTGGAGGTCAAATATTTGTTTGATCTCGTTAGTTTCCCTGCCAATAACGTTTAGCAGCCCTCCTTTGGCAAGATGGCAGGCCACCATAACAAACGCATCCATTTCTGTGCTGCCTTCCGGAAGGCGGTCGTGTATATTTATCTCTACTATTTTTTCTGGCAGTATCCTTTGCGTTAACAGGCTCAATACCCCATTATCAGCACAAATAAAATAATGACCATTCCACAGCATGGCAATATGGCGCGTTTCTTTAGTAAGTTCGGCATCTACACCAATAAGGTGCACTGTTGATTGTGGAAAGCTATTGTATGCAGCACCAACTATATAGCTGGCTTCAGAGATATTAAAAAGATCTACATGGTGCGAAATATCAACAATAACAGCCCCTTCATAGCACGAAAGTATTTTACCTTTCAGGGCTCCCACAAAATGGTCCTTGAGCCCAAAGTCGGTAGTTAGGGTAATTATTGACATAAAATTGTGTAAAACTTTTAAAAAAGTGCGATTAAAATTTCACTAAATTTGAATGCAAAGCTACTAATTATATAGCTATGATTTAGTAAAAATTAAAACCATCTGCTTTTGAACGAACGTACGATTGAACTTACAGACATTGCTCCTAAAGATTTTTGGGGTGCGCAGGATTCTCATTTGGAAACCATAAAAAAATACTATCCTAAGTTAAAGATTGTTGCACGCGGCACTACTTTAAAAGCCTTTGGCGAAAAAGAGTTGCTCGATGAGTTTGAAAAGCGGTTTAAGCGCCTCATGCTGCATTTTTCTCGCTACAATAATATTGATGATAATGTTATTGAGCGTGTAATACAGAGCGACAGCAATGTAGAGCAAATGAACCCCAGCGATAAAATATTAGTGCATGGGGTGGGAGGCAAGCTTATAAAAGCCATGACGCCCAACCAGCAAAAACTGGTAGACTATATGGCTAAGAACGATATGGTTTTTGCCATTGGCCCTGCCGGTACCGGTAAAACCTATACAGGTGTTGCGCTTGCTGTAAAAGCGCTTAAAGAAAAACAGGTAAAGCGAATTATACTTACCCGTCCTGCAGTTGAGGCAGGAGAGAACCTTGGCTTTTTGCCGGGTGACATGAAAGAAAAACTGGATCCGTACATGCAGCCGCTGTATGATGCGCTGCGCGATATGATTCCACCGCAATCTTTAGAAGATTATATTGCAAAAGGTATTATACAAATAGCACCGCTGGCTTTTATGCGTGGACGTACACTCGATAATGCATTTGTAATACTCGATGAGGCACAGAACACTACCCATTCTCAAATGAAAATGTTCCTTACGCGTATGGGTAAGAACGCTAAGTTTATGATTACTGGCGATCCCGGTCAGGTAGACTTGCCACGAAGAACCATATCGGGTCTTAAAGAAGCTGTATTAATACTAAAAAATGTTGAGGGTGTAGGGATTATTTATCTTGATGATAAAGATATTGTGCGCCACCGCCTTGTTAAGAAAATTATTGAAGCATATAAAAGCATTGAAAACCACGATTGATATTGTGGGATTATCGCAATGCCGGATTATTAGATTTTTTACATATTGTATTGAATCTAGTAATCCGGCATTTTGCATTCAAAGATCTATTTAGAAAGCCATTTATAGAGTCGTTCGGCATTTTCTTTGGTAAAAAGTCCTGTTCCGGTGCTCATTGTAGCTGCCGATCCGCAGGCTACACCCATACGGGCAACATCCTGCAATGGGCTGTTTGTAGCAAGTTTAGATACCATTCCGGCTACCATGCTGTCTCCGGCGCCCACAGTGCTCAGCTTTTTTACCGATGGTGCCGGTACATGCAGGCATTTATCTTTACTGACCAAATAGGCACCCTGTGGCCCCAGCGAAACTACGATAATTTCGGCAGCACCTTTGCCAATAAGCTCCATTGCGGCTTCGTCGGCACTTTCGTTGTCAAGTTCTTTGCGGCCTGTAAGTGCACTAAGTTCGCCTAAATTGGGTTTCAGTAAATAAACGCCCTCATTTACTACTTCCTGAAGCGCATCTCCCGATGTATCGGCAATAATTTTTGCACCTTTAGCTTTAAGGGTTTTTATAAGGCTACGCAAAAAAGAAGGCTCAATACCTTCGGGCAGGCTGCCGCTAATAACTACTATTTCAGGAAAAGGTTCGAGACTATTAATGGTTTTGTTCAGTTCTTCTGCCTCTTCAGTGGTTATGGATTCTCCGGGCATCCCAAAACGATATTGGTCGTTATGAGAAGTGTCTACCACAATAAAGTTTTCGCGTGTTTCGGCTTTTGTAGAAATGGGCTTTACAGCAACATTTTCCCTGTCGAGCAATTCTTCTAAAAGTGCTCCTGTGCGTCCGCCGGAGAAGAAAAGCGCAACAGATTTTACTCCTAAACGTTCCAGTCCTCGTGAAACATTTATGCCACCCCCCCCCGGTTCATATTTGGGTGCAGAGCAACGCAGTTTCTTTTCGGGCTTAATATTCTCTACTGTAGAGCTTTTGTCTACAGTGGGATTTAGGGTAATGGTTAGGATGTTCTTTATCATTCCAACAATGTTTTTAATTGGTATTTACACTAAAATACCAATTAAAAACATTGTTGGACTATAATAATTTGTTAAGAGAAGTAGGCTAAAGAAATTTTGTTATTGTACAAACCTTTCTAAAATACTGTATTCATTGCTTAGTTCAATATAATAGCATCCTTCGGGCACTTCAATATCAAGCTTGGAAATTTGTTTTTTGGTAAATCCGCGTTTTTTTAGTTCATCCTGGGTATGCAGCAACAAAGGATCGTCTCCTACATAATATAGGTTTTCATCGCAACGATTGATTTCGCCTACAGTGCCGGAAATGCCGTAATCCATAGAGTTGTATAAAAGCTCTTTATCAAGTTCCTCATCGCTAAGATTTTCGAGCCATGCTTTTAGGTCTCTCAGTTTCATAGTGCATTAAGTAATTTAATTTTAGTAATATGTGTCGGTAAATTTCAGGGGGCTAAAATACCAGCCATAAAAGTATATAAAATTTTGTTAATAATTAGCAAACGATATAATGTTTATTTAATAATGTAGTTGTTAAAGTAATTGAAAAACAGGGTTGTGGCTTGTAAAACGCCTGTTTTAAAAGAGTCTTGCTTTAATTTAAAGGGGGCAAGATGTTGATTTTATAGTTAGATTTACACTCGTACCCCATTTATATACTAAATAACTTTTTTAATGCGTTTTCTAATATAACGAGGGGGCTTTTAAAAATTAAATATACATTAGTGGTTTTTGAATGAAGAATTTAGACCTTAAGCATTTAGCTTTTCATGTACTTGTGGGGCTTTACTTTATTTGGCTTGCAGTTTTTGGAATTTTACTTTACATAACTTTTGACAGTATTTTAGCAAATAGCAATGAGAACGCTTCGCGCTTGTTGCTCATGTGGGTATCGCTTAATTTTGTTATGGGAACTTCTATATATATGGTTATCCGATTGTTTAGAAACAGAACGGTTTTAGCTAAAGTTATATTTTATAGTTATGCAGTAGTTGCCATTATTGCTGTTGCTACTGTATTTTTACTGCTAAACAGGGTTTAAAACAATTAATTATGTTGTTTAATACAAGGTTTAGTCTGCTGTTTTAATGCGTATTATAAAATAACGCTTCAGGTTTACTTTTTAAAACAAAATTACGCACGGATAACGTATATTTGCTTTTATTTTAATGCGAATGGATAAAAAGAGCGAAGAATTTTATGCAAGGCTAAAAGAAGAGCTTGCAGGGTCTGCCGACTGGCCAGCCGAATATTTATTTAAATTTATAGTGCCTTCTGATAAAGAAAAAATAGTGCAGATAGAAAGTGCTTTTGATAACATGGGAGCTGTAATCGATACTAAAGAATCTAAAACAGGCAAATATACCAGCGTGTCTATAAACGTTAGCATGGGTGGGCCACAGCAAATTATAGATAAATACATACAGTTGTCTGCCATAGAGGGTATTATATCATTATAAATTTAACACACAGGTATATTTATGAAATACAATACACAGGAAGCTGTACATTTTCTTGAATATAATGCCGAGAGGCCACACCTTATTATACCCGAATACGGGCGCCACCTGCAAAAGCTTATAGAACAGGCTATAGCTATAGAAGACAGGGATGAACGTAATAAGGCTGCTAAATATATTATAGGTGTTATGGGGACACTAAATCCTCATTTGCGCGATGTGCCCGATTTTCAGCATAAGCTTTGGGATCAGATATTTATTATGTCTGATTTTAAACTGGATGTAGATTCTCCATATCCTATACCCTCGCGCGAAATGCTGAATGTAAAGCCGGGGCCACTGGCTTATCCGCAAAACTTTCCTAAGTACCGTTTTTATGGCAATAACATAAAATACATGATAGATGTTGCCAACAGCTGGGAGGAGGGCGAAATGAAAAATGCACTAATTATTGTGATAGCCAATCATATGAAAAAGTGCTACCTGAGCTGGAACAAAGACACCGTTAAAGATGACGTGATCTTTGAGCACCTGTTGGAACTTTCCGGCGGAAAAATAAACCTGCTTGCTACAGATGAAGAACTTTCTACCTCTATAGACCTTATGAAGGTTAACAAAAAACTTAGCAATAAAATGCAGTTTAACACAAACCCAAGGCAAAAAATGCAGCGCATGGGCAGTAACTCAAGACAAAACAATCAAAATAATAACCGTAAACCCTAACTTTTACAGCTAAATGGGAACATTTAAAATTGAAGGTGGTGCCCCACTTAAAGGCGAAATTAAACCGCAAGGTGCTAAAAACGAGGCTCTTCAGGTGCTTAACACTGTGTTGTTGACTGCCGAGAAAGTAACCATCAGCAATATTCCAGATATTATTGATGTTAATAAACTTATAACCCTGCTTAGCAATCTTGGTGTTAAAATACAAAAGCTGGAACATGGGTCTTACACCTTTCAGGCCGATGAGGTAAACCTTGCTTACCTTGAAAGCGAGGCTTTTAAAAAAGAAGGATCGTCGTTAAGGGGATCTATAATGATAGTTGGGCCGTTATTAGCACGTTTTGGTAAAGGATACATACCTAAACCGGGTGGCGATAAAATTGGCCGCCGCAGGCTCGATACCCACTTTGAAGGATTTATTAACCTTGGGGCTAAATTCCGTTATAACGAAGAAGACCACTTTTATGGTGTAGAGGCTGAGAAGCTAAAGGGAACCTACATGCTTTTAGATGAGGCATCGGTTACCGGTACTGCAAACATTGTTATGGCTGCGGTTTTGGCAGAAGGTAAAACTACAATATACAATGCTGCATGCGAGCCTTACCTGCAACAACTTTGCAAAATGTTGAATAGCATGGGGGCAAAAATTACTGGTATTGGATCTAACCTTTTAGAGATTGAAGGAGTAGAAACTCTTGGCGGATGCGAGCACCGCATATTGCCGGATATGATCGAAATAGGAAGCTGGATAGGTCTTGCTGCCATGACCCAAAGCGAAATTACAATTAAAGATGTAAGCTGGGATAACCTTGGGGTTATACCTAACGTTTTTCGTAAACTGGGTATTACTTTAGAGCGCAGGGGAGACGATATTTATATTCCTGCCCACACAGACGGTTATGAGATACAAAACTACATAGACGGTTCTATACTTACTGTATCTGATGCTCCGTGGCCTGGCTTTACGCCTGACCTTTTAAGTATAGTGCTAACAGTGGCTACACAGGCAAGGGGAGAAGTGCTTATACATCAAAAAATGTTTGAAAGTCGTCTTTTCTTTGTAGACAGGCTTATAGATATGGGAGCTAAGATCATACTTTGCGACCCGCATAGGGCTACTGTTATTGGTCTTGATTTTAAATCTAAACTAAAAGGTATATTAATGTCTTCTCCTGATATCAGGGCTGGTATATCATTATTGATTGCCGCACTTTCTGCTAAAGGAGTTAGTACTATACAAAACAGCGATCAGATAGACCGTGGTTATGAGCGTATAGATGAAAGGCTTAAAGCCCTTGGCGCAAAAATTACAAGGATAGACTAATCTTAAAGAGTCTACAATAATAGTAAAACGGGCACTTTTTAAGTGCCCGTTTTGTTTTTTATAACGCCTCCATGAGTTGCTGCATGGTGGCTAAAGTGCCTTCGCGGCCTGTAATGTTATAGGTAAAAGTATAGTCAATATTTCCGTCTAAAAAATCCTTATAGTAGCGGGTGTCGTGCACCATGCGGTCTAGGGGACTACTATCCGATGGTGGCAGGGCAGGGTCTATACTGCAAATACCTTCGGCAATAAATTCAAAAGTATCTTTTTCGTAAGTTTTTATAGTGCCGGTAAGCCTAAAATCATCGCTGTCAATATTGTTATAAATATCCATTTCCAGCTTTATTGCATGTTCCTTATATTCGGCAGCAATACTGTGCTCGTTTTGTTTAAATTTAAAATTGCTGTCGGCTTTAAAGAATTCTTTAAAACCATCAAATATTTTTTTTACCTCGGCTCGTTTCATTTCTTTGCGCTTGTACTCATACTTGGTTTTGTATTTATCGTAAGCGGCTTTTGTATCGATCTTTGCTTTAAGGTCTTCAAGGTTCATAGTGTACTGGTAAGTTTATAGTTCGGCTACTTTTGATTTATAAAAATTCACATAGAAAAACGATTCCGGATTTACGCCAGCCTCAATTATTTTAGCCTTGATCATTTCTGTTTTTGCGGTATCTGTAGCAGTATCGATTCCTAAAAAAGATGCAAATTCATTAAGGCCGTTAAATTTAAAGCTCAAATCAGTGTTGAGTGAATATTCTGTAATGCTGTACTGGGCTGTAGCGGTGCTGATACCCCACTTTTTAAAAGCATTGTTTATGGTGTCTATGTTTAGGTTCATGGCAAAGAAGAATTTACATTAATAATAAGTACTATCGATGCAGTTTGTCGATCTTTAAAAGACATACCACAAATTATTAATTATTTGCTTATGCCATTCTTAAAATAGCCATAAAGTTAATTGACTCAAAATTATTTTAAAAGGTGTTCATGTTTGATAGTTTATTGTGACCGAAAAAATACCTATATATAGGTATTGTATTTCAGTGTTTTAAACTTGAAATTTATTTTAAAAATATAATATGAAATTAAATAATAGAAAAATAAACGAACTTCAGTTGTTTTTTAGTGAGAGAAGTTATATAAATAAAGCTTTTTTATATGGTTCTCGTGTAAGTGGCAAAGCAAGAAGTAATAGCGACATTGATATAATGATTGATATCGACTATGAAGAAATTAAGCCTAAAATTATTGACTTGCTCATGATGTCGGATTTACTTTCTAAATCTTTAGGCGCAAAAGTTTCTATTACCACTCGTGAAGCATTTTCGAATCTAATGCAAGAGTTCACAGTAAATACTTCTCTACTGATATATGATAAGGATGAGCAAATATTAATTCCTGCTTTCATATTTAACGATTTTGAATATAAAGAATATCGCGATAAAGTCAAATTAGAACATATTTCTATTTCCCTTAAGCTTATTGTCGAATGGATGAAAAAATATGATTTAACTACTATTGATGATGAAGGGGTGTTATTATCTGCTATTAAAAATGAGTTTAAGACTTTTGTAAAGTTATTTAGTAAACTTTCTTCTGCGACTAAAGAAGAGACTTTAAGGTACATTAATACTAATGCGGAGGATTTGGATGCAGAACATATTTCTTCATTGAACTTTTCTCAAGATTTATTTGGATCATATTATGGAGTTGATAAAACAATATTATATGAGTTTGCGCAATATTATTTACCTACAATCCAAAAAAGTATTGATATACTATTATCGGATTGGGAGGGTTATTTTAAAAATAGAGTCAAAGATTATTTTACATATTTCTTTGCGAAATCCATTAATAACAATCGCAAGGGAATCGATTTTATGGAAAAAGTGACAGAATATAGTTCGATTTTTAATAATACACTGAAGAATAAAAGTATAAATGAATTAACAGATATACATATTAAAGAGGGGGAGGACAATATATTAAAAATCACTAATCAAATAAATATTAAAAATATATGGAATGATTTGAAGCAGATTATATGCCCTTTTTTTCCATTTTGCTAAAAGAAATCAGTTATGACAACATTTGACGAACGAAAAAGTAAATCTTTTGATGTAGTCCTTGATACTATTAAATTGATAATTACATTATCTACAGCTATAATAGGTTACTTTACTTCATCTATCATTTTCAATGAAAACAATCAGAAGCAAATTTTGCAATTGTTTAAATTTCCAATTTATATCAAGTTGACTTTAATATTCTTTTCATTATCAGTTTTTTTTGCCTTGTCCAGCATTTTAAAAATTTCTGGAGTATTAGGTAATAAGTATGTAAATGACAAAGATGTGACTATATATGATCCTGGAAACAGATTGTTTTATTCACTCAGTTTGATATTTTTTTTTATTGGAGTTATTCTTTTAGGTTATGTAGCCTTTTCGAGTATAGATAATTTATACGTTTCTCCTAAAAAGTAAAAGCTACCCTGTTCAGGATAGCTTTTAAAAAAATATAGTTTTACACTATTATGCCAGTTTGGCAAGGATAGCGTTAAATGTTTCGCTTGGCCTCATAGCTTTATCTGTAAGCTCGGTATTAGGGTGGTAGTAACCGCCAATTTCCTGAGCTTTACCCTGAGCATCTACAAGTTCGCCTGCAATTTTAGCTTCGTTTTCTGTAAGTTCTTTTGCAATGTCTGTAAATTTAGCTTTAAGTTCTGCATCTTTATCCTGTGCAGCAAGAGCCTGAGCCCAATATAATGCAAGATAAAAATGAGATCCGCGGTTGTCTATCTGTCCTACTTTACGGGCAGGAGATTTATCGTTTTCAAGGAATTTTTCGTTAGCAGCATCAAGTGTTTCGCTCAATACAAGTGCTTTAGCGTTGTTTTGTGTTTGTCCAAGGTGTTCGAACGATACACCAAGGGCAAGGAACTCTCCAAGAGAATCCCAACGCAGGTAACCTTCTTCTGTAAACTGCTGTACGTGTTTAGGGGCAGAACCTCCTGCACCGGTTTCAAACAAACCACCACCGTTCATTAATGGAACGATAGAAAGCATTTTAGCCGATGTGCCCAGTTCAAGTATTGGGAATAAGTCTGTAAGGTAGTCACGTAATACGTTACCTGTTACAGAAATAGTGTCTTCGCCTTTAATGATGCGCTCTAAAGAGAACTCAGTAGCGGCTACAGGGTTAAGGATCCTGATGTCAAGACCTGTAGTATCGTGATCTTTAAGGTACGTGTTTACTTTTTCGATAAGCTGCACATCGTGAGCCCTGTTCTCGTCTAACCAGAAAACAGCAGGGGTACTGCTTAAACGTGCGCGGTTAACGGCAAGTTTAACCCAGTCCTGGATTGGTGCATCTTTAGTTTGGCACATCCTGAAAATATCACCAGTTTCAACAGCTTGCTGTAAATAAACCGTACCATTGTTTTTGTCTACTACTTTAATAGTACCATTAGCTGTAGCCTGGAACGTTTTATCGTGGCTGCCGTATTCTTCTGCTTTTTGAGCCATAAGACCTACGTTTGGAACGCTGCCCATAGTTGCAGGGTTAAAAGCACCATGTTTTTTACAAAAATCTATGGTTGCTGTATAAATACCGCTGTAGCTCCTGTCCGGAATAATAGCTTTAGTGTCCTGTTGTTTTCCTTCAACATTCCACATCTGGCCGCTTGTGCGTATCATTGCAGGCATCGATGCATCTACAATAACATCGCTTGGCACATGCAGGTTAGTAATACCATTGTCAGAATTTACATAGGCAAGGGCAGGGGCAGTAGCATACACTGCCTCAATAGCGGCCTTAACTTCTGCTTCTTCCGGTTTTCCGGCAATTTTAGCATATACATCGCCAAGACCGTTGCGTGTATCAACACCAAGTGTTTTAAACAATTCGGCATATTTATCGAATACATCTTTGTAGAAAACTTCTACAATAGCACCAAAGATAATAGGGTCAGAAACCTTCATCATGGTAGCTTTAAGGTGAACAGAGAACAATACACCTTTATCTTTAGCATCGGCAATTTCTTTAGCAACAAATGCTTTTAGCTTTTTAAGGCTAAGTGCACTGCTGTCTATTATTTCGCCTGCTTTAAGCGGAGTGCTTGCTTTAAGTGTGGTAACAGTACCATCTTCGGCAACAAATTCAATAGCAACATCTGTAGCTTCTTTGATCGTAGCAGAAGTTTCACTACCGTAAAAATCGCCTTCGCTCATGCTGGCAACTTCTGTTTTGCTGTCTGCGCTCCACGCTCCCATAGAGTGTGGGTGGGCTTTAGCATAGTTTTTAACGGCACGTGGCGCACGACGGTCTGAGTTACCTTCGCGAAGCACAGGGTTTACAGCAGAACCCAATACTTTGCCATACTTAGCTTTTATTTCTTTTTCTTCGTCGGTTTTAGCATCTTCCGGGAAATCAGGAATATTGTAACCCTGAGCCTGTAGTTCTTTAATAGCAGCTTTTAGCTGAGGAACTGATGCAGAGATGTTTGGCAGTTTTATAATGTTAGCCTCAGGAGTATTTGCCAGTTGGCCAAGTTCTGTAAGGGCATCTCCAATTTTTTGTTCAGTGGTAAGGTTTTCAGGAAAGTTAGCCAGTATCCTTCCGGCAAGAGAGATATCTCTTGTTTCTACTTCAATTCCCGCAGGAGCGGCAAAAGCCTGTACAATTGGAAGAAGTGAGTGGGTGGCCAGCATTGGGGCCTCATCAGTTATCGTGTAAATGATCTTTGATGTATCAGACATTTTTTTGATTTTTAAATAGCTTTTACGGAAGTAAAAAACTTATTGTTAATACGTTATTTATGTTTGTTTGTACCGCTAAGTGTTTATTAAGACTAACTCTAACCCGTATTAACCCTAATATAATTCAGCAAGGCACGCAAATATAACAAAACTATAAGAAAAGCCCTGTCATAAATCGGTAAAAAAACGTTTAAGATTTTATGTTTTGCGCAGTTAAATGGCAGCGTATTTATATAAAAATCAATCGGTAAATTTTTTAAAAATAGGTTTTTTATAAAATTATAGTGCCTTAGCCGTACGAAAGTATTTTTTTTAACGTTAAAGATAAAATTTAGGCCCTATGTTACAAATTTGAAATAATGTCGTCTAATAGCTGTACAAATAAAAATCGACCATATATGACAAAAGAATGTGAAATAGTTTATTATCTGGATAACCACGATCTGGCAATAATAGAAGTAGAGCAGGGCAGCAGTAATGGGCTGCGAAACATTTTGTGGTTTGTTTACCATAAAACCACCCAAACTATAAGTAGGTTTAGCTTTAGGCCAAAAAATGGGGCACGGGGCAGAAAGATTAAAAAAGGTTTTTTGAGACTAACCCAAAATCCCGGAAAATACAGTATAGAAATAGACACCCAATTGCTGGATTTTACTGAACAGCATCCGCACAATGTGCCGGTAGGTGCGAAGCAAAATATAGAAAAATACCTTTTAAACGCTGTAGTATAGGCCATGTTTTTAAGCATGGCTTTTTTTGTGTTTAGGTTCTGAGTTTGTTTTTTTGAGTCAAAAAAGATATTTTAGCAGCAAATTGGTTTGTTATGAGTACTTATAAAGAAAAATTGAGCCTGCTGTCTGAAATGATCGCATTTGCTAAAATCGATGGTGAGGTTCATGAGCGTGAATATCGTTTTTTATGGATAGTAGCTTCTCAGCTAAAGATAGAAAAGGATGTGTTTACGAGCCTTTTTGAAGAGCCTGCCGAAAAAGTAGTACTCAAAACGGAGCACGACCGCATATTACAGTTTTACAGGCTTGCATTGCTAATGCAGGCCGATGGTGTTTTGCATGATAACGAACAGATAGCCATCAGGGAAATGGGAATTAATATGGGGCTGAGTCCTTTTGCTATGAAAAGTGTTTTAGTAGAAATGCAAAATTCTCCTACGGGCATGATAGACCCTGAAGTATTACTGGCGCTCTTTAGGGCCCAGCAGAATTAATATTAAAGAATTACGAATTACGAATTACGAATTTTTCTAAAACTCCAGTATATCTAAGAAAGTAAGGCCAACTACTACACCATGTGCCCTGAATCCGCTTTCGTAAGAACGAACATAATCTATTCTCAAAAACCTGAACTTGCCCCAACCAACGTTATCAAAACCAACGGTAAACTCCATATATGGATTGCGCTCAGGTATATTCAATAAATGATATCCTGCAACCAAATGATAATCAAGCTGGTTTAATAGCGGAATTTTATTGGTGATATATCCATTAAAATTATGCTCTATATGGGTTTCAAAATATTTGTCGTTAGTACTGTGGGTATAGTATGGCAGTAGGTTAAACACATTCAGGTAACGTTCAGATTTTCCCACATAGGTTTGGTTACCGTTAAAGTGCCTGTAATCAGTAAAGGCAATATCTCCCGAGTTAAAAAATGTACCACCTCTAAAGCTTGTTCCTAATCTGCCTTTATTTCCAAGGGTAACATCATAGGTTACTCTTGCCGAAAGATGGTCGAAGTTATAGTCTTTTACGCTCGATTCGAACCCTTTTTCATATTTAAAGAAAAACTTTGGCAGGCCCGTTTCGTCTATATTATATTTACCGCTGGGGCGTGTAACATACTTTTGTCCCGGAAAAAAACTTGCCGACACTGTAGCTTTATACATGCTGTGTTTTAAAAATGCAGGAGTTTCATAGTCATAAGGCAGCAACGGATTGTTAGAAGTGTACGGATCGTACAGGTCTTTTAATGTAGAAAAGTTAGTGTTGTTAGGCAGTGTTCTTTTTCTTGTATATTCTATAGTTCCAAACAGATAGATACCATTTATCGGCTCCTCCTGATAACTAAGACGTACAAAACTGTTGTCGTAAAGTTTCATATAGTTATCCCTGAAGAACAACGTGCTGATACTGTTTACAATACGGTTAATAGGCCTTTCCGGGTTGAATTGCTCTATATTTGCTCCACCATTGAGAGTAACAATACGGTTAGTGGTGTTATTAAACTTGCGCGAAACCGTACCCATTGCCCTGAAGCGTTTTTCGGCAAAACCATAATTCAGGTCGGTTCCAAAGGTGGTATAGGTAACTTTTTCCGGATTTCGTTTTGTGAAATAAAATGAAGGTGCCAAATGGTAAGCCTGTACAGTATTGAACCCCAGTTTACGAATAATTCCTGTGTAGCTAATAGTCCAGTTTTCATAACTGTTGTTGTAGTTATAGCCTGTTATTGGCGACAATATCCTGAAACGGTTCATTTCATGATCCAAAGAGTCTTTATATTCTTTGGTGCTTGTGCGTTCTTCTATAAGTTGTTTTTTAGCATAGTCGGTTCGTTCTTCATTAGTAAGCGGAATAGGACGGTTATCGTTCCAGTAGCTTGGTGCCTTTTTGTTAGCATCCGGCTCGAAAGCAAGCAGTTCATTAGTAAAGGTTTTGTTGTCAAAGCCAGAGTTAAAATTGTAATTGCTGTACACATAAGAAAACCTTCCGGTTAGAACCGCTCCAAAAACGCCTGCTTCAAAATCGAGTGTCTGCACATTTTTAGACCATATTTTGTCAGCGGCATTATAACCAAAATTTTGCTGTATCATTAACGTATTCAGCAAGTCCTGCCTTATTTGTTTTCCTTTAATAGAAAGATTTACAGAATAAAGTTGCCAGGAATTATCTACAATATATACATAACCGCTAAAAGCAGGGTCACTTTCGCGTTTAGGGGTCACTTTTATTTTGTTGATCAGGTTTTTATTGACATCAAAAAAAGTGCTCTCAAGTTTATAACTATAATAATCAAATGCATTATCGGCAATGGGCGATACAGCATTTATAGAAAACTCTATATAGTTATTATAAAAATCAAAATCGGCCGATGCAGCGTTATTAAAGCTATAGCCATTATCGCTGCCGCTCACTTTAGATGCAATGATTCGCTCATGCAGCCTATCGGGCTTTTGGTATTTAATTTCAGATACGGTTTCTGACAAATATACCACGCCGCTGCCCGAGGGGTCGAGCACGTTTTGCAGACCGCCAAGTTTTATCCATAAAAATTTTTCGGGAACTTCTTTTATCCTGAAAAGCCCTTTAGAGTAAAAATTGGCAGTAAATTCTTTGGTCTTTGCGCCATTAGCTTCCCTGTTGGCTATTGCATTCTTTATAATGGCATTTGCCGGATTATCGGTATTGGAAATTACTACTTCTTTAAGATCATAATTCTCTGTTTCTAAAGAGGCATTAACCTCATACGGAAGCTGGTTTACCTGAACAGGAATTTCGCTGGTCTTATAGCCAATACTCTGTACTATTATTGTGTAGTTGCCTTTGTCTTTTACCTGCAATGTATATTCTCCGTCGCGGTTGGTAGATGTGGTGTTATAAGTGCCGGATACAATTACAGAAGCATAAGGCACAGCCTCGCCATTGGCATTTGTAATCTTGCCCTTTATTTGGGCAAATAGCGGTAACCCCACGATAAGGAATAGTATTGCAAAGGCCTTTTTCATTTTTTTATGTTACAGTTATAAACGATTGTATGGCCAGCTCATAGCTTTTTAAGCCAAAGCCAATTATTATCCCTGCCGATACAGGAGATATAAACGACTGGTGCCTGAACGTTTCGCGCGAAAATGTGTTCGAGATATGTACTTCTACCACGGGTGTAGTGACAGCTTTGATAGCATCGCCAATACCTACAGATGTGTGTGTGTATGCCCCGGCATTGAGTATTATGCCATCAAAAGTAAAGCCTGTTTCCTGTATTTTAGTAATGATCTCTCCTTCTATATTGCTCTGAAAGTATGATAGCTTTACCCCAGGAAATTTAGCTTGTAATTCGGTAAAGTAGTCTTCAAAAGTGCGGCCTCCGTAAATTTCGGGTTCGCGTTTGCCCAGCAGGTTAAGGTTAGGGCCGTTTATAATGGCAATATTCATTTGTGTGTTTTAATTTGTATTAGTAAATGTAAGTAATACCTGTAAAGGCTGTATGTGGTTTAATAATAATTTTAACATATAAAGCCATAAAAAAACCGGTTTTGCTTTATGGGCAAACCGGTTTTTAAATATTTTATATTTTTTTTAGAAATAATATCCTACCGATAGCTGGAACACAGCGTTCTTCGCATCTAGGTTTACATTTTCTGAATCGCCATATACATCTGTAAGCCCAATAGTATAGCGAGCTTGTGCAAACAAGCCTGCAAATATTTTTAGCTCTACACCACCTGCAGCTGCAAGGTCGAATGTTTTTGCTTTGAACTGTTCTTCAGCTTCGTTAACAAGGAACGAGAACTGAGGTCCTGCCATTAGGCTGAACCTGTCTGGTAATAGGTAAAATTTAGCCATTACAGGTACAGAAATGTAATCTAATTTAAAATCTTGTGCTACACCGCCCGCACCATCAACTTCATATACGGCTTTACCACCTTGGGTAGAAAATAAACCTTCGGCCTGTATAGAGAACGTAGGAATAAGGTTAAGCTCTAAAGCTGCCCCTGCATGAAAATTAGTAATTCCGTCAGAATCTATATCTCCGTTAAAGTTAGAGAAGTTAGCTCCGGCTTTAATACCAAAGTCTATTCCCTGTGCCTGCATGGCAAAACTGCCTGCAAACATTGCTGCAATTAAAAGGATCTTTTTCATTTTTTTATTAGTTAGGTTAGTTTATATTATTTTCTAAAATACATAACCAAGAGATGCCTGTACAACTCTGTTCTTTATATCACGTACACCAGATACCTCTGTAGTACCCCAGTAATATCTTGCCTGTACAAATAAGCCTTTGTTTATAAAAAACTCAAGACCTCCGGTAAAGCCAAAATCAAATGTTTCGCTTTTATAAGCCTCAAAATTGTCAGACTCATTAAGCAGCATGCTAAACTGCGGGCCGGCCTGAACGTTAAATCCATCAGTAATATATAATTTAGCCAACACCGGAACAGTAAAGTAGTTTAGTTTAATATCATCGGTCCTTGTCTTAGCTCCCTGTTGTGAGTATAGTATCTCTGGCTGAACTTTAAAAAAATCGAATACTTCTATTTCATAAAGCACACCCACATGAAAACTGGTATGCACATTAAAATCTTCAGTACCGCTGCCTTTAAGGTTGCTAAAGTTAAAACCTCCCTTTACGCCAAAAGCCTGTGCCTGCATTGTAATTCCTGTAAAAGCCAACAGCACGATAAGTACAATTTTCTTCATGTTTTGTTTTATTAAGTTTTAGGCCACAAAAATAAAGAAACTAATACTAATTATTCCATTTATGCTATACTTTACATAACTTAACCGCTATCAATTGGTAATTAGCTTCTTAAAAGCGCAATGAAAGTGTTAGTAAACTACCGGATGTTTAAAAAAGGCTATTTTAAGAACGTATTTCGAGCCAAACCCGCTTGCATAACAGCAGATTATAGCACAACACATTATGTTGTTTTTTATTTGTGGTAAAAATACTACTATACAGGTTTATGTGTTGCCAAATATTTTATAAAATATTGCCAAACGTAATCCCTTCTTTTTAACAAAAAATAACCCATGCTGTTGCAGGGGCTTATAATGCTTTATAGAGTATAACTCTTAGAAAGTTACATATTCAGTAATTTCAAGGCCATAGCCTGTCATGCCAACACGCTTAGATTGTTCAGAATTGGTCAGCATTTTTATTTTACAAACATCTATATCGTGCAGAATTTGAGCACCAATGCCAAAATCTTTTACGTCCATTTTTAACGGTGGTGCTTTATGTGTTCCGTTTGCCTGAAGATTTTTAAGCTCTGTTATTCTGTTTAGCAGGGCAACGGGCTGTACTTCCTGGTTTATAAATAATATTGCGCCTTTGCCTTCATCGTTTATGCGTTTAAACATACTGTCCAGCTTGGTATCCGGATTGTTGGTAAGCGTTCCTAAAATATCGTTGTTTATTTGTGTAGAGTTTATGCGCGTCAGTACAGGTTCGCCAATGTTCCAGCTTCCTTTTGTAAGCGCTACGTGTATTTGCCTGTTCGTGGTTTGCTCATAAGCCCTTAGTCTGAAAGAGCCAAAACGGGTTTCTACCTCAAAATCTTCTTTTTTAACAATAAGGCTGTCGTGCTGCATGCGGTATGCAACAAGGTTCTCTATAGATATAATTTTAAGGTCGAATTTTTTTGCAACCTCTACCAGTTGAGGAAGGCGTGCCATAGAGCCGTCTTCGTTAAGTATCTCTACAAGTATGCCTGCCGGTTTAAGTCCGGCAAGGCGGGCAAGGTCTATAGATGCTTCTGTATGTCCTGTGCGGCGCAACACGCCACCCTGTTTTGCCCTTAAGGGGAAAATATGCCCGGGTCTTCCTAAATCGTAAGGTTTGGTATCCTCATCTACCAGCGCCTTAATGGTTTTAGCTCTGTCATGAACCGATATTCCTGTAGTACAGCCATGACCCAAAAGGTCTATAGATACTGTAAACTGAGTTTCATGCAAAACGGTATTATTGGCAACCATAAGGTTAAGGTCAAGTTCTTTACAGCGCTCTTCGGTTAACGGGGCACAAATAAGGCCTCGTCCATGAGTAGCCATAAAGTTTATCATTTCGGGGGTAACTTTCTCGGCGGCAGCAATAAAATCGCCTTCGTTTTCCCTGTCTTCGTCATCAACCACTATTATTACTTTACCCTGACGGATATCTTCAATAGCTTCTTCAATAGTGTTTAAGGTTATTTTGTTTTCAGCAGGAACTATCATGCTTCTTGTTTGGGTTTAATTTTTAAAATTTTGTTGAATGCCTTTTGTAACGGCATTATAAAGTTGTCAAAACTTATCAGGCCAATATCGTTAGTGGCTCTGTAGGTAAGCAATACAGCCAGCGGGCTTAATATAAAAGACGACATCCAGGAACCTAAAAAGGGAGGTATGCCGTTTTCCTGAGCCATTTTGCGGCCAAAAGTGTTTATAAAGTGGAATATAATAAATATCAGAACGGCAAAAACAATAGGTAAGCCTAAGCCTCCTTTGCGAATAATGGCACCCAGTGGTGCGCCAATAAAGAACATTAAAATACAGGCAAAGGCAATAACATACTTGTCATATAAAGCCAACAGGTGGTTGTTGATGTTCTTTATTTTTTCAAAAAGCTCATTTTTACCCGATGTTACTACATAATCTGTACTGCTAACGTTGTTTGCAGCAAAATCTAATATTCGTAGTCTATCTTCTTTTTTTACGATAGCCAATAAGTCCTGCGGAATAGTATCTTTTTTAGCACTCTGGGCTTTTGGTGTTTCAGAAGCCTTCTTCTTAAAGCTTTTAGGTTCATAACCTATAACACTTACAGGGCGCATGGCAATGTTAGACGCTATGCTGTTGGCATCTTTAGTATAATTTGTTTCGAGTGAATCGAGCGTGTATCGCAATTCAGATACATTAAGCATATTGTTGGTATGCGCAATTTGCTCACTGTCCTCGTCATTGCTGTTAAGGGCAGTAAGATCTATGTTCATTATCTGCTTAGAAAAGCTGCTCTTTGCAAAAGGCATTTTTTCGCGCTCGGCAGGATTGTTAGAGTTTACTTCCTCATAATAATAACCGTCAAAAAGCTCAAGTTGCAACAGGTTGCTTTTTTCGTTGCTGCTTAAAAGCCCTGTCTTAGAACGAATGATAGTGGCATTTGCTGCTCCGGGTTTGCGTTTGTGTATGGTTACTCCGGTAAGCTTTTCTCCGTTTTCGCCCGATTTTTTTTCTACCTTGATATTAAAGCTACCCACAGCGTTAAACTGTCCTTCAACAATGGCCATTGCAGGCTTTCGCTGAATGATGTTCTTGCGTAGGTTTAAAAACTTGTATTCGGCTTTTGGGATAACATTGTTGGCAAAAAAGAAAGCTACAATGCTAAGCCCGAATATAAATATAATAAGCGAACGCATAGCCCTGTTTAATGATATACCCGACGATTTCATGGCTGCAAACTCATAATTCTCAGCAAAGCTGCCAAACGTCATTATAGACGCAAGGAGTATGGAAAGCGGCAATACCATTGGTATCATTTTAGGCGAGTAGAACAAAAGGAATTTTGCTACCAGCCAGGCATCAAGGTCTTTTCCGGCAAGCTCTGATATAAAAAGCCATATAGCCTGTAAAGTAAAAATAAGGAACAGGATAGTAAATACAGACAAAAAGGTTTGTATAAACGATGTAAGGATGTAGCGGTCTAAAATTTTCACCCGTAAATTAGTCTAATCTGTTAATGTAATAATTAGGATATTTACTTTCGGTAAAGGTAAAGTGATTTTTCGACAAAGGTTGATTTGTTTTAAAAGAATTTATGGTAAAAGTAATTTTGGTACCGTCTTTAGCAGTTTGTATAAGTGTATATATATGCTTTGTTTGTGAATCAATGCCAATAAACACTTCTTTAATCTCGTCTTTAGCATCAAGAGGTGTAAGCTTGATATATTGTATTTTACGGCCTTTTATGTTTTGTGGAATATCCATAGCATACTTATAGCCGGTATTAAAAAACGTAAGCAATTTAGATGGTGTCAGGCCATCATCCTTTTTGTCGTCAAAGGTAGAGATGGTTATCTCTTCATCTTCAGGTACAATATTATACACTTTTTTACCGTCAAAAATGCGGGTTATGCCCATAAAATTAAGCACATATTTATCTCCCTGTTGGGTTACATTGCCTTTGCTTTCCTGATTCAGGTTTTTTTTAGGGTTGCTGGCACTGTACTTAAAGTCGATAACAATGTTTTTATAACTCCTTATCTTGGCACTAACCTCGTCGAGCATTTTTTTTGCCTTTTGAGAGTCCTGTGCATGTGCAGTCAGTCCTACTGTTAGAATAAAAAGCGATAAAACCCTGATAATACTTTGCATTTTTTAAAAGTCATTTTCTTCATTTCTAAAAAACTGCTCAAGGGAGGCAAGGTCGTTTATAAGTACGTTTCGGGCCTTACTGCCTTCAAACGGGCCTACAATTCCTGCGGCTTCAAGCTGGTCTATAAGCCTGCCTGCACGATTGTAGCCTAATTTTAGTTTGCGCTGCAGTAATGATGCCGACCCCTGTTGTGCCGTAACGATCACTTCGGCTGCTTCCCTGAACATCGAATCTCTTTCGCTAATATCTATATCAAGATTAGTGCCACTTTCTTCTCCAAAATATTCAGGAAGTTGGTATGCCTCAGGATATGCTTTCTGATTTCCTATGAATTCGGTAATTTTTTCTACTTCAGGAGTGTCTATAAAGGCACACTGTACACGCACAAGGTCATTGCCCTGAGTGTATAGTAAGTCTCCACGTCCTATAAGCTGATCAGCGCCCTGGCTGTCTAAGATGGTGCGCGAATCTATTTTAGAAGTAACCCTAAAGGCTATCCTTGCCGGGAAGTTGGCCTTGATTATACCTGTAATTACGTTTACCGATGGCCTTTGTGTGGCAATAATAAGGTGAATCCCAATGGCACGTGCAAGCTGGGCTAAACGCGCAATAGGGGTTTCTACCTCTTTACCGGCCGTCATAATAAGGTCGGCAAACTCGTCTACTACCAGTACGATGTAAGGTAAAAAACGATGACCATTTTCAGGGTTCAGCCTACGCTGGCGGAATTTTTCGTTATATTCTTTAATGTTCCTTACCGTTGCATCCTTAAGCAGGTTGTAGCGGTTGTCCATTTCAATACAAAGCGAGTTTAGGGTATTGATAACCTTTGTGTTATCTGTAATAATTGCATCGCCGTCATCAGGCAATTTGGCAAGATAATGCCTCTCAATTTTATTGAAAAGCGTAAGCTCTACCTTTTTAGGGTCTACCAGTACGAACTTAACCTCGGCAGGGTGTTTTTTATACAAAAGCGATGTAAGCACGGCATTTAATCCAACCGATTTACCCTGACCTGTTGCACCCGCCATTAGAAGGTGGGGCATCTTGGCAAGGTCTACCACAAAGGTTTCATTGCTGATGGTTTTACCCAGCGCAATAGGCAGTTCCATTTCGGCAGCCTGAAACTTAGGTGCGCCAATAACGCTTTTCATCGATACCATGCTTGGCACCTTGTTAGGTACCTCTATACCAATGGTACCTTTACCGGGCATTGGGGCAATAATACGGATTCCCAGTGCAGCAAGAGAGAGAGCAATATCATCTTCAAGGCTCTTGATCTTGGAGATACGTATACCGGCCTCAGGAATAATTTCGTATAATGTAACCGATGGTCCAACGGTGGCCTTTATCTGGGCAATGTCTATCTTGTAATTGCGTAGTGTTTCTACAATACGGTTTTTGTTTTCCTCAAGCTCTTCCTGATTTATAGTGATACCTCCGCCATAATCTTTAAGCATGTCTATAGGAGGAAACTGAAAGTTAGAAAGATCAAGGGTAGGATCAAACTCACCAAAGTCTTTTACAAGTTTGGAGGCAAGATTTTCTTCTACAATGTCCTCATCTGCAATTTTTTCGATTACAAAGTTTTTGTCATCAGTTTCAATAATCTCGTGTACCTGTGCGGCTGGCTCTGCCGGTTTTGCTTTAGGGGCAACATCAAGATTTATTTGAGACGTATGAGTAATTGTAGGTTTTAAAGCCTCTTTGTTTACTTCAAATTGCGATGGTGCGGCCGGGGTAGAAGATGGTATCGTTGTCTGGCCAAGTGGTACTTCAGGCGTTGGTTGTGTTACCTGAAAAATAGGATTGGGTATGGTTTTAAGCTCAATATGGTCGAGCTCTTCGTCATACTCATCGGCATCCATATCTTCATAGTTAGGACGCTTTTCTATTGCTTCTGTTTCAGGTTCTTCAAAATTATCAGTTGCGGCTACAGGTTTTTGTACAGACTGTACTCTTATATTCTCAGCAACCGTTTCTGTTTCTTCATCAGTCTCTTCGGTCTCGCTTATTTTGCGTTCAAAGAAGGTTTTAATAGCATCAGGCGATATTTTTATCCTTACGAATAAGAATACTGACAGCCCGAATAAAAGCACTAAAAGTGTTCCGGTCTTGCCAATAAAATCCTGCATGAACAGGTTGATCTCGTAACCTATAACACCACCAAGTTCGGGTATATAGGCATTAAAAAAGCCACACAGTACAGACAATATTATTACAAGATAAAGATCCCAAAAAAGGGTTTTCTTTAGTTTAGATACAGGCAGGTCGAGTACCAGATAGGATCCCATTAAAAAAAAGAAACGTATAAGTATAAACGAAGCTATACCAAAACCCTGATACAGGAAAATATCGGCAAGCCATGCTCCAAATTTGCCCAGCCAGTTTTGTACGTTCTGGCTGCGGTTTGCAAAAGAAGTAAGTACGCTTTGGTCATACTGCCAGTACATAAAGTATGAAATGAACGACAGCAGCAATGCCACCGAAAATAGAAACAGAAGGATGCCCGCAAGCACTTTGTTTCTGCGAGACAGTTTCCAGGGTCTTTTTTCGGTAACGGTTTTTTCTTTAGCAGTAGTTTCTTTTTTAGCCTTTGCCATGCAATCTATATCCCTTTTTTTGTAAAAATATCAAAATTTAAAACAGTGCCGCCACTTTGGGATAATAAATTATAGTTCCCACAATAACAGCAGCTATGGCTGCAAAAAATACAGCCCCGGATGCTACGTCTTTAATAAATCCTATTTTAGGGTTAAAATCAGGATTTACAAAGTCGCATATTTTTTCTACGGCAGTATTTGCGCCTTCTATGGCAAGCACAAGCCCTATGGCAAATGTTTGCAGCATCCACTCTGTAGCGCTAATATCAAAATAAAAGCCTGCAAACGTAACGGCAATGCCCAGGCTAAACTGCACCATAATGCTATGCTCGGACGTTACCAGCTTCCAGGCTCCTTTTATCGAATATTCTACGCTTTTAAGCCTGCCTCTAACAAACCTGTTATCTTTCATTTATGTGTTACAGGGCCGCAAGGGCATTGTCGTAGTTAGGTTCGTCCTTAATATCGGCAACCTGCTCAGTATATTTTACGGTACCTTCCTCGTCTACCACAACCACAACGCGTGAAAGTAATCCGGCAAGAGGGCCATCGGTAACAGTAAGACCATAAGCATTTCCAAAGCCAGCATCTTTAAAATCAGATAAAGATATTACGTTCTCTAAACCTTCAGCACCGCAAAAACGTGTTTGTGCAAACGGCAAGTCGCGCGAAATGCAAAGCACTTTAGTGTTTTCTAAAGAACTTGCCTTTTCATTAAACTTTCTAACCGATGCAGCACATGTTCCTGTATCTACACTAGGGAAGATGTTAAGAACCAGTTTAGTTCCTTTAAAGTCGGCTAAAGATACAGTAGAAAGATCAGTTTTTACAAGAGTAAAATCGGGAGCTTTTGTGCCTGTTGCAGGCAGTTCGCCTATAGTGTGTACGGGATTTCCGCCAAGTGTTATGTTTGCCATTTTATTGTGTTTTGTTTTACAAACGCAAAAGTAACAAAATATATGGTATGGCACAGATGGCAGTTTAATTTTATAAAACCGGGGTTCAAACAACACAAGTTGTTTGAACCCCGGTTTTAGGAATTATTAATGCTAAGCCTGATTGCTAATCTTTAGCTGCATTTTTTTGTACAACCATTGCATCTACACGTTTTATGAGCAATATTGATATAATTATTACTATACTTATAACATAACCTAATATATTGTAATGTTCTATAGGGCTTGTTTTGGTTTCCTGGTGCACAATATAGCCTGCGCTTACCGCTGCCAAACCTCCTGCAATTTGTTGTAAAGATGACGTAATAGACATATAGGCCCCGCGATCCTGCATGTCAGGCACGCCTGTGTTTAGTGTAGTGGCAGGTATCATGCGGCTCATTACTCCCATAAACATTATCATGTTTATAAGTATAATTTCCCAAAGTGGGGTAGAACCAAGGTTGGTATAAAAAACAATGGTCACTATAGCAATAAACGATCCTGCTGTAAAAAGCCTGAACTTGCTTACCCTATCGCTCAGCTTGCCCACTAAAGGCATTATAAACAGTACCGAAAGCCCTGTAAAGAAATATACTTTTGGCAGGTCTAACTGGCTAATGTGTATGTTGTTGATTAGGAAAGCACTGCCAAAAGGCTGCAGCATGAAACCGCCCACTGACAGGAATGCAATTGCTGTAAACCCTACCTGATACTGCTTATTGCTGAGTGTGTGCCATAGGTGCAAAAACGGATTTTTGTCCTGCTGTAGTTTTAAGTGCTCATTTACAGGCTGTAATTTTATTAAGATAGCAATAAGTATGAGCACGCCTAATGCGGCTATCATTAAAAATGCTGAATGCCAGCCCCAAAGATTGGCAAAATAGAGTCCCAACGGTATGCCCAGTATCTGGCTGGTGGCAAAGGCCATTTGTATAAAGCCCATAACGCGGCCACGCTGCTGTATTACAAATAAATCGGTTACAATAGCAAGCGATACAGAGCCTATAACCCCGCCAAATATGCCTGTAAATATTCGTGCGGCAAGCAATGTGTAGTAGCTTGTGGCAAATGCACAAAACACTGTGCCTATTATAAACCCGGTATAAAAAAACACGAGTAGTTTTTTGCGATCGAACTTATCTGCAAAACCTGCTGCCAACAGTCCCGATGTACCTGCGCTAAAAGCATATGCTGATACCGCAAAACCAAAGTTGGTGGTATTCATATTAAGGTTTTTCATTAAAATATCGCCTAATGGCGACATGATAATAAAATCGAGTATCACGGTAAACTGTGTCAAAGCCAATAGGGCGATTATAAATTTTTGATGTGCGGTAAAAGGTAGTTTTATTGTTTTTTCCATTTGGTGTTGGATGATGGGTATTAAGTGTTGGGTATTAGGTGTTGGTGCAGTACTTATGCCTCTTTCCTTTTACCTTTTTTCTTAAGGTGTAAGCGATTTTATTACTGCCGAGAAGGCTTCTTTAAGCATGTCGTTAGTAAGGGTAAAGGGTTTGCCGCCCATGCTTTTGCCTTCTCTATGAAAGTTGAGTAAAATATACAAAGGGCCATAAGCAATGCTCCAAAAGGTTTCCATTTGCAAATGAACCAGTTCTTTGTTGGCAAGGGCATTGTGCACAAACTCTTTCATGCATTGCCTGAATTCCTGCATGTAGGCAGAAGCCTTAAAGATTTCTTCGGCATGTGGTGAATGCTTTATAATTTCAAAGCAGGCAACTTCCATTGGGTTTTCCATGGCAAAAGCGGCGCGGTTTTGCCACTGTTTCCATAAGCCTTCGGCAAAGGGTAGGGCAGGCGAAAAATCTTTCATAGATGAGGTGTAAAAGACATAGCCAATTTCTTCACCCAGCTTTTTTATAAGGTCGTCTTTATCTTTGTAATAAATATACAGTGTAGCTACCGATATGTTACAGGCTTTGGCAAGCTTGTTCATACTAAAACCCTGAAAGCCGTCTTTTACTATTTGCTCTATGGCTTTAGATTTTACTAACTGCTCTTTATCTGTATCCCGTGTGCGCATCCATTCATTATTTTGTGCAAAGGTAAAAATAATAAATGAATGTTCGTTTATTTATAAAATATTTTTCAATCAAAAGAGCAATTACGTAAAGCTATTGCTTGGATATTCCGGATTTATTAGGTGCTTTAAAATAAATTATAAGTACATAAACAACATGGCTATGCTCATAGCGATCATAAGGCCGTCTTCTATAATGGTTACAGTACTCATTGGCAGGTTAAAAACCGCACCAAGGCAGGCACAACGAATTTGCTTTTTGTTGAAAACACTTTGCAATACCCCCAACAGACTTACCGACATGAGTACTGCCGTAAAGGCGTTTGTGAACACGGGCATAAAATCAGTAGCAAAGGCAAGACCCAGTGCCAGTTCTAAAAACGCATAGATATAGCCCCAGGCTGGTATTTTTTTAGCCACAATATCATACATGGCATAGCTTTCGGCGAAGCCCTTAACGTCGAGCATTTTAAAGAACGAGAATGTAAGGAAAAAGCCTGCCATAAAAACGCGCATAAAAACCATGCCGTTAAAGTTGTTTCGATATAGCGCAGCAATGCCTGAGATTATAGTTATGTAGCCAAATATCAACAATATAGGTTTGTAAGTCTCTGCCCAACTTTTTACGGGCTCGGGCTGGCTGGCAAAAACATTCATGGCATCGCTGTGGTGGCTGTTTTCCATGGTTTCTGTAAGCTGATATTTTGGATAGTCTTTTAGAGCCTGTTGCAGTTTAAGTGTGGCTACGTGGCTGCTCATACTAACATCGGCTGTGCCATTTTCAAGGTTTATGGCAACATCTGTTACCTCAGGTAATTGTTTTAAAAGGTAGCTTACTTTAGCAACGCATCCGTCGCACGTCATTCCTGATATGTTATAGGTATGTTTCATGATTTTTTGTATGTAGAGACGTTGCAATGCAACGTTTAAAATTAATATTACGCTATTGTTCTAATTCGTTGCATTGCAACGTCTCTACAAAGTTCGGTAATATATAAAGAATGTGTCTTACGTTATTTTGGGCAATAGCTGTAATATTTACAGTTGGTCTATGCTTCGGCGTTTGTTGTCTTTAATGGCTTTGTAGTGGGTGGGGGTAAGGCCTGTTACTTTTTTAAACTGGCCCGATAAGTATGCTGCACTGCTGTAACCCAGTCTGTCGGCTATCTGCGCGAGCGAAAGTTCATCATAAACCAGCAATTCCTTAACCTTTTCTATGCGCTGGGCAATGTAGTATTTTTCTATTGTAGTATCTTCTACATCCGAGAAAAGGTTGCTAAGATAGGTGTAGTCATACTGTAATTTATCTGCCAGGTGTGCCGATAAATTTATGTTTAAAACTTCTTCGGTATGATGTACCAGTGTAATGATCTCGTTCTTTACCTGCTCAATAATACGGCCTTTTCGGTCTTCAATAAGTTCAAACCCCAGTTTGTTAAGGTTAGAGGCAATAACTTCGGTCTGGTTTGCAGATAGCTCACCGTCAATTTCAGCTTCGCCTAACGATACCCTTCCCACAACATGGCCTAATGCCGCAAGCTCGTTGCGCACAGCCATGATGCAGCGGTTACAAACCATATTTTTGATGTAGAGAATCAATTTTTTGTTTCAGATTTCAAGTTTAAGGTTTCAAGTTGCTCACCCAGCCCAAAAAGTCCGGAATTTGAAGCCAAAGCCACAATGAACTTTCAAAAAACTTTAAACCTGAAACTTTAAACAAAATTATTTAAACATATCCATACCCGGAATATTGGGCATGCCCTGTTGTGCTACAGCACCAAGTTCTGCTTCGTTAACTGCGGTTGCTTTTGCAATAGCTTTGTTAAGTACCAGTACCAAATAATCTTCAAGCTGTTCTTTATCTTCTAATAATGAGTCGTCTATTGCAATGCTCTTTACAGTGCGGTTGGCCGTAAGAGTAACTTTAAGCAGGCCGTCGCTGCTTTGCTCGTCTACTAAAACGTTGTCGAGCCTTTTTTTAGTTTCTTCAATCTTTTGCTGGGTTTCTTTAAGTTTTCCCATCATTCCCATTAAATCTCCAAACATTTTTTCTGAATTTATAGATTAAATATTCCTGCAAATGTATAAATTGCAGTGGTATTTACCAATTCTTAAAAGAATGAAAAAACACTTACTTATGTGTTGTGTTTGTGTTACTTTTGCAGCAAATGCTCAAACAAGCAAAACTATAATGACCAAAACCATTACTGCGCCGGTTGCACCTGTAAAGCCTAAAGAGCTTATAATGCACGGCGACACACGTACAGACAACTACTACTGGCTTAACGAAAGGGAAAACCCCGAAGTTATAGACTACCTTAACAAAGAGAATGCATATTATAAAGAAATGACGGCTCATACAAAGCAGTTTCAGGACGAACTGTTTTTAGAGATGAAAGCCCGTATTAAAGAAGATGATTCTTCGGTTCCTTATTTATACAACGGCTATTATTACATTACCCGTTTTGAAAAAGGGAAAGACTACCCAATATATGCCCGTAAAAAAGGAAGCCTTGATGCCCAGGAAGAGATCTTGTTTGACTGTAACGAAATGGCAAAAGGGCATTCTTATTTTAGCCTTAATGGTTTGAATATTAGCGAAGACAATAAATGGGCTGCCTTTGGGGTAGACCTGGTGTCACGCAGGCAATATGTTATTCAGGTTAAAAACCTTGAAACAGGAGAGATACTTCCGTTTAAAATTGAAAATACCACAGGCGGATCTACATGGGCAGGCGACAATAAAACATTATTTTATACCCGTAAGGATGAGGTAACACTCAGATCTGACAAAATTTATAAACATAAATTAGGAGAAGATGTAAGTACTGATGCGCTGGTATATCATGAAAAAGACGACACTTTTGATACCTATATTTACAAAAGCAAATCTAAGAAGTTCCTTATTATTGGTTCGTCGAGCACACTGACATCAGAGTATAGAATACTTGATGCTAAAAAGCCCGATGGCAGGTTTAAAATTTTCCAGAAAAGAACACGCGGGCTCGAATACAGTATATCGCACTATGGTGATAAATTCTATATAGTTACCAACAAAGACAAGGCTACCAACTTTAAGCTGATGACCACTCCCGAAAGTGCCACGGCTAAAGAAAACTGGACTGACCTTATTGCCCACCGCGCAGATGTTTTGCTTGAAGATATTGATATTTTTAAAGACTATCTTGTAATTTCTGAGCGCAGCAACGGGCTTAACAAAATACGCATTCGTCCATGGGATGGGGCTGAAGAGTACTACCTGCCTTTTGACAGTGAAACCTACACGGCTGAAACTTCTATAAACCCCGATTTTGATACACAAATATTGCGTTACAGCTATCAAAGCCTTGCAACGCCGTCATCGGTTATAGATTTTGATATGAAAACCCGCCAAAAAACAGTTCTTAAAGAACAGGAAGTACTGGGGGGCTCGTTTGATAAAAACAATTATACAGAGCAAAGAATATGGGCTACAGCACAGGATGGTACCCTGGTGCCAATATCTATGGTGTATCGCAAGGGCACTAAGCAGGATGGGAGTAATCCGTTCCTGTTGTATGCTTATGGTTCTTATGGGGCTTCTATGGATGCTTACTTTTCGTCTATAAGGCTTAGCCTGCTCGACCGTGGCTTTATTTTTGCCATTGCCCACATTAGGGGGGGCGAAGATCTTGGTCGCGAATGGTATGACAACGGAAAATTGCTAAAAAAGAAAAATACATTTACTGATTTTATTGATTGCTCTAAGTTTGTAATAGACCAAAAGTATACCTCGCCTGAGCATTTGTATGCCGAGGGTGGATCGGCCGGAGGTTTATTAATGGGGGCAATTGTAAACATGGCACCACAGCTTTACCACGGCATTATTGCCCAGGTACCTTTTGTAGACGTGGTTACCACCATGCTCGACGACAGCATTCCGCTTACAACAGGCGAGTATGACGAGTGGGGTAATCCAAATAACAAAAAGTATTACAAGTACATGAAAGAATATTCACCCTACGACAATGTTACAGCACAGGCTTATCCTAATATGCTTGTAACAACAGGGCTGCACGACTCTCAGGTACAATACTGGGAACCTGCCAAGTGGGTGGCAAAATTGAGGGTGTTTAAAACAAATAACAACCTTTTGTTCCTGGATACCAACATGGATGCGGGGCACGGAGGAGCTTCCGGGCGTTTTGAAGCTATAAAAGAAGTTGCCAAGGAATACAGTTTTTTGTTAGATTTAGAAGGAATTAAAAAGTAATTGATTTTTTTTTGTTAGATTTGCAGGGTTTTGAGGTTACTAAACTAAACCACAGAGTACCTTGCTAACTTATTTTTTTATGAAAGAAGAAATAAAAGCCTATAATAATGTGCTGGAACTGATAGGTAATACACCATTGGTTAAGATCAATAAAGTTACTGAAGGATTAAAAGGGAATTTCTATGCCAAGGTAGAAGCTTTTAACCCGGGTCATTCGACTAAAGACAGGATAGCACTGTATATTATAGAGGAAGCCGAAAGAAAAGGCATACTAAAACCGGGCGATACGATTATTGAAACTACTTCAGGAAACACCGGGTTTAGCGTGGCTATGGTTAGCATTATAAAAGGGTATGAGTGTGTGCTTGCAGTAAGTTCTAAATCATCCCGCGATAAAATAGACATGCTTCGCGCCATGGGAGCCAAAGTATATGTTTGTCCTGCAAATGTATCGGCAGATGATCCACGTTCTTACTACAGTGTTGCCCGCAGGCTTCATGAAGAAATGAAAGGATCGGTTTACATAAACCAATATTTTAACGACCTTAATATAGACGCCCACTACAAAACTACCGGCCCTGAAATATGGGAGCAAACTAAAGGGCAAATTACTCACCTTATTGCATGCAGTGGTACCGGAGGTACAATTTCTGGAGCTGCACGTTACTTGAAAGAACAAAACCCCAACATTAAAGTTTTAGGTGTAGATGCTTATGGATCTGTACTTAAAAAATATCACGAAACCAAAGAGTTTGACAGCGAGGAAATTTACCCTTACCGTATAGAAGGTCTTGGTAAAAACCTTATTCCTACTGCTACCGATTTTGATGTTATTGACAAGTTCATGAAAGTCTCTGACGAAGACAGTGCCCACGCAGCACGATACATTGCCAAGACTGAAGGTCTTTTTGTAGGATATACCAGCGGCGCCACACTACAGGCTGCAAGGCAGTATGACGAGGCAGGCGAGTTTGACGAGAACAGCAATGTGGTACTCATTTTCCCTGACCATGGTTCGCGCTATATGAGCAAAGTTTACAGCGACGAATGGATGAACGAGCAGGGCTTTTTTGACAGCGTTAACATTGAAGAAGCGCAAAAAATTGAATTTATAAAGTAGTTCTTACTTTCCTATCATAAAAAATCCGGCAGCTAATTTTTAGCTGCCGGATTTTTTTTAGATTATTTTAGGCTATGTAGTCAAAAATATCTTTATCTATTTTCAGTAGTTGGTGTGTGCTTTATATGCTGTAATTTAAAATTTACAGCCCTAGTTCTGCAAATGTATCGCCTTGTTTTATATCTCCGGTTTCAAATCCCTTTTTAAACCAATACATTCTTTGTGCGGAAGTACCATGCGTAAAAGAGTCGGGTACAACGGTTCCCTGTGTGCGTTTTTGTAGGGCATCGTCGCCCACGGCATTGGCGGCACTCAGGGCTTCTTCAATATCACCTTCTTCAAGAATACGGTTCATTTTTTCATCATAATGTGTCCATACACCTGCATAAAAATCTGCCTGAAGCTCTAAGGCTACCGATAGTCTGTTAGCCTCTACCTCATTGCCCTGTTGCTGTAATTGCCTAACTTTAGCTGATGTACCCAATAAGGTTTGTACATGATGGCCTATTTCGTGGGCAATAACATAGGCAATGGCAAAGTCGCCACCCTTGGCTCCGTAACGTGTTTGAAGTTCGTCGAAAAATGAAAGATCCATATAGACTTTTTGGTCGGAGGGACAATAGAAAGGTCCCATTGCAGCAGATGCATTTCCACAGGCTGTTTGCACACCATCTCTAAAAAGTACCAGCTTTGGATATTCATAAGTTTTGCCGTTCTCAGCAAATATTTTTGTCCAGACATCCTCAGTGTCTACCAAAATAGCGTTAACCATTTCACCCATCTCTTTATCGCGCGAGCTTAACTCTTTGGGTTGGCTGGTTTGGTGAGTATTTTGCTGCAATTGATTATTTATATCGTTAATTACGGCTATATCACCACCTGTAAACAGATTGATAAGTAATATAATAACCCCAATAATACCGCCGCCAACGGCTACCTGCCCACCAGATACACCACGGCGGTCTTCCATATTATCGCTTTGTCTTCGGCCTCCCCATTTCATGGTATTTGATTTTAGTTACCTGAATTTAGGTATAATTATTTGCCTGGCATGCTGTTTTATCATCAATTTAGCAATTGCCAAAAACAGTATCAGCCACAGGGTTGCTGTGGCTGATAAAGTGTATATTGTTATAATTTAAGACTTAAATTCCAAAACGGAAACCCATATAAAAATCGGCCTGCTGTGTATCGCTTACTCCGGCAGAAAGAATAGAGCCTGAACCTATAAAGAAACCGCCAAGCCTAAAGCCTAAACCTGCCGTAAATCCTGCAATATCGCTTACAGAAAGTGGTACATAAGCCTCAAAAAAGCTGGCTGAATAACGAGGGGTTATGGTATAAAGGTTTTGCTGTGCTATTTGGTCGTTTGCATCGTCTTTTTTAAGTTCCTGCTGTAGGTATCCTGTAACATACCATCTTCTGTATAGTCTTACATCGGCATAGGCGGCAAGCAACGCAGGCATTTGTACTTTAAAGTCTCTATTGCTGCTCAGTGTGGTTAAAAAGCCACTGTTTACCAAGATGTCTTCAATTTCCTCAATATTGGTTACATTTTGAAACTGGTCAAGATCAAGATATTCGCCTTCAGGAATGTTTAGCCTGTAGTTGTTCGAACTATTGTTATTGTCTTTAAATGTCATGCTGCCCAGGTTTTTAACCGATAGGCCTGCGTTAATTTTATACTGCTTACTGTCGGTAGGGTCTAACCACTGGTAATTAACCCCAATATCGGTTGAAAATCCGTTAAGTCCTCCGGCAAAGAACTCACTGTAGTTTCCTGTATCGGTAAAATCGTTGGCTAATGATCCTGAATAGGCAAAGTTAAGATTAGCCTGTGTATCGGTAAGGCTTGAATCTCCGTTAACAGTAACTATATTGCCACGAAACCTATCGGCACTCATGTTAGCAAATGATCCGGGAAACAGGAGGTTAAACGTTACCCCGGCTGACAGTTTATTTACATTATCGTTATAAAGTTCGCGTGCTGCCGAAAGGCTAATTTCGCCCCATGTGGTAGCCGCAGCCCTTTGGTTGTAGTTGGTGTTTATAATGCTTGTACCTATCAATGGATTAACATTGCTTGAGGTTACTGCGTTGCCCAAATTGACATCTACATCTACAATGTTAGCCTTAACTTTTGCGGCAGATGTTATAGCAAAAGCCCACTTGTTTATTTTAATTCCGAAGGCTGGCCCCATAATGTCAATGTCTGCTCTAAGATTTACAGGCTCATTACCTGAAAAAAGTTTAGACTCGAAATCGTCACTTCCGCTCACGAGATCGCCAAACGTTATTTTATTATTAGAAACATTAGCACTGAAATTTAAGATATTTACCTCGCAGGTTTTGCTAAGGTTTACAAGCTCTGCCGGATTTAGACTGGCATTTAAAAGTCCAACTCTTCGGGAAGTGTTAATGCCAGAGAAATGTTCCTGGGCAAAGACTCCTGTGCACATTAATACTGAAACACATAGTAAAGTTATTCTCATATAGTGGTGATATTTTATTGGGTTACTAATTTTGTATTGCCGAAAACGATATAAATTTAAGAAAAATCGTTTTAATATTGAATAATACAAATTTCGGTAAACCCATCCAATATAAAAATACCTACATTTAGGTATTTTTCAGGTATAATTAACACAGGAATTTATATAACAGCGGCCTGGTTTTCATATTATCTTTATTTGGATTACTAATTTAAGTAATAAAATAACTATCTGAAAATCAGTATGTGTTATATATGTGTGAAAGTTTATATGCTTTGCCAAACTGCGTCCTGTGGCACTGGGGCAGTTATGGTTAAAGGCAATTTTGTAACGGGGTGTATAAAATGCAGCTTGCGTGCGTGCAGACTTATACCGCCGTCGGGGTTGCTGCGGTCGGCACCATATTTTAAGTCTCCTTTTATTGGAGAACCAATTGCCGAAAGCTGCGCCCTTATTTGATGATGACGGCCTGTGTGCAGGTTAATTTCGAGCACACAGTAATTGTCAAGCTGCTTAATTAAAGAATAATCAAGGCTTGCCATTTTGCTGTCCGGTACCTCTTTATTGTAAGCTTTAGAGGTGTTTCTTTTTTCGTCGCGCTTAAGGTAATGTACTAAATTAGCTTGGTCTTTTTCAGGACGTTTTTTTACAATGGCCCAATATGTCTTTTGGGTCTCACGGTTTTTAAACAGTTCATTAAGTCGTGTTAAAGCCTTACTGGTACGGGCAAAAACCACTATGCCTGTTGTGGGGCGGTCTAAGCGGTGTACTACGCCCAAAAAAACCTCTCCCGGTTTATTATATTTTTCCTTAATATACTCCTTAACAACTTCGCTCAGGGGCTTATCACCGGTCTTGTCGCCCTGCACAATATCGCCTACGCGCTTATTGACCACAATTATATGGTTGTCTTCGTGCAATACCTCAAGATTATTTTTGTTAGAAGTTATTTTCAAACCGGATTATTAGATGTAAGATTTTTGGATGTAGGATTAGGATAGTGTTGCACGAAAACGGACAATCATCTTGGTTATAAGATAATTTGTACTTTACAGCATAGCATATTTAAATCTTCGGAATTAAGAAATCTAAAATCTTACATCCAACAATCTCAATTAATATTGTTCCTTTTCGTTAGGGAAATCGTTCGATTTTACATCATCAGCATAATGGCCTATAGCTTTTGTCATGTCTTCATAAAGGTTCATGTATCGACGCAGGAAACGCGGACTGAACTCGTTGTTCATGCCCAGCATGTCGTGTATTACCAATACCTGGCCGTCTACACCACCCCCGGCCCCAATGCCTATTACAGGGATTGAAATACTCTCGGCGACTTTTTGTGCCAGGGCAGCCGGAATTTTTTCGAGCACAACGGCAAAACAACCAATACGCTCCAGCATTTTAGCATCTTCGATCAGTTTTTCAGCTTCTGCATCTTCTTTGGCACGAACCGTGTAGCTTCCAAATTTATATATAGACTGTGGCGTTAATCCCAAATGTCCCATTACGGGGATGCCTGCATGCAGTATTTTTTTTATAGACTCTTTGATCTCGCTGCCGCCTTCAAGTTTAAGGGCATGCGCACCGCTCTCTTTCATGATACGTATAGACGATCTTAAGGCTTCTTTAGGGTCACTTTGATAAGTGCCAAAAGGCAGGTCTACAACAACAAGAGCACGGGTAGTACCACGAACAACCGATGAGGCGTGATATATCATTTGATCCAGCGTTATAGGCAATGTGGTTTCATGGCCTGCCATAACGTTAGAGGCAGAGTCCCCCACTAATATAACATCTACTCCGGCTGCATCTACAATTTTAGCCATTGTAAAGTCATAAGCCGTTAGCATCGAAATTTTTTCGCCATTGGCTTTCATTTCAATTAACGACTTAGTGGTTATTCTTTTATAATCTTTTTTGGCAACAGACATTTTTATAAAAATTTTAGGGGGTAAATGTAGTAAATTGCATTAATATTAACCTCAATAAATATGGTTTTATTGAAGATTGAATAATTAACAGGCTATTTTAAAATGCCTTACAAAATGCTAAAAAAGAATATGAAAAAGTTTTTTGTTGTATTTATGTTAGTCTGCGTGCAAGGCATGTTTGGACAGGAGGATGGTATAAAAAGGTCTATACAAACGTTTTTTGACGGCCTGCATGCACGCGATACTGTTGTCATGCAATCTGTTTGTTATCAAAATCTTATATTAGAATCTATTACAGAACACAGAGGGCAGGGAAAACTTGATTTTGAAACAGCCGACAGGTATTATAAACAGGTGGCAGGCATACCGTCTGATGTTAAGATAGAAGAACGCCTGCTAAGCTATAAAATTCAGGTAGACGGAACGTTGGCACATGTTTGGACACCCTATGAATTTTACGCCAATGGTAAACTGAGCCACAGTGGGGTAAATTCGTTCGTACTGTTTTTTGATGATGGTATCTGGAAAATAATTTACATTATAGACACCCGAAGGGCGGGAGGGAAGTAGTGAGTTTCAGTTTTCAGTCCCAGTTTTCAGTCGCAGTCTCAGTTAACGGTTGGCTGTCTGTCTACTGAGACTGCGACTGAAAACTGGGACTGAATAAAACTTAAACTACCATAGAGAACAATTGCGTTTGCGGAGTTTTTCGTTTAAGCCTTAAATCGAAGGCCATACAAATGTTGCGTACAAACGGTTTGCCCTTTTGGGTTATTATAATACTTTTCTCCCTAATTTCAAGCAGGCCGTCATTTTGCATTTCCCCGAGGCTTTCCAGTACCTGTGGCAGTTCTTCAAAATGTCCCTCAATAGCATTCCATTGTGTTTTAAAACGGCACATAAGGTTGAGTATGTGTCGCCTTATCAACAGGTCTTCATCAGTAAGTAAATGTCCTCTGAAAACCGGCAGTTCATTCATCTCAATTCTTTTATAATAATCTTCCAGCGATTTTTCGTTTTGTGCAAAACTGTACCAGCTATCGCTTATAGATGATACTCCCAAACCTATCATAAGTTGTGTTTTGCCCGAACTGTATCCCATAAAATTGCGATGCAGTGTGCCATGTGTATAGGATGTATAAAGACTGTCGGTCTCTAACGCAAAATGATCCATGCCAATTTCATGAAACCCTTTTTGAGACAGTATTTGTTTGCCAACCTCATACAATTCCCTTTTTTGGGCATCCTGTGGCAGATCGTTTTCATTAAAACCGCGTTGTCCGTTGCCTTTAATCCAGGGCACATGGGCATAACTGTAAAACGCAATCCTGTCGGGGTTTAGTGCCTTGGTTTTTTCAATTGTATCTATAATGCTTCCGGTTGTTTGAAAGGGCAGCCCAAAAACCAGATCGTGACTAACCGATGTATAGCCAATTTCGCGTGACCACAAAGTAACCTTCGCTACGTTATGAAAGGATTGAAGCCTGTTTATGGCTTTTTGTACTGCTTCATTATAGTCCTGAACCCCAAAACTTACTCTCCTGAATCCTAAGTTGTACAGGGTTTGCAAATGCGATTTTGTTGTATTGTTTGGATGACCTTCAAAACTAAACTCATAGCCAGGCATTTTATCTGCACGGTCAAATATACCGTTTATAAGTATCTCAAGATTTTCAGGGCTAAAAAAGGTAGGAGTACCCCCGCCAAGATGCAGTTCTTTAATTAAAGGTTTTTGTGGCAGCATATCGCAATACATTGCCCATTCATTTAAAACGGCTGTAATATAGGCGGTTTCTACTTCGTGGCGGCGTGTAACGCGTTTATTGCATCCGCAAAAAGTGCACATGCTCTCGCAAAAGGGCAGGTGTATATAGAGGCTTATACCTTGAATATTGTTACTTTCATTAAAAGCCCTTACAAGGCTTTGCTGCCAGTTATTTGCCGTAAAACCACTGTTGTCCCAATACGGTACGGTAGGATAGCTGGTATATCTTGGTCCCGGTACATTATATTTCTGCAATATAGAACTTTCCATAAAATCATTTTTCAATAGGTCAAAAGTAGGGCGGGGCAGGAGCCTAAAAAATGATAAATATCAGGAGATGAAAGTATTTGTAAAATAAAAGAGGTTGCCATTACAGCAACCTCTTAGAGAGAGATATTTATAGACAACTTTTTTTATCCACCCATGAACTCATCTCCGCCACCATCCTGGCCACGTTGCTGCTGTTCTTTTTGCCTGTCGGCCTTACTCATATTAAAGCGGTAGGTAAACGATAGTGTTACCTGTCTTTGTCTCCACTGCATTTCGCTGTACGAACGCACCTGGTTAGGAATGTAGGTTTCGTTCTTCATTTTTCGTGAGTTAAAAATATCCTGTACATTTAGCGATATCGTAGCTTTATCTTTAAGAATGTCTTTGCTAAGTGCTGTGTTTGCACTGGCAACGCCTACACGTCTTCCCTGCGCATTGCTTTGAGGACCTTCGTAGTTTCCGTTTATTTGCCAGTCTATTTTATATGGCAGCGTTATTTTGCTGTTAAGCCTTGTAGTCCAGGCATAAGCTGTATTGTTAAAGTCCTGATAGTCGTTAATAGTTACACCATCTTCGTTAACATATGTAAAGGTATAATCACCTTTCGTTTGGTTCCTGAAGAAGTTGAAATTGCTGTTAATCCTCCACCATTTAAACGGATTGTAGTTAATATTAAACTCAAAACCAAAACGGTATTCTTTGCTAAGGTTTATTGGTGTAGTAAGCGTTACCGGAGTGCGGATGTCCTGCCCGTCTACAATGGTAACTTCGCCTGTAGTTGGGTCTGTAATATCTTCACCGCCCACAACCTGTGTTACATAGTCGCCGTTTTGCTGCCTTACAAACTGAAATGTATCATCTGTAATATTAAGGTAAGCAGATGTGCTTAGGGTTAGCTTATCCCATTTTTTAAGATAACCAAGATCTATAGCATGTGTTTTAGAAGGGTTGATGTCCGGGTTACCTCTAAAGATGTTGATATTACTTTGCAGACCGGAGAATGGATTTAAGAACCTGCCGCGCGGACGGTTAATACGTCTGCTGTAGCTAAGGCTCACATTACTGCTTTGCGAAAATTCGTAGCTTAAAAAGGCACTTGGAAAGAAGTTGTTATACCTTTTGTTGTTAAAAGAACCTGTGGTAAGCACGTTTACATCTATGTTAGAATCTTCCCAGCGTAAGCCCACAAGGTATGAGAATTTACCTGCCTTAGATCCATATTGCGTATAGAGCGCATTTACTTTTTCTTTATACTCTAAAAAGTTGCTGTAGTTGGTATTGTTTACATATTCACCATCAACAAGCGTTTCGGCAACGGCATCTGTTTTCATCGATGTAAAGCTACCGCGATATCCGGCCTCGAAACGGCTTTTTTCGCCAATAGGCAAAACATAATCAGCCTGTACAAGCCCGCGCTTTTCAAGCTGGTCGTTAGAGGTACGCTCATAGCTGTTGCGCGATGTGTCGGCGGTATTTAAAAATTCGTCGCTAATGTTTGTATCTTCATCCTCATCGCTATGCGATATCGATGCATCTATCCTTAGCTCATGGCCGTTGTCATTAAACTTTTTAACAAGGTTAGTGCTGTAGTTCATATTAGTCTCGTCGTCTTTTTGGTCGCTAAACCTCAAACGGCTGTTTGTAAAAACATTATCAGCATCAAAGTTGTCATAAAATGTTTTGGCAGGGTTGCCGCCTTTGTTGCTTCTAAAGCTAACAGAGTTGGTCCATGTAGTGGTTTCATTTAAAAACCATTCGGCACCAAGGCTGGCATTAAAGCCTTTTCGCAGACGGTCGTTTGTTCTGCGCTCATTAGTATAGCTGGTAGTTTCGTTAGTGTCTTTGTCAAGATACTCGCTGTTTGTAAACGAGTTGCCCGGGTTTTTGCGATAGTTGTAACCGAGATTGCTAAACAGGTTGTAATTGTTGCTTCGGTAGTTTAAGTTAGTACTAATGCCATGATTGGCAGGGTCTCCGGTACTTAAAACAGCCGATCCGTTAAAGCCGTTAGCCTTACCTTTTTTAAGGATGATGTTTACTATACCGCCGCCGCCTTCAGCATCATAGCGCGCGGATGGGTTAGTAATAACCTCAACTTTATCTACAGAGTCGGCAGGGAGAAGCCTAAGCACCTCGGCAACATTGCTGCCCGCAAGGTTACTTGGTCGTCCGTCTATAAGTATGGTAACACTTTGGTTGCCTCTCAGTGCCACATTGCCCTCAGCATCTACCGATAGCGAAGGTACGTTATCCAATACATCGCTTACAGTACCGCCTTTTACCATCATGTCGTTACCTACGGTATATACACGCTTGTCTAGTTTTATTTCTACGGTAGAGCGCTCAGCAGTAATCTCTACAGCATTCAGTACGGTAGCATCAGGAGCCATGGCAACTGTGCCAAGGTTAGTATCGCCAGATATTTGTTTTCCTGTAATAACCACAGGTTTAAACGATATAAAGTCGTATTTTATAGTGTAGGTTCCGGGTGCAACGGCAAGATCAAATTTACCCGACGCATCGGTAAGACCACCGGCGACTGTAACATTGTTAGCAGTTTGTATTATAACATTGGCAAATTCAAGGGGTTGTTTAGTTTCCTGCTCAATAACCTGCCCGGTTACTTTTACAGTGTTACCCCGGGGGGCACCGGGATTTTGTGAAAATGCCGTAAACGCTGTGAGTAAGAGAGTAAGGACGGCAATGTTTTTTAAATACTTCATGAAAGTTTATAGTAAGTTAATTCGCCATTATGACACAATAAACGTGCAAGGGTTTAATTGATGTATCATAAAAAAACGTTAAAAACAGGTAAAGTTTATGTTACCCGTTAACAAGCGGAATTACTTTACTGCCTATGAGCGCTATAGATTCCATCAATTGCTCGTGGGTTAATCCGGCATTATCCATCTGGAATGTGAGTCTTGATATACCTCCCAGTGCTTCGCTGTGTCTTAGGATCTTTTCGGCAATTTCTTCGGGGCCTCCCACCAGCAAGGCACCGCGCGTGCTGTTTTGGGCATCAAAATGGGGGCGTGTTACAGCTGGCCAGCCACGTTCACGGCCAATGCGTGTAAAAGTCTCGGCATAACCCGGAAAGAAATCAGCAACTGCTTTTTCAGATGTTTGAGCTACATAACCTAACGAGTGTAATCCAACCGTAAGCTTTTCAGGTGCATGCCCTGCCTTTTCCCCGGCTTCACGATAGAGGTCTACTAAGGGACGAAAACGATGGGTTTCGCCTCCAATAACCGCTACCATGAGTGGCAGACCCAAATATCCGGCACGGGCAAACGATTCGGGAGTACCACCAACACCTATCCAAACCGGAAGCGGATCCTGTACCGGACGTGGATATACGGGCTGGTTGTGTAACGGCGCACGGAATTTGCCATTCCAGGTTACATATTCGTTATCGCGTATTTGTAGCAACAGTCCGAGTTTTTCTGTAAAGAGTTCATTATAATCCTGCAGGTTAAATCCAAATAGAGGGAACGATTCGGTAAAAGAACCGCGGCCTACTACCATTTCGGCACGGCCGTTTGAAATAAGATCAAGTGTGGCAGCATTTTGAAAAACACGCACAGGATCGGCAGCACTCAATACGGTAACTGCACTCGTAAGCTTTATATTTTTTGTTCTTGCAGCGGCAGCGGCTAATATTACTGCCGGAGCCGAATCTAAGAATTCTTTGCGGTGGTGTTCTCCAATTCCAAAAACGTGCAGCCCGCTACGGTCGGCATGTTCTATTCTGTCCAGTAGTTGTGCCAATGCATCGGCACTATTAACAGTGTTGTTCGACTCGTTGTGAGCGGCTGCAAAGCTGTCTATACCTATTTCCATGATTGTGTTTTTAGTTATTTGCTAAAATACGAAAAGTAATTATAAGCAATTGCGGCCTCTTTACTGTGGCAGCAGATTTAACTCTTTAAATATATCTTCTTTAAAAACAAAGAAGGCAGCCTGTTGCCGGGCTGCCGTTCTTCACCTAATAAACAAAAAAACCTCCAAAATTTACTTCCAGCCTCCGCCAAGAGAGCGGTACAGCTCTACATCGGCTTCAAGCCTTGATCGTTTTTGCGATACCAGTTCCAGTTCGCTTTGCAGTAAATTACCCTGGGCGGTTATCACTTCAAGGTAGTTTGCCATGCCGTTCTGGAAAAGCATATCGGCATTGGTAACCGCTGTTTGCAGTGTTGTTACCCTTTGTGAGGCAATATTATAGCTTTGCTCCAGCTTTTCTATTTTTGTAAGCGCGTTTGATACTTCGCCCACGGCAACCAATACCTGTTGGCGGAAGTTTATCACTGTTTTTTCGCGCTGCACTTTGGCTATTTCATATTCCGTTTTCAGCCTTTTGTTGTTTAGTAAGGGCTGTGCCACGCTACCGGCAACTATGCCAAACAACGATGCAGGGATGTTGAACCATTTACTGGCCTCAAACGCATTAACACCACCCGTTGCAGATATTACTAAAGAAGGGTAGAGGCTGCCTTTGGCAATACCCGTTTTTGCATTGGCATCAAGTATGGCAAGCTCAGCGGCCTTAACATCGGGCCGGCGGCTTACTAACGATGATGGTACACCTGCTGCAGTATTGGTTCCTGCAGCAATAGAGTTAAGGAGTACCTTGCGCTCTATTGCTTTAGGAAAACCACCTGCAAGAATACTTAGGGCATTTTCCTGAATAATGATATTCTGCTCTAATTGCGGTACCAGTTGTGCAGCAACCAGCCGCTGTGCCTCTGCCTGTTGCTTAGCCAGCGATGTTACCTGCCCGGCATCATACTGCAGGCCAATAATGGTAAGGGTTTTATCGTTTAATTCTACGTTTTTGCGGGCTATTTCAAGCTGCGCATCCAGCATCAGCAAATTGTAAAAACCTTTTGCTACAGTAGAAACTATTGTGGTTTGCAGCGCCTTTTTAGCCTCCTCGGTTTGCAGGTACTGTGCCAGTGCGCTGCGTTTACGGTTCTTTATTTTACCCCAAATGTCTGCCTCCCACGATAAACTTGCCGAAGTGGTAAAGTCATCAATATGATTTTGGCCTAAAAACTGGCTTAGGCTAATGCCGTTAAGGCTGTTAGCAGACGGGTTGGTAGAGTTTGCCGTTACCTGCAGGTTTACCGTAGGCACATTGTTCCACTTGGCCTGGGTTAATTGCAGGCGGGCTACTTCTATGTTTTTTTGCGCTACCTGCAAATCGTTGTTTTTAGTAACCGCATTGCTTATAAGCGTTTGCAGTGTAGGTTCTGCAAAAAACGATTTATAGTCAATGTCAGCCACACTTGTAGTGTCGGTTGCGGTAACATCCCTGTAGCTTTCGGGCAGGGCATCTTTAGGAGCCTCTACATCTTTAGATACTTTGCAGGATGTTATAAGTATCAGCAATAGCGATACTGCGTAGGTTGATATATACTTTTTCATGGTTGATGATTAAATGGATGCAGCGGCAACAGCGGCTTCGTTATTAACTACTGCTTTTGGCTTGCTGCTTACTTTTTCGTGCAGGTATTGGAAGATGATGAACAATACAGGGATGATGAACAAGCCTAATATTACCCCGGTTATCATACCGCCTGCTGCACCTATACTGATGGAGTGGTTACCCATAGCCGATGGCCCTTTGGCACTCATCATAGGTACTAGGCCCACTACAAACGCAAGCGATGTCATGATGATAGGCCTTAGCCTTAGCTTAGCAGCTTCGAGCGATGCCGCAATGAGCGATTTGCCTGCCTGCCTGCGCTGCGAGGCAAACTCTACAATAAGGATGGCATTTTTAGCCAAAAGCCCTATAAGCATTACCAGTGCTACCTGTACATAAATGTTGTTTTCTATGCCTGTCATGCCAATGGCCAAGAATACCCCAAATACTCCGGTAGGGATTGACAGGATTACTGCCCAAGGCAATATATAACTCTCATATTGGGCAGAAAGCAGGAAGTAAATAAACAGCAGCGATAGTATGAATATTACGGTTGACTGTCCGCCTGATGAAAGCTCTTCTTTGGTCATACCTGAGAATTGAACCGCGTAGCCCGATGGCAGCTGCTGTGCTGCAACTTCTTCTACTGCTTTAATAGCATCACCGGAGCTGTAGCCAGCATTTGCCATGGCGTTGATGCCTATAGAGTTAAACAGGTTGTAGCGCGAGGCAGTTTCAGGACCGTAAACCCTTTTTAGTTTTACAAGGGTGTTTATGGGCACCATATCGCCAAGCCTGTTCTTAACCATAATACCATCCATAGAAGCAGCTTCGGTACGCGCGCTTTGATCGGCCTGAACCATAACACGATAGTATTTACCAAAACGGTTAAAGTCAGATGCCTGAGCACTACCAAAGTAGGCCTGCATGGTTTGCAGCACATCTTTAACGCTAACGCCCAGCTGCTCTGCTTTTACATCGTCTACCTCCATATCATATTGCGGATAGTCGGCTTTAAAAGAGGTAAAAGCAACGGCAATTTCAGGGCGTTTCATAAGCTCGCCTATAAATTTATAGCCTACTTCGCTAAACTTGCCAAGGCTGCCACCAGTCTTGTCCTGCAATACAAGGTCAAGGCCGTCTACGTTACTGAAACCGGGAACGGTAGGGAACGTAAACACAAAGAAACTACCGCCTTTTACTGCTGCAAGTTTTTGGTTAACCTGCCCCATAATAGCATTGATGTCCTGTACTTCGCCACGTTCTTTGGCCGGTTTTAGCAGTATGAACGCTACACCTGCCGACGGGCTCGATGATTGCGTAAGCACGTTAAAGCCTGATAGCGCATTTACCGTACGAGCAGATGGTAGGGTGCTTAAAACTGCTTCGGCTTCGTTCATAACCTTGGTGGTCCTGTCTAAAGACGAACCGGCTGGGGTAGATAGAGATATGGCTATAAAGCCCTGGTCTTCTGAAGGGATGAAACCTGTTTTTGTATTGCCTACCATAAATATGGTTGCTGCCGTAACTACTGCCAAACCGCCTATGCTCAGCCATTTGTTGCGTACTAAAAAGCGTAGACTGCCCAAGTAGTTGTTGGTTAGTTTATCAAAACTTTTATTGAAGCCTGTAAAGAATTTATCTTTAAAGTTTGTCTGTTTGTAGGTACCCGGTGCATGGTGTGTCTCTTTTAAGAACAGCGCTGCAAGGGCAGGGCTAAGAGTTAATGCATTTACTGCCGATATTACAATGGCTATGGCAAGGGTAAAGGCAAACTGCCTGTAAAACACCCCTGTAGAGCCTTCCATAAAACCTACCGGTAAAAATACTGCCGCCATTACTAAGGTGATTGAGATGATGGCACCTGTAATTTCGCTCATGGCCGATATGGTTGCAGGTTTAGGCGGCAGGTGCTTGTGTTCCATCTTGGCATGCACGGCCTCGACCACCACAATGGCGTCATCTACCACAATACCAATGGCAAGGATAAGCGCGAACAAGGTTAGCAGGTTGATAGAGAACCCGAACAGCTGCATGAAAAAGAACGTACCCAGTATGGCAACCGGAACTGCAATGGCAGGGATTAGTGTTGACCTAAAGTCCTGCAGGAACAGGTACACCACTATAAACACCAGTATAAAAGCCTCAATCAATGTTGATATTACCTGGTGTATAGACTGGTCTAACGAATCTTTGGTGTTATACAGTATCTCATATTTTACATCTTTAGGGAAATCCTTAGATGCTTTTTTCATAAATTCGCCAATGGCTATCTGTATATCGTTGGCATTACTACCTGCAAGCTGCATGGCTGCAATGTTTACGCCCACTTTGCCGTTGTTGCTGGTAGTACCGCCATAGGTGTAAGAACCAAACTCTATCCTTGCAACATCTTTTAAGCGAAGCACAGAACCGTCTGCATTAGAACGGATAACTATGTTTTCATATTCGGCAGGCTTGTTCAGCTTCCCTTTGTATTTAATTACATATTCGAAAGACTCTTTACTGCTTTCGCCAAATTTACCAGGTGCAGCCTCAAGGTTTTTGTCCTGTATTGCCGCCATTACCTCTTTAGGGGTAAGGTTGTAAGAAGCCATTTGCCCAGGGTTAAGCCATACCCTCATGGAGTAGTCTTTGTTTGCACCAAATATGATGGATTGACCCACACCCTGAATCCTTTTAATTTCAGGGATAATGTTTATCTGTGCATAGTTGGCAAGGAACGTTTGGTTGTATTCTTTTTCATTTTCAGAGAAAAGCGTTACCACCATAAGCAAACTGTTTTGCTGTTTAGAAGTACCAATACCTGCCTGTACAACCTCTGCCGGAAGCTGGCTTGTGGCTTGTGCTACACGGTTTTGTACGTTTACGGCTGCCTGATCCGGGTCGGTGCCCAGTTTAAAGTAAACGGTAATGGTTAGCGAACCGTCGTTACTGGCGGTAGAGCTCATATAGCTCATATTTTCAACACCATTTATCGACTCTTCGAGCGATGGGGCTACAGAGCGCAATACCGTTTCGGCATTAGCCCCAGGGTATAAAGCCGTTACCTGTACGGCCGGGGGTGCAATGTCCGGAAACATTTGCAGGGGCAGTTTTGTGAGCCCCAATATACCCACAATTACAAGGAGGACAGAGATAACTGTTGCCAGTACCGGCCTGTCTATAAATTTTTTGAACATCTTTTTGTTATAAAGGTTAGTGTGTACAATTAGTTTTTAGCCAGCGTTGCAGGCTGCATTTTTTCGGGAGTGATCACGGTACCTTCGGCAAGGTTGTCAAAACCTTTAAACACTATTCTGTCGCCGCTTTTAACACCATTGCTTACTAAGTAGTTAGCACCCGATTTTCCAATAATTGTAATAGGCTGTTTGGTTACTTTGTTGGTATTGTCTACTGCAAAAACAAATATTTTGTCCTGTACTTCTACAGTAGCTTCCTGTGGCACAACTATGGCATTGTCATGTGGCAGGCTAAGGCGTATTTTACCTGTATTGCCCGAGCGTAAAAGTCCTTTTGCGTTGGCAAATTTTGCCCTTAGTGTAATGGCTCCGGTGTTTTTGTCAAACTGCCCGTCTACCATGTCTACTTTTCCGGTAACCGGGTAGTCATTGTTATCAGCCAATACAAGCGATACCGGTGCAAGGTGCTTAATTTTATCGTCTATAGTATTGCCGTTGTACTGGGCTTTAAAGCGGATAAAATCAGCTTCGCCTAACGAAAAGTAGGCATATACTTCATGCACGTCAGAGAGTTTGGTAAGTGCCTCAACATCGGCAACCGAAACAAGGCTTCCCTGTTTTTTAGGCAGGCGGCCAATGTAACCGCTTACGGGAGCGGTAATGGTTGTATAACCCAGGTTGATTTTAGCAGTGCCTACCATAGCTTTTGCCTGCTCCAGATTGGCTTGTGCCACTTTGTGCGATGCCCTGGCACTTTTTAATTGGTAATCAGATACCACTTTGTTAGCCACAAGCGGTGTAAGCTTATCTATTTCAAGCTGGGTATTAATTAGGGCAGCTTCGGCGGCGTGGTAGCTGGCAAATGCATTGTTAAGGGCTTCACGGTAAGGCTGTTCGTTAATTTTGAACAATGGCTGACCTTGGTTTACGTAGGCACCTTCGTCTACAAATATTTTTTCGAGGTTGCCATTTACCTGCGGGCGAATTTCAATATCTACAGTGCCCTGTAAAGAGGCCGGATATTCCTGTTGAGTTACAGCTGTTGCGCTGCTTATAGTAACAACCGGCAGGGCAGGGGCAGCAGCAGCGGCCTGCTGGCTTTCGTGTTTAGGGCCGCAGCTGGTTAGCGCTGCAAGCAGCATGGCAAGGGGAAGGATGATTTTCATACTGTCGAGGATTTTGAAGATTAAATTATATTGAGGTGATATTTCTGTTTTCATGACTTATTTCTGTTTAGTGGATTATGGGTTTCAGGTTTGTTTTTATGTTGGTTAGCATTTGCGCTATAAATGGTTAAATTGTTTCATGTTTTACATTTATTAAATGGTTTAACGGTGTTAAGTTAAGGTTGCCGTGTTCTCCTAAAATTATCAGTTTTCTAAACCTTTGTCTTTTTAAAACCTACAAGGTCTTCGAGGCACAGGTGTTCGGAAGACCTTGGAGGTGTAATTAACAGCTCTTAATAATCTAACATCGTTAAGTTTTATTCTAAAAAAAAGTCAAAAAACTTTCTCTTTTAACGCCTCTCAGATTTTCTAACAGTGTTAAGTAAATCTCTCAAAAAAATGGGATATCATCCCTCGTGCTACACCGTTTAATTACTTAACAGCGTTAAGTTGTTGTTCTAAAAAAAGGCAAACCGTAAGATTATTGCCTGTAAATTATCTAACACCGTTAAGTGAAAGCTAAAAAAATTATGCCGGTACTTTTAGCGAACTGATAATACCGTTAATGGCATCCCTTAATATTTGCGTATTCATTGCTGTAGGTAAGCCACTTCCTGTCATGTTGATGGATATAAGCCCGTGAATTATAGAAAAGAATGTAAAATACTTTTGCTTTACAATCTCACTTCCCGGGTGTCCCATAACCTCAGAGATCACTTCGGTAAACAGCATGTAAGGTGAGTCGGCCTCTACACACTGCCCGTAGCAGCAGGTCATTTCTACCCCAAACATTACCTGATAAAGCTCTTTGTCGCTAAAAGCATAATCCCAAAAGGCAAGCCACATGGCTTCAAGTGCCTGCTCCGGGTCGGCTGAACTTTCTTTGGCAGCCTTAATTTTTTTAGTCAGCTCTAAGAAGCCTTTTTTGGTAAGCTCATTAAGTATGGCATCTTTATTAGAAAAATACTCATAAATAATAGGGGCGGTATATTCTATCCTGTCAGCAATTTTACGCATATTCAAGCCAAGCCATCCTTCTTCTTTCACTATGTCATAGGCAGCGGTCAGGATATTGCACCTGGTCTCTTCCTTTTGTCTTAGTATTCTGTCTTTGCTGGCCATTGTAATTGCATTAAATCGTTTAACAACGTTAGGCAAAGATAAGACGTTTATAAATATGGTTTCAAAAATTTATGATAATTTTTTTCTATGGTGGTATAGAGGTTGTTTGGTTGGTTGTTAATTTGTTTGTTTATAGTGTTTTATTTTATTTTAACTTTTCTTTAGCTTTGCTTAGAAACTTAAATTCAAACAATGAAAAGATTTTTACTACTAATATCGTTATGTACTGTTATACAAAATTTTGCTCAGGAAAAAAGTTTATCAAGTGCATCTGAGTTTATTGAGCGTTCCTCATATGTCCAAATTAATATGGATGAAAATGAAAAGGCTACTTTTAAATCGGGTTTTGGTGAAACTGTAGACTTTTACTCTGCAGAAATAATAGACCTTAAAAAAAATGAAAAAATGATTGGGCTTACTATAGAATCGTTATTCATTATAGGCCAACAGGGTATGAGTAATATACAGGCTAAGGAAACAGCTTGGGTTGGAATTGAAGAAATTGGAGACATGATAACCTGGCTTGAAAATTATGTTATACCTAATTTACAGCAAGCTGTGGGTAAAAAGAAAACTATCAAGTATATATTTAATTCCAAAGAGATTATGCTAAAGTTTGAAGTTTATGATAATAAGCAAATTTTCTCAGTTATACTGAATAATACCAATTATCATGATAAATATTTTTGGACAGAGGCCCGCGTAAAAGATATTCCAAAAGTATTAGAAGTGCTAAAATTTTTGCAAGCGAAGAAGTAATTATTGATTAATAAGACAAATTGGAATTGAAACATTATAAGTGCTTCCAAATCTGAAAGCACTTATAATGTTTTTTATGCATAAGAATTTATATTTCTTTGCTAATCAACACTCTTTCTTCACTACCCAATCCCCAACTTTGCAAAGGTAAGCGGGCCTACTACACCATCATCGTCAAGGCCATTTTTAAGCTGGAATGCTTTTACCGCATTATGTGTTTTATCGGCAAATGTACCTGTTACAGGAAGTTTTAATTGTGGGTCTTTTGCATTCAGTGCTTTTTGGACTTCAATAACAAGAAAACCGTTACTTCCTTTTTTAAGATAGCTGCCGGAATTTAATTCTGCAAGCGCCATCTTTTTATCATTTACCGCCTCCTGCAATGCGCCTATGGTAACCGTATCGGCTTCTCCTGTTTCGGGCATGTTGTTTTCTTTTTGGAACTCTTTTAAAAAACCTTCGGTCTGGCCGCCAAACCACCCGTCTACCTCAATAGCATAGTCAAGGTCGAACAGGTATTTTTGCAGCACGGTAACCGCCGAACCTCTGTCGCCGTTCCTAAGTACATCGGCTGGTTTTTCTATAGAGGCATCAGTGTACACCCCCGGATTAATGAACGATTTTACAATATTGCGAGACCGTTCGCGCAGCATTACCCTGCCGCCATCGCTGTTATTACCCTGGCTGGTATTGCCTTCATAAGCCTCCAGTATGGTTTTGGCAGTATTTTTCCAGCGAATAAATATGCCTATATGGTCGGCATGCCCGTTACCTTCCCAATCATAAATCACTATATCTCCGGGTTCGGGTGCGGTGGTAATCATCCCTTTAGACTTGTAATAATTGTGTGCCGATTGGCAGTGGTGTATGCCTTTTGCAGACTGTATGTTGCCTAACGGCACTCCGGCTTTATCAAAAACCCAACTCACAAAAATAGCGCACCATTTTACACCGTTCAGGTTGTACCATACACCATACTTGGTTTTGTTACTGTTTGCCGGGCTTTCAATAGTTCCCAGTTCTGCTTTTGCTGTTTCTAAAACTTTTGATCTTGACATGGTTATGTGGTTTTATTGTTGTTTACTGCTTTTTCTTTCGCTACTGCTTTTTCTGAAGTATAGCCTTTTATCAGAGACCACTCGTAGAGCGAATCTTTGATAATGGAAATGGTTTTATTTGCCAGTTTACTGTTAAGCCATAGACGCGTACCTCCCAACATTAATATTTGCTGATATTTGGGTAGTTCGGCAACATTGAGTATCAGTTTTTCTATACGCTTCTTTAAGGGCTTCTTAAAGCGGTCAATGTCATCTTCAGTAATGCGTGGCCAATTCTCCCCACATGAAAATACAGGCATTTTTAGTGTGCCTCTTTCGGGACGGGGGGTAAACAAAGGTATGATCTGATACTCCTTTTCTTCATCGGGCTTTGTAGCTCCTGATGCGAATCGGCCCCAGTCGGCATCTTTATAACCATCCTTAAATATTTCATTATTATACAGCGCCGACTCAGGAACAGTAAAATAGTCGCGTAAAAATATCTCGCAGTTGTATCTGCCCAAATAATAATCGTGTATTCGGAATTCTTTATTTAAAAATCCGCCAAAACCGCCAAGGTGCCCACAGGCAATGGCCTTTTCTCCAAAAACCTCTTCGTCAGCTCCTTTTAGATTTTTTATTATTCGCGATGGCGAAATGATAAAACGGCTGCCATCATTAAATACCATTGCATCCTTATATTCTTTTGGCTTAGCACGCATTTGCGATAGCATGGCGCCCACAGTATTGGGAAGTACGCTCATAATATCTTCATCCATTACAAACGGGTCGGCCTGCACACTTGGAAAAGGGTCTACCATAAGCACGGTATTCTCAAAAGTATCATAATTACAATTTATGTTGGACAGCTCCCGCTCTTTCTGTTCGTTATTGATATATGTTTTATTGTTCTCTTTTACATAAATATCATTTAACAGGTCGCGTACTTTTTCAAAAGGCTCGTTGTTTATCATACCGCCGTCTACGTTCAGCGTGGTTACAAGTTCCTGATTACTATCAAGAGGTGTATTTTTAAATACATAGTCAAGCCACGGTATCTGTTCTACATATTTTTTTTCGCGAACCAGTATCCTGGGCTTAAGCCCAGCCGGAAAAGCACCTGTTGCCATTGCAGCATCTTTGGCTGTGCCCAAATAAGCTTCAGTTCTAAAATCGAGCGGCATCCATGGCCCCCCGGTAGCCGGGGCAACACCATCCATAACTTCAAAACATGCATAATCGTTATGAACAGACATATAGTATTTTTCCTTTCGCTGTCCTGCACGTGCCGAGTTGAGGTCGGCATAATAATAAAACCCTTCCAGGTTGGTAAGTGTGCTAAACACTTTAACGGGTGCTTCAAAGTAAGAAGGCGTTTTTTTCCAGTTTACTTTATCGGTAGCGATCATTCTATTGGCTATTTCATCTATAAAATTAGAATTAAGTGCCGATATTATTTTTCCGGATTGTATATCTCCGGTATTGAGCATGTGCGGAAACATATCTCTGTCAATAAGATCTACCCAGCTATGGTACAGCTTGTTTTCCGGATGTTCGTCCAGAAGTTTTCCTGGCGCAGGCAAATCAACAGGTGTAATGGCGTTGTTAAGGGTAGTGGCGGTTAGCATTGCAGTCATTCCCCCGGCCGATGCACCTCCCATTATGGGTATGGTAACGTTGTGTGTAGGTACGCCGGGCTGACCACGATGTTTATCCCACTCGGCTAAGGCTTCAAGCAGGTAATCTACTACACCTGCCGTATAAGCGCCGGCTGATACGGCTCCTGCCATACACAGCCCTATGCGAAAAGGCTTTTGTTTCATTGAATTGGTTTTATGATGGTTGATTTGTATTAAGTAGTTAAAGGTAAGTGTTTTATGTTTAAATGATGGCTATGAAAGTTAAAAAAAAATAACTTCTTTTAACAAAAAAAGAATTACATTTGCTGCCGATATGAAAAATTTAAACCTACATAGCCACATTTCAGCAAGAATGATAAGCGATCGTTTTAACGGTTACCAGCCGTTTAAACCGAATGGGCATGCTGTGTTTTTTAATGATTTGTATCTTATATAGCAGGATATTAATTGTAATACAATACACAAGCGCCCTTTAAACAGGGCGCTTTTTTTGTTTTTAGGCATATTGAAAACAATAATATGAGGCGGATTTTAAAATAATTGAAAAATAATTTTTGAAAATGTTTAATGATTAATCGAAATAGTAAAAAATAGCATTGAAAAGTAACCGGATGAGAGACAGTCATTTGATGAAAATAAGGATCTGCACACTATGGCGGACAGGGATTTTTATGCTTTTACTTTTGTTTAACTATTTGATATTCAATAAAATAATTTTAAAAAATAGTTGCACGGTAAGTTTTTTCGTGTTTATCTTTGCCGAAGAAAATCTGGAACAATAAAACGGTTTTCAACCTTATTAAAAACAATATTATGAAATCAATGCATACAACATATAGATCAGATCGCAGCCAATACAGCATACTGCTTCCGTTTTACGGGCTGGATCTGCCATACATAGAACAGGTGTATAAACACATACCATAGAGTAGTATATTCTATGTAATGTTATAAAGCACCTTTAACCGGGTGCTTTTTTTATGCCCAAAAATTACAGTTCTCAGAAAGGAACAGGCTCATTGGGGTAGTGGCTAACCTTTCCGACTGTCTCTCGGGAGAAACGGGTTCGATTCCCGTATGAGCCGCCATGGTGTTTTTAGTTTATTTGGTAAAACCTCAAATTGTGGATTTGAAGAACCGGGTTCGATTCCCGAAAACACCCAAAATCAATCCGGGAAGATAACGGTGGTTGTTTGCCTGCTTTGGATGCAGGAGGCCACAGGTTCTCCCGATAGCTATCGGGATGCTTCCCGGACAAAATTATTGGAAGTACGCCAACGTGGGAGAGTTGGGGCAGACTGTAAATCTGTTGTTTAAGTACTTAGCAGGTTCGAATCCTGCTACTTCCACAAAATGCAGGAATGGCGGAACGGTATACGCGGCTGATTTAGGATCAGTATTTTGGGAGTTCGTCCCGATAGCTATCGGGACCCTTCCTGTACGAAAATAGGAACAGTGGTGTACAAGGTGTTGCACGCTTGTTTGAAGCACAAGAGGTATCCGTTCAATTCGGGTCTGTTCCGCAATGTAAATGATGTTTAATTTTTAAAACCATGTAACCATGAGACAGGACATTTTAAAACGATTTTTGACCAATACTGATGAAACGGGACGCTTCCTGATGAAATCAAGGCATACGGGCATAATCTATTTTGTGGAGCCTATTTACAACGGCAAAACCCCTGAATGGGGAGACCTGGATCCGGCTACTAAGAAAATTACAGGTAGTTATGGTTCCAAGTACACAGGTGCCGTTACTAAAAAACAATCGCTTATAACCGAAGAGAACGGTTTTAAAAACATAGGCTATTGTAAAGGCAGTCCCTTTGGGGAGATAGACCGCCGCGACCGTGAACACCGAGAAAGGATGGGATTATAAGTTTTTTTTATAATAAATACTACTGCGCAAATTAGTTGCGTAGTAGTGTTCAAACCTTTGCAATGTAAAAGAGACTAAATAGTATTTATAAAATCTAAAAATATCAGGCAGGCCATGTTGGGTGTTTCTGTATGGCACTATTGCAGGATGCTTTGCCCTGTTGGGTATCAGGCGTTCCTGTCCAGCCAGGCCTGGAGGTTTTCGGGGTGTTTACCAAAAAATGCCCCACCATTACTCTATAGGTCGTGGGTTCGAATCCCGCTCACATTTTAGGTATGTGATAGTTCAGTTAGGTTAGAACAATAGAAAAGTCAGGTTCGAATCCTGCTACCGACTCTTCCTCGGTATGACGATTGGTTGTCGTTAACAGACTGTAAATCTGTTGATTAGAGCAGCATAAGCTCTTTAAAAAAATGCAAACAAAGAAAACGTGCCTGCGCTTATCGGCCTGATGTTAATATAATTACATAAACAAAAAGCACCGTACCATAGCCTGAAATAGGTACTAAACTTTTAGAAGGGGATGTTCTTTACAGCATGACGTTCAGGCTTTTTTAAAACCTGACACAAATAGGGCTGGTAAACAATGCCCTAACAAAAAGCGTAACACATATTTCCGCATATTGGGCGGGATAGGTCAGGCGGTTTTCTTATTAAACGTTCAATATAAAAATTAAAAAGTTATGATAAATAATGTAAACATTAAAGCCTATAAAGTAGGATTGGTATTTAAAAACAACAAACTTGTAAATGTTTTACAGGAAGGCAACCATTGGTTGTTTGGCAACAATAATGTATTGATTTATGATATGGTATTGCCTTTTGTGGCACCAGTAGAACTTAATATTTTATTACAAAATGAAACCTTAGCATCTTTGCTTGATGTTGTTGAAGTTGCCGATGGCGAAATTGTATTGCAGTTTGTAAATGGCAATTTTAAAGAGATCTTAACGGCAGGCCGTTATGCTTTTTGGAAAGGTTTGGTTAAAAACGAGTTTGTAAAGGCTGATATTTCTAAACCTGAAATTACAGAGGATATTGCAACCATGTTGTTCGAAAATGTTAGGATTCGTCCTTATACAAGGCGTTTTCAGGTAATGGCTTATGAAAAAGCATTACTATTTAAGAATGGTACATTGGTGGGAGAACTGGCTGCCGGAAACCATTATTTTTGGAATAACAGTATACCAATAGAGGTAAAAACCGTAGATGCGAGGCAACAGCAGTTAGAAATTCCCGGCCAGGAACTTTTAACTAAAGATAAAGCCGCTCTTAGGATCAACTTTTTTGCAAGGTATCAGGTAACCAATGTTGTTAAGGCTTTGGTAGAAAATAAAGATTTTGAAAAACAATTGTATGTACAAATGCAGTTGGCTTTAAGGGCTTTTACAGGTAGTTATACCTTAGACGAATTGCTTGGCAGGAAAGATACTATTGCTCAGGAAATACTAACCAATACTGAGGCAAAGATTGCCGAACTTGGCTTAGTGGTTTTTGATGCGGGCATTAGGGATGTTATTCTTCCCGGCGATATGAAGGAGATCATGAACCAGGTGCTTGTAGCAGAGAAAAAAGCTCAGGCCAACAGCATTATGAGGCGTGAAGAAACTGCCGCAACACGAAGCTTGCTTAATACCGCCAAACTTATGGAGGAAAACGAAGTGTTGTGGAAACTTAAGGAGATGGAATATGTTGAAAAAATTGCCGACAGGATTGGAGAAATTACCATATCTGGCGGGGGTAACATTATAGGCCAGCTCAAAGAGATCTTTATTAAATAAAACCCGAAATTCCTGCCACCCACACATAGTGTAGCGTGGGGGAATTTCCTGTTTTATGTATCATTAGTAAAGGATTATCCTAATAACTCCTTTACAAAATCCTCATCACCGGCCTTAACCGCTTTTAAATAGGCAGTTCCCACAATAACACCGTCAACACTGGTAAATGCCTTTTCTTTCTTTTCTTTAGAGTCTATTCCAAAACCTAAAAACAGGGGAATAGCGCCACACAGTTTTTTGAGCTGAGTATAGCGTGCAGCAAGATCATTGCTAATGCTGTAGCCCTGTCCTGTAATGCTGTTTTGCCCAACCAGATAAACAAAACTGTTTTTACACACCTGTGCAATGCGCTCTACACGTGCATCGGGGGTTAGTGGTGTTACCAAAAAAGTTACTGGAATACCGTATTTTTCAAATACATCCTTATATTTTGTCTCATATAGCTCTACCGAAAGATCGGGCAATATAAGCGATGCTATGTTTAGCTTTTTGCAACGCTCTAAAAAGGCATCCAACCCAAATTGCAGCACCGGATTAAGGTATCCCATAAGTACCAAAGGGATATGTACCTGGGTTTTAATTTCATCCAATTGGTCTAAAAGCAGCCCTAGCTTCATGCCGTTTTGCAGTGCAATGGTGCTGGTTTGTTGTATTACAGGACCATCGGCCATTGGGTCAGAGAACGGTATGCCTACTTCAATAAAATCAACACCCTGTTCTTGCAATTGCAGCAACTGCTCTTTAAGGCTGTCCAGCTTCGGATAGCCTGCGGTTACAAATATGCTGACTTGTTTTGTATCTTTTATAAACGGATTCATAAGCTTGGAAATTTTTCAAGGTAGGTGTTCATGTCTTTATCGCCGCGGCCGCTAAGGTTAACCACTACAACATCGTCTTTTTTCAATGCTAATTTAGTAAGGGCGGCTAATGCATGGGCACTTTCTAAAGCAGGTATAATACCTTCAAGTTGCGAGAGTTCGAGTGCCGACTGCAGGGCTTCATCGTCGGTAATGGCAATGCTTTTAGCCCTTCCTGTTGCAATGGTGTGAGCATGTAATGGCCCTATACCCGGATAATCCAGCCCTGCCGAAATAGAATGCGGCTCGGTTACCTGACCGTCTTTATCCTGCATTAAGAGGGTAAGGCTGCCGTGCAATACTCCCGGTGTGCCAAGAACGCTGGTTGCTGCCGATTTACCCGAATCTACACCCAGTCCGGCAGCTTCTACCGCTACAAGCTTTACATCAGCATTATCATAAAACTGATAAAAAGCCCCCGCTGCATTACTGCCCCCGCCTACGCAGGCAATTACCATATCAGGATACGATTGGCCTGTTTTTTCACTCAACTGTTTTTCAATTTCCTTAGATATGACCGACTGAAAATAAGCCACTATTTTTGGATAAGGATGCGGCCCCACCACACTGCCTATAAGGTAATACGAATCGGGGTGGTTTATCCAATGGCGAATGGCCTCATTTGTAGCATCCTTTAATGTTTTACTGCCCGATGTTGCTGCTCTTACTTCTGCACCAAGCATTTTCATGCGCTGTACATTGGGTGCCTGGCGTTCAATATCTTTTTCTCCCATATATACAATACAGTTCAAACCCATAAGTGCGCAAACCGTTGCTGTAGCTACACCATGCTGTCCGGCTCCGGTTTCAGCAATAATATCGGTTTTGCCCATATGTTTGGCAAGCAGTATCTGGCCTATGGTGTTGTTAACTTTGTGGGCTCCTGTATGGCACAGGTCTTCACGTTTTAGGTATATGTTGGCTCCATATTTTTCAGACAGCCGCCCGGCAAAATATAACGGCGTAGGCCTACCCACATAATCTTTAAGCAGTTGTTTAAACTCGTTTTCAAATGTTTCGGTAAAGCAGTATGAGTTAAAGGCGGCATCAAGCTCTTCTACATTGGGACGTAAAAGTTCCGGTACATAGGCACCGCCAAAATCGCCATAAAAACCAAGGGAGTCAGTATCTAAATAAGAGTTTTTCATAAAATCATTTCTTTTAAAAATTGAACTAACAGGTTTACATCTTTTATTTTTGGTGCGGTTTCAAAACGGCTGTTGAGGTCATACCCTGCCAATTTAGGATGGCTAAACTTTTTTAGTTTTTCAACAGAATCCAACCCTATACCGCCACTCAGTAAAAAGGGAGTATTGCCTTTATAACTATCCAGAACCTGCCAGTTGAATGATGTACCTGTACCGCCATGGTTGTTACTTTTAGTATCGAATAAAAAATAATCAACCAAACCATCATACAGTTTTGCAGCATCAAGGTCTTCTTTTGCAGCAATACCAAAAGCTTTTATAATTTGGACTGTTTTGGGTAGTTGCTTTATAAATTCTGCATTTTCATTGCCGTGAAGCTGTACAGTATTCAGCCCGTGTTTTTGTATTTGCTCTGTAATATATTCTGACGGAGCATTTACAAATACCCCAACTTTTTGTTTATCAGTTTCTAAAGATTCATTTGTAAAGCGTTTGGACTTATCATAAAATATAAAGCCCAGATAATGTATTCCATCAAGCTTTGCTACCTGCCTGCTACTTTCATTATCGGCTAAACCACATACTTTTATGATCATAACTTATAGTTTTCGGGTTAGTTCTGCCAAATGGCCTTCGCGCAAAATGCTTTCACCTATCAAAGCACCGCTAAAACCTGCCTTTCTTAAAGTCTCGATATCTTCGCGTGTTTTTATTCCTGATGCCGATATTACCGGGATGTGCTTTGGCAACTGACCAATAAGGTTAAAAGAATGCTGTAAAGATGTTTGCTGTGCCTTAAGATCGCGGTTGTTTACAGCTACAAGGTCGGCATGCATAGGTATCAGGTCAATTTCCTGTTCGGTATGTATTTCGAATAAAACCTCTAATCCTAGGGTATGAGCGGTAAGGGTAAGAAAATTGGCTTCGTCATGATTCAATACCGCAGCAATGAGCAGTACCGCATCGGCTCCTGCAGCTTTAGCCTCATAGAGTTGTATTTCATCTATAATGAATTCTTTGCGTAGCAGGGGCAAACTTACCTTATTTCGGGCAGTTGTAATATCATTAATACTTCCGCCAAAATAATCGCTATCAGTTAATATTGATATGCCCGAAGCACCGTTTTGCTCATAGAAAAGTGCCTGCTCAGCCACATTTAATCCGGTTTTAATATCGCCTCCGCTGGGTGACTTACGTTTAATTTCGGCAATTATGCCAAAACCTGAATTTATAATGCTCTGTTTTAAGGAAACCGATTCTCGGCTGAAATTTTCACTTTCACGAAAATAATCAACAGAAAAATCCTGTTGCAGCAGGGCTACCTCACGACGTTTGTTAGCCACTATTTGTTCTAATACATTCATGCCGATATTTTTTTAAGGTGATCTATAGCCCTGCCTGTAAGTATAGCTTCATGAGCTTCGGCAAAGGCAGTTTCAAAACTTTTTTCAGGATCAAAAGTTTGTAATGCCAGTGCCACATTGCCTGCAAGCACTATATTTTGCGGCTCTGTGCCTTTACCCTGTAATACATTAACCAATATCGTAGCTGAGTCTTTAACGGTATTTCCACCTGATATTTGCTGTAACGCTATGCCGATAACTTTTGGACTGTTGTTAATTATTTCGTCGCGTTCCTTTCCTAAAATGCGGGTTGCACCTATAAAGGTTAGCTCATCAAAACCATCCATGCCGTGCAGTATGGTAAAGTTTTCACGGTCAGAACGCAGTACGTGCTGGTACTGCTTTGCCAATTCGAGCGAATAAGTACCCGATAGCTGATGCGTGGGATGGGCAGGGTTGACCAAAGGCCCCATGCTGTTAAAAAATGTAGCAATACCAAGAGCTTTTCGCAGTGGTGCCACAGCTTTTAGCGCAGGATGAAAAAGAGGTGCGTGCATAAAGCATATATTGGCATGGTCAAGCTGGCGTTGCAGTACATCTTTGTTATTTGTAAATGTGTAGCCTAATGATTCTAATACATTGCTCGACCCACAAAGTGAGCTCACCCCATAGTTGCCATGTTTTACTACTTTGTAACCCATAGAGGCCAGCACAAAAGCCGTACTGGTAGAAATATTAAAGGTGTTCTTGCCATCGCCGCCGGTGCCGCAAACATCTATACTTTGATCAATATCAAAATGCATAGGGAGCGCGAGTTCCAGCAATGCCTCCCGGAATCCGTTAAGTTCATCAAGTTGCAGCCCACGCATTTGTATCCCGGCCATTACAGCAACGGTTTGCGCATCGTGCAGCTCGCCATTGCCTATGGCAAGCATGCATTGGTAAGCCTCATCTTTAGTGAGTTGGGCACGACCTATTATTTTTTGGAGTATGTTTTTCATGGTAGTTATTTCACAGAGCCTCACAAAGGAGGCACAGAGATACACAGGGTTAATTAATGCAGCCCGTAATTTAAAATTTGTTTTGGCCTCACCCCCCTGCCCCTATCCAAAGGAGAGGGGAGCAGCTACACTTATGTCTTATTTAGTGTAATTTTTGGGGTATTTATCGTAATATAAAATTCATAATTTGCTTTTTAGGCCTCGTCCCAGCCTCTCTAAAGGAGAGGGTAGGAAATGACAGGTACAAATACATTTTGTTGCAAGTATGAGTGTAGCTGCCCCCTCTCCTTTGGAGAGGGGTTGGGGGTGAGGCTTTATTCCCTTATCCAGTTCTCTATCATTTGTCGGCCCTGAGGGGTTAATATCGATTCGGGATGAAACTGTACGCCTTTGGTATCGTGCACCGTGTGACGAAATGCCATTACCACACCATCTTCTGTTTGTGCAGTTACTTCTAATAACGGGTTGTTATCTGCTGTAATTTTCCAGCTATGATAACGTCCTACAGGCATAGCATCGGGTAGTCCGTTAAAAAGCGAATCGGGTTTTAAAAGCTGCATCGTGCTGGCTTTTCCGTGTACGGGTTGGGGGCACTGCTCTAAAGTGCCGCCAAAAACCTCGGCTATAGCCTGATGCCCAAGGCAAACGCCAAGCATTTTCTTTTTGCCCGAATAGCGCGAAATTACATTCAGCAATTCGCCTGCTTCGCTCGGTATGCCCGGCCCGGGTGATAGCAGTATGGCATCGCAACTGTCAAGCTCTTCATAATCAACATCATTGTTGCGCTGTACTATTACTTCTACACCGTCTACCTCGCGCACATAGCGCACAAGATTATATACAAAAGAATCAAAATTATCTATTACACCTACTTTCATAAAATGTGTTTAAATGTCTAAAGTTGTAAAGTTGAAAGTTTATAAAGTTTTGGAACCTGCTGCTGCAATGGCTCGGCGAACGGCTCCAAGTTTGTTGTTTACTTCCTGTAGTTCGTTTTCGGGTACAGAGTCTATTACCACACCTGCGCCTGCACGGTAATGCAGTTCGTTGTTTTTGCTTAAAATACTGCGTATTACAATGGCCAGATTAATGTTGCCATTGCTGCCTAAAAAACCTATCGCACCGCCATAGTAGCCACGTTGTTCTTTTTCGTACTGGTTTATAAGCTGTAAGGCTTTTGGTTTTGGCGTGCCGGATAATGTTCCTGCAGGAAATGTCCCTGCAAAAAGCGAAAGCGCATCGGTATCTTCGGCATTGCCTGTAACCTTAGATACTAAATGGATTACATGCGAAAAATTCTGTACCTCTTTATAAAGTTCTATATGCACGTCTTTGCAGTATTTACTAAGGTCGTTACGGGCAAGATCTACGAGCATGGTGTGTTCTGCGTTTTCCTTTTCGTCATTGAGCAGTGCCTGGGTACTGAGCAGGTCGGCTGCGGCATCGCCGCTTTTGCGCACCGTGCCTGCAATAGGGTGTATGGATGCTTTGCCATTGTTTAGGCTTATTTGGGTTTCAGGACTTGAACCCATCAGGCGGTATGATTCCATATCTGCATAAAAAAGGTATGGAGATGGGTTTAGCCTTCTAAGCTGGCGATATACCTCGAAGTCGTCTCCAAAAAACTGTTGCGAGAATGGCCTTGACACCACAAGCTGAAAAACATCGCCCCTGTAAATATGCTCTTTAGATTTGTTTACAAGCTCTATAAATTCGTTGTTGCTTATCGGTGTTTTTTCTTCACCTGTTACTTCAAATGGCAAAAGTGTAAAAGACTGCCTGCGCAAAATATCTTCAAAATGACTGTCAGGCAATGTAATACCGTCAAACGAATTATAAAGTATATGCCCTGTGTCATGAAAATGGTCGAGTACTACAAGATACTTAAACAGGATGAAGTGGGCGAGGGGTACACCATTATCAGTGCTGTTTTCGTTGGTAATAGCTTCCTCAAAATGGGCATATTCGAAACTAAAATAGCTTAAAAAAGCATTGTGCGCAGACGGACTTACAAATGTATAGCCGTCTATAAGTTTTTTTATTTGTTGGGTAACTTTTCGCCTGTCTGTAATAGGGTGTGCTGCTTTTGTACCATTTACCAAAACAGTAATGCTGTTGTTGTTAACAGTGATCTCTATAATAGGATCGAGCCCAATGTAGGAAGTACTGTCGGCACGCGAATGATAATCGTTTCCTTCCAGCAGGCAGGGCTTACGATAGTGATTGCGCAATCCCATGTATAGCCCAACGGCAGTATGCAGGTCGGCATTAAAGTTATAAGTTTGAGTGTGTATATTCATTTTAGTGGAGTAATTTTTGGATAAAAGAAAACGGCCTGTCAATATGTGACAGGCCGTTAGTACTTAATGAGGTATATATACATAGTTAGGCAACAGTCACTAAAAAGTAGACTGCCACCACCAAAAATTTGTTGCGATATTTTGAGATCGTAAAATCATATTTCAAAGTTAGCGAAGTGATCTTTACTGACCAAATTTTTTTGTGTATTATTTTGTAGAAATGAATTGTGCTACTTTGTTTCGAGTAGATGAAATCATATCGGGAATACTAATAATAATCTACGTAAACCATTGAAAATATTGATTAAACAAAAAAGGCGTCCAAAACTTTGGACGCCTTAACAAATTCAAATTTAAACCTAAAAATTAGAATTGTAAGTTTACAGTAACTTCAAAGTCATCATAGATAGCTTTGTCTCCAATGCCTTCAAAGAAGCTTTTAGAACCATATTTGATGTCATATTTAGTTCTGTCTATATTAAATGTAGTTTTTGCAGTGTTTTTAGCTACAGTAAGGTCAAAAGTTACCGGTTTAGTAATGCCTTTTATTGTAAGATCTGCAGTTACAGTGTAAACGTTAGTAGCTTTAAGTTTTACAGATGTGAAAACAAGTTTAGATGTAGCAAATTTATCTGTACCAAAAAAGTCTTCAGCTTTAAGGTGTCCTTCCAGTTTCTCTTTACCTTCACCAGCTTTAAGGTCAGTCACAGCAATAGAAGTCATGTCTATTGTAAAAGTACCGCCTGTAAGTTTGTTGCTTTTGTAAGTAAGGGCACCATCTTTAAAGTTTACAGTACCGCTATGTTGGCCTGTTACCTTTTTACCAACCCATGCAATAGAGCTTTTAGAGGTGTTGATTTTTTTGTCCTGTGCTGTAGCTGTAAGTGTAGTAGCAGCAACAAATAATGCAATTGCAATTGATTTTAAATTTTTCATCTTGTTGTTAAAATTAAATTAGGATAAATATATTAAAGAGTAATAAATAATTGTTCGTTCGGTTTACGCACTTTTTTTGCGTGCTGCTGGGCGTCTTCGTCGTGGCGGTATCCTATAGAGGCAATAACAGCTGCATTAAGGCCACGGTCTTCAAGACCCAGTATCTGGTTTACCTTTGCAGCATCAAAGCCTTCCATAGGGGTGGCGTCTATTTTTAAAAGTGCTGCGCTATTTATAAGGGTAGAAAGCGCTATATAAGACTGTTTTGCAGTCCATATATTTTTTTGTTCTTCGGTAAGGGTGTTTAAAAAGCCATTGATATAATCGCTAAAGCCGTTCAACGCTTCACGTGCAACACCACGCTGTTCGCTAACATTATCCATGTAGGCATCCACATGGCCTTCGCCCACATTCAGCTCATTAGCAAAGATAAACAGATGCGATGCATCGGCAAAAAGATTTTTGTTGTTGCCACTTGCAGCTTCTGCAAGGCGTTCTTTAACCTCCTGTGTTTCTACAATAATTACTTTATACGGCTGTAATCCTACAGATGATACGCTAAGGCGAACCGCCTCTTTTAAAAAATCTATGTCCTGTGCCGATACTTTTTTTGCAGTATCATATTTTTTCACTGCATAACGCCAGTTAAGGCCGTCTATATACTGTGTCATAATGGTTTGGTCTTTATTATTTATAATGTCCTGTATTTTTCAAGCAGGATGTTTAATTGTTCTAATTCTTCCGGAGTAAGGTTCTTGGCAAATTTCATTTCGTTTTCTTCAACCACCGGATCCAGTTCTTCAAGCAAATCCAGGCCTTTTTGCGTTATCGATATTTCCATTTTGCGGCGGTTATCTGCACAAACCTCTCTGCTCACAAGCCCTTTAAGCAACAGTTTGTCTACAAGTCGGGTAGTATTGCTTGTTTTGGCTATCATGCGCTCCTGTATTACACACATGTTTGCAGGTTTACCTTTTTGTCCGCGCAAAATGCGCAAAACATTAAACTGCTCTGGCGAAAGGTCGTAGCCTTTCATAGCCTCATTTACATTCTCTGCAACAATGCTGTTGGTGTACATAACATTCATGACCACTTTTTTATAAAGTGTCATTTTACCTGATTTTATTACGTCTTCAATCTTCATTGTTACATTTGTTATAGTTACTAATGTAAAATTTGTATCTACAATATTTGTATATACAAATGTATGTTGGTTTTTAGTATCTGCAATATAAATACCTGTTAATATTTTGTTAATGTAAAAAAGTGCTTTTAAATAGGGGGTAATTTTATGGCTATGATATATTTAGATACCTATATAAAGAGATACAGCCTGTTTGCAGTACTGATTTTTAGTGTGCTGACTTTGGTTTGCTGCAAAAAAGAAAGCGGCGAAGAAGAAAAAGAACAGCCGGATACAACAGCCGTAGCAGTCAAAGACACTATAGTTGCACCTAAACTGCCAACACCTTTAAAAATATATACTAATGATACCGTTAGTGTGCCTGCTTATGACTATGCCGGGCTTGAATATTTTTTAAAGCAAAAGAACGATACTACCTATGTAGTTAACTTTTGGGCTACATGGTGTGTGCCGTGTGTGGAAGAGTTGCCTCATTTTGAAAAAATAAATGCTAAATATAAAGCCAATAAGGTTAAGGTTATACTCGTTAGCCTTGATATGGCTAAAATGATAGAAAAAAAACTATTGCCATTTATAACAGAAAAACGTTTAAAAAGCCAGGTACTTTTACTGCGTGACACCGATGCAGATGCGTGGATACCTAAAGTAGACAGCACATGGAGCGGGGCAATACCGGCAACGGTAATTTACAACAGTGATGCCCGCAAATTTTATGAACGTTCGTTTACTTATGACGAACTGGAAAAAGAGATCAGTAACTTTAAATAACAATCAAAATAAACGTAAAATGAAAAAAATACAGTTCTTCGCCCTTTTTTTATTAGTGGGTGCTCTTGCCGCTTTTAAAGCAGACACTGCTCCGGCAGGTTACAAAGTGGGCGATATAGCTACCGATTTCAGCCTTAAAAATGTTGATGGCAAAATGGTATCTTTAAAAGATGTAAAGGCGAGCAAAGGATACATAGTGGTTTTTACCTGCAACCACTGCCCTTATGCACAGGCTTATGAAGACAGGATAATTGCTCTCGATAAAAAATATAAAGCACTGGGATATCCTGTAGTAGCTATAAACCCTAACAATCCTGAGAAACAAAAAGAAGACAGTTTTGCAAAAATGCAGGAAAAGGCAAAAGCAAAGCAGTTTACTTTTCCGTACCTGTTTGACGAAGGTCAAAAAATATATCCTCAGTATGGAGCTACCAAAACCCCTCACGTATATGTGCTTCAAAAAACGGCTAAAGGCAATGTAGTAAAATACATAGGAGCTGTAGACGATAACTATGAAGATGCTGCCGCAGTAAAACAAAAATATGTAGAGAATGCCGTAGATGCATTGCTTAAAGGTAAAGATGTAACTGTAAAAGAAACTAAAGCTATTGGCTGTTCTATAAAAGCATAATACCTTTGGAAAAAATATTTTATAAATGAATTTAGACCAGCAACAATGGTGGGATCAGTCACAGCAGGACAGCGATGCTGTAGTACTCGATGTGCGTACCCCCGAAGAGTGGCACCAGGGGATTATTCCCGGAGCCATACATATAGATTATTATAAAGGGCAGGGCTTTATAGATGAGGTAGAGCAACTCGATAAAAGCAAAACCTACTATGTGTACTGCCGCAGTGGCATGCGCAGCGGTAATGCCTGCAACATTATGAGCCAGTTAGGTTTTGAGAAAGCCTATAATCTTGAAGGCGGCATAATGGAGTGGGACGGACCCGTTGTAGAGCCTGTATAATTTAAAAAGCCCGAAAGGGCTTTTTTGATTTTAATTGTCGAAATTATGAAAAAAGATATATTTATATTTAAAAGAAATTACAGAGGAGATATGTTTTTACCTAAGTTATTTATTGACTTAAAGGGGAAGAAAACGAATACTTTCGATGGCTTCTATGATATTGAGTGGTGGGGAACGATTGGCGATGAAAAAGTAACATTCACTCAAAAACATGCTCCAATAGCAGTAAAAACTTTTTTGCGCTTTAATGAGAAATTTAAAAATGGAACATGCACTCTTTTGCTTTTTTATTTGATTAAAGAAATAGCAGGAACTTACAATATGAAATATTTTGGAGTATAATTTTACCCATTCTTAGATGAGAAATTATTAATGTTCTCTTTCCAGTAGTCTATAAGGTTGCGTATCTTTTCTTTGTATTTATTGTAGTCAGTGCCTTTATGAATATAGCCCTGTATAGAAAGCTTGTTTGCCTGCTTTATACTGTATTCGTCCTGTGCGTTACTGATAAAAATATACGGAATGTCTTTATCGCTTAAAAGCTCTTCTTCTAAAATAATATTGCGCAGCTCAAAACCTCCAAGCTTGGGCATATTAATGTCAGATATTATAATAAAAGGTTCAATATCCGGCCTCCTTATATATTGCAGTGCCTCGGTACTGTCAGCAAAAAAAACAAGATTGTTTTTGTAGCCAAGGTCTCTAAATATTTCCTGCAAAATATCCCTGTCGTCTTCATCGTCCTCTATAACAAGGATGTCCCTGTGCATTTTCATGGGCATTATTGCTTTTTTGTTGGTTGCATAATTATTGCAAAATATAATTTTCTGCAAATTTTATTGTTATTATTTTCTGCAAAAATATTACACTTTTATTAACAATGGTTTTCCTGTTATCAGACGCAATAAAAACAACTTTCTTCGTACTTTTTTATATTTTGGTATTAAAATTTTGTTGTACATTGCCTTATCCGGGGCATTATAGCCGGATGCCTAAAAACTAAAATGTTACTTAAACAATACCGCGATCATTTTATACAAAAACTCGCTCCTTTATATGATGTAATGGAAGCCGAGAGTTTCTTTTCTATTGCCCTGCAGGAATTAAAAGGCTGGAAAAGGGTAGATGTTGCCCTAAATCCACAGGCCGAACTACATCAGGATGAAATAGAAAAATGGAATGATGTCCTGCAACAGCTTGAAAGCCAAAAACCCATACAGTATATTTTTGGACATGCCCATTTTTATGGACTGGATTTTGAAGTAAACAGCAGTACGCTCATTCCGAGGCCGGAAACTGAAGAGTTGGTAGAATGGATCATTCATGAAAATAAGAACAGGGCAAACATCACTATTTTAGATATTGGCACAGGGTCTGGTTGTATTGCCATATCGCTGGCTAAAAACCTGCCTAACGCACAGGTGTTTGCTATAGATGTAAGCAATGAAGCATTGACCCTTGCCAAAAAAAATGCCATGACAAACAATGTAAATCTAACATTTGTACAACAGGATATACTTAAGGCAGAGGCTCTGCCGCAACAGTTCGATGTTGTTGTTTCTAATCCGCCTTACGTGCGCAATCTTGAAAAGGCAGAAATAAGGCATAATGTTTTGGTATATGAGCCACATCTTGCCCTGTTTGTAGATGATAACGATGCACTTATCTTTTACAGGAAAATTGCCTCGCTGGCAAAAGATAGCCTTCCGGTGGGTGGCAAACTGTATTTTGAGATCAATCAATATTTAGGTAAAGAAACGGTGCAAATGCTCGAAGCAGCCGGCTACAGTAATGTGATTTTAAGGCAGGATATGTATGGCAACGACCGAATGATTGCCTGTAACAGGGTATAGAAGACAGACCTCAGAGATTAGACTTAAAGATATTAAATATCAGACTTTAGATAAAATGATAACCCCGCCATACCTAAAACCAAACGATAAAGTAGCTGTGGTCAGCACTGCCAAACGCACAGAGCCCGAAGAGATCGAAGAGGCCATCGCGACATTAAAAAAATGGGACTTGCAGCCTGTTATTGGCAATCACGCCTTTAGTACAGATGGTTTTCTTGCCGGAACAGATGAAGAGCGCGCTGCCGATCTTCAGAAAATGCTGGATGACAGCAGTATTAAAGCTGTCTTTTTTACAAAGGGCGGCTACGGTACACTACGAATTATCGATGATATAGATTTCACTGCGTTTAAACAAAAACCTAAGTGGTTAATTGGTTACAGCGATATTACCTTGCTGCACAGCCATATTCACAATTTTGGCATTCAATCGCTGCACGCAGTTATGCTACAGGGTTATGCAAAAAGTACCCCTGACTCTATAGGAGGTATCAGTAAAGCTATTTTTGGAGAAAGTCTTTCTTATGACTTCAAAGCACACGAACATAACAGGTCTGCAAATCAGTCAGTCAGTGGCACTCTTGTGGGGGGCAACCTTTCTATGCTGTATGCAACTATAGGTTCAGGATCAGAAATAGATACTGATGGTAAAATACTTTTTATAGAAGACATAGATGAATATCTATACCATTACGACCGTATGCTTATATCATTAAAACGTGCTGGCAAGCTGACTAACCTCAAAGCTTTGGTTGTAGGCGCACTTATTGATATTAAAGAATCTACCATACCTTTTGGGCGCGATGCTTATCAAATAACCCTTGAGCAAACGGCTCAGTTTGGCTATCCTGTTTACTTTGGTTTCCCTGCGGGGCACACTCCCGATAACCGTGCTTTAATAATGGGTAGCTACGTTTCTGTAAGTCAAACGGGCAGCACTGTAACGTTAGCCTTTAAAGACTGATGGTCGCCACCAAACCATCACTTAACTGAAATTATTATATTTGTTTAAAACCCAATACAATTACAATGACAAAAAAATATTTGCTGCTTGCTGTACTGTTTCAGTTTACAATGGCATTAACGGCACAAAAAGCCCCTCAGGCAAAAGTAGCACAGGGCACTCTGGAAGGCAAAACACTTCCATCAGGAGTGCAATCTTACTTAGGGATACCTTATGCACAACCTCCGGTTAACGAATTGCGCTGGGTAGCCCCACAACCACCTAAAGGCTGGAAAGGCGTGCGCAAAGCAACTGTTTTTGGTAACTATCCTATGCAAAAAAATGTTTTTGGCGATATGATCTTCAGGGCTCCAAAAATGAGCGAAGACTGTTTGTATCTAAACGTATGGACGCCAGCTAAAAAGCCAACCGAAAAGCTACCTGTGCTGGTTTATTTTTACGGTGGCGGTTTTGTTGCCGGAGATGGTTCTGAGAACAGGTATGATGGTGAGAGCCTTGCTACCAGAGGGATCGTTACTGTAACACTCAATTACAGGCTTGGCATTTTTGGCTTCTTCTCTCATCCTGAGCTCACAAAAGAATCGCCTAATCAGTCATCGGGCAATTATGGACTTTTAGATCAAAATGCTGCTTTGCTGTGGGTAAAGAAAAATATTGCAGCCTTTGGAGGCGACCCTGACAGGATTACTATTGCAGGAGAAAGCGCCGGGTCAATATCGGTATCAGCTCACATGGTTTCACCGTTATCTAAAAACCTGATTGCAGGTGCGATAGGCCAGAGTGGAGCCATGATTAATCCTACATACGAGGCAATACTACTATCTGACGGCGAAGCTGTTGGTGACCGTGTATTTGCAAAAAGTGGAATTACTTCCATTGCTGAGATGCGTAAGGTTACTGCCGAAAAACTGCTCGAAATAGGCTCTGATCCATTTATTGACTTTAAGCCGAGAGCCGTGGTAGACGGTTATTTTTTACCCAACCTGCCATCGGCAATTTTTGCAGTGGGGGAGCAGGCTAAAGTGCCGCTGCTTGTAGGGTGGACATCTGCCGAAATGCCTTATACAGCTTTTATGCAGGGACAGTTTCCATCACCCGAAAATTATAAAAAGGTGGTTAAAGAAAGATTTGGAGATAAATCGGATGAATTGCTTTCGTTGTATCCGGGTAATACGGTAGGAGAGGTAGTAGCATCGGCAACCGCACTTGCCAGCGATACTTTTATTGTGTACAGTACCTGGAAATGGGCCGATGACCATCGTAAATATGCGCCTGTGTTTGCCTATAATTTTTCTAAGCCAAGGCCGCCTATGAAACCGGAATGGAAAGACAGTAAAGTAGGGCTTGCAGGAGGCATAACCAAAGATGCCAATAAGAAGGATGGTGAGAAAAAAGATGCGAAAAAAGAGGACAAAAAAATGCCCGATGCATTGGTAGGTGCTGCCCATGCATCAGATATTGAATATGTTTTAGGTAACCTCATGACAAATCCTGTCTATGCATGGACACCTGAAGATATAAAAGTATCGGAAAATGCACAGACCTATTTTTCAAACTTTATAAAAACAGGCAATCCAAACGAAAAAGGCCTACCTGATTGGCCTGTAAGCATACCCGGTAATGATTTATTGCTTATGGATATAAATACTGAGCTTAAGTTGTTAAAAAACCATTATACCAAGCGGTATATTTTTTTAGAGAACTATTACAATTCTAAAAAATAACAAGTAGGGCTGCTGAGAGGCAGCCCTACTTGTTTTATTGCTATTTACTAAAACGGTTTAGTAGTTTTAATTCAAATGCTGCTTTTAGTTTAAATAAAAACAAATTATAAGCAGTTAAATATTCATTTAAGCAAATAAGGTATGCTTTATTTTATATTTATTTTAATTCGGTAAAACCGTGGGGTATTATGTCTGCTTTAAACAAAAAACTTCGCTAAATTTGCAATACAAAAATCAATATTACAAAAAACACATATTATGAGTTCATTTGACGTTGTCGTTATAGGTTCTGGCCCTGGTGGATATGTGGCTGCTATCCGCGCTGCACAGTTGGGTTTTAACACTGCTATTATAGAAAAATATCCAACCCTTGGCGGTACGTGCCTTAACGTAGGCTGTATTCCCAGCAAAGCGCTGTTAGACTCGTCTCACCATTACCACGATGCAACGTCTCACTTTAAAGACCACGGAATTGATATTGCCGGAGAGATTAAAGTAAACTTTGAGCAAATGATTGCCCGCAAACAGGGCGTTGTAGACCAAAATGTGAGCGGTATTAAGTACCTTATGGACAAAAACAAAATTACTGTTTTTGAAGGCGTTGGATCTTTTGAAGATGCTACCCATATTAAGGTTACCAAAAACGATGGTGCCGAAGAGACCATAGAAGCTAAATATAGTATTATTGCTACTGGTTCTAAACCATCTTCACTTCCATTCATTAAAATAGACAAAGAAAAAATAATCACGTCTACTGAAGCTTTAAAACTTACCGAAGTGCCTAAGCACCTTATCGTTATTGGTGGTGGTGTAATTGGCCTTGAACTTGGCCAGGTTTACCTTCGTCTTGGCGCACAGGTAAGCGTTGTAGAATACTTAGACCGCATTATTCCGGGTATGGATGGCGGATTGAGTAAAGAACTTACAAAAGTGCTTAAAAAACAGGGCATGAAGTTCTATACATCGCACAAAGTAAAATCGGTAGAGCGCAACGGTGCCGATGTACAGGTACAGGCAGAGAACGCAAAAGGCGAAACTATTACGCTTGATGGCGATTATGCATTAGTGTCAGTAGGGCGTCGTCCATTCACAGACGGTCTTAATGCCGAAAAAGCAGGTGTTAAAATTACCGAAAGAGGCCAGATAGAGGTAAACGACCATTTACAAACAAGCGTTTCTAACATTTATGCCATTGGCGACGTTGTAAAAGGTGCCATGCTTGCTCACAAAGCTGAAGAAGAAGGTGTATTTGTTGCCGAGACTATTGCCGGACAAAAACCACACATTGATTATAACCTTATTCCGGGTGTAGTTTATACATGGCCTGAAGTAGCTGCTGTGGGCAAAACCGAAGAGCAACTAAAAGAAGCCGGCATTGCTTACAAATCGGGTAGTTTCCCATTCAAGGCATTAGGGCGTAGCCGCGCCAGTATGGATACTGACGGTTTTGTGAAAATTCTTGCAGATGCGACTACCGATGAGGTTTTGGGTATACACATGATTGGTGCACGTACTGCCGACCTTATTGCTGAGGCTGTAATTGCTATGGAATTTAAAGCTTCTGCCGAAGATATTGCAAGGTCGTCTCATGCACATCCAACATATGCCGAGGCTGTAAAAGAAGCTGCACTTGCTGCTACAGAGAACAGGGCTATACATATATAATATTGTTTGCATACAATATAAAATCCCGATAAGGTTAGCCTTATCGGGATTTTTAGTTTATTGCCTTATGTATTGATCTCAAGATCTTTTATATAATCTTCATATTCATAAAAAAAGCGTTCTAACAGGTCCATGTGGATGTTAAAGAACCTGAATATAGCTGCCCAGCTTGCCTGATTAAAAATACTTATACCATTTAGTTCAACCCATATTCGGCTCACGGCTTTTCCGGTGTCCAGGTAAAAATCTTTTTCAAAAACTGCTTCCGGCAAAAAGTCTTCCAGCAAAATAGCCTTTAGCGATTCTATTTTTTCATAATAAATAGTGCGCAGGTGGTCTTCTTTAGGTGCAATTTCCAACATTACCTGTGCCTTTTTATTATCGGCATAAAATTTTAACGATACATCTTTAATCTTGGTGTCATACAACAGCCATTTACGTGGATAGGCCTCTGCAAAGGCAACCCAAAATTCGTGCTTTATTTTTTGAGCTTCGGCTTTACTAAACATCTTTTTGCTTTTATAGTGTTTTAATATAAAGTATCTTTAGGGATTATATTACATTTTACAGCATGCTGTTCGATACATTTACAAAATATCTGCCAAAGATAACAACTCAGCCGTTACCTGCACTTGATGCACACATTAAAATGGCTCCACAGGAAAGGATACCCTCATTAGACCCTCATTTCAGGGAAGGAGCCAACCCACGGTGCTCGGCGGTAATGATGCTTTGCTATCCTAAAAATGGTGAGGCTACATTGGTGCTTATAAAACGCAATACGTATCCCGGCATACACTCGGCACAAATATCGTTTCCCGGAGGAAAGGCTGAGCCCGAAGATATCGACTTGTCTCATACTGCATTACGCGAAACCTGGGAGGAGGTGGGTATTGCCCAAACTGAGATTGATATTGTAAAGCAGTTTACCGAAATATACATACCGCCAAGTAATTTTTTAGTTACCCCATTTTTAGGCATAACCACTGAAGAGCCTGTATTTACCATAAACCCTATGGAGGTAGATGGTCTGATTGAGCTACCTTTAAAGGATTTGCTCGATGACTCCATAATAGTAAATGTAGACATGAAAACATCATATCTTCCCAATGTGGTGGTGCCAGCTTTTAATGTGGGAGGGCATATAGTATGGGGAGCCACCGCAATGATTTTAAGCGAACTTAAAGAAACCATAAAAATAGCGTTAAAATAGCAGGGTTTTTGTAATTTTGTGTCACTTATACACTTAAATTATAATGGGTTTATTTAAACGAAATCCTTTCGGGCATATACTTTTTTTAAAACGTTGGCTAATATTCTTTTTTGGAGCTTTAACTCATCGTCGGTACCGTGGTTTCAACCAGCTTAAAATAGACGGTTCTGAGATTATAAGAGATTTGCCACCAACCAATGTTTTATTTATTTCTAACCACCAAACCTATTTTGCCGATGTGGTGGCTATGTTTCATGTGTTTAATGCAAGCCTTAAAGGCCGCGAAGACAATATAAACAACGTAGGTTACCTTTGGAAACCCAAGCTTAATATTTATTATGTAGCGGCAAAAGAGACAATGAAAGCCGGATTGTTGCCCCGCATACTCTCTTATGCCGGAGCAATAACCGTAGAACGAACCTGGAGGGCTAAAGGCGCTGATGTAAAGCGCGATGTTAACCCTAACGATACTGAAAATATTAAAATTGCCCTTAATGATGGTTGGGTAATTACGTTTCCGCAGGGTACTACCAAGCCTTTTAAACCTATTCGTAAAGGTACGGCACATATTATAAAACAGCATAAACCATTGGTTGTGCCTATTGTTATAGACGGTTTTAGACGCTCGTTCGATAAAAAAGGCCTGCGCACTAAAAAGAAGGGAATATTGCAGTCGTTTATAATTAAGGAACCCCTTAAAATTGATTATGAAAACGACAGTGTAGAGCAAATTGTAGAGCAAATAGAATTTGCCATAGAGCAGCACCCAAGCTTTTTAAAGGTTATACCGCTTGATATTTTAGAAACGGAAGAGGAATTGAATAAACAAAGGGAATGGAGGTATTAACTTAGTGTTGTTTTGCTGTAATTAAAGTAAATAATTGTTTATAAAGATTATCATGAAAACAAAATTTCTTTTAAGTGCAGGGCTGTTATTCTCTGCCATGAGTTATGGGCAAACGGTTTTAGGTACAGGAGCTGGTACAGGTGGGGGAATAAATGGTGTTCACATAGGCCGTAATGCGGGAAGTGGAGATACCGGGACTCATAATACTATTGTGGGAAGCGATGCAGGTACTACCACAACAACAAATAATAATACTTTTTTAGGGTTTGGTGCCGGGCAATATGCTACTGGCAGTACTAACCTTTTTTTAGGATATCAGGCTGGCCAGGGGGCACAAGGCACGCCGGTAAATGGTTCCAATAATATTTTTTTAGGATTTGACTCTGGTAGATTTAGTAACCTTACAAACACTACAGGTGAAACGGCTGTTAATAATATTTTTATAGGGAACGAATCGGGTAAAAATGCTAATGGACTTAGCAATACTTTTTTAGGTGTTGGATCGGGTGCAAATTCAACAGGAAATTACAACACTTTTATTGGAGCATCCGGGCAATCCAATGTGGGGAATTATAATGTATTCATGGGACGTTTTGCAGGAAACAATGCAGCAGGAGATTATAATGTTTGTGTAGGGCCTAATGCAGGTGGGGGAGATGTAAATACCCATTTGGGTTTCAGGAATGTGCTTTTAGGATATCGGGCTGGTATGTTAGAAACGGGTAGTGATAAACTGCATATAGCCAATTCAGCTACAAGTACACTTATTTATGGGGAATTCAAATCGTCCACTCCAGCCCAATTAAAATTCAATGCTCAAAAAGTGGGTATTGGATATGATAGTAATGGGGTTTTCGGGAATTTTCCGGCAATAACTTTTTCTGATGCGGCTTCCTACAGGCTGTTTGTTAGGGGAGGTATCTTAGCCTATCAAATGAGGGTACGTATTGAAACAGGCTGGGCAGACTATGTTTTTGCAAAAGATTATAAACTGATGTCTCTAAAAGACACGGAAAAATATATTGCCAATAATGGGCACCTGCCTAACATGCCATCGGCGGCAGAGGTTGAGGCTGATGGTGTAGAGCTGGGAAATATTGTAAAACTGCAACAGGAAAAAATTGAAGAGCTTACACTACACCTTATAGAACAGGACAAGCAGATAGAGTTTTTAAAAGCTCAGAACAAAGAAATAGAAACCTTAAAAGCCCAAATGCAGCAACTGCTTAAAAAACAATAATCATGAGAAAGTACACAAAGCACTTATGGCTTGTGGCTTTTTTATTGTTGTTTTTTCAGTTATCGGCTCAGGTAACAAGGCAATACAAGCCTAAAAAAGAACGTACACTAAAAGCACAGGCTTTAGAAAAAGAAATACAGGCATTTATTGATGCTAATATTAATAAATATGATTTAACTCCGGAGAGGGTGGCGAGGTTGAGGGAAGATTTTGAGCATGAGAAGAAAGCTCATGGTGATTCTCAGAACTATGAATTAAGTAATTTATTGCTTGAAGCAAAGAAGGGAGAGCTTAGAAAACTTTATTATTCAGCTACAACTAAATCAACTTTACATCATGAAGAAATACCAATTTTGGCTGACATATGTGATAATGGAGGATTCGAAAATGGTATTACGGATGAGTATTTATTCAGATTCAGAGATGTGGGACTTAATTTAGACTTTGATTGCGATATCACTTTGGAGACTCTAAATTTGAACCCATTTATTCCCAATTCAATTATACCAATTAATGATTTTAATAATCAAATTACATTGGTAAATAATGATATATCGGTAAATGATGGTGAAGACCCTATATTATCTGGATACCCCAATCTAAATATATCAAGAGTTCATACTGGTACTAATGCAATAAAATTGAACAATAATATTGGAGGTTATGGTGTAACTCGTATGACAAAAAGATTTCCTGTCAACAGTGATTTTATCACATTTTCCTACTCATTAATTCTTCAGAATCCGAACCCTTCTAATCACACTCCAATTGATCAGCCTCATTTTATGGTTAGATTGTATGATGCACAGCATGAGATTGTTAGTGATTTGTGTATTGTTGCAGATGTATCTGATACAGAAACTTTTGATAGTGTAGTTTATGGTAATTTACCACTTTTATATACAGGGTGGCAATGTGGAAGATTATTTACCGATGGTATGGAAAATGGAGAGGAAGCTACTCTTGAGTTTATAATCACTGACTGTGGACAAGGGGGACATTATGGAACTGTTTACATTGATGATATTTGTGTTTCTGAAAGCTGTAGATCTGTTTTTCCTATGGTACATCTTGATGTAAATCCAAATGTACCAAACTGTCCTGATTTTCCAATTCAGGTATGTGGAATATTCCAACTGCCTATAAATAATGATAACCCACCAGTTGAAGGAACTCTAACAACAATGACTCTAAATATTTTACAAGAGGGGAGTGTAGTTGGTACAGTAAATACTTTTACAGTAGATGGTAATCAGTTCTGTTTTGAATTAGATCAGTCTGATTTTGGTAACGCGGTTTCGGGTTCATATGAGTACCAGGCTATAGGAACTTTTTTGCTAGGTACAGAAACCGTTATTGGAGAAGACACCTCTGCTAATATTGGTCCGGATGCAATATTCAACAACTGCATCCCATCACCACCATGCCCTTATTGCTTGACTATAACTACGGATGTTACAACAGGTACAGATAACCAGCAGGCTTATACCTGTATAAACGCTGATAATACTATTAGCGGTACAGGTACCGAAGTGGTTTATAGGGCTGGTAAAGAGGTAGTATTACTTGATGGTTTTGATGCATTGTATGGCACTAAAGACAGGTTTCATATAGAGGGGTGTACTACAAACAACTATGTAGCACGCACTGCCGCACCGACTAAACCTGTAGAGCAACCTAAAGAAATTACTATCGACCTTATAGAAAGGACAGCTAACAGTGCCATAGGCATCTATCCTAACCCTACAAGTGGCGAGCTTACTGTAATTTCGGGTGGAGCCTCTATAAAGACGCTTACGGTTCTTAGTCTGGAGGGTAAAGTAATTTTAAGGCAGTCGGCAGCTGAGGCAAGTAGCTATCAGCTAAACCTAAATGCGCTATTGGCAGGTATTTATTTGCTTTCGGTAGAGGGTGCAGATGGTACAGTTACCTCGCACAAGGTTATTAAAAATTAGTAAAGTATAAACTGGTGAGACTGTTGTTTTTCAGTTTATAACCTAAAAACAAAACTCCGTTATGGTTTGCCATAACGGAGTTTTTTATTACTTGTAAGTTTAGCTAAACTTATTCTTTTACAATAACATCGTGAGCGCCGCCTTCTACAATACTAACCGATGATACAAGGGTTATGCTTGCTTTTTCTTTAAGGGTGTCTAAGGTTATAACACCGCAGCTGCACATAGTAGATTTTATTTTACCTAACGTAATGTTCAGGTTGTCTTTCAGGCTTCCGGCATAAGGAACATAGCTGTCTACACCTTCCTCAAATTTTAATCCTCCGGTGCTGTCGCCCATTTCATAACGTTGCCAGTTGCGGGCACGGTTGCTGCCTTCGCCCCAATATTCTTTTACATAACTGCCGTTAATAAGCAGTTTTTCTGTAGGGCTTTCGTCAAAACGGGCAAAATAACGGCCCATCATTAAAAAGTCGGCACCCATGGCAAGTGCAAGTACCATATGATAATCTTGTGCTATTCCGCCATCACTACATAGAGGAATGTAAATACCTGTTTTTTCAAAATATTCATCGCGCGCTGCAGCCACTTCTATAAGTGCAGTAGCCTGTCCGCGGCCAATACCTTTCATTTCGCGGGTAATGCATATAGAGCCACCGCCAACGCCTACTTTAATAAAATCGGCACCAGCTTCAACCAAATATAAAAAGCCGTCTTTATCTACCACATTTCCTGCGCCCACTTTAACGTGGTCTCCAAAAGTGGTTTTTATGTACTGTAGTGTTTCTTTTTGCCATTCAGAGAACCCGTCGCTCGAGTCGATACACAAAACGTCTACCCCGGCTTCTATAAGGGCAGGAACCCTTTCTTTATAATCTTTAGTATTAATACCGGCACCAACAATAAGTTTCTTGTCGTCGTCAGATAATTCTAAAGGAAAATCCTTGTGGTTTGCGTAGTCTTTCCTGAAAACAAAATATTTAAAGTTGCCTTCGTCATCTACAATTGGCAGGCTGTTAAGCTTGTGCTGCCATATAATATCGTTTGCCTCTTTAAGTGTAGTGCCTGCCGGAGCGGTAACCAGTTTTTCGAATGGAGTCATAAAATCGCTCACTTTGCTGTTAGGGTCGTCGGTGCTAACGCGATAATCCCTGCTGGTCACTATTCCTAAAAGCTTGCCATGTGCCGATCCGTCGTGTGTAACGGCAATGGTGCTATGCCCCATTTTTGCCTTAAGGGCTATAACATCTTTTAAATAATCGTTTGGAGTTAGGTTGGCAGTACTTACAACAAAGCCCGATTTATGGCTTTTTACCCTGCGCACCATGTTGGCCTGCTCTGTTATTGATTGCGACCCGTATATAAAAGATAGTCCGCCGTTCTTGGCAAGGGCTATTGCCATGCCATCATCTGATACCGACTGCATAATTGCCGATACAAATGGAACATTAAGCTCTATGGCTGTGTTTTCACCCTTTTTGTATTTAACCAAAGGGGTTTTTAAAGATACATTATCGGGGGTACATTCTTTAGTTGTAAGACCCGGTATGAGCAAAAATTCGCTAAATGTTCTTGATGTTTCGTTAAGATATTTTGCCATAAAAAAAGTAGTAGTTGCGTGTTGTTGTTTAGAGGTGCAAATTTATTAAATATATTTAAGAAAAAGTAATGGACTGGATTAATATAATATAGCAATAAATCCTCTTTAAAGTTAAAGAGGGTTTATTGTAATGTGTTGATTTTTAATGTTTAAATTATAAAACCAGTTCGGCTAACGCTTCTTTTGTAAAACCTTTCAAAAGATCGGTCTGGTTGTTTTTGATCTTTTTAACCCAATTTGGGTCAGCCAGCAGCGGTCTGCCCACTGCAACAAGGTCAAAATCGCCTCTGTCTAAACGCCTTGTAAGTTCGTCTAAAGAACTTGGCTGCGAACTTTCGCCCGCAAAAGCTCCAAAAAAGTCGCCACTCAGGCCAACTGAACCTACGGTAATAGTAGGAACTCCAGTTATCTTTTTAGCCCATCCTGCAAAATTAAGGTCAGAACCTTCAAACTCAGGTTCCCAAAAACGGCGTTGCGAGCAATGCAAAATATCTGCACCGGCTTCTACAAGAGGGGTAAGCCATGCTTCCATTTCCTGTGGGTTGGCAGCCAGTTTGTAATCATAGGCTGATGGTTTGAATTGAGACAGTCTTATGATGATGGCAAAGTCGTGGCCCACCTGTCTGCGTACTTCTTTTATAACATCGGTTGCAAAGCGTGTGCGTTCGGCAAGGGTTTTACCTCCGTAAACATCGGTGCGCTGGTTGGTGCCTTCCCAAAAAAACTGATCTATAAGGTAGCCGTGCGCACCATGGAGTTCTATTGTGTCAAAACCAAGACGTTTGGCATCGGCAGCGGCCTGACCAAATGCAATGATAGTGTCTTCTATGTCTTTAGCAGTCATGGCTGTGCCGTTTGTGTTGCCGGGCCTGTTCAGTCCAGAAGGACCTTCAAAAGCTACTGGTGGCACCCAGCCTGAATGGTGGTTGTCCATAATGCCCATGTGCCATATTTGCGGAGCCATTTTGCCGCCTGCTGCATGAACGTTATTGATTACCTGCTGCCAGCCTTCTAAGGATTGTTCTCCATAAAAATGAGGAACATTTGCATCGTTACTGGCCGATGGACGGTTGATAACAGTTCCTTCAGAAAGTATAAGGCCTACTTCTCCTTCGGCTCTTTTTTGGTAATATTGGGCAACATTGCTGCCCGGTATGCCGTTTGGCGAAAAAGAACGCGTCATGGGAGCCATAACAATACGGTTCTTTAAGTTTAGGGATTTTAGTGTAAACGGTGCAAACAAACCTGCTGTACTCATAAATATATGTTTTTAAATTATATAGCCTTTTCTATTAATATGCTTAGTTGCTTAAAAGCTTCTTCATTACGTTTATAATAGGTCCATTGCCCCACCCGGGTAGAGGTTATTAACCCGGCGCGTTGCAGTGTAGATAAATATTCTGAAACGGTGCTTTGGGTAAGCCCGGCTTTGCCGTGTATTTGGCCAACGCAAACACCGTGTTCATAGCCATAAGGTTTTTGATCCGGGAAGTTTTTTTCCGGGTCTTTTAGCCACTCCAGTATTTGCAAACGTGACTTGTTGGACAATGCCTTGAATATTTCTACCTGTTCCATACTGCAAATGTATCGGTTTTTCCCGATATACCAATCGGTATATTTGAAAATGTAAATAAAATAGTTACAGTTTTTTATGTGTTATAAGAATTGTAAATAAATTTTCAAAAACTTAATATTCTTTTGTTGAATACATGTTGCGTTTTTTAAATAAAAATGTACATTTGAAAAAACTTTAACCAATCAATTAATGAAAAAAATTCTATTATTGGCATTCCTATGTGTTAGTACAGTAGGTTTTGCGCAAAAGATGAAAGTTACTAAAGGAGACTTTAAATTTTTAAGCGGACAAAAAGAGCTTAACGTTGAATTTAACTACAGCGAGCTTAAACTTTTAAAAGAGAATCTTACAGAAGAGGAATATATTAACCAAAGAACCGAAGATCTTAACAAAAAAACGAAAGGTACCGGTACAACCTGGGCAAAAAAATGGGCAGGAAGTAAAGAGGGGATATGGAATCCTAAATTTATGGAACTGCTTAATAAATATTATGGTGCCGAAAAAAATGTAACAGTAGAAGAAGGTCTTACTTCGGCTAAATACACATTAATTGTTGATGTGGTTTGGATCTATCCGGGATGGGACGCAGCAGTAATGAAACAGCCTGCAAAAGTAAGTACTGTATTACGTTTTGTTGAAACTGCAAACAAAAGCAATGTAGTTTTAGAAATAGATAGTAAGGAAGCTCCCGGCGACCAGTGGGGTAGCAACTTTAGTAATGAAACAAGAGTAGGTGAGGGTTTTGCTAAAACGGCTAAATCTCTTGCTAAAATGATCGAGAAAAAAGTTAAATAATTTCGTTTAGTTACTTCTCTGCATAAAATCAAAAAGCGCCCTATTGGGCGCTTTCTTCGTTTTGACCGTTTTGTAGCATGTATGCCATAGATTTTATTACGCGGTCGTGTTTTTTAACGAACGGGTTTTCCTCATTCCAAACGTAGCCTGCCAGTACAGAGCATATTTTTTCTTTAACATCCGGGTTTTCGGGTCTGTGGAAAAACAGGGTTTGCAGGTTTCCGGTGTACCATTCTTTTACATAAGTAGCAAAAACGTCTACACCACGCCTCATGTAAGCAGTATATTCTGTATCCCAGTCTACTTTTTCGCCTTTAAGTTCTTTTAGGAACAACTTAGCTGAAAGCATGCCCGACTCTGTAGCAAAGCATACGCCCGACGAAAATACCGGGTCTAAAAACTCAGAGCTGTTTCCTGTTAAGGTGTAGCCTGGTCCGCACAGCCTGGTTACAGAGCATGAGTAGTTTTCTATTTTGTGCGGTTCAAATAAAAAGTCTACACCTTCAAAGCGATCACGATAAAAATCAGATTCTTTTATAACCGCTTTGAGGGCTTCGGTAGTATTTTCACCTAACGACTTTATGTAGCTTGTAGGTCCTACAACTCCAATACTGGTATTTCCGTTGCTGAAAGGTATTACCCAAAGCCATACTTTAGTTTCTAAAATATCAAATGTAATTTGTGTGCCCTCTACACCTTCCGGTCGTTTAATATCTTTTACATGACTAAACATTGAAGAGTTTTCGGGTATAGACGACGGAGCATCCAGCTTAAGTATGCGAGGCAATACACGGCCGTATCCGCTACTGTCTATAATAAATTTTGCATGTATTTCGCGAGACTCCCCATCTTTACCTCTAACGGTAGTAACAGAGTCAGATCCGTCAAAAACAACATTAAGCACTTCGGTTTCAAATTCAAGGTCTATCCCTTTTCTAATAACTTCCTGTGCAAGAGTATTATCAAAGTCGGCGCGCGGCACCTGCCATGTCCAGTCCCATCCTTCGCCAAATTTTTGGCTAAAATCAAAAAGACAAAGCTCTTTACCTCTCAAAAAACGAGCTCCAAATTTCTTTTCGAAATCCATAGCGTTAAGGGCATCAAGAAGTCCTGCTTCTTCAAAGTGATCCATTACCCTTGGTATAAGGCTTTCGCCAATAACAAAACGCGGAAATTTAGATCTTTCGACCACTTTTACATTTATCCCGTTATTGTGAAGATAGGAAGCTGCAACACACCCGGAAGGGCCTGCCCCGATTATCAGGACGTCTACATTTTCTTTTAACATTATAAGTTTTGAGGTTCTTAAAATTATCTTAAAATTATTTTACATTTGCAGGCGGTAAAGTTATACAAATTGCAGTAAAAAAAACATTATTATTGCACCAACAAAAAATACAATTAAATATAAATGACCACAATAAACGAATATTTAAGCCTTGAACAATTTAAAACGGTAGTTTTTGATAACAGTAGTGTTAAAATTAGTGATGAAGTTTTAGAACGTGTAGCACAAAGTTTTGACTTTTTAAAAGAGTTTTCGGCTAATAAAATTATCTATGGTGTTAATACCGGTTTTGGTCCTATGGCTCAATACCGTATTAAGGATGAAGACAGGATACAGCTTCAATATAACCTCATTCGCAGCCATGCATCGGGTACGGGCAAACCATTGGCACCACAAATGGTAAAAGCCGCTATATTGGCGAGGCTAAATACGTTGTCGTTAGGTAATTCGGGCGTTCATCCGTCGGTAATAAACCTTATGCAGGAACTTATAAACCGCGATATTTACCCACTTATATTTGAACACGGTGGGGTAGGAGCCAGCGGAGACCTTGTACAGTTAGCCCATCTTGCACTTGTGCTTATAGGCGAAGGCGAAGTGTTTTATAAAGGAGAAAGAAAAGCTACTCAGGAGGTTTTTGCTGCTGAAGGTCTTACTGCAATAAGTGTTGAAATTAGGGAAGGGCTTGCGTTAATGAACGGTACCAGTGTAATGACCGGTATTGGTATTGTAAACGCCGTTAATGCCAAAAAACTTTTAGATATTTCGCTCCGTTTTTCTTCAGCGTTAAATGAGATCGTTAAAGCTTATGACGATTCTTTCTCTCCTGAACTTAATAATACAAAACTGCACAAAGGCCAGCAGGAGGTTGCAGCCCGAATGAGGGAGCATCTTGCCGACAGTAAACTGGTGCGCAAAAGAGAAGACCACCTTTATACGGGAGATAATACTGAGACCGTATTTAAAGAAAAGGTGCAGGAATATTATTCATTGCGTTGCGTGCCGCAAATATTGGGTCCGGTGTTGGACACCATTAATTCAGCAGCATTGGTGCTTGAAAATGAAATTAACTCGGCAAACGACAACCCAATTGTAGATGTTAAGAACCAGCATGTGTATCATGGCGGCAATTTTCATGGCGATTATATTTCGCTTGAAATGGATAAACTAAAGCTGGGGGTTACCAAGCTTTCTATGCTTGCAGAGCGCCAGCTTAACTATTTAATGAATGCTAAAATTAACGAAATACTGCCTCCGTTTACTAATTTAGGCACGTTAGGCTTTAATTTTGGGCTTCAGGGTGTACAGTTTACAGCAGTTTCTACAACTGCCGAAAACCAAATGCTTTCCAACTCTATGTATGTGCATAGTATTCCTAATAATAATGATAATCAGGATATTGTGAGTATGGGAACAAACGCTGCAGTTATTACAGCCAAAGTAATAGAGAATGCCTTTGAGGTACTTGCCATACAGGCAATGGCAATTGTTCAGGCAATAGATGCATTAAGTTATAAAAATGAAGTATCTTCGGGTACGCGAAAAATATATGATGATATAAGGGCGATACTGCCTGTTTTTGAAAAAGACCAGGCAATGTATCCGTATGTTCAGGCTATTAAGGAATATCTTATGAAGTAACCAACATTTAAAATTATACAGTCATGAAAAAAATTACTTTGTTTTTATTGCTGTGCGTAAACATTTGTTTTGCGCAGGAGCTGGCTCTTGTAAGGCAAAACGGAAAGTTTGGCTATATAACCAAAAAAGGCGATTTTGCAGTAAAACCTCAATATGATAAGGCTAAAAGTTTTAGCGATGGCCTCGCTGCCGTAAACGAAAATGGCAAATGGGGGTTTATAAACACAAAAGGCGAGTGGGCTGTTAAACCCCAGTTTGATGGTATAAACGAATTTAACAGTGGACTTTGCGTTGTTGAAAAAGATAAAGAACAGTTTTACATCAATAAAAAAGGCGAAACGGTAAAAATGCCGCAGTCTGATAAGCTTTATACTTTTGAAAACGGTGTGGCTTTTATAAAGCGCGGCAATAAAGTTGGGCTTATAAACGCTAAGGGTGAAGTTGTTACCGAACCAAAATTTGATGTTATAAAATCGTTTGAAGGGAACTATGCCCGTGTAAAAAATGCCGATAAGTGGGGTATTATAGATAAATCCGGAAAAATAATAATTGAGCCTGAATACCAGGAAATAGGTAATTATTTTAAAGGAGTTGCATGGGCAAGAAGCGGAGAGTCTTTTGGGCTTGTAATTGCAGGAAAATTTAAAGTGGTAGACGGTGCCGATAAAATATGGGATTTTGCTACTCAGGATATAACGTATGCCCGCAAAGCCAAAAAGATTGGTTTTATAGACCTTAAAGGCAATTGGGTTATAGAGCCTAAATTTGACAAAGTGCGCGAGTTTGCTAAAAACCTTGCGCCTGTTTATGAAAACAAAAAATGGGGTTATATAAATACTACAGGTGCTTTTGCTATAGAACCGACGTTTAATGATGCTGAAGTATTTAGCGAAGCTGGCCTTGCTCCTGTAAAGGTGGGCGACAGCTGGGGTTTTATAGATGCAAAAGGAACACTTGTAATTCCTGCTAAATATGGTATTACTGCCGGAGGCCTTTCTCTTTTTACAAGCGAGCCTAAAGGATTTATTGGTGGCGTTGCAAGAGTGAAGTTTGAAAAGAAATGGGGATTTCTTGATGCAACCGGAAAAGTACTTGGCGACCAATGGTATGAAAATGCCGAACTATTTAATTAAGACAATCTATTTTACATGAAGTGTGCATTAGTAACAGGAGGCTCCAGGGGCATTGGCAGTGCTATTTGTCAAAAACTGGCAGCCGAGGGTAATTATCATATATTAATTAACTACCAAAATAACGAAGAGGCAGCGCAGCAAACCCTTCAAAAAGTGAAGGAAAGCGGAGCGACCGGAGAAATATTAAAGTTTGACGTTGCTATTGCCGATGAGGTAAAGAGCGTGTTGAGCCAATGGCAGGATAATAATCCTGATGCTGTAGTAGAGGTTATTGTTAACAATGCCGGTATTACCCGCGACGGACTTTTTATGTGGATGAGCCAGGACGATTGGTCTCAGGTAATAAACACGAGTCTTAACGGATTTTATAACGTAACAAATTTCTTTATACAAAAGTTGTTGCGCAACAAATACGGCAGGATCATTAACATGGTTTCGGTGTCGGGTGTAAAAGGTACTGCTGGACAGGTAAACTACAGTGCGGCAAAAGGCGCGGTTGTTGCTGCTACTAAAGCATTGGCCCAAGAGGTTGCTAAACGCAACATTACTGTTAATGCTGTTGCACCGGGCTTTATCAGGACCGATATGACCGGAGCGTTAGATGAAAAAGAGCTTATAAAGCTTGTGCCTGCAAACCGTTTTGGCGAGGCCGAAGAGGTGGCAGAACTGGTAGGTTTTCTTGCTTCTAAAAAAGCAGGATACATTACCGGAGAAGTAATAAATATCAATGGGGGTATTTACTCCTAAAAAAAATATACAAATACCAAAATATTTACAATGGAAAGAAGGGTGGTTATTACCGGTATGGGAATTTATTCCTGTATAGGAACATCGCTTGATGAGGTTAAGGAGTCTTTATACAACGGAGTGTCAGGTATAAAGTTTGACGAAGACAGGAGGGAGTTTGGTTTTAGGTCATGTTTAACAGGGATGGTGCCAAAACCGGAACTCAAAGACCTGCTTAGCAGGAGACAGCGCATTAGCATTGGCGAAGAAACTGAGTATGCCTACATGGCCACTATACAGGCTTTAAAACAGGCAGGTATAGACGACGATTTTCTTGATAATAATGAGGTAGGTATTATGTATGGCAATGACAGTGTGAGCAAAGCCATTATAGATGCTACCGATATTATTCGCGAGAAAAAAGATACTGCACTTATAGGTTCGGGGGCTATTTTTAAGTCTATGAACTCTACCGTTACCATGAACCTTAGCACCATTTTCAGGCTTAGGGGAATTAACCTTACGGTTAGCGCGGCCTGTGCAAGCGGATCGCATTCATTGGGTATGGGATATTATTTAATTAAAAGCGGCCTTCAGGAAACCATCGTGTGTGGCGGAGCGCAGGAAATTAATAAATATGCTATGGGCAGTTTCGACGGCCTTGGAGTATTTTCTCCCGATAATGGCGACCCTGCAAAAGCTTCGCGACCTTTTGATTCTTCAAGAAACGGACTTGTGCCAAGTGGTGGCGGGGCGACCCTTATTTTAGAAAGTTATGAATCGGCGGTAAAACGTGGCGCACCCATTTTAGCCGAAATAATTGGTTATGGTTTTTCTTCCAATGGTGGGCATATCTCTACTCCAAACGTAGAGGGACCCGCAAGCGCCATGCAAAAAGCATTAGATCAGGCAGGTATTAAACCTTCTGAGGTTGATTATATTAACGCTCATGCTACTTCCACTCCAGTAGGCGATGCTAACGAAGCGAAGGCTATTTACCAAATATTTGGAGATAAACCTTTGGTGAGTTCTACCAAATCGATGACAGGGCATGAGTGCTGGATGGCCGGAGCGAGCGAGGTTATATATTCTGTATTGATGATGCAAAATTCGTTTGTAGCTCCCAACATTAACTTTGATGAACCTGATGAAGACTCGGCTAAATTAAATTTGGCAGGAAATACGATTGATAAAGAAATTAACATATTTTTGTCGAATTCTTTCGGGTTTGGAGGAACAAACTCTGCCTTAGTAATAAAAAAAGTTTAAAATTGACACATGGACAAAGCAGAAATTATTGAAAAAATAAACCATTTTTTAATTGATGAATTTGAGGTAGATGCCGATGCGATAGAACCGGATGCCAATTTAAAAGATACGCTTGGATTAGATAGTCTTGATTATGTAGACCTTGTGGTTAGTGTAGAATCTAACTTTAAAGTGAAACTTGGCGAGGCTGATTTTGTAGGTATTGCCACATTTAATGATTTTTATAACCTTATAGACAATAAGGTAAATGCCGCATTGTAATGAGCGAATGGGATGGTAAATCCAAAGGAGGGCTTTTAGGATACAAGATATTTGTATTTTGTATAAAATACCTTGGGGTTAGGGCGTCTTATTTTGTTTTATACTTTGTAGCTTCTTATTACTTTTTGTTTTTAAGGAAAACCAACAGGGTTACTTTCTATTATTTGCATAACCGCATGGGCTATTCGCGCTCTAAAGCCAGAAGAATGGTTTTTATGAGCTATTATACCTTTGGGCAAACGCTTATAGATAAAACGGCAATATCTGCCGGAATGAGAGATCGTTTTACTTACGAGTTTGACGGTATAGAAAAGCTTAACGAAATGCTTGCCAACAAAAAAGGTGGTGTTTTGATAAGTGCCCATATTGGAAACTTTGAAATTGCTGAGTTTTTTTTAGGAGAACTTGAAGGTAAGTTCCAGATCAACCTTTTAACTTCCGATATGGAGCATAGGGCAATTAAGGAATATCTGGAGAGTATCTCATCTAAATCGGCTATTAAATTCATAATTATCAAGGAAGACCTTTCTCATATTTATGAGATCAATGAGGCACTGGCTAATAACGAGCTTATATGCCTAACCGGAGACCGCTATTTTGAAGGGGTAAAATGTCTTGCAGAACCTTTTTTAGGTAAAGAGGCAAATTTTCCGGCCGGCCCTTTTCTTATTGCATCAAGGCTAAAGGTGCCCGTTGCGTTTGTCTATGTAATGAAAGAGAAAAAACTTCACTACCATTTGTATGCCCGCGAGGCTGTTGTTAAACATCGCGACGAAAAGGCATTACTTAAAACCTATGTGGAAAGTGTGGAATCTATGTTGAAAAAATACCCACTACAGTGGTTTAACTATTTTGATTTTTGGCAGGCATTTAAAAAATAAACAAAATTTAACAGGCAATTTTTCCTGTATTATAAACCCATAAAAGTATGCTGCAGGCACCACCGGATTTAGACGCTATTATAATAGGTTCAGGGCCGGGAGGGCTGGCAACTGCAATTTGTCTTGCACGTGCCGGGCAAAAGGTATTGGTGCTGGAACAGCATTATGTGCCTGGTGGCTGGTGCCATAGCTTTACTTTAAACGGGCAGCGGTTTAGCCCTGGAGTGCATTATATTGGACTAATTAACGAAGGACAGGCCACAAGCGACCTTTATAAGGGGCTGGGAATTGCAAACGATCTTGTTTTTTTCAGAATGAATCCTGATGCTTTTGAGCATTGCCATATTGGATCGGAAATATTTGATATTCCTGCCGGACTCGATAATTTTGCCGTTAGCCTTGGCAAACGTTTTCCCGAGAGCGCAAAACAAATAGCAAATTACCTTACACTTGTAGCTAAAGTAAACGCACAAATGCAAATGATGCCCAAAATAAAGGGTTTTAAACAAATAATCACGGCACCGTTTAAAACCAAAGATTTTGTGCATAATGCCTTTTTTAGCTTAAAAAAAATAATCAACAGGCATGTAAAAGATCCTCTAGTTCAGGCGGTACTTAATGTACAGTGCGGAGACCATGGTATGCCGCCGGGAAAGGCAAGTTTTATAGTACATTCGTCTGTAATGGGGCATTATTCCGATGGTGGATTTTACCCAATGGGCGGTGGAGGTGGCATTGTAAAAGCCATGACCAACTGTTTAAAACGCCATGGAGGTACAATAAAAGTAAGCTCGGGAGTTAATAAGATATTGATCGAAAACAACACTGCTATAGGTGTAGAAATAGAAGGAGGCCAAAAGATATTTGCCAAAAACATAATATCTAATGCCGATCCGGGTATTACATATCTTGATCTTATTGGCAGGGAACATTTGAGCAAAAAGTTGCTTAAAAGATTGGACAGCACTAAATATTCGGTAACATCGCTTATACTTTTCCTGACTTTGGATATGGATGTAACCGCAGCAGGCATAGACAGCGGCAATAATTGGGTTTTTAGAGATGCTGATGTTGATGCCCAATTTGCCGACCTGATTACGCAAGAACTCACGGAAGGTGACGAGTTTCCTGCGTTGTTTATGAGCTGTACTACATTAAAAGACCCGGTGAGCTTTAACGGCAGATATCATAGTTTTGAAATAGTTACCTATATAGAATATGATTGCCTTAAACAGTTTATGGGAGAAGGAGATGAGCGTAGCCCTGAATATGCAATCTTTAAAGAAAAAATCATAGCCAAGTTTTTAAATACTGTTGAGCGTTTAATACCAGGGGCTAAGCAGCATATTGTACAGGCAGAACTGGGCACGCCAAAAACCAACCAGTTTTATATAAACAGTACTAACGGTAATGTTTATGGAACAGAGAAAACTTTAAAATATGTAGGCCCGTTTGCTTATAAAAACAAAGCCGAAATAAATAATCTTTACTTAACGGGAGCCAGTACTTTATCTCACGGTGTGGCTGGTGCAACATATTCGGGGGTAGAGACTGCGGCAAAAATTTTGCAATGCAAAAGAGATGACCTTTTAATAACCGACGATAATCAAAATATAAGGATATTTGATGCCGATGATGCCTCTACGTGGCCTGATTGGGTACATAAAAAGAGAGAAGATAAAGTAAGGAATTTTAAAGAAATAACAGCATAACAGCAATAGGGGAGAAGTATAGTATGAAGAACGTTCTTGTAATCTATTTTACACAATCGGGACAATTGCATGATATAGCGCAGAATATAGCTGCTCCATTTATTGCAGATCCGGGGGTAAATGTGGTGTTTCATAGAATAGAAATGGAGCAGCCGTTTCCTTTCCCATGGAATAAAGAACAGTTTTTTGATGCTTTTCCTGAATCTTTTTTACAAATTCCGGCGAAACTAAAACCTGTGCCACAGCATGTATTAGACGTAAAGTATGACCTTGTGTTGTTTCATTATCAGGTTTGGTTCTTATCGCCATCGATCCCAATAAATTCATTCCTTAAAAGCCCCGAAGCAAAACTGCTGCTAAACAATACGCCTGTTGTAACCATAAGCGGAAGCAGGAATATGTGGTTTTTAGCTCAGGAAAAAATAAAAGTATTACTCAAACAAAACGGAGCTTTACTAAAAGGAAATATTGCCCTGACAGACAGGGCAGGTAACTTAATAAGCGTTATAACCATTGTCGAATGGATGTTTAGCGGGAAAAAAACAAGGCATTTAGGGATTTTTCCTTTGCCAGGTGTATCCGATAAAGATATAACTGAGTCTGAAAAATTTGGGCTAACCATTCACCATGCGCTTTTACAGGATGATTTTAGTAACTTGCAGGATAAATTGTTGGTACAGGGTGCTGTACGTGTAAATACGTACCTTGTGGGTGTAGATACAAAAGGTAACTATATATTTAGCAAATGGTCTGCATTTATTTCAAAAAATCCCGAAAAACGTAAGAAATTACTAAAAATTTTTGTTGTTTATTTGGTACTTGCAATTTGGGTTATTTCGCCAATTGTATATATATTGCACCTCATTATGTATCCTTTTAACTTTAATAAGAATAAAAGGATTATAAAATATTATAAAGGCGTAGAAAGCGCATAAAAAAGGACTGAAACAATTATGTTTGATGTTTACATAACAAGAGCCGGGAAATTTTTGCCAAATGAAGTGGTAACTAATGATGAAATGGAAGGAATTCTTGGCCTGATTAATGACACTGCCTCTAAAGCCCGCAGGATAGTACTTAGAAATAATGGTATTACCTCAAGGTATTATGCTATAGATAAAAAAGGCAATATTACGCATAACAATGCCCAGCTTACCCATCTTGCTATAGAGCAACTGTATGACGGTGATTTTACAAAAAAAGATGTAGAGTTGCTTTCATGCGGAACATCTTCTCCAGACAATCTCTTTCCTTCGCATGCATCTATGGTTCATGGACTTATGGACAATCAGTCGGTAGAATTGAATTCATCGTCGGGAGTGTGTTGTGCTGGTATGAATGCTTTAAAGTATGGCTTTATGAGTATTAAGTCGGGTAATTCCAACAATGCCATATGTACAGGTTCCGAACGTTCTTCTACATGGATGATAGCCGATAAGTTTAATAATGAGGTGATTAACCTTAAAAATTTGGAAGAGCAGCCTATCATAGCTTTTAAAAAAGATTTTTTGCGATGGATGCTTTCAGATGGGGCAGGAGCATTTTTGTTAGAGAACAAGCCAAGGGGCGAAGTGTCTCTTAAAATTGAGTGGATGGAATCGTATTCCTATGCTCACGAATTGGAAGCCTGCATGTATGCCGGTGGTGATAAACTTGAAGACGGCAGCATCAGGCCATGGCAGGATTATCCTACAGAAGAATGGCTTAAACAATCGGTTTTCTCTGTAAAGCAGGATGTAAAGCTGTTGGATGAATTTGTAATGGAAAAAGGTTCGTTAAGTGTTAAACTGGCGCTTGATAAACATGGCATTACGCCTAATGATATAGATTATTTATTACCACACGTGTCGTCTAACTTTTTTGCTAAGAAGCTTAAAGACGAATTAGAAGGCCGTGGTATTGCAATAGCCGAAGAAAAATGGTTTATAAACCTTAGCCGTGTTGGCAATGTGGGCAGTGCCTCTATTTACCTTATGGTAGAAGAGTTGTTGTATTCGGGCAGGCTTAAAAAAGGTGAAAAGCTATTGCTTGTAGTACCAGAGAGCGGCAGATTTACCTATTCGGTTGCGTATTTAACTGTTTGCTAATGGAAGCCGTTACCGATAAAAATTTTGTAGAAAGTCTTATACCGCAAAAAGCTCCTTTTGTAATGGTAGACAAGCTGTTGCACTTTGCAGAAAACAATGTTGTTGCAGGGTTTACCATTCATGAAGACAATATTTTTGTGCAAAATGGCAGGTTTACAGAACCCGGCATAATAGAGCACATGGCACAAACGGTGGCTTTATACACAGGCTATCAGTTTTACTTAAAAAAAGAACCTGCACCTACGGGATATATAGGTTCTATAAAAGAGGTCACGGTAGAAAAATTGCCTGTTGTGGGTAATGAACTGGTGACCGAAGTGAGCGTTTTGCAGGAATTTATGGGCATTACGCTGGTAAATATTGTTACTAAACTTAATGATACAGAGATAGCTAAAAGCCAGATGAAAACTGTTTTGGCAAAATAATGCTTATGATAGAAGATATAGATATACACCTTTACCTGCCACACCACGAGCCCATGCTAATGGTAGACCGTATAGTGGTTATGGACGCTGAAAGTGTAGAAACTATTTTTACTGTAAAAGAAGATAACATTTTTATAGATAATGGCAAGCTATGCGAGGCGGGGCTTATAGAGAATGCAGCGCAAACCTGCTCTTCGATAGTAGCGAGGTCTTATTTTGTTGATGATGAGGAAAATCATAAACCAAATGCAAACGTGATTGGTTTTATAAGTTCTATAAAAACGGTAAAGATACATGCAATGCCTAAAACAGGCTGCGATGTTGTTACAAAGGCAAAGCTGGTATCAAGATTTGATACAGGGACTTATATTACCTGCATGATGAGTTGCAGCAGCTATTGCAACGGAGAACTGCTTTTAGAAGGAGAGATAAATTTATTTATTCAGGAACGATGAAAAAGAGCGAAGTACCACAGGACAGTAGTAACATAGAGAGCACAAACATGCGCGAGCTATGCTACGCCACTGATGATAAAGGCAACTACACCACCGCGCTTAGCAGTGGGTGGGAACCTAAAACCATAGCACTTAGTAACTCTATTGAAGAGATAAAAGAACGTACCGAAGCTGCAAGGCAACAGGTAATAAATAATGAAGCAAGCCCCATTGTATATTTTATGGAGCTTAATAAGATGGATGTGGGCATACTTGCAGGATATGTGGGTATGTGGCAATGGCGCATAAAAAGGCATTTTAAGCCATCGGTATTTGCCGGGCTTAGCGATAAAGTGCTTAAAAAATATGCCGATGCTTTTTTGATAACCACAGAACAACTTAAAAAATTTAAGGGCTGATATAATGACGACTGATTTTAAGCATCACCAGGCCGCACACTGCGAAAATGGTGTAGCATCTAATTTATTAAAACACAACGGGCTCAATATTAGCGAGCCTATGGTTTTTGGCATAGGGTCAGGGCTGTTTTTTGTGTACCTGCCTTTTTTAAAAGTAAACCATGCGCCGGCTATTAGCTATCGCCCGTTGCCGGGCTCTATTTTTGGCAAAGTGGCCAAAAGGCTTGGCATTAAAATAAAGAGACAAAAGTTTTCGGGTTCGGCTGCAGCCGAAAAGGCATTGCAGGACAACCTTAATAATAATATACCATCAGGGTTGCAGGTAGGAGTGTATAATCTTACTTATTTTCCTGACGATTACCGCTTTCACTTTAACGCCCATAACCTTGTTGTATATGGCAAAGAGGGTGATAATTATTTGGTTAGCGACCCGGTGATGGAAACCGTTACCACCCTTACTACACAAGAATTGGACAGAGTGCGTTTTGCCAAAGGGGCTTTTGCACCCAAAGGGCAAATGTATTATCCTATACACATTCCTAAAGAACTGGATTTCAAAAAGGCCATTACTACTGCCATTAAGGCTACCTGCCGAGACATGCTTGCTCCTGTGCCTATTGTTGGTGTAAGGGGTATGCGCTTTGTGGCACGCCACATCCGCAAATGGCCATTAAAGCACGGCGTAAGAAAAGCCAACCACTATTTGGCACAAATTGTGCGCATGCAGGAAGAGATAGGCACCGGAGGCGGAGGCTTCAGGTTTATATATGCCGCTTTTTTACAGGAAGCATCGGTTATACTTGAGAATCCGCAGTTAAAAGAGCTGTCGTTTGAAATGACGGGTATTGGCGACCTGTGGCGCGATTTTGCCGTAGAGGCCGCCCGTGTTTATAAAAAGCGAAGCAATAAGCCCGATGTATATAACATGTTGGCCGATATGCTAATTGAAATTGCCGATAAAGAAGAGGCGTTTTTTAAGAAATTAAAAAAAGCGATTTAATTAATGAGCAATCCTGTTATAGAAATAAAATCCCTTTCGAAGAAGTACAAAGAAGCCGACTTTTTTTCGGTTAATAATTTGTCTTTGGCTGTAAATAAAGGGGAAATATTTGGTTTGCTGGGGCCTAACGGTGCAGGTAAGACCACACTTATTTCTATGCTGTGCGGATTGATAAAGCCATCATCGGGCAGTTTTACTATAGAAGGGCATACATACAAAGACAATAGCTTTGCCATAAAGAAAACCATAGGGGTGGTTCCGCAGGAATATGCTTTGTACCCTACGCTTACTGCACGCGAAAACCTTATGTATTTTGGCAGTATGTATGGACTTAAGGGTAAAGACCTGAAACAAAAAATAAACGACTCGCTCGAATATCTTGGTCTGACAAAGTTTGCCGATAAGTCTATCGAAACTTTTTCCGGAGGGATGAAGCGAAGGGTAAATCTTATTGCAGGTTTGCTGCATGAACCCTCTGTACTGTTTTTGGATGAGCCTACTGTGGGCGTGGATGTGCATTCTAAAAACGTAATTATAGAATATCTTAAGCAGGTAAATGCCAAAGGCACTACCATTATATATACTTCACACCATTTGGCAGAGGCACAGGATCTGTGCAGTCATATAGCCATTATAGACAGTGGAACGATCCTAATACAGGGCACTCCGGAGGAGATCATTACGGTTACCCACAATGCCCATTCTTTAGAAGATGTGTTTTTATCATTAACCGGTAAAGAGCTGCGCGATGTATAAACTATTGATGTCTGTAAATAAAGAGATTTTGTTGCTTAAGCGCGATCTTGGCGGTCTTATTATATTATTTGTAATGCCCTTAATTCTGGTAATTACAATTACACTAATACAGGACAGCACTTTTAAAACCGCTACCGAAACTAAAATCCCGGTACTTGTGGTTGATAACGATAAGGGTGAAATTAGTAAAACTGTTTCGGAGAACCTTGGCGAAAGCGGTTCGTTTAGTATTGTTAGTCAGCTGGACGGAAAACCTTTAGATGAAACAACCGCTAAAGAAAAGGTATTTGATGGTAAATATCAGATGGCAATAATCATCCCTGCCAATTTGAGTGCAGGACTTAAAGCCAAAGTAGAGGAGAACGTAAACAGCATTCTTGAAGGTTTTACCGCTACCGACAGTATTATAGCAAAACAGGTTGTAACTAAAAATACAGCCCCAAAGGAAGTGAGGTTGTATTTTGACCCGGCTTCGCAGTCGGCATTTAAAAATGCGGTTAAGAGCACTATAGATAAAATGATCTCTCAAATAGAAACAAAATCTATTTACAATGCTTTTAAAGAGCAAATGGGCGAGGAGAGCACTGCGGCCTTTAATCAGGAAAGCTACATAAGCTTTAAAGAAATAGTGCCCATGTTTAAAGATAAAGAGATGGTGCCAAATTCTACCCAGCACAATGTGCCGGCATGGACGTTGTTTGCCATGTTCTTTATTGTGGTGCCGTTATCTATCAATATAGTAAAAGAAAAAAATCAAGGCACACAGGTACGACTTCGCACAAACCCGGTATCGTATTTAACCGTAATTGCAGGTAAAACAGTTACGTACCTTATTATATGCATGCTGCAGTTTTTCCTAATGCTGGCGGTGGGCATTTATCTGTTTCCGCACATAGGGCTGCCGCCTTTAGTACTTAACGGAGCATTCTTTTTAATGAGCGTGGTGGCGTTATTTAGCGGTTTTGCGGCCGTAGGCTTTGGTATATTGCTGGGCACATTTGCAAAAACACAGGAGCAATCGGCACCTTTTGGAGCAACATCGGTAGTAATACTGGCTGCGGTGGGTGGCGTGTGGGTGCCTGTTTTTGCCATGCCTAAAATAATGCAGTATGTGGCAAAGGCATCGCCCATGAACTGGGGTTTGGAAGCATTTTACGACGTACTTTTAAGAAATAGTACACTGGCAGGCATACTGCCGCACATAGCACTGTTGTTCCTGTTTTTTGTGGCAATGGTAGCTATATCAATAGTATATGATGAGAAGAAAAGAGCAGTATAAAGAGGCAGCACAGCTTACAGTTACCCAAAAAATAAGGGTACGTTTTAACGAGACCGACCCGTTAGGCATTGTTTGGCACGGCTACTATATTACTTATTTTGAAGATGGCCGCGAAGCCTTTGGGCGCGAGCATGGCATTAGCTACCTTGATGTGCACAGACACAATTATACTACGCCTATTGTAAAATCGAGTTGTGAGCACAAGCTGCCGTTGCGCTATGGCGATGTGGCTACTATAGAAACAACTATTGTAGACACGCCTGCTGCTAAAATAATATTCAGGTACAAAATATTTGATGCCGATAATAACCTTGCCTGCACAGGCGAAACAGTACAGGTTTTTGTTAATCAGGATGGGGTAATGGTATTGAACTATCCTGAGTTTTTTGATGAATGGCGAACCAAAGTAGGCCTTAAATAATGAACAGGCAAAATGTATATATAGCACAAACCAACTGCATAACCCCGTTAGGGTTTACTGTAGAAAGTAATGTGCAGGCAATAGAAAGCGGTACAACCGGTATTACCCATTGGGATGATACCGGGCTTTTACCTGAGCCTTTTTTTGCCGCCAGAATAAACAATGAAAGCCTTGATAATGCATTTACGCAAATAAGCAGTAATACAACATACACAAGGCTTGAAAAAATGATGCTGCTGGCTTTAGAGCCTGTAATAAAAGCATCGGGGGTGGTATTAGATGCTAAAACAGCATTGATACTCTCTACTACAAAAGGTAATATTACATTGCTTAATGACGGGGATGAAGTTCCTAAAGGTGCTTATTTGCAGGGGTTGGCTAAAAACATAGCTAATTTCTTTGGGTTTACAACACAGCCCATAGTGGTGTCTAATGCCTGTGTTTCGGGCATTATGGCGGTATCGGTAGCTAAACGGCTTATACAGTCTGGCCTATACAACAATGTGTTTGTAGTAAGCGGAGACGAGGTTTCTAAATTTGTGCTTTCGGGTTTCAACTCGTTTAAAGCTATGAGTCCGCAGCCGTGCAGGCCTTATTCGGCAAACCGTGATGGTGTGTCGTTAGGCGAGGCAGCCGCAGCGGCATTGGTCACAAAAAACAGCGAATATACCAAGGCAGTTGTAGCCGGGGATGGCTCTATTAACGATGCCAACCATATATCGGGTCCGTCGCGCACAGGCGAAGGCCTTGTAAAGAGTATCGAAAGCGCCTTTAAAGAGGCCGGGATAGAGAGCGATGCTATCGATTATATTTCGGCACACGGAACGGCAACCCCTTTTAATGATGAAATGGAGGCCATAGCTTTTAACAGGCTTGGGCTTAACGAAGTTCCGGTTAATAGCCTTAAGGGATATTACGGACATACGCTTGGAGCATCGGGGTTGTTGGAAACAGTTATAGGTTTGGAAACAATGGCTCAAAACAGGCTGTTTAAATCGTTGGGTTATGATGAACCGGGAGTATCGCAACCCATAAATGTAATTGCTAATAATCAGGATAAAGAGGTAAATTATTGGCTAAAAACAGCTTCCGGCTTTGGGGGCTGCAATACGGCAGTAGTGTTTAAAAAAATAAATTAATGGCAGGCAGGTATTACATATCAGGATATTGCAGCATACAAGATAACCGTATAGACCTTAACGGGCAGGAATATTTTTCTGCGCCCGGGGCAGCATTTACTGATTTTGCAAAGCAGGCCTACAAGCATGCTGAGACCGATTATGCTAAGTTCTTTAAAATGGACAACCTTAGCAAACTGTCTTTTCTTGCTGCCGATTTGTTACTTAACACTGAGGCCAATAACAGCAATACGGCACTGTTGTTTGCCAATGCATCGTCCAGCCTTGATACCGATGTAAAGTACAACGAGTCGATTGCAGATGATGAGAATTATTTTCCGAGCCCGGCGGTGTTTGTTTATACACTGCCTAATATTTGCTTGGGCGAGATAAGCATAAGGCATAAACTGTTTACCGAAAATAGTTTTTTTATATTTGAGGAGTTTAATCCTGATTTTTTTGTTAATTATGCAACTGCATTGCTCGAAACCCAAAAGGCAGATAAAGTGCTGTGCGGTTGGGTAGAGTTTTTTAAAGACGATTATAAAGCGTTTATGTATTTGGTATCTGAAGAGGGTACAATAGAGCATACAGAAAAAAATATACAAACATTATATCTTAGTTAATATGGAAGCATTAAAGCTTGAACTGAAAGAAAAGATTATCAATATCCTTAATTTGGAAGATGTAACTGTAGAAGACGTTAATGATAACGATCCGCTTTTTGGCGATGGCCTTGGGCTTGATTCTATAGATGCACTGGAGCTTATTGTAATGCTTGATAAAGATTATGGTATTAAACTAAGCGACCCTAAAGAGGGGAAGGCTATATTTGAGTCTATTAATACTATGGCTCAGTACATATCTGAAAAAAGGACTAAGTAATGAGCAGGGGAGTTGCCATAACCGGTATGGGCATTGTGTCTTCGATAGGATTAACTGTTGAAGAGAATTTTGATGCCCTTGTAAATGGCAAAACGGGCATTACTGCTATAGAAAATATAGATACTGTCCATAAAAATGATATTAAGGTAGGCGAGATAAAAAAGACCAATCAGCAGCTTGCCGAAATTTTGGGTCTGCCTGCCAATAATAACTATTCGCGTACTGCCATGTTGGGTGCCATTGCTGCTAAACAGGCCGTGGCAAATGCAGGTATAACAGATATTAACGAATATAATACAGGGCTTATATCGTCTACAAGTGTGGGGGGGATGGACATGACCGAACGTTTTTTTTACGATTATTTTGAAAGTGAAGAAAACAGGCGCTACATAGAATCTCACGATGCAGGCGACGTTACCCACAAAATAGCCAATGACCTTGGCCTTAAAGGTTTTGTAACGACCATAAGTACTGCATGCTCATCGGCGGCAAATGCCATTATGCTGGGTGCAAGGCTTATAAAATCAGGAAGGTTAGACAGGGTAGTAGTGGGCGGTACCGATGCGCTTTCTAAATTTACCATTAACGGTTTTAAAACCCTGATGATTTATTCTGATGGTTATAATACCCCGTTTGATAACGACAGGAAAGGGCTTAACCTTGGCGAGGCGGCTGCGTTTTTAGTATTGGAATCGGATGAGGTGGTGCAAAAAAGCAATAAAAAAGTACTGGCCTACCTTTCGGGCTATGGCAATGCCAACGATGCCTACCATCAAACGGCTTCATCTGAAAATGGCGACGGTGCATTCCTCTCTATGGAAAAAGCCTTTAAAGTTTCAGGTTTAACCCCACAGGATGTTGATTATATTAACGCTCACGGTACGGCAACCCCTAACAACGACTTATCTGAAGGGCGTGCTATTATAAGGGCTTTTGGTACAAATGTGCCCGATTTTAGCTCTACCAAGCCTTTTACGGGGCACACACTTGCTGCTGCAGCTGCCATAGAGGCCGTGTACAGCGTGCTGGCATTGCAGCATAATGTTGTGTACCCTAACCTGAATTTTAAAACCCAAATGGAAGAGTTTAACCTTACACCACAAACGGTTTTAAAGCAAAAAGAAATTAACCATGTGCTGTCTAACTCGTTTGGGTTTGGCGGCAACTGTTCAACCCTGCTGTTCTCTAAAAGCTAATGAAAAAGTGTTACATAAACGGTACCGGATGTGTTTCTGCCCAAAAAACCTTAGATGCGGCTTTTTTGGATGAGGTGGTTGTTAACGAAACTGATAACATTCTCCCGCTCTTTGCACCCGATTATAAAGAGTATTTAGCCCCGGCTGCCGGAAGGCGTATGGCTAAAGGGGTAAAGAATGGCATTGCAGCATCGGGCAGGGCAATAAAAGAAGCAGGTGTACTAAGTTTTGACGCTATTGTTACCGGCACCGGAATGGGATGTAATATAGACTCTGAGAAATTTTTACAGGCACTTTTAGACAACCAGGAGCAATTTTTAACCCCAACATCGTTTATACAGTCTACACACAATACTGTAGGGGCTCAGATAGCTTTAGGACTGCAATGCAAGGCATATAATTTTACGTATGTAAACGGGGCGGTATCTTTTGAGTCGGCACTTATAGATGCCCAGATGCAGATACAGGAAGAAAATGCACAGGCGGTTTTAGTGGGCGGTATAGAAGAAGCAGCCGAAAACACCATGCAATTTATGCAGATGTCGGGTGCTATAAAAGCTAATGATTCAGGGCCGTTTAGTGTTCTCAATCCTACTACAGGAGGTGCGGTTTTTTCGGAGGGGGCAGCATTTTTTGTGCTTGAAGACCAACAGAAAGAAACCACCTATGTCGAACTTAAAGATGTTTTTATTTACAATACACTACAGCAGGACGAAGTTCAGGTAAAACTTGAGGCTTTTTTAGGGCGTAATGGTCTGTCAGTTAATGATGTTGATGCCGTAGTTTTAGGCTATAACGGCGATACAGAATTTGACGGATATTACAACAATCTGGCGCAGGGAGTTTTTAAAGATACGCCACAGGTGTATTACAAGCATTTGAGCGGAGAGTTTTATGTGGCTACATCGTTTGGGCTTTGGGTAGCATCGCACTTAGTAAAGCTTCAGCAAATAAACCCTATTTTAAAAGTAAATACCATAGAGCGAAGTGAATATAAAAACATACTGCTTTACAACCAGTACAGGGGTAACGACCATAGTTTTACCTTAATTTCAAAATGCTGACCCACAGAATAAATACCATTTGTTTTTTTGCTACTGCCATACTTTTAGCAGTTTTAGCCTTTACAGATGTATTATCGTGGTGGTGGTTGCTGGCCACGCCTTTTATATGGCTGGGCATTGCCGTTGCAGGTTCGGGCTTAATACGCTCGGGCTATCATATAAAAGCACTTTACAGAAAAAAACACCCAACAGTTAAAGAAGTTGCCATAACTTTTGACGACGGCCCTACACCCGAAACCGAGAAAGTGTTGGAACTTTTGGCTAAGTACAATGCAAAGGCTACCTTTTTTTGTATAGGTACCCAAATTGAGCAATATCCTGAAATAGTAAATAAAACGGTAGCAGCAGGGCATACCATAGGTAATCATACGTACAGCCATTCTAAACAGCTGAGCATATTTCCTGTGGAAAAAACAGTTAACGAGCTGTTGGAAACCGATGCGCTTATTAATGAAAGTACGCAACGCAGGCCGTTGCTTTTCAGGCCGCCGTTTGGGGTTACAAGCCCTAATATCGCAAAGGCATTAAAACTCACAGGGCATTATGTAATAGGCTGGAACGTGCGCTCGTTAGATGCTGTTATAGACAGCGAGGTCAAAATATTTAACCGTATTAAAGGCAGGTTAGCACCCGGTTGTATTATCTTATTACACGATACATCGCAAAAAACTGTAAATGTTTTGGAACAATTATTGTTACTTTTGCAGCAGGAGGGCTACAAAGCCGTTACTGTAGACCGTTTGTTAGATATACCCGCTTATGAAAAATAGTATTATTTATATTTTCTTTTTACTCATTAGTCTTAAAGGTTTTACCCAAGAGCAAAAAATGACGGCTGCCGAAGCTACAGCGTTTAAAAATGCGGTTAACGCTACGGCTAAGAGTACCAAAACCCTTACTACTGATTTTGTTCAGTACAAGCACATGGACTTTTTGTCTAAGGATATTGAAACGTTAGGGAAGATGAGCTTTAAAGCACCTTCAATGCTTTTGTGGCAGTACACAAAGCCTTATCAATATAGCGTTGTTTTTAAAAATAATAAGATATCTATAAATGATGCAGGCAAAAAAAGCGCCATGGATATGGGTAACAGCAAGATGTTTAATAAACTGAACAAGCTTATTGTGGGCAGTGTTAACGGCGATATGTTTGATGAAAACGAGTTTGTAATGACCTTTTTTAAAACAAGCGAGTTTGTTATTACAAGGCTGGTTCCTAAAGATGCTGCGTTAAAAAAATATATTAAAGAGATGGAACTATATTTTGATAAAAAAAATATGGTATCTCAGGTTAAAATGACCGAGCCGTCTAACGATTATACTACAATTGTATTTAAAAATAAAGTTGTTAATGCGCCGATATCAGACTCTGTTTTTAATAATTAGTTGCTTTTTGCTGCTATCATCATGTGCTGTAAAAACTGTAGATGGTTTTGAGCAGACAGAGCCTATAACCGAAAGTTATAAAGCTCCCTACTTTTCTGATCCTGTAAAAGATTATGTTTACAAAGCACAAATTACGGTTTACGGACGTGATTTTGGAGGTATTTTTATTGCCAAAAGGGTGAGTGACAGTTTATACAGAGCCGCCTTTACTACAGAATTTGGCAACAAGCTGTTTGATTTTGAAATATCAGATAACAGTTTCAAAGTGAATTACATTCTCGAAGAATTGGATAGGGCTATAATTGTAAACACATTAAGGAAAGATTTTATGCTGTTGTTAAAGCAAAACCATGCAATTTCACAGCAATATGAAGATTCTGCAAGCAAAGTATATAAAAGTAAAGACGGTAAACGCTTCAATTATATGTTTATAAATAAGGCATCCGGGCAGTTGGACAAGCTTGTAAATACAACAAAATCTAAAGAAAAAACAATTATAACTTATACTCCGGAAAGTAATATATTAGCACAAAATATAGTTATAGACCATAAGAACATAAAACTCAAAATAGAGCTAAATATTTTAGAATAATCAATCACCATTACTTTTATGAAACAAACAGTACTATTTGCACTTTTTCTGTTTTCAGTACTTTCTGCCACGGCACAGGTAACCGTTAGGCCGGGCATTAGGGCTGGGGCAAACTTTTCATCAATTACTAACACCGATCTGGATGCCAAAACCGATTTTTATATAGGTGGTTTTGCTGCTGTAAAGCTTACAAGATTTTACACCATGCAGCCCGAAGTTACTTATTCGCGTCAGGGTGCGGAAGGTAGAATGAATTTTTATGATTACAACACAGGTTATGATGTAACCCGTAATGTAGATCTTGAACTTCAGTATGTTGCGCTTGCACTGATAAATAAGTTTACGCTTACAGATAATTTTAATGTACATGTGGGGCCAACATTTGATATTATTGCCAATAGCCCTGCTTACTTAGATGCCGATGTAGATGTGGGCATTACTGCCGGTCTTGGTTATACACTCCCTTTTGGACTTACTATAGAAGCCCGTGTAAAAAAAGGTTTTGTAGATGTGCTGGATGATTATTACTACAATTATGATTACGGCAATTATAATAACAGCAATCATACAAACCTCGTGTTCTCTGTAGGTCTGTCTTATAGCTTTAAGGTAACAGGAGCCAGTAAGTAATTTCTGCAGATAAAAATACAATGACTAATCACCACACATTAAAATGAAAAAAACGTTATTGCTAATTGCTTGTTTTACAGCAATAGCAGCGAAGGCGCAGGTAACAGTTAGACCTGGCGTGAGGGCAGGTTTAAACCTTTCTACCCTTACAGATACTGATCTTGACACAAGAGCCGATTTTTATGCAGGCGCTTTTGTTGCCATTAAGCTGGCTAAGTTTTATACTTTGCAACCGGAGATAAACTACAGCAGGCAGGGTGCCAAAGGAAAAGAATATTATTATACTAACGAATACGATCCTGTAGCTGCAACATACAGGGTAAATGCCGACTATGCAGTACAATATTTGTCGTTAGGGGTTATGAATAAATTCAATATTATCGATGGTTTTCATGGAACAGTTGGCCCTACGCTTGATTTTAGGGTAGGGGATAATTTTAGAAAATATACTTCTGAAAGGCCCTATGACGTGGATTTTGGTTTTAACCTTGGACTTGGCTATGAGCTGCCAATGGGTTTAACTATTGAGGCACGTTATAAGTTAGGATTTGTTGATATTTTTGGAGACAATATGGACGACGATGATGAGTATTATTATGAAGGTGATCGTCAGGAAAGAGCAAGGCTTAACAGTGTTTTTCAAATAGGTTTGTCTTATAACTTTAAGTTGACAGGCTCTACTAAATAAATTAGAAAATTCTACAGCGTTTCTGTTTAAAAACAGAAACGCTGTGTTTTATAATCATATACTATGCTACTAAAAGACTTTTATAAAATAGATGCACTTACCAATACGGATGGTGCAAAATATTTGGCCGAAATTACTATAAACAAAGACCATGATGTTTTTAAAGGGCATTTTCCGGGTAATCCGGTAACACCGGGTGTGTGTATGCTGCAAATTATAAAAGAAATTACACAACAGGTAATAAATAGTACATTGGTTATGACCAGTGCCTCGAACATAAAATTCATGGCACTTATAAATCCGGAAGTAAATCCGCATTTAAAACTTGAACTGGATATTGTTCAGACGGATGATGCAACAATTAAGGTAAAGAACACTACTTTATTTGAAGATACCGTAGCGTTAAAATTATCTTGTATTTACAGTAAAAATTAGATTGGCATAATTGTATATAGTAACTTTAGTTAAAAATTAAACTATACTGTTATGAAACTATTGGCGTTTTTTGTATCTGTAATTTTATTAACATCGGCAGATCTTACCACAGTGAGGCAAAAATATATTGGTGCAGCAGAATCTCCTAAAGATACTGAAGAGCTTTATGCGCTTTTAGAAAGCACTCCCGATGACAGTCCTAATACTACTTTAGTGGCTTATAAGGCTGCCGCCCTTACATTAAAAGCAAAACACGAAAAAGGACTGCTGAATAAAAAGAACCTGTTTACAAAAGGAGCAAAGTTGCTTGAGGCAGTTATTAAACGCGATGCCAGCAACTATGAAGCGCGACTTTTAAGGCTTAGTATTCAGGAAAATGCTCCAAAAATTACAGGCTATGACGATGAAATTGATAACGATAAGACCTTTATAATTAAAAATTTTAGTAACCAGAAAGCCGATTTAAAAGCGTTTACACAAGGCTTTGTGAAGAAATCAAAATCGTTTACAGCAGAAGAAAAGGCAGCCTTTTAAATTACGTATAAATAGGTATGATTTTAGTTAGATCAACTATTTTATCAGGAATTTAAAAAAAGTATCTTTGCACCCTATTTTAAACCTGCAATTTTATAATGGGCGAAGTTCCGCAATATTATAATACCATAAGCCATTTAAACTATTGCGTTATTATACCTACGTATAATAATAGCAAAACTCTGCAAAGGGTTATAGATGGGGTATTGCGCTACACCACTAAAATAATTGTAGTTAACGACGGAGCTACAGATTCTACATCCCAAATTCTCGAAAAATATTCAGATATATCAATAGTTGCTTTTGCCAAGAATAGAGGTAAAGGTGCTGCCCTGCGTGCAGGTTTTATTGCTGCAAAACAGGCTGGATATGAATATGCTATAACTATAGATTCTGACGGTCAGCATTTTCCTGACGATATGCCTGTTTTTTTACAGCAAATAGAACAAAACGGCGATGCACTGCTTATAGGCAGCCGAAACATGATGCAGGAGGGCGTGCCTAAAAAAAGCAGTTTTGGCAATAAGTTCTCTAATTTTTGGTTTTGGTTCGAAACAGGTATTAAACTTCAGGACACACAATCGGGTTATAGGTTGTATCCATTACATAAAATTCCCTCAAAATACTTTACAAACAAGTTTGAGTTTGAAATTGAGGTAATAGTACGTGCCGCCTGGAAAGGGCTGCCTGTAAAAAATGTACCCGTTAAAGTACTGTATGATCCTTCTGAAAGAGTGTCTCACTTTAGGCCATTTACCGATTTTTCACGTATTAGTGTGCTAAATACCATATTGGTAACAATTTCTCTTTTGTACATTAAACCGAGAGATATGGTGAGAAGCTTTAAAAAAAAAAGCCTTAAGCGTTTTTTTTTAGAAAATGTTCTTCACAGCGATGACAGCCCTTTAAAAAAGGCACTATCTATAGCACTTGGTGTATTTATAGGAATAGCTCCATTTTGGGGTTTTCAGACAATTTTAGTTTTTTTTCTCGCTTATGTTTTGAGGCTGAATAAACTTATAGCCTTCGCATTTTCTAACATCAGTATACCTCCGGCAATACCATTCATAATTTTAGCATCGGTAAAAATGGGTATGCTTTTAGTTCCCGGCAGCACTATAAAAAACGATAATGATACCGCTTTTGATACCATTAATCGTAATTTAGTTCAGTATCTTGTTGGCAGTGTTGTTCTTGCAACAGTTATGGCTTGTGTTATGGGAGTATCGGCTTATTTTATATTAATTGCAACAGGTAAAAATAAAGTACACGAAAATGCATAAGTTTTTTACAGCCATACATTTTTTTGTAAACCGAAACCGTATTTTGGCTATAGCCATAGCTTTGGTTTTATTGACTGTTTTTGGATTTTTTGCCTCTAAAATAAGCTTTGAGGAAGATATTACGCGATTAATTCCTAAAAATGAGCGATCGGACGAAGCAGCAAAAGTACTGGGACAGCTTAATTTTGCCGATAAGATAACCGTTATTATCAATGCAAAAAAAGGTGTAGCTCCCGAAGAACTTGCTGCTGTAGCCACTGCATTTACAGATAGCCTGCAAAACAGCTGTAAAGATTACATAAACAGCATTCAGGGTAGGGTAGACGATGAGGGCATACAGGAAACATTTGATTTTGTGTACAGCAATGCCCCTTTGTTTTTGGACGATGCTGATTATACTGAACTTGAAAAAAAATTAAACAACGACAGTATTGCTGCTGTAGTAAATAGCAATTATAAATCGCTCATATCTCCATCAGGGTTGGTTACCAAAGATTTTATATTGCAGGATCCTTTCGGTATCTCATTCATAGGGCTGAAAAAACTGCAGCAATTGGGCATGGGTGATGATTTTAGATTGCAGGACGGCTATGTTATTACAAAAGACAATCAAAAGCTTTTATTGTTTATTAACCCGAAACTGCCGGGCAATGAGACCGAAAAAAATACGCTGTTTGTAGATAAACTCGATGCTATAAAAGCTAACCTGAATACACAATTTAAGGATAAGGCAACTATAGAATATTTTGGTGCTACCAATATTGCTGTAGCCAATGCCAGGCAAATAAAAAGCGATGTGAAGATAACTACCACGGTAGCATTATCTATGCTAATGCTTATACTTATAGTATATTATCGCAAGGTTTTGGTACCGTTTATTATACTTATCCCTACTATTTTTGGGGTATTGTTTGCCGTTGGGTTACTCTATTTTTTAAGGGGTACTATATCAGCCATATCGTTGAGTATTGGATCGATATTATTGGGTGTAACTATAGATTATGCCCTGCACATACTAACGCACTACAAACATAACAGCGATATAAAGGTGTTATACAGGGATATTGCCAAGCCCGTAATTATGAGCAGCAGTACAACGGCACTGGCGTTTTTATGCCTGTTGTTTGTAAACTCGGGGGCATTGCAGGATTTGGGCATCTTTGCAGCTACGAGTGTAATGGTAAGCGCCATTTTTTCGTTGCTCATCATACCGCATTTGTACAAGCCATCGGCTAATAATGATGCTGAGAACCATAAACCTCACAAGGCAACAGTGCTCGATAAAATGGCGGGCTTTTCGTTTCACAGCAACAGGATACTGATTGTGCTCAGTGTGGTTGTTATAGCCATAAGCTTTTTTTATTTTAATGATGTGGTGTATGATAAAGATATATCGCAGCTTAACTACGTGCCGCAGGATATTAAAACCGCCGAAAAGCATCTTGAAAGTGCCACAAGCCTTACTTCAAAATCACTTTATGTTGCAGCTTACGGAACTTCAGTTGATGAAGTTTTGCAAAACAACAGCCGTTTAAGGCAACAGCTTATTGCAGATAGAGACAAAAACGAGCTGCTTAGCTTTAACTCTATTGGCAGTATTGTGCTTTCTAAGCAGGATCAACAGAAAAAAATAGACAGGTGGAACAGCTTTTGGACACCGCAACGAAATGCCGTATTGCAGGCCGGGCTTATTGCTGAAGGGGCTAAACTTGGCTTTAAACCCAGTACTTATCAAAGGTTTTTTGATGGCATGCTGAATAAAAAGTATGAGCCTATTGGGCTACAGGATTATCTTGGATTAAAGGCGTTACCATTAAATGAATTTATTGCCCAAAAAGACGGCTTTTATACGGTTGCCACGGTGGTTAAGGTGTCTAAAGAGCAACGCGATGCCGTTGCGGCCAAGTTAGAAAAAACACCTAAGCTTATGGTTATAGACCGCCAGCAAATGAACGAAACATTCCTTGGCGGACTAAAAGACGATTTCTCGGCACTCATAAACTATTCTGTTGTAGCAATGGTAGTAATATTGTTTATGTTCTTTAGGCGCGTAGAATTGGTGCTGATTAGCTGTATTCCAATATTTATAACCGGTGTGGTTACCACAGGCATTATGGGAATGTTCGACATAAGGCTTAACATTTTCAGTACTATAGTGTGTACGCTTGTATTTGGGCACGGAGTAGATTTCAGTATTTTTATGACCAGTGCGTTGCAAAAAGAATTTACCACAGGAAAGAACGAAATGGCTACTTACCGCACATCTATACTGCTTGCGGTATTGACTACGGTTTTGGGTATAGGGGCATTAGTGTTTGCGGGGCATCCTGCACTAAAATCGATATCGTCGGTATCGTTAATAGGCGTGTTTGCGGCACTCATCATTACGTTTATATTTTACCCAATACTGTTCAGGTTCTTTTTTACACAGAGGGTAAAAAGTGGCAGGGCACCGTTTGAGCTGCGCACACTTGTTCATTCTACTTTATGTTTTATATATTACGGCCTTGGCGGGTTTTTACTTTCCGTTACAAGTTTCGTATTGGTGGCAATTTTCCCTGCAAAGCGCAATTTTAAGGTTAAGGTGTTTAGGTACATACTGTCTAAATTCATGAAGTCGGTATTATACCTAAACCCATTTGTAAAGAAAACAGTGCTTAACCCGCACAAAGAGCAGTTTGAAAAACCGGCTGTTATTATTGCCAATCATACCTCTTTCTTAGATATTCTTGCCATTGGCATGCTGAGCCCTAAAATTATTTACCTGGTAAGCGACTGGGTGTATAACTCGCCTGTATTTGGCATAGGGGTGCGCCTTGCGGGCTTTTATCCGGTTTCAAAAGGACTGGAGGGCGGCGTGGAGCATCTGCGCAAAAAGGTTGAAGAAGGCTATTCACTTGCAATATTCCCTGAGGGGACACGCTCTAAAGACAACCACATTCAGCGTTTCCATAAAGGCACTTTTTATTTGGCTGAACAATTTAACCTCGATATTATTCCGGTTATCATCCACGGAAATTCTGAGGTGTTGCCTAAAGGCGATTTTATTATAAACGATGGCAGCATTACACTAAAAATTCTCGACAGGATAAAACCTGATGATGCGTCATATGGAATGAACTACAGCGAGCGCACCAAGAGAGTAGCAGCATATTTTAAAGAGGAATTTGCAAAAATGCGCACCGAAATTGAGGGAGCTGATTACTTTAAAGGTACCTTGCTGCGCAGTTTTGCCTATAAAGAAGAAGATATTTTGCAGGATGTTAAACAGCATATTAACAGTAACTTACCTGTTTATCATGATATAAATAACTACATTAGTGCAAAGGCTACTGTACTACACCTTGCCGACGACCATGGAGAAACAGCAACACTGTTAGCATTGCAGCAGCCGTTACGTAAGGTTTTCTGTTATATTGCAGACCCTGATAAAAGGGATGTTGCCAGGACCAACTATCTAAATAAAAAGCGCGCTATTAACTATATTGAACACCTTGACGATGCAAAAAATATAGATTATAGTGTTATTATTGCACACTCTAAAATGCAGGATACAGATAACAATATGCTGCAAAAGGCACAATACATAATTTTAATAAAGCAATTTGGCATACATAATGTTTATGGCTTTACAACATTGTTTGAAAGTGATACATTTACGGTGCTAATCAACGGAGAGGAAAGTGAATAAAAAGTATGATGTTGTAATTATTGGCAGCGGTTTGGGCGGACTGGTGTCTTCTATAATTTTAGCTAAAGAGGGCTACAGTGTTTGTGTGCTCGAAAAAAATAACCAGTTTGGGGGTAATCTTCAGACTTTTGTTAGAGAAAAAACCATTTTTGATACCGGCATACACTACATTGGCGGACTCGATGAAGGCCAGAACCTTTACAACTATTTTAAGTATATAGGCATAATGGACGACCTTAAGCTTAAAAAAATGGACGAAGATGCGTATGACATTATTTCGTTTGACGATGACGAACTGGAATATCCGCATGCGCAGGGCTATGAAAATTTTGTAAATCAATTGCTTAAGTTTTTCCCCGATGAGGAAGAAAGCCTTAAGGCATACTGCCAAAAGCTGATAGATACCTGCAATAATTTTCCGTTATATAATCTTAAGGCCGAGACTGAGGGCTATGATTCTGCTGTGCTGTCTGAAAATGCGAAAGAGTATATCGACTCCATTACCCAAAACCCTAAGTTAAGGGCAGTTCTTGCCGGTTCTAATTTTTTATATGCAGGAATAGAAGACAAATCGCCATTTTATGTACATGCGCTGTCGGTTAACTCATACATGCAAAGTGCCTGGCGTTGCATAAACGGCGGCAGCAATATAACCAAGCAGCTTATTAAGCAGCTTAAAAAATATGGTGGCGAAACCTATAAATACAAGGAAGTTACCAGTTTTACATCGGAAGATAACAGGATACTTTCGGCTAAAATAAAGAACGGCGAAGAGGTTTTTGGTGATATTTTTATATCGAATATTGAACCTAAGACTACTCTTAAAATGGTGGGCGAAGACAAATTCAGAAAGTCGTTTTACAATCGCGTTCAAAATTTAGAGAATGTAGGTTCGGCTTTTAGTTTATACATACTTTTTAAACCGCAGACTTTTAAGTACCTTAACCACAACTACTATCATTTTGTAAGTACAGACCGTGTTTGGAAAACTATGGATCATACTGCCGAGTCTTGGCCGGAGGGCTTTATGGCCTCTATGAACGTTACGGGCAAGCAGGACGAATGGGCTGAAAGCATGACCGCCATTACTTTTATGGACTTTAGCGAGGTAGAAAAGTGGGCACATACTCATAATACCACTGCAGAAGAATTTGACAGGGGAGAAGAATACGAGCAGTTTAAAAAAGAAAAAACAGAGCAGTTCCTTAAAAAAATCGAACTGAAATTCCCGGGTATTCGCGATAGTATAAAGTCGATATACACTTCTACGCCATTGTCTTACCGTGATTATATTGGCGGGCAAAATGGCAACCTGTACGGCTATGTAAAAGATTCCAACAGTCCTATGAAAACCTATCTTGCACCTAAAACAAAGCTTGATAATTTATATCTTACCGGGCAAAGCATCAACATGCACGGGGTGCTTGGGGTTACCATTGGAGCTGTGGTTACCTGTTCTGAAATATTGGGTAAAGAATATCTTATCAATAAAATAAATAGCGAGCTAAATTTAGGCTAAAATGAAAAGGTGGTTGTATATACTGTGCATGCTGTTACCGGCTTTACTGCTGGTTTCGTGCGGCACGTACAACTCAATACACCACAAGCCCGTTACGCAGGGCTATAACAACACTGCCCCGGTTGTAGTTAAAAAGGACAGCATAGCCACAACGGGCAATAATTTTTTGCTTCAAAACAAATACGGCCTCTGGGAAATGTATGCCGAAGGCGACCCTTTGCAGCTTGGGCTTGTGACGGGTGCTTTGTCTCAGCAGCTCGTTATTAAGCAGGAAAAACTTTTTTTAGATAAGGTAAAAGAGATTGTTCCGTCTAAGTTTAAGCAAAAATTACTGCGACAGTTTTTAAAATGGTACAACCGCAAGCTGTACCTGCACGTTACCGAAGAATACAAAACCACCATTTACGGCCTTTCGCAATACGTGTCTCATGATTATGATGATGTAGCACCGCCTTATTTGAGGAGCCTTTACCTGCATGCCGCACACGATATTGGCCACGCCCTTAACGACCTTGCTTTGGTGGGCTGTACCTCTTTTGCTGCATGGGACAAAAATACAGAAGATGGTTCACTACTCATTGCCCGCAACCTTGACTTTTATGCCGGGGATGAATTTGCACAAAATAAAATCGTGTCGTTTGTAAAGCCCGATGCTGGTTACCCATTCATGTCGGTTACCTGGGGCGGCATGATTGGGGCACTTTCGGGCATGAATACCAAAGGCATTACCGTAACGTTGAACTCAGGAAAGTCAGATATGCCGCTGATTGCAAAGACACCAATATCATTACTGGCGCGCGAAATATTGCAGTATGCTGCTAACATAGATGAGGCTGTTGCCATAGCAAAAAAGCGTGAGGTTTTTGTGTCGGAAAGTATAATGGTGGGCAGTGCCGCCGACCATAAAGCGGTTTTGATAGAGGTATCTCCAAATAAATTTGGGGTATATGATGCGCCCAATACTACGCAACTTATCTGTTCTAACCATTTCCAGAGTGACAGCTATAAAGACGATAACAACAATAATGATGCTATAGAAAATAGCCATTCGGCGTATCGTTATGAGCGCATGACCCAGCTCCTGGATGAAAACGGAAAAATGGACCCTGTAAAAGCCGCTGCCGTTATGCGTAATACTGAGGGTTTGAATAATAGGGCTTTAGGTTACGGCAACGAAAAAGCCATTAACCAATTGCTGGCACACCATTCGGTTATTTTTAAACCGGAGCAGGGGCTGGTTTGGGTGTCTGCCAATCCGTATCAGTTAGGGGCTTATGTAGCTTACGACCTTAATGCCATTTTTGGCGAAAGCCATAAAAACATATCTGCATCAGTAGCGGTAGATTCACTTTTGATACCCGAAGATCCGTTTGTATATTCGCAACAATATAAAGATTATGAGCAATACAGGGTAGAAGACAGGTTTGTTGATACTGCCATTAATAATGATACATCGTTGCCAACCGGGTTTATTGAAAAGTATCAAAAGCTTAACCCAAATTTTTGGTTGGTGTATTACAAAGCAGGGGTATATAATTACAACCGTGGCTATTATACAGCAGCCCGAATTGAATTTGAAAAAGCCCTGACCAGGGAAATTACCACATTGCCTGGTAAGCAGAAAACAGAAGAATACCTTAAAAAGATAAACAGGAAATTAAATTAAGTATGGATATCCCTTATATAGAAACAGCGTCGCAGCAGGAAATAAAAGCCTTTCAGGAGCAAAAACTGGCAGAGGCGTTGCAGTATGTTGCACAAAATTCTGCTTACTACAAAAGGCTGTTTACTAATCAGGGTATCGACATTACTGAAATAAAAACCATAGAAGACCTGCAAAAAATACCTGTTACCACAAAAGAGCAGCTTCAGGAGTTTAACGATGATTTTTTATGCGTACCTAAGTCGGTCATAGTAGATTATGCCACCACATCGGGTACATCGGGCAAGCCCGTAACCTTTGGCATTACTGATAAAGACCTTGACAGGCTGGCGTATAACGAGGCTATATCTTTTGCCTGTTCGGGCATTAAAGAGGGCGATGTTATACAGCTCATGACCACCATAGACAGGCGTTTTATGGCCGGTCTTGCTTATTTTTTAGGCATCCGTAAGTTAAAAGCGGGTATTATTAGGGTGGGGGCAGGCGTACCGGAACTGCAATGGGATTCTATTTTAAAATACAGGCCGTCTTATTTAATTACCGTACCTTCATTTTTACTGAAGCTTATTGAGTATGCTGAAAATCATGGTATAGATTATAACAACAGCGGTATAAAAGGGGCAGTATGTATAGGCGAACCACTACGCAACCAGGATTTTACTCCGAATATATTGTCTAAAAAAATCACGTCAAAATGGGATATTAAGCTGTTTTCTACCTATGCCTCTACAGAGATGAGCACCGCTTTTGCCGAATGCGAGCATTCGGTAGGTGGGCACCACCACCCGGAGCTTATTATTGCCGAGGTGCTTGATGAAAATGATGTTCCTGTAACCAACGGAAACAGTGGCGAACTGACCGTTACCACACTGGGCATTGAGGGGATGCCATTGGTGCGTTTTAAGACAGGTGATATTGTACAATTGCATAGTGAATCCTGCAAATGCGGACGAAACTCCATGCGCATAGGGCCGGTTATAGGCCGCAAACAGCAAATGATTAAATATAAAGGCACCACGCTTTACCCACCGGCAATGACAGACCTTTTGCAAACCTTTGGCGATATACAAAGCCACCTGATAGAAATTTCTACCAACAGCCTTGGTACCGACGAAATTTTAATTAAAGTGGCAGTCGCAAATCCTACTGATGATTTATTAACCGAAATTAAAGACCACTTTAGGGCAAAGCTTAGGGTAACGCCAAAAATTGTATTTGTAACCCTGCCGGAAATTAACGCCATTATGTTTAACCCTATGAGTCGTAAGCCCGTAAACTTTATAGATAATCGTGCTTAGGCTACAGCCTCTTTATATACTTTAAGTGCTCTTTCGCGTGCTTCTTTATGGTCTACTATTGGTCTATAATCCAGACTTTCAAATTCGGGCACCCATTTTTTGATGTACTTAAGGTCTTTATCAAATTTTTTAACCTGCTCGGTTGGATTAAACACCCTGAAATAAGGTGCGGCATCTACACCGCTTCCGGCAGCCCATTGCCAGTTGCCAATATTACTGGACTGTTCATAGTCAAACAGTTTTTGAGCGAAATAAGCTTCACCCCATCGCCAGTCTATGAGTAAATGTTTGCATAAAAAACTTGCCACCACCATGCGCACCCTGTTGTGCATGTAGCCAGTGGTATTAAGCTGGCGCATTCCTGCATCTACAATTGGGTAACCCGTTTTGCCCTCACACCATGCTTTAAAATCTTTTTCGCTGTCGCGCCACTTAATGTTGTCATATTTTGGCCTAAACGCTTTTGTAACTGTATACGGATAATGCCATAATATCTGCATAAAAAACTCCCGCCAAATGAGCTCATTTAAAAAAGTGCCGTTATTGCTTTGTTGGGCAACAGCAACAATATGCCTTATGCTTACAGCTCCAAACCGCAGGTAAGGGCTAAGCATAGATGTGCCGTCTATAGCAGGATAATTGCGCGTACCTTCATAATTATTTATCAATGGCTGTGAAATATCATAAGGCTCCACTTTTATGTCTGATGTTTTAAAACCAATATCCTTCAGACTTAAAAAAGGATAGTCGTGAGCTTCGATATTCTCAGCTTTTATATTGATCTCGTAGGGTTTAAGATGATGTGGTTTTTGTAGCTCTTTCCAGCGTTTGCTGTAAGGAGTATAAACAACATAAGGACTACCATCGCCTTTCGTAACTTCATCTTTTTCAAAAATTACCTGATCTTTAAAGGTTGCAAATTCGATGTCTTTACTTTTAAGAAGTTGTTTTATTTCGTAATCCCTTTTTTGCGCATAAGGCTCATAATCATGATTAGTGTACACGGCCTTAATATTGTTATCTGCAATAAGCTTTCTAAATACAGTGGCAGGATCATCAAAAAAAACGGCAAGGCTGCGTTTATGCTTTCTTAACTCAGTGTTTATATCTTCCACCAACTGCATTATAAAAGTAATTCTGTGGTCGTCTTTTGGCAGTTCGCTTAAAATAGTAGGGTCAAAAATAAATACAGGCAATACTTTTTCGCCTGTTGCAATGGCATTGTATAGCCCCGCATTGTCTTTAATGCGCAAATCACGTCTAAACCAAAATACTATCATTGGGCAGGCTCTTTAAATTCTCCAAATAATTCTGTCAGTTTTTGTTGGCGGAAAGCAAAGATGTCCTCCAGTTTTGATTTCACCAAAAAAGGGTGTACGAGCCTGCCTAAAAAACCGAACGGAAGTTTATAGTGCACAATGTCTTCCATTTCCACACCTCCCGGAATTTCTTTTAAAAAATGTTTGTGATGCCAAAAAGCATAAGGCCCAAAGCGTTGTTCGTCTACAAAAAAATGATTGTTGGCAACGTGCGTAATTTCAGTAACCCATTGCATTTTAATACCAAATAAAGGTGTAATGGTGTACACAATTACCTGCCCTGCAAACATTTTGCGGTCGTCTCCGCTAAGGGTTTTAAACCCCATAGATTTTGGCGTAATAGTGGCAAGGTTTTTGGGATTACCAATAAAATCCCAAGCTTCGTGTATAGAAACAGGCAGTTTTTGCAGCCTGTGGAGTGTATATATCATTGTGCCGGATAAAATAGCAGTGAATTTAGCGAATGTATTTTTTATACGGCTACAACTGCTGCTATTTTTGAGTTTTTTTTAACAGCCATAACAAGGCAAATTGTTAATTTTGCTTTAACAACATTTTTAATTGTAATACCATGAAAAGAATACTTGCCTCAGCCATTATTGCGCTGGCATTTATACTGAGTGCCCAGGCACAAATTCAAACGCCGCAGGCAAGCCCTAAAGCAGTTATTGAGCAAACGGTAGGTCTTACTACCGTTAAAATAGATTATTCGAGGCCAAGCGCAAGAGGCAGGGCTGTATACGGAGAGTTAGTGCCATTTGGCAGGTTGTGGAGAACAGGAGCCAATTCTAATACAGTTATTACTTTTAGCGACGATGTTGTTATTGCAGGAAAATCGTTAAGGGCAGGAAGCTATGCACTGTACACCCAGCCGAAAGCCGACAGTTGGGATATAATTTTTTATACCGATACTAAAAACTGGGGACTTCCTGAAAAGTGGGATGACAGTAAAGAGGCTGTAAGAGCTACGGTAAAACCGGAATTCTTAAACCGAAATGTTGAAACGCTTACTATTGGCCTTAATGCTTTAGAGAACGATTATGGTTTCCTTGAAATTGCATGGGAAAAAACCATGGTTGCCCTTAAAATAGAGGTGCCTACAAAAGCCACTGCGCTTAAAAGTATAGACGAGGCTATGAGCGGCCCTACAGCAGGTGCTTATTTTGCAGCTGCCCAATATTACTATCAGAGCAACGCCGACCTTAATAAAGCACTAACGTGGATTAACCAAGCTGTAGATAAAACGCCACAGGGCGAAGATACTCCTTTTTACATGCTTAGGCAAAAAGCCCTTATACAAGCTAAACTAGGCGACAAAAAAGGTGCTATAGAGACTGCCAAGCTATCGTTGGCAGGGGCAGAAAAAGCCAATAACCCTGATTATATTAAAATGAATAGGGACTCTATAAACGAGTGGAGCAAAAAATAATTGGTTTCTTTCATATAGAAAAGTGGTCAGGAAGAATATTCCTGACCACTTTTTTTATTGAACTAATTTGTGTGAAATAAATTCTTAATTCTCTTCTTCTTTTTGTCCCATCATCATAAGGTAGGCTTTCAGGAACTCGTCAATGTTGCCGTTCATAACACCATCCACATCGCTGGTTTCGTGTGCAGTGCGCACGTCTTTAACCAGTTTGTATGGGTGCATCACATAATTGCGGATTTGCGAACCCCACTCGATTTTCATTTTGTTGGCTTCAATTTCATCGCGCATGGCCTGGCGTTTCTTAAGCTCAATTTCATATAGTTGAGACTTTAAGAGTTGCATAGCCTTTATCTTGTTGTCAAGCTGCGAACGCGTTTCGGAGTTTTCAATGATAATCCCGGTAGGGTGGTGGCGCAGTCGCACTGCTGTTTCAACCTTATTAACGTTCTGTCCGCCTGCACCGCTGCTTCGCATGGTTTCCCAGCTAATATCACTTGGGTTTATCTCTATCTCAATAGTATCATCGGCAAGTGGGTACACATATACAGATGCAAATGATGTGTGGCGCTTGGCATTACTGTCAAACGGGGAGATACGCACCAGTCGGTGCACGCCGTTTTCGCCTTTAAGCCAGCCAAAGCTAAAATCGCCTTCAAACTCCAGTGTAACGGTTTTTATACCGGCAACCTCACCCTCCTGAAAGTTGAGTTCCTTAACCTTATAGCCGTGTTTTTCGCCCCACATAATATACATGCGCATTAGCATGCTGGCCCAGTCGCAACTCTCAGTACCACCGGCTCCGGCTGTAATTTGCAGTACGGCACTCATGCTGTCGCCTTCGTCGCTAAGCATATTTTTAAATTCGAGGTTTTCTATATGTGTAATAGTTTGGCTGTATTGCTCATCCAACTCCTCTTCACTAAGGTCGCCTTCTTTAAAAAAGTCATACATTATTTGTAGCTCTTCGGCAAAGTCGTTAGCCTTATTATAGTCTTCGATCCACTTTTTCTTGCTTCGCAGGTTGCGCACAATAGCCTCTGCCTCTTTGGCATTATTCCAAAAATCAGGGGCATAGGTTTTTTCTTCCTCGTTGGTAATCTCTATTAACTTCCTGTCAATGTCAAAGATACCTCCTCAGCGCACCAAGGCGCTCTATAATACCTTTTATTTGTTCGGTATTTGTCATAAATAGTGTAGTTTTGTATTAGCTTAAGCAAAAATAAGCTATACTTTTTAATTTTATGGAAATAAATTTAATTAGCGATACCGTTACTAAACCGGGGCACGAAATGTTGCAGCACATGTTCAGGGCTAAGGTGGGTGATGATGTTTTTAAACAGGATCCAACCGTAAACGAACTGGAAGAAACCCTTGCCGGACTTTTTGGTATGGAGGCTGCTTTGTTTTTTCCGAGTGGCACAATGGCCAACCAAACAGGCATAAAGCTGCATACCCAGCCGGGCGATGAGATGATTTGCGATAAATGGGCACACGTTTATAACTATGAAGGGGGTGGAGCTGCGTTTAATAGTGGTGTACAGTCAAGACTGATAGATGGCAATCGTGGCATGATTACCGCTGCACAGGTTGCAGAGGCTATTAACCCACCCGATTTTTACCACAGTCCTCTTACGTCGTTGGTAGCAATAGAAAATACAACCAATAAAGGTGGCGGGGCATGCTATGATCTGCAAACACTGGTTAATATAAAAGAAGTTTGCGTTAAGAACAATCTTAAATACCACCTTGACGGTGCGCGTTTATGGAATGCTCTTGTGGCACGTAAACAGCACCCTAAGCAATTTGGTCAGTTGTTCGATACAATATCGGTTTGTTTGTCTAAAGGGCTTGGTGCGCCTGTGGGCAGTGTGCTTATGGGTACTAAAGAAGATATGGACAGGGCATTGCGCATTCGCAAAATATTTGGAGGTGGCATGCGCCAGGCGGGCTATTTGGCTGCAGCAGGACTGTATGCGCTTAAAAACAATGTGGGCCGCCTTGAAGAAGACCACCGCAGGGCAAAACAGCTTGGTGGTTTACTACAACAATTGCCATGGATACAAACAGTGGAGCCAGTAGAAACCAACATTCTTATATTCTCCCTAAAACCGCAATACAGCGAAGCCGCCTTAATAGAAAAACTAAAGCAGAAAAGTATTTTTATAAGCTCTTTAGGAAAAGGAAAGTTACGTATTGTGACTCATTTAGATTATAAAGAAGTAATGCATCAGTATGTGCTGGAAGCTTTCCAGAAGATGGTGTTTTAGTTTTTGTTTCAGGTTTAAAGTTCCAAGTTGCTCACTCATATTTGATTGGTGTATCTTTTACCTGTATTTCAGTCCAACGGGTAACCTAAAACTTTAAACTTTAAACCTGAAACTAAAAATTACTCAAGTAAATCCGGTCTTCTTGTTTTTGTGTGTTCATAAGCCATATCCTCGCGCCATTTATCAATATTTGCCTGATGTCCGCTCAATAAAATATCGGGCACTTTCCAGCCTTTATATTCTGCAGGGCGGGTGTAAACGGGCGGGGCAAGCAGGTTGTCCTGAAAACTGTCGGTAAGGGCAGAGGTTTCATTACTCAGTACACCGGGAATTAAACGTATTATAGAATCGGCCACCACGGCTGCGGCAAGTTCGCCGCCAGATAATACGAAATCGCCTATAGAAATTTCCTTCGTAATAAAATTATCGCGCACGCGTTGATCTACACCTTTATAATGTCCGCATAAAATAATAATATTTTTTAATAAAGACATGCTGTTTGCCATGCCTTGGTTTAGCGTTTCGCCATCGGGGGTCATGTATATAACCTCATCATAATCGCGTTCGCTCTTAAGTTTGGTTATAACGGCATCAATAGGTTCAATCATCATTACCATTCCTGCACCGCCGCCAAACTGGTAGTCGTCTACATTTTTGTGTTTATTGGTGCTGTAATCCCTTAAGTTGTGAAGGTGTACTTCTACAAGGCCTTTGTCTTGCGCACGCTTAAGTATCGAAGCTTCAAACGGGCTGCGCAGCAATTCGGGTAACACGGTAATGATATCAATTCTCATAAAAGTAAATTCAAAAGTAAGAGAATGCAAAGTTACAAAGTTTAGCCTCAATAAGCAGTAGATAGTATATAGGGATGTTAAAATCTCCTATAAAAGTGAAACTATATTTCGTGTACGAAATATCTCATATCAAAATTTGAATAAACATGACGCTGATTATTAATATATTAAATAACGTATGTTTTCAATTTGAAGCATTACCCACTCAAGTTTGAGTAATAAATTCCGTGAACGTTAAAAAATATGTTAAAGATTAAAAGTCAATTTATCCGACGAAGGGTAAAATGTTAAATTATTGTCAGTATAATTGATTTTTTTGTTTTAAAAATAATGATGTTCGTGATTTTTTTTACAAATAAATCATAATTATTTTAAGATTTTATTAACATTTGGTAAATATTGTCCCTCTAAATTTAAGAAACGTTCAACCTTTTATTAACAATTATTTACCAATTAACTTCATGAGAAAAGCACTACAACTGCAAAAAAAGAGTGTGCTACTCTTTTTATTTTTCGTGTGTTGGCTGTTGGCCATACCCGAAAAATTACAGGCTCAACAAACCGTTTCAATCATCTGGGACAAAGAGACAGGATGTCTTGTTTATGATGACAAGCGAAAAGAATTCGGCGAAGATATTGAGCCTTCTGCCTGTGTTCGTGTTTGCGAATACAGTACAGTAACCTATTCGCTTACAGGTAACACTACCGGTTGGCAAAGTACCAACTGGAATGTTGCCGGGGGAACAATTAACTCCCAAACGCTTACAACATGCACCGTTACCTGGGGTGCTGCAGGAGCTGCAACAGTAACTGCTACTATTAACAAGACCAATGGTACTACACAGACGGAACAGATTTGTGTGGAGATCATAAACTCGCCACGTGCCCGTTTTGGTCTTATGCCCGATCTTAATGCAACTCATTTTGACGGATGCGTTCAGGATACTTTTTATTTTGTAAATACATCAATAACCAACGGCGGTACAGCGCTTATAGCATACTACTGGGAATTTGGAGATGGCGATACTTCATCAGAATTTCAACCATCGCATAATTATGCTCAGGCAGGCAATTATACTGTAAGGTTAACGGTAACAAATGCCTGTAACTGTACGGATACTTATGAAATGACAGTGAGAGTAGGTGAAGGCGGTTTTGAGATAATATGTCCGAGTGTGGTTTGTGACGGTGAAAGAGCCAGTTATACCGTACCTCAGGATGTAATTGATGGCTGTGCCTCTGTAGGATACAACTGGTCTGTTGTAGGCGGTACTATAGTTTCACCTACTCCATATGGCCCACAAATATTAGTAGACTGGGATAATGTTGATGCCAATGGCTTTGGTTATGTATCATTGGATGCAACAAGCTGCAACCTACAGTGCGCAGGTATAAGTACAGCCCAAATTCCGGTTATACAATCTAACGGAACTATTTTAGGAGAGTCAGTACTGTGCGAGAACGAACAGGGCATGTATAAGCTGCCGCAATGGCCTTCTACAGAATTTACATGGACCATAGACAGCGGAAGCACAGGAGCGGTTTTAGTGCAAACACAATTGCCTAATGAAGTTATTGTGCAAACACAAAATGCTTCTGGCACTATTACATTGCGTGCTACATATCGCAACACTCTTTTAAACTGTGGTGGAACAGCAACGATTGTAATTACTGTAAGGCCACAGGCTATTATACAGGGGCCGGTTGCTTTATGCAGGGGTAATTCCGGCAGCTATACTATACAGGGCGGCTACAGCGGAACATTTACACTTTCTGGCCCAAGCGGAACGACTACCTATACAGGTACAACATTTACTCCTACTTTTAATGTAGCAGGTAATTATACACTTACCGTAAGCGGAAGCACTTTTTGTAAGCCAGGCCAGTTAACAATTATTGTTAAGGATAAAGAGCCGACGCCAACTGCTATAAACGGGCCTTCTGTTGCCTGTCCCGGTGTGCCTACGGCCTATAGTGTTACTAACACTGTGCCTGGTACTGTTATAAAATGGGCTGTAGTTGGAGGTACTATTGTTGGTAGCAATTCAGGCAACGAAATTACTGTAAACTTTAGTGGTTCCGGTCCTTATACGGTTCAGGCATGGAGAGAAAGCCTTAGTGCTCCAAATTGTCCGTCTAATGTTTTAAGCAAAACGGTAACATATCCTGTTGTTAATGCAACTGTAAGCGGTCCTACGCATGCCTGCTCAAGTACTTTTTCAAACTATTCGGTTAATTATGCCGAGGGAGAAGAATACAGTTGGAGTATTTCTCCTGCCGATGCGGGTACTGTTACAGTAGGAGATGGTACACAAAATGTTACCGTGCTATGGAATGAATATAACGGTACAGCTTATGTTGTTCTTAATATTACAAAATGTGGCGTAATGGGCCCGGGTATCCCTTATCCGGTACAGGTAATTACAGCTCCAATAGTTTCGTTATCAAACCCGCCTACACAAATTTGTGAGGGCTCTCCTGTAACGCTTACCTTAGCATCTACACCGTCATTAACTCAAGGTACAATTACCTGGGATTTTGGAGATGGTACTTCGGTTACTACAGATCATACCATGCCAAACTGGCTAACAGTAACCCATCCTTATTCTAACTCAGGAACAGCCAATGTAGGCTATACTATCCACGTTACTGTTGAAAATGGTAACGGTTGCTTTAATGATGCTTCTACCACTCATTTACTAACAGTGTTACCTGCTCCGGTTGCCTCTTTGAGCCCTGCGGGTAATTATGCAATTTGTCCAACATTTACCTCGCAAAATATAACGGTTAATATACAGGGAGGGATTGCTGCAACATCAAATATAAAATGGTATAGAAACAATGTACTGCAATCGTCCGGTATGTCTACAACATTTACCGCAACTACTTTAGGTAGTTATTATGCTGTTGTTACAGGCTTAAACGGTTGTACAACAACGACCAATACTGTTACCTATACTAATGATTGTATTCCGTTGCCTGACTGTAACAGCGGCCAAACTGTTACACTAAATACACCGGTTAACTCCTGTGGTGTAGTAACTGTAACAGGAAGCTATACCGGAGCGCCATCGAACATTGTATGGTACACGAATGTTACGCCTGTATCTCAAAGTACAACAAACACAAGTGGTTCGTTTACTTTTGCAGAAAGTGGAGTTTATACTATATTTTATCAGGTAACTTATGGAACATGTATTGTTACGAGAAGCCAAAATGTAACGGTATCTTACATGCCAGAGCTTAAATATACTGTAACCTGTGGCACAGGCGGAGGTTATAGTGTTACCTTGCTTGATAACTCCAACTATTTCCCCGGGCATCCTATAAACAGCCATATATTTAGGGTAAATACTACAAATTATAGTGTAGGTACTGCGGTATCGCACACAGTAAATTTAATGCCGGGCACTTATACTTTAGGTCTTACTATAGATGGCACAACCAGTACCCCTTGTAGTGTAAGCCCTATAACTTTGGTACTGCCTGCCATGCCAAGCTCGGCGTTTACAAGCACTGCACCACGATGTGAAGAGGCAGTTATTAGTTTTACGCCTGCACAGTCGGGACTTAGTTACAGATGGGAATTGAGACCTGGTGTGTTCAACCTGCAACCTGTTGCATCAGCGGCTTATAATCCTAACGGAATTTATCCTGTAAGTCTTACTGTAACCAACGAGTTTGGTTGCCAGACAACTACTACACAAAACCTTACCATTATAGATAACCTGCTCGCAGGTACTATAACCCGTTCTCCTGCCAATGGTACGGTTTGCGAGGGTTCTTCAGTAGCATTGTCTTATACACCTAATTCAGGAACGCCGCCAGCTAACTCTTACCAATGGAAACGAGGAAGTACTGTTGTCGCTACTACTGCTACTTACAATGCAACAATATCCGGCAGCTATACTGTTACAGTATCTACCACACAGGGATGTACATTTACCACACCTGCTGTAAATGTTACCATTATAGACCTTCCGTCTACAACCATATCTGGACCGTTGGCTATTTGTAGCGGCAGCACCTTTACATGGTCGGTTCCGGATGCCGGAACAGGAGCATTATACGAATGGCGCAAAAGCCCAAGTACAACCATAATAGGTACTACAAGGTCTTTGGTACAAAACCTTACAGCAGTGGGTACTCATACCTACAGTATAACTGTAAGAATTCCTAACGGTTCGGGCGGTTATTGTGTTTCTACACAAAGCCAAACATTAACGGTTAACCCTAATCCGGCTACACCAACCATAACGTTTGGATCTTTAGATTGCGATACTTATACTTTAGAATTACACGCCAATGCCAGCGGTGCAGGTACCTTTACATGGAGCAATGGTATGAGTGGCCAAACCATACAGGTAACCCAGGGTGGCAGTTATATGGTAACGTTTACCAATACTTCGGGATGTTCATCATCTGCGCAGATAGATGTACCAAAAGATCCTGCTATACACTTATGGGGTGTGCCGGACGGTTGCTACACGTTTTGCGATGGTGGACTTGCAGGCTCTACGCTTACAGGCACAACACAACCATTTGCTTACTGGGAATGGCTATTTAACGGCAGTGCCGTAGATGCGGGGGCTAATACTAATGTGCCACCACTCGATGTTAATCTTTATGGCTCAGGAACCTATCAACTATTGCTTAATAGCGGTTTGTGTGACAGGATCAGTGAAGAGGTAAATATTGATACTACGAGAAAATGTGAGTGTGATATAAGGGTGAAAGTTAGAAGGATTGAGTCTATTCGTGGAGATATATGCTCTTATCAGGTTATACTTGATTTCAGTAATCCATATTCAACTCCATTACAGGTAACGCTTACGGCTCCAAACGGCGAAGGTATTTTTGTTCCGTCTACGGTTACAATAAATCCGGCAACTACTACATCGGTAGCTGTAGTTTTCATACCGCTCAATTCATTCAATGGCGGAGGTGTATCTATTAATGTAGATTCGCTTTTAGAAGGTGGCAAATTATGCTTTACCAAGTTTGCTATAGAGTTCCCACGTTGTGGAGAGTCGGCAAGAACCAGCAGACTTGCCCAAAGCGGAGAAAGTTTTGCTAAAGCAGATCTTATTGTTGCACCAAACCCTGCAAACGACGTTGTAGAATTAAACTATAAATATGCAGGTGTTGCTGAAGGCGATGTAAGAACATTACAGATATATACTTTAATGGGCGTATTACTTGAAACCCATACACCTGAAAATGGTGCCGGTATATGGAAAGCCGATCTTGGACGCTATCCGGCAGGACAGTACCTGATCGTGATGAAACTCAATGGAGAAGTAATCATTCAAAAAGCCCTGATAGTAAAATAATTATTTTTTACACAGATATCCTTTTTTGTAAAGGCAGCGTTCGCGCTGCCTTTACTTTTAAAATCAATAAACGTTATCTGTATTTTACTATTGATGAGTGAATGTTGAGTATAACAACAAGCTCCAAAACCCTGAGATATTACTCTCAGGGTTTTGGAGCTTGTTCTTTTATAATTGTTATATTAAACCCCGAATTGCTTTAAATGATAGTCGAGATGTTTCCATTGCAGTATATCCCATTCTTCAGGAGTCATTTCGCCCATTAACGGGTGTCTGGTAACCTTAATGGCAGCATGCCCGTCTTTTGCAAAAACAGCTACGCGCTCTTTAAGACCCTGTCTTGCCTCGTCAAACTTGGGCTCATGCCTTATTATAAATTCTTTTATTGCAGATTGGTCTCTATGAAATAGTTTTGGATCGGCCAATTTTTTGCGGCGCGATGCCCCAAAAAAATAACTTTTCCAGTGTGGTGCAATATGCAGTGTGCCATAAGCCACATCTATTGGTTTTTGGCAATGCAACAACATTTGGCTAACGGTCATTTTACCCCATTGCGAAAGGGTTATGGGCGACAGTTGGTCTATGCGGTCTAATATATTCTGGTTGCCCTGCGGGTCATACAAGCTCTCCATTGTAGTAAGTAGTTTACGCAAAAATAATAATAAATACCTAAGAATTTTTAATAGCTTTTATAGAATATACCATAGGTATTTTGTCGCCTAGGTTAGCTATCCTGAACTTACCGGGTTCGAATTCTGCCATTCCGTTAAAACAGTTGTAGGGTGAATAATCATACTCATTAAACATTTCTATAGTGAGGTTTTGCTTAATAAGGCTGTTTATCACCTCTGTAAGGCTGTGATTCCAGCTTACGGTTTGGTTAGTAATAGGGGCATTTGTATTGGCATACGTTCCGGTTTCGTCTTCTATAATAGCATTGCTTTTAAAATAACGGTAGATAATGGCTGTAAAATCATTATTAAACATCCAAAGCACCGGATGAAATTCTGCAATTACAAATGTACCGCCCGGTTTAAGGAAATGACTTATAACACTGGCCCATCTATCTAAATCCGGCAGCCAGCCTATGGTGCCGTAACTTGTAAAAACAACATCAAATTTTTCATGAAGTACTTCGGGCAGGCTATAAATATCACAACATATAAATTGTGCAGGCACATCCAGTTCTGCTGCAATATCCTGCGCTTTTTGTATGGCGGCATCCGAAAAATCCACTCCAGTAGCATTAGCTCCTAATCGTGCTAAAGAAATTGTATCCTGCCCAAAATGGCATTGCAGGTGCAATACTTTTTTGTTGGCAAAATTGCCAAGCAATTTTAATTCGATATCTTTCAAAGTACATTTTCCGGCCATAAATCCAGGCATATCGTAAAAATCAGAGGCAACGTGAACAGGAATTTTATTATTCCATGCTTTTTTGTTGAGGGCTATATAGTTGTCTTCGGTTTTCATAATTAAAATTTTGGCAATCCAAATTTACTTTTTTGTTATGAAGCAGGGCTTAACAGAGTTAGAAATTATTTGTAAATTTGCGCTTCACGACAAATAAAAAACATAATGGAAAACGGGATTTACGCAAAATTCAATACGACAAAAGGTGTTATTCTTGTTAAGCTTACATATGATCTTACTCCGGGCACCGTGGGTAACTTTGTAGGTCTTGCAGAAGGCAACCTCGAAAATAATGAAAAACCACAAGGCAAACGTTTTTATGACGGACTTAAATTTCACCGTGTTATTGCCGATTTTATGATACAGGGCGGATGCCCACAAGGCAGAGGTACAGGTGGACCTGGCTATCAGTTTGATGATGAATTTCACCCATCACTAAGGCACGATGGCCCTGGTGTGCTTTCTATGGCAAATTCTGGCCCGGGCAGCAATGGCTCGCAGTTTTTCATTACGCATGTGGCTACACCGTGGTTAGATGATAAACATACTGTGTTTGGCAATGTGGTAGAAGGACAGGATGTGGTTGATGCTATACAGCAGGGCGATACTATTGAAAGCCTTGAAATTATACGCGAAGGTGATGAGGCTAAAAACTGGAATGCAATAGAGGCTTTCCGTACATTTGAAGGCTCGCGCGAAAAGAGGCTTGCTGAAGCTAAAAAACAGGCGGAGGAAGCTTTAGAAAAACTTGCTGCTGGTTTTGATAAGACTGAGAGCGGATTACGTTATAAAATAATCCAGAAAGGTAACGGTAAAAAAGCCGAAAAGGGTAAAAAAGTATCTGTACATTATAAAGGTTCGTTAGAGAATGGGCAAGTGTTTGACTCTTCATACAACCGCAAACAGCCAATTGATTTTCAGTTGGGTGTTGGCCAGGTAATTTCAGGCTGGGACGAAGGTATTGCCCTGCTTGAAGTAGGAGATAAGGCACGTTTTGTTATACCGTCTCACCTTGGCTACGGTTCGCGTGGTGCCGGTGGTGTAATTCCTCCTAATGCTACACTTATATTTGATGTAGAACTAATGGATGTTAAGTAATTAGGAATTACGAATTACCAATGATGATATTGAGGCTGCCGTAAGGCGGCCTCTTTTTATTGTAGCGTTTACAGAATATTTTAACTCAATACAAATTATTATATTGCTGAATTGCTACATTAACCCATTAAAAAAATGAATATGTTAACCTGGGAAGAATTTGAAAAAACCGAAATGCGCGTAGGTACAATTACAGAAGCTAATGATTTTCCGGAAGCTCACAAACCTGCCTATCAGCTAACCATAGATTTTGGAGCAGAGATAGGTATAAGAAAATCGTCGGCACAAATAACCAAACGCTACACTAAAGAGGTATTAGTTGGAAGGCAGATTGTTGCAGTGGTAAATTTTCCTAAAAAACAAATAGGTAAATTTATGAGTGAATGTCTTGTACTTGGTGCGGTAGGCGAGGAAGGTGATGTTATACTTCTTGCCCCTGATTTTAAAGTTGAGAACGGATTAAGGATAGGGTAATTTTATACTTTTAGCTATAATTATAAAAGCCCTTGATACAAATGCATCAAGGGCTTTTATAAAATTAAAATGGTTCGCATTTTAAATATCGTCAAAATTAATGTCGGTAAAACTTTCAGTAGTTACAACTTCAGGCTCTTTATCTCCAAAAAGTTTCCTGAAATCTTTTTGATGTCTTTCAGATATTACTTCTTCACCTTTGTTGCTAAGTACATAGCCAGTCATTTCATCTAAAATTTCCTTAAATGCTACAAAGTCTTCTTTGTAAAGATAAATTTTATGTTTTTTAAAATGAAAAGAGCCGTCTTCTTCAGTAAATTTCTTGCTCTCTGTAATGGTAATGTAATAGTCGTCGGCTTTTGTTGCCCTCACATCAAAGAAGTAAGTTCTTCTTCCTGCCCTTAAAACTTTAGAAAAGATCTCTTCCTTTTCAAGCATGTCATGTTCTCTCATACCCCTTGTTCATTTATATGGTTTATGTGGTCTTCAAAAATCTAAAAAAAATCTAAAAAAAGCAACAATTTAGAGTAATTCTTTTTCAGAAATTTGTTTAAGGTACAGTTCTTTATAATATCCTTGCTGGCTCACTAACTGATTGTGAGTGCCTTGTTCTATTATTTTTCCGTCGTCGAGTATAATTATCCTGTCTGCATTTTTTGCCGAAGAAACCCTATGGCTTACAATGATAGTGGTTTTATCTCTGCAAAAATCCATAAGATTGTTGAGTATTGCCTCTTCCGTTTCGTTGTCTACCGCGCTTAAACAATCGTCAAGCAGTAATATTGGTGCGTCTTTAATAAGCGCACGTGCAATGCTTACGCGCTGTTTCTGCCCACCCGACAGGGTTATGCCACGTTCGCCCAATATAGTTTCATACTGATGGGTAAAACTCTCTATATTGTGGTGCACTACGGCTTTTTTGGCAACATCGGTAATTTCGGTATCAGTAACATCTTCTTTACCAAACTTAATATTGTTCTTAATGCTGTCGCTAAATAAAAAGGCATCCTGTGGCACAAAACCTATGCTGTTGCGAAGGTCAAAAAGGTTTGCCTCACGCGCATCCTGACTATCTATGGTAACGCTGCCGGTGGTAGGGTCATATAACCTGCTGATAAGCGATAATACTGTACTCTTGCCCGACCCTGTCCTGCCCAATATGGCAAGAGTTTCGCCTTTATTTACAGTAAAGCTTACATCTTTAAGGGCGGTTATATTAGTGTCTTCGTAAGTAAAGCTTACATTATTAAACGCTATCTGGCCTAAAACAGGAGTGTGGTCAGGGTTATTATTTACAATATCAGGTTCTGTTTTAAGGAACTCGTTAATGCGTTTTTGCGAAGCCTCTGCCTCCTGTACCATGCTGCTTATCCACCCCAAAGATGCCACAGGCCATGTTAGCATGTTTATGTAAAGTACAAATTGAGCAATAACACCAATATCTGCAATCGCACCATCAATATACATCTGCCCGCCTACATAAATAACCACAAGGTTGCTTATTCCTATCAACAATATCATTAAAGGGCCAAAAAGCGCACTTACTTTTGCAAGCCCCATATTTTTTTTAACGCTGTCGCGCGATAGTTCTGTAAAGCCTTCCTCTTTTTGTCCTTCAAGTGCATAGGCTTTTATAACGCGAATGCCGCTAAACATTTCCTGCGCATAGCTCGAAAGTTTACTGAGGTTTTGCTGGGTCAGCGTGCTGCGACGGTTAATTTCTTTACTTACCCAATAAATACTGTATGCAAGCAGCGGTAACGGTAAAAGAGTATAAAAGGTTAGTTTAGGCGATATAATATACATTTGAGTGCCTATTACTGCAAAACGTATAATGGTGTTGAGGGCATACATAATGGCTGGTCCTACGTATTGTCGCACACGGTTAACGTCTTCGCTAATACGGTTCATAAGGTCTCCGGTACGGTTCTTTTTATAGAAGCTTTGCGACAGGTTTTCGTAATGGCGAAATACTTCATTTTTTAGGTCAAACTCTATATGGCGAGACATTACAATTAATGTTTGGCGCATGGCAAAAGTTAATATTCCTGCAATAAGGGTAGTACCAATAATGAGTAATATGTAAGTGTTAAGTTCGCCTTTAACAGCATCTATACTTGTATTGCCCTGAGCATATTTTTCAATGGCAGATATAGATTTACCTACATAGCTGGGGGTAAAAAGCGAAAATACCTGAGAGGCTATGGTAATGAAAATCCCTAAAAAAAATTGAAATTTATATTTTATAAAATATTTGTTTAAATACTGTAATTCTTTCATGGTAATGCATTGATGTATGTAAAATCAGTAGGCGGATATGTTAATTGCTTTGCTGAATTTTTAATGAAAAATCTATAAAAAACGTTTTAGTAAATTACATTAATCATAATAAAAGTTGTTTTTTGAGCCTCTTTGTAATAAAATGTGTAAATTTGCTTTTAGGTTTTAGATTTTTTTATAATTAAAATAACGTTATTATGGTAGCAGAAGTTATTAAGGCGAACGAACTTTTTAAAGTTGACCCCGTATTTGGCCAGCCATCGTTTAATGATCATGAGCAAATTGTTTTTTGCAATGACAAAGATACTGGTTTAAAAGCAATAATTGGCATCCATAATACAGTTTTGGGGCCTGCGCTTGGCGGCACACGCATGTGGAGCTATGCTAACGAATGGGAAGCTTTGAACGATGTTTTAAGGCTTTCAAGAGGGATGACCTACAAATCGGCCATATCAGGTTTAAACCTTGGTGGTGGTAAAGCGGTTATAATTGGTAACGCTGCCACAGATAAAACACCGGAACTTATTACACGATTCGGTCAGTTTGTAAACTCGCTTAGTGGGAAATACATCACTGCAGAAGACGTAGGCACCACTACACCGGATATGGACCTTATTCGCGATGTAACCCCACATGTAACAGGTATATCTGAAAGCAGGGGGGGCAGCGGAAATCCATCGCCTGTAACTGCCTATGGTGTGTATATGGGTATGAAAGCGGCTGCGACCTATAAATTTGGGTCGGCTAACCTTGATGGTAAAAAGGTATTGGTGCAGGGAGTTGGCCATGTAGGTGAAACGCTTATAGATTTCCTTACTAGAGAAGGCGCTCTTGTACAGATAACTGACATTAACGAAGAAAAACTACAGGCGGTAGCAGCAAAATATGGTGCTTCTATCTTTACAGGTGAAGACCTATATAGTGCCGATGTAGATATTTATGCTCCGTGTGCCCTTGGTGCAACCATAAACGATACTACTATAAACAAACTTAAAGCAAAGGTTATTGCAGGTGCTGCTAACAACCAGCTTGCTGTAGAACAGGTTCATGGCAAAATATTAATGGAAAAAGGTATTAGCTATGCTCCCGACTTTTTAATTAATGCCGGAGGTATTATTAATGTCTATGGTGAAATTGCAGGTTATGGTAAAGAAGAAGCCCTGAAAAGGACTGAGAATATTTATAATACTACGTTAGAGATATTTCACTTTGCTGAAAGTAATAATATTACTACACATCAGGCAGCTATGCAGATAGCGCAAAAGCGTATTGATGACCGAAAAAAAGAAACCGCTAAATAATTAGCGTAAAACAATAATATTCTTAATTTTGCAGGGCGAAAGAAACCATATTCTTTCGCCTTGTTAATTTTTAAAAGTTCTTAAAGGCGGATGTTAAACAGAAGACATATCAGGATCAAGGTGATGCAGTCTATTTATGCAATGCACCAAAACAATTCAGATGACATGCTAAAGGAAGAAAAATTCCTTTTTAACAGTATTGAAAATATTCGCGACCTGTATCTTATCATGGTTTCTGCCCTGGTTGAGTTGCGCAATAAAGAGGAAGAATTTATTGAGAGGTCGCAAAAAAAACATCTTGCCACTGCTGCAGAGCGCAATCCCAACAAAAAATTTATAAATAACGGTGTCCTGCATTTATTAGCTGAAAGCAATCCGCTTAGTATTGCTATGGCTGATAATAAAATAGACAACTGGACTAAGAACGACGATTATATATTGTTGCTGCTTGATGCCGTAAAGGAAAGCGATGTATATAAGAATTATATGCATAACGACAAAAATAACTATGAGGAAGACAGGGATTTTGTTGCCGACCTGTTTACTGAAGTTATTGCACCAAACGAAAAACTTTACGAATATCTTGAAGACCATAAGCTTACATGGGTAGATGATATTCCTGTGGTAAACACGCTTATAAGCAAGCAGCTTAAGCAGGTAACTCCGGATGGGCGTGATGCATTTTATGTGCCAAAGGTTTTTAAAGACAGCGACGATAAAGACTTTGCACGCGAACTTTTCAGGAAGACAGTACTTAATAACAACGAGCTTTCTAAAGAGTTTACAGATAAAACACCAAACTGGGATACAGAAAGGATTGCCGAAATTGATGCTATTATACTTAAAATGGCTATCTGCGAGTTTTTAAAATTTCCGTCGATACCCGTAAAGGTTACCATAAACGAATATTTAGAGATAGCAAAAGAATACAGTACTCCAAAAAGTAGTATTTTTATCAACGGTATTTTAGATAACCTTATAAAAGATTATCAGGGTTCCAATAAGCTTATAAAAACCGGAAGAGGTTTAATGTAATATTATAAATTAAAGAATTATGATTAGAAGATCATTAGCCATGCTTGCCGTTGCTTCTTTAGCGCTGGTATCATGCAAAAAAGAAAATGCTGCCCTTAAAATAGACGATGCTACTGCAAAAAAAGCAGAGCTTGCTCATGCCGAAGCCGGTAAACTGGCGGTTATTAAATTTGATAACCCTAACCACGATTTTGGTACCATTGCTGCAGGTGTTAAGGCTGAGCATACATACAAATTTACCAATACGGGTACTGCCGACCTTATTATTAGCGATGCAAAAGCAAGCTGTGGCTGTACTGTGCCTAATTATACAAAAGAGCCTGTAAAACCAGGTGCTACAGGCGAGGTTAGCGTGGTGTTTGACTCTGCCGGAAAAAGCGGTAACCAGGAAAAAACAGTTACGCTTACACTTAATACAGAAAAAGGCAGCGAAGTATTAAATTTTAAAGCTAATATAGCACAGATTGCAGGAGCGCCTGCACCTGTTGCACACTAATAATTTTTATATAAGTAATGGAACAATTTGGAGCTTTAGGGCAGTTTATGCCTTTACTACTTATAATAGTAGTGTTTTACTTTTTTATGCTTAGACCGCAGCAAAAAAAGATCAAACAGGAAAAAGAATTTGAAAGCGGCCTTAAAAACGGCGATAAAGTGGTTACTAAAAGCGGTATACATGGAAGGATTGCCGAGCTTACAGAAACGGCTGTGATCATAGAAACTATGGCAGGCAAAATTAAATTTGAACGTTCGGCTATATCAGCAGAGCTTACTCAAAAAGTTAACCAGCCAGCAAAATAACCAACAGGTTTTATTTATATAAAAATCCCCATTATAAAGTTTATTATAATGGGGATTTTTACTTTTAGTGTAAGGATTATTTATACGATCAACGTCCTGCCACCTGCTTTTTTACGGCCTTTTTCAAAAGTAAAATCTATGCGGCCCAGGTTAATGCCGTAGCATCCCACCTGATTGATCATTACTTCTTCGCCATCAAGGTTTTTTTCTATATAAGGCTTGGTTAAAAACGTATGTGTATGACCTCCAATAATAAGGTCTATATTTTTAGTAGTGCGTGCCAGTACAAGGTCTGATATCTTTTCCTTTTCGTTGGCATAAATAAATCCAAGATGCGACAGGCATATAACAAGATCGCATTTTTCGTTAACTTTAAGTATTCTGCTCATGTCCTGCGCAACTTCAATAGGGTTGTTGTAAACAGTTTCCTTATACAGCTTTTTGTCTACAAGTCCATTCAGTTCAATGCCAAGGCCAAAAATGCCAATTTTAAGCCCGTCTTTAACAAATATCTTATACGGTTTTACAATGCCGTTCAGTACTGTGTTCTTAAAATTATAATTAGCCGATACAAAATCAAATTTTGCGTGTGGCAATTGTTTATAAAATCCGTCTATTCCGTTGTCAAAATCATGATTGCCCATAGTGCATAGGTCATACTTCATCATGCTCATAATTTTGAACTCCAGTTCTCCGCCATAATAATTAAAATATGGGGTTCCCTGAAAAACATCTCCGGCATCGAGTAAAAGCACATTGGGTTCTTCTTTCCTAATCTGCTCAATAAGCGTGGCCCTGCGGGCTGCGCCCCCCATGTTGGGATATTTAGGGTCGTTTACATCAAAAGGGTCTATATGGCTGTGCACATCGTTGGTGTGCAGTATGGTAAGTTTTTTAACCTCGGGTTCTGTAAAGCTGCTTAACGGTAATCCTCCAAGAACCAACGCGCTTCCGGCAGCCGTTTTTTGTATAAAATCTCTCCTTTTCATTATTTGTCTTGTATAATGCGTTCGGTTTTAATTACAGGTAGCGTATCTACCTCTTTAAAATAATCTATAAACAGGTTGCGCAGTTTATAATCAAGGTCGTAGGTTGCAACGCCTTTCTTAAAAAAGTTCATACTGTCTCCGCCATTGGCAAGATAGTCAGAAGTAGCAACATTGTATATTTTCCCGGCTTCAACAGGTTTGCCTCCAACAGTAATACCGGTAACAATGCCGTCTTTGCTTAAACGTACTTCCATTCCGGCGAGGGGGTGCGGTTTTTTTTCTTTGGCTAAATAGTTGGCAATTTCTACAATCTGTTCGCCTTTAAGAGCAATAACAAGCAGTGCGTTTTCAAATGGCATGATCTCAAATGCAGTGCGCGCTGTTACATTTCCTTTGGCAATAATTGAGCGGATGCCGCCATGGTTAAGCAGACATATATCTACATTTCTTTTTTCGCGTGCCATTAATGTTTTGTTGGCCTTTTCAAAAGTAACATCGGCCATAAGGTTGCCAATGGTTGTTTGCCATCCGTTAATGCTCTTGCTTTTATCAAGTGTTTCGGGGCAATAAGCAAGCACGTTGTCCAGGTCTTTATCAATATGTTCTCTGTATGGTTTTACAAAATTTTCAATTTCCTGAGTGGCGGCATAATCGGCAGTAACAGGTATTTTTTTTCCTTCAATAACGGTATTTCTCAGTTTGTTTGGTCCGCAGGCAGTAAATCCTGCCATTGTTACGAATAAAACAAACCGTAAAATAGTTGTGTTATACTTTTTAGTTAATATCATTGTTGTTGACCTTTATTTAGGTAATTTTGCATTCGGCAATAAAAGTACTATGTTTTTGAGGTTTATTAAAGATTTCAGCCTGAAAAAGATTATTAAGAATAGTTTATCTAATTATCAACCGACTGTTGCGACAGGAAAAGTGCTATCGGTAGGGGTGGTGTTAGATGAAAGTTATTTTAATGATAAAGAGGCTCTTGTAAGTGAGTTGGTGTCTAAAGGTATTGCCCGTAACGCTATAGAAACGCTTAGTTTTTTAGAGAGTGTTAAAAAAGGGCAAGAGCCTAAAGATGCCTTTTTTACCCGTGGCAATATATCGGCAACGGGTAGTTTTAATAAAAATGATGTGGAAGCTTTTATAAATAAGACTTTTGATATGCTTATAAGCTATTATGATGTAGATAAACCACCGTTAATGCTGGCGACTATTAAAAGCAAAGCTAAATTTAAGGTAGGGTTTGCCACTACAAATGATCGCCTTGATAATTTTATGATTTCCCTGCCTGCCGAAAAATATAAAGAATTTGTGGCAGAGCTTTTTAAATATTTAAAAATACTAAACAAAATATAACCCATGCAGTCATTAACAGGTACAGGCGTTGCACTGGTTACCCCTTTTAAAAAAGACCTGTCTGTAGATACAGCGGCACTCGAAAAAATTGTAAACTACCAAATAGATGGTGGTATAGATTATCTTGTGGTTTTAGGTACCACAGCTGAAAGTGCCACGCTTACTAAGGATGAAAAAGAGTTTGTAATAGCTACAATTGTTAAGGCTAATAACAACAGGCTACCTTTGGTTTTGGGTGTTGGCGGCAATAATACTGCCGAGGTTGTTGAAGAGTTAAAAAGCAGGGATCTCTCTTCATTTGCAGCAATACTTTCGGTATCTCCATATTATAATAAGCCAACCCAGGAGGGTATTTATCAGCATTTTAAAGCTGTTGCAGAGGCTTCTCCACTGCCTGTAATTTTATACAACGTGCCGGGCAGGACGGGTAGTAATATGCTTCCTAAAACGGTTATTCGCCTGGCGAATAATTTTAAAAATATAGTTGCTATTAAAGAGGCTGCCGGAGATATTGTTCAAGCTATGAAACTGATACAGGATAAGCCTGAAAGTTTTCTTGTAATATCAGGCGATGATATGATAACGCTGCCTATGGTTCTTGCCGGCGGGGCAGGGGTTATAAGTGTTATTGCGCAGGGCTTTACTGAGTTTGCCCAAATGGTTAAGCTTGGGCTTGACCGCAAGGTGGATGAAGCTTATAAATTACACTATAAATATGCCGATTCTATCGATTTGATCTTTGAGCAGGGCAATCCGGCAGGCATTAAGCATATATTTAAAGAGCTGGGGCTAAGTGAAGACGTTGTAAGGCTTCCGTTGGTAAATGTAGATGAAGATTTAGCAGCAAGAATAAGCGGTTTTGTAAAGAAAATCAGCTAAATTTGTGTATAAACATTAAAATTACACATCATGTTATCAGATAAAATGGCTGCTGCATTAAATGAGCAGATAAAAATAGAAGCAGAATCGTCTCAGATATACCTTGCCATGGCATCATGGGCAGAGGTAAAGGGGTTTGAAGGTATTTCTACCTTTATGTTTAAACAAAGCGATGAAGAAAGAATGCACATGCTTAAGCTGTTAAAGTATGTAAACCAGCGCGGCGGTTCGGCAGTAGTGTCAGCTTTAGAAGAGCCAAGGCTTGATTATACTTCTTTTTCAACGCTTTTCCGTCAGTTGTACGAGCATGAGGTTAAGGTGTCTGCGAGTATCAATAACCTTGTAGATATTGCATTGACCGAAAAAGACTATGCTACCCATAACTTTTTGCAATGGTATGTTAGCGAGCAGATAGAAGAAGAGGCGCAGGCTAAGGTTATTCTTGATAAGATTGATCTTATTGGCGACAGTAAAGGCGGATTATATATGTTTGACAACGATATGAAAAGTTTTACATCGGCAGGGCATAATATTGTGCAATAAATACAGTAAAATACAGTTTTAAGGAAGGTGCCTTTCTGGCATCTTTTTTTGTGTGGTCAAAGCTCAAAAAAAGATTTTGTATTCTGTAATTAATAACTAAATTTGCAGTTGCTTAAAAACTGCAGGCTGCTGTGGCGGCATAACTAATTTATATGGCAAGATATATTTACATTCTTCTTTTTGCATGTGTGCTTACTTCGTGCAGCGATTTTCAAAAAGCCTTGAAGTCAGATGATATAAAGGTAAAATATGAGGTGGCTGAGAAGTTGTATGAAAAAGAGAAGTATATGAAGTCTATTCGTCTTTTTGAGCAGATAGCACCGTCATATCGTGGCAAGCCCCAGGCAGAAAAGCTTTTTTATATGTATGCTCAGGCTTTATATAAAACAAAGCAGTACTATACAGCAGGTTACCAGTTTGAGAGTTTTACAGCAGGTTACCCACGTAGTGAAAAGGCAGAAGAAGCAATGTTTCTTGGTGCAAAAAGTTATTATGAATTGTCACCACGCTATTCGCTCGATCAGGTAGATACTTATAAAGCGTTAGACAAGTTGCAGGCATTTATAGATAAATATCCTAACTCGCAATTTATGCCGGAGGCTAACCAGCTTGTTCAGGAACTCAATACAAAGCTTGAAACAAAAGCTTATGAAATTGCAAAGCAGTATCACGCTACTGCCGAGTATTTTGGAGATTATAATGCGGCGCTTAAAACGTTGGATAATTTTTTGATAGATTTTCCCGGAACGCCGCTTAAAGAAGATGCATTGTTTTTAAAGTTCGACTCGTCATACCAGCTTGCCATAAACAGTGTGCCAAGTAAAATGTTTGACCGTCTTGAGGCTGCTAAACTAAACTATGCTGCACTTATTAAATTTAAGGCAGATACAAAATATAAAGCGCAGGCAGATACAATGCTTGCAAGGATAGATACTGAATTACAAAAATTTTCTAAATAAACATCCAATGGATTTAAAGAAAGCTACAGCTCCGGTAAACACTATTACCTATGATAAGGTTGCAATAGAAGAGGCTACAGGTAATATATATGAGGCTATTACCATTATGGCTAAAAGAGCTAATCAGATAAATACTGAAATTAAAAAGGAACTTATCGAGAAGCTTGAAGAGTTTGCAACTTATAACGACTCTCTTGAAGAAATTTTTGAGAACAAGGAGCAGATCGAAGTTTCTAAGTTTTATGAAAAATTACCTAAACCTCACGCACTTGCAGTAGAGGAGTGGTTGGGTAATAAAGTTTCTTTTAGAGATCCTAACAAACAATAAGTAAGCACATGTCTGTTTTAAGCGGAAAAAAAATTCTTCTCGGTATTTCCGGGGGCATAGCCGCATACAAAACAGCGTCGCTAGTAAGATTATTTATAAAAGCAGGTGCGCATGTAAAAGTTGTCATGACACCTGCTTCTAAAGATTTTATTACACCCCTTACACTATCTACGCTATCTAAAAATCCGGTGCATTCATCTTTTTATCATGAAGAAGATGAGAATGCTGTTTGGAATAACCACGTAGAACTTGGCCTTTGGGCCGACCTATTTATTATTGCCCCGGCTACGGCCAACACCCTTTCTAAAATGGTATCGGGCAATAGCGATAATCTTCTCATTGCTACATATCTATCCGCTAAATGTCCGGTTTACATCGCCCCGGCAATGGATCTTGATATGTATATTCATCCTTCTACAAAAAACAGTTTTACCGAGTTGCAATCTTTTGGCAACATTATTATACCTGCCGAAATTGGCGAACTTGCCAGTGGTTTATCTGGTGAAGGCCGCATGGCTGAGCCTGAAAATATTGTATCTTTTATAGAAAATGATATTGAGGACAAGCTGCCGCTTCGCGGTAAAAAAATACTGGTTACAGCCGGGCCAACTTATGAGCCTTTAGATCCTGTGCGCTTTATAGGTAATCATTCATCGGGCAAAATGGGCTATGATATTGCTGTTGCTGCGGCTAATGAAGGGGCAGAGGTTGTGTTAATCAGCGGGCCTACTCATTTAAAATTGAACCATGACCGCATTGACCTGGTTCATGTAGTGTCTTCTCAGGATATGTATAATGCCTGCCACAAATACTTTAATAATGTTGATGTAGCTGTTGCGGCTGCGGCAGTTGCCGATTACAGGCCAAAAGAAGTTGCTCTGCAGAAAATAAAAAAGAACGAAAGCACGTTAGTATTAGAACTTGAAAAGACAAAAGATATTCTTGCGTCCTTAGGAGAGGTAAAAAGGGATCAGTTTTTGATCGGGTTTGCGTTAGAGACAGAGAATGAAATTGAAAACGCCAAGCTTAAAATAAAGAAAAAAAACTTAGATTTGATAGTTTTAAATTCGCTTAATGATGAAGGGGCGGGCTTTGGGAAACCAACCAATAAGGTTACCTTTATAGACAAAAGCTTCAATGAGGAGCCAATGGATCTTAAAACTAAAGAAGAGGTGGCGGTTGATATTATAAACAAGATAAAAAAGCATTATAATGTATAAATATATAGTGGCATTGCTGGTATTATGCAGTTTTTCTGTACAGGCGCAGGAACTTAACTGCACTGTGCAGGTTAATTTTGACCGTATTACCGATGTTAATCCGCAGATATTTAAAACCCTGCAAAAATCATTGACGGATTTTGTAAACAATACAAAATTCACTAACCGAAACATGATGAGGAATGAGCGTATAGATTGCTCTATGATATTTAATGTTTCGGCATTTGCAGATAATAATTTTACAACTACGCTACAGGTGTCTTCGTCAAGGCCGGTATTTAATTCGGGATACACTACTCCGGTGCTTAACTTTAACGATAAAGATGCAAACTTTAGGTATATAGAAGGCGAAAACCTTATTTATAACCCTACCACTTTTGATTCTAATCTTGTTTCTATAGTGGCGTTTTATGCTAATATGATTATTGGCCTTGATGCCGATACTTTTATGAAAGAGGGCGGTACACAATATTATCAGGCCGCGCAGGGCATAGCATCTGTTGCGCAAAGCGGCGGAAAAGGCTGGAGCCCGCAGGATGGCAACCAAAGCAGGTATTTTTTGGTGAATGATATTTTGTCTAATACGTTTACTCCTTTCAGGAGTGCCTTGTATGAATATCACATTACTGCCTTGGATAAAATGTCTGACGATCAAAAAATGGCAAAAGAAAAAGCTATTGCTGCTATAAAAACCCTTGCGGAGCTTTACAAAGTTCGTCCTAATGCTTTTTTGACCCGTATATTTTTTGATGCAAAGTCGGATGAAATAGCTGCAATGTTCTCTGGAGGACCTACAGTTCAGGTTTCAGAACTTGTTGCTACGTTAAACAGAATATCTCCGCTTAACGGTGCTAAGTGGAATAACATCAGGTAATAGCCCCAAAGTTTTAAAGATGTTTACAAATTAGTAAGGATGCACTTGTGGCAAAATTTCCTTAAAACACTATATTTGTATTGCTATTGCACTTTAAAATATTATGCTGCAAACACTTCATATAAAAAACTTTGCTCTTATTGAGCAGCTCCATATCGATTTTTCGGGTAATTTTTCGATAATAACGGGCGAGACCGGAGCCGGTAAGTCTATACTTTTAGGTGCGCTTGGACTTGTATTGGGCAATCGTGCCGACCTGACATCGCTTAAAGACAAAGAGCAAAAATGCGTCATCGAGGCACATTTTAGAATTGCCGATTATGATCTAGTCGATTTTTTTAAAGAGAATGACATGGATTATGATGATGTTACCATAATTCGCAGAGAGATATTACCATCGGGTAAATCGAGGGCATTTGTAAACGACACCCCAACCAATTTACAGGAATTACAACAATTGGGCGAATATCTTTTAGATATACACTCGCAGCAACAAACCCGTGAGCTTAGTGATGAAGCTTATCAAATGCAGATATTAGATGCTGTTGCCGGAAATGCGCAATTACTTTTATCGTATAAAAAACAAAACTCGGAATATAAGCAGGCACTCTCGCAGCTAAAAAAACTACAGGATGAAAAAGCAGCACTTTCTAAAGAGCAGGATTATAATGCTTTTTTACTGCAGGAGCTTGTTTCTGCTAATCTAAAGACAGGAGAGCAGGAAGAGTTGGAGCAGTCTCTTGAAACACTGAGTAATGTAGAGTTTATAAAAGAATCTGTTGCCAAAGCGCTGGCGGTAGCAAACGACGAACAGCTTGGAGCATTGCAAAACCTTAAGGAAATTAAAAACGCACTTCAAAAGGTGAGTAGTCTTCCGGGAAATTATGGTGGATATTATGAACGCATTTCGAGCCTTATTATTGAACTTGATGATGTTGCCGAAAGCCTCTCAGTTGATTACGAGAAATTGGCCGATGATCCTGCTGAACTGGAAAGGGTAAACCAAAAACTACAGCTTATTTATAATCTTCAAAAAAAACACCAGGTTGCTACAGTTCAGGAGTTGGTGGATATACAAATAGAGCTTGAAGGCAAAGTGAGTAAAGTTGAAGGTATTGATGATGCTATTAAACAAGCCGAAGATTTTGTGGCTAAAGCAAAAGAATCTACTGATGGTTTTGCAGCTCAATTACATAAAAAAAGGCAGGATGCAATAACGTTGCTTACTGATAAAATAACAGCAATATTAAGCCAGCTTGGTATGCCAAATGCAAGATTTAAGTTTGAAGTTTCTTCATCTGAAAACTATTACACTAATGGTAAAGACCAAATGAGCCTTTTATTCTCGGCAAATAAAGGCACTGACTTTGGGCTGATGAAAAAAGTAGCGTCGGGTGGTGAGATGTCGCGCATTATGCTTGCTGTAAAAGCAGTGCTGGCAAATTACAGTAAACTGCCTACCATTATATTTGATGAGATCGATACCGGTGTTTCGGGAGAGATAGCTATAAAAATGGGCGATGTAATGAAAGCCATGAGCCACGAAATGCAGGTTTTTGCTATTACGCACCTGCCGCAAATTGCTGCTAAGGGAGACAATCACTTCAAGGTATTTAAAACAACCAGTAATACCACTACGGTCTCTGAACTTAAATTGCTCGACAAGGAGGAGCGCGTAAGGGAAATTGCCGAAATGCTTTCGGGTAAAGACGTGAGCGATTCTGCCCTTAATCATGCCCGTGCATTGCTTAACTAAAAAATCGGGCTATATTTGTTGCGCAAAAAAACATAACTTACTTAAAGAAATATACCTTTACTTATGATCATAGAACCAAGAATGAGAGGATTTATCTGCCTTACTGCCCATCCGGACGGTGCTGCGCAGAGCGTAAAAAAGCAAATTGAATACGTAAAATCTAAAGGTGCTATTGATGGCGCTAAAAAAGTGCTTGTAATAGGCGCTTCTACAGGCTTTGGCCTTGCTTCAAGAATTACCAGCGCATTTGGCAGTAATGCTGCTACCATAGGTGTATTTTTTGAAAAACCTGCTGCCGAGGGCAAAACGGCTTCTCCGGGGTGGTATAATTCGGCTGCATTTGAGCAGGAAGCTCATAAAGCAGGCCTTTATGCCAAGAGTATAAATGGTGATGCTTTTTCTAAAGAAATAAAACAACAAACCATAGACCTTATAAAAGCAGACCTTGGTCAGGTAGACCTTATAATTTACAGTCTTGCTTCTCCGGTGCGCCAGCATCCTGAAACGGGAGTGCTGCACAGATCGGTACTTAAGCCTATTGGAGATGTATTTAGTAATAAAACGGTAGATTTTCATACAGGAAAAGTATCTGAGGTTACTATACAGCCTGCGCAGGAAGGTGACATAGAAAATACAGTGGCTGTAATGGGGGGTGAAGACTGGGCTATGTGGATCGATGCGCTTAAAGCAGAGAATTTACTGGCTCCAGGTGCACTTACTGTGGCCTATTCTTATATAGGGCCTGCCTTAACTGAAGCCGTATACCGCAAAGGTACTATTGGTCGTGCCAAAGACCATCTTGAGGCCACTGCATTTGAAATTTCCGATAAGCTTGCCGATATTGGTGGAAAAGCTTATGTTTCTGTAAATAAAGCTTTGGTAACCCAAGCGAGCAGTGCAATACCTGTAATACCTCTTTATATATCATTATTGTATAAAATAATGAAGGAAGAAGGAGTGCATGAAGGTACTATCGAGCAAATACAGCGACTGTATGCTGAAAGACTTTACAAAGGAGGCGAAATTCTGTTGGATGATAAAGGAAGGATTCGTATTGATGATTGGGAAATGCGCGACGATATACAGGCAAAAGTTGCGGCTCTTTGGACAGAAGCTACTACTGAAAATCTGCCTGAGTTAGGTGACCTTGAAGGCTACAGAAAAGACTTTTACAATCTGTTCGGTTTCGATTTAGAAGGTGTAGATTATAAAGCCGAAGCTAACGAATTGGTAAACGTTGAAAGTATTAAGTAATTACTACGTGTGTTAAAAATATATTTATTACACAAAAAATAACATTTAGCCCCTTTTAAGGGGCTTTTTTTATAAATAACCCCTACTTATTTAAAAAATATAACAATAATTATTTATCAATTAACATAAAAAAAAGAGTTGTTGTAAATTTTTTTAATCTTATATGAAGTATGTGAATTAAATTTAACGAAAAGCTTCTAAATATGGTAATATGTTAATGTTGTGTTGGTTATAATGCATTTTTTTATAGTTTTAATAACTTAATTAATTATCATTTTATGAAAAAATTTACTAAAAACATGTTGCATGGCAGCATTGGGCACCCTAAAAAATGGTTGCTTGGTGTGGTTATGCTCATAGCTTTAACTATGAGTAATATCGCGCATGCACAAACTGCTACATTAGGCTCTGGTACAGCCACTTCTGTAGCGAACTCAGGAAGCGGGTTAGGTCCCGTAAACAGTTATTATGCTTATATGCATTATCAGGTTGTTTACACTGCCGCAGAAATTACTGCTGCTGGTGGTGCTTCTGGTTTAGTTAGCCAGTTTGGCTGGAACGTATCAACGCCATCTGCAGTAGTGCTTCCTAACTACAGCATAAAAATGGCGCAAACTACCGCTACAAATTCTGCGGCTCATAACACGGCTACTTTGACCGAAGTTTACAGAGGAGATTATACTTCTACAGCAGGGTATAATATGTTTACATTATCTACACCGTTTGTTTGGGATGGTACAAGTAATATACTGGTAGATGTTTGTTATGGTGAAACTGATTATGTAAGTCCTTACGGTCAGGTTTACGTATATGGAACCGCGGCTAACAGCAGCAGGTTTTCAAGAAGCGATTATTCTAACCAATGTACTGCTACTACAGATCAGATCAATGCATTTAAACCGCAGGCACGTTTTGTAATAACAGAAGCTCCATCATGTATAGCTCCTACAGGTTTAAATATTTCGGCAATAACTGCGTCATCTGCTACTATCAACTGGAACGCATCGGCTATTGTACCGTCTGACGGATATGATTATTACATTTCTACATCTGCAACTGCACCAACTGCATCTACAGATGAAACGGGTTCTGTTGCAGGAACTTCGACTCCGGTAAACGGACTTTCTCCGCTTACCGTGCAATATGTTTGGGTAAGAGGTAATTGTGGAAACTCTGTTAGTGATTGGACAGGGCCCGTAAGCTTTAATACCATGCCAAACCCGGCAACATTGCCTTATACAGAAGACTTTGAGGGCGCTGCGTCTCAATTTACCTTTGCTAATGGCAGCCAAACCAACAAATGGGTTAATGGCAGCGTTGTCAGCAATGGCACGGGAACCAAATCACTATATATATCAAATGATAATGGTGTAACTAATAACTATTCGCACACAACATCGGTTGTACATGCTTACAGAGATATTACTTTACCAAGCGATATTGTGCAGGCAAATGTTTCTTTCGATTTTAAAGGTGCCGGAGAATCTACTTATGATTTTGTAAGGGTTTGGGCTGTGCCTGCAACCCATCTACCAACAGCAGGAACAGCTATTACTACAACTAACTCTAATGGTGGTGTAATGATAGCAGAATATGTTAACCTTCGTGAAGCGTTTACAAGACTGTCTTATATTGTTCCTGCATCTGTTTATGCCGGGCAAACAATAAGACTGGTTTTTGAATGGCAAAATGATGGTGGTGGTGGTACACCTCCGGGAGCTGCTATAGATAATCTTAGTATAACTACTGTTACATGTTTTGCACCAAGTGCTGTAACAACTGTTACAGTTCCGGGTACAGTAACTGTTAACTGGACTGCTCCTGCAACGGTGCCGTCTTTAGGTTATGATTACTATTACAGTACTACAAATACAGCACCAACAAGTGCAACAACTGTTACAGGTAATGTGCCAACAGGTACGACACTTTCTTTAACTACTCTTCCAACTGACACAGTTTATTATATTTGGGTTAGAGGTAATTGTGGAGATAACAGCACAAGTGTATGGGTAAGCGGAGGCAGTTTCAGGACAGAGTGCCTTGCCTCGCAGCCGTCTGAAAACTATGAAACTTTCACATCTTATGATGGGTCGGCAAACAGTCCTCTATGCTGGAAAGAAGCTACAGGCGTTCTTGCTGCAACTCCAGCTGCAATTACACTGGGCAGCAGCAGTTGGACTAATGAAAACTATGGAAATGCAACCGGAGCTAATGGCCTTGCTGCACGCGTAGAACTATATGGTACAAGAAATGCATGGTTAATTTCGCCGGCTATAGATCTTGGTAACGGTACTACTGACTATCAGTTAGAATACAATACTATTGTTACACAATGGAGCGGTACTAACCCTATTGTTATGGGCGAGAAGTATGTTAAAGTGGTAGTATCTACTGATGGTGGTGCGACATGGAGCGACGCTAACGTGTTGAGAACTTATGATAGCAACAATATTCCTACGAGCAGCAGGTCAGAAGCTATTCAGCTTACAGGCTACTCTGGTATTATCAAAATAGGCTTTTATGCTTACAGTACAACAACAGATCAGGATCTAAGATTTTATATCGACAACTTCAGGGTTAGAGAAACTCCTGCATGTTTGAATCCTATTGCTCCTTCTATAGGTACTATTGGCGAAGGTACTGTTCAAATAAACTGGACTGCTCCGGAAGTAGCTCCTTCAGCTGGTTATCAGTATTATGTTAGTACTGCAAATACAGCTCCTATACAAGCTACAGGTGGCGTAGGTGCAGGTGTGCTTACTGCCAATGCAGGCAATCTTGCTCCAAGTACATTGTATTATGTTTGGGTGCGTTCTAATTGTGGAGACAGCCAAAGCGAATGGGTAGGGCCGGTTAGCTTTACTACACTTTGTGACGGTGGTGATATTTTGACCACTACAGATGGTGCAGTATGTGGCCAGGGTAGTGCAACACTACAGGCAACGGCAAACGAAAATGCAGTGATAAGCTGGTATGCTGCCCAAACAGGTGGTACAGCCCTTGGTACTGGTGCTACTTTCAATACTCCTGAAATTACTGAAACAACAGATTTTTATGTTAGTGCGGGTAATGTTGTGTCTGGTTTAGATACTGCAGTGGGTGCTGGAGCATCAACGTCTGACACATATTCAAATCCGTTCTATTCACTATGGAGCAATAACCATACACAACACCTTATCACGGCTCAGGAACTTACTGCTGCCGGATTGTATGCAGGTAATATAAACTCTATTGCTCTTGATGTTACAAGTGCAGGTACGTTACCAATGATAAACCTTTCGGTTAAGATAGGAACAACAACTGCTACTGGAATGACAGCTTTTGTAACTAATGCTTCACTCGCTACTGTTTATACTAATGCTTCATACATGCCAACAACAGGTATAAATACATTAGTATTCTCGACACCTTTTGTATGGGATGGTACATCTAATATATTGGTAGAGTTTTGTCATGGTAACGGTGCTTCGGGTGCCACTATGAACAGAACAGTTAGAACAGATGCTACATCTTATGTTTCTTCTGTAAAATATCATGTTAGTTCTGCTACAGCTGCCGATGTGGTTTGTGGTACTACTACAGGTAGTAATTTAGCTTCATATTCTGTAAGGCCTAAATTTATATTTAATGGTGTAAGTATATGTAATTCACTACGTCAGGCTGTAACAGCTACAGTTACTGAAGCAGTTGCAATAAGCGCTACGGCTTCTGAAAGTACAATTTGTAACGGAGAAAGTTCTACACTAAGTGTAACAAGTAGTAATGCTGATTATACTTATGTTTGGACACCGGGCAACCTTGCAGGTGCAACACAAACTGTAAGCCCTACACAAACTACTACATATACTGTTACTGCTACAGATGAGGCCTCTTCTTGTGTAACTACTCAGGAGGTTACCATTACAGTAAATGCGCTGCCAACTACACTTATAATTGCTCCGATAGAGCAGGTATGTGTAAATACACCACAGGCTTTAACTGTAACGGGCGGACTTTCTGCCTCTACAGGTACTGTAGGTGCAGATACCACTCAGACAACCGATACTGAGGAGTTAACTGCCTTTTCTAACAGAAGGGTTAGTTACAGGAGCCAAACTATTTATACAGCTGCCGAGCTTTTGGCTTCAGGACTTCAGGCTGGTAATATAGTGTCTGTTGCATACAACATATCTACATTGGGTGATCGTGCTACAAATGCAAACTACACGGTGAAAATTGGTACTACTTCGGCTGATGTATTTGCAAATACTAATTATTTAAGTGAAACAGGTTTTACAACAGTTTATGGCCCTGCAACATATACACATGCTGTGGGTGTAAATACTATTCCGTTTACTACACCGTTTGTTTGGGATGGTGTGTCTAACATTGTTATAAGTGTTTCTCACAGTGGTGCAGACAGCATTAACAATGCAAGAACTTATTATACAGACAGTGGTGCAAATACTACTCTTTACAATTATAATAACTTAACTGCTGCTACTGGTACTCTATCGGTAAAAAGATTTAATGTAACATTTGCAACAAGTTCAGCAAATGCAGTTACATGGTCTCCGGCTACTAATCTTTATACAAATGCTGAGGCTACAACACCTTATGCAGCCGGAACACCGGCAGCTACGGTATATGTAAAATCTGAGGCTTTGTCTACAACTACTTATACAGCTACGGCTACTACAACAAACGGATGTAGTATTAGCACTAGTGTAGATGTTACCGTTACAAGTACTATTGCTCCTGCAGCACAAGCTGCTCAAACATTCTGTACTCAGGCTGCTGTTGCAGATCTTGAAGCTGATGGAGATAACATTCAGTGGTATGCAGACAGTACAGGTGGTTCACCACTTTCTCCTAATGCTTCACTTACTGATGGTGCTATTTATTATGCATCTCAAACAGTTAATGGTTGCGAAAGCGCAGATAGAACAGCAGTTGCTGTAACGCTTACTACTGTTACTGTTGATACACCTTCAGATGTTCTTGTGTGTGTTGATTATGTGCTTCCTGCACTTACAAACGGTAACTACTATACTGCAACTAACGGTGGTGGCGAAATGCTTGAAGCCGGTACCGTGATTACAGAAACTACTTTACTTTATGTATTTGCACAATCGGGTACATGTACTGACGAACGTAACTTTGTAGTTACTATAACTAATGTTGTTGCCGATGCTCCTTCTGATGTAGTGACATGTAATAGCTACACACTGCCTGTACTAACAAATGGCGACTATTATACAGCAACAAACGGTGGTGGTACTATGCTGCTTGCCGGAGAGGTTATTTCAGAAACTACTACACTGTATGTTTTTGAACGCTCTGAAACCAATCAGATTTGTACTGCAGAGAATTCATTTACAATTACTGTTACAGCAATAGATCCTGTACAGGGCGTATCGCCTCAAACTATTAGTGCAGCATCTGCTGAAGAGGCTACTATAGAAGATATAGTTGTTACTGCTACAGGTACTGTATTGTGGTATGATAATGAAAATGCTGCCCTTTCTTCAAGCAGTACACCTCTTCCTGCCGGAACACAACTTACTGAAGGTGCAACCTACTATGCTGTACAGGTAGTTGGAGAGTGCAGAAGCACTCAGGTTCTTGCTGTTACTATAGAGGCTATACTTGGAGGCAAAGGTTTTGATGCGTCATCATTCTCTTATTATCCAAACCCTGTAAACAACGAGCTTACATTGTCTTACTCATCAGATATTACTTCGGTAGAAGTATTCAATATGTTGGGTCAGCAGGTAATTGCTCAAAAACCAAATGCAACTACTGTAAAATTAAATACAGCAATGTTGCAGGAAGGTACTTATCTTGTAAAAGTGACTGCCAACAATGCTGTTAAAACAGTTAAGGTAGTTAAAAAACAATAAGGTAAATAGTGTAAGTAATTACATTTTAATAACTAAAGCCACCATTTTTTTGGTGGCTTTTTTATTAAATAGCGCTAACTTTGTTAAAAATAAGTACATGTTGTTTTCGCTTATCATACCTGTTTACAACAGGCCAGATGAAATAGAAGAATTGCTTCAAAGCCTTACTTTACAAACCTATACTGAGCCTTATGAAGTAGTGGTTGTAGAAGATGGCTCAACCATTCCGTGTAATGATGTAGTGGTGCGTTATGCCGATAGCCTGAATATATCATATTACAATAAACCCAACAGTGGGCCGGGTGATTCCCGTAACTATGGTATGAAGATCGCTAAAGGCGATTATTTTTTGATCTTTGATTCGGATTGTGTTATCCCACCCCATTATATGCAAAGTGTTGCAGATAATCTTTCTAAAGAATATGTTGACTGTTTTGGTGGACCCGATGGTGCGCTTGATAGTTTTAGCGATGTCCAGAAAGCTATCAATTTCACTATGACCTCTTTTTTAACTACCGGGGGTATTAGAGGAAAATCTGAAAAAATAGAAAAATTCCAACCGCGCAGTTTTAATATGGGCATTTCTAAAAAAGCATTCGAAGCCTCCGGCGGTTTTGGAAATATACATCCGGGCGAAGACCCTGACCTTTCTATTAGGCTTTGGAAGCTGGGTTTTAGTACACGTCTGTTTACTGATTCTTATGTATATCATAAGCGCCGTATAGACTGGAAAAAGTTTTACATCCAGGTAAACAAGTTTGGTAAAGCACGCCCCATATTAGACAAATGGCACCCTGAATATAAAAAGATAACATTCCTTTTCCCTTCACTTTTTATAACAGGATTAGCAATAGCTGCATTATTAGTGCTGTTTAAAATTCCTTTACTACTGTATTTTTATGTTTTGTATTTTGTTATGATATTTATTTCATCATCAATGCATAACAAAAGCCTTAAGGTAGGGTTGCTGTCGCTTGTAGCTGTTTATATACAGTTTTATGGCTATGGCACCGGCTATATAAAGGCGTTTGTAAAAATACACATGCTTAAAATTAAGGCGCAAAAAGCATTTCCCGAATTATTTTTTAAATGAAAACAAAAATTATAGGTCTTACCGGAGGTATTGGCAGCGGAAAAACCACTATTGCCCGCTATTTTGAATCGCTTGGGATTCCGGTTTATATAGCCGATGACGAAGCAAAAAAAATACTCTACACTCCTGAGGTTGTTGCTGAACTGGTTGAAAAGTTTGGAAATAATATATTTACAGACGGTATTCCTGACAGGACAAAAATAGCAGAGATTGTTTTTAAGCAACCCGAAAAGCTTGCAGTTCTTAATAGTATTATTCATCCTAAAGTGGGAGAGCATTTTAAAAAGTGGATTACAGAAAATACTGGCAAACTTTTTGTTATAAAAGAAACAGCAATACTGTTTGAGAGCGGCAGTTATAAAGATTGCGATGCGGTTATATTAGTAACAGCACCCATAGAGGTGCGCGTTGATAGGGTTATGCAGCGCGACGGAGTTACAAAGGATAAGGTTTTAGAGCGTATGGCAAACCAATGGGACGATGAAAAGAAAGCTGCCCTTAGTAATTATATAATAGATAATACAGATTTGGAAAGCGCTAAAAAACAGGTTGTTAAAATAGTTAAATTAGTAAATTCTCTCTAAAAATAAATCTCGTTGTTAATGTTTGGTTAATGTTATTTAGCTGTAAATGTTAAAATGTTAAATTTGTAGCGATGAATAAGACTAAATTTCGCTTACTGGTATTTTTTATGAGCCTGTCTTTGATAGGTATAATATTAGTACAGCTTTATTGGGTTAACTCGTCGCTAAAAAGCAGCGAAGAACAATTTAAATTCCATGTGCAGCAGGTTTTAAGCAAAGTGGCTTACAAGCTTGAAGAGCAGGAAGGAGAAGAGTTTTATAAAATATACAGCAGGTATAAAGACAGTACAGGTAAAGTGCCTCTTAGGCAGGATCTGCTTCCGTTTTATGACAAAGGTAGTGTAAAAGGCAGAGGAGAGACTGTTATATATAGCGACCAGGTTACCCGCGATTATGATGAAGTGTTCTTTGATAAGAACAGGATGGATGATCTTGTTAAAAAAAAGGCTAAAGGTATTGTAGCTGATGACAGTAAAAAAACTGCTAATGGTGGCGATGCCGACAGATGGCTTCGTTTTCAGGTAGAAGGATTTCTTAAGGATTTTAGGGAGTACAACTATCTTGAAAGTTGGATATCTAAAGACAGGCTACAAAAAATGATAGCTTCGGAGCTTTTGCAGAGCGGTGTAAAAACCCCTTTTGAATTTGCTATTTACAGCAATGGCATGTCTACAAAAATAAGATCTTCTAATTTAAAGGTAGGGCGCGATATGTACAGCCATCCTATTTTTGAAGACAGTGAAGGATATTCAGACTACCATTTGCTGGTGAGTTTTCCTAACAAGCAGGTGTATATATTTTCGTCTATTGTAGGTATAACGTCGCTTTCTTTAGTATTTACGCTAATTATCATTATAGCATACCTAAGCGCAATTAACCAGCTGATAAAGCAAAAGAATATATCGGAAATTAAGACCGACTTTATTAATAACATGACCCATGAGTTTAAAACGCCCATTGCCACTATAAACCTTGCTTTGGATGCAATAAAAAACCCACGGATATTTGACGATAAAGAAAAGGTGCAACGTTACCTGCAAATGATAAGGGATGAGAACAAGCGTATGCATGCCCAGGTAGAGAATGTGTTGCAAATATCGAGACTCGATAAAAAAGAGCTTGATATAAATAAAGAACAGGCTAATGTTGAGGATGTTATAGAGAGTGCAATAGAACATGTAAACCTGATTGTGGAAGAAAGGCATGGCACACTTACAAGGCACTTTAGTGCACAACGCACTTCGACGCTGTTAAATGACACGCATTTTACCAACGTTATTGTTAATATTTTAGATAACGCCATAAAATATTCGCCGGATGAACCCGTTATAGATATCTATACCGAAAATGTAAAAGACTTTATTCTGATAAAGATAAAAGATCATGGATTAGGTATGAATAAAGTAACGCAGAAAAAGATTTTTGAGAAATTTTACAGAGAGCACACCGGCGATGTGCACAATGTAAAAGGGCATGGTCTTGGCCTTGCCTATGTTAAGAGAATAATTGAAGACCACAATTGTCAAATATACGTAGAGAGCGAAAAAGGAAAGGGTAGCACCTTTATAATAAAAATGCCACTAATAAACTAAGAAAATATGGAAGAAGTAAACAAAAAGATCCTTTTGGTAGAAGACGATCCAAATTTTGGAGCGGTACTGAAAGATTATCTGCTAATTAATGATTTTGATGTAACCCTGGCTAAAAACGGTATGGAAGGTTTCGAGAAGTTTAAAAAAGACAACTACGACCTTTGCATTCTTGATGTAATGATGCCTTATAAAGACGGTTACACGCTGGCACGTGAAATTAGGGAGAAAAACAAAGAAGTGCCTATTATTTTCCTTACTGCAAAATCGATGAAGGAAGATGTGCTTAAAGGCTATAAAGTAGGTGCTGATGACTACCTGAACAAACCTTTTGACTCTGAAGTGCTTTTAATGAAAATTAAAGCTATTATACAGAGAAAAGCATCTGAAACTAAAACAGATAACTCTAAATTTGAGTTCCAGATAGGTAAATTCCACCTTAATTCTAAACTTCGTTTCCTTACTTTTGAGAACGACGAGCCTATAAAACTTTCTCCAAAGGAAAACGAATTGCTAAAAATGCTTGCGCTGCATGAAAACGACCTTATGCCAAGGGAGCTTGCATTAACCAAAATTTGGAGAGACGATAACTACTTTACTTCAAGAAGTATGGATGTTTATATTGCCAAGCTTAGAAAATACCTTAAACTGGATGATGAGGTAGAGATACTTAACATTCACGGAGAAGGCTTTAGGCTGGTTGTAAAAAACAAAGTAGCTGCAGAGAAATAATAAATTTACAGGTAAGCCCTGTATATATAATTTAGGAGATTCTTTTTTTACTCTTAGGTGGTGTTCGTTTTTAACGGATACTGTTCTAACGTAAGGGAGAATCTCTTTTTATTTATTTACTGTTTTTAAACTATATAATTACTTCCAGTCAAGCTCCAGTGCAAAGCAGGGCTTATCATCTTTGTTTATAGTAAATATAGAGGCTTTTTCTTCTTTTGCAAGCAGTAGCTGAACGCTGTCGCCAAGTTTTAGCTCGCGCATAAAGTTCATATCAAAGCTTTTAAGCTGTTGTTTTAAAATAGGGCGTGGGTCTGTATTGTCTAAGCACCATTCTAAATACTTTACATTATTGGCATGGTTTACAATATCTACGTCAGATAATACTACTTTGCGTTCGCTGTTTAAAACAAAATCCCTGTTTAGATCTATTTTTTTAAAAGATTCTGAGGTTGCATGCCTTTCAGGAAATTTTGTAACATGTTCATGAGGCAATGCAAGAGCTTCGGCCTTACGCAGTTTTGTGTTGAAAACAGCCCAGTAAGTAACCGAGCCTATAATTTTGCGACCGTTTGCATGTACTTCAAAAGCTCTTATAGATCTTGATCCCTGTAAATCATATATCCAGGTAGTTACAGTAATTGTTTCGGTCCATTTGGGCAATTCTTCAATTTCAACACGCATGCGGCTAAGTACCCATGCCTGGTCATGCAACTGCATGTCGGTAAAATTAATTCCCCCTAATTCGGCATGGTAACCTGCTGTTAGCTGTAGTATATTGCACAATTCGGTATGCTTAAGCAATCCGTTGGGTGTACACTGCAAAAAGTTTATTTCCCAGTCATGTGAGTATACCGATGTAAAATCTTTAGAAATTGGCATTTACTTTATCTTCTATATAATTTATAATTTGGGCAAAAGGTGTAGTGTAGTCAAACCATGTTGCTCCTTCGGTGCGTTTAAACCACGTGATTTGCCTTTTAGCAAAACGGCGCGTGTTCTTTTTTATTTCCTCAATGGCAAAAGGCAGGCTAAATTCTCCGTCAAAATAACTGAACAATTCTCTATAGCCCACTGTTTGCAAGGCATTCAGATTTTTATGCTGGTATAATGCTTTCGCTTCATTGATCAATCCCATATCTGCCATGATATCTACGCGCTGATTAATACGGCTGTACATCGTTTCTCTCTCAGCCTCAAGACCTATAACTATTGGGGTAAAATTACGGCTGTTTTTTTTGATATTGAGAAAAGAAGAATAGGGAAGGCCACTGCTAATGCAAACCTCAAGCGCACGCATTAAACGCTGCGGATTTTCTTTGGCAACATTTTGATAATGCACGGGATCCAACTCTTCCAGTTTTTTTTGTAGATAGCCAATACCCTTAATTTCATATTCAGCAATGAGCTGTTGCCTTACTGTCGGATCTGTATCCGGAAAATCATCAAAACCCTTCAATACAGCATCAATATACAGCCCTGAACCACCTACTAAAACAGCATAATCGTTAGTAGCAAACAATTCATCGAGCTTTGCAATAGCATCGCGTTCAAAATCGCCCACAGTATAATTGTCGAATATAGAGATGTTCTGTATAAAATGGTGAGGTGCTGCTGCAAGTTCTTCGGCAGAAGGTACAGCTGTGCCTATAGTCATTTCTTTAAAGAACTGCCTGCTGTCTGCCGAGATAATCTCACATTTATAATGCTGTGCAATTTGTATCGCCAGTGCCGTTTTGCCAATTGCGGTAGGCCCAATAACGGTTATAAGGTATTTTTTGTTATTCATAATCATTTGCCCAGTTCAGTGCCGCAACTATAGCAATATTTGGCATCGTCACGGTGCTGGTTGGCAGCACAGTTGGGGCATGCCTGGGTATTTAAATGTGCTTTTTCGTTCATAAACTGTGCCGTTACAAGCCCGGTTGGTATGGCTATAATGCCATAACCCATTATCATGATTACGACCGACAGAAATTGCCCCAGTGGGGTTACAGGTGTAATATCGCCAAAACCTACTGTTGTAAGTGTTACAATGGTCCAGTAAATGCTTGTAGGAATGCTTGTAAATCCGCTCGAAGGCCCTTCTACCATATACATTAGCGTTCCCATAATAGTACATATTACAACAACGCTGAATAAAAATACTGCAATTTTTGTTTGGCTCTTTCTAAGAGCGGTAATAAGCTGATTGCCTGCACCAACAAAGTGTACCAGCTTTAATATCCTGAAAACCCTAAGCAGGCGTATGGCGCGTACGGCAATAAAAAATCCGGTTCCCGGAAAAATGAGGCCTATATATTTTGGCAAGGTTGCCAATAGGTCTACAATGCCATAAAAGCTAAATATATATTTTTTTGGCTCTCTTACAGAAATTGCCCTTGCTATATATTCTACAGTAAAAAGAGCCGTGATTATCCATTCTATTATTGCAAGCTGCCTGCCATATACAATTTTTATAGAAGCTACACTCTCCAGCATTACTGCTATAACACTTATCAGTATTACCAACATCAGTACAATGTCGAATACTTTTCCTGCTTTTGTATCAGCTTCATAAATAACCGTATGCAGCTTCTCACGCAGTTTTTCGGGTATAAGGCCTTTATCGGTTTGTTGTTCGTGCATTATATAAAAATACGAAATCCGTTAAAAACGTAAAATTTTTAAACCTTTCTTTTTACGGATGTATTCCTGTATAATTTTTTTTGCATCCTTATTGTTTTCCATTGGCACAAGGATGTTTTTAAGTATAGCAATATTATTTATTTGATAGTTAAGGTTATAAAAAGCATAGCCTTTATAAATACCGTTCTCTATAAGCACGGCACTGCGTTCGTTTACAGTGCGTCCACTGTCAATAACGATCATGGTTTGTCCATAAAAACTATTATTGTTTATAAATTCTGTAACACGTTGGTTGTAATCTGTTGTGCTTTCTTTGCCAATACAACCGCCATTGCAACTTCCGGTTTCAAAAGGAAAGCAATTTTGTTTTGCAGACGGATCTATACCATTTATTTTTTGACATAGGTTGTATTTGTTGGTAATGCGCAACAAGGCCGCTTTACCCTCAGCAATGCCTGCAAACGATATTATTTCCTTTTTGCGGCCATCAGTTTTGCTAAGTACAAGGCTAAGATATCCTTCGGGATTTTTAACGGCATATAGCGAAAAAGGGAAGATAACTTTCTTTTGTGATCGGTTAAGCTGTGGCTGATTTACCTTGATCTCCTGGCATTCTTTTAGTAGGGCAATCAGTTCGCTTCCCGTTTCTTCATAGGTAACGGTAAAGGCATCACGCTGTATGCGTTTAGATTTTCTTGACATGCCCGTAAAATGCTGGTTTACCCTTTTTTTTATATTCCTGCTTTTGCCAAGATAAATAAGAGTACCGTTTTCTTTATAGATATAATAAAGTCCAGTAATAGCAGGTATGCTTTCCAGCAGGTCTTTCAGTTTGGCAGGCATAATACCCTTTTTCTGGAAGGTTTCGGTTTTAATCAGACCTTTTACAATTTCTTTCTCAACATCTTTAGAAAGCAAAAGTTTAAACAGTTGCACGGTAGCAAGGGCATCTCCGGTAGCACGATGCCTGTCGCTCATAGGTATGCCAAGCGCACGTACTAACTTACCCAAACTGTGCGATGGTTGCTCAGGCAATAGCTTTTGACTTAGCTCTACAGTGCAAAGCGTTTGCCTTTCAAATTCGTAGCCAAGGTTCTTAAATTCGGTACGCAATACCCTGTAATCAAACTGGGCGTTATGAGCCACAAGTATGCAGCCTTCGGTAATTTCTATAATGCGCTTGGCAACCTCATAAAATTTTGGGGCACTGCGCAACATGGCATTGTTAATTCCGGTAAGTTTTACTACGAAGGGCTGTATTTCTTTTTCAGGGTTTACAAGGCTAATAAACTGGTCGGTAACTTCGTGTCCGTCAAATTTATATATGGCAATCTCGGTAATTCCTTCTTCATTAAATTGTCCGCCGGTAGTTTCTATATCAAGTATTGCGTACATATATGCCCACTAACCCTAAAGGGTAAATTAGATGGTAAATTTTAATAGTTTTTTATTATCTCACACAAATATACTAATATTAGTTATATCTGTCTAAGGATAACATCTTAATGAGTTTTGAGTGTTTTACCTGCTGCCAAAAATACTGCTGCCAATCCTTACCATATTGCTGCCGCAGTTTATAGCAATTTTATAATCGCCGCTCATTCCCATAGACAAGGTTTCGGGCTTAAGATTTAAGGTTTGTTTTAAAAATTCTGACCCTTTGAGCCGGTCGAAAATAGTTTTAAGGTGGGTAAACTCTTTGGAAATCTGTGTTTCATCATCTGTAAAAGTAGCCATGCCCATTAGCCCTTTTATCTTAATGTTCTCCATCTGTTTAAATTCTTCAGATGATATGAGATCATTAAGCTCCTGTTCGTTGATGCCAAATTTTGTTTCTTCTTCAGCAATATGAATTTGCAACAGGCAGTCAATAACCCTGCGGTATCTTTTAGCCTGTCTGTTTATTTCTGTTAAAAGTTTCAAACTGTCTACTCCATGCACCAGGCTCACAAATGGAGCCATATATTTTACTTTATTGCTCTGTACATGGCCAATCATATGCCATTGTATGTCTTTTGGTAAAAGCTGCCATTTTTCGGTCATTTCCTGTATTTTATTTTCACCAAAAATGCGCTGTCCGGCATTGTAAGCCTCCTGTAAATCAGATACAGGTTTAGTTTTGCTGACTGCCACAAGTGTTACATGTTCGGGCAGCCCCTCTTTTATATCGATAAGATTTTGTTGTATAGACATTATTCTCTTTTATAAAGTAACCTAGGTTTAATTGCCAAAAATAGCAAAAACTTTTTGGTTAGGTTTTTTACACTAATGCCTGACGTAAAATTTAGGCTTTGAGCTACTAATAAGTCATAAACTTACGTTAAACGATTAATCATAAAATAAATATTTGACCATACTACTGTAAATTTGTCAAAAATATAGATATGAAAGTTTTAATTACCGGAGCCACAGGGCTTGTTGGGAACGAACTGGTGTCACTGCTTTTAAAGAACGGAATTCATATAAATTACCTTACTACATCTAACGATAAATTGCAAAAAGAAGAAAACTACCATGGTTTTCTATGGAACCCCAAATTGGGAGAAATAGATGAAAATTGTATAGATGGAGTAGATGCGGTTATACATTTGGCAGGTGCAAATATTTCTAAACGTTGGACCCCGTCTTATAAAGAAGAGATTATAGAAAGTCGTGTGCTGAGCACTAACCTGTTGTATAAATTATTAAAAAATACACCAAACAGTGTGCATCAGTTTATTGGCGCATCGGCTACGGGTATATATCCTGACAGCTTAACTAAGGTCTATTCTGAGGAAAGTAAAGAAACAGACAATTCTTTCCTTAGCAACGTAGTTCAAAAGTGGGAAGCTTCCGAAGACCTTATTGCCAAGCTTGGCATTAAAGTGGCGAAGATTAGAACAGGTTTGGTGCTATCGGGCAAAGGGGGAGTGCTTAAAGAAATGGCAGCACCAACAAAATTAGGTTTTGGTACCGCATTTGGCAGTGGCAGACAGATGCAGGCATGGATACATATTTCAGACCTTGTTGGTATATACACTTATGTGCTAAAAAACGAACTTGAAGGCGTTTTTAATGCCGTAGCACCACATCCTGTAAACCAAAACGAATTGGCTAAAACCATAGCTAAAGTGTTAGATAAGCCTTATTTTATGCCTAATGTTCCTGCATTTGCAATAGATTTTGCATTGGGTGAAATGAGTACATTGGTGCTTTCCAGCCAAAATGTTAGTGCAAAAAAAATAATAGGAGAGGGATATCAGTTTAAATACCTTTCCCTCGAAAAGGCCATAATAAATGCTCTTAAAAACTAACCGCTGTCAGGCGGTTTTTTTGTTTATATACCTTAACGCAATCTATTATCTATCATCCAAAGTCTTCCTGTCTTATTTTGTGACAATTTGGCACAAAATATATTTTGGCAATACTTTTGCAATTCGCTTTAGCGACCATACAGCAAAAAGTAATGTTTAAAAAAATATTTAAAAATATGAGCCAGGAGAATTCTGAAAAAGTTGAGAAAGAAGTAACACAGGATGAGGTTATTAACCAAACCGCTGCCGAAGCAAAGACCGAAGAGGGAATTCCATCTGCAGAGGAACTTACCGAAGAGCAAAAGCTAAGGGAAGATCTTGCTGCTGAGAAAGATAAGTTTTTACGCCTGTTTGCCGAATTTGAAAACTATAAAAAGAGGACCTCTAAAGAAAGGCTTGACCTTTTTAAAACGGCTAATCAGGAAGTATTGCAGGTCATGTTGCCTGTACTTGACGATTTTGACAGGGCTTTGGCACAAATTGCCAAAAGCGAAGATGATGTTCTTTTTAAAGGTGTAGAACTTATACACAACAAACTTAAAGATACTCTTGTGTCTAAAGGACTTGAGCAGGTAGAACTTAAGGCAGGCGATGCTTTTAATGCAGATTTTGCCGAGGCTATTACTTCGATACCGGCACCTAGCGATGATCTTAAAGGCAAGATAGTTGATGTAGTGGAGAAAGGTTATAAACTGGGCGACAAAATTATACGTTTCCCTAAAGTGGTGTTAGGTAATTAATTGCTGCGTAAAGAATAGGCGAAATGAAAAAAGATTATTACGAAATATTAGGTATAGATAAAGGTGCAACGGCAGAGCAAATTAAAAAAGCTTACCGTAAAAAGGCTATTGAATTTCACCCTGATAAAAACCCGGGAAACAAAGAAGCAGAAGAAAACTTTAAACTTGCTGCAGAGGCTTATGAAGTTTTGAGCGATGCCAATAAAAAAGCTAAATATGACCAATACGGTCATGCTGCTTTTGATGGTCCGGGCGGTGGCGGCGGTTTTGGCGGCGGCCACATGAATATGGATGACATATTCAGCCAGTTTGGCGACATCTTTGGTGGCGGCGGTTTTGGTGGCTTTGGAGGTTTTGGCGGTGGCGGAGGCCAACGCAGAATGAAAGGCAGCAACCTACGCATAAAAGTAAAGCTTACGCTTGATGAAATTGCCAATGGTGTAGAAAAGAAAGTAAAAGTAAAACGTAAAGTTCAGGCTAAGGGTGTTAGTTTTAAAACCTGTCCTACCTGTAATGGGTCAGGTCAGGTAATGAAGGTAACCAACACCATACTGGGCAGGATGCAAACAGCATCTACCTGCCATAGCTGTGGCGGTACGGGCCAAATAATAGAGTCTAAACCTAATCATGCTGATGCTCAGGGTATGATAATGGAAGATGAAACGGTATCGATCAAAATACCAGCGGGTGTTGCCGATGGTATGCAGTTAAAAGTTAGCGGTAAAGGTAACGATGCTCCGGGCAACAACAGCGTTCCGGGCGACCTTATTGTGGCGATAGAAGAAGTAGAGCACGATACTCTTAAGCGTGAGGGCGAAAACCTGCACCTTGATCTGTATATTAGTTTTGCCGAGGCTGCACTTGGAACTTCTAAAGATATAGAGACCGTTACCGGAAAAGTAAGGATAAAACTGGAAGAAGGTATTCAAAGCGGTAAGATATTGAGGCTTAAAGGCAAAGGAATTCCAAGCCTTAACAGCTATGGCAGTGGCGACCTTTTAGTGCACGTAAATGTTTGGACACCAAAGACTCTAACTAAAGAACAACGTCAGTTTTTTGAGAAATCTCTTACAGACGACAATTTTATTCCGCATCCTGAGAAATCAGAGAAATCTTTTTTTGAAAAAGTTAAAGATATGTTTTCATAATTTAAGAAAACTTTATATATTTGATACTCACTATTCACTTAGTGAATTTTTCTTTTTCATAGCAATTTTTCCCTCCCTTATGCAAATAAGGGAGGGTTTTTTTATTTTGTACATTTTGCAGAGGTTTAAATTGTAACATTTTTAAAAATTTTGCGCCATATATCTGTATTTTTACACTCACAAAATTATTGAATGGAACCAATACTCAAAGTAAAGAACGTAGTTAAGCAGTATGGTAATTATACAGCTTTAAACAGCGTTTCGCTTAGCGTGCCCAAGGGCAGTATTTACGGGCTTCTTGGCCCAAACGGTGCAGGCAAGACCTCGCTTATCCGCATCATAAATCAAATAACCATGCCTGATGGTGGCGAAGTACTGCTCGACGGTGAAAAGCTAAACCCGTCTCACATATCGCACATTGGCTATATGCCCGAAGAAAGAGGGCTTTATAAAACCATGAAGGTAGGTGAGCAGGCACTGTACCTTGCTCAGCTTAAAGGCCTGTCTAAAAAGGAGGCTAAAGAACAATTGGAATACTGGTTTGAAAAGCTTGAAATTCAGGGCTGGTGGAATAAAAAAATACAGGAGCTGTCTAAAGGCATGGCACAAAAAATACAGTTTGTGGTAACGGTGCTGCACCAGCCTAAGCTGCTAATATTGGATGAGCCTTTTAGCGGTTTCGACCCGGTTAATGCCAATATTATTAAAGATGAAATAATGGAGCTGCGCGATAAGGGCACTACCATAATATTTTCTACGCACCGCATGGAGAGCGTTGAAGATATGTGCGACCACATTGCGCTTATCCATAAATCGAATAAACTTATAGAGGGCGAGCTTCAGGCTGTTAAACGCCGTTACCGCACCAATACTTTTGAGGTGGGTATTGTGCCTAAGAACCTGCAACAATTACTGGCCGATATTAGCCTGAGATACAATACACGCCAGGCAAATTTTAAAACCCTTGATGACGAACTTAAGCTGGAAGTAGCTTTATCTGAAGGGCAAAGCTCTCGCGATTTGCTGCAATACCTGTTGCAATATGGCAGTGTGACCTACTTTGTAGAAAAAATACCAAGTGTAAACGACATATTTATAGAAACCGTAAGCCAAAAGAAATAATGAGCCTGTCTTTAATTATAAAAAGAGAATTTAACGCCAAGGTGCGAAACAAGTCGTTTATAGTAATGACGTTTTTAAGTCCCATACTTTTTGTAGGGATGGCTGTGCTCGTGGGCTATCTGGCCAATATTAATGGCGAGGAAGTTGTTAAAATCGCAGTACACGATGAAGGCAGTATGTTGGTCAACAACTTTAAGAGCGATAAAAAGACGGCCTATACCAACCTGTCTCAACTTCCATTAGCAGCTGCTAAAGAAAAGGCCGCTGAGAGTTATGAAGGGCTTATTTATGTGCCAAAAGTTGCCGACCCAAAAGAGTTGCTGCACAAAGTAGAATATATTTCTAACGAAAGCCCATCGATGGAGTTTGTTGGAGGTATAGAAGATGTGGTAAATGATAAACTTACTAAATATAATCTTGAAAAGGCAGGCATAGACTATAAAAAAATAGAAGAAGCCAAAACAAAAGCCGACGTTAGACTAAGCAAGTTTAGTGGTGAGGAAAGCCTGCGTTGGTTAAATGAGATAAAGATAGGTATTGGTTTCGCCTTTGGCTATCTTATCATGATGTTTATAATTATTTATGGCAATATGGTAATGCGCAGTGTTATCGAGGAAAAAACCAACCGTATTATAGAAATCATCATATCATCGGTTAAGCCGTTTCAGCTTATGATGGGCAAAATTGTAGGCACTTCACTGGCAGGAATTTTACAGTTCGCTATTTGGGCTGTATTGGGAGGCATTTTGTTTTTTGTAGCCAGCAGTATTTTCGGATTACAAATGGGGGCTGCGTCTAAAGTAACCCCGGAAATGATGGAAGCCGGAAAGAACTCTATGGGACAGTTACAGGGGTATATTAACGAAATATTTGCAATGCCTTGGGGAACAATGCTGCTCTCGTTCCTGTTGTTTTTTATAGGAGGATTCTTTTTGTACAGCTCTATCTATGCTTCAATAGGGGCAGCTGTAGACAGCGAGACTGACTCGCAGCAATTCCTTTTGCCAATAATCCTGCCGTTAATGCTTGGGGTTTATGTAGGTTTTTTTACTGTTATAAACGATCCACACGGCACCGTGGCAACAGTTTTCAGTATGATACCGCTAACATCGCCAATTGTAATGATGATGCGCATACCGTTTGGAGTGCCGCTTTGGCAAATAATTGTCTCTATGGCAATACTGTTTGCAACTTTCTTTGGGGTGGTTTGGTTTGCTGCAAAAATTTACCGTATTGGTATTCTTATGTATGGTAAAAAGCCCACATATAAAGAGATATTTAAATGGCTTAAATATTAAGTTTACAGTTGCAGTCGCAGTTTACAGATTGAAGTGCTGTAAATAAATAATTTACGTTAAAACTTTTACAGCTTGTTTGTTATCTGTAGAAGGAATTACTAATTTAGGAAATCATGATTGTTTGGCATTCCCAACAATCTAATATCCGGCAATCTAAATAATCTAAAAATGCCCAAAATACTTGTTATAGAAGACGAAGCCGCAATCCGCCGTGTACTTGGAAAGATACTTAGGGAAGAAAGCGATACCTACAGTGTTGATGAAGCCGAGGACGGGGTGCAGGGACTTGAGAAAATAAAAACCGATGATTATGATTTGGTGCTTTGTGATATAAAAATGCCCAAAATGGATGGTGTTGAGGTGCTTGAAGCCGTTAAGAAACTAAAGCCTGAAATTCCGGTTATAATGATATCCGGTCATGGCGATTTAGAAACTGCTATAAATACCATGCGTTTAGGGGCATTCGATTATATATCCAAGCCACCAGATCTTAACCGTTTGCTCAACACAGTGCGCAATGCTTTAGACCGTAAAGTGCTTGTTGTAGAGAATAAGATGCTGAAAAAAAAAGTAAGCAAAAGCTATGAAATGGTAGGCGATAGCGAGCCTATTAACCACATAAAGCAGATTATAGAAAAAGTAGCCCCTACGGATGCGCGTGTGCTTATAACCGGGCCTAACGGTACAGGAAAGGAGTTGGTAGCGCATTGGCTTCACGAAAAAAGCGAACGTGCAGCAGCCCCTTTTATAGAGGTTAACTGCGCGGCCATACCCAGCGAGCTTATTGAGAGCGAGCTTTTTGGGCATGTTAAGGGAGCTTTTACCAGTGCGGTAAAAGACCGTGCAGGTAAGTTTGAAGCTGCTGATAAGGGCACTATTTTTTTAGATGAAATTGGCGATATGAGTATGCCAGCCCAGGCAAAAGTACTACGTGCTTTACAGGAAAACATGATACAGCGTGTGGGGGCCGAAAAAGATATAAAAGTAGATGTGCGTGTAGTGGCGGCTACTAACAAGGACCTCAAAAAAGAAATTGCTGAAGGTCGTTTTAGGGAAGATCTTTACCACCGTCTTGCTGTGATCTTAGTTAAAGTTCCGGCTCTAAATGACAGGCGTGATGATATTCCGTTACTGATAGAGCATTTTACCGAAAAAATAGCTGCCGACCAGGGAACGGTACAAAAACGTTTCTCATCAGATGCTGTTAAGCTGCTACAGGAGTATGATTGGACAGGTAACATTCGTGAACTGCGCAATGTGGTAGAGCGTCTGATTATTTTGGGTGGAAACGAAATATCTGAAACTGACGTAAGGCTTTTTGCAAGTAAATAATTTTTTATAAGCTACAAATTGTACGGATTTTACTAATTAGCGATTAGTGTAAAGTAGTGTGCTTCGTGGCTAAAACATCAACAATGAAATTAAAAAAAATAAATCCGGGGTTGGCAGAAGCGCTTGCTGAGGCAGGTTTTACAGAGCCTACAGACCTTCAGAAAGAAACTTTTGGCACCCTGAAAAGCGGTGCTGATTGTGTTATTGGTGCCTCAAAGGAAGAGGGCAAAACAACAGCTATTGTTATAAATGTAATACAAAAACTTGATAAGGCTTTTCAGCAGTCGCCACGTGCTCTTATAGTTGTGGAAACCAAAGAAAAAATGCTGGAAGTATTACAACTTTTCAGAGATTTTGGACAGCATACCGATTTAAGGGTGTATGGTGTTCATGACAAAGGCGATATTGATTATGATAAAAACCAAATATCGGTAGGCATAGATGTGCTTGTAGGAACGGTTAACAGGCTTGGAGATATGTTTTCATCGGCAGGTTTTGATGTGAACCAGCTAAAAATGTTTGTAGTTGATGATACGGAAACGTTGCTAAAACACAGACTTGAGCCCAAAATAGCCCGTATTAGCAACAGTATTGCTAAAACGCAACGCATTTTCTTTACGGATGTAATTACTGAACGGGTAGAATTGCTTGCCGATCGACTGATGATAGAGCCTGTATTTTTTGAGTTTGACGATCTTGAAGAAGAGAAAGAAGAATATGAGGATGAAGAAACTAACGAAACAGAATAACTATGGCGCTTAAAAAAGTATTTTCGGGTAGCGAGATATTGGCGCAGGCACTACAGGCACGGCTTGCTACTTTGGGTATTGATGCCATGATAAAAAACAACATACAAAGCGCGCGAATGGCCGGGTTTGGCGATATTGGTATGGCTGCCGAAGTTTTTATAGATGAATATTTTATGGAAAAAGCTGAGCCTATTATTACAGCTTTTAAAATGGGGGAATAGTTACCACAATTAAGAGTGAAATATAATCTCTATGGCATAAATTTTTTAGTCCAATGCCCTCTGTTTCCTGAGCTGGTTTTCCTTTAGAAACAATTTTTTAAATAATTATACAATCAATATTATAGATGCTTCAGTCAGCACGCCTCATCTATCGTGAACTTTTGCCATCTGATGATGTGGCAATGTTTGAATTAGATTCTAATCCAAACGTACATCGTTATTTGGGTAATAATCCCGTTACAGATATTGAGCAAAGCCGCGCTGTAATTGCTTTTATTAGACAGCAATATATAACTAACGGGGTTGGACGCATGGCTGTTATTCTAAAAGATACTGGCGAATTTATTGGCTGGGCCGGATTAAAACTGGAAAGTAATGTTAACGGTCATGATAAGTTTTATGATGTAGGTTATCGTTTTATAGAACGGTTTTGGGGCAACGGCTATGCTACTGAGGCGGCTATTTTCTTTGTAAATTATGGCTTTGAAGCATTAAAGCTTGATAAAATCAATGCAAGTGCATTATCAGATAATATTGGTTCGGTAAAAGCATTACAAAATGCAGGGTTACGGTTTGTAGAAACTTATGATTATAAAGGTGAGGAAGCAATGTGGTTAGAAATAGTAAACCCTGACCGGATATGAAAAAGTGGTTGAGGAGATTTGTTATAGCTGTTTGTTTTTGCATTGGTTTGCACCTGATTGCCCTGGTATTTTTGTATTTTAAACAGGAAAAATTTCTTTTTCATCCTGAAGTACTTGCTAAGGACTATAAGTTTGAGTTTCCCGGTAATTATGAGGAAGTTTATATTCCGGTAGATAAAGGTGTAAATTTACATGGAATACTTTTTAAAGCTCAAAACCCTAAAGGTCTGGTATTTTACCTGCACGGTAACGGAGGGTCGGTAGGAGGGCGAGGCGTTGGCAATGAAATTTATACTGATCTGGGTTACGATCTTTTTATACTTGATTATCGTGGCTATGGCAAAAGTGGAGGGCACATACAGAATGAAGATCAGTTGGTTAACGATGTAAAAAAAGCATATAGTTATGTTCTCGGCTATTATCATTTTAAAGAAGATAATACTATTATAGCCGGGTATTCTATAGGTACGGGGCCGGCAACCTTGTTGGCCCAAAATAAGAATTGTAAGGCACTGATCCTGCAGGCACCTTATTATTCTCTTACCGCGTTGATTGATGAAAAGGTGCCTTTGGTGCCTGAATTTATTAAGAGATACAGGCTCGAAACCTATAAAAATTTAAAAAGCGTAAAAGCACCTGTTTATATTTTTCATGGAACAGATGATAAACTTATACCTTACAGCCATGCATTAAAGATCAGGGAATATAATAAAAAGGTCAGCGTAATTCCGCTTCCGGGTGCCGCACACAATGGCATGAACGAGAATGAACTTTTTAGAGAGAGTCTAAAAAACATACTGCTAAAATAAGCTTGTTTATAAAGTTGATTCAAACTGAAGCTTAGCTTAAAAAAATGTATTCAGGCCTACCAAAATCCGCAATAAATTACGTATCTTCACAGAGCACAAATACTTACTGTCTTATTGTAAATTGTATAATTATTAACTAAAATAAAGCTTTGATTGTTAGTGGTTTATTTGTTTTTAGCAAAGCGAACGCTTTAAATCTGAAATAAGAGATATTTAAACTGCTGATATTATTTTATAAAGTTTCCGGTATGGATAAAAAGAACATTACTATTTACGATATTTCAGAAAAACTTAATATAAGTGCGGCAACAGTTTCAAGGGCACTTAACGATGATCCTAAAGTGAGCCAGGCAACTAAGGAGTTGGTTTTAAAAACTGCTAAAGAAATGAACTATAAGCAGAATAAACTGGCTAAAGCCCTTAAGAGCGGGAGTACCAAAAATGTAGGTATCATAGTTCCGTACATCAACACAAACTTTTTCTCTTCGGTGATCAGAGGGGTAGAGGAGGAGCTTACCCCGCAGGGCTATCATGTAATTATATGCCAAAGTCATGAAGACTATTCTGTAGAGATCAAGCAACTTAATACACTGCTAAATGCTCAGGTAGATTGCATTTTTATGTCGCTTTCTAAAACTACATTGAACACTGATTATATTACAAGAGCTCTAAATACTAACAATACCCCTATAATATTCTTCGACAGGAAAAAAGATATTTCTGGTATAAGCTCTGTAACAATAGACGATTATAAAGGAGGATATCTTGCAACTGAGCATCTTATAAAACAAGGATGTAAGAACATTTGCCATTTTTCGGGTAATCATAACCTTGAAATTTATCAGCAAAGGTATAATGGCTATGCAGATGCTTTAAAAGCTTACGGACTTACACTTAAAGAAGATTATATTATAACCACTGCAAGTTCTATCGAATCGGGTGCCGATGCCGTTAGGAAATTATGGGATAGGGACGATGTTCCGGATGCTATATTTTCTTCGAGCGATTTCGCCGCATTGGGTGCCTGTAAAGAACTAAAAGCTAAAGGTATAAATATTCCGAATGAGGTAGCCGTTATAGGTTTCAGTAACGAGCCCTTTACAGAATATATGGAGATGCCAATGAGTTCAGTAGATCAAACACCTGTTTTGATGGGCAAAATGGCAGGACAGGTTTTTTTAGAGGGAATAAACGAAAGCAATTCGGGTATGAACATTCAAAAAAAGGTTGTGCTTAAACCCGAATTACTTATCAGAAAATCGTCCCTGAGAAAATAGTATTTTTACTGTAATTTTATAGTGAAATACCTCTCCTCCAGGGAATAAAATCGTTTTGATTTAATATTTTAGATTTGGTTACTACCTCTCCGCTGGCTACTTTAATTATATATTCAAGCAGCTCTTCGCCCATTTCTTCAATATTCTTTTGACCGCTAATAACCGGTCCGCAATCAAAATCAATAATATCCGGCATTCGTTCTACTAATGCTGTATTAGAGGATATTTTTATAACCGGCACTACTGGGTTACCTGTTGGTGTACCTAACCCTGTGGTAAACAGCACTACGTTTGCCCCCGAACCTCCCAAAGCAGTAGTACTTTCTACATCGTTACCAGGTGTGCAAAGCAGGTTGAGCCCAGGTCTTGTAATGTATTCTCCAAAGTCCAATACGGCATTAACAGGCGATGATCCTCCCTTTTTTGCTGCTCCGGCCGATTTCATGGCATCTGTAATAAGTCCGTCTTTTATATTTCCGGGAGATGGGTTCATATCAAATCCCGATCCGGCATCTATGGCAGACTGTTCATAAGCCTTCATGAGTGACAGGAATTTTTGCGCATCATTATTCTCTACACAACGGTTTACAATTTCCTGTTCTACACCACAAAGTTCAGGAAATTCAGATAAAATGCTCGTGCCTCCAAGGGCCGCTACCATATCTGATACATGCCCCAGAGCCGGGTTTGCAGAAATACCCGAAAAACCATCGCTGCCACCACACTCTAAACCAACACGCAACTTAGATAATGGGGCGGGTTTACGTTGGGTATCGTTGGCTTCTTTGAGTGCATTAAATGTATCTTTTATAATACCGTCCAGCATTTGGTCTACTGTGCCTGATTGTTGTTGATCGTAAATAATTATAGGTTTTTTATTATCCGGGCTAATAGCATTTAGTGCGTTCTTAAATATCTGAATCTGTAGGTTTTGGCAGCCTAAACTCAATACTGTTGCACCTGCCACATTAGGGTTTTTTACATACCCGGCCAACAGCTTAGCCAATGCCTCTGCATCCTGCCTGATGCCTCCGCACCCTCCCTGATGGGTTACAAACTTTACTTCAAGGTTTTTAAATACCCTTGTATCTTCTTCATTAACTACTGTTTCGGTTTCAGCCTTGTTTTGTACTAAAGATCGTAACAACAGCTGATGTTTGCTAACATGTTCGTGCAGCAACTCTTTCTCAAAAATATCTTTAAGTATTTCTATATTTCTGTTCTCGCAAAAAACCAACGGAAAGAACAGCCATGTGTTTGCAGTACCCACTTGCCCGTCTTCTCTGTGATACCCCATAAAAGTGCGTTCTTTCCACTTTTCAACATTAGGGGCATCCCAGTGTGTTGTTTCGGTCTTAGAAGTCACTTTTGCGCTTTGATGTACCACATTTTGTGTCGTTATAACATCGCCTTTGCCAATAAAAGTATTTGCTTTCCCCACCAAAATACCATACATAATTATCTCATCTCCGGCAGTAAGGTTCTGTAAGGCAAATTTATGTTTTGCCTGTATTGTATTTAAGATGTTATATTTTACATTATCTACTGCAACATTTTCTCCCTTATTAAGATTTACAAGAGCAACCGCAACGTTGTCTTTTGGATTTACTTTCAGTGCTTTATTTTGCATGGCTGTAAATGTTAAGTTTATTGCTTAATAAAATCCAGATAGGCTTGTTTGATGCCCTTGGTGTCTATTTCTTTCAAGGCAGTTGCAACGGCTTCTTTAAGTCCATCTATTTCTGTTAGGTCGGTTTCCCAAAATGAGGTATTGCTTAAAGCCAGCGTAGCTATTTTATTATAGTCTTTAGAGAGCCATATATATTTAAATATGTTTACAATGCTCTCTTCATCGCTAACAGGTAGGGTAGTGCCGTGCCAGTCTCCTTTGTAAAAGCGTATTAATGCAGCAAGTGCAAAGGTGAGATGGAGGGGTAACTTTTGTTCTTTTTCTACATATTGCAAAAGACTCGGTATTACCCTTACTTTAAATTTAGAAACTGAGTTTAATGCTATGCTTGAAAGCAGGTGCTTTACAAACGGATTCCTGAAACGATCAAAGGTTTCATTGGCAAAAGTTTCTACTTCATCTTTATTCATTTCGAGTGATGCAATAATTTCATCAAACACTACATTTTTAATGAATGCACCCGTAAATTCGTCGTCAACAGATTCTTTAACGGTTTCTTTTCCATATAGTATAGAAAAAGGAACCATAGCACTGTGCGCCCCATTCAGTATCCGCACTTTCATGGTGCGGTAGGGCTGAATATCGTCTACAACTAAAATTTGCTCGTTGAGTTTATGTAATGGAAGTTTTTGTTTCAGGGCTTCGCCTCCCTGTATTACCCAAAATAAAAATGCTTCAGATACTACCATCATTTTATCATCATAGTCCAGTTGCTCCTCATACACTTTTGCATCGTCTTTAGGATATCCAGGAACGATCCTGTCTACAAGTGTGTTATGAAAATAGTTGTGGTTTTGTATCCATTCGCTAAAGCCTTCTTCCAGTTTCCAAAGGGCAGCATATTTGAGGATATATTCTTTTAAAGTATCGGCATTGTTATTGATAAGTTCGCACGGAATGATAGTGAGTCCTTTGCTTTCTGCACCATTAAAATGCAGATAGCGTTTGTATAAAAAAGCGGTTACTTTGGCAGGAAAATTTATGTGAGGGCCACTTTCTAAACGGTCTTCGTCTCTGTCAAACACAATACCTGCCTCTGTGGTATTACTAAATAAAAACTGTAATTCTTCCTCTTCAGCTAAAGCTAAATAAGCATTGTAGTTGGTGTAAGGATTAACCGATTTTTGTATGGCAGATATTATCCTTTTTTCATCTACTATAGTGTCGTTCTTTATACCTCTTGTAAAAAGCGTATAAAGGTTTCCCTGCTCTTCCAGTTTATGTACAGATCCTCTTGGTGTAGGCTGTATGAGTGCTATTCCGGCATTGAAACCATGGTTCTCGTTAAGTGCATCTATAGTATAATCTACAAAGGCGCGCATAAAATTTCCTCCTCCAAATTGCAGGACCTTAATAGGCAGGTTTTTATTATAGCCTGTGGTTTCCCTGCTCAAACTCTTTTTTAGCTGATCTTCCATAGTTTAAATTAGTTAGTTATAACCTTATATTTTGGTACTAAAGCATTCATAACCACCCATGCAATTAAATAGGCAACGGCACATATTGAAAAGATTATCATATAGCCTGTATTTATACCATCTGATATTACTGCCCCGGATTTTTGAAGTCCTTCGAAAAAACCTTCCGGTAGACGGGCATCAGCATATTGCGGATATTTTTCAAGCAAAGGAACTCCGTCTATGGTTGTCCAGGCTTTGTGCGAATAATCGAATAAGACGCCCGAACCTTTGTTTATAAGAAAAGATCCTAATCCACCAGCCATACCGCCTATGCCTGTAATGGTTCCTATGGCCTTTTTAGGGAACATATCGCCTACAGTAGAGAATATGTTTGCCGACCAAGCCTGATGTGCAGCAAGTGCCACGCCAATGATAATAATAGGTATCCAATAATTTATAGAACCCAATGGTTGCGCTAAAAGCCCCAATAGCGGGAAGAAAGCAAAAATAAGCATGGCACGCATTCTGCCGGAATAAGGATTCATGCCAAGCTTGTCTACAAAGTAGGTGGGAAGCCAACCACCTATTATCGATAACAATGTAATTACATATAATATAAATAACGGGAAGGCACTTTGTGTACTATCCATTCCATAAACAGAGCTTAAGTAAGCAGGTGTCCAGAATAAAAAGAACCACCAAACACCATCGGTCATAAATTTACCAAACGCAAATGCCCAGGTTTGCTTATAGCTAAAGCATTTTTTGAATGAAAAATTTGTTTCGGGTTTGTTTTCCCCCGTAGTATTAAAAATGTCATCCTGATCCTGTTGTATATATTTTAATTCGGCTTCGTTAACTTTTGGATGTAGCTCAGGTTTTTTGAAATAAAATGTCCACAATCCCATCCAGACAAATCCTAAGCCACCGATTATAATAAAAGCCATTTCCCATCCCATTGCCTGAGCAATAAAAGGAATGGTAACGGGGGCGGCTAAAGCACCTACGGTTGCCCCTGCATTAAATATACTGGTTGCCAAAGCCCTGTCTTTTTTAGGAAAATATTCGGCAGTGGCTTTAATGGCAGCAGGAAAGTTGCCCGCTTCGCCCACGGCCAAAACAAGGCGGGCAAATATGAACAGCACCACGCTTACGTTTATAAGCCTTGAGATATCTTTAACCGTATGTAAAACCTCTTTAGACCCCGAAAAAGATACAAACCAATTACCTGTTAATATACCTGATGCTGCAATGCCGCAAAAAGCATGAAGGCATGCCCCGACAGACCAAATGCCTATAGCCCATAAAAATCCTTTTTTGGTTCCAAGCCAATCGATAAACTTACCAGCAAACAACATGCTTGCAGCATAAAATATAGAGAAGAGAGCTGTTATATTGCCATAGTCGTTATTATTCCAATGAAATTCTGGCGAAATAAAATCTTTCCATGTAAGCGATAATACCTGCCTGTCGAGATAGTTAATGGTTGTGGCAATAAAAAGTAAACCGCATATAGTCCATCTGAAATTGCTTGGCGTAGATAAATTCTGTGTATTCATTTTTAAAATCTTAGTGCGTTGTAAGGTGATTTTTTTTGATAGCTATTTTACTATATCGATTGCGAAATCCAACCAAAAGAGAAACTATTTTTATAATAATTTCTCAAATGCATTTTTATAGCTTTATGCCTTTTCATTCTTTTTTGACTTGCCTCTTTCCGTTATCTTTTTATCCTTCCTCCTGAACTACCGTTTACAAGTTCCAGTACTTCGTCTACTGTACACAGGTTTATATCTCCGTGTATGGTATGCTTAAGGGCGCAGGCAGCATTTGCAAAGCGTAAAGAAGCTTCGTCGTTATAAAACTGCAGGCCATAGATCAATCCGGCTGCGTAGGCATCTCCGGTACCAATACGGTCTACAACCTGGGTTATTTCAATTTCGTCGGTCTTATAATATGTAACACCATCCCAGGCCTGTGCATATATTTTTTGATGGTTTACACTATAGGCTACACGTACTTTGTCATACACCTTAGTAATGTTAGGGCAGGTAACCATCAATTGTTTTGCAGCATTTATAAAATCCTCATCGGTTTGAGTAAAATGAGTACCGAGTATTTCATTGATCTCGTTTACACCACCAATAAATGCAGTGCTCAGGCCAACCAGTTCTGTCAAAACCTCTTTTCCGTTGCGGCCATATTGCCATAAGTTGCTTCTGTAGGTAGGGTCGGTAGTAATAACAATTCCTTTATCAAGGGCTTTTATAAGTCCCTGTTTCAGGGTTTGATAGGCACCTTCGCTAAGGGCAGGGGTAATGCCTGTCCAGTGTAAGAGTGAGCAGCCGTTTAATATCTCGTCCCAGTCTGTTTGCTCAGGGCTAATATTGGCAAAGGCACCATGCAGGCGGTTGTAGGCAATCTGGCTGGCGCGAAAACCGCTTCCGGTTTCCATAAAATACAATCCTAACGGATGGTTTACTTTGTTTATATGAGATATATCTATGCCATATCCTTGCATACAGGCAAGGGCAGCATCGCCAACAAAATCGTTGCTGACATTGCTGACGTGCTTTACAGATAAGCCAAACTGAGACAAAGAGGCGGCAACATTCATCTCTGTACCGCCAAAAAAGAATTCGAGCTCTTTGCTTTGTTTCATTTTATTGCACCCCGGCGGATTAAGCCTCATTATTACCTCGCCAAAGGTTACTATTTTGCCTACTGTGTTATTTCTCATTATAATTACAGGTCAAAATATTGTTTAGCATTGCCATAAGAAATATCGGCAACCATTTTTCCAATCCATTCAATGTCCTGTGGCAGTTCTCCTGTAGCCATTTCCTGTCCAAGCAGGTTGCAAAGCACCCTCCTGAAATATTCGTGGCGCGGGAAAGAAAGGAAACTCCTTGAGTCAGTAAGCATACCCACAAAAGTACTTAAAAGCCCCATGTTGCTCAAGGCATTCAATTGCTTAATGATACCATCTTTTTGGTCAAGGAACCACCATCCTGAGCCATATTGTACTTTTCCTTTAATACTGCCGTCGTTAAAGTTTCCAATCATTGTGGCAAACAGTTCATTGTCTGCAGGATTTAAATTGTAAAGTATGGTTTTGGCAAGTTTATCTTTAGTATCTAATGTATTTAAAAAGTTGCTAAGTGTAACTGCCTGTTTATAATCGCCAATACTGTCCCATCCTGTGTCAGGGCCAAGAATGCTCAGCATACGAGCATTGTTGTTGCGCAATGCCCCAAGGTGAAACTGCTGTACCCAGCCAAATTTGTGGTATGTTTCTCCTAAGAACAATAAAACTGCGGTTTTAAACTTCTCTGCATCAGTATCAGATATGGTTTTTCCTGCAAGCTTGTTGCTAAAAATAGTGCTTATTTCCTGATCTGTAAATTCTGTAAAAGAAATGTAGTTCAATCCATGGTCAGACAGTTTGCAACCGTTAGCATCAAAATATTCTATGCGCTTGTGTAATGCATCGCAAAGGTCGTTATAAGAGTTTATGGCAACTCCGGCTGATTCGCCAAGTTTTGCTATATAATCAGTATAATCTTTATTATCAATTAAAATGGCTTTATCAGGGCGGAAAGAGGTACTCATTTTAATACCTGCACCACTTTTTGCAAAATCCTGATGGTAGTTTAGTGTATCAGTAGGGTCTTCAGTAGTACACACGGTTTCTACATTCATCATTTTTAAAAGTCCCCTGCACGATTTACCGGTTTGCTGAAGTTGCTGGCTTGCATCTTCAAAAATAGCAGCGGCATTACCTTCATTAAGAAAATCGTCTACACCAAAATAGCGTTTTAGCTCAAGGTGTGTCCAGTGGAACAAAGGGTTTCTTAGTGTATGTGGAACCGTTTTTGCCCATGCGGCAAATTTCTCACTATCGGCAGCATTACCTGTAATATATTTTTCGTTAATACCAAGAGTACGCATGGCACGCCATTTATAATGGTCGCCTGCAATCCATACCTGAGAGATGTTGTCAAACACTCTGTCTTCGGCTATATCTTTTGGCGATAAATGACAATGGTAGTCTATAATAGGCTGTTTTTCTGCATAATTAAAGTAAAGCTCTTCTGCATACTTATTAGACAGTAAAAAATTATCAGAAATCAGAGGTTTTTTAATCATTGTATTCATTATTGTTTTGTCATTTATCGTTGTTGTATTCTTCTTTATTACAAATTTTTAATATAACTAACTGATTAGTAGTTGATTTTTAATTATTATAAAAATTGTTTATTATAAAATATAATATCTCATGCAACAAATGTAATCGATTACATTTAATTAATAAAACATAATTGATGAAATTTTGTAATAATATTTAAAAAAAATCGACTAAAGCCAATAATCAGTTAATTGCAATTGGTGTTGGCTTTTAACATTTTGATAAAGAAATAATCAATTCTGCACCTCTAAATATCGCTGAAAATACAGCGATTATTCGCTATTAATCAGTTGATTATAATTTAGCTTTAAATTTAATTATTTGATTTTCAGTATTTTGTATTTAATGGTGTGATTTTGGCTCAATGCAATACAAGTTTATAAAAAATAATAATCAAAACTTTTATATCATGAGTACAACTTTATTAAAATCAAATCCTTACGACAGTGATCCAAATTTATCTGAAGCAGTTAAAGAGTTTTTAAAACCACTTAATGCAGAAGGAAATCGTCCGTTAGAGAGTCTTTCTGTTACCGATGCCCGCAATGTACTTACCGGAGCACAACAAGCCTTTAAGGTAGATCTTAGCGGTATCGAGGAGTATGAAAAAATCGTAGAGCATGCCGGGTTTACTATAACCCTAAACATTGTAAGACCTGAAGGTGAAAAAGGTACTACACCCGTATTTATGTATATACATGGCGGCGGGTGGGTTTTAGGTGATTATCCTACACACAAAAGAATGGTTAGGGATCTTGTGGTGCTTACAGGTTTTACCGGAGTTTTTGTAGAATATAAAAGGGCTCCGGAAGTAAAATATCCGTATCCTGTAAATGAAGTTTATGCGGCAGCACAATGGATCGCTGCTAATGGATCCGAGATAAATGTAGACGCTGCAAAGCTTGCCATTGTAGGTAATAGTGCAGGAGGCAACCTTGCTGCTGCAACCATCCTTATGGCTAAGGAAAATGGTGGGCCTGATTTTAAAGCCCAGATCTTATTTTGGCCTGTTACCGATGCCAATTTTGAAAGGGAATCGTGGAAGCTTTTTGGTACTGAACGATTTTTAACGGCATCACTTATGCAATGGATGTGGGATCAATATGTTGAACCTTCCAAGAGAAATGAAATATTTGCTTCTCCATTACAGGCTACTGTAGATCAGTTAAAAGGATTGCCGCCTACGCTTATTCAGGTTGCAGAGAATGACATTTTAAGAGATGAGGGCGAAGCATTTGGAAGGAAACTTCTTGAAGCGGGTGTTGATGCCACTACGGTGCGCTTTAATGATGTTATACACGATTGGGGACTTCTTAACGGTCTTGCCGATTTGCCACAAACTAAGGCGCTGTTTGAGCAGGCTGCCGCAACTTTAAAAAAATACCTTAAATAATTATAACTATGAAAACACTATTTGCAATTTTAAGTTCATTTGCTATTGGAATTGTTCCAACAGCCGACTGTGATAAATGTTATGACAATGATGATTTTGTAATAAAATCGGCATCAGTAACAAATAACAAAGACCTTGGCGTTACCATTTGGGAAATAAAAGTTAAGGGCGAGGCAGGAGCTACAACTCCAAAAGCCGCTGGAAAGTTAAACGGTGCACCTGTATTGGGCTATGTTTTTCCTACAACACTTAAACCTACCGATGTGGGCTTTAGCAATACCGAAGGCATTGTGGCATTGGCATTAACATCTCATCCGGATTTTGACGATACTCCAATGTGGGACGAAGATGCCGATACAAATTATGGCAACGATGGTGTAATATGGCATCCGCATTGGGTTATATTAAATAAAGATAATCGCGTTGAAGGAGGGCTATCGGTAAAACAATTTAAAAAAGGAGATCCAACCGTAACGTTGCCGGCAAATAACCCCGGAATGGAAATGTATATGGACAGCCCCGGTTTTAATGTGGTTACAAAAGGCAATTCTATAAAAGTAATTGTGCCAAACTACAGGATAAGCAATAAAACCAATTTTAAATTTGATGCCGTAGCCTGCTACATGATGGTAAACACCGGCGATGGCGACGATAAAATGGGCGCAGGAGACAAACCTATGCTGGGGGTTTATAAAGTGTATTCTGTTGCCAGCGGTAATCTTTCATTGCCTTACAGTGTAAAATAAAAATTTCTCATTATGCAACTGCCGATAGATCTTTCGGCAGTTGTTATTTCTTAATAATTTTTACCAATCATTTAAATCATATTAATCATGGAAAATAACAAACTTACTACAGCTACCGGAACACCCGTTCCTGACAATCAAAATATAATGACGGCAGGCAAGCATGGTCCTGCACTTTTACAGGATTTTTGGTTCCTTGAAAAAATGGCACATTTTGACAGGGAAGTTATACCCGAACGCAGAATGCATGCTAAAGGTTCCGGTGCTTATGGAGAATTTACCGTTACGCATGATATTACCCAATATACCAAAGCCGATATTTTTTCGGAGATAGGAAAAACAACTCCAATGTTCGTACGTTTTTCTACCGTGGCAGGCGAACGTGGCGCGGCTGATGCCGAGCGCGATATAAGAGGCTTTGCCCTTAAATTTTACACTTAGCAAGGCAATTGGGATCTTGTTGGAAATAACACTCCCGTATTTTTTTTAAGAGACCCAATGAAGTTTCCGGATCTTAACCATGCCGTAAAGCGCGACCCAAAAACCAACATGCGCAGTGCCGATAATAACTGGGATTACTGGACGCTGCTGCCCGAGGCACTGCATCAGGTAACCATAAATATGACAGATAGGGGCATACCTAAAAGTTACAGGAACATGCACGGTTTCGGTAGTCATACTTTTAGTTTTACAAATGTACATAACGAAAGGTTTTGGGTAAAGTTTCATTACAGGACACAGCAGGGTATAGAGAATCTAAGCGATGCAGAGTCGGTAGCAATAATAGGGCAGGACAGGGAAAGCCACCAAAGGGATTTATTTGATAATATAGAGAATGGTAATTATCCTGAATGGAAGTTCTATATCCAGATTATGACTCAGGAACAGGCCGATAACAGTCCATTCAATCCTTTCGATCTTACCAAAGTTTGGCCTCATGGCAGTTATCCGCTTATACCTGTAGGTAAATTTGTTTTGAACAGAAATCCTGAGAATTATTTTGCTGAGGTAGAGCAGGCGGCATTTAATCCGGCCAATGTAGTTCCTGGCATCGGCTTTTCGCCCGATAAAATGCTACAGGGCAGGCTTTTTTCTTATGGAGATGCGCAGCGGTATCGCTTAGGGGTTAATAATTATCAAATACCGGTAAATGCTTCCAAATGTCCTTATCATGCATTTCATAGAGATGGAGCAATGCGTGTAGATGGAAATTATGGCTCCACTAAAGGCTACGAACCCAACAGCTTTGGCCAATGGCAGCAACAGCCACAATATAAAGAGCCATCCCTTGCCCTGCATGGAGATGCAGCAGCGTGGGATCATAGGGAAGATGAAGACTATTTTTCTCAGCCGGGCAATCTTTTCAGGTTGCTTACAGAAGAAAAGAAACAGTTGCTTTTTACAAATACTGTAGCGGCAATAGGGGGTGTGCAGCGGTTTATACAGGAACGCCACATCAAAAATTGTTATAAGGCCGACTCTGATTATGGTACAGGCGTGGCAAACGCTCTGGGTATAGACATAAGCGAAGTAATAAGATAAAAACAAAGCCTGCACTAAAAAATGCAGGCTTTATTATGACAATTTTTATTTTTGATAAGGCTTATTTAAAATAAGAAAAAGTTTCGCCGTCTTCTATATTAAGTAATGTTTCATAGATGAGGCGTATAACATTTTCAACGTCTTCACGCTGCACCATCTCTACAGTAGTATGCATGTATCGAAGCGGTAATGATATAAGTGCTGAAGCTACACCGCCGTTACTATAGGCAAAAGCATCAGTATCAGTGCCTGTAACGCGGCTTGAAGCAAGGCGTTGAAAAGGTATTTCGTTTTTAAGGGCAGTGTCAATTATAAGCTCGCGCAGGTTGTTTTGCACGGCAGGAGCATAAGTAATAACCGGACCTTTACCAATTTGGGTGTCGCCTTCAATACGTTTCTCTATCATTGGCGTGGTACTGTCATGGCAAACATCGGTAACAATGGCTACATTAGGTTTAATAGTTTGTGTGATCATTTCGGCACCGCGAAGACCAACTTCTTCCTGTACAGAGTTTGTAATGTATAAACCAAAAGGCAGTTTTTTACCATTTTCTTTAAGTAAACGGGCTACTTCGGCAATCATAAAGCCGCCAATACGGTTGTCAATAGCGCGGCAAACAAATTTATTTTCATTTAATATTATGAATTCATCAGGATAAGTAATAACACACCCCACATGTACCCCAAGGTTTTCAACCTCTTCTTTAGTGCTGCAGCCAAGGTCTATAAAAATAGTTTCAATTTTAGCAGGTTCTTCTTTGCCACGGTTGCGGGTGTGTATGGCAGGCCAGCCAAATACTCCTTTAACTATGCCTTTTTTGGTATGGATATTGACACGTTTAGATGGAGCGATCATGTGGTCGCTGCCGCCGTTGCGAATTACATATATAAGTCCGTTATCAGTAATGTAGTTTACATACCAAGAAATTTCGTCGCTATGGCCTTCTATAACTACTTTATAAGGGGCATCGGGGTTTATTACGCCTACAGCAGTACCATAAGTATCGGTAATAAAAGTGTCTACGTACGGAGTTAAGTATTCTTTCCAGAGTTTTTGCCCTTCAGACTCATATCCGGTAGGTGATGCATTGTTTAAATATTGCTCTAAAAATGCCAGTGATGCATCGTTTAATATAGATTTTGATGACATAAATATAATTTTTGGCTAAAATATAAATTACATTACAGAGTTTGGTATTATTGTATATTTTTGATGTAAATTTTTGAAGATGAAGTTAGGGGTAATATCTATAATATTCCTGTTTTTAGGGCTTGCAGTACATGCACAGGATCCTGTGCAGGACAGTATATCTAACGATTCAATTGCATTTAATATGCAGTTGCAGGAAATAGTGCTTTCTAATGTAAAAGATACCCTGTCTGAAGAAACAAAGAAGCAATTACTTCTTTTGCGAAGACGCGTTATAAAAGTATACCCTTATGCAAAAATAGCGGCAGAGCGTTTAACCATGCTCAACAAGACCATGAGCCTGCTAAAAACAGATAAGGAGAAAAAGAAATACTCTAAGATCGTTGAAAAATATTTGACCGATGAGTTTGAAGAACAGTTAAAGAAGCTGTCGAGAAAAGAAGGGCAAATATTGGTAAAACTTATATACAGGCAAACAGGTCACTCAACCTTTGATTTGATAAAAGAGCATAAAAGTGGCTGGAAAGCTTTTTGGTACAGTAAAATAGGTAAAGCCTTTAATATAGATATAAAATTGGGCTATAATCCATCGGCAATTGCCGAAGACTTTTTGATAGAAGGTTTTTTAATAAAGGCTTTTGAAGAAAGGCGGTTGGTAAAACAGGATCCGGCATTTAAAATAGATTATGCGGCCTTAAAAAAATCCTGGAAAGAAAAGAATAAAAAAGAAGGTTAACGCATAAGTTATAGCTTAAACGTAAAACCTTCCTGTACCTTAAACTGATATTTTTCTTCGTCGAACATATAAAAGTAAGACCCTTTGCGCGATGAGTTCATGTCTTTCTCATCGGTTTTAAGTAAAATATCAAGTGCGTTTATTTTATTTATAAAATTACGTTTGTCAAGAGTTTCACCCAAAATGGCTTCATAAAGGGTTTGTAATTGTTTCATGGTAAACTTTTTTGGCAGGAGTTCAAAACCTATAGGCTTGGAAAGTGCCCTGCGCCTCAGCCTTAGCATGGCATTATCAACCATTTTTTTATGGTCAAAAATAAGGTCAGGTGCCTCATTAATATTAAACCATTTAGCAGAATAATTTTCATTGATCTCGGCTGTATGTTCTGTAATATTTATCAGGGCATAGTAAGCCACAGAAACCGTTCTGTCAACGGGGTCACGGTCAACAGCCCCATAGGTTCTAAGCTGCTCCATATATATATTATGCAGTCCGGTCAATTCATTAAGTACCCTTACAGCGGCCTCATCCAGATTTTCTTCGCGGTTCAAAAAACCGCCCATAAGTGACCATCGGCCTTTTTCGGGCTCAAAATTTCTTTTGATAAGCAGTATCTTTAGGTTTTGATTGTCAAAGCCAAAAATTATACAGTCTACCGCCAGTAAAATCCTTTCTTTATCGTTGTAATTATTCATGGATGCATTTAAAATCGCAGCCAAGATACTAACATTACCATAAAATTGCAAGATTTTTGCGAAAACGTGTACAATATACATTTAATGTATGAATACGTTGTAGTATTATTGGGTTAATAGTTTATTTATGTTAAAAATTAATTTATCTAAATTTTTATTTGTTTTTTATGAAAATCTTTTGTTAAATTTGGAAGTGTAAAAAATACATTTATAAACTAACCAAATTTTAATGATTATGACGAGAATTACCAGTTTATTCTGTCACGATCAGGCAAAGCTTAAATTATTTAAGTTGGCCTGCTTTGTGGTTTTCTTATTCTCTGTTTCTGTGGTAAATGCACAGAACGCTACCATTACAGGTAAGGTAACATCTGCCTCAGACGGATTAGGCCTTCCAATGGCAAATGTAGTGGTAAAAGGCTCTTCTAACGGAGTGTCTACAGACCTTGACGGAAATTATTCTATCTCCGCGGGCGCAAACGATGTATTAGTTTTCTCTTACGTCGGTTTTACAAATCAGGAAATTACCGTAGGTAACCAAACGGTAATTAATATTGCATTGAGTGCTGCGGCTACAGAACTTGAAGATGTGGTAGTGGTAGGTTACGGTACGCAAAAAAAGGCTGACTTGACGGGATCTATTGCTGTGGTAAACGTTTCTGAAGCTAAAAAAACTTCCACCAGCGATGTTTCGCAATTATTACAGGGTAGAACATCAGGTGTTACTGTGACAACAGACGGTCAACCAGGTGCCGGTCCTCAAATCAGGATTAGGGGTATAGGTACTTTTGGTAATGCAGAACCATTATATATTGTTGATGGTGTTGCTATGAGTGGTTCTGTAAGGGATTTTAACCCTAACGACATTAAAAGTATCCAGATACTAAAAGACGGTGCTGCCAGTGCTATCTATGGTTCAAGGGCTGCTAATGGAGTGGTAATTATTACTACTAAGAATGGTAGGAAAAATTCTCCGCTTAAAATAGAATACAGTGCTTACTATGGTATAGATGAAGTTGCTCAAAAAATCCCTGTACTTAATAGGGTGCAGTACCAGTCGATCGTTAATCAAAAGCGTACTAATGCTGGCTTTACTTTATTGCCGGGTAACGATCCAAATTCTCCATTGTTTATATCAGATACTGATAATGACTGGCAGAAAATAGGATTAAAAGACGGAACACGCCACAATCAGAACTTTAACTTTTCAGGCGGTGGCGAGAACTTTACCTATAACGCTTCTGCTGACTATTTTAAGCAGGAAGGAATGTTTGTGGGTAGGGGACCGAGCTATGAAAGATATTCAGGCCGTATAAATACGACTTTTGAAAAAGGTATCTTTAAAATGTCTCCATCATTATATTATGCGCATTCTTTTGAAAATTCGCTTACTTTTAGAGGAGACGTTTTAACAGGTGGACGCCCACCTCTTATTAATGACCTTGTAATGGCTATACCTACAATGCCGCTGCATGATGCTAACAACATTGGGGGCTGGGGTGGTACAAAAGCAGAGGTTCACGGCACGATTACATTGAATGTACCGGGTATTAACTCTTTGTTTGAAAACTGGGTAGAGGTAGACAGGACGTTTGCTATTGTAAATCCTGAGCTTAAACTGGTTAATACTAATGGACATGAGCTTATTTATAAGCTAAACCTTAGCTATGACAAAACTCAAACAAGGGATTTTTCTTTTGTACCGGAGTTTAATATGGGCTATTTCTTCAACTCAGGAAAATCATTGCTTGATGATAATACAAGAACATATACCAACTCACTTGTTGAGAATACCTTAGAGTATAAAAAGGTTTTTGGCAAGCACGATGTTAATTTAATTGGAGGCTACACGTTTCAGGCACAGGAATTTTTGCGAAGAAATGGACATTCAGAAAACCTACCGCAACCTTACCTTCCCCTGCTTGGCAACGGTATAAACCAGACAGTAGGCTCTTATGAAGAAAAAGAAACAATTGCATCAGTATTCGGACGTTTAACCTACAGTTTTGACGACAGGTATCTACTTCAGGCCACCATCCGCCGTGACGGGTCATCAAAGTTCAGGAAAGAGATTCGTTTTGGTAATTTCCCATCTATAGCATTGGGGTGGAAAATAAGCAACGAAAAATTCTGGAATGTGTCTGAAAATTATGTGAGCCAGTTAAAATTACGTGGTAGCTATGGTGAACTAGGTAACCAAAGCATAGCAAATTACCGATATCAGGCGGTTATAAATAATAATATACCCTATGTATTCAACGGCCAAGTGGTTATGGGAGGGCTTCAAACCAGTGTTGTAAATAGGGATATTACTTGGGAAACAACAAAATCTACCAACTTTGGTGTTGATGGTACATTCCTTAAAGGAGCTTTTGACCTGACTGCTGATTATTACATCAAAGAAACCAGCGATATCTTAATTAATGGGCCTATACCTAACTCTACGGGCTCGTTAGACCTTGCACCGTGGGTAAATTCAGGTTCGGTAAGGAACTCAGGTTTAGATATTGAGCTTACTTACCATTACAACAAAAGCAAAGATTTTAGCTTTGACGTTTCGGCAAACGTTAGTACAATTAAGAATGAAGTGCTTAGGCTTGGCGCGGACGGAGAGCCTATTTATGGTACCGGATCTAAAACAGAAGTAGGTGGCAGGATAGGTGAACATTTTGGATATGTATATGAAGGTATATTCCAGTCTGCTCAGGAAGTTGCAGATCATGCATTCCAATCGGGCGGTACTTCTGCTGGAGATATTAAATTTAAAGACCTTAATAATGATGGTGTAATCAACGCTGATGATAGGGCTTATTTGGGTCGCGCCATTCCAAGTATAACTTATGGTTTAAACTTTAGTGCTACCTATAAAAACTTTGATTTTACAGCCTTTGCATCAGGTGCGGCAGGATACTATATTAACAGTGCTTTATACAGGACGTTAATGTGGTCTGGTGACTCAGTAAACTCACATACAGATATTTTAAATCACTGGACACCAACAAACACCAATACAGACATACCAAGGCTGGTATCAGATGACCCTAACGGAAACAATAGGGATTCTAACAGACCAGGCTGGTTACAAAGAGGAGATTATTTAAGGATTAATACTATTAGTTTAGGCTATAAACTGCCAACTTTCTTTGGTAAGACTATTGAATCGGTAAGGATTTATGGCACTTTGCAAAACCTGCATACTTTTACTAAATATGAAGGTTTTAACCCTGATTTTACTTCGGGTACATTAAACCCTGGGTTTGATGGTGGAAGCTACCCAAGGCCGAGGAGTTATATGATGGGAGTACAAGTATCATTTTAATCTTAAAAATTTACGAAATGAAAAAAATAAAAATATTATTGATAGGGTTATCATTTATTGCTCTTAGCTGTAATGATGAACTTGAACAAATAAATCCTAATTACCCAACAAGTGAAGGGTTTTGGGAAACTGACGTGCATGCTGTAAAAGGGGTTGATGCTATATACAATGCCTTTATAATTGATGGGTCTTTTATGCGTATGACACCTGCACTTACTGATGGCAGGGGTGATGATTTCAAAGGAGACAGTCCATGGTTAGATCTGGTTCAGGTAGCAAATTTTAACATATTATCTACTTCAGGGCCTGTTGATTGGATGTTTACGTCTTATTATATAGCTATATTCCGTGCCAATCAGGTTTTACAATATGTTCCAGCAATTGAAATGGACGAAGCACTTAAACAACGCTGCCTTGGCCAAGCACACTTTTTGAGAGGATTGGCATATTTCCAGTTGGTAACTAATTATGAGCAAGTGCCTTTAACGACTACAGTTCCGGTAAGTTCTGCTGATTATTACGCGGCTACCGGAACAAACGAGCAAATATGGGCGCAGGTTATTGAAGATTTTACTGCTGCTCAAAACTTACTTCCGGTATCATATAGTACACTTTCAGGTCCGGATCTTAATCAGATAGGAAGAGCGACAAAGGGTGCTGCTACAGGATTTTTAGGTAAATCATACCTTTATACAAGGCAGTGGAGCCAAGCAGCGACTGAGTTTAATAAACTTATCAACGGGCCGGAATTAAACATATACAGTCTTACTTCAAACTATCAGGATAACTTTAGTCCTTATACTGAAAATAACTCAGAGTCTTTATTCGAGATTCAGTTCCAAACAGGCTCGGGCACTATTAAAAACTACGGTGGCGAACCATCATCTGCATGGATGCAGGTAAGTTCTGTGGGGCATACCTATGCTATGGAAGGTTATGGATATTCTGACTTCCTGCCTACACGCTGGATTTATGATGAGTACAAATTAGAGCGTACTGTTACAGGAGCCTTAGATCCAAGACTTTTTGTTTCTATCGCTTCTTATGAAGCGGCTGCGGGAAGGACTACTGTGTATAATGGTCAACCTTGGCTAAATCCACAAACTAATATTTATCCGCGCAAATATACTCATGATGGCTTCGACTTTAGTACAGAAAGCCAGGGCGGTGTAGAATATTCTGAAATTAATTACCGTGTATTGCGTTATGCTGATATTTTGTTGATGTATGCAGAAGCACTTAACGAGCAGGGGCAAACTGCGAATGCTTATCAGTACATTCAGCAGGTAAGGAATCGTGCAAACCTTCCAAATCTTGCTGATACAAGACCGGGTATGACACAGGAGCAAATGAGAGATCAGTTAGGTCATGAACGTGCACTGGAACTTGCTATTGAGGGTATCCGTATACACGATATCATCCGTTGGGGATGGTTATATGATCCTGCAAAGCTTGCTATGTTGCGCTCTCATGATACTGACTTTAATACATGGACACCGGGTAAAGAGTATCTTCCTATTCCTCAAAGGGAGTTAGATATCAACCCTAATGCACTACCAAATTCTGCTAACTAACAGTTATGTAGTTTTCATTAAATTAAGCAGGCCAATAGGCCTGCTTTTTTATTATAGCAATTATTTTTTGTTAAAGGAAACCTGTGTTTATAACTAATTGTAAGTTGAATACGTTGTAGTATTGTGTTGTTGTCATATTATTTTAGTTAAAAATTAAAATACTGAAATTTTTATTTGGGTTTTATGAAAACATTTTGTTAAATTTGGAAGTGTAAAAAATACATTTATAATCTAACCAAACTTTTTAATTTATGTTTATCACCCAACATTACATTCGCGATGAGATGGTTGTTTAATGCTTTTAACTTTTAAAGCTCAAATCATTAATTCACTTTTTTGCTTTAACAGTAGCATTTGCTTTGCTGTTTGAGCACTAATCTTTTTTAGTAAAATCAAATTACCATGCTTAAAAAAAACTCTATTTTTTCTTATTTATTTATAGCTACGGCTTCTTTTGTTTCTGTAAACAGTGTTGATGCCCAGCAAAGAGCTACCGTATCGGTAGAGAAAAATGAAAAAGCGCCTACCATTAATAAACATATTTACGGTCATTTTGCCGAGCACCTTGGCAGGTGTATCTATGATGGTTTTTATGTAGGTGAAAACAGTAAAATTCCAAACACAAAAGGTGTTCGTAACGATATTATCGCTGCTCTTAAAGATCTTGGAATTCCTAACCTGCGTTGGCCGGGTGGTTGTTTTGCTGATACTTACCACTGGAAAGACGGTATTGGGCCTAAAAATGAAAGGCCAACTATTGTAAACCAATGGTGGGGTGGTACTACTGAGGATAACAGTTTTGGTACACACGACTTCCTTAACCTTTGTGAAGTTCTTGGTACAGAGCCCTATCTTGCTGCCAACGTAGGCAGTGGTACGGTTAAAGAATTTGCCGATTGGGTACAGTATGTAAACCACGATGGCAAAAGCCCAATGGCTGATCTTAGGAAAAAGAACGACAGGGAAAAGCCATGGGGAGTTTCTATATGGGGTGTAGGTAATGAAATGTGGGGTTGTGGCGGTAACATGACACCGGAGTATTACGCAAACCTGTACAGGCAGTATGCTACTTTTATGGGCGACTGGGAAAACTCAGGTAAATTGTTCCGTATAGCATCGGGGGCTAACGTAGCTGATTATCATTGGACAGAAGTTTTAATGCGTGATATTCCTAAAAACCTTATAGAAGGCGTGGCACTTCACTCTTATTCGTTTGTAAAATGGGAAAAGAAAGGTTCATCTACAAAATATGATGAATCGCAATATTTCGATACCATGAAAACAGCTCTTAAAATGGAGGAGCTTGTTACAAGGCACAGCGAAATAATGGATAAATATGATCCTGCTAAAAAAATTGCCCTTATTGTAGACGAGTGGGGTGGATGGTATGATGTAGAAGAAGGTACAAATCCGGGCTTCCTGTATCAGCAAAACACCATGAGAGATGCTATGATTGCAGGCACTACGCTAAACATATTTAACAACCACAGCGACCGTGTTCGTATGGCTAACCTTGCGCAAACTGTAAATGTGTTACAGGCAGTTATACTTACAAAAGGCGAAAAAATGATACTTACACCTACATATCATGTAATGCAGTTGTATAAAGTACACCAGGATGCCAAGCTTTTACCTGTAAAAGTTTTAACGCCTGACTATAAATTTGGAGATGCAACGCTGCCTGCAATATCGGCAAGTGCTTCGGTTAAAGAAGGCAAAACACATGTGTCTTTGGTAAACATAGATTCTAAAAATGCAATAACTGTAGATGTAGACCTTGCAACTTCTAATCTTAAAGGTTTTACGGCTAAAATAGTTTCATCAGCCAAACTTCAGGATCACAACACATTTGAAAATCCGAATGTAATTGCTCCTAAAGATTTTAAAGATTTCAAGTTTAAAAACGGCGTGCTTTCAGTAACACTTCCTCCATTCTCTGTAGTGGTTCTTGAAGGAAAATAATAAGATCTTTCATGAAAAAAATAACATATAAAGCAATAACAGCAAAATCACTTAATTGTTTTTTTGCTATAGCTGTAGCCGGATTTATGGCTGTAGGCTGTTCTGGCAGCGATGACAGTGCTCCGGCAGATTCCGGTACGGATGACGAACCGGGCCAGACTTTCAACGGTCCAACCTATGCGGATAATTATACACCTATTGGGGCATGGGCTAACAGAAGCCAATGGAACCTTGCAAATGTACACGATCCTACAGTTGTTAAGGATGGTGAGTATTGGTATATGTACCAAACAGATGCCTCTTATGGTAATGCTCATGAAGGGCATGGACATTTTCATTGCAGACGTTCACGCGATCTTGTTACCTGGGAATATATAGGTGCAACAATGCCGGGTGAGGCTAACTGGGTAAAAGATGTTATAAATGAAAAAAGAGCTACAGAAGGACGTGCTCCTATACAAACTATAACGTATGGCTATTGGGCACCTTGTGTGCGTAAAGTGGGCAGCAAATTCAGGATGTATTACAGTGTTATAAATGATGCTGAGATAGAAGGCACAGATCCTAATACATCTTGGGGCGAGGAGTCTTACATTGGAATGATGGAAACTTCAAGTCTTGCTTCTAATGTATGGGAAGATAAAGGTGCTGTAATATGGCAGGTGCCTGATGGTGTAGAAGATTTTAGAAGAAACGGTGCTAACGACTGGAGTGCCTACTATAAATATAATGCTATAGACCCAAGCTATATAGAAACTCCGCAGGGCGAGCATTGGCTGATATATGGATCATGGCATACAGGTATGGCTGCCGTGCAGATAGATCCTGTAACTGGTAAACCTTTTCAGTTAAACAACGTTTCTGATTTTGGTGTGCGCATTGCAGGCCGTGGCGATGTTAACACAAACAGATGGCAGGGACTTGAAGGTCCGGAAATTATTTATAACCCTGATACACAGTATTATTATCTGTTCCTGGCTTATGATGAACTTTCTGTCGCATATAATACACGTGTAGCTAGATCCCGTACTATCACTGGTCCTTATGTAGGCATAAACGGGCAGGATATTACAACAGGGGCAGAGTGCTGGCCAATGCTTACGCATCCTTATGCCTTTGCTAACCACACAGGCTGGGTAGGTATATCGCATTGCGCAGTGTTTAAAGATGATGTTGCCAACAAATGGTATTTTTCATCGCAGGGCAGACTACCTGAAAATGTTCCGGGCATAAACGTATCTAATGCTGTTATGATGGGGCAGGTAAGGGAGATGTACTGGACGTCTGACGGATGGCCGGTTGTATCGCCGGAGCGTTATGCTGCTGTACCGCAAACCGATCTAACTCCTGATAATATGGCAGGAAGATATGAGGTTATAACCATGAACTATGCCTACAGGACGCAGCAACGTTCTTTAGTTGTAACCCTTGGTGCCGATGGAAATCTTACAGGTGCCATGACAGGTACATGGAGCTATAACAATACAACGAGAACATTGCTTTTAAATGGCAGGGAATGTAAGGTGTCTAACGGATGGGACTGGGAAGCATCTCCAAGAAAAACGACCATTACTTTTACCGGACTTACTGCTGATGGCAAACCTATATGGGGTAAAAAAATGTAATACCCTTTAATTTATTACAAGAATAATGAAGAAAGTTGCACTTACTATATTGTCTGCTGTTGCGCTAATGTCCTGTTCATCCTCAAAACAGCAGGTAGCCACAGCAAACTTAAAAATTAATAACCCGGTTATAAAAGACAAGTACACAGGCGATCCTGCGGCACTTGTATATAAAGACTCGGTTTATTTGTATGCAGGTCACGATGTAGCACCAAACGACTTTAATTTTTATAAAATGGAAGAGTGGCTGGTGTATTCGTCTGCCGATCTTATACATTGGAAAGAGCATCCGGTGCCGTTGAAAACAACCGATTTTAAATGGGCAAAGGGCGATGCCTGGGCGGCTCAGGTTATAGAACGTAACGGCAAATTTTATTGGTATGTAACCGTTAGCCATGCTACAATTCCGGGCAAGGCAATCGGAATAGCAGTATCAGATTCGCCAACTGGGCCATTTAAAGATGCATTAGGAAAGGCCTTGATTACAAACGATATGACCAAGCAGGTAGGTATAGATTGGGATGATATAGACCCAACCGTTTTTGTAGACGATGACGGTCAGGCTTATTTATACTGGGGCAATCAGGTGTGTAAGTACATAAAGCTTAAAGAAAATATGCTTGAAGCCGATGGTCCTATAAATGTGGTTAACCTGCCTAATTTTACTGAGGCGCCATGGCTGCACAAGCACAACGACTGGTATTACCTTTCGTATGCTTATGAGTTTCCGGAAAAGATAGCGTATGCTATGAGTAAATCGCCGGCAGGCCCTTGGGAATACAAAGGCATACTTAACGAACTGGCAGGTAACAGCAATACCAACCACCAGGCTATTATAGATTTTAAAGGAAAGTCATACTTTATATATCATAACGGGGCTATACAACCACATGGTGGCAGCTTCAGGAGATCGGTATGTATTGACAGGCTTTATTATAACCCCGACGGTACTATGAAACGTGTAGTAATGACAACCGAAGGAATACAGGAATAGTTATGAGAGTTAGTTTTAGTTTAAATATTTATATTTGGGTTTTGTTAGTTTATGGCAGTGTTTTTTCTCAAAAAACACTGCACATAAACGAAACCATAGTACACGATCCTGTAATGATAGAGCAGGACGGAACATACTATTTGTTTTGTACCGGTAAAGGCATTTCGATGTTCTCGTCTAAAGACATGAACAACTGGACAAAACTGAACCAGGTTTTTGAAACCGCACCACAGTGGGTAGAAAAGGTAGTGCCAAAGTTTGATAACCACATTTGGGCTCCCGATGTTTCATTCCATAATGGGCAATACTACTTGTATTATTCAGTGTCTGCATTTGCAAAAAACACATCGGCTATTGGTGTTGCTACCAATAAAACGCTTAATCCTGCCGATAAAAATTATAAGTGGATAGATCATGGCATTGTTATAGAATCGGTTCCTAACAGAGATCTTTGGAATGCCATAGACCCAAACCTTATTTTTGATGAGAACAATACACCTTGGCTTGCTTTTGGTTCTTTTTGGAACGGGCTTAAAATGGTAAAGCTTAACGCCGATCTGAAAACCATAGCACAGCCACAGGAATGGCATACCATTGCACGACGCGAGCGCAGTTTTAAACTGGAAGATAAAGACCCGGGTGATGCTGCTCTGGAAGCGCCTTTCGTATTTAAAAAAGACGGCTACTATTATCTTTTCTTATCATGGGATTACTGCTGCCGTGGCGAGAACAGTACTTATAAAGTAGTGGTGGGAAGGAGTAAAACAGTACAGGGACCTTATGTTGATGCCACAGGCAAACCTTTGTTTGAAGGCGGCGGCACATTGGTTATCGAGGGCAATAAAAACTGGGCTGGGGTAGGGCATAACAGTACCTACACTTTTAAAGGCAAAGATTATTTGGTTTTTCATGCCTACGATATGGCGCAGCGCGGAGTTCCTAAGCTTAAGATAAAAGAGATTAAGTGGGAAAACGGCTGGCCAAAAGTGGAGCCTATGAACTAAACCTGATCGATGGATAAAAATTTACATAAATAACGAACAAAAAAGCATTCCGGCCTGTACAGCTTCTTCTTTAAAAGGATTTGTATTGAGGCTGGAATTTTGATTATAAACACTAATTACCCAATAATGAAAAAACATTTAATTAAAACAGCTGCTCTTACGGCTTTTGCATTAACAGGCTCAATGCTTTGTAATGCACAATCTGCCAAAGAGCGCAAACTGGTGCTTAACCTTGCTAACACAGGAGTTAAAATTCAGCCTACCATGTACGGTATCTTTTTTGAGGATATAAACTTTGGTGCAGATGGCGGACTTTATGCCGAGATGGTTAAAAACCGTTCTTTTGAATTTGACGACCCGTTGATGGGCTGGAAGCAACCAAACAGCGACAGGCACAAGCTGAATGAAAAATCGGGCTATGCCAGTGCAATAGAAAATAACCATCCAACAAACAAGCATCTGCTACGTGTTCAGGTAAAAGATAATAAAGGGTACAGCCTTATTAACGAAGGTTTCCGTGGTATGGGTGTTAAGGCTAACGAACTTTATGATATTTCTTTAGATGCCGCTACAATAGAGGGGACTATTACCGCTATTAAACTTCAGTTTGTTGATGCCAAAGACAATGTGCTTGGCGAAACTACAGTAAATGTTTCGGGCAAAGACCTTAAAAAATACAAAGCCCAGATAAAGGCAACCAAAACAGAGGCTAAAGCAAACTTTAAAGTAACGTTTACTGGTACAGGAACAATCAACCTTGATAATGTTTCGGTTTTCCCTAAAGATACCTGGAAAGGCCGTCCGGGCGGTTTACGTAAAGACCTTGTTCAAAAGTTATACGACCTAAACCCGGGGTTCCTTCGTTTCCCTGGCGGCTGTATTGTAGAAGGGCGTACATTAGAGCAACGCTACCAATGGAAAAAAACTGTTGGCGATGTTGATAACCGCGAACTGCTTATTAACCGCTGGAACACTGAGTTTGACCATCGTTTAACACCTGATTATTTCCAAACGTTTGGTTTAGGTTTCTTTGAATACTTCCAAATGGCAGAGGATATAGGTGCAGAGCCACTGCCGGTACTTAGCTGTGGTATTGCATGCCAGTTTAATACAGGAGAAATGGTGCCTATGAACGAGCTTGAGCCGTTTATTCAGGATGCTGTAGACCTTATTGAATTTGCCAATGGCGATGTTACCACTAAATGGGGTAAGCTGCGCAGCGATATGGGGCACCCGAAGCCGTTTAATATGAAATATATTGGCGTTGGTAACGAGCAATGGGGGCCGGACTATATTGAGCGTTACAAAGCTTTTGAAAAAGTGATACACGCAAAATATCCAAACATGATCATTGTTTCGGGCAGTGGCCCTTTTCCTGACGGAGAATATTTTGATTACGGCTGGAAAGAGCTTTCTAAGCTGGGCGTAAAAATTGTAGACGAGCATTTTTACAATACTGCTGAGTGGTTTAAAGGCAATGCTACACGTTATGATAAATATGACCGTAAAGGCCCTAAAGTTTTTGCAGGTGAGTATGCTGTTCAAAGTAAAGCCATTGCAAGTCCTGAGAACAAAAACAACTGGGATGGTGCGCTTGCTGAAGCTGCTTTCATGACAGGGCTTGAGCGTAATGCAGAAGTGGTTAACCTTACATCTTATGCTCCGCTTTTTGCCCATGCAGAGGGCTGGCAGTGGACACCGGACCTTATTTGGTTTAACAACCTAGAAAGCTATGCAACACCTAACTATTATGTGCAGCAATTGTATGGCACAAATGCCGGTACAGATCTTGTTGCGGTTACAGAGGGCGGCAAAGCAATAACAGGCCAAAACGGTTTGTTTGCATCGGCGGTTACCGATAAAAACACTAAAGAGGTTATTGTAAAAGTGGTTAACACCACAAAAGAAGCCCAAAAAACTGATATAAGCGTTAAAGGAAGTAAACTTGCCAAGACAGGAAAGATCATTACACTTAAAGGGGAGACGTTGAGCACAGAAAATACTTTTGGTGCAGAAAGTGTTGTTCCTAAAGAGTCTGAATTTAAATTGAACGGCAGTAAAATTGATGTTACTGTTCCTGCAGAATCTTTTATAGTGATAAAAGTTAAACTTTCTTAAAAATATTAAGTGTTTAAATTACATTTATTATTTTTTTCCTGCTATATTTGCGGGAGTAACAAACCCAACACAAAGCGTATGGCCTTACACAACACAACGCTTTAAAAAATAAGAACTAATGAAAAAATATGTTATTGGCTTAGACTACGGTACAGACTCTGTACGTGCAGTTTTAATTGATACCGAGAACGGTGCAGAACTAGCTTCTGAAGTGCACATGTATGCACGTTGGAAAAACAAACTATACTGTAATCCGGAAACCAACCGTTTCCGTCAGCATCCTCTTGACCATATCGAAGGTTTAGAGAAAACGATCAAATCGGTTGTTACTACCAGCGAGGTTAATCCTGCCTCTGTAGTAGGTATCTGTATCGATACAACAGGTTCTTCTCCTATACCTGTTACTCAGGACGGTACGCCATTAGCACTGGTAAAAGGTTTTGAAGAAAACCCTAATGCCATGATGATATTATGGAAAGACCATACCTCTATTAAAGAAGCGAACGAAATTAATGAGCTTGCTGCCAAATGGGGTGGGGAAGACTACACTAAGTTTGAAGGCGGAATTTACTCTTCGGAGTGGTTTTGGGCTAAGATCCTTCACATAGCGAGAGAAGATGAAGCTGTAAGGAATGCTGCTTACACCTGGATGGAGCACTGCGACCTTATGACGTATCTTCTTATCGAGAACAAAGACCTTAAATCGTTTAAACGCAGCCGTTGTGCAGCAGGACACAAAGCCATGTGGCACGAAAGCTGGAACGGATTACCGTCTGAGGAATTCCTTGGTCAGTTGCACCCGTATCTTGCATCACTTCGCAACAACCTTTATGATGAAACCTATACGTCAGACCTTGTTGCAGGTAACCTTAATGCAGAATGGGCTGAAAAACTTGGCCTTACTACTGATACTGTAATTGCAGTAGGTACTTTTGATGCACACTCAGGTGCGGTAGGTGCTAAAGTTGATGAGAACGTACTGGTTCGTATCATGGGTACTTCTACCTGCGATATTATGATCTCTCAGTCGGACATCATTGGTACTAAAACCGTAAAAGGTATTTGTGGACAGGTAGATGGTTCTGTAATTCCGGGTCTTGTAGGACTTGAGGCAGGGCAGTCGGCTTTTGGCGACGTTTTGGCTTGGTTCAAAGACATCCTTTCTTGGCCTATTGATAATCTGGTAATGAAATCAGATATCATTACTGCTGACCAAAAAGCAAAACTACAGGCAGAAATTGATGCTAATTTTATAAGGACGCTTACACTACAGGCAGAGCATATTCCGTTATCTGAAGCGGTACCTGTTGCTCTTGACTGGGTTAACGGTCGCCGTACTCCGGATGCCAACCAGGAACTTAAGAGTGCAATGACGGGCTTATCTCTTGGTACAAAAGCTCCGCACATATTTAAAGCACTTGTTAATGCTATTTGCTTTGGCTCTAAAATGATCGTAGACCGTTTTGAGAGCGAAGGCGTTAAAATAAACAGTGTTATAGGTATTGGTGGTGTGGCACGTAAGTCGCCATTCATTATGCAAACCCTTGCCAATGTGCTGGATATGCCTATAAAAGTTGCAGAATCTGATCAGGCTCCTGCATTGGGTGCTGCTATCTATGCTGCTGTTGCTGCCGGCGTTTACAGCAATGTAATTGAGGCAAGTAAGGTAATGGGAAGCGATTTTGAGGCAGAATATTTTCCACAAGCCGACCAGGTTGCTAAATTTGAAGGCGAAATACAATCGTACATCCAATTAGGAGAGTTTGTAGAAACTATAATCAAATCTAAAAACTATGAGTTCCATTTATAAGAGCCTTAAGGAAGAATGTTATGAGGCTAACATGCAGCTTGATGCATTAAAGCTTGTAATTTATACCTTTGGAAACGTAAGCGCAGTAGACAGGGATAAAGGCATATTTGCCATTAAGCCAAGTGGTGTACCTTACGAAATTTTAAAACCTGATGATATTGTTATCGTTGATTATGATAACAACATTGTGGAGGGTACTATGCGTCCGTCGTCAGACACTAAAACGCACGCCTACCTTTACAAGCACTGGGACAAAATAGGTGGTATTGTACACACGCACTCTACTTATGCAGTAGCATGGGCACAGGCACAGCGCGATATACCTATTTTTGGTACTACGCATGCAGATCATCTTACGGCTGATATTCCTGCGGCACCGCCAATGGCTGACCATCTTATACAAGGCAACTATGAGCACAATACCGGTATACAGATACTGGATTGCTTTAAAGAAAAAGGTCTTAGTTATGAGGAGGTAGAGATGGTGCTTTTGGGCAATCACGGGCCATTTACATGGGGTAAAAATGCTGCAAAAGCGGTTTACAACAGTAAAGTGCTTGAAGCTGTTGCCGAAATGGCTTACTTAACGCTGCAAATAAACCCTGCTGCGCCAAGGCTAAAAGATTCGTTAATTAAAAAACATTATGACCGTAAGCACGGAGCCGATTCGTACTACGGGCAGAGTTAAATAAAAAGATGCTGCCTCTAAAAGGCAGCATTTTATTACCTTGCTGCCTACATCGATGTAGTGAGCAGCTACAGTAATAATAACAAACTAAAACCAGTATGAAAACTTTAAATTTAGGTTTATCCCTTTTGCTTACAGGAACAATGCTTGTAGGCTGTAAGGAAGAAAAAAAAGAAGAAACAGCTATGCCAGAACAAACAGAAGCAGTAAAAAAAGGAGGCATCACCAAGTCTGAATTCGGTACAACTCCCGAAGGTGTTAAAATTGAGCAATATACTCTTGAAAATGCCAAAGGCATGAAAATGGAGGTTATTACTTATGGCGGCATCATTACATCGCTTACTGCGCCTAATAAAGATGGCAAGTATGAAGATATAGTGCTTGGCTATAAAAATAAGGAAGACTATTTTAACGGCAACCCATACTTTTTTGGTGCTGTTATTGGCCGTTATGGCAACCGTATTGCTAAAGGCAAGTTTAGCCTTGACGGTAAAGATTATCAGCTAACAGTAAACGACGGGCCGAACTCACTGCATGGTGGTAAAGGTTTTGATAAAAGAGTATGGACAGCCGAAGAAGTTGCTGGTGCTGCAAGCCCAACACTTAGGTTGAGCTATACCGCTAAAGATGGTGAAGAAGGTTACCCTGGAAATCTTATAACAGTAGTTACTTACGTACTTACTGATGACAATGCGCTTGAAATTACTTATGAGGCTGAAACAGACAAGAAAACTGTTGTTAACCTAACACAACACTCTTACTTTAATCTATCGGGTGATTTCAGTAAACTTATAACAGACCATGAGCTTGAGATCAAGGCTGATAAATTCCTTCCGGTTGATGCTACACTTATACCAACAGGAGAACTTAAGGCCGTAAAAGGTACACCGTTTGACTTTACTGCATCTAAAGAAATAGGTAAAGATATTAATGCTGCCGATGACCAGATTAAAAAAGGTGGCGGTTTTGACCATTGCTGGGTATTTACAGACAGCAGCAACAAGCTAAAACAGGTTGCAGGTGTATACCACAAAGCATCTGGACGTTATATGGAGGTTTATACAGACCAGCCTGCTGTACAGTTTTACAGTGGTAACTTTATAGATGGTACTAAAGACAGCAAAACAGGTGGTAAATATGAAAAACGCAGCGGTCTTTGTTTAGAAACACAACATTATCCTGATGCGCCTAACCAGCCGAAGTTTCCTTCAACAGTGTTAAGCCCGGGTGAAAAATATACTACAAAAACCACTTATAAGTTTTCTGTAAAATAACGCTTTACAGCGCGTAGTGCACAAGCATTGTTTGGGTTTGCAAAGGCACGAAAAGCTGTTTTCTTTTAAAATAAGCTGCCTTGGGACGGCAGTTTATAAAGAGAGTGTATTTACAGAATTATAAGCCGTAGTTATAACAAATTATTTGGGACATAGTTTGTTAGGGTTAAAATGGGTTATGTTTTAATAAAAAGCCGGTTTCTTTGCTGAAACCGGCTTTTTTAGTTCAATGGCTTTTTAGAAGTTGCCTCTAATTTTTAAAAGCGTAATTAACAAGGTTTGCACCCATTTTAAGGGCTTTGGTGCGCACATCTGCCGGGTCGTTGTGTACTTCGGCATCTTCCCATCCGTCTCCAAGGTCGGTTTCAAGGGTATAGAACAGTACCAGCCTGCCTTCTAAAAAAATACCCCATCCCTGTGGTGCTTTATTATCGTGCTCATGAATTTTTGGTAATCCCTGTGCAAATGCAAAAGGGCCTTTAAATATTTCATGATTAGAAGGTACTAGTACAAGCTCTTTATCAGGGAACAGGCGTTTTATTTCGCGGCGGATATACTTATCCATACCATAGTTATCATCTATATGTAAAAAGCCACCCGATGTCAGGTAATTGCGGAGGTTGATAATGTCATTATCGCTAAAAACCACATTTCCGTGCCCTGTCATGTGTACAAACGGATAGGTAAAAAGATCTGTACTTCCGGCTTCTACAATGGCAGTCTTTGGGTTTATTTTGGTATTTATATTTTGGTTACAAAACTTAGCGAGATTGGGAACCGATGTTGGATTTCCATACCAGTCGCCACCGCCCGGATATTTTAATACTGCGATTTCCTGTGCCTGTGTAATTGCAGAAGACAGCATGAGTATATATAAAAGTCTTTTCATTTTAAATTGTAAAATGTAAATATAAGTAAAGTTGATGTGAAAATTTGAGGGAATGTTTTTCCTCAAATTTTCCTAATCATTTCCATTAAAATACCTGTTCAACAAAATTTGTGCTGCCACGAAAGGAGACATTTCATTTTCCAGGATTGCTTTTTTTGAAGCGTCCAACAATCCTGTAATATCTTCGCTACTGTAAAAATTAGCCTTTAGTTGTTCGTTAATGGTTTCTGTAAGCCAGTATGTACTTTGCTCATTTCGGTTTAAATTAAAAAAGCCCGAAGTCTTAGTTATATCAAGATACTGTTCGATTGTTTTCCAAACTTCTGCAATACCTTCATGGGTTATTGCACTGCATGTACTAACTTTTGGTTGCCAGCCTGAAGTCCTTGCGGGGAATAGATGGAGTGCCCGGCCAAACTCGGTTTTAGCCAATCGTGCCTTTTCGATGTTATCACCATCAGCTTTATTGATAACTATCAGATCTGCCATTTCCATAATGCCGCGTTTTATTCCCTGAAGTTCATCTCCTGCGCCTGACAATTTTAGCAACAAAAAGAAATCTACCATACTGTGTACAGCGGTTTCACTTTGACCAACTCCCACGGTCTCGATGATTATAGTGTCAAATCCGCAGGCTTCACAAAGTATTATGGCTTCTCGGGTTTTACGCGCCACTCCGCCTAGGGTATCTCCTGATGAGGATGGCCGTATGTATGCGTTTTCATCTTTGACTAACTCTTCCATACGGGTTTTGTCGCCAAGTATACTGCCATTAGAGATAGAACTACTTGGGTCTACAGCCAATACTGCAACTTTTTTACCGAGTGAAGTAAGATATTTGCCAAAAGCTTCTATAAAAGTACTTTTACCAACGCCCGGTACACCGGTTACACCAATGCGAATAGACTTGTTGGCATGTGAAAGGCATTGCGCTATTATCTCGTTGGCCTTTTCAAGATGTGTCTGATTCGTACTTTCTATCAGGGTGATAGCACGGCTAAGTGCCGTTTTATTTCCTGACAGTATTCCACTAACCAGTTCCTGAACCGATGGTTGTTTTTTGCGCAACCGCGAAATATTTGCAACCGCGGCATTGCTAATACTTTCGGCCTGGAGTATCCTGTTGTTATCGATAGGGGAGGATGTCGTTTCGGGGTTTTCCAAAGCAATTCTTCTTGATAGGGTAAAATTAAGGCTTAACGCTCAATTGCACTAATTTAGATAAAAGAAAAAAGGGAAAAGATTACTCCTGTCCCTTTGTTTATTAGGTTTTATTCACTTGGCCTGAAAGTTAATATGCAGCCGTAAAACGCACCTGATGGTGTTTAGGGTTTTCAGCTTCATCTGCAAGTACTACTGCAAGGTCTTCTACAGAGAGTATGCTGCGCTGTTCGTCATTAAATACAGGCTCATCAAGTCCAAGGCGGTAGTTGCCCGTACGACCTGTTTTTGTACCCTGATGCATTTCGAATGCCGGACTGAAAAAAGCCCAATCAAGTTCTTTTTCTTCTTTAAGAATATTAAGATAATCGCGGGCTGCCGTAGCACCCGGTTTTATCTCAGCAGGAAAATCTGGTGTATCTACAGCCTGTAAACCCGGAGCTACAAAAAGACTGCCTGCACCACCAATGGTAATAAAACGTTTAATTCCCGATTTTTTTACAGCTTCCTGTATTGCCTTAGACCCGGCAATAAAATCGTCATAAATATTAGGGTTAGTCCATCCCGGGTTATAAGCATTTACAACCACATCGTGCCCTTTTAGTAGTTCTGCAAATGCATCAACATCAAAAACATCAGCTTTTACAGCAGTAACATTTTCTGCGTTCGCTTCTTTCGGGTTTCTGGAAATTGCACTAACCTCATGATTACGGTTAGCAAATTCTGTTACTAATGCCGCGCCTACAAATCCTGTGGCTCCAATAATTGCTACTTTCATAGTGTAAGAAAATTATATGTTATAAAAAAAGTTACAGTTTAAGTTAAAAAAAATGTGATTAAAAATCACGGGTAAATTGAAGCAGCGAAATATCTTTAAGCTGCCCGCAAATTTTTACGTTTATATTTTTATACAGATTATCAAGATTTTCGTTTATTTTTTTGCCTACAGGGCAGGCCGGGTTAGGGTCGTTCTTAGAATATCCTAAAGATACACAGTCGAACGTCATGTTGTAAATATCTTCCAGTGTAATATCGGCAGCAGGCTTAGCAAGGCGGGTACCCCCAAATTTACCCTCACGGCTCTCTACAATGTTATGCTTTTTTAAATTCCCAATTTCTTTTCTAACCAGTACAGGGTTTATATTCATGCTCCCGGCTATATATTCAGACGAAAGAAATTCATCAGGATATTTAGTCATTAATGTTAAGATGTGCAGCGTTATGGCAAACTTACCGGGAATCATTACTGTAATAAAATTTGTTACGAAAGTATAAAGAATTCTATAACTTCAAAAATATTTACAGTTTTTTTGTTCAAACAGACGCATTTCCGTTCGCTTGTGGGCTATCTTTGTTTTAATAACCTGTTTTATGGATAATATAATCCTCATATTTATTTGTCTTTTTGCCGGAGTGGGGCTTCAATATGTCAGAGCAATTCCTGCTAATGCACACTTATCTTTAAATCAGTTTGTTATTTACATATCATTGCCTGCTATGGCACTGTTTTATATACCTAAAATAGCCATTAGCACAAAACTACTTTATCCGCTTGGGGTAGCATGGCTTGGTTTTATATTATGTTGGCTCTTTTTTGGCGGATTAGGTAAAATCTTTGGCTGGCCAAAAAAACTGATCGGCTGTCTTGTATTGACCGGAGGCTTAGGCAATACCGCCTTTGTGGGCTTGCCTGTAATAGAAGCATTATATGGCAAAAAAGGACTTGAAACAGCTATAATTGTAGATCAGCCAGGCTATTTTGTTGTGGTGTCTACACTGGGCATTCTTGTTGCGGCATTATATAGTAAAGGTATGCCCACAACCGCTACAGTATTGAAAAAGGTATTGTTGTTTCCTCCATTTTTAGGCTTTTTTGCAGGTTTTTGCATGAACCTTGCCCACTATGATTTTATAGACACTGCCCAGCATGTATTGCAACGGCTTGCTGCCACAGTAACCCCAATTGCCCTTGTGGCAGTAGGCCTGCAGCTTAAAATTGAACGCAAGAGCAAACATTGGAACTTTTTGGCTCTTGGCCTGTTCTTTAAACTGATATTGACACCGTTATTTTTTCTTGTACTTTACAAAGTGATTTTTAAAGGACCAAAACTGGAAACCGATATATCTGTAATGCAGGCTGCTATGGCAACCCAGATTACTGCAGCAATATTGGCATCTGTTAACGGCCTGAAGCCCCGCCTTAGCGGAATGATGGTTGGTATAGGCATACCCCTGTCTTTTATTACAATGGCTTTATGGTATATAGTTTTAAAATTCTTTTAACCAAACACGCTGTCCTTTGGTCAGTATAATTTTAATTCCGCTTATTTTTTAAATAAGCGGAATTTTTTTATCGTATAGGCTCATAGATTGGTTTATCTGTCAAATCGAATTATTCGGCAAAAAGATGCTAAAAAAGATCCGTGTATGACAAATATCATATTTTACCCCATGCTCCGAAAGTAATTTTGTTAACATAAAATTACAAAGTATGAGCGTCATTTATTTATTAATCACCATCAGTATTATAGTTGCATTACTCTTTTTGTATGCATTTATTAAAGCCGTAAAACAGGGGCAGTTTGACGATGACTACACACCGTCGGTCAGGATGCTTTTTGACGATGAAACCAAAAACAAAACCGATAAAACAAACAGAGACTAACCATGGAAATGCAACAATTTTATTATGACAATAAGATAGTCAAAAAATTCCTCTATGCCACCATACTGTTTGGTGTTGTGGGTATGCTTGTAGGGCTTCTTGTAGCGGGAATGTACCTTTTTCCGGGCATGACCGACGGAATTTCGTGGCTAAGCTACGGGCGTTTAAGGCCTTTACACACTAATGCCATTATTTTTGCCTTTGTGGGTAATGCTACTTTTGCGGGTGTATATTACTCTATGCAGCGATTGCTAAAAACCCGTATGTTTAGCGATGTGCTTAGCAACATTAACTTTTGGTGCTGGCAGCTTATTATTGTGGCGGCAGCCATAACACTTCCGCTGGGCTATACTTCGTCTAAAGAATATGCCGAACTCGAATGGCCTATAGATATTGCCATTGCAGTGGTGTGGGTAGTGTTTGGTATCAACATGATAGGTACTATTTTAAAACGTAGGGAGCGTCACCTGTATGTGGCTATCTGGTTTTACATAGCCACCTTTATAACGGTTGCTATATTGCATATATTCAATAGTTTGGCACTTCCGGTAAATGCACTTAAAAGCTATTCTGCCTATGCAGGTGTGCAGGATGCATTGGTGCAGTGGTGGTACGGGCATAACGCGGTAGCATTCTTTTTAACTACTCCGTTCCTGGGGCTCATGTACTACTTTGTGCCTAAGGCGGCCAACCGCCCGGTGTATTCTTACAGGCTGTCTATAATTCACTTCTGGTCGTTAATATTTATTTACATCTGGGCCGGGCCTCACCACCTGTTGTACACCGCATTGCCGGAATGGGCTCAAAACCTTGGTGTGGTGTTCTCTGTAATGCTTATTGCGCCGTCTTGGGGTGGTATGATAAACGGTTTACTTACACTTCGTGGCGCATGGGATAAAGTGCGTACAGAACCGGTATTGAAATTCTTTGTGGTAGCCATTACCGGCTATGGTATGGCAACGTTTGAAGGGCCAATGCTGTCGCTTAAAAATGTAAATGCCATTGCCCACTTTACCGACTGGATCGTGGCTCACGTACACGTTGGTGCCCTCGCCTGGAACGGCTTTTTAACTTTTGGGTTGATATACTGGCTAATACCTCGCTTAACCAAAACAACATTGTTCTCTACAAAACTGGCAAACTTTCACTTTTGGGTAGGCACACTGGGTATTATAATGTACACACTGCCACTATACGTTGCAGGTTTTACACAGGCAAGTATGTGGAAAGAATTTAACCCGGACGGTACACTTAAGTACGGTAATTTCCTTGAAACGGTTAAAGAGATCATGCCAATGTACTGGATGCGTGCTATTGGTGGTACACTATATCTTATAGGGATGCTGGTATTGGTTTACAACATTGTACAAACCATACGCAAAGGTCAAAAAGTACAGGATGAACTTGCCGAAGCACCTGCACTGCAACGCATAAGCACCAAAAGGCTTAAAGGAGAGAAATTCCACCCATGGTTGGAGCGCAGGCCTATACAGCTTACCATACTTGCAACGGTGGCTGTGCTTATTGGTGGTATTATACAAATTGTACCAACCATTATGGTTAAGAGTAACATACCAACAATATCTACAGTAAAGCCATATACACCACTGGAGCTTGAAGGCCGCGACCTGTACATACGCGAAGGCTGTGTGGGTTGCCATACGCAAATGATACGCCCATTCCGTAGTGAGGTAGAGCGCTATGGTGAATACTCTAAATCGGGAGAATATGTGTATGACCACCCATTCCTTTGGGGCTCTAAACGTACCGGGCCTGATTTGATGAGAGTGGGAGGCAAGTATAGCGATAACTGGCACTTTAACCACATGTGGGATCCACAAAGTGTATCGCCGGGTTCTATTATGCCTGCTTATAAATGGATGTTTGATAACAAGGCAGCCGATTATTCTGAAACTAAAAAGAAAATGGAGGTAATGGTAACCCTTGGAGTGCCATATACCGCAAAGGATATTGAAAATGCAGATGCATTGGTTAAAGAACAGGCTCTTAAGATTGAAAAGAACCTGTATGCCGATCCTGATTTTGTAAAAAGCTATGAGCAGAGCAAAGAAGATGCAGCAGCCAGAGGGGAAACCTTTGTACCAATGCACGACCGTGAAATTGTTGCCCTGATTGCCTACCTGCAACGCATGGGTACTGATATAAAAATTAAAGAAGCAACTGCCAAAAACTAAACATCATGCTTAAATTTTTTAAACATAACCTTGAGAGCATAGCTGGTGTAGATATATACCCTATAATCTCGCTGCTGATTTTCTTTTTGTTCTTTGTATGCCTGTATACATGGACTTACACCTATAAAAAAGAAAAAATAAGCGAAATGAGCAACCTGCCTTTTTCTGACGAGAACGACGATGCTAACTTATTCATTTAAAAACTTAGAATAATGAAAAAATTCATTCCCGTATATGTAAGGGTGCCGATAATTTTTGCCATGGTGTTTATAGCTTTAGAGTTTTTTATAGACTCCGGAGACAGGCCAGCCTTTATAAAATACCCTTTGGTATCGTTGTTCCTGGCAGTATTCATCTTTTTGCAGATAGCAATAGAGATAGTGGTTTTAGCCATAGACAGGGTTACCTACAGCCTGCTTACCGAAGAACAAAAACAAAAGCTTGCCGCTGCCGAAACATGGGATTTTAAAGACAGCAAATGGTATAAAAAACTGAAAGGCTTTTTTAATAATAGTGCACCTATTGAAGAAGAGGACAGTATTATATTAGACCATGATTACGACGGTATTAAAGAGCTAGACAATGTGTTGCCGCCATGGTGGGTAAACCTGTTTTATGTGTGTATTGCCTTTGGTGTAGTGTATCTTATCTACTATCATGTATTAGACGGTAAAAGTCAGGCGGCAGAATTTGATACCGAAATGGCTGAAGCTAAACTTGCCGTTGAAGAATACAAAAAAACGGCCAAAGACCTTATTGACGCTAACAGTGTAACCCTGCTTACAGAGCCTGCCGATCTGGCTAAAGGTAAAGAGATATTTGAAACAAACTGTGTTGCGTGCCACAGACCCGATGCGGGTGGTGCCATTGGCCCAAATCTTACCGATGAGTATTGGCTGTTAGGTGGAGGTATTAAAAATGTTTTCCATACTATTACAGAGGGCGGACGCGACGGTAAAGGTATGGTGGCCTGGAAAGGCAACTTAAAACCATCAGAGATTCAGGCTGTAGCCAGCTATGTGCTTTCGCTTAAAGGCTCTAACCCTAAAGACCCCAAAGAACCACAGGGCGATGTTTGGGTAGAGGAGGAGGCTGCAAAGCCGGAGAATGCAAAATAAATAACTATGTCTGACACGCATGATGATGATGGGTTTCGCGACAGGATAGGAACCATAAATGAAGAAGGGAAGAGAGCCTGGATATATCCTAAAAAGCCATCGGGCAAATGGTATAAGTATAGAAAAATAACAGGTTGGTTTTTATTGGCATTCCTGTTTATTGCACCGTTCATTACAATTAATGGTAATCAGTTCCTGCTTTTTAATGTATTAGACCGCAGGTTCAACATATTTGGCTTTCCCTTCTGGCCTCAGGATTTTTACCTTGTAGTAATGTGCATGGTAATAGGAGTAGTGTTTGTGGCATTGTTTACCGTTGCCTTTGGCCGTATTTTTTGTGGCTGGATATGCCCGCAAACCATTTTTATGGAAATGGTATTCCGACGTATAGAATACTGGATCGAAGGCGACCGCAATGCGCAGCTCAAGCTGGATAAGCAGCAATGGAATGCAGAGAAAATAAGAAAGAAAGGCCTTAAATGGTTTGTGTTCTTTGTAATATCGTTTGCAATTGCTAATGTTTTCCTTGCCTATTTGGTGGGTAGCAACAGTCTTATTGCCATGGTTCAGGATGGCCCTGCAAGTCATATAGGCACACTTGTAGCTCTGTTGATCTTTACAGCGGTGTTCTATTTTGTATATGCTTGGTTCAGGGAGCAGGTTTGCATTATTGCCTGCCCATACGGCAGGCTACAGGGAGCATTGCTCGATGATGAGTCGGTTATTGTGGCTTACGACCATGTGCGCGGTGAGCGCGAAAATGGCCGTGGTAGGATCGTCAAAAACGAAAATCGTTTGCTCAGCGGCAAAGGCGACTGTATAGACTGCAAGCTTTGTGTAGCGGTTTGCCCTACCGGTATAGACATTCGTAACGGTACGCAACTTGAATGTATTAACTGTACTGCCTGTATAGACGAGTGCAATACGGTAATGGATAAAGTGGGGCTTCCGCAGGGACTTATCCGCTATGCCAGCGAAGATGAGATAACCAAAAAAGCACCCTTTGCCTTTACCGCCAGAATGAAAGGATATACAGCTGTATTAGTTATACTGACCGGAATATTTTTAGGGTTATTGTTTTTGCGAAATGATGCAGAGGCTACGGTGCTTCGCCTGCCAGGGCAGTTGTTTGAGCAAAAGGGAGATATTATAAGCAATGTGTACACGTACAAGATTATAAATAAAACAGCTAACAGCCTTGAGCATGTAACGTTCAAGCTTTCAGGCATAGAAGGAGAAGTAAAACTTGTGGGTAAACCTGATTTTAAAGTACCTAAGGAAGGCATGGCACAGGGAACTCTTTTTGTAGAAATAAAACCGCACTTGCTTAAAGGTGATAAAACAAAAATAAAATTGGAAGTTTATGATGGCAACAGGCTTATAGAAACTGCATCGACCAACTTTTTGGGGCCGCGCCATTTTTAATTAAAATAATAGTATCATGAAAATTAACTGGGGTACAGGCATTGCAATAGCCATTGTTTGTTTTATGGGGTTTATACTGTTCTTTGTGTTTAGTGTACAGGCCAACCATAAATATGATAACGAACTGGTTGTAGAAGAATATTACAAACAGGAGCGCGTATTGCAAACCAAGATTGATAAAGAAGAAAACGCAGCAGCTCTTTCTGCCCATGTTGCGGTAGAGGTTATTGCCGAAGGGATTAAAATAGATTTCCCGAAAGGGTTTGATTATAAAAATATAAAAGGAAAAGTGTCCTTGTACAGGCCGTCGAGCCGGGAGCTGGATTTTGAGGTGCCCATCTCATTATCTGCGCCATACATGCTCATACCTACTAATGCCCTGGCAGGCGGCCGCTGGGACATATCTATAGACTGGAACTATAACGGAACAGGCTATTTAAACACAGAGAAACTTACTTTGAAGTAGACTATAAGACGGGAGATAATAGACGTTAGATTTTAGATGAAAGATAATACACGTGTTTAAAAATATTACATCTTTTAAAAATACATATATACTAATCTATCATCTAAACTCTATTATCTCTCATCTATTATCTAAAAGTCTTTCTTAAATCATAAATCTGAAATGGTATTCTCAGCCCTCATACTCGGCCTTATATCCAGCCTGCATTGCATTGGCATGTGCGGGCCTATAGCCATGATGCTTCCCGTAGACCACAAAAATCCTGCAAAAAAGGCATTACAGATAATGCTGTATCATGCAGGCAGGCTCACGGCTTATGGAAGTTTAGGGTTAGCGTTCGGGGTGTTAGGCAGGGGATTTTATTTAGCAGGAATGCAGCAGCAGGTTTCTATAATAGCCGGTATTGTAATGATAACCGTTGTGCTCTTGCCTGAAAGAATTTTTGCCCGATATAATTTTTCTAAGCCTGTTTACAGGATCATATCTAAAATAAAAACCAATCTTGGCAGCCAGTTCAAAAAGCGCAGTTATAAAGCGCTTTTTGTAACAGGCATGCTCAATGGCTACCTGCCCTGCGGTTTAGTATATGCAGCTCTCTTTGGTGCTATAGCTATGCAAAATATACCGATCGGTATAGTGTATATGTTGCTGTATGGTGTTGGAACAATTCCTCTTATGAGCATAGTAGTATATGCGTCGGGGTTTATAAAAGCCCCGTTTAGAAACAGCATGGCTAAGGTGGTCCCTTATGCTGCCGTAGTTATAGGCATGCTGTTTATAGTACGGGGGCTTGGTTTGGGCATTCCGTATTTATCTCCCGGAAATTTAAACTTATATGTAGGCGCAATGGCCGATTGCAAATAGACTAACAATCGGTGCTGTTAACGGTCACTGCAAGTCCGCCTTCAGATGTTTCTTTATACTTATTGTTCATATCCTGAGCGGTTTTCCACATGGTGTTAACCACCTTATCTAACGGAACTTTAGCATTCTTAGGGTCGGTCTCAAGGGCAAGTTCGGCAGCATTAATAGCCTTTATGGCACCCATAGTGTTTCGCTCTATGCAGGGTATTTGAACAAGTCCGCCAATAGGGTCGCAGGTAAGGCCAAGATGATGTTCCATGGCAATTTCTGCAGCCATTAGGCATTGCTCCGGTGTGCCGCCAAGAACTTCACAAAGTGCCGCTGCTGCCATTGCAGCCGATACACCTATTTCGGCCTGGCAACCACCCATTGCAGCCGATATAGTTGCTCCCTTTTTAAAGATGCTTCCAATTTCTCCGGCAACCATTAAAAATTGTTTGATATGACTTTCATCGGCATTATGGTTTTCAATAACCATATAATACATTAATACGGCAGGAATAACCCCGGCACTTCCGTTGGTAGGTGCAGTAACCACACGCCCCAATGATGCGTTAACCTCGTTTACAGCAAGGGCAAAGCAGCTAACCCATTTTAATATCTGCCTGAATTTTACCTCGGTTTTTCGTATTACCTGTAACCATTCCTGCGGAGAGCTATAGGGTAGTGTGCCTATAAGTCCGCGGTGCATATCGAAAGCGCGGCGGCGCACATTAAGCCCACCTGGCAGTATGCCTTCCGTATGGCATCCGGTGTACATGCACTCGAGCATGGTGTTCCATACGCGCATCAGTTCATGGTCTATCTCTTCATCGGTGCGTATTGATCTTTCGTTCTCATAAACCACTTCAGAAATACTTTTGTTAAGTTGCCTTGTGTAGGCCAAAAGCTGATCGGCAAGGTCTATAGGATAAGGAAATTCCCTTCTTATTATTTCTTTTTCCTTTGCAACAGTACGTTCCTCTTTAACTACAAAACCGCCGCCGATAGAATAAAAGGTTGAAACATATTCTGTATCGTCATAATAAGCGGTAAATGTAAATCCGTTGGCATGGAACGGCAGGAAATCGCGATTGAAAACAATATCATTGGCAATAGTAAAATCAATTACCTTTTCATTGCCAAGATTTAAAGTATTGGTAAGGTTTATGGCATGTATAGTTCCCGAAATACTGTCTATAGGCACATACTCGGGGTCGGCACCGCTAAGGCCAAGCATTACGGCAAGGTCGGTCGCATGGCCTTTTCCTGTAAGCGATAATGAGCCGTAAAGGTCTATCTTAACACGTGTTATGCGGTTAAAAATGCCAAGGTCGCGCACTTCGTTCAAAAAACGTTCGGCACCGCGCCATGGGCCAAGGGTGTGCGAGCTTGATGGGCCAACACCTATTTTAAGCATGTCAAAAACAGAGATACATTCGGTCATAGCAATAGGGCAATTTGTTGCAAAGATACTTTATTTGCCGCGCGCAAAGGTAAATAAATTAGCATTACTATAACGATAGCGAAAAATAATTGTTGATTTGGTAAAATTCATAATTATTCTGCTTTATGTGGAATCTATAGCCATAAAAAAACCTCCCGTTAAGGAGGTTTAAAATTCTTTAGACTTTAAGATTTTTAGCTTTAGTTTACCACAATTTTTTTAGTAACCGTTTGGTTGCCGCTTGTTGCTTTAAGCAAATAAAGACCCTGTGGCAATTGCTCTAAAGTATAAGTGCTGTTTATGGCCTGTGGTTTTTGTATGCGTTGCACTAACTGTCCGTTTATGCTTATAAGCTGAATTTCATCAAGTACTGCTTCGCTGTAAATATTAACTTTATTGTTTACAGCCGGGTTAGGATAGACTGATAGTGCAGATGCAAAAATATCTTCAGTACCTGCTACAGTTCCCCATATTTGGGCTGCATATTCGGGGTGGTCTATAAAAGGGTTTCTGTTGCCCTGAAAGTCATATACGGCATTATTGCGTGTAGTTTCCCTGTCGCTAACAGGGTCTTGCTGATGCCATGTAAGCAATGTGGTTAACGCCCAGTTTGTAAATACATGGTCGTTGGTGCCGTCAAGCATTGCCCAATCGCCCCAGCCGGCAATTACATCCTGATAACGAACTGCCATGTACAATAGGCAACGTGCTACATCTCCTTTAAACTCGTCTATAGGTTCAAACACAGTGCCGCTAAACCCGGCTGTATAACCCGAATTTAAGTTACTGCCACGTTTAGAGCCATTTCTTGAAGTATAGTTAGTATTGTTAACCCTACCAAAAGGAAGGTTTCCGCGATAGCCATTTACTTTACCATCGGTTGGTAAGATGTGGTGCGCGTCTGATACCATTGGAGAGCGTTCATTAAAAACGCTTTGTGGCAGCAGGTGCTCGCGATTATAGCAATCGCCTTCGTTGGCGTAGTTTCCGCAACGGTCGTTCCTGTTTGTAGCCGAGAAGTTATACGGATCGGCGCCTGTTGGGTTTTCAGAATAGATGTCTAAAACCGTACCGTCGTTTTCATAAAAATAATCGCGATCAGATTCTTCATAGCATGTATAAAGCTGGTTATAAGACTGGGTATTGTGCCCGCGAATAATATTGTGTAATTGTGTTTTGAGTGTGTAACCAGTTCCGGTTGCGTTGTTGTAATAATTTGCAGGGGCCTGCGCATAAGCTCCTAAAGCAATAAAGCCCAGGACAAGTGTAAAAATTTTGTTCATTCTCTCTATAAATAAGGACGGCAAATTTAGTGTGATTATCAATAGGTTTCATAAATTTAACATTTACGTAATCCTGTGTTATTTTTTCTGTTATTAAGGATGCTGTAAAAACATAAAAAAACCTCCCGTATTGGGAGGCTAAAATTCTTTTGACTTTACGACTTTCAGTTTTCAGCTAACTTAGTTGACCAGTATTTTTTTAGTAATGGTTTGGTTACCGCTTGTTGCTTTAAGCAAATAAAAGCCTTGTGACAGCTGCTCTAAGGTATAAGTACTACTTGCAGATTGCGGTTTTTGTATGCGCTGTATTGACTGCCCGTTACTATTTATAAGCTGAATTTCGTCAAGAACGCTCTCGCTATAAATATTAACTTTATTGTTTACCGCCGGGTTAGGATAAACAGATAGGGCAGAGGTTAGTACATCTTTTACACCTGCTACAGATCCCCATATCTGGGCAACATATTCCGGATGATCTATATATGGGTTTCTGTTGCGCTGACGTACATATATGGCGTTGTTGCGGTCTATTTCCCTTTGGCTTACAGGATCCTGCTCATGCCAGGTTAGCAGTACATTTAAAAATGTATTAGAAAAAGCATGACCCTCAGTACCGTCAAACATAGCCTTAGATTGTGTAGACGATACGTTTGTAGAGGTATAGAACCCTGCTAATTGTCCTTCATATCGTGTAGCAAAATAGAGTATCATGCGGGCAATATCGCCTTTAAACTCATCTATAGGTTCAAAAACAGTACCTGTATATCCGGCAGAATAGCCTGAATTAAGATTCGATCCTTTTTTTGATCCGTTTGATGTAGTCAGTGTTGCTGTGCCAACTTTACTGAACGGGAAGTTACCCCTTTGCCCGTTTACATATTTATCTGTAGGTACAATAAAATGTGCATCGGCATACATTGGGAGGTTCGAACTAAAATATGACTGAGGTACAATGTGTTCTCTGTTAAAGCGTTGTCCTTCGGCTGTGCCTAAAGTACCGTCATCCTGTTGGCTGCTGCCATATTCATACTCATAAGCATCAGGCCCGGTAGGATTTTCAGAATACATATCTAAAAGAGTACCATTGTTTTCGTAATAAAAATCTTTATCTGATGTGGTATAGGTTGTATACAAACCGGCATAACCTCTATCGGTATGATCATCAATAATATTGTGTAGCTGTGTTTTTAATGTATAACCGGTGCCTGTTGCAGTGTTATAATAACCGGCAGGTATTTGTGCAAATGCAGCCACCGCCGTAAATGCTAAAAACAATGTGTAAAATTTTTTCATTCTGTTATTTTTAAGGACAGCTAATTTAGGGAGATTATCGATATAACTTCCTAAGTTTAACACTACTAAGGTTCTGAGTTATTTTTTTCGCTCTAAAAGTGCCATATAAAACCCGTCAAAACCCGATTGAGATGCCAATACTTTGTTTTCTTTTACAAAAGTAAACTCTTTACCAATATCGGTGGTTAAGAAATGTTTAACCTGTTGTTCGTTTTCTGAAGGTAATACCGAACACGTTGCATAAACCAGTTTACCACCAGGTTTAACAATCTTGCTGTAGCTTTCTAAAACCTCGGCCTGTGTTTTCCTGATATTGTCTACAAACTCAGGTTGCAGTTTCCACTTACTGTCGGGATTACGTTTTAATACACCCAAACCGCTGCATGGAGCGTCTATAAGTACACGGTCGGCTTTTTCGTGCAGTTTTTTAATAACTTTTGTGCTATCTATAATTCGATATTCTATATTAAAGGCACTATCGCGCTTGGCACGTATTTTAAGCTGTTTCAGTTTACTTTCATAAAGGTCCATGGCAATAAGCTGACCTTTATTTTCCATAAGCGCAGAGATATGAAGGGTTTTACCCCCGGCACCGGCACAGGTATCTACTACGCGCATGCCCGGCTCTACATCAAGAAAACGCGCTACAAGCTGAGACGACGCATCCTGCACCTCGAACAAACCTTCTTTAAATGCATCGGTTAAAAAAACATTGGCACGTTCTTTTAGCACTAAAGCATCCGGATAGTCTTTTAAAACTTCGGTATCAATGTTAAGGTCCATTAAAATGGCTCTTAATTTTTCGCGTGTTGTTTTAAGCGTGTTTACACGAAGTATTACTTTTGCCTGCTCGTTTTGAGCGGCAATTTCTTTTTCCCATTTGGCTTCGCCAAGTTCTTTTACACCAAGTTCATCCATCCAGTCGGGTATCGACTCGCGGTATTTTCTAATCCTGGAGAGTTCGTCAAAACGACCTTTTATACGACGCACAGGAGTATCTTCAAAATATTTCCAGTCGGGTAGGGTAATACCGCGCAGCACTGCCCATACGGCGAATATGCGCCACAGGTTGTCGCGGTCATACGGTTCTTTAACTTCGGCTATTTCGGCATACAGGCGTTTCCAACGCACAATTTCATAAATTGTTTCGGCAACAAACTTTCTGTCGGCACTGCCCCAGCGTTTGTCTTTTTTTAGCGCACGTGCCACAACCTTATCGGCATATTCGCCATCATTAAAAATAAACCCAAGAGAGTCTATTACCGTAAAACATAAATTCCTGTGTAATCTCATCATAAAAAATTGAACCGCAAAGGTATTATTTTTTGGCGGATGTTGTATTATGTTTAAACGCTTCTAAAAAGTTATACTATATTAGCTTTAAAAATCAACTGTCATGAAAAATATTTCATTTGCTCTCTTGTTTGTGCTTGTTCTTGCCGGATGTAAGAATAAGGAACCCAAAACATATGCTCCGTCTTTTACTACAGTAACAATAGATACTCTTTTAACCGATGATATTAGCATTAGGGCACTTATTGTTGATGGTGATAAAGCCTGGTATGCAGGCAGTCAGGGCAAGTTTGGCTGGGTGTCGTTAAGCGGGGGCAAAAAATTTAATGGTGTTATTGCTAAAGATAGCCTGTTGCCGGAGTTTAGATCTATTGCCCAAACTGAAACCGATGTATTTATATTGAATGCAGGCACTCCTGCTTTATTACATAAAATATCTAAAGACGGCAAGCGCAACAAAGAAGTGTACACCGAAACAGGAGATAAAGTTTTTTATGACTGTATGCACTTTTATGATAATAAAAAAGGCATAGTTATGGGTGACCCTGTAGATGGTTATGCTCAAATAATCAAAACGAATGATGGCGGAGAAACATGGACTAAAACAGGTACTGAATTATTGCCCCGTTTTAATGAAGGCGAGGCGGGTTTTGCTGCAAGCAACAGCAACATGGCTGTAAAAAATGGAAATACGTGGATAGCATCGGGTGGTAAAAGTTCGAGAATATTTTATTTGGGCAATAATGCTAAAAACTGGCAGGTTTATAAAACCCCGATCGCACAGGGAACAGAAATGTCGGGCATATTTTCTATAGATTTTTATGATGAAAATATTGGTTTTGCCGTTGGAGGAGATTATGAAAAACCTACAAAAAACAGTGGTAATAAAATTGTTACAACCGATGGGGGTAAAACATGGAAGCTGGTAGGGGAGAACATTGGGTTTGGCTATGCCTCTTGTGTAAAGTTTATGCCCGGAAGCGGTGGCGATGAACTGGTTACTGCAGGACCGACTGGAATTTATTATTCTTATGACCAAGGCATTACATGGAAACAAATTGCAGATGCAAAAATTTTTCATACTGTGCAGTTTGTAAACAACAAAACCATTGTAGCAGCCGGACAGAATAAAATAGTTAAGATCAGTTTGAAATAGTTTTTAAGAAACCAAACATCTTAGCACCTGATAAGCTTTTTTCTATCTGTATTTGTCATTCAGCCCAACGCCTGATAAGAGCATAGGTTTTATTTTTTCTAAACGGGCAATTTTTGTTTTTTCCTGTTTGGCTTCGGCAATAAATTCGCAAAACTCTTTTTGCTTGTATGGCGAAAAATTATTGAAAGCATTTTCAAGTCCGTCAATATTTTTAAAAGCATACAATAATATTTCGGGAACTATCAGTTCTTTTTTTTGAGGAGCAATCGCAAGTCCTGCTTTTTCTACCTCTATGGCCTCATTTATATAATGCAGTATGGCTTTTTCGTTGATGTCGTTTAAAGATGTAAAACGCCATTGGCGCAACGATTTGGTATTTTCCTCATTTGCATTTATAAGTACATTGGCTTCATCTTTTAAAAAAACGCCTTTGTAAAACCAAATGGTAAAGAAGTTTTTAAAGCCGCCAATTCCAATAACATTTTTGTTGTTGTAAGTATATGTAGTGCCACCCCATTTGGTGGTTTCTGTAAGTTCGGTTTTGGCAATAATAGCCTTAAGTGCCTCAAGTTCTTTTTCCCACTGGTTGGTTTTATCCCAAACTTTTGTGGTGTTTTTCTTTTCCATGAATTACTTATTTTTAAGCCACGAATTGCGCTAATTTATACAAATTACAGCAGAAAGATCAGTCTTTTTGTTGTACTATTTTTAATAGTTGATTTAAAATTTACTTAACTTATTATTGCAAATTAGTATGATTCGTGGCTTAAAAATAATGCTATTTTTTTGAGGCAGTAAGCTCGGCAATTTTAACAATTACATCTACTGCTTTTTGCATGCTTTCTACCGGAACATACTCATACTTGCCATGGAAGTTATGTCCGCCTGCAAATATATTAGGGCATGGCAAACCCATATACGAAAGCTGGCAACCATCAGTACCGCCACGAATGGCTTTTATAAGTGGTTTAATGTCCAGTTCTTTCATGGCCTGCTCTGCAATTTCAATAATATGGAAAACAGGCTCAACCTTTTCTTTCATGTTGTAGTACTGGTCATTTATTTCGGCAACAACAACATCTCCTCCAAATTGTTTTTGGTATTTGCGGTTAATACTGTCGGCTATTTTTTTCACCAGTTTTTTGCGTTTAGCAAACTTTTTGGCATCGTGATCGCGAATAATAAGCTGTACCACACTCTCTTCTATGCTGCCTGTAATACCCGTTACATGAAAGAAACCCTCATATCCGGTAGTCAGTTCAGGTACTTCCTCTTTAGGTAGTTTAGATATAAACTTGTTGGCCAACAGCATAGAGTTTATCATCTTGCCTTTGGCATATCCAGGATGAACGCTTTTGCCTTTAAAGGTAAGTTTGGCCCCGGCAGCATTAAAGTTTTCATATTCAAGTTCGCCAATCTGGCTGCCATCCATTGTATAAGCCCAGTCGGCACCAAAAGCGGCAACATCAAATTTATGTGCACCCCTGCCAATCTCTTCATCCGGAGTAAACCCAATGCGTATTTTGCCGTGCTTAATTTCCGGGTGCTGTATTAAATACTCGGCAGCAGTAACAATTTCTGTAACCCCGGCTTTATCATCTGCGCCAAGCAGGGTAGTACCATCGGTAGTAATAAGTGTCTGGTCTTTATATTGCAACAAATCTTTAAAATAATCAGGAGAAAGCACAATATTCTGTTCAGCATTAAGCACTATATCGCCACCATCATAATCTTTAACAATTTGTGGTTTTACATTGGCTCCGCTAAAATCGGGCGAAGTATCAAAATGCGATATAAATCCTATTACAGGTACCTCGTGGTCTACATTAGAGGGAACCGTTGCCATTATGTAGGCATTCTCATCTATAGTAACCTCGGTTAGACCAATGGCTTTAAGTTCTTCTACAAGTTTATTGGCAAGATCCCATTGCTTTGCAGTACTGGGAGTGGTTTGAGAGTTTGCGTCAGATTCCGTGTCTATGGTAACATAGCTTATAAAACGGTCTATAATATGCTGCATTTTTTGTGTTTTAATTTTGTAATGCAAATTTAGGGTTTATTTGACTTTAAAAAAAGTTTAATGCTAAAGGCAACAATTACTCATATCTTAAAGCTTCGACAGGATCTAAGGCGGCGGCTTTAATGGCAGGGTAGAGGCCGGATACTACCGTTACAATTACAATAGTGCCCAACGATGCAGTAATGGCCATCCATGGCACAGGGAACGAAAGGTTCATAAAAACAGAAGCACCGTATGCCATGCCCAATCCTAAAAGCGTGCCCAGCATGCCACCCAAAAAGCAGACAATAAGTGTTTCGGTAAAAAACTGCATGGCTATTGTATTTTTCTTGGCACCTAATGACTTTCTAACGCCGATTTCCCTGGTACGCTCGGTTACGGAAACCAACATAATGTTCATTAGCGCTACAGAAGAGCCAAATACGGTTATAATGCCAATAACCCAGGCCGCAATGCTTAGTGCCGATGTCATAGAAAGTAGTTGCTGTAAAAGTTCGTCGCTGCGTTCTATGCCAAAATTCTCTTTTTCAACAGGGTTAAGTTTTCGTACAAGGCGCATGGCAAAAATGCCTTCGTTGACAGCAGATTCGAGCAAATCGCGGTTAGCAATGGTAACTTTAATACTGTAATCTATTTCGGGTGCGCTAAACATAGAGCGTGCAACTTGTAATGGAATCATAACATTAAGGTCCTGCCTGTTGCCAAATGTAGAACCTTTAGCTTTTAAAACGCCAATAACCTTAAACCGTGCCCCGCGCACCGAAAGTGTTTTGCCAATAGGGTTAACATCTTTAAAAATGCCTTTCTCAAAATCAGAGCCTATTATGCACACATAGTTGTTGTTGCTAATATCGAATGTATTAAAGTTACGCCCGCTTGTAGTTTCCAGCCCTGAAGTTGGCAAATAGTTTTCATCTGCCCCTATAATGGTTATTTCTGGATCACTTTTTTTGTCAGTATAACTTACCTCAGCATTACTGGCAGCGGTAAAAGATAGCGAAGTGGTTGCCCCCGGAAAATTGTATCGTTCTTTAAAACCGCGTGCCTGTGTATAGGTTATAACGGGGTTTACACGGGCATCACGCCTGTTTTGGCGGCCTACCTGACCCGAAAAATCGTACCTGCTTATAGAAAAAGTATTGGTGCCCATTACGGCAAAGTTTCCGGTAAGGGTGTTTTGCAATACTGCCACACATGCCAATATTCCTACCAAAGCCCACACACCCAATGCTATAATGCATACGGTTAATATGGTGCGCAATAACTGGCCTTTTATGGCAGAGAGGGCTATTTTAGTGTTTTCCGCAAACAAATTAAACATGTTTGTTTTTTATGCTAAAATAAGCATTTTGCTTTTAAGGTTTATAAATATTGATGTTAGCTTTGATTAAGGTATCTTTAGCAAAATTATTAGTCATGAAAAATAGCATTATCTTTTTAATTATTGCGGTTTTAAACTTTAATGCATTTGCACAGCGCACCAATAATAATGACGATCTTAGAGTAGAATATATTAGTAATAATGCCCCAAAAGTATATTTTACAATAAACAGCAAATGGTTTACAGAAGATGATACCCTGCCTGTTAGGTATATTGCAGACAATGATGTGATGATATTAAATGCAAGTGTGAATAATATGGGATATGAAGAAACTTTAAACAGATTGAAGCAGGATAAACGTTTAAAATTAGACGTTTTGGAGGATAAAAAGCGTTTAAAATGCCGGCATACAGAAGATGTAGATTTTGCTGTGCTTAGTTATGGCATATTTTTAGCCGATGGCATTATGCTTACATTATCCATAAAATTGCCAAACAGTAAACTACCCGAATGGGAGCCTCATTTTGACAATGTTTGCCAAACATTAAGTTTATATCCATAGGGTTTCTGGTTAGATTCTGTCATCCAAAATACCCGTAATCTAAAAAGTCTTTCAGTATATTTGCATCTTTAAATAATAGAAGAGATGGCAAAACCCGGAATTCCAAAGGGCACAAGAGATTTTTCACCAATAGAGGTGGCTAAGCGTCAATACATAATAGCTACCATTAAACATCATTTTGAGTCGTTTGGCTTTCAGCCGATTGAAACACCTTCGTTTGAAAATCTTGACACCCTTTTGGGTAAATATGGCGAGGAAGGCGACAGGCTTATATTTAAGATACTGAACAGTGGTAATTTCTTTTTTGATAAAAAAGGGGTAAAATTGCCGGAGTCGCTAAACGAACTGTTAGAAAATTCTGCCGAGACCATTACTACACAACAGTTAGTCGAACTTAACCGTTTTACAGCGCAAATATCTGAAAAAGCGTTGCGCTATGACTTAACTGTTCCTTTTGCACGCTATGTTGTGCAGCACCAAAACGAAATAGAGTTTCCTTTTAAACGCTACCAGATACAGCCCGTATGGAGAGCAGACCGCCCACAAAACGGCCGCTACCGTGAGTTTTACCAGTGCGACGCCGATGTTGTGGGAAGCACATCGTTATGGCAGGAGGTAGAACTTGTACAGTTGTATGATGCTGTGTTTACTAAACTTGGGCTTAAAGGCACAACCATTAAAATAAACAACCGTAAAGTGCTTAGCGGTATTGCTGAGGTTATAGGTGCTAAAGATAAACTGATAGACTTTACCGTTGCCTTAGACAAGCTTGATAAAATAGGGGAGGATGGTGTTAAAAAAGAAATGCTTGAAAAAGGGATTTCTGCTGATGCTATAGAGAAAGTTCAGCCGCTGTTTAACTTTACAGGCAATGTTAATGAAAAACTTGTAAAGCTTGACAGCCTGTTACAAACCTCGGCAGAAGGCTTAAAAGGAGTGGAAGAACTTCGTTTTATTTGCAGTAATGTAGCCGCTTTAGGCATGGGCGACTGCGAACTTGATCTTGACGTTACACTGGCTCGTGGGCTTAACTATTATACAGGTGCCATATTCGAGGTTACAGCACCCAAAGGTGTAGACCTTGGATCTATTGGAGGTGGTGGCCGTTATGACGATCTTACAGGCATTTTCGGGCTTAAAGATAAAAGTGGCGTAGGTATTTCGTTTGGCCTTGACCGTATTTATATAGCCATAGATAAGCTTAACCTTTTCCCTGAAACTGTTACAGAAGGCACAAAAGTATTGTTTATAAACTTTGGCGAAAAAGAGGCTTTATATGCACTTAAAGCTATTAAAGAACTTCGCGCAAGCGGTATTAAAGCCGAGTTATATCCTGATAATGCGAAACTGAACAAGCAGTTTAACCATGCCGATAAACGAAGCATTCCGTTTGCAGTGCTGGCGGGAGAGACAGAGATAAACGGCAGTCTGTTCAATCTTAAAAATCTTCTTACAGGAGTTCAGGAAACTGTTAACATAGATGAATTGACCGAAAAGTTAAGAAGCTAACAAAACAGGTATAGAAATAATTACTAAAGCAAAAGAGTTACCCGAAAAGGTAACTCTTTTTATATTAAATAGATCGGGCTTATTTTTTTACAACAAGCTTAGTATGGTTGTTGCCATTTTGGTTAACATTGCCAATATATGTTCCTGCAGCTATATTTAATCCGCTTAGGTCAATATTAACAGTGTTGTAGCCCTTTTCCAAACTGCCCAATGTTTTACTGAAAATTACCTGTCCCTGCATGTTGGTCAAAGTAAAATGAGCATCTCCGTTATTGTCAGTTAATAACGAAAGAGTTATTTCTTTCCCGTTTATTGGGTTAGGATAGATGTTAAAGCTATTGTCAGGCCGTTGTGGAGCTGCAGTACGGGCGTTACTATTTGCAGTAAACGATGCGCCGCCATCTGCATAATATATATCGGGCTGCTCCGGTGTACTCATGCCTGCTCCTAAAAAATAATCAGTATGGTGCGATTGCATATAGCCCTTAATGGTCATACAGTTTCTGTAGGCAGGATTGTGTGCTAAAGTATATAATCTCGTGGTGGAAGGAACATTTGTTGTAAAAATAACTAACTGCGAGTTATCAGCATTTCTTAATATAACCTCTTCGCGCCAGTCTCCGTTAATATCTCCATAAAATAGAGGTGCGTTGCGGTCGCTGCCCCCTGCATCATTATAATGCCAGCAGGTTACCAGCCTTGAAACCGATGAGGTGGTATAATTCCATTTCTCGATCTTTTCGTCGTGGAGGTTTTCGCCAAGTAAATCGCCATCCCACCAAATTTTAAAGTTAGGGTAGGGGCGGTTGGGGTCAGATGTAAGCTGTGTGTTAGTAGGGCCATTATATATTCCAAAAAAAGACCATACTTCAAACCCGCTGTGTGTTGGGTCTACATCGGCTGCTGTGCCACGGCCTATGTCGCCTACACTTCCATAATGTTCCCACAAAAGCTCTCCGGTATTGGCATCATAATAATACTCCAAAAGCCCGCTTGGGTTGTTTTGCTGAACGGCATAACCCTGCATACCTGCGCGGTTAGGGTCGAGCTTGCCAATTTGTGTGCGGTCGCCATGTACTACGCCCTCAGGCCCCAGTAAATAACGCACAGTGCCATCACCATTAAGGCAATAGCCTATATCGCAAACTTCATCGGTGCCGTTACCGTCAACATCTATTATTCTTATTTGGTGACCATCCGGTGCATCAGTGTTGCCCCTAAGCCATTTCCATTGCAGGTTGGTGTTATTGCCGTTGTAGTTAAAGGCGCAAACCATAAGGTTAAAAGAACCATCGGCATTTCGGTTTTTAAATTTGCCTACTATGCTTGGCGTGGTGCCATTTAAATATCCAATGCCCAGGCTACAGGCAAAAGATCCTGCAGTTGTATAATCATTCGGAATGGTCTTGTAACTTTTTAGCGCGCCTGTTTCTCCATCAAGTATAGCAATCCATTGCTTGGTGTCGCTACTGTTGGTCCATGTAGTGTTATCTCCAAACCTAACACCGTTGGCAATTTTTGTAATTACTTCGGCCTTTCCGTCACCATCAAGGTCATACACGGTTACGCCATCCCAGTTACCAACATCTATAGTAGCCGATCCTGGCGATATATTGTTCTGGTTGGCACTGTTGGGGCCATAATCTATGTCCCATAAAAATGTACCGTCACGTTTATAGGCTTCAATTTTACTATGGCCTGAAACATCGCCAATGCGGTCAAGCACATAATCATACTCGCCATCACCATCAAGGTCGCCCACCCATACAAAGTGTATACTCGAGCCCGGGAGTATAGGCACTGTATAACAGGGCTTGCTATCGGCATTAGCAATAAGTGTGTAGGTACCGCTTGCTGTCTGCTCTGTTCCGCCTATTACAGGTTTTACATAATATACATTTTCCTGAGTGAGGTTAGCAGTAGTATCTGTAAAATTGGTTCCAGCCGTTAATACTGAGGTATTTAATTTTGTGGCAGTTGCACCATTTTCAGATCTGTAAACGTTGAAACCTATACCCGAGGGGTCGAGCCCCAAAAGCCGCCAGCTTATAAAAACTGTATTGTTAGTACGAACCGCAACTACGCCCCGCCCTAAGTTTTCCATCCTTCTCTGCGCATGCAGAATGCCCGATTGCAGTAGTAGTAATACTGCCAGAAATGCAAATTTTTTCATTGTTCTGTGGTTTTAATATTAGTAATAATTTGTTGGAATTTATTTTCTTGACGGCTAATAAATGCTTTAAATAGCCGATTACAATATTTATAGAACCTGAATTGTAAAACCTGCGGATAGTTATTGTGTATGGACTGCCTTAATGTTTTATGGCTTGTAGAAATTGTTTGAAATTTATCATGCTATTTTAGGGTAACTTTTTTTGCTCTGTTACCCGCTATATTGAGTTCGACGAGTTTATTGTACATTTCAATACCAAGGTACTCCGCCGATGTTTCAGTAAAATGCAATTGGTCTGTTTGTAGTTCTCCCTGAGACATATCTATAACATAAAAGTTACTGTCTTCAAGAGCAAGTTGATGCATGGCTGTTTCTACTTCTTTGTTGTACTGCTTATTTAACCTGGATACAGTTCCGCATATAAATGGCAGTTGCTTGTATTTCATATCTCCGGTTTTTTGAACTAAGAAATTGCGCATATGGGCTATCACGTTTTTAAGATTTTCATAATAGTGACTGCCATACTTGCTATCACTTTCTCCCTGATGCCATAAAAATGCCTTAATACTGTATCCGTTCTTTAGTTTTGATAATGTGCTGTCTATGCACAGGCTAATGTTTTCTTCAAAGGAGAGCAGTAAGGATTTCCCTCCTTTGGCAGTAGATGTATTTTGGGTTAACCAGTTTTCATCTGCCTGCCAGTAATATTTACTGTTGCTGGTTGCCGCTGTATCTATAGCAGTTCCGCCTAAAGACCACTTAATTACGTAAAAATCTTTTTGAAACGCTTTTTCAAGCCAGTAATAAGTAACAGCGTCATAGGCCCAGCGGTGCGGATTGTTCTTGTTCTTTATGCTTGGCCAGAAAGGTTTAAAATTTCCGGTCACGGTATCGGTAGTGCTTCCTCTACTTATTTTACAGTATTGATATGCATTGTCTTTATACCCGTTCAAGATATAATCAGGTAACTTATCATTACCAATACGCCCATCAGTATTAGACTGACCCGCAGTAATAATCACTGCGGTCGGTTCGCTGTCATTCATTTTACCTGAAGAACAGGATGCTAATAGTATTAACAGTAAGCAGAGGTATTTGTATTTCATTACTTTAAAATTTTAAGTAGTATCTCCCCACCAAACGGATCGAAATCAAAAAGTGCCTTATCAGCATATATCATTACTTTAAGAGCTTTTCCATTCTGCATTGCTCTTAGTTGCTTTATATTCTTTTCGGTTATTACAGCCGTCAATTTCTCTGTAAATATTTCAGGATCTAATTTTAATAGAGGCGTAATCACATATTCCCCTTTTTTGCTTTTTACATCAAGCCTCGTGTTTTCATATTCTTTTGTATAAGCGGCTACCTCCCTAAATGTGCCCACCCATACTTTATCCTGCATTTCATAAACTGTTTTCAGATGTTCCCAAAAAACATGAGGATTGTTAAAGGCATCATAGCCATAGGTAATGCCATGTGTCATCCCCACGCCCCACGCGTTGCTTTTAATAAGGCTGTCAACCCAATCAGAGAGGTCTTCTTTAGTCGATTTACTTCCAATAGAGCGCTGTTCTGTCCGGGTACCTACACGGTTACGCGATGCTAAAGCAATAACTTCGGGGTTTTTTCTGTTGCCCGGATAGCAATAGGAGCGGGGCAATATGCCTGTATTTGCAAATATTGCACTGTCGTTTTTATACAGTTCTGTTTCAATTTCTTCCGGAGTACATTTTGTAAGGTTTTTATGTGCCCATCCATGATTGGAAACTTCCTGCCCCAATAAACTGATTTCTTTTATCTGCTTCCAATTCATTCGGGTAGAGTCCGGCTTAGCACTTGTACTTACCCTACTGCCATTAATCCAAAATGTACCTTTAAATCTATATTTTTTGAGCTGTGGCACCACAAGGCTGTAATGTTCGGCAAGACCATCATCAAAAGTGTAGCTTATAGCACATTGCCTGTCATTCCTGTATTTTGCTATATGTATGCCTAATTGATCTTTTGGCGAAACATTGAAAAGAAACACGGTGCATATAAGTAGTATGTTTTTAAATATATAGCTCATATTATTAAGAACAAAAGTTATACTTTACTCGAAGCTCTAAACTGTATTTTGGTATGCAGTAATAATGTTTTTTGTTTAGGTACTGCCTTAGTTTTTATTACTTCGGCCAAATTGGTAAGTGCCAAAAAGCCTATATCTGTTGCCGGTTGCCTAATGGTAGATAGGGGAGGGTTTAGCGCAAAGGCAATATCGGTGTTAGAAAACCCTATAACTGCTATTTCATTCGGTACTTTAATTTTGAGTTTTGCCAAAATACCCAATGTGCGTGTGGTAATAATATCTGTTGCACCAAAAATGGCATCAGGTTTACCGCCCGACGATCTAAGTTTTTTGATCCAATGGCCTATCTTTTCATCTAAAGACTCTATATCTTCGAGATTACAGGAAATTTTAAAATCAGGATCGTATTGTATATCATTTTTTTTCAGCGCTTCCTGAAATCCCCTAAAGCGGGGATGGTTTTCTCCAAACTGTTCTGCGGTAATAAACACAATCCTTTTACGGTCTTTTTTAATAAGGTGTTGTGTGGCTTTTAAAGCTCCCATGTATTCATCAACTCCTATTTTTACAGTCTCCAATTCGCAGCTAATGCGGTCAAAAATTATAACCGGGCAGCAGTTTTTTATTATTGATGAAATGAAAGATATATTAGCAGATGCATCAACCGGAGCTATTAAAATTCCGTCTACGCCCCTTGATATTAAGGTTTCAAGACAGGATTTTTCGGTATCTGTATTTTCAAAGCTCTGCATAATAACAATATCATAGCCAGTTTGCAGCGATGCTTTTTGGATGCCATCCAGCACCTGCGAAATAAAAGTGTTATTTATGGAGCAAACTATTACGCCAACTGTGTTTGTTTTGCCGTTCTTAAGGCTGGTGGCTACTTTGTTTGCTCTGTAATTGTTAGTATTTGCAAAATCAATTACGCGCTGTTTGGTTAGCGGACTTATTTCGCTAATATCATTTAAAGATTTTGAAACAGTAGACACAGATAGTCCCAAAGCCTTTGCAATATCTTTAATGGTAATATTTGCCATAGCATAATTGTCTTAAAGGTTAAATTCAATGCACAGGCAAATAATGCCTGTACATCAAATTTTCTAACCCAATTCATGTTGTTTATTGAGGATATCCCTCGTTTTGTTCTAACACAGCTTCCCTGTTCCTCTCAATTTCAGAATAAGGAATAGGCAACAGGTTGTGATGAGGCTCAATATCATTGTAATAAGTATTAAAACGTGTAACCCTGTCATACAACAATCCAAGGCGGTTTAAGGTTAGCCTCCTTTTTTCTTCCACACCAAACTCTCTCATCCTTTCATCAAGAATATAATCGATGTTTACTGCCGATGGTGCCACATTACCGGCATTAGAGCGCGAGCGAACCACATTAATATCAGCCGCTGCCGCGGTTGTATTATTAAGGCGATAGTAAGCCTCTGCGCGTATGAGGTAGGTTTCAGCCAGCCTGAACATATACTGGTCTGTATATGTGCCACCTGCTGTTGCATCTTTTAATAAAAATGTACTTGCGTTTTGATACAGGTTCGCAGGATGGTCAAAAGGTGTGGTTACCTTACTTTGATAAGCATAAAAGGCACGGCTTGGAACGGTAATACCAGCAGGAGGATTCTCGGTAGAGATTATTTGCCCGTATAGTGGAGAGGCAGGATTGGTTGCCTTAAATTCTCTAACAAAATTGTGATTAGCGTTTCTTATGTCATTAGTCCAGTCGCTTTGCCATATAGTGTTGCTAAAATATACTGTAGATATTGCCCAACCAATGCCACGGCCACCTGTATAATCTCCTATGGGCCAGCTAAACGGACGGCTTCCGTTTATTACAATATCCCTGACAGACGGTGCGTGGTGCCTTTCATAAAGCGGTGCACCTGTTCTGGTAGTGGTTACGGCAGCACCGCCCGGCACATCAGTTTCAAACTGTATTACCCAAAGTGCCTCTGTATTAGACGCATGGTTTTGGTTATTGCGCTGAAAAAGATCCCAGTACACATCGCCCGGTTGTACACTTATTCTGTTTCCAAACCTTTGGGTCATAAGCCCTGTAGAAGGGTCGTCTATTACCACTGTAGCGGCATCTACTGCGTTTTGATATTGTCCTGCTGCAAGATATACTTCAGACAGTAAATGGCGAGCCACAAGTTTGTGCACCTGCCCCGGGCTTACCTGTGCTTTTGTACGCAGGTTTTCGGCGGCAAACTGCAAATCGAGTATTGTTTGGTTTAAAACTTCTTCTTTTGTGGCTCTTACAAAGTCGAGTTTGGGTTCATAAACAGCCTCTGTAATTAAAGGCACACCACCATATAAATATACCAGTGTACGATAGCTAAATGCCCTGAAATATCTCGCTTCGGCTTCAACTAAAATTTTTTGCTCATCGGTCATTTCCGATTCGCCTATTTTATCCAGTATAATATTAGCTTCAGATATTATCTTAAAAAAGTTTACCCAGTGCACTACGGCAACACTGTTGCTGTCGCCATAAGGGTTCATAGCTCCTTCATAATTTGTAAATCGCAGCACATCGGGCTGGCCGTCAAAAACAAGGTCGGTTCCATAAATGTAGTCCATGTTGTTGCGGTCGCCTTTAGAGTAGAACTCGAAACGAACCCTATCATACAAATAATTGAGCGACATTTTAAAATCGTCATAAGTGTTCAGAGCATTAGAAGCCGCTAAAAAATCCAAAGGCTCTTCTTCAAGAAAGTCTTTTTCGCAGGATGTAGATACCATCAGTGCGGCTAAAAGTGGAAGTATTATATATTTTTTCATAGTCTTCATAGTTTAAAAAGTAATATTGACACCTACAGAATAACTTTTCATTACCGGCCTGCCATTCTCGTCAAGTCCCTGTCCGGTTTCAGGATCCCAGCCTTTCCATTTTGTCCAGGTAGCAAGGTTTTTGCCGCTAACAAAAAGGCTTACATCAGAAACCCCTAACTGTTTAACCAGTTTTTGATTGAAGTTATAGGATAGCGATACATCCTGAAGCCTTATAAAGCTACGGTCACGATACACTGGTGTGCTTATAGATGGTGCTACAATAGATCTTGGGAATTCTCCATTGGGGTTGCGGGGCGACCAGTAGTCTATATCAGAAAAATAATTGTATCTAACCGAGTTGTCATTACGCAATCCGCCAACGCTTGTAGGCAGCATATTGCCAAGATAGCCGTCTTTGCCTCCTTGTATAGAGTTAAAGAATATGTTCAGGGTAAAGCCTTTGTAGGTTACAGTATTAAGTAAACTTACACGATAGGCCGGGTTAGTTTGTCCCAGTATAACGCGGTCATCGGCTGTAATTTGCCCATCGCCGTTAACGTCTACTATTCGCTGCGTTCCTGGGCTGTAACCGCTCGGAATATCATCGCCTATCTGATAGATACCGTCATATTTATAACCAAATATTGCCCCTGTTGACTGGCCTATAAAAAGCCCTGCCGATGTAAGGTCGTCTTCGCGCCCATCACCGTCAATATCTTCACCTGTTAAAGCAATAATCTCATTCTTGTTCGTAGAAAAATTGGCGGTTGTACTCCACGAAAAGTCTTCACCTTTAATATTTTGCGATGTTAGCTGTATTTCAAGCCCTTTGTTCTGTACTTCTCCCACGTTTGTTAGTATACTTTGTATTCCAACCAAGGCCGGTAGAGGAACACTAAATACAAGATCATCCGTTTTGTTTCTATAGTACTCTACTGTACCCGAAAGCCTTTTATTGAACAGCCCAAAATCCAATCCAAAGTTTAAGCCGATGTTTTTTTCCCAACGCAGGTTAGGATTTTCCAGCCTCGTGGCATTCTGCCCAAAAACAGGGGTACCGCCGTCGCCATATACATAGCTCCTGCCACGGCCAAAAGTAGGAAGCGATTGATAACGGCCAAGTGTATTACCTGTAGCCCCATAGTTAGCCCTTACTTTTAAAAAGTTGAGTGTTTTGTTGTCTTTTAAGAATGATTCCTCAGATACGATCCAGCCCAAAGCCGCTGAAGGGAATATTGCCCATTTTTCATTCTTTGCAAATACCGAAGCTCCGTCTCTTCTAACAGTGGCTGTTAAAAGGTATCGGTCTTTAAATTTGTAGTTAACACGTGCCATTTGATAGTTAAGGGCTTCTCTCCATGCTCCTGAATTAGCAAACTGATTGATGCCCTGTTCCAGGCTGTTATAGCCCATTATTAAAGAGGATATGTCTGATGAGTTAGACTCTGTTATAGTGCTTTCTCTTTCAATGGCTCCATACAGCAGGGTTACATCTATATCATGCCTGCCAAAGTTGCGCTTGTAGTTTACAATGTTGTCCAGTGTATAATCATTATAACGGGTGTGGTTCTTGTATGCAGCACCCGTCAAGCCGGCATCATATTTACTTGCACCAAAGTTTTCGCTTATTCTGTAGTTGTTACCATAATTTACACGATAAGTTAGGCCCTTAAGAAAAGGAAAGTTTACTATGCCATAAAAATTGCCAAAGAAATCATTCTGTGTAGAGTGGTTTTCTACATCGTATGTTAAGAATGGGTTTTGTATATTGGTTCCCGTAGGCGCCGGAATAAGGTTGCCGTTTTCATCATACGGGACTAAAAAAGGAGCCTGCCTTATAAGTGCATCAAGATCGGGCTCTGCGCCGCTATAATCATTAAACGCAGCAAAAGACTGTACACCAACGGTTAACCAATCGGTAGCTTTGCTTTCAAGGTTTACCCTGATGTTCTTACGTTTAAAGTTGTCATTTATTATAAAACCTGCCTGATCTGTTAATCCTGCCGAAATAAGATAATTTACATTATCTGCACCTCCGGACACACTTACTTCATGTTTTTGTATCTCACCCGGATTTGTGCCCGCATCCCACCAGTCAAAATTATTATCTCTAATATTGTTATTTTCATCCAGCATAAAACGATCCATACGGGTTGTTATATCAAAAGCCGGGTTAGGAGTAGTATAATCAGGGGCTAAAAAAGCTTCGTCATAATACAAATCCCTAACTTTTTCTAAAAATTCATCTCTGTTTAGTGGCCTTAGTTTAGTAGCGGGGGTTTGAGAGGCATAGCTCCAGCTATAGGTAATTTTTGGTTTACCTTTTTTTCCTTTTTTGCTGGTAATCAGTAATACTCCATTACCAGCCTGAGAACCATAAACAGTAGCTGAACTGGCATCTTTAAGTACTTCTATAGATTCTATGTCGTTAGGGTTAATAGAGGCAAGAGTACCGCTGTACGGAATTCCGTCAAGTACTATAAGTACGCTTCCATTACCGCTAATGGTATTATTTCCCCTAATTTGTATAGATGGGTTTTGTCCGGCAGAGTTTACCTGACCTATATTTAAACCCGGAACCGTCCCCTGCAAACTTTGGATAATATTTACGTTTGGTGCTTTCCTGAAGGCTTCGAGGTTAGCACTGGATACTGCACCTGTAAGGTCTTTTTTCTTCTGTGTACCATAACCCACCACAATTACTTCCTCAAGGGTTTTGATGTCAGGATCCATTCTTACATTTAGCGATGTTTGCTCGGCAACAGCTACAGTTTTTTTTGCGTAGCCTATAAAGGAGAATTCCAGTTCAGGGTTTTGAACACCCGAAGGAATGGTTATAGTAAAATTACCATCCATATCGGTTACGGTCGCAACCGATGTGCCTGAAATAAATATATTAACACCGGGAATTGGAAGGTTTTGCTCGTCATGAACAACCCCGGTTATTTCTTTGTCCTGCGCTTTTACACTCCAGGAAAACAGAAGTATAAACGAAAAAAATAAAGTAATTTTATTAATCATTTTTTATGTTTTATAGTTATACAATTGATTTTTTCGACTGATAATTCCAGTCCCTTAGCTGAGGTTTTAAATTTGCTGTACCTGCTGTAATAGTTATTCATCTTGTTATAATTCATGCTTGTTATTGGATTTATTTTCTATTAATTAAATTCACTATATCGATTTCGTTTTCGTTTGAAAAAAAAACTCCTTTTCAGGAGATTCTTCACAGGATTTGAAAATTATAAGTCAATATTATAGCTGCCCGCTAAATCGTCATGATTTTACAGGTATAGTACACGATATAATTTTCGTATTTTTTAGGGAAGCGTTTCCCAAGTGGGGAGCAAAACTATAAGGATGTTGCTCCCCAAAATTTAATCAGATTACCTTTTCTAGTTTACTTTTTCATAGACTTCAACTTCTACAATACGCAACTGTCCTTTACCATCGGCGGCGTTGGGATCTTTATACAGGTCCAGCTCTTTATTGCCTGTAATTTCTATGATCTCGCCATAAGCATCTTTATCCTGGCTTTGTCCTTTTAGCTGAATCTTTACAAAACGGCCTTTTGTTGGTTTTACAGGTATCGATATATATCCAAGACTCTTTTCAGTATCGCCGCTGTACACCTCTTTGCCATCAACAGATATGATAATAGGATAGCTTCGCATCCTCCAGCCTGTAAGTTTTAGTTCTATCTCGCTTATTTCTGCATCACGCTCCAGCTCATAAGTAATCCATCCGGTTTTTATGTCGCCGTTATTTGTCCATTCGCTTAGCTCGTTGTCATCAAAGCTTTGTTTTACTTTATCAGTATTAGTATCTGTAAGTGCCCCCACAATTTTTATTGCTTTGCGGCTTTCTTTATAAGATGCACCTTTTGGCGTTGCCCCCCTTTGCAGGTTAGAAGGCTGGTGGTTGCCGCTAATGTATCCTGATAATCCGTTCTTTTGTTTAGCTGTTACGGTTGTAAAGCCAATAGATGCAGGTGTTAAGCCCTTTGCTGTTGCACTTAATGTTATTTTGCCCGCTTTGTTTGTAGAGCGTATAAGTACTCTGTTTACACCACATTCTACCGGAAGTATTTTCGACAGTATGTAGTTGTCTTTTCCCTGTGCTATACCGCCACGCCATTCGGCAGGGCCATTCAGTTCAAAAGATATGGCATCATTTGCCAATGGGCAACGGTTCCCCTGTGCGTCTACCACTTCAACCTGAACAAGTGCAAGATCGCCACCATCGGCTTTAAAACCATCAGGAGCATGCATTTCAGTAAGTTTTATGGCTGCCGGTTTTCCTGCAGTTTTAATTTTAGCGCGGCTAAGTTCTTTTTTATTAGCGTCATAACTTACTGCCTCTATAGTACCTTCCTGCCATTTAATATCTTTAAAGGTGAATAAAAACCCGTTGCTGCGTTCTCCCATCCCCTGCGACTTGCCATTTACAAACAGCTCTGCCTGCTCTCCTGACGATACTGCGTAAACATCCTTCACCACATCCGGAGTATAATTCCAATGGCCTACAAGGTGCGTGCGGTAGTTTTCAACATCTACCCATCCGTCCCACATTACCTGATGGGCATAAAAAGCATCTTTGGCTATGCGCATGGCATCTACCTCGCCGCTGCGCCTGTAGTTTTCCACACCCCTAAAGTGCGTGTTAGAGTCAGAGAATATAATATTTACTCCCCCAGAACTAACCCTTGTACCTGTGCCGGGACGCACCCTGTAATAATCCCACCAGGTTGAAACATCTGCCCTAACAAAAGAATCCTGGTTTTGGTTGTAGGCACGGGCATCTTTCTTTTGGCTTGTGTTCGTTACAGTTGACTTATATTCGTTAACACCCTCGCCATTTTTATGAAAAGGGTAGGAGTAGTCGTCCCAGTATTTGCGAAGTGCCTCATCACGGCAGTATTCTGTTGCCCACATAGGTATATGGGCACTTTTGTTTATATAGAGCATTTCGCCGCCATATTCGGCAATTTGACTATCCAGCATTTCGCGAGATCCTATGGCACGTCCTCCAAACGGGTCATATTTATCGCGTATGGCTTTCATTTCCGCCATGTGTTCTTCAGATATCGATTCGTTACCGCACTCATAAAAAATAATACTTGGGTTGTTGCGGTTGTATATAATAGCATCACGCATTAGCAGTGTGCGCAGTTCCCAGCGGCGGCCCTCTACATCTTTTTCAGAATCTCCTGCGGGCATGGCCTGCATAAGCCCCACACGGTCACAGCTTTCCACATCCTGTTTCCATGGTGTTACGTGCATCCAGCGCACAAGGTTTGCATTGCTGTCTACCATTAGCTTGTTACTATAATCGCTTAACCAGGCCGGCACGCTCATGCCCACGGCAGGCCACTCGTTACTGGTGCGCTGTGCATATCCTTTCATTTGTATTACACGGTCGTTAAGCCATACCATACCATCGGCAAAACGTGTTTTCCTAAATCCGGTGCGTGTGTTTACCACATCTACAGGTCTATTGTCTACATAAAGTGTTGTGTAAATATTGTACAGGTAGCCATATCCCCAACTCCAAAAATTAAGATTGCCTATTTCTTCTTCTGCCGATAAAACTGCTGTTTCACCCGGTTTAAGTGTTTTATTTGTGCCGGAAAATGTTTTTACTACTTTGCCATCCATATCTTCTACTTTAACTTCATAGCGTATGTTTTTGGATGTGTTATGCTCGTTGCGCACTTCCGATTCGGCGCGGATAATAGCCGTTCTGTTACTAATATTTATCTGTTTGGCATATACATAAGTACCCGTAGTACCCAAATTGCTGTAAAGAGGTAATGTTTGATATACTCTGTCTTTTACATGCAGGTACACATTTTTAGGAATACCGCCATAGTTGGCATTAAAGTTCTTGTCGTTCCATTGGTAGTTAGACTGTGTGGCACGCTCTTTATATTTCCAGGAGTTGTCTATGCGTGCAGCTATTATATTGTCTTTACCGTTTGGGTTAAGATAATCTGTTACATCAAGCCCGACAGCCATTACACCATTTTCGTGTATACCGATTGATTTTCCGTTGATGTAAAACTCTCCCCCGAAGCGTATGCCTTCAAATTCAATGAACACTTTTTTGCCCTTAGCTTCTTTAGGCAATGCAAAATGCTTGCGGTACCATACTATAGATGTGCTAAGGCTGTCTATAGGCAGTTTAAAAGCTTCGTCTTCGTTAAAAGCGCGCGGTAAGGTTACTTTTTTCCATGAGGTGTCGGCCAGTTTTGGGTCGGCACCGTTGGTCACTTCCCCTACATTTACCAGCCACTCACTATTAAAGTTGTATTTTAACTGTTGGTTTTTAGATTGCGATAAAAGTTTGTCGGTATTGAAAAATAATACTAAAAATGTAAGAGCTATTACTCTTAAATGCTTGTCCATGGTTTGTAATTAAATAGGGTTACTATATAGTATAATGCTGAAATGACGATGATCGATAATGTAAACGAAAACGATATTGTTAACAGGGCAAATGTAAAACATGAGTAAAAAATGAGCCTGTAAAATTGTCCCGAATTACGGGTAAAAACAGACCAACCTCTTGTTTTGGAAGAATAAACGTGAATATTTTGTTGTTTTTTTATTGGATATAAAAAAAAGTAAAAATATTTTTTAGAATTATTGAACGTTAAATTTGCAACGATTTTAGGGTTGTTGATGCATTGAAAAGACGTATCAATTTTATTTTGATGTAATTGTTTTAGCATATTCTGTTGGTGCCATACCAAATTCTGATTTAAAACATTTCCTGAAATAATCTGCATCGCTAAAACCAACCATATAGGCTACTTCATTAACCGTAAACTTAGATTCTGATAGTAGTTGCTGAGCTTTTTTCAGACGAATTTCTTTCAGTATTTCAGAAAGGCTTAGTCCTGTAAGGTCTTTAACCTTCCGATAAAGCTGACTCCTGCTTACCCCAATGCCTATACAAATTTCTTCTACTCCAAGTTCGGGTTTCGATAAATTATTTTCAATAAATGCTAAAAGTTTTTGCAATAGCTTTTCATCGGCCGAAAGAGGTATCTCTTTTGCAGGCTGTACAGATATTTCTTTGCGGTATTTTTCTTTTAAATTTTGTCTCAATATGAGCAGGTTTTTAATACGGGCAGACAGTGCAGAGAGGTTAAATGGCTTAGTAATATAATCGTCGGCACCGTTTTCTATTCCTTCAATTTCAGATTCAACAGGATCCTGAGCCGTAAGCAGCACTACGGGTATGTGAGAAGTTTTAATATCATTCTTTATTTTTCGGCACAATTCAAAACCGTCCATTTGCTCCATCATCACATCCGATATTACAATATCAGGCTGTTCCTGTATGGCAGTTTTAAATCCTTCGGTTCCATCAGATGCTTCCAATACAGTATAAGTATTAGAAAAGTAATCTTTTAGATAGGCTCTTAATTCTATATTATCTTCTACTAAAAGTATAGTATTGACTTTTTTTGCCCCAATGCCTTTTTCCTGAATGGGGATTATAGCATTATCCGTAATATCATTAATTGCTATGAACTCATTATTTGTATCAGCATCATACGTTTTTAAAGGCAACGTTACTGTAAATGCAGTTTGATTTTGACCTATGGCTGAATATTTGCTCTCAACTTCTATTGTTCCGCCATGGAGCTCTACAAGCCCTCTGCTGTATGCAAGCCCTAAACCTGTACCGCCCGAGCTATGTTTTTTTCCTTGTTTAAATGGCAGAAAGATTACTTCACTGTCTTCATCAGATATTATTTCTGTAGCGGTATTTGTAACTTTAATTACTGCGTTTTGTTCATTCTCTTTTGAGGAAAAAGAGAAATTTACGTCTATTTTTCCTGATACAGGCGTAAATTTTAGTGCGTTAGACAAAAGGTTGTAAATTACTTTTTCCATTTTGTCTTCATCATAAAGAAATATGCAACTGCTTACATTATGATTAAAGGTCAAGCTAATATTTTTTGACGCTGCGTTATCTTTAAAGGACGCTATTACAGTATGTAAAAAAGCTATTATGTCATAATTTTTAAGTTCAGGTTGTAAATTGCCTGTTTCGAGTGTCCTGAAATCAAGAAGCTGATTAACCATTTTCACCAATCTTTCACCACTAAGGCGCATGGTTAAGAGTTGAGTATATATAGCTTTATTTTCGGCAAACATGTTTGTAAGCCTTTCCAATGGGGCAAGTATGAGGGTTAGTGGCGTTTTAATTTCGTGAGAGATGTTCGTAAAGAACTGAAGCTTGTTTTGATACAGTTCGTTTTCCTGTTTGTGCATAAGCTCCTCATAAGCCAGTTTTGTTTTAAGCCCTGATACCCGTGCCGAATATTTATGGTAGGTGTAAAAACTGCCGGCTATAATTATGATATAACAAAAATATGCCCATCCGCTGGCCCAAAAAGGAGGTAATACTTCTATATTTAATACAGTTGGAACAGTATTCCAAACACCGTCGCTGTTTGAAGAAATAACCTTGAAGGTATATTTGCCTGATTGAAGATTGGAGTAGGAGGCAACCCTGCGTGTGGCATCAGTATATACCCAGTTTTTATCGAACCCTTCAAGTTTATAAGCATATTTATTTGCTTGGGGGTTAGAGTAATGTAAGCCTGCAAATTCTATCGATATACTTTTGTCATTATATTTTAGCTCAATTTGTTTGGTTAAATATAATGGCTTTGTTAATACAACCCTGCCGTTTATTTTTTCGTTGATCTGTACCGGACGGTTGAGTATCTGTAATTCTGTGAGTACGGTAACAGGCAGTGTTTTTTCCGGTAGAATATCATCAGGATTAAAAATATTAAATCCGTTATTGCCCCCAAAATACATTTTGCCGTTACTATCTTTAAAAGCGGCTCCGGCAGAAAACTCCTGACTTTGCAGGCCATCCTGTAAACCATAGGTTCTTACGCTCATCCGTTTTTTATGCAGTTGCGATATACCTTTTTTATGGCTTATCCATAAAAAGCCTTTGTCATCTTCTAAAATAGAGACGACAGAAGATTTTAAGAACTGATCATTAGCAGAAAGGTTCGTAAATGTTTTGTTTACAGGATCATACTTATCTAACCCATTTCCGGTACCGATCCATATTATTCCGCTTTTATCTTCATAAATGCAGTTTATTCGGTTATCGCTTACAGAGTTTCTATCTTCATTATGAACAAAATGCGCTGTAACTTTAAACTCATCAGAATTCGCTACCTGTTTAAGTACGCTTATCCCACCGGTATTGCCGCCTATTCCTTCGCACCCAACCCATATTTGGCCTTTTGAATCCTGCATAACAACCCGTGTGTGGGCATGCAGCATCATTTTTTCCGGGCTGTAGTTTATAAAAATGTCTTGTTTTGGTTTGTATTTATAAACTCCGTTCCAGCTTGCAATTAATATATTATGCTCATTGTCTTCGTTAATGCCAAAAACGGTAGTGTACCTTACTTTTGCAGACAGATCGCTGAAAACTCCCGTCGAGGGATTATAACAGTTGAGCCCTTCTTTAGTGCCTATCCATATAACTCCGCGCGAATCACAAAAAACGGAGCGTATCAAATTGCTCGTTATTGAACCTGGCCCTTTTTGAAGATGCCGTGTTTTATTGCCAATTACAGTAATACCCTTATCACGCGTACCCACCCAGATATTTCCGGTCTTGTCTGTACAAATAGAGGTTATATTATTATCTGCTAATGATTGTTTTACAAAAGGATCATGATAAAAATGCTGAAAGGGCTTTGCTGCCAAGTTTGCTTTATTAATGCCGTTGCTATAAGTGCCTACCCATAATATATCGTGATTATCTTTATAGATATCTGTTACATAAGCGTCATTTAATTGTCCGGGATTTATTGAGCCTTCTTCATAGATCTTTGTTACGCCCGATCTTATATTTGTTTCTATAAGACGGTTTCTTGGAACCTCAATTTTCCATACATAATCCTTAAAATTAGCTTTGGTTTTACTAATATGTTTTCTTCTGTCTGTCCATAAAAAAATAGAGTCGGCAATTTCATTTCTTTTAAACCTGTCAAAGTTATCTTTTTCATAGTTGTAGCGGCACAACTCATCATCCTCAAAAGTGCGTATCCAGATGTTCTGCTCTTTGTCAAGCTTTAGGGTATGTATCCTGTTGTTATTGATACTTTTTTTATCCTTTGGATTGTACATATAGGTTTTAAAAGAATACCCGTCATAACGGCACAATCCGTTCCAGGTTCCAAACCAAATAAAACCATATTTGTCTTTAACTATGCCCAATACAGTGTTTTGGGGCAGGCCGTCATCTGAAGTAATGTGATTAAACCGGATAATTGGATGTTGAGAAAATGCCTCATGTATGCTACAGCCAATAAGTAAAAACATCATTACAATATAAAGATGCTTTTGGTTAAGGATATAGCAAATAGGTTTCAACATTTTCAGTAAAAAATAAAACTTAAACAGGCTCTAAACTACAACATTATTATTTTTTAACTGTCATGTACTGTTATGTGCCGATGATGTTTACCAACTGTATTGAATAAAAAAACTCCGAAAGTATATTCCGGAGTTTTAAAAGTATTAGTTTGTAGAAAATTATATGCCGCTTTTTAGCCTTTTCATAAACTCTTTAAATGCGGGTAAAAAATCTTCGAAAAGACCATGCTCTTTATTGCGCAGCATTACTTCGCTAAACATTTTTAAACCAATGGCAAATTCAGCCGACTGGTTCACATCACCAAAATGATCTTTTTCCTGCAACACTTTTATAATGTTGAAAATATTGTCGTGATTATCAAATTCTATAACAACAGGCTGTTGTAATTCTTCATCTTTAGGGTTGTAAGTATGTTCTAAAGTAACTTTATAATGGTTGTATTTTGTATTCATGATTTTAATGATTTAAAAAAGCCTGGCGCACTGAAAAGCTGTGCGCCAGGCTACCTGCTGGTTAGGCAAAGTTAAATTTACTGTTTATATTTTCTGTCGACATTTCCGAAACATACATTAAGAACCTGCTATAATTTATAATAAATAACATTCGGTCTATTATCTCTCATCTATTATGTTTCGTCTCTTAGTGTACTGATGACATATCTACCTTACTCTTACCTTGTCTTACCAATAATATAAACGGTATACAGATAACGAAAAGTATGCCCAAATACAGAAACACGTCCATGTATGATAATACTGTTGCCTGTTTCATTACACCACCTTCAAGAGCGGCATAGGCCTTATTTAAAGCTTCAGATGAGCTAAAACCCCTTGCCATAAAGCCATGTTGCAGTTGCTGTACTCTTTGCTGAACTGCAAAATCGGTAGCGTTTTCATGTGCTACAAGGTTTACCCTGTGTGCCTGTGTAGACCTTGTAATAAACGTACTGATGAGTGCAATACCAAACGAACCGCCTAACTGACGCATCATACCTGTAAAAGCCGCACCCTCGCCAATGCTTTTGCCTTTAAGGGTGCTTAGTGCCATAGTTGTAATAGGTACGAATAGCAAGCCCAAGCCAACACCGCGAAGTATAAGAGGCCAAAACATGTGTTCGGAACCTGTATCTGGTGTCATAATGCTGTACATCCAGAAGGTAAAGCCAAAGAACACCATAAAACCAACAGCTACCATATAAGTTTGAGGTACACCGTTCTGGATCATCTTACCAATAAAAGGCATCATAAAGGCTGTCATTAAAGAACTTGGTATTAATAGCATACCTGCCTGTAGTGCGGTCCAGCCCAGCATAGACTGGGTGTAAATTGGTATAACAAACGTTGAACCATAAAGCCCGAAGCCTAATATAAAACACATTATGGTACCAATGCGCAGGTTACTGTCTTTAAGTACACTAAGGTTTACAATAGGATGTTTATACACGGTTTCTCTCCAAATAAATGCGAGTAAACCAAAAACGGCAACCACACTCAGGATAACAATTTCGTGCGATTCAAACCAGTCGTCCTGCTGCCCGTGTTCTAATACAAACTGTAATGATCCAATAAACGCAATGAGAAAAAATATTCCCAACCAGTCTACCTGGCTTGCTTTAAGCTTTTCGCCATATTTAGGGCTTCTTACATATATAAGGCTCAACATGGTCGCTATAATACCAAGAGGAACGTTAATGTAAAAAATGTAAGGCCATGACCAGTTGTCTACTATCCATCCACCCAGCGGCGGCCCAAGGGTAGGGCCTACAATTACACCCATACCATAAATAGCCTGTGCAATACTTCGTTTTTCCACCGGATAACTTTCTGTTATAATGGTTTGTGCCGTTACAAGGAGGGCACCACCTCCCATTCCCTGAATGAACCTAAAAGTTACAAGCTCCCAAATGTTATCAGCATTACCACACAAAAAAGACGATACCGTAAAAATTATAATAGATGCCGCAAAATAATTTCGTCGGCCAAACTGCTGTGAAAGCCAGCTTGTCATAGGTATAACAATTACGTTTGCAATGGCATAGGCTGTAATTACCCAAGCCACATCGGTCAATGTAGCACCAAGGCTACCACGCATTTCATTAAGCGCTACGTTTACAATAGTTGTATCTACAATTTCAAGCAGGGCACATAGTACTGCTGTTATTGTAATAATAACGCGTTCAAAGCCATATAAAACTAAACTATCGTCTGCTTTTACTGTTGCTGCTCCTGCCATATTTATTATTTTAAGTGTACATCAACTTCAACGTTCATACCTGAGCGTAAAAGTTTTACTTTCTCTTTATCGTTACTGTCGGTAAGATTGATCCTTACAGGAAGTCTTTGTACTGTTTTAACAAAGTTACCAGTGGCATTGTCAGGAGGCAATAAAGAGAAACGTGCACCGGTTGCAGGAGAGAACGAACTAACTACGCCTTCAAATTCTACATCCGGGTAAGCGTCGGCCACGATAATAACTTTTTGGCCTTCTTTCATTTTAGTAACCTGTGTTTCTTTAAAGTTAGCAACCACCCAGCTGTTAGAATTGTCTAAGATGTAAAACAATGCCTGACCCGGTTGTACAAGTTGTCCGGGCTGAATGTCTATAGTAGATACCTGACCGTCTACAGCAGCAGTAACCACTGTGTAAGAAAGGTTTAGTTTAGCAGCATCAAGGGCAGCCTGAGCTCTTTTAATGTTTGCCTGGGCAACTTCGGTTTGTTTGTTGCTTACATTGCTTCTTGATACGCTTGCAGCTCTTTGAGATGTGCTTGCGGCCTGTGCCTGTTGTAATACTTTAAGTTCGGCTTCGGCTTCCTGTTTAGCAGCCTGTGCCTGTTCAAACTGTTGTTTGGTTATGCTCCTGTTATTATAAAGGTTCTGGTAACGCTCAAAATCGTTATTAGCCCTCCATAGTCTTACTTTGGCAGCCTCAATATTTCCTTTAGATGAAAGTATATTAGCTTCAGAAACAGATACTCCCGCAGCCGCACCGCCTATATCGGCCTTGGCCACTTCAAGGTTGCTTTGTGCTGCTAAAAGCTGTGCTTCGGCATCGGCAACACGAACCGCATAATCTTTATCGTCAATAGTAAATAGTGTATCGCCTTTTTTTACAAAGTCGTTATCTTTTACATATATTTTAGTAATATATCCGGTAACGCGGGGCAATATCGGGCTCATGTTTTTTTCTACCTGGGCATCGTCTGTAGTTTCGTGTGCCAAAGAGTGCATGTATTTATAGATACCGTAACCACCACCTATAATAACAAGAACTATAAGTATGATAAGGAACTTTTTATTGGTTTTCTTTTTTTCCGTGGTTTCCATGGTTATTATTTGTTTTGTGTAAGATTAAAAGAGTTTGTTAGTTTGCCCGATGCATTTAGCAGCTCATAGAAACGCTGGGTTATGTCGGCTTTAGAAAATGCTTCGTTTAGTTGTGTTTGTAGCTTTTGTACATCGGCTTCAAGCAGGTCGTTAGTGTCTACAAGGCCGTTGTCATATTTATCTTTTACAATACGGTAGTTTTCTTCCGCCTGTGTTACGGCTTCAGTATATACCCTGTTTTGTTTAAGTGCAAGGTTATAGTTTTCCTGTGCAGTTTTTACCTGTATTTTCACACTTTCTGTCATCAGGTCCAATTGCTGGTGTGTTTCGTTTCTACGGCTTTCGGCAGCTTTTACTTTTTTGCCGTTTTTCCATATTCCTGCAATGTCATAAGAAAGGCCTACACCCACGTTAGCGGCATTATACACCTCTACAAAGTCGGGTATATTAAGGTAAACATATCCGGCAGATAATGACAGGGAAGGGTAATATCCGGCTTTGGCAACTTTAATGTTGTTCTCTGCAGCCTTTTCTTCATAGCGCATGGCTTCAAGATCATTTCGTTGTGCTATGGCTTCGCTCTCACTAATAGCAACATCTGCGTTTTGGTTTTTAAAATAACCGTCCTTCACATCTATCTGTGTACTTTCGGGCATGTGCAGCAATGTTATAAGCTGGTAGTTTATAGTTGCCACATTTTTTTTGGCTTCATCAAGGCTTATTTGTATGTTGCTGGCCTGAAGTTTTGTTTTAAGAAGGTCATTACGGGCAATAAGACCGTTCTCTTCCATTGCTGTAAAGTCTTTAACCCTTTGGTTGGCACTTTTAAGGTTTTCTTCTATAAGTGCTACAGATTGTTGTGCTTTATATAGGTTTGTATATAAAGCAATAGTTTGCAACGCTACCTGGTCTTTAGTATCGGCAGCATTAAACGTTTGTGCTTTATAGGCATTTTCGCTGGCTGCAATACTGTTCTTTACTTTACCGCCTGCATATACAGGCACACTTGCATTAGCAAGTGCAAACATGGCACTGTTTACTTTTGGTGTAGATGAGCCTCCTGAAGATTCGCCCGATTCTCCTGAACTACTGCTTCCGGCAGATTTTAGATTTATGGTAGGGTCTGTAAGACGAAGGTACTGGCCACTTACCGTAAATGACGGATAGGCAGTGTTTTTTGTGTTTGCCAGTTCCAGTTTTGAGGTTTCTACCTTAGTGTCCGCCAGGTTCGCCTCGGTGCTTTTTGTAACTGCCATTTTTACGGCTTCATCCAGCGATAGCTGTTGCTTTTGTTGCGCGTGCATTGTGGCACCCGTAATAAGCAGAAACCCTATGGGCAGCATTTTTCTAATTTTCATTTGCTAAAAGCGCTTTAATGGTTTGTTTAATATGTAGTGTTAACTCGTTTGCAATGTATTGGTCAAACCCGGCATCGTCAAGGCCAAGAGTTTTTTGAAAATACAGTTTGTTGGTATGAAAATGGGTAAGGGTGCCTAATATAGTGGTAGGTATAAGCCCTATATTTATTCCACGCCTGAAAGACCCTTTATTCTGCCCGTCTTCTATTATTTTATTGAATATCTCGGAGTTTACTTTTTTGATCTCCATGAACGAATCCATGTTGAGTATCCTTTTCTTGGTAGAAAGTTCAAAATGCATTATTTGGTACATGCATTTGTTCTTATTTATTCGTGATATATACAGGTCTATAAGGCGATCCACTTTTTCAAAAGGGGAGAGGTCTTCTTTAAATATAGTCTCCAACTGCATTTTCATGCCCGATGTTCTATATATTATAAGTGTTTCGAGCAGTTTTTCTTTCGAACCAAAATAGTAGGATATCATGGCTATATTAACCCCGGCTGCCTTTGCTATAGTCCTTATAGATGCCCCATCAAATCCTTCCTCGGCAAATAGCTTTTCTGCCACCTGAAGGATCTCGATTTGTTTATCATTAAATTCTGTCATAACATAGGTTATAAATAACGGTACAAAGTTAAACACTTGTTTAAATTAAACGTTTGTTTAAATTGTTTATTAACAAAATATTAACATAAAACGATTTAGTATAAAATAAGATTTGGTCGTTAATTTTATATGGTTAACGACCGGATGATTAATTATTTATTAGACGGATAAAGAATAAAAATCCAAGCTACTTAGTAGTAAAATAATACTTTAATTATTTTCCTGTAACAGCTTTTTTGCTTTTCTTTTTTTCGAACAGATAGCCTAAAATTAGTCCTGTTACTGCCCAAAGGGGTATGCCAAGCAATAGTTTTTCTGTATTAAAACTTTCATGGTCTGCTAAAGGAAAAAGCACCATGGTAATAACATATAGTATACCGGCCCACACTAGGCCGGAACGAACCCACTTTTTCATGACATAAAATTTTATGTTATACAATAGGTTATTGATGCTCTTTTAGAAAGAGTATCATTATAAATGTACTGATTTTTTTGAAGATGAACAATGTTTAAGGCACTAAACATAACTATATATTTGTATAGCTTTTATGTTTTATTAATAATTTCTTTTTTAGCAACATAGTTATTATCCTATCTTTGCGGCTTCAAAAAAACACCTCATGATCACAGTAGATTCAGTTGCGGTACAGTTTGGAGGTACCACACTTTTTAGCGATGTTTCTTTTTCTATAAACGAGACCGATAAAATAGCCCTTATGGGTAAAAATGGCGCAGGAAAATCGACACTGCTAAAAATTATAGCAGGAGAAAATAAACCCTCGTCAGGGCAAATATCATCGCCTAAAGGAACTGTAATTGCTTACCTGCCACAGCACCTGCTTACTAAAGATGACGCAACCGTTTTTGAAGAAACTTCTAAAGCTTTTGAAGGCATTTTTAAAATGAAGGCCGAGATCGATGCACTTAACGAAGAGCTTACTGTGCGCACAGATTATGAGTCGGATGAGTATTACAAGATCATTGAGAAAGTGTCTGAGTTGAGTGAAAAGTTTTATTCTATCGAAGAAGTAAATTATGAGGCTGAAGTAGAGAAAGTACTTACAGGTATGGGTTTTACCCGCGAAGATTTTACAAGGCCAACATCTGAATTTAGCGGGGGATGGCGTATGCGTATAGAGCTTGCTAAAATACTTTTACAAAAGCCCGATCTTATTTTACTGGATGAGCCTACAAACCACATGGATATTGAGAGCATTCAATGGCTTGAGGATTTCCTTATAAACAGTGCAAAAGCAGTTATGGTAATTAGCCACGACCGCGCTTTTGTAGATAATATTACTACACGTACCATTGAGGTTACTATGGGACGTATTTATGATTATAAAGCTAAATACAGTCATTATTTAGAGTTGCGAAAAGACCGCCGTGCCCACCAGCAAAAGGCTTATGACGAGCAGCAAAAAATGATTGCCGAGAATATGGAATTTATTGAGCGTTTTAAAGGAACCTATTCTAAAACATTGCAGGTGCAGTCTCGTGTAAAAATGCTTGAAAAACTGGAGCTTGTAGAGGTAGACGAAGTAGATACATCGGCACTAAGGCTTAAGTTTCCGCCTGCACCAAGATCCGGACAGTATCCTGTAGTAGTTAGTGAATTAAGCAAGAAATATGGCGATCATGTAGTTTTTAATAACGCATCGATGGTTATTGAGCGTGGACAAAAATTGGCATTTTTGGGCAGGAACGGCGAAGGTAAATCTACTATGGTCAAAGCTATAATGAGCGAGATCGGTTATGACGGAGGTTCGCTTGAAATTGGCCACAATGTAAAAATTGGATACTTTGCCCAAAATCAGGCATCGTTATTAGATGGTGAACTTACTGTTTTTGAAACCATAGACCGTATTGCCGAAGGCGACATCCGTACACAGATAAAGAATATTCTGGGTGCATTTATGTTTAGCGGAGATGATACCACTAAAAAGGTAAAAGTGCTTTCGGGTGGCGAAAAAACACGCCTTGCCATGATAAAACTGCTTCTTGAACCGGTTAACGTACTGATACTGGATGAACCTACCAACCACCTTGATATGAAAACCAAGGACATAATAAAAGATGCACTTAATGCCTTTGACGGAACACTTATATTAGTATCTCACGACAGGGATTTTCTTGACGGATTGGTTACTAAAGTGTTCGAATTTGGTAATAAACGCGTTAAAGAACATTTTGAAGATATTAAAGGTTTCCTTGAACATAAAAAAATGGAAAACCTTAGAGATATAGAAAAGAAGTAAATGAAAATATTAAGCTCTGAAAATAACTATTATTTTCAGGGCTTTATTTATAGTGTAAATCAAGAATCAGTGTTGGCTAAACATTTCCATCATTTTATCAAGTGCATTTTCTGAATGCATTAATTCTCCGTTTACAACAGATTCTTCTGCAGCTATTGCTGCTCTTTTTTGCATATTAGTTTCGTAATGTGAAATAGCCTCATATAGGCTGCCAAATTTATCTGATATGAGGCATTCACTAAGTTCTAAAGCATCAAGCATTGCCATGTTTACTCCTTCTCCGGCAAATGGAGGCATTACATGGGCAGCATCGCCTAACATGGTTAAATTAGGCATTGTCTCCCATTGCTGATCTAACGGCATATAGTATATAGGTCGGGGCACAAAAGGAGTTGTAACATTTTCTATAAGCTCATCCCACTTACTGCCCCAATCGGAATATTCTTTTTTAAACCAGTCAAAAAAATGTTTTTTGTCGTTATAGTCAATACCATTGCTGTTGGTCCATGATTCGTCTGTTTTAATGCTAAGATAAAAACCGAAATCACCATCGCTTTTTTGACCGCCCAATATACATTTAGAACTTCCAAAAGCCATTATTTTGCCTCCTTTTACCATAGCATTTATATTTGGAATAGAAATTTTAGATTTGCCTACCGTGCCTTCGATCATTGTGATGCCTGAATATACTGATTTTATATCTGTAATATACGGACGGATTTTAGAGTTAGCACCATCGGCAGCAATTACAATATCAGCATAATGTGATGATCCGTTTTTAAAATGCAGGAGCCAGCCGTCATTTTGTTTTTCCATCGAAATAAAATGGCTGTCCCAAACAACCGTTTCCGGTTTTAAAGAATCTAAAAGTATATTTCTTAATGGCCCACGATCTATTTCGGGTCTAAAATATTTACTGCCAAAATTATATTCTTTTTTATCATCATGATCGCTAAAGCATATCTTAGCATTTTTATCAGTAATAATTTTTTTATCTGCTCCCGGCATAAAGTTTTGTTCAAACGCTGTTATTAGATCGGCTTTGCGTAAAGCCGCCAATCCGGATTCTTCGTGCAAATCAAGAGGAGAGCCCTGTACGCGGGCATTTTTATCAAAATCTCTTTCGTAAACATTTACATTTAAATCGTTAAGCTGCAGTAGTCTTGCTAATGTTAGGCCACCAGGGCCACCACCCACAATGGCAATTTGTTTATTTTGTAATTTCATGTCTTTTAAATTAATGACACAAAATTATCGCTGTTTTAAGACGGATAATAGTACAAATCGGTCGTTTTTATTTTTAGATAATTCTTTAGGTACTACACCCGAAAATTTCTTTATTTCTTTAATAAAGTAAGTCTGGTCAGTAAAATCTTCCTCAGGAAAAAGTTTGCCATGGGCAATATGTTCTAATGATTTTCTAAAGCGCAGTATAGTACAATAGGCTTTTAGTGAAAGCCCCAATGTTTGATTAAAGTAACGGTTTATTTGCCTGCTGCTCCACCCAACTTCATCTGCGAGCTGCTTAACAGTTGCTGAGCCATTTGATGCATATATCAGATCAAAAAGTTTTCTTTTACGATTATCAATATTTTGGGGTAGCAGTGATATTATTTTGCTTGTTACCTTTTGACAGAATGCTTCAAAATCTTTAGGTTGGTCTTCGGTAAATTCCCAGTAATCATGAGGCAACTCTTTCGCACTGTTAATAATATCGGCTATAGACAGTTTAAGAATATATTCAACAGCGAGTGGCTTGAAACTTACTACAAATGTGTGGGTGTGTGGCAAAACGTTTCTTGTTTCAGGAAAAGTTTCCAATCCTACAAGAGTAACATGATAGGGTTGTGATGCTGAGACAGAAAAAAACAGATCAACTCTGCCATCTGGCATTACAACAACTTCTTTAGGACTATCGGTAGGATTTTGAAACATACCAATACTTTCTACAAAGTCGGAGATTGTAGCTTCAGGTTTAACAAATTTATATACAAAATTACTGTGCATGTAGTGTCTGTTTTGCAATGTGAAAGTAAATTTATAAAACTTCTCATAGACTTATTTATAAAACTTTCTCAGAATTAATGGGTGAATTATTTTTTGTAATATTAAAAAATAGTGATTATGTTTGAAAAATTAATAAAAATTTATGGTTTAGTTAGGGGTTTGAAAACTTTGGTTGTTTTATTGCTAAAATCCCTACACCATGCAGCCAATATCTTTACCCCACCCGGGAAAACTGCTTATTATAGAGCCGTTAGATTATCCCAACCCTTATGATTTTCATCATCCGCACAGGCACGATTATTTTGAAATAATACTTATTAAAAGTGGCTGTGGGCAACAGTATATCGATTTCAATCCTTATTTAATACAACCTGGACAAATATTTACCGTCTACCCGGGGCAGGTACACTTAATGCAACGCGGCACTGCACAAGGGCTTTTGATACAGTTTAGAAAAGACATTTTTGAATTTATATACCCCTTGAGACATTACAATTTGTATTTTCCTGACCCTATTTTTGATCTTGACCCGGCAACTTTTGCGCGCCTGTATAATTTTGCCGAAAGTATTTTGAAACTCAATCAAACAGAGCAACTTTCGTCTTTATCTATTTACAAGGCATATAGTTACCTGCAAATTATACTCATAACCCTAACAGAGCATTATAATAATTATACCAATTTTCAGGATGCCAATTTAATAGTGCAGTTTTTGTCGTTGGTAACCCAACACATAAAATCGAAAAAGAAAGTTGCCGATTATTGCGATATTTTAGGGTGTAGCCCTGATAAACTTACAGCAGCCTGCAAGGCAGGTATCGCAAAAACACCTTTAAAGCTTATTCATGAAGAGACCATTTTAGAAATTCGCCGTCTTATGCTGCTTAACCAATTGTCGCTTAAGGAAATTGCCTATTATATGAACTTTGACAGTCCTGCTAATTTTAGCGCATTTATTAAAACCCACACAGGGCAAACACCATCTGAATTACAGGGATCTATTTTTAGAAAAGCATAAATTTAAGCTTTACATTAAAACTAAAATTATTAACGGTTTTTTAATAACTTCTGCTTCATTTGTAAAAAGTAGTTTTGTTTTTATAAAATTTAAATAAAAATGTTATGAAAACAATTACCACTTTGGCTATGGCAATAGCACTGCCTTTTATGGCAACTGCGCAGTTGCAAAACCCGGGCTTTGAACAATGGGCAATAGAGCCGGACGGAACAGATCAGACACAAGTAAATCGTCCACTTGGCTGGACCATAGACAATGGTCGTGGTTTAGGACCTGTAAATGCTAATTATTCTCCGGTTATAGAAGATGCCTTAACCGGTAATTATTCTTTAATGTTAGGGGTGTGGTATTCCTACTTAAAAGATATGGCTACACAAACCGCCCCAATATCTTACAGGCCTGCCGCACTAAAAGGACTGTATAAATATACGGATGCCATGCTTACCAGCGATGCAGGAGATTTGTATGATCTGGCATCTGTAACAGTACATTTAACGAAATGGAATGAGGCTGCCTCAAGGCATGATACAATTGGTACCGGACATGTTTTTTTAGGAGGTACAATCTTTGCCAGCGAATTTGAATGCGAAATAGTTTATACCAGTGACGAGATTCCGGATAGTATTACTGTAAAGTTTGACTGTTCTGTAATGGATCATGAAGGCTATCCGGTGCTATTCTCATCTTGGGGACAGAGCTCGCTTTTAACAATAGATAATATTGAACTGATTGAAGAAGAGTCTTCAGGCCGCTCGAGTCTTGGTACAGGCATGCAAAAACAAAAATATTTTGCGGTGTATCCTAATCCTACAACAGACGTTGTAAAATTTACAGACTTTAAAGGAGATGTAGAAGTTTATGATGCCACAGGAAAACTTGTTCTTTCTCAAAAACAAAAAGAAAGTATCTCTGTTTTGTCTCTACAACCCGGATTATATAATGTAAAACTTGATGATGGAAAAGCTATACATACGGCTAAATTCATTAAAAAGTAATCATTTATACTTACACTAACTCAAACACCCTAAGGCAGCGCAGTATTTTAAAGATGCGCTGCTTTTTATTTTTATAAACTACTGGTATTTAGTTTTAAAACTACAATTGTTTACGGTTTTTTAATAACTCTGTTTGATAATTCTTAGCATAAGTTTGTTATAATAAAACTTTAAAAGAAGAAATTATGAAAACAATTACTTATTTATTTTTAGCATTTATAGCGCCGTTTTTTGCTACTGCGCAATTACAAAATACAGATTTTGAAGAATGGATAAACCCGGTTACGGATGTAATATTTGCAAACAGGCCAGTTGGGTGGACTATTAGCAACGGGCGCGCAATTATGGAAGATACAAATACATATTTCCCTCCGGTTACTGATGTTCAAAATGGGAACTATGCCCTAAAAATGAGTATTTGGTATAATTATACTAAAGATATGGCAGAGCAAACTGCACCAATAGATTTTCGCCCAACAGCATTGGTTGGGTATTATAAATACACAGGCAACAGGGTTTATTCCGGAGTAGGGGAGATCGATGATAAGGCTTCGGCATCAATATATCTTACTAAATGGAATGAGGCTCTTTCGCACCAGGATACCATTGGAAGCGGAGATGTTTTACTTGATGCTTCAGAAGACTATATTCGTTTTGTTTGTCCTGTAGCATATACAAGTAATGAAATCCCTGATACTGTAAAAGTTTTATTAGATTGCTCTTTGATGAACAGGCCCGGTTATGCAAGTATTTTGGCTCCGGATGGAGTAGCTTCCTTTTTTACTGTAGATAATATAGCACTTACAGAAGAGGTCTTGAAAGGAGATGAATTGCAACAAAAGAAATTTAATGTCTATCCTAATCCGGTAGTCAACGCTTTAAGTTTAGATGGTTTTCAGGGGACAGTAACTATTTTTAATGCCCTAGGAAAGCTTGTTTTAAAAAACAACAATGTGCATACCGGAAAGATTGAAGTTACAGCTCTTCCATCGGGTATTTATTATTTGCAATTAAATAACAATAATGCCTTACAAAACATAAAGTTCATCAAACAATAATGTTTACCTTAAAATGCAGTATATGCATTGGTTTTAGTTTTCAATAATTTTATAGCGTGATTTTTTTTATTACCCTCCGTACAGCTTCTGTGTTTGGAGGGTTTTATTTTTTTAATTTCCTTTAAAAAGAAAAACAAAAGTTAAATGAGTTTGGTATTAGATCTGTGAAAATTATTTTTATATTAGAAGTAATTATGATAAAAACATGAGAAAAACGAGAATCCTGACATTGGTTGTTTTAGGTGCGCTTTTAAGTGTAATATCCTGTAAAAAATCAGGTAATACGGAAGTGCATGACCACAATGACAACGACACGAAAGAGATAGCATTAGACACTACACAATTTGGGGCTTTTTTTGAAAAACACCCAGATTTTAAAGAGTTTAGAGGCGAGATAGGTGAGCTTTACCGTAAGCATAACCATTATATATGGCACGAAAAAAAAGGATTTATAGAAATGGCAGAAGCGTTATACAATCGGGTAAACCAACTTGATGCCGATGGTTTGCCAAGAAAAATTCCTTATAAAAAAGAGCTTGACGAATTATTCGAAAATAATGGTAGGGGAGAAAGGCCCGATGTAAACTCTGAACTGCTTATAAGTTCTACTTATTTTTATTATGCCAAGAAAGTGCTGAATGGCTTAGATACTACAAAAAGCAAACAAACCGGATGGTTTTTACCTCGTGAAAAAACGGACTATGTAGCCTATCTTGATACATTGATGCAGGATCCAAAGCTGTTTAATAAAGATTCGGGTGAATTATTCAGTGGTTATTACAACCTAAAAAAAGGACTTAAAAAGTATAAAGATATTGAAGCAAAAGGCGGATGGCAGGAAATTGCATTGCCCGACGGAGTGAAATCTATAAAACAGGGGGATGATTATCCTGCCGTGGCACAATTAAGGGCGAGACTTTTTACTGAGGGCTATTTAAGCAGTGATTCTAAGTCAACAAAATTTGATGATGAGCTTGTAAAATCGGTTACAAGCTATGAAACCAGTCATTTCAGGCAATTTGATGGTAAAGTGGGGCCTGCAATTGTTAAGGAACTTAATATACCTGTAGAAAGCCGAATTAAGACTATTACGGTTAATATGGAGCGTTGCCGCTGGATTACTCCTGATATTGATAAGCAACAGGAATACATTGCCGTTAACATACCTTCATACAGGCTTCGATATGTGAGAGACGGTAAATTATTCATGATATCTAACGTAGTGGTAGGTAAAGAGCTAAATAAGACTGTTGTATTTAGCGGTAACATGAGTTATCTTGCCTTTGCCCCTTATTGGAACATTCCTAAAAGTATTTTAGAGAAAGAAATTAAACCTGGTATTGCAAAAAATCCAAACTATCTGGCAGAACATAATATGGAATGGCATGGCAATATGGTTAGGCAAAAACCAGGCGGACAAAACTCTTTAGGGAAAGTAAAGTTTATGTTTCCTAACTCTAACAACATCTATTTACATGATACTCCTGCTAAAAGTTTATTTAATGCCGATGACAGGGCTTTTAGCCACGGATGCGTTCGTGTGCAAAAGGCCAGAGATCTTGCCATTGCCATAACCAAAAAAGATGGTAACTGGACCGAGACTAAAGTAGATAAAGCTATGAATTCGGAAAAAGAAAGTACTTATGTGCTTAAAACTAAAATACCGGTATATATAACTTATTTTACAGCATGGGCAGATGAGAATGGGAGTGTCGTCTTTTTTAATGATGTTTATGAGCGTGATAACAGCCTGGCAGACCTGCTTTATAAATCTTAAATAAAAAATACTGATAAAAATTAAAATATATACTGCTTATATACAGTTGTTTAATAAATATCGTTAAAAATAGTAGTAAATATGTTTGTTAACTTAAAAAACAACTGTATATTTGCAACCGCAATGAGGGAATGAAAATTCTTGAATTAGGCCAAGGAGGGGAGATACTCAAGCGGCCAACGAGGACGGACTGTAAATCCGTTGGGAAACCTTCGCAGGTTCGAATCCTGCTCTCCCCACAAACTAAAAGCTTCAGTGTTTTACTGAGGCTTTTTTTGTGTTCTTATTTTGGATTCCAATACTCCTTAATCAAAGACTAATGTGGAAAATTTTAGAGCGATATTTCATAGAATGTCTTCGAATGACTAAATTTTATAATGAAAGATTCTCTCTCAAGGTTTTTTTGAAAAGATAATTTTTTAAGATTTTACTATATAGAATGGTAGAAGTGTCTTAAGTCAAAATTAATAAGGGATAATTAAGATTCTCTAATGTCTAATTTTATAAAGTGTGCTGATAGAATTATTCTGTAGTTTTTGTGTAATGAGTGACATAAATGTCGATAGAGGTATTTGGGTACGAAGTTTTGTTTCTTGAGGTGTATGTAAATTCAAAATTGTTGAGGCGTCATTTCAGGACTTTACATTTTAAATCTAAAAAATGGCTTTGATCCAAATTTAAAGCGTTTTAAAGTGGCTTAATGCTATATTTAGTACGGAAGTATAATAGGTAAATTTTTTAAACTACGTATTTTTTGAATGGCTAAGAATACAGGAGGGTGGGTAAAGTATAACTTCTAAAAATAAAGAAGAGTGAAACTAGGATGTCCGTTTCTACTTGTGTTGATTTATATTTAAACAATATGGGGTGAAATTTTATTTTCACCCCATATTATTATGTCTTAAGTGTTTATTCTTAAATTACTATATAAAATAAGCACTTTTAAAACTATTTATGTATTATACTGATTGCTTATTACTAAGAAACCTTTTGTAATACATGTAAGCAAAAATTATTCCTGAAATTCCTAATAGGAAAATTTTACCATTTAAAGAAACGTCATCTTCGTCTCCACCTTCTGGTCCGCCAGGTCCCTGACCTCCTGAGCCAGGCTGAGCAAATACAACTAAATTACTAACCAGCATAAAAGCTAGCATGTACCACTTTAAAAGACTATTCTTCATAATTTTGGGGTTTAAATTATAATACAAATATATACTATTTGTTTAAAAAACAAAAAAAAACACTCGTTTTTTTGTTTTTTAATATGTAATTAAAATTCACTCACAATTTATGATTTAAAGATGTGTTTATTCTGTTTGAAATGAAAAAATGTATCTTCAAAATAGCTAATTTTGTTTTGTTCTTACCTATTAGAGAACTATTTTATAGCATATAAAGACCTTAAATGAAATTGCTTAGAATAAATAAAAAATAGTACCAGCTATTTTTCAATAAAAATATAGTTAAGTATTATCAGCCTGGTACCATTCTGCAAAGGATGTCTCGGTCTCCTGTAATTTTAAAGAGTGTAAAAGAATGCCTTCAGGTAAATTTGTTTTTATCTTTTCAGCAAAATCTATAACCATGTTTTCACTTGTGGGTTGATAATCTACAAGTATTACATGATGTCCCCGGTCACTTAATTCTTTAGCTAATTCTACATGAGGTGTATTTTTATTAAAAACTGTTGCGTGATCAAAAACATCTACTATTTCCTGTTTCACAATTTTTTTTAAGTCGCCAAAATCAATAACCATTCCATATTTTACATTTTCAGTATCATCAATAGGGCTGCCCATAACGGTCACAGATAATTTATAGCTATGACCATGTACATTTTTACATTTGCCATCGTAGCCATAAAGCGCATGTCCCGTTTCAAAAGTAAATTGTTTGGTAATCCTTATTTTGCTCATTGTTTCTTAGGTTGAGTCTGCAAATTTACAAAATAAACACTTTAGTTAAAGTATACTCTAACATTGATGTTTTAAGAAAATAGGGCATTGAATAATATTACATGTTTTTAAGTGTTTAATTATTAGTTGATAAGAGTGAAAGTTAATCATCATTTGATAAATAAAACATAAAATTAAAAACTTTTTTTAGAAAAATGCTTGCAAAATTGAATATTGGTTGTATATTTGCACTCGAAACATCGCGGGATAGAGCAGTAGGCAGCTCGTCGGGCTCATAACCCGAAGGTCACAGGTTCGAGTCCTGTTCCCGCTACTAAGTGCAAATGCCCTCCAATAAACGGTTTTAGAGAAATTTAAAACCGTTTTTTTATGCCCCCAAATTTACGGCTTTTGTTGCTTGAACATGATTTTGAACATGATTTGAAAAAACAAAAGCAATATGGAAAGATAAGCACCTACGATGCCGGGGGAAATCTCGAGGCACGTTGGTATATTTATTTTTCTTTCCGTAACCCTGAAACGGGTAAATTAGAGCGGCAACCCAATATCTATTTGAACTTTGCTGACTTCGATAGTTTACGTGCCAGGCGCAAAGCGGTAAGGATTGCTGTAGAGAACTTGGAGCGGATTCTTGAAAGCGGTTATAATCCTTATGATGAAAAATCGGCTGAGAAAGCCAGGATTAAAAACTCCAAAGTTATAGCCCTTAACAAAACAGTAGAAGAAGCCATTACTATAGGACTTAATATTGCGGAGAAAACACTTTCTACTACCAGTTACCCTGATCATAAGAGCCGGGTACTGCAATTCAAAAAGTATCTTATTGAAGAGGGGTTTGAAAATGCACCAATGTCTACTATTGATGTTGTTACAATTGTTGACTTTTTAAACCAGGTATTGGAGCGTTCAAGTGCAAGGAACCGGAACAATACCCGTACAGGGCTTTCGTCTTTATATGCAACACTTAAGGCTAATTTTATCGTACAAGAAAATATTGTTGAAGAGATCAACATATTAAAAGCAACACCAACAAAAAATAAGACGTTTACCACCGACCAGGAAGAAAAGGTACTGGATCTGCTGCGTAAAAAAGACCCTCAGCTGCATTTGTTTGTAAAATTTATTTCCTTAAACTTTTTAAGGCCAATAGAAGTAGTACGCTTAACAGTGCGTGATATTTCTGTAACGGACAAAACACTTAGGGTTAAGGCTAAAAACCAGCCGGTAAAGGTTAAGATCATTCCAAAGATACTTTTGGATGACCTACCGGATTTTGAAAATCATAAATTGGATGATTTTATATTTAAAAATATGTCAGGTATTGCAGATGGCACCGATATAAACAGACGTAATTATTTTTCCGAAAGGTTTAAAAAAATAAAAGATGAACTGGATCTTGGTAAAGATTATGGACTGTATAGTTTCAGGCACACCTATATAACTAAGCTATACCGCGAGATAAGAAAAACTTACTCGCCATTTGAGGCCAAAAGCCGGCTTATGCTCATTACTGGACACACGAGTATGAAAGCCCTGGATAGTTACCTGCGAGATATAGATGCAGAGCTGCCGGAAGATTATTCAGCTTTGCTAAAGAAGAAAAAGCAATAGCATTTCTTAATTATAAGCCAATTCATTTGTAAACAACTATTTTATGGCTACATTTGAGTCCATCATTGGTTATTTACATCCGTTTGCAGGACGGATAAAAACAAAAAACCGCTCAAACGAGCGGTTTTTTTATTTCTTGGCTTTTGCCTTTACTACGGCACCTCCTTTTTTGTATTTGTATCCTGGCTTTAATTGCCCGGTGCGTTGGTTGATGCCTTCAGTTTTTACAACTTTCCTGCACATCTTTTTTGCAGATGGGCTTTTCTTTCTCTTTGTGCCTGTCTTTTTTGTGGCCATTGCGTTTTATATATTAAAGTTAATACCTGATTATTATCTTAAAGAAAAGGTGTTACCATAGTGGTCTTTGATTACGGCAACACCGGTAGCATTAAGGTCAATGCCTTTTTCGGATGCCTTTGGTATCTTAGCAAACTCTGCTGCTGAAATTACCGTTGGCAATATTCCTCCAGTATCTGCCTGCCAGGCGGTATCAGTCCAATAGGGTATATACTCCCCGTTAAATACCTTGCCCCAACCCTGTGAGCCTTCTTCCTGTATTATCATTCCCTCATAAGGGCTGTTTGAGCCTCCTGATTTACCTGCTGTCGTAGACGAAGACGGGAATAGCTTGTCCTTAAAGATAAAAGCCGCAGCACCTAACACTGCAACACCTAAAATAATTTTCTTTTTTTTGTCCATGTTGTTTTAAAATTATAATGTTCTGTAACCTCCTATTTCAAAAATTTTAGCCGTGGTTAGCGTGCTAATTGCGCTTAGTTCTTCGGGTAAAAGCGATAGTAGTTCGGGTTCACCGTCGTTAATCCATGCATCCCAATTTTCATACTGTACTTTATACCCATACTCATTTATTTTGTAGACCGATACAGTTGCCGGGCTTGTTACCGCGTATCCGATATAGGGGCTTGTATTAGGCCAGCAACGGCATACTTCACACTGTGTATTTGTGAAAAAGTTACTCCTATATATATATACGAGTATTCCGGCACCTATTAATATCTTTGTTCCTAAGCCCATACTAAACTGCTTTAAATAATAATTTTGGTTTTGCTGCCGACTCTGCAACTGGCTCTGCCTGCGGTTCCGGCTCTGCCGGTGCCTCCGGGTTGTAGCACGTTCCACTTGCTATATTGTAGCGTATCGTTTCGAGTGGTACCTGGGTGTAACGGTTTTTATCGAAATAAGCATAGTTGTCAGAGAACCTTGCTTCTTTAACCATCTTAATAATTATGTCCCCATCAAATACAACCTCTGCGCCTCCTTTTGTACGGCCGTCTGTTGTTTGCTGAAAAATGATAACGAACACTTTACCGTTAAACCTTTTGCGCAAATCTTCGTCAAGCCTTAACCCCTTGCAGTTCATGCGCACCAGTTTCTGCCAACTGTCAATAAAAACTACATCATAGTCCTTAACCAGGTTATATAAATCTTCAGGACCGGTAACTTCAGGAATTGTATCTAAGTTATCGTTACCCGCTTCCGAAAGGTATTTTTCCTTTTTATCGGTAGCCAGTGTACTATCCGGATGTTCTTCACCTGAGATATACAAACACTTGTTGCCGGGTGCGGCAAAAGCCTCTATAAAATGGTACAGTGTAGTTGTCTTACCTGCGCCTTGCTCGCCATCCATTGTTATAACGACACTCTGTACCGGCTTGCGCTCCACGCGCTGTAAAAATTTGCCAACCTCGCCCTGAACGGTATAGAACTCTGACGGTTTATTATTTCCACCACCTATTTTTTGAATGCGTGGGTCTTTACTTACTGTAGCCGCTGGCTTTGGTTCTGTAACCGGAGCCTGTGGCGCAGCTTCCGGAACTAACGGCCTTTTAAGACCATCAAAGAGCGCGTAATTAGTCTTTTGGTTTTTCTTGCTGTCTATGCGGTTCTTTATAGCCGTAATAAGCTTAACTCCATCAGCGTTTACAGACATTGAAACTGAATCGTACTTATATATGTACCTATTGCTAATCCCATTCAAAATTGCATCCTGAAATTCAGAGGTACGCATTAAATCAATTTCTTCTTCAAAATCTTCAATATCTTTAGTCAAGGTATAAAGAACGTTAGCTTGCATCGGCTTTATGCCAGGATAATTGCCTGTCGCCAAAATATCATCAATAGCACTGGCCACACTAACACTTTTAGGTTTGTTGGCAAAAGGTTTTGGGTTGGCTTGCTCCAGTTTTTCTTTAGTAAGCTTCTTAAACGGTTGTTTTTCGCTATCCCAATTTACTTCCACTAAGGCTCCAAGCTTATTTTTGCCTTTTACCTTTATAACTTCATATACCAATGCCGAAAGTGTTGTAAATGCTTTTTTGCGTTCCAAAGCTTTATACACTGCTTTTAACTCAGGTAAAGTTTCTTTAGAAGCAATTATTTGACCGCTAACATTGTCAACAATCGCATAGCCTTTAATTTCCTTAGCCTGTTGTTTCGGTTTGGTTTTCTTTACCGGTTTTGCTTTTTCGACCTCATTGGCTACAAGCTGCAAGTATTTTGGAACGCCATCGGCGTCAGCATCAAGAATATGATCGGCAGCCTTTTGGCTTTGTGCCGCAGCTTTCAGGAAAAAACGATTGTCTTCTTTCAGTTCTTTCGTCAGTCGGCTATTCCAACCACTCAGATATTTTGCTGAATTCTCACGCGTTTGGAACAATATACCTGCCTCAGAACAAAGGAAGACCGCGCCCAGCTCTGCTACCAATTCTTCAAAGGCATAATCCTTTTTACTGGTTTTATTTTCAAAATCACGATCAAGCCTTTTTTTATGCCCGGTGCTGTGTACCATTTCATGGAAAAAAGTACTGTAATAAGCGGCCTCAAAATTAAACGCCTCTATCTTAGGCATGTTAAGCACATCTTTAGTCGGGGCGTAACTAGCTTTATCGCCTATAAATGTATATCTTGGCGGCTTCGGGTAATTGTCTATAATAGCCTGGCATGCAGCAATAGGCTCAACCTTTTTAGTTGGCTGAAGCTTAGGGAACTTTAACCCCGTGCAATCATCGGCCCTGAATACATTGTAATATTTCAGCATAGGGATGCGCGTAAGGTTATCCTGCATATCCTTTTTAGTGATGCCGTTTTCTTTTACAAAGGTTTCAAAAGCTTTGCGGTCGCTGCCTTTAAATTCTGCAGAATCACTTTTGTAATTGTACAGCATGCTGTAATACACCACACGGTGCGCCTTTGCACCCTTTTTAAGTGTCGCCTTAGCCTCGTTTATTTGATTAAAAGTCAGGTAATACGGTTGTTCAAATTCAATTGGTACAAGGTATGGCTTGCCTTTTTCGTCCATTGCAATATCAAAATTTAAAAGAACGAAGTTTATACCGCTGTATGGCCTTTTGCTCACATAGTTGCGCGCCTGGCCATCGTTGCCGCTGCCTTGCCATTCCTTTTGCCATGGCAGGTGCCCAACCTCCTGAATGGTATTCAAAATAAGGTCGGTCACGTAGCTGTAAATCTCATTGGGTGTAACCGGCTTTCCGAGGCCATAAACCTGCTCGTGGTTCTCGCTTTCCTGATCCAGTGTAAAAAGGATGCTATCCGGCACCACCTCTATAGCGGGATCATGAATTGAAAACTTGAAGCTTGTTGCCTCAGGATAATTGGCTAACACCTTTTCGAGCCTTGCAGCAACGGCAAATTGTTCCTGGTCTTTAGCCTCGGCAATCATTTTTACAATTTGTGCGCGGCTAATTTTAGAACCATTGAGGCCGTTGAATTTCTTAACTACACTCATAATTACCCCTCTATTTCGTATTGCTGCCCAAAAACTTCTACCACTGCCGATAATGTCAGATCGTTCACAGTGAGGCTTTCAGCGTTAATTAGATTATCAAGTACGTTAACCAGTTCAAACCTAAAAGGCAGGTCGCGCACTACGGTGGTACCAAAGGCAGGTATCTCTAACCCGGCAAGATTTACCTCTGCCTGCCCTAAGAACTTACCATTGCGATACACTACAACGCGCCTCAGTGTTACAAGTGATGCGCCTGTAATAGAAAAAGGCACGTCCGTAGGGTTTTGCAGCGTAATATCAAGGTTGAAAAGGAGGTAAGGCAATTGTACCCTAATGTTCCTTATCCCTGAAGGCCATACGCGCATGTTGTCGAATACCTTTTTGAATTGCCTTGCTTTGTTATACAGGTAAATTCCTAAAGCTACTAAGCCTACAGTGCCGATTGCAACTACATATTTTGTTTTCATACGCTTTAAATTTTTGCCACATCAGCGGCGTTAACCCAATATTTGGTAGGTATCCATGCAGTAAACCAACCGCTATACTCAACAACATAGCTTGTTTTAGCGGGATTAGATACTGACACTATTGTTCCGATCTCACTACCATAGTTAAAGGTGGTAGCGTAGCTGCCAGGACTAAAAGTGTTATTTGCAAGGCTTATCACAGAATTTACAGCCACACCATTGGTACGGTTTGCCATTACTCGCGTGCCAACGGTCAAAGCACTGTTATTTATATCGGCTGTGGTTCGGTAAGCGGCCAGTGTTATTTGCGTTACACCTTTTTTAGCTTTCAATGCGGCTTCAGTCTGCGAACCAAAAATGCCATCAGCCGTAACACCTAACAGGGTTTGAAGCTGCTTAACCTCATTGCCGGTACTGCCTTTTTTAAGCAACAGGCTGTTGTTTAGCGTTGGCGTTGTTGCAACAGGTGTTGTTGGTTGTGTTGTAATGGGTTCTATGTTTTCAACCGGCACACTCTTTTTTTTAAGCAGGCCATAGGCAATGGCAGTTAAACCCAAACCGCCAATAACGAGGTATTGAGTTTTTACGCCTTTCATACATTGAACATGTTAGTTGGATCTATTAATACACCGGCACTATTGCGAACCTCAAAATGAACGTGGTTCTGCATTGCTGCACCATGTTTTGCAGTGATGTTTTGCGCAACGCCTATTTTTTGTCCGGCTGTTACCTGCTTACCCATTACCACAGTAGGGCTTAGGTAAAACATTTTTACCTCATACTCTGCATTTTTGATAAGGATGCCCGTGTAGCTAAGATCATCTTTATAAGGATAAGCAACACGTACAGCAGTACCGGATATAGGAGCAAATATATCCTGACCAGGAGTTGCCAAGACATCTACACCACTGTGCTTCCTTGTGTTCCCTGATCGATGCGCGCCAAATGCACCACTACCTAACGGATCATATCCGCGGAACTTCATATTTTTTGTTACTGGAGTAAAAACCTTTTTATTTTTCATAAGTAGTATTATAATTATCAGTGCTGCTGTGCCACCTGCTATTAGGTAAATATTTTTGGTAGCCATGTTGTTCGTTTTAAATAGGCTCTTACTATAAAAAATGCTGCCGCAGCCCAACCAAACCACGCGCTATATTTCATATACGTTGGGGTATATGGCACAGGGTTGTTCCTGGTAATGGTTACAGTAACCGTGCGTGTGCTGGCCTTGGCAACATTTGTTTTTTCGTTTTTAGTTTCGGCAAGCCTTGTGTACATTACAAGTAGCTTGTTGTATTTATCGTAATAAATGCCATAGCCATTATTGCCGGAAGTTTTTTGCGTGTTTAGCCCTGCTAATGCACGGTCTACAGCCTCTTGGCACACACTATCACATTCAGGCTTTGTTGTTCTTATGCCGCCTATGTAGGCTTTGAGGCTGTCTATAATAGCGAGGTTACGATCTGTTACAGCACTGGAGTCACGGCTTGTAGTGCTTACATCGCTTGTGGCTTTGTCTATGCCGGGCATAGGCTTACGGCCGCAGCTTACCATGAATGCCAGTAAAAGCAGAAAAAGAAACCAACAAACCACAGATCGGTTAAAATATTTTTCCATTATTCTATCTTATTTTTAGCGGCATTAAATGCCACGTCGATTAATGCTTCTATTTTTGAATGTATCAGAGTGTCCATGCTCCCTGCAAGGCTACACATCATGTATGTAAAAAAGGTATTGAAGTGTAGAAACTGATTGAGTACCGCATAAACAACAAAGGCTATAAAGAATGATGAAAACGCCTCTACAAGCATTGTTTTAAGGGTTATCTTGATACCCTTTTTGTTTTGGTTTATCATCTTGTAGACAGATCCAGCCATTACAGCCGATAAGAATGAAGCTGCCTCAATCCATTCTTTTGGCACCGGGCGTATATAATCAAGTGGGTTCTTCATTCTGTACATGGTCTAATTTTCCTATGCGCTTTAACCGTTGTTTCTCTACTTTTCTGTAGCTTGGAGGCTCTTTTTTTATCAGTACTACTGTCATGAAAAGTGCCACCATCCTGAACACATGAACATAGTAGGAGGGAAGCCCGGCATCTTTTACGATCTCACTAAACAAACCAATAAACATTTCCGCACTGCCTGCCAAGGCCAGTAACACTGGCAATAGCCAGTTTCTAAATTTTGCTAACAACATATCTAATTGCTTATTGGTTGTAATTGGGTTACTTTCCACTCCGTTTCAGAAGTTTTTGTGTAGATCAACGTGAAATTTACCGGGGCGGTAGGGTACTCTTCATTCAGATGTTCAACATCCACATTTTGTGTTGGTGGTATGCTCGCTGCAATTTCTTCCGGCGTGGCACTTTCGTACCAGGTATTGCTTGTTGTGTTAAACTTGGGCTTAACCATCGTTACCGTTCTTTTTACAGTAGTATAACATCCGCTAAAGGGTTCAACAATGCTGCCGGTTACTTCGTCGAATGTTGTGCAATCATAAGTAGTGTATATGGCCTGAGCATTGCAGCACATACCTGCCAAAAGGACTAAAAAAATGAGTAGTTTTTTCATAACTATTTAGTTTACAGTTTCTTTATCGTACGTTATCTTAAAGTATTTTTGTGCCATGACATCGGCAGATACAGTAAGCTGATAGGCAACAACTATGTACATGCCTGTATTGAGCGGCCAGTTCTCACTTTGATAATTACCCAGTGGCGCGAAGCTTTCTCGGCTTCCCTGAAAGTTCAGGGAGTACACCCGGCCTCCAGTAAGGTAAAATGCCCTGTCCAACCCAATCATTCCCTCTCCGTTCGCGCTTGCCTGTATGGTACACAATGAACTGCCCGAAATAGCAGCGGTAGGGCTTGCATATATCCGTACGGTGCGGTTTCCGGTTCCTGATACTTTGAATTGTCCATCAATCTTTAGAACTCCATTAGAAAGGCTATTTGCCGGAAAAAAGTAAGTCCTGATTAGCGTATTGGTGGTAGTTCCGGTAAAGTCAGTGTATTGGGTAACGTCGCATACTTTTACACCGGATACCGAAGTCAAAGCCGCATTTACCTGTTGATTTACATATATCTCGTTGGTAACTGCTGTGGTATTACTTGTAGTGATCGCTGTAGCTACGTTTAGACCTGTTTGAGTTCCAGTCCAGGTATTGCCGCCAGTTTTTAAAGCTGCGTTCTGTATATTTAGCGTTGCATTTCCTGTGGCAGTGGCGTTTGTAACGGTAGTGGTAAAACCGCTGCTGTTCGTAAGCTTTATGCCTTCAGCATTTAATTCTGTCTTACGGGCTGTGATACTCGCATCCTGAATGGTTATTGGCTTAGTAGTCGTAGAACCTGCCTCTGTAACACTTTGCAGCGTGCTTACCGGCTGAACTGTGCTATTTGTAGCCGGTACAAGATTAGAGCCTACTAATTGCGTTCCACCACCGCCATACGTGCCTGGTGTACCCACGAACTGAACCATGTATAGGTTTCCTGACTGTGTATAGGAAAAATAGTAAACAGATGTTGAGCTGCTTAAATTTCTAACGGCACTATTGGCGGCTACTAAGTAATTGCCATCGGACAGCGTGCCCAGTGGTATTGTTACCGTGTTAGGATCATTGGTAATATCTTCAACCGTTGTTTGCTGTATTGACAGTAGTTTTAAATTGGCAGCTGTAACTGCTGTACCACCCTGACCCCATGAACCTGCACCGCCTAAAAATGCAAAAATGTATGTTTTTCTAAGCGTAGTATCTCCAAAAACATTGCTGCTAACAGTAAATTGAAGTAAAAGAGGGCTTTCATCGGCAGCGACAACAAAAGGCGTTGTGCCTGCACGCAAATTGGTTCGGCTGTTTAGGGCTGTCAAAGCAAGGGTTGCGCTAAAATCTGCACCCGGTGTCATTGCATAATTGCGATAACTGCCTTTAACTCCAGTTATACAGTTTATCCAACCTGTAGACGTTTTGATATATAATTTTGGATTTTCAGGATCACTTATATCTGTACTGAATACCCCTGTAAAAGCATTATGAAGCGCGGCACGGCCTGCTGAACCATTATGCCTGAATCTATCATCAAGCGGCTGATCATCCTGCAAATTAAAGCCTGTCGGCAGCGTAACACCGCCTTGCGCAAATGCAGTAAGGGTAAAAAGGCCAATGAGTATGTATATAAACTTTTTCATTAGTTTGTCCTGTAGTTTTGATTGGTTAAAGTTTTAGGTAACCTTGTGCGCTTCGCATATACAGTGGCTGTAGTGCCGTCCTGTAGCGTTATAGTAATAGACTTTGTGTAGAACTCTGTCGTTCCGTTATTCCAGGCACCTTCAGTTTGCTCAAAATTGTTTTGGTCATACACTTTGCCTGTAGAATTGGTGGTGAACACCCACACATATTGCGCTGATGGGCTTAGAGGCCGTGTCATGGCTCCGGAAGCCTGTATAAACTTTTGTAGTCCTGCATCGGCACTAATCGCAGCATAGGTGGTAAAATCATCCGTAGCACTAATACCCATCCACTGTGGTACATGCCCGGTATATGTTGCACTTTTACTTTCATTGGTAACAACGCTCAGGCGGTTGTAGGTCATTGACAGAGTAAATGTCGTGGTAGCTGTCCTGCTGCCTCCGGCTGCGGTTCTGTTGCCGGTATTAATGTTTGCAAGCACAGAGCCAATGCCCTGATTAATACTCGCTGCTGTAAACTGATCGCTATTGCTCGCAATGTTGTAGGTTACCGTAACGGGTACAGATACACCTTTTTCGCCAAAGGTTGGGCTAACACTAATTGTAGAAACATTGTTAGTGTAGTCCAAGGCCAGTGTAAACCAGGTGTTGCCATCGTTATACTCAAGCCTGCCCGTTGTAGCGTTTATCTGTGTGCGGCCTTTTAACGGTAGGTTAGGGTAGAGGGCATCATGGTTGCCGGTGGGCAAAACGGTAGCGGTAGTAAACCACATACCGCCCATATACTTGTTTGCCCTGTTTACGTTACCCTGGCTGTCGATCGTTTGCCCTATGGCAAAAAAGCTAACGATAAACAGGCACAGGGTTAATATTTTTGTTTTCATGGGGTTAAGGTTTTTTGAAAAAGATTGTGTGTACTTCGCCTGCATAAACATCATAGGCGTTGAGCCTGCCTGCTGCTGAAGTAAAATCGAAATCAGTATTTTTTGTGTTGCCGTTGCAGGTTGCCGTAACAATTTCGGTAGCACCTACAAGGGCGGCATGTTGCAAGTTGTTAGCATCGGCCAGTATGGTAACTTTTATGCTGTTAAGCCCGGAACCGGCACCGCCACCGCCACCCAACATTATAAATCCGTCAATGCTTGTTCCTATTGTCATGGTGTTTGTAGATCATGTAACCTGCATAAAGGGCGGCTACCACCCCGCCCAATATGAGGTATGTTGTTATGGGATTTGCTTTTTTTTTAAAGGCTTTCCAAGTATCTCTAATGCATCCTGATAATCATCATCCGTAATATATGTGGTAACGTCTGCATTGTTTTCCATCCTGATAATAACCTTACATATAGCTACAAGGCTTTCTTCAGTAAGTTCAAATACTGCTGTTGGCAATACGCCCAAAGAATTTGAAACAAACCTTATATAGTTAGCGGTGTTGTTCTCTATGGCCGGAGAAAATTCTTCAATAAGCCCGGCAATGGTGTTGTTGCCTTTGGTTATGTCGGTAATTATATCACGCATTAGCGCGCGAATGCCGTATCTGAGTTCATAGAATTGCTCAAACCGTTTATCTTTGCTTAGGGAATGCGGTATTTTACCCTCCCAATCAATAGAGGTTCTAACAAGGTTACCAGGATTATTATTCCTTAAACCAAGTGTCAGTTTCTCCCTGTTTAAATAACTCTTATATGCCATTATACTACTACCATTACGGCGGATTTTCCTAACCCTGTTTTTGCTTTTGCTTTTGTTGCGCCTGTGCGCGTTGGTTTAGGCTTACTTTTGTCTGCCATTGCTACACCTGCAAGCAGCGCAATTGCTGCCGCAGCCCAAACCCAATTGTAGTTTTTTTTTACAGGCGGTTTTGTTGTGCCGCTTATTACCAGTGCCGGGTCTACCTGCAATTGCACTATAGATGGTACTGCTGTAGCCGCAAAGCTTTGTGTGCTGTAGCCATAAGCAGAAATCTCAATACGTGACGTACTGGAGAGTGCTGAAATGGTATAAGAACCGTCCGGCTCTGCCCAAACATCTGCAATAGTAAGCCCACCTGGGACCGATGGTTTTTCGGTAATAACTACCGGATGCCCCATAGGGTCACCCAAACCGATTGGCTCGCCAAATTCGTCTAATACTTTACCTCTTATTGTATATGGCATGATTACAGGTAGTTTAGTGATTGATATTTAAGCCTTAGTGTGTTGTATTTGCTGTCGCTTAGCTCAGTTCTAAGCCAAACTTTTAAAGGCTCCAGTGGTAAGGGTGTCAACGGCCAAAAGTTATACTGGTTGCCTGTAGTCGTGTTGTAACTTTGTTTGGCAAACTTGATTATTACCTGCTGAAATTGATAGGCATTTACATTTTTAAGGGCATCCATAATGTCCTGTTCATCGGTAAAGCTGCCTTTCATTATGTCATACAGGTTGGTAGCAACATAATCCGCATTGAACGGTGCATTGGCAGATGAATTACCTCCGTTTCCGGTTGGGTCTTCTAAAGAGCCGGAAGTATCAGTTTTAGACCTGGTAAGGTTAATAATTACAATGACTGCAACTACACCGCTGCCAATCATTAACCACTTTTTATCTTTGTCTGTCATTTTCATGCTTTTTAAAATACTCCGTTAACAAGGAATCTTAGTTCCTGTAAATCTTCTTCATTAAACTGATCCTGTAACCATTCAACAAGGTTCATTTCATCGCCCAGGATATTGATACCTTTTCTATTTCCAAAGGAATTGTAGACCTTTACCCATCCGTTATAGTTTAGCCCCGAAATAGCGTTCTTTACAGCTTCAAAATCGGCACCTAAGCCATACATAGCTTCATATAGTGCTGATGCCCTTGCTGCTGCCTGCCCGTCAGAAACATTGGCAGCCGGGTAGTTAGGATTAATCCCTAACTTGATAAACCTGTTTTTGAATAACCCAAAGGCGTACCACCCAATGCCTAAAACCAAGGCTGTTTTTATCATAAAAGGAATAACATCCGTTGCAATGCCGGCAGCAGCTTTTACGGCAACACTGGCATTCTCTGTAGTGCTGCCAATGGCTTTTTTGCCCTCTTCGCTGTTTAGTGCTGCAGCAACAGCCGGGTTATTTAATCCTTTTTTCTTGGTGGTACTTATCATGGTTTTATCCAAACATTGCGGTTAACATTTTCCAGTGCTTTTTAAGGCCGGCAAGTGCCTTTTTGCTTTCAGCCAGTTTGCAAATGCGTTCGCTGTCTTCGAGCGGCAGGGCTGCAACGGCCTTGAGTGTTTTTTCTCTTTGTGCCAGTTCCATAGCGTTAGCCGCAGGAACTTCTATAGTAATTTGTGCCATAGTGTTAAGCTGTTGTTGTTAGGTTGTACTTTTTTAATAGTTCCATTAGTTCCTGTCCAAACTCTTGGTTTGTGTTCATGCCGTTATAAATGGCAAATAGGTAATCAGAAACGAAATCCTGATTTTCACGTATAACCTGGATCAGATTGTACTTACTGTCTGAAAGATTATCATCCTGATGGGTAGGTTGGCCTAAGCCCGGTGCGGCTGCTACTGGGGCAGCTCCACGGCCAAGCATTGCGAATATCTCCGGTGCCATAGCAAGGAAGCCTGAAAGCATTTCTTTATTGCCATTTGCCTTGTTTTCGCTAAAGCGGTTTTCCAAAGCCTCATACTTTAGCTTATCAACTTCAGTCTTAAGTATTTTGTTTTCAGCCTTCAGTTCGGTATTTTCGGCTATAACTTTGGGGTAATCCTGGTGTCTATACACCATGTCTAACTGGTTAAGTCCGGCCATTAATCCTGGAAACATTTGAACAGGTTGTTGAAAATCTTGGTGGGTAGGTGCGTAGACTGGAGCATTTAAGCCCTGGTCGACAGGTGCAGCATTCAGCTTTATAGATTCGCCAAGGTTGATATGCGAACTGCCATTTTTGCGTTTAAGCTGCACGATAATATTGGGTGTGGTAGATAGTAACTTATTGAACCAATCTACAACACTACCGGCTTCGGCCTGCATTTGTGCACCTGTCTTGTTGCGACACAACACAGCGTAGTTTGCAGCACTATTAATGCTTACTGCTATGGTAGGCTCATTTTCAAGGCGTTCGGTAATTGCTGTTAGTTGATCCATTAGTTTAACAGGTTTGTGGTATTAATTTTCGGTAGTCGATGATTACTTCACCGGCTCCTTTAATTTCTATGCGAATGTTTACATCGCAGTAAGTTCCGTCTCCGGGCAGGTTATAAGAGCCATAAGGCACACCTATTGCCGGATTAAACCCAGGTATCTTTCGCGCTACATCATTAACAAAAGCCGTTACTTCAAATTCCCCATAATTAGCTATGGTTAGGCTGGTAATATCATTCAGTTTAATGAGGCTTGAAGACCGGGTGTACTTTATGGTGGTAAGACCTGACCTTTGCATTAGCAGTCGCCTTCAGGTTTAAAAACAAAAACAAGGTTGCCAACAAAATCGCCTGTAAAGGCTTCCTGTGCTATGATCTCTAACCTGTAGGTTTTGTTATTAGTCTCAAAGTTTAGCGGTTTTAGCCCCTCATAATAACCGGATTCTCGGTTGCGGTAATGCCTTATATCTGACAATGGAGATATTTCTTCGCCTGAGTCAGTTACGATCTTTGCGCTTACCAGGTTAGGGTTAATAGAACCGTCGGTATTATTGTGGTATATGCTGCAACCTACTACAAAGCCTGCCCGAGGCTGAAAGCTTTTAGAAAGGTAGCTTTGACCGGTTTCTATAGTAAAAGGCTCTGAATGCTCTAAATTTTTCATGTGATTTTAAATTTTTAAGAAAAAAGGCAAAAGCAAAACGCTTTTGCCCTTTTCAAACACTAACTAACCAAACTCAACTATTAAGAAGCACTATTATGATACTGATGCATCTGTAATTTCAAGACAATCTAACTCAACCCTAAAGGCTTGGTCGGCTGCACCTGCGCCTGCAAGTAAGAATTGAATGCTAAATTCTGATAGTTGACGTATCCAAAAAGGAGATACAGCCCTGAACTGGTCTTCTACTGCAATAGCAGCGTTATACTGAGCAAAAGGTCCGATAGGGTTGTTAAACAAATCACCCGACCCCTGTTGGTTAATTACTAACTGACCGTTTTTAAAGTTTGCAGGGGCTTCACTTTTCCAAGATGCTGTTTTTACTGTTACGGCTGCTGTAGTATCAAACAGTATGCGGACTCCTAAAACAAGGAGGTCGCGGCCTGCATTAAGTTTGTTCCCGGCATCAAAGTTGGTTACGCCCACCTCTTTTTTGGTGCTTTGTTCAATGATCTGTCCGTCGGGAGACATTGTAGCAGCCAAACCTGCTATATACAATACTTTTGTTCTTACTTTTCTGCCAGCAATTACCGCTACATCTTTTACCGGCAGGGTTTCCATGATTTCCTGAATCGAATACTTTTTCATGTTTGTCTTATTTAATTTTTATATTTTTTTAAAGGTTTATTAGGCTGCTAATAGTTGTTTAGCAGCCCATTTATCTAATCCGCCGCCTGATCCCAAGCTTTCCAAAGATTTAGCAGCCGGTGCAAACTTGTCCATGTTAGAGAAAGCATACACAGGTGCGTTTAGCCTGCCTGTTTGCCTACGCCTGCGGCGTGATGCGTTTAAACCACCGTTGCACGGACAACCAAGTCCAACAGCGTTAGCGAGGGCTTTTTTAGCTTTAGAAGCTGCGGGATCGGCAGTAACACCGCCACGGCTTGCCAACACTTTTATAATTTCAAGGCTTTGTACAACGGCTATGCCTATTCCTGCACCTTTGGCAGCGGTAGTAAGACCGTCTTTACCTGTAATAAACATGGCAGCGGCAAGACCTACAGCTGTTAATCCGGCACGTTTAAACAAAAGGGCATTTTCGTCTTTTTTAATGGTCTCTGCATCTTCTGATGCTACCGGGTTATGGATTAGCCCTACAGTAGCTTTAGACAGCATTGCACCAGCGACTGCACCACCGGCTGTGGCAAGTGGATCAGTAATCGCGGAACCTGATGGTGTTTTGAATTCCATTTGATATATAATTAATTGTTACTTACTTTTTTGAGGTTTTTCGGCCTGTGGCCTTTTTGCGTACTGGTTTAGAGGGGGTAGCTAAAGCATAGTATGCTACACCTGCAAGCCCCAACAAGGCTATTATTTTACCTACTGATGATTTGTTTTCGGGTTCGGCCTCTGTAGACGTTTTTGCAGGTGTTGTTGGCACAGTAACAACAGGTGTTGTTGGCTTTGTTGTTGTGGTTACAACAGGGGTTGTTGAACCTCCTACCACTGTACCACCAACTACGGTGCCGCCTGTTGCAGGCTTCGTTCCGCCTGCGGTTGTTCCGCTTCCGGTAGAAGTACTGCCTCCTGCGGTTGTGCCACTACCAGTTGATGTAGAACCGCCCGGATTAGAACCGTTAGACGTGCTTGCAATAACATAGTTATCTCCCTGTACAGAAGTTAAAGGAGTGGTTGTAATTAGTGGTACGAATGGCAAGTATATCTGAGGGTTAAACGTCACAACAATTGTTGTTGCGCCTATGGCGGTAACCAGTTCTTTAATGGTTTCCCTCATTGGTTGCATGGTCTCATAAATGATGTTGTCACGCTGAATAATACCATTTTCTGTAAATCCGTCCGTCTCGTAATTTGCGAAATGGTCGGCAACGGTGTTTAGCTTGTTTACAACAACGTTTATTGCATTTAACCTATCAACCGGAGTCGATAACGCTGCGGCAGCTTCTAACTCGTGTGCTAAGCGGCTAAGCCAAAGCTTATATTTATTTTTCCATGCACTAATTTTGATCTCTTCTTCAGGTGTAGCTTCAATAGGAACTTCTCTGTAACCTATTTCTTGTTGAGCATACCTGGTAAGGCGATTAATCCAATCACCTAAAGTGCCACCAACTATAGGCAGTGACCTTGATGTATTTTCCAATAAACCACCAACTTCACCAACTATTGCATTAAAAAGGCTACGCCAAAAACCATTTAATCCCTGCGGTTGGTTATATACTGTTACCCCTTTTGGCTGTGGCCTATATACTACTCCATTGTTCATGTTATACTTTAGTTTTGGTTGATGATTTTTTTGATTTTGAAGCATTTAAGCCTTTTTTAGGTGTATCAGGCATCAGCAGGAAGTAAGCCAAACCACCTATCAATATTGCACCTCCTACCATTTGGGCTGTAGAAGTTGTACCGCCACTATTGTCGCCTTTGGCATAGTTGCCATTGTTTACATAAGGATCAGTAACTACACTGCCGCTGCCGCCACTGTTATTGTTGCTGCCGCCTATTACAGCCGCGCCAATGGTTACAAGGGGCTTAGCCATTTCGGCAAGTGCTTTTATAGCATCAAAACTGTTGTTGGCATAACTTGCCGTGTTGGTGTTGTAGGCCGTAAGTTCAAATTCAACAATGTTTTGCTGCCCTGGTTTTAAAACCATAGAAGCAATTTTTTTTGCATCTATAAAGCGTTCAAACTCTTCTTTTTTGAAGCCTTTGCCCGTACGGATAATAGCATCAAAAGTGTTGTTCATTATCCTTTCGGTGGTGTAGGTTACCGTAAAGTATTTTTCGAGCCACGCAAGGAAAGCCTGCGTTACAATGTTGTTGTAGTATTCGCCTAAAGCCCTGTATGCGTTGGTTGCCTGCTTAGAACAGTTAGAGCTCCAGTCTTTAGAGGCTGTATTTGCAGCATGGTCTTTAATTTGTTGGGTTTGCACAAGCAGCTTGTTGCAAACACTCATTGCGCCTGAACTGTTAGCTCTCATGGCTGCGTTAACCTCTGCCATAGTATCTGCCATCCATTTTACAATAGCTGGTCCCGATGCGTTGTTGAAGTCGTTAGCATCATAAGTGCCGCCAATGCAGTTGAATGACCAACCTCCGGCAAAGAGGCCTTTAATAGAATTCCAGTCAAAGGAGTTCAAACCTTGTGGCCTTGCGCCTGCTAAACCAGTATGCTGCATCATATAATCGTCTTTTTCTAAAAATTCGGGTTCTGTATCAAAAGGCACTGTACCATCTACAAAATAGTAGCCCTTGTTTAGGCTGCCTGTTTGTTGATCTACAGGCACGATTACATACACGTGTGTCCATAAGTCCGGCTCGTAGCTATCCTGCCTTATACGCCTTATGTAGTGCGTTATGCCGAGGTTTAGCAATAAGGCACTGCATATAATGCTGTAGCTTTTGCAATCAAGCCCCTCATGACGGCTATGCCAGGCACAAGCAGGGGAGCGCAAGAATTGTTCGGCTAAATCTGCACGGTATGTAAAATGATGGTAGGCAAACATGTGTATCTCTTCGCACGTGTCTTCCAACAACTGTTGTTGCATGAGCGGCGCAACCTTTGCCATGTGCCAGGCATACTGGTAAATCCATTCTGCCATTTTTTTGACGGTATAATCTGTCATGCCTGTACCAAGGTCTACGCGCTCACATGCGCTTTCCGGGATAAGGCGGTTGTATTTTTTACCGTCTTTTAGTGGGCGGTATAGCAATTGGTTGATGTCGCTCATTCACTGTCCATTGATAACGATGCAAATAAAGCGAGGGGATTTTTAGAGTTGTCCGGTTAGGAAAGGTTAGGGCAGGATAGGAAAGGTTAGGGAAACTTCGGAAAGGTTAGGGCAGGTTAGGGGAACTTTGGGAAGGTTAGGAAAGGTTGCGCACACAATATCGTGTATTTGTAGTCACTGGTATGCTTCGACTTCGCGTAAGTGAGTGCGAAAAGCCCTGGATAGTTCCGGGGCTTTTTTTATTTGCTGTCAATTAGCATTATAATAATCAAGTACTAGATATTTATAATGCTAATTGACCCATAGTCTTTATTTTTGTGTAAATACTATAACTATGTTTCATGTAGGAGATATTGTGACTTTAGAGGGTGAAGAAACGCTGTATATAATCATTGCCAGGCGCGAAAACTATACAGGGCAATTTGTGTATGACTTGGGAACGCTATACCATCCTAAAAATTACCCGTTGTATAATCAACTTGAAAGGGATTTACGTCCATATCCCAACGTATAGACAACATAGAGAAAAAACAATAGACGATATATAGACAGGATTGGCGAAATTTCGTGTTGCAACGATTGTTGCGCGCGTTGCGGAATTTTGCGCGCTTGTGTTTTTCCGCCGCAAAATTTCTTGCGCGTTTGTTTTTTTCGCCGCAGAATTTCTCGCGCGCTTGTGTTTTTACGTCGCGAAATTGCGCGCGCACTTGTGTCTTTTTGTTGCTAATTTTCTCGCGCGCTCGCGTTTTTGAGGGAAAACACTAAGCGTTTTTATGTTTTTTACAAGCATTTTGGTAGCCAAAACACGCTCTGAGGCCGCTCCCGACAATTTTTTTTTTGCTTTTTTTTATTTTTTTTATTTTTTTAAAAAATGTAGACACCGCGCGAATACTGGTATTTTAAGATGTATTTAACATTAAAAGTATTTTTTTAGGGTAGTTCATGTCTTAAAAATTATATAAGCACGTGTTGTAATTCCAAACTTTTACTTAATTTTCCGTCAAGAAATATGTCAATTGTACATGTCCTATAGTTAAAAAGCTAAGAGAGATAGTATGGCATGATATTCGTAATTAATAGATTAAGAAGTATTTCCAAATAGGTAATATTTTTTTTTCTAATATTTAAAAAAATATTACTTTTGCAGCCGTTTTTATAACACGGGTGTAGAAGTTGGAAAGTATTGAATGTCAATGTGACAAGATATTTGTTTAACTTAATTTACTATGATTTAAAATAACGACAACCACACCGCTTAATAACAAAGAGTATTGTTCCCTGATATTTGCGTTATTAAAGAATACCTTAAAACATTATGAATAACGAAGCAACAATTGAAATTCGCAGAGATAGAACAAATAACAATTTGGAATCTGTGTCTGTAGTTATGCCCGTATGGGACAAAGAAAATTCTGACGGCTCTATTAGCATTACAATGCCATTTTTTGGAATTAAATTTCATGCTTTCAATAACATGGACATTGACAAATTAGCCAAAGATGCAATTAAAGGTTTTTGTATTAATTGTGAAAGATTTGGTCTAAAATTGGAAACTGAGCTTTTAGCCTTGGGATGGCAGGAGCTGACGAAGAGTACTATGGTATATAAAGTGGATAATTTTGTATTTGAACAAATGGTTCATACCGGAGAAAAGCATCCACAAATTATAGATTTTGAAAGTTCATCTATAAACGAAAATCAACTAGAGTTGTCCCATTAAGATATGTTAGATACTTATCTCCCTACAGTAGATTTGAATTTTATTACAGAGAATTTAACAAAATGTAATAAAATCATAGAAGATTCCAGATTTGATGTTGGTCCAAATATGACAACTTTTGTGCTTAAAGGAACAAAGCCGATGCATAAAAGACATGTAATTATAACCCATGAAGATGGAGTTGTAAATTATAACCAAGCATCTGCCCATGCAATTAATTATCAATTTATGGGAGCTTTATTGGATTGGCTATTGGTCAATAAAGGATGGAAAGAAGGTGCTTATGTAGAAACAGATGCGCTTGAAGTTAATAATAACGATATGGAATAATCCAAATATCTAAAAACCACCTATTAAGGTGGTTTTTTTATTTATATTTGTTTATAATAAACAAATTCGGCATTGTTTTGCTCCCAGACATGATGCCCAATTGTACTAACACCGCGTTTATTGCTATACATGCAGTAAGCAGTACCTAAAAATCCCGATTGGTCTTCGTTTTCCGGTTCGGCAGGCTTCCATAAACAAACCTCGTTATGCTCTCCGGTGCTGTCATTTATAACGATTATCATGTAATATTCTTCTGTGGGCAGCGGCTCCGTGTGCCGGTTTTTATAGCCCTCTTTTAGTGTTAGGTTTTTCATAATTGAGATTTACAAAAGGAATAGCCTAGGTTAAAATCATTTGTTTGAATTACAAACTCCCATCGTTTCTTACCAAGCAGGCCAAAAAAGTAGGGGCGTTGGTATATTTCAAAACGGTATTCTTCTACCCAACCAATTTCAGGATCATTAATTTGCACAATACTGTACATAATGCTGTCTTCAAATAATTTAGATGATTGTTTTCTCATGACTACTCTACAACTTTAGTTATCCAATCATATCCAGTAAAAAGGCCATATTTAGTACTCATAGGTACATGTTGCCCAATAGTGGCACTGTTATAAGTGCCTGCGGTAACCTTGAAAGACTTGATATTACCGTTAGGCAACCTTAAAGAAAGGCTATAACTTCCCGGAACCGGCTCGAATGTTGTTGCGGTAGTCATACGCTCGTTGTTTGGGCTTTGCGTTGGCGTGGTGGTAGCGTTGTTGGCTCCCATATCAACAACTGTTGCATAATAGCCAACATTTGTTGCTGCAAGGGCATCAATAAAGATTAGCACGATAATAAAGGCGATAATTTTTGGTAGTTTTTTCATGTGATTTAATATTAATTGATTTTAGCCCCATTGCTCAGCCATTGCATTGGCGATGCCGGGGAATGTTTTACTTCTTGTTTTACCGTGGCCTTTACCCTGTTTCCCAAAAACAGAATATTTTGATTTTCCTGATTTATTCGATTTTGAATTATAAACTAAGTACTCAGGTTCAACGTGTGTTTTTACATCAAACAGTGTGTTATTAGCTGAATGAATTAGGGGGGACAGGTTCTTAAGCCACAGGCACGTTTTTTTGGGCACGTTGTCGCCAAAATAAAACGGGTTTACGATTTGCTCCGGAGGCCTTATGTAGGTAGATATTGCATCAATAGGATTTTCCAATGCAATTTTATCTATAGGAGCATTCAGAAGATCATACACAAACAACATTGCCTCATACCTTGCCTTCCAACGTTCAGGATTGTTTACAAAGTGCCTGTTAGCAGCAACAGTCAGATAGGTACATGGAGGGAAAGCAATCATCATATCATAATTTCCGCTGTAGGCTTCTTTCAGGGCATCGCCTTGTATATGCCATTCAGGATACCCGCCTGAGCACTCCTGTACATCGCAGCTAAATGCTTCATGACCTTTTGATCTAAAAGCTATTGTTACTGCCTGGCTCTCTTCGCAGGCCACTAATATCTTCATAACAAAACCGTTTAGTTATTTTGAGTAAATTTCGATTTTAAGGCGGTTTCGTATTAGAAAGGTGTATCTGTCTAACCCACCGTCCAAAGCCTTGTTAAAAAGCTTTATTTTAAGTTTTTCATCTGCAATGTAAACTGCAACCTCGTTTGCACTGCATATACCGGCATGGGCGTATTTAGGCTGTTTTATCTCGCCAACAGTTGTTGTAACTGTTTCAATACCTACCCATTCATACACATGCATGTTGAAATATCGATTCATTTCGGCATGCAAAGGGTTGTTGCTTTTAACCGCTGGCATGGCCTACAGCATTAAAGATTTTCATAGCCTTTTTAAAAAACTTATCAAAAGTGTTCTTAGATAGATTTTAGCATGCCCATTGGGTGCTATAGGGCTGGTTCGTGTATCGGCATAGCTAATGCTCATAATACCATGTTCAGCATTGGAATAGTCAATCTCTAACATATCAAAGCCAACAATTTTGTAAAACCGGTTGCCTTGCTGTTTGTAAATGGGTTCTGTTTTCGGCATAATGTGGTAGTTTTAAAAGGCCAGTAAAGGGCCAGGAATTGTATTATATGGTTATCGTTTTTTACTGAGTTGCTTTATTTTCCTGCAAGCCAAACGGCCAACAACAAGGCCAAGCATTACAGCCATGGCCAGTGCTTCTAAAAAGTGTGTCATATTTTATCTATGGGTTTAAGTTTCCCCAAAATGTGCAGGAAAAAGCCAACAACGGCACATAGCAGGCTCCAAATGGCTAAAGGTGTTGCGGCAATAAAATAGCCTCCACCGCCAATAATAAGGGCGGCAACAATGGTTAGAATGATCTTTATGCGTTTCATATCGCTTCTTTTTTAGAATAGGGGTTATAATAATCTTTAGGCAGGCCAAACTGTTCTACAAATTCCTGTAGTTCGTCGTGGCGCACGTTTTTATCATAGATGGTTTTACCCGGTGGTAGTTTGCGGTTATCAGATATTATGGCATTAATGGCGTGGCGTATGTTCTTTTCAGACACACCACAGGATATATACCATTTGGTAAGTTGATTTTTGCTCGTGCTGTATGGTAGTGGCTTAAGTTTATCTGTACCTGTCATTGAACTAACCGCATTTTTTAATTACTGTCCTGGTGTTAGGTTTTTAAATTCGTTATCAATACCGTTCTTGTATTTTTCAGCAACAAATGTTTGATAGGGCGTGCGGCCATCGCGTTTCCAAAGGCAGCATTTAAATATTACAGCAGCTTCAGTGGCATTAAACTTCAGGTTATAGAATTTACTGTCACTTTCTACCTTTTTGCGCAATGCTACCCATAGGCGTTGGGCGGTGTCTACAGCAATAATGGCATTTATAAAATCATCAATACTTCTAAAATAAAGGCCATACACCTGTATGTTGCTGTAACATTCTAATTCGCGTTGCAGTACAATTACTTCGTCGCGGTCTACCTTTGTAAATTTTATGGCTTTCATATCATCTGTATTCTACTATTTTTGGCCGCTTTTTCTCCTGGTTGTCATAAAATTGTATTACCTGAGTAATATTGATGTCTTTAGTAGCCTGGAACCTCCGGAGCATGCCGGCAATGATCTTTTCTTCGGGCTTATGGTCATGGCTAAGGATGCTAAACCAAATAATATTTGGCAATCCCGGTTTTGTTAGCGCAATCATCTTTATGCGCGATTTTACACTGCAAAATACTGGCATGGCTTAAAATTTAGTTTCGGTTATCATTTTCTCAATTGTTGTTGCAAGCTTGTTTTTGAACTGCGTTGGCAGGTTGTTCTCTACATAGTCAAGCAACTGGTTAACAGTAATTTTGTTGGTAAGGAAACGCCTAACGGCCGCATCAAACTTTTTAGAGTAGTCTATGGTTTCAAGGCGCAGCTTGGCGTTTTTCTCTAACCTGCGTTTAGCTTCGGGCTTTTCTTCCTGGTATTTAACATGCCTTTTCCAAGCCTTTTCGGTGTATTCAAAGCCAATTTCTTTGGCAGCTTTGCGCGTAAAATCAAAGTAGTTAGACGGGTAAAGTGTTGAAATTCCTGTACGCACAAACCATTTGCGCGCATGCTCTAACCTCCAACGCAGTTGCGATACATCATCAATAATGTTTGCCTTTTGGAAGTGATAGCCGTTGAATGTGATGAACTTATGTTCCATCCAGTAGTTAATTGCCTTTTTCCATGCCCCGGCATAAACCGTTTGGCCACGGTAGAGTTTAGCAGCATTTTTAAAGAAATCCTGGATTACCAACTCGCGGAACTCAGCCCGGGTAAGGTAGCCGCCCATTGCTTCTTTGTACAATAGCCTAACATCAATGGGTTGGTAGCTATCGTGCAGGCCTGCTGCCAGTTCCAACGCCAGTTGTTGGGGGTGTATAATGAGCGCACGGAGTTTATGGCTTAAAGTTTCTTCAAATTTTTCATCTTTTTTCGCGGCCGCGCCCCCTGGTGAATCCGGGGTTTGCTTGCTTCGGGGTGTTCCTGCTAAAATGCTCCTGCTAATCTCAAAGGATGTCGACGAAGGAGACACCTTATCGACAGAGGTTTGCGCAGCGACCTCCTTTTTCTTATAATCCTCTGAAAAAGTTCCAGTAGCTTCATAGTGTTTAGGTAACTTTTTCTCTCGGTCAGGGTTAAGAGGCTGATTTTCAGCTGAGGCAACTTTATTGGTTGCGAGATCAAGAATTACCAAAATATCAGGGTTAATTTCCACTTTTACACCCAAAAAGCGGCCAATAAACGTGCTGTCTAAGAACACACCAGCCTCTTCAAGGCGGTAACGGTGGTTGCGCACGGTTTTGGTGCATACATCAATAGAAAGCTCTCCATTGCGCTTTAAATTGGTTATATGAAAACTGTTGGTTACGAGCGGCTGCACCGGGGTGGCGGTGCGCACCTTTAAATTGCGGTACTCGTTGTTGCGCCTGCGCAGCTGCGCATCATAAAGGTGCAGCCAGTTGGCAAAATGCATTTCTGTGCCATACTTTAGCGTTTGTATGCGCTTTTTGTCCAGTAAACGGCTAAAAGTTTCACCTGCTTTATCTACCTCGGCATTATAATCACGCGTTGAAAGGTGGGCAAATCTTTTTCTAAAATTTGCAATAATTTGTTTCTCATATTCAGCAAGTTGATTGTTTTCTTTGTATATTTGTACACCTGCGTTATGCTTATCAATTAACTCGTTTTCTGCCTTAGTGCGAAAGTTGTATTGAGCGGCATAAATGCGGTAATTATCCATCGTTCTTGCAAACGCTTCTCCTGCTATTGCCGGATATACGGCTGTAAGCACATTGGATTGTTCTTTTGAGTTAGTTTCCGGTTCGGGCAGCTGCACACTGGGTTGGTAGCCAAAAAGTTTGGCAGCTGTCAAGGCCCCGGCAATATTATTTACCTGGTTAGTTCTCATTGTTGTTGTTTGTTTTAGGATTAGGTTCTAATTTTGTAGTTTTTGTGTAGCCGTAAATTTTCTGATCTATGATTGAAATAGCTTCTGCAACATTTTTAGCCCAGTACCCTTCATAGATAAAATCATCTTCAGCAGGATGATTATGTTTTAAAGCTCCCATGCTTACGTATATCTCCTTTAAAATTTTTCCCTTTAAATACCGTGTCTCTATATCTACTCTACAGTTATAGCTTATCATTCCAGGATGTAGCGCAATCATCTTTTCTTTAAGGATTTCGCATAAACGTTCGTTCGTCATACGGCTTCAGCTTTAAGTTCTTCCTGTAGGCGCGCTATTGTACGGTTCAGGTGGTCTAAACGCGGTTGCAACGCTTGTTGCTTGATGTCTTCAACGGTTGTTGTTGGATAGAGTTTATTAGCTGCTGTGTACCACAATATACCCAGTGGGTTAGGATGCCTTGTGTTAAGATCTCGACAGAGTTCTAACAACACATCATATTCATTTGCGAGAGCCATCCGGAATAATACACAAAAGCCGAACTCTAATCCATCATGTGTTAGACCTATATAAAAATCATGTACGCACGTTGAATTATCTACATCAATGTATTGGGTATATAATCCTTTAGTCCAAAGTAACGTTTCAAGTATTTCCTGCTTTGTCATACCTCCAAGCGTTTAGCCGTAGCGGTTATATCGGTATCTGTAATAAATACAGCATTGGCCTTAACCTCTTTTATTTCCTGTATGTAGTAGTAAATGTCTTTAACACCGCCGCTTTCTAAGCCTGTTTTAACCATTTTAGTGGCTGCGTGTATGCGGTCTCCCACATGTACAATGCGGTTACCCGGCACAGTAAATTTTATAACCGGGCTGGCCTGCCATTCCTGGGGCGATTGAGGCCACTCCCGTAGCCTGGCATCGGTATTGTTTTTAAATGTTTGCATTGGTAGTAGGGTTTAAAGTTTCAGCATCATTAACCTCTATTTCTTGCGCGTTGCGCTCCTGTTTTGCAATGGCCTCCGGATCCAGTACAGGCCTGCCATCTAAATCATAAACTTTGTGTGTTTCCATAGTTGTAGCTTTTAACCCCTTGGCGGCCGGCATGCATCATGCTGCCGGCGGCTTCGGGTAGATTGCAATTACTTGCACTGAGGTATCTTAATGGGTTAAAGTTTTAGCAGGTTGAAGCCATATTTGCATAAACTGGCCAATGCGGTTAATGTGTAGCAGCTTTGGTACTACACCGGCACGCTTAAAACAGTCCAGGGCTTTTTTGGGGTTTGTTTTCTTTTGGTTAGAAAAGCTTATATGCACCATTGCCATATTGGGCTGCAAGCTGCCGGAAGAAACTCCGGCAACGCAGCGCATTTTGTTTAGCTTGGCAATGGGTTTTTGTAAAAGGGTAGGTACGGTTCCTGCCGGGGGCATACAGCCACCCGCAGGGGTAAGGTTTGTTTTTAGCATAATTAAATTATTTAGGTTTCGGGTTTAGCAACAACAATTGTTGCATGGTTTTTTGTTATAAATGTGTTAAAGCTTTGTCCCTACTTCATTTATCACTATTTTTGCAGCGATAAGTATAATTACCTGCTTCCAACAGGTTATTTATCTTTCGGGTAGGTGCGGGGTGGTGCCCGCACTTTTTTATTTTACCACCATTAGTTTTTTCTTTCCAAATCGTTCTGATTTTTGTTTTTCAAGTATTTTCATTAAAGCATCCGTACATTCTGCATCGGTGTACTGGCCATCATCTTTTTTAACTTCAACAGGTTGCAGCAGCTTTACATCGGCGTCGACCATTTTATATAAGCGTAACCGCTCCTCCTCCGGAAGTGCCATATACACGTTATATACTGTTTCTGCCTGCATTGTTGTTTAGCTTTTAGATAGCTTTTTTATCTGTTTATATTTGTCCTGGATGCGATTATCATACGCGTTCATTTGTATCGTGCGCTTTAGCTGGTTGCTATGCAAAGGGCTATTGCTATACCACTGTTTGCCATACTCTAAATTTTTTATCTCATGCTCCAGTATCTCTATTTTTTGTTCAATCGATAAATCCATACTATGTATTTATAAAACCAAAGCCGCCTAAAAATATCAACCAACCAAAAAACTGAATATGCACAACAAAAGGGGCGGCTAAGGTTTATTTTTGTATCATTGTGTTTTTATATAATCAATGGATAACTCTGCTTTAATTTCTGCTCTAAAGGTTGAATGTGAAAAATTACTGAAAACGTATAAGGACGAAGCTCTTAAAATACCTGCCTTTAAATCTGTAAAACAAAAAGTTACTAAAACAGATATTGACAAACTGGGCGATGTGTTTTTGAGATACACAAACGAGTTAGACAAAATGTGCGATAACAGCCCTGCTGAAAACCCCGATCTATCTCACTACATTGATACCGTTTTTAAACACTATAGTACTTTATTTTTAGAATTTACCCGGAAGCTTCAGGGTAAATAGATGTATCATCCAAAGGTGTCGCATTATCTTCATAGAACTGTTTTAAAACAAGTTCTCTAAACTCATGTCTTGATATTGAGGGGTCGTTAGCCATTTCTTTAAGTTGTTCTGTGGTATATCCCATAACTTTAAAAATCCTTTTCTTACTAAATCTGTTAAACTGGCACGCTTTTAGTTTCTGCCACAACAACGGTTGTTGCAACTATCGTTGGGAGTGGAGAAAGTGAGTAGGAGGGAACAAATAAAATTTTAGTAACTGTAGACTTGCTGATGTTAAATTCATCTTCGAGAAGTTTTTGGGCTTCACGGCACGTCATTAAATTCTTTAGTTCAATATAGCGGTCCAAAACAGCTTTGTTGCGGCGCGCTTTCTTCTCTTTAATGGTTTCGCTCAATTTTGCCATAACGAAAAATTGTCTACATTTATGAAGACAAATGTAATACAAAAAGTAATAAAAATTACATTTTGTTGTAATAAAAATTACAAAAAACAGCATGATTAATTATATAGGTTTAAATATCAAGTACTTATGTGATAAAAATAAATTATCACAAAAAGAATTTGGAGAGATATTTGAGCAGAAACAGGCTACAATTAATACTTACATTAATGGCCGTAGTAATCCAAACGTAGAGACGATACAAAAAATTTGTAAGCACTTTGGAATTACAATTGATGATTTTATTAACTTAGATTTAACTTTAAAGGGCTTTACTACAACCAACAACGACAAGCAACGGGTGTTGGCAGAACCACCGCCGCCCGATTATGGCACCGCAAAGTATGTAAAGCAGCTTGAAGACATGGTGCAGCTGCAAAAAGAATTTATTGAGGCACAGAAGTTGCAAATAGAAAATTTGAAAGCACAACCCGGAGCCGCATCATAACCTGGTTGGTATACAAAAACTAAAAATTACAAATAACCATTACTATTACACCACATGAAAAAAATTACTTTACTATTCATTTTATTTTCTACAATAGCCTTTGCTCAATCAGATAGAGACTTAAGCGACAGAACTTTTGGCATTTATTATGGTATTGAAAGGAATATAAAAAAGACTCCTGATTTTAATCCGGCAGAATATTATGCAAATGGTAAGATAAAGGGTATAAAAGATGTTGTTGATTTTACAGAAGAACAAAAAGCTCAACTCAAAAAACTGTTTACAGACCAATACCCAGTTTTTTACGAGACAGCTAAAAAGTATTATGAGACAAAAACAGCTCAGTCTAAGGTCGAAATAATGAAATTGCTTGTAAAAAATGAGGAAGATTTTAGAGCAGTACTTACCAGGGAACAATTAGCTACTTATATAGGCTTTAAGAATGGTCTTCGACACGATGGCTACTTTCCACTAAAGCAAAATTTCATTGAAGAAGAAAAACTTGTAAAGTTTAAAAAGGAGTTACAATAAGCTTTTTCTTCTTTATCATATACAAAAATTAACCATTTTAAATAAACACCACCTTATGAGAAAAATTTTTACTCTCGCTGCATCTTTAGCGGCCACACTTACTTTTGCGCAGGAAACAACAAAACAGCATCAGGTATCAATCAACCCAATGTTTTCAGACCCAAGCCAAATTGGCCTACAGTATGAATACAAAATTAAGCCCGATGGCAAGCATGCCAAATCGCACATTGTAAATGTTGCTGCCGGGTTAATGAACTATTCTGTTGCAGGCTATGATATTGACGGAACCGGCTTTGCTATAGAGCTGGGCAGCCGCAACTATTGGGGGCCTGAACACAAAGGCTTTTACGGTGCAAACTACCTGTCTTACGGCAATGTAAAGTTTGACGAAAACCTGTTTATTTTTGGAGTGGTAGATGGCACTTATAGCTACTTTTCTTTCTTTGCTCCCGAGATTGGATATAAAATACAGCTGGGCAACTTTTCTATAGATCCTTTTATTGGTGCCATGTGGAAAATTGAGATAAAAGGCAAAGGCGACATAGACAACAAAAACGTGGACGAATGGGCTGTGAGAACCGGTGTTAAATTTGGATATAGTTTTTAATTATGGCATTAGTATATACACTTATGAAAAGAAAAGATACAGAAGAACTGCATCTTTTTAAGGGATTAATGGCTAAAGATGATCTCCGTTGCTTTGTTGAACCTGAATCTATTTGTGAAGCTATGGATAAGGTTGACTCAAACCATACTGTTTTTGCATGTCTTGACGAAAATGAGGCTCGAAAAGAGTGTGCAAGTCAAGGTCGTCCGGTATGTGGCAACTGCGTCAAAAATCTCTATGCCAATTATTGATATATTAAGTCTAAATATTGTTCTATTATGAATTCATTAGTGCATAATAACTATTATGATGTTGTAGCTCCAAATATATGTCCATATTGCTATGTAACTCAAATATGTACTGAAGTTGGATGTTCACAAAAACATTCTTCTAAAGAAAGCCTTATTTCACTATGGAGATGTACTAATATGTCTTGTCAAAGACTTATTGTATGCGAAAACGAATTAATTGGGGCAGAATTTGTCTTCATACGATTCTTAGATTCTTGTCCTCAAGAGCGTATATGGCCTGAGCCAGTATTACAATTAAAAAGTGCAGGCGATTCAACACTTGAATCAAAGTTTATTAAAACTTACAATCAAAGTGTGCAAGCAGAAAATGCAGGATTAGATGAAATAGCAGGAATGGGTTATAGAAAATCTATCGAATATTTAGTAAAAGATTTAGCTACTGCAAAATTTCCCAATGATATCGAAAAAATTAAAGGTAAAGCATTAGCACAAGTATTAAAGGATTATTTTACCGGAGATATAAAAGACATATTAGAAAGGGCTGTTTGGTTAGGCAATGACCATGCTCATTATTACAAAATTTTTGAGCAATTTGACTTAACAATGCTGAAAGACCTTATTGATTACGTTTTGGCTGAACTAGATAAAGAATACAAGAAGGCTCACTATTTAAATAGTATTAAACCATACAATAAGCCATAAAACAAATTAAGATGGCACAAGACACTCGAAAAAAATGGGATAATTACTTTTTAAGCTTACTGCTTAATATTGGATTATTAATGCTACCATTTTTAATAACTTTCTTTTATAAAGAACCTATTTCTGAACGTAATTTAACTATGTCTACAGCGATGTTTGTTGCTGGTATAGTTATCTCACTTAATAGAATGCCTAATTCAATGTATGCGGTGCTTATTCTAATAATTATTTTTTTGATGGGTATATATGGTCATGTCCCTCAAAATAAAAATATTGAAACAGTCTACAATTTTCAGACATTGATAATAGTATTTGTCATAATGACTTTAGGACTTGACAAATACATCTATTACATTAAAGAAGGCAATGAATTTGTAATTTTTAATTCCGAAAGAAATGGTAGATAATTGGGAGACAATACTTGAAATCTTAGCTGTCTTAGCCGCTTTATTGGCTGTAATGATAGCATTTATTACTTCCCTGAAAGCCCGTAGAAAAGCTTTAGAAATGGAATTGAACGCCTACTTAGAACTCCAGGAAGCGAAGAATATATATTTAGAAGCCCTGGAAGCCTATTTTAAGGAAGAGTATAATCGAGAAAGTCTGGAAAAGAAGATTATAGAATTAGAAAAAGAAATTAAATTGAAAAAAGATTTAAAAATGAATATTAAAAATTCTAAATAAGTACCTTTGTCACGTGAACAGGAAACTGAACACTTTTACTATAACATTTTAGAAATTGCCTCTCTAACCGTAAGGTTTTGGCCTCTTTTGATAGCAAAGTTCGTGTGTTTTCGGGTTCTTATAGAACTCATAACCCGAAGGTCACAGGTTCGAGTCCTGTTCCCGCTACTAAGTAAAGCCATTCAGAAATGAGTGGCTTTTTTTACATTAATACTTTTGAGATATGTTGCACAAAGCAGGTTTTGTAAATATAATTGGTAATCCTAACGTAGGTAAAAGCACTCTTATGAATGCTTTTGTGGGTGAGCGTCTTTCTATAATTACCAGTAAGGCTCAAACTACACGCCACCGTATATTGGGAATTGTAAATGGCGATGATTTTCAGGTTGTGCTGTCTGATACTCCAGGTATCATCAAACCTGCTTATGAGTTGCAAAATTCGATGATGGATTTTGTGAAATCTGCTTTTGAGGATGCCGATGTGCTTATCTATATGGTAGAGATAGGAGAGAAGGAACTTAAAGATGAAGCCTTCTTTAATAAAATAGTACATGCTAAGATTCCCGTACTTTTATTATTAAATAAAATAGATACCAGCGACCAGCAAAAGCTTGAAGAACAGGTTGCATTATGGACAGAGAAAGTGCCTAATGCCGAGATATATCCTATAAGTGCATTGCAAAATTTTAATGTTCAGGAAGTGTTTAGCCGTATTCTTGAATTATTGCCACAATCTCCGCCTTATTACCCTAAAGATGCGTTAACTGATAAGCCGGAGCGTTTTTTTGTAAACGAGACCATACGCGAAAAAATACTTTTGAATTATGATAAGGAAATTCCGTATGCTGTAGAGATAGAGACAGAGGAATTTAAAGAAGATGATAATATCATTCGTATTCGCGCTGTTATTATGGTAGAGCGTGATACCCAAAAAGGTATCATTATAGGGCATAAAGGGGCTGCAATCAAAAAAGTTGGTATACAGGCTCGCGAAGACCTTGAGAAGTTTTTTGGCAAACAAATTCACATAGAAATGTTTGTAAAAGTCAATAAAGACTGGCGCAGCAATAATTTTCAGCTAAGACGATTTGGTTATAATAACAAATAATATAAAACCTGCTTTTTGCAGGTTTTTTTATGCCCTCGGAGGGTTAAGGTCGTCTCCACCCGATGATGTGGGTTTAGTTGTTGCTTTTGCTGGTTTTGGCTTAGGTTGATTTGTGGTTGAGGGCTTTACCGGAGTAGTAGAAGCTGGTTTTGTTGATGTATTGCCCTGAGTTTGTTTTTGCGGAGTTACATGAGTTGTAGTTCCGGCAGGTTTAGCGAGGATACTGCCTGCCTGTTTAAGCGGAACAGTTGAACTGGTAGGTTTATTATTTGCAGGATTTATGACTGGTTTTACATTTGTTGTTGTCGGCTTTGCTGTTGAGCCAGTTGGAGGTGTTACTATCGTCGGTATAACCGGTTTTATCAACGTATCTGTAACAATAATATCCGGAGCACCCACAGGAATATAAATGTCAGTAACAAGTAAAGATGGTCTTCGCGTTTGCGAAACTCCTTTGGTATAGACTTCTAAATATTGAGCAGTGGTTTTTTCCTGTATTTTTTTTTCGGACATATACTTGCGTGCCGCTTGCCATCCTTTAGGTAAATGAGAATAATCTCCTCTAAGTGTTGTTTTAAGCGCATTAAAAGCAAGTAATTTGCCTCCTGCATAATCGCTGCCAGGAGCTGTGTACATCTCATCTTTAATGGGTATGCTATATGTGCAGGTAGCAGTTTGATTAGCTTTATTTATATTTTGATATAAGATGAATGGCTTTCCGGTTACGGTGATTCTGTTTTCTTTAGAGAACTCTAACAATTTATCAAAGGCTCCAATTGCTTTTTTATTTACATCTGCAATAGGCAGGGTAGAAGTAGTCCCTAAATAAAATGTTGCCTTTTTATTTACTACGCCAACAACTTCGGTAGAAAATTTCTGAACCTCTTTCACTAAAAAGTTATTTAGGTTTACAAGTCCTTTTTCTAAAGAAGAATCTATGGTTACGTTAGTACCACCATTTAAGAGGGCATATGCTTTTTGTGTAAACGTCAGTTTTCCGCTAATACGAACTTTTACTTTAGTACTTTTAAGGGTGTCTTTTAAAATCCAGGTAACATTGGCGTCAAGATTTTCTAATTCTGCCTTTTGGTTTATAGAGTCGTTGTTAGCAGTTTCCAGTGTTTCTATTCTTCCTCCATTACCGTCTTTTAGCCAGCTCATAGTAGCACCTGCGCCAACTGAATTATCAGAATAGCTATAAGTAGCCAAAGTATCGGCATTGGCAAAAAAGCCCAGATTTTCCCAATTTTTATAATCATTTAAATAATTATAGAGCACGGGTCTGGATACATTTATTACTTTCTCTCTCTTTATTGTATATTTTCCGTCCTGAGTGGCAATAAATACGGTTGTGGCTATAGAAGCCAAAAGCAGAAGCAGAAATATATATTTTACAATCTTCATGTAAGAAATTTACGGTGGCGTAAAATTATGAATATTTCTGTTATTTAAGCAAGGAACTTTATATTGTATAAACACCTTTTTTAAATATACAGATGCTTTTAAATATACAATTTAATTTACTAATACACAAGTGTTAGTTGCTGTCGCATTCAACAAAATCTTTAGGATAAGGAGACAGGCTTACTTTATCTACCAATAAAAAGAGATCTTGTTCTTTTGTGAATACTTCCAGTTCATCGCTTATACGACCTCCCATTATGGTTTTTCGATGAGTTGTTGTATTGTATTGCCCCATTTTATCGGTTACATGATAATTAAAAGAAATGAGCTGTTCGTAATCATTTTTAAACTGAACTTTCCAAACGTGCTGTTCCCCACGCATGCCCTCATCTTTTAGCCGAAACGATATTTTACTGTAACAACTTGTTTTTTGCCAGCTTTCCCATCCGGCAGATTGTGCCTTCATCGAAATACTTGCTATCATTGCAAGCAGAGATATGAATAAAAACTTTTTCATAACTGCAATTTAAGGTTCTACTTTTAAAATAGTTACATAAAAATCAGGATTTTTGTGTATGTAAGGATACCATCCTGTAATTTCTTTGCCCGGAGTTATTTTATCCGTTAGCATATATGTAGCATTATCGGTCTTCCCTTCATCTTCGAGCTTCTCATACTCATCAAGAGTTACAACTTTTAGATCTTTACTATATGGTTTTTCTGTAATTACATACGTAATGGTAGTAGGCCTGTCTGATCTAAAAACTATTTTTTTACCATATTGTTGTATATCATCTTTGTTGGTGTTGTAGTAAGATACTTTGTATGAAAGACCATTGCCGCCATCAATCCATTTATCATATTTTTCGGCAATAGTTTTAGAGATTGGCTCAGCTTTAGAAGCAACTGGTTTGGATGTTGTATTCTGGTTAGGTATTACCTGAGTGCGCCCAAGGTCGAAATAGTTTATAATTTGAAGTCCGCGCCCGTAAGGAATACTAATAGTGTCATTATCAACAATTCCATTTGGACCATACTTTTTAATTACAAACTTGTTTTCAATGCCTTGCTGTAATGGAACACGGGTGTAGCCAATGGTAGATGGTAGTGATTGCCAGTTACGCGTATCGGCTTTTTCGGTTAGTGCACCGGCAGCATCGGCTCCAAGTCTTACAAGGTCTTCGCCTGTATCGCCAAGGGTTTCTTTGGCAATAGCAGCAAGAAGGGCACTGCCACCTTTTTTTGCTGCAAAACGAACCACAAGGTCTACCGTTTCCCTGAGCATTCGGTCTTTTAGGCAGCGACGCGCAATCGAATTAAAATCCTGAGAAGTTTCAAAAAACTGTTCCTGACCGTTTACAATAAGAGCAGCCTTGTTATAAAAGCTCGGCCTTGTTCTGTATTTTGGTATTGCTATTGCATTTATTGTACCCACATTTGTGCCCAGCGGAATGGGTAAAAGTATATCGAACACTTCGCCCTCATCCATATAGGTTGCATAAAAAAAGTGTCCTGCACCAGATACTGTGGCTACTATTTGGTCTTTGGCAGGGGCAAGGCCGTTTTCCCAAAAAATGATAGCTTCGCCTGTGGGTGCTACAGGAGTAGAATTTGGTGCCTTGATATTATACTTTTTTAGATAAGCATTATATTCTTCTGTAAAACCAAGTTGGCGCGCTGTGCGAAGCAAGTCTTTTTTTAGCTGTTCCGGCATGGCAACGCCAAAATAAGAGCCATTACTGCCGGAATAAATTTCTTCGGCATTGCGATAGGCAATAAAAGCATTGTTTATATCGCCTGTGCCTTCATACAAAATGCCCTGTAAAATTTGCGAAAAGGCATCGCGGGTGTATTTGTTCTTATTTTCTTTATATTTTTCATTAAGTTGTAATAACTTAATGTTTATCCTTTTTGCCTCTACTAATGCCTCGTTAGGTTGTCCCAAAAAGAAATAATTGAGTGCCATGTAATAATGTATGGTCACTTTTTCAAAATCTTCTCCTTTGTAAGGTTCAGCCATTGGGTTTGTAAACTTTGCAGCTACTGTTTGCCCGGCGTTTGTTTTTATCTGGTCGTCTATAAGTATATAGGCCTGCTCAAAAAGCCGGTTGCTTTCGGTATAATTGCCGGCCAGGTGTTCCATCTTACCTTTTTCTAAAAGATATAATAGCCTGTTTCTTTTTTTATTAAGAAATTTATTGGCATCAATGCTTTTTGAAGCTTCGGTAAACTGCCCTGTAACCAACTGGTTTTCAATATCGGCAGTTTTTAAGTTATAAGTACTACAGGACTGCAGGGCAAACAATAAAAATACGGGTGCCGCCATTAAGGCGGCAACAGTTCTTTTGGTTGCTTTCATTTAAAAAAATGTTTTAGCCTGGTTGTACTATTTTATCATTTTTTTGATCTTTTTGTCGCCAATCCAAACTTTATCATTGGTTTGAATGTTAGTAAGCTCAAGATCTATTTGATAGTAAACCGATTTTTCTTTTTTGTTTTGGTCTGTAATAGAATTTATGGTACCCTGTAGCATAAAATCGGCACCGTTTTCAAGACCAAATTTTTTCATGGTGCTTTGCGATGCATGGTTTTGCTGGTCTGCTCTCTCTGCCCTAATTTCTTCGCGCATGTTGCCTGCCTGTACCAGTTTCATACGGCCAGAGTTAATAATGGCTTTCTCTATATCTTTAGAAAAAGTTTCGGTAGCTATATGCTCGTGTGATTTGTTTGTTATAAGCCCAACAATTATTACAGGCTTTTTACCAGCATTTTCGGCTGCATAAGTGCTGTACCATGCATGATCCATAAGTTCGGCTGTAATTTCTTCTGCAGTAAGGCGTGAGTCTGTTTCGTTCCAGCGTCCGCTAAGGTCGGTAACGGTTGTATCGCTAACACGTGTAACTTTTGGAGAGCCGCAATTTGTTAGTGAAACAGAAATTGTAAGGGCAGCCATTAATGCGATTGTACTATTTTTCATGATTGATGTATTGGTTAATTTATGTAAAGGTAATTAAAAAAATGTGTTATATTTTTGGTTATTACAAACTGCATGCCACAATTTACAGCATGTAAGATATATATAAACAAAAAATACCCCGAAGGGTATTTTTTTCCTAAACCAACTACAAAATAACTAAAATAAAAATTTTAGTCCCTCTCTTATCAGAGTAAGCTTGCATTGCAAATTTGCGACATTCTACAATAAAAAAAAATACCCATTATTGGGTATTTTTAAGGTGCCAGTATGTAAAAGTGATCTAAAATTCGTATTTTTTTTCCATAGAGTAACGCAGCAATTCTGTTTTTCCCTGAAGATTTAATTTTTTAAGGATGTTTTTTCGGTGCGTGTCTACCGTTGTTTTGCCAATAAAAAGTATTTCGGCAATTTCATGAGAAGTTTTTCCTTTACCTATAAGCCTTAAGATCTCTTCTTCGCGTTTGCTTAAATGAACCTCATTTTCGGAAGCATGATTTGTGGCAGGAATAGCATCGTCAAAAAAAGTTTCCCCTCGCATTACGGCTCTAATGGCTGCAAGTACTATTTTTAATGATGCATTCTTGAGTATGTAACCCGATGCTCCTGCAGACTGCATTTGCACAATGGCCTCTTCCTGTTCAAACATGCTGAATGCGATTACTTTACATGCAGGAAATTCTTTTTTGATAATGCGGGTAGCAGCAATACCATCCATTTTAGGCATACGGATGTCTGTAAGTACAACATCAGGCTTTTTGCTGCGCACAATTTCAAGTAAGCTTTCGCCATTGTTAGCTTCGCCAACAATTTTTATATCGTTTTCATATTCAAAAAATATCTTTAAACCATCAATTAACGATTGGTGGTCTTCGGCTATAACAAGCTGTATCATATAGGTAGGTCTATAATTATGGTTGTGCCCCTGCCGGGAGTTGAGTCTATAGTAAGTGTGCCGTCGAGCTGCTCAGTTTTTTTGGTAATGCTGTGCAATCCCATGCCGTCTGAAAAATTTATTTTTGAGGTATCCATACCTACACCGTTATCTTCAATAATAATGTTCAAATTGTAGTCGTGCTGGGTTAAGTGTATGGTTGCCTCAGTTGCCTGGCTGTGTTTAATAATATTGGTAGCCAGTTCCTGAACGATCCTAAAGATAGCAATTTCCAGCGTATTATCCAACCTGTCTGTAAATCCAAACGGAATTACATTTATTTGCAGTTTTCCCTGTACTGACATTTTCTCAGCAAGTCTTTTTATGGCCGGTATTAAACCGTCATTGGCTAAAACCCCGGCGTTTTTTGTATGCGCCATCCTGCGCACTTTTTGGTAGGCTTCATCAATAAGGCTATCCGTTTTTTCGTAAAGTTTGGCGTCATCCTCAGTGGTCTCTTTTTTACGCATTTTGAGGTTTTCAAAATTAAGTTTCAGGGTAGCCAGCATGCTGCCCAAATTGTCGTGCAGGTCGTTTGCAATGCGTTGACGTTCTTTTTCCTGCCCTTCAAGTATAAGGTCTATACTGCTAAGCTCATATTCTTTAAAAGCTTTGTCAAACCTTTGCTGTTCGATGAGTTTATCCTGATGTAATATTTTTTCTTTCCTTCGGGAGTTTTTTACTATCAAAACCCCAATTACAAAAGAAGCGGTTAAAAGTCCAATTAATGTGTACACTAATATTGTATTAATTTTGTCTTTATCTTTTAGCTCTCTATTTTCAAGCTCTTTTTCAAGAGTTTCATATTTTGTATTGATGTTACCAATAGCAATATTTTGCTCGGTAATGTTTATTTTCTTGGTAAGTTCCTGTTCTTTTAAAAGATATTTATAGGCATTGCCATTATCATTTATACTTTTATAGTTTTGGTGTAATATTTCGTAGAGTAGTTGTTTGTGCTTATCTACGTTATCTTTAATAGGCAGCTTGTCGGCTTTGAGCAGTAATTCAATAGCCTTATTGTAATTGCCTAAATGCCTGTATGAAGATGCCTGATTTACATAGTTATGATACAATTCATATGGATTACTATCTGTAAGAAGTATTAAATCAGCATTTTTTTTTAAATAATAAAGACCAGAATCAGGTTTGCTAAGATGCTCGTTATACAGTGTAGCGATATTGTGATATACGTTAGCTTCTTGGTATACACTTTTTGTTTCTTTAAAAAGATTTAATGCTTTAAAATAATAATTAAGGCTCTCTTTAAAAGCTTTTTTTCGCATTTTATATTGAGCCATATACGAATACCCACGCGCCATTTTAAATGGGTCATTATATTTTATATTATAGTCAAGATATTCGGTTATGTAATGCAGATATTCAACGGTGTTGTTGGTTTGTCCATCAATAGCATAAACAATGTCAAGATTAACGTCGATAGATTTTTCTATGCTGTCTGCCTCTTTAAATAATTTTTTTGCAGTAAAGTATTGCTGTATGGCTTCATCTTCCCTGCCTGAGTTTTCTAATATTTTGGCCTTAACATAAGTATAGTAAGCCTTATCCGGTTTAGATAAGGCTGTTGTGTCTACTTTTGCTATAAATTTTAATGCCGCGCTATTGTCCGTAGCATTGGCTTTTTCTTCTGCCTTTAGCAAGTTTGAATTATATTGAGAATAAGCCGTACTTATAAATAAGAGGCATGTAAGCAGGTTAATTCTTAATATTATTTTCATTTATCAATTTTATAGTTTTTTTACCGTACCAACCCCAGTATTGACAGGGCCGTCTGCTGTATTTGAGGGAATTATGGTTATTGTCCCTGTAGTGGCTATTGTATTAAGGTTGCCAAACAGTTGCTTGCTAACATCATTATATACAGCTGTATTAGCTTCATGATGTATTATTAAAATAATGTTTTTAGTGTAGGTAAAAGCCTGTGCGGTACCATTATCTCCACTATAGGTGGTTACGCCATTTTTTAAGTCTATTGCTCTACTTTCATAATTTAAGTTAATGCCGCTAAGATCTGCACCATTATCAGTTTCTTTTTTTACAAATACCACAAGGGCATCATAAGTGCCATTTGATATGTTTACATATTCATACTTATATCCATTGGTTGCAGGGCTTGCCGGAGGAAGGCAAACCTCAACGGTTGCTGTTTTTTTGTCAGGGTTAAAATACCCAAATCCTGTGTACACTTTCATAATATTTAATGTTTTATTGGTTTAGTACAAATTACAGCAACTTAAATTAAAAATAAAATCCCCAATAGTGGGGATTTTAAAATATTTATCAATAAGCTGTTTAAACTTTGTCTTTAGTAAGAAACTTTACAACAAACAGTGCTGCAATAAAAAGTAAAAAGGCAATAAGTATACGGTAGCTTCCCTTATAATATTTTTTGTGCAGGGCAAGGTCTTTTCTGTATACAAATATCATTACGGCAACAAAGCCTACAATAAAACAAAGTGCAAAAACAAGTTGTCCGGTACTAAACATGTTGAAATCTTTTTTGCAAAGTTAAGCTATTGCAGGAGTATTTTTGGGTATTTTTAAGCCTTAAATTTTAGACCATGAAAATACAATTAGATGCCGTAAAAGAATTTCATACCTCTTTTGGACTGGGCATTAGCGAAACACCTAAAGACTGTCTTGGAGATGCCGTAAACCTGTTGCGCTATAACCTTATGAAAGAAGAAAACGAGGAATATCTTGAAGCGGTTAAAAATAAAGATATTGTAGAAATTGCCGATGCCCTGGGCGATATGCTCTATATTTTGTGCGGAACTATTTTAGAACACGGCCTGCAATACAAGATAGAGGAGGTTTTTAATGAAATTCAGCGCAGCAACATGAGTAAACTGGGCGAAGACGGTAAGCCTATTTACAGGGAAGACGGTAAGGTTATGAAGGGACCTAATTATTTTAAACCAAATTTTACAGAGATACTTAAGTAATTAGTAGCTGTGTAAACCATCTTTTTAAAACCAACAAAAATACTTTTCAATACAGCAAATGCAACCGAAAAAACTATATTGAAAAGTATTTCTGCAAGCAGTTCAGCAATAAATTCCATGTAATTATTTTATGTAAAGCTTTTTAATGCGTGGAATGGGGCCTTCGCATTTGCCCTCATGGCATTGCACACAGCTCGAAACGGCATCATTAAAATGTTGCTTTGCATTATCAGGGTCGCTGTATATAAGTTGCTGTGCCTTAATAAATTTAGCTGCCTGCTCTTTAAAAAAAGCATCGTTATCGCTTTCATCTGTCATTGCAGATGAGTGTATGTTTAGTATATGCTTAGGGAAAGTGCCAATGGTATCGCCTTTTATAATACGTTCTTTAAGCCTTTGGTTGTCTACATACATTTGCTCCATGAGAGCGGCCATCTGGCTCATTTCATACATTTTAAACTCTTTCTTCGCAGGTTTATTGCATGTTGCCGGAAGAGTGTCTTTTTCAGCAGTTACTGTATTTGAAGCTTCCTGTTTTTTATTGCAACCAATAATAGAAATAAGCGCTAATGCAAGCCCTATGTAGTTTTTCATCTATCTTTAAAAATAATTAGCCACGAATTATTTACACTGTTCACGCTGTAAGATCCGTGAAAATTTGTGTAATTCGTGGCTAAAATCAGTATATGTTATTTGCTTATTAAAACACCATCGGCAATAAAACCATATGTTTTTTTAGGCTCAGTGATTTTGTTTATCTCTTCTTCGGTTTTTCCGCCATCTTTGGCATAATGCCTCAGCTGTGCTACAGATATTTCGCTAACAAAGGCTTTGCCGCTAACAACAGCATCCTGCCCCGCAGCATTTAGTGGAACAAAAAAGGCATAATCTTTAAACTTTACAAACGATTCTTTTTCGTCAGGTAACTGCAAAGACATCCAGCAACCTTTCTTTTGGCAAACATCTTTAATTTTTGTTGCAAATTTTATAGAAACACTATCGCCTGGTTTTAAGCCTTTATATTTAGCAAACATCTGTTCTTTGCTCAATGCTTTATCTGCCAATATTTTATCACCAAAAGATGCATAGTCAACTTTTACATCCTTAGCAACTTTAACAGCTATTTCGGGTTTGGAAGCGGTTTCTTTTTTCTCTTTAACTTCAGGTTTTTCAACAGCTTCAGGTGCTTCAACTACTTCTTTTTGTTCAGTAACTTCAGAAGTTTCATTTGCAGTAATAGTATCCGTATCAATGCTAACAGTATCTGTAGCCGTTTCTATAACAGTATTTTCGGTTTTAACCTCAGTTTCTTTTTTACAGGCAGCAAGTGTTAGCAATGCTGCTCCAACAAGCAATGTTTTTTTCATTTTTTAACGAAAATTAGATTTGGTGTGACAAATTTATATAGAAATCTTTAAAACCCCACAATGTCTACTCATTATTTATAACTCTTATTTTCAAGGCTTTATTTTTTTAATTTTCATTTTTATTTTACAAAAAGCCCTTTAACATGATTTTTTAGTAAATTTGCCATAACACGACTAACTTTTAACTACAAAATTATCCCTGATGAGCGAAAACAAAACATTAAGTATTACAGTAAATGAATCTGAAACATCAAAAATAGAATCGGTAGATTTTGAAAACCTTTCTTTTGGCAATGTTTTTACAGATCATATGCTGTATTGCGACTACAGGGATGGCGAATGGGGCACGCCGGTTATTACCCCTTATGCACCAATGTCAATGGATCCTTCATCAAGGGTTTTTCATTACGGCCAGGCAATTTTTGAAGGTATGAAAGCCTACAAAGATGAAAACGACGAAGTGTGGCTTTTCAGGCCGGATAAAAACTTTGAGCGTTTCAACAAATCTGCTGTAAGGCTTGCAATGCCGGAAGTACCGGAAGATATTTTTATCGAAGGTTTAAAAGAACTTATCCGTTTAGATAAAGACTGGGTAAAAAAAGGCAAAGGAAACTCTTTGTATCTGCGTCCTTTTATGATTGCAACCGGACATGGCGTTATTGCGGCACCTAGTGCCCAGTACAGATTTGCAATTATATTATCACCTGCCAAGTCTTACTATCAGGGTGAAGTTAAAGTACTTATTGCTGAACATTACAGCCGTGCTGCCAATGGAGGTATTGGTGCTGCTAAAGCTGCCGGAAATTATTCTGCTCAGTTTTACCCAACTCGTCTTGCCAACCAGCAGGGATACCAGCAGGTGATTTGGACGGATGATGCTACACACACAAAACTTGAGGAAGCAGGCACCATGAACGTTTTCTTTAAAATTAACGATACCCTTTATACTGCCCCTACAAGCGAGAGAATATTGGATGGGGTTACCCGAAAAAGTATTTTAGAGCTTGCTGAGCGCGACAATATTAAGGTTGAAGTTCGCTCAATATTAGTGTCAGAGCTTATAGAAGCTGCTAAAGACGGATCTCTTAAAGAAATTTTTGGCGCAGGTACGGCTGCTGTAGTAAATCCGATCGCAGGATTTAGCTACAAGGATGTTTATTATGAACTTCCTAAACAGGAAAATCCGCTATCGCTTCAAATTAAAGATAAGTTAACGAACATTCAGCACAAACTTGCCGAAGATACTTTTGGCTGGACAGTAAAAGTGTAATAAAACTGTTTTTAAACATCACTCAGTTATACATAATCTGGATTAAAAAAGTGCCGTTTAATAGCCTAGCTATTAAACGGCACTTTTTTAACTATTCATACATTAATAATTTTACTTCTGTTAAACCTGATGGTTCTAATTTGTCATTTGGTTGAACAATTTCCGGATACGAGTAAGTAATCCTGTCTTTTTCTAAAAGCTGACTATCATAGATCATTCTGTTCATCAGAGAATTTGCCACATGAATTTCGATAGTGTTTTTTCCATTGCTTAAAAAGTTTGTAATATCAAGTTGCCATGGTGAGCACCATATTATTCCGGCACTTTTTCCATTGATTTTAACCTCTGTTATAAAGTCTGGATTGCCGGTTTCAATACATACTTTTTTATTTTTATTCTTTAAACTTATATCTTTTGAATAAATAGCTGTACCCGAGTAATATTTTATACCAGGAATACTTGATTTTGTCCAGTCTGTTAAAGAGTCAAATTTAACGTTGCCCGGGCCTCCCATTTTTTTATCAAAAAATACGTTCCATGAGTCGTTAAGCATTAGTACTTTATCAGGTTCGTTGTCAAACTGTTTAACAGGAAGCCTTTCATAGTTGTCTGTCAATATAATAAAATATGATTCTTTTGGGGCTAAGACTAGATCATAAGATGCCAAACCATTTTTTGAGACGATCGAAAAACGTTCTCCGGTTACAGGATTCCACAATTGAGCATGTTTTTTAACAGAATTAAAAGTAAAGGTGTTTTTTTCTTCGACATCCTTATGATTATCCAAAAAGAAAATGTCCGAGTCAGGCAGTTCTCTGTGACAGAAATAAATTTTGGAGTCTTTAGTGTTGGAGTTTGCTAAAACAACATCGGGTTTAATTTGTGCATCTTTAAGTGCATCTTCTAAAGTCATTCCCCAGTATATAAAACCTTTACCGGTTTTCATTTTCCCCTTGGCAGTTGGCTCTTTACCCCAAAGCATAGCTACTAATTGCTGATACTCATCATCTTTGCCAAGATCAATTGCAGAAGCAGATTTCACGGGACGGTTGCCAAAAACATTTCCGCCCATTTTAACAATCGAAGCAATTTTTCGTAAAGCGTTCAGTGTTAAATCTCCACTCTCAGGCAATACCATCATTTTATAATTTACTCTATCCGGTAAAACTATTTTACCGTCATCGCCCTGCATCCTGTTAATTAATGCATCTGTTGTAAAAGCATCAAAATCAAATCCACCCGGTATATTGGGCAGGCGGTAAGTAAGAATTTTCACAGGGGCATTCTCTCCAAGATATACACAAATATCGGCATGAGGTTTCCCGATTCTCATAAGATATGCACTTCTGGCCTGATAATCCCAAAAGGGCTTACTGTAATTCCACCATGTATTACTTCGGTTAATAGCATAATGACGTCCGCCGCCGGTGCTTCCCGGAATTTTATCTAACCATGGCTGATAAGCCGAAGCACATATTACAAACTCGTTTATGCCAAATGCATAGGCATAATCTGCAAGGGACTTTAATTCAGATAGTGAGTTAGAATATTTTGTATCTGTATAAGCTTCAGCAGACGCAATTGTTTTACCATATAAATGAGCTGATGAGGAGCTTTCTTTAATATCATAATTTCCATCCGGATGTATAACCCAAAATTCTCCCTGTGGTTTGCTTACTTTGCTTTTTGCCTGTATAGGATCGGCTACTATACAGAGGGCATTTCCAACTGCCTGAGCAGTAAATGTAAGTCCTCTTTCTTTGCTTAGTTTATCAAAAGTGCCATAGTAATTATCAGATATCATATCTGCAATATTTCGTCTTACATCGAATAGAAAACTTTCGGTTTTGTCTGTGCCGTCAACAACATACCCTACCATTGCAGGCAAAAATTTTACAGCGTTATATCCCTGACGGGTTTCAAATTCTTTAATAAAATCATCTGTCCAGTTTTGCGCACCGGCCTCATGACTGTCCATGGCAACTCCTGTAAGATGCCCACTACCGCTAATATTTAATGAATCGGCTATTCTGCCTACATAATTATCCCAATGAATTTTTGCTGCCTTAACAGACAATTTATCACATTCCTTTCCTAAAAGGTTCGACCTTCCATGTTTTATAGAAGCACCCGTAGGCTCGTAGGCAAAACGGATAACGTTCCATTTTCCGCTTGGAACTTCCCAGTTTAATAAACCATTGGCATCTAACTTATCGGTAATGTCAATTATGCTGTCAGAAGCTATAACTTCATCAGAGCTATAGTTTGGACTTTTTGATGTTTCGGTATATTCAGCAAATAATCCTGCTTTTTCTTCCCAGAGGTCTATTTTTGCTGATGAGTTTAACACTATGGAGTTAATCATCATTTGTTGATTTTTTTCTGTTTCTTCCCACCAGTCGTGCAAATAAAGCCTGTAGTATTTTGCCTTAACGGCACTAAACGATAAAGTTTTTTGTCTCCAGCTTTCATGTGCCTTGTAAATAGGCTTAAGGTCACATACCTTTTCAAAATGAATGCCATCAGCAGATACTTCAAGTTGGCCAAAATCAGGTAAAACGCGATATCCGGTTCCTACAAAAGATTTGGCAGGAGCACCCGGCACATTTGTTGCGCTTGTTGTAGCTTTGCCGCGGGGTTGCATTTTATAAGTTATACTTCGAGCTTCAAAGTCAGCCTCAAATTGAAGGTTTATGTAAATACCAGACTCATTTCTTTCAATTTTAGTAAGGCTCTCCGTGCTTGGATTAAAAAGCTTTTTGAGGTCTATATCTTTATTGTCAGAAGTAATTATTACTTTTTCTGTAGCTGAATTTTTTCCGGTGCCTCTTTTTGCAGGAAAAGCCAGTACAGCAACATCTTTATAAAAGTTGCTTTTGTTTTTTGGTTCGGCTAACTTGCCGGTAAATCGCTTTCCTCCATCCAGTAACATTTCTGTGGCAACAAGGCGTTTCATACTGTTCTCATTATCAATCCATGGTCCACCGGCAACATACCCGTTGGAAATGTGAATTTCGAAGGTTAAACCAAGACGTTTTGCTTCTTCAGCAGAAAATCGAAGCATTTCCCACCATTCTTTAGAAAAGCCTTCTAATGCTTTTTCTGCCTTTCCATGGTTTTGGTCGTAATATATAACACCGCCAACACCTACTTTTTTAAATGCTTCTAAATCTGCAGTAATTCCTTCTTTAGTAGTTTCGGTTTCGCCATGAAACCACCATACTTTTGTTCGGGTACTATCCTGGGGTATTTCAAACCCATTCTTTAGAGAATTTAAAACAGATATTTTTTTTGATTGTTTGGCTGTACATGATACAAAAAAGTTACAGATACTAATAGCTGATATACCGTACAGAAATAATAGAAAATATTTGTTGTAGATTTTTTTCAATGGATGTAATTATGAGTGATTATAGGGATTTTTTATTATTGTACAAATATATTCAAACGTTGTAGTTGAAAAATGTTTCACAAAAAAAAGTTCAGGTTTTAAACTGAACTTTACTATTAAAGAGTGTTTTTTCTATTTCCGTACTTCTTCCTGATACAATGCTGAAAGTTTTTTTCCCAAACTGTTGTTCCACTCCATGGGGAATATATAGTCATCTAACGAACCTATACCGGCAATCTCAGCTGCTGTTCCTGTAAAAAAAGCGCTGTCGGCGGTTTTTACTTCCTCAATTGTAAAGAATTTTTCGTGTATGATAATGCCGTTTTGCTTCGCCAGGTCTATAACCGTATTGCGTGTAATTCCCGGAAGTATATTGCCTAATGGACAGGTATACAAAACACCGTCTTTCTCAAAAAAGAAATTGGCACCGGGACCTTCGGCTGCAAACCCGGCCGCATCCAGCATCAGGGCTTCGTCAAAACCGTTTTGTTTAGCTTCTGTGGTGGCAAGTATTGAGTTGATGTAATGCCCAACTGTTTTTGCCTCAACATGGCACGATTTAGGGTTTGGGCGCTGATAAGAGGATGTTTTAATACGCAAAAGCTTGTCGCCAAGGTAACGACCCCATTCCCAGGCACACAAAAACAGATTGGTTTTATCTACAGGAACTAACGACATGTTAGGGTCTAAATAAAACAATGGCCTTATATAGGCATCTGTCATTCCGTTTTTCTCAAGCAGTTCATAGCTTAAATAAGTCAGCTGTTCAACCGTATAATCGGTTTTAATGTGCATCAGCGCAGCCGATTTCAGCATACGCTCATAGTGCTCTTTCGGTTTAAAAATCTTTACGCCATTATTTGTACTATAGGCTCTTATGCCTTCAAAAATACCATTGCCGTAATGCATGGTCTGGTTGTACAGGCTCACGTTTGCCTGAGCCGAAGGGAGCCACTCACCATTTAAGTAAACAATGGTATTTTCGTTATAATACATTATATAATTGTTGATTTGCCAAGGGCTACATTAGTACTGTTAGTAAAAGTTTCATTGCCTAAAATCAGGCTTTCTATAAAGCTGCCCACATCACTTGTGCTGTAGGTGCTTTCAGGGTTAATATCCGTAGTGCAAAAATCCTGCTCAATACTTGTAGATACCGCTTCTTTAATGGCAGTTGCCTCATCATAAAGGTCAAAATGCTCTAAAAGCAACGCGGCCGAAAGTATAGAGGCCACCGGGTTGGCAATGCCTTTGCCTGTAGCGGCAGGGTATGAGCCATGTATAGGCTCAAACAAACTGTACTTATCGCCTACAGATGCCGATGCTGCAAGGCCAATACTGCCACCAATTACACTAGCCTCGTCTGATAGTATATCGCCAAACATATTCTCGGTAAGCATTACATCAAACTGTTTAGGGTTTAATATTAACTGCATGGCAGCATTGTCAACAAATAAAAAGTCTAAAGCTATATCAGGATATTGGGTTGCTATCTGGCCAACCACCCTGCGCCACAGGCGCGATGTTTCCAGTACGTTTGCCTTGTCTACCAGCGTAACTTTCTTACGCCTGTTTTGTGCAGCCTTAAAGGCCATGTGGGTAATTTGTTCTATCTCCTGTACCGAATAGGAACACAGGTCGGAAGCTACGGTTTTATCTTCGCTTAAATGCTTTTCGCCAAAATAAATACCTCCCGTAAGTTCGCGGTAAATAGAAATATCTACCCCCGCAATGCGGTCTGCCTTTAGTGGTGACTGCTCTATCAACTTATCGTAAATGGTTATAGGGCGAATATTTGCAAACAATTGCAACGCCTTGCGAATGGCAAGCAAGCCCTGTTCCGGGCGTACAGGTGCATCGGGGTTATTGTCATACTTAGGGTGGCCTACCGCCCCAAGAAGCACCGCATCTGCGGCAAGGCAGGTTTCAAGGGTATCGTTAGGTAGCGGCTCATTATATTTATCTATAGCACAGGCTCCCAATAGGGCATGGCTAAAAGTAAAGTTGTGTTCAAAGCGCGTTGCAACAGCTTTGAGTATTTTAATGGCTTCGTTTGTAACCTCCGGGCCAATGCCGTCTCCGGCTAAAACAGCTATATTTAATTGCATATTAACTATATTTTTCTTCAAATTGTGTAATGGCATCCAGTTTGCTCAGTAAAAAATCGATATCATCATAACCGTTTATCAAGCATATTTTTTTGTAGTTATTGATTTCGAAACTTTCCTGTTTTCCGGCACAGCTAATGGTTTGCTCTTCAAGGTTCACGGTTACCGGCTCGGCTGGGTTCTGTTCTAATGTATCGAAAAGGAATTTTAAATATTCAGGACTAACCTGTAATGGCAGTAGGCTGTTGTTAAGGCAGTTGCCTTTAAAAATATCGGCAAAATAGCTTGATACAATTACTTTAAACCCAAACCCTGACAATGCCCACGCCGCATGCTCGCGACTCGAACCGCAGCCAAAATTGTTACCCGTAATTAATATAGGCCCGTGCTGTTGGTTGTTGAGTGCAAAGGTGGGGTTGAGTTCTTCGTCTTTTATATATTTCCAGTCCCTGAACAGGTTAGCGCCAAAACCTTTCTTATCGGTCGATTTTAAAAAGCGTGCCGGTATAATCTGGTCGGTATCCACATTTTCAATGTTTAGCGTCATGGCCACATCGGTAAGTGTTGTAAACTTTTGCATGCTAATTCAGGTTTTTGGTAAAGTCTATAATTTTTCCTTCAATGGCTATGGCAGCAGCTGTAAGCGGGCTTGCCAGTATGGTACGTGCACCGGGACCCTGACGGCCTTCAAAGTTGCGGTTGCTGGTAGAAACGCAGTATTCTTCGGCCGGAATTTTATCATCGTTCATGGCAAGGCATGCCGAACAGCCCGGCTGGCGTACCTGAAAACCTGCGTCTTCAAATATTTTATAAAGCCCTTCAGCTTTCATTTCGCTGGCTACCTGCTGCGAACCCGGCACTATAAGCGCGGTTACATTATCGGCCTTGCGTTTGCCGTTAATATATTCTGCCACAGTCCTGAAATCTTCTATGCGTGAGTTGGTACAGCTGCCTATAAAAATGTAGTTTATAGGAGTGCCTAACAAAGACTGCCCCGAGTCAAAACCCATATAAGCCAATGCCTTATCGGTACTGGCTTCGGTGCTTTGCGGAATCGTATCGCCTATTTTTATACCCATGCCCGGGTTAGTGCCATAGGTTAGCATTGGCTCTATTTCTTCGGCATCAATATCAATCTCTTTGTCAAATACAGCGCCTTCATCGGTAACAAGGGTTTTCCAGTAGGCTACCTTTGCATCAAACTCTTCGCCTTTAGGGGCAAACTCCCGTCCTGCCACATACTCAAATGTAGTTTCGTCAGGAGCAATAAGGCCTCCGCGGGCACCCATTTCAATGCTCATGTTGCACACGGTCATGCGGCCTTCCATAGACATTTCACGGAAAACATTGCCTGCATATTCGCAAAAATATCCTGTGCCCGAGTTCGTGCCAAGTTTGGCTATAATATACAGTATAACATCTTTAGGCAATACACCTTTTTTAAGTTTGCCGTTTACATTAATGCGCATTTTTAAAGGCTTTTCCAGCAGCAGGCACTGGCTTGCAAATACCTGTGCTACCTGGCTGGTGCCAATACCAAAGGCTATGGTGCCAAAAGCCCCATGGGTACTGGTGTGGCTGTCTCCGCATACAATGGTCATGCCCGGCTGTGTTATGCCAAGCTCCGGTGCTATAACGTGCACAATGCCGTTGTATTTATGCCCAAGGCCATAAAACTCTATGTTGTTTTTATGGCAGTTGATTGTAAGTTCTTCTATTTGTTTGCGCGACATTTCATCCTTAATGGGCAAATGCTGGTTAAGGGTAGGGGTGTTATGGTCTGCCGTGGCAACAATTTTTTTAGGTCGAAAAAGCGGTATGCCGCGCTCCTCAAGCTCGTTAAAAGCCTGCGGACTGGTAACCTCGTGTATTAGGTGCTTGTCTATATATAAAATATCGGGGCCGTTTGTTACCGACTCTACCACGTGGGCATCCCAAACTTTATCAAAAAGCGTTTTTTTCATTTTACTTAAATACTTAATTGAAACTTGTTCTTTGACAATTCTACTATATGATGAATGTGGTTATCGTCTACCACCTTGCAGGTATCGGCAAAGTTTATAAATTCTGAATAAATAATATCAAGGTCTAACTTAGTAAACTCGTAGCCAATGTTTTTAGCCCTGTATGCCAGTGCCGACCTGCCGCTGCGCGCGGTTAAGATAATAGAAGACTCGTTAACGCCCACATCGGCTGGGTTAATAATCTCGTAGGTTTCGCGGTTTTTTATAACCCCATCCTGGTGGATGCCGCTGCTGTGTGCAAAGGCATTTTCGCCCACTATGGCTTTATTGGCCTGAACAATCATGCCCATTTCTTCGGCAACCATTTTACTGATGCTCAACAGGCGTTTGGTGTCTATATGGGTATTAAGGTTTAATTTAGGATGCTGGCGGAGTATCATTACCACTTCTTCCAAAGATGTGTTACCCGCGCGTTCGCCTATGCCGTTTACGGTACACTCTATTTGCCTTGCACCATTAATAACACCCGCAATAGCATTGGCGGTGGCAAGGCCTAGGTCGTTATGGCAATGGCACGACAGGCGCACTTTATCAATGCCCTCTACATGTTCTTTAAGGTATTTAATTTTAGCTCCGTATTCGTCCGGCAGGCAATAGCCTGTGGTATCAGGAATATTAAGCACTGTAGCACCCGCCTTTACGGCAACGCTGCACACTTTTGCAAGAAATTCGTTATCCGTTCGTCCGGCATCTTCGGCATAAAACTCTACATCTTCTACAAAGCTTTTGGCGTAAGAAACAGCCTGAAAAGCACGCTCCAATATCTTATCAGGAGTAGTATTGAACTTATATTTTATATGCGATTCAGACGTGCCAATACCGGTATGTATCCTCGGCCGTTTGGCATATTTAAGGGCTTCTGCAGCAACTTCAATATCTTTTTCCACGGCACGGGTAAGTCCGCACACGGTAGCATTCTTTACCAGTTTGGCAATCTCTGTGACCGACTGAAAATCACCAGGACTCGAAACCGGGAAACCAGCTTCTATAACATCAACACCCAATGTATCAAGCTGTTCGGCAATACGCAGTTTCTGGCCTGTATTTAATTTACAGCCCGGTACCTGTTCGCCGTCTCTTAGGGTAGTATCAAAAATTTCTACGTAATCCATCTCATCATAGTTTTTGTATGTAGCTAAATTATTTGATACATAACAAATAGCGGTTTGTATTAAAAGTAGTTTTACGATGTTAGGCGTGCATAATTATTTTTTAAGTTTTTGATTTATAGTTTTTTAAGCTTATTTTTATTACGATGCTTAAAAAAAGTATTTTAAAATGTTTTAAACAGTAGCTTCGATGATATATGATTTATGATGAAAATTAGCTAAATTTCGGATTGATATACGACAGTTGAAAGCATAGTCGTTATTAAAGTATAATGATCAAGAATAACAACGAATTAACCGATAATCTTTTTGCGCTTGTAAAGTCGCTTACTGCTTCAGAAAAGAGGCAGTTCTCGCTTTATGCCGGCCGGGTAGCGATGAACAGCGAGAGCAAATTTATAAGCCTGTTTAAAATTTTGTGTACCCAGACAAAGTATGATGAGGCCGCTATACTTAACAGTACTGATATTACCAAGCAGCAACTATCTAATATAAAGTCGCACCTGTACAACCAGATACTTACCAGCCTTCGGCTTAACCCATCAGTACGGAGTGTGCCGTTGCAGATAAGGGAGCAGCTTGATTTTGCCATGATATTGTACCGTAAAGGACTCTATCAGCAAAGCCTGAAAGTGCTTGAAAAGATAAAAACCCTTGCACTGCTGTATGAAGAGAAGAACATTGGATACGAAATTTTAGACCTCGAAAAGATAATAGAGTCGCAATACATTACCCGCAGCCGTCCCAATCGTGCCGAATTGCTTATTGAGCAAACCAATGAGCTTACGCACCTTAATACTATCGCAAGCGAGCTCTCTAACCTTACGCTGTATTTGTATAACATTTTTTTAAAGAATGGTTATGTGCGTACACCCGAAGAAAAAGACGAAGTGTCTGCATATTTCTTTGATCATTTGCCGGAATATGATGAAAAGCGTTTGGGCTTTAGGGAAAAGCTTTGGTATTGCCAGGCTTATGTTTGGTACAGTTTTATAATTCAGGATTTTGTGTCGTGCTATAAATATGCCAGTAAGTGGGTTGCATTGTTTGACAAGGCACCACATTTAATAACGGTGCACCCGGTGTTTTATATAAAAGGGCATCATTATGTATTAGAATCGTTGTTTTACCTAAATCGTGTAAAACAGTTTGAAACTGCCCTCAACGATTTTGAATTATTGCTTACCAGTACCGATATTCCTGAGGATGATAATATTATGGTATTGTCTTTTTTATATGTGTATTCTAATAAACTGAATTTAAGGTTTATGAAAGCCGAATATACTGATGGTGAAGAGCTGTTGGACACCATTAATAAAAAGATTGAACGCTACAGGGATAAGGTAGACGACCACCATATTATGATATTATATTATAAAATGGCCTGCCTTTATTTTGGGAACAGAAAATATGATAAGTGTATTTATTTTCTTAAAAAGATTATTGATAACAAAAGCACTCCATTGCGTGAAGACTTGGTTTGCTTTACCATGATACTAAATCTTGCCGCGCATTATGAGGCTGGGCAGGACTACAGGCTTGAGGCTCTTATAAAATCTACACGCATATTTTTAAGCAAAATGAACCACTTGCATGAAGTGCAACGTGCATTGATGGGCTTTTTGGAAAGCCTGCCGCAAATATCGCCACTGCATATTAAAGATGAGTTCAGGAGGTTTCATGCAATTTTGAGCCAGTATGAAAATCATCCTTTTGAGCGCAGGGCATTTTTATATCTTGATCTTCTGTCGTGGCTGGAAGGCCACATTAACGGAGAACCCATTGCCGATGTTATAGCCCGCAAGGTAGCAGGAAAGCACAAGGTATAGTTTAGCTTTGAGTAGTTTTTTTACGTCTTAAAGCGGCTAATAATATCCTTATTATTGCAAAGTATAAAGCGGAGAATATAATACCTGTAAAAGGTGCTAAAGTGCGGCCGGTATCAGCTATTACTGCTTTCATGGCCTTTTGTTGATCAGTATTTATTTCATTTTCAGTAAATAAGCCATCCCTGTTGAGGTCGAAAGCGTCAAGCCTGCTTTTAAAAATATAATTAGTGTACAACACCATTATTATAATGCTAATGTAGAAAAATATTGAAGCAAGCAAGCTGATCATTGTATTGCTAAAGTGTTTCTTTATACACAACAACATCAAAATAAAAGTTACCTGAGCACATGTGAAAAGTATAAGTTGTTCCATATATTTTAGATTTTTTAAACCTCTGTAGCCCCTGCCACAGAGGTTTGAAAATTGATTTACTTAAACTTGTTTCGTGTTATTCCAGTCTATTTTTCTTGACACGAACATTACTGCCCCAAGAATAAAGAACAGACCGATACTGCCCGCCAATAGTGCATATTTTTCAAGCTGAATAATGATATAAATAAAGCTGTATAATGCTGTTAACGATGTAGCTATAAACAGCGGGAACTTTTTATTTTTCAGGATTGATATTGAGTAAGTGCCTATCATTACCACAACAGCAATGCCTGCCACAAGATAGGCCAATTTAAAGCTACTGTGCTCTGTAATAGATATTAGCAGTGTATAAAACATTATAAGTGCCAGTCCAACCATGCTGTACTGAAAAATATGTATGCTTATTTTGCTGATACTCTGAATAAGGAAAAAGATAAGGAATGTGAGCCCGATAACTAAGAACCCGTATTTTGAAGCACGTTCATTTTGCTGGTATTCATCTACAGGGATTATAAATTTTACATCAAACGTATAGCGTTCCAGGTTTGGAAGCACTGAAAAATACTGTTGCATGAACGGCCTGTTAAGGTGCGAAACTTTCCAGTAGGCTGTGAATCCGCTATTAGTAACCTTTTTGTCTTCGGGTAAAAAATTACCGTCAAAACTTGGCGATGGCCAGTTAGATGCCATAGTAGCCTCGGTAAGTTTACCTATAGGTACAATATCTATTTGCCTGCTGCCGTCATAGGTTATATTTAGATTAAAAGGCATGGTGCCATCAAAAGCCTGCTGTATGTTTATGGCCTTTGTTTCAAGGGTTGCTACACTATCAGATTCGTTTTCTTTAGCAACAGGCTCAAATGCATATTGGTTTCCATTAAAGTTTACATTTACAGCACCTTTAATACTTTTGAGGTTGTTAGTATTTATAAGTACACTGGCTTTTTCCCACTCTATATTTTCCGGAGCAATGTTTTGCGAACTGAAGTCGGGAGTAGGATAGTGACCCTTTATCTCCATGCGATTGTTAAACACCGTTGCCTTATAATTGTTACGATACTTGGTGTCAGTCTTTGCATTAGAGTTTATCTCCAGTTTTTCAGGAAAAAAGTAGGCATAATCCGTAGACATTGTGCGTTGCACTGTTACCTTTTTAGTAGTTTGATCCGTTACCTCGGTTTCTGTAACTACTTTGTAGGGTACTTTAAGTACAGGACCGTAAAAATACACGCTGCCACCCCATTTTTTAGCAATTTCATTTGCCACATCATCCTGTAAAGCCGCTCTTTCAAATATCAGGCTTTTAACAAACTGCAGTGGGATAAGCAGTACAAGTGTTAACAATCCTACTAGGATAACCCGGGCTGTTGTTGACTGAAAGATATTAATTTTTTGTGGCTCAGGATATTGATACTGAGGCTGGTCTTGATTGGTGTTTTGATTGGTTTCCATAAAAATTAATTTTAGATTAAATGGTTATTATATGGTCTTGTTATTATCGTATCAAAAAAGTGTCTTTAATTCTTTCCACAGGCAGGTGCAACATGCCAAAATGGTCTACGTCATAAAAGCGTAGTGCTTCTTTGCCCTCCTTGTATCGTTTATAAAAATATGCTGCATAAAACGGGCATAATGCAATGCCCACCATCATAGCAAGCAGCGTGCGGAGGCTATTGCTACCATTACCAAAAATGTAAAACTGCGTGGCTATATCTTCTTTAACGGATACCTCTCCGCGTGCTATAAGCAGTTGATAGACGTCTTCTTTTTCGGCTGTAACATTAGTGCCATAGTTGGTGTCGAGCAGGTGTTTACCTAAGTTGTGCCCCAAACTGTCTTTCGGGTATTTTATTAGTTGTAGGGCGGTTGTTTTCTTCTTTTTGCGTTCAAATTCTATTCGAACAGCCTCGATCTTTTCTTTCATTGTTTTCATAAGCATTAGTTTTTACTTTGAATTTCAAAGTAGATGGATAAATTTTTTTATTTTTCAGGTTCATAATAAAGGCGGAAGAGCAGGTACAGCAACGTACCAAACCCAAGCGTAATTCCCCAAGCTGCTTTGTAAGTTTCATTAGCAAACAGGCTGTTAAAAATATCTGCTGTAAGCGCAAGCGGTTTGTGCAACACATCCCAACTGTTATATCTTAAAAAACGGCCTAAGTAAATACCAAACCCCGATAGCAGGCTGCTAATGCCAAGCACTACGTTTGCTATATTATTATTAAACTTTATAGACAGCATGCGGTGCATATTTTTCATAGAAGCAAGCCCAAACAATAACCCACATAGTGTGAAAGATGCTATAAGCAATATATCGAACCAAACAGGTATGGCTGAATCTTTATAGAGGTGTATAAAATCGGTAATTATATATGGGGCATTAGGCAATACCAATAGCCAACATATAAAGGCAGGGTAGAAGTACCATTTTTTAATTAAAGTTCTTTTAAAGATTAAAAAATATGTTAGTGCTAATGGTGTGTATGCTAAAAACAAATTCCATATAAGAAAAAACAGGTAAATGCTTTGGGTAAGTTTTGCCCGTAGAAGCAATAGTGCCATGCAAAAGCCTGCAAGCAGCATAAGCATTGATGGCCTGCTAACCGTTTGATTGATTGGTTGTTGAATTGTTTTCATAATTTATATTTTTAAAAGTACTTTGTTTTTCAAAGTAAAAGAATAAAAAAATGCTACTGTTTTTGTATCAGTTTTTCAAGCGCGTCAATATGGTCTTTAAATGCCTTACGACCTTCTTTGGTGGCCATATAGCGGGTGTTAGGTTTCTTCCCTATAAACTGTTTTTCTATCATAATATAGTTTTCTGTTTCAAGCGCTTTGGCATGACTTGCCAGATTGCCGTCGGTAACGCCAAGCAATTCTTTGAGTGTATTAAAATCGGCATACTCATTAACCATAAGTATGCTCATAATACCCAAACGAATACGGTGATCGAATGCTTTGTTTATATGTTGTAAAATATTTTTCAAAACTATTGTTTACGGTCGTATTTATAATGCATTACAGATCCGTACACTATGTGGCACACACCAAACCCCAGTGCCCAAAACTCAAGTCCGTAGCCCATAAACCAAGTGGCAAGGAGGCCAATAATCACAATGGTGAGGCCTAAATAGCGCACATCGCGAAGCGTATATTTGCTGGCATTGATGCAGGCAAGCCCGTAAAATATTAGGGTAACGGGAGCTATAAGTCCGTAATATTGATTTTTTATAAGGAGAAGTGAGAATATACCGCCTGTAAACAATGGTATAAGAAAGTTTATTGCCAGCCTTTTAGAAGTACTGTTCCATACTGTTTCACCATGCTTTTTTGCCTTTTTGAAAGTAAGCAAAAATGCAGTGCCTACAGATAAAGCAAGAATTGCCAGGGCAATGATGAGGATAAGTCTAAACGAATAGCTTTCTAAAGTAACATAGCCATAGTTAAGATTTGCAATGTACTTTATAAAAAATGCCCCGGTCAATGCATAGATTCCGGCCAAAATGCCTGAAAGACCACTAAGGGAAATGAACTGGGTAGACCTGTCCATCATTTTTTTAATATCCTGAATATCCTTTAAGTAATTTTCCATTTTAAAGTACTTTGAATCGCAAAGTAAAATATAATATTTGGAATGACAATGGGGGAGAGGAAGAATTTTTACTCAAAAATAAACTTTTAGAGAGGGTGTAAAGAAATCCGGCAATCTAAAAAAACTATCCCAACAGCCATATATAGGCATCGGCAAATTCCCTGCGCCATAGTTTTTCGTTATGCCTGCCATTGTGGACAACTTTTTTGTGTACCTGTGCCGAACTTTGTACCCTTTCCAAAACTAGTTGCTCTATGTGTTCAATATCAGGAACCATATTGGTGCTTTCGTGGTCTCCCGCCATAAAATATATACGCCCTGTTATAGTCTCAATGGTTTGTATGAGTTTAAATATCTCATCGCTAAACCAAAACGAAGGAGAGAATACACCGGCATTGCCAAAAACATCTGGGAATTTAAGCAAAGCATAAAACGATATTAATCCACCTACAGAGCTGCCAAATATTGTAGTGTTTGCTGTATCAGGCAGGGTCTTATAATTGGCATCAACATATGGTTTAAGCGTGTTTACTATAAAATCGAGGTAATCATCGGCATGACCTCCACCATATTTCTCATTTTTATAGGGAGTCATCTCGTCTATGCGGTGAGTACTCCCACCATGTTCTATACCTATTATAATTGACTGTGAATGCAAATCGTTTAGCTTGTCTTCAGCATGCCACTCGTGTTTTTCGTTTTCGGCATGGTCAAATACATTCTGCCCGTCGTGCATGTATATTACAGGGTAATGCTGTCTATTTTGCTCATAATTATAAGGCAGATACACCCAAATGGTTTTATTGCGCTTCAGTTGAGGTGCCTCTATAATAAACTCAGATACACTGCCAATATCAGCCCTTTTTGTATTTTCAGTTTTCATGTCCTGAAAATACATCAATAAAAATTTATAGGGATAGATCTTAGTATGAATTTATAATAAAAACCGCCCGAAATTGATATTTCGGGCGGCCTTGTTAAAATTTTATTTTAAATGTGTATCAAAATAATCGGCAATTTTTTGGTTGAGGTGTACTCTGTCTTTGCCTCTCACATTGTGTTCGTGGGTAGGATACAAAAAGTAGTCTACCTGTTTTCCTGCTTTAATGCACGCTTCAATAAACTCCATACTGTGTTGCTGAACCACAACATTATCCTGCGCCCCATGAATTACAAGCAATCTTCCCTGTAATTTAGGTGCTTTTTTAATTACGTTTGTTTTTTCATAGCCTTCAGGGTTTTCCTGTGGGGTATCCATATAGCGTTCGCCATACATAACCTCATAATATTTCCAGTCGCACACTGGGCCACCTGCTACACCCACTTTAAAAATATCAGCATGGTCAAGCATTAAGGATGTTGCCATAAAGCCACCAAAACTCCAGCCATATACACCAATTTTGTTTTGGTCTACAAAAGCTTTGCCTTTAAGAAATTCCACACCTTTAATTTGGTCTGCCATTTCATTAACCCCCAGGTTTCGGTGTACCACATGCTCAAAATCACGGCCTCGGGCATCGCTGCCACGATTGTCTACAGTAAACACCAAATATCCCTGCTGAGCCATGTATACATCAAACAATCGTGCACCGCCAAGCCAGTTATTGGTTACAAGCTGTGCATGTGGCCCTCCGTAAACATACACCATTACCGGATATTTCTTAGTGGCATCAAAATTTGCAGGATAGATCAGCCTACCGTTAAGCGGGGTTTTTCCATCGGCAGATGTTACCGTAACAAATTCAATTTTAGGTAAAATGGTTTTACCGGCATATGGATTTTCGGCATTAAATAATGTTTCTGATTTTTTATTTTTTACGTTTATAACCGATACATTATTAGCAGTGTTAAGTGCGCTAAAATTATCTAAAACAAATGCCCCGTCGCTACTAACCAATGCCTCATGCGTGCCGGATCCTGTTGTTATCTGCGTGGTTTTCCCCGATGACAGTTCTGCCTTATATAATTGCCTGTCAAGGCCGTTGTTAGCAGTTCCTATATAAAATACATTTTTTGCATTGCTATCAAAGCCTAAAAATTCAGTGATCACCACATCTTTATAGCCTAACTTTTTTATTAGCTTACCGTCAGTATTGTACAAATACAGTTGTTCATAGCCTTCTTTCTCGCTTCTGTATAAAAATTGGTCATTTTTACCGGGAACAAAAGTTAAGTTGTGCAAAGGCTCTACATATGTGGTAGCTTTTTCTTCAAACAATGTTTTAGAAAGGTTTCCGGTTGCAGCGTCATATTTGTTTAGTTTTAAGTAGTTTTGCTCACGGTTAAGCACCCCTACATAAATATATTTGCTGTCAGGAGACCATGTAACGGTAGTAAGGAACTGCTCTTTAGGCCCTTCGGTTTTAAGTGTAACATATTTGTTTTGAGTGGTATCAAAAACCACAAGTGTCACCTCTTCGCTTTTCATACCTGCCATAGGATATTTAATCTCTTTAGCCTTAGCAATGCGTTCATCCCACTGCACTAAAGGAAAATTGGCTACCATGGTTTCGTCTTTTCGGTAGTACAATAACTTGTTGCTGTCCGGGCTCCACCACATGCCACGGTCTATACCAAATTCCTGACGATGAACATAGTCACTACCATTTACAATACCTTTATCGGTATCTTTTGTAACCTCAGTGTTTCCTGATGCTTTGCTTATTATAATGTTATTTTCTTTAAGCCATGCAGAAGATGTTCCGTTGGGAGATAGCACTGAATTTGCAGCATCAGAATTGGTTGCTACAGCATTGATAAGAGTTTTTTTCTCAATATCATAAACCACTAAATAGCTTGATTTTTCTCCGCCTATTTCAAATTGTATAGAATTTTTATCCTTCCATATATAGGTATATGGAAACATTCTTAAATTAAAAGTATCGTTGTTGAATTTAGTTTTAAGAGCACCAGCTATATCTTCTTTGGTTGCTAAAACACTCTCAGCCCATTTGTTTGCCTCGCTGCGCTGCATCAATTTGCCATAAGTGTCGTCAAGGTAGGTTATAGTATGATTGTCAGGTCTCCAGTGCGGTGCCACAAGGCTTTTAGGGGCAAAAGCCTGATATTGGCCTAAGGTTGCTTCCTGTATTGTCAGGTTTTTTTGTGCTGTGGCTGCCATTCCGCTAAGCAGGAAGAGCCATAAAATTTTTTTCATTATCGCTATAATTTTAAAAAGCTAATTTAAATAATAAGTTGGCTTGTACAGAATTATTGAAGCTTCATTTTCTATTTTAGACTTTAACGTATTGTAAATCAGTGTTTTGCGTGCTTTTGTTTTATTGTTGGTTTTTTAAAATGTGAAATATTTATTGTTTTTGATGTTTTTGTGTTATTATTATCAAAGAAAAACTTACATTTAGCCAAATAATAAATAAACAAATGTTAATTAGCTTCATTTTATGGAAAACAAATCAATTGTGAGTAACTATGACATGCTAAAAGGCGTTTTTGATGAAATGATGGCTCCCGGCAAAGTGCGCGACCATTATGCAAAATTCATTTCTTCGTTTAGTGCTTTAAAAAACAACGAAGTAGAAGCTAAAAACGAGCTTGCACAAAAGCTTTTCATGACACAGGGAATAACCTTTACTGTATATAGTAGTGGGGAGGGTATTGAAAAGATCTTTCCGTTCGACATGATTCCCCGTATTATAGAAGCGGCCGAATGGGATTTTATAGAAAAAGGCATAAAACAAAGGCTTAAAGCGCTTAATATATTTTTAAAAGATGTTTATCATCAGCAGTTTATAATTAAAGATGGTATAATACCTGCATCGCTCATTTATTCATGTCCTAATTATTTAAGGGAAATGGTAAATGTAAACGTGCCTTTTGATATTTACTCCCATATTAGTGGCATAGACCTTATTCGCGACTATGATGGTTCTTATTATGTGCTTGAAGATAACCTCCGTACTCCCTCCGGTGTAAGCTATATGCTCGAAAACCGTAATATGAGTTCGCGTATTTTTCCTAACATACTGCCGGATAACAAGGTAAGACAGGTAAAAGAATATCCGGAACTTTTAATAAAAAATCTTTTGGCACTTGCCCATGAAAAGAGCAGCAGGCCAACCGTTGTTCTTTTAACGCCGGGAATATATAATTCTGCTTATTTTGAGCATACTACACTTGCTCGTTTAATGGGCATCGAACTTGTAGAAGGGCGCGACCTTGTGGTGCAAAACCATAAAGTTTATATGAAAACCACCAAAGGGCTTAAAAAGGTAGATGTTATATACCGAAGGGTAGACGATGAGTTTATAGACCCATTAGTTTTCAGGCCTGACAGTATGCTTGGGGTTCCGGGTATTTATCATGCTTACCGTAAAGGTAACGTGGTTATAGTTAATGCTATGGGCAATGGTGTTGCCGACGATAAAGCCATATATTCTTATGTACCGGATATGATTAAGTATTATCTTAATGAAGAGCCTATTCTTAAAAGCGTGCCTACCTATAAAATGGAAAATCAGGATGAGCGAAAATATGCCATAGAGAATATTAGAAATATGGTAATTAAACGCACGAATGAGAGTGGCGGTTATGGAATGCTTATAGGCGATTGCGCTGCCGATGAAGAAGTGGCAACATTTATTAAAGAAATAAATAACGAGCCACGCCAGTTTATTGCCCAGCCCATTATTAAACTTTCTACAGCTCCATGCTATATTGACGGTAAGCTGCAACCACGCCGTGTAGATTTAAGGCCTTATGCACTTTATGGACCTGACGGTATAGATATAGTGCCTGGCGGACTAACGCGTGTGGCGCTTAAAGAGGGATCTATTGTAGTGAACTCTTCTCAGGGCGGTGGCAGTAAAGACACCTGGATTATTGACTAACGTTTAAAAATACACTGATGCTAAGCAGAGTAGCCGAAAATATTTTTTGGATGAGCCGCTACATGGAGCGCACCAATATACATCTTCGAAATTTACAAACATTATACATTGCCTCGCAGGATGGCACACCTATTATTAGCTGGGAAACCATTTATAATGAATACAATCCCGGTGAAAAATCGGCGGCATGTTCGGGAGACGTAAATATATTGCAGAACATTTTTTTTGATAACAATCTTGAATATTCGTTATGCAACAACATTTTGCGTGCAAGAGAAAACGCCCGTAGTGCCCAAGATCACATTACAAAAGACCTGTGGCAATCGCTTAACGATTTTTATCATCAAATGCGCAATCCTGCTTTAAAGGCAAACATAGCTAATCATGACCCTATGACGGTTTTTGATGTCTTTATAAAGCAATGCATGCATTATTATGGCACGGTAGACAGTTCTATGTTTAGGGGCGAAGGATTCTTTTTTCTTCGCATAGGCGGATTTTTAGAGAGGGCGTTACAGTGTATTCAACTTTTAAAACGACAGTTATTACTATCAGATATTACACGGGCCGATACAGTAGACCCCGTTAGCTGGAGGTATTTACTAATATCGCTGAGCGGCTATGAATATTATCTTAAAGCCAATGCAGGATCGTTTAATGCTGAATCTATGTATAACCAGATATTATATGAAGAGCATTTTCCTAACTCGCTTGCTTTTGCCTTAAACCAAATTGCAGCCTTTAGCAAAAACCTAAAAAAAAGCAACCTTGAAGAGCAAAAAGATACTATTGAGTTTATGATAGGCAAAAGCATTGCTATGCTTAAGTATATTAAACCTGAGGATAATAACGATTCGCGTTTAGAATATATCAGCAGGCTGGAATTTGCGTTGTATGATATTGTCGAAGCTTTCGACAAGCATTATTTTAAAGTGGCGTATTAATATAATTTTATAAAAAACCGATTATAAAACGCCTTAAAAGTATGATATTTGCCTCCCAAACAAACTAAACTGAGATAGCAGACTATGCCTTTATATCATATAAAACACATTACCCGTTATCATTATCCGGAGCCTGTAACCGACAGCGCCAATCAGATAATGCTTAAGCCGCAAAGCTCTGATCAACAGGAAATACGCGATATTAAAATTACTATAAACCCCAATGTGCCTATAGACTATTTTACAGATTATCTGGGCAACTCTACCGGGGTGTTTACTATAGTGGAACCACACAGCGAACTGGAAATAAAATCAGAGTTGGAGGTATTTACAAACCCGGTTAAATTTCCTGATCCTACAGCGTTTCCTGATGAAGAGTGGAAAGTGCTTGCCGAACTGAAAGATACATTTGATTTTATAGATTTTGCCCGTCCTGATGTGTACAACTACAGGCCGGAGATAGAAGCTTTGACAAAGAGTATTTTAAAACCCGGAACATCTGTTTTAGAGGTTGTGTCTAAACTGTCAGAATATATATATACTAATTTTGCTTATAAGCAGGGAGTTACCAATGTAACTACAAAAATTGATGAAGTGTGGGAACTTAAGGCTGGTGTATGCCAGGATTTTGCGCACCTGCTTTTAGAAATGCTGCGCACACTGAACATACCTTCTCGTTATATAAGCGGTTATATTTGCCCTGTAAACCATGAGCTTAGGGGAGAGGGAGCTACTCATGCCTGGGTAGAAGCGTACATACCCGATTATGGCTGGTTTGCCATAGACCCAACCAACAATTGCTGGGTAAGCGACCGCCATGTTAAGATTGCTTATGGGCGTGACTTTTCTGATTGTACGCCTGTTAAAGGAACCTATAAAGGTCCCGGCAATCATAGGCTAACGGTTTCTGTGCTTATAAGTAATGAGAAAGCAGATGAAAACACCCATGTATTTACTGAGCCAGCATATATATCAGAAACACAACCCTTAGAAATTCCTGTTAACCGAAACTCTTATCAAAAGTTTTTAGATATGCAGCAGCAGCAACAGCAACAGTAAGTTTTCGGTCGCAGTTATGCAACTACGACTGAAAATAGACCTATTTACTCTCTAAGAATTTTATGATAGTAGCATCTACTTTTTCCTGCTGATCCATAGTTAAAAAGTGCCCGGCATCTTTTATAATCTCTGTTTTACAATTGGGCAAAAGTTCTTTAGCTTTCTCTGTTATTTCGGGCTTATTAAGTATATCGTTATCTCCTACCAACACCAATACAGGCAGCGTAAGGCTTTTTAGTTCTTTATCGCTAAAAGGTTTCATGTGCAGTAAATCCATTTTGGTTTTTGTATTCTTGGTTCCCAAATACATTTGTTCCTTAAACTGATGGCTTACTTTCTCGGGCTTTTCCGAAAAATATGCAACCATTTTATTCAGGCGTTTTCTGGTGGGGAAAAATTTAAAATTTGCAGCCGTCATTGTTTTAGATTGCATATTAATGCCTTCAAATGTTTGTACAGGCGCAAGTAATACCATTTTTTTTATTCTTCCATCGCATTTTAGTGCATAGTTTGTAGCTACCCATCCACCACGCGATGCTGCTACAAGGTCAAATTTTTTGAGTTTTAAGGCATCAAATATTTGGGTGTACCAGGGAGTAATATCATCAGGGTTAAATTTAGCGTCCTCATTTTTAATCGATTTTCCTGCTTCAGTCAGATAATCAATACAATATACTCTATAATGTTTAGCATACGACCCTATATTAGGATACCACATGGTAGAGCTTGCATCCATGCCATGAAGCAATACTAAAGGTTTGCCGTCTTTGGGGCCACTGATAATTATATGGGCATTACCATAAGTGGTAGTAATATCTTTTTCTTCATAAGGAACAGGCCACAATTTCATAGTGTTATTGTAGGCAGAGATGTATTTATTTTCTGCTTTCTTATTTAAAAACAGTTCGTTAGTGCTTTTATCTTTAGCTGCCGTACAACTTAATAAAAGCATTGATGAAGCTATGAGTATAAGGTGTTTTCGAATCATTTTAATGAAAAATTTAATACACAATTGAAAATTATTCGTATGAATTTTCATTATAAATTTCTGAATTTTTACAGCTATAAAAATGATTGTTTTTAAAAATTTAACAATTACTGATTTGAGCTGATTGTTTTTAATTATTTTAGTGTTGGCTTATAATGCAGATTATTAAAGAGTTGAAATACAAAAAGCCCTATATAAAAATATAGGGCTTTAGTTGCAGCTGGTTTAGGAAACAACTGCGCTATTTGTGGAAAAGCGTTATCGTGTTAAGCCAAAGCTACAGTTTCTGCAACTGCTGCTTCCTGTTCTGTTACTACATTAAGAAGTATAAAAGAAAGTTCGCCGTTATTTTTAGCCTGTAAGGCTTTTAAGTTGTCAAGTGTAATGTTGCCGGTTATGTAACCGCTGTTGCTGTTGGTGTAGGCTTCCTCAACCGTATTAAAGTGCAGTTTTAGTGCCTCGGCATTTTCCTTTTTGTGGCGAAGCAGCACTTTAAGCTCGGCATCGTTAGTTAGCCTTACATCTTCCTGACGGTATATTTTTTTGTACTCGTATTTATAGTCATAGCTCAGTGCCGAAATATCCGACAGTACTGCCGATGCCGTTGGGAACGACCCCGCGCCACGGCCCACAAAAAAGTGGGTGTCGGCAAAGCTGGTTTTGGTAATCACCCCATTAAATACATCGTCTACGTTATACAGACGGTCTTCGGGCGTAACAAATTTAGGGATTACAAAAGCACTCAGGTTTCCGTTAGCGCCTTTAAATGCCTGTGCCACCAGTTTTATTTTATAGCCTTTTTCTTTAGCATATTTTAGTTCCAGTTCGCCAATGTTGTCAATGCCGATGTTAAACACATCATCCGGGTTGGCAATGTAGCCAAACGAGTGTGCAAGCAGTATAAGCAGTTTATATTTGGCATCAAATCCACCAGTATCTAATATAGGGTTGCTTTCGGCAAATCCTTTTTCCTGTGCTTCTTTAAGCGCTGCCTCATAGCTAAGGTTTTCGGCAAAGGTTTTGGTAAGTATGTAATTGGTAGAACCGTTTACAATACCTTCTATAGATTCCAAAAGGTCGTTATCATAATACTCCTCCAGGTTACGGATTATGGGCATACTGGCACATGCAGCAGCTTCATAAAGCAGGGGAGCGTTGTATTCTTTTTGAAGTTGCAGCAACTCGGTAAAATGCTCGGCAACCATTTTTTTATTGGCAGAAACTACCGCCTTACCTTTTTTAAGTGCAGCCGAAACTATCTCAAAAGCCGCATCGGCATCGTCAATAAGTTCTACAACTACATTAATATCGTTGTCGTTAAGGATGTCATTTTTGTCGAAGGTAAAATTTTCGGCAGCAATTTCGCGCTCCTTATTTTTATCCTTAACACAAATGTTCTTTATGTTTGCCCTTAAGGCAGGGGTTTTTTGCAGCACCTCATAAAGGCCGTTGCCCACGCACCCAAACCCAAAAAGGCCTATATTTAATTGCTTTCTCGACATGGTGAGGTATTAAACGGTTGCTACTTCTTTATCGGCACTAACTTCAACTGCGGCTGCAAAAGCCTGTTTCAGGTCGGCAATAAGGTCATCGGCATCTTCAAGGCCAACAGACAGGCGGATTAGGCTGTCGGTTACGCCGGAACTGTACCTTTTTTCTACCGGGATAGATTTGTGGGTCATTTCGCTTGGAAGGCAACACAGGCTCTTTACGCCACCAAGGCTTTCGGCAAGCTTAAACAGTTTAGTGCCCGATACTATTTTAGAAGCCAGTTCTTTATCGTCTATCACAAGGTCAAACGTTACCACACCTCCAAAATATTTAAGCTGTTTTTTAGCCACATCGTGGTTGTGGTGTGTAGGAAGGCCAGGATAGTAAACGTTTTTGATCAGTTTCTCAGTTTGTAGATATTCTGCCACTTTAAGTGCATTTTCAGCATGGGCTTTAATACGCAGGCTTAGGGTTTCTATACCACGGATAACCAACCAGCTGTCGAACGGCCCAAGTATAGCACCCGATGCGTTTTGTATGAATTTAATTTTTGCACCAAGCTCTTCGGTAGCTGTAACTACAAGGCCTGCAATAAGGTCGCTGTGGCCCGATATGTATTTGGTAGCACTGTGTACCACAATATCGGCACCAAGGTTAATAGGCTTTTGTGCTATGGGCGATGCAAATGTGTTGTCTACGCAAAGCAGTATGTTGTTAGCCTTTGCAATGGCAGATATGGCTGCAATATCAGATATTTTAAGGGTAGGGTTAGTAGGGCTTTCAATCCAGATAAGCTTAGTTTTATCGGTAACGGCATCGGCTACGTTTTGTGCATTGGTAGTGTCGACATACTTAATGCTGATGCCAAATTTTTCGTAAACGTGGGTAAACAGCCTGAAAGCACCGCCATAAATATCATCAACCGCAATAACTTCATCCCCGGCAGAAAGCAATTTTATAACTGCATCTATAGCTGCAAGGCCGCTGGCAAAAGCATAGCCGTTTGTGCCGTTTTCAAGTTGGGCAATGGCATCTTCAAGTACTTTGCGGGTAGGGTTGTTGCTGCGGGCATAGTCAAACCCTTTGTGTACGCCCGGTGCTTCCTGAACAAATGTAGATGTTTGGTAAATTGGCACAGAAATGCTTCCGGTTAAAGGATCGATAGGGAGGTTGTTTAGGATTGCAGTTTGCTCTTTCATGTTGTTTAATTTTTTAAAATTTTTATTACTAATTAATTAGTCAATAAAAAATTTTCTAAACCAGTCTATCGAAAGTGCTTAAAATAAAAAAGCCCTTCCGATAAGTCAGAAGGGCATATATATTTGTTGAAATAATCTGCATTTCTTAACTTATCTTTCCCCGCCATTGGCGTGGTTGAATGTGGCACCTTATTCGCAAAACGAACAGGTTGCCAAGACGTCATAGGGTCAATTCCCTCAGTCTTTCTGGATAAGAATAATCTTTTAAAGAACTTGCAGCAAAGGTAAGACACAATAATATTAATTTCCAAATATTTTTTTAAAAATTTTTAAAAATAATTATTATGTGCTTGTATTTGTGGTTGTTGTGAAGTTGTTTTTTTGCTTGTGATTTTACCTGAAATGTATTTTTGATATACTTTTTGGGTCAAAGGCCAGGTTAGTACCAACACGATTATGACCGATATTGCCGTCGCAACAATTAAAAAAATGGTTTGTGATGTTAACAGCTGTGCCTGTGTGGTAAGCTGTTTCATGATGGATGAATGTGCCAGCGCGATCGCTTCCTGTTGTGTAAAACCTTTGCTTACATAAGACTGCACGGCTGCCGAATTTGCATCGGTATAGGTAGTATCGTAAGGGGTAAGGTGTGCCAAAAACTGTTCTTTGTAGTGCTGGTTATAAAACAGCTGCAGGGTATAATATCCGGCAAAAGAATTTAGTGTAGCAAACAGCCTTACGTGCCCGGCCACCAAACTGCCCGAAAGTCCTGTGTTTACAGGCACTGTTGAGAGTATGTATGTGGCTATGGGCACAAACAACATGCCCGATGCCGCCCCCTGTAAAAATATAGGGATTACAAGATCGATAAACGAGAGGTCGGTAGAAATTATGAAATACATCCAGATATTAAAGGCCAGCATGATCCCAAATCCGGCAACTAAAAATACGCGGATGCTGTGCTTTTTTCGCATTACCATTGCCGATGAAAGGTACATAGAAAAGGCAAGGCCTGCTATATTAAAAAAAGCCAGTTCTATGTATTGGTAGTTAGACCATTGTGTTACTGTGCTTATGTAGCTGTATACCAGGTTTATGGTGTCTTTAAAACCGTAAAAAAGTGCCAGCAATAACAGTCCGGTTACAAACTTAGTTGAGCCGAAAATGCTGAAATGTATAATAGGCCGTTTGCTTTTTACCTGCCTGTAAATAAACAGGTAGAGCAGCGCAAAGGCAAGCATACAAACATACGTAATGTACCTGCTTTCAAACCAGTATTCTTTAGGGCCGTACACCATGCAGTAGGCTACACACAGCATGCCTGTTGCCAGCACTATATAGGCTTTCCAGTCTATTTGGGTTAGCGGATATTTGCGGTGTACCCTTTCTTTATTGAAGATAAGGTACACAATGGCAATAGATATTACCTGCAAAACAATGACTATATAATAGATCATTTTCCAGTCCATGTTGTCTATAATCCATGCCGATGGCGCACCCACAGCCACGCTGCTGCCCAGTAATGTTCCGTAAAAAACAGAGTAGCCCACCGCCTGTTTTTTTTCTTCGTGCAGCCGTGTAAATATCAGCGTAAGCATGGCACCTGCCATAAGCCCGATTACCATGCCCTGAAAAAAACGCAGCACGGTAAAAAGGGTAATATCTGTAGTGTGCATGCACAGCAGGTTTAGTATAATGCCTGCCAGAAGTACTACGATTAAATACCGCTTGGTGTTAAAGTAATTAAGGAAACGTATTTGTATCGGCAGGCAAAACAACAGCGAAACATAGGTAACCTGTATAGAAAAAGTAATGTCTTCCGGCTGTGCGCCAAAATAGGATACCACATAGTTTTGTGTTAGCGAGAACAGCGAAAATTGTAGTATAGAAAACAGCAGTATGAGGAACAATGCAGCACGTGCACCCCATGTCCAGTTGTGTACCCATTCCCTGAAATAGATATTTTTATCCATTGCTTACTTGTCTTTAACTGAAACCACTACGTTCATACCTGCCTTAACCTGAGACAGGTCAGTCTCTTTAAACTTTATCTTTACCGGTATGCGCTGTGTTATCTTTACAAAGTTTCCGGTAGAGTTATCGGCAGGCAACAGCGAAAATTTAGACCCTGTAGACCCGGCAATGGCTTCTATCGTTCCGTGATAAACTTTATCATCAAAACCGTCTATTTTTATTTCGGCTTCCTGGCCGTTGCGCATGTTTTCAATCTGCGTTTCTTTAAAGTTTGCAGTAACCCATTTTTGCCCTTCGTTTATAATAGGCACCAGGCTTTGCCCTGCCTGTACCTGCTGGCCTTCCTGTATGGTTTTCCTGCCCAACATGCCGCTGTAGGGCGCGGTTATAACTGTGTAGCCAAGGTTAATTTTGGCAAACTGCAGTGCGGCTTCCCTTTGCTTCAGTTCGGCTTTAAGCAGTGCATGCCCGGCATCGAGCTCTTCAATTTTAGACCCCGTGGTTTTAAGGTTATTTCGTGCGGCATTGTATTCGTTTTCGGCTACATCATACTGTGCCTTAATTGCTTCATACTCCTGTAGCGTGGCAGCTTCTTCCTGCAACAGGTTTTTGTAGCGTTTTAAATCCTGCTGTTTTTCTGTAAATTTAGCTTTGGCTACAGCAATCATGTCTTTGTTTACATAAGTACCTGTTTGGGTGGTATTTATCTGGGCATCTAAAACGGTAAGCCTTGCCTTAACGTCTTCCAGCGCGGCCTCGGCCTCCATAACTTTGGTAACATACTCGCGGTCGTCGATTATCACTAGTGTATCGCCTTGTTTAACAGTGGCGTGCTCTTCAAAATTTATGGTCTTTATATAGCCGCTAACCCTTGCCGATATTGGGTTTATGTACGATTCTACCTGAGCATCGTTAGTTTCTTCATAGTTAGAGGCATGCACAAGGTAGCGGCCAAAAAATATAACCGTAACTGCTACAATAATAACCACAACAATGTTAAACAGTATATTGAATTTTTTTGTTAAAGGTGCCATAGCTTATATTTTTCCGGTGGTGTAAAGTAGTTGATAGTAGTAGTTTAAAAACTGGGTTTGAGCCTCAATTAGCCCGTATTTGCTTTGCATGTAAATGTTGTCTGCTTCCAGTAAATCGGTTAACAATGCAAGCTGGTTGAAGTATTTTGTATTAACTATCTTGTAATTGACCTGACTTTGCTCAATATTTTGGCGCGCCAATGCCATTTTCTTATTCATGGCATCCATTTTTATTTGCAGAGAAGTTATTTGTTGCAGGATCTCATCGCGTGCGGCATCTTCATTTACTTTAACCTGTTCAAGGCGTTGCCTTTCGGCTGCTGTTTTGTGGTTATTATGATAGAGTGACGATATATCATACTGTAACCTTAGTCCAACAAAACCAATCTCATAGGCATGAGGTATATATGGATAAACCAAATAGTTAGGGAAGTTTAAACCGTAAGCAGCTATTATGTGGATTGATGGATAGTAGTTGCTTTTAGCTCCTTCAAGCCTGCTTTGCTGCAATTGTATTCCTAACGATGCCTGTTGCAGGCTAAAGGCACCCTTCTCGCTGGGGGTTTCTAAAACTTTGGGTTGAGGAATGTTGTTTACCACAGCAGTGTCACTAAGCACAACATAGGTTTGTTGCGGCAGGTGCAGTAGTATATTCAGCCTGTTATGATAAATGGCTATATCGCTCTCAGTTTCTTTTTTTGCATATTCCTGATTGGATAGATTTATTTCTGCCCTTAGCAGGTCGCTGCGGGTAACTTTACCGTTTTTATAAAGAGAGTTAATATTTTTAAGGCGCAGTTTTTCGCGCTCAATCTGTTCGTTATAAAGGCTGTCGAGCTCATTAAGTCGTAATATTTCCAAATAATGCTGCACGACCTGTAATGCTATGCTACCTTCCTGTTGTTGCACATTAACATCGGCCAGTTTTGTCTTTACTTCATACTCTCTAATTGAAGCTTCATGCTTACCACCGGAATAGAGATTGAATGAAGCTTCTATCTCAGTATTCATTTGATATTTTGCAGGTGGTGGCGAAACACTTAAAGGCTGGGTAAGGCCACCGCCTTCAAACAATATGGCATTGGTTAATCTTTTAGCCGTACCTTTAAGCATAACGTGCGGCAATACATGGCTTTTTATTTCTTTGAGTTCTGATTCAGATACTGCACTGTTTAGTCTTGCGGCAGTAACGTGGTCGTTATTTTGTCTTGCCAAAGCCAAAGCCTGTTCTATGCTAAGAGTATATTGCGCAGGCTTTTCCTGTTGGGCAACAGCTTTAGAAAGAGGGCATAGGCAGCCTGTTAAAGTTATAGCTATTGCTATTAACCTTAATGAAAATTGATTCATTTTGTCCTGTAATGAATGGTTTAGTAAATGGTTTTGTTTTGTGTTGTTTTCGTCGTTTTAATAATTTGACGCTAATGTTTCCTGCCCAACCTTTCCCGCGCAATATTGAGAGTTGGAAGTATTTGTACATACAGTTCAGCGTAATTATTTGAGGTATTCATGGGGGTGTTGCTGCTGTATATCTGCGCAGGAAAAGGTGCAGGTATAAAGTTGTTTAATCTTTTCAGATTGACTTTTATGATAAAGACCGTTCTTTTAAGCAGGCCTGTTAATGCCTGTTTTAGCATGGTGTTCATACAACAATTTTAACACTACAAAGTTCTGCCGATTTTCGTTATAAATACAGTCGGTATTACGGTAATTTTCGTCGAAATTTCTATAATAGTGATTTACGGTATTGTAGTGGGGTAAGAGAAGTATGGGTTTTAAAGAATTTACCAAAAACCGACTGGTCAGAAAAATTCAGATACTCGCTAACCTGCGATACCGATAACGATTTATTTTGAAGCAGTACTCTTGCTTCCAGCACAATAACCTCGTCTATCCATTCGCCTGCTGTTTTTCCTGTTTCTTTTTTGAGTAATTCCGAAAGATGCTTTGGGGTAACATTAAGCTTATCAGCATAAAAGCTCACAAAGCGTTGCTGTTGGTATTCTTTATTAAGCAACCTTTTAAAAGCTCCTAATATGGGTGATACTTTTTCGCTGATATGACTTTGCGGTGCAGGATAGTTTTTTACAAAAGAGTCCATTTCATGTATAAGCGCAAAAATAGAACTCCTAACCATTTCGGGTTCGTGTATATGGTGTTCTTCCACAGCCTCTTTTATCATATTGAAAATGCGTGCTGTTTTTTTTGCCTGTATTGGGTTTAGATGCGAGGTATGAAGATCGTTATCTTCAAAAAAATCAAACTCCATGAGGTAGAACACATTGCTTCGTTTTTCCAACAAATAATTTCCGGTAAAGAAAATAATATCCATATAGGGTTGGTTCTCGGTTTCGTGCATTGAGCGCACTACCGTAGGACCAAGAGCAATAAGGCTTGGTGCTTTTACTGTTTGCTTCTGCAGTCCGGTTTGCAGCAGTATTTCGCCCTGTTTTAAAAAGCAAAGCGCGTAGGTTTCAGACCGTCGGGGTTCGGGGTTAAAAAGGCTGCCTTTGCCTAACTCTACATAAAAAAAGTCTTTCTTATTGCTCGATAAGTTAAAAACCTTTTGATGCTGCTGTATAGAGTAGGTGGCAATTTTTTTCATGCAGTTTAGCTTTTCATTTGAGAAAGCGTTATAAACACAATGGCAATGATAGCCAAAAACAGCCCTAAATAGTTGAGTTTGCTGAGTTTTTCTTTAAATATGGCTACTCCGGCAAGGCATCCCAGTACAATAACCCCAATATTCATTCCGGCAAAAACCGTACTTGGATTATTGGTGAATTCTTTATGTGCTTTTAGGTAGAAAAATATGTTGCCTAAATTAAAAATTGCCACGAGTATGCCAAAAGCAAGATTGTATAAATTGGTCTTAATTCCGCGCCTTGTCATTTGGTAAGTAACAGCAATACTGCTCAAAATAAACGCACCGGTAAGCACTATAAATAACGACGTTGAGTAGGGTAGGGTGGTTTGTAATGCTACCTGTTTAAAAAGAATATCTACAGTGCCGTAGCCTAACAATACAAGCGCAGGATAATGCCATCCTTTGGCAGATCCTTCTTCTTTTTTAAATATTATGAGCAATATTGCAGGAATGCCAATCACGAGGCCGATAATTTTATACGTATTAAAATCTTCCTTAAAAATAAGCCAGGCTGCAAGTATAGGAATGAAGAGAGAAAATCGCTGTGCAACATCTGTGCGTGCAATACCTACCTGTTTTATAGACCGTGCCAGTAATACAAATACCGATGGGAGAAGGATCATTAAGGGTATGTATATGTTCCACGGTGCACTTTGATTTATTTGTGACAGATTAGGATCAAAGAAAATATAACAAAGAATAATAGCGAAAAAATAGTTATAGGCTATTACCTGAGAGGGGCATATATTATAGTTTCGGATTATTTTAAAAATAATCCCCACTGTAACGCTGCACAATATGCTGAGGACAAGAAAGAGCATCGAATTGATTTTAAGCTGCAAAAATAAGCTTTTGTATACAGTTATACTTAACGGCGTTCTAACTTTTGTATATTTGATTGCAGATTATAACAAAATGAAAAAGATATTATTACTCTTACTTTTTACATATACTCTAAGTAATGCACAAGAGGATGCCTGGGTTTATTTTAATGATAAGCCCGATGCTTCTTTTTACCTTGATAACCCGTTAGAAATGCTTAGTCAAAAAGCATTAGACCGGAGAGCAAATCAGGGTATTGAATTAGACGAACTGGATGTGCCTGTCAGTAATGTTTATATTGATGCTGTTGCCGCTACAAATGGCATTACTGTCATGGCAAAGTCTAAATGGCTTAATGCATTGCACATTAGGGGCAGTGAAGAAGCTATAAGAACCTTAACCGCATTAAATTTTGTAAGCAGGGTTGATTTTGCAGACAATTCTTTGGACGATTTTGGGCGTGCCGCTGCACCAAGACCTGCAACTTCTGCGGCACGCATAAAAAATATACAGGCTACTTATAATTATGGTTCTTCGGCAGGGCAGGTGCAAATGCTTAACGGTCATTTGTTGCACCAACAGGATTTTACAGGTGCCGGAAAAACCATTGCGGTGCTTGATAATGGCTTTGTAGGAGTTCCAACAGCCGGAGCATTTGCACGTTTGTATGAAAATAATTTAATAGCAACGGGCTATAACTATGTGCAGCATAGTAATGATGTTTATACAGGAGGAAGCCATGGCACTATGGTATTAAGCACTATGGGAGGTTATGCATCAGGGCAGCTTGTAGGTAGTGCTCCCGATGCCTTTTACTATCTGTTTGTTACTGAGGATACTGCTGCCGAAAATCCGGTTGAGGAATCATATTGGGTAGAAGCAGCCGAAATGGCAGACAGTCTTGGTGTAGATATTATTAATACGTCATTAGGATATCTAAACTATGATAACCCAAATTACAGTCATACTTATAATAATGCCAACGGAGAAACAGCCTTTATTACCCGTGGTGCAAATGTAGCATTTACAAGAGGTATGTTTTTGGTAACATCGGCAGGTAATTCAGCAGCTACAGACCAGCCTAATATAAGTGTTCCGGCCGATGCTTTCAATACACTAACTGTAGGTGCAGTAGGTCCGGACGAGCAATATGCTTATTTCAGTTCCATTGGCCCTTCGGCAGATGGGCGAATTAAACCCGATGTAATGGCACAGGGACTTTTAACAACCGTTTGTAGTGCAGATGGTACTATTGCAGCAGCTAGTGGCACTTCGTTCTCGGGGCCAATAACGGCAGGAATGGTTGCGTGTTTATGGCAGGCACTACCTAATAAAACCAATGCCGAATTGTTACAGATCATTAAAGAGTCGGCAGACCGATATACTAACCCTGATAATTTTTACGGTTACGGCATACCCGATTTTAATTTGGCTTTGCAGCGGGAATTGTTAACTGCCCACGTTGCTGATGGTAACATGTTTTTAGTTTATCCTAATCCGGTTAAAAATCACCTTAGTATTAAATTTCCAACCAGTGCTAATACCGCAAGATTTATAATTTACAACAGTTTGGGGCAAAAGGTAAGAGAACAGGAAGTTGTTAATGAAAAGGCGGTTTCTTTAGAAAATTTAACATCAGGGATTTACAATTATTATATACAGTCTGGTTCAGAAACTCAAACGGGTAGGCTGGTAAAGGAGTAGAGGATGAAAAGAGTAATGTTGTTTTTGATCTTCTTATTATACATTTCTTGTAAAGAAAATTATGAAAATTTCGATAATTTTAGTGATTTAATACAAGGAGATTGGCTGAAACTACATCCAATACGTACGGTTGGTGATTCTGTAGTGATTCCATCACCTATGAATATTGAAATTGGATTTGGCTTTTCTCATAATGGTATTATGGAGCATAAGACAGGTTTTTTTAAAATGAGCCTTTACGAATAGTAGGTTTTGAAACTACATATCGTATTGTTAAAGATTCCCTTTTTTATCTCAATCCGGATTCAGGCAGGTATTCAGTATTAAAAATAGACCTCCTAACCCAAGATTCGCTTGTTATGGGAGGAGTTGCCTACCAAAAATTACATCTTATACCTAAAGGAGAAGAGTTTGATGCTCTATTGTTTAAAAATGGGCACATGGAAATTTACATTAATGAAGATGGCACTTCAAAAATTTCCGGTGTGAACATGGACAAATATAAAAATGTAAATAAAGAATTTATAAGAGAAGAATTTAAAGATATTAGAAATGCATTTATGAAAGCGGGATACCAAAAATTGAATGATGAATATACAGGTAGCTTTCATTGTGATGATTGTATGGAAAGCAATATAAAAGTATCTTTTTTTAAAAGAGGAAAAATTATAAAAACAATTCAGGATGCAGGGCAGGGCAGCCCTATGCCTTTTTTGTGGGCATGCCTCAAAATGCAATACCTACCCTTTATTTATAAATTATCTTTTGAAAAAACTTAATATGAACAAAATAACCCAACTTTTTAATATACAATATCCTATTATAGGGGCAGGAATGATATGGGCAAGCGGCTATAAACTGGCGGCTGCTGTGAGCAATGCAGGCGGTTTAGGGCTCATTGGTGCGGGTTCAATGTATCCTGAAGTTTTGCGCGAGCACATACAAAAATGCAAAAAAGCAACTGATAAACCCTTTGGTGTAAATGTGCCCATGCTGTATCCTGATATTGAAAAAATAATGGATATTATTGTAGAAGAGGGGGTAAAGGTTGTGTTTACATCGGCGGGAAATCCTAAAACATGGACAGCTTTTTTAAAAGAAAAAGGCATTACTGTGGTGCATGTGGTTAGCAGTGTAAAATTTGCCCTTAAAGCTCAGGAGGCAGGTGTTGATGCTGTTGTAGCCGAAGGTTTTGAAGCAGGAGGGCACAATGGCCGAGAAGAAACCACAACATTTACGCTTATACCCATGGTAAAAGAAAAACTAAGTGTTCCGCTTATTGCAGCAGGAGGTATAGCCACGGGTAGGGGAATGCTTGCCGCAATGGTGCTTGGTGCTGACGGTGTGCAGGTAGGGAGCCGTTTCTTAGCCTCAGTAGAATCTTCTTCGCACGAAAAGTTTAAGCAATTAGTGGTAGATCTGCAGGAGGGAGAAACCCATGTTACGCTTAAAGAACTGGCTCCCGTAAGGCTGATAAAGAACAAATTTTTCCATGATATAATGGCTCTTTATGCTAATGCTCCCACTAAAGACGAACTTATTGCTTTGTTGGGACGTGCCCGAGCAAAGAAAGGCATGTTTGAAGGTGATCTTGAAGAGGGAGAGCTCGAAATTGGGCAAATTGCAGGATTAATAAATGACATTAAGCCTGTTGCCGAAATTGTAAATGACATGATTGCCGAGTTTGAACTGGCTAAAAAAGAAACAGCTAATTTTTAGGTTTGTTAAATATAATCGCAATGACAAAATGTGTATGCCCGTTGTGTGGCTATGTGTTATCTTTGGGCATATAAATTTTTAATACCCCCGGCATAGCTAAATGACGCCTGTACAGTTCTATAAACTATTAAGACAAGATTTTCCGTTTACCCCAACCCTCAAACAGGACATTTTTTTGCAAAAAATAGCCGAATTTGTAACCAATGGGCGCGATGATATTTTTGTTTTAAAGGGCTATGCGGGTACAGGCAAGACCACTATTATATCTACATTGGTAAATAACTTACGGCTTGCCAATAAAAAATATGTGCTGTTAGCACCTACGGGCAGGGCGGCAAAAGTTATATCGGGCTATTCCAGTAAACCTGCATTTACAATACACAAGCGCATTTATTTTCCTAAAAAGGGTAGTGGGGGTACGGTTGGGTTTACCCGACAACCTAATAAATTTAAAGATACCGTTTTTATAGTCGACGAGGCTTCAATGATCTCGGATACGCCATCTGATTCTAAAATGTATGAAAATGGTTCGCTTTTAGACGATCTTATGTACTATGTGTACAGTGGCAACAACTGCAAGATGATACTGGTGGGTGATACCGCCCAGTTGCCCCCTGTAAACAGCGATGTTAGCCCTGCACTCGATGCCGATGGGCTGAGCCGCGGTTTTTTGAAAGATGTAGAGCAGATTGAACTTGATGAGGTAATGCGTCAGGAATTCGATTCGGGCATATTGTATAATGCTACAGAATTGAGAGAGATATTAAAATCGACATTTATAGATACCTTTCAGTTCAGGCTCCGTGGGTTTAAAGATATAATACGGCTTACTGATGGTTATGATATTCAGGATGCCATAAATTATGCCTACAGTAATTACAGCATTGAAGACACTGCTTTTATTGTGCGCTCTAACAAGCGTGCCAATGCTTATAACCAACAAATAAGATCTCGAATACTGGGGAGGGAAAGCGAACTCTCGGCGGGCGATTTTATGATGGTAGTAAAAAATAATTATTTTTGGCTTGATGAAAAAAGCGAGGCAGGATTTATAGCAAACGGCGATATTATTGAAGTGCTTGAAATTTTCAGGATAGAAGAATTATACGGATTTAAATTTGCCCGGGTAAAAGTGCGGCTTATAGATTACCCAAACAGTCCACCGTTGGAAACCTACCTGCTTTTAGATACGGTTACCAGTGAGTCGCCATCGTTAACCTATGAAGAGTCTAACAGGCTCTATCAGGAAGTAATGAAAGATTATGAGGATGAACCACAATACCGTAAATTTTTAAAAGTAAAGAACAACCCTCATTTTAATGCATTGCAGGTAAAGTTCAGCTATGCCATGACGTGCCACAAAAGCCAGGGAGGGCAATGGAATACTGTTTTTATAGAGCAGCCTTATTTGCCTGAAGGCATAGATAAAGACTATATTCGCTGGTTGTACACAGCCATAACACGTGCAAAAGATAAACTTTATCTGATAGGGTTTAAGGATGATGCTTTTGAGGGGTAATTTATCGTTTGGTCTAAACTTTTTTATCAGGTAATCCTGTTCCTGTGTTGATAAGGTCTTTAAGACTGCTTTGCAAATATGTATTCCATCCGTTGCAACATATTTCATAACATTCCAATGTGTTTTCTAAACCTATATGCTCAAACATAACTGTAGTTGTATCACCTTCTTCTGTTATTTTAAAATTAATTGTTGTGTCATTCCACTCGTTTGTTTTATTTACAAAATGCTTATGGCTATTTGTAACCAACCATGTTATTTTTTCGTTTTCGATTAATTCCACCACTTTTAATTCCATATAAGTATCGCCAAATGTAACCTTAAAAGTATCTCCTAAAACAGAGTTGCTACCCTCAAAATTTGCTGTCCACCATTTATCTGTTTCGTTGATTTTATTGAAAACCTTTTGTGCAGGTTTAAGAGTTTTAATTGTTGTATTATAACTTTGATTTTGCATTTGTTATGGGTTTAAATTATAAACTAAAATTAGCAGTTCTATACTATCTGTTAAATGTGCAGATAAGACATAAACAGGGGGGGATTTGGACAAAAAAATAAAAAAAGTACCCGAACTAAAACAAAGTTTTTTAAGTTTGGGTATAATTTAAAGACTTGCGTTATATCGCAAGTGCAAAATTTACTAAAACAGTATGAAAATCATAGCAGTAATACCGGCACGATATGCCAGCACCCGTTTCCCTGCAAAACTTATGCAGGACCTTGGCGGACAAACAGTAATTACAAGAACCTATAAGGCAGCACTTGAAACCAATCTTTTTGATGATGTGTTTGTCGTGACCGACTCTGATATTATTTTTAATGAGATAGTAAACAATGGTGGCAAGGCTATTATGAGCATTAAAGAACACGAAAGCGGCAGCGATCGTATTGCTGAGGCTGTGGAGCACCTTGATGTAGATATTGTTGTAAATGTGCAGGGAGACGAACCTTTTATAAACAAAGAGCCATTAGCCGATGTGCTTGAGGTTTTTAAAAACGATATTGCCCGTGAGGTAGACCTGGCATCGGTAATGATGCACATTACCAATAAGGAAGATATTGAAAACCCTAATAATGTAAAGGTAATTGTAGACCAAAAGAATTTTGCACTTTATTTTTCGCGTTCTGTAATTCCTTATCCGAGAGATACCGAAGCGGGGGTGCGATACTTTAGGCATATTGGCATTTATGCTTTCCGTAAGCATGCTTTAATGGATTTTTATAAACTGCCCATGCAAAGTTTGGAGGCATCTGAAAAGCTCGAACAATTACGATATTTGGAGTATGGTAAAAAGATTAGAATGGTAGAAACTACACATGCCGGCATAGGTATAGATACGCCGGAGGATCTTGAAAAGGCAAGAAAAATGTTGTAATAGGAGCGGAGTTGTAAGCTCCGTTTGTTTTTTTATACAGTTAATTTATAAATAGCCGTAAGTTTAAATTTTGAAGAGTATGCTAACATTACGTGTTTTTACCTACGTTTTTGAGGTGTTTATATGTTAAAATGATATTTATTGTCTTTTATGTGTTAAAATTTTTATTAGCATTTGTTTATTATAATTTTATTATGTTATATTTGGCATATAATTAATTCTTAATTAACACCGCCTATACAAAAAACTACTTTTTAGAACTCTGGTTAACAGAGGTTTTATCGACCAAATCTCAAAAAAAAACGCTAAAAAGTATTGTTATGGCTAATGTTGTAATCCCTGACGCTGTCCTGGTAAAAGATTATGTGGGTGGAGATGAAAATGCTCTTGCCACACTAATTAAAAGGCACCAATCTAAAATTTATGGTTTTATTTACTCTAAAGTAAACGATAGGGATATTTCTGACGATATCTTCCAGGATACTTTTATTAAGGTAATCAAGACCCTTAAATCTAACTCATACAATGAGGAAGGAAAATTTTTGCCATGGGTTATGCGCATTTCGCACAACCTTATTGTAGATCATTTCAGGCGTAATAAAAAAATGCCTATGTATCGTGAAACCGAGGAGTTTTCAATATTTTCTATAATGACGGATAACAGCCCGAATATAGAGAACAGGATCATTACAGATCAGGTAGAGAACGACCTGCAACGCATTATTGAAGAGTTGCCTGATGACCAAAAAGAGGTGCTTCAAATGCGTATTTATCAGGATCTTAGCTTTAAAGAAATTGCCGATCTTACTGGTGTTAGTATCAACACTGCTTTAGGCAGAATGCGCTATGCCCTAATGAACCTTAGAAAAGTAATAGAGAAGAATAAAATTATTTTGACTAATTAGGCAATATAAAGTTTTGTACTGGCGTTATAGGTGTAACAACAACAAAATAACAGTAGTCAGATGGCAAAACTTTACTCTAAAAAACCAGTAGCAGCGCCTAATATGTTACCTAAAAAAGAGACAGTAGACTTTTTGCTTAACTATTCTAAAGCACTTAAAATAGTTAAAACACAAAACGGTACGTTTGAAAACATTGCTAACTAATTTATAACCTTCCGGTATTATCGGGAGGTTTTTTTATGGTATTCTTCCAACACATCTTTCCTGCCAATTGTGGCGGTAATAATATCTTTATCTAAATTCCACCCACGGGCAGGGCTGTATTGCCTGCCATACCATATAATTTGCAGGTGCAGGTCGTTCCACAAACTTTTGGGAAAAAGCTTTTTGGCATCGGCTTCTGTCTGCACTACGTTTTTACCGCTTGTCAATCCCCATCGGTACATAAGCCTGTGTATGTGTGTGTCTACCGGAAATGCCGGTACACCAAACGCCTGGCTCATAACTACACTTGCTGTTTTATGGCCTACTCCGGGCAGGGCTTCTAAGTCTTCAAAACTTTGCGGAACTTCTCCGTTATGCTTTTCTATTAATATTTCAGATAATCCGTGTATGGCCTTGGCCTTGGCAGGAGACAACCCAACGGGACGAATAATATCGCGTATATCTTCTATATGAAGTTTTACCATTGCATAAGGATTATCAGCCCTTTCAAAAAGAAGTGGGGTAATTTGATTTACACGAACGTCAGTGCTTTGTGCACTCATTAATACAGCAATTAACAAAGTGTAAGGATCTTTGTGGTCTAACGGCAGTGGTATAGTAGGATAAAGCTCATTTAGGGTTTTAATAACAAACCTGGCCTTTTCTGCTTTGGTCATTTTAATTATATTTATGCAAACAAATATACAGTTATGACAACACTTAACAAAGGAGATAAAGCACCTGATTTTAAAGGGATAGACCAGGATGGTAAGCAGCACACACTTGCAGATTATGCAGGTAAAAAGCTTGTTGTGTACTTTTATCCTAAAGCCGATACTCCCGGCTGTACTGCTGAGGCATGTAATATAAGGGACAACTACCACCGTTTTATTGCCCAAAATTATGAAGTGCTTGGCGTGAGTGCCGACAGCCAGAAAAAGCTTCAAAAGTTTAAAGAAAAATATGAATTGCCTTTCCCTTTGCTTTCTGATGAAGACAAGTCGGTTATAAACGCTTTCGGTGTATGGGGACCTAAGAAGTTTATGGGCAGGGTGTTCGACGGAATTCACCGCACCACATTTGTTATCGATGAAAAAGGAATAATTGATGAAGTAATCACTGCTGTAAAAACGAAAGAACATAGCGATCAGATTCTTAAACAGGAATAGTTCTTTTTTATAGAGATAAAAGGTATAAAAAAAAGCTTCAGCAGTTATCTGTTGAAGCTTTTAGTGAATTAATAAGCAAGATGGAATTTTATATTTTGTCGTCTTCAACAATTTGTATTTTACCCACGGGTACGTTGCCAGAAGTATCTTTAATTAATAGAACCCCCAACACATTCAACGGAATGTCTATAGCTTCGTCAGAATTTCTTATTTCATCAAGTATATGCTCATAATCAGTAGGGTTTAATACTATAGAATCTCCTTTGTCTATTTTTTTTGCAAATAGATAATCCCTTATTGATGCTACAGATATGGCTTGGCCTATTACTACGAATTCAGACATATTATGTTGTTTTATAAAGCTAAGATAGTTTCATAAAAATCATTTTTTTACAAGTTTTTGTTAAATTAGAAGAGGCGATCTAACCCAATATTGTATTAATAAGACAATCTAACCACCTAATTAAGCTATCTTTGCAAAAAATTAAAGCAGCAATGATTACATTTCACGACTTCGACTTACCCAAATCGCTTCAAAAAGCTATAGATGAGCTGGGGCTTACAAACCCTACACCCATACAGCAGCGCGCTATGCCGGTAATACTTAGTGGGCGTGATATGATGGGCATTGCACAAACCGGTACCGGTAAAACTTTTGCCTACCTGTTGCCTGTGCTAAAACAATGGAAGTTTGCTAAAACCGATACACCACGTGTAGTTATTATTGTACCTACCCGCGAGCTGGTAGTACAGGTAGTAGAGGAGGTCGAAAAGCTAACTAAATACATGTCTGTGCGCACGGTGGGTGTTTTTGGTGGTGTAAATATCAATACACAAAAGTTGCGCGTATATGAAGGGGTAGATGTGCTTGTAGGTACTCCGGGTAGGATGATGGATCTTGCGCTCGATAATGTGGTGCGTTTTGATGAGGTACAAAAGCTCATTATTGATGAGTTTGACGAAATACTTAACCTTGGTTTCAGGGTGCAGGTAACCTCTATTTTTAATATGATGAAAGCCAAAAGGCAAAACATACTATTCTCTGCCACAATGACCGATGAGGTTGATGAAATGCTGAATGATTATTTCGATTTTCCTGAAGAGGTATCATTGGCACCATCGGGCACCCCGTTAGATCAAATTGAGCAGTTTGGCTATAATGTACCTAATTTTTTAACCAAAATTAATTTGCTTAAAAACCTGCTACAGGATGAAAGTCTTTCGCGCATATTGGTTTTTGTGAACAATAAAAAAACGGCCGACCTTGTAATGACAAGCCTTGAAGAAAATCATGACGGGCAGTTTGGAGTTATACACTCTAATAAATCACAAAATTACAGGCTTAATACCATGGCATCCTTTCAGCAGGGAGAGTTAAGAGGTATTGTTACTACAGACGTTATGGCACGTGGCCTTGATATATCTGATGTTACGCACGTTATCAATATGGAATTCCCTGAAGTGCCTGAACAGTATATTCACCGTATTGGACGTACAGGCCGTGCCGATAAAACAGGTGTGGCTATTAGCCTAATTGCCCCTTCTGAGCAGGAAATACAATTAGAGGCTGAAGTTTTAATGGAAAGAGAACTCGAATTTATTGAATTGCCGGAAGATGTAGAAATAGCTGAAAAACTTTTAGAGTTTGAAAAAGATAAAAAGAAGATAAAACTTTTACTGCGTACCCCTAAGAAAAGCGATAACGGAGCTTTTCATGAAAAGAAAGACAAGAACAAAAAAGTAAATCTTGGTGGTCCCGGTAAAACAAAACCAAGGAAAACAGCACCAAGAAACCGTGCGGTAGAAGCAAAACGTGCTGCTAAAAAGAAAAAAAATAAATAATAGTTTTTCGGGTTTTGCACTATTTTATGGTCCAAAACCCGAAAAAATTATTCTGTAATGATTTGATATTTTGCTAATAAACCGGGTAGTCCTTCTATACTAAACCGTGCTTTTTTAATTTGATTTTGCTCAGGGTCTAAACTATAGTTATAGGCTGAACGAAAATCGGCTTTGTCTAATACCGATTGCTGGAATATTGCCTTATTAAGATCACATTCTTTAAATACAGCGGCGGTAAGGTTGGTTTCGGTAAAATCGGCATCGTGTAGGTTGCAGTTGATGAACTTTATACTTTTTAGCTTAAGCCTGTAAAAAGAGGCCAGTTGCAAATTACATCCCTCAAATGAAAGAGACAATAAAAAAGGATCGGTAATACTAAAATTAAAGCCCAGTAGTTTACAGTCTATAAATGCAGCATCTTTAAACGCTGTTCCTTTTGCGTTTGCCATGCCCATGTTACAGCCTTCAAAACGGCATTCGGTAAAAATAAATCCGGTTAGGTTGGCATTGCTAAAATTACAGTCTTTAAACTTACAATTGTCATATTCTGCAAACTCCAAAGGGTTTTCACTAAAATCTTCTTTTTCAAAAACAGTGCTTTCAATTATCTTCATCAACAATCCTATTTTTGTCTTTTCATGGTAAAAGTTTCAGATGTTGGTTTGCCATTCTGAATACCTGCTATTTTAGCAACCAACGAGTCGTTAGTAATTTTTTTATAGCTTATTTTATTTGGATAGTCATGTTGAGGGTTCTCAAAAATAATACTATCTCCTGCAATTGAGGTCATTTCAAAGCGTACAGGTTTTTCATTATTTTGGCCGGGTACAGTAACCACATAGGCAAGTTTTCCGTTGGTTTCTTCGAGTTCAATGTTTTCAGAGAAAACAGTATCACTCTTTACTACAAAATAGCTTTCTCCATGATATACTGAGTCGTTAGTTTTTTTCCAAAACTCTGTAAGCACACCTTCGCTCGATGCGTTGCCCCAGTTGCCAATCAGCCAGTTGGCTTTTTCAAGGGATGGATAGCTTTTTGTTTGCTGTTTTTCAGGAACAATAGTCTCGTTTTTAGCTTTGCTGCAAGATGCCAGCATACAGCAAACAACAGAAATTGGTAGTACTATTTTTTTCATGATATTTGGTTTTATAGCACAAAGATGCGTTTAAGGCAATGCCAAAAATTGTAAAAAAGCGACATTATTCATCAAAGCTGAAATGTTTTACCATTTCAAGATTTTCAGAAAAATACTGTTTGGGATTAAGTCCCGTAAATTCCTTAAAATCTTTTATAAAGTGCGCCTGGTCATAAAATCCGCCATCGTGAGCAACGCCTGTAAAGCTGGTAAATTCTTTCTTTTCTATTAGTTGCAATGTGTTTTGAAAACGAATTATCCGTGCCAGCATTTTAGGCGATAGCCCTACAGCGGCATTAAATTTTCGTTCAAGCTGTCGCTTGCCAATACACAACTGATTTGCCAGTAGATCAATAGTAATGCTGCCTTCGCTTTCGGTTAGTGCATTAACGCAATATTCTACGTCGCTGTTATCAAAAGCAATGGTTTGCAGTTTTTGCATTAAAAAGGTTTCTATTATTATAACCCTTTCTTCGTTACTGTTGCATTTCAGCATATCGTGCTCCAGTTGTACACCTTCATCTCCCCAAAGCTCTGTAATGTTCAGTTCACGTGATGTTAAGGATCCTACATCCCGGTTTATAAACGGCTGCAATCCCGCCGGGTTAAACCGTACACTAAAAAGCCCTACACTTCCGGTAGCCTCAACTTCTATAAAAGTTTTAAGCTGGCCATAAAGCATAGTACGGTATTGCTCATGTGAAGCTATACCGTTTTCAAACTTAATAAACAGTTCACGGTAGTTAAATATAAGCTCTATACAACCGTCAGGAAAAATGCGTTCGCGGCTGTGTGGCAGGTCGTCTGGATTGCTTTCCAGACTCCAGTAATATCTAACCTGTTTTTCGAGGGCAGGGCAGGGATTGTAAACCTTATATTGCATACAGGCAATATTAAGCATTTCTTTTATAAAGCCAATACTACAGGTTTATGGAATAAGATAAATAAATACACCTAAAAAATGCAGGGTACTACCACCAAGAACAAAGAGATGCCAAATGGCGTGGTTGTATGGTATTCTTTCCTTGGCATAAAAATAAATACCAAAAGTATAGCATAGCCCACCTCCAAGCAAAAATAAAAGCGCACCGGTATCAAGGCTTACCATTAACGGTTTAATGGCAATTATTATGAGCCAGCCCATGAGGGCATAGAGCGTTAAAGATAATTTTTCTGATTTGCGCAACGGAGAGAATTTAAAAATAAAACCAACAATGGCAAATGCCCATATAAGTCCAAAAATTGTCCATCCCCATGTTCCTTTAAGACCAAGCAGGGCAAATGGTGTGTAGGTTCCGGCAATAAGTATGTAAATGCACAAGTGGTCTATGCGCTGCATGAGCCGTTTCCAGCGAAGTTTCCATGCCCAATGGTATATTGTTGATGCAGAATACAATAAAATAAGGCTAATGCCAAAAACGGTACAGGCGGCTATGTGCATGGTACTGCCACAGCAAATGGTATAGGCAAGCATTAAAACCAGTGCAATTACAGATAGTATTGCACCTGTGCCATGGGTTATAACATTCCATAGCTCTTCGCTTTTCTTATTTTTCTTTGCCATTGTACAGGAGCTTATTACAAAGATAAAAAGTAAAAAATTTCCATAGCTAAACAAATTATAAAATTAATGCTTTATACTGCATACTGCTTTATATTTGTGGGTAAACAAGCGGTATGCAATATAAAATTCTTGATAAAGCCGGGTTTAAGATCAGTCAGGTTAGTTTTGGCTGTATGTCATTAAAAGACAAAACTCCAGAGAACGATGCAATTATAGGTAAAGCTATTGAAAATGGAATCAATCTTTTTGATACTGCCGACCTGTATGATAAAGGTGAGAATGAAAAACTTTTAGGACAGGCTTTAAAAGGAAAGCGAAATGAAGTATTTATAAGCACTAAGGTAGGCAACCGTTGGAGAGATGACGGAACAGGTTGGGACTGGGTACCTGAAAAAGAGTATATATTAAAAGCTGTTGATGAGAGTCTAAAAAGATTGCAAACAGATTATATAGACCTGTATTTGCTGCACGGCGGAACAATTGAAGATCCTGTAGATGAGGTTATTGAAGCATTTGAAGGTTTAGCAAAATCCGGCAAAATAAGGGCCTATGGTATTTCATCTATACGTCCTAGTGTTATTCGGGAATATGTAAAGCGTTCTAACATAGCTGCGGTAATGACGCAGTACAGTATTTTAGACCGACGCCCTGAAGAAGCTACATTAAGTCTTGTACAGGAAAATAATATTGGCGTGCTTGCCCGTGGAACAGTGGCTTCGGGATTGTTAGCCGGAAAAGAAACTAAAGAGTACTTAGGTTTATCCAAACAGAAAGTAGAAGATATAGTTGAGAGTATTGAAAAGCTGATGCCTCAAAGCAAAAAACTTTCTCAAACTGCTATGCGCTATGTTATAGATAATCCGGCAATAACTACGGCTGTGGTAGGTATAAGAACAAAGCAGCAACTTGCGGATGCACTTGATGTTGAGAGGGCAACACCTTTGTCTTTAGGTGAATTAAGAAAAATACAGTCGGTTTGGGAGGGGAATACTTACCGGGAGCATAGATAATAATGCTTTTGTTTGAATATAAATTAATAATATTGTGCGATTTAGTGTTTTTAATGGATATTTTTAATCACTACAACGATTTTTTAAAAATAAAAATCAATATTTGTATGAAAATTACACTACATTAGTACAACCAAAACTACCTAATTTACAAAAATGTATATTGAGCAGGCTTATACCAAAAATTATAGCTTTTTAAGCTATTTGCCAATAACACTAATGTTCTTTTTTCTAATACTGCTCAACTTTGTAGCCCTTAAAGTAACTAATATAGATTCTGAGCAGGTTATACAGCAGCAAATAGAACAAAGTGGCGAAATGACGGTTTTTTTCTTAGCCGTAATGCCTCTTGCCTTTTTTTTAATAATGCTGCTGGTTTGGGTTAAAGTTTTTCAGCGTCAAACCATTACAAGCCTTACCACTTCCAGAAGCAGTATAAGCTGGAGGCGCATATTTTTTTCTTTCGGCCTTTGGGCTGCTTTAAATATTGTGCTTACCGGGATTTCTTATATTATGTATCCCGAAAATTTTGTACTCAATTTTAAGCTGATTCCTTTTCTCATACTTTTTGCCATTGCGGTTGTACTAATACCTATGCAAACCAGTTTTGAAGAATACCTTTTCAGGGCACATTTAATGCAGGGGCTTGGCATTGCTACGCGCAGCAGGTTGTTTCCGTTGCTGTTTACGTCCATAACTTTTGGTGTTATGCACATTGCTAACCCCGAAGTAGGAAAAATGGGATACATATTACTTGTATATTATATTGGTACAGGTTTATTCCTGGGGATTGTTACCCTTATGGATGACGGGCTTGAACTTGCATTAGGCTTTCATGCTGCCAATAATCTTATAACCTGCTTATTAGTAACAAGCGACTGGACTGCACTGCAAACACCATCGGTTTTAAAAGATATATCAGAACCCTCGGCCGGTTTTGACGTACTTGTACCCGTTTTAATATTTTATCCGCTATTACTACTCATCTTTGCTAAGAAATACAAGTGGCATGGATGGCAACAAAAATTAACGGCAAAAATAGAATTGCCGCAACTTGAATCCTGACAACCCAAACTTTATAAATAATGTACACTAACACTCAAATCCCGGGCTTTGTGCATAGCAAGTTCAGGCTTAATGGTTTTAACCTTACAGCCGATGATCTTTGCCGAATTGCCTATAGTTTTATTAAAGAAGGTGAACCTTACGAAAAATCGATAGGTATATTTATTCTTGACTGGTTTGATGCCAAAGATTATGTAGAAATGCAAACGAGCGGTACAACAGGAACGCCGAAGATTATCCGTGTAAAAAAACAAGCCATGGTAAACTCGGCTATAGCTACCGGAGAATATTTTGATCTTGGTCACAGTATTAAAGTACTGCATTGCCTGCCAACACAGTTCGTTGCAGGAAAAATGATGTTTGTAAGGGCCTTTATATTGGGCTGGAACATGGATGTTGTTGAGCCAACCTCTACACCTTTACAGCGTAATACCACCACTTATGATTTTGCTGCTATGGTGCCATTACAGGCAAAGCAATCGTTAGACAAACTGCACAAAGTAAAGAAACTGATATTGGGCGGAGCAAAAGTGAGTGGAGACCTTGTTGGGCAACTTGAAAAACTGCCCACGCAGGTATTTGAAACGTATGGAATGACCGAAACCATTACACATATTGCAGCAAAGAGAGTGGGAGAGAGCGCTTTTGAGGCTTTACCAAATATTAATTTAAGTCAGGATGAGAGAGGATGCCTGGTAATAAATGCGAAAGAACTTACCAACGAACCTGTTGTTACCAACGATGTTGTTGACCTTATTAACGACACTCATTTTATTTGGTTAGGTCGTTATGATAATGTTATAAACAGCGGAGGTATAAAACTTTATCCTGAACAAATTGAAGAAAAACTTTCACATCGCATAGACAGGCGTTTTTTTGTAAAAGGAATAGCTGATGAAACTCTTGGAGAAAAACTTGTGCTTGTAATTGAAGGTGAGAAGTTTGATATTGATGACGAGATATTGGGAATTCTTGATAAATACGAAAAGCCCAAAGAAATTATATTTGCCGAAAAATTTACCGAAACAGGCAGCGGCAAATTGCAAAGAGAACTCATACTGAAAAATATATAAACAAAAACCGGCTTCAAATTGTGGCCGTTTTTTGTTTGTTGTAAAATCAGTTTATAGATTTTTTGTGTTGATATAAAATTTCTCAGTATTTACTTTAACCTCGTCTAGGGCTTTAAACACAATTTTTTCGGTTTGCCAGTTGTTTGTAGCGGTAAGGCGAATGGTTTTGCCGTTAACAATTACTTCTACGGGCATAGTAAAATCAGGTTCGTTGGTTTGCCAACGATATTCAAAGTTTTTTCCTTTTTGTCTTAGCTGTAATTCAGGAATATCTTTGTAGCGTAGGTATTGGTTAAAAACAGATGTTAGGTTGATGCCTGTCTCCTTGTTGAAAAAGCCAATCACATCCTGTGTTTCAATAATTTGTTTTTTAAAGGTAGTTGCATAATCCAGGATAAGTTTCCACCATTTGGCATCGTCATTTATCACATGTCTTAAGGTGTTAAGCATTAGTGCGCCTTTAGGGTACATATCTCCCGATCCTTCTTTATTAACGCCAAAAATACCTATTACAGGTTTGCGGTTTTCAACGTTGTTTTTCAGCCCGTTTACATATTTTAGTGCTTCGCTGTATCCGTAAAGACATTCGGTATATACGGCTTCGCTATAAGTTGTAAAACTTTCATGTATCCACATATCAGCAATATCTTTAGAGGTAATGCTGTTGCCAAACCACTCATGACCGCTTTCGTGCACTATAATATAGTCGAATTTCATGCCTATGCCAGTGCCGGAAAGATCGTTGCCAAGATATCCTTTTTTAAACCTGTTACCATAAGCCACTGCACTTTGGTGCTCCATGCCTAAATAAGGAGTTTCAACCAGCTTATAGCCGTCTTCTGTAAAAGGATATTGCCCAAACTTTGCCTGAAAGCAATCCAACATTTGCTTTGCCTCCTCAAAATGACTCTTTGCTTTTTCCTCATGCATCTTTAATACATAATAATCAAGGTCGAGGCCGTTATGATTATCGTGTATATGTGCATAGTCGGCAATATTGAGCGTAATGTCGTAGGTGTTAATAGGGTTTGTAACTTCCCAGTCCCAACGTGTATATCCGTTTTTAAGATCTTCACTTCCTTTAAAACGTCCGTTGCTTACGTTCATCAGTCCGTTGGGTACAGCAACTTTTATAGATGCGCCACGGTCGGGCTCATCGGTTTGATGGTCTTTTACCGGATACCATAAGCTGGCACCGGTTCCCTGCACGGCAACGCCTATCCATGGTTTCATTTTGTCGTCTTTGGCAAACACAAAACCACCATCCCATGGAGCATTTACAGCTATTTTTGGGTTCCCCGAATAATAAAAACGTATTTGTTGCTCACTACCCTTAGCTAAGGCAGATGGAAAGTTTATAAACACGGCATCATTATCCCGTTTGTATGCCAGTTTTGTTTTATTGTACACAATACTGTCTACAGCCATGTTATCAAACAGATCTATCTGGATACGGTTAGTGTTTTCTATAACCTTAAATGTAATGTTGTTGTAACCGGATATGTATTTTTTATCCGGGTCTACCTTAATAGAAAGGTCATAACGCTGCACATCAAAGTTTGTACGTTCAGGTCGCAAACCACCCTGCAAGCTATCTCTTCTTGTAAATGTTTGAGAATTTGCAACATAAAAACTTAATGTAAATGCCGCTATAAAAAATACCTTTTTCATGATTGGTCCGGTTATGTTCTATTGGTCATGAAAAGTAATGATTTGTTACATAATATCACACAGGCCTATGAAATTAGTTTATCTTCCTGTAAACCGGATATTTCATATGCGTTTTTTCGTAGTATACAGATTGTGTGTATATCCAATCTAATTGTGCTTCGGCGTTTTTTGCAAAGTTTGTATCCTGCTGCTTTTTTGCTTCAAATTCGGCTTTTAGTTTAGGATTATCTTTTAAGATTTTTGCTGCGGTGTCTTCAAATACATAAGCCGAAAAATATTCTTTTTGTTGCAATATGGCATCAAAAAAGTTCCAGTTAAAAAACGAATCAGGTGCTTGTGGTTCTAATGTTTCTAAAAGATATTTTACACCCGGCTGCTGAGTATCTATTACTAGATCACCTTTACTGAACATCACTTTTCCTGTTGTGCTTTTAACCTTAGCATTATAATGCAGGTAATGCCCTTCAAAGGGTTGTTTTACAGATTGGTACTCTTCAATCCTGTAGCTTTCCACCTCAAATTCAGTATCTTTTTCCAGCTCATACATTTGTATATTGTTTAGCTGTAAAAGTTCAATAACATTAAACCAGGATTTAGGAATGATATAAGCTTTCGGTATGGTTACTTCAGTTACCGGTTGATAAGTTTGATAGTACTTTATTATTTTTTCAAAAGGTTTGGAGCGATCGTAATAAAGGCGTTGCTGCCCTGTAACTTCGCTGGTTTTATAGCCTCCTTCATAACCTTTAAAAGGGAGTAGGGTAACCTGAGCCGAATCTATTTCCCATTGCAGGGTATATTTCATTCCCGGCAGGTAATTATCACGATTGGCTGCCCTTAGCTCTTTTATGGCAGTATGGTTTTTTTCTATGTAGGCAAGGGTTTCAATCATGTATTGATACGTAACTTTTACACGCGTGCTGTAGTCCTTAAGCATGTGTGTTTCGGGCATTGAACCCGGTACATCAAACATAGAGGCGTAGCCGGTAGAATATCGGGGCGAGTCCATAAACTGCTCAAAGCCTGCATCCGGTTTTTTGTCGTGTATGTTTACATAAGGTGTTGCGTTAATATTCTTAGCTTTTAATTCTGCCAGTATTTGCGGCATCATCGTATCTTTAAAATAATTGCCCAAATTACCGCCAAGTTTTTGATGATGCGTAGCTATGTAAGTAAATACATATTGATAATCGGCCCCGTTACTCACATGATTGTCAATAAAAATATCAGGTTTTACATGATGGAATATCTGTGCAAAGCTTCGGGCATTCTTGGTATCGTTCTTTACAAAGTCGCGGTTAAGGTCATAATTACGTGCATTACCCCTAAAACCGTAGCTTTCAGGACCATTTTGATTGGCACGGCTGTATGCATTTCGATTAAGCATCCCACCAACGTTATATACAGGGATATTAACAATAACCGTGTTTTTTGGAGCAGTGATTTTACCTGTTGCAAGATCCCTATATAGCATCATGGTAGCATCTATTCCATCGGGCTCGCCCGGGTGTATGCCGTTGTTTAAAAGCAGTATTGCTTTGGTTTTACGAACTTCGTTAAGGTTAAAATTTTTATCAGGGTTGTAGATAACAATATGAAGAGGCTCACCACTATCGGTAGTACCCATTTTAAGCATTTGTATACTTTCAAAATTTTTGTCCAGCAGTTCAAAGTACTCTATAGTTTCTTTATAGGTAGCCGTTTGGTTTCCGTTGCCTTTTTCGTATGGAGTTAGATACATCGTTTTCTTTTGGGCAAATAGGGTAGAGGTTAGCAGTAATAACAGTAAAAATTTATTCATCCAATATGTTCAGAATTATTTTTTAACCCTTACCGAATCGGGTACAAGTATGGTATAATCACCTCCATTGCGCAATACATCGCGCACAATGCTTGAGCTTATGTATGATGTTTTTGCTGCCGTAAGTAAAAACACCGTTTCTATTTTAGAGAGTTGTCGGTTGGTGTGGGCAATAGCTTTTTCGAACTCAAAATCGGCCGGGTTTCTAAGGCCGCGCAAAATAAATTTTGCGCCTACTTTTTTACAAAGGTCTATGGTAAGCCCCTGATAGGTTATAACCTCTATTTTAGGTTCGTCTTTAAAGGCTTCCCGGATAAAAGACAGACGGTCTTCGAGATCAAACATATATTTTTTCTCGGCATTGACACCAATAGCAACAATTACTTTATCAAAAAGGCTAATACCCCGTTTAATTATGTCATAATGGCCCAGTGTAATTGGGTCGAATGATCCCGGAAATACGGCTGTCTTCATAGAATTTTTGTTTGAGGTTTAAAGTTATAATGTTTTAGTTTACCAATTACCATTAACAGAAAAACTTTTTTAGGCTGAATAAGCTTTCTGTTTGGTGTTTTTGTAAAACAAAATTATTTCTCCTCATTTTCCACTGCAAACTGAGAGTAGTATAAATTTTTATAATAGCCCTGTTCACGGTTTATAAGATCATAATGCGTGCCATGTTCTACAATTTTGCCTTTGTCCATTACAATAATCTTATCTGCATTTACAATAGTAGCAAGCCTGTGTGCAATTACAATAGAAGTACGGTCTTTTGTTATGGCTTCTGTAGCATTTTGTATAAGTTCTTCGCTGTAAGTGTCTATAGATGATGTAGCCTCGTCTAAAATTAATATGCTCGGGTTGCTCACATAAGCCCTTAAAAAGGCTATGAGTTGTCGCTGGCCCGATGATAACATTACGCCACGTTCCTTAACGTTATAATCATATCCGCCCGGCAGGCTCATAATAAAGTTGTGCACCCCAATAGCTTTAGAGGCTTCAATAACCTTTTCGCGTGTAATAGCCGGATCATTTAGTGTAATGTTGTTCAGTATTGTATCGGCAAAAAGGAACACATCCTGTAAAACAATAGCAATTTGCCTGCGCAGGCTGTCGAGTGTAAAATCGTCTATGTTAGTACCATCTATAGATATGGTGCCGCTGTTAATTTCATAAAAACGGTTCAGCAGATTGATTATGGTACTTTTTCCTGCTCCTGTAGCACCCACAATAGCCACGGTTTGCCCTGCCTCTATTTTTAGGGTAATGCCTTTAATAACCTCTTCATTTTCAATATAGCTAAAGCGCACATTGTCAAAATACAGTTCTCCTTTAAAGTGCCATGCCTCTTTAGTGCCGTTTTGCTGGGTGTGTTCATCCATATCCAGTAGTTCAAATACCCTGTCTGAAGCTACGATACCCATTTGCATCTCGTTAAACTTATCGGCTATTTGCCTCAATGGATTGAACAGCATGCCAATAAACATGGTGTAAGCAAACAAATCGCCGGGAGTGGTCAGGCTGTCGCCATTTAAAATACTCACACCGCCATACCATATTACCATGCCCAGTGTCAACGATGATATAATATCGGCAATTGGGAAAAATATAGAGTTGTAAAGTATATTCTTTAGCCAGGCATCATTGTGTTTTTTGTTGATAACCTTAAATTTTTCGTATTCAATATCTTCCCGGTTAAAAAGCTGTACTATCTTCATACCTGTAACACGCTCCTGAACAAACGTGTTTAAGTTGGCTACCTGTGCGCGTACCTCTTCAAAAGCCCCTTTCATTTTCTTTTGGAAAATACGTGTAGCAATTACCAATACGGGCATGGCAAGCATTACTACAATGGTAAGCTTCCAGTTCATATACAGCATAATGCCCAGTATTACAACCATTTTTAGCATGTCGCTAATGATCATAAACAGTCCCTGGCTGAATATTTTAGCGATAGACTCAATATCAAAAACAGTACGGGTAACCAATCGGCCTACAGCTTCATTATCAAAAAACTTCATCCTGAAACTGCTGATGTGGGCAAACAGTTTTTCACGGATGTCTTTTACTATGTCCTGTCCCAGCCAGTTGGCCCAGTACACAAAATAAAACTGCGACGCTACCTCCAGTATAAGAGCAATACCCATTAAACCAACATATTTAATAAGGCCGGGCATGTCTTTATGCATCAGGTAATTATCTACCGTTTCTTTAAGCAGGTAAGGGCGTAACGCGGCAAAGACCGATAAGGCTATAGAAAATTCAATTACCCATATAAAACGGGCTTTGTAAGGTTGAGCAAACTGCATCACTTTTTTTAGCGATGACGTTTTTTTATGTGGGGTGTTGTTTGTGGCTTTCATATAATCTTAATGGCTTAAAGGTACGGATAAATTACCTTTGTGAGGTATAATCCGTGTGCCGGTACCGATGCGCCTGCATGGCCACGATCGCGGCTTTCTATAATAGTACGCATGTCTTCCGGACTGATTTTTCCGAGGCCTACGTTATAAAGCGTGCCTACAATGGCACGAACCATGTTGCGCAAAAAACGATCGGCAGTTATGGTAAAAACCAAATGTGTGCCGTTTTGTTGCCATTGTGCATGACTGATTTTACAGTTAAACGTACGCACATCGGTATGTGTTTTAGAGAAACATTTAAAATCTGCGTACTCTAATAATATGCTTGCAGCTTCGTTCATTTTTGCTACATCTAACGGATGAATGTTGTACCAACTGCCCTCATTCTCAAAAGCATCTTTAAAGGTATGCAGGTGATATTCGTATGTTCTGCTGGTAGCATCAAAACGGGCATGAGCGTCATCGTGCAATGGTATAAAGCGATATACTACAATATCTTTTGGTAAAAAAGAGTTGAGTTTTTGTACGATCAATTGGGAGTCAAATTGAGCCTCAAGGTCAAAATGCGCATACATTTGTTTGGCATGCACACCTGTATCAGTACGGCCCGCACCTACAACGTCTATAGGGGTACGCAACAGGATAGAGAGGGCTTTGTTTAGGGTTTCCTGTACCGATGGGCTGTGCGGTTGGTACTGCCATCCGCAGTAGTTTTTACCATTATAAGCAAACTCTATAAAATACCTCAAAACGTTGTTCAATTAGTTGTGCAAAGATACTTATTAAAGTTATAAAGTCAGAATTTGTAAAGTTATAAAGTTGTTGCTTTAATCTATTTCTGTCTTTTGGGGTTAAGGTGCTTTTAATACTTTTGTGGTATGACAAAGATCCTGCTTTTATCCGATACCCATAGTTACATAGACGATACTATACTTAAGTATGTAAGGCTTGCCGACGAGGTTTGGCATGCCGGTGATATTGGCGACCTTAGCGTTACAGATGCTATAAAAAAAGAAAAACCACTGCGAGCTGTTTATGGCAATATAGATGATAATAAAGCCCGTATGGAGTTTCCGTTAAACAACCGCTTTATGTGTGAAGGGGTTGATGTATGGATCACGCACATTGGCGGATATCCGGGAAAATATAACCCGACAGTGCGGCAGGAACTGATGTTAAACCCTCCTAAGCTTTTTATATGCGGGCATTCGCATATTCTTAAAGTGCAGTATGATCAAAAGCACAACCTGTTGCACATGAATCCCGGTGCAGCCGGAACACATGGTTTTCAGCAGGTGCGAACCATGTTGCGGTTTGATATAAATGGCGATAAAATAGAAAATCTGGAAATTGTCGAAATTGCTAAGAAGGGTTAGTAATTGACGTTGTAATTAGCAGGCTCGTTTCCAACGTTTATTAAATGTTCTGTAGTTGCTCCGGTAGAAACGTTACGTTGATATTTGAAAGAAATGGTTTGATTTTTGGCTACGTTCAATGTATATTTTATGGTAGTAAAATTATTTTGATACGTAGTATCATACAAATAAAACTGATTGTAATACGGTTGCTGTATTGTAGTTATTTTGTTGTTTATTAGACCACTAATATCTGTTAGCAGTTTGCCATTAAAATTAGACGGAACATTGTTAACTGTAATAGTGATTGTAATATTATCCTGTAGCCTGTACAACTTTTGCTCACTAAAGTTTATTGCATAATCATCTGCATCTCTTAATGAAATATAGGTTACAACCGTGTTAGAGTAATCGGTGTTTTGTCCCTGCTCGCTGGTGGGTTTGTTGATTATTAGCGAAATATTATCTTGGTTTAGAGGCCTTGGCATAAGCATTTTGTAATATCCGTTGGCATCTGTTGTTGTATAGCTAATAATATCTTCATCTTCTAAAGACCGTCCAATAAGGAAAAGCGGGTCGTTGTCGTCTTTTTCAACAAATATATTTACCGGAATTCCCTGAACCGGACTGTTGTTTTGATCGACTATCCTGCCTTGCATTAGTATTCTTTCTTTACCGCTATAGTAAAGTTTGTCATCGCAAGATTGAAAGATAGCTGCCGTAAGTATCAGGAAAAATATTTTCTTTATCATGGCTGTTTATTTATTAAGTCCTATGCGCAACCCGGCATATATATTAAATTGGTTTTGTTTTGCAAAATAATCGTGATATTGTGCATTGGCTTGCGTGGTAGTTGTAATGAAATTATAGCGTGCGCCTGCCATAATTGCAACCCATTTGCTTAAATCATATTGAGCATCTATTCCCGGGCCTATAAACCAGCCTTCCTGCGTGCCATATCCTTTGCTGCCCGTAAATTGTCTTAGCTCTATTTGGCCTGCCATAACTGCCGGATTAATACTAAACTTTTCAGTAATGGGTATTTTATAATATATCTTACCAAAAAAAGCGTTAATGTTGGTGTGCTCTGCATTGGCAGCCATCGATGCATCTTCTACTTCATATTGCGAAAAATTGTAACCAACACCTAAATAGAAATTATAGGCTGTTAAAAAGGTAATTTCTGTTCCGCCTCCAAATTTACCTTTGTGGGCACTTAAAAAATTACTGCCTGTACTGCCGGGTTGCATGTAATAGATGGTGCTCAGTATGCACATCCTGAACTTATTTAAATTACGTTTTGGTTTTTGAATAGTGTCCTGACTGAAAAGAGATAGAGAGATAAGTACTAAAACGCAGGTTAAAAGGTATTTTTTTTTCATAATGGATTAGATGATAAGAAAACAGAGGTGTGGTGTATCCTTTGTTTTTCTGTTTTATTTTGGTTTGTATTTGTAGGTTTTAGATGCACAAATATCTAAATGGTTGCGTGGTATAACATTATTTTTAATTAAATTAGATGTGTCTTACGAGTGCAAACAAAAACCAACATTACACCATGAAAGTAGCATTCTTTTCTGCAAAACCTTACGACAAACTTTTTTTTGATAAATACAATACCAACCCAGATCTTGAAATAGAGTATTTTGAAACCCATTTGGGACCACATATAGTTAATGTGGTAGATGATGCTGAGGCGGTTTGCGTTTTTGTTAATGATAAACTTACTGCCGAAGTTATTGCTACCCTGGCATCAAATGGCGTCAAACTAATTGCATTGCGTTGTGCAGGTTTTAATAATGTAGACTTAAATGCAGCTAAAGAAAACGGAATAAGGGTTTGCCGTGTGCCTGCTTATTCGCCCGAAGCAGTAGCAGAACATGCTGTTGCTATGTTGCTAACCCTCAATCGTAAAACTCATAAAGCATATAACCGTGTGCGCGAACAAAATTTTGCCCTTAACGGGCTCTTAGGGTTCAACTTGTTTGGTAAGACAGTAGGAGTAATTGGTACAGGAAAAATTGGTAAGGCATTTTGTAAAATTATGCTTGGTTTTGGCTGCGTTGTAATGGTTTATGATCTTTATGAAGATGCCGAACTGGCCAGTCTTGGGGTATATTATGTATCTCAGCAGGAGGTATTTCATAAATCTGATATTATATCGCTGCATTGTCCGCTGACAGAAGATAACAAGTATCTTATTAATAAAGATACACTTGCGGTAATGAAACCCGGTGTCACCATTATAAATACCAGTCGTGGCGGACTTATTTGTACTGCCGACGTTATTGAGGCATTAAAGAGCAGGCGGGTAGGCTATTTGGGTATAGATGTTTATGAGCAGGAAGATAAACTTTTCTTTAGAGACCTGTCGGCTAATATCATTGAAGATGATGCCATACAGCGATTAATGAGCTTTCCTAATGTATTGGTTACTGCGCATCAGGCATTTTTTACAGATGAGGCACTGTCTCAAATAGCACAGGTTACACTTAGCAGTATTGAAACTCTTTTGATAAACAATACGGAGCCGGAAAATAAGGCTGTACTATTGCTATAAAGCAATAATAATAACAAACCCCAGATCGTGGAGAAATGGGGTTTGATATTTACTTTCTACAGATTTATTAGTTCTCCAGTTTTCTTCTTTTGCGTTCGGCAGCAAGAAGGTTGAGTTCCCTGCTGGTTTGCCCTGCTACCGATGTGTTCTCTTCTGCCCTGCGAATAAGATAAGGCATAACGTCGCGAACAGGGCCAAATGGCAGATACTTTGCAACGTTATAACCATGATCGGCAAGGTTATAGCTAATATTATCGCTCATGCCATAAAGCTGACCATAAAACACTCGTTTATCTCCTTTCTCAAGTCCTGCGGCTTTCATTAGTTTAATAAGCTTGTAAGAACTCTCTTCATTATGTGTGCCTGCAAAAATAGCCATGGTGTTTATATGGTCTATCATATATGCAATAGCCTCGTCATAATTAAGGTCGGTAGCCGCTTTGCTAATACATATTGGTGAAATATAGCCCTTTTCTTCGGCACGTTTATTCTCTTTCTCCATATAGGCTCCGCGCACCACTTTCATTCCTATGTAAAATCCTTCTTCCTGAGAGCGTTTGTGGAGTTTTTTTAAATAGTCCAGCCTGTCATGGCGATACATTTGCAGTGTGTTGTATACAATTGCTTTGTTTTTATTGTATTTAGCCATCATATCGGCTACCACATCATCAGCCGCATCCTGCATCCAGCTTTCTTCGGCATCTATAAGCAGGGCAATGTCGTTATCATGGGCAGCTTTACATACCACTTCAAAGCGGTTTAAAACACGTTTCCACTCGGCGGCTTCTTCAATGTTGAGTTTTTTTCCTTCCCCCAGTTTTTCATAAAGTTCAAAACGCCCAAAACCGGTCGGTTTGAATACAGCAAAAGGAATAGCTGCAATTTCTTTGGCAAATGTGATCGTTTTCAGCGTAATTTCCAGAGCTTTGTCAAACTCGCTTTCATCTTCTTTGGCTTCTACCGAATAGTCTAAAACAGAAGAAACGCCTTTGGTAAACATTTTTTGTACCACAGTAAGGCAGTCTTCTTCTGTGGTGCCTCCGCAAAAATGATCAAAAACAGTTGCACGTATTAGTCCTTCTACAGGCAAATGTGCCTTTAAGGCAAAATTAGTAACCGCCGTACCTATACGCACCAATGGCTCTGAGGCTATCATTTTAAATAAAAAATAAGCCCTGTCAAGTTCTGTATCACTTTTAAGTGCAAATGCAGCAGCTGTATTATTGAAGATCTTTTCCATTAACCAAAAAAATTTAATGCAAATATAAATACTGTTCAAGAATTTAAAGCAGAAATTACTTTATTTTGCCTTTTCTTTAATACACCATTATGCAGCACATAACGAGTTCAGGCTATAATATCTATTTTAATGAAAACTGTTACAGTTATCTTGCCAGCGTTGTAATACCGGGCGGTTACAGCAACATTTTTATTATTGCAGATGAAAATACCTCGCAGTACTGCCTGCCGGGTTTTTTAGCGCAGTTGCCAACAGAACTGCCTGTAGAGATCATTGAAATTGAAGCGGGTGAAGTAAATAAAAATATAGATACATGCATACAGGTTTGGCATGCGCTTACTGAGCTTGGTGCCGATCGCAAGAGCCTTATAATTAATATAGGTGGGGGAGTGGTTACAGATCTTGGCGGATTTGTGGCTTCTACATTTAAAAGGGGTATGGACTTTATTAATGTTCCTACATCGTTACTGGCAATGGTAGATGCCTCTGTTGGAGGTAAAACAGGTGTAGACCTGGGTGCGCTTAAAAACCAGATAGGTGTAATAAACAATCCAATTGCGGTATTAGTCGATACAGCTTTTTTAGATACGCTTCCTGCTGCCGAAATGCGTTCAGGACTTGCCGAAATGCTTAAGCATGGGCTTATTGAAGATAAAGAATACTGGGATGCTTTTAAAGCTCTTGATAATTTGACAACAGATGATCTCGGCAGGTTGATATACCAATCGGTACAAATAAAGAACAATGTGGTAATGCAGGATCCTACCGAGAAAGGTTTGCGCAAAATTTTAAATTTTGGGCATACTTTGGGCCATGCTATAGAGTCTTACTTTTTAGAAAGTGATGTTAAAACTACATTATTGCATGGCGAGGCTATTGCTGTAGGCATGATACTTGAGGCATATATATCTGTGGCGCAAAATTTGTTGCCGCAAGCTGAATATGCCGAAATAAAGAGTGTTATAAATTCGCTATATCCATTAGTAGATTTTAGTCAGCAGGATATAAAAGCAATTATGGCTTTGCTTATACATGACAAAAAAAATGAAGCAGGAAAGGTTCAATTTGTACTGCTTGAAAGAACAGGCCACGCAGTTATCAACAAAACTGTAGATAATGAGCTGATTTTAAATGCTTTTGAAGACTATCAAAACTAACATTTTTTTAAGACATTTGTTTTTAAATAAGTGGTAATATTTTTTACATTTGCCGGGATGAAAATAAAACAAAATATGTTTTTTCTGTTACGGGCCATGAGTAAATTCAGGCATTTGCCCGCCATTAACCTGCCGCAGCTTAAACTGCGCACGGTTAGTTTATTAACAGTTTTTTACAGCATAATCAATGCGCCTGAAAAGCTGCAGATAAGGTATGCCAATCTGAGAGTTTGAAAAATGGTTTAAATTTTGGAAATACTAACAATTTTTTACAACCACTTTTACTAATTTCACGAAATGAACACAAAATATTCAGACCTTATAAACCAAACGTTCTACTTTCCGCAGGAAGAGTTCAACCTTAATAAAGAAAACCACCTTTTGTTTCATAATATAGACCTTATGAAACTTGTAGAACAATATGGCACTCCTTTAAAATTTACTTACCTGCCTCAAATTTCGACCAACATACGTAAGGCAAAAGAATGGTTTAGGAATGCGATGGAAAAGAACAAGTATGAAGGCAAGTATTATTATTGCTATTGTACCAAGAGTTCGCATTTTGAATATATAATGAATGAAGCTTTTAAAAACAACATTCATATTGAAACCTCTGCTGCATTCGATGTTAACATCGTTGAAAAGCTTCTTGAAAAAGGCAAAATAAACAAGAATACGTATGTTATATGTAACGGTTTTAAAAGAGACCAGTACATACAAAATATTGCAAGGCTTATAAACAATGGCCATAATAAAACCATACCTATTATAGATAACTATGAAGAGCTCGACCTTTTACAGGAAGAAATAAAAGGCAAGTTTAAAATAGGTATCCGTATAGCATCAGAAGAAGAACCAAAATTTGAGTTCTATACCTCACGTCTTGGCATAGGGTACAAAAACATTGTACCTTTTTACCGCAAGCAAATACAGGAAAATAAAAACCTGGAGCTTAAAATGCTTCACTTTTTTATCAATACCGGCATCAGGGATACATCTTATTACTGGAACGAACTTGCCAAGTGTTTAAAGGTATATGTAAACCTTAAAAAAGAATGTCCTACACTTGATAGCCTTAACATTGGCGGTGGTTTCCCTATAAAAAATTCACTTCATTTTGAATACGACTACCAGTATATGGTAGACGAAATAACCAACCAGATAAAAATTGCCTGTGAGGAGGCAGAGGTTGATGTGCCTAATATCTTTACTGAGTTTGGTTCGTTTACAGTGGGCGAAAGTGCCGGTGCTATTTATAAAGTGCTATATCAAAAACAACAAAACGACAGGGAAAAATGGAATATGATAGACTCATCTTTCATTACAACATTACCTGATACTTGGGCCATAAACAAGCGTTTTATTATGCTTGCCGTTAATCGTTGGAACGACCAGTATGAGCGCGTGCTTTTGGGTGGTCTTACCTGCGATAGCGATGATTATTACAACTCTGAGCAAAACTTAAATGCTATATACCTGCCAAAATATAATAAAGATAAACCTTTATATATTGGTTTCTTTAATACAGGTGCCTATCAGGAAACTATTGGTGGCTTTGGAGGATTACACCACTGCCTTATACCGCAGCCAAAGCATATACTTATAGACCGCGATGAGAACGGTTTTCTTGCAACAGAGGTTTTCTCTGAAATGCAGCAGGCCGATGATGTATTAAGAATATTAGGCTATGATGTAGATAGCACAGAGAAAACTACGAAAGAATTAAATAAAACAGAAAAAAACTAAGTAATGAGTAAAGGACCAATAAGCCAGTTCGTTGAAAAGTACTACCTGCATTTTAATGCAGCTGCACTTGTAGATGCTGCCAAAGCTTATGAAAAGCAATTGGAAGACGGTGCTAAAATGATGGTTACCCTTGCAGGTGCCATGAGTACTGCCGAATTGGGTAAAATTTTTGCCGAAATGATTCGCCGCGATAAGGTACAGATCATATCGTGCACGGGGGCTAACCTTGAAGAGGATATAATGAACCTTGTAGCGCATTCGCACTATGAAAGAGTGCCAAATTATCGCGACCTAACACCACAGCAGGAATGGGATCTTTTAGAAAGGGGCTTAAACCGAGTTACAGATACCTGTATACCCGAGCATGAGGCTTTCCGAAGACTGCAAAAACATATTTATAAAATATGGAAAGATGCAGATGATAAAGGTGAGCGTTACTTTCCACATGAATTTATGTACAAAATGCTTCTTTCAGGTGTATTGGAAGAGTATTATGAAATAGACCTTAAAGACAGCTGGATGTATGCTGCAGCTGAAGCTAACCTGCCTATTATCGTTCCGGGATGGGAAGATAGCACGATGGGTAATATATTTGCTTCTTATGTTATTAAAGGAGAGCTTAAGGCAAGTACAATGAAGTCGGGTATAGAATATATGACATTCCTTGCCGATTGGTACACTAAAAACAGCAGTAACGGTGTTGGCTTCTTCCAAATTGGTGGCGGTATAGCAGGAGATTTCCCTATATGCGTTGTTCCAATGCTTTACCAGGATATGGAAATGCATGATGTGCCATTCTGGAGCTACTTCTGCCAAATATCAGATTCTACTACCAGCTATGGTTCATATTCCGGCGCTGTGCCAAACGAAAAGATCACATGGGGTAAACTCGATATAAATACTCCAAAATTTATTATAGAATCTGATGCAACTATCGTTGCTCCTCTTATATTTGCTTACTTATTAGATTTATAGTTGATTTATGAAAAGAGTTATTGTTGATTACGCAAAACTAACAAACGAAATTTTGACCCTTTTGGTTGAAAGGTTTCCCGATGGTTATGATGATTCACACATCATCCGCTTTAAAAATGCTAAAAATGAAACCATTGAGGCTGTTGAAGTAAGGACTGAAGACACTATTTACCTGGTAAAAGTAAGTACTAAGCTGGCTGACAGGATTGAGAACTATGACGATGACGATATAGATGAAACAGGAGATGATCTTGATGCATTGAAAGAGTTGGAAATGGGAGATGATGACGATGACGATACTCCGGCAAAAAAATCTAAGCCTGACACCGATGATAGTGAAGATGAAGATGACGATGACGAGGATGAAGACTATGATGATGAGGATGGTGACGACGAGGACGATGATGAAGAATCTGGCAGTCGCCGCCGCAAGAAACGCAGAAGTGATGATGAAGATGATGAAGATGACGACGACGATGAATAATCGATGATCTTATGACTTATTATATTAAAGAACTCTTAACGGAGTTCTTTTTTTATGCTGTTTGGTGTAATTTTATTTATATGCATAAACCAATGCTTTTATGAAAAAAATAATTTTATCTGCTATTGTGTTGCTGATAGCAACTGCCTGTAAAAAGACTGTTGATGCAGAAACTGTAATTGAAGAGACAAGCGTAGAAAAAACGACGCCTTTAGAATCGTCTGGTAGTCAATGCTATTTGACTGTTGCCGAAAGCGTTGAGAATGATAAAGTTGTAAATGATACGCTATCACTTAATTTTGAGCGTACAGGTGACAGTATTACAGGTGAATTTAAATGGCTGCCGTTTTACAAAGACAAAAAAACGGGGACTTTTAAAGGCGTTGTGACAAATAATATTGCAAATACTATACTTATTGCACAGGCAGAAGGAGTGAATAATAAGGAAGAATTTATTTTTGAGATAAAGCCTGACCGGGTTTTAGTAAAAATGGGTGAAATGAAAGAGGGAGAAAATGGTTTATGGCAATATAAAAACTCAGTATCTGCATCTGATGTTGCAATAGCAATATCAGGATGCAAATAGAGATTTCATTATTTTTAAAATATAGAAGATTTCTAGGCCTAAATCTTTGTTTTAAGCCAGTCAGAAAAATCTTTTACGGTATAAAAAAGTTCATCGGGCTCAAGAGATAATAGTTTCTCAGGTTCAGAGGTATCAGCCCAGGCAGCCGCTATAATCGCAACACCAGCTTCACGACAGGCAGTGATATCGCTTGGGGCATCGCCTATATATATTACTTCATTTTTGCTTAGATCATCCCATTTATTAAGTATAGCTTTAATGCCCTTTGGTTTGCTTGGCCCTGTGCGTATTCCTGTTTCTAAAAGCGCAAAATAGTCACTAATCCCAAATTTATCTAACGATATTTGTGCGCTGGTTCTGCCTTTTCCTGTAACCATTGCCGTCCGAATGCCGTTGTTTTTAAGATACTCCAATACATCCGGCATACCATCAAAAATTGAAGGGCACATATCATGCAATGCTGTGTAATGGTAAATATAATCGGCAACACCCTTATCATAAAACTCAGGGGCAAGGGCATCTATTGTGCCTTCTTCCGATGGGCCAAAGGTTGCAATTATTTCTTCGTCGCTAACATTGCGGTTTATTAACGGCTCTATAGATTTCCGGAAGGCAGTTATGCACAAGGGTAGGGTATTGGCTAAGGTACCGTCAAGATCGAATATTACTGCTTTTATTTTTTGCATTTTATGATTTTAAAATTTTGAACAAAAAAAAAGCCTTTCTCAATTTATTTTAAATAAGAAAGACTTTTATACTTTTAATAAAGTTTTTACCTCAAATCTTTTACAATGTTCATGTAACCTTCGGGCATATTTTCTATATACATTTCGTTGCCAAAGCGGCGCATGTTTTTAGAGTCTCTAAAAGGTTTGTGGTGTATGCCCTGTATTGGAGCTGCCTGCCTGCCTGTGCCTGTTATAAGTGCTACGGCTCTTGCAAACAACGGCTCAGCAGGATCGCCCAAAACGCCAAGGTTACTGTAATCTTCTTCCAGTAAATTAGATGCATCCGGCGATATACCTTCGCTGTACTCGCCAAAGTTATCTTTATTTACCACTTTTATAACTATAGGCTGCATGGCATACCTGTGACTTCCGTTGCGTCCGTTTGCAGAGAAATCGCGTGAGTCGTATAATGTTACCGATCCTACGTTTTTACCTGTTGTAGTATCTCCAATCTGTACAACATCTATATAGGGTTTCAGGCAGTTAATTATCAGTTCGCTTGCCGATGCTGTACTGACTGTGGTTAATATATATACCTTATTAAGGTTTAGGCTGTTTATAGCTGCGCTGTTAGATATTTGATTTGTAAACAGGTTTTGCAAAGCCCCCGGGTTTTGATTTTCGTATATGGCTTGTAATTTAGCATTCCACTGTTCTTTAGCAAAAAGCTGGCCGTTAAACTGTCCGGTTATCATACTTGCAAGATAGGTAGCAGTACGCACAGAGCCACCGCCATTATATCTAAGATCAAGAACAAGATCAGTAACTCCTGCTGTTTTTAGCTGGTCGAACGCTGCATTGAGCTGGTTGTCATAATTGCTGTAAAAGCCATTGTACAGTAAATAGCCAATGTTGTGGCTTCCGCGGGTAACGGTGGTTACAGTATGTACCGGGTTTTCGGCATATTGTGCTCTGGTTAGTGTAACTTCTCTTCCGTTTGGCACCAGTACACCATCTGTGTAAGAAGCCATATTAAGTGTATAGGTATCAGCACTAAGTAATGAACTATAGTTAAGATCGGTTAAAGGAGTACCGTTAACCCCATAAAAAATATCGCCACGGGCAATGTCTTTAGACGCCGCATCAGAATTTGGCATTATATAGCGCACATAGCCAAAGATTGAGCTACCGGATGCTGAAGTATAGCGAAGCCCGAACTCCATACCGTTGCTTTTAGAAACACCTTGCAGCAGGCTTTCCAAAACAGTAAAATCAGGAAAAATAACGCTAAACCTGTCTATTTCATCAGGGCGGTAAAGCAGGCTTTGAAATAATTGTTCAGGGGTATTGTATGCTTCAAGAAACCGATTAAGCTGTTCCTGGTTGGCAAAGCGGTCGTCGGCCAGTTCGGGCACATCGGCTTGCCATAAATAATAGGCGTTCAGTCCTTTCCATACAAAGTCGCTAACCGGAACGGCATTGTCATCAAGATCTTCGCACGACTGTAAAGTTAAAGCGCCTGCTATAAGCGAGAACACCAAAAGCGATAGTTTTTTCATGAAGCAGTTTTTATTATAAAAACGTAAATTTAAATATTTTTAATATTCTTTGTAACAAAAATAATTGCTATTCGTCTTCAATTTATAAACCAATAATTAAAACCAACACAAGAATGAATCAGGCGGAGTTTATGAAGATCATCTCGCCGTTTAAAGATAAGGTGTTCCGGCTGTCAAGAAGGCTGCTGGTTAGCACTGAAGAAGCGGAAGACGCCACCCAGGAGGTGCTGGTAAAATTATGGAATAATAAAGAAAAGCTGCAAAATTATGGCAGTGTAGAGGCAATGGCCATGACAATGACCAAAAATTTTTGCCTTGACCGCCTTAAAAGTAAACAAGCCAGCGAAATGCGCATAGTGCACAGCAATTATACCGACAGGCAGGCAGGGCTGCAACAGCAGGCCGAAGACCGCGACAGTTGGGAGTGGGTAGAAAAAATAATGAAAAACCTGCCTGAACAACAAAAGCTGATAATGCAAATGCGGGATATAGAACAATATGAATTTGAGGAAATTGCCAAGATAATGGATATGAACGAGACCGCTGTTAGGGTGGCATTAAGCAGGGCAAGAAAAACGTTGAGGGAAGAATTGACAAAAACACACAGCTATGGAATTAAGAGAAATTGAACAGTTATTAGATAAATATTTTGATGCAGAAACCAGTATTGCCGAAGAAAATCAGCTTAAGGAGTATTTCTCTTCGCCGGGTGTGGCGCCGCACCTGGAGCAGTACAGGCCAATGTTTGGATATTTTGCCCAAGAGGCCACGCCACAGTTTACCAAAACCCTGCCACTAAAAACTAAAAGGCATTATTCCGGATGGATATCGGTAGCGGCAAGCCTGGTGTTGCTAATGGGAATGTTTGCCTACTTTACAAACCAACAATCCCAGAATGACCTGGGAACATATGATGATCCCGAAATTGCTTTTAGGGAAACCCAAAAAGCACTTAACATGGTCTCTAAAAACGTAAATGTGGGTATAAACAGTGTTAACTATGTAGGAGGAGAGTACGAAAAATCAAGAAAAACAATTTTTAAAGAGTAAAAAATCATCATCATGAAAAAAATCATCATCGTTTTATTTTTGGCCGTATTGCCAACAATAACATTCGCACAGGACGCTTTTGCAAAATTTGAAGACAAAGAAGGTATAAACGTGATAACCGTAAACAAAAAAATGTTTGACCTTTTAGGTGGCATAGAAACATCTGATATAGATGCCAAAGCAAAAAAATACCTTAAGCAGGTTAAAAACCTAGACTATCTTAAGATATTTACTACCAGCCAGATAAATCATATTAATGAAATGGAATCGACGGTGAGCAAGTATTTAAAGAAAAACTCGCTTGAAGAGGTTATGAGCATTGCTGATAAAGGAACTAAAGTTAAGCTCTATGTAAAATCAGGCAAAACGGCAACAGATGTTAAAGAGTTCCTGTTGTTCTCTAACGGAGGATCTAAAAAAGAAGCAGTGCTGGTATCTTTTACCGGTAACGTAGATTTAAGCGACCTTAAATAAGTTGCAATAAAATATCCGGCCGGGTATTCCGGCCGGATTAAAACCCCTAAATTTGAACCATAAAATTTTTAAAATGAAAAATTTATTTGCAGTCTTAATTTTCATGCTTATGCCAACAGTGTTTTTTGCACAAACGGCCTTTAATAAATATGAAGATAAGACAGAAATAACATCGGTAATTGTAAACAAAAAAATGTTTCAGCTTATTGGCCAGATGAAAATGGATCCTAAGGATAAAGATGCCCAGCAGTATCTAAACCTTGTAAAAAAGCTCGATAATCTTAAGGTGTTTACAACGTCTAATAATAAATATGCTGCCGATATGAAATCTACGGTAGATACTTATTTAAAGACCAATCCGTTGGAAGAACTTATGCGTATCAATAACGACGGTAAGAATATTAAAATATATATTAAGCAGGGAGCATCTTCTTCGCAGGTAAAAGAACTGCTGATGTTTATGGATGGTAATAAAACCGAAACTGTTATTATGTCGCTTACCGGAAATTTTGATCTTAACGATATATCAGTTCTTACAGAAAAGATGAGTCTTCCGGGTGGACCTGAACTTAAAAAAGCAGCTTCTAAAAAACAGTAATTATGAAAAAACTTGTGTGTACACTTGCCGTTGCAGTAATGCTGTTTGCCTCATGCGAGAGTAAGCCCACGCTGCAAAAATATTTTGTTGAGAAATCTGAAAGTAAAGATTTTGCAGCTATAGACATTGCCCCTTCTTTTATAAAAACAGACAAGCTTAAACTATCAGCCGAAGAAAAGGCTGCTTTAGAGTCGTTGCACCATCTCAACCTTTTGGTGTATAGTGCTAAAGATTCTAATACTACAGCTTATGATAAAGAGCTTAATAATGTAAAGAACCTGATTAAAGATGATAGTTATGATGAGCTTATAAAGTTTAACCGTGATGGTATGGGAGCTTCTATTAGCACTAAAGGCGAGGGAGAGCATATCGAAGAATTTATAATTCTTGCCAATAATAAAGGTGCCGGTTTTGGTGTTGCCCGTGTTACCGGAGATGATATGACACCTGCTAATGTAATGACTATTGTAAACCTGCTTCAAAAAGCAGACCTAAATATGGAACAGTTCAAGCCTATTCAAAATATGCTTAAAAAATAAATGCTGTCTTATTTAGACAGCATTTATTTTTTGGAATAATTAATTGAATTAACTTGTTGTATTCTCGTTATTCTCTGCTTTTTTAATAGTTACGCTAAGTTCAGTAGCATTATCTTCAAGATCCATAAAGATCTCATCGCCACCAGATATTTTAGCTGTAATTATTTCTTCCGCAAGAACATCCTCAACATATTTTTGTATTGCTCTTTTAAGCGGTCTTGCGCCATACTGTTTGTCAAAACCTTTCTCGGCAATAAAGTCTTTAGCTTTTTCTGAAAGAGAAATGTTGTAGCCAAGATCTTTAATTCTTACATAAAGTTTGTCAAGTTCAATGCCAATGATTTTATGTATATCCTCTTTTTCAAGCGCATTAAATACAATAATATCATCTATCCTGTTAATGAATTCAGGAGCAAAGGTTTTCTTCAATGCGGCTTCAATAACACCTTTTGTATGCTCGTCTGCCTGTAGCTTTTTAGCGCTTGTGCCAAAACCAACACCCTGACCAAAGTCTTTAAGCTGGCGTGCACCAACGTTAGATGTCATTATGATAATAGTGTTCTTAAAGTCTATTTTGCGGCCTAAGCTGTCGGTCAAATAACCATCGTCAAGCACCTGAAGCATCATGTTAAATACATCCGGGTGGGCTTTCTCGATCTCGTCAAGCAATACTACGCAGTAAGGTTTCCTTCTCACTTTCTCAGTAAGCTGTCCACCTTCTTCATAACCCACATATCCCGGAGGCGCACCTACAAGGCGCGATATGGCAAATTTTTCCATATACTCACTCATGTCTATACGCACAAGGGCATCTTCGCTATCAAACAATTCTTTAGCAATTACTTTAGCGAGTTGTGTTTTACCAACACCCGTTTGGCCTAAGAAAATAAACGAACCGATAGGTTTGTTTGGATCTTTTAGTCCGGCACGGTTACGCTGAATTGATTTTGCAATTTTTTGGACTGCTTCATCCTGGCCTATAACTTTACCTTTAATAAGTTCCGGCAACTTAGCAAGCTTATTACTTTCTGTTTGAGCAATACGGTTTACAGGTATGCCTGTCATCATGCTAACCACATCGGCAACATTATCTTCGGTAACGGTAATACGGTTGTTTTTAGAATCTTCTTCCCATTGCTCCTGGGCTATGGCAAGGTCTTTTTCTATACGTTTTTCGTCGTCGCGAAGTTTTGCTGCCTCTTCATACTTTTGTTTTTTAACAACTGTATTTTTAAGCTCACGAACTTCTTCCAACTGACGCTCAAGGTCAAGTATTTGTTTCGGTACATCAATATTTGTAATGTGCACACGGCTTCCTGCCTCATCTAAAGCATCAATAGCTTTGTCCGGTAAAAAGCGCTCAGTCATATACCTGCTTGTAAGTTTTACACACGCTTCGATAGCCTCAGGTGTATAAATCACGTTGTGGTGGTCTTCATACTTATTCTTGATGTTGTTCAGTATCGTAATAGTCTCTTCGATAGAAGTAGGCTCTACAATAACTTTTTGGAAACGTCTTTCAAGAGCACCGTCTTTCTCAATATACTGCCTGTATTCATCAAGGGTTGTGGCTCCAATACATTGAATTTCGCCCCTTGCCAGCGCAGGTTTAAACATATTACTGGCGTCCAGCGATCCAGTTGCACCGCCGGCACCAACAATGGTGTGTATCTCGTCGATGAACAATATAATGTCGTCGTTCTTTTCAAGCTCGTTCATAACGGCTTTCATACGCTCTTCAAACTGGCCGCGGTATTTAGTACCAGCAACAAGGCTGGCAAGGTCTAACGTTACCACACGTTTGTTAAACAATATGCGCGATACTTTTTTCTGGATAATGCGCAGTGCAAGTCCTTCAGCAATAGCCGATTTACCAACACCCGGCTCACCAATTAGTAATGGGTTGTTCTTTTTCCTTCGGCTAAGTATCTGGCTAACACGCTCAATTTCTTTTTCACGGCCCACTACAGGGTCAAGCTTGCCTTCTTCGGCAAGTTCGGTAAGGTCACGGCCAAAATTATCCAATACAGGTGTTTTAGATTTTTTGTTGGCCTTATTGCCGGCAGCAGGATTGTTAAACGTACTTTCACGCAAACTGTCATCCTGTCCGGGATCATCGTTGTAGGATTCCGCTTTTGGCAGATTTTCCATATAATCTTCTTCGTTTGATGTCATGCTGATAAATTGTTCTTTAACTGTTTCGTAATCAATTTTTAGCTTATTGAGCAGTTTAGTGGTTGGATCGTTCTCGTTGCGCAAAATACAAAGCAGTAAATGTGCTGTACTTATAGAAGTGCTTTGAAACACCTTAGCTTCTAAAAATGTGGTCCTTAAAGCCCTTTCGGCCTGCCTCGTTAAATGAAGGTTCTTCTTCTCATTGTTGCGCTCGGCAGAAGGATTTGCAGGGCTCAGAATCTCTACTTTTTTACGCAGGTGTTCCAGATCTACAGATATATTAGTTAGTATAGATATTGCTTTGCCATTGCCATCTCTCAAAATCCCCAGCATTAAATGCTCTGTACCAATAAAATCGTGTCCTAACCGCAGGGCTTCTTCCTTGCTGTAGGTTATAACGTCTTTAACCCTTGGTGAAAAATTATCGTCCATAATAATTCCTTTCTTTGTCTATTGTAAATGTAACCATTTACTTAATATTTTACAAAAACCATACCTATTAAAAGTACTGTCAGGCTAAGAGACAAAAAAAAAACCGTAAATAAAAATGTTTTAGTAATTGTTTATTAACTTTTATGCTGCTTTCTGATTGTGAGGATGTTGATAAAAAGGTTTAAAAATCCTACCTAAAACGATTAATTTGCTAATAAAAATACGTATATTGGCACGTTTTGTATAAACTATAAATTAACTGTAATTTTTAATATAACTACTTATGGCAGATGGAGAAAAGTTAATTCCTATTAACATAGAAGACCAGATGAAATCGGCCTACATCGATTATTCGATGTCGGTTATTGTATCCAGGGCGCTTCCTGATGTTAGGGATGGCTTGAAACCCGTGCATAGAAGGGTACTTTACGGAATGTATGAACTGGGCGTTTTTAGTAACAGAGCCCACAAAAAATCGGCAAGGATAGTTGGAGAGGTATTGGGTAAATTTCACCCGCACGGAGACAGCTCTGTATATGACGCCATGGTGCGTATGGCCCAGGACTGGAGCCTTCGTTACCTTATGGTAGACGGTCAGGGTAACTTTGGGTCTATAGATGGAGACAGCCCGGCTGCAATGCGTTATACAGAGGCAAGGCTTCGCAAACTGTCTGAAGAGATAATGAGCGACCTTGACAAAGAAACCGTAGATTTTCAGTTAAACTTTGACGATACACTACAGGAGCCTACTGTAATGCCAACAAGGATACCTAACCTTTTGGTAAACGGTGCCAGCGGTATTGCCGTGGGTATGGCAACCAATATGCCGCCACACAACCTTACTGAGGTAATAGATGGTACACTTGCCTATATAGATAACAACGATATTGAAATAGACGAGCTTATGCACCATGTAAAAGCACCTGATTTCCCTACGGGAGGTGTTATATATGGTTATGAGGGCGTTCGTGAAGCTTTTAAAACAGGCCGCGGAAGGATAGTAGTTCGTGCTAAAGCCAACTTTGAAGAAGTTGAAGGAAGGGAATGTATTATTGTTACCGAGATACCTTTTCAGGTTAACAAGGCCGACATGATCAAGAAAACGGCAGACCTTGTTAATGAGAAGAAAATAGACGGGATTGTAAACATTCGCGATGAGAGCGACCGTAACGGTATGCGCATCGTTTATATACTTAAACGCGATGCTGTGCCAAATGTGGTGCTTAATACATTATACAAATTTACACAACTGCAATCATCTTTCAGTGTAAACAATATTGCGCTTGTGGCCGGAAGGCCGCAATTGCTTAATCTGAAAGATATGATACACTACTTCGTAGAACACAGGCACGATGTAGTTGTAAGAAGGACGCAGTTTGAACTTCGTAAAGCCGAAGAGCGTGCACATATATTAGAAGGACTTATTATAGCGTCTGATAATATAGACGAGGTTATTGCTCTTATCCGTAGTTCTAAAGACGGAGAAGAGGCACGCGCTAAATTAATTGAGCGTTTTAATCTTTCTGAAATTCAGGCACGTGCCATTGTAGAGATGCGTTTAAGACAACTTACAGGTCTTGAGCAGGATAAGCTTCGTGCAGAATATGAAGAAATAATGAAGTTAATAGCAGAATTAAGGGCTTTATTAGAAAGTAAAGACTTAAGGATGCAGCTTATTAAAGAAGAGCTTATTGAGGTTAAAGAGAAATTTGGAGACGACCGTCGTTCACAGATTGAATATGCCGGAGGCGATGTAAGTATTGAAGACCTTATTGCTGATGAGAATGTGGTTATTACCATTTCTCACGCAGGTTATATTAAACGTACACCGCTTTCTGAATATAAAACCCAAAACAGGGGAGGTGTGGGGCAAAAAGGTGTGGCAACCCGCGATCAGGACTTCCTTGAACACCTGTTTGTGGCTACCAACCACCAGTACATGTTGTTCTTTACCCAAAAGGGTAAGTGTTTCTGGATGCGCGTTTACGAAATTCCCGAAGGAACAAAAACCAGTAAAGGCCGCGCTATACAAAACCTTATCAATATAGAGAATGACGATAAGGTTAAAGCATTTATATGTACACAGGATCTTAAAGACCAGGACTACATAAACAGCCATTACGTTATTATGGCAACCAAACAAGGTATTGTTAAAAAGACACTGTTAGAGCAATATTCGCGCCCAAGGCTAAACGGTATTGCAGCCATAACCATACGTGAGTACGATGAGCTATTAGAAGCCAAGCTTACTACAGGCGAGAGCCAGGTGCTTATAGCTGTTAAATCGGGCAAGCTTGTTCGATTTGAAGAAGGCAAAACCCGCCCAATGGGTCGTAGTGCCAGTGGGGTTCGTGGTATAACGCTTCAGGATGAAAAAGACGAGGTTATCGGGATGGTATCTGTAAACGATATGAACAGTGAAATTCTTGTGGTGTCTGAAAACGGATATGGTAAGCGTTCAAGCCTTGAAGATTACAGGATTACAAACCGCGGAGGTAAAGGTGTAAAAACCCTAAGTATTACAGACAAAACAGGTAGCCTTGTATCTATAAACAATGTTACCGATGCTGATGACCTTATGATCATCAACAAGTCTGGATTAACTATCCGTATGGCGGTAAGTGATCTGAGGGTTATGGGACGTGCCACACAAGGTGTTCGCCTTATAAACATTAAAGGCAACGACTCTATTGCTGCAGTAACTAAAGTTATGCGCGAAGAAGAAGCCGTTGATGAGGCAGTTGCAGAAGTATTAGACGGAGATGCCGAAAATGGTGTTAATGCTATTATTGCTCCGGAAGGCACTGATGTAGATGACCTTGAAATTAATCCGGACGATTTTACTGACGAAGAACCACAAACAGAAGAATAACTAAAACAGCAACAAAATGAAAGTTACTTATGTAATTGCAGCAGCACTAATGCTTTCGCTTAATGCTTATGCACAAAAAGATGAACTTAAGGCACTTAAAAAATTAAATGATAAGGGGGCGGCTACGCAAACTTATACACCCGAATTTAAAACGCTTCTCGACAAAGCTGAGCCACTTATGGCTAATGCTACTAACGAGCAAAAAGCTGATTTTTACTTTTATAAAGCTCAGTATGCTATTGGTGAAGCCAAGAAAAACCCAGCGGGTGCATTAACTATACTTCCTGCAGCTATAGAAGATTACAATAAAGTTGTTGAAATAGAAAAAGCGGGTAAACAAAACCGTACTAAAGAGATACAGGAGCAAATTTTTCCTGCTGTAAAAGACCAGCTTTTAAATGCGGCCGCTACAATTGTAAACGAAAAGAAATTTAAAGAAGCAGGACAATTGTATGACTTAGCTTATAAGCTTGATACAAAAGATGCTTCTATGCTTTACAATTCTGCGGCTATGGCAGTTAATGGGCAGGATTATGATACAGCTCTTAGAAACTATCTTGAACTGGATAAAATTGGTTTTACAGGTGTTACTACTTTATATTCAGCTAAAAACAAATCTAACGGTCAGGTAGAGACCTTCCCTAATAAGGCTACTATGGATATTTCTGTTAAGAACGGATTATATTCTGATCCTAAAGTAGAAACAACACCATCATTAAGAGGGGATATTGTAAAAAATATTGCGCTTATCTATTCTCAAAAAGGTGAGATAGAAAAAGCAAAAGAGGCTATGAGCAATGCAAGAAAGGCTAATCCTGAAGACAGCAGCCTTATTATTGCTGAAGCTGAGCTTTATCTTAAAACAAAAGATATGGCTAGATATAAAGAACTTATTGCAGAGGCAGCGGCTAAAAACCCTAACGATGCTATGTTGTTCTATAATCTTGGAGTAGTGTCAACCGAGGCCGATCCTGCCGGAGCGGAAGCTTATTATAAAAAAGCCCTTGCCATAAACCCTGACTATATTGATGCTTTAGTAGGTATTGGCGGTTTACAACTTACCAGCGAAAAGCAAATTGTAGACGAAATGAATAAACTGGGTACATCTGCTAAAGACAACGCTCGCTATGAGGTGCTAAAAAAGAAAAAAGATGGCCTGTATAATAATGCACTGCCATATTTTGAAAAAGCCCATAAACTTAAGCCGGACGATCAATACATAATATCAGTACTTGCAAGCCTTTATCAGGCACTTGAAAAAAATACTGAATATAAAGCAATGAAAGCTAAGCAAAAGAAAGCTTAATTCTTATCAGTAATTAAAAAGCAAAAGCGCAATTTGATATTTTTCAAATTGCGCTTTTTTTTAGATTATTGTCAAGATATTTTTCAGCAAGATTCTGATGAGAAAATATTGGTGTTTTGAGAGATGAATTGAGAGAGCAATTTAGCATAACTGTTTAATCAAAGCGGTTATACTGCAAAAAGTATAGCTTTAGATCAGCATATGCGACTGATAAATTTGCCTTTAAAAGATTGTATTCTGCGGTAAGCATTTGGTTTTTACTCGATGTAAATGTTATGGCATCTACAAGACCACTGCTAAATTTAGCCTGTGTAGTAGTAAACGATTTTTCGGCAAAAAGGCGGGCTTCTTCAAATTTAGAAGCCAGTATTGTGCTTTGCTCTTTTTTAACCATTTCCTGCTCTATAGTTTGGCGTAGCTTTATCTTTTCCTGCTCAAGCATTACAGTGCTTATTTGCTGTTTTACTTTAGCAAGCTGTACATCGCGGTGTGTTTTAAGCCCGTTGAAAATGGGTACTGAAAGCTGTAATCCTAAGTAGTGGTTTTTATTATCGTTGACCTGTGTCCAAAAAGGGGCAATATCTTGTGTACCAGATTGGTTGAGAGGCAGGTAATAAAAGGATGAATAACTGTAAAAGGCAGAAATTTTTGGCAGGTATTTGTTGCGCCCTATTGCAGTTTCCTTCAGGGCTATGTGTTGGTTTAATTCGGCCGAATGTATCGCCGGAGAAGCCGCAAATGATTTTTCAAGCAACTGTTCTAATCTAATCTCTGTGGGTAATGTAATGGCTGTTATGCTTTGCAATACAATATCGTTTGGCCTATAGATAATAACATTCATCAGTTGGAGCAGTGTCAGTTTTTGATTATATAACAGTTGAGTAGTTTGCAGTAAAGTGCTCTCCTCTTGCGAATAACTCATCTGCATATCATAAAGGTCGCTTTTAGGCCGGCTTCCTATTTCTACTTCCTGTGTAATACGGTTCAGATTGAATTTTGCATTTTCAAACTGAGTAAGCTGTATTTTTAAAAGTTCCTGTGTATAGATAACATTTATGTAGTTGTCCAGCAGCGTAATGGCATATTCTGATGCGGTAGCTTCTTTATCGGCAAGGGCCTTTAGTATGGCAATTTTGTTTCGTCGGGCAGAGGTAAAAATAGTAAAGTCAAGTAAGTTCATACTGGCGTTAAGGCCAAAATTGTCTGTTTGTATGCGGCTGCTTACCCTGTTGTTTGTGGCAGGGTCTATAACCGAACCAAAATTGTAGGCATGTGTACTGTTAAACTCTACTACAGGTAGGTATTCCTTAGCAGCACTGCGGTAGGTTGTTTCGGTACTCAGAATTTCAAGCTGTTTTATCTGGAAGTCCGGGGTGTTCTTAAGTCCGGTGTCCAGGCATTGCTGTAATGTGAGTACCTGTTGAGCCTGTACACTTTGTGCCGAAGCTATAAGTATTGAGATATATAAATAATAAAACCTTTTCATAATACACGGATTAATAACCTGCGGTATTAAAATGCCGCAGGCTATTTAAAAAAACTAACTTCAAATCTATTATTCGTATTTAAGGTACTTCAGTACATCTGCTTTAGTGGCATTATAAGCGCGTCCAAGTACTATTGCCAGTGTAAGTATCATAATGGCAACGAACCCGGCAATGAATGGTACTATGCCAACCTGTATGCGATATGCAAAATTTTCCAGCCATTTGTCTAACAACAGCCATGCCGGCACAAAAGCTATAACAAAGCCTGCAATACAGTAAATAACATATTGTTTTGAGAGTTCACGAAGCAGGGCAGGGGTTTCGGCACCCAGAGTTCGTCTTATGGCTATTTCTTTCATTCGCCTTTGTATGCTGAACGATACAAGCGCGAACAAGCCTAACAGCGCTATAATGATAACCACAATGTTTAATAATGTAAAAAGATTGCGTTGGTATACGTAGCTTTTATAAGCACGTTCAAAATTTTTGTCTACAAAGCCGTAGTTAAAAGGATAATCAGGATCTACATCTTCTGTCCATAATTTTTCCATGCCCGCAAGTGCCTCTTCTGTATACTGTGGATCAATTTTTACATAAATGCTGTGTGCATTTTGCAACATCCAGTTTATGCTCTTGTAATGGAAGAAAGCCATAGGCAATATTTTATCCTGCGGACCGCTAACATGAAAGTCTTTCACTACGCCTATTATTTGCATGCGCAGATCGTTGCCATAATTTATGTACTGGCCAACCGGATTTTTTATGCCCATAAGCTTTATAGCTGTTTCATTGAGCAATACAGCATTAATACTATCTGAAGCATATTTAGGCGACAGGCTTCTTCCTTCCTTGATTTTGAGTTTTAAAATGTCGGTAAGGTTATAATCTACAGCCATGTTTTGAAAGGAAGCCTCTATATTTTTGTAGATAAATCCTGACTGAAAAGAAGAGCCATTGCCCATTGTAAATGTTGCAGCAGATACCTGTTGAACGCCTTTTATGTGCATGAGGCGCTCTTTTATGTTATTATAGCGTGCAGAGATCATATCACGGAATCCCTTTTCTGTAAAATCGTAAGGGTTTCTGAAATAAATATCTACCACTTGGTTGCCGTTAAACCCAAGGTCTTTACCCGCCATGTAGTTAACCTGCTGGTTTACTATATAGGAACCAATAATAAAAAATGAAGCAATGGCAAACTGGGCAATTAGCATCGAGTTGCGTAACCATATACCTTTTTTGCTGCGACCAAAGTTGCCTTTTAGTACTTCAACAGCTTTAAATTTTGCAACATAGTTTGCAGGAAATACGCCTGCTAATATTACCACTACAGCAAAAATTATGATCAGTTCTGCAAAAAAGCGATTGTTAGTTATAACCAGTTTTTTACCTAAAAAACTGTTGTAGTAGGGCAGAGCTATTTCTACGATCATTAGCGCAAAGAGCAGTGCAAAGAGTGTAAGTATAACTGTTTCAAAAATAAATTGGTAAATAATGTTTCTTTTACCTGCGCCAAGAATTTGTCTTACGCCCACTTCTTTAGCCCGTTTTACGGCATTTGCGGTAGCAAGGTTTACATAGTTGGCTACAGACATGACGAGTATGAGTATTGACAAGCCTGCCATGATAAGAAGAAACTGGTAGCTTCCCCTGCCTTCGGGTATATCATTTACTTTAGAATGCAACCTCATGGTTGCAAGCTGTTCTGTCGTTATTCTTACCTTACCATAACGCTTAATATATTCATCTACCGGAATAGCACTTTTTTTAGCACTTTTTACCGTACTGTAATTGTAGTAAAGGTTTTCTATTTTTTGAGCAATTGTAATGCCGTCGTTTGCATTTTTTGCCATAACAAAAAGCCCGAAACTGAAGCTTCCCCAATTGTTCTCGTTTTCTTTAAGCTTAGAGTCTATCATGTTAGTAACGACTTCCGGCATATACAGGCCTTTACCTTCTATTTTATATACACCTTTTACCGTAAATGTTTTACCCGTAAGTTCAACCTGCCTGTTCATAGGATTTTCATTACCAAATAATCTTTTGGCTAAGTTTTCTGAAATGGCTATTGTTGCAGGTGTAAGCGCAGTATCTGCACTTCCCTGTATAAAATGATAAGGGAAAAAATGAAAGAAATTTGCCTGCGCGTCAATTATTTTAGCGGCCATTTCTTTCCTGCCTTTATATTTAATTATATCGCTGTTATACCAGGAATTTATATAACAATATTCGCTTACTTCAGGCACTTCACTTATATGTTTACCCACCGGTGCTGCCGAAGACCCCCAAACCATATCTTCACTAAGGTCTGTTACAACAAAATAGGCTTTGTTTTTTACAGGGTTTTGGGCTTCATAACTGTGCTCGTCATCCCAATAGAGTATGGCAAATATCAAACCTGCAATACCTATGCTTAAACCCAATACATTTAGAAAAGTGAAGAATTTATTATGTCTTACCTGATAGATAAATATTTTTAACCAGTTGTTTAGCATAACTATTCGTATTTTAGATATTTAAGCACATTAACCCTTGTGGCCGCAAAAGCCCTTCCCAGTACTACGGCAAGTGTAAGGAGCATTAGTATTATAAAACCAATAATAAAAGGCATTAAGGAAACATCTATCCTGAAAGCAAAATTTTCGAGCCATTTTTCGAGCAGTATCCAGGCAGGCAATGCAGCTATAATAAAGCCCATAATGCAAAATACTATATATTGTATGCTAAGCTGTTTCATGAGCACAATGGTTTCTGCACCAAGAGTTTTGCGAATTGCAATTTCTTTCATGCGACGTTGTATGCTGTATGAGGCAAGTGCAAACAAGCCAAATAATGCAATAGCTATTACCACACCGTTTAACAATGAGAACAGGTTGCGTTGTTTTATATACCCCAAATAGGTGCGGGCATACGTTTTATCTACAAAATCGTAACTGAAGGGGTATTCTGTATCTATTTTCGAAGTCCATAATTTCTCTATATCGGCAATGGCTTGCGGCATGGCCTCAGGCGATATTTTTACATACATTTTCTGGAGGTTATATGACATCCAGTCTATAGTCTTTAAATGAAAGAACGACATTGGCGGAATTTTGTTTTGAGGTCCGGTAAGATGAAAATCTTTTACTACCCCAACTATACGTAGCTTTTTGTCGTTCCAGTCTATTTCCTTGCCTATAGGGTTCTTTTCGTTCATCATTTTGGCAGCTGTTTCGTTTATCATCATGGAATTGATGGTGTCAGACGAAAAAGTATCGTTGATTTCGCGCCCCATTACTATTTTCATTCCCATCATGTTCAGGAATCCAAAATCTGTTGCCATGTTCTGTCCCTGTATATTTTTTCCATTGTAAGTATATCCCGATGAACTTCCGGCATCTGCACCCAATGTGAATGCGCCGCCGGCTACACCCTGTACACCTTTAATTTTCTTTATCTCATCGCGAACAGCCTCATAATGACTATAAAGAATTTTCAGATCATTTTGGGTAGGCTCCACTTTTGGGTTGTGGTATACTATTTCCAGTACCTGCTCTCCATTTAGGCCAAGGTCTTTATTCATCATGAAATTTACCTGTAAGTAAACGATGTAAGAGCCTACAATAAAGAACGAAGCTATGGCAAACTGTACTATCAGCATGCCGTTGCGCAGCCAAATACCGCTTTTACTGCGGCTAAAATTTCCGCGGAGCACCTTTAGCATTTCAAAGTTTGATACATATATTGCGGGCAGTAAACCTGCAGTAACTATAACCGTAATAAATATTAGTATAAGCTGCTGATAAAATTGAGTGCTGTTTAGGGCAAGATCTTTAGAAAGGAAGTCGTTATAAAAAGGTAATGCCAATTCTACGATAACCAGTGCCACTAATATTGCAGTAAAAGCTGTTAGTACAGCCTCAAATAAAAACTGTTTTATAATATTATTTTTACTTGCACCAAGCACTTTTCTAACACCAACTTCTTTAGCACGTTTAATAGCATTGGCGGTGGCAAGATTTACATAGTTTACTATAGACAGCAAAAGTATTAGTACCGATAATCCCACTATAATGAGCAGGAACTGATAATTTCCACGCCCTTCAGGATAGCCTTCTACAATTGAGTGAAGCCTTGCCATAGACAATGGCTCATATATTGTTTTCATAGAGCCATTTTTTTTAAGGTATTCCTCCAGCGAAATGCCCTCTTGCTGTGCAAATTTCTTTGAACGGTTTTCTATAAGTACATTTTCAATTTTCTTTTTTACTATGTCTATTTGTTCCGGGTTTTTTAGCTTTAAAAGTAATCCGAAATTAAAGTTGCCCCATTGGTCTTCGTTGCCTTTAAGGCGTGTTATGCCTATAAGATTTATTACCGCATCGGGCATGTAAGATGATTTACCCTGTATCCTGTACACACTGCGCACAACAAGGCTTCTTCCGGTATATTTAACTTCTTTTCCAACAGGGTCTTCTTTTCCAAAAATATTTTGTGCTGCTTTTTCGCTCAGTGATATACTATTGCTGTCGGGCAGTGGGTTGGTGCCGTTACCTTTTATAATTTCGAAAGGAAAGAAAGAAAAGAAGTTTTTTTGAGTGTCAAGTAGTTCCAGATCTACTTTTTTCTGGCCGTATGCAACAATCTCTTTATCGTAATAATTGTTCAGGTAGCAGTATTCTTCAATTTCAGGTATTTTGTCCATAAACGGTGCCAACGGGTACACGTTATGCGGCCATATCATGTCTTCGCTTATAACACTTATAGATTGAAAAACATTATCCTTATTAGGGTTCCAGCTATTATAAGATTGCTCATCGTTCAAGTAAAGTATGGCAAATATAAGTCCTGAAATTCCCAGGCTCAGCCCCAGTACATTTAGCGCCGAAAAGAAAGCATTAACTCTTAAGTGGTGTAAAAATATTTTTAGCCAGTTTTTAAGCATGTTGTCTGATTATTAGGTATTGATGATTGATGAAGGTTTTAGATAATGATTATTTATCCAGTAATCAGTACATCCACTTTTTTTGTGTTGTGTTTTTCGCTCAAAATTTCACCGTCTTTCATAGTTATGGTTCGCTGGGAAAAAGCAGCATCATGATTAGAGTGTGTTACCATAAGTATAGTGGCACCCGATGCATGCAGATCGGTAAGCAGTTCCATAACCTCATTGCCGTTTTTGCTGTCAAGGTTACCTGTTGGCTCATCGGCAAGTATAATTTTTGGGTCATTAACTAATGCACGTGCCACCGCAACACGTTGCTGCTGCCCTCCGGATAATTGCTGGGGGTAATGTTTAAGCCTGTGCGATATGGCAAGCCTTTCGGCTATGGCCTCTACTTTTTTCTTACGCTCCTGTGATGGAACTTTATTATAAATAAGCGGCAACTCTATATTATCAAAAACCGAAAGCTCATCTATTAGGTTAAAATTCTGGAATACAAAACCAATATTTTCCTTGCGTATTTTGGAGCGTTCGCTTTCGCTAAGTCCGTTAATTTCTTTATCGAGTAGTTTGTAGCTGCCGCCTGTGGCATTGTCCAACAGGCCTGCAATATTAAGTAGGGTAGATTTACCACAGCCGGAAGCCCCCATAATGGTTACAAACTCGCCTTGTTTTATTTCAAGTGATATTTCGTTAAGCGCACGGGTTTCTATTTCTTCGGTGCGGAATACTTTTGTAAGTTTACTGATCTGTATCATAACTAAAATTTTTAGAGTTGATGGTTAGTGATTAATGATGATTTATTTGATTGATGATGAACTCCTTCGTTTTGTTTATATCTTAATGGTCTGTGCACTGGCCTGATGAGAGCCGGCATATTAAAAAGTGATCTTTAATTAATTTAAGTTTAGTATTTTTATTTCTTTATAGTCGGCATAATTACTGGTTACTACTTTATCTCCGGGTTTAAGTCCGCTAAGCACCTCATGATATAACGGGTTTTCCCTCCCCAGTTTTATTTCCCTGTATTCAGCCTTATCACCGTTAACTACAAATATCCATTTACCACCGGTTTCTTCATTAAACCTTCCTCGTGGCAGTACTACTGTTTTTTGTTTTTCACTAAGAATAAGTCTTACACTAAAGCTAAGCCCCTGTTGTACAGTAATAGGTTTATTACTAATAAAATTTAATTCAGCTAAAAATCGCCCGTTTTTAATTTCGGGTACTACTTTGCTTACCACTACATCTATTTCTTTACCCTTATATTCTACTTTTCCTTTTTGGTTTTCGGTTACACGCGGCAGGTAAAATTCATCAATTTCGGCAACCAGTTTGTATCCTTTCATTACGTCAATTTTGCCAATGCTTTCACCGGCCACATAATTTTTTCCTAATATCGGCTCAAAAGAAGTAAGTCTTCCGGCGAGCGGGGCAATTACCAAAAAGTTTTTTTTATTGCTGCGCAATATTTCAAGGCTCTTATACATAGTGGCCTGCGATTGCGAAATTTGATTTATTTGTATGCGGTTGGCCTCTTTTTCGCGCTGTATACTTTGTTGAATAATGTTTTTTCGTTCTTTTTGGAAACGGAAGTTTTCCTGCGTTTTTTCCCATTCGTTCCTGCTCAATATTTCCTGCCTGAACAATTTTTGATTAAGGTCATAAAGGTTTTTGGCATCCTGATAGTCATGATCTATAGCCACAAGATCTTTTGCCATACTCAGTTCCTGATTGCGCAGGTCAAGCTTAGCCTTGTTAAGATTGTTTATCTGTTCTATTATAGAGGTTTCCTGTGTAACATAACTAAGTTCTGTATTTGGATTATACAACTTAGCCAATGACTGGCCTTTTGTAACAAGGTCGCCATTAGCCGCAAATATTTCCTGTATAGACCCACCCTCTATAACATTCAGTAAAATAGAGTTTAAAGGTTCGGTCTTTGCCTGTAACACAATATAATCTTCAAAATAGGCGGTTTCTACAGTTTTAATGGTTATTTCGTTTCTGTTTACATTAAAACTTCTTTTGCTGATAGCTGCTGTTGTAAGAAAATATCCAGCTGCCAAAAAAACAGGAAGGGCAAGCAACAGGTATTTATTTTTTCTATTTTTACGGGTAACTATGGTATCCATTAGGTATTTATTTGGCTTATATAGCAGCAATATTGTGCCAAAATTTAAAAAAATATAAAGTACTGAATATCATTTTTTTTTTAAATCACACCAATAGCAGGGGTGTCCGAAAACGGACACTTTTTGTCCGAAACCGAACACAATATGAAAAAGACTCAGGCAGCTATTTTAGTAATAGACGATCAGGAAGACATTCTTTTCGCCTCTAAGATGGCGCTTAAAAAACATTTTGAAGAAATTTATACGCTTTCGGACCCCAAAAGAGCAATACGATTATTGTCTGAAAAGGCTATAGATGTGGTATTGCTGGATATGAATTACCGCATAGGTTTTGAGGATGGCCGCGAAGGGGTTTACCTGCTTAAAGAAATTAAAGCTTTTGCCCCGCAAACACTCGTGGTGCTTATGACAGCCTTTGGTAAGGTAGAAACTGCCGTAGAAGGATTGAAACTGGGCGCTTTTGATTATATACTAAAACCGTGGGATAACGACAAACTGTTAGAAGTAATTAAAGCTGCTGTAACCGAGAGCCGCAAAGAACGCAGGCAGGCAGCAAAACAATCTGCTGCCGAAAGCTTTTTTATTGGCGAATCGCCTGCTATTAAAAAAGCATATTCCCTCGCCGGAAAAGTAGCGCGTACCGATGCGAATGTTTTAATACTGGGTGAAAACGGTACCGGTAAATATGTAATGGCACACTACATACACCAACAAAGTAATCGTGCAACTGGCTCTTTTATACATGTAGACCTTGGTGCACTGAACGAAAATATTTTTGAAAGTGAATTATTTGGCTATGCCAAAGGAGCTTTTACCGATGCAAAAACTGATACTCCAGGACGTTTTGAACTTGCAGGGGGCGGGACAATTTTTTTAGATGAAATTGGCAATGTGCCTTTACATTTACAGGCAAAACTACTGCAGGTGTTGCAAAGTAAGCAGATAACGAGGTTGGGGGAGGGTAGGCCGCGTCAGCTTGATGTGCGAATTATTACAGCTACTAATATTGACCTGAAAAATGAAGTAACCCAAAAGCATTTCAGAGAGGATCTCTATTATCGTATAAATACTATGGCTATTACATTGCCGCCGCTTAGAGAACGTAAGGAAGATTTACTTTCGTTGGCAAATTTTCTGTTGAATAAAATGGCAGACAAATATGAAAGGGATTTATTGTTATTTGATGATGAGGTAAAGAGCCTGATTATTGAGCAATCCTGGAATGGAAATATAAGAGAGATGGAAAACCGTATAGAGCGTGCTGTAATTTTATGCGATAACAATATTATTACGGTTAACGACCTCGATCTTGACAAGGCAACAGAGCTGGCCCTGCCCGAAGATGCAGCTCTGTCTGATGTAGAAAAAATGGCTATACTGCGTGCACTCCAAAAACAAAATTATAATGTAAGCCGTGCAGCCGAAGAACTTGGGCTATCGCGTGCTGCACTTTACAGGCGTATGGATAAATACGAAATTGGTAAAGCAGACAGGTCATGAAAAAGTTCAGATTATATCAGTTTCTGTTTGTTCGTCTGTTAATAATAATTATTACAGTGGCAGGCGCATTTTTTGCACTTACGCAAGAGCTTTATTATACTACTTTTTTTTGCGGACTTACCTTTATTATGCTTATTGTTGAACTTTTTACCTTTATTAGGGAAACGTTCCTGTTTTATGATAAAACCATAAGCGCTATATTAAATAATGATTTTACGGCTGATTTTACAGTACACAGTTCCTTTGAAAATTACAGAAACCTGATTAAGCTATATACTACTTTGAAGACCAATCAGCACGATCAGGTAACTCAGGATTTAGTGTACCGTTCTATACTCAATAATATAGAAACGGCTGTAGTGATACTAAGGGAAGATGATAACGAATGGGGCATTTTTTTTAGTAACGATTATTTTTCTAAATATTTTGATGTTCCGCACATAAGCAAATGGAAATATCTAAAAAAACACTTACCCGCTTTGTGTGATGTTGTGGAGCAGCATAATTTTCAGGATATGCGCACTTCATTGCAGGTACGTATGGATAACGGAGATAACCAAACCTTTATGTTCCAGACCAGCAGGACAAGTGCCTTTGGCAAGGTGTATTATATGATATTGCTTGATTCTATCCAAAATATAGTTGCTAAAAAAGAAAAAGATGCATGGATAAATCTTATGAAAGTAATTTCTCATGAGTTGATGAACAGTATAACGCCTATACGTTCTTTGTCCCAAAATCTCAGTGAACTTATGCACCAGAAAGAGCTGTCTAATGAAGATATGCACGACATACGCCAGAGTGTTGACACAATGATACAACGAAGCAATCATTTACAGAGTTTTATAGACAGTTACCGTAAACTGGCCATGCTGCCGTCACCCGACAAGAAGCCTGTACTATTAAATACTTTAGTGAACAGCGTATTGCAGCTAATGAAACCTTCTTTTGAAAGCGAATATATAGTTACAGAAAATAATATACCATCTGGTATAACTATTATGGCAGACGTTTTACAGTTAGAACAGGTGTTTATAAATCTGTTAACTAATAGTATTAATGCTTTAAAAAGTAGCGAAAATAAAAAAATACTCATTGAAACCAATGCTAACCCCGATCGTATTTTTATAACTATTACTGATACAGGGCAGGGGATAGATAAGGAAATAGAGGATAAAATTTTCCTCCCGTTTTTTACTACCAGAAAAAACGGTGCAGGTATAGGACTTACATTATCCAAAAATATAATAGAAGCACATGGAGGATACCTTAATTACCAAATGCATGATGGTAAAACCAGTTTCACTATCAGTATTTTAAGGTAGATTCAGTAAATAGATATATATATTATATGATCGTTATCTTTTCTTACTTTAAGAACGCTATTATTAATCGTGAAATTGTTCCAATCTGCGTTTTCGGTAGCCGTCCGGAGATATGCCCATTACCTTAGTAAAAAGCCTCGAAAAATAATAATGGTCGTTAAAGCCAAGTTCGCGGGCTATTTCTTTAATAAGCAGGTTTGTAAAGTGCAGGTACTGGCAGGCTTTTTGTATTTTGAGCTGGTTAAAATATTCAATAGGGGAGAAGCCCGTTTTATTTTTAAACACCGCCGAAAAATGTGCAGCAGATAATTTTACCTCATTGGCAGCTTCTTCAAGCGTAATGGTCCTGTGTACATTTCGGGTAAAAAAATCAATGGCAATTTCTGCAACACCGCTGTTTTGTATTTTGTCTTCCTGCCTGCTGTTGTATATTATTGTGCTTAAAAAATGCCACAGGCACATGTTTACATTAACTAATGTATCTATACTGTAGCCTCTTTCAAGTTGCCGGTACATGTTATTAAACAGGGAAGTAGTATTGTTGCCAGATTCTATAAAAGCCTTTGCACCATGCAGTTTTTTAAAACGTTCTGCAATATCTAAGGCTACACTACCTTTAAAATGTACCCAGAATATACTCCACGGTACATTAGCATCAGCGGCATAAGTATGTGCCGTTTTTTGCGTAATAATTATCGCATTGCCCGGCTCTATATAGTAAGTGTTTCCATTCATTTCTACCTGTCCTTTGCCGTCAGTACAATATATAAGTATATGCTGGTCTGCGCCTTCGGGTCTGTGCCTGTAATGGTGCAGCGCTTTAGGATAGTAGCCAATGTTAGTTATATACAGGTTGCTTATAATGCTGTCGGTAATGCATAAACTCTCTAAAATAGTTCGAGGCACGGCTATAGCTCTTTGCCCGTTAAAGCCTTCTTCCTTTCTAATTATGTTTTCCACTACCTGTATTAAGTTTGTTTAAATACATAATATTATCCATTAATGGTTTTAAGTTGTACTGTTTTCTGCTTGAAATTTTAAGTATAAATTCAAAATTAGTAATTAAATATGTATAGGATGAAAAATTAAATGCTATTTGTTATTTTATTATAATATGTAGTAGATGTGGCTGAAATATACAAATCTAAAAATAATCTATCTTATTCAAAATTTACTCCATTGTTGCCGGAGTTTGTAATCTGTTACTTTGCTAAAAACCATTTTGTTTTTAAGTTATGATAAACGAAGTAAGAGCCTGGGAAGAAATCGTAATAATATCAACTTACCCGGTGGGCAAGGCTGAAAAGAACCCTATGTTTCTTGAAAAAAGGGTGTATCAGGGCAGTAGCGGGGTGGTATATCCGCATGCGGTAATCGAAAAAATATACGACGAAAAAACCGATAAAGCCTACAGGGCGGTATATATAGAAAACCGCTATATAAAAGTAATGATACTGCCCGAACTGGGCGGCAGGATACAAATGGCGTATGATAAAGTAAAACAACGCCACTTTGTATATTACAACCAAGTTATAAAACCGGCACTGGTGGGGCTTACCGGCCCATGGATATCGGGCGGTATAGAGTTTAACTGGCCGCAGCACCACCGTCCTTCTACTTTTGAAGCGGTAGATTTTACCATTGAAGAAAACGAAGACGGCAGTAAGACCGTTTGGGTAAACGAGGTAGAGCGCATGTTCCGTACCAAGGGTATGGCCGGTTTTACCCTTTATCCTGATAAAGCCTATATCGAAATTAAAGGCAAACTCTACAACCGCACGCCTTTTCCGCAAACCTTTTTATGGTGGGCAAACCCTGCCGTAAAGGTTAACGATGATTACCAGTCGGTTTTTCCGCCCGATGTTTATGCCGTTTTTGACCATGGCAAGCGCGATGTGTCGTCGTTTCCTATTGCCAAAGGCATTTATTATAAAGTAGATTATGCACCGGGTACTGATATTTCACGCTACAAAAATATACCTGTGCCTACGTCTTATATGGCGGTCAGTTCCAAATACGATTTTATAGGCGGATACGAACACGACACCCAGGGCGGTTTGCTGCACGTAGCCAACCACCATATTGTGCCGGGTAAAAAGCAGTGGACCTGGGGCAATGGCGAATTTGGCGTGGCTTGGGACAGGAATCTTACCGATGAAGACGGGCCTTATATTGAACTGATGACCGGAGTGCATACCGACAACCAACCCGACTTTTCCTGGCTGCAGCCTTACGAAGAAAAGACATTTACCCAATATTTTATGCCCTACCGAGAAGTAGGCGCTATAAAAAATGCTACTAAAGAGGCGGTTGTAAATATAGAACTCAATGATGCTAATGCACTTATAAAGCTTTATACAACTGCAGCCTATGACAATGTGGAGGTAAAGCTGTATGATAAAGATAGTTTGGTGTTTACAGATAGTATTGCAACATCTCCCGAAAACCCTTATATAAAAGAACTGGTATTGGAAACAGTTCTAAACCCTGAAGATATAAGGCTTACGGTAATCAACCTTTATAATAACAAAGAGCTAGTAAGCTACTGCGCTGAGGCACCCATAGCGTTAGACCCACCACAGCCTGCACAGGCCGCCATTGCTCCAAAAGACGTAGAGAATACTGAGCAGTTGTATCTTACCGGACTTCATTTAGAACAGTACAGGCATGCTACTTTTGTAGCCACCGATTATTACCTTGAAGCCCTAAGGCGCGACCCAAAGGATGCCCGTAACAACAACGCTATGGGGTTGTGGTACCTGCGTCGGGGTCAGTTTGCTAAGGCCGAGCCTTATTTTAGGGCGAGCATTGCTACCTTAACCCAGCGCAACCCCAACCCTTATGATGGTGAAGCGTATTACAACCTGGGATGGACGCTAAAATTACAGGGCAGGAGCGATGAGGCTTTTGAGGCTTTTTATAAAAGCGTGTGGAACGATGCCTGGCAGCATGCGGGCTATTTTAACCTTGCACGACTTGCCACTGCCAAAGGCGATTATGAAGAGGCACTGGAACTGATTGACAAATCTATTGTGCGCAATTATAACAGTCATTCGGCAAGGCATGCAAAAGTGTTCATCCTTAGGTTGCTGAATAAAAATAGTAAGGCATTGGCATTTGTCGAAGAAAGCCTTTCGATAGACCCGTTTAACTTTGGCTGTCTTTACGAAAAATACCTGCTGCTTAAAAATACAGATTCGGCTACAGCCGCGGAGGTGTTGAATCAGCTAAAACACATAAGCCGTGGGTGGGAGCATAATTTTATAGAATATGCCCTTGATTATGCCCATGCAGGGCTTTACAGCGATGCGATTGAATTTTTATCGCTTTGCCCGGCTGAAAATTACACGCTTATAAATTATTACAAAGGCTGGTTTGCGGCCCAGGCAGGAGATGTTGATTCGTCAAAAGAGTATTACCGCAAAGGTGCAGCTGCATCTCCTGATTTTATTTTCCCTAACCGTATAGAAGAGGTTTTGGTACTGCAAAAAGCTACAGAGCTAAACCCAGATGATGCCAACGCCTATTACTACCTTGGTAATTTTTGGTACGACAAAAGACAGTACAGTGAGGCGGTTGAATGCTGGGAAAATTCGGCAGAAATAAACGGCAGTTTCCCTACCGTATGGCGAAACCTGTCGTTAGCATACCACAATAAACTGAACGACCCCGCAAAGGCACTAACGGCACTGCAAAAGGCTTTTGACCTTGATACCTCCGATGCCCGCGTGCTTATGGAACTCGACCAGCTGAAGAAAAAATTAAATCATTCGTTGCAGGAAAGGTTACAGGTTTTGGAAAAGTATAAAAGCCTTGTGCTGCAGCGCGACGACCTGTATTTAGAGTGGGTTACGCTACACAACCAGTCGGGCAAATATCAGGAGGCAAAAAACCTTATTGCGGCCTATAAATTTCACCCGTGGGAAGGTGGCGAGGGTAAAGTGGTTAAGCAGTACCTGTTGTGCTACATAGAGCTTGCAAAACAGGCCATAGCGCGGGGCAATTACAGTGAAGCCCTTGAACTATTGGAATCTGCAGAGAATTATCCTGACAATCTTGGCGAAGGCAAACTGGTAGGCACACAGGAAAACGATATACATTACTGGAAAGGCATGGCACAAGAACTGCTTGCCGATAATGCCACGGCAACACAGTTTTATAACAAAGCTACCGAAGGTATCAGTCAGCCGGTGCAGGCCATATTTTATAACGACCCGCAGCCAGATAAGATTTTTTATCAGGGGCTGGCATGGCAAAAGCTTGGCGAAACAGAAAGGGCTACCGACATTTTTAACAGCCTGATTAACTTTGGCAACAGCCATATTGATGATGAGATTAGCATTGACTATTTTGCGGTCTCCTTACCTGACCTGCTTGTTTTTGATGCCAACCTGAACGAAAGAAACTACATACATTGCCTATATTTACAGGCACTCGGCAGGCTCGGCCTTCGCGGTGAGAATACTGCGCTGGCAATTGAACTGTTTGATAAAGTACTCGCGCTCGATGTTAACCACCAAGGGACACAGGTGCACAGGCAAATGGCAAAGCAGGTAATTCCGGCAGTTTCTTAACGAATTTTGATATGATGAAAAACCTATATAGTTTTATATGCCTGGCTATAGCCCTTAACACTTACAGCCAGAACATATACGAACTTGATGCTACAGCTCCTGCCACCCCGGTAAATGAGCGGTTAAAGCTGGGGGGAACTAACCCTAAAGGAGATAAAATCAGCGTTAACAACCAGTATGTTTCGTTTAACGGTGTTCCTGCTGTACCTGTAATGGGTGAATTCCATTACGTGCGTTACCCTAAAAAATACTGGGAAGAAAGCATACAGAAAATGAAAGCCGGGGGCATAACGGTTATAGCCACATACGTGTTCTGGAATGTGCATGAAGAACAGGAAGGCAAATTTAACTGGGAGGGCGACAAAGACCTGAAGGCATTTATAAAGCTGTGCCAAAAAAATGGCATGCAGGTTATTGTGCGCATAGGACCGTTTTGCCATGGCGAAATACGCAGCGGCGGCCTGCCCGACTGGCTTTTAGGCAAGCCGTTAACCATACGCTCTAACGACCCTTTGTATTTAAAATATGTAGAGCGCCTGTACACACAAACTGCCAAACAGCTTAAAGGGCTGTACTTTAAAAACGGTGGTCCCATTATTGGCATACAGATAGAAAACGAATACCAGCATTCTGCTGCGCCGTGGGGTTTAACCTATCCCGGACAGCCGTATGACCTTACCGCATCTGAAAGAGATATAAGCCTTACGCAGGAGGGTGTGGGTGTTTCTGATGCAAAAAATCCGTATGCACAGTTGGGCAACGACCACATGAAAATCCTAAAAAATATAGCCGTTAATGCCGGTATCGATGTGCCGCTATATACCGCTACAGGCTGGGGCAACGCAGCTATTATAGAAGGTGAAAGCATACCGGTTACTGCTGGGTATGCCTATCCGTTCTGGACGCCTAAACGCGATTACTCGCCTTTCTTTTTGTATAAAGACATGCGTAAGGTGCCTGATTATTCGCCCGTGCGCTATAATCCTGCCGATTATCCTGCCTTTTCTGCAGAACTGGGTTCGGGCATTATGAGCGTGTACACCCGCAGGCCCATTGCCGTGCATAAAAGTTTTGATGCCATGATAAACCGTTGCCTGGGCAGTGGTGCAAACGGCATAGGCTATTATATGTATCACGGTGGTTCTACACCGCAGGGAGAAAATTCTTATTTTAGCGATGAGGCTTACGGCCTGCCTAAAATATCGTATGATTTTCAGGCACCTGTTGGCGAATACGGTCAGGTACGGGAGGGTTTCCACAGGTTGAAACTGCTGCATTTTTTCACTCAGGATTTTGGTCATCTCTTAGCACCTATGCAAACCGCACTTCCGGCAAATGCCGCATTGCTTAAGCCCGAAAACATAACCGATTTAAGGTATGCCGCACGCGTAAAAGACAACTCAGGGTTTGTGTTCATCAATAACTTTCAGGACGACACGCTGATGCTGCCGCAGAAAGACATCCGCCTGAAAATAAAAACGGCACAGCAGGAAATTCTGATACCACATAAGGGCAGTTTTAATCTTGATGCTAACGAAAATTTTATAATCCCCTTTAACCTCGATATTAACGGCATTACATTGCAGTATGCCACGGCGCAGCTTCTGGCAAAGAACGACGATGAGTCGCAGTCGTATTACATTTTCTTTACCCCAAAAGGAATTAAAGGCCAGTTTTTATTTAACGGAGATGCAGGAGCTGTAAACACTAACGGTGCAACCATTCATAAAGACGGAGAAAACACATTGGTTACCTGCAATGGTGCTGTAAGTGAATTTACAATTACAGCAAACGGCAAACCGGTACGCATTTTAGTGGTTAGTAAAGAGCAGGCATTAAAAGCTTATAGGGTAACCCTTAATGGCAGCAGGCATTTTATTTTTTCTGATGCAGTAGTGCTGCAAAACGGTAAAAACCTGCAATTGCTTAGCGATGGGGCAAATAGTTTTACTTTAGACGTGTACCCAAAAATAAACGGCACTCCCAAAACAGCTTTCGGTACCCTTGGAAAAACAGATGGCAACACTGTTTTCTCAAGTTATAAAATCACGCTTCCCGCTGCCACAGTAAATGTTGAAGGCAAGCAGGCTACGGAACGAAAATGGACGGTTAGCCTGCCGCAATCGCTTCCTGAACATGTAAACGATGCAGTGCTTACCATTAATTATAAGGCCGATACCGCCATGGGATTCATAGATGGAAAGCTGGTGACCGACGAGTTTTATAAAGGTATACCCTGGCAAATAGGGATGCGTAAATTTTTGACCGGCAAACCACAGGAAATGGTATTCTATTTCAGGCCGATGCAAAAAAATGCATCCTATTTGGTAGACCTGCAGCCGTATCCGGAAAGTATCCCTGATTTTGGCGGTAAAAAAGAATACCTTAAAGTAGAAAATTTTGATGTGCAGTTACAGTACACCACAAACATAACCTTTTAAACATGGCACATTTTATAAGCGAAACCACAGTTTCGTCTGCAACAAACTATAAATACAATACACTCTATATAACAGGCATTTCGTTTATCTCTGCACTGGGCGGCTACCTCTTTGGTTTCGACTTTGCAGTCATATCGGGCGCATTGCCTTTTTTGCAAAAAGAGTTTGGCCTTAATGCCTATTGGGAGGGTTTTGCTACAGGCTGCCTTGCCCTTGGCGCCATTGCAGGTTGCCTGATTGCAGGGCGCATAAGCGATAAATACGGCCGTCGTCCCGGATTGCTTATTGCTGCCGTAGTGTTTGCCGTGTCATCTTTAGCCATGGCATTTTCGGTTTCGAGAGATGTGTTTATCGCCGCACGTTTTTGTGCCGGTGTGGGTGTGGGCATGGCCTCGATGCTTTCGCCCATGTACATAGCCGAGGTTTCTCCGGCCCATTTCAGGGGACGCATGGTAGCGATAAACCAGCTTACGGTAGTAATAGGCATCTTGGTTACCAACTTGGTTAATTATGCCCTTCGCGACAGCGGCCCTGATGCCTGGCGCTGGATGTTTGGTTTGGGGTTTGTGCCATCGGTACTGTTTTTTGTGGGTGCCGCGTGGCTTCCTGAAAGTCCGCGCTGGCTTATAAAAGCAGGAAAAACGGACAAAGCCCGCAGTGTGCTTACTAAAATTGGCGATGCCTCTTTTTCTGAAGATTCCATTCAAACGATTGAGAAGTCTTTGCAGGGCGTTACCAAAAGTTCCGGTTACCGCAGCCTTTTCAGTAAAGGTATATTCAGCGCTGTAGCAGTGGGCATTGGCCTGGCTGTGTTTCAGCAGCTGTGCGGCATCAATACGGTGTTTAATTATGCCCCAAAAATATTCGAGAGCATTGGTGCCTCTCAGGACGACCAATTGCTGCAAACCGTTTTTATAGGTGGTGTAAACCTTGTGTTTACTTTGTTAGCCATGCTTCTGGTAGACAAGCTTGGGCGCAGGCCGCTCATGCTTTTAGGTGCGGGTGGGCTTGCCGTGCTTTACCTTTTTGTGGTGCAGCTGTTAGGCATGCAGTCTGCCGCGGTATCCTGGCTGCTGCTTGCCGCCATAGGGCTTTACGGCATGACGCTTGCCCCGGTAACCTGGGTTTTAATATCGGAGATTTTTCCTAACAACGTGCGCGGCGAAGCTACTTCTATAGCCGTTGTAGCCTTATGGGCCGCCTATTTTGTACTGGTATTTACATTCCCCATATTGTTTGAAAATTTACAGGAAAAGTCGTTTTACATCTATGCGGTTATTTGTGCATTGGGGCTTTTGTTTGTATGGCTAAAGGTTAAAGAAACCAAAGGAAAAACACTGGAAGAACTGGAACAGGACATTGGTAAGTCTAAAGTTTAAAAGTCATAAAGTCAAAAGAATTGACGGCAATCAACAAAAGCTCATTTATAACATTGAATTTTAAAATTATGATTTTGAAACAAATAAAGAATATACTGCAAATCTGCATACTGATGCTCGGGCTGCCAGCCTGCGCACAGCAGGTTTCGCTTGCGGGCGAATGGTCTTTTGCTATAGACAGGCAGGACAAAGGCGTTAAAGAAAACTGGTTTAAAAAGCCAATTAAAGATGATGTTATAAAACTGCCCGGTTCTATGGCAGAGAACGGCAAAGGCGATGATGTTAGCCTTACCACACCATGGACGGGCACTATTTACGACAGTTCTTATTTCCATTTTCCAAGGCTTGCACATTACCGTAAGCCCGGAAATATAAAGATACCGTTCTGGCTTTCGCCTGTAAAATACTATGTGGGCGCAGCTTGGTACCAGCGAAAAATAACCATCCCAAAAGAATGGACTAAAAAACAACTGTTACTGTATCTGGAGCGTTGCCATATACAATCAGCCGTATGGATAGACGATATAGCATTGGGCGAACAAAATTCATTAGTAGCGGCGCACAGCTATCAGTTACCTGCGGGGCTTAAAGCAGGCGAACATATATTAACCATCCGCATAGACAACCGTATTGATAACATGAATGTGGGGCCTGATTCGCACAGTGTGAGCGACCACACCCAAGGCAACTGGAATGGTATAATAGGCCAGATTACCTTAGAGGCTAAACCACAGGCCTACCTTGCCGATGTGCAGGTGTACCCCGACGTAGATAATAAAAAAGCACGTGTACGTATTGCCATAGCTAACACAGGCAAAAAACAAAAGGGTACGCTGACCTTTAAAGTCGAAAGCTTTAATACAAAAACAAAACACACGTTGCCGCAACTAACCGTTGATTATAAAGCTGCAGCTGCTGATACTACATTTATAGATACCGAAATAGTTTTAGGTAATGATATGCAGCTTTGGGATGAATTTAACCCTGCGCTGTATAAGCTTGACGTTGCCCTTACTTCGGGGAAAACACGAGATGAAAAACAGGTTAGTTTTGGCATGCGGCAGGTTAAGGCCGAAGGCCGCTACATTACCCTTAACGGTAATAAAGTACATTTAAGGGGCGACCTTAATAATTGCGAGTTTCCGTTAACAGGCTATCCGCCCATGGATGTTGACGGATGGAAAAGGGTATATGCCATTGCCAAAGAGCATGGGCTTAACCATTTCAGGTTCCATTCATGGTGTCCGCCGGAGGTTGCTTTTACTGCTGCTGATGAGGTGGGTTTTTACCTTCAGCCGGAAGGCCCTACATGGCCTAACCACGGCACTTCTTTAGGCGACGGGAAGTTTATTGATAAGTATCTGTATGAGGAAACAGCCCGTATTATGCAGGCCTATGCAAACCACCCATCGTTTTGCCTGTTTGCTTCGGGTAACGAGCCTGCCGGAAAAAATCAGGCATCTTTTCTCGAAAAATATAATGTGTACTGGAAAAATAAAGACAACAGGCATATATATACAGGGGCATCGGTAGCTATGAGCTGGCCTTTGTATCCGGAAAGTGATTACATGATTAAATCAGGTCCGAGGGGACTGAACTGGAACACGGTGCAACCCGAAACCATGAGCGATTATGCCGAAAAAACAGCAGCTTTCAGCATTCCGTATATTACGCATGAAATGGGGCAGTGGTGTGTTTTTCCTGATTTTAAAGAGATAAAACAATACACAGGTGTAATGCGAGCTAAGAATTTTGAACTCTTTGAAGCCGACCTTAAAGCCCACGGCATGCTTGACCAAGCCGAAGATTTTTTAAAGGCTTCAGGCAAACTACAGGCAATTTGCTACAAGCAGGAAATAGAAAAATCGCTGCGCACGCCAAACAGTGCCGGTTTCCAGCTGTTAGGGTTGCAGGATTTTCCGGGTCAGGGGAGTGCCATTATAGGAGTGCTTAACGCTTTATGGAACGAAAAAGGATACATAAGCCCGGCCGAATGGAGAAAATTCTGTAACAGTACTGTGTTATTGAGCCGTATTCCTAAATTTACCTACACTAATAATGAGGAATTTAAGGCTAATATAGAAGAGTATCATTTTGGGGCAGAAACCCTAAAAAATGCTAAGTTAAACTGGGTAGTAAAAGATGCTGCGGGTAGAGTTGTGGCTAAAGGCACTTTAAAAACTTTGGAATTACCAAAAGGTGCTGTAACCCCTGCGGGAGAAATAGCAGTGGCCTTAAATAGCATTACAAAGGCCACTCAGCTTAACCTTGAAGTTACCCTTGACGGAACAGTAATAACTAATGACTGGAATTTTTGGGTGTACCCACAACAGTTGCCCGATGTAAAGAACAACATTTATTTTACTGATGTTCTTGATGCAAAAACCGAAAAAGTACTGCAAAATGGCGGCACCGTTTTTTTAAATGCTGCGGGCAAAGTTGTAAAGGGTAAAGAAGTAGTACAGTATTTTACTCCTGTATTCTGGAACACATCGTGGTTTAAAATGAAACCGCCCCACACCTTAGGTATTTTAGCCGATACTGCAAGTGCCGCTTTTAACGATTTCCCTACCGCTTACCACAGCGACCTGCAATGGTGGGAAATTGTGAATAAGGCACAGGTAATGCATCTTGAAGATTTCCCTGCCGGATTTAAACCTTTGGTTCAGCCGATTGATACCTGGTTCATGAACCGTAAGCTCGCATTAATTATGGAGGCAAAGGTGGGTAAAGGCAAAATTATAGTATGCAGCGCCGACCTGTTTACAGATGCAAATAACAGGGTAGCGGCAAGGCAGCTGCTGTACAGCCTGAAAAAGTATATGAGTTCAAAAGAATTTAATCCGAAAGATACTGTAGACCTTGCAGCATTGAAAGCTATATTTACCACGCCATCTAAAGAAGTATGGGACAGCTTTACAAAAGAAAATCCTGATGAGTTAAAACCATTGCCAACAAAGAATCAATAAATAAATAAAGCACTGTGGTACTTATAATGCGTTCTAAATTAGAGTGTTAATGTTTATTCAGATTTTGCTGCATTTTGGTTTAATTGACTATTATCTTGCCTGCAATTTCTATGCAACGTATAAATATTGAAGAAAAGAGACTGTTGCAATATGACGTTTTACATTTTCAGGAACCATTTTTACTGTATTGAATATCACAGAAAAGGAGTATCGGCTAATTAAAAGTATTTTGCCCTTTAAACTCTACCGGAGCCATGCCTACTTTTTGCTTAAAAATTCTTGTAAAATGTTGCTGGTATTTAAAACCAAGTTCATCAGATACTTCTGTTATGGTTTTATTTGGTTCCAGTATTTTTTCCTTTGCTACCTCGATCAATTTTGATTGTATGTAATCCAGTGCAGTAGTCCCGGTTTCTTTTTTAATCAGGTCGCCAAAGTAATTAGCCGATAGGTTTAGCTGCCCTGCAAAATAAGCTACAGAAGGCAGGCCTATTACAGCTGGTTTACCCGATACAAAATAGTCATTCAGCAAATTTTCAAAGCGTGTTAATACATCGTTATTTACGTGGGTGCGGGTTATAAATTGGCGATCGTAAAAACGCATACAATAGTTTAGGAACAACTCTATGTTAAAAACTATAAGGGTTTTGCTGTGTTTATCAATATTCAATTCTATCTCCGTTGCTATTTTCTCAAAGCAATCGTTAATAATATCACGTTCCTTTTTAGAAAGATGGAGGGCCTCATTTACCTCATAAGAGAAGAAATTATAATCTTTAATTATTCTACCCAAATGTGTACCTGTAATTAAATCCGGATGAAACACAAGCGCTTTGCCCCATGGTTTTATCTTTTCGCCTTTGCTGTCTATACCATATACCTGCCCCGGTGCTACAAATACCAGGGTACCATCTTCATAATCATACGGCTGGCATCCATAAGTCATATCGCCACACTTAATGTATTTAAGAAAAACGGCATACACACCCATATACCTTCGGAAGTATTGAAAAGAGGGAATTTGATCAAAATCAACTACGGTTACCAGTGGATGCAGGGTATCTGCCCCTACCGAATCGTTGTATTCTTTAACTGTATCAATTCTTTCTACCGTCTTCATATCAATCATTTTAAACAAATGTATTGAATCCTGCTGTTTCATTATGGTGTAAATAACCAAATCAGTAAAAGTGGTATATATACCTGTAAAATGTATAAACGTTGTACTCATGCCTATTCCGAAATTTGTAGTAACTGTTTTAATAAACAAAATATTATCAATGATAAAACAGATTACACTTGTTGCAGTAATACTCGTCACGGCTGCTTGCGACAATAAACAAACAGAGAACAAAATGGAAACTACAAAAACTGAAACTACTGCGATTTTTCCTAAAGGCGATCGCACACCTGAAGAATATTTTACAGGCAAAGCATATCTCTACCTAATACAGCAGCGTACTGCAAATAACAATTTTGTAATTGGCAGTGTAACCTTTGAACCCGGTGCGCGTACCAATTGGCATAGCCACCCCAAAGGACAGGTCTTGATTGTAACTGAAGGCAAAGGGCTGTATCAGGAGAAAGGTAAGCCTGCCCTGCACATAAACAAAGGAGATGTGGTAGATATACCTGAAAATATAGAGCACTGGCATGGTGCCACGGCCGGAACCAAAATGGTACACATAGCTATTACAAACTATTTGGGTGAGGTAAATGCTAACTGGTTGAAACCTGTAACAGATGACGAATATAAAATTGCTAATCAATAAACATATTATGGACAGAAAAAGTATTCTTAAGATGTTATTGCTTTTTCTGGTATTATTTTCTATTACCATGAATGCACAAACCAAAATAGAAGACAATAATGCACTTGATGCCCGACAGCAAAATATGGCTGCTATTTCTGCCCTAACCGCTATTGGCAACACAGTTGATTTAAAAACCGTATTCAACTCAGGTTTAGACAGCGGACTTACCATAAACGAAATTAAGGAAGCATTGATACAGTTGTATGCGTATTGCGGTTTTCCGCGAAGTCTGAACGCGCTGGGTATTTTTAAAACTGTGATAGAAGAAAGGTCAGCTAAAGGCATTAAAGATATCCAAGGCAAATCCATTGTAGTAGAAAACCCGGCAAAAGACAAATATGAACAAGGCCGCAAGGTTTTAGAGGAACTTACCAAAACGCCGCAGCCCAAACCGGCACCGGGATTCGGGGAGTTTGCACCACGTATAGACGCTTTTCTGAAAGAACACCTTTTTGCAGATATTTTTATAAATGATGTATTGAGCTATAGCCAGCGTGAACTTGTAACTATCTCTGCTCTTGCAGCCATGCCGGGGGTAGGGGCACAGCTCAAATCACATATTGGTATTGGTAAAAACACGGGGATAACAGATGCGCAGCTTAGAGTACTTTGCAACATTATAGAAAAATATGCAGGCCGTACACAAGCTAATATATTGCGCAGTAGTATAGGAGAACCAGAACTGACAGTAACTGCCCCCGATATGATGGTGCGTATTTCTGAAATTGAAATACTGCCTGAATTTATTGAACAGTACAATGCCATTTTAGAGGAGGAATCTACGGCATCAGTGGTATTAGAATCAGGCGTGATAGCCATTTACCCCATGTTTCAAAAAGAAAACCCCAGTCAGATAAGGATTGTAGAAATATATTCCGATAAAAAAGCCTATGAGACACATTTGCAAACTCCGCACTTTAAAAAATATAAAGAAACTACCCTAAAAATGGTAAAGTTTCTAAAACTGGTAGATATGGATGCTTTAGATAATGCCATTATGCCACAAGTTTTTAAAAAGATTAAGTAATATGAGTAAAGAAAATATTGATGATATTTTTGAACAATTAAAAAATAACGATCATTTAGTTTTCTGCAATCTCATATTCTGTTACTGGTCATATCAGGACATTTACATGTTACAAAACTTTCGTTTGTATCTGGAACATATTTTTATTTGCCGCAGATAAGCAGTTTACCGATACATTGTTTTTAGAAATTCACGGTAGCCTATGACAAAAGTTATAATGAATAAAATTACTATCTTTTTGTTCATAAGGCACCGTGAATATATCTGTATTTATTAAACTTAGCAACCGTTTTTACGAAGGGTGCGTTTATAAATTACTTTACTATTTAGTTCTACGTAGTCGCCCGATATTATTGGATATGAATATTTGGGCGCATGTGATACACTATGGCTTTTTATAATTATTTTGTCGTTAACTTTCAGGCTATGCAATTGCTGAAGTTGTGACTTTTCCGGTTCAAATTTAAGAATATAATCGTCACCATTAATCCTGGCCATCACTCCGAAACCTAATGCTGATCCCGGCGGAAGAGAAAGAGAAGTTATAACAGCTTCCATATTAGTAAAGGCACTTATATGTTTCCTTATTTTTGCGGCATCGGCAAGCACTTTTTTACCTTGCGGAGACACTTTCCACTTTTTGTAGTTTATACCATCAGGGGTAGCTTCCCATTTTTTCAATTCAGCTTTCTTTTCAACAGTAGAGAGTGGTTTTTGAATTGTTTCATTAGGGGCTTCATTTTTAATTTCGCAATTTACAAATACCAGTCCGCTTACCATAACTAATGGTAAGATCATTGCATGAGTGATTTTTTTCATTTTCTTTTTGTTTTAATTAAAAGGATATCTATCTCCTGATAAATTCTGTGCATGTGAGGCATTCTTTTTATTTTTCATATCCTTTTAAAATTGATACAACAAAATTACTTTGATATATTTCATTAAGAGGAACTTAGATTGTAAATAAAAATGTAAACTTTGTAAAATAAAGATCTTGACACTATGTATCTTCTTCAAAATATTCTTTCAGGAAAACGCAAGTACCTGTTTGGCTCTATATTACTGGTCTTCATTTATGTAATCTCTGCAGCTTTTATTATGACTGATAGTGATGACTTTGTTTTCGCAAGAAGGGAGGTTTTGCTCCGCAAGATCGGGCATGAATTACTTTTACAGTCGGGCGACAGTACATCAAGAGTTCTCCCGATAAAAAAGATTGCAGAAAATGAATACCAGATCAGGTTTGAAAATGATTTTACTTTTCGACCGGACTCCCTTATGAATATCACCAAACGTTTATTGGCCAAAGATCCGTTGGTACGCGATTATATTGTTAACATTCTTAATTGTGGCAATTCCAGTGTGGTATATGGATATGCTGTATCTAAAAATAAAAAAGATGATATTGTAGCCTGTATTGGAAGAAGACAGCCTAAAGCATGTTATATGATGAACATTAAATTTAGGCCAATGGAAATAAATACAGCAAAGAATGCATTTTTTTTAGGCGGCCTGTCATTTTTAGCATTTGCCGGTTTTGTTTATATGAGATCAGTTAAGCCGCGAAAAGTTTTATCAGACAGTCAATACGACAGTTTGTATACTTTGGGCTCAGTATTGTTTGATGCGAAGAATCGGAAACTCATCATAAACGAAAACACAGTAGACCTTACTGCGACTGAAACCCGCATATTGCTTATTTTCGCATCATCTCCCAACGAGGTCATAGAGAGAAGCCGATTGCAAAAAGAGATATGGGAGGATGAAGGTGTTATTGTTGGGCGTAGTTTGGATATGTTCATATCAAAACTCAGGAAAAAGTTGGAACATGATCCCAACATAAAAATTGTTGTTATACGGGGAAAAGGATACAAACTTAACATTACTTCTTAGGAAGAGATTCTTGTAATTGTCTATTTTTTTACTCAAAGCATAAATATCCAGGGCACTATTACAATAAGTACAACCGGTTATACAGGGTTTGCTTCGTAACAATAACATTATACGCTCTACCTCAGGATAGTTTTTAAGAACCCAGGGCGGAGAGTAATAGAGTGAACCCTTTTATTCGTTATAAATGAGTTAATCAACGACAGGTAATATGCCAGTTCAATAGGATGCTCATCTGTAATTTTAGTTAAATCTGCCTGGCTACAAATAGTATCGCTAAACTTTAACCTGATTAATGATTCGGCATCATGGCTGTGCTACTATAATTTACAAATCTGAAAAATGCCCCAAACTCTTTTGTACGGCCTAACAGTAGCCAAAAGAGTTCTTTAAGCGCTTCATCAGTTTGCCAAAAAGAAGCAACATCATCATTAAATAAATCCCGCGCCTTTATAGAATCGTTTAAAGGATTGTTAGTATCATCTGTTTGAAGTTTATCATCCTTTAATAACGCATGATAGGGCTTTGTTGGAAATAACAAAGGAGAAAGGTATAAAGTATCGATGATGTTTGAAGGATTAATCCCGGAATCATCAAATGCTTTCCCTATATATTTAATATCGTGATTTAAGATATTGTGTCCGCATACATATTCGCTTCCTCTCAGGAATTGGGTAAAATCTGCGAGTGATGGCTTGTGGAAATGATTGCCATCAGCTTTAATTGCACCTATATCAAGTATTTTGCCTTTGTTTGGCTCAATTTCAGTATCGATAAATGTAATTGAACGGGTATTGCTTTGTTCACCTGTTAGCATTTAACTCAACAAGATTATGGTTTGATTTTTCTATCTGGCCATAAACATGCAGATGTTTAATAGCGAAGATGATAAGTAGCTAATTTAGTGTTTAATTTCTAAATACAGAATACTTTATATTAATAAACAGGACGGTTATGGTCATTAACTGCCCGTTATTCCATTAACAAACGTATCCACAAAGTTTAAAATCTTATTCAATATCCTATCGCCAACTTCTTTCGATTTAAGAACACTTGGCCTATTCTATTTTGAACATTGCCCTTACTTTTATTTTCTTTTGCCATCTCGATTATTCAAATTTCGTTAGTAATTACATTAAGGATATTAAAAAACAAGTCCAAGTTCCTTAAAGTACATTTCAATTTCTTTGTCGAGTTCAGCCCTTTTTGCTTCCAGTTCCTTAATTTCGCGCATTACGGCCTGTATGTCTATTTCTTCCTCTTCCTCAAAAGTATCTACATAGCGCGGAATGTTCAGGTTGTAATCGTTATCGGCAACTTCTTTCAGGGTTGCGGAGTGGCTATATTTTTCTATAACCGTCCTGTTGCGGTAAGTGTCAACAATTTTGGTAATATGCTCTTCGCGCAGCATGTTCTGGTTTTTTACCTTGTCAAACTCCTTACTGGCATCTATAAATAAAATATCATCGGGTGTTTCCCTACACTTTTTAAACACCAGTATACAGGTAGGAATACTGGTGCCGTAAAATATATTGGCAGGCAGGCCTATTACAGCATCTAAGTAATTTTTTTGTTCAATCAGGTATTTACGAATATGCAGTTCGGCAGCACCCCTAAATAAAACACCGTGCGGTAGCACAATGGCCATGATGCCGTTTTCAGCAAGGTGGTAAATCATGTGCTGCACAAATGCAAAATCGGCTTTGCTTGCCGGTGCTAATTTGCCGTATTGGCTAAACCGATCATCGCTTAAAAATAGGGGATTGGCACTCCAGTTTGCCGAAAACGGCGGATTAGCCACAATAGCCTCGAAAGGCGCATCATTTAAGTGCTGTGGGTGTTCCAGGGTGTCTTCCTGCTTAATGTCAAACTTCAGGTAATGCACACCGTGCAGTATCATGTTCATCCGGGCAAGGTTGTAGGTAGTGCGGTTCATTTCCTGGCCGTAGAAGTTGGTAACGTCTTTTACTTCCCTTGCCACACGCAGTAGGAGGGACCCCGAGCCACACGTGGGGTCGTACACAGACCTAAGCTTGTTCTTACCTGTTGTAACTATTTTTGCCAATATCTTTGAGACTTCCTGCGGAGTGTAGAACTCGCCGGCCTTTTTTCCGGCGCCGCTTGCAAACTGGCCTATCAGGTATTCGTAAGCGTCACCCAATACGTCGAGCTCTGTATGCTCGAGTTTAAAATCAATCTCGTCTAAGTGCACAAGCACCTTTACAATAATAGCATTTCTTGCCTCGGCGGTCTTACCCAGTTTGGTGCTGTTTAAATCCATGTCCTCAAAGAGATTGTCAAAATCTTCTTCGCTCTGGGTGCCCATGGTGCTCAATTGTATATTGAGAAGAATTTTCTGAAGGTCCTCCAGTATAAATGTGTTTGTATCACTACTTCCACGTTTGGCGATTTCACCAAACAGCTCAGATGGCTTTAAAAAATATCCCAAAGTTTCAAGAGATTCTTCACGAATAGCATTAATATATTGCTGTCCCTCCTCGGTATCTTCTTCTATGTCGCGAAACTGGATATTGTCCTGTGTTAAAATGGAATTCGCATAGATTTCCATCTTCTCTGCAAGATACTTATAAAAAATAAATCCTAAAATATAATCCCTAAATTCATCGGCATTCATTTTGCCCCTTAAGGTGTTAGCAATATTCCAAAGTTGCTGCTCAAGTATCTTTTTTTGCTCTTCTGACATTGTTCGAATAGATTTTAGATTAGAGATTTTTAATCCTTAAAGAATGCTAAAATAATCATAATACTTATTTTGTATTAATGGTTATCGAGATTTTTAAAAATTTGATGATGCCTATGATAAAATGTAAAATTTATTTACAATTTAATTAACTTTATGAATAGAAGAAATTACGACGATTCTTCAAGATAGTTATTAAGCCACAAAAAAAAATATAGCTGAGCCACAATAACTTTGTGGATTTTTGAAAATTTCGATGATGAAAGGATAAAAATAAAAAAACTGAAAATTACATATTTTCAGTTTTTCATTGTTTTAATATGCTTTATAATGATATAAAGCTGAATTGTGGTGGTCTTACGGAACAATTTTCGAACCGTTTTAAGAATGATGTAGCTAAGTTAACTTCTCAATAATGTAACATCTTTACCAATCGGTAAACTTCTACATGTTTAGACACGCAGTTTATGTTTTTGTAAAAACTGTCCAGGCAATATTTTATACACTTTAGTAAAAGATATTTACACTTTAGTTGATTATACCATTAGCCAAGATTTTATTTTTTTTAATTTGTAGATTAATAATTCTGGTGTGATTGAATTTTAATTTTAGAATATTAATCCTATGATTGACGATGTAAACAAATATGTAGTTAAAAAATGGAGGCGTGTGCTTTTTACATTGCTGTCTCTTTTGCTGTATTATTTTATTTCATTTTTGTTGCATCCCACGTCACGCTATTGGCAGGTTTTCTTTACACAGTCGTTGCCTGAGATGCTTTTTGACATAGCCCTTACCCTTTTATTTTGTATTGCAATATCCTGGTTTAGTATTATACTTAACAGTAAGCTTAATAAACTTTTGCCATGGACCGAAAAAACGCTGAAAAGGTCAATAGTTCAAAGCCTGCTTCAAATTACGGGGGTAGTTATTATAATCTTTTTTCAGATCATGATTGGTTCACTTTTTTACGATACCGATTGTGAATCAGATCCTTTATGCAATTTTCAGGATATTTGGAGCTGGATAACTGGCAGTATCGTTATTGGCCTTGTAATAAGCAGTATTAATACCGGTAGCTATGTTATAGAGAGCTGGAAAAAAGCTGCGTTTGAGGCAGCCGAAGAAAAGTTAAAGGCAGCCGAGATGAAAAGGGCGGTTACTGAAGCAGAACTCAACGCACTAAAATTACAAATAGACCCGCATTTTGTGTTTAACAACCTCAGCGTACTTTCTGAACTGATTTTAAAAGACCAGAAACTTGGTTATGAATTTTCTGAAAACTTTTCTAAAGTCTATCGCTATCTGCTTGTAAATTCAAGAAAAGACCTGATAGCCCTTTCTGAAGAACTTAAATTTGTACAGTCTTATATATTTTTATTACAAAACCGTATAGGCCTGGGAGTTTCATTTTCTATCAATATAGATGATGCCGCACTACCGTTTTATCTTCCGCCACTCACGTTACAACTTTTAATAGAAAATGCTCTTAAGCATAATCAGACTACCAAATCTAATCCTTTAAAAGTAAACGTATATAATGAAGGTGCCAATCAACTTGTTGTTGAAAACACGATACTCCCCATTCAGGGCGATGTACACTCATCGGGTACCGGATTAAAAAACATCATAGGCCGGTATACCCTGTTAGGAATACAGCCACCCCTTATTGTAGAAACACATGAGGTTTTTAAAGTTGTTATTAACCTAAAGGCATAAACAATGAATATTATAATTGTAGAAGACGAAAAACCGAATGCCGACAGGCTTACAAGGCTTATTATGGCTTTAAAGCCCGATGCTGTTATTGTTGCGGTGTTAGAGAGTATTGCCGATAGTGTAGATTGGTTTTCGGCTAATGAAATGCCTAACCTGGTGATGATGGATGTACGGCTTAGTGACGGGCTTAGTTTCGAGATTTTTTCTAAGATAAAAATTACCTGCCCCATAATTTTTACAACAGCTTATGATGAATATGCCGTAAGGGCTTTTAAATATAACAGTATAGATTACCTGTTGAAACCTGTAGAACAGGAAGAACTTGCTATAGCATTTACTAAACTTAGCACCGTTGTTAAGGACGACCTTACAGCCAAGCTGGAAAACCTTTTAAGTTTTGTAGCTACTAAAGACTACCGCAGCCGTTTTCTGCTGCCGTTTCGCGATGGGTTTAAAACACTTTTAGTTTCTGATGTTAAGTATTTTTATTTAGAGCATAAAATTACACGTGCAAAGCTGCACAACGGCACAGAAGAGGTAGTACCATTAAATATGGACGAACTGGAAAGCCAACTCGACCCTAAGCTGTTTTTCAGGGCAAACCGACAGTATATTATACATATAGATGCCATAGACCAGATTTATAACCACTTCAACTCTAAGCTTGTAGTACTTATAAAAAACAATCCGGGGGTTGAAATTATTGTAAGCCGTGAAAAGGCCACGCTTTTAAAATCATGGATTGATTATTAGCCCCGGGCTTTAAAATTGCGGACATAAATATTTTTTGAGTTCGCCAATTTTACGTTTCAATTAGCAAAAAATACACTTCGGTTAAATATCTTTCCAGCCTGCTTTATTACACTGTTATTTTGCTGTATAAAACTATTAATCAGTAAATAACAATGAAATTTTCCCTAAGCTATTGCACATTTAAAGCAGCATTGTTTTTGTTGGCGGCAGCCTCATTTGCCTCTTGCGGGCAAAGTGGTGGCGATGCTTCACAACAAATGCCTAAGCCCGAAGTAGACTTTTTAACCGTACAGTCTGGCACCGGCGAAGTAGATAAAAAATATCCGGGTATTATAGAAGGTAGCGTTAATGTAGATATAAAAGCACAGGTATCGGGCTATCTTGAAGCTATTTATGTAAAAGAAGGCGATTATGTGCAAAAAGGACAGTCGCTTTTTAAAATTAAAGGCGATGTGTATGAGGAGCAGGTGCACAATAGTGAGGCTGCCTATAAAAATGCCGAAGCTAACCTTGCTAATGCCCGCCTTGAGGTAGAAAAAATAAAACCGCTTGTAGAGGGCAAGGTCTTTTCGCCCATGCAGTTAAAAACTGCTGAGGCAAACCTGGAAGCTGCAAAAGCACAATTGGCACAGGCAAAGGCTTCATTAGGTTCATCGCGCCTCAATGCCGATTTCTCGCTTATAAAAGCACCTGTAAGCGGCTATATAAGCAGAATTCCTAACCGAATAGGCAACCTTGTAACACCTACCGATGCCGCACCGCTTACAACACTATCTGACATAAATACTGTATTTGTGTATTTCTCTATGAGTGAAGCCGATTATCTGGGTTTTCAAAAGGATGTAACCGAAGACAAAGGCGTACAGCTTATCCTTGCAGATGGTAGCATTTACGAACACAAAGGCACGGTAGAGGTAGCCAGCGGTAACATAGACCGTACCACGGGCAGTATTTCTTTAAAGGCCATTTTCCCTAACCCTAAAAAGTACCTGCGTTCGGGTGGTTCGGCAAGGGTAATACTTAACGGCAGCCTTGCATCTGTAGTAAGTATACCTATGGCGAGCGTAAAAGACATACAGGATAAGTTTTTTGTGTTTACCCTTAATGGTGGCAAGGTAGCCATGACCCCAATTGAAATTGCCGGTAGCGCAGATAACAACTATTTTGTAGGCAAAGGCCTTAAATCAGGCGATAAAGTGGCGCTTAACAACATAGATGCCCTTGCCGATGGTATGGAAGTTACTGCAAAAGACGGTGCTGCAGCTCAAAAGCCGGTAGCCAAAAAATAATCCCACAGATTTATTAATAAAACATATCTATGTTAAAAAGTATAATAGACAGGCCTGTACTGGCCACAGTAATATCTACGGTACTGGTTATTTTGGGTATCCTTGGTTTAACAAGGTTATCTGTAACTAGGTTCCCGGACATTTCGCCGCCTACGGTTATGGTAAGCGGCTCGTATCCGGGAGGTAACAGCGAAACGGTTATCCGTTCGGTGGTTACACCACTCGAAGAGCAAATTAATGGTGTAGAGAATATGCAATACATAAAATCTACTGCTAGTAACGACGGTTCGTTTTCTATAAGCGTAATATTTAAGCAGGGTGTAGACCCGGACCAGGCCGCAGTAAACGTACAAAACCGCGTGCAGCAGGCCACACCAAAACTCCCACAGGAGGTTGTTCGCATGGGACTCACCACCAGCAAGCTGCAAAACAGTATGATTGTTATCTTTAACCTATATACAGAAGATAATGAAAAGTATGATGAGCTTTTTCTGCAAAACTATGCCAACATAAACCTTGTGCCGCAAATTAAGCGTGTACCGGGTGTAGGGCAGGCACAGATTTTTGGTGCGAAAGATTATTCAATGCGTATTTGGCTCGATCCAAGAAAAATGGCCAATGCCGGATTAGTTCCGTCAGATATTACCACTGCCATTGCCGACCAAAGCCTTGAATCGGCTCCCGGCAAGCTGGGAGAAGAGTCTGATGCGGCGTTAGAGTATGTAATCCGCTACAAGGGTAAAAAGAACAAGCCCGAACAGTATTCAGATATTGTGGTTAAGAACGACGCGGGCAACCTGCTGCGTCTTAAAGACGTAGCACGTGTAGAGTTTGGCTCAATCTCTTACAGTGGTGATAACAAGTCTAACGGATTAAATGCCGTTACTATAGCCATATTACAAACTTCCGGCTCTAATGCAAATGATATTGAGATAGGTGTAAACCAGGAAATTGAAAGGCTTTCAAAATCATTCCCTCCGGGTATTAAATACACAGGCGTTATGAGTACCAAAGAACGCCTTGATGAGGCTACGGGCCAGGTAAAATCTACCCTGATAGAGGCATTTCTTTTAGTATTCATAGTAGTTTATTTGTTCCTACAGGACTGGCGCTCTACCATAATCCCGGCTATTGCAGTGCCGGTAGCCATTGTGGGTACGTTTTTCTTCCTTCTTGTATTTGGGTTTACCATAAACATACTTACGCTGTTTGCATTAGTTTTGGCCATTGGTATTGTAGTAGACGACGCCATTGTGGTAGTTGAAGCCGTACACAGTAAAATGGAGGAAGATGCCGGGCTTACACCAAAAGAAGCTACCCACAGTGCCATGTCTGAAATTACGGGGGCGGTAATATCTATTACCCTTGTAATGTCGGCGGTATTTATCCCAATTGGTTTTATGACGGGTTCGTCAGGTATATTCTATAAGCAGTTTGCCTACACCCTTGCCATAGCTATTGTAATTTCGGCGGTTAACGCGCTTACGCTTACACCTGCGCTGTGTGCCATATTGCTTAAAAACACACATGCCCACGGGCATAACAATAGTCATACTAAAAAAAGTTTTAAGCAACGATTCTTTACAGGGTTCAATACCTCATTCAATAACCTTACGGGTAGGTATATAAAAGGTGTACGCTTCCTTATAAACAGGAAATGGATAGCCACTGGGTTTGTTTTGGGCATTACAGCATTGGCAGTGTTCAGTATGGCATCTACGCCAAAAAGCTTTGTGCCGCTGGAAGATGATGGTTTTATGATTTACAGTCTTTCTATGCCACCCGGTACTGCACTTGACAGGACTACACAGGTTGTAAAAAAGATACAAAAGCAGCTTGAGGGTGTTGAGGCTATAGATAACAACACCAGCATTACAGGTTTCAACATTTTAAGCAACAGTGCCAGCCCTGCCTATGCCATGGGCTTCATAAAATTAAAACCAAAAAAAGAGCGCGGCGCGGTAAAAGATATTGAACAAATATTAGGCATAGTGAGCGGTAAACTTGCTACCATTAAAGAAGGCCAGATTATGGCGCTGCGTATGCCTCCGGTAGAAGGTTTTGGTGTAACCAGCGGTGCAGAGATTGTACTACAGGACAGGACAGCCAAAGACCCTGCGGTATTAAAGGCTATGGCAGACAGGGTTATAGGCCAAATTATGCAACAGCCGGGCGTGCAATATGCCTATACTACCTTCAGGGCAGATTACCCGCAATTGGAGCTCGAGGTAGACGAAGATAAGGCCAAACAAATGGGGGTTAGCATACGTGAGTTGCTAAACAACATACAAACCTATTTTGCCGGAGACCAGTCGTCTGACTTTACACGCTTTGGTAAATTTTACAGGGTAAATGTGAAAGCCGATGGCATTTTCAGGATAGATGAAGATGCTTTTAATGAAATCTTTGTTAGAAATGCCGATATGCAAATGGTTCCTGTACGCTCGTTAGTTACGCTTAAAAAAGTATACGGGCCGGAATCGGTAAACCGCTATAACCTGTATAACTCGGTTAGTATAACAGCGGTTGCATTGCCGGGTTACAGCAGCGGAGATATTATGCAGAGCATTGAAACAGTTATGAATAATCTTCCGTCTGACTATAGTTATGAGTGGACAGGGCTTAGCCTTGAAGAAAAAGCTGCCGGTAACCAGACTGTAGCCATCTTTGGCCTTTGCCTGTTGTTTGTGTTCTTTTTGCTGGCAGCACAATATGAAAGCTACCTGTTGCCGCTGGCTGTACTGCTGTCTATACCTACAGGTGTATTAGGTGCTTTCCTGGGTATAAAAGCAGTAGGCTTAGACAACAACATATACGTTCAGGTGGGATTGATTATGCTCGTGGGGCTACTGGCTAAAAATGCAATACTTATTGTAGAGTTTGCCGTGCAACGAAGGCAGGCAGGACTGCCATTAATAGAATCGGCCATAGAAGGTGCACGTTCAAGGTTAAGGCCCATTATCATGACCTCACTGGTCTTTATAGTAGGTATGTTGCCACTTATGTTTGCATCGGGTGGTACGGCAATAGGTAACAGGTCTATAAGTGTAAGTGCCGCTGTGGGTATGTTTAGCGGTGTGGTACTGGGCATATTTGTTATCCCAATATTGTATATACTGTTCCAGTACCTGCAGGAAAAGATATCCGGACAGCCTAAAACGGTTAATTCAACAATACAAGAATAATGAAATCAACATATTATTTAGCATTTGCAGCAGCTTTATGCCTGTCATCATGTGTAGTAGGAAAAAAATACCAGCGGGAGGAATTAAATGCTCCTGCTGCGTTCAGGGAAGATTTTACACTTACCGGAGACAGCATTGCAATGCCCTGGAAAGAGTTTTATAAAGACCCTAAGCTACAGGAACTTATAGATAAAGCCCTGACAAAAAACTTTGAGGTAGCTACAGCGCTTAAAACTATGGAACAACTGGACCTGAATTATAAACAGGCTAAGTTGTCTATATTACCATCATTAGATTTAAACGTTAGTGCTAACAGGGCGTGGCAGTCTAAAACATCACTTAATGGCTCATTAAGTGAGCAGTTTACAGGGCAGGAATATCTTGATGATTATACCATTAACCTGCCACTTTCGTGGGAAGCCGATATATGGGGCAAGGTGGCATTACGCAAGCGCGATACCCGTGCCGCATATTTTGCGCAGAAAGAAAATCTTTCCGCATTAAAAACAAGGATTATTGTACAGGTAGCACAAGCATACTACAACCTTCTTGGTTTAGACGAGCAACTTAAGATAGCAGAGAAGAATATTGAACTAACCGACAGCACCTTAAAAATGATGCGCCTGCAGTACAATTCTGGTACTATAAGTTCGCTGGCGGTAGACCAAACCGAGGCACAAAAGAAAACGGCAGAGTTACTGCTGCCACAAGCCAAAGCTAATATTGCCGTTCAGGAAAACACATTGCAGATTTTATGTGGCGAGTATCCGGATAAGGTTGAAAGAGCAGGCAGTTTAGACAACAATACTATTGAGGCTAAATTTCCGGCAGGCGTACCGGCGTCCTTGCTCAGCCGTCGCCCTGATGTAAAGGCTGCCGAGTATCAGGTAATGTCTGCCGCGGCAAAGGCAGGGCTGGCTAAAGCGGCTATGTACCCGTCGCTCACTTTAACACCGTCTGTAGGGGCCAACACTTTTGAATTTGAAAAGTGGTTTGATTTTCCCGGCTCTATAACCAAGACTATAGCAGCAGGTTTAGTGCAGCCCTTATTCAGGAAGAAAGAATTAAGCACAGCTTATAAAGTAGCACAAATTGAACAGGAAAAAGCAATTATTGCTTTTAAGCAATCGTATACAACTGCCGTGGGCGAGGTTTCAGATGCTATGTCTAAATTAAAATATGCACAGGAAAGGCAGGATTTGGTAGTGCAAAAAACGGCTTCGCTTGATAAAGCGGTTAAAGATGCTAATTTACTTTATGGCAACGGCATGGCCGATTATCTTGAAGTGATTACAGCGCAAAACAGTGCCCTGCAAAACGACCTGGAAGCCATAAATATTAAGCTTGAACAGGTAAATGCAATGGTAGAACTTTATCGGGCCTTGGGCGGTGGTATTAATTAGTTGTTTGTTATTCCATCCTTAAACATAAACCGTTTGGGGATGGAATTTATTTTAATATGATATATGATAAATGATTCTAACAGGGAAAAAATAAAAGATGCTGCGATCAATTTAGTTCTTACTCAGGGAATATTTCATCCATCTACGGCAGAAATAACTGTTACAGCCGGAGTGAGCCGCACTTTATTGCATTACTATTTTAAAGATAAAAAAGAAATAGAAGAGTTGGTTTGCCAACATGCCATGGGGCTTTACAGACTTAAAACGCAACAGCTTTTTATTACAGAGATTGGAATGCGGGAAAGAATAAGTGAATTTTCTGAAACTGCATTTGCCTTTGCTGCCAGCTATCCGTTTCTGGATATCTTTATAATAACTGCTTCAGGAAACAACACCGAAATTCAACATTTTTTAACTGAACAAAACTTTAAAATTCAAGCCTTTATTAAAGAACTTGATATGTTTTTTGAAGAGAATAGTTTACACGACCTTACAGCAGAACATTTTTTAATTCAATTATTGTCTGTTATTAATCTTCCTCTCGATGTAATTTTTCAGAGCATATATCTATGCGAAAATGGTCAAAGAAATTTATGTACGGCTAAACAGTATAAGATAGTTTTAAAAGAACTGATAGCAAACATACTGTCAAAATTTACTGTATGATACGTTTAAAAGAAAAGCAGATTTTTATATTGAGAGAATCCCTGCTTTCTGTTTTTTTATGGATATGCGGGTATGTTTTCTATGTTATAATGACCTACAGTGCAATTGAAAGTGAATATCTTTCATCTATAGGAATTAATATAAAAAATTATATCATCTGGCTTTTAGGGCTTGCTATTTTTATAGGCTTGTTTATTGGTGTAGTCGTAAATCTATTGCACTTTTTTGTATATAAACATATACTGTTTAAAAAGTCAATATTTGTTTCAATACTTGTACATATTGTTGTCTTTGTATGTCTTTGTATCATTTCGGTTTATCTTGTAGGGAATAGTTTTTTACAACAATATTTTAGAAATCATCACTTAATACCCAAACAGGATAATTCAGTTATTTGGGTTATTACCTTTATATTATATTCGGTTGTTTTACACGCAATAATCGATTTTTTTCTCATGTTCAGGAAAAAAGTAGGCAAAAGTTTTTTTAAACAAATTTTTAATGGGCTTTACATTAATCCAATAGTGGAGTACAGGATTTTTATGTTTTTAGATATGACATCATCTACAACACTGGCAGAGCGCTCAGGGCATATATTATACAGCAGACTCATTCAGGATTGTTTTGCAGACCTTAATGATGTAATGCTAAACCATGATGCAGAAGTATATCAATATGTAGGCGATGAGGCAGTGATTACCTGGAAAATAGAGAAAAAATTTGACCGTCAAAACTGTTTGAAGCTCTACTTTGATTTTAGTGCCGTGCTAATAAATAAAAAAGAATACTATTTAAAGAACTATGGTGTGATTCCGCAATTTAAAGCATCTATAAATGAAGGAAAAGTTGTTGTGGCAGAGATAGGTCTTACAAAAACAGAAATAGCATATCATGGCGAGGCTTTACATATTGGTTCGAGGGTTTTGAATTTATGCAACAGCCTTAAAGCTGAATTACTTGTAACAGGAACTTTTTTTAGAAGTTTAAATTCTTTACATTATAACTATACAGTAATAAAAAATATTGATTTACGTGGTATAGAAAACAGCACTGACTTGTACAAAATACATTACAAGAATCCTTAAAAAAGTATTATTTTTTATTTTTCTCCGAAACTTTTAGTATTGATCCCCAAAATATTGATAAATAGATTTTTATGGATATAAAAAAAGAGACAACTATTAAATAATTGTCTCCTTAAGTGGCTGTCAGGGATCACAGTCGAACACCTTGTGACTATTCTAACTTTACTCAATTCATTTAAAGATGTGTAACATTTTGATTTAAAAAGCTTTATGTTTATTAAATAAATACTCATACTGTTAAATATCATATCAATTACATTTTTATATGACTCATCTTAATTACTGTAAAAATCAGTGTTTAAATTGTGCATATTGAAATGTGCGGGATTCTATTGAACACATATTGATAAGCCATGAATTGAGTTCCATACTTAGCCTAAAATATATAGTATATGTTTTAATTTTTTAAATTAAAGATCACGAACTGAGAGATTACCTGTAGCTACTTAACTAAATTCAATCTATCAAATAGCAACTCCATATTTAAAGTTTCTATCTTTTTGGTGTTGAAGCTTGATGAGCGTCGTAGTATGACATGATATATGTTTCCAATTCATTAAAGTTATTAAATTGTCTTGTAAAACCTTCTTTGTTCATAATTCCACCATATTCATCGCTAACTTAGCTGCCTTTTTTGCCGTTTTCGTGGTGGGAAATAATCTTATTGAATTAGAAGTGTTTAAGCAACTTAATTTGTGCTTATAATAGGAAATTTTAAGTTATTTTTGAATTATAAAATGGCCACAGTAGTTTGGCAATCTTTTAGAAAACCAGTTGTCGAAAGAAAATGAATGAAATATTTCAAACATTTAAGCCAAAGGACTCAATTATAAAAAAGTATGTTGATTATTATTATTTGGACATAAAACCAAATAATATAAATAACGAATTTCAATGCTTTCCACATTTTAATAATACCATTTCACTATACAAATCTCATCTTAGATTAAAAGACGGAGAAATAAAATTTGAAGAAACTGCAAAGCCATTTCAGATTTTCACACCAATTCGGAAAAAAGTTCTAAATGTCAAGCAATTGGGAAATGTTTACAGAATTGTTATTGTATTTCATCCTTTGGGAATTCAACAATTTTATGAAAATTTAGATTTTTCAGATTACATAATCGTTTATGATTTCTTTACTCAAAATGAATTAGAGGAAATTTTTTCAACTATAGAGCCAAATATTCTCACAAATTTATTGTACAGTTTCTTGAAAAAAAGATTTAAAAAATTTGAAAATATTATTCTTGAAAAATGCATAAAATATATTTTTGATCCCAATGAAAACTTTTCAGTTTCAGAAATTTCAAGCGAAATCGGAATCAGCCGACAACATCTAAATCGTGTTTTTCGAACCCATTTAGGAGTTTCTGTCAAAAAATTTCACGAGATTATACTATTCAGAAAAATGATGAATAAAAAACTGTTTGAAAACTCTAGAGAAAATTTTACGGAGCTAGCGTACGAATTCAATTTCAACGATCAATCCCATTTCAATAAAAGTTACAAAAATCTAACCGAAAATTCACCTAAAAATTTCTTTAATAAAGGCACTGTTTTAGGCGAAGAAGATACTTTTTGGCATTTACAGTCTTAACTTGTAATGTTCCATTTTTACAAGTTTTTGTAATTTGTTGTTTTTAGATTTGCCTCATAAAATAAAAATTTATGAGATATTGTTTTGTATTTGTGTTCACTTTCTTTGGTCTTATTGCAAAAGCTCAAGAAAACTATTCAACTTTAACTAGAGAAGCTTTGGAAACAATGTGGAAATCCAAAGATGAAACGGGTTACAAAATCGCTTTAGATATGTACGAAGAAGTATTTAAAATTTATCCTGACAGCATTGATGGAACAGGATTATACAAGGCTTCTGTTCTTGCTTCGGAATTAAAAGACTACGATAAAGCTTTTAAATATCTTACACCGCTTGCGGCAATGAAAACCGATGAAGATGGTTATCCGGGTTGGAGTTACATTGTGGGAAATTCTTCGGAAAGCGAATACAAAAATTTACTTTCCGATCCAAGATGGAGTCTATTAAAACAAAAAGCGATTAAAGATAAATCAATATTTTACTCAGAGTTACAAGAAAAAGAAAATGAATTTTTCAGCACTAATCAAATTGATTTAAAAAGAATTGAAAATTCGAGAATTTTGTATAAAGAAATAAAGAATTTCAATCCTTACAAAACAAAAAAAGAGCGTGATTATTCTATAGCTTTCAAAGTAAACGACAGTACAAAGACTTCCTTTTTCATTCACTTGCCCAAAAATTACAATCCTGTAAAAAAATATTCTCTACTCTTTTTTCTTCACGGAGCAGTAAAAAATAATGCTTTGGTTGATTATCAACTTGCCGATTGGAATTTAGGCGGTTGGAATAGATACTACACAAAATATGCTGAACTAAATGATGTGATTTTGGTTTTCCCAAGAGGAAGCGAGAAATACAACTGGTTGACACCCGATGACGGTTTTTTTATGGTTCCAGAAATGCTTAAATTAATCAAAAAAGCAATCAATATAGATGATAATAGAGTATTTGTTTCAGGACATTCCAATGGTGCAACAGGTTCGTTCTCATATCTAATGAAACAACCTGAACAATTTGCAGGATTTTATGGTTTTAATACATATCCTAAAGTTTTTACAGGTGGTACTTTTGTTGAAAATATTAAAAATTGTTCTTTCATCAACTTTTCAACGGACGAAGATTATTATTATCCGCCAAATGCAAATGATGATTTTACGAAGTTGATGAACGGAATGAATGCAGACTACAAAGAATACCGCTATTATGGATTTCCGCATTGGTTTCCTGAATTTGATGAGTCTGAACCTGCATACAAAATCCTTTTTCAAGATTTGATGAGCCGAAAAAGGAATCCTTTTCCAAAAGAAATATCTTGGGAATTTGACGATGAAAAATACAGCACCATTAACTGGCTTTCAAATATAAAATTGGATACTTTAAGTCCAAATGCAAATTGGCACAAAGAATCGAACTTTAAAATCATAAAATGGTTAGAATTTAAAAATAAGGAAAGTGATGATTTAATAGAGGTAGATGTAAATAAAAATGCTTTCGATTTCCCTAGAAAATCGGGAAAGATAAAAGCACAATACAGCAATAATATTTTCAGAATAGAGACCTCCAAAATTGGAACATTTTCAATTAATATTTCGCCCGAAATGATCAACCCAAAAAAGAAAGTAAAAGTTTACATAAATGGAAAATTGTATGTCAACAAAAAAGTGAAATATAATCGTGAATTTATGTTTCAATCCTTTGAAAATAGTAGAGATCGAGAACAAGTTTGGATAAACGAAATTGAACTAAAAATATAAAAACTAACCCTGAAAGAAGTTGTTGTTGGTAAACATTTCTATCTTTCCTGTTGAGGCTATAAACAAAAATTCCCTCTGGTTAAAGAGGGAATTTTAAACCCATTATTTAAGATAAAATCATTCTGGGGTGAATGTAAAAATATTCTTCTACAATTAAGTGTTTTTCTTATTTATTTAAAAGCTTTTCCAAATAAGCTACCTTATCTTTTTCTGCCTGCAACAATTTTTCATATAGTTTTTCCTTTTCCTCAAAAAGTGAGATAATTTTATCTAAAGGGTTAATTGTACACAGATAGTTATTATTGTTAGAACTGCTATCTTGAAAAGTATTATTTATAATATTAAACACAGCTTCTTCCGAGAAATGCCTAATTGCCTCGACAGTTACTCCAAGTACATTTGCCACTTTGATAAGTTTTTCATCTTCAATCATCTCACTATTTTCAATATTAGAAACAGATTGTTGGCTTATACCTAAAGCAATGCTTCCTGTTTCATATCGCGTATGGTATTATAATGTACAGTTTCTTTGCAGGTTAGCTTCGGCAAAATGCAAGGGATTTATGAAAGTGCTGCAACCGCTATGTAATTTTTTCAAAGCCGTCCAGAGTGATGGCCGCATCAGTGTAAACCATATAGGGGGTTACGCTGCGCTGCTTGATTACAGGGCGAGGCACAGCATGCAAAATCCGGTACGCACTTTCAGCCATGAAATTATGGCATTGGCAAAAATTACTTCAAACTTCACCTACTATAAATGCATCCGTGAACTCTCAGAGTACGGGTACATCAATTACACACCGTCATATAAGAAAACGAAGGCAAGCAGGATTTACTTTTTAGAAGGGTAAACCGCTGCTAAATCATGTATAATTACAAATGAAGGAGGATATGGACAAGCAAGTAACAAAAGATGATTTGAGGCAGTTTGGGCTACTGATTATCGGTGAGGTCAGGAAATTAATGCAATCGAATGCGGGGGAAAAACACGATTTACATCCTGAATGGCTTAAAAGCCGTGTGGTGCGTAAGCTATTGGATATGTCGGCAGGTTCCTTACAGAACCTGAGGATAACCGGCAAGGTGCGGTTTAAAAAGGTATTGGGTTCTTATTATTACAGCAAGGCTGATATCATGGGGTTGTTTAACGATAAAGAACCGGGTTATGGAACTACATGAATTTCAGCATTACATCAGGTTCTTTGAGAGGGATGCCGGACTTAATGTCTGGCATTTTGCTTTGCTCAGTGCGATACTGCATTTGGGGTACAGGCAGAAGCAATCAAAGTTCATCAAGGTCAGCCGTAGTAAGATTATGGCGCTTTCACATATAAAGACTTTACCAACGTACCATAAATACTTTAAGGAGCTTCAGGTTATGGGGTATATACGGTATACGCCTTGCTATCATCCGGGATACAGAAGTGAGGTGGAGTTATTGTTCAAAAATAGATGACACTTAATAAAAAAACTCGCACCAGTGGTGCGAGTCTTTTCAATTAAGTTTGAGTTTCAAAAACCTCATGATTGCTATGAGAAGTACACACTGCTGTTACATGGTTGGTCGTATTTTTAACCATTTAGAATTTACTTTTTTGCTTATCTTTAATTATTACCTCTCACTTTATTAAGTAAATCATGAGGATAACCCAAAGAAACGGCACTTATCATATCAAGTCTGGATATATGGTCAGGCGATAACTTCAGTAAAGTAGCGTTAAGTACCTCTTTGAAGTGATGAATGCTTCGGGCACCAATCATAGGAAAAGCTCTTTTTGATATGACCCATGCTAAAGCAATTTCAGTTGGAGTACTATCCAATTCTTTCGCTATTACTAGTAGCTCATCAATAATGTTCTTAGTAGTGCTATCTTCTTTATAATCTACTTCGGATATACGATTTAGCCTTCCTGTTTCTCCACTACGATACTTTGCAGTTAAAACTCCTCCACCAAGAGGTGAATACATCATAGTACCCAAACCAAATTCATGGGCCATTGGCAAGATTTCCCTCTCAGTAGTCCTCTGAATAAGGCTATATTCAGCCTGAATGGCATGAAGTTTAATTTTACTACTAATGGCAGCTGCTTTCCAAGATGGGAAATTTGTCAACCCCGTATATAGAATTTTCCCTGATTTAACTAAGTCTTCAAGACCTCTTGCGATCTCATCCAATGGAGTTACTCCATCATCAAAATGAGGCATGTAAATATCAATATAATCCGTGTTCAATCTTTTAAGACTTGCTTCAATAGCTTGTCGCATGGCTTTACGATGATTACCGTAATTGCTTATTGCAGGTACTGCGTTGCTACTTTGTGTATACTTCGTACAAATAATATAATCATTGCGCCTGTTCCCAATAAACTTCCCAATTATTTCTTCCGATTGACCAAGTTGATAACGATCAGAAGTATCTAAAAAATTACCTCCAGTATCTGTGTAAGCGGAAAGTATCGCTATAGCGTCTTCTTCATTTGTTCCATATCCGCTTCTCATTCCAAAATTTGCAGTTCCAAGTATCAACTCGCTTGCATAAATGCCCGTATTTGATCCAAATAATTTATTTTCCATACCTTTAGTTTTATAAAAAACAAAATTATTGAGCTGCGTTCGTGCACACAAGTACGGATAAATTTATCCGTATAAAAAAGATTTAATAGACCCACATAAGTAATTCAAAATGTATAAAAAGAAAATTCCCGTTTCACTTGATTGTGGTCTTAACCTGTTCATCGAAGTTATTACCGGAAAATGGAAATTAGCTTTAATATGGAGTATACACTCCGGCATTAAAAGGCCTGGTGAACTTCAACGAAAGATAAATAAAGCTTCTAGGCGTGTTCTTGATGTACAACTGCGAGAATTAATATTTCATGGAATCATTTCCAAACATGTTTATGATGAGCGCCCTTTTAAAGTTGAGTACAGTTTAACGCCATTGGGTCAAACATTAATTCCTGTTATCAAATCAACTGCAAAATGGGGAGAAGAACATCGTGAGGAACTCGAGAAACTCATTTTACGACAATAAGAAATTTGTGAGGTGCTAATTAGTAAAACAGTATGGATATATCCAGGAATATTGATAATCAAAAATATAAGCTGGTTACTTTTCACAATCCATTTTCCTTTCGCATCATACTTAAGAATGCGGGAGTGATGCCCAGATAACTGGCAATGTGTTTTTGTGCTATGCGTTTTTCAAGTCCTGGGTAGCGTTTACGGAAGTCCAGATAACGTTCTTCGGCTGATTTGTAAAGATGGGAGGTTATGCGCCGCTCGTAAAGTTCAAAACCATTTTGAGTAAGAATGCGGAAAAAACGTTCAAACTTTGGGTTAGCCTGGAACAAATTTTCCAACTGTGATAATGAAGTATAATAGACCTCGCTGTCTTCCATCGCCTGAATGGCATTTGCAGAGGGCTTCTCTTTATAAAAACTTACAATATCGCACACCCACCAGTTTTCAGGATAAAAGCCAATGTTGTGCTCATCGCCATTTGTATCAGCAAAGAACATACGAAGGCTACCGCGTTTTACAAAGTAAATGTAGCGGTCGATTTCTCCGGGATGCAACAGCCAGGTGCGCTTATCCACTTTTTTAAACTCAAAGAAAGAAAGCGCCCGCTCCTGTTCATCAGGGGCAAGCGCTATATGTAATGCAAAATTGTTTAAGATAAGCTGGTGCATATACAAATATAAGTATTACAGTACAAACGGGCGTGTCATATATAGCTTAAGGTTGGAAAGAGCCGTCAACCTTAACTGCTCAGCTATGTCGCGATAAGCATCGCTTGTGGCAACGGTTACAAATGCTTTAGCACTCGGATACTCTACAATCAGGATAGCATCCCATTCCTCGCCCTCGTCAGCCACTACGCTTGCTAATACATTACCGATGAGATTCACTTTGGCTTCCAAACCTAATATTTCCATGACACGATGAAATGCAGGCAGGTATTCTTCAATATAAAGGCGACGATCAGCAAACTTTAGCATGTTTAGCATTTGTACCGGTTCAGTGCCTTGCACATTTTCCGGTATGGTTACGACTGTCATATTAAAAGAAGCCTACTATGCGGGTAATACGGTTTTGTTCATCAAACTCAAAATAATCCCTGCCTTCTATAGGATAACCTTCGGGACGTATGGCAAGCCAACGGAAAGTGCCACTGTTGTGGTGGGTAACGGGTTCAGCCAATATCTTAAAAGTCCGTGGTCCCATTTGTTCGTAAGAACCGACAATAAGATCAGTAATCGCATCACGTCCGGTAATGGTGTCGGTTAGCTTATCTGTGTATGTCCCTTCAGGAGACCAGCATTGGTCAATCTTTTCCCGAACGGCTTCACGGTCAGTTTCATTCCACGCACTCGTGTAGATGAGAATGATTTCTTCTATGTTTTTTGTATTTTCCATAGCCCAAAGGTCGCCCGCTCTATCTAAAAAAAAGTTCAACTAGTTGAAGGTTTTAGAAAAATACTGCGTGTCAAAATTAAAAACTCGCACCACTGGTGCGAGTTTTTAATTTATGATTGAATTTGTCGCGTCAGTGATGCGACAAATTCAGCATTTTGATTACATTTTGCTCACAATTGTTGCAACACTGCGGCGACAATTACGTATCTATGTTAAAATGATATTCGAGAATGCTACTTTTCAGTTTCAACGGCTAATCCAATAACATGATGAACCAAAAAGGCTTCAATCAAAGACAAAGCATAATCCCGATCAATTGGTAACATTTCAGGCCTTAAAACTTCATAAATGTATTTTTCTGCATCCCATAGTTCACGAACTAGTACTGGTCTCGCTGGCTCAATCCTATCTAAAACATTCTCAAAAACAAGATTAGCTGTTTCGATAAATTCTTGCCAATCCTCTTTTTCCAGAGGCAATGATGAAATTTTTTCGGCAGATGTGCTTGATATAGAGTTACGTGGTTCCCACTCAATTTCTGTATCCTTAGTCTTTGGACAACCGATAGTCATCATAAAAAACGTCTTGCTGCCATTCTAAAAATCCTTCTTCAAAGATTTGCAATTTAAATTCATCGTCAAGCTTTACTTCATTTTCGGTTTCAATACGCAAGACATATTCATCCCAATCCCTCACTTCAAGCTTGTCCATGTTCGTATACAGTAGAATTGACAACTCGATTTTGGCCGGCGAGGCGTTTGTGAAGTCCGTCCATTTTTCAAGCCCGCATAATTTAGCAATGATATGCTGGGCATTCATTAGGGTGAATTTTTCTTCGTCAATGTTGAAGTCATTTACAAGCAGGTCAAACTTAAAAAATTTAGGATCATAGTTGTAATCATTGCGACGCAATTCCTGATTGAACGATGAAGTTTGGGTTTTAAAATCTCTGTGAAGATTTTTTGCCTGAAGTTTTAAATACTCAATAGGTTTCATAATACATTCCTGTTTTAAACCTACTTAGTTATCCTGGAGTATTTGCGTTCGTAATCTTGTTTGGATAATAAGCAGGTAGGTTAGCATTATTAAACTATTGGCTGATAAAATCTTTGCACGAACGGGCTAGCTTGCCAACAAGCATTTGCAATTTTAAAAATAAAAATTTTATTGTCCAAATTATGTTTAAACAATTTCTAAAGTTGGATGTACATCAATGACATAAAAAAAACGTCACCATTTTGGTAACGTTTTTGGTTTTAATCTTGATCTATGCCCAGATCATCTTCTTCAAAAATATCGCTGAACTTTTGCTGCAGCAGTTCCTTGTCAGGAAGTTGCGTGCGATATTCAGCAACCATTGTCGGGGAAAGACTCCTGCTTAACACATATTCAACTACCAGATTATCCTTATCTTTACAAAGCAAGATACCAATACTCGGGTTTTCATGTTCTTTCTTTACGTCCCTGTCCAGTGCTTCAAGATAGAAATTGAGCTGACCGATATGCTCCGGTTTGAATTTACCCGCTTTTAACTCAAAGGCAACCAAGCATTGCAAACCACGATGATAAAACAATAAGTCAATGTGAAAATCACTGTTCCCGACCATTAGTTTATATTCTTCGCCGATAAAAATAAAATCTCTGCCTAATTCCAGGATGAAATCCTTCATGCGGTTGAGCAATCCTTTTTGCAGTTCGCTTTCACTATGCTGCTCAGGCAGATTAAGGAAATCAAAAACGTAGCTGTCCTTAAAAACTTTTTGGATATCTGTTTTAGAATTTTTAGGCATAACGGATTTAGGATTTTCATCTCAAGGGTTTCCAGAAAGAAGTTTACCGTTCGCGCATCCTCTTTGTTACCGGTTGCTCGTTCTTTGGACTGATCCCATCGGGTGGCATCCCACCGGCAGCGGGTAGAGGTTTCTTTTGGTACTCCGTCAACAGTAATCCTAAGATAGATTAACCTGTCGTTTGTCTCTTTTCGTGGGGTCTTCAGGAAGAAGGTTAACCCATAACTTGTTGCTAACATAATTCAACATTTTAAAAATTAATAAATGTCGAATTATAGTGCTTTCAAATCAAGTCGTTAAATAGTTTTATCGGTTGATAATCAAAAACTTAAATCCATTTTTGTGGCAATTTTTTTTCAATCTGAAATTGCCACAGATATGCCACAAAAACTTTGTGGATTTTTGAAAATTTTGATAGTGCAGGGATAAAAATAAAAAAACATGCAAAGCCGTAACTTGCATGTTTTCATTGTTTTAATGTACTTTATAATGATATAAAGCTGAGTTGTGGTGGGCGATGAGGGGTTCGAACCCCCGACCCCCTCGGTGTAAACGAGGTGCTCTGAACCAGCTGAGCTAATCGCCCCAATCTTGCAACCGTTGTAACTACTTCCGTATTGCGAGTGCAAATATACTATGTTTTTTTATATCTGCAAGTAACTTAAGTAAAAAAATTATTTCTTTTTTATATTCTTTAAAATAGCCTTATCATCACCGTTAATAACTTCTATGTTAATAGGTTCATTATTAACTGTTTTTCCCTCTATTATATATAATTTACCACCTTTTTCCGGCTTATTGCTGTTAGAAAAATCAACACTGCCGTAGTGAAGTGTATTGTCAACATCTTTTTGTGTTACCCAATTCTCTTTAAGGGTATGCTGGGCTTCTTTAGATATTACAAGACCTTTAATTCTTATATTTTTTAAAACCCTGCAGTTGGGCAGGTAACAAAACTCGGCTCCCTTAGCACCTAATATATAGTACAAAAAGAATCCGCCAATCATAAAGCCAAAAAGATAATAGGCCAAACGGTATTTAAATTGCATTGATATTTTTTTAGCAAATTTAAGTAAAAGTATGGGTTAAATTAAAAAGCCCAAAGACTAAATCTTCGGGCCAGGTTATAAAGGTAGTGGATGCTTACTTTTAAAAGTGTCTGAACAGACAGTTAAAGCGAGTGCAAATATATAATTTTTATTTTCAAACACATTAATAATTAGTGGTTTAATTTAATTTATATACTTGGGTCGTACTGTAGACTTATATATTATTGCATGATTTATATTAAATAAAAATGCCGGAAAATTACTTCCGGCATTTATAATGATAATCTTTAAAAGATCAATTATTTTAAGGTAAATGAGTTATTTGCCACCAATACACCTTTATCAAAAACATTTACAGTATATAATCCTTTGGCAAAGTCTTCGCCTTTTACAGTTTGGCTTATATCCATGGTTTTGTTTTCATAAGTAGCATTTGTAATAAAGCTGTAAGTAAGTGACTGATCGCCGAATGCCTCGGTTTTTTTCTCGCCAATTACATTGTTCTTAGGGTCAATAACCTGTACATAGTATTGTTTATCTCCCGCTTGGGCTACCTCATTAGCAGCAATAGTAAAGCTAATTTTAATTACGTCTACGCGTCTTGCTTTTTCGGTTGCAACAAGTTTACCAGAACTTCTTTCTTTAAAAGACTGTGCTTTAAGGTTAAGCAGTGTAAGCTTTTGTGCCTTTTCTACCGTTTTGCTCAAGTTGTCATTTTTAGTGGCAAGTGTGTCAATGTACTTTTTAGACTCATCCAAAGCAGTCATTGTACTGTCGCGCTGTGTTGTCAAGGTAGCATTCTCATCTTTAAGTTTTTTTACCTCAGCAATCAATGCATCATGCTCACGCTTAAGTTTTCTGTAGTCGTTTTTAAAATGGGCTAACGATGCCGCATTGTCTTCTGCTTTTTTTACTTTTTCTAACAGTTCAACAATTTTAGCACGCTCAGCCTCAAGGTCTCCTTTAAGTCCTGTGTTTTCTGCAATGGCTGCATCATAGCTTTCTTTGGCAGCTTCAAGGTCTTTAATAAGCTTGTCTTTTTCAGATACGTATGTCTGCTCTTTTTTCTCGCTATCAGTACTCATTTTATACATGTAGGCAAGGCTGCCCACAAGCAAAATAGCTAATACTATTATGATTGCTTTTAAACTCGAATTGCTTTTTTGTTGTTCCATCTTTAAATTATTTTTTCTCAAAAATATGTATATTTTAGTACGATTTTTCCTTTTTAACGAAAAATTAAAGAAAAACAGTATTTTTGACTATATTAAAAATCTATGGAAAATATAATACGATTTACCGATACAGATGTAGTAAAATACACCGCATACCGTAGTGGTGAGATTAAGTTTGGCGAGCGGGTACAAACCATTCCTGCCAACGAACCTGTATTTGAATATATAAAAAATTGTGATGCCGAATTTGTACTCTTGGGCATCCCTGAAGATATTGGCATCAGGGCTAATTATGGCAGGCAGGGAGCATCTTATGCATGGGAAAGTACATTGAAGAGCATTCTTAATTTGCAGCATAATAAATTTTGTAAAGGGGGAAGGGTACTTATCCTTGGGCAAATAAATGTTTTAGAATTACAGGGTAAAGCCCAAACTTTAGATCCTTATAATAAAGAAGGCAGAAAAGAACTTTCTGCACTTGTAGAAAAATTAGATAAGGATGTATCTTATGTGGTATGCCAAATTATCAAAGCAGGAAAAATACCAATAATAATAGGAGGGGGGCACAATAATGCTTACGGTAATATTAAGGGTACGTCTTTAGCTAAGGGTAGACCCGTAAATGCCATTAATTATGATGCTCATGCCGATTTCAGGATGCTGGAAGGAAGGCATGGGGGCAATGGTTTTAGTTATGCTTTTGAAGAAGGCTTCCTTAAAAACTATTTTATTTTTGGGCTACATGAAAATTACACCTCTAAAGGTGTCATGGAGACCATAAAAAAGCATTCAGACAGGATTCGATTTAATACTTACGAACAGATTGCTATACGCAAGGAAAAGCATTTTAGTGAAGAAATGGCTCTTGCTACCGGGTTTGTAGGGGATGACCCCTTTGGACTTGAAATAGACCTTGATGCTTTGCCTAATGTTGCAAGTAGTAATATTACCAATACAGGTTTTAGTATTGAGCGGGCAAGGCAGTTTATTCATTATTTCGGGAGCCAGAAAAATGTGGCTTACATGCATATTTGCGAAGGCGCACCCTCACTCGACCATGATACTAAGAACCACCTTACCGGAAAACTTATTGCCTATTTGATAACCGATTTTATGAAAGCTAAAGACATTAAGGTTTAACAGCTTTTTTGAAGCATCACTATGACGTTTTATTCTAACCAAAAAGAAACCTTTTCTAAAGAGCTTAAACAGCTTACTGCCCGTTACAATATTATTGGCACAATAAGGTTTATTGTAGCGTTTGCTTTTTTTATCTTAGTATATTATAAGCTTACCTCTTCATCCAATTTTTATTTAACTGTTGCGATGATTGCATGTGTAGCCGTTTTTTTAATTTTAATAAAATTTCACACGGCAATTTCCAAAAAGAAAATAAGGGCTGCAGCATTGGTAAATATCAATGAAAATGAACTGGATTATCTTGAAGCTAAAAGTATTTCTTTTGAAGATGGGGCTGAATTTGCAGATTATAAACATCCTTATGTGCACGACCTTGATATTTTTGGATCGCGTTCTCTTTTTCATAATCTAAACCGTACCGAAACATATAAAGGGAAAGAAAGACTTGCTGCTCTATTAAAAAATATATTGCCGCAACCCGATATTATTCTAAATCAGGAAGCGATAAAAGAACTGGCATCTAAACCAGAATGGCGTCAGGAAATAATGGCATGTGGTAAAACAAATAAAGATAGTGCACAGTCATATAATAAACTATTGGGTTGGATAGAAGGTAAAGTAACCTCTCTATCTCAATTATCCGCTATAATTGCTTATGCTTCGCCCGTGGTTTTGTTGAGTTGTCTTACAGGATATTTTATTACTGATAACAGCGTGTTACTAAGTATCACTTCTTATTTGCTGTTGTTTAATATAATATTCATGCTAAGGTACACTAGGATCATTAAAAACGAAATAACTTATACAGGAGAAATTCATGATATTATTTACCGTTACGGACAAATAATTGAACAGATAGAACAGCAGCATTTTGAATCGAAGAAGCTTATTGCTATACAAGATCAACTTACAGCCAATAACCAAAAAGCAAGCAGCCATATTAAAAAGCTTGCATTGCTGTTTTCCCGCATGGATATTGTCAACAATTTATTTGGGGCGCTATTGCTTAACAGTGTTTTCCTCTTTCATTATCATACGCTAAAGTCGTTGGTGGGCTGGAAACAAAAACACGCTCATGATCTTCCTGTATGGCTTAATGCAATTGCAGAAGTTGAAGCCTTAAACAGTCTTGCCAATTTTTATTATAATAATCCTGATTTTTGTTTTCCTGAATTAAATACAGACTTTAAAATATCTTTTACAGATCTTGGTCATCCGCTTATCAAAAAAGATAAGAGAGTAGGCAATAGTATAAATTTCGATCCTGCATTTACAATACTCACAGGATCAAACATGTCGGGTAAAAGTACTTTTTTACGAAGTTTAGGCATCAATATGGTATTGTCGGGCATTGGGTCGGTGGTTTGTGCTGCAAATGCTATTGTACATCCGTTGCCTGTTTTAGTGTCTATGAGATTGTCTGATTCGCTTTCTGACAGTGAATCATACTTTTTTGCAGAGATAAAACGTCTACGCGAAATTATGGATGCGTTAAAGGGAGGAAGAGCTTTTGTATTGCTTGATGAGATATTGAGAGGTACAAATTCTGACGATAAACGAACAGGAACTATTAAGGTTGTAAAGCGCATGATAGGCTTAAATGCCATTGGTGCGATTGCCACCCACGATATTGAGGTTTGTAACACCTCATTAGAATATCCTGAAATCCTTATAAATCGCTGTTTTGAGGTACAAATTGTAGACAACGAGCTTTATTTTGATTACTGTCTGCGCAACGGAATTTGCCGGAATAAAAGCGCAACCTTTATTATGGAAAAAATGGGGGTAGTTTAGTTTAAAGATGCTTATACAACTCCTAAAATAATCTTAATAAATGCAATTCTGATTAATGTAGTTATTACATTTACCAATGTAGCAGTTTTTTAGTAATAAATTGACTGTTGTTTTAAAAAAGAATACGATTTTTTGGAGGGTTCGATAATTTGGAAAGCCACAATAGCAATTGCCGTTGTGGCTTCTGTTTTAATAATAAGATTATTTCTTGATAAATTTTAAGCTTTGGTTATTTGTGGTTTTAATTAAGTATGCACCTTTTGCTAATGCAGATATATCTACAGAGTTGGTCGTTGTGGCCTTAGAAAAATCCTGAACTTTTTGACCTATAGTGTTGTATATACTTCCGCTGACCGGATTATTGCTTTCAAAATAAATAGCACTTGTTGCCGGATTAGGATAAACAACCGGTTTATTGAAATCCTGTCCATTGGCACTCATAGTATCAGCATTTATTTTAGTTAAAAACGGATAGCTATAGAACATATCCGCTTCGTGTGTAATATTACCAAAACTAATACTGCTATTTGCAATGCCTGATGTATATATACTGCCTGTTGGGCTTATTGTTACTGCATCAGCCCGGTTATATCCTGTACCACCAACACTTATGGCATTAAGTAAATTGCCTTGGGAGCTATATTTTAATACTAATGCATTTCTTGAACTCCATTCCTGCTGACTTGTAGTTATTGCATCTGTCCAGTGTACAGTGCCGCCCGTTTGACCTGCAAAATAAACATTTCCCTGTACATCAAGAGCTAAAAAATTTCGTTTACCCTGGGTGGCTGCTCCATCTCCCGGTACTTCGCGAACCCATTGGTATTCTCCAACAGCACTTAGCCTGGCGAGAAAAAAATCTTCTGCAAATACAGATGGCCCTTGCGAAGAAATATTGTCAAAATCATAATCATCGAATAGGTACGAACTAAAATAAACCTCATTTGGGCTCCTGGCAATAATGTGTGGCTCCGGGCATGTAATGTCAGGCAGGTTTTTAACCCATTGTGTTACACCTTCAGATGAATATTTTACCGCATAAATGTTATAATCATTTATTATTTCTGTGGGAGTGCCATTAAACACAGTTAGGGCATTGGCGCATGCACCCGATGCATAAATATTACCAGCATTATCTACTGCTACCGATGTAATTCTTGCTGCCCCTGTTTGGCTTATTGTTAAAAGTGCATTCCCATCTGTGTCATATTTTGTAATGTAACTGTTCCTGTAATTATCATAACCTATATATATGTTATCCTGTGTGTCAAAAGCTATAGATCGGGCATCGGCTACATTATTAAATTCTGATTCTGAAGTAAATAGTCTATGCTGCCATATCAGGTTACCGCTTGGGTCAAATTTTATCAAGGCAAAACGCATATCAGTAATTTCTGTTATATCTCCTATAATATTAACGTTACCAATATTAATTTGGTTGTAAAATCCTAAGATCATAACTACATTGCCCTGCGAGTCGGCGGCAATGCTGTATGCACCTGCATCTCCGGTAATGGTTTTATTAAAAATTTCCTCTCCTGCACTGTTGTATTTAATATAGAAAAGAGTTCCCAATTGCTCGGTTTGAGGCATGGGGTTTTCTTTTAACCCAACTATATACACATTGCCATCTGGGTCGCTCGTAGTAGGGTAGCCTGTGTAAGAGGTATTAAGATCAATATTTATAAGCGGTGTTTTGAGCCATTCAAAACTTTGGGCATTACTGCACATTATAGCGAGCAGGGCCACTATACACGTAATTTTTTTCATAAGCTTTTTTATAGTAAAAATAAAACAGGTTAATGTTTTATGAAGCTGAAAATGTGTATAGTGCGTTAATTGTTTAGAATTTGCAGACTACTGTCGAGAATATGGTTAACTTAATCATTCGTTTTTTTAATACCTCCAAAACTGGTCTTTAAAAGATTACGAATTTGCAGTTGGGTTTTATACCTAAACGCATTTTTCCAGTCTTCAAGGTTAAAAATATGAATTTTGTCGGCATTAGGGTTAATGGCAAAAGCAATGCGCGCAATAGAATATTTATATGGTTTTAACTCATTCATTGCTGTGCGGGTGGGCACAACAATAAGGATCGTTTCCCATTGCATATAATTTTCAGGAAGGTCTGTTTCTTCTATGCCAATAGCTTTAAAAAATGCTTTTATTTTTTCACTATTAAGCGTATCTATTTTTTTGTCGATATTGTTTAGTTTACCAAGTAATAAGGTCTCGTTTTTAATAGTATGCATAAATAAATGGCGCTGAAAGTTAAAACATAAAAATAATATTTAAATTTTCAGAATGTTTATTTTATACGCATAGAATGGTTCTAAATTTGTTGTTAGCAAAAGGTTTAAAAATTAAAATTGCGTATAACAAAATTTTCCTGTTAAATTTTGTTATACGCAATTTGGTTTATAAGAGTAGTATTTATTTTACGGCTTCTACTTTATAGCCTTTTTTGCGCAATAGTTTTATAACACCATCGTCGCCCGCAAGGTGTGCAGCACCAACACCAAAAAATGTTGGGTTTTGTTTTGCAACGGCTTCAATTTTTGGAATCCAGTTTTTATTACGGTTAACAAGCATTACATCGCTATGCTGAGACATAAGTTTGTTGTCTGATTTATTCATAAAATCAAGCAATACATTAAGGTCTTTTTTATTGTATATAGCAAGCAGTTCGGTCATTTCCTTTTTGTCGCTTGCCAAATTATCTTTTGCCGATTTTACAAGTTCATCCATTTGCTCTTTATACGGAATGGCACCAAAAGCATTGAGTTGCTCTGCAATGGTTTCAAGCCCGTAGATTTCTTCATTTTGTTTTTTGGCTACTTCCATAAGTGCCTGTTCATAAGACTGCACCGGGCAATCCAACATTTTAGGATATAAAAGCGCACTAACCATAGATGGCATGAAACTGCCTATCAAATCGGCAGACATACCCACGTTATCCTGTAAAAACTTATTTACCAATGCATAATCTTCGGGCGTGGCTAAAGATTTCATGGTCGTACCATTTTTCATCATTACACCGGCCATCATTTCGGTTTGCATGTTGGGGTCGTCCATATCGAGCTCAAGATACAGTTGGTTCGTAGCATCAAAAGCGGCAAGTATGTTCTTATCCAGAGTGGCATCGCAGGTAATATGTACAGTGCCATAAATATATGACGGTTTACTGAGTCCGTTACCCGAAATTTTCCAAAGCAGTCCGTTATCAAGTTTTTGAGCTTGTGTGCCTAAAAAGGCTAAAAGGCTGAGAGATATAAACAGTAGTTTTTTCATGTTACAGGTCTATTTTTTTAAGTTCTTCGTAATTTTTGTAAAGGCGTTTAACCAGCAGTCCATAAACCAGTTTATAGAACAGCCATATAAGCAGTGCCAATATAGAAAGGCTGGCAACGCAAAAGAATATCATAAACAAATAGAAAGTCATTTTTTGACCGTTTGCATCCAGTTTGTGTAAAAGGTCAATCATTGCTGTATTAGTATTAAACATAACCAATACAATAATTATAGTGCTTATTACTGCATAAGCTATCATTACATAAATATATAACGACACTGCTTTTCTTGTCTTAAGTATATTTTGCATCAGTTCCTTAACACTGTCTGTAGCACTGATCTTTTTGTAGCGCATATAAAATACATACATAAAATACAGTATAATACCATAGTTTACAACAGTCATTGGTACAGTAACATATTCCAGATCATGCAGGTTTATGTTCTTGGTTCCGGGTTCTTTTAAAACAAGCGAAAGCAGTAACCAAAATGCAAATTCTATTATACTTATTATAAGTATCCATTTTACTATAGAAGAAGATTTTTTATGCAGCATGGCATAAATATCCTTTTCAGAAAACTGAGGATATGCATTTTCGTCCTTTTTCCAGGCGTTTTTTAATTTATCTAATTCGTCCATAGTTTTCCATTACGGATTTAATATTTTTTTCAGTTTTCCTTTTATCCTGTTCATTTTTACACGGGCGTTAACTTCGCTAATACCCAGTGTTTCGGCAATTTCATTATAGTCTTTATCTTCAAGATACATAAACACTAATGCCTTTTCTATATCATTAAGCTGCTGCACTCCCTGATAGAGCAGTTTTATATGCTCTTCTTCTTCATAATTATATTCGTCCTGATTTATTTTGTGCAGCGAAGTATCAAATTCTACCGTATTTACGGTGCGGGTCTTTTTGCGATATAATGTAATTGCAGTGTTAAGCCCTACACGATAAGCCCAGGTAGTAAACTTGGCATCACCCCTAAACTGTGGATAGGCTTTCCATAGCTGTATTGTGATTTCCTGAAAAAGGTCTTTGTGGGCATCTTCATTGTTAGTGTAGAGCCTGCAAATTTTATGTATCAGGTTTTGGTTTTCCTGAAGCTGTTGTACAAACGACCTTTCTGATGTTGAACTCATACCTGCATTAGTATATAAAACCTTGTTTATGTTACAGCAGTTTACAAATTTTTGTCTTTATAATAGTTAACCATAAGCCCAACAAATTTACTGTAGCTCTCAATTCCGTCTTTTTGTTTGTTGATCTTTAGGTAATTATCGTAAATGTATTTAAAAATATCTTCTATAAAAGATTCGTATTTTTTATTAAAATCTTCGCTCTCTTTAAAGTTCTTACGGATACCTTTATTGATTAACGGAGCCAGTTTTTTAGCTTCTTTCTCGTCTATCTTAGCAATATTGCGCAAACAGTATTTTAAAGCAAACGAATATCCTGAGTACTGAAAATAAATATCTTTATTTTTTATGGAAGCCATAAAGCCAATAAAATTAGCTTCGCTTTCGTTGGCAAAGCCTATTTGATGCGCCATTTCATGACAGGTGGTTGTAGGGAGGTTGTATAAAGGCAATTTATTGTTTACCTGTGCCTCGTTGGTAAACGGGTTAAGATAGCCACCAAATCCCATATAAGATAGTGGCAAACTTATAAGCGACGATTTTATGCTTTCGTGGCTGTAACCAAAATAGGGGTATTGCTGTTGTAATGAGTTATATCCGTTTACAGAGCCTGTGTATATTTGAGAAACAGTATAGGGTATAACTACCTTTACAGTATCATTGTGTGTAATTTGCAGGTGCAGGGCATTGGTTTTAGTGATCAGCTTTTTTGTAAAATCAGTAAGCTCGGTAAGTGTATATTCTTTTTCGATACCCATTTTTTTATACAACGGAACCCGGCTGTAGTTGAATGCCCAAAGTGCATTGAACAAAAAATATACTACAGATAGTGCCGCTGCTATACTGATAAGGTTATTTTTATATTCTTTTTTCCAGGTTTTACGGCGTTTCCACAACCATCGCAATCCTGTAAAAACTACTATGCCATATATAATGTCGCCAACAGAAAACCCAACCCAGCCCAACAAAATTCTTGAAAAGGCAGCGATGTAAGGATAAATGCCATTGCTGTACCAACGCTCTGTAAACTCAGGAAAAAAAGAAAGCAGTTTGACAAATATTATTTGTACTATAAAAAACAGGGCCAGTAGTTTCTTTTTCTTCATTGTTGCGGTTAAAAGCATGATGACTGTAAATATAAGCAGTATTTTTAAATGAGAAATCATTTAAGGACGTGCGCAGACTGATTTGCAGTAACTAAAATTAAGTATAGCAGAAACCTGATGTACAGGGTTACAATCTGTACTACTAATCCTTATATTTGTTACTCTTAAATAAATGCGTAATTAAATGACACTAATTAAATCGATATCAGGAATAAGAGGAACAATTGGCGGTAACACCGGTGATAACCTTACTCCTGTAGATGCGGTAAAATTCGCCTCGGCCTATGGTACCTGGCTTAAAAATAATTCAGATAAAGAAAAACTAACGGTTGTTATAGGTCGTGATGCCCGTATTTCAGGCCCCATGATACACAACCTTGTGGCTAATACGCTTATTGGCCTTGGCATAAACGTTATAGACCTTGGTCTTAGCACAACGCCTACCGTAGAGGTTGCTGTGCCACTTGAAAAGGCTGACGGAGGTATTATTCTTACCGCAAGCCATAACCCAAAGCAATGGAATGCCCTGAAGCTTTTGAATGAAAAAGGAGAGTTCCTTAGCGGAGAGAACGGTGCCGTAATACTGGAAATTGCTGAAGACGAAGCTTTTGATTTTGCCGATGTAGACAGCCTTGGAGAAATTACAGAGAACGATGCTTATATGGACATTCATATTGATGAAGTGCTTAACCTGCCATTAGTAGATGTAGATGCTGTAAAAGCTGCTAAATTTAAAGTAGTGGTAGACGGGGTCAACTCGTCCGGAGGTATTATAATACCTAAATTGCTGGAGCAAATGGGAGTAGAGGTAGTGCGTTTATATTGCGAACCCAACGGTCATTTTCCGCACAATCCTGAGCCCTTAAAAGAACATCTTGGAGATATATCTAAACTTGTTGTAGAAGAAAAAGCCGATTTTGGTATTGTAGTAGACCCTGATGTGGACCGTCTTGCGTTTATTAGCAATGATGGCGAAATGTTTGGAGAAGAATATACGCTTGTTGCCTGTGCAGATTATGTATTGAGCCAAACTCCGGGCAATACAGTAAGCAATATGTCGTCTTCCCGCGCACTGCGCGATATTACCCAAAAGCATGGAGGTATCTATGAGGCAAGTGCCGTAGGAGAGGTTAATGTTGTTGAGCTTATGAAAAAAAATAATGCCATTATAGGTGGCGAAGGTAATGGCGGCATTATTTACCCAGAGCTTCATTACGGACGCGATGCACTTGTGGGGGTAGCTTTGTTCCTTACCTATCTTGCCGGGCAAAACACTACGGTGGCTCAGCTTAGGGCGTCATATCCTCAATACTACATGAGCAAAAATAAAATTGAGCTTACTCCTCAAATAGATGTAGATGCTATATTAGAAGCCATGGCAGCAAAGTACAATAACGAACAAATATCTGTAGTAGATGGAGTAAAGGTAGACTTTGCTGAAGAGTGGGTACACCTTCGCAAGTCAAATACAGAGCCTATAATAAGGATATATACCGAAGCACAAACTCAGGTTAAAGCAGATGAGCTTGCGGTTCGCATAATCAACGAAATTAAAGAAGTGGCAGGTATATAATGAAAAAGGTATTATTTGTAACGCTGGCTTTTATTGCAACAGCTAATTTTTATGCACAAAAAATGAACGAAACGGAAAAAGCACTTATAACATCGGGCGATAAAAAAACGCCTTTGAGGGTATTACAGGTTACTGATCCGTCCGATCTTAAAGTGCTGCAAACTGTTTCGACAAATATAGATATTAAAGATGAGCTGTTGCCTCAGCTAACCCAGCGCATGCTTGCAACAGTAAAAGACCCGGCTAATCCAGGAGTGGGCATTGCAGCTCCGCAAATTGGAATTAACCGGAATGTTATATGGGTGCAGCGATTTGATAAACCCGGAGAACCTTTTGAGGTATATCTAAATCCGAAAATTACATGGAGGTCATCTTTATTGAGAAAGGGTACTGAAGGCTGTCTTTCTATTCCGGAGATAAGGGGTGACGTAATGCGTAACTATACTATAAAGATTACCTATTTTAGCCCGGATGGTAAATTTCACGATGAAATAGTTGAGGGCTTTACAGCGGTTATCTTTCAGCATGAGCATGACCATTTAATTGGTATTTTGTTTACCGACAGGCTTTCGCAACAGGAAAAAGTACCTTATTCGCCTATTAACGATGAAGTGAATCTTTTTTTAGAAAGAAAACTTAAAAGGCAGTAAATAATTAGAGAGTATCACATTTATAATAATGCAAAAGCCGTATAGTCTTACAAACTGTACGGCTTTTGTTATTTGCATAAGGCGTTATTTATTTACCTATAAGGTGCTTAACAACAGTTTCTGCTGCATGAAGCCCAAACAGGGCAGGCATCCAACTATTAGTGCCAAAAAAAGATTTTTTAAAGTTAGTACCGTCGGTCATTTTAAGGCTTGACTGGTCTGGTGCTTCCACCGAATAAACTGCTTTTACGCCTTTAGAAATGCCTTCTTTTTTAAGACGCTTGCGCACTGTTTTTGCTAATGGGCAAACATCTGTTTTACTTATATCGCTAACACGCACTTTAGAGGCTTCATATTTACCACCTGCCCCCATGTTGCTGATAATTTTTACTTTTTTTCGCTTTGCCGATATTATAAGATTAAGTTTAGGTGTAATACTGTCTATACAGTCTAAAACATAATCAAATTCTTCGGTAACCAGTTCATAAGCCCTTTCAGGCGAAAGAAATTCCTGTACACGTGTAAGGTTTAGCTCAGGATTAATATCCATAAGCCTGTCACCAACAATTGTTATTTTAGGCTGTCCCACAGTACTGTGCAGCGCAGGAAGCTGTCTGTTTACATTGGTAATATCCACAACGTCTCCGTCTACAATTGTCATGTTTCCCACACCTGCGCGTGCCAAAAACTCGGCGGCAAAAGAGCCAACCCCACCAAGACCCACAACCATTACATGAGCATTTTTTAATTTTTCAAGACCTTCTTTTTTAAATAAAAGTTCAGCCCTTTCCTGCCATACCGCCATTTTTAAATACTGTTTTAAAATTATCTCCCACTATTAATGTGAGTTCATCTATAATTATATTTCGTGCCTCTGCTGCTTTTTCATACACCTGCACAATGCTTTCTTCTATAGTGTCGGTTTCTAAAAAAAATCTTACCTGCGGCACATTTGCAAATACATCTCCCAATTCAGGATTGCGTAGCAAATATTTGCCAAAGCTCAGGTAAAAACCATTATTAAGTAATTGTTTTGCTACCTGGCCATTCTTACTAAACCCATGTATTACTAAAGGAACATTAGGCTTTAATTTGTTTTTTATTTCTATTAATTCCTGAAAAGCAGCCACAAGATGCAAAATTACAGGTTTTTGGTATTTTATGGCAAGCAAAAGTTGTTTTTCAAAAATTTCTGTCTGCAATTGTAACGGAATTTCAATACGCTTATCAAGTCCGCATTCGCCAAGAGCAAGGCAATTATCCATTTGCAGGCGTTTTTCTATTATTGCTAAATGCTCTTCAATCTTATCAGCATCTATATGCCATGGATGGATACCTGTTGAAAAAAAAGGCACATCTATTTCCTCATAAGGATAGCGGTTTATTATTTCGAATACATCAGGATTGCCTGATGCTGCGTGTGTATGGAGATTGAACATCATTTTTAAGACTTGAGCTATATTAAAAAAAGGTTAGGTTCTATTACTATGCGTTTTTTCCTATTAATTGAAATTATTAACAAGAAAAGCTTTATTTGTTGATAATTAGCATGTTAAAAAATGTAAATAGTTAATTTTTAAATAAATTTTAGTTTAAATTGCACATGCTATTTACCAACAAATTAAACCCCAAAATTATGAAAAAGAAACTGTTATTTTTCTTAGCAGCCATGTTTTGCTTTGTCTATGCCAATGCGCAGGTAGCCGATAATGAAGGGCCAAAAAGTGATAACCTTGTTACACACAAGGTAGAGATGGGAGAAACCGTAATGCTTATTGCTAAAAAATACAGGATTAAGCCTACTGATATTTATGACTTTAACCCGGATGCAGTGAATGGTATTGCTTATAATACAGTTTTGCAAATTCCGGCAGACAGGAAGTATGTGCCAAAATCTAAAAAGAATAAGCAGGACGATGATAACCAGATCAGTCAGGACGCAACAGCAACAAAAGAGTAAGAATTTTTTTGTTTTAACTTAAAATTATAGGGTTATTATATGTTTAAAGCCGCTACAAAAACTAACTTTGTAGCGGCTTTAATTTTGTTAAAAATATATCATGAAGTACATTTTAATTTTATTCTTTTCGCTCTCACTTTATTCTGCTGCTTATGCACAGGAAAACAAAAAACATAAAGTTTTAAAAGGGGAGACAGTACTAAGTATTGCTAAGCAATATAAGGTTACACCTCATGATATTTACCGCCTTAATCCGGATGCTAAAAACGGGTTAAAGACAGATAGTGTACTCTTAATACCCGTAAATCCGCCGAAACCGCTGCCTGCTAATGCCTCGGCTCCTAAAGAACCAGCTACAAAGCTTGCAAACAAAACACACGAGGTTGCTGCCGGAGAGACTCTTTTTAGTATCGCAAAAAAATATAAAGTTACTGTTGCCGACCTTGAAAAAGCAAATGCAGCTGTTTTAACCAATGGGGTTAAAGCAGGGCAGGAGCTCATTATACCTGTAAAAGGAAGTGGTGTGGCTGCCCAGGCTCAAACAGCACAAACACAACAGGCAAAAAAGGGTGAGGCCTCTTATATGTTCTATACCGTAGCTGCCGGAGATACTAAATATGGCATAGCAAAAAAATATGGTATGACGGTTCAGTTGCTTGAAGAGCTTAACCCGGAGGTTAAAGACACTTTACCTTTAGGATTTAAATTAAAACTGGCTAAAGATGCTGTGGTTGAAAAGGCTGCACAACCGGAAACTGCTGCTACTGCAGAGGCTGCAAAATATATATATCATGTTGTGGAAGCCAAAGAGACATTATATAGCTTAACTAAAGACACAGGGCTGACCGAAGAGCAACTTATTGCCCTTAATCCGGAGTTAAAAGATGGTGTTAAGGAAGGGATGAAGATTAAAGCCCCGGCAGGTTCGGGTTGGACTATTTATCCCCCAAAATCTGCTGTTGTGGATCTGTCAAGATCGTATAACAAAGCTAACAGCAAAGAGTTGTCGTTGTTGTTGCCTTTCAATCTTTATCGTTTAGAGACAGATACTATAAAATCAAAACTTCTTCGCACAGATAAATTTTTAAATCTTACACTCGATTTCTATGCAGGTGCACTTATTGCAATAGATTCAGCCAAAACTTTAGGATTACCGCTGAAAGTTAAAATATTAGATGCAAAAGAAACTTCTAAAACATCTGATGTAGCCACACTAAAAAATAATCTTACTACAAGTAATGCTGTTATAGGCCCATTTTTTCAGGCAAATGCCGAGAGTGCAGCAGCTCTGTTGCCGGGCATACCCGTAATATCGCCTATGGCAAAAGAGAGCGGAAGGTTTTTTAATAACCTGTATCTAAGTATACCGGGCGATGAAACTATGCGTCTTTCACTACTTGAATATCTAAAAACAAAACAGGGTAATGTTATTGCCATAGTTGATAAAAAGAAAACCAGCTCCAGAGAGTTTATCAAGGCAAACTACCCGGAAGTTCGTTTTGTTGAAGGAATTACCGGAGATGGCATAAGAGCATTACTCGTTAAAGATAAAGTTAACTATGTAATTTTAGATACTGAAGCATTAAGCTCTGTTACGGGTACTACAAAATTGCTTGAAGAAGCTTTAATTGATTTTAATATACAGCTTGCAGTACTTGATAAAAATGAAAAGTATGATAACGATGAGGTGCCTATTACAAGGCTTACTAAGTTAAAAATGCTTTATCCATCGTTAACAAGAGATGGAGATACTCCGCAATCATTACTTTTTACAAAAATATTCAGGCAAAAAAATGGTTATAATCCGTCCCAATATGCAGTTCGTGGTTTTGATGTAACATTTGACGTAATACAGCGCCTGTTTCAAAAAGAAAGTTTTGAATCTATGACCCCAATGACATCTGCCCAGGTAGAGAATAAATTTTCTTATGCAACGGTAAATGGAGGTAATTATAATACAGGGGTTTTTATCATGCAATATGAAGAAGGCCCGACAGTAAAAGAAGCACAATAATAGTATGACATCTAAAGTAACTTATCTTGGCGATCTAAGAACATCGTCAATACACCTGCAATCCGGCAGCGAAATAATATCTGATGCGCCGGTAGATAATAACGGTAAAGGTGAAGCATTTTCACCAACCGATACTGTTGCTAATGCCCTTGCAAGCTGTATGCTTACCGTTATGGGGATAAAAGCACGTGATATGGGAGTGGCACTTGAAGGAACTGTTGCAGAAGTAACCAAGATCATGCAGGCTGAACCCAGAAAAATATCAGGAATAAAAGTTCGTTTTATAATGAAAAGTGATGCCGATGCTAAAGCAAGAACGATACTTGAGCGTACTGCTTTAACATGTCCGGTTCATCTTAGTTTACATCCGGATATTGAGAAAGATGTAACTTTTGAGTGGTAACTATCTCCATAAAACAGGTTGCGGAATAATTTAGAATCTGTAACCTGTATCTTTTTAACCCTGAAACTTCTTAGCTTGGACGAGCAACAACAATTTCTTATAAAACTTGCCCATACAAAAATGCCCTTTGGCAAATATGAGGGACGTTATTTGATTGACCTGCCAGAATATTATGTAGTATGGTACCATAATAAAGGCTTTCCAAAAGGAGTTCTTGGTCAGCAATTACAATTGGTATATGAGCTAAAGCTTAACGGGCTTGAAAGCCTTATCCGTAATATTAAAGATAAGTATCCTAAAGGGTCAATTTAAAACTGTAATGTTAGTTTTGAAACTTGGCCTTTTTACTGCCTTCATACATTTCATATTTTACAAAACGTGTTTCGAGCTTACCGTTAAACAGCTTTATTTTGCGTGATGGCTTTAGTCCAACAAATTTAAGAGCCTCTATATTTGCAGTTATAAACCATGCATTAGTACCAGGATAGCTTTGTTTTAAGGTATCGCCAATTTCGCGGTAAAAACGTTCAAGATCTATATCAAGCCTTTCTCCGTAAGGAGGGTTGAACACCATGTGCAGTGGCCCACGGGTTTCTTTTTCGGTCTTAAAAAAGTTTTCCTGTACTATGGTTACATAATCGTCAAGGTTAGCATTTTTTATGTTGTCCTTTGCCTTGATAACAGCCGATGGAGCTTTGTCATATCCTTTAATTGTGTAATGAAACTCGCGCACCCTGCTCATTAATGAATCTACTATCTTATCGAAAAGGTCATTGTCCCAGTCGTTCCACTTTTCAAAAGCAAATTCTTTACGGTTAAGGTTTGGCGGAATATTGCAGGCAATCATTGCAGCTTCAGCAAGTATAGTGCCACTGCCACACATAGGGTCTAAAAAGTCTCCCTGTCCGTCCCAACCGCTAAGCAATAGCATTCCGGCAGCAAGAACCTCATTTACGGGTGCAATATTGGTAGCTGTACGGTATCCACGCTGATTTAATGGCCCACCACTACTATCTAAAGCTATGGAACACTGGTCGTTAAATATGTGCAGGTTTATGCGCAGATCCGGAAAATCTTTGTCTATGTTGGGGCGTTTACCGTAGCGGTCTCTAAACTGGTCTACAACAGCATCTTTGGTTTTTAAAGCTACAAATTGTGAATGGTTAAAATATTCGCTGTGCAGCGTAACATCTACCACAAAACTTTGGTTGGCATTTAAATAATCGCTCCAGTCTATGGCCTGTATGCCTTTGTATAGTGTATGCTCGTTGTGCGCACGGAAAGAGTGTATTGGCTTTAAAATTTTAAGTGCAGTGCGCAGTGCCAGATTAGCTTTGTACATAAAACCTTTATCTCCAACAAAGCTTACCATTCTTACGCCCTGCTGCACATCCTGTGCGCCCAGTAATTGTAACTCTTTAGCTAATATCTCTTCGAAACCAAAAAAAGTTTTGGCTATCATTTTAAAATTCTCCATGCGCTGTATAATTTTTGCATTTAAAATAATGCGGCTGCAAAGTTACAAATAATTAGCGGGTATAGTTTAGTGAACTTAATAAGTTTGTTACCCTGCCTTTGATTACTTTAAACATAAAAACCTGCCCAAAGTTGGACAGGTTTACTATTTTTAGCAAGGGTTTTACTATTCGTAAAACTCTATGTGCAGGTTTTCTGTATGTAAAATATTTTTAGCTTTTTGTATCTCATCTGCGTCTCCGGCAACTACAAGTACAAATTTACCAGCCTCAATATGGTTTTTAATGTTCTCAATGTGGTCGTCTTTTGTAAGATATTTGGCAAGACCGGAAACAAGCCCTCCACCAATAATACCCGTCTCGGCACCGGCAAAAGCACCTACAAGCGCACCTGCGCCATAAAGAACCCCAAGCCCCGGAATTGCAAACAGCCCTATGCCGGTAAGTAAGCCCAGAACCGTGCCGGCTCCAATGCCAATATAGGCAGGAATATTAGTAACCTTGTCAGTTTCATCAAGATGTACGTGATCTTTGTCCATTCCCGCTTTACCTATAAGCGATACGTCATCCATTGGGAAATCCTGTTCTTTTAGTTTTTTTAGAGCTTCTACAGCATCTTTATGCGAATTGAATATCGCTACCTGTTGTTCCATAATGTTTGTGTTGTTAAATATTTGGTATGAAATTCAAATTTACGATTTGACACTAATAAAAACTACAAACCGCTAAGAATTTAATTAACATTTAACCCCGTTATTATTAATATAATTTAATGATAGCTAACCACTGATTTAGCTTTAAAATAGCCTAAATTTGCAGGTACATTTTACAAAATATGCAAGAAGAATCGAAATGGTATGCTTCGTGGTTTGACACGCCGTATTATCATATACTTTATAAAGACCGTGACTATGAAGAGGCTCAGCTTTTTATGGATAATCTTACAGGTTATCTTAATTTGCCTGATAATGCCAAAATTTTAGACCTTGCCTGTGGCAAAGGCCGCCATTCTATTTATCTTAATAAGTTAGGGTATGATATTACCGGCGCCGATCTTAGCGAGAACAGCATTGCGCAGGCAAAGCAGCATACAAACGATACACTGCATTTTGAAGTTCACGACATGCGTGAGCCTTTCGAACAAAAATTTGATGCTGTATTTAACCTGTTTACCAGCTTTGGATATTTTGAAAACGAGAGCGACAACCTGACTACTCTAAAGGCTATTAGCCAAAGCCTAAGCGAATATGGTTTTGGGGTTATTGATTTTATGAATGTAAAGAAAGTTATTGAAGATTTGGTGACGCAGGAAGTTAAAACCGTTGAGGGTATCGATTTTCATATTAAACGCTATTTTATAGATAATTACATTTATAAGGAAATAGATTTTGAAGATAAGGGACAGAAGTTCCATTTTACCGAAAGGGTAAAAGCACTTACGTTACAGGATTTTGAAAGCATGATGGATGAAGCCGGGATTTACCTGCTTGACACCTTTGGCGATTATAAACTTCGCAAGTTTTATAAAGAAGAGTCTGAGCGTTTAATAATGATCTTTAAATAAAAAGATGATATATTTATTACCCCTTTTATCAGTAGTTATAGGTTATATTATGGCACTGATATTAAAGCCTGAAAATCGTAAAAACCTTAAGCTGTTGCTTGCGTTTAGCGGTTCTTTTTTATTAGCGCTTACAGTATTGCATATTTTACCCGAAGTTTATGAGAGCACTCTGCATAGCCATGGCGAGGGACATGAACATGAGCATCTGCATAATAATTCTATCGGTTTGTATATTATGGCCGGGATTATTTTCCAGATCATTTTAGAGTATTTTTCTAAAGGGGCTGAGCATGGCCATGTACACATTCATAAACACGAACACGGTCATGAGCACGGCATGCCATGGCTTCTATTTATAAGCCTTTGCCTGCATGCGTTGTTAGAAGGCATGCCTGTAAGTCATCATCATGATATGGCCTGGGGAATTGCCATACACCATTTTCCTATAGCTATTATACTTACCGCATTCTTTATAAATTCAGGACTGAATAAAATAGCTGTAATGTTGTTCATGCTGGCCTTTGCTGCTATGACTCCGTTGGGAACATTATTGTCAGGGCAACTGGAGTGCGTGAGTCATTATTATACCGAGATTTCGGCAGTGGTTGTGGGTATATTATTCCATATATCATCTACCATTATCTTTGAGAGTGGCGAAAACCATAAATTTAACCTTGCCAAGCTTTTAGCTATTATACTTGGTGTAATTATGGCCTATTATCTTTAACTTTACCTAAAAGCTAAACCATGTCTTTTACCCGTATTACAGAACAGTCGTCTAAATATGAGCATCTTGAGGCCATGTCGGTTCGCGACTTGCTTACCAATATTAATAACGAAGATAAAACCGTACCGTTGGCTGTAGAAATGGCTTTGCCACAAATAGAAAGCCTGGTACAACAAATAGTTGAGCGCATGAAAATAGGTGGTCGCCTGTTTTACATAGGTGCAGGAACCAGTGGAAGGTTAGGGGTAGTAGACGCATCTGAATGTCCGCCAACTTTTGGGGTGTCGTTCGATATGGTAATAGGATTAATTGCGGGGGGTGATACAGCCATTAGACGTGCGGTAGAATTTGCTGAAGACGACCGCGAACAGGCCTGGAAAGACCTTGCCGATTATAATGTTAACAGTGCAGACACAGTTATAGGCATCGCTGCCAGTGGCAGTACGCCTTATGTTATTGGTGGGTTGGAACAATGCAATGCAAATAATATACTTACCGGTTGCATTACCTGTAATACAGGAAGCCCTCTTGCAGCTGTAGCACAATATCCTGTAGAAGTAGTTGTTGGGCCGGAGTTTGTTACCGGAAGCTCGCGCATGAAAGCCGGTACTGCTCAAAAGCTGGTATTGAATATGATTAGTACGGCTACAATGATACAGCTTGGACGTGTAAAAGGCAATAAAATGGTAGATATGCAGCTAAGTAACCATAAACTTGTTGGGCGTGGTGTGCAAATGATTGTAGATGAGCTGAATATTTCTCAGGAAGAAGCTGCTAAACTTTTAGAACAACATAAAAACGTGCGTAAAGCCATAGAAGCCTATGCCAACAAATAAAGTATTACTGCGAAAAGGAATAACCTATCTTAGTATTGCATTGCCGCTGCTTTTCATAGGCCCGGTGATAATCCACAGTTCGTTTAAAAATCAGGAACATCCGTTTTTTATTCCTGTACTTGGTGGCGGTATTATATTCTGTATAGCTGCCATAGCTTACATTTTTGTTGGATTGCGCACTATTATGCGCAGTCTTTTTAACGAATAATTGTTATGGAATCAGCTTATATTGAAAGTGTTAGAAAGCAGTTTTTGTATTACAAAACACTGGCTGATAAGGCAATAGCTCAATTAGAGCCTGAACAGCTTTTTTATTCTCACAACGAAGATACCAACAGTATCGCCCTGATTGTAAAACACATGGTGGGCAATATGCTATCGCGATGGACAGATTTTTTGACCAGTGACGGAGAGAAAGACTGGCGCAACCGCGATGCTGAATTTGAAGATCCTTATAATGATGTTGATTTTATGCTGCAGCAATGGGAACAGGCCTGGAATGTATTGTTTGATGCTCTTAATACCGTTACCCCCGAAAACCTGAACAGTATTATTTACATTCGTAACGAAGGTCACACAGTTGTTGAGGCTATAAACAGACAATTGGCTCACTATCCATATCATGTGGGGCAGATAGTTTTTTATGCCAAGCTTCTTAAAAATTCACCATGGCAAAGCCTGTCTATCCCCAAAAATAATTCAGCACAATACAACAGCGCTAAGTTTTCTCAGGAAAAACAAATACGCAATTTTACCGATTCAGAAATCAACAGGCTTAACAACCAATGAAAAAGATACTATTATTAATACCGTCATTTGTATTATTAACTTCCTGCTACCAACAGGAGCGCAATTGTGCCGATTTTAAAACCGGTAAGTTTCGTTTTGAGTATGAGATTAACGGACAAAAAAAAGAAACTGTTTTTGAACGATCCGAAACGCACGAGGTAGAAACTTTTGAAGGCAAAACCGATACCAGTACCGTAAGATGGATAAATGACTGCGAATATGTGCTGCAAAAAATAAATCCTAAAAATGCACAGGAGCGCAAAGCCGTACACATGAAAATACTGACCACAAAAGACAACTCTTATACTTTTGAATTCTCTATAGTGGGCGATACAAAAAAGCAAAAGGGAACAGTAACAAAAATAGAATAGGGTATCTAATTCCATTCAGCAAGAAAAATGTCCCGTTGGTTTTTAAAAGCATTAAAATCTTACAGAGCTTACAGGACATTACATAAATTTACATAGCAATTTTAAGTATAAAATAGGGCTATGAAAAAATACCTGATAAAATTTTGTTTACTGCTATTTATCAGCATTAGTGGGTATGCACAGTATGCAGATCCTAATTTTCCAATTCCTGCAACAGGCTATGGCAGCAATGGGCTTTACACTGTTGCTGTAGAATCTTTAGTGAACCTGAACTTTATAGGGCATCCAATAAAAGTATATCATCCGGCAGAGGTTACCACGGCTGTACCCACCATATTTTACAGTCATGCTTATGGCGGTACTGATCCTGAAAATATAATTGGAATACTCGAGTTTATAGCTAAAAAGGGTTATGCTGTAGTTTTTGTGCCTTATGCAACAGCAAATACTGTTACTATAGACGAACGCTATCAAACGCTTGTTAATGGTTTTGGGCGGGCTGCCACAAACTATCCTGATATAATAGATACTACAAGAGTTGGGTTTTTGGGACATTCGTTTGGTGGCGGTGCATCGTTTGGTATTTCACATCAGTTTTTTGAAGAGGGGTGGGGTACTAACGGACGTTTTATTTATGCGCTTGCCCAATGGTACAGCTATATAGATCCGGCTGATCTTACTACCTTTCCTGAGGATGTAAAAGTGCTTTTCGAGATATTTAATGATGATGATACTAACGACCATCGCATGGCAGTGGATATTTTTAACCGTATAAATACTCCTGCTGCAGAGAAAGATTTTCTGTTGGTGTCATCCTCTACAGTTAACGGTTATAATTATGTTGCCGATCATGTTTTGCCCAACACCGCAGCTGCTTATGATGCACTCGATTATTATGCTTATTATCGACTTCTGGATGCCCTTTGCGATTATACATTTAATGGAAATTTAGACGGTAAAAATGTTGCACTTGGTCACGGCAGTGTCGAACAGGTAACTATGCCACAGGGAATGGGCAATCTGCAACAATTAAACCAGCCAACAGTATCCTATCCGCAAGATCATTATCTATGGCGTTGTGATGATGAAATGAATCCAAGGGCAGAATTTTGTGATGATGTAACAGCTTCCACGCCTCCCTTTGTCCTAAACATTGTGAAACTTTACCCTAACCCGGTAAACAGTAGTTTAAGTATCGAAAAGATTGACAGTAAATCGTTAGATATAATTATCAGCAATAGTCTTGGACGTAGGATTTACCAGTATAATTTTGATAATAAGACAACAACCCTCGATGTAAGTAATTTAGAACGTGGAATTTATTTTATAAGCATTAACGGCATACTGCAAAAGTTTATGAAGTTGTAAACAGTGTGCCATAAAACCCACTAAAAATTTTATATTTGCAGTAAGCATTTATTTATGGAACAGTTTATTGTATCAGCCCGAAAGTACCGCCCACAAACCTTTAAGGATGTTGTTGGGCAGCAGGCTATTACCAATACACTGCTAAACGCCATAGATAATAACCACCTTGCCCAGGCATTGTTGTTTACAGGGCCGCGCGGTGTGGGCAAAACTACGTGCGCGCGAATTTTGGCACGAAAAATAAATCAGGAGGGGTATGACGATCCTTATGAAGATTTTGCCTTTAACGTGTTTGAACTCGATGCGGCATCAAACAACTCTGTAGATGATATTCGCAGCCTTATAGATCAGGTACGCATACCGCCACAAACAGGTAAATATAAAATATATATTATAGATGAGGTGCACATGCTTTCTCAGGCGGCATTTAATGCATTTCTTAAAACGCTCGAAGAACCGCCTAGGCATGCCATATTTATATTGGCTACGACCGAGAAACATAAGATCATACCTACCATACTTTCTCGTTGTCAGATATTCGACTTTAAGCGTATAACGGTTAAAGATGCTAAAAATCATCTTGCCGAAGTTGCCCGCAGTCAGGGAATAACTTTTGAAGATGATGCTCTCCATATTATTGCCCAAAAAGCTGATGGTGCTATGCGTGATGCCCTTTCTATTTTTGACAGGGTAGTGAGCTATTGTGGCACCAACCTTACAAGGCAGGCTGTTACAGAGAACCTTAACGTGCTTGACTACGAGTATTACATTAAGGTTACAGATCTTATTTTAGAGAATAAAATTCCTGATCTGTTACTGGCTTATAATGATATTTTAGCCAAAGGTTTTGACGGACACCATTTTATAGCAGGTCTTGCTTCTCATTTCAGGGATTTATTGGTATGCCAAAACCCTGCTACACTTGTACTGCTCGAAGCCGGAGAAGTAGCACAACAACTGTATGGTGTACAGGCACAAAAGGCCAGTCAGGACTTTTTACTGAAAAGTATTGATATTGCCAACGATTGCGATCTTAAGTATAAGGCCAGTCAAAATCAGCGTTTACTTGCCGAGCTTTGCTTAATGCAGCTTGCCTCTATCACTTTTGATGGAGAAAAAAAAAAGCTGACCAATTTATAATTCCGCCTCATTATTATAAAAATTTAGCTGCACCCATTGCCAAAGCGGTTGAGCAGCAAAATACAGCTACTTCAGTTTCAGAACCTGTTAAGCCTATAACACCTTTACCTGTCACTCAGCTTGAAGTAGAAACCCCTGAAGTGGTTAAGCCTCCTGTAAAACCACAGGAAAATAGTGGAGAAGTTAGAGTATCAGCTTTTTCACTATCAGGGTTGCGAATGAAACGTGAACTTGCCGAAAGCCAACGTGCTGCTGTTAAAACCTCAGATGAGCTTCCTCGTGAAGCTTTTAACGAGACTGACATGCGCCTGCAATGGAATAAATTTGCCCAACGCCTCAGCGACAGCGGGCAAAAAATTATGGCAACGTACATGCAAATAAACGATCCGGTATTGGATGCAGATGGTTTTACCATAAAGCTTGAACTGCCAAACTCAGGTAGTAAGGTAGATTTTGATAACAACAAGCTTGATCTGTTAGGTTATTTACGCGGCAAACTTCACAATCATGATATTGTTATAGAAGTTCATGTAAATGAAGTGGTTTCTACACGGCATGCGTTTACTCCGGAAGAGAAATACGAAAAACTTAAATCGATTAATCCGGCTGTAGAAACGCTAAGAAAAATGTTTGATCTGGATATATAATTTATGCAGATATTAAGGCTTAAAAATCATAAGTATAGAATAATCTATATCAGCTAATAATATATAAAAAGGGAATGCCAACCATTTTTTGTGTTGGCATTCCCTTTATAATTAGTTTTTTATACTATTAATAAAGTGCAGGATATTCCTGTGGCTTTACCTCATGCATAATAGCATATACTTTTTCAAATATATCTTCTACAGATGGTTTGCTAAAATAGTCACCATCTGTACCATAAGCAGGGCGGTGCTCGCGGGCTGTAAGCGTTTCAGGTTTACTGTCAAGATGTTTGTATGCATTTTGTACATCTACAATTTGCTGTAGTATATAAGCTGAGGCTCCTCCCGGAACATCCTCATCTACTACCAATAGTCGATTGGTTTTAGCTATACTTTTAACAATATCATGGTTAATGTCAAATGGAAGTAAAGATTGCACGTCGATAATCTCAACATCTATACCTACTTCTAAAAGTTCTTTGGCAGCCTGTTCTGCAACGCGTAGGGTAGAACCATAAGATACAATAGTAATGTCTTTGCCTTCTCTAATAGTTTCTGTTACACCTATCGGTGTTTGATACTCTCCCGGATTTACAGGTTGTTTTTCCTTAAGCCTATATCCGTTAAGGCATTCTATCACAATGGCCGGTTCATCACTTTTTAAAAGAGTGTTGTAAAAGCCTGCTGCTTTTACCATGTTGCGCGGAACAAGCACATGCATGCCTCTAACCGCATTTATTATCATGCCCATAGGAGAGCCCGAATGCCATATACCTTCAAGCCTGTGTCCGCGTGTGCGGATTATTAGTGGTGCTTTTTGCCTTCCTGCTGTTCTGTAGTGCAGAGTAGAAAGGTCATCGCTCAGCGTTTGTATAGCATAAAGCATATAGTCAAGATACTGTATCTCGGCAATTGGTCTCAGGCCGCGCATAGCCATGCCAATGCCCTGGCCAATAATACTGGCTTCGCGTATGCCTGCATCGCTAACGCGCAATTCACCATATTTTTCCTGCATACCTTCCAGTCCCTGATTTACATCTCCAATGTTACCAACATCTTCACCAAAGATCAATACTTCAGGATATTTTGCAAGCAACGCATCAAAGTTATTTTTCAGGATAAGACGCCCATCGGTCTCCTGTGGTGTATCCTCATATACAGGTTCTACTGTTGTCCCTGATAATGCACTGCTTTGAGATTCGCTGTATAAATGCGAACTGTATTTTGGCTGTATCTCTTCAAGATAATTTGTAATCCAGGCAGAAAGGCTACTTTTATTATTTTCTTTATTAATAATGCGCAATGTTTTACGTGCTGTTATAAGCAGGTCTTTGCGCATAGGCTCTTTTATAGCCACAACATCTGCAATGTTTTTCTCAATAAATACTTTATTAGGGCTTTGTGAGGCTATGTTTTTAAGTATAGTAACAAGTTCGTCGCGCTCTTGTTTAATAGGGTCAAGATAGTCTGCCCACGCTGCCTTTTTGGCTTCGAGTACATCAGTTTTAGCCTGTCTGTCTATAGCATCGGCTTCTTCTTCTGTAGCAATATTGTTGGCAATTAGCCAATTTCTCATTTGAGCTATGCAATCAAACTCAGTTTCCCAGGCAAGGCGCTCATTACTTTTGTAACGCTCATGAGACCCAGAGGTAGAGTGGCCCTGCGGTTGTGTTAGCTGATATACATGAATCAATACAGGTACATGCTCTGTACGTGCAATTGTAGATGCTTTTTCATAAACACTTACAAGCTCGGCATAATCCCACCCTTTTACAGTTATGATTTCATATCCGTTAGTGTTTTCTTCACGTTGGAAACCTTTTAATATTTCAGATATGTTTTCTTTAGTTGTTTGATGGCGGGCATGTACAGATATACCATAATCATCATCCCAAACACTTATCACCATTGGAACCTGTAATACACCGGCCGCATTTATGGTTTCAAAAAACAATCCTTCGCTGGTACTTGCATTGCCAATAGTTCCCCAGGCTACCTCATTACCTTTGTTGCTAAAACCGGTATCTTCAAGCCCATTTGCATTTCTGTAAATTTTAGAGGCTTGCGCCAATCCTAATAAACGTGGCATTTGCCCGGCAGTGGGAGAAATGTCAGAACTTGAGTTTTTTTGGTTTACAAGGTTTTTCCAGTTACCGTTTTCGTCAAGGCTGTGTGTAGCGAAATGGCCTCCCATTTGCCTGCCTGCCGACATAGGTTCTGCCACAATATCTATATGACCATACAACCCTGCAAAAAACTGTTGTGGTGTTAGCAGGCCTATTGCCATCATAAAAGTTTGATCTCTGTAATAACCCGAGCGGAAATCACCATTTTTAAAAGCCTTGGCCATAGCAAGCTGCGGTACTTCCTTACCGTCGCCAAAAATGCCAAATTTAGCTTTCCCCGTAAGCACTTCGCGGCGGCCCAAAAGGCTGCACTCCCTGCTTGTAACGGCTATTTTATAATCGTTAAGCACTTCGGCTTTAAAATCTGTAAACGATAGCGATTGTTTTGTTTCTGTCCCGGTCATAAAAATAGTGTTGTGCGAATTACAAATTTAAACAAAACTGCGAGAAATCATATATTCATTAGAAAAATTTAGATTGCATTTTTGATAAAAAAACAAAACATATAATTATTGTGATTGATTTTTGTTTATAAAAACCCAATAAATAATATGCTTAATGAATTTTTTACAGCCTATTTTGAGCTTTTATCATTAAAACCACTTGCGTGTAAAAAGGTTTAATAATGTTCCTGGACTTATGGTAACCACGAAACGAATTTTTTCGCTGTATTGCGGTTGCGATAGCTCAAATCCGTTACTTGAATATACAGGTAAATACAATTCAAAATAATCCGTAACAAGATTTAGGCGCACGCCACTGTCCCAAACAAATTCAGGACCGGTGTGCTTGTTTTTTAAAAATCCCGCATCTCCATAAAGTTCCACCCAGTTCCAAACATTAAAACTGCCGTTTACCGTGGTCATCCATTGGTTAGCAAATCGTGTATCAAGCTGCGATTTAAATCCTCCATCGGCCATTATAAACTGGCGGCTAAAAAATCCGGTAGTTTCTGAACGGCCGTAGTATCCATAATCAAAAAGATAATCGGTAGGGCGGTCCAACCCAAAACTGAAAAATTCCGAGGCGGTATCGCGATACAAAAACATACCTGCAAAAAAGCGGATGTTTACCTGTCGGTTGTCGTTAAAAAGCCTGCGGTATTGTACTTCTCCGGATAATTTACCAAATACATTTGCTAATTGCAGATCGGTATTGTAGTTGTAATGCTTTGTAATTTCTGATTCGGCTTTACTGTATCGAATATTGAAAACGGAATAGTTTTCGTTTTGCCTGTCGGTAACAATATAACGCGATTTTTCGCGGTTTACGGTTACCTGCCTGATGGTTACAAAATCTTTGCGGTTCTTGCGCAGGTCAGGATCCCTGAAGCGGAACTGGATCATAGGAGTAAATTTCCTGTAGCTTGCATCGGGAGTATAATGGTAAGTTGATGCCGATAGCAGGTATCTTATATTGTATAGTTCTTCCTCATCTCGAATATATTGGTTATACATTAATGAAAAAGAGCCTATCAGTTCACCTGTGTTTATTGAATAAGTAGGTTCAAATTCAAAAATAAAAGGTTTTTCGAGTAATGATTTATTATGAATTCTCAAACCGGGTGAAAATCCGTCATAAAGATTGTATATAAAGCTTGGAACATAAAAGATCTGATTATAATCAGAGTCTTCTAGGTCCTGAAAAAATGTAAAAGTGTAAGGCTTATTATTGGGTAAAAAGCCTTTTATCTTTTTAAAATTGTTGCGGCGGTTAAATTCCGGTATTTCTTCATTATAGTTTAGGGCAAGCTTTTCGGCATTACCTTTTGCGATAGTAAAAGTAGTGTCTTTAGCAAAGCCCGGCAACCACTGTTTGTTTATAACTTCTTTATTTTTTAATGTGTAAAAAGAGATTGGCGCTTTGGTCCCGGTTATGTTTTTAATAGTAACTTTAAGCGAATCTTTATGTTTATCTACATCCCCAAACTTATAATCAATAAGCTTTCGTGTCGCAACTACATCATCAAAAAACCAGTCTATATTTTTGTTTGTCCTGCTTTTCAATATGCTTTCAAGATCATCTCTGCTGGTTTGTTGCTCTGAGGTATTCAGTTTGTAAAACTGTTCTATAGATTTTGCTACAATGTCTTCGCCTAAATAGTCGTCAAGATAATTTATACTTAAACCGGCTTTATATTTTCCGGCAATCTGCTCGTTAAATTTTATAAAAGTGTCCTTTGCGTCTCCAATGGGCTGATCCTGATTGCGTCGTGCCATAAGCAGGGATAAATAAGCATATTGCTCATTGTGGCTTACATTGAACAGGTTATATCCTCTTAATATTTTCCATGTGCCAAGGTCTCCCATCATTTTTGTGTCCGGATGATTTTCCTGTGCATACTTCATTATAAGCCGCATTTGTATGGCGTCATATATCCAATTGTCTTTGCGCGGGTCCAGTTTTAATGTGTTTTTGAGGTATGCGTTGATATAGGTTTTAAGAAAACGCATTTCATAAATAAATGTATCAGGAAAAGGTCTTAAAAATGATGGTAGCTGATTAAGTCCATATACAGGATTACGGTCGTAATCTGCTTGGGTTACCATTATTTTTTTATGTGGGTAAGCTCCCAGATTCTCTTCTGTAAACTTAATTATATTGTCGGCTAAAACAGCTCTTTGAATATCGCTCACACGACTGTCTTTAATATTACTGCTCACTTCGGCAGCACTGTACTTAAAGATCTCGAAACTATTTTTTGGCTCTAAGGCTATGCTAAATCCCATCCTGCCACTACCTGTTAAGGCATAAGTGGCTGTATTTGCTTCTTCGCTCTTTTTTTCGCTGTAAAGATCGGTAGTCAGGTAAAGGTCCTTTGGTATTGTTAAGCTAACCGAATAGTTTGAGGAAGCATTGGCAATATCATCTATGTTCTCATTACTGTAAATTGCAAAAGCATGATTATCAAAACGGGCAGGGGTAAGGTACCAGTCGCGCAGGTTAAACGCCCCGGTTTTATCGTCAAAGCCAAATTTGGTAAAACGCTCATTAGGCAGCTTTACTTCATAACTGAAGTTTAATGTGGTCTTTTGCCCCGGATATAATGATGTATTTAATTGAATTTTTACAACATCAGGATGTCCTTCCGGTCTTTTCCATTGTAAAATATATCCGTGCTTGTCTGTTGCAGTGTTTATGGTTGTGCTACCTCTCTCAAAATCCTTCGCAAGGTGAAAGGCTTTTATAAACTGGTCCGTAAAGTGTCTTGCAAGTGGTGTATCTTTAGACGAGTAGGCATTATTCCAGTCGTTAAGAATAATGTATTTAAGCGTATCGTTACTTTGATTAAAGTATATTATTTGTTGCTTAACGGTCGCTGTTTTAGTATCGGTATTAACCGAAACATCCATGGTGTTTTGATGCTGGGCATATGCAAACCCGCTAATCAGTAACAAAACAAATAATAACCGTGCCTTTAGAGTCAAAATATACCTTTAATTTTTTTGCTGTATTTTAAATAAAGTGCACCCGGTTTAGGGTGCACTTATAACTCAATATAGGATGTAAAATTGTGTCTGAGGTTGCCTTTAAGAATGTTAAATTTTTAAGGAAATTAAAAATTAGGGCTAAGGCTGTATTTTTTATAGAACGCATCAATAACCGCAACAACCTCATCTGCAGTGTCTACTACCTTTATAAGATCCATATCTCCAGGGCTGGCGTTGTGGTATTTTTCTATAATTACTTTTTGGATCCAGTCCATAAGGCCACCCCAAAACTCTGTACCCACAAGTATTATCGGGAATTTAGCCACCTTTTTAGTCTGTATAAGAGTAATGGCCTCAAACATTTCGTCTAAAGTACCAAAACCACCAGGCATTACTACAAAGCCCTGGCTGTATTTAACGAACATTACTTTGCGCACAAAAAAGTAATCAAAGTTAAGGTTCTTGTCGTGGTCTATGTATGGGTTAAAGTGCTGCTCAAAAGGCAGTTCTATATTTAACCCTACCGATGGTGCTACACCACGGCTGGCACCTTTATTTCCGGCTTCCATTATGCCGGGCCCACCGCCCGTAATAACACCATAGCCGGCATTGGCTATTTTCTCGGCTATCTGTTCTGTAAGCAGGTAATATTTATCTTCAGGCTTTGTACGTGCTGAACCAAATATCGATACACATGGGCCAATTTTAGCCATGGTTTCAAAACCGTTTACAAACTCCGACATTATTTTGAAGATGGCCCAGGAGTCATTACTCCTTATCTCGTTCCAAGGCTTTTGTTTAAGCCCTTCCTGAATCCACTCATCTTCGCTATTAAATTTTTCTTTTGCCATTATTATTTTATCAGATTGATCTATTGGACACCAATTATACAAATTAGCACTGAATCATATACTTTTCAGCATTAAATTACGATTACCGATTTATGAAAATTTGTGTAATTCGTGTCCGAAAAAAATTAACAAACGCGCTAAGATAATTCTTTTTTCAAGAATTGTGCTGTATAGCTTTTTTTGTTTTTCACAACTTCTTCCGGAGTACCCTTTGCTATTAGCTGTCCGCCACCTTTACCACCCTCATAACCAATGTCTATTATATAATCGGCAAGTTTAATAACGTCCATATTATGCTCTATAATAAGAACAGTATTTCCTTTCTCTACCAGTTTGGTAATTACCTCCATGAGCACCCTTATGTCTTCAAAATGCAGACCTGTTGTGGGCTCATCCATAATATAGAAAGTGTTGCCTGTGTCTTTTTTAGAAAGCTCTGTAGCCAATTTAATGCGTTGTGCCTCACCACCCGAAAGCGTTGTGCTCTGCTGCCCCAGTGTTAAATATCCCAAGCCAACATCCTGTATGGTTTTTATTTTGCGGTATATTTTAGGAATATTTTCAAAGAAAGGCACTGCCTCGTCTATGGTCATATCCAATACATCCGATATTGATTTGCCTTTGTACCTTATCTCAAGCGTTTCTCGGTTAAAGCGTTTGCCGTTACAGGTTTCACATTCTACATAAACATCGGGAAGGAAGCTCATTTCAATAACCCTTAAACCACTGCCTTCGCATGTTTCGCAACGTCCACCGCTAACATTAAAGCTAAAACGTCCCGGTTTGTATCCCCGGATCATGGCCTCAGGCGTTTGTGTAAATAACGAACGAATTTCGCTAAACACTTCAGTATAGGTAGCTGGATTAGAGCGTGGTGTGCGCCCAATAGGGCTCTGGTCTATATCAATTACTTTATCTATATGTTCAAGACCTTCAATTTTTTTATAAGGTGCAGGTTTTTTAACGCCATTAAAAAAATGAGCATTAAGTATGGGGTACAGCGTGCCGTTTATGAGCGTACTCTTACCACTACCCGAAACGCCTGTTACACAAATAAGCTTGCCTAAAGGAAACTCAACACTAACGTTTTTAAGGTTGTTTCCTGTAGCGCCGCTAAGTTTTAATGTCTTGCCATTGCCCTCACGACGTTCTTTAGGTACTGCGATTTCTTTTTCGCCGTTTATGTAGGCTGCTGTTAGAGTATGTTCTTTAAGCAGTTCATCCGGAGTGCCCTTGCTTACTATCTGCCCGCCAAAACGCCCTGCTGCAGGACCAATATCTATAACATAGTCGGCGCGCTCTATCATGTCTTTATCATGCTCAACCACAAGGACAGAGTTACCAAGGTCGCGCAGTTGTTCCAGCGAGCGTATAAGTTTTTCGTTATCACGCTGATGCAGTCCAATGCTTGGCTCATCCAGAATATACAATACGCCAACCAATTGCGAACCTATTTGCGTAGCCAGCCTTATACGCTGCGCCTCGCCACCCGAAAGTGAACCCGACCCACGGTTAAGCGACAGGTAATTCAACCCTACGTCGAGCAAAAAACTAAGGCGTGCCTTGATCTCTTTTACGATCTCGCTGGCTATGGCTTTTTGTTTTTCGCTTAAATGTTCGTCTATTGCATTGAACCAGTCGGCAAGGTCAGAAATATCCATTTGAGATACTTCGGCAATGTTAAGCCCGTTCAGTTTAAAATAAAGCGATTCTTTTTTAAGGCGTGTTCCATGGCAAACAGGGCAGGGCACCTCATCCATAAAATCTTTCGCCCAGCGTTTAATGGCAGCTGTAGCACTCTCATTGTACTGATTTTTGATAAAGGCCGATATACCCTCGAAATCAATTTTATATTCGCGGTTAACACCAAGTGTTTTAGAGTTTACTGTAAACTTGTCGTTACCTCCATGAAGAATCATTTCCATGGCTTCATCCGGAATTTTCTCTATAGCATCGGTAATCTTAAAGCCAAATTTTTCGCCTATGGCTTCGAGCTGTTTAAATATCCAAGAGTTTTTATATTCGCCCAATGGCACAATACCGCCCTGTTTTATAGAGAGTTTAGGGTTAGGTATTATTTTTTTAAGATTGATCTCGCTTACAGTGCCAAGGCCGTTGCAGTGGTCGCATGCACCTTTGGGCGAATTGAACGAAAAGTTATTAGGCTCCGGGTTAGGGTAGGAGATACCGCTTGAGGGGCACATTAGGTTTCGGCTGTAGTAGCGCACCTCCTGGGTTTCCTGTTCTATAACCATCATAACATCTTCTCCATGATACATAGCGGTTTTAATACTGTCTGCCAAACGTTTATCAGTATCGGCAGAGGTATCTACCGCCATGCGGTCTATAACCGTTTCTATATCGTGGTTTTTGTATCGGTCCAGTTTCATGCCGCTCTCAATATCGCGTATTTCGCCGTCTACACGGACTTTTAAAAAGCCCTGTTTGCTTATTTGCTCAAATAATTCACGGTAATGTCCTTTACGCGAGCGTACAATAGGTGCCAGTATGGTAATGCGCTTACCGCTAAATTTTTCGACAATAAGCTCTTTAATTTGCTCGTCGCTGTAGCTTACCATTTTTTCGTTGGTCACATAGCTGTAGGCATCTGCACCACGGGCGTAGAGCAGTCGCAAAAAGTCATAGATCTCAGTAATGGTGCCTACAGTAGAGCGCGGACTTTTGCTGGTTGTTTTTTGTTCTATAGCAATAACGGGCGAGAGGCCGTCTATTTTGTCTACATCCGGTCGTTCCAGTCCGCCAAGGAACTGGCGCGCATAGGCCGAGAAGGTTTCTATATAGCGGCGTTGCCCTTCAGCATAAATGGTATCGAAAGCAAGTGAGGATTTACCCGACCCCGAAAGCCCGGTTATAACTACCAGTTTTTCGCGTGGTATGGTAACATCTATGTTCTTGAGGTTGTGTACGCGTGCGCCTAAAACCTCTATAGTATCGTCAGTGTTCAGCATAGTTTTTTGCAAAACGCAAAGGTACTGATTTTTGGGGAGATTTCAGGGTTAGGTTTGTGGTAAGGGAGTGTTAAACTGTATTGTTTTTTATGGAACGCGGATGCCGCGGATTTGGCGGATGAACGCGAATTTTTTTTATGCTTTTTTCACGCACCGTCTTTGCGGGGAGGAACGACGAGGCAATCTTTTATTAATATACCTTTAACCAACTATCGACTGTTCTATGTTCTGAGATTTTCAATAAGTAATCAGCAACATCTTCTACCTCATTATTTGTAAAAATCGGTGTAAAATATTTTATGTACGGTAATAGCTGAGAAAGTGTAACTAATTTCACAAAATCAAATTCCTGTTCAGGTTTACTGTTTATAAATGCGACAATATTTCTAACGGGTACTTTACGATTTCCCCAATGTTGGTTAAAGTTAAATAGCGATTTAGCTTTGAATCGTTTTAATAAAATGTATAAAATAAAATTTGCTCTTTTTACTTGTTGAGCCGGTGAATATAAATTTCGATTATCAACAGATTGTTTGCTCCAGTTTTTTGTTTCAATGATGAAAATTCCAGATGGAGCAACAAGTATGTGATCTATCTGAACAGACTTTACGTATTCATTTAATTTCCGGTTGTAGAGTGCTTTTTCAAAAGAATATTCAAAGTTATTTATTAATATATATTCGTTAGATAGGCTTTGTAAAGTTTCTACAACTTTTTGTTCGCCATAAGCACCGTAAATAGAATTTTTGTTTGCGGTTATTACAGATTGTTTTAATTCAAGTATATTTAGAGATGCTCTGCTGGAGTGTAGCAATGCCTCCTCAAAATTGATAGTAATGAAATCAAGACGTTTGAGTTTACTCTTCAGTAGTTTTCCTGAGTCAAATTTTAATTTTGTGTTCTTGGCGTGAAAAACTGCCCGATTAGCCAAAATTTTCATCCATATCTCGAAATTTTTAATATAGTCATTAAAGGTTGAGATTATGTTAGTTGGTTCTGGTAAATCGTATATTTTTTCGTAGAGTTTATCAAGGTGTTCGGTTAACTCCTTTTGTAATAAAATGCTCTTTTCTGATTTATTTTCTTTAATGATATTAATTGTCTCTTCAAGTTCTGCTTTTTCATTCTCGAGCATTTGAGTGTGTTTTAAAACTAAATTCTGTTTTAAAGAATCGTAGCTACTTTGAAAGTTTAATAAATCCTGAAGCGAATCGAATACATCTATATTGTTATAAACTAAGTCAGACTGTATTGATGCAAGCGAGCCGATTGTATTATGTATTCTGCACATTAAGAAATATTGTGACGTTGGAAAAATGGTGTCTAAATTAATCAAAAGTATTTAACATACAATTAATTACGATAAACTTAATGTTAGATTGCTTCGTCTTGCCTCCTCGCAAAGACGGTGTGTGAAGAAAGGAATGTGAAAAAATCCGCGTTCCTCTGCCCAATCCGCGTCATCCGCGTTCCATTTTAGAGAACATTGCCGCATGGTGTCCTCTCTACAAATAAAACAAGCAAAAAATCAAATAATCTACTCCAACATAAGCTGCATAAACAGTAAATCTAACCAGCGGTTAAATTTATAGCCCGATTGTGTTAGAATTCCTGCTTCTGTAAAACCAAACTTTTTATGAAAGTCGATACTGCCTTTATTGTCGGCATCTATGCAGCCAATCATGGTGTGCAGTCCCTTTTTTTTGGCGATTGTAATTAATTCTTCCATTAATTTATAGCCAATGCCCATGCCTGTATGTTGGTTTGATACATATACAGAATGTTCTACCGTATATTTAAAGCCTTCTTTAAACCTGAAAGTGCCATAGCTGGCATAGCCCAAAACTTCTCCGTTTAGTTCGGCTACAATAACAGGCCATTGGGCTGCCTGTTTATCGTTTAGCCAGGTTTCTATATCTGCTGGTGTTTTAGGGTCGTAGTCATACACAGCGGTAGTGTGCAGTATGGCATGGTTTACTATATCAAGTATTCCCGGTAAGTGATGTGTGGCAGCAGGCAGTATTTTAATATCCATATCCAAAATTAAACTTTCTTGGTGCCGATAAAAGTACTGTGATTTTTAGCTTCCAAAAAAGTTTTAAACACTAATTTCACAAATTGTCAGTAATCAATTAGTGTCAATTTGTGAAATTAGTGTCAGGTTAGGAATTAGAATTGTAGTTGTGATGTAAAGGCGGCATAAAAATAGTCTTTTCCGCTGCCGGCCTCTTTTAAAAAAGCTCCTGCATTAAACCATGCACCTTCTAATGTAAAAGATAAATAGTTGTTAGGCGAATACTCAAGGTTACTGCCCAATTGTGTGCCTATAAAACTGCTTTGGGTGTGGTCGCCCGAATATAATAATTGCATATTTGGCGCATACAGTCCGTCCTGTTTACTCAATCGCCAAAAAATATCATAGTCGGCACCAAGGCTCAGAGTTTTGGTTAACGACACATCTATAGACGGGTGAATGTCATAAAGGTTTGCCGGGCCTATTAAGGCTACCAATCCAAAGTATGCGCCACGTGGGTAAAGCGCATTAAAGGTCTCTAAATGCTGGTCTCCCGTATGTTTGTCTCCCGATATTATTTCCGTTTTTAATCCTACTACAGGCGAGTACTTTACATTCTGAAAAGTATAGGTTGTGTTAGACGATATGGTGTAGGCAGTTATATCCTTACCTGCATGGTTGCCAAACTGATATACTACTTCAAGATCATAAGCCAGATTACCTTTATTTTTCCAGATGCGTGTACCAAAAGAATGTCTTAACTCACGACCTCTAACATCGTCAAAAACTGAGTTGCGTTTCCAAAATCCTAAATAATAAAGATCTATGTTTTTTATTATCGGGATATTGTTCAATACAGTATAGCTGCCCCATAATTTTGCATTGTCATTAAATTTATCGTCAAAAGCACCCTGCATATTAGCGACCGGATGGGTATAAAAAGCATCCGTGCGAACATTTTTAAATGCCATTATAACATTTAATGCATCGAACGCCATGCGGTTGTTAGGTCCTTCCCGAACTCCTATAAGCCTTTGCGAACCATATAATAATTCCTGTCTGCCTGCTCGTGTTATTATTTGTTTATCAGGAGCTGATAGCAAAACCACATCAATAAATGCCTGATGGATATCGGCAGTGTTTTTATCTACAGGGCTTGGGTCTGTAAGTCCGGACGATAGGCTGCTTTGCAATTGCACAAATGCGCGTGCCCTGCCAAAATGTACATCTGCATGCATCAAATAACGCGACAGTATATAACCATCAGCCTCATCCGGGTCGTCTCCCCATTTGTTATTTTTGGTTATAATGTATTGCAGCCTTACATCTCCGCCCACCGAGGCGTAGTGTGTACTGTCTTTGCCTAACGGAATGTGCTTTATAGATTTATATAGGCTACGGGCAGTATCTTTTTGCAGATACCTGAAATCATCGTCATACCTTACCCTTTTAAATACAGGTTGTTGCGCCTGTACACTTAAACCTGTAAGGTATAATAAAAGGAGGAAGGATAAGGTTTTCACAATACAGGTTTTAGTTTTTTGATAAGTAAGTAATCTGCTGAATATTTTCCGCCGCCCATTATGACAATAAGCAACAAGGAAACGGCATACATAAACGGTATATCTCTAACCATTGGGTCATCGTTAAAATGCATTATAAAGTAGCCTGTGGCAGTAACTGCGAGTGCTGGCAGGGCTGCAAGCCTTGTAAACAGTCCTATTATTATTAAAAATGGCAGATACACATTGGCTGCTATAGCAACAAAGTTGTTAAATGCCTCAGGAAACCCAAGCGGATTAGGGATAACTTCGGGCAATGCTACGCCAATACCTATTTTTTTGAGTCCGTGTACCACAATAAGCTCTGCTGCTATGGCTATCCTGAAAAAAAGGATACCAAAATTAAACAGCGGTTCCTTTAGGTCAGACTTTATTGTTTTTACAAAAAGTGTTTTCATGGCATTAGTTTTTTTGGTAACCTCCAAAATAATTTACAGGGCTCCATGCAGGTATAGCATTAGGTAGCGGTGAGGCAAATGAACGGAAATCGTCATCGGCATATACCACTTTTCCGTTTACAACGGTAAGTTTTGCCTCCATAGAAAGGATGTTGTCTTCTGTTGTAGTAAAGTAATCATCTGAAAGAATGCTGAAATCTGCCAGATAGTTTTCTTTTAAAATTCCTCTGTCACTATCAAGGTTTATCAGTTTTGCGCTGCCCTGTGTAAATAGTTTCAGTGCAGTTGTCCTGTCAGCTATATTTTCATCGGCCATATATTTTAAACCGCCAAGTGTTTTTCCTGTTGTAAGCCAGTATAGCCCCACCCACGGATTGTAGCTTGCCACACGTGTGCCATCGGTTCCCATACCTACTTTTATGCCCATATCCATCATCTTTTTTAGCGGAACGGTCTTAGCAGCAGCGGCTTTTCCATAACGTTTTATAAAGGCTTCACCCTGATAAGCCATTCTGTGTTGTATGGCAATACCACCACCAAGAGCTTTTATGCGCACAAGGTTTTCGTTTGATACTGTTTCGGCATGGTCAAAAAACCATAGAAGGCCATTTAATGGGGTTTCTTTATTAATATCTTCAATTACGTTTAAAAAGCGTGTAATACTTTCGTTATAAGTTGCATGTATCCTGAAAGGCCATTTGTTTTTTATAAGCAATGATAAAACCGATTTTAGCTGGCCTTCCATTGCAGGGCTTAGTTCGGGTCTTGGCTCATCAAAATTTTCAAAATCGCCTGCACTCATTACAAGGTTTTCTCCACCACCCTGAACATGGTATTCCATTTTTGGCATTTTGCCAAACTTCTTTACATTATCCTGTGGCACATCGCAGCCATCGCCAATTTCTACGCTACTAATCCATTTGGTATAGTCTGCCAGTTCGCTGCCGGCTTTTTGTGCAAACAGGTAGTAAGGCATGCGTATGGTAAGCTCATTATTTTCACAAAGTTTAGAGGTAATGCCATAATCGCCGGGAAAGTTCTGGAAACCACCTCCAGCATCCATAATGGCTGTAACACCAAGCCTGTTCATTTCGCTCATAAACTGTTTGGTAGAGTTTATCTTCTCTTCATCAGTAAGTTCCGGCAATTTAGACAGGGTAGAGTAAAGTATAAAAGCATTCGGTTCGGCCACAAGAAGCCCTGTTGGGTTGCCATATATATCTTTTTCTATTAAGCCTGCATTAGGGTTTGGGGTATTGGCATCTATATTTAGTGCTTTTATACCGGCTTTATTGAGGTATGCATGCCCATAAAGGTGCAATACAAATGTAGGTACATCTCCTGTGGCATCGTTAATTTCCTGTAGGGTTGGCAGCCTTTTTTCTTCAAACTGGTAAGCGTTCCAGCCGCCCACTACGCGTACCCATTGTCCTTTTGGGGTTCTTTGTGCCTGTTCTTTAAGCATTGCTAGAGCACGTTTTAAAGAACGAACACCATCCCAACGCAACTCTGTATTAAAAAAGCGCCCCCCACGGATTATGTGCATGTGCGAGTCAAATAGCCCCGGTATTACCGTGCCGCCTTTTGCATCTATTGCCTGTGTGGTTTTGTTTTTTAACCTGAGTATATCTTTGTTGCTTCCGGTCTTTATTATTTTGCCATTAGCAACAGCCATTGCCTGTACAACAGTGTTGTTAGCATCGAGAGTATGTATTTTTGCGTTGTAAACAATAAGTGTTGCATTGCTTTTTGTTTGCGCAATACTGCTTACAGTAAAAAAGACAAGGAATAAAATTGAGTATATTTTTGCTTTCATGATTAGTTGGTTGTTTAAATTTATATGCAGCTATTTGTTTATATTATAATGAATTAAATAACCGCATATAAACTTTAAGTTAATGAGGAAAAAGATTAGTGTTTAACCATTTCCCTTGAGTACTGTATGCCAATACCATAAGCGCCTGCATATTTAATAGCAAGGTCTGTAACGGCTTTATAAGTTTCCTGACGTGCCCAGTCGCGCTGAAGTTCTAACAGGTATTGCAGAGATGTAATTGGGTGTGCACCTGCCTGTACCATTCTTGTTACTGCCTGGTCATGGGCTTCTTTGCTAACATCGCCACATGCATCTGTAATTACATATACATCATATCCTTCGGCAATTGCCGATAGTGTTGGGCCTACAATACATACGCTTGTCCATAATCCACCAAGAACAAGTTTCTTTTTACCTTTGCCTGTAATGGCTTTGTAGGCCGATACGTCTTCCCAAGTGTTCATGGAAGTTCTGTCTATATAGGTTGAAGTAGAGTACAGGGCCAAGATTTCAGGGAATACAGGGCCGCTAAATGATTTTTCGGCAACGGTAGTTACTACAGTAGGCACATTAAAGATTTTGGAAGCTCCTGCTACAAGGGCTGTATTGTTTCTTAACTGATCTATAGGAATGCTGGCGGTAGCAAAACTCATTTGTCCCTCATAATCTATAAGCACTAAAGTGTGGTTTGTTGGGCTTAATAACGCCGGAGACGGTTTTTGAGCAAAAGCTGTTACTGTTGTTAAAACTAAAGCTGCAGTAAGGAATAATTTTTTCATGATTTTTGAAATTTGTGATTAATAATGATTACTTTGTTTTTATTTTATGAATTAATTTAATATTGTTTCTTTTTTACATTACAAAATTGAGATATACCAAATGCCTGTGCATTGAACTGGAACAAGAAAAATTTTTAACCCAATAAAATTGGCCGTTTCAACAATATCCCGTTTCTATATAATACAATTCTAAAATAAAGCCAATATTTTATGTTTTTGATAATCAGTGTTTTATGTTGTTTTTGAATTGTTTTTAGTTACGGTATTTCGTAATTTTATTTCTCAAATAGCTCTTTCATAAAAACAGATGAGAGACTGCCGTTTTATTAGCAGCCCCTCATCATCCTCATTACCAATCACAAATCATCAATTAATATTTACTTGCCCAGGCAATTATGTAGTTTACGTCTTCCTGCCAGGTAGGCTGAGACATGGCAAGGTGGTTACGTCCTTCGAATTCTTTATATTCGGTTACCGATCCCTCCGGCTGATATTTAATGTATCTTTCGTAATTCTTTTTATTTAAAGAGGCAGGAATAATATTATCGGTACTGCCGGAAACAAACAGTAGAGGGGCATGCTCTTTTTTAAAGTCTATTTTACCCATGTCTTTAAGAGCACCTCTAATCACTTTTCTGCTTTCAGGCACTACGAGTTTATCATAATAGGCTCGTTGCTCTGCCTCCGGCATGCCGTTTGTAAATGCATACTGCCACTGTTTGAACGACATTAAAAAAGTAGTATCCTCAGACCTGAACAGTCCTAACGGCCCTGAAAGTGCTTTTAAGAAAGAATATTTATAAACAAATACTCCTTTTGCAGGGACAGAATGGTAGGCAATACCAGCCGCACCTTTATCTCTTTGCAATAATAGCTGTACAATAAGTCCACCAAAAGAATGGCCTATAAGTATTGGTTTTTCGGGCAGTTTGTCTATGATGGCGGCATGGTAATCTACAATTTTTTTCAGGTCATATTCAGATGGGATGCTGTCTTTATGTTTAGCTCTCAGCCCGTCTACTGTGCCATCTTTGTATGGCCACGCCGGAACAATAACGATATAACCTTTGCTCTCTAAATAGCTTTTCCATTCGCCCCAGCCATCGCTGGTTACAAAGGCTCCGGAGATTAGCATAATGGTTTTTGTGCCTTTAGGTTTGTCATCGGTTTTAGGTGTCTCGGCAGCAAAGGCAGTTGCCTGTATAAATAGTGAGAATATAAGCACGTATTTAGAAATGGATAGTGTTTTCATGATCTATGATTTTTTAAAGTTGATTTATATTTTAAAGATTTTGTTTAAGTGCCGCAGCAGCATTTTGCAGCATAGTGCGTGTAGAAGGTTGGGTAGCAAGAGCATTTAACAGGCCAAAGTCATGTATTGTACCATTGTATCGCACGGTGGTAACATTTACTCCTGCCTCGTCAAGATGCCTTCCAAAGGTTTCGCCTTCATCACGCAATATGTCGTTCTCAGCAACCTGTATAAGAGTGGTTGGAAATCCTTTAAGCTGTTCCTGTGTGGCATTAACAAGGCTAATATGGTAGTCTTTCCTGTCTGCGGCATTTGTAGTGTACTGGTCAAACATCCATTTCATTACAGATGCTGTAAGAAAGCGGTCAGTAGCAAACTTTTGGTAAGATTCTGTAGTAAAAGAGGCATCGGCTACCGGCCATAAAAGGTCTACAAATTTAATAGCCGGGCCATTTTTTTCTTTGGCAATAAGTGCCGTGGCGGCTGCCATATTGCCTCCTGCGCTGTTGCCCACTATGCCAAGCCTTGAGCCGTCTACGTTAATTTCATTGCCGTTTTTGGCAACCCATTTTGTAGCTGCATAAATTTCGTTTACGGCAACAGGATATCTAACTTCCGGCGATGGGGTATAATTTACAAATACTGCAACATAGCCTGATAATACTACAAGGTCGTGAACCAGCCTTTTATGGGTTGGGTAGTCACCCAGTATCCATCCTCCACCATGCACGAACATAAATACCGGAAGTTTACCCTGAGCATTTGCCGGACGCACAATGTTAAGTTTTACGGTAAGGCCGTCTTCTGTAATGGTTTTTTCAGATTCTGTAACTCCTGAGTAATCTACATTTACAGATGCCTGAGCATTGACCAATACCGCACGGGCATCTTCTTTAGATAACTTTTCGAGCGGTGTACCACCTGAATTTAATATTTTTAGAAATTCACGGCTGCCGCGTTCAATATTAGGGTCGGTCGCATAGTCGGCAACAGTAATACTGTCGGTGCTGGTTTCTATGCCTTTAGAACTCAATGTAACTTCGGCTGAACGCTTGCATGATATACCTGCAAGTAAAATGGCTGAGAGAGTTACGGTTTTTAAAAAGTAAACGGTTGTTTTCATGATCTAAATTATTAGTGATTATTAATTTTGTGATTTGTAACAGCCAATAACTAAGCCTTTGTTTTAATTTATTGATAATCAATTTTTTATGTTTTTATTGAATTTCTGAATTTGCTGTATTTCGCTAATTATCAGTTTAATTTGTGTTATATAGCTGTAATTGAGCGTGATCGAATTCTAACTGAAAGGCTTCAAATTCTAATCGCGTCTTTTTTTGAATGCCATAAATCATACATTTGTTTTAAGATTAAAGCAATTATGAAGCATTATAAAATTGTATATATACTGTTGCTTATCGGTAATGCTGTTTTTGCACAAAACCACATTACTGACAGCCTGAAAAACAGGTTAAACAAAACCGCAAATGAGACGGAAAAAATAAGGCTGCTTAACGAAATAGCTAATGAATATTTAGAGAATGACCCTGCTGCAATGCTGAATTATTCCAGGCAGGCATTACGAATGGCACAAAAAAAAGAATTAAGCTTACAGGAGGCCGATTCATGGTTTAATATTGGTAATGCCAGTATAATGCTAAGTAAATATACCGATGCGCTTAAAAGCTTTACCAATGCACAGGCTATTTATGAGAATGCCATTAAACAACCTGATACTGCCAATAAAGATGATATTAAAAGTACACTTGCCTCTACGTATGGCAGTATAGGTATAGTATGTTCTGAACAGAATAATTATGCCAAATCGTTAGAGTATTATTTTAAGGCGTTAAAACTGTATTTGGAAACAGGGCAGGAAGATGTGGCGGGTGTGGTTTATAACAACATTGGGATAGTATATGAAACTCAAAAGGACTACACCAAAGCACTTGAGTATTTTAATAAAGCGCTCTGGATACAGAAAAAAATGGATGATGCATCGCAGGCGGTAACAATAAGCAATATTGGTAAAGTTTACCTTGCAGGGAATGATAATGATAAAGCCCTGCAGTCTTTTAAAGAAGCCGAAGCTAAATTCAGGCAATATGATAACCGCCGGGGGCAGGCGGAACTTTATAATAACTACGGTAATTATTATGCTAAGAAAAACGATCTTAACACCGCCCGGCAATATTATACTAAGGCATTAGCCGCATTTAAAGAGACTGGTGAAAAATATGGGGCATCGGCATCTTTAGGATATTTAGGAAAGATAAGTGCCTTGCAAAATAATAATGCACAGGCTGTTGCATATTTTAAAGAATCAGCAGCGCTGGCAGAGGAGATTGGCACACCGGAGCAGGTTAAAGAATCGGAAAAAGAACTCAGCATGTTGTATGAAAAAATGGGAGATAGCAGAGAGGCTCTTATTCATTATAAAAAATACAGTGATGCTAAAGAAAAAATAAACAACAGCGAGAATATAAAAAGCATGGTTCGCGAAGAAATGAACTATGAGTTTGAGCGCAAAGAAGCCCTGCAAAAGGTAGAGAACGAAAAGCGGGAGGCGGTGTTTAGCGAACAATCTAAAAGGCACCGCATGCAAATGCTGTTTACTGCTTTACTGGCATTGCTGTTATTTGGCATTGCTTTTTTGATATACAGCAGGCTACAGTTAAAAAAACGTCTTACACTTCAGCGAGATCTTGCCGAGTATGAGCAAAAAGCACTGCACCTGCAAATGAACCCGCATTTTGTGTTTAACTGCCTCGGGTCTATATCGAGTTTTATAGTGCAAAACGGTACCGATTCGGCTATAAAATACCTGTCTAAATTTTCTAAGCTTATGCGTCTTACGCTCGAGTACAGTAAAGAATCGCTTATACCTATAGACAAAGAAATTGAAGGCCTGCAAAACTATCTGGAACTTGAGCAACTGCGTTTTAACCGCATGTTCGATTTCAGTATTACAAAAGATACTGCTATTGAAGATGATATGGCTATACCACCACTGCTTTTGCAGCCATTTGTAGAAAATGCAATTATACACGGCATTGTACCTAAAAAGCAGCATGGCAATATCTATATTGATTTTGCCCTCAATAATGATAAACTTGTATGCACAGTTACAGATGATGGTATTGGCATACACCAGTCTCGCAGGCTTAAAGAAAATTCTGTAACAGTACACAAATCGCTGGCTTTGGAAATTACCAAAAAACGCCTTGAGGTAATACAGGCAGTTACGGCAAAAACGTCTCAGGTAGAAATAACCGAAATTACCAACGCACTTGGCGAACCGGGAGGCACTAAAATAGTATTAAATTTACCTGTACAATATTCATCTAACTAATGTATGATCACAGCTTTACTAATAGACGACGACAGCAATTTGCGTAATGGCATGAAAGGCCTGTTAAGCATGTATGCACCCGATATTTTGATAATTGGAGAAGCCGATAGTGTAAAAACAGGAGCGGCAGCTATAGAAAAATATAAACCTAATGTGGTTTTCCTGGACATTCAGTTAGGTGATGGTACCGGGTTTGATATATTGGAGCAGCTCACGCAAAAGCATGGCAGTATAGCGTCTAACGTGGTGTTTATCACTGCTCACGAAGAATATGCGCTTAAGGCATTCAGGTTTAGTGCTCTTGATTATTTGCTTAAGCCTGTAGATCCTGAAGAACTTAAAAAGGTTATCGAAAAGATCAAAAAGGTGCTTACTGTTAACGATAACTTTGCCCACATAGACCTATTGCTTGAAAACATCCGTAAAAAAGTAGATACCTTTAAAAGGATAGCCCTTTCAACTTCTGATGGGATACATTTGTTTGATGTGAGCGACATTATAAGGCTCGAATCGCAGGATAATTATACCAAATTCTATATAAAGAACAATAAGCCGGTGCTTATTGCCAAAACACTTAAGGAATATGAAGACCTGCTCTCAGGCCAGGGGTTTGAGCGCATACACCAAAGCCATCTGATCAATCTTTCATATTTAAAATCATACATTAAAAAAGATGGTGGCTATGCTGTAATGGCCGATAACAGTAACCTGCCCATATCGCAGCGAAAAAAAGAACGACTGCAGGAGCTTTTAAAATCGTTATAATTCGAATTCTAAACGATAGCAGCTAAATTCTAAACACCTATATAGTAAAGCAATAATAAAATATACATTTATCCTACCAATAAACATATCATGAAAACAAAGCTACTTTATTTAATGTTGTTTGTAACCGCTATAGCAGGTGCACAAATTGTAGATATTCCCGATGCGAATTTTAAGGCGAAGCTGCTTGCAGCAAGTACGAGTTTAGACATTGCAAGGAATAGTACAGGCCAAAATATAGTTATTGATACAAATGGAGACGGTGAGATACAGGAAAGTGAGGCAATACAAGTATATTGGTTAAATGTTGATAGTAGTCAAATATCCGATCTGACAGGTATCAATAGCTTTATAAACATTACACGTTTTTATTGCTCTAATAATTATTTAACAGCAATAAATATACATGGTCTTAATGGTTTAACTATTATTTCTGCAGGTAACAATGTAATTGCTTCAATTGTTCTGTATGATTTGCCTACATTATTCACATTGGAAATAGGTTGGAACAACTTAATTTCCTTAGATCTCAGTAATCTTCCGGTGATATCAGAGTTGATGCTTGCAAACAACCCTCTTCTTTATGATCTTAATTTAAAAAATGGCAGTGGTTCTACTATTTATCCAACTATGAGCACAGAAGGTCCACCAATAGTTACTAATCTTAGCTATGTTTGTATTGATGAAGAGGAAGTTGATGAAATACATGATTATCTTGAACGTTATTATAACTTAGGAAATGTGTTAGTAACTTCTTATTGTTCTATAACACCAGGAGGAGATTACAATACTATAACTGGTAATGTTACTTTCGATTTTAATGGAGACGGCTGTGATGCTACAGATGATACCCAAAGCCTCATAAAAGTAAAAATTGTGAACGGTACTGATACCGGTTACACCTTTACAAACAATGAAGGACAATACACTTTTTACACTCAGGACGGTACTTTTGAAGTATCTCCACAATTTGAAGATAACCAGTATTTTATAGCTTCTCCACAAACAGCAACCGTTAACTTTCCTGTTGTAGATAACTCTATAGCTACCGAAAACTTTTGTATTATGGCTAACGGCATACACCCTGATGTTGAGGTTGTAATGGTGCCTATAGGTTCAGCACGCCCGGGCTTTGATGCAAATTATAAAATTGTTTTCAAAAACAAGGGTAATCAAACAGTATCGGGCACCGTAAGCTGCCTATGGGATTATGGGATTTTAGAGCCTGTGAGTATTACTCCAATGGCTAATGATATACAGCCGGGAGCTTATACATGGGATTATACTGACCTGCAACCTTTTGAAAACAGGGAAATACTAATGACGCTAAATGTAAACAGCCCAACTGAAAGCCCTGCCGTAAACTCTGGAGACATACTCCCTTTTACTGCAAGCATTACACATGCAGGAACAGACGAGACACCACAGGATAACCAATATATTTTTAATCAGACAGTAGTGAATTCTTTCGACCCTAATAACATTATTTGCATTGAAGGAGATACTGAACCCACCACTCAAATAGGGGAGTATCTGCACTATGTGGTTAACTTTGAGAATACAGGTACTGCTGCTGCCGATTTTGTAGTAATTAGGCACGACATAGACCCGGCTGAATTTGATATCAATACACTTGAAATTCTTAATGCATCGCACAATGTTAGGGCTACTGTTACAGATAATACTATAGAGTTCGCCTTTAGAGAGATAAACCTTCAGGCATCGTTCCATGGCAATATACTGTTTAAATTAAAAAGCAGGCCTAATTTGCATGAGGGCAGTACGGTGGGTAATCAGGCCAATATTTATTTTGATTACAACCATCCAATAGAAACCAATGAGGCTAATACAGTATTTGCTACACTTAGCAGAGGAGAATTTAATGTTGATGCTTCTGTAAAATTGTACCCTAATCCGGCAACAGGAATTGTAAATGTTGGAGCTAAAGGAAATATTACATCAATACAATTATATGATGTTCAGGGAAGGCTCTTACAAGTTGCCAATAATACGGCTAAACTTGATATTTCGTCAAGGGCTAAAGGAATGTATTTTGTAAAAGTAACAACAGATAATGGAGTTAAAGTAGAGAAACTTATCAAACAATAACACCAGATAAATAGTCTTGATGATCCCGATTGTTTAAAAACAATCGGGATTTTTATTTTGGTACTTATAAAAATTACGCTATATCGTAAGTGTAATAATGTGAATGAAATATTAAAATGTTGATTATTAGTTAATTGTTTTTTTGGGGTTAAAATTGTTTAATACTATTGCAAATGCAGACATCTTACACGAGATGCAGGCAACCAAATTATTAATCACTTAAAAAACTAAAAAAATGAGCACACTTAAAGTAAAAGACGGAACAGAGATTTACTACAAAGACTGGGGAACAGGACAACCAATTGTTTTTCATCACGGATGGCCTTTATCAAGTGATGACTGGGATGCGCAAATGATGTTTTTCCTTAAAAAAGGATTCAGGGTAATTGCACACGACCGCCGTGGGCATGGACGTTCGGGTCAGGCAGGCGAGGGTAATAATATGGATACTTACGTTTCTGACATTGCTGAACTTACTGAGGCTTTAGACCTAAGAAATGCAATACACGTAGGTCATTCTACAGGTGGTGGTGAAGTTATAAAGTATGTTGCCAAATACGGCAAAGACCGTGTTGCTAAAGCGGTACTTATAAGTGCTGTTACACCTATAATGATACAAAATGAGAATAATCCTGATGGAGTTCCGTTATCGGTATTCGATGAGATAAGGCAGGGCACAGGCTTTAACAGGGCACAGTATTTTTATGATTTTCCTATTGCTTTTTACGGATGGAACCGTGAGGGTACAACTGTACATGAGGGTATTAAGCACAACTGGTGGCGTCAGGGAATGATGGGGTCTGTGCTTTCTCACTATGAAGGTATAAAAGCTTTCTCTGAGACTGATTTTACTACAGATTTACAAAGTGTAGATATACCTGTGCTGGTGCTGCATGGCGAAGACGACCAGATCGTGCCATACAGCCAAGCGCCTAAGGCAGTAAAACTGCTAAAGAACGGAACATTAATATCTTATCCGGGCTTTCCGCATGGTATGCCAACAACAGAGGCTGAAACTATAAATAATGATATTTTATCATTCATACAGCGTTCTTAAATTTAGGAACTTCATAAAAAGTAACAACCCGTTTTGAAATTATCAGAACGGGTTGTTTTTTTATATAGGATGCTTTACACAGATTTAATCGGGATTAGCCAATATTCGGTATAATTGAGCATTTGAAATATAATATTGATTTTCTATGCCAATTTGCGAAAGCTTTGCATTTACCAAATTATTTTCCCTTGAGTTTATAAGGAAAACAGAACTTTCTCCAAAAGAAAAAAGTTTTTCTTCAGAGTCTAACATTGTGGTATAGTCGTTTACCAAAGCATCAATAATCCCTTTTTGTTTTTGCAGCGACTTTATTTCGGTTTGCTGAGCGGTTATTTTGTTCTTAAGCTCCAGGCGTTGCTGTCCAAGATCATACTCGGCATCCTGAATTTTTAATTTGGCAAGCTTTAAACCACCACGCTCTTTTCTAAGAAAAATAGGGAAACTAAAGTTTACATTAAACTTATAATCGTTTGTGTTAAAGCTTTCAAAATAATCAGGTTCAGATATATAATTGTAGCCTACATTAACCTTTGGCAGGAGCATATTGGCTTTAAGCTGGCGGTTTACCTCTAATATAGAAAGTTTTGTTTGCAACGACTGAATTTTTGGATGGCCTTCAAGATTGTTTACATTTACAGTCATATCGTTAGTGCGCAATGTTTCCTGGAGGGTTTGCTGCAGGTTATTTTCCGGAACTACATTTTCGGCAAGTTCTACAGGAACTTCCTCTATCCATAAATAGTTAGACAGGTTCAGTTTTGCCTTTACGAGTTTAAGATTGGCATTTTCAAGGTTGAGTTGCCTGTTTCTCACGGTAATTCCTGCTTCTACACTGTCAATGGCAGGAGAATCTCCCTGTTCTATCAATTGTATCACGCCATTATATCGTGTGCTTGCAAAGCCAAGATAGCTGGTATAAAGCTCGGCCTCGCTATAGCTTTTTTTCCACTCAAAATAAGCCTGGCTTGCATTATATAGTACCTCTATGGCTTTTAATTTTCGCTGCGCATCGCTCAATTGTACCTGTAGCTTGCCTTCTCTAACATCAGCCATACGCTGGTTAATAAACAATCCCTGACCCAACGGAACACTAATTCCAAGCGAGGTTAAACCGGCATCGGGTGTTCTGTCCATAGGGTTAAAATACCTTCCGGAAGCATCATCAAATCCTGCTTTTATTTCTATTCCATACCATGTAGGTATTTTAAAGCTGCTGTTTAGCAATGAATAATACCGTGTGTCTTTAAATTCTTTATTGTTGTAATCAACCTCAATTTTAGGGTCAAAACCACCACGGGCAGCCATCAGCATTGCCTGGGCATTGCTTAGCTCAAGGTTAGCCTGCTTTACCAGTGGGTGATACTTTTTAACGTAACCCAAAAATTCATTATAACTTAATTCTTCTTTATTAAACTCCTGCGCATAACTACCCAAAGAGAGTAGTACGAGTAGGAGGGGGAATATTTTAAATGCTTTAGCCATATTATTTTTTGTCCTTGCTTTTAGCGTCTTTAACATCAGGCTTATAATAGTCAGGAGGGAAACCGTTGAGGTTTCGCCAAATTTCATACCATACCGGTACCGTTTGCAGCAGCGCAATACTTTGTGCACCGGCTCCAATACTTAATTCTTTAGGCCATTTTTCGGCATCACCATCCGGAGATATCAATACCCTGAATTTCCCGTTAGGGCTAATAAAGTTTTCTATTGCCACAACACGGCCACCATAGGTACCATAAGATAGACCCGGCCACCCTGAAAAAACAATACGTGGCCATCCGTCAAACCAAACCCTTATTTTAGCACCACGGTGCACCAGTGGCAAATCTATAGGGTCTACATACGTTTCTACTGCAATATCATATCCGGCAGGCATAATGCTCACAATTGCCGTTCCTTCTTTTATTGTTTCTCCAATACCAGCCAGCAACGCACGGTTTACATAGCCGCTTTGTGGGGCAGTAATATAATAAAGCCCGTTCCTTATACTGTAATTAGTATGCTGGTTTTGCAGTTTGTTTACCTGTGCTTTAGTATCATATTGCGTACTCAAAGCTGTAAACTTGTCACTTTCCGATTTAGATATCTTTTCTGCATATTCGGCAGTAATACGGTTAATTTCAACCTTGGCATTTATAAGCTCATTTTTGCTGCTCAGGAGTTTGTTTTCCTGAGTGATTATATAAGCCTCTGCTTCCTGTAGTTTTAATCTTTTTTGCTCAACATCAGTAAGCGGTTTTAGTCCTTCTTTATTAAGAGCAACCGACCTGTTAAATTGCGTTTGTGCAATGCGAAGCTGTGTTTTTATAGCTTCAAGGTCCATACTGTCGCTCTTGATCTTTAAATGTGCCTGTTTAATTTTATTTTGTGCCTGCTGTAGTTTTAGCTGCCTTTCTGTGTTAAGCGATTTTGCCTGAACTTCGAGCGAGGTTACTTTATTCCCATATGATTCTACAGCCATTTTTTTGGCATCAACCTGCTCTTTTGTATTGCCAACCAGATTAGGGTCTAAATAATCTTCTTTAATCTCTGAAATAAAAAGAATTGTATCGCCTTTGTTTACATAATCACCTTCCTGTACATACCACTTTTCAATCCTTCCCGCAATAGCATTGTGCACGGTTTGAGGTCTGTGGTCGGGTTTAAGGGTAGTAACTGCTCCACTACCGGAAATATTTTGAGTCCACGGCAGGAAAAGGCACGCAACAAGGAAAATTAAAAATCCTATAATTATCCTATTAAGTGTTTTATAATGTGGCTTTATGGCAACAGCTGTAATTGAACTGTATTTGCCCGGTGCAATAAGTACCTGATTGTCTTTAGATATATTTAGCATGGGTTACAGCTTTATGTCGTTAATAATTTCTCCGTTTGCAATAGTTATTGTACGGTTACATTTGTTTTTCCAGGCATCGTCTTTAGAAGCGATTATAAGTGTCCAGTTGTTTTTGTCAGACACTAAAAAGTCAATAATAGATGAGGCTGTATTGTCATCCATTTTGTCGGTTGGGTCTTCTAAAAACAGAATGTTTGGTTTATTAACAATGCTGCGTGCCAGCAATATTTTTTGTACATCGGATGCAGATAACTGCCTGCCACCCGGGTGTATGTGAGTCTCCAACCCATTAGGGAATGTTTTGATAAAAGGAGAAAGGCAAACAGCATCTAAAGCCCATTTAAGGTTCTCGCTGTCTAAATTATCACTTCCAAACAAAATATTCTCACGAATGGTTCCTTCAAACAATGTTTCTCCTTGCAAAAATGTTCCGGCCTGCGCCTTGTAGCTGTCATCGTCAAGGCGGTTCATATAATTATCAGTAACATATATACCACCACTTTCGGGTTCTGTAATTCCGGCAAGTAAGCGCAATAATGTACTTTTACCTGCGCCATTGCTGCCGTTAAGGAATATTTTTTCGCCCTGATTGATTTTAAGGCTAATGTTTTTAAGCGATTTTTTATCGGTGCCCGGATAATTGTAGCATACGTTTTCTGTTTCTACCGTAATACCGTGGCTGCTCATTTCGTAAAAGTTTGGTATTACCGATGTTTCCATATCAGTAACCTGACCAATTTTTTCTACAGATGTAAGCACATCATAAAACGATTCAAGGCCAAAAATTATCTTTTCAACTGAATTGATTAACAGCACGATTATAATCTCAGATGCTACAAACTGCCCTATGTTCATTTGGTTGCTTATTACTAAAAAACCACCTACCGATAAAAGTGCAGCCGTTATAACCACTTTAAAAATAACAAGCTGTATATACTGCTTGCGCATTACATTAAAGTGTTTTTCGCGATAATTTACATAATCGCTCACATAGTGGTCGTTTCTCTCAAGAGCATAGTCAAACTCCTTTTTCTTATTAAAACTCTCGCGGTTGCGGGCAATTTCCTGTAGCCATGCTGCCACCTTATATTTATAGGTCGATTCTTTAAGGCTGGTTTGTAAACCGTCGTTATAAGAAAATTTAAAGATTATATATAAAACCAATACGAGCAGTAAGCCAATAAGCATAAAGAACGAATGATATAAAGCCAGCAATATTATACCAAAACCTACCTGTAAAAAAGCTGTCGAAAAATCAAGTAATAGCTTAGCAGCTCCCTTTTGTACCATTAGCGTATCGAAAAAACGGTTGGCCTGCTCCGGAGCATATTTAGAATACAGTTCTTTAAATTTTATAAGCGGCATGCGGTAGGCAAACTCGAACGATGAGCGCACAAAAATGCGCTGTTGCAAATTTTCTACAATGCGAAGCTGCATAATAGTTAGCACACCGGCAAAGGCAACCCCAATGGTTACTACAATTACCAGCACGATCCAGGACACGCTTACCTGCCCACTTTGTATAAAGTTAATAATGGCCTGTACACCCAGTGGCAAAGAGAGGTTTACCAACCCTGCAAAAGCTGCATAGAATATAATTTGATAAACATCACGCTTATCAAGTTTGAGTAAGTTATAAAAACGTTTAAATGGCGTCATAATAAAGTAAAGTGCATTTTTGATTTTTAAAATTGTATATGGCACATACAAATACCATAAACAGGCATGAGGGAGAGAGCCCTGTAGCCTTAATCAGTGAGGTAAAAAATTACCTTATGCAATTACTTCCGGAGGGGGTAAATGTATTTTGCAGTAAAAGTTGCAGTTAATAGCACAATCCGCTATAGGCTGGCTGCTTTTAAGCGTTGTAAAATTCTGGCTTCCCATTAGCCACGTATGGCCGGGTACTAAATAGTCGAACGAATAAAGACTTTTGGTGCCGCTTGTTTTAGCTTCAAAATCATCATACTCCTCTGTACAGCCACTGCACTTAAAAACCTTTTTTATAATAAGGCTAAGTGTGTTCTCTGTTTTATGGACATCGGCTTTATCTGAAACAATATTTCTAAAGCTGTTAGAAATATTTATACTGCTCAATAAAAAATAGCCAATAAGCAGCACCTGCAGGCACTTACTCAATTGACTATTTTTTATTCTGTTCATCATGACAACACTTTCTTCAAAAGATGTGCCAATATAGTATATTTATTATTTAAACAACGATTTCGTTTAAAAAATATTCTAAAATTAGATTTTTTAATGAGTTTATTAAAGTATTTTAATATATCTGTATTTATGTCAGGATTGCCAAACGCAATTATATTTTTCTACCCGAAATAATGACATTCTCAATAAGGTTACTGCCAAAAGCATAAGGCAATTGATAGTAGGAGGTAAGCGGTTGAGTAATAATTAAATTTGCCTGTTTGCCAATTGTTATACTGCCATGGGTTTCAGTAAGCCCCATTGCATAAGCTCCGTTTATGGTTCCTGCATTAATTGCTTCTTCGGGTGTCATTTTCATTTTAATACAGGCAGTAGCCACTACAAGATTCATATTGCCGCTGGGTGTGGTGCCGGGGTTAAAATCGGTAGCCAGTGCAAGAGGCAAACCTGCATTGAGCATTTTGCGTGCAGGAGTGTAAGGTATGCTAATAAAGAACGAACAGGTGGGCAGTGCCACAGGCATGGTATCGCTGTTCTTTAATGCTTCAATATCTTCATCGGTAACAATTTCGAGATGATCTACACTTAGTGCATTGTGTTTAACACAGGCTGCAATGCCGTCTATAGCTGTAAATTGGTTGACATGTATCTTTGCCTTAAGGCCATACTGCTTTCCGGCTTCCATGATGCGTTCGGTCTCTTCCACGCTAAAATATCCGGTTTCACAAAAGGCATCAATATAATCAGCGAGGTTTTCTTTGGCAATGGCAGGAAGCATTTCGTTAACGATCAAATCTATATAGCCTGTATGGTTTTCTTTATATTGGGTAGGAAATGCATGTGCCCCTAAAAACGTAGCTTTAATTGCTATGGGATATTCCTGTTTTAATCGCTTAATAACGCGCAGCATTTTTAATTCTCCCTCAACCGTTAGCCCGTAGCCTGATTTAATTTCTACCGCTCCTGTGCCCAGTTGCATTACTTCTTCAAGGCGTGCTTTAGACTGTTCATATAAATCGTCTTCTGTGGTTTCGTTCAACCTTTTTGCAGAGTTAAGTATACCTCCACCACGGTTAGCTATCTCTTCATAGCTAAGTCCGTTAATGCGGTCTACAAATTCCTGCTCGCGGTTACCGGCATAAACAATGTGGGTATGGCTGTCGCACCATGCCGGCAGTACTGTTTTGTCTGTGGCATCAATAACTTCGTTGTCAGCATCTTCGGGGCAGGTATCCATTGTGCCATAGCCTGCAATAACATTATCTTTAGTTAAAAGCCATGCATCTTTAAGCACAGGTAAATGAGCCATTTCGCTGCCGCTTACTTTAGTTATGCCGTTTTCGCGAACCTGAAGTAATTCTTTAATATTCTTGATAAGTATTGCCATGCGTTTAAACTTTTGGTAAAAATAAGAATGCTTTTTAAAAAAGCCTTACATTTAGGGTAGACAAATTATGCATTAGTGAAAAGAATAGAATACAGAAAGGTGCGCAAAGTGCAACCTAACTATTTTGAATATACAGGAGAATACCGCACCGACCCCGTACAGATGCAGCTCTTTGTTTTTAATGAAGAAGGATATGAAGAGTATAAAAATACAGGATTAGTACGGGTAATTAAAGAATGCACCGATGAGCAGCAGGTAGAAGATGTAAAGTGGCTTAATGTGCATGGCCTGCACGATGTAGAACTTGTAAAGCAAATAGCCGAACAGTTTAGTGTAGAGAGCTTTATTGTGGGTGATATTTTGAATACATCCCGCCGTACCCGTATTGAGGAACTGGGCGATGTACTGTTTTTCAGCATTAAATCTGTACTGCCAGAAGAAGAGGTAGGAAGCCTTAAAACAGAGCAGGTAAGCTTTTTGCTTAAAGACAATGTCATAGTTTCTTTTCAGGAAAAACGCAGCGATTATTTTGAGCACATACGCGAGCGAATTCGCACAGGAACCGGAATTGTTCGTAAAAAGAAGAATGATTATTTGCTGTACCTGATGTTAGATGCCATAATGGAAAACTTTTTTATTACGATTGAGCGCTATGAAACCCGTATTGAGGCTTTAAGTAATGAAGCCAAGGCAAATAATAATATTGATTTTATTAGGAATGTAGAGCGTACTCGTGAAAGTCTTAATTACTTAAAGCGTGCCATAACGCCGTTGCGTGATGCATTATACAATCTAAAAAGCGAAAAAGACGAAGATGAGTATGAAACCATCCGTAAGTCTACCCATACTTTTTTTGCCCGCCTGCATCAAAAATGCCTTGAACTGCTCGATCAGGTTGAATATGACCTGAATTCTATAGAGAGCGTGTCTGATTTTCATTTCTCGGCGCAAAGCCAGCGCATGAACCAGATCATGAAGACGCTTACAATATTTTCGGTTATCTTTATGCCGCTAACGTTTATTGTAGGTGTTTATGGAATGAACTTTGACAATATGCCCGAATTACGTACTCAAAACGGCTACTATGTAGTATTGGCAGTAATGGCTGTAACAATATTGTGCATGGTGTATTATTTTAAAAAGAAAGACTGGTTTTGAGTAAGTTAAAAGTTTGAAAGTTTGTTAAGTTGAAAGAAGCTACAGCGACTAAAGTATTTTAAATACGCATTAAGATGAAATTTAAAAGTGATGTGTCCGGGAAAGAATTTCCTCAGCGCGAAAAGGTGGCCGCCAATTTGGTGCGCAAGCCCATTATAGAACTTATAAAAAAAGAACACCCTGAATTTGACGAAAGTTGCAGCCTTGGAATTACTGAACTTAATGAATATAGGGAAAAGTATATAGCTGATTTTTTACAGAAAGAGGTTGGAGAGCTTAACGCTATGGAAACTAAGGTTGTTGAGTCTTTAAAAGATAAAACCCTTATTGCTGATAATCCGGATGATGATGATGTGTCCGGTTATACATTAGGCCAGCGTGTTGCCGATAAGGTGGCTGCCTTTGGCGGGAGCTGGACATTTATAATCACTTTTGTAGCTTTCCTGCTGGGTTGGATAAGTGTTAATATAATAGTGCTTGCCAATAAAGGGTGGGATCCGTATCCGTTTATATTGTTAAACCTGATATTATCTTGTGTTGCAGCATTACAGGCACCCGTAATTATGATGAGCCAAAACCGCCAGGGCGAAAAAGACCGCGAAAAGGCACAGAACGATTATATGGTAAACCTGAAATCAGAACTTGAAATACGGATGCTGCATGAAAAAATAGACCATCTTATTTTGCATCAGGAGCAATCGCTTATAGAAATGCAAAAGGTTCAGCTTGATATGATGAACGATATATTGAGCAGATTGGAGAAAGAGAAAAAAGATAAGACATAAAACGAAAAGACCTGTGTTTTCCATTTCGACTTAAGCATGGTAAAAATTGGAAAACCGTATGGATAAATTATCTTATAGAATCTAAATTTGAACCTCACAACAAAGTAATAATGAGCCTCGCAGCAAAGTTGAGGCTTTTTTTATGCCCGAACTTTGTCCTGTAATTAAATAAACAAAACAATCATGGAAAAAGTTTGGTTCATAACAGGAAGTTCAAGAGGGCTTGGCAGAGACCTTACAAAAGCAGTTTTAGAAGCAGGCGATAAAGTAGCTGCCACAGCACGTAATATTAATCAGTTAGATGATTTGGCTGCTGAATATCCTGATCAATTATATCAATTGCAACTTGATGTAACTAATCAGGAAGAGGTTATTACCGCAGTGCAACAAGCAATAGCATACTTTGGCAGGATAGATGTACTGGTAAACAATGCAGGTTTTGGCATTATTGGTGCTGCCGAGGCTTATAGTAATGAACAGGTGCGTCGCCAATTGGAAACCAATTTATATGCGCCTATAAACATTACCCGTGCTATATTGCCTTACATGCGCAGGCAGGGCAGCGGCCGCATTTTACAGGTAAGTTCTATAGGTGGGCGTGTGGGCAACGCAGGTATAACTATTTATCAGGCGGCAAAGTTTGGACTTAGCGGTTTTAGCGAAGCATTGGCAGAAGAAGTAAGAGAATTGGGAATCTATGTAACATCGGTTGAGCCTGGAGGTTTCCGTACCGATTGGGCAGGTGATAGCATGACTTATGCTGAAGCCATTGAGGGGTACAGTAAAGTACAGCAGCGCGAAGGATTTTTTAAAAGCGGCGGTTTTGTGCCTGTGGGAGATCCTGCTAAGGCTGCAAAAGTTATGGTTGATATAGCCAACCACCCCAAGCCACCCATACATTTGGTTTTAGGAAGTGAGGCATACGGAATTTTACAAAATGCAGACAGCGTTCGTAAGGCAGAAATGGAGGCATGGAAAGATGTGACCATTTCTACAGATCATGATGATGCCGTTAATTTTTTTGAAACTGAACAGGGCAAAACGTATCTGAAAAAATAATTTTAATAAAGCAGGAGTATGGCATTATATATGCTGCCTGGGTTAGTACTTTTATAGTATGGACAGCAAATTAAATTTTAACAGGCCGCATGTGTTTTACTCCTGCTACATTAAATTAAGCAGGGAGGGCGAACAATTTATTCCGGAGCACGTGTTTACTTACATAGAATCGGGAAAATTGTTGGTTAATGACGGCAGGGCCGAGACTGTTTTACAACAGGGCGATTTTGCCTTTTATGTAAAGAACCACCTTGCAAAATTTACGAAGATACCTTCTTTGGAGAGTGGTGAATTCAAAGCTGTATCTGTTTTACTTGATACAGATACTTTGAAACAATTTGCACGCAATTTTGGCTACACTGCCAAACAGGCTAAACATAATGGAGGAGTTGTAACACTGGAAAGTAATCCCCTTTACATATCTTATACAAAATCTTTATTAGCCTATCTTGAAAAACCGGAAGAACACAGTGACGCACTGCTCCGGCTAAAAGTAAACGAGGCAATACTATTATTACTTGAAACCAAACCCGAAATGACCGATATTTTATTCGATTTTAATGAGCCCGGCAAGATCGATCTTAAGGCTTTTATGACCCGCAATTTTCATTTTAATGTAGACCTCAGTCGTTTTGCCTATCTTACAGGAAGGAGCCTGAGTACTTTTAAGCGTGATTTTCAAAAGATATTCAGTACCACACCCAACAAATGGCTTCAGCAAAAAAGGCTGGATGAAGCTTACTTTCTTATTAGTCAAAAAGGCAGGAAACCATCTGATGTATATTTAGAGGTTGGTTTTGAAAACCTTTCTCATTTTTCGTTTGCCTTTAAAAAGGCCTTTGGAATTACTCCGTCTCAGCTACAGCCTTAGACCTTTTTAATGAGGCTTCTTGCTGCGGTTTGTACCGGATCCCAAACAGGAGAGAACGGTGGGGCATAAGAAAGGTCTAAGTCTATAATATTTTGCAGGGTAAGGTTGTGTGTAACGGCAACGGCCAAAACATCAATACGTTTTGCTGCACCTTCTTCGCCAATAATTTGCCCGCCAAGTAGCCTGCCACTGTTTTTTTCTGCCAATAATTTTACGGTTATATCTTTAGCTCCCGGATAATAATTAGCTCTTGTTTTACTTTCAATAACTGTGGTTATGTATTCTATATTCAATCTTTTAAGTTCTTTTTCCTGTAATCCTGTCCGTGCCACTTCATACGAACATATTTTGCATACGGCCGTGCCTGCCGCCCCAGGAAAATTAGCACTAACTCCTGCAATACTGCTGCCTGCCACAAGCCCGGTTTTGTTTGCTATGGTGCCTAAAGCTACGTAAATCTGTTGTTTGCTCACAAGGTTAAGGGTTTCGGTGCAATCTCCTGCTGCCCAAACATTAGGTATATTGGTTTTCATTTCACCATTTACTTTAATAGCTTTTTTAATACCCAGCTCTATTTTTGAACCTTCCAAAAAAGCTGTATTAGGAGACGACCCCATACCAAAAATAACCATATCAGTCTCAATAGACTGTTTGTCAGTTATTACTGCTGTTGCTTTATTGTTTACAATTGTAAATCCTTTAAGTTCTTCTTTTAACAGCAGGTTTACTCCCAATTTGCGCATCGCTTCAGATATTATAGCTCCCATATCAGTATCTAAAGTATTCATTACCTGCTCCTGACGGTTTACAAGTGTAACATGCAACCCACGAATGAGTAGTGCCTCTGCCATTTCAAGGCCAATGTATCCTCCGCCAATAATAACTGCTTTTTGTGGTGTATGTTCTTCAATATAATTTTCGATATTGATTCCGCTTTTAAGGGTAGATACCCCAAAAACATTTACGGCATCATAGCCGGCAATGTGTTCCGGGCAATAAGGTTTTCCGCCTGTAGCTATTAGTAATTGGTCGTAAGGCTGCCAAAACTCAATGTTGTTGTTCTTGTCTAATACTTTTATTTGCTTATTATCAGTATCGACCTGTAAAACAAGATGCATGGTCCGCACGTCTATTTTATATTTTGATCGGAATTCCTGCGGACTGCGGCGTATTAACTCATCTGCGGTTTTTACTGTTCCGGATATAAAGTAGGGTATGCCACAGGCAGAATATGAAGTATAATCAGACTTTTCAAAAACAATTATTTTACGATCGGGTTGTTCACGGCGCACTTTTGAAGCTGCCGACATGCCTGCTGCATCCCCGCCAATAATTACCAGTGTATTGTTATCCATTGGATTACTAAAAATTTATAAATACTACTTTTTAAAAGTAATATACATCTTTTTTAGCAATTAAATCTACCTGTCGATGTTTTGCTTAATATACACTTCTGTAGCACCAAGGCCGTATTTTTGATAGTTGGCATCTTTAAATGAAATACCGTCATAACGCCCCAGCATAAAATCGAGTTCGGCTTTAAGTATGCCTTCACCCACTCCATGAATAAAAACAATTTTAGGAATACGGTTCTTAATGGCAAATTCTAAATGGCGTTTGGCAGTATCAGACTGAAGCGTGAGTATATCATAGTTGCTCATGCCGCGTTTGTTTGGCACAAGTTTTTCTATATGCAGGTCTATTTCGAGTACAAAACCTTCTTTTTTGTCCTTTTTTTCTTTAACGAAACTCCGCTTTTTGGGCAGCTCTTTTTCTTTTAGAACAGACCGCACGCTCTGGTTGGCAAAAAAAGAACTCATAGCATTTGTATCGGTAATTTTTACCAATTCGTTTTCTTCAAAAGAAAGCTCAAAACCATCAGTGGTTTCTATTAAAACCTTACCGTTTTTATAACCCTTCACTTTACCCGAAAAGGAATCGTCGAGCACCGTAACCCTATCGTTTGGCTTAAACTTCATTGCTATTGTTGTTTATGTCGTTTTTGCCCGGAACTTTACTCATCAACCTCATTAGCCCCAGCATAAAAATAATTATGGCAATAACCATTATAACCATATTTGGTTTGGCTAAAGATTGCTCATATAATGCAAGAAAGGCGGCAGCAAAAGTTAAAATGATGTATATAGTTTTCATAATGCAAAGGTATTAAAAATCGAATAAAGCATGCTATAGTGTTGCTTGGGCATTATTTCTTGTCCCAGTTCAATGCATGATTTTAAGATAAGACTGAAATTTGCCTATACATACTACAGGCTATTATTTTTTAGCTGAGAGGATTATTGATTTGGTTGATTGGTTGGCCATGTTTCTGATATTTTTCAGAAGCATGGCTTTTTTTGTAGTCGCAATTTCGTTGCGTCACGATATGTCGAGGCCAAAACAGCGATATTTCAAGGTATATAATTTTGGACCAAGAATGGAGATATGTTGCTTCAAAAACTTTTTTAATTACTAATGGTTTGTTTTTAAGGGTATTGTGTGCTTTCTTTTTTTGATTTGTTTTTAAATGAATTTTAATGGCTTAAAATATGCAGCTTCAAGTTCAGAAAATTAAATGAAAGTGAAAACAATAATGATCCTTGCAATTGAAAGGTGTGGAGGCTTAAAGATCATGAACATAGATTATCTGGCAAACTTATATTGGCTGTACAGCTATTACAGGTCTAATTTACTGATCCTGATAATCAGTTGCATTATACTGCTCACGATTATTTTGGCACTTATAGTAAGTTACAGAAAACTGAAAAGCCATAATGAGAAAATAACCGATATGCAGCAATTGGAGATGGATATAAAAGAAAAGGCCCTACAATTAGCCGCACATGAAAAAGACTGGCTTTTAAAAGAGATTCATCATCGTGTAAAAAACAATTTACAGGTAATAAGCAGTTTATTGAACCTCCAATCGGGGTATTTAACCAATGATGCTGCCCAAAAAGCCATTGCCGAGAGCCAACAGAGAATATTTGCCATATCGTTAATACATCATCATTCTCTTGGTACTAACGGAATTTTGCATGTAACCATGCCTGCTTATCTAAATGAGCTTGTAAAACATTTGGTACAGAGTTATAAAACTGATAAAAACATTACGGTAAACGTAGATGCAGATGACATACAAATGGATGTTTCTTATGCCATGCCTGTGGGTTTAATAGTAAACGAAGCTGTTACTAATGTTTTAAAGCATGCATACCCAAATAAAAATGAAGGCATAGTAACTATAACGCTTAAACAACTGGGGGACGAAAACTATGTATTATCTGTAACGGATGATGGTATTGGCCTGAACCAAAATGCTATTAACTCTAATAACTCGCTTGGGCTTACCCTTATAAAAGGATTAAGCAGCGATATAGAAGGAGAGCTGGATTTACAGAATAGTAATGGTACAGCTATTTCAATATACTTTAATTATTGTTTGCCAGTAGATTATACCGAAATTTCTTAATCTTATTTTTAAAATATATCGATACAATTTATATATTTAACTAATATTTATGCTTTTGCTATGGGGGTATCTAAAAGCTTTACAGTTATTGCCTTACTGGTTGTTTATTGTAGCTGTTATGCCCAGCAAAAGCTAACGGTTAAACAGTTGCGCCTTCAGCTTGGCGCTAAACAAACTCCTGTACAGCGCATTACAACCTTGCAGGATTTGGCACAGGCCTATATATACATGCCCGAGGCACTGCCCAAAGACATTGACAGTGCGCTCTATTTTACAAATGCCGCCGAAAAGATTTCCCTGAAAATTAAAGATGAAAAAGCCTTGGTGAAGAATGCCCTGTTGTATGCACAGGCATACAGGGAGAGTGACAGGCGTGATATTGGAAAAAAATATGCAACCGGTGCACTTGCAAAGGCTACCCAAAACAATTGGGAAGGCCTTAAAGGGGATTGTTTTGTAGAGCTTTCTAAATATTTTGGATGGGAGCAGGGACTTCAGGATAAGGTAAAAACACTTGAAAAAGCCCTTGAAGCCTACCGCAAAGGGGGCACGCAGCAACAACTTGCCGATATACTTGCAAAACTGGCAGAGCAGCATTTAAATATATCTGAAAATAAAAAAGTTGTAGCAGAGTGTAAAGAAGCCATAAAAATATACAGGTCGCTGAAACAGGAAGAACTGGGCGATGTATATGATATTTTGGGTATTGCCTATACTAAACTGGGGCTTTATGAAGAGGGTGTAAAATACAGCCTGCTTGCTGCTAAGGAAGGAGAGAAGAATGGCGACGAATCGATGAATATGGCATCAATATATAACCATATAGGGCTGGCGCATTTTTATAATGAAAACTTTGAACTTGCAAGGCAATATCATGAAAAAAGCCTGGAATATGCCATAAAAAATCAGGCTGATGGTTATATACACACCCTTACTGGCAGTATTGTAAACGACATGTATCCGTTGGGTAAAAAAAAAGAAGCCCTTGCTTTTTTAAAAGATATTTTAAAGCGTTATCCGCCCACCAATTTGGAGAGCCTTGTAACATCCCGGCTTAGTTTTATAACAATATACAGAGAGCTTAATGACCTGAACAATGCGCGTAAATACTGTAATGAACTTATTACTATTATTAACGGAAATCAGGACAGGATAAGGCCGGCAGTATTGTTTAATATCAATAACATACTTCTTAGTTATTACTACAGGGCAAAAGATTATACTGCCGCAAAAAAATATCTTGACAAAAATCGTGAAATAGCCTTTCTGTCCGGAGATAATGCTTCGAGGCGATATGTTTACATGTGGAGTTTTAAGTTAGATTCAATATCCGGCAACTATGTATCTGCAATAAAGAATTTTCAAAAATATACAGCCATAAAAGACAGTGTTTTTAATGAGGCAAAAAGCAATCAGGTATCTGAACTTCAAATTAGTTATGAAACCGAGAAAAAAGACCATGCCCTAACAGAGAATGCCAAAAACATAAAAATATTAAAGCAGGAGGCCGAGATACAAAAGGCTAAAATACAAACCGACAGGATAATTAAAATAGTTGTTTATGTGGTTGTAGGTTTTTGTGTTATTATCATGCTCTTGTTGTATAGAGGCTACAGTTTAAAACAAAGATCTAATAAAAACCTTGAGATCAAGCAGCAGGAAATTGAAATTCAAAATACGTTCCTTAAACGCCTTGTAGAAGAAAAACAGTGGTTGCTTAAAGAGATTCACCATAGGGTAAAAAATAACCTGCAAATTGTAATGAGTCTGCTTAACAGCCAATCGGCCTATCTTAAAGATCAGGTTGCCGTAACAGCAATAAAAAACAGCCAGCACAGGGTGCATTCTATGTCGCTCATACACCAAAAGCTCTATAAATCAGATGACCTTGCTGCTATAAATATGCCCGAATATATTAATGAACTAATAGATTATTTAAAAGACAGTTTCGACCTTGACCACAATATTTATTTTGAAACAGAGATAGAAGATATAGATATGGATGTGTCTCAGGCTGTGCCTATTGGCCTTATCTTAAACGAGGCGATTACTAATTCTATAAAATATGCTTTTGGTGCCAATAGAAACGGAAGGATTACGGTTAAGCTCGCTTATTCTCATGACGATTATTTTATACTGACCATTGCCGATGACGGTTCAGGATTGCCATCGGGTTTTGATATTACAAAAACCACTTCTTTAGGCATGAAGCTCATGCAGGGGCTTAGCAGCGACCTTGACGGTAATTTTAGAATAGTATCTGATAACGGAACTAAAATAACCGTAGAATTTATTTATCACTATACCTTTAACCATAACTAACCCGACCTATATGAAACCAAAAATACTTATTGTAGAAGACCAGTTTATTGAAGCGCACGACCTGCAGATAATGCTGGAAAAAAACGGCTACCCGGTATGCGGAACAGCAAAGTCGGTTAAAGAGGCGCTGCCTTTAATTGCCAGTCAAAATCCCGGTTTGGTTTTGGTAGATATATTCCTTAAAGGCACACAAACGGGTATAGACCTGGCAAAGATATTGAAAGAAGAAAACCGTGCTTTTATATTTATATCTGCAAACTCTAATCATGAGGTGCTTATGGCCGCAAAAGCCACACAGCCACAGGGATTTATTGTAAAGCCATTTAGGGAAAAAGATTTGCTTGTAACCTTAGAGATAGCACAATACAGGCACGAGAACAGCCTTGAAGCCAGCGTTAAAAAAGAAAAAGATTTTAGAAAGAGACTACAGGAAATTACTGTCGATAAAGAGGGTTGGGAACAAAAGCTTCTCAATATAGGTAAAGCTTTTCAGCCATATATAAACTTCGATTATATGGTTGCAGGTTTTAAGAACAAAGGGAATTTACCTTACACTGCAATGAGCTATTTGCGCATTGGTTTTAATGAATATCAGATTATAGGGTTGTCAGAATTTCAGGTTATTACCAATCTAAAAACAGATGAGATCAATACTCTCCAGGCAAAGACCAAGATAGATAAGGAACCTGTGTATTATAACGATAAAGATTTTAAGGATCTTACGGCACAGCCATCAATGCGAAAAGTGGTAGCCGATGTTTTCAGGATGAACTCTACTTTTACTCTGCCATTGCCTTTGGCTAACGGGGAGATATTTTATTTCTTTTTTTACAGTCGTAAGCCTGATGCCTATAATGATGCCCAGCTTGATCTGTGCAGCCGTTTTTGCGATGGTTTAAAAGATGCCATAGAGAGTATGCTGTCTATACAAAAGCAGCCCGAAGTTTTAGAGGTATCTTTAGTGAAAGAAAAGGCACAGCCTAAAAAGAATACAGCAGAGGCAAGGGAAGGTTTTGAAGGAATTATTGGCAGGAGTCATTTACTACTCAATGTATTTGATAATATAAGTCAGGTTGCCGGTGTCGATACATCGGTACTTATACTTGGCGAGAGTGGTACAGGTAAGGAGCGTATTGCAGAGAGTGTACACAATCTTTCACCACGAAAAAAGCAGCCGCTTGTAAAAATTAACTGTGCCGTTTTACCTGCAAATTTAATTGAATCTGAATTGTTTGGACACGAAAAAGGCGCATTTACAGGTGCAATGGACAGGCGCATCGGTAAATTTGAGCTCGCTAACAAAGGGACTATTTTTTTAGACGAAATAGGAGAGATGCCGCTTGATTTGCAGGCTAAGCTTTTAAGGGTATTACAGGAAAAAGAAATAAACAGGATAGGAGGCAACATGCCTATTAAGGTTGATATTCGTATTATAGCAGCTACCAACAGAAACCTTGAAAAAGAAGTGGCAGACGGCCGTTTCCGACTTGATCTTTACTATAGGCTTAATATTTTTCCTATAGAGTTGCCGTCGCTAAGAGAGCGCAAAGATGACATACCATTACTGGTAGATCATTTTATTGAGCAGTACAATCAAAAAACAGGGAAACGGGTTACCGGGCTTTCTGAAAGGGCCATGGAAGATGCTATGGATTATTCGTGGCCGGGAAATATCCGCGAACTTGAAAACCTTATTGAAAGAGGAGTGCTTTTGGCAAAGGAAAATGTTATCCGCGAAATCAGGCTTCCAAAGCCTATTGGAGGACTTGCATACGAAACATCAGAGAACGGCAACCATATAAAAAGCATTGACGAAAATGAAAGAGATCACATTATTAGTGTGTTGAAAAAATGCAGGGGTAAAATATGGGGGCCTGGAGGTGCTGCAGAAATGCTGAATGTGCCTCCGTCTACGCTGAACTCTAAAATGAAAAAATTAGGTATAAGGCGCGAACTGGGAAGATAGAGGGTATGTAACAATCTCTAGGCAATGTTTGTAAATAGCTTAAAAACTGCTGAATAATATTCGTATCCCTACAATAGCCAGGCAGGCAGCAAGAACCTGTAAAATTACATTGCTTTTTATTTTGTGCGAAAGCATAGCTCCTAATTGTGCACCCGGCACAACACCAAGCGATATAAACAATATCATGTGCAAAATTGCAGGGTCGTTATAAGTACCCTTGTAAGCATGCGTAAAAACACTGGCCGTAGCCATAACGGCAAGTATAAAATGAGATGTTGCCGTGGCTATATGTACAGGAAATTTAAGCCAGTTTACCATTGCAGGTACATGTATTATACCTCCTCCAATACCCAATAAGGGCGATATATATCCAACTACAAGACTAACAAGATTACCATAAACAGGGTTGTAAGTATAGTTGTAGGTAATGCCGCTGCTGTCTACAAGTGTGTGGGCACGGCAACCTTTTTTTGCAGTGGTTTGTTCTATAAAAGTAATGTCTTTCTTATTTTTTACAAATAAATAGGAGGCTAGGCCAACAAGTAATATCCCTATAATAGTATTAAATGAGTGTTGAGGTATGTATTGCACTGTCAGTACTCCCAATATAGCCCCGGGAATGGTGTAAAAGGCAAAAATAAGTCCGGCCCTGTAGTCTATACGGCCACTGCGTGCATAAGCTACTGAGCCTGATATGGCATTTACTGCCACAACTGCTATAGATATTGCAGTGGTAGTTTCGGGACTGAATTCTGGGTAGAAAATAAGTAACAGCGGCACAAGAATAAAACCGCCACCGGCACCAATAAGGGTGCCAAAGGTTCCTATAATAAAACCTGCAATAAGAAAAATGGCACTCTCCAAAGTATCGAATATTGAATATTTGTGTTACAAATTTCGCAAAAAGTTAATTATGTTCAACAATTATATTACAAATAAAAAAAATCTTCTGTAAGGACTAATATAACAACTTTAAAACTTTATGTAAAATTTAATCATTAATAAACCTTTATAAAGTGGTATATTTGCAAAAAAACAACCAACACACCACCCGTAATTCAGAATATACCGAATTTTTAGTTTGGTACATCCGCAATTTTTGGGAGATTATTTTTAGACACCACTATGCAAGCCGAAGAAGAAGGAGAAAGGAAAGAGTTATATAATTATCAGCAGGAAGACATTGACGCCATTTTTAGAAAATTTGAGGGCAAACCGGATAACTACCATTTACTGTATCAATTACCTACAGGGGGCGGTAAAACCGTTATTTTTTCTGAAATAGCCCGACGATTTATTGAAAAATACAACCGTAAGGTTCTTGTACTAACCCACAGGATAGAATTAAGCAAGCAAACATCGGCCATGCTGAAAAGCTTTGGCGTAAAAAACACTATTATAGACAGTAATGTAAAAGAACTGCCTTATGATAACGATTTTGAGTGCTATGTTGCTATGGTCGAAACGCTTAATAACCGTCTTAAAGATAAAAAATTCCACATGGATTATGTGGGGCTTGTAATTGTAGATGAGGCGCATTATAATAGTTTCCGCAAGCTGTTTACTTATTTTAAAAATTCACTTTTTCTTGGGGTTACCGCAACTCCTTTAAGCTCTAATATAGAGCTGCCAATGTATGAAACTTATGACGAGCTTATTACGGGCGAGCCTATAAAATCGCTTATAGATAAAGGCTTTTTGGCTAACGCAGCTATGTATGGTTATGATGTAGAGCTTACTTCGCTAAAACTTGGCATCAACGGAGATTATACTGTAGCTTCTTCAGATGAATTATATTCGCGCGTAGCTATGCAGGACTTGCTGCTGCAAAGTTATGTTTCGCGTTCTATGGGTAAAAAAACGCTTATATTCAATAACGGTATCAATACATCATTGTATGTATATGAAACCTTTAGGGCGGCAGGTTTTCCTATAAAACACCTTGACAATAAAACGCCCGATGTTGAACGCAAAAAAATACTGTCGTGGTTTAAAAAAACACCTGATGCTATACTTACATCGGTATCAATATTAACCACAGGTTTTGATGAGCCTACGGTAGAAACCATAATACTTAACCGTGCTACACGTTCTTTAACCCTTTATTTCCAAATGATAGGACGAGGCTCGCGCAAGCTGCCTGAAAAGGACTATTTTACAGTTATAGATCTTGGTAACAATGCCCAGCGCTTTGGCTTGTGGAGCGACCCTATTGACTGGCAGTATATTTTTAAAAATCCGGATCAGTTTTTAGATAACATCCGTACCGATGCTGAGATTGAGAGCCATCATGTGTATGTAATGCCTGATGATCTTAGGGAGCGTTTTGCAAAAAGTACTACTATTACTTTTGATGTAGAAGAAGAGTTTAGGATAGCGGCAGATCAAAAAGAAAAGCCCAAAGCTGTTATAGATAAATCTATAGAGCAGCATGCGGTAATGTGTATTGTAAACAGTGAGAGCATTAATGAGGCTCGAAAACTTGCCAAAGAACTCGAACCGGATATAGAATATCGGGTAAAGCAATACTCTAAACTGCTGTCTAAAACTACTAAAAATTACAGGGAGTGGCTTATTGACGATTACAAGAACCGCCTGAACATAAGCATTGGGCGCTTGTTTATAAAATATCAAAACTTTGACGACGACGAGTAGAAGATCGATAATCTAAAAAAGCTTTAACTGATTGCTGTCCCCCTTAGGTTTGTTGCTTTTAGGGGGCTTGGCTTCGCCAAAAATAGTTCTTCCTCCATATTTGTATGATTCGCTACGTTCTTTTTGTACAAGAGCATCAAAGTTAGTGTTGGGAGTAAAGTCTTTTTCTGCATTCCTTGCAATTTCTGAGAGTTTTTGTATTGCATACAGTTTATCTGTGTTGCCAATTTTAGCCCTGTTAATGGCTGTTTGCAGTGTTGTAATGGTTTCGTCGAAAACATTTACAGGAACAGGAAACGGATGCCCGTCTTTACCTCCATGTGCAAAAGAAAATCTGGCCGGGTCGTCAAAACGGGTAGGTGTGCCGTAAATTACCTCACTAACTAAAGCTAACGATTGTATAGTTCTTGGTCCCATTCCCTTTAACATTAGCAGGTCTTCAAAATCTTCAGGCTGGTTTTCATGAGCCATCCATAGCATAGCACCCAATCGTTTCATGTTTACATCTTTCATCCTTACATCATGGTGGTTAGGCATTACGAGATGATTGATCTCCCTGAGCATTCTTTCAGGATGTTCATTTACAATGAGTAACGATTTTTGGCGCGTATCTTCGGCGGTTGCTGCTGTAAGGTTGAGTATTTGCCCCTGATTTTGTCCGTAAATAAAAGTATGCGGTTCGTTTACAAAAGATATAACATCTTTGCTGTGCCAATGATACCTGCGTGCTGTGCCTGTATAATTGTTCATTCCCTGCTGGATAACACACCAATCTCCCTTAGCGTTTACTATAAAATTATGCTGATAGAGCTGAAACCCGTCTTGTATGGCAGTATTGTCTATTTTGGCGGTAAGTTTGCTCAGCCTGGCAAGTTCTAACCCATTAAGTCCGGTGCGGTTGCCCACTACCATAAGTTCATCGGGAGTTTTGGTCGAATGTTTGCCTTTGCCCCCGCAAATGTAAATACCCAGCTCTTTGGCATGCGGGTTTACAGATCGTTTTAATGCACCAAGCACTGATGTTGTAATGCCCGATGAGTGCCAGTCCATACCCATAACCGCCCCAAAGCTTTGAAACCAAAAAGGATTTGCCAGTTTGCTTATAACCTGTTCTGTAGAAAACTCCATTGCAATGGTCTCTACAATGGCGAGGCCTAACTTTGCCATCCTTTCCGAAAGCCAAAGGGGTACATGTCCTCCGTGCAGCGGTAAATCAGCAGAGCCGGAACGTTTCATCTTAGAGTTTTTTTTGAGAAGTACTTTTACAAAATTACATTATAAAAGGCTCAAAGCAAAATGCGTTAAAGTGCGTGCTTTTTAACTATTTTTGAAACAGTCTAAAATTATTACCTACTAATACAAACCGTATGCTGCACGATTTCCCTTTTTATTTAGGCATTATTGCAATTATATTGCTAATTATAATGCTGGCCGAAAAAATAAAAGTTGCATATCCTGTTTTACTCGTTTTAGCCGGGCTGGCAATAAGCTTTATACCAGGTATCCCTACACTGCATATAGAGGCAGAGCTTATATTCATAATATTCCTGCCTCCTTTACTTTATGAAGCATCGTGGTCTATATCCTGGAAAGAGCTTTGGAAATGGCGACGTATAATAACAAGTTTTGCCTTTTTAGTGGTCTTTTTTACCGCTTTTTCGGTAGCATTGGTGGCTAATTATTTTATACCGGGGTTTTCTTTGGCGTTAGGATTTTTACTTGGAGGCATTGTATCTCCGCCTGATGCTGTAAGTGCAGGAGCAATATTGAAATTTGTAAAAGTACCCAGGCGATTTTCTTCTATTTTAGAGGGAGAAAGCCTGCTTAACGACGCTTCGTCATTAATTATTTTCAGGTTTGCACTGATAGCTGTTGCAACAGGACAGTTTGTGTGGCACGAAGCCGCAGCAAGCTTTGTTTGGATGGTTGTTGGCGGTGCAGGCATTGGTGTGGCAATAGGTTGGCTTATCATGAAAATTCATAAATACTTGCCTACAAATGCCAACATAGATATTATTCTGACTTTGATAACACCTTATGTTATGTATATAGCTGCAGAGGAAGTACACAGTAGTGGAGTGCTTGCAGTGGTTAGCGGTGGTTTACTGCTTTCTAATAAAAGGCTTTGGTTTCTTAGTAGTACGGTTAGACTCAAGAGCGTAAATGTTTGGGAGAGCCTTTGTTTCTTACTCAACGGTTTAGTGTTTATGCTTATTGGGCTCGACCTGCCCGAAATTACTGCCGGGTTGGGTACTGTGAGTGTCTCTACAGCAATAGGCTATGGCCTGTTGATTACATTGGTACTGGTTGTTGCAAGAATGCTGTCTACATATGCGGCTGTAGTTATAACGCTTATTGCCCGAAATTATATAACCGTTGCCGATACCCGCAGCCCCGGTTTCAAAGCTCCTGTATTGCTGGGGTGGGCTGGTATGCGTGGCGTGGTTTCGTTAGCGGCAGCATTATCTATACCTGTACAACTGGCTGATGGCACTGATTTTCCTCAAAGAAACCTGATATTATTTATAACTTTCGTGGTTATACTTACTACATTGTTGGTGCAGGGGTTAACATTGCCATGGCTTATTAGCAAGATAGATATGCCTGATCCTGATTTTGTGAAACCGGAAGAAGAGGTTTATAACGCAATCAGGGTACATCTTGCCCGACACGGCCTGAAAAGCCTAAAAGAGAATTATGGCAGCAAGCTTGAAAATGAAACAGTATTGCAACAAATAGCTCTCAAATGGGAGAGTGCCTGTGATATGGATGAAAATGAGAACATGGCCTTTTCTGAAGAAAATAAAGCCATATATCTTGATGTGCTCAATAAGCAGAGGGAATGGCTTCTTAATAAAAATAACAGTACAGAGATCGATGAAGAAATCATACGCAGACATCTTTTATATCTTGATCTTGAAGAAGAGAGGCTTACTTTGTTGTAATTGTTTTGTTTGATTATCTTAACTTTGCATAGTTTTAAAACAAATTAAAGTATATGCAGGGTATTAATGCCACCGACTCAAAGTTAAAAGGGTTTAATGTATATGAGGTAAATAATGCTATTGCAAAAGGAACGCCTACTTACAACCGCCGGGACTTTTATAAAATATCCATAAGTACAGGAAGCAACACAATTCATTATGCTGATAAAGGAATTGATGTTGATGGGACTATTTTGTTTTTTGGTAATCCGTATATCCCTTATTCCTGGGAAATGAAAGACCCCGATTTTTATGGTTTCGCGTGTGTGTTTACCGAAGATTTTTTTAGAGGTCAGGCTCGTACAGAAAGCCTTCAGGAATCGCCTTTATTTAAAATTGGCGGCACACCGGTGTTTAAACTAAATGATGAACAAAAAGAGTTTATAACTTTTATGTTCAGGAGGATGACCGAAGAACAAAACACTGATTATGCTTTTAAAGATGAATTGATGCGTAATTATTTGGGGCTTATAATACATGAAGCTTTAAAGATGCGTCCGTCCGAAGATTTCTTTGTTCATAAAAATGCCTCTTCACGCATTACATCATTGTTCTTAGAGCTTTTAGAGCGCCAGTTCCCTATAGAAACCAAAGAAACACCACTGCGATTAAAAACCCCTCAGGACTATGCACAGCATCTGTCGGTCCATGTAAATCATTTAAACCGCTCTGTAAAAGAAATTACGGGCAGGCCTACCACGACACATATTTCTGAGAGGATAGTAAACGAAGCAAAGGCACTTTTACAGCATACTGACTGGAGCGTTGCCGATGTGGCTTATTCGTTGGGATTTGAATACCCAAGCTATTTCAATAACTATTTTAAAAGGATAACGGGTACCATTCCAAAGGCGGTAAGGGGATAAATTGTTTCAATTTCATAATTTCCTGTTTGATATTCGTTATTTTTATAATGGTATATGGCTATACATTTGTATTCTAAAAAACTATAGCCATGATTAATCCAACTGCAAAAAAACTGAAACCAGAATATGGTGTAGAGCATCCTATGCCACAACAGTACCTTACCGGAAATGCATGGGTAAAAGTGCTGTTTACTGATAATTATACAAATAACAGTATTGTAAAAAGCTATTCTTTTGAGCCGGGTGCCCGCAACAACTGGCACACACACATTGGGCTGCAAATGCTTATTGTTACAGAAGGTAAAGGGCTTTATCAGGAAAAAGGCAAGCCTATACAGGAATTACAGGTTGGCAGTGTAGTAACTGTTTTGCCTGGTGTGCCCCATTGGTACGGGGCTTCGCCTAACAGCCATTTTAAGCATCTTGCTATAATTACCGAACTTGATTATGCCAAAATGGAATGGTTAGATAAGGTTACGGAAGAAGAATATAATGGTATTTAAAAGCAGGTATTAATATTTCTTAAATGATTATTTTAGCATACTCCTTTAATAATCTTTATATGAAATATTGCTTAGCTAGCTTATTGCTGTTTCTTACAATTCAAACTAATGCCCAGGTTGATAAAGAATTATATTTAACTGCCCAAAAAATGGATAGCCTTTTGTTTGCCGAGGGGTTTAATAAGTGCAATTATAAAATACTTGACCAAATTCTTGCAGACGACCTCGAGTTTTATCATGACAAAGGAGGCATTAAAAACAAAAAGGAATTTATTGACGCCACAAGAAATAATATTTGCAACAGTCCGAATGGTAAAATAACCCGTGAGGTGGTTAAGGGCAGTACCGAAGTTTATCCTCTTGAAAAAAATGGGAAAATTTATGGTTTTTTGCAAAACGGACTGCATGAGTTCTATATTCAGGAACCCGGTAAAAAGCTATATAAAACAGGCAGGGCAAAATTTAGTTGCCTTTGGTTGTTGGCTACTAATGGAAGCTGGAAACTAAAGCGGGTCTTTAGTTACGACCACCAGGCATCTGAATAAATATAAAAAGCTGCCGGATTTGATTTCGGCAGCTTTTCGTGATTTATATAATCAGTGTTTTTAAACCTCAGTTTTCAACAGGCTTGATATTTGGTCAGCAAGTTCTGTACCTATACGGTCCTGTGCTTCGAGTGTAGCAGCACCAATATGTGGCGTTAATGAAACTTTCGGGTGCATTAATACCTGTACAGCCGGTGTTGGTTCATTTTCAAATACATCAAGACCCGCAAAAGCAACTTTGCCGCTGTCTAAAGCATCAATAAGCGCTACTTCGTTAATCACACCACCACGGGATGCATTAACAATACCCACACCGTCTTTAAGTGCCTCAAACTCTTCTTTATCTAAAACATAACCGCCGTCCTGTGCAGGAACGTGAAGCGTTAAAAAATCAGCATGCTTAAATACGTCTTCAAGAGGTTCTGTAACTATATCTACATTAATGAACTGACCATTGTAAAAATCTACTTTAATCTCAGCACTGCCTACAAATTTATCGGCTGCAATAACTTTCATGCCAAGACCCAGTGCTACTTTGGCAACAGAGCGACCAATACGGCCAAAGCCAATAATGCCCAGTGTTTTGCCACGTAGTTCGATACCGTTGGCATATGCCTTTTTAAGCCCTTCAAAATTACTGTCGCCTTCAAGGGGCATGTTCCGGTTAGCATCATACAGAAAACGTACACCGCTAAATAAATGAGCAAAAACAAGTTCTGCCACCGAGTCTGATGATGATGCCGGGGTGTTGATAACATGCACGCCTTTTTCGCGGGCATATTCCACATCAATATTGTCCATACCCACACCGCCACGGCCAATAATTTTAAGTCCGGGGCAGGCATCAATAATATCCTTGCGAACTTTTGTAGCACTGCGCACTAACAATACAGCTACATTATTGGTATTAATATAATTGGCAACCTGCTCCTGTGCCACTTTGGTTGTTATAACTTCAAATCCGGCATCTTCAAGAGCTATGATTCCGCTTTTAGAAATACCGTCGTTTGCTAATACTTTCATTCTTTAATATTTAAAGATTTAATGATTGAAAAATTTAAAAATGTTTTGAGAACCAATATGTGACCTCATCACTGAAAACTGTAACTGCTTACTGAATACTTTTTTCAAGTTCCTGCATTACATCTACAAGCACCTGTACACTTTCTATAGGCATGGCGTTGTAAATAGAAGCTCTGTATCCACCAACCGAACGATGTCCGGGAAGTCCGCTTATTCCGGCAGCTTTCCACATTTTGTCAAACTGCTCGGTGTGTTCTTCGTTTTTAAGTAAAAAGCAAACGTTCATTTTAGAGCGATCTTCAGTTTTAGCAGTACCCACAAATAGAGGGTTACGATCTATTTCATCGTAAAGCAATTCGGCTTTTGCACTGTTGCGTTTTTCGGCAGCTTCTATACCGCCGTTATCCTTAAGCCATTGTAGTGTAAGATATGAAGTATACACAGCAAAAACCGGAGGCGTGTTATACATACTTTCTTTGTCAACATGCTGTTTGTAATCCAGCATAGATGGTATTGTCCTGCCTGTTTTGCCAAGCAGCTCTTCTTTAATAACTACAAGGGTTGCACCTGCAGGCCCCATGTTTTTTTGTGCCCCTGCATAAATAAGCCCAAATTTTGAAAAATCGATCTGGCGGGAAAAAATATCCGAGCTCATATCGCAAACCAATGGTATATCTGTTTCAGGAAATTCCTGTATCTGTGTGCCAAAAATGGTATTGTTGCTTGTACAGTGAAAATAATCCGCATCCGCCGGAATGGCATATCCTTTCGGTATATTATTGTAATTATCAGCCTTAGATGATGCCACAATTACAGTTTCTCCAAAAAACTTAGCTTCTTTTATTGCTGCTGCTGCCCATGTTCCTGTATCAAGATAAGCGGCCTTGCCACCATCTTTAAGCAGGTTGTATGGTATTCTTGCAAACTCAAGGCTTGCACCACCACCAAGAAAAAGTACCTGATAGCCTTTGCCTGTAAGTCCCATTAGCTCTAATACTAGTGCACGGGCCTCGTCCATTACGGCTACAAAATCTTTGCTGCGATGCGATATTTCAAGTATTGAAAGTCCGGAGTTGTTGAAGTTTAAAACTGCCTGTGCGGCTTTGTCAAATACTTCTTGTGGCAGGATAGATGGTCCTGCGCTAAAATTGTGTTTTTTCATTGTGTTGCGGTTCTTGAAAGTGATGCAAATTTCTTAATAATAGACAGAATAACAGCAATTAATTTTATAAAAATTTCGACTAAATTGTTGACAAAAATAAAATTGTATCAACATTATCGGCATAATCTAACAAACCCGGTTTTTGAGTTTGACCAAAAGCTATACTGTTTTTTATACTGCTGCTACCCACAATGCATTGAATTTGTTCGTGTTCCGTTTCTAATCTTTGTTCTATGGTCGCAATATCATCATAATATTCATAAAAAACGCTCGAAATGGGGGATGAGAAGCCAGGATCTTCTTTTAATGTAAGAAATTCATTATCGAGCAGCTTAAAATTACTCATCAGGAAAACGGCTTTGTTGTAGTCGTAATTGTTTGAGTATTTCTCATAAAAAATAACATCTTTATAAGTGTACATTGCCTCAAAAAAGTCTTTAAAGTTATAACCTTTGGGCACAAATAGTTTCGATACATTGCGGCAACCAAGCCCAAAGTACCTAAAAATATCTTCGCCCAATGCTACAAGATCTTCACTGGTTTCGTTACCGTTTAATACCGCAACTGAATTTCTGCTTTTACGGATAATACTTGGTTTATCCCTAAAATAATATTCAAAATATCTGGCAGTGTTGTTACTTCCTGTAGCTATAACAGCATCGAAGTTTTCCATTTTGCCTTCAGTAAATTTTATTCTGTTATCCATTTCCGGAGAAACTGCAATAAGATATTTTGCAAGGAATGGCAACAAATGCATATCGTTAGACGACAGCTTTACCAACGCATTATGTCCTGCTACAAGTACTGATAAAAAATCATGAAATCCAACCAACGGAATATTACCGGCAAGTATTAGCCCTACGGTTTTAGGCTGTATATTTTCAAGGTTGTATTGTTTAAGCCAGTTGTCAAGGTTTTCCGGTGTTAAGGCCTGTGCCCATTGTTGTACTGCAAAATAAACCTGCTCCTGTGTAAACCAGCCATTATGGGATTTAGATGCTTCTATTAAATCGATAAAGCTGTTATAAAACGTATCGTTGTACAGCACATGATGGTTTTGGCTGTTAATGTCTAAAGAAAATTGCGAAAGGAACCTGCCAAGTTCGGCAAATGCTTTTTTTGTTTCTGTTAACGTCATTTTTTTGCTTATGAATGGATTTGGACGTAATTTTGCTGCAAATTTACGTTATTAAATACTAAGAATAAGCCATGGCGATCATTATAACAGACGAATGTATTAACTGCGGTGCCTGCGAGCCTGAATGCCCAAACACTGCCATATATGAAGGTGCAGATGACTGGAGATACAAAGACGGTACTAAACTTCGCGGCAAAATTGTTTTGCCAAGCGGTGAAGAGGTAGATGCCGATGAGCCTTTTACACCGATATCTGACGATATTTATTATATAGTTCCAAGCAAATGTACTGAGTGTAAAGGGTTTCATGATGAGCCCCAGTGTGCAGCGGTATGCCCTGTAGACTGTTGCGTGCCGGATGATAACTATGTTGAAAGCGAAGAAACCCTGCTGAACAGGCAATCCTTTTTACATGGGGATGAATAATAATTTAAGATTTTGATTTCAGAATATAGACTGAAATCGACCAAAAATAGAAATCCTGAAGTGTTTGCTTCAGGATTTTTTATAATGTAGCGCCAACCGTTCTTTATGGGTTGCTATGCTTAATAAAACTTAATTTGGCTTCTATAACCACAAAATTCCTTTCAGGCGGGTTTTGGTACTGCAATGCGCGCCCGATTTTGTATCGTCTGTAATTTGGAGTATTTCAGTTTTAAGATCTTTAATACTTAAAGGCTGCCCATTAGACCTGTAGGCTATAATTGTACTGTCGGGTACTGAACCTTTCTCATTAACCGAGTGGCTTTCGTCATTCAATAACTTTTCTGCTTTAAGAGCAAATTCTGCATCGTCAAGCGTCATTATTTTATTTATCAACTGTAGTTTTAATTCGGCTATATTCATAACATAACTTTATTTGGTTTGCAATACATAGTTTTGATAACGTCTTCCCAGAGAAAATGATTTTTCGGCAAGCAGCATCACAGCAGCCGGAATAAACAGGTATTCAAAATATCCCTGTATATACAAAATGTAAGCACTAAGAATAAGCAGTCTGCCATATTCTAAATAATATATCCATTTGCGTTGTTCCAACAAAGCTCCGCAGTTTATAAGCGTTATTAAAATAAACGCTGCTGTAAACAGTTTATCGGGTAGTGATTGCGATGTATAATAAAATGTAAACCACATAAGCATTGCTGTGCTTATGGCTACCTGAAACGCTAAATATCCTTTAAACCTGAGTTGTTTTAGTTTAAGGTTTCGATCCTGCAAAAAACGTTTTTCAAGTTCGGGCCTTATGTCCTGATCCATATCAGCAGGACTCCCAAACACTGCTTTCCATTTTGCCTTCACTCCATTGGCGCGCTTATAACTTTCATATATTTCAAAGTAATAATGAAAATGCATCCATAAAAAACTATAACTTTTTAAAGGGTGGGTAAGGCCATATTTAGGTTTTTCTTCCTCTACCTGAAAAGTACCAAATATCTTGTCCCAAAACACAAACATATCGCCATAGTTTTTGTCAAGGTATTTTTCGTCTGATGCATGATGTACACCATGGAGAGATGGGGTTATAAAAACATATTCCAGCCATTTTATGCGCCCGATTATTTGAGTATGCGTAAAAAAAGAGTAGCTACCGTGCACTAAAAGCATTGTGATAACCATGGTGGGGTGAAAGCCCAGCAGCGGCAACAGGCACCAAAACCCGGTACGTATTATAGCCTGCAGCGTGGTAATGCGGGCGGCGGCTGTAAAATTAAATTCTTCGCTGTGGTGGTGCACTATGTGGGCAGCCCAAAAAATATTTACTTCATGCCCAAGGCGATGGTACCAGTACCAAACAAAATCGGTGGCAAGGATCAGGGCTATCCAAATAATCCAGTTGGCAGGTACATCAAAAATTTTATAATTATCATACACCCAATAATAAAGTTGATAGAAGCTGCCTGCAACAAAAAGATTTAGTAGCCTTTCGGCAATACCTATGCTTACATTAGATACTGAACTTTCATATTTAAATAGATCTTCCTTCTTTTTATACTGAGCCGTTTTATACTCAATATAAACAAACAGAAAGAAGGCAGGCATGGCAAATGCCAGGTAGTTTAAATTTTCCATTATGTAAACTTTAATACAGTACAAAAATATAAATACTCTACTAAATTAGTAGAGTATTTAAATAAAAAAATATCAACACGCTAATGTTGATATTTAATTTGCTGTAAAACAGGGTTACTCTGCACCGATATCTTTATCGGGCTCAATAGGATATTTACCAAATTGAGTAGACAGTTTCCATATTTTGTAAGGTTTGTAAGAAAACTTGTTGCTTAGGGCAATAAGTGCCACGGTATCTCCTTTAAGGGTAACATAAGACGAAGTATTGCCATGCCACCAGCCGTTGTGGTAAAACAGTTTTTCGCCTGTTTTCCATTCGTGCATACGTATGCCCAAGCCGTAGTTGCGTTCGCCTTTATGCTCATAGCTGTAACCCTTAAAAACTTTTTTAACAAGTTTCGGGTTCAGGAATTTTTTAGAGTAGGTGGCAAGGTCAAATTTTAGCAGGTCGCGTGGAGTAGAGTAGATGTTCTTATCACCATACACGGCATCCAGAAAATCAAATCCATACTGCACGTTGTTGCCCTTATAGGATAACGATACTTTTTCCCTGTCGGTTTCATAATTAAATACGAATGTATTTTTCATGCCCAGTGGATCGAAAATTATCTTTTTCATGGCGTCACGATAATTCATGTGCGTAACCTTTTCAATTATGAGGGCAAGCATCACGTAGTTGGTGTTGCAGTAACCAAACTTTTTATCGGGTTTAAAATACAGCCCAAATTTATGCTGCGCAAAAAGGTTCAGTACATCCTGGTTGGTCAACACACTTCGATCCCAAATTTTTCGGTCATCTGTAAAATAAGCATAGTTGGGCAGGCCACTGCGGTGGTTGAGCAGCATTTGTATATTTATATCCTCATACGGAAATTCGGGCAATATTTCCTGAACCTTTTGGTCAAGGCTAAGTTTGTCAAGATCTATCAGTTTCAGTATAACAGCTGCCGTTAGCACCTTACTTACAGATGCTATGTGTATGGGAGTGTTTGCCGTTATTTCTTCTTTAGTTTTACGGTTGGCAATACCACCATACTTCTCAAACAATATTTGTCCGTTTTTGGCAACCAAAAAACCACCGCTTAGGTCGCCTTTTGGCCAGATCTTATTATAAAAGTGTTGTATAGCGTTCTTTTTATTATTCTTATAGCCTTGGGTAAGCTTATTTAATTCAATATTAAGTGGTGTTATGTGCAGTACAGTGTCTTTTACATTTTGCTCTTCGTGTACAGCGAGTTCTTTATTCTCTTTTTTGCAGCCAGCCAGTAAAAGTATAGATATATATGGGATTAGTCTTTTGATCTTCATTATCAGTAAATACGTAAACGGCAAATATAGCCAAACCAAACTTTTATAAAACGGTTTTTATACAAGGTTAACATTTAAAATTTAGATTTATTGTACCCAAAAAATATAAAGTTTTGAAAAGCAGTATGTTTACAGTTTCGGCTTTATTTTATTTTAGGGCTAAACCAAAATTGCCTATTTTTACGATAAATTATTACTTACAAAATGGATAAAATTAGCTGGAAAACCGTAAAGGAATTTGAAGATATAACCTATAAAAAATGTAATGGTGTAGCGCGTATTGCCTTTAACAGGCCCAATGTGCGCAATGCGTTCAGGCCCAAAACAACAGCCGAACTTTTTGAGGCTTTTATAGATGCCCGCGAAGACACTTCGATAGGTGTAGTATTGTTAAGTGCTGAGGGGCCATCTACTAAAGACGGTGTTTATTCTTTTTGCAGCGGGGGCGACCAAAAAGCCCGTGGCCAGCAGGGGTATGTGGGAGACGACGGTATGCAACGCCTTAACATACTTGAAGTACAGCGACTGATACGTTTTATGCCAAAAGTAGTAATTGCCGTGGTGCCGGGTTGGGCAGTAGGTGGTGGGCACAGCCTGCATGTGGTGTGCGACCTTACGCTTGCCAGCAAAGAACACGCCATTTTTAAACAAACCGATGCTGATGTTACCAGCTTTGACGGTGGCTACGGATCGGCCTATTTAGCCAAAATGGTAGGGCAAAAGCGTGCGCGCGAAATTTTCTTTTTAGGCAGGAACTATTCTGCTCAGGAAGCTTATGATATGGGCATGGTAAATGCTGTAATACCTCATGCAGAACTTGAAGATACTGCCTACCAATGGGCTCAGGAGATACTCGAAAAATCGCCAACATCTATCAAAATGCTTAAGTTTGCCTTTAATCTTACTGATGACGGCATGGTTGGACAGCAGGTGTTTGCAGGAGAGGCGACACGCTTGACCTATATGACCGAAGAGGCTAAAGAAGGACGCGATGCTTTCCTTGAAAAGAGAAAACCAAACTTTAAAGATATTAAGTGGATACCGTAAAACGGTTTGTGGTTTATTGTTTATAGTTACCGAGGCGACAATAAACTCTAAACAATAAACCCTAAACAACCAACAACTAAAAAATGGAACAGCCTTTTACAAACGAAACCATAGACACGCTGCAATTGCCTCAATATGAAGAGGCTGTGCTTAAGCCTATAGATTCATCTTATCTTACAGTAATATGGGTTAACATTGCTTTAGTATTTGGGCTTATTGCCATTGCTGCCGGAGCTGGCTTTTATTTTATTGATGAAATGCAGCCGCACTGGTTAGGTATAACTATTGGTTATAGTGTTGTTTTGGTTCTTACTATAATAGTGCAGGTTGTAAGTTTTAAAAACAAGGCTTATGCTTTTCGTGCACACGATGTTATTTACCGCAGTGGTGCAATAGCTACAACTACTACTATAATTCCATACAACCGTGTGCAACACGTGGCGCAGCACGAAGGGCTTGTGGCGCGTTGGCTTGGCCTTGCCTCTATTGAAGTATTTACGGCAGGGGCTACCGGCAGCGATATTACCATTCCAGGTATAGAAAAAGAACAGGCCATTGCCATAAAGCATTTGCTTGTGGGCAAAATACAAAATCAACAGGCCAATGAAGAGTGATTTTAGCCAGCCGCAACGCCAGTCGCTTATAGGTATTGTTGTTTTGTTTGGCGATGCCCTTCAAAACAGTGTCAGGGCTTTTTTGCCAATATTATTGGTTACATTATTAAAAGGTGATTCAGATATTCAAAAGCTTTGGCTGTATGGTGGGATTATTTTGGTGATAACATTAATAATAGGTTATCTTAACTATTTAAACTTCAGGTTTTTTGTTGATGAAGATACCCAGGAATTTGTTGTAAGTAAAGGCATACTAAAAAAAACACGTATTGGTATTCCGTTAGATAAAATACAACAGGTTAATATTAACCAGTCGTTGCTGCAAAAAATAATTGGCGTACATGCTCTTGAAGTTGATACTGCCGGAAGCAATAAAAAAGAAATTATCATTAAGGCCATTAGCCATGAACATGCTCTTATCTTAAAAGAAAGACTTTTGCAAAGCACTGATGCTTTTGAAGAAGTTGAAGAGACCAATACTGAAACTGCTGTTTCTCCTAAAAAACAAAAGCCTTTTATAGAAGTTAGCCTGCTAAGTCTTTTAAAGACCGGTATAACTTCTAATTATATCAGAAGTTTTGGTTTATTACTGGCCTTTTTTATATCTACGCTACAGCATCTCGATGAACTTTTTAAATATGGAAATGTAGACGATAAGGTTATCGAAGAATATGTGAATACCGATGTGGTATTGCGCTTTGTATCGTTCATAATATTCGCTATAATTTTTCTTACCCTCATGGTAAACCTTGTGCGTACAATTGTGAGGTACTACAATTTCAGGGTTACAAAAGAGCAAAATTCCCTGCTGTTATCTCATGGACTTATAAATACCCGAAACACCATTATAAGACCGGAAAAGGTGCAGATAGTAACTGTTGGGCGTAATTATTTTCAGAAGAAATTTGATATAAACGATGTAAAAGTCCGACAGGCGTCTGATCTTGAAAGCAGTAATAAAGAACAACAGAAGTCGGCTATAGAAATTCCCGGGTGCAGCGAAGCAGAAAAGAATATGTTGCTGCAGTTTCTGCTGGAAAAAATGCCTGAACGTGGTTTTGCTGTTAAGCCTAATTTTAGAAAAATGATATTTGAAACTTTTAAGTTTCTTATAATACCGATCGGTATATTTTTTTTGTTTGCCTATTATGTATTACCGGAAACAATTGAATATGTAGTGTTCGTCCCTATTTACAGTGTGTTTGTAGGAGTACTGATATTTTTTGCCTTTAAAAACAGCAGGCTTTTTATAACGCCTGATTTTATTATAAAACAAAGCGGAGCCTGGGACATTGATAACGATTATGTTGCACCTCATAAAATTCAGGCCATAAAACTCAAACAGTTTTTTTGGCAAAAATCATCTGATGTTGGTATTGTTAATTTATACACGGCAGGCGGCACAGTATCGTTTGGATTGGCTAACTTTACGCAACTAAAAAAACTGGCTAATTACTGGCTTTATCAGGTAGAAACTACTGAGAAGAATTGGATGTAGTTTAATTTTAGATTTTAGAATTTAGATTTCAGATTGAGCTTCGCTGTAGTCATAAACAACAACCATAAACTATAAACAAAATAAACACAATGAACATAAAAGCGTGGCTTGAGGCCGCACGTTTACGCACACTGCCATTATCGGTATCAGGAATATTGGTGGGTAGTTTTTATGCTTTTTCACAAGGATTCGCTAATTGGACAATATTAGCCTTTGCGCTTGTTACTACATTAGGGTTACAGGTACTTTCTAACTTTGCCAACGATTATGGCGACGGTGTAAAAGGTACAGATAATGAGCACCGCATTGGTCCGCAGCGCGCTATACAAAGTGGAAGTATTACTGTTGAAGCTATGAAAAAAGGTATAATTATTACTTCAATCCTTACGCTCATTGCTGCTGTAATACTTATTTACCTATCTTTTGGAAAAGAGAATTTTGGGTATTCAGTGTTCTTCTTTTTCCTTGGCCTCGCTGCCATAGCGGCTGCAATAAAATATACAGTAGGAAAATCAGCTTACGGCTACCGTGGATTGGGAGATCTTTTCGTGTTCATTTTCTTTGGGCTTGTAAGTGTACTGGGATGTTATTTTTTATTCGCTAAAAATATTGACGGACTTATAATTATGCCAGCCATTTCAGTAGGCTTGCTTAGTGTTGCAGTACTTAACCTGAACAATATGCGCGATCAGGTGGGTGATGCCCTGTCGGGTAAAAACACCCTGGTGGTTATAATGGGAGCAAAGGCTGCAAAGCTGTATCATTATTTTATTATTATTACCGCGCTTGTGCTTATATTAACTTTTGCATTATTAAATAATTTCCGCCCGGGGCAATACGTCTTTTTAGTAGCTTATGCGCCGTTTATAATGCACATACGTACTGTTGCAAAAAATACTGTTCCAAAAGATCTTGACCCGGAGCTTAAAAAAGTAGCTCTTGGAACATTCTTCCTTTCAGTAATGCTGTGTTTGGCGATGCAGTAGAGGAGTTATAATGTTGAAAGTTTGAGGTCGGATGTCTGAGTCCGATTACAGGTACCAACAACTAACAACTAACAACTAACAACTAATAACCATCAACCCAAAACTATAAACTATAAACAACAAATAGAATGAAGATTACATTTTACGGCCATGCCAGCCTTGGTATAGAAGTTGGCGGCAAACACATTTTGGTAGACCCTTATATTACAGCTAACGAGCTGGCAAGCCATATTGATATTATGCAGCTTAAAGCTGATTATATACTAATAACCCATGCACATGGCGACCATATACTGGACGTAGAAGCTATTGCAGAGAATACAGGGGCAACAATAGTTTCTAATGCAGAAATTGCTACTTATTATACAAAAAAAGGCTTTAATGCTCACCCAATGAACCACGGTGGTAGCTGGAAATTTGATTTTGGTTCGGTTAAGTATGTAAATGCTATACACTCGAGCCAGTTTCCTGATGGTACTTATGGAGGCAACCAGGGTGGTTTTGTAATAGAGAGCGAGCATAAAAATATTTACATTGCCGGAGATACTGCACTTACTTATGACATGAAACTTATACCGCTTCGCACAAAATTAGACCTTGCTATTTTACCTATAGGCAGTAACTTTACAATGGACGTTGAAGATGCTATTATAGCGTCTGATTTTGTAGAGTGCGACAAAGTGTTGGGTTATCACTATGATACGTTTGGTTATATAAAAATAGACCATGAGCAGGCTAAAAAGAAATTTTTTGATAAAGGTAAAGACCTTATGCTTTTAGAAATTGGTTCGTCGATCGAGTTGTAGATAATTACTAATTTCAAATTACGAATTACGAAAATGAAAGCAGATAATGTGGTTCAGGTAAAGAGTTATGCTTTTGCAATTCGTATCGTGAAAGTATATAAATATCTCATTACAGAACAAAAAGAATTTGTTTTGTCTAAGCAGCTTTTGCGTTGTGGTACATCAATTGGGGCAAATGTAGAAGAAGCAATAGGAGGACAAAGTAAAAATGATTTTTTCGCAAAGCTTACTATTGCTTACAAAGAAGCCAGAGAAACACATTATTGGATAAGGCTTTTAAAGGATACTGATTATTTGTCTCCGGAACAATGCACAAGCCTTTTGGCAGATACTGAAGAGTTATTAAGGCTGATTGGCAGTATTCAAAAGACACTTCGTAATTCGTAATTTGTAATTTGAAATTCGTAATTTTTCTATGAACGCATCCTACCAAAAATACATTCTAAATTTTAAGCGTCCCAGTGGTACTTCACGCGGTGTAATGACCGAAAAGGAAACCTGGTTTATTATCCTCGAAAAGGAGGGTAAACGGGGAATAGGAGAGTGTGGCATATTGCGGTCGCTTAGTATTGATGATCGTCCTGACTATGAAGAAAAACTAGAATGGGTATGTGAAAATATTCATTTGGGACAGGATAAATTATGGGAGGAACTGATCGAATTTCCATCTATACAATTTGGTGTTGAAACTGCATTCAGGTTGCTCGAAGCCGAAAATCCTTATCTTTTATTCCCTTCAGAATTTACGCAAAGTAGAGCTCCAATTCCTATAAACGGATTGGTTTGGATGGGAGAGGAGGCTTACATGAAGGAGCAGATAGAAGATAAAATTAAGCAGGGTTTTAACTGCATAAAACTCAAAATAGGAGCGATAGATTTTGTCTATGAACTAGGGTTGTTAAGATTTATAAGAGATAATTTTACTCCCGAACAGATAGAGATTAGGGTAGATGCTAACGGTGCTTTTAGTTCAAACGAAGCTTTAGGTAAATTGATTCAGTTATCTGAATATAAATTACATAGTATTGAACAGCCAATAAAACAGCACCAGCATGACAGCATGGCAGAGTTGTGTAAAACAACACCTTTACCTATTGCTTTGGATGAAGAGCTGATAGGTGTGTTTACCCACGAAGCTAAAGATGCATTGTTGCAAAAAATAAAGCCTCAATACATAATTTTAAAGCCCAGTTTAGTAGGTGGTTTTAAGGGCTGTGCTGAGTGGATTGCCCTTGCCGAAAAATATAATATTGGCTGGTGGATAACGTCTGCGCTTGAAAGTAATATAGGGCTTAATGCTATTGCGCAATGGACATATTTGCAAAATAACTCCATGCCGCAGGGTCTTGGTACGGGAGCTCTTTATACTAATAATTTTGATTGCCCACTTGAAGTTGTGAATGGAAAATTGACTTACAACACCGAATTGCAATGGAATGTTGATTTTTAATTGATCTAATCGAAAGTTAATGCACCTAATATTTCCTCACTCATAAAAGGACCACCGGGAAACAACGCAGTGTAATCAAGGTTAAGCCATATTTGTCCGCGTTCATCCACATGATAGTGAATTTCTTTGCCACGGCTTTCCTCTACAAATAATACTTCTTTTATAAGATAGTTGGCTGTTTCGAGGTCGGCTTTTGTACCGACAAGCATTTCGGGGTATAGATGCCCACCTGTATGAATAATTCGTGGCGTTCCGCCTATTGCCCTAATACATGCTGCCATCAATATAGCATGATCGTCACAATCGCCAGAAAAATGTTGTAAAGATTCATCGGCACTGGCAATATATTCCCGTCCTTTAGGGTCATCAAGATAATTCCAGCGATTCCTTATTTCTTTAAATACAGCAAAACATTGTATCAGTCTACGGTGCTGTTTGTAACCTTTTACGTTTTTAAAATATTTTGTAGTGGCCATAGCAGCAAAATTGCGAACCTGGGGGTTGCCATAATCTACAGCATCTATGATTTGTGATTTATTTGGGAAAGGCAATAACTTATAAATAATAATATCCTGAGGGTTAGGATCATCAGCCATAGTGTAGACCATAGAGCGATAATCTTCATAGACTGCATTAAAGCCATAACTCCCAAAAACCGATCCGTATACTAAAACCATCAGATAAATGGCTATACAGATTATAAGAATGGTTTTTAGCAGCCTTAATACCAGTTGTATAAGCACCAGCATCGTTATAAATATAAGTACCCTGTCGATATGAAAAGGCCACTCCGGGTCTATTAGGTTTTGATGCAGTATAATAAACAACGGAATGGCTATGAGTATATTTAGTACAAATATGATAACAGAATCCCAGGGCTTCTTTACCTGAAGCCTTTGCTTTAAATTTTGTATGCTGAAAGATTGCTGTTTAACCATTTTATGCACAGGTTTTATCCTGTTACAGTTTCAAAGGCAGTTTTGTTATCTATAATCTCCAATTCGAGCAACTGGTTTTGTACAATATCCAACGCAGATTTACTAAGTTTCTGCTGAGACCATGAAGTTAATTTCAGCCATTCGCTAATATCTTCTCTTTTTTGTCCATAACGTTCGGCAAGGATAATATTAATATCAGGAATATTTTTAAAACCTGCTGTTTTTTGGTTTATAATATCCAAAACTGTTCCAATGGTTTTGGCATCGTTTAGCAAAACTTTGTTGCGAACTGCTATTACAAAACTTGGCCATGGGGTAGGGCAGTCGGCTACACGTCTAAAAATACCTTTATCTACAATTGGCTTGGTCATAAAACGTTCCCACATAAAATAATCTGCCGTACCGTTTGTTAAAGCTTCTACTGCACCGTCGAGCGTGTTGATAACTTCATACTTTAGTTTTTTTGTATTCCAGCCCTGTTCCTGTGCATTTACTATAGCCATTAGATGTGACCCTGACCCATAACGACTAATTGCTATTTTGCCATGCTGCAAATCAGAAAGGGAATTGTATGATGAATTAGCTCCAACGTGAATTCCCCATATTAGAGGTGATTCTACATATATCTGTACTATTTTGCTTTCATTCCCGGCGGCAATATCCTTCACTATACCTTCGGTTAAAATTACGGCAATATCGGTCTCACCACTTCGAAGCATCTGGCAAAGTTTACCGGTTCCTTCAGGAACATCGGTCCATTGCAGGTCAATATTTTTGTCTGTAAATTCTCTGTTTTCAATGCATAGATGCCATGGCAGGTTAAAATGCTCAGGAACCCCTGCAATTTTTATTGATTTCATGTTTACTGTTTATAAAGCAATAAAGGTAATAAGAGTAATTTAATAACTAAAGATTTTTGCATATCGTAAAAGCCATAAAGCATTTAAAATTTTTATAAAATATTAAATTCAGCAACTTAGTTATATATTGATAAATAAAAACTGCGGCATCATATTACTGATGCCGCAGCTGAAAAATACATAAAACAAAACTATTTATTTTTTGCCGTTTACTGGATTTAGCCTAAAATATCCGCCATCGTCAAACTTAATGTGATAGGGTGAATTAAAGAACTTGCTTGGTTGGTAATAATCTGTTGTAATTATTTGAGCACCGCTTTTCTTAGCATCTTCAAAATGTTTGTAATCGTTGGCACGTGCTTCTTTAGTATCGGCATCGGCACGGGTGCGAATAATGTAGCCTTTCTTAACAAGGTCGGCAATAGTAGCGTCTTCCGGATTGTTTCTAAAAAGAGTGGCTGCTTCCGGAGTACCGGGCTGGGCATTAACAAATACAACACGATTCTTTAAAGATGGATGTCCTTTTATGTACATGTCTCTTTTTTCGCCATTATTATCTAAAATAAAAAGAAATTTGCCCTTGGCCTGTTTTAAAGTAGGCCAGTTACCTTTAAGTACTGCTTCTTCGAGTGTTTTATATTTGCCTCTAACCATATCAGGGGTAATAAGTTTGTCAGTACCAAGATTTGCTTTTATAACGGCATCCACCTGGTCAAACAGTTCTGGGGTAAACATTTCGGGCTCTGTACCAAAACGGTTCACTTCTCCGTCTTTAGGTTCGAGCGTAATAAACACAGGTGTATGATTTGGATGCTCATCAGACCATTTTTTGAGAACCTTGAGGCACTCTTCAAAAGTAAGAACCGAACTCCTAAAATCTATATCAGTAACGTGGAAAACTTTAAATCCCGGTTTTTTCATTACACCGGCTGGGTCATACAACTTTTCGGGTTTAGCAAGATCAAGACCTTTTGGATGGGCGTAGCGGCCTCCTTTAGTGTCGGCATTAATATCTATTTCAAGATTCCGTAACCCCATGCTTAATTGTTCCGGTATAGAGATATGCTCATATTCCAGTCCGCTAAGACGGTTAGTACTGTCTTTCTCTGTAATCGCTTTATAAAGTGCAGGTTCTATAGCCTGTTTATAGCTATTATGAGAGCCTATTACCTGTATTCTATTAATTTTTGTGTTGTCGTCCTGCGCCTGTACAGTAATAAAAACAGCGGCAAATGCGAACGAAAATGCCTTAGTAATTAAATTCATAAAAGTTGTGTTAGAGTAGTTGTTTTTAAGAGCGGTAAAATTACCCTGCTAATATTACCGGTATGTTAGGTTAAGTAAAACAAAAGCCATACTTAATATTAACAAAATGTTTGTGCATTTATAAGTAAGCTTCATTTTGAAACGTTGTAGTTAATATCCTGCTTAAAATTAAGGAAACATACAATGCTGATTACTGCATTTTAACATGATTTCCCTTAATTTAAAGATAACCTTCCCGAAAAATAATTTGCCCGTTCATTGTGTTATTTCGCACTCAATATTTACACAGTTTTTACAATAGCTAAAAACAACGGACAAATATTAGAGAGAGCACACATAAACAACAATAAAACAATACAACTAAAACTTTACTGCCAATGAACTAAAAAACAACTACTACATCTTCATTACAGTTTAGCCAAAAACTGTAAAAACAACAACGCAGATTGAACATCTAAACCAAAACATAATAACACAAAAATGAATTTAAAAATCAACTCTTTAAACTTAAGGGGATATTGCTTTATAGTGCCGGCGCTGCTATCGCTGTCGGCAGGACAGGCAGCAGTATCAAGCAAGCCCTTTGCAATTAATAAAACCCTTGCAGCTGCAATACAGCAAACTGTTAAAGGTAGAATATTAGACGAAAACGGCATGCCTTTACCAGGAGCTACGGTAATGGTTACGGGCACTCAAATTACTGCCGTTACAGATCTTGACGGTAATTTTGAAATTGCTGCGGCCACAGGTGCTACACTTGATGTAATATACATAGGCTACAAAAGCCAAAAAATAACAGTTACCGGAGCAGAGATCACTGTAAAAATGTCTCAGGATTCTTCTGAACTTAAAGAAGTAGTATTGGTAGGTTACGGTAAACAATCTAAAAAGGACGTTACAGGAGCTGTTAGCCAAATTAGTGAAGAACAATTTAGGCAGGGTGTAAACATCTCTACAGACCAGCTTTTACAAGGTAAAATTGCAGGTGTACGCGTTACCCCTACAAGCGGCGAGCCGGGCGCAGGTATAAACGTTAACATTCGGGGCGTAGGTTCTATCCGTAGTGGCAGTACCCCGCTTTTTGTGGTAGATGGCGTGCCGTTGACCAACGACGGTGTAAGCCCTACAGGTGCCAACGTTGGTTTTGGTGCTTCGGCAGCAAAAAACCCGTTAAACTTTTTAAATACAAGTGATATCGAATCTATATCCGTTTTAAAAGATGCTTCGGCAGCTGCTATATACGGAGCAAGAGGATCTAACGGCGTGGTAATAGTTACCACTAAACGCGGTAGCAAAGGAAAAGCCGAATTTACGGTTGATTCTTATATAGGTTTTTCAGATATAATGCACAAGCTCGATGTGCTTAGTGCAGATGAATACCGCAGTGCTATAACAGATCCTGCTTTTGACCATGGAGGTAATACAGACTGGCAGGATGTAATTTTTAGAAGTGCAGTTACAAAAAATAACTCATTCTCGTTCTCTAAAGGCACAGATAGTGGTAATTACTATGTATCTGTAGCGCAAATGGATCAGGAAGGTATTGTTAATAACAGCAACTTTAAGCGTACAACAGGCAGGATTAATGCTGCTGAATCTTTTTTAGATGATAAACGCCTAAAAATAAAGATAAACCTTACTGCCAGCGAAACTAAAGATGACGGTGTGCCAACGAGTGATGATGGAGGATCTGACGGACAGCTGATTATCCATACGCTGATGGCAAACCCTACCCGTTCTGTATTTGATGCAGATGGTAACTATACTAACTTTAACATGAATGCCCACTACAATCCGGCATATCTGTTAAGCATATATGAAGATGTAACCCGCACAACACGTGTACTGGGTAATATGGAAACATCTTTCAGGATACTGAAAGGACTTGAGTATAAGCTGAACTTAGGTATTGACCGATCTGTTGCAGAAAGAAATACTACAATTTATCGTAACCTTACAGACCGTAGCACAACAGGACGTTATGTACAAGGTAATGTAGACTCTAAAAACTCACTTATAGAACATTATTTAACGTATGATTTCCTTACAGGTAAACATAAGTTCGATGCGATGGCAGGTTTCTCATACCAAAAATTTGAAACAGGTGGTACAAGTTTTATAGTAGACCAGATAAACGAAAGGGGAGTAGGGATTAAACCGTCTATCAACCCCGGCTATGTAGGCGTACGATCTGGCGCATCAGGCTTTGCTCAGGTTAATGAATTACAGTCTTATTTTGGCAGGGTCAATTATGCTTTTGACGGTAAATACCTTTTAACAGCATCGTTAAGGGCAGATGGTTCTACACGTTTTGGTGAGAACAATAAATATGGTTACTTCCCATCGGCAGCGGCGGGTTGGAATATTTCTGAAGAAAATTTCCTTAAAGGTTCGTCTATTATAAATAACCTTAAACTTCGTGCAAGCTGGGGCCAGACTGGTAACCAGGAAGTACAAAATAAAGTTACACAGGCCAGCTACTCTTTAACTGCTGCAGACGGATATTACTTATATGACGATTTGGGATTGATAAATGGTGTAACCTACTCAAGAACTGCTAATCCTGACCTTAAATGGGAGGTAGTAACACAATTTAATGCCGGTGTTGATTTTAGCCTTTGGAACGATAAACTATATGGTACCCTGGATTATTTCAATAAAACTACTACCGATGCTATTCTCTTTATTCCTGCTCCGGTTTTAAGTTCTACACCTAATGTTTGGACAAATATGGATGGCAAAATTGTAAACAGCGGTTTTGAATTTATGTTAGGTTCTAAGATAGTAAATACTGAAGATTTTACATGGGATGTAGATGTAAATGGTGCTACTCTTAAAAACGAAATTAAAGACCTCCCCGTGTCACAAATTTTATCAGGTACTATATCAGGTCCGGGTCAGTCAGGAGTAATGGGTAATATTTATAAAAGTGGCTATGCAGCAGGATCTTTCTATTTAAGAGAACACATAGGATTTGATGAAAATGGTGCTGAAATATTCAAGGATCAGAATGGCGACGGCGTAATCGATAATAACGACCGTAAAATATTTGAAGGTGCAATACCTAAGTTTACTTATGGCCTTAATAGTAATATGCGTTATAAAGATTTTGATTTTTCATTCTCTGTAATAGGTCAAACAGGTGGTTATTTATTAAACAATACAAACCTTAATGCCTTAAATATTAACAACCTTGCATCAGACAGGAATACGCTTTCTGATTACAATGCCTCTGGCGCAAACCAGTCGAACGCACCACAGCTTTCATCACTGTATCTTGAAAAATCAGATTTTATAAGGCTTAACAGTGCCCGTATAGGTTATACTTTCAGACATCCGAGCATTGCCTGGATGCAAAGCCTTAATCTTTATGTTACAGGGCAGAACTTATTTACTATAACTAATTATTCTGGTTTCGATCCGTTAATCAACAGTAACAAAGCTAGTAATGGTAACCAGTCTCTTGGTATTGATTATGGAAACTATCCAACAGCAAGAACTTTTATAATTGGTGCAACATTTAAAATATAACGCTATGAAATTAAGAACAATATTTAACAATAAAATTATAATTGCAGCCTGTCTTACTGTAGTATTGGCAGGATGTACCAACCTAGACGAAGATGTGCTTGATGAAGTTTTGGTAGGCGAAACATCAAGCTCTACCAATGCACTTGCAGCCGTATATGACCGTTTAGGCGAGGATACTTTTACAAATGCCGGTGGCATGCTTGCCATGCAGGAGCATACCAGCGACGTTAGTATATTGCCTACACGTGGATCTGACTGGGGAGACGGTGGTAAATGGCGTGCTATGCACGAGTTTACATGGGCTCCGGATAATGCCGTAATTACAGATAACTTTAACAGGATTACAGATGGTATTACCCGCTCTTTAGTGGCTATTAAAGCAATAACTGATGGTAACGATGATCAAAAAGAATTGCTGCTTGCCGAGGCAAAAGGTATGCTTGCTTTTTATACTTACCATACACTGGACCTTTACGGACAGGCTCCTTACCGCGACCCGCTTGTAGCCGGCGCACCTATACAGATGCTACAGGCTGGCGATGCTATAGATGACCTGATATTGGATGTTGAGGCTATTATACCACAACTTGCCGATCTTGGCCAACAACGCACGCACAACGGCAGGTTTACAAAACAGGCAGCTTATGCACTGCTATCTACCATGTATCTTAACCGTGCTGTGTTTAAAGACCGCTATAATGAAACATCAAGTTTTAATTTTAATGAAGCTGCTGTAAGTGGTACCGATACTGATATGGACAGGGTTATTTATTACACCAGCCTTTTAATAGATTCCGGAAGGTTTACACTTGCCAGCAATTATTTCTCCAATTTTGATATTAATAACTCGGGTGCACCAGAGCTTATTTTTGCTATCACACAAAAAATAGACAACCAGCATAATGGCAGTAACGACCTTGCTTATAATTCTATGGAGCGTAACCAAAGATGTTCTCCTACTAACAGGGGCACTAATGCATCGTGTCTTACTCCGGAATTTTATGCAAGCTGGGAAGGTCATCATAATGATCCGCGCTTTAGCCGTAAGTACCAGTATGCCGACGGTACATGGTTTATGAACGATGGTACCGATGTTAGCGTACCTGCTGTAACCGCTACAATTTCGGGCGTTACTCAGCCTTGGTTCCACTTTAACCGTGGCATACAGGTTGGACAGCAATATGGTCCGAGGCTTACTCCATCTGGTGCATTTGAAATGGTAGATGGCAGGATAAAAGTATCATCTCTTGTATGTGAAAAAAGTGCCACTACTCCTATGGATTTTACACCCGACCTAAATTTTGATAACCCAACACAGGCTGTATTTGCACAAAACCAAATAAACCGTGGCACACGCTGCTTTAAGTTTGAATTTGACCCGCAGGCTGGTAATGGCGCAAGTAATGTAGATATCCCTCTATACCGTTTGGGTGGTATTTATACTATGAGGGCAGAAGCATATCTTCGTAAAGGTGATAACGGTGCTGCTCTTGCAGATGTAAACATATTGCGTACAAGCAGGACACGCGAGTCGCTTTATGCAAATGCCCCTGGTGTAGCCCTACCAACAATAGATATGGATATATTATTTCGCGAAATAGGTTTTGAAATGTATTGGGAAATGTGGAGAAGGCCACAAATGGTACGTTTTGGTAAGTTTGATGCCGCAAGGATGACATCGGCTAAACCGGCTTCACAGCCTTTCCGCAGGGTGTTTCCTATCCCGCAGCAGGTAATGGATGTAAATAGAGGCTTTACCCAAAACAGGGGATACAATTAGTTTTAATTTACTCAGCATAAAAATGCCTCCTTTATAGGAGGCATTTATTATTTCTATAAACCCTTATAATATTCTCTTTATTAAATTTTCGTAGATTATTTTCTATATCTATAATTTATAGGCTCATTATTTGTGTTTTTTAAATATATGAATTATACTTGTAGTCATATATACCATTACTGTTGTTTATATATTACCAAACCTTACTCATATTTAATAACACAATGAAACACAAAAACAAACCAATTACATCTCTAAAAAGACTTTTTGCCTCTTTGCTTTTTATTGCATTACCATTATCTGGAGCGTACTCTCAGGATAGTAAGAAGAAAGAAAGTAGAAATGCTCCCGTTTTTACACAATTCAGTTACAAAGGAAATGATGCCATTTATGAAAAGAATCCGTTACAGCCAAATGAGTTTTACAGCCCCATACTTCAGGGATGTTACCCTGATCCAAGCATAACACACAAGGGCAAAGACTATTATCTTGTTAATTCTTCTTTTGCCATGACTCCTGGTGTGCCCATTTTTCATAGTACCGATATGGTTAACTGGAAACAAATAGGTCATGTGCTCGATAAACCCTCTCAGTTAAAGGTAGAAAAGTCGGGCATTTCTCAGGGAATTTATGCCCCTGATATAAAGTATAATCCTTATAACGATACGTTTTACATGATTACCACCCAAATTGCGGGTGGTATGGGTAATATGATGGTTAAAACAAAAGACCCCGCTAAAGGTTGGGGAGATGCTATAAAACTACAGTTTGACGGTATAGACCCATCACTCTTTTTTGATGACAATGGTAAGGCTTATGTGGTTCATAATGATGCTCCTCCAGCCGGAACAGAATTGTATAATGGTCATAGGGTAATTAAATTATGGGAATATGATCTTGCTACAGATAAAGTAATTGCCGGAACAGATAAAATACTGGTTAATGGCGGAACAGATATAAACCAAAAGCCCATATGGATCGAAGGGCCGCACATGTATAAAAAAGATGGCCGCTATTTTTTAATGTGTGCAGAAGGCGGTACAGGAGACTGGCACAGCGAAGTTATTTTTTCTTCAGATAGCCCAACAGGGCCTTTTGTACCAGCTAAAAATAACCCGATACTTACACAGCGTTATTTTGCCAAAGACAGAAAAGATAAAGTAGACTGGGCAGGCCATGCCGATCTTGTTGAAGGCCCTGGTGGGAAATACTATGCAGTGTTTTTGGCGGTGCGCCCTAATAATAAAGACCGTGTAAATACAGGCCGCGAAACTTTTATGGTTCCTGTAGACTGGAGTGGCGAATTTCCTGTTTTCGAGAATGGATTAGTGCCTCTTAAACCTAAATTAAAAATGCCGGAGGGTGTTACAAACCAAACAGGTAAGAACGGTTTTTTTCCTAATGGTAATTTTACTTTTCAGGATCAGTTCAAAACTAATGTTTTAGATCTTAAGTGGATAGGTATAAGAGGGTGGAGGGAAAGCTTTACTACCTTAACCAAACAAGGTCTGAAAATTATACCCTTTGATACTAACATTCAAGCAGCTGTGCCTACGTCGACGTTATTCTACAGGCAACAGCATGCCTCTTTTAAAGCGGAAACAGCTTTAAACTATAAGCCTGGTTCTGAGAAAGAGCTTGCCGGATTAGTGTGCTATCAAAACGAAAAGTATAATTATGTTTTTGGGGTAACTAAAAAGGGAAGCGAATATTATGTAGTGCTTGAACGGACTGAAAAAGGAATATCTGAACTGGTATCAACCGAAAAGATAAAATACAAGAAAGACCTGCATTTACAGGTAATTGCTCAGGGTGATGACTATATGTTTAACTACAGCGTAGATGGAGTAAATTACAAGAACGTTGGTGGAACAGTATCGGGTGATATACTTTCTACCGATGTTGCCGGAGGTTTTACAGGCAGCCTTATTGGTTTATATGCCACATCGGGTAATGACATTAAGCCTTAGCATAATGAAAAGCTATATATATTATATTGGTCTCACGTTGTTTTTTACCTCCTTTGTTACAGCGCAACCTAAGCCAGGTAAGACAAACAAAGCTTCAACACAAACTGAAAGTACTCGCTATACAAACCCGATAATGTGGGCAGATGTTCCCGATCTTTCAATAACAAGATCGGGCAGCGATTACTATTTAATAAGCACAACCATGCACCTCATGCCGGGGGCTCCTATAATGCATTCTAAAGATTTGGTACATTGGCAAACGGTCAGCTATGTTTTTGACAGTCTTACCGATAACAGGAAGTATAATCTTGAAGACGGTACCGTTTATGGCAAGGGGCAGTGGGCATCGTCAATACGTTACCATAAGGGCAATTATTATGTTTTGTTCTCTCCAAACGATGAACCATTTAAGTCATATATCTACAAGGCAAACAATCCTTCGGGTAAGTGGCAATTGGTTTCGCGCACAAAACATTTCCATGATGCCTCTTTATTTTTTGATGATGATGATACGCCTTATGTTTATTCGGGCACGCACCTAACAGAACTTAAAAAAGACCTGAGTGATGTAAAGCCAGGTGGTGTCGATGTAAATATTTTTGATAAAGATGCCAGTGAAACCGGACTTTTAGAGGGCAATCAGGTAATAAAGTACAACAATAAGTATTATTTGTTAATGATATCATGGCCTCAGGGAGGCAAGCGCAGGCAGGTGTGCTACCGCGCCGATAAAATTACGGGGCCTTATGAAAAGAAAGTAATACTCGAAGATAATTTTGCGGGTTTTCCATACGTAGGGCAAGGATGTATAATTGATGACATTAACGGTAATTGGTATGGCCTGGTTTTTCAGGATCGGGAGGCTGTGGGCAGGGTTCCTTTGCTCATGCCCTGTCGTTGGGTTGACGGCTGGCCTATGCTTGGCGACGATAATGGTCATGTGCCTCTAAGCGGCAGTATACCTTTAAAAGAACACAATACAGGTTGGAATGTTGTAGAAAGTGATGATTTTTCTTCAAATACATTAAAAATAAACTGGCAATGGAACCATACTCCGGTTAACAATGCATGGTCTCTTACTGCACGTAAAGGATATTTAAGGCTAAAAACAAACAGGGTAGTTGCAAACCTGTATGAAGCCCCAAACACACTAACGCAACGCATGGAAGGGCCAAAGTGCAGCGGAGTAGTGGCATTGGATATTTCTAAAATGCGGGATGGCGACGTAGCAGGTATCAGTGCTTTTAACGGTCATTCGGCTATTTTAGGTATTACATGCTCAGGTAATAAGAAAGTATTGTCATTATGCACAAATGTTGTTAGCTTTTATGAAGGAACAAAGAATATCTCTGGTATAGAAAAAGAAGAAAAAGAGAATGTCGAAATAGCCTCTAACCGTGTTTATTTGCGCATCGATGCCAATTTTAACCTCAATAAAGACATTGCAACTTTTTATTACAGCCTTGATAATAAAAACTGGTTACGTATTGGAGGAGAATTTAAAATGAAGTTTGATTACAGGAAACTATTTATGGGTACTAAATTCGCTATATTCAATTATGCAACCAAATCGGTAGGCGGATACGTAGATGTAGATTTTTTTGAATATAAGAAATTGACAGATTAGTTGTTTCGTGTAATATCCTATTCTAGTAAAGAACCAAAAGTAACTAAAATAACAAGGGCAGCTTCATTTACAGAAGCTGCCCTTGTTAATAATATTCAAAAAGGTTATTCTTTAACCCATGAGTTATCGTTGATATTAATATCCGGAACAAATCGTCCCGGGTCTATGTCTATTGCCCTTATTTTTTTAGGCGATCTTACAAGATAATCCCACTCGTTGCCGCGTTGCCATACCTCTACAGGCAATGTGCGCACTTCGCTGCTGTTATCTTCAAAAGTAATTTTAAATACCACAGGGGCAGGCATAGTGCCATTGTTTGTAAATGTAATTACTGATGAATCTTTAGCTTCGGTTACTTTGCTTATACCAAGATCGATGTTGGCATTTTCAATAAACCAGCCTCTCCAAAACCAGTTCAGGTTTTCTCCGGCACCATTGTCCATTGCATTAAAAAAGTCGGTAGGCTGAGGGTGTTTAAAAGCCCATGCTTTAATATAATCTTTAAAAGCATTATCAAAGCGTTCGTGCCCTAAAATATATTCACGTAACATTATAAGCCCTGTAGCCGGTTTATAGTAGGCAGTATATCCAAGGTTCATTGGTCTTGCCACATCAGGGTAGGTAGCAATGCTTTCCCTGTATTTAGACTTTAACCATGGCACTCTTGCACGACTCTTTGCTACATCGCTTGGATATTCATTATTATTAAAAGCTGTAGAGCTATAGTAGTTTATAAACGTATTAAAACCTTCGTCCATCCAGGCATAACGGCGTTCGTTAGAACCAACGATCATTGGGAACCAGTTGTGGCCAAATTCGTGGTCGGTAACATCCCAAAGGTCGGCGCCTACGCTGGTAGCACCACAAAACGATACACCCGGATACTCCATACCGCCAACATTCGAGGCTACGTTAACCGCATTTGGGTAAGGAAATTCAAACCACATTTTAGAATAATGTTCTATAGAAGCTTTGGTATATTCAGTACTGCGTGTCCATGCATCAGGGCCATCGCTTTCGGCAGTATAAACCGATTGTGCCAAAGCTTTCTTGCCACTTGGCAGGTTTATGCGGGCAGCATCCCAAATAAAATTTTTAGCAGATGCAAAAGCAACATCGCGCGAATTAGTCATTTTAAAATGCCACGTAAGTTTACCACTTTGCACAGGGCGGGTAACAGTAGCATTGGCAGCCTCGGCAGGAGTTACAAGATATACTGTCTTGTCGCTGTTTTTGGCCTGCTCAAGTCTTTTAAGCTGCTCTTTTGTAAGCACTTCTTTTGCATTAACCAGTTCGCCCGATCCTACCACAATATGGTTGTATGGAACGGTAATTTTATAGTCAAAATCACCATACTCCAAATAGAATTCGCCTGCACCAAGATAAGGTTCCGTGTTCCATCCCACCACATCATCAAAAACAGCAACCCTTGGATACCATTGTGCCATAGAATAGGTAGTGCCTTTCTCTGTATCAAGACGCCCCATACGATCCATGCCCGCTTCAGGAATTTTAAACTCAAAATCCATACTCACGGTAGCTTTACCGCCATTGGCTTTAAGTGGCTGGTTAAAAAATACCTGCATACGTGTATCTGAGATCAGGAATTTATTTGAAGCATCACCTTTGGTTTTTGCATTCAGGTTAGTAATCGTAACACCACCATCAACGTCGCCGGCATAACGGCTTCCCTGTATTGGGGTTGTAAGCGTTCCCCGCGATGTTTCGGTAAAGCGGTTTTGCTCTACACACATCCATATATAATCAAGGCTTTCCGGGCTGTTGTTTATATAGGTCATTGTAAGCCTGCCCTTAAGGATGTTTGCTTTATCATCGAGTTCGGCTTCAATAACATAGCTTGCGCTGTTTTGCCAATACTTTGCAGCAGGTTTTCCGGAAGCAGAGCGGAAATCGTTGCCACGGCGGTAGGTTATGTCATCAAATTTTGGCTGGTTGTTAGGAATAATCTCCTGAGAAAAAGCTGTCAGGCTTGTAAGGCCTGCAAGTAATAACAATTTAGGAACTTTCATTAAATGATTGCTGATTAAACGTTTGAGTTAGTCATTGCCAAATATACCTAACTTTAAATTAATATTAAAATTATTGGTAAATGACGGTGATTTTATTTTTATCGAATTAATACCGCCTCAAACTGAAGTTTTAAGTATTTTTGCATTGATTTTTTAAAGAACTTTCCGTTTATACCCATGGATAAAATAATATCTTTCTTTTCCTCTACGCGTTTAATGGCTGTACTTTTTCTTGTTTTTGCAGCATCTTTAGGTATTGGTACTTTTATAGAAGACGCTTATAATACAGAAACTGCGCGTGTTTTTATTTATAATGCCAAATGGTTTGAGGCTATAATGCTGATTTTTGTGATTAATTTTTTTGGTAATATTAAGCGCTATCAATTGCACAAAAAAGAAAAGTGGGCCACATTGCTGTTACACCTTTCGTTTATTTTAATAATTATAGGGGCGTTTATTACTCGTTATATAAGTTTTGAAGGCATGATGCCTATTAGGGAGCAGGCTACAGAAAGCCGTTTTTACAGCGATAAGCCTTATTTAACCGTTATGGTAGACGGAGAATATCAGGGTTCTATGCAGCGCCGCACTTTTGAGCAGCCGTTGTTATTTAGCAGTAAAGAAGTTCCATTTATTGCTAGTAATTATTTTTCTATATCAAACGATTTTAATAAAATTCCTTTTGAAATAGAATATAAGAATTTTACACTTGGCGCAAAAGAAAAAATTGTAGAAGACCCTAATGGCGGAACCTACTATCTTAAACTGGTAGAGCAGGGGGCAGGTACTCGTAAAGACCACTACCTTAAAGAGGGAGAGGTGCAGAGTATAAACAACATACTCTATGCCTTTAATAAACAAACGGCAGGTGCTATAAACATTACTAAAAAAGACGAAGATTACACCATCCAGACTCCTTTTAAAGGTAGTTTTATGCGAATGATCGACAAGTTTCAGGGGGGCGTAGCACAGGATAGTGTTCAGCCACTTATGTTCCGTTCGTTGTATAATCTTGAAGGAGCCATGTTTGTATTGCCGGAGCGTGCAATAAAGGGTAAAATAGTATATGAATCTAATGGCGATTTTAAAACCAAAGAAGATGCAGCTTTAACTGTTGTAATAAAATCTGAAGGAAAAGAAAAAGAAGTAACGCTGCTTGGGGGCAGGGAAAAATTAGGTACTCCGGTGTCTTTTAAACAGGGCAACCTTGAGTTTACTTTAATGTATGGCAGTAAAACTTATGAACTGCCTTTTGCGATAAGGCTTAACGATTTTATTGCCGAAAAATATCCTGGTACAGAGAACAGTTATGCATCGTTTGAAAGCAAGGTTACTATTCTTGATAAAGAAGAGAACAATAATTTCGATGCCCGTATTTATATGAATAATGTTTTAGATTACAGGGGATATCGCTTTTTTCAGGCAAGTTATGATCCTGATGAACTTGGTACAAGACTATCTGTAAGCCATGATTTTTGGGGTACTTGGATATCTTATGCAGGATATTTTCTTTTATATATTGGATTAATTGCAATAATGATTGACAAAAACACGCGATTTGGCGACCTTAGAAAGAAACTGGATAAGATCAATGCCAAAAAAGCTGCGCTTACAGTATTTCTATTGTTCTTTAGTTTTGTAGGTTTTGCTCAGGAACCACACGTGCATACCGAAGGAGACGGGCACGAACATGAACATGTACATACTGAAGGTGATGGACACGATCATAACCATGATGCTACACAACAACAGGCACACAGCCACATTCGTGTAAAGCCTACCCAAGCTCAATTAGACAGTGTTATTAATAAATATAAGGTTAGTGAAGAGCATGCTGCAAAATTCAGCCGTATAATTATTCAGGATTTTGGTGGAAGGATGAAGCCGGCCAACACTTTTGCATCAGAACTGTTGCGCAAGGTTAGCGAAAAGGATACCTATAATGATCTAAATGCCGATCAGGCATTCCTTTCGATGTCGATGCTTGGCGAAATTTGGTATGATGTACCTGTTATTTTATTAAAAAGAGGTAACGACAGTATTCGCAAAATTGCCGGACTGGATAAAAAAGTAAAATATGCCGCCATGTCTGACTTTTTTGACGATATGGGCAACTACAAGCTTGGTCCTTTGTTACAGGAAGCATATAAAGAAAAAGTGCCTAATAAGTTTCAGGAAGACTTTATAAGTATAGATAAAAAAATAAACCTGCTTAATTGGGCTATTTCTGGCCAGATACTAAAAGTACTGCCTATACCGGGCGATAAAGGTAACAAATGGGTATCTTATCCGGAAGCGGCAGAAGGTAACATTAAAGGCCTTGATACCATAAGGAACATAGTGCCATTTTATTTTGGGGCACTTGGCAAAGCCACACAAACTAAAGATTACAGCACAGCCGAAAGCATACTGGAAGGTCTTTTTAAATATCAAAAGAAAGCGGGGGCAGCCGTAATGCCTTCTGATGATAAAGTAGATGCAGAGCTGTTTTACAACAAGCACGACCTGTTTAAAAAGCTGTATTCGTACTACGCGCTGGCAGGCTTTTTTATGTTCATCTTTGCCATTGTAAAATTGTTTAATTCACGTAAGTGGATAAAGATCAGTGTAAATGTTTTCCATGTTATAATAGGTTTATTGTTTTTATCGCATACTGTTTGGTTAGGAATTCGCTGGTATGTATCAGGTCATGCCCCGTGGAGTAATGCCTACGAATCTATTATATATGTGGCTTGGGCTACTATGCTTTTTGGGCTTGTTTTCGGTCGCAAATCGCAGCTTACAGTTGCATCTACAGCATTAGTTACAGCTATGGTGCTTACGGTTGCTCACTGGAACTGGACAGACCCCGAGATTGCAAACCTTGTACCGGTGTTGAATTCTTACTGGCTAATGATACACGTTGCAGTAATTGTAGGCAGTTATGGGCCGGCTACACTTGCAATGATATTAGGGCTTGTAGCACTTATACTTATGATATTTACCAATAAAGGCAATAAAGTAAAAATGGAACTTACCATTAAAGAGCTTACGTATATAAACGAAATGGCACTTACCGTAGGCCTTGTAATGTTAACCATAGGTAACTTTTTAGGAGGGCAGTGGGCTAACGAAAGCTGGGGTCGATATTGGGGCTGGGATCCTAAAGAAACGTGGGCACTTACAAGTATTATGGTATATGCTTTTGTAATACATATGCGTTTTGTACCTGCATTGCGTGGGGCCTGGTTGTACAACTTTTTCAGTGTACTGGGTTATGCATCGATATTAATGACCTATTTTGGTGTAAACTTCTACCTTACAGGACTACACAGTTATGCCAGTGGAGAGATAAGGACGCCAATGTACTTTTTCTATATGGCTCTGGGTGTATTTATAATAGGAGGGCTTGCTTTAATACAATACCGCAAGCATTTAAAAAAGTAATTTTTGTACCTTTATACTAAACTTATTGAATAATGAAAAATATAGCATTATTTGCCTGCGGTCTTATGCTGTTGGTTAGTTGTCAAAATCAGGCGCAAACCAAAAAAAATGCTGCATCTGCAAGCAAGACTAAAACTATGGAAACACAAAATATCTACCAGTTCAAAGTTCAGGATCTTTACGGAAATGAATTTGACTTTGCCTCTTTAAAAGGTAAAAAAGTAATTGTAGTTAATACTGCATCAAAATGTGGTCTTACTCCGCAATATAAAGACCTTGAGGCGCTTTATGAGCAGTATAAAGATAAAGGTTTGGTAATTGTAGGCTTTCCTGCAAACAATTTTGCAGCTCAGGAACCGGGAACCAAAGAAGAAATAGCCACATTTTGCCAGAAAAACTATGGCGTGTCTTTCCCTATGATGGATAAAATATCTGTAAAGGGAGACGATATGGCGCCCATATACCAGTTTCTTACCCAGAAAAGTAAAAACGGAGTAGAAGACAGCGAAGTACAATGGAATTTCCAAAAATATCTTATTAACGAAAAAGGCGAACTTGTAAAAGTTATCAGTCCTAAAACTTTAGTTACAGACAAAGAAGTAATGGATTGGGTAAAGGCCTAATTATTTTAGGATAATATTATCAGCCTCATCAATTTTGATGAGGCTTTGTTTTTAAATAAAATGTCAATAATGAAAAGGATAACAGTTTTTTGTGGGTCAAGTTTTGGTACTGATACTGTTTATGAAGAACGGGCCTATTTGCTTGGTAAAACTTTAGCTACTAAGAATATAAGATTGGTTTATGGCGGAGCAAACGTGGGACTTATGGGAGCCGTTGCTGATGGGGCACTACAAAACGGAGGAGAAGCCATTGGTGTACTACCACACTTTTTACAAAATAAAGAAATTGCACACAAAGGGCTTACCAAGCTTATATTGGTAGAGACCATGCATGAACGTAAAACTAAAATGAACGATTTGTGCGATGGTGTTATTGCCCTGCCGGGCGGTTTTGGTACGCTTGAAGAGTTTTTTGAGATGCTTACATGGGGACAATTGGGGTTACATAAAAAGCCAGTAGCAATTTTAAATGTTAAGGGATTTTATGACCCGCTTTTACAGATGATGCATACTATGGTAACTAAAGGATTGCTTAAAGAAGTAAATTACAGTATGGTTTTAGTGAGCAGTGATATTGATGACCTCCTGCAAAAAATGACCGATTATAAAGCTCCTGACAATGGCAAATGGATAACTAAAGATAAACTATAACAAAGGATTGATTTAATTGCATTATTAGGTAAACTTTTACATTTTTTATTATGCATATCATCGGCTTAGTGGTAAATTTGTAGTATCAGTTTTGGTATATACCACAGCTGTAATTATTTTGTTTATACATGACTTACCCAAAAATACCTTTAGCACAAAGCATTATAGAAATATGTCTGTCTAAAGCCGTTACCCATATAGTTATATCGCCAGGTTCGCGCAATGCGCCTTTAACCATTGGTTTTGCAAATAACCCCGGTTTTACCTGCTACAGTATTGCCGATGAACGTTGTGCAGCCTTTTTTGCTACCGGTCTTGCTCAACAATTACAGGCTCCTGTTGCGGTTGTATGCACTTCCGGTTCGGCATTGTTAAATTATTATCCGGCCGTGGCCGAAGCTTTTTACAGCCAGATACCGCTTGTGGTGATATCTGCCGACAGGCCACACGACAAAATAGATATTGGAGACGGACAGACCATCCGCCAGGAAAATGTATATGATAATCATATACTTTACAGTGCGAATTTAAGTGAGGAAGCTTCTGAAGAAAATGATGCCCTGATTAATGAAGCTATTGCCACAGCACGATTTAAAAAAGGTCCGGTACACATTAATGCCCCCTTTGAAGAGCCTTTGTATGATACCGTAAATGAGCTTTCGGTTAATGTACAGGTACATTACACTACAGAATATCCTAAAAAGTTTGAGGGTGATCTTAGTGGCTATATTGAAAAATGGAATGCAGCCAAAAAGAAGCTGGTTTTGGTTGGGGTAAACAATCCTGATACTATAGATAAAGTAGTAATTGATCAATTGGCAGCTGACCCATCGGTGGTGGTAATGACAGAGACTACTTCTAACCTGCATCACAGCAGTTTTTTGAATAGTATTGATACCATTATAACGCCTTTTACCCAAGACGATTTTGAAGCCTGGAGACCGGATATTCTGATAACTTTTGGAGGTATGGTGGTAAGCAAAAGGATCAAAGCCTTTTTAAGAAAATATAAACCACAAGATCATTGGCATATAGATGCGCTTAGGGCTTATGATACCTTTGGAGCATTAACCCAGCATTTTGAAGAAGACCCTAATACTTTTTTAGGACGTTTTTTACCGCAAACCATTCCGGCGGAAAGTGATTATAGTGCTATGGCACAACAATTAAAAGATTTCAGGAAAATAAAGCATGACGAATATCTTGTTAAAATCCCTTTTTCTGATTTCAGGGCGTTTGAATTAATATTGTCGGCTTTGCCCGACAACAGCCAGTTACAGATAAGCAACAGTTCGGCCATACGTTATGCGCAATTGTTTGATATAAAACCAGGTATAGAGGTGTTTTGTAACCGGGGTACAAGCGGTATAGATGGCTGTACATCTACCGCAATTGGTGCTGCTGTGAGTAGCAAAAAAGAAAACATACTTATTACAGGTGATGTTAGCTTTTTATACGACAGTAATGCGCTGTGGAATAGCTATATTCCCAAAGATTTCAAAATTATAGTAATAAACAATGGTGGGGGAGGTATCTTTCGTATACTGCCCGGCCATGCTGAAACACCTGTATTCAATACCTATTTTGAAACAGAGCATAAACTGACCGCAGAACATTTGGCTAAAATGTATGGATTTAGTTATCAGTCAGCTCATAATCAAACAGAGCTAACAGAGCAATTAAATACGTTTATGCAAATAGGCAACAGGCCAAAATTGCTCGAGGTGTTTACACCCATGCGTGAAAACGATAAGATACTGTTACAGTATTTTAAAGAACTGGTTTAAATAAATTAGCCTTATATCAAAGCCTCAGGATACTTATAGTGTAATGAGGCTTTGTTTTTTATTTACAGGATGCCAGTCATAGACAATAATAAGTTTTCTTCTATAATTATTATGTATGCCTTATTAAACTTATAAAATAGTAGACGATATTTTGCGCAAACGTTTATTTATACGACAGATAATGTTATTTTTGCAATACACAACACAACTAATCATCTATGTATAAATCGCTCATAAGGCCGGTGCTTTTTAGGTTCGACCCGGAAAAAGTGCACTATTTTACTTTCTCTTCAATACGTTTTTTTAGCAGTATTCCCGGTTTTTCGTTAGTAATAAAAGGTCTTTATAATGTATCCGACCCACGTTTAGAGCGAGAAGTTTTCGGTTTAAAATTTAAAAATCCGATTGGCCTTGCTGCCGGTTTAGATAAGGATGCAAAACTGTATAAAGAGTTAGGCGGACTTGGTTTTGGTTTTATAGAAATAGGTACGCTTACACCAAAGCCACAGGACGGTAATCCTAAAAAAAGGCTGTTCAGGCTGCGAAAAGACAGTGCCATTATAAATCGTATGGGGTTTAATAACGGTGGAGTTGAAGCCGCTGCAGAGCGTTTAAAAAGCAATCCTAAAGGAAAAGGGCATATACTTATTGGGGGTAATATTGGCAAAAATAAAGTTACTCCAAACGAAGATGCTGTACAGGATTATGAAATTTGTTTTGATGCTCTGTATGATCATGTTGACTATTTTGTGGTTAATGTAAGTTCTCCAAATACACCTAATTTACGTGAGTTGCAGGATAAAGAACCGCTTACTAAACTGTTGCAAACTTTACAGGATAAAAACACAGCTATGCCAACGCAAAAACCGATTTTGCTAAAAATAGCACCCGATCTTACAGACAGTCAGTTGCTTGATATAATAGATATTGTAAAAACAACAGGTATAGCCGGGGTAATAGCTACTAATACTACAATTTCGCGCGAAGGTTTATTGTCGGGCGATAAAAATGAAACCGGCGGGCTTAGCGGTAAGCCATTGGCTAAACGTTCTACAGAAGTAATACGTTTCCTTTCAGAGAAGAGCAATAAAGCATTTCCTATTATTGGAGTGGGAGGTATTCATTCTGCTGAAGATGCCATGGAAAAATTAGAGGCCGGAGCCAGTCTGGTTCAGTTATATACCGGATTTATTTATGAAGGTCCGGCGCTTATTAAACAAATAAATAAAAAGATCCTGGCTTCTTAGAACCTGGGACATGAAGGCACTGAGTATCTAAAAATTCAAAACTCTTTTTGAATGAATATAAAAATAATAGAGTGTCCGCGAGATGCTATGCAGGGCATTAAGGCATTTATACCTACAGAAAAAAAGATAGCTTACATACAGTCTTTGCTTCGTGTAGGATTTGATACTATTGATGTGGGCAGTTTTGTGTCGGCTAAAGCCATACCGCAAATGCAGGACAGTGCTGCTGTACTTGCAGGTTTGGATCTTAGCGGTACCAAAAGCAAATTGCTGACTATTATTGCAAATACCCAAGGAGCTGAAGCTGCCGTAAAGTATGAACAGGTACAATATTTGGGATATCCATTCTCGATCTCAGAAAATTTCCAGATGCGTAATACCCATAAAACCATTGCACAATCGGTTATAACACTTCAGGAAATATTAGACATTGCCCAAGCGGCAAATAAAGAAGTGGTTGCTTATCTCTCTATGGGGTTTGGCAATCCTTATGGCGATCCCTGGAATGTAGATATAGTAGGGGAGTGGACACAAAAACTAGCCAATATGGGGGTTGAGATCATTTCACTTTCTGATACTGTAGGCAGCTCTACACCCGAGGTTATTACACATTTGTTCTCTCATCTTATACCTTTATATCCAAATATTGAGTTTGGAGCACATTTACACACTACACCAGACAAATGGTTTGAAAAAATTGATGCGGCCTATAAGTCAGGTTGTATGCGTTTCGATGGTGCAATACAGGGGTTTGGTGGTTGTCCTATGGCAAAAGACGAACTTACAGGCAATATGCCTACCGAAAAAATGTTATCTTATTTTACTGCTGCAAAAGCTGACTGTGGTTTAAATTCTCTTAGTTTTGAAAGCGCCTATAATGAGGCAACTAAAATTTTTAGGGAATATCATTAAGTTATACTTGTTAATATACAATTTTGTAACTAATATTTATAATTATAAACAATTGTTGTATTTTTAACTTTATATGTTTTTAAAGTTAATTTGTTAATTAGAATTATTCTTTTTTATTGTTTTTAGGCTTTTGTTGATAATATTTCATCTATTTTGATAGTTTAGTGTTTTTAAGTGTGGTTATATAGTTATATATTTGACATATCTGCTATATGTATTGCAGATGTTTATTACCAATAACTACAAAAAACTGCATGAAAAAAAATTACTTATCTGTTGGCCTTAAGGCCTTTTCTTTGTTTGTATTTACTTTTTACAATTGTTTCGCTCAGGATAATACATATTGTGAGGCACCTAATAATGAGAATGATGCTTATTACATAACTGGCATTACTACTTCAGGTGGTGAAACTGATTTTTCGAATACCGATACAGGATTTAATGGTGGTTATAGCGATTATACATCATCTTTCACTGTTTCAACATTTCCGGGAGGTTCTTTTGCTGTTACCGCTACACACCCCTCTAACGATTATTTATACGGTGCCTGGGTTGACTGGAACAGAGATTATACTTTTTCAGACAGTGAACAGGCGCTGGTAACAGGGTGGCTTTCTTCTCCTGCTTTTCTTGGTAATGTAATTGCCCCGGAAAATATAGAGCCCGGCACTTACAGGTTAAGGATTAGAAGTGCTTTTAGAGGTACCCCTATGCCTTGTGGAGAACATGCCTGGGGTGAGGCCGAGGATTATTCTATAGAAGTTTTAAATATTACAACCTGTTATCCGCCATACGGACTTACTGTTACACCGTCTCCTAACAATACAAAGGCTGACCTGATTTGGAGCCATCCTGTACAGGGCACGCAACCAACGGCCTATGAGTATGTTTTTAGTACTACATCAACAAGACCAACAGGGAGGGGAACCGTCATTCCTGAAAATTATGTATTCGAGGCCGATTATAATCCTCAAAATGATTATTATTTATTTGTGCGTAGTGTATGCCAGGAAAATGTTTTTAGTAGCTGGGAAGGATATGAAGTACTTAATACAAATAACGTAAGAACACAGAATAATGATATTGTAGTTTATAAAGAAGGTAATTCTATAAGCGTATCTTCATCAAATAGTATTATAAATAATATAACTATTTATGATACGAGCGGCAGGAAACTTTATGAGCAAAATAATAATTCAGATAAATTAGTGCTAAGCAGTTTACAGATGCAGCAACAGGTACTTATTTTAGAGGTTAGTACCCCAAATGGAAAAGTAAATAAAAGAATTGTCTACTAATATTTAGGGCTGATGCATTTTTTAATGCATCAGCCCTAATAATTCCTTTTTGTGGTAGTTTATTACGATATTACACCGCTTCCCACAAGCTCCTCGCCTATGTGCCATGCAGCAAACTGCCCTTCGGTAATTGCACTTTGAGGTTCTTCGAACGATATATACATGCCGTTGTCAAACTTATGTAATGTAGCTTTTTGTAAAGGCTGTCGATAGCGTATGCGCACCATAACATCCATAGTTTCTCCATCAGCAATGGCAAGATCTTCGCGAACCCAGTGTATTTCGCTCTCCTGTATAAACAATGCTGTGCGGAACAATCCGGGGTGGTTGTGTCCCTGACCGGTATATATAGCATTAGTCTCAACATCAGTAGCTATAATGAACAAAGGCTCTTTTGTGCCACCTACATTCAGTCCTTTGCGCTGGCCAATAGTATAGTAGTGTGCACCCTGGTGACGACCAACTACTTTACCCATTTCGGGTTTATATTCTATGGTCGCTGCCTGATAAGCAAGTTGTTCTTTAACCGATGTAAATTGAGGCACCTCCTGTGCATAAGTATCTATCCCGGCATTTACTTCATAAATAACACCCTCTTTAGGCTGTAATTGCTGCTGCAAGAACTCCGGAAGGCGTACTTTGCCAATAAAGCAAAGCCCCTGCGAATCTTTCTTTTCGGCAGTAACAAGCCCCATTTCAGCTGCAATTTCGCGAACCTGCGGTTTAAGTAGCTCTCCTATAGGAAAAAGTGCTTTTGACAGCTGCTCCTGAGAAAGTTGGCATAAAAAGTAGGATTGATCTTTATTGCCATCTGCTCCGGCAAGCAATCTGTGTATTTCTTTGCCGTCTTTAGTTATGGTGTCTTTACGGCAATAATGCCCGGTAGCAACATAATCGGCACCAAGGCTAAGGGCAATCTTCATGAAAACGTCAAACTTTATTTCACGGTTGCAAAGTACATCCGGGTTTGGTGTACGGCCTTTTTCGTATTCGTTAAACATATAGTCAACGATTCGCTCTTTATACTGCTCGCTAAGGTCTACTGTCTGGAATGGTATTCCCAGTTTTTCTGCCACCAGCAATGCGTCATTACTGTCTTCCAGCCATGGGCATTCGTTAGATATGGTTACTTCCTCGTCGTGCCAGTTTTTCATAAACAGGCCTATAACTTCATAACCCTGTTGCTGAAGCAGGTATGCTGCCACACTACTGTCTACTCCGCCACTAAGCCCTACAACAACACGTTTCATTTTATAATCTCCTTTTAACTATTTTGTGCAAAAATACGACAAAAATTAATTGGTTGTTTTTTTAGCAGGCAACTTGCGGTCGGCACTCATATCTTCCTCTTTAAAAACTTTGCCATTCTTATAAAATTTCCAAATGCCTGATTTTAGGCCGTTAGAATAAGACCCCTGAGAAACTATATTGCCCTGAAAATCCCTGTATGTTGCCTGACCGTTATATAGATCGTTTTTATAAAGAGATTCTTCCAGCACTATACCTTTTTCGTTATATTTTTTGTAAATGCCCTCTTTAAGCCCGTTTACATAAGTAATCTCTTCGTTAATGGTTCCGTTTTTAAAGAACACTTTACGGATGCCTGTCATCTTGCCCTTAATATAACGCTCGGTTGCCATTACGGCTTTCGATTTATTGTGGTAATATTTCCATTCACCCTCCTGTAATTTATTTACTTCTCTTCCTTCACTTACTTTATTGCCATCCGGATCAAGGAAAACAGTGTAGCATGAACCATCGGCATCAAAGGTTCTGGTTGCCATAAGTGAAGATCTGGCATCATCAGAAAAAAACTTGAATGTTCCTGTCTCTTTACCATGTTCAAAAGTGCCCTCATAACGTGGTTTTTTAGACTTTTCATAAGTACCTTTCCACAGCCCGTGTCGTTTGCCCGAAGCGTCATTCTTATTAATATCCTGCGCTATTGAACTGGCTGAAAAGGTTAGTAAACAAAGTAAGGTTACAAGTTTTTTGTGCATGGTGAGTCTTTTTTATTAAGAACGAAATATAGTTTTTTTATTGTTAAAAAAATAAGTACTAATTAAAAAAAGCACTCCGAAGAGTGCTTTAAAATAAATTATTTTTTGTTTTGATTTTTTTGCTGCTCCTGTGCCTGCTCCATCATTTCCTGCATTTTTTGCTGAAAACGGTTTTGCTTTTTAGGCTTACTTTTATTAGAAGCTATAATAGCATGTATCTTATCTTCTTTTACTATATGGTTTTTAATTACATACATAATACCTATAGTAATCAGGTTAGATATAAAGTAGTATAAACTTAAACCTGAAGCATAATTATTGAAGAATATTAGCATCATTAATGGCGATATGTATATCATTACCTTCATTATCTTGCTCATATCCGGCATTCCTTCCTGTGGTGGCGCAGCCATGCTTTGGTCTCCGGTTGTCATTCTCATGTAAAAGAATATAGCTACAGAAGCAAGTATAGGGAATAAACTTACGTGATTGCCGTAGAATGGAACGTAGAATGGTAGGTTAATTACCGCATCATAAGATGAAAGGTCGGTAGCCCAAAGGAAATCTTTCTGTCTTAAATCAAAGAACGATGGGAAGAACTGGAAGAGGGCATAGAACACCGGAATTTGCATTAACGCAGGTAAACATCCGGCCATAGGGCTAACTCCCGCCGAATTGTACAGCTTCATAGTTTCCTGCTGTTTTTTCATCGGGTCTTTTTTGTACTTCTCATTTAGTTCGTTTATTTCAGGTCGAAGCACTTTCATTTTAGCCTGAGATACATACGATTTATAAGTAACCGGAGACATTACAAGCCTTACCAAAATTGTAAATATAATAATGGCAATACCATAAGGCATGAAACTGCTAAGGAATGTAAATACAGGTATAAATATAAAACGGTTTATCCAACCGAAAATACCCCAGCCTAAAGGCATAACCTCGTCAAGGTTGCGGTCATAATCGTTAAGTATTTTATAATCGCTTGGGCCATAATACCAGTTCATGTTATAGTTTAGCTCGCCGCCTTTAAATGCAAGAGGCATTTTAGCTGTAAACTTTTTAGTGAACAAAGTATCAACTTTTTCGTCTTTTACTAAATTCTCTGAAGTAAAATCAGCAGTTTTAAAAGAAGTATCTGTCAGTAATATAGAGCTAAAAAAGTGCTGCTTGAATGCTACATAAGTAACTTCGTCTGCTTTTTCGCCATCATTACCACCTTCGCTAAGGTCGCCGTCTTTACCATCTTCATATTCATAAACCACTTTTGTGTACCTGTTCTCATAGCTAACGCTTTTCTCATTGCGGTAAGCCTTAAGCTGCCATTCAAGATCGATAGGATTAGATGTATCTATAACCTGAGACAAGCCTTGGGTACGAATGGAAAAATCGAGCATAAAGTCTTGTTTAAGCACATAACGGTACTCTAAAAACTGGTTTTCGCCCGCTTTAAGTCTTAGTGTTAAAACCGTATTATTGCCTTCTTTAGTAACAGCAGGCTCAAAATACATATCCTTAGTGTTAAGGATGCGGTTGTCTTTTGTTTTAAACTGCAGGTTAAAGCTTGCATTATTGTTTTTTATAAGCTCAACCCTTTCGTTAGAGCCTTTAGCAAATTGCTCAAAGTTTTTAAGGTTAGCCTCAGAAATATAACCGCCTTTATTGGCAATGCGAAGCAATAATACATCGTTGCTTATTTCGGTAACGTCATTTTTAGCCGACGGGAGCGTTGCACTGTAAGCAAATGCCCCAAACGAATTTTTTAGCTGTGCTACCTTAAGGGAATCTGTTGCGGTAGAGTCTTTACCTGCTACAGCCGGGCTTTCTGGTATCTGTGTTTTCTTAGCTTTATCAAGCTGCTCCTGTTTTGCCTTAGCTTTTAATTCCTGTTCTTTGTTGGCAGACTGGTTATAGATCATCCATAACAGCAATACCATTATAAGGGCAAAGCCAATAATCGTTTTTACGTCTAACTTTTTTTCTTCCATTTAAATAGTAAATTGATTCTCTTTTATCTATTGCGGCTATTTTCGCAATTATTGTTATTTAAGCATTCAGTTTTTTTTGAACCGCTGCCTTAACAAAAGCCTTAAACAATGGGTGTGGAGCTGCTACCGTACTCTTATATTCAGGATGGTATTGCACCCCAATAAAGAACGGATGGGTTTCAGCATCAAGCTCAATAACTTCTACAAGTCCTGTATCAGGATTTACACCCGATGGTATAAGCCCCGCGTTTTTAAGGTCGTTAAGATAAGCTCCGTTAAACTCATAACGGTGACGGTGACGCTCTTTAATATCTGTTTGCCCGTTATATATAGTGCTTGCAAGCGTATCCGGAGACAGGTTACATGCCCATGCCCCAAGACGCATAGTACCGCCTTTATCTGTAATTGTTTTTTGCTCCTCCATAATGTTTATAACAGGATAAGCAGTGTGTTCGTTCATTTCGGTAGAATTGGCATCTTTCCACCCCAAAACATTACGCGAATATTCTATAACAGCCATTTGCATACCAAGACAAATACCAAAGAAAGGTATTTTGTTCTCTCTTGCATAACGCACAGTTTCTATTTTTCCTTCAATACCACGCCCCCCAAAGCCCGGTGCCACAAGTATTCCGTCAAGCCCTGCAAATTTATCGGCTGCATTTTCGGCATCAATATATTCTGAGTGGATGCTTATAACGTTAACCTTTGTTTCGTTAGCAGCACCTGCATGTATAAACGCTTCTAAAATTGATTTGTATGAATCCTGAAGTTCTACATATTTACCTACGAGTCCTATGTTTACAGTGTGCTTAGGATTTTTAAGTCGGAATAAAAACTCGTTCCAGGGTTTAAGATCGGGAGTGTTTTTTTCCGGCAGGCTTAATTTTTTAAGTGCAACTTTATCCAGTCCTTCTTCAAGCATAAGATTAGGAACATCGTATATAGTAGAAGCATCTATACTTTGTATAACAGCTTCGCGCTTAACGTTGCAAAACTGAGCCAGTTTTTGTCTCAGGTCAGATGATAGCTCATGCTCTGTACGACAAACAAGGATATCGGCTTTAATACCGCTCTCCATTAATGTTTTAACAGAGTGTTGTGTTGGCTTGGTTTTAAGCTCGCCCGCAGCAGCAAGAAACGGCACTAGTGTTAAATGGATTACAATACTGTTGCTTTCGCCAAGATCCCATACTAATTGTCTTACTGATTCTATATAAGGTAACGATTCTATATCGCCTACAGTTCCTCCAATTTCAGTAATTACAATGTCATAATCTCCTGTATTGCCAAGCAACTGCATGCGTTCTTTGATTTCGTTGGTAATGTGCGGAATAACCTGCACTGTTTTACCAAGAAACTCACCACGACGTTCTTTTTCTATTACAGAAAGGTAAACCCTTCCGGTAGTAACATTATTAGCCTGAGACGTAGGAACATTTAAAAAACGCTCATAGTGCCCAAGGTCAAGGTCTGTTTCGGCACCATCATCGGTAACATAACATTCGCCGTGCTCGTATGGGTTTAACGTGCCGGGATCTACATTAATGTAGGGATCAAATTTTTGAATTGTCGTTCTGTAACCTCTTGCCTGCAATAGTTTTGCCAGCGAAGCTGCTATTATCCCTTTACCAAGGGAAGAAGTAACACCTCCGGTAACAAAAATATACTTTGTCTGATTCATTATTGTGCGCTGTGTTGTTGTGTTGTAGTTAAATAAAAAACTTGGCAAAAGTACAAAAATTAATTGATTGGTAAAGCTAATTAAGCAACGTGTCAATTTCTTAATCTAATATTTTATTAGTAAGAGGATTATAGTAAATGTTACATCTTAATTGCGTAAAAATGTTTTTGCTAAAACTAAGTATTTAGAATTAATGTGCGTGACAGCATTTTAAATAGCCGTTATTATTTTGCAAATTTGTATTTGATATTATTTCATTTATACAACTATAATGACGTTTAAGCAAAAAATATACCGCTATTATCTTCAACAGATAGATGATAAACTTGATGCATTTAAAGATATGATAGATGCACTAACCGAGGGAGCAGCCAATGATGCAAAAGGATCGGCAGGGGATAAGCATGAAACAGCCTTGTCGATGATGCATCTTGAACAGGAAAAACTAAACAGCAAAATATCAGAATTTTTAGACCAGCGTGCAGTACTCGAGAAAATAAACCCGGAACTGGCTACAACTAAAATAGTTTTGGGTAGTGTAAGTATTGTAAATAATATGTATTTGTTTTTGAGCACGGCTTTACCAAAAATAACCATAGATGGTGTTACAGTGATTGCGCTTTCGCCTCAATCTCCACTTGGTTCTCAAATTGTTGGAAAACAGGCAGGTGACAGTGTTGTTGTTAACAATACTAAATATACCATCGAAGAAGTTTATTAGTATTGTTGTGAAATTGAAAGGTAAAACCGATTTTAATTAAAAAAGTATTAATAGCTGATGCTGTGTAATGTGGTTTAGACTTAAAAACACTGCGAATTTCATAAAGTAGTTTTATGTTAATATTCATATACTGAATTAACAGCGCTTTAACATTTGTTTTCATACTTTTGAAAACCGACCAGAAAAAGTCAAATTTAGTTACGCTTGCAAATCACCAACTCAACCTTTCAGCCTGTGCCGGGAAGTCTATATTTTATGCTTTTATCTGTATTATTTGATTTTATCGCCAACCTGCAAATTATAAGTAGTTAATTATGATACTTATAGTAGACGATAAACGGGAAAATATTATGCCCCTTATTAAAATTCTTGAACTGCATGGCCTTGTTGCCGATGCGGCAGAATCTGGTGAGGAGGCATTGAGGCTTATTCTTAAAAAAAACTATTCACTCATAATCCTTGATGTGCAAATGCCGGGCATGGATGGCTTTGAAGTTGCCGAAGCACTTGCAGGTAGCAACCGCACTAAAGATATCCCGGTTATATTCCTGTCGGCTATTAATAAAGAGAAAAGATATATTTTTAAAGGTTTTGAGACCGGAGCTGTCGATTATATTACAAAACCTGCCGATCCTGACCTGCTTATACTTAAAGTAAAGACATTTTTAAAGCTTTATGAGCAAAAAAATGAGCTCAAAGATGTTAGGGATCTGCTTTCTAAAGAAATAGAAATAAGGAAAGAGGCTCAGGAAAATCTTGAAAACAGAGTAGCCGAAAGGACTAAAGAATTAAGCGACAAGAATGAAGAGCTTGAACTTAGAAATCATGAATTGCAGCAGTTTGCATGGGTAGTGTCTCATGATCTTAAAGAGCCTCTCAGAAAAATAGAGACTTTTATTAAAATTATAAAAGAACGCTATTTAATTTCCGATGAAAAAGCTGTTGATTATGTAAATCGTACTGTCAGATCGGCCCAGCGAATGGAGCATTTAATTACAGATCTGTTGGATTATTCCCGCTTATCTTCAGATGTAATACCTGTACAGGTTAACCTTACCAGTCTTGTAAAAGAAGTAGTTTCTGATTTTGATAATCTTATAGATCAAAAGAATGCAATCATAAGCATAGATGAGCTTCCTGTAATTACAGGAGTAACGAGTCAATTAAGGCAACTTTTTCAAAATCTTATAGGAAATTCACTTAAATTTACCCGCCCTGATGTTAGTCCTGTTATAGAAATAGCATCGGAATTTATAAATGAAAAAGACAGTAAGGCGCAGCCTACTGCAACCGGAAGGTATTGCCGAATAATCGTTAAAGATAACGGAATAGGCTTCAATGAGGTGTATTTAGAAAAGATATTTAAAATTTTTCAAAGCCTCAATGACCGTAATGCCTATGAAGGTACCGGCATAGGACTGGCAATTGCTAAAAAAATTATTGAAAAACATAATGGTCTCATAACGGCCACGAGTAAAGAAGGCGAGGGGGCAACCTTTATAATTGTGCTACCGGTTTAAAATTCTGTAAACTATATGGACGGTAACTTTAAAAGAAACTTATTGCTAAGCACCAGTGCTTCAATGTTTATTTTGCTTATAAGCAGTGTTGCATCTTTTTTAAGCATCAGGAGCCTGCTAGAAAGCAATGCATGGGTAAACCACACCCAGGATGTAATTTATAATCTTAATGCCGGCGGATCAGAACTTGTAGAGGCACAAACCAATATGAGGGGTTATCTGGTATCTGGAAATAAAGATTTTTTAGAGCAATATAAGGGAGCCGAAGGCCGTGCCGACGACTATTTTGCGAAGGTAGACGAGCTAACCATAGATAACAGGATACAACAAAAGAACCTTAAAGAACTGAGACCTCTTAAATTTCAGTTTTTTAAATATTTACAGGCACGAATTGATCAAAAATTAAGAGGGGAAGCAATACTTGCGTCTACTTTAGGCGATGGTAAGATACTTATGGATAAAATGCGTAATATTCTAAAACGTATGGAAGCCGAAGAGCAACGATTGCTTAAAGAAAGAATATCTCAGTCTGAACGATATGGTTTCTACAGCTCTGTACTTATAGTAGTAGCAGCAATTATTGCGCTTTTAATAAGTTTTGTATTCTTTATGAGGATATTAAGGGATTATAATTCCCGACTTGAGCTACAGCTAAAACTTCAAAAGAACGATAAAGACACTGCAGAAAGAATACGTGTTATTGGTGGGATTGCTGAGCAAATTTCGAGAGGCAACTATGAAGTAAGGGCCGATGCCGTTGAAAGTGATGCTTTAGGAACGCTTGGCTATTCACTAAACAATATGGCCAATTCGTTAGAAGTATCTTTTAATTCACTATCTGATAATGAGTGGAAGCAAACAGGGGTTGCAGGCCTTAATAAAGTAATGATTGGAGATAAAAGCCTGGAACAACTTACACAGGATATTATAAATTATCTTGCAGAATATACTAAAAGTAATGCAGGAGTATTGTATTTATTGCAGGATGATCATTTGTATGCAACTGCCGGATTTAGTTATGCTGCTCCAACAGAGCGTGAAGTTATTAAAGTTGGTGAGGGATTGACCGGACAGGCAATAGTATCAGGGAAGATGCTTGAACTAAAAGGCATTGCCGAAGACAGAATAAAAGTATCGTATGCTTTGGGCGAAGCATTGCCTGTACACATAGTGGCTCTGCCTCTAATAGATAATTTGGCAGAAGGCGCATTAGAATTGGCTTCATTAAAAGGTTATAAAGATCGTGAGATCGATTTCTTAAAGTCAGTAGGTAATAGTATAGGTGTAGCATTACGTTCGGCACAAAACCGTAAACGTGTTCAGGAATTGCTCGAAGAAACCCAGGCACAAAGTGAGGAACTGAAAGCACAGCACAGCGAACTCGAAAGCATGAATGCGGAGCTTGAAGCGCAAACACAGAAACTTCAGGCATCGGAAGAGGAGCTTAGAGTGCAACAGGAAGAGTTACAACAAACCAACGAAGAGCTTGCCGAACGCAGTGTTTTACTTGAGGAAAAAAATACAGAGATACAGAAAAAATCAGAAGACCTTGAATTAAGCACAAGATATAAGTCGGAGTTTTTGGCTAATATGTCGCACGAGTTGCGCACACCGCTTAACTCAATATTATTATTGAGCAGGTTGTTGTCTGAAAATGCTGCCGGAAATATGACCGATGAGCAGATTGAGTTTGCTACTGTAATTTCAAGTTCAGGTAATGGGCTCTTAGGACTTATAGATGAGATACTTGATCTGTCTAAGATTGAGGCAGGCAAAATGGAACTGGAGATACTTGATATTTCTACTAAAGAAATAACCGAGGGTCTTAAAGCATTGTTTACAGAAGTCGCCAAACAAAAAGGAATAGTGTTTAAAGTAGACGATAAAGATGCACCATTGGTTATAAGAACTGATAAAATGCGCCTTGAGCAAATTTTAAAGAACCTTATATCAAATGCTATTAAGTTTACCACAAAGGGTTCTGTAACTGTTAGTATCAAAAAGCATCCACACAACGATAAGTTTATAACCTTTGCTGTTAAAGATACCGGCATTGGTATTCCGCGCGAAAAACAGCCATTAATTTTTGAAGCTTTCCAACAGGCAGACGGCTCTACAAAACGTAAATACGGAGGTACCGGTCTTGGGCTTTCTATTAGCCGTGAGCTTGCAAAATTGCTTAATGGCGAGATTACTTTAGTAAGTAATGTTGATGAAGGCAGTGAGTTTACACTTACAATTCCGGTTATTGGCAATGCTATTATGAATTTTAGCGAAACTGAAGAGTTTGAACTTCCTGTGGTAAAAGCAACTGAAGAGGTACAATCTGTTGTTAAAGAAGAGCAAAGAAACCAATATTTAAGTCCCTTTATACCGGAAAATATACCTGATGACAGGGAGGCAATAGGCGAAAACGATAAGGTTGTTCTTATTGTGGAAGACGATATTAATTTTGCCAAATCATTACTCGAATTCAGCCGCCAGCGTGGTTATAAAGGAGTAGTGTCGGTTAGGGGAGATCATGCACTCAATTTGGCATTAGTGTTTAGGCCTGCAGGAATATTGCTTGATATTCAATTGCCCATGAAGAGTGGCTGGGAGGTTATGGAAGAACTTAAAACCAATGCACAGACTAAACACATACCGGTACATATAATGTCTTCGCATAAGCTTAAACAGGAAAGTTTACTCAAGGGAGCTGTAAACTTTTTGAACAAGCCTGTAGCGTTTGAACAAATGCCCGATATTTTTAGGCGAATTGAACACATAATAAACAAAGAATCGCAAAAGGTACTTATCATAGAAGATAACCCTATGCACGCCAAAGCTCTTGCTTACTTTTTAGAGGAGAATGACATTAACTCTGAAATTAAGAGCGAAATAAATGATGGTGTAGATGCGCTACAGAAGAAAGAGGTAGACTGTGTTATTCTTGATATGGGAATCCCCGATAAACAGGCCTACGAAATATTAGAAGGCGTTAAAAAGAATCCGGGGCTTGAAAACCTGCCCGTAATTGTATTTACAGGCAAAAGCCTTTCGATGAAGGAAGAGTTGAAAATTAAAAAATATGCCGATTCGATAGTCATTAAAACAGCCCATTCTTACAAGCGCATGTTAGACGAGGTGTCGCTATTCCTGCATCTTGTAGAAGAAAATAAAAATGGTAAAACTTCTAAAGATAATTATAAAAAACTAAGTTTGCTCAATAATGTGCTTTATGGTAAAACGGTGCTTATTGTAGATGACGATGTGCGCAATATTTATTCGCTTACAAAATCACTTGAAGCACTTAAAATGAATATTGTTACCGCCATTGATGGTAAGGAAGCACTGAAAGTGCTGGAAGAGCATCCAGAGATAGATGTTGTTTTGCTCGATATGATGATGCCAAACATGGATGGATATGAAACCGCCACGAGGATAAGAGAGAATAATAAATACAGAAATCTTCCGGTTATTGCCGTAACGGCAAAGGCAATGACTGGCGACAGAGAAAAATGTATTAATGCGGGAGCATCTGATTATATAACAAAACCGGTAGATGTAGACCAGCTACTATCGTTACTTAGAGTATGGCTTTATAACCAGGCCAATTAACAGCAGTTAAAATAATGACAAAAAAGAGAGTTTTAATTATTGATGACGATACACGCAATATATTTGCATTATCGGCAACATTACGTGCAAAAGGTTTTGACTGCGTTTCAAGAACAGGAGCTTTAGAAGCTTTACAGTTACTAAAAACAGATGAGCACATAGATGCCATTTTATTAGATATGATGATGCCCGAAATGGATGGCTATGAAGCTATACCACACATAAAACAGATTGAGGGCAGGCAGAATATCCCTATAATATCGGTTACGGCATTAGCAATGGTGGGCGATAAAGAAAAGTGCCTTGCAGCAGGAGCCGACGGATACATATCTAAACCAATTGATGTTGATAAATTGCTGCAATCGCTTAGCAATATATAGTTTTTAGCCTATGATCAATGACCGCCAACTGGAGGTGCTTATAAATGATGTTTACGAATACCATGGTTTTGACTTTGGCGGTTATTCGCGGGCATCATTAAAACGTAGGGTAGACAGGCTTGTACAGTTGGATGGTTTTAAAGATTTTGCTGCTTTTCTTTCTAAAGTAAGATCGGAACCTGCTTATTTTAAGCACATGGTAGAGGAAATAACGGTAAACGTTACAGAAATGTTTCGTGATCCTCATTTTTACAAAACCTTACGTGAAGAGATAATCCCTACATTGGCACCCAAACCATTTATCCGCATTTGGCATGCAGGCTGCTCGAGTGGCGAGGAAGTTTTTTCTATGGCAATTTTATTGCAGGAGGCTAACCTGTTACATAAATCGCTTCTTTATGCTACAGATATTAATCCGTTGGTTTTAGAGACGGCCAGAAAAGCTATCTTTCCACTTAGGATGATGAAAGCTTATTCTGAAAACTATATGGCATCCGGAGGGAAAAAAGACTTTTCAGAATATTATACCGCAAATTATGGCTTTGCTAAATTTGATGAGCATTTTGTCTCTAAAATGGTGTTCTCCCAGCATAACTTGGTTTCTGATGGTTCTTTTAATGAGTTTGATCTTATCATGTGCCGCAACGTACTCATTTATTTTGATAAAGATTTACAGGAGCGCGCTTTGCAACTTTTTGATAACAGCCTTTCTAAATTAGGCTATCTTGCCTTGGGAACTAAAGAAACCATTAAGTTTTCTAAAATGGAAGACGGCTATGAGCAGCATAAAAAAGAAAAGCTATGGAAAAAGATAAAATAGCTACTAAAACCAGGGTTGTAATTATTGGCGGTTCGGCTGGCAGCCTCGAGGTATTAATGTATATTTTACCAAAGCTAAAGCCTATTAGTAATTTTGCGCTCGTGATAGTGCTGCATAGAAAAAGTTCGGAAGATAAGACGCTCGAAGAACTTATCGAAATAAAATCAGCAACTCATGTAAAAGAGGTTGAAGATAAAACCCTTATGATCCCCGGATTTATTTACATAGCCCCATCTGACTACCATCTTCTATTTGAAAACAATGGAGAACTTTCTTTAGATACTTCTGAGAAAGTAAATTACAGCAGGCCAAGCATTGATGTTTCTTTTGAATCTGCTGCGCAGGTATATGGTTCTTTGCTTACAGCGATTCTTCTCTCGGGAGCCAATTCCGACGGTACTAACGGATTACTTGAAGTTAAACAAATGGGAGGAACAGTTGTGATCCAGCATCCTGATAGTGCCGAAATGCCGTTTATGCCAAAACATGCCATAGAGAATATTACCGCTGACCGGGTTTTAGATATAAACGGTTTACTTGAATTTTTAAATGCTATTGATTCTTAATTCTAAAAATAAAAACCGGAAGATTTCTCTCCCGGTTGTAAATCGTTCAGTGATTAATACCACCTTCTTTTATTTTTTTTAGAAGCTTCAGACTTCCTTGAGTTATTATCCTTTTTAGCATTTCCGGCACCATTGCCTTTTGGCTTATTACGCAAATCAGGTTTTTGGTTTGCTTTGGCAGCCGCATCTTCTACTGGATAGGGGTAAGGATGATCTTCAATAACCTTGATAGGTATTCGTATTAACTTCTCTATATCTTTTAAATAGGTTTTTTCATCTTTACCGCAAAATGATATTGCAAGACCGCTGTTTCCTGCCCTGCCTGTACGGCCAATGCGGTGCACATAGGTTTCAGGAATATTTGGCAAGTCAAAGTTTATTACATAGGGCAGGCTCTCAATATCAATCCCGCGGGCAGCAATATCTGTAGCCACAAGAACCGGAATTTCTTTATTTTTGAAAGATTCAAGTACCCTCACACGAGAACTTTGTGACTTATCGCCATGTATAGCTCCCGATTCTACTCCATGCTTTTTTAGTGCTTTTACAACATTATCTGCACCATGTTTTGTTCTGGTAAAAACCAATACATTGTTAAGGTTTTGATTGCGTATAAGGTGGTACAGTAGCTTACGCTTATCTGCCTTATCTACAAAATATACCTGTTGTTTTACTTTTTCGGCAGTTGATGATACCGGTGCAACAGAAACGTATTTTGGGTTGGTAAGGAATGTATCTGCCAGTTCGCGTATTGCCGTAGGCATAGTTGCCGAAAACAGTAGTGTTTGCCTGTTGTCTGGAGTTAGCTTTATAATCTTTTTTACATCATTTATAAAGCCCATGTCCAACATTTGATCTGCCTCATCAAGTACCAGGGTGTGCAGGTGGTCAAGATTTACAAATCCCTGTTTGTGTAGGTCTAAGAGTCTTCCGGGTGTAGCTATCAATACATCAACACCTTTCCTTAACTGATCGGTTTGGGAAACCTGGTTTACACCACCAAAAATTGTGAGTTGCCTTATATTAGTGTACTTTCCGTAAGTATCAAAACTTTCTCCAATTTGCAATGCCAGTTCCCTGGTTGGAGTAATTATAAGTGCACGAATACGTTTTGTTTTTGTATTGGCACCTACAATGCGATGCAAATTATGTATTAGGGGTAAAGCAAAAGCTGCAGTTTTTCCTGTGCCGGTTTGGGCACAGCCCACAAGGTCGCTGCCGTCTATAATAATGGGTATGGCCTGCTCCTGTATAGGTGTAGGATTTTCATAACCCTCATCATTAAGAGCGTGCTGTATGTTTTTTAATAAATTAAGTTCTTCAAATTTCATGTAAGATGTATTAAGTACTGCGTACTAAAGAGAACGCAAAGATAGCTATTTAAACTGTATGTTAATTATTGTACGGACTAAAGGCTGTTTTTAAAGGTGTAAATGTTAAAAAACTAAAAAAGAAAGAGAATTACATATGTTGTAAAGCTATGTTAAGACCACCATTCAATTTATTGTAATTTAAAGGGTTATAATATTATTTATAAACAATCTATTTTCAAATTACTGATTAACAGTTATTTATATTTCTTCTAAAGTTAGTACTGCCTAAATTTGTTTAAGAATTGAAAAAGGAAGTATAACACTATAAAAAATCAAAGTCATGGATATTAAATTAGCAAACTGCTGTGGTAACTGCGACCACCATATTAAAGGACAGGTATGTAATGTACACGAAATAGTAACTGCCGAGACGCAAGCTTGTGGAGCTTATGAGTTTCGTGCGGTATTGAGTAGAGAAACCGATTGTTTAAAATGCTCTAAATTCCAAACACCTCATTGTCCTCATAGTGCAAAAGCAAGTGAAGGCATGATGTGTACTGTATTCTATCCGCGAATAGTAGCATAAGGTTTAGACTCTCAAAATCAAAATTTTTAAAAAGGCGCATAACTTTAAAGTTATGCGCCTTTTTTTGATGAAAAAAGAACAAATTAATTGTTATATATTCTTGTTACTTTATCTATACCGTCAATTTTTTTAATGGCTTCTATAAGCTTTTTAAGCAGATTGTTATTTTGTACAATAACTGTTAACTGTCCATTAAAAATTCCTGCATCTCCGCTAAGCGATATGCTTTGTATATTAACATGCATGTTGTTGCTAATAACCTTAGTCAGTTCATTTGTAAGCCCAAGAGAATCCATACCTGTAATTTTAAGGGTTGCCTTAAATTCTTCCTGAGAAGAGTCTATCCATTTGGCCGGCATAATACGGTAGGCATAATTACTTTGCAGTCTTATAGCATTTGGGCAATCGCGTTTATGTACTTTAATCCCTTCGTTTATAGTTACAAATCCAAATACATCATCTCCCGGAATAGGGTTACAACAGTTAGAAAGTTTATAGTCCAGCTTATCTTCATTTTTTCCAAAAACAAGCAGGTCATAATTACGGCTAATTTCTTCTTTTTGTATCTGCTCCTGTGGCAGATTAGGGGTACGCTTAATTTTACCTTTAAAAAAGTTCATAAAGGTATTGCTCTTCAGGGCGGCATAATCTTTAAGCTGCTGATTGTCTATAGTGCCCACACCCACACGATAGAACAGGTCGAGGCTGGTTTTTAATTTAAGATAGCTAACCAGTTCGTTAACTGTTGTTTCATTAAGAGTGATCTTGAGATGACGAAGTTTACGGGTTAAGAGCTCTTTACCGTCTTCAGCAATTTTTTTAATATCCTCGTTCAGGACATTCTTAATTTTATTTTTGGCACGCGATGTTGTTACGTAATCCAACCAATGAGAGTTTGGTTTCTGATTGGCGGATGTAATTACTTCTACCTGATCGCCACTGTTAAGCACATGGTTTAAAGGCACAAGCTTGCCATTAACACGGGTGCCACGGGTACGGATACCAACTTCTGAGTGTATGCTAAAAGCAAAATCTAATGATGTAGCACCTTTAGGTAGTGATTTAATTTCTCCTTTAGGTGTAAACACGTAAATCTCTTTAGCATAAAGATTTAGCTTAAAATCTTCTACAAAATCTACTGCATTTGCTGTAGAGTTTTCAAGAGCTTCTTTAAGCAGGTTAAGCCATGTTTCAAGACCGTGCTCTTCGCTGTTGGCACCCTGCTTATATTTATAGTGGGCAGCATAACCTTTTTCAGCAACTTCATCCATACGTTCGCTGCGCACCTGTATCTCTACCCAACGACCTTTAGGCCCCATAACCGTAATATGCAGTGCTTCATATCCTGTAGACTTGGGTGAAGATATCCAGTCCCTCAACCTGCTTGGGCTGGGACGGTAATGATCTGTAACGATAGAATATATCTTCCATGCAAGGAATTTTTCGTCGTGCTGGTTGGTAGATTTATAGATAATACGTAAAGCAAACTTATCATACACTTCATCAAAGCTAACGCCTTGGGCCAGCATTTTACGGCGAATAGAGTAAATAGATTTTGGCCTGCCCTTAATAGTATATTCAATACCCTCGCTGTCTAACGATGTTTTCAGTACATCAGATATGGCTTTAATATAAGCATCCTGCTCTTCCTTAGTTTCCTTCATTTTACTAAGAATATCATTATACACAGCAGGTTCAGTATATTTTAGACCAAGGTCTTCAAGCTGGTTTTTAATGTTATACAAGCCTAGCCTGTGTGCCAGTGGGGCATATATATACAATGTTTCCGATGCTATTTTTGCCTGCTTATATTCCGCCATGCTTTCCATGGTCTGCATATTGTGCAGCCTGTCCGCAAGCTTTATGAGTATAACACGAACGTCATCATTAAGTGTGAGCAGCATCTTGCGGAAATTCTCTGCCTGCATCGATATTTCCTGATCGGTCTTTACCTGCGCGATTTTTGTAAGCCCCTCTACAAGTTGTGCTATTTTTGGATTAAACAGTCTTCGGATGTCTTCTACAGTAATATCTGTATCCTCAACTACATCATGCAATAGGGCAGTGGCTATAGATGTTGCACCAAGTCCAATTTCAGAAGCTACGATCTTAGCCACTGCAATGGGATGAAAAATATAAGCCTCTCCACTTTTGCGTCTTTGGTCTTTATGGGCATCAACGGCCACATCAAATGCTTTGCGAATCAGTTTTTTATCATCCTCGCTTAGGGTTTGATAACTAATGCGCAGTAATTCCTTATATTCTTTGGCAATGGCCTTGTTTTCCTGTTCTATATCTATTTCAATCATATCGTCGGCATCTGCTTTAAAATTAAGGATTATTTAATTAGGATGCAATAGCGACGATTACATTATTTAATGCCCGGATGATCGGGATCTATGCACTCAGAAGAACAATATCTTTGAAGCAGTTGTTGTTCTATACCAAGGTTTACTGCACGTTTGTACAACAAATTTAGTATTGGAGCGCACAATTTTATTAGAGGATTAGTTAAATGCGTATCGCCCCATTTGTAGACTATTGCCAAATGATAGATATTTTTAGGTATTTGATTGCCGGTTATGGTTTTACGATCATTTACTAATCCGAAAATAGCTTTTAAAAAGTTCTCGAAACCGGGCTGCCCTTTAACAAGTCTTACCCGAAAAATGATGGTATCGTTAGTGTCATTAAAAAAACGATGGCGACTGTAAACAGGTACTAAAGCTGTTTCACCGGGCTTCAAATAAATTATTTTTTTGCCTAATTGAAGTCCTAATAGCCCTTTAACAGCAGTAAATTCTTCGGTAAAACCAGTGTGATAATGCACCGGATTGCCACCGCCCGGTGTCAGGCTTACTTCAAAATGAGTATAATCTCCATTGGTTTCAAAAGAACTTTTGAGTATGGAGGTATATTCTCCGTTTACAGGGTTATGATATGTCCTGGGCTGCATTTTTAGCAGGGAAATTTACACTCTATGGCTGCAAGCAATCCGTTTTTAAAGAAAAACAACCATTCATAATCCTCACCAATTTCGGCAGGCTTCAACTTTACTATTTTATAGATTTTATCTTCACTATCTTCTGTGTTTTCAAATGACCGAGGAAAAAGTTGCTGCATCTCAGTAATCTTTGTAGTTCCATTAAATTTCAAACCTTTATGCACAAAAAACATGTTATTTTTAGGATTTTTGGCTAAGACTATTTTTCTGAAATTCAATATTTTATTATCCATTTCATATTGAACTCCTTTATAATATACATATTGAAAATTGCTGTCGGCATCTGTGCCACAAATATCAACATAGTTAGGTGTAACAATACTATCGGCCTTTTTGTATATCCTGTCAAACTCCTGTTTACTAATGGTTAGGGGAAGTTTATTGGATATACTTGCTTCATCCCAGGATATAGTTTCATTATCCTGTGCATATAATGATAAGGATGCAGTTAAAAGGAAGATATAAACTATTTTTATCATATTAGTTATTGTTTAAGGTTGCCTGAAAATCGAGGAAATCTTTTTTAAATTTAAAATCAATATTATGTATTGTCACGTTGTAATAATGAAGGGCACTGAAAAGTATTCTTAATGCAGGATCATTATAAACAGGATTAGAGAAATAAGGTTTGTCAAGTTCTAAATATACTTTAAAGGCTTCATTAGCTTTAGTATCATTTAAAGATATAAAAGTTGCATCTTCTGTCAGGCTTTTTATAGCTTCTTTTAATTCCTTCTCTTTGTTGTAAACCTTTTCTATGTTTGCTTCTATAACCTCATAGGGCGTTGACTGATTTGTAAACTCGGTAAGGTTGTACATCTCGGTTAAAAGCGCAATGTTATTTTCAAGGTTTTTATGATTGTGCTGATACATGCGGTATTTTTCCTTGTATTCATTAATTAAACCCTTAGCTTGGCTACTATTTAAATAGTAGGCATATATTTTGCGAGAATGTTCATCCAGTTCCAATTTTTTATCCAGCAATATAGCCTGTAAAGAAGGAATAAGCTGATAAGTGCTGTGCCTGTTATATCTTATTCCCTCATAATCAAAAGAAGTTAATGTTACTTCACCTGATTCAATACGACGAATTACACTCAAATCATATTCTATACCCTTTATTTCATATACAAGGTTTACTGAGTTTTGGCTGAACAATTCTTTTTCACTAAATGTTCTATCAGTTAACGAAAGTTTGTCAAGATTTACGGGAGCTAAGGGCAGGTCGTCATAAAAATTATTATATTTTTTCGGAAGCAGGTTTTTTGCTCTTGCCAATTCAAACTCTGTATTAAAATCATGAGCAGCATGTACCGTTGTGGCAGCAGTATATTCTATGCCCGAAAATAAATTCCCTGTAACTTCTGTTCTTATTTTTTCAACATTTACAAAAAGGTCTAACGCAGGACGATTGTCAGTATTCTCAACCTTTATGTTTAATAATTCAAGTCTTTTTATCCTGTCGTTGTCACTTGGGTGAGAAGCCCATTGGTCATCAAAAGCAAGTTTAGATTTATTGAATCTATTCTTTGTAGCCAAAGTTACCTGTGGGAGGCCATGTTCAAAATGAAGTCCATATTCATGTCCTGAATGCGACATCACAAAATGATGTTGCGCAAAAATATCATCAGGTTTTATATTGTGTTCAATTTTACCGGCATAAAAATCGAGTACGGTATTTAGTGCATGGTTTGCCAGGTCTAACCTTACTAAAGATGTTGCAAGAGCCTCTGGTCCCGCAACATTAGCAGCTACTTCGTCAGCATGAAATTCCATTTCACGTGAGAGTGCCATATAATTTATATTAACTACTTTATAAACATTGCCCAATACCCATTGTATTCCTCCTATCAGTTTTATACCCCCGGCTACAAAGATTGAAAAATATCCGCTTATGCTTGCCCAACGGCTAATGATATTACTATATCCTGTATTGTCATGCAGCATATTATGTAATACATAGTTAACATTATACACATAGCTGCCAACTTTCATGCTGCGTTGAGAAAAATGTCCAAACTCATGAGCGAGAATGCCTTTAAATTCGTTTACAGTAACAGCATTCATTAGTCCGAGGCCAATATGTAGATTTTTCTTTACAGGAAAGAACATGCTCCAAAATCCTGAATCATAAAATACAGAAGCATTAACCTGAGAGGAAATGTACACTTTTTTAGGAAAATCAGTATTTACCTCTTTTACAATATCATCGATAAAGGTAAAAAGCTGAGGCTGTTGCTCTCTGGTGATTTCTATTAAATGAGAATTATCGGTTTCATTTTTTGAAAAAATGAATTTAATGAGAAAGAAAATCAGGAGTACTCCCATTCCTATCAAACCAATACCAACCATTATGGTAAGAATCATGGGCTTCACGGCAATAAGCATTATGCCGGCATAACCGCAAACAATAGTTAATGCTATGGCTGCAATAATTAGCAATAGATAGACCAACACAAAAAAGGCAATAGAGAGTATGGCTTTTGTTGTACTGCGCTTAAATTCTTTAGAAATGGTAATGGTTTGCATGGTGTGGTGTTGGTATTTGTATTTTGGTTTATAATTTAAATCCTCTTTGTCTTTTAGCTTCAAAAATAAGTATAGCGGCAGCCACAGATACATTCATTGAGTCTATTTCGCCCTGCATGGGTATAATAATATTTTGTGTTGAACCATCGCGCCATAATTGGGTTAACCCCGTAGCCTCTGTGCCTACAACCAAAGCCGAGGGAGCAGTGTAATCTTGTTCATTATAGAAGGCATGATCCTGCAATGTGGCACAATAAATATTTATGTTTTTGGATTTCAGATAGGCTATAACCTCTTCGGTCGTTCCTGTAGCTATTTGGTTAGTAAACAAACAACCAACGCTTGAGCGCACAATGTTTGGATTGTATAGATCAGTTTTTGGGTTAGCAATAATTACCGCATCCAGTTTTGCTGCATCAGCAGTGCGCAATAACGCGCCAAGGTTGCCGGGTTTTTCAGTAGCTTCGGCTATAAGTACTAAAGGGTTGTTGCCAAGTTCTAAATCGTCAAGGCTAAGGCTTTTGGTCTTTGCAATGGCAATTACGCCTTCGGTAGTATCGCGATACGCCAGTTTTTGATATACCTCGCGGTTAATTTCTATCAATTCGGCTTCCCTGCCCGCAAGCGGCGAGAGTTGTGCCTCATTAAGCATATCGGGCACAAACAAAACGGTATCTATTTCATAGCCTCCTTTACGGGCAAGTTGGAGTTCCCGTTGTCCCTCTATTAAAAAAGTACCCGTTTGCCTGCGTGCTTTTGCTTTTTCCTGCAATTGTACAAGCTGTTTTATGTATGGGTTTTGAGTGCTGGTAATTTGTTTCAACAGTCCAGTTTTAAAAAGTTAATTATGCTTGTAAAATTAATAATAATCAGGTTTAGTGTCGGCAATAAGTTTATTTATGAGTTTTTCCTGTTCTTTTTGTATAATACTGTAAATTTTATCATCAGTACTTTGAGCCTCAATCATAATTTTAATTAATGTGCTTGTAGGGCTCTTTGGATGCAATTCAATAAAGGTTTTAAATTCCTTCAAATTTTCAGGATAAATAATATTACTATTGTCTTCCCGTGTAGGTGTGTTGTCCATACCTAATAAAAATCCATCCTGATACATTTTATAAAACTCTATTGCCTGCAACGTTAATTTACTGTAAGGATGCTTTGCAATAAATTTCTCCCAGTTAATAGCCCTCTTACCAACATCAGCAAATGATATAGCGATACCCGCATCAGCGGCATACAGGTCTTCATCGTCTTTAGCCAAAAGCGCAATATAATCTTTATAATCAGGACTTACATGGTCCTTAAAAAGAGTATTATAAAAGTTGGGTATTGTGCGAATCTCTACAATTCCTTCGCCTATTTCCCAATATTCCAAACCGGCGCTTTCAAGCAATTTTATTTTTTGAGTGATAGAATCGGGCGGATTTGCAACATTGCCGCTCTCATTCCTAAAATAATCATAATAATTCTCAAGTATATTTTTTTCATAGCCACTAATAATGGCAATACTGCTGTCATTGTCTTTTTTATATTTTTCATATAACGCATTAGCTTCATCTCTGCTTAGGTTGGCAAGATTAGTTTGTATTTCTTTCTTCTTTGCGATAAACGCAGTGATAAAACTTTTCGTATTGGCAGATGTTTCAGGCTCGGCGGTATGAATTGCTTCTTCCGGTGCAGGAGGAACTTCTGTTGCGGTTTCCGTTTCTTTTTTACAGGATGTTACAAACAATAACAATGCAATAATGCTTACAGTATATTTTAATTTTATCATACAGATACTTTTTTAGTAAATTGATTTTTAATATCAATAATACTCCTGTGGTTTAACGGAAACTCCAGCAATACATGCCCCAGGCTTAGCACATACAGCCAGCGAAGACCGGTGCGGTAGTCATAAACATATAAAAATATTGAGCCTATCCAAATTGTAAGGATCAGGAACAGATTTACTTTCTTAGTATTATGCCATTGTATTACCGATGTTTTAGAAAACCAGTTCAGGTAATGGTAGGTATAGGCAAAAGCTACAAAACGCATAATGCTTATGCCTGTTGATGACAGGTATATTGGTATTTCCCGCTCTGTGATATATGTTGGGATTTGCAGGTCGTTCCTTATCTCATTTGTGTGCAAAATGTCCAAGAAACCTATAAGTGTTCGGTTCAGGCTTTTAAAACTGCTATGACTATCGTGAATATACTGTGAAACAGGCTCAATAAATATACCCGTTGGTATAAACAATGTGGCTATGGCACACAGTGTAAAAACTACAACCGATGCAATGCCTACCCAGCTTTTAGATTTTAAGGCACCCAGTAAAATAAACAACCCTGTAAATATAAACACGTGTACTATGGTTGGCAACAGTGTGGCAAAAACTATCCTGAAATTTTTATGGAAAAAATAATAAAGCCCTATGCCCACCAACCCGCAACAGAAAGCAAATATTATTTTTTGTTTTCCCTCCTTAAAAAATGCCATCGCAAAACATACTCCGAATATTATAAATGTTAGCAGTGAAACATAGCTCCTGTAAGTAGAGTGGGTAAGGTAAAGCAGACTGATAAGTAAAACAAAGAAAACTATAACCGCATAATCATACTTATGAGTTGTAAAATAGTGCTTTTTATGCAGCCAGTTAATTTCGGTAAGGTAATGGAGAGGTCCTAAAAAAGCATAGACAAATAGAAACAACTCAAACGGAAAAATAAATGCAGCAACAGCCGATAGTAGCATTAGCCCTATATTTAGCCTGTCTATATCTGCTGTGGTTAATAATTTCATTTACAGTATTCCGCGTGCCTTTATTTCAAGATATTTATTAATACTGTCTATAGTTAGATTTTCCGGTTTAGTAAGCACCGAATAAATACCATATTTGCGTAGTTCATTAACGATAAGCCTCTTTTCGAAGGCAAACTTTTCGGCAATTACCTGATCGTAAATTTCCTGAATATTACCAGCCTTAGCATGTATCAGTTGTTCAAGTTCAACGTTCTCAAAAAATACCACTACAAGCAGATGGTTTTTTGCAATCCCTTTAAGATAGGGTAGTTGCCGTTTGAGCCCATCCAGCGTTTCAAAGTTAGTATATAAAAGTATCAGGCTGCGCTGTGTAATGTTTTTTTTAATGTCGGCATATAGTCGGCCAAAGTCACTTTCAAAAAAGTCAGTTTTAATGTTATACAGCGTTTCCAGTATTTTTTGCATCTGCCCGCTGCGCTTTTCGGCAGCTACACGGTTCTCAACCTTTTTACTAAAGGTAAACATGCCCGATTTATCCTGTTTTTTTAATATCACATTACTAAGTACCAGTGTAGCATTTATGGCATAATCTAAAAGGCTAAGGCCATTAAAAGGCATTTTCATTACACGACCTTTATCTATAACCATATACACGTTTTGGCTGCGCTCGTCCTGAAACTGGTTTACCATAAGCTGGTTGCGCTTACTTGTAGCCTTCCAGTTTATAGTGCGTATGTCATCTCCGCTTACATATTCTTTGATTTGCTCAAACTCCATTGTATGACCAATGCGCCTTATTTTTTTTATGCCGTATTCAAACAGGCGGTTAGAAAACGCCATCATATCATATTTGCGCAGTTGTTGGTAAGACGGGTAGGTGGGTACCATTTGACCTTCGCCAAATATAAATCTTCTTGATATTAAACGCAGGGGAGAAGATACATACACATTGAGTCTTCCAAAATAGTATTCGCCGCGTTCTAATGGGCGTAAAGTATATTCAAAAGCATCGTGCCCACCGGCTTCAAGGGCTCGTTTTACTTCAAAGTTTCGCATTTGGAACTGAAAAGGTATTTCGTCTATGACCTTAAGATGTGTGGCAAAGCCATAGCCGCTTTCTATCCGGATGGTTACACCATTGTTATCTCCATTACTGAATTTTTCTACCGTTTCCCTGAAAGTGGCAAAGCGCTGATTGCTTGCAAACAACAATAAAAAATCGATAACCACAAAGCCTAAAAATACATAGAGCAGCAGCCATACGGCACTATAAAGCGCAGGTACAACATAAGCCAGTACAAAACACACCAGTATTCCTGAAAAAATGTACCAGGTAAGATTATTAAAGTATATGTTCTTTATCCACTTCATTAACGCGGAATTTCTACGGTGTCTATAATCTGCTTTATTATCTGTGCGCCGGTAAGCCCCTCCATTTCGCGCTCAGGCGATACTACCACACGGTGCTGTAATACAGGTACCGCACTGTCTTTAATATCATCTGGTGTCACAAAATCACGCCCTCTTAATGCGGCATAGCCTTTTGCTGCATTAAGTATGGCTATAGATGCCCTTGGCGATGCACCAAGATACAGGAAGGCATTATCCCGCGTACTAATAACAATTTTAGCAATGTATTCTATTAGTTGGTCATCAACTTTTATTTGTTTGACAAGCGACTGATATTTTAAAATATCGGCCTGCGACAGTACCTGTACGATACTGTCCAGTTTATCGCGGTTTTGCAATGCATTTTCACGTTGCAGTATCGATATTTCTTCGTCAAGCTTCGGATAGTCGATGGTAATTTTAAATAAAAAACGATCCAATTGCGCTTCAGGCAATCTGTAAGTGCCCTCCTGTTCAATAGGATTTTGGGTTGCTATTACCAAGAAGGGGGCTTGCATGGCGTGTGTGGTTCCTTCTACGGTTATCTGGCGCTCTTCCATAACTTCAAACAATGCAGCCTGCGTTTTGGCCGGGGCACGGTTTATTTCATCTATTAAAACAAAGTTTGAAAATATAGGTCCTTTTTTAAAATTGAATTCCGATTTTGAAAGGTCAAAAACAGATGTACCCAATATGTCAGACGGCATAAGATCCGGGGTAAACTGTATGCGGCTAAAATCTAAAGACAATGTTTTGCTAAGCAATTTTGCCGATACTGTTTTTGCAACACCGGGAACGCCCTCTAACAATACATGGCCGTTAGAAAGTATTGCAACCAAAAGCTGGTCGATCATTTTATGCTGACCTACAATTACAGTATTAATTTGTTCTTTTACAGATTCTATACTTTGTTTTAAAGCATCAAGATCAAGTCTTGATCCAAAATTTATATCTTCTCTTTCTGCTTCGATAGGGGCAGTTGTATTATTGGTATCGTTGTTCTCTACGTTTAAATTTTCCGGTGCTTTTTCCGGAAACGTATTGTCGTTAAATTCTGTCATGACTTTAATTTTTCTATGGCGTTATTGATGGCAGCCAAATCGGCTTCTGTACTTGTAAAATTATGGCGGTGCTTTCTAATTAAACTCAATGCCTCTTGTATGTCTTCTAAAGGCCTGCCAGTTTTTAAATGCAGTTTCTCAGCAAAAGCATCATCAAGGGTATAAGTATCTATAAGATATTCGGTGCGTATGTGTTCTAAAAAATAAATTATCTTTTTTTCGATTATAGTGTGATGATTGCCCTCCTGATAGTATAGATTGCCAATAGTACGGGCAAAATCTACTGTGGTGTTGCGTAACGGTTCTATGACGGGAACAACGCGCTGCTTTCTTTTAGCATTGAATATTATAAATATAAGCAGCCCCATAAGACCCAGCCAAAATGCCCATTTTAGGGCTGGCTGGCTAAGTATGTATCTTAGTGGAGATGATGATATTTCATCTGCTACCGAAGTATTTTGCCAATATATTGTACCTTTTGGTATTTGCGAGACAAGTGCCTGTGTATATTGGTAATGATCCTTCTTTAGCAAATGAAAATTGCTAAATGCCGAGGGCTGGGTGTGTAGCACTATACGACCATTGCCAAAGCGTGCTTCTATAAAATTAGTTTGCTTTTCGCCTTTAAGTTCCTGATGCCCCAGTATTTTTATCTGTCCTTTTGCAACACTGTCCGGTACAATACTGTCAAAATACCATGGAGTACTCCCTTCTTTAAACCAATATTCTTTATTATTATATTTTTCAGTGGTAAGTTTTATACTGTCCTGCCCAATAAAATTAAAGTTTGTTTTTAAATTTAGTGTATCCAGTATGGTTTGTGGAATAGTTTTTTGGCTTAAAAAAAGCGTATTTCCTTTAGCAGCAAAATACAACAGTTCGGTTACCGATTCATCATCGATCTCATTATTTTCCCCAATCGCTATAAAACTACCCGAAGCACTGTAAATATCGGCCTCTTCATCATATGTATTTATAAAATATTCATAAGGTGTTACCCTGAATTTTTCGATTGTATCGCCTAAAAAAAGATCCGGTATCTCTTTATTAAAAATATAAAGTCCTAACGGAATTTTATCTTTTACAGCATAGGTAGGTGACCAGTCTACGGGCTTTGGTCTAGAATTGTCTATAAATACCAGAAGACCTGCCACAACGGCTAATAATACAATATAAAGTGTTAGTTTCCTGTTCATTTTATAAAGTATTAAATGTTTTTATAAACGATTTTTCAGCCTTATTAAAAGCCTTTTCATCTATCGGGAAATCGCCATACCAGCTATGGTCATATACATATGAAAGGTATTCAAAATCTTTCTTTAATGCAGCATCTTTAATTTCATAGAGGTAGTCGCTGTTTGTTTTATCCCAGTGCCAGTCTATAATTTCGCGGGCAGAAAGTTTTTTTAATAACCACAGATAATAGTAGCGTAAAGCCAGTCTGTAGTTAGCATTTATTTTTGTTTCAGATATAAGCTGTTTAAAATCCATCTCATGAATGTTTTCTGCTTCAACACTCTGTATAGCTATTTTTTTTCGTGAACGTCCAAATATCCACATGCCTTCCTTGTCAAGTATAGCGCGTGAAACAAGATATACTACAAAACCAATAACTATAAAGCAAAGTATCCTTATAGTTATTGCCAACCAGTCTATTTCATTATCAGCTTTAGAGTTGCTTTTAAACAGGTTACCTAACCATTCTAAGAAACGGTCCCACCAGGTTTTAGGCATAGATTTGGTTTGATATATAAACTCATCGTCAGTATATTTATCTTTAAATCCCGGCTTAAAGTTGCGATTGCTGTACTCGGGAGAGGCAGGAATTACCGGCGATGCTACCATTTTTGCAGCTTTTTGTTCTGTATTAAGAGTGTCGGCAACAGGCTGTGCAAAGCACTGTGCCGATAATATTAATACGGTTATGTATAGCAAAAATTTATTCACTGTCGGTTCCAATTAAGTCAATTTCGCTGTGCATTGTTTTTTTCTCCTCATCTTCTTTACAGCTATAATATATCATTCCATGTGCCAGCATATTGATACTGCTAAAAAAGTAACTAACTATGGTAGACAGTAAAAACATTATGATGAGGAATATGGTAGCATCTTCTGCAGAATTTTCTCCGGTAACAAAAAACACAAGAGCATTTATTAACGAACTTATCAAGCTTGTAGCCATTTGCAATGCAAAAGATATTAGCAGAAATATAGCGGTAGTACCCATGTGTGCCCAAAAATTTTTAAACAGCATGTGGTAGCCATTTCCTAAAGCCGTGAAAAAATTACGGTTAGTAGTTAAGTTATCAAATAACGAAAGAAATCCCCAGCAGGAGAATGCCGCCCAAAGAATAAATGCCACAGGGATGCCTATGATGATAATTATTAGCAAGATGCTTACACCTCCAAGTAATGCAGCGATGGGTAAAAAAGTTATTAAAGAAGCCAATACAAACACTATAAACCTGCCAATGCGTGCTTTTATCCCCTTAAAAATAGCAGAAGCTGTAGGCTGCTTGCCTTGAGATAAAATATCAAGGTAAATAATAGGATAGCTTATGTTTAGTATAGAAAGCAATAATGCTATTAGGGCAAAAACAACTCCTACACCTATAAAATAACCGGTATTATTTTCAAAATAATTAGCAATTATAATTTGCGACTGCGGTGACCCCAATCCGCTTAAAATGCCGCCAAAAAAATACCGTCCAATAATAAATATCAATATTAGCAGCAGCAGCAATGGCCCTCCGTTAATGGTTAGGTAATTACCAAAATAATTTTTGCCATGTGCCTTTATAAACATAAAAGTATCGTTTATGAGGGCATTAAAATTTCGTTTTTTATAAAGTTGGAACATGTTGCTGACGGATCTTTTTATTTACTCTAAACGGATATATAAGATAATACCAGCTAATTAAAGAAAGTGTTACCAGTATAATTGCAATATTAAGTGCTCTTGGCATATCGGGAGAGTAGCGTGTTACAAACCCCTCAAGTACCCCCGCAGCAAAAGTAAACGGCAGGGTACTTACCCATATTTTCAGGCCATTCTTAAAGCCAGACTTTAAAGACTCTACCCTGGAAAATGTTTTAGGGAACAATAATCCTGCTCCAAAAATAAGCCCGGCGGCAGCCTCTATTACCATGGCAAAAATTTCCATGCTGCCATGTATCCAAATGCCGCGAACACTTGCCCAAAAAACACCCTGTTCATAAAAAAAGTACTGGAACGAACCAAGCATTATAGCATTTTGCATAAGTACAAACACTGTTAGCACACCGCCGGAAAGCCCAAATACAAACTCTTTTGCACCTACGATTAAATTGTTGAGCGTTATGCCTATAAAGCTGCCTATTGGGCCGCCGCTTTTGTAGACGGCTACAGGATTTCCTTTTTCAATATTTTCGAGGGTCATGTTTACATAATGGTCTCCCAATATAAGGCGTACAAAATTTTCGTCTTTACTGGCAGAAAGTGCACCTACAGCAGTAAAAATTATGAACAGTACAAAAGCATACAGTACATAACGTTTGTTGTTATATACTATTACCGGTACTTCGGTCTTAAAGAATGATACTATGCGGTTGGTTTCCTCGCGTTTTGTTTTGTATATTTTTTGATAAGTGAGTGCAGCAAGATGATTTAGATATACAACCGATTTGCTTTTGGGATAATAAGTTTGTGCAAAGGAAAGGTCGTTTACTAAATGTACATACAGGCTTGCCAGCTCATCAGGATTTTTTTTAACTTTACCAAAAATGGCTAACTCAAAATCGAGCCATTTTTCTTTATTTTGTTTAATAAATGCAACTTCCCTCATATAAAAGCTAAAATATAAAATATGTCGCAACTATCTATAAACACTACCCAAAATGTTACTATAAATTTTAACACAGCGTCTGTAGGTAGTCGTATATTGGCATATCTTTTAGATATACTTATAATTTTTGCCTATTACATTGTTATTTATCTTATAATAGGAAAACTTTTAGATGCTGCAAAATTGCTTGATAACCTTGACAGGTGGACTGAAATAGGTATACACAGCATAATAGCACTGCCTGCATTATTTTATGCTTTAGTACAGGAAAGCCTGCTGGAGGGCCAAACGGTTGGCAAGAAACTTATGAAAATTAAAGTTATTAAAATAGACGGCTATCAGGCAGGCTTTGGTGACTATCTTATCAGGTGGCTGTTTAGGATCGTAGAAGTAACAGGTATTTTTGGTATTGTTGGGTTGATCAGTCTGATGGTAACTAAAAAAACGCAACGTCTGGGCGATATAACCGCAGGTACGGCTGTTATATCATTAAAAAATGATATAAGTATAGATCATACTATACTTAAAGATATCAGCAACAGTTATGTGCCGGTATATCCGTTAGTAATAAAGCTTACAGATAATGATGTGCGTATTATTAAAGAAACCTATGACGCAGCATACAAATCGGCCGATTTTAATATGATACAAAAGTTACAGGATAAAATAGAAACAGTTACAGGAATAAAATCGGTAAGTCAGGGGCCTTTGGCTTTTGTAGATACCGTACTGGCAGATTATAATTACTATACTCAGAATATGTAAGTATAAAAAATGTGGGGAGATTATCTAAAAGACAAACTCCCCACATTTTAAACTCTTTTTAATCTTTTTTCTCTTTGTCCTTGTCCTTATATTTTTCAAGGAGTTTTTTATTAAAATCGTCTTCTACCTTTTTAAGCTTTATAAGCTTTACAGAGCCTATAATGGGTTTAAGGTCATTTATAAGTTTTTTACGAAGGTAAAATAGTTCTTCATCGGCATCCTGAAATTTATCAAGATAGACCTGAGCTTCTTTTTCACTCATTTTTTCAAGAGCCCCATTGCCAATTTGCCTCAACAGTGGCTTAATTTTATTATGCCTTATGTTGTATTGTTTTTCTTCATAGGCATTATAAACGGGCCAAAACTTGTCTGCTTCTTCAGTAGTAAGCTTAAGTTCGGTAGTAAGATAAGTTACTTTAAGGGCTTTAATTTGGGCTCTTTTTTCGTCATGGGTCTGGCTAAACCCACTTAAAGTAAAAAATAGTAAAGCTGTAATTAATACTTTTATTTTCATGGTTTTAGTATAAAGAGTAAACATCTTCGGTTGCAAGGTATTCTTCAATGGCATCATCACTTATGGTAATACTTTTTTCAAGTTCATCAATGTCGTTCTGGTCAAGGTGCTGCATCAGGTCATAAGAATTTACATTGGCCTGATACACCAAATAGTTTTCTATAGCAGCATCATCCGGCTGTGTTGGTGTTGTTGGGTTTTGGCTGTTGGTGTAAAATACTCCAACGGTAGCCATAACAATAAATCCGGCTGCTGCCGAGAACCATACGGGTTTACGTTTATATAAGGGCACTGTTTTAACTTTACGCTCAGGCAACTGCTGCATAAGCTTTTCTGTAAAATTATCAAAGTACCCGTCGGGAGTTGTAAAGCCCGGTTTTATTTTTCGCCCTTCATCTAACTTAAAATCATTCATGGTAATAAGACTTAATAATTAATAAAAGGTTTAATGACTGTTAATATAATCTTCTATTTTTTTTACGGCATGGTGGTAAGAGGCCTTTAATGCCCCAACCGAAGTGCCCAATATTTCAGAAATATCCTCATATTTAAGGTCTTCAAAATATTTCATTTTAAAAACCAGTTGTTGTTTTTCCGGCAATTGTGCTACGGCTTTCTGTAGTTTTAGTTGCAGGGCATCGCCTTCAAAATAATCGTCGGCCATAAGGTTTCCTAATACCTTCTGGTTTACTTCTTCGTTGCTGATGTTGTTCTTTTTTGCCTTTTGGCTAATAAATGTCAAAGCCTCGTTGGTTGCAATACGGTACATCCACGAAAAAAGCTTGCTATCACCCTTAAAACCATCAAGGTTTTTAAAAACTTTTATAAAAGTGTTTTGCAATACATCATCGGCATCATCATGATCTAAAACAATATTACGAATGTGGCTATACAACGGCCTGCTGTATTGCCCTACAAGCTGCCTGAAGGCAGCATTTTGTGTACCGGGGTTAAGCAGTTGTGCTATAAAAGCCTTTTCGTCTTGCAAAGTGTGTTTTCTTTTTTCATATAGACTAAAGTTACGGCAAAAGGTTTAATTACTATAATTGGTAATTTATAAATAATTATATTTGTTAAAATTTATTTAAAATTATTAGAAATATGGGATTTGTTTTGTTTGTCTGTATTGTAATTATTGTAGTATTATTTATAAAGTTTAATAAATTAAGAACTTTATCAGGATTCCAAAAGATGATTATTTTAAATCATGAAGCAGATAAAGAAAAATTAAAACAAGAAGTAAGCTTATTAAAGTCTGAGAATGTTGAAATAAGGTTTAATAATGACGAATTAAGGGTTTATCAAGGTATTGTAGATGCAAATAAAAGAGCTGTCAGTATTATTAATCAAGCCGAAAATAAGGCAGCAGAGATAATTACAAATGCTCAAATAGAGGCAGATGAAATAAAGCGTAAAATCAAAGAGAGTAAAACTATTAGTGATAGCAAAATAGAAGCTTTAAGAGCAAATGCTGAAAATCTTATAGTTAATGCAACTAAGGAGGCTAAAGTTATAATAGAGCAGGCTAACACAAAGGCGAAAGATATTGCGGGAGACGCTTTTATTGCTATGAATAATGCCAAAGAATTAGAGAGTACTGTGAGAGCTATGAAAAATGTAATTCATGGTTATGGAGATCAGTATCTCATACCGACATATAGTTTGCTAGATGATTTGGCTAAAGAATTTAAATATGTTGATGCAGGTAACAAATTAAATTTTGCCAGAGAAAAAACACGTTTCATGATTAAGAACGGTTCAGCTGCTAAATGTGATTATGTTGATTTAAGCAGAAGGGAAACTGCCATCCGATTTGTGTTGGATGCATTTAATGGTAAGGTTGAAAGTGTTTTTTCTAAAATTAAGAAAGATAATTACGGAACATTGCAACAGCAAATTAAGGATGCTTATCAATTAGTAAATAATAATGGAAAAGCATTTAGAAATGCAGTTATTACTTCAGAATATTTAGATGCAAGATTAGATGAGTTAAATTGGGCAGTAGTTGCTCAGGAACTTAAATGGTTAGAACAGGAGGAGCAGAGAAGAATTAAAGAGCAAATTAGGGAGGAAGAGAAGGCGCGTAGAGAATTTGAGAAGGCTATAAAGGAAGCTCAAAAAGAAGAGGAGACTTTAAAAAGATTAATTGAAAAAGCTCAAAAGGAGATTTCATTTGCTTCCGATGAACAAAAATTAAAATATGAGCAAAAGTTGAGGGAACTTGAGGAAAAACTTCAATATGCTGAAAGTAAAAATCAGAGAGCTTTATCTATGGCTCAACAAACTAAGTCAGGAAACGTATATATAATCTCTAATATTGGATCTTTTGGTGAAAATGTATTTAAAATTGGAATGACAAGGAGATTAGAGCCTTTAGATAGAGTTAGAGAATTAGGAGATGCAAGTGTTCCATTTGAATTTGATGTACATGCAATGATATTTAGTAATGATGCACCTGCTTTAGAAAGACAATTACATAAAAAATTCCTTACACTCCAACTAAACAAAATTAATCCAAGAAAAGAATTTTTTAAAGTCTCACTTGAAAGTATAATAGCCGAAATTGATAAAATGAATATTCAGGCTAAATGGACTTTGCTTGCTGCGGCAAAGCAATATAGGGAAAGTCTTATTATTGAGGAAGAAATTGCTAATGATAAACAGAAGCAACTTGAATGGGAGAAATATCAAATAGAAGCTGATGCAGTAATGATTGAAAATGATGAAGAACTCGTTGTTGTTAATACATCCTTAAACTAATCTTACGAACTAAAACTTTTTATTTCCTATAGTATATTGTATTTTTGGGTTTTAAATTCAGCTATGGTCAATACAGTTATTTTTGATATGGACGGTGTTATTGTAGATACAGAACCCGTACATTATTATGCTTACCACAAACATTTTAAAGAGCTTGATATAGAAGTTACGGATGAGATATACGGCACTTTTACAGGCTTTTCTACAAAAAATACCTACCAAAAACTTAAGGAGCTTTTCGGCCTTCCGCATGAAGTAGATACTCTTATACTTAGCAAAAGGGAGATTTTTAATAATGCTTTTGATGAAAAGGCCGATCTTGAACTTTTGCCCGGTGTAAGGAAACTTATAGAAAATCTTTATGAAAATGGTTTGCAACTGGTGCTGGCTTCATCGGCATCGCGTGAAACTATAAAACGGGTGTTTGACCGTTTTGGATTACACCAATATTTTTCGCATATAGTGAGTGGGGAGGAGTTCCCGCAATCTAAACCTCACCCAGCCATTTTTATTAAAGCTGCAGAGCTGTCCGGTTCTCCGGCAAGTGAATGTATCGTTATAGAAGACAGTACTAATGGTATTAAGGCGGCTAAGGCTGCAGGCATTTTTTGCGTAGGCTATAAAAGCGAAAACTCAGTATTACAGGAAATATCTATTGCAGATATGACTATTAACCACTTTGACGAACTTAATGCAGAAATAGTCAGAAAGTTGGTTTAGTTGAAAAGTTGAAAGTTTTAAAGTCATAAAACCGGATGCCGCTAACAAAACTTTCAATCAACCTGAAACTTTAAACCTGAAACCTGAAACAAAATTAGGGGAACTTTATGTTAACCTGAAACAAAATTTTACATGAAGAAAGCTGTTATTTTTGATATGGACGGTGTAGTAGTAAATACCGAACCATTAAGCCACAGAGCAAATATGAAATTTTATAAATCGTTAGGTATTGATGTTACTGATGAAATATATTCTACTTTTATTGGTAATTCAGACCGCAACATCATTCAGAAAATTGTAGGCTTGTATAAGCTTGAAGAAAATGAAGATGTACTTTTACAAGGCTGCCTTGATTACTATTGTGATGAGTTTGACAATGATGTAAGCATAGAATTAATGCCCGGAGTTAAAGATCTTATAGTTGACCTGTACAATAACGGAATGAATATTCTATTAGCTTCTTCCTCATCTAAAATAAAGATAGACAGGATATTTACACGCTTTGGCTTATATCCTTACTTTAGTCATATTATTAGTGGTCAGGATTTTGAATTCTCGAAACCTCACCCGGCTATTTTTCTTGAAGCAGTAGCCAAGTCAGGCTTTACTGCCGATGAATGTATTGTTATTGAAGACAGCACTAACGGAATTAAGGCAGCTACATCGGCAGGGGTTTACTGCATTGGCTACAAAGGCGAAGAAGATTCGTTGCAGGATACTTCTTTAGCAAATGAGGTAATACACGATTTCAAAGAGTTAAGTTTCGAAAGGATAAGAGATATTAAATAAGTTTTAGGTTTGCTTCGCCAGTTCGGGCATAGCCCTCGGGTTAAATTTCAGGTATTGAAGAACTATTGACTAACACCTTTTTTCTAACACCTAAATAACCGGATGAAGATAAAAGCAGTAATATTTGACATGGATGGGGTAGTGGTTAACACTGAACCTGTAGGTTATCGTGCCGACAACGATCTTTTTACGGCCCTCAATATACAGGTTCCGGATGATGTGTATGCAACCTTTGTAGGTACATCTCCCATAAATAACATGCAGCGGCTTAAAGAGCTGTATAATTTGCCGCTTAGTTTTGAAGAGCTTCTTGCCAAACGCCAAAAATATTATTTTGATGTTTTTGATGCTGCACAGGATATCCACCTCATGCCAGGCGTTTTAGATCTTATAAAAAATTTAAGGCAAAACGGCATGATGGTTATATTAGCTTCATCGGCGGTAAAGATAAAAATAAACAAAATTTTAGACCGTTTCGATCTTCATCCTTATTTTGACAAAGTAATTAGTGGGGAAGATTTTGAATTCTCTAAGCCCAACCCAGCTATTTTTATAGAGGCGGTAGCGCAATCCGGTTTCAGTAAAAATGAATGCATAATTATAGAAGACAGTGCTAATGGTATACAGGCAGCCAATGCCGCAGGAGTTTATTGTATTGCTTATGTTAGTAACCATGGACTGGCTCAGGACACTACAGGTGCAGATAAAATTATAACTGATTTTTCAGCCCTTGATTATCTTAAAATAAGCAACCTGAATATCAAATAAAAAGATACATTACGGCGTTAAAACTATTGTAACAAACGCAGTATGAATAAAAATCTAAGAAAAGCATTCAAAATTACGGGTAAGATACTTTTGGGTATTTTGGGTTTTGTTTTAATATATATACTTTCGGTACTGGCATTATCCCGCATAACAGTCAATAGCAAGCCTCAACAGGGTGGAGATGTAGCTATTTACATTAACTCTAATGGTGTACATACTGATATTGTTGTACCCTTAAAAAACAATGTAAAAGACTGGACTAAAGATGTTTTGTATGCTCATACCACATCTAAAGACAGCATTGCCAAATATGTAGCCTTTGGTTGGGGCGATAAAGGCTTTTATCTTGATACCCCAGAGTGGAGCGATCTTAAGGCAAGTACTGCGTTTAAGGCTGCTTTTTATTTAGGCACGTCGGCAATGCACACACGCTTTTATAAAGAAATGAAAGAGGACGATGAGTGTGTAAAAATCATGATTACCCAGCAGAATTATAAAGATTTGGTAGCTTTTATTACAGAGAGTTTTCAGTATGATGAGGGTAAAAAAATGCTCTGGATACAAAACCACAGCTATGGACGTTATGATGCTTTTTATGAAGCCATGGGATGTTACAGCCTTTTTTACACCTGCAACACCTGGGCTAACAACGCCTTAAAGGCTGCACATCAAAAAGCTGCATTATGGACGGTTTATGATAAAGGGATATTTTTGCATTATAGGTAAAGTTCTAAGTTGGCTTTAGAGTTTAAAATTTAGAGATACCAATATCCTAAGTGCCTATTTTGGCATTATTCTTGACCATTAGAATAACATGAAAAAAATATCCAAATACTTATATCATATACTTTTCCTTATTACGGGAATTGTTAATGCACAGGATTTTACAACCGTAGACAATACCGTTAAAGCTTACCCTAAATTTACTGATATTGATAAGCTTACTGCCCAGATAAACAAAGATTTTAAGAAGGACGGACAAAAAGCTCGTGCGCTGTTTACATGGATTGCCCTTAACATAAAGTACGATCTCGCGGCTTACGGTGTAAACGAACAGCCTGTGGTGTTCTCCTATTCATCTGAAGCAGAGAAGATACAAAAGCAAAAAAAGTTTAAGGAAGACCTTGCTGTTAAAACCATCAGGACCAAAAAAGGCGTTTGCGAGGGTTATTCAACACTGTATTTAGTGGCTGCCGAAAAGCTGGGTCTTGAAACGGTAATGATTCCCGGAACATCTAAATCGCACCAAATGCACATTGGTAAAGCACCCGGCAGGAGCGACCACACCTGGAATGCTGTAAAGATTAACGGCGAATGGAAACTGCTTGACACTACCTGGGGGGCAGGCGTGGTTACGGGCGAGAAACCGGCTTTTAATTTTAAATTTAACGACGGCTACTTTTTTACCGAACCCGATAAGTTTTTCCTAAATCATTACCCCGACGATGAAAAATGGCTGCTGACCAAAAAAACAGCTAATGATTTTGCAAACCTACCTCTGTATTATGGGAACTACCTTATGGGGAACTACGATTTTATAAGCCCTAAAATGGGCACGTTTACAGACAAAAAATATAATGTGATTCCGTTTAAAATTGCCAACCTCAAAGCTGGCGATGCCGTACATTATGCCTTTAGTAAAGACCGTAAAATTGTTGCGGTTAACGAGCCGCTAAACGGCGATACCATTGCATTTGATGTGCCGCTGGACGCTTCGTCTAACGGAACGCTAACTATTTACATCAATCAGAAATCCGTAGCAGCCTACAGAATAAACCGATAGTTGTCTAAGCCACAAATTGCACGAATTTACACTAATTTATTACTAAAGCTTCTCTTAATGAGGTATGCAAAAGAATTAATGCAAATTAGTGTAATTCGTGGCTAACTATATATCAGGAAAATTTAAAGTTTTCGGGCGTCCGGCTTTCATTTTTTGTTCAGAAATGCTACATTAGCGGAAAATCCGCTTTTTATATATGTCCGAACAAAATCAGTACACCGAAGATAACATACGATCACTCGACTGGAAAGAGCACATCCGTATGCGTCCCGGTATGTATATTGGTAAACTGGGCGACGGTTCATCGCCCGATGATGGTATCTATATCCTTATAAAAGAGGTTATTGATAACTCTATCGACGAGTTTGTAATGGGTACCGGTAAAACCATAGAAGTTACCTTAAAAGATAAAACCGTCAGCGTGCGCGACTTTGGCCGTGGTATTCCGCTGGGCAAGGTGGTAGACGTTGTGTCTAAAATGAACACCGGAGGTAAGTACGACAGCAAAGCCTTTAAAAAATCAGTGGGGTTAAATGGTGTGGGTACCAAGGCGGTTAATGCACTTTCTAACTATTTCAGGGTAGAATCGGTTAGGGATAACCAGCTAAAGGCAGCCGAGTTTAGCGCCGGGGAGTTAACTAGCGAAGAACCCGTTACCGAAACTTCTAAGCGTAAGGGTACTAAAGTAACCTTTACGGCAGACGACAGTATATTTAAAAACTACAAATACCGTAACGAGTATATTTTAAAAATGCTCAAAAATTATTGTTACCTCAATACAGGTCTGACAATAATTTACAACGGTGAAAAATACTTTAGCGAAAACGGCCTTAAAGACCTTCTTAGCGAAACCATATCCGAAGAAGACCGTATTTATGACATTATCCACCTTAAGGATAACGACATAGAAATAGCCATGACGCACAGCAAAACCCAGTACAGCGAAGAATATTATTCGTTTGTAAACGGGCAGAACACCACACAGGGCGGTACGCACTTAGGCGCATTTCGCGAGGCTGTGGTGCGCACCATAAAAGAGTTTTACAACAAAAACTTTGAAGCGTCAGACATTCGTAAATCTATAGTTAGTGCCATAAGCGTTAAGGTAGAGGAGCCGGTGTTTGAATCGCAGACCAAAACCAAGTTGGGTTCTACCGAGATGGGGCCTGATGCGCCATCGGTACGCACCTTTGTAAACGACTTTGTAAAGAACAAGCTCGATAACTTTTTGCACCGCAACCCCGAAACGGCCGATGCGTTGCTTAAAAAAATATTACAGGCCGAGCGCGAACGCAAAGAGCTTAGCGGCATACGCAAACTGGCGCGCGACAGGGCCAAAAAAGCCAGCCTGCACAATAAAAAGCTGCGTGACTGCCGTGTGCACTTAACGGATGCCAAAAATCCGCGAAGCTTAGAGAGCACGCTGTTTATTACTGAGGGTGATTCGGCTTCCGGTTCTATTACCAAGAGCAGGGATGTAAATACCCAGGCGGTATTCAGCCTTAGGGGTAAGCCACTCAACTCCTATGGCATGAGCAAAAAAATTGTGTATGAAAATGAGGAGTTCAATCTGCTGCAGGCCGCACTCGACATTGAGGAAGAAATGGAAAATCTGCGTTACAACAACATTGTAATTGCTACCGATGCCGACGTTGACGGTATGCACATTCGCCTGCTGCTTATTACGTTTTTTTTGCAGTTTTTCCCTGAGCTGATTAAAGAAAACCATTTGTATATTTTGCAGACACCTTTATTCAGGGTGCGTAATAAAAAGGAAACCATATACTGCTACAGCGATGAAGAGCGCAGGAATGCCATTGAGAAGCTGAAAGGTAAACCGGAGATAACCCGATTTAAAGGTTTGGGAGAGATAAGCCCTGACGAGTTTAAGCACTTTATAGGGCAGGACATTAGGTTAGACCCTGTGCAGCTCGACACGGCAACCTCTATACAAAACCTGTTGGAATTTTATATGGGCAAGAACACGCCCGACAGGCAGGAGTTTATTATTAACAACCTGAAGGTGGAGCTGGATGTGGCGGAGTAAGGGGATTTCAGAATTTTGATTTCAGATTGACCGTAGAGACGTTGCACCGCAACGTCTAACATGATAAAGCATCGCAACGTCTGAAGATTGTCCCATTCCGAACGAAGCGCAGCGTAGTTGAGGAATCTCAATAAAATAAACAAAAAATACAGTTATTAAATATCGTTTTGTAACATTACTACATGGACGAAGAAAATTTAGAGCCTTTAAACGGCGAACATTTTTATGAAAGCGACGGGCAGGGTCAGGACTTAGGCGATACTATTACTAAGGTAACCGGTATGTATAAGGAGTGGTTTCTGGATTATGCATCTTATGTAATCCTGGAGCGTGCCGTTCCTGCCATTGAAGACGGCTTTAAGCCCGTACAGCGCCGCATTATGCATTCGCTGCGCGAGCTCGACGACGGCCGCTACAACAAAGTGGCTAACGTGGTGGGGCATACCATGCAGTACCACCCGCATGGCGATGCCAGTATAGGCGATGCCATGGTACAGATAGGCCAAAAGGAACTGCTTATAGATACCCAGGGTAACTGGGGTAACATACTTACGGGCGACGGTGCTGCGGCATCGCGTTATATAGAGGCGAGGCTTAGCAAGTTTGCGCTCGAGGTGCTGTACAGCCCCAAGATTACTCCGTGGCAATCGTCTTATGACGGCAGGAGGAATGAGCCTATAAACCTGCCGGTAAAATTTCCGTTGCTTTTGGCACAGGGGGCTGAGGGTATTGCGGTGGGGCTGTCTACAAAAGTGCTTCCGCATAACTTTAATGAGCTTATAGATGCCTCGGTAAAAATACTAAAAGGCAAGCCTTTTACACTATATCCTGATTTCCCAACGGAAGGCATTGCAGATATATCTAACTACAACGACGGTGTGCGCGGGGGTAGGGTACGGGTGCGTGCAAGGATTTCGCAATTAGATAAAAGTACACTGGCTATCACACAGATACCCTTTAGTACTAATACCGGAAGTTTAATAGACAGCATACTTAAAGCTAATGAGAAAGGAAAGCTTAAAATCAAGAAAATTGAAGACAACACGGCTGCCGATGTTGAGATATTAATCCACCTGCCACCAGGTGTATCGCCCGATAAAACCATCGATGCGCTGTTTGCCTTTACTGCCTGCGAAACGTCGGTAGCACCTCTGGGCTGTGTAATCGAGAATCATAAGCCGTTGTTTATTGGTGTAAGCGATATGCTTAAAATATCTACGCACCGCACAGTTGATTTGCTTAAGCGCGAGCTTGAAATCCAGCTTGACGAGTTGGAAGAAAGCTGGCATTTCCAGTCGCTTGAGCGTATATTTATCGAAAACAGGATTTACCGCCTTATTGAGGAGGAAGAAACCTGGGAGGGCGTGATACGTGCCATTGACGAAGGATTAAAACCGTTTACAGCCCATTTAAGAAGGGCTGTAACTGAGGAAGATATAGTGCGACTTACAGAAATACGCATTAAGCGTATTTCTAAATTTGACATAGATAAAGCACAGGAAAAAATAGAAGCACTTGAAGGCGAGATTGAACAGGTAAAATATCACCTGGATCATATTATAGATTTTGCCATTAACTATTTTACAGGGCTTAAAGAGCGCTATGGTAAAGGCCGTGAGCGTAAAACCGAACTGCGCAGTTTTGATAATATTGAGGCTACAAAAGTGGTGCTGCGCAATACCAAACTCTATGTAAACCGCGAAGAGGGTTTTGTGGGCACAGGCCTTAAAAAAGACGAATATGTTGCTGATTGCAGCGACATTGATGATGTGATTGTTTTTCTGCGTGACGGCAGCATGATTGTGACGAAAGTTGATGTTAAAACCTTTGTGGGTAAAGACATTATTCACGTGGCTGTGTTTGATAAAAACGACAAGCGCACCATTTACAATATGATATACCGCGATGGCAAGAGCGGCCCATCTTACATAAAACGCTTTAATGTTTCGGGTATAACACGCGATAAAGTGTATGACCTTACGTCCGGAACTGCAAACTCTATGGTGCTGTATTTTTCCGATAATCCTAACGGTGAAGCCGAAGTGGTTACGGTGCTTTTAAGACAGGTAGGGAGTATCAAAAAACTTAAGTTTGATATAGACTTTGCAAATATTGCCATAAAAGGCAGAGGATCCCGTGGTAATACAGTTGCCAAATATCCTATCAAGAAGATTGAACTTAAAGAGAAAGGAATTTCTACCTTAAAACCAAGGCGCATTTGGTTTGACGACACAGTGCAGCGACTGAATGTAGATGGCAGGGGAGAGCTGCTTGGCGAATTCAGGCCTAACGACAGGCTGCTGATAGTGAACCAAAACGGAAGACTGAAAACCATTATACCTGAACTTACCACCCACTTTGAAGATGGCATGATAGTGCTGGAAAAGTGGAATGCTAAAAAACCGCTTTCGGCTATTTACTATGATGGTGAAAAAGACCGCTATTTTATTAAACGTTTTCTTGTAGAGAACGAGAATAAGGAGGAACTTTTTATAACAGATCATCCTAAATCGCAATTAGAGATTATTGCTACAGATTACCGCCCGGTAGCAGAGATTGTTTTTGCCAAAGTAAAAGGTGTCCAGAAAGAAAACCTTGTGGTAGATATGGAAAACTTTATTGCAGTTAAAGGCATTAAAGCCCTAGGCAATATACTAACGACTGAAAAGGTTAAGCAGATTAGCCTTTTAGAGCCGTTGCCGTATGAAGAACCGGAACCTGAGATTATTGAAGAGCCTGAAGCTATTGCTGAGGACGAGGGTGTTGATAATACCACACTTGATGACGACGGACAAATAACCCTTAGTTTAGAATAATGTAAGGCTGCCCAATGGCAGCCTTAATTTTTATTTTACTTTCATCCATAATGGACCAATGGTTTCTATTTCTTTATAAATAGGGCAGGAGGTAACATGTGCTCCCGGCAACATGCCAATACTCATTAAAAATTCGTTCACAATTTCTCCACCTGTAAACTTAAAGGTCTTTTTAAAAAGCTTTACCCATTCGTCTTTAGTTTTAGGATGGTGTAGCTCAAGCCAGTTTTTAAAAGAACCGTGCTCTTTTTGTAACAGTTGTATGGTTTTAGCATTCTCTATTGCTGCATTTACTTTTAGTTTATTTCTAATTATTCCGGCATCTGCCAACAATCTTTCCCTGTCTGCCTCTGTATAAGCAGCTACAGTATCAATATCAAAATTGTTATAAGCCAGCCTGAAAGTTGTTTCTTTTTTTAAAATAGTTTCCCAGCTAAGCCCGGCCTGGTTAATTTCAAGTACAAGACGACAAAAAAGTTCATTATCATTATCTATCGGAAATCCATATAAATGATCATGATATGCTTTATGAAGTGCTTTTTTTTCGGCAGACATTGTTTCAATTGCGCTACAGTATGACATGGTGAATGATTTTTAGTTAAATGATTGCCTGAATTCTACAGGCGAAACAGTTGTTTTCTTTTTAAATATTTTATTGAATGATTGCGGATGTTCAAACCCCAGTTTATAAGCAATTTCGGCTATAGAAAGATTTGTAGTGCTAAGTACTTCTTTAGCTTCTTCTATAAGCTTATTGTGTATATGCTGTTGAGCGCTTTGTCCGGTGTGAGCTCTCAGCATATCGCTTAAATAACGCGATGACACTCCAAGTTTATCGGAAATATATTGAACTGTGGGTAAACCATTAAGCAAAGTCTTCTGGGTATTAAAATAGTCAGATAATATTGTTTCCATTTTTAGAACCAGATCATTATTTGGAATTTTTCGTGTTATAAACTGCCTGTTGTAAAAGCGGTTACTATAATTCAGCAATTGCTCCAACTGAGATACAATAATATCCTGACTAAAGTGATCTATAGAACCCGACAGTTCATTCTGTATGGTTGTAAATATATTTATTATGATCTCTTTTTCTTTATCTGAAAGATACAGTGCCTCGTTGAGTGAGTAACTAAAGAAACCATATTTTTTTATGTTTGATCCTAACGGATAAGTTCTTATAAAATCGGGGTGGAAGAGTAGGGTATAGCCGCCATAATCGGCATCATCTTCGGGTGCTGTAATTACCTGGTTGGGTGCAATAAATGATAATCCTCCTTCATCAAAATCATAGTAACTCTGCCCATATTTGATCTTACCCTTAAAATTCTTTTTATAAGATATTTTATAAAAGTTAAGCACCATACCCTTAGATAATTCGGTAACATTAGCAGTTATATGACTGTAATCTACAAGGCTCAGCAAAGGATGCAAAGGCTTGGGCAATCCCAATGCAGTGTGCAGTTCTGAGATTGAATTAAATATAATTGGCTGTTTTAAATCAGGTTTCACGATCCTTAAAAAAGCTAAGTTAACAATAATCTTTTACAACTGCATACGTTTTGCCATGCTAATCCTAAAAGCTTCCGGCCCTGAATTTTTCCTTTCACTCATCATTCTTTCGGCATCTTCTCCTGCTATATAGGTCAACTTGTTTTTACCGTCTGTTGCAGCTTCATAAACGGTTTGGGCTATAATTTCTGGGTCTGTAAATACAAGCATTCCGTTAGAGAATACTTCTCCCATTTTTGCCATCAGGGGTTCATAATCTTTGTGGCTGGCTACCTGCATTACATTCATGTAGTTGCTTTTTATACCACCCGGAGCCACCGTTTTTATGCCTATATTAAATGGAGCCAGTTCATAATGCATACACTCGCTCCAACCTTCAAGAGCCCACTTGGTTGCGTTATAAACACTGGAAAGAGGGTTAGACGTTAGTCCGCATATAGATGTTGTGGTAATAAACAATCCGTGTTTTTGTGCTTTAAAGTAAGGGATGAATGCCTTTGCAACCCTTAGCACTCCTGTTAGGTTTGTTTCTATCTGTTGAACCATCTGTTCATCAGAGTAAGCTTCCAAAGCGCCAACTAAACCATATCCGGCATTGTTAAATACCACATCTACAGTAATAAAGTCAATTGCAGCTTGTACTGTTTTATTAATTTGTTCTAAATTATTGACATCTAAAGGGAGTAATATAACATTGCTAAGTTTATTCAGTTCGGTTTCTTTTTCGGGATTGCGCATAGTCGCAATTACCCTCCAACCTTTTGAGTGAAATAGCTTTGCTGTTGCTTTGCCTAATCCTGCCGATGCACCTGTAATAAAAATTGTTTTCATTTTGTAATTGTTTTTATGTTACAGGGCAAAATTAGTTTTGCTTACTAGTACAGTTGTAGCCATATTTACAGATGTTGTAGCCAAAACTGCAAAACAAAAAAACCGCCCGAAAATTATATTCAGGCGGTTTTAATCAAAATAATCTAACCGAATATCTTTTACCAGTCCAATTTAACCAAGGCCACTGCCTGTCGTTGTAATTGTACTGATACTAAAGTTTTACCTTTACTGATATTTATATTTTTAGTACTTATTTTTTTAAGCTTGCCTGCACTTTCTAAAGTTGCTATTTGTTCTTTAGTTGGATTTTGAGGAGATCCCATTTTTTTCCAAACCTCATAAGAGTTACTGTTGTCCTTATCTATAAGATAGATGCTTATATCAGTTTTCTTCGAAGGTATATTGTTTATAGTAAGATTTACAGTTTCTGTTGGTCCGGTTTTATCATCGTCATGATAATTCCATAGCATAACTGCCGCCGATTTTTTATCTTTTGTTGCAAGTGCCCCAATGTCTGATTGCGCACCGCGAACACTTCCTTTAATTACATCTTCAATTGCATACATGCGGTTGCTCTCTATAGCTATACGTTTGCCTGTCATCATTCCAAACATTCTGAAGACATTCAACACTGGTTTATCTACACCATTAGTGGCAAGGTCTCTGAAACCATAAAACCACGGCTGGTCTTCAAACTCAAAAGACCAGGATACTGCGCCAAGAAAATTCGCTTTAGTTTGGTCTGCCAGTATATATTTTCGGGCAAAAGATGCCGCTGTATAGCTGGAATACATTGTGCCATTTCGATAAGCATTCTCGGGATTGGTGGCCATACCGCAAGCCGCGCAGCCTTCAGGATCTGATTCACCGATAATTACAGGCAAATTTCTGGTTTCAGGATAAGACATAGTTAATTTAAAGCCTGTTTCTATATCATTTAGCTGCGGCGCCATATCCATACGCACTATGCCATTTACAGATTTTGGCGAACCTTTGGCGTGAAAAAGTATCGCATCCATAGGCGATCCTTTTTTACCTGTTGCATAGTTAGTGCCACTAATACAGTGTTTTATAAAATCATTAGTCCATTCTTGAGCACCTTTTCCTTTAGTGCCTGCTATATTTATACCTCCAATTTTTGCTGTTGGCAAAGCCTTTTTTAATCCGTCGGCAGCATAATCATATAACTTCAAAAACTCTTCACGTGTACCTTTCCAATAATGACCATTTGGTTCGTTCCAAACCTCCCAATACCAGCTTTCTACCTCTTTTTTGCCATAACGTTCAACTGAATGTTTCACCCATTCGTAAACAAGATTACGCCATTTATCATAATCTTTAGGAGGGTAGGCCCATCCTGTAATAATATCGGTGTATGGATCGCCAGGTTTCCAGTAATGCCTGTAAGGGGTAGGGTGTGTAGATAAAGCCTCGGGCATAAAGCCAATCTGTGCCAAAGGTTTCATGCCGCGTGATACATAGGTGTCAAAAATACTGTCAATAATTTTCCAGTTATAAACCGGATTCCCCTTAGCATTTTCGGTATAAGCGTTTGTAGAACCCCATTTAAGTGCCGCTTCACCATCACCTGTAACCAATAGGCTATGGGTACGTACATATACGGGTACGTGACTGAATTCGGCTATTTCAGAAAGCAGTTTTTTACCGTCTTTCATGTAGGTATAGTTTGGCTCGTCATAGCCAAACCAAGCCCAAACAGGTGTCATTGGAGCAATTTCATTCTTAAGATCTACAGTAATAACCGGGGCAGTTTGTGCCTTTACAGGCATTATAGCAACAAATAATGAAGCTGTAGCCAAGTAATGTTGTATTTTTTTAAGCATAAATAGAATTTGGTGAATATTAAAGTTTAACGACTAAAAATTAGTGTGTTTACAAAATGTTTATCTTTATTCAACAAAGTTGATAAAAATACTAATACGTTGTAGTTATAAATACAAGTTTTTTTAACTTTATATTTTTAAGCCTTTAATATTCTTAAATTTGTTTTGAAATTCTATAAACTATATTAATTGATGAGCGTTTTAGATAACAATACAATACCAAATGACAATGAAATTAATAATCTTGGTGTTGGCGAACGCATAAGAATTTTGCGTACTGCGCAAAACCGTACTTTACAGGAAGTTGCGGATAGTTGCGGTCTTTCTAAAAGTATGATCTCTAAAGTAGAAAACAATAAGGCTGTGCCGTCAGTGGCTGCATTAGTAAAAATAGCACAAACCCTTGGAACCAATATTTCGCAATTACTTGAACAGGATGGGTGGGATAAAGCCATTGTGACTACACGTAAAGAGGCAGAAAATAAATTGGTTAAAACAGAAAAAGGATATATGATCTTTCCGTATGCATCAGAATTTCACGAAAAGAAAATGCAGCCGTTTTTATTTGTTGCTCGTAAAGGTGAAGTTATTCCGCATCAGCTTTCACATGAGGGTGAAGAATTTGTGTATGTAATTGAAGGCAGCATGAAAATGCAGGTTGCTGAAACAGAATATATTTTAAAAACCGGAGACAGCCTTTATTTTAATGCAATGCAAAAACACGGTATTTTACCAATTTCAGAATCAGTAACATATCTTGACATTTTTGTTTAAATTGGGCTTCTCTCCGATATTAAAATTTGTATTATATTTGAACTATAATATATATTATGTAAAATATAAAGTAAAAAAATTAACCGCACTGCTCTACACAATACGGCTAATATTAATTTATTTAATGCTTACAGGTATCTCAAGATATTCCCAAGACAAAGTAACATTATCTTTGTTTACATTATAAACTAAGCTTTCTACAAGTTTTGCAGCTTTTTTAGTTTTAACACTAACACGTAATGCATCTTTAGCTTCGTCATAATTATAAGGATTCAAATCTTTAATTTCTTTATTAAAAATTACTGTAGCCTTACCGTCTTTTTCAGGGATAACAAAAAATGTATATTTACCGGCTGCAAGTTCTTTACCTTCAACTTTAATATTTTTACTAATGTCAAAAGTTGTAGCTTTATTAGCTCCGGCACGCCAAACTTTGCTATATGGCACAAGATCGCCCCAAATTGTTCTTCCTTTTACAAACGGGCTGCTGTAATCTATTTTGATTGTAGCGCCATTAATTGTACCTGATGCTGTAGCTGCTGGACTGGCAGGTTTTTTATCCTGTGCAATTGTTAGAGTTGTTGAACATAATGCTATAAACAATATAGCAATTTTAGCAGTTAATTTCATGATATAAAATTTGTGTTATACTGTAAAGGTACTAACTAATGCTTTACAGGCAAGTTTAATTATGCATGGTTAATAAATTTAACAAACCTTTATAGTATTCCTGTAGTCATTTTTTTTGTATCGGCTTAAAAAATAGTATTTTTAGCATAAATTTTCCGGTAATGAAAAACCCTGTAGCCCAAAATGTTGCCGATTTTTTAAAGCAATACCCTCCGTTCAGTAGCTTATTAATTAATGAATTACTGGATATTGCAGCACATTGTAAAGTGCTTTATCTTGAAAAGAACCAAATACTTTTTAGAGGTGGCGATGCCACACATTCTGATTTTTATATAGTTAAGGACGGTGCTGTGGGACTTTCGCTAACCTCAGATGCTGAAGAAACACTCATAGATAAATGCGATGAAGGCGATATTCTTGGTCTTCGTCCTTTTTTTGCCAAAAACGATTACCTGCTGACAGCCCGTGCACGCGAAGAATCTTTAGTGTATGGAATTCCTATCGCTGTGTTTGAGCCATATGTTGTTCAAAATCCTAAAGTTCTTAATTTTTTATTGGAGAGTTTTGCATCGCAAACCCGAAATCCTTACGATAAAGAACGCAGCGGAAGGCTGCTCTCTGAAAATACAATTTTTAGTGAACAGGAAGTTGATATCCAGTACTTCCAGCCTATTAAATATACAAGGAACCCAATAACAGCTAACCCTGATGATGTCTTGATGTTTATAGCCAAGACAATGGCAAACAGCAGTATAGGCAGTGTAATTATTCAACAGGATCAGTTACCAATAGGCATTATTACAGACAGGGACCTACGTTCAAAAATTGCTACCGGCCTCTTCCCTATTACAGTGGAGGCACAGGAAGTAATGACAAGCCCTGTTATAACGGTGCCCGAAAACATATCTGTTGCTGAGGCTCAAATGATTATGCTGAAACATAATGTAGGGCATCTTTGTGTTACTCGTGATGGTAGTGATAAATCTATTGTAAGTGGAATAATATCCGAACATGATGTTGTTGCGGCACAGGCCAATACTCCCGGCGTATTGCTAAAACAAACCCGCAGGGCTACTAATAATAAAGAGCTTAAATACGTAAGGGAAAAACTTACCGATCTTATTCAGAGTTCTATCGATAAAAACATTCCTATTTCGCATATTTCTAATATTGTTGCTGAGATCAATATTGCGCTTACACGCAGGGCAATAGAGCTTGCAGTTATAAAAATAGGCACCCACCCTCCTGTTCGTTTTACTTGGGTAAACATTGGCAGCCAGGGACGTAAAGAGCAATTGCTGCTTACAGACCAGGACAACGCACTTGTTTTTGAAGATGTGGAAGACAGCCAGTATGACAGTGTTAAACGCTATTTCATTGAACTTGCAGAACTTGTTACTGAATCACTCAATAAAGTTGGTTATGAATTCTCGCCGCATAACATTATGGCCAGGAATCCGCAGTGGTGTAAATCGTTAACTGATTGGATAAAACAATATAATATTTGGATAAACACTCCGGCAGAAAAGGGTGTGGAAATAAGTACATTATTTTTTGACTTCGATTTTATTTACGGCTTTCCTGCTATAGAAGATGCTTTGACCGAAACCATACAACAAAATATTAGCCGAAATAAAAAGTTCTTTGCTTTTTTAGCTAATGATACACTTAAAAATTTGCCTCCACTGGGCTTTTTCAGGCAGTTCCTGCTTGAAAGTGATGGAGACCATAAAGATAATTTTGATATTAAGGCACGGGCATTAGAGCCTCTTATCGATGCTGCCAGATTACTTGCACTTAGTTATGGTTTAACGGAAATTACTAATACTTATCATCGTTATAAAAAACTTGCCGATCTTGAGCCACAGCATGCAGACCTGTATGATGAATGTGCAGAAGCTTTTAATGTACTGCAAAAATTCAGGACAGAGAATGGACTAATTAACAGTTCAAACGGAAGGTATTTAAATTTAGATGAGTTGTCTAAAACAGATAAAGTTAAACTTAAAAACTGTTTTCAGCCCATTAATGATATCCAGGATCTGATTAAAAACCGCTTTTCATTAACATTTATAAACTAAAGTATGGCTTTTGAATGGCTAACCGGAAACGTTCCGCAGTTTTGGAAAAACTACAGCTCACTGTTTGAAGGCGATGACAATAGCCTTCAAAAACGTTATGTAGTATTTGATATGGAAACTACAGGACTTGATTGGAAAGAAGATGTTATTCTTTCTGTAGGGGCTATTGGTATAGTAGGCAATGCCATAGAGGTAGGCGATTTTTTGGAGGTTTACATCAAACAGGATAAGTTTACTCCTCAATCTGTTGCTTTAAGTGGTGTGATTAAATCTGTTGAAAATGAAAAAGTTGTTGAGGCAGAAGCAATGATACAGCTTCTAAACTTTGTAAAAGATTCCACCCTTGTGGGGCATAATGTTAACCTTGATATTGAGATGGTAAATCAGGCACTTAAACGGCTTGATCTTGGAAGGATAAAAAATCCTTTAATGGATACTAATGCACTTTTTCAGCGATGGAAAGATTTGCCGGGCGACATATCAACAAGTCTGGATGAGTTATGCGATGCGTTGAATATTGATAAGAGCGAACGCAATACTGCATGGGGAAACGCATATACAACTGCATTGATCTTTTTAAAACTAAAAAAGAAATTAGATATTTAATTGAATAGGTTAAACTTGTCTTTGGGGCAGTATTACATGAAAGGTTGCCCCCTCTCCTATTACCGATTCGGTATAAATAGCACCATGATGATTTAAAGCTATGCGCCTGCATAAAGCTAAGCCAATGCCCGAACCCGAATATTCTGTACGGGAGTGCAGTCTCTTGAAAACTTCAAATATCTGTTTTTGATATTGTTCATCAATACCAATACCATTATCTGAAACCGAAAACCTGTAATAATCTATAGATCTTAGCGGGTTTGGGATATGTTTTTTAACCTCATTTACTTCAAGCTTTTTAGCTGTAACAGTAATTTTGGGAGTTTTATCTGCCACTACAAATTTTAGCGCATTTGCTATTAAGTTATAAAAAAGCTGGTTCATTTGTAATGAAACAGCATCTATAACCGGGAGTTCCTCTATTTCTATCTCAGCATTTTTCTCTTCTATCAAAAGTTCAAAATCGCTGCAAACAGCTTTTACGATATTGGTTATATTGACGCTAACAAACCTAACATCGGTATTTAAAAGTCTTGAAAATTCCAACAGGTCTCTAATCAGTAAAGACATCCTGTCGCTTGCCTTTACTATTTTATCTATATTGGTTTTATGTACACCTAAAGTATCTCTCTCCCTGAGCAGGTTAGAGAACATACTTATCTTTCTCAATGGCTCCTGCAGGTCATGGCTTGCTACATACGCATACTGTTCTAACTCTTCGTTAGTACTCACTAATCTGTTGTTTATTTCAGCAAGGTCCTCATTAGCTTTTCTAAGAGCTTCGGTACGCTCTTTAACCTCATTTTCAAGAGCAAGCTGCAATTCACGCTGATTAGTAATATCCTGAGCCGTACCGCTTATCATGTACGCTTTACCATCGGCATTAAAAAAAGCTTTACCTTGGGCATGCAAAATGCGCTTTGTACCTGTAACCCGGTTTATGATAGTATACTCTTCATTATACAACCCGTCAGAACCGGGACTTAATGCCCTTGTAACGGCCTGCTCAACCTTTTGCCTGTCTTTAGGATGAATTATAGCATAAACATCTGTAATATCTTCGGGGTCTCCGTCAAAACCAAACCATTGCAACATCCGTTCAGAATAGGTTACAATACCTGCTTCAGGATCAAGGCTCCATGTGCCAAGTTCAGCAAGTTCTATAGCTCCCCTTAAAGATGCCTCAGCTTCTTCTATTGCCTGTCGTGCCTTTATAGATTCAGTAACATCAATAGCTATATCCAGAACCCCATAAACAACTCCATTAGCATCAAAAAGAGGCGTATAACTAACATTATAGTAGTTTTTTGTAAGTATGCCGTTACGCATAATTTGTACTTCCCTACCATAATGGTGCAGCTTTTTACCGGTATTAAACACTTCGAGCATAAAGCCTATAGATGCCTGTCCATGCAGTTCCGGCATCGATTCTAACAAAGGCCTGTTTACAAATTCTTCCTCTGTACGTCCTACAAAGGCAAGGAAAGAATCATTTGCAATATCTGTAACCAGATCCCGTCCTTTAAAAACAGCCATTGCAGCCTGCGCCGAATAGATAACAGCTTTAAATCTCGCTTCACTCTCGGCAATCTTTTCAATTGTCTGCACACGTTTGGTTACATCATTTGCCATTATAAGAATGCCCGATGCATTATCATTTTCGTCTTTTAAAGGGGTATAAATGAAATCAAAATACAGATTTTTTAAAACACCATTATGGCTCAGTTTGGCTAAAACATCATATCCTTTGTATGATATTCCGCTTTCATAAACGTTCTTTAAAATATCTATAAATCCCTGATCCTCAATTTCGGGAAGTGCCTCAATAAGAGGCTTACCAATTATAGAAGCATCTTTGCCCCAAACTTCAAAAATTTTATCGTTACCAACCTCTACAACAAGATCTTTCCCCTTTAAAAGGCCAATTGCCATAGGGCTTTGTTCTGTTATAGCCCTAAAAAGCGACTCACTTTCCTGTAACAACCCCTTAGAATGTACTTTCTGGGTTACATCAACTGCAACATTCATAATTGCATATACTTTACCTCTTTCATCAAAAAGGGGTTTGTATGTAAAATCAAAATAGTAAGTATCCAACACACCGTTTAAAGCCAACATAGCAGGAGTTTCTGTAACCTGATACGTTTTGCCGGTGGTATAAACATCGTCAAGTATTTGCAAAAAGGGCTGCCCTTCGAGTTCAGGAACAGCATCTTCAAGCTTAGATCCAATAATAGACCTTGATTTACCCCAAAAACTAAGCATTACATCATTGGCTAACCCAATTATCATATCCCGGCCAACATAAAGACTTATTGCAACAGGTGCCTGATGGATTATGGTGTTAAGAGTATCTTCATTTTTTGCAGCCTTTGCTAAAGACTTTGTTTTTACAGAAGTTGCCCTAACGGTTCCGTGAAAGGTTTCTACACCAGCTGATTCATCAATAAATCTTTTGCCTTTAACCTGAATACGCCCGGCAGCATTATTATAGGTTATATTTAAAACTCCAAAAGATAAAGCAGTAAGTATAGCATTGCCAACAGTATCACGGTCATCTAGATGTGCCTGGGCAAGCAGTTGTGTGTATTTTGCTTTTGAAGATGGTATGCAAAATAGTTGTTGGGCAATAGCATCGGCAGTTATGTTACCTGATGCCACATCAAAACACCATGTTCCTGTACCGGAAGCTTCCAGAGCTTTAATCAGATGGTGTACATCCGGAACATTATCGTGCATTTATGTGGTGTTTTAGTATGTTGCCTTACAAATATATTCAAATAAGCATTATACTCAAACAGCAAAATATGTTAATAATTAAAATGAATAATAATAAAAAAACGGTACCATAAAAATCTATGATACCGTTTGTATATGTTTAGGACTGTAACTATTCTATTTTTCCTTTTTTAATTTCCTCAATAATTTCAGGATTTAAAAGTGTAGTTGTATCACCGAAATTACTAAAGTCGCCCTCGGCAATTTTACGTAATATTCTCCTCATGATCTTGCCCGAGCGCGTTTTTGGAAGTCCGGAAACAAACTGTATTTTGTCAAGCTTGGCAATAGGTCCAATGTGGCTCGAAATATGCTCATTGATCTCTTTTTCAAGATTTTCTTTAACACGTCCTGCACCTGATTCTTTAAGGATTATAAATCCGTAAAGTGCGCTACCCTTAACATCGTGAGGGAAACCAACAATAGCGGATTCGGCAACTGCAGGGTGCTCATTAATAGCATCTTCAATTGGAGCTGTGCCCAGATTGTGGCCCGATACAATTACAACATCGTCTACACGCCCCGTGATTCTGTAATAGCCTACTTCATCGCGCAACGCACCGTCTCCTGTAAAATATTTACCAGGGAAAGTACTAAAATAAGTATCTTTAAATCTTTGGTGGTCACCCCAAATGGTACGCGCCATGCCCGGCCAAGGAAATTTAATACAAAGACTTCCCACTACCTGGTTGCCTTCAATTTCATTACGCCTCTCATCCATAAGCACCGGCTGTACTCCCGGTAGCGGTAATGTTGCATAGGTTGGTTTTGTTGGAGTAACGAACGGTAATGGAGATATCATTATACCACCTGTTTCAGTTTGCCACCATGTGTCTACAATTGGCGATTTCTTTTTACCAACGTGGTCATTATACCAGTGCCATGCCTCTTCATTAATAGGCTCTCCTACTGACCCTATCACTTTAAGCGAACTAAGGTCATGTTTATCTACCCAACTCCAGTTTTCTTTAGCCAACGAACGAATAGCAGTTGGTGCTGTATAGAACTGTGTAACCTTATGTTTGTCTATAACTTCCCAAAAACGTCCAAAATCAGGGTATGATGGTACACCTTCAAAAAGCACAGTAGTTGCACCGTTTAACAATGGTCCGTAAAGTATGTATGAGTGCCCTGTAATCCAGCCTATATCGGCAGTACACCAGTAAATATCATTCTCTTCGTAAGCAAATATGTTTTTAAATGTATACGCTGCATAAACCATATAACCTGCTGTAGTGTGCAGCATTCCTTTTGGTTTCCCTGTAGAACCCGATGTGTATAGAATGAACAAAGGATCTTCAGCATCCATTATTTCGGCAACGTTGTTAGCAATAGCTTCGTCAAGAAGTGGCTGTAGCCATTGGTCACGCCCTTCTTTCATATTTATTTCTGCATTAGTACGTTTTACTACCAATACTTTCTCTACAGTTGGGCAGCTTTTAAGCGCCTCATCTACAATTCCTTTAAGATCAATGGTTTTGCTGCCACGGTAGCCACCATCTGAGGTTATTACCATTTTACAGCCTGAATCGGTTACCCTGCTGGCTACCGCCGAAGCCGAGAAACCAGCAAATATTACAGAGTGTATAGCGCCAATTCTTGCACATGCCAGTACTGCTACGGCAAGTTCCGGTATCATTGGCAGGTATATACATACCCTGTCTCCCTTTTTAATGCCTTGCTCACGTAAAACATTAGCCATTTTAGCTACACGATCGTACAGTTCGTTGTAGGTTATTTTTTGTGCCTCTTCATCAGGATTATTAGGTTCAAAAAGAATGGCAGTTTTATCGCCTCTTTTTGCCAAATGACGGTCTATACAGTTTTTTGTAATGTTAACCTTTGCATTAATAAACCACTTTACATCGGCCTCCTGCATATCAAACTCTACAACTTTATCCCATTTTTGGTACCATGTAAAGTTTTCATCAGCTACTTTATCCCAAAACTTTCTGGGCTCTCTCACTGATTTATTATAGTGCTTAAAGTATTGTTCTAAGTTTTGTACCTGATAGTAACTCATTGCGTTAGTTTTGTTTTGTTTTTTAAAGACTACGTAAATATATTAATGATATTTTTTAAATCCTATATATTTATGCAAAAATAATATATATAACATTATAATTCAGCTATTTTTAGAAGTTTTTTAGTATTACTTTTCTTCTAAAAGCAAATTGACTTCTTCTGTAAGTTTTTTAATCGAAAATGGCTTTGTTAAATATAGGTTTGCCCCTAATGATAATCCTTTTTCAATATCTGCCTCTTTGTTTTTTGCAGATAAGAATATAACCTTACAATTTTTAAGTCTCTGATTTTGTTTTATCTGTTCTAGCGTTGCATAACCATCTACATGAGGCATCATTACATCGAGTATAATTACATCCGGAGAGTGTGTTTTTAGCAACTCCAGTGCTTCCTGTCCGTCGCGGGCTATATATACTTCAAAATTGTTCTTTTTAAAAGTATATTCCAGAGACATTACTATGTTAGGTTCATCGTCTACAATTAAGATCTTTTTCATTTTGCATTTTGGTTTGTCGCGTGGTTAGTTATGTATCGGTAATGTAAAAATAAGGCTGGCTCCCCCACTCTCACGGTTTTGAGCCCATATCCTACCTTTATGATATTCTATTATCTGTCGGCTTATAGCCAAGCCCAACCCACTGCCCACGGGTTTTTTAATGTTTTGGTTATTAGACTGATAAAATTTATCAAAAATAGTTTCAAGATCGTCCGGGTCTATGCCTTTACCATTATCGTTTACCGTAGTTATGATATCTCTGTCATCTGCATTTATCGTGATAAAGATACTACCGTTTTGTTCAGGACAAAACTTTATGGCATTAGACACAAGATTTGTTATTACCTGTATTATTCTGTCCTCATCATAAAACGCATTTACAGTACCGCATTTTATCTGATGTATGGTTATGCCCTTGTTTTTTATGAGTTGTTGCAGGGGTTCAAGGGCTTTTTCCATTGTAGTGTCAAGATTATTCACCGTGGCATTCATGCGTTGTTTGCCGGTTTCAAACCTTTCAAGGTCAAGGATTTTGTCAATGAGCCTGTTAAGCCTGTCCGATTCGGATATTATATTCTGCAAAAACTGTTTTCTAAGCCCCTCGGGTATTTCGTCATCTTCATACAAAATTTCGCTGGCAGCTTTTATAGCTGTTATAGGCGTGCGCAACTCATGGGTAACGGTATCTAAAAACTCATCCTTTTGGCGGTCTTTAAACACCAGTTTTTCATTGGCACGTTGCAATTCTTTAGTTGTAACTTTAAGTTTGTTGGAAGTATCCGTAAGTTTTTTATTAATGATGATATTCTCTTTAGATTCCTCCAGTATATTGAGCAGCTCCGGAAGCGTTATTTTGTCTTCCTTAACCACACTCGATATTAGTATCCTGGCTGATGCCGTACCTATGTGGCCTGTAAGTAAATTTTCGGCAAACTTAATAAGGCGTGCATCGGCTATGTTCTGGTTACGGTCTACATCATATTTTGCATGAAAAATATTTAATGCTCTTGCAGTGCGCTCTTCACCCAAAAAGCGGTTCAATACATTTTGTATCTCACTTGTATATGCAGTACCTTTCCATATAAAAGCGTTTTCGTGCATGGTTATGTATTTGTCTATATCTATAAACATTTCGGCATAATTGCGCTCCCTGTAATTACCCCTGAAAGTTACCGATACCACAAGAAAAGTAAAGATATTAGCGAACATGCTCCAAAATAATGCATGCGGAATTGGATCAAGATAATCAAGGCCAAAAAGTTCAAAGGGTTTTAACATATCTATTCCGAAAAGGCCATTAGAAATAAAACTGCTGCCCATGTGCGATGCTCCTGTTGCATATGGAATCAGTAATGTAAAAGTACATACTGCAAAACCCATAGTAATTCCCCATATTGCACCAAGCCTTGAGCCACGCCTCCAGAGTATGGCTCCAAAAAAAGCAGGTGCAAGCTGCGCTATAATTACGAATGATACGAGCCCGATAGACACAAGGTTATAATCGAGCACTACCATTCTGTAAAGCAGATAGGCAATTATGATAAGGCTAAAGATACCTATGCGCCTAATGTTTACAATGCGTCGCGTATTTTGTTCCGGGTTTACCGATTGTAATGTGCCTAAATATCCGTAAGGAATCAATATGTTATTACTCAACATGGTAGACAGGCCAATGCAGGCAACCACGATCATGCTTATGGCGGCTGAGAACCCTCCTAAAAATACTAAGACCGTTATAAATTGGTTGCCCATTAATTGAGGTATAAGCAGCGAATAGGTATCGGCGTTTACAAATTTTCCTTCAAAAATTATGTTACCTCCCCACGCTATAGGATATACAAAAATATTTATAAGCAAAAGGTAAAGCGGGAAAAGCCACAATGCCGTGCGAACATGGCTTTCGCGATGATTTTCTATAACCGACATTTGGAACTGCCTTGGCAATAAAAATATGGCGAATAGCGAAAGAACACACAGTAAAAACCAATTAATGGCCTGTGGTATGCCGCCTATGGTGTTTTTCTCTGCAAAACTTTCTATGGCCGATGCCTGTGTGTAAATATCATCAAAACCATCGAATACAAAAAAGGTAACATAGAGCCCTACCAAAAGAAAGAAAAACAGCTTTAGTAACGATTCCATAGCTACGGCTGTAACAATACCCTTACGCTTTTCGGATGCATCTACATAGCGGGTGCCATAGTAAGATGAAAATAATGCCAATGCAATGGCTACATAAGTAGTTGTATCGCTAAAAAAAGCTGATGCCTGAGATGTTTTTGCTACTACGTGAAATGTTTCTGATATCGCTTTGAGCTGCAGTGCTATATAGGGTAATATTCCCAATAGGCAAACCACTGATACTATAGCCCCTAAAAAACGACTGTTACCATAGCGAAGCGAAATAAAGTCGGCTATGCTCGATACTTTGTTGATGCGTGATATACGGATAATACGTACAAGTATAAATATCCATGCAGGTATGCCTATTATTGGGCCAATATAAGTAGGCAGATAATTAAGGCCGGAGTTCGCAGCAACGCCTATACTACCATAGTATGTCCAGGCAGAACAATATACTGCAAGCGATAATGAATAAACATACGGGTTGTTTGTCCATTTACTGTTGCCTTTTTTTTCTGCCCAGTGTGCAACAAAAAATAAAAGCCCAAGATAAACCGCAAGAATAAGCAACAATACTATACTATTCATAATACCTTTTTATTACAAATAATGATAACAGTATTGATGCCGCCCATATCGAAAAAAAGTAAACATAAATGAGCGGGATCCCTCCTATAGATTGTGCACTGTCAAACAGTAACAGCAAAGGCATATTGAATGCTACTAAGAGCATAACAGCCAGAATAATAAGTTTTTGCTCGTGCCTTTTTTTCATAAGTGTTTATAATAGCCATAGCCTCCGCTTGCGGGGAGGCTACAGCAAATATTCAAAACTAAATTAACTACACATTATCATATTCGCCTTTAACAGCATAAAACCCAAATATACCCAAGCCTGCTACAATTAGCGGTGTTAGTATAAATAGTATAATAATGCCAAACACAAGGTCTTCCTGTTTGCCCGATGAAAATTTAGGCAAACCAAATTCAAATATACAAAAGTAGGCGGCAGCTAAGGCAAGAGCCATCCATACTATTCCTAAAATTCTTTTTAATGCTTTCATAACTATAGTGTATTAGTCGTGTTCTACGTTGTTTTTCGCTTTTAAATATACCATACCTACCACAAAGCTAATGGCCGCTATTACAATAGGATACCATAACCCTTCAAGGTAAAACTCAGGATCGCCTGCATCTTTGGCTGTCGTTACAAAGTAGGTGGATATTGCCGGGAGCAATCCTCCAAAAATACCGTTACCTACGTGATATGGCAGTGACATCGAAGTATAACGAATCTTAACAGGGAACATCTCTACAAGGAATGCTGCTATCGGCCCATACACCATGGTCACAAATATTACCTGTATAAACACCAACAGTATCAACCACCAACGGTCACTATCATTAATAGTTATAGTAGTTTTTGTGTCGGCTTTTGCCTTGCCGTCTACCATAATCGGCTGTCCGTCTTTAAGGTGAACTGTTTTAACCTGAACCCATTTGGTACCGTCTTCAAACTCTTTTTTAGAGGTATATACAGAATCTATGGCTCCTTCGGCAGTTTCTTTTGTTATGCTTTCAACAGATGCTTTATCTACAAGCTCTGTTTTAGTTGTTATATCTGTCGTTTTATACATTGCAGTATAAATAGGCCTGTAAAGCAATATAGCTGCCAGCATACCTGTCATCATGATGGTCTTACGCCCAACCCTGTCGCTCAGCCATCCAAAGAACACAAAGAAAGGTGTTGCAATAAACAAAGCTATACCAAGTAATGCATCTACCTGCGAAGAATCAATAAACATAACTGTTTTAAGGAAGCTCATGGCATAGAACTGCCCGGTGTACCACACAACACCCTGCCCCATTGCCGCGCCAAATAGCGCAAGCAATACAAACTTAAGGTTGTACTTATTACCAAAACTTTCTTTTAAAGGGTTTGTTGTTGTCTTGCCCTCAGCTTTGGCTTTTGCAAATACAGGAGATTCGTGCATTTTCCTTCGGATAACATAAGATACCACTACCATTAGTATCGAAATAAGAAATGGTATCCTCCATCCCCAAAGGTCAAAGTCTTCTGCGCTCATGGCTGCTCTTGTAGCCAGTATAACCATCAGCGATATAAAGAGGCCAAAAGTTGCCATGGTTTGAATCCAGGAGGTCCAGTAACCACGTTGGTTGTTAGGCGAGTGTTCTGCCACATACGTCGCCGCTCCGCCATATTCTCCACCCAAGGCAAGCCCCTGTAATAAGCGGAGTATCAGCACGGCGAGAGGTGCCCAGAAACCTATACTTTCATAACTGGGAATACAGCCTATTAAAAATGTTGCTCCACCCATTAGCAAAAGCGTTACCATAAAGGTATATTTTCGCCCAATAATATCGCCAAGACGGCCAAAGAACAATGCCCCAAATGGCCTTACAACAAAACCTGCGGCAAAGGTTGCCAGTGTAGAAAGAAACGCCGCCGTAGGATTATCGGCCGGGAAGAATTTGGTAGAGATTACAACGGCAAGGCTGCCGAAAATGTAAAAGTCATACCACTCTATAAGTGTACCGAGGGACGATGCGGTAATAACCTTCCAGATCCCTTTTGTAGATGTTTGCTCGTTACTCATTTGTTTAGTTAATTATAGTTTTACAGATAAATTTGAAGTTGTACTAAGAATTCTCCTTTTAAGCTTGATGAAGATGGGGTTGTATATACCGGCCTTGTAGAATATTGAGTAGTTATCTTGGCATGATGCCCATCTATATAAAAGTTAGATCCAATATCAAACTGGGCACTGGCTTTGTCGAGAGCATCAAAGTTTTTGTGGGTAAAAGCACCAAACGGCTGCACCCTTACTTTAGGCTTCTCACTTGAATCGGGAATAAGATAACCTGCCTGCGTGTACCATATTGTTCCGCTGCCAATAGTTGGCTGTGCGTTACCTGCTCCTGCAAGTGCCCTCGTGCCTGTAAAACCTGCATCAGGCACACCCACATTCATTATACCAAGGTCGCGCAGGTAGTTTGAACCAAAATCGTAGCTGTAAAACACGCTGTAAGCTGTTATCGCTGCTTTTTTAGTACCTATCGGCATATCTAAAAAAACATCTCCTGCAAACAGGTTTATATCGTGTTTATCCTGTGTACCGGCAGCATTGCGTGATCGGGTGCCATCGGGCGCCATATAAAAACCGGCTCCCACATTAAATACCTTTTTCGTGCCCACATAGCTACCCACTTTATAAGGCAACAGGTTGCTTTCGGTTTCAAGGAACTGGTATTCAAAATATCCTGCCTTGCTCCATTTTGTATTCCCACTATTATCATAAGCAACACCTTCAGGCCTTACATAGCCGCCTCCCGTATTGGTTTCTAATACATTTATATTTGTAGCAAATGGTTTATTATAGCTAAGTCTGTATTCAAACTTGCCATATTTACCTTTAGCAAATAAACCCATCTGGCGCGCAAACTGGTCAGAGTTTTCAATAAGAGGCCAGTTGAATATAGGAGCATCAGCAGCAAGATAGTTTAACGTAGAAGACATTGTCATACGGGAAAGTCCCATATAGTAATGCAAACCACCACCCAGGCTCAGGCTGAATTTTCCGCTCTCTCCCGGAAGTATTACAGCATACTCGTTCCATGCATCATGAAAAAAGATACCGGGTTTTTTAGCAGCACCATATCCGCCTGTGCCTACAGTACTTGCAGCTCCACCATTGGTAAATGTTTGGTTATTAATACCAAAATGTGCAAGCACCATATATCGTTTAGATATTTGTGCATATAATAACATACGAAGCCTGCGGCTGCCAATATCGGTACTGGAAGTAGCTGCCTCGCCGTTTATCATGGTGCCGGGATTCATTTCGGAAGAGCGGAACCATATCTGGTTCCAAACTATAGCACGCATATATTTTGTGCCCGTAGAGTCTAGGTTAAACTTTAAACCCGACCCGTATTCTGAAGATCCCTGCGAAAAACCTGTCCAGGAAAACAGGAGTAAACCCGCGATGATGGATAATTTTTTCATGGTTAATAATAGGATTTAGGTGAACGAATGTTTGTTTCTTTCCTCTAAATTCTAAAATTTTAACCATTGAATGCTAATATTAATATATATTTATGTAAAGTGGTATAGTTAATCTTTAAAACGCTCCCATTTTATAAGCATAAATTTATCGCCAAGCTCAGTAATGATCATACCTGCACCCGATAATTGCTGCTTGTTTTTAAGATATTCTACAAGCTCTAAGTGGTTAAAAATCTTATATGTAGGATGATAATCACCATGGGATGGCTTGGTGATATTAAATTCCTTAACCCAGTTGCTGATAGTAACGTGGGAGACACCCAAAATACGCTCAATTTCTCTGTAGCTAAGTCCTTCCAGATATAGTTGCAATGCCTTAGTAACATAGTAGTTATCTATCTTTTTGCCTAGTTTGTTTACCGTAAAATAGTATTTGCATTTTTTGCATAAATACCTTTGTTTATCGTTAACCACGCCGCTTTTAACAATCTGATCGTTTTGGCACTTTGGGCAGGCTAAAATATCCATATATATTATTTTTGCATAAATATACTAATTTAGCAACAATATAAAAATGAATAATAAAAAAATAATTTACTTTTTTTATTTACTGAATAATTTTAAACTTATTTTACTGAAAATAAATTAAGTTTAAAGCAATTGCAAACATTATTTAAGCTTTTGATAGCTTCTACCACTCCCGACTGATCTAAGTTCAATTAAGTTTTTAAATTCTTTGTATGATGGTGTCAATTTTACAATTGTTGTATCACTATTAAAATCCATGTTCTTAACAACTGTTTGGATATTAATAAAATCTTTTTTAGAATTATAGCGCCTAAATTTAAGAGAGTCACCTTCCAAAGAAAATATCTTAACTTTCCAAAATATAGAATCGCGGCTACTTAAAATAAGATGATTATTTATTGCTTTAGCAATATGAGTTTCATCCAGTTTAAATAGATAATCCTTTATTATAGCAGATAAATATAAAGAGTCATTTTTTTCAATAACATCAAAAGCAACACCTTTAGAATATAATTTACCATTTTTATAGCTAAATTTTTCTTTTATACTATCATTCAAAATACTTTTAGGTTCTTTTCTGTTTAAAGGGATTTCATAAAAAATTTCCTGACCGTTGATTACAAGAGTCAATTCGTCAGAAATATAGCGGCCTCTAAATTTTAAGGGATACTCTTTTAGTTCGGAATGAGCTGCGGGTTGAGCAGTATTAAAATAAAAAACAGGACTGTCGTACTCGTCAGCTTCAACTATACAGCTTTGAAAAATCAAAATTAATAAAAGCAGTAAAACAGGTATGCGTTTCATTATGGCCCTAATTATTATGCCGTAATTATATTACTGTTTTTTACTTCGCCTATCATAAAAGTACTGTGAGTGCTCCCAATGTGTTGCAATGTTGTAAGCTTGGTTACCATAAATTCACGGTACTCTTCCATATTCGCTACATATATTTTGAGTATGTAATCATAATCTCCGCTTACATGATAACATTCTAATACTTCATCCAGCTTTGCTACCTGTTGTTCAAATTTAGCTATATATTCTTTAGTATGCTGCACGAGCTTTACATGGCAAAAAACCACAAATGCCCTGTTTACTTTATTACGGTCTACTAAGGCTACATAGCGGCTGATGACATTTTCACGTTCCAGTTTCTTTACACGTTCATAAACGGCTGTTACGGAAAGGCCAAGTTTAATAGATAACTGTTTGGTTGTTTGCGAACTATCTTCCTGCAACAGATATAGTAATGTTTTATCGGTTTCATCTAAAGTCATACTGAAAATTTTTAAGCATATCTATCGAATGACTACAATTGATAGAAAATAAATCTAATATAATTCAAAAATAAAGATTTAAAATCTATAAAATAAAATTTGTATTGATTTTGTTGTTTAAAATCAGTCATTTTGAAATACTAATCCAAACCTTTTTATCATGAAAAATTTTAATCCGGCCGACAACATACAGGACTTACAGTATTTTGGAGAATTTGGTGGAGTAAACCCTTCTATTTCTGATTCTTCTACCTATACATTTCTTTCAGCAAAGACCATGTTCGATACTTTTGAGGGCAATGCTGAGGGTTGTTATCTGTATTCAAGGCACTCATCTCCCAGCAATTTATACCTTGGCCAGGCACTTGCAGCTATGGAAGGTACAGAAACCGCCAATGTAACGGCGTCTGGCATGGGAGCAATTACCAGCACTTTGCTTCAATTGTGTAAAGCTGGCGATCATATTGTATCCAGCCGCACTATTTATGGTGGAACATATGCCTTTATGAAAAACTTTTTACCGGGTTTGGGTATTACTACCACTTTTACCGATACCACAAAACTACATGCTGTAGAGGCAGCTATAACCCCTAATACAAAAGTGCTGTTTTGTGAAACAGTGAGCAATCCATTACTGGAAATTGCCGATATAGCCGGGCTTGCTAAAATTGCAAAAAAACACAATATTAAACTGGTTGTAGATAATACGTTCTCTCCCCTATCTGTCGCTCCTGCAAAACTGGGTGCCGATGTAGTGATACACAGCCTTACTAAGTTTATAAACGGTAGCAGTGATACTGTGGGAGGTGTTACCTGCGGTACACAAAGCTTTATAGACGACCTGCGAAATGTAAACAATGGTGCAGCCATGTTGCTTGGTCCTACTATGGACAGTCTTCGGTCGGCAAGTATTATGAAAAACCTGCGCACACTTCATATTCGTATGAAACAGCACAGTTATAATGCACTGTACTTAGCTGAACGTTTCGAGAACGACGGATTGAAAACTGTTTATCCAGGGCTGGAAAGTCATCCTGGACATGAGCTTTATAAAAGTATGATAAACCATGAATATGGTTATGGAGGCATGATGACCATTGATGTTGGAAGCATTGATAAAGCCAATGAGTTAATGGAGCTGATGCAGCACCGTAATCTTGGCTATCTTGCCGTTAGCCTTGGCTTTTATAAAACATTGTTTAGTGCTCCCGGCACATCAACATCAAGCGAGATACCTTTAGACGAGCAACAACAAATGGGCCTTACTGACGGATTGATCCGCTTTTCTATTGGTCTTGATAACGATATTATAAGGACTTATAAAATGATGAAAAACTGTATGCAGGAATTAGGTATTTTGCAACAGGTTGCAGTAAGTGTTTTATAATTTTTTAAATTAAACCCTTTGCTTATGTAATAATAGGCAAAGGGTTTATTATTAAAAGTTTATATATTGTAAATTAACTTATTAAACGGTCTAAAATTTGTTCTAAAATAATATTTGATCTTAAAACATTATCAGGGGTTAAGGATCTGATTTCTTCTTTTGTCTGAACAAAAGTATTGTCAGTTAAATCTTCTGAAGCATAGGTAAGTAAATGTTCAATACTATCTACTGTGGCTTCAAGATGGAACTGCAGGCCAATAACATTACTGCGAAATATAAATCCCTGATTTGAGTTTGCTACCGACGCAAGAGTGCCATATGCATTTTCAGGAATTTCAAATTGTTCTCCATGCCAATGAAATACTAACTGGGAGTCGTTAAAAAGCTTCCATGGCCATTTTTCAGATAAAACTGCGTTTTTTACTTCATACCATCCAATTTCCTTATTTTTTGCACTTACAACATCGGCTCCAAGTACGGCAGCAATTAACTGTGCGCCAAGGCATATTCCAAGCATAGGTTTGTTTGTATCCATGCAATGCTTTATAAATGCCATCTCATCATTAATCCAGGGTAGTAAAAGTTTATCATTTACACTCATTGGTCCACCCATAATGATCAATATATCAAACAATGCCAAATCAGGAAAACTAAAATTATCTTCATATAATCTGGTGTAGCTAACCTCTATATCATGATTTTCAGCCCACCTTAATATATGACCGGGGCCTTCAAAATGAACATGTTGTAAAATATGGAGTTTCATAAATGATTGTTTTCGTTATTATGCCCTTGCCTCATGTTCGGCACAATCCATTCGCAACTCATAATCCATGAGAGGAATATTGAGTAGCCTGCAAAAATGACTGTCCTTTCCAACGGTATAAAATCTGCAAGACAAGCAATTGCGTTGTATAGAAATAACCCCGCTGCTATTAAGGCCTTTTATGATGCTGTGCAGGACATTATAAAAATTATTTTTTTCAGCTATACTGATGTTAGACATCAGGTTGCTAAACACATCGTTAAAACCTGAAACCTGCTTTGCTGTTGCCAATCCTAATGATGTAAGGGCAAGACTAAAACTTCGACTATCAGCCGGATTAATAATTTTAGACAAATATCCTTTAATTATAAGCACTTTTACCGAATCACTCACAGTAGCCTTTGTAAGGTTAAATTCTTCAGCTAAATAGGTAATGCGGCACTTTTCGGGTTGATGTGAGCTTATAAATATAAGTATTTGAATTTGTATTGGGCTAAGACCGGTTTCTTTGCTTTGTTCCCATAACAAAACCCTGAAAGCCTCGGAGATTCTTTCTAAAGAAAATAGAATTTGCCTGTCAGTTTCAGGTGTTTGGGATCGATTCATGTTTTAATTACAATTTTCCATTTCTATAATAGAATATCCGTTGGCATTTATATCATCAATAACTTTTTGCGGTGCGGTTTCGATGTGGCAAAACCTGCATTCATCAGCATTTAAAATATTTCCTGACTCGCCTTTATTTTTGAGATATAATTTTCCAAAATTAAATATTATTTCCTGTTCTTTTATAGTGTCCGGCACAAGGATATCAAAGTGCATGATACCTCCGTCGCCTTTTCTAACATAAGTATCCCATACTGCTACTTTCATAATCTTAAATTTTAAAATGCTCCCGCATTTGCGGGAGCATGATTATTTATTAGTTTTTAAGATCTTCAAGCGAAGCTCCAAAATTAATGTGTAGTACATTTCCGCCCTCAAGCACAAGTGCCGGAACCGATTTCACTCCTTCTTTGTCTGCCTGTGCCACTCTGTGTTTCTGGTCGCCAAGATGCACAATTTCAACTGTATCTTCTCCAATAAGTTTTACAATATCCTGTTCTGCGCTTACGCAAACCGGACAACCTGCATGATAAAAAACATGTTTTGCCATGATTATAGTTATAAAATTATCTGACATTATTGTCAGTACAAATTTAGTTAGGATTACTAACTAAATTTGTTAACGTAAAGTTAATTAAGTGATGAGGAATAACAAACAGAAAACCCGCTAAATACCATTGCAAGTATTTAGCGGGTTTGTATACTCAGTCTTATTCGTAACTATTCTATAATTTTTACTTTTTGGGCAAAACGTTTTGGAGCAACAGGTGCTTCAGCCGGATAGCCTAAAGATATGTTTATGGCAACTTCATAGCCATCAGGTATATTTAAAAGTTCAAGAATGTCTTTATTATCGGGATTATTTAATATTGATACCAGTGTACCCAACGGGCATGTTCCCAGGCCTATTGCATGAGAGCTAAGTAAAATGTTTTGAAGGATAATACCACTGTCAAGATAGCTAATGTCACTGCTCTTATCTCGTGCAATTACAATAAGGGTTGGTGCATTATGAAAAATACTGAATCCGGGTTCTTTATAGTGTGCCGCACTACCCTGAAACTCTTTACCCTCTGCAAAATTTAAAAAGCGTTGGTTTATTTCTTTTAATATTTCCTGGTTTTGTACCACACGCACTTCCCATGGCTGCTTGTTTAAGGCACTCGGAGCATATATAGCACTTTTCATTATAGTATCTATTTGTGCTTTGGTTACCTGTTGTGCTGTATACTTCCTTATAGACCTTCGGGTAAGTATATTATCTAATATGGCCTGCTTTTGAGAGCCTGTGTAGGTGGTTTGCTGAATAGGTGCTGCATCGTTGCAGGAAACAACAATGGCAGCAAGCATTACAAGCATAAGTATTTTTTTCATAAAATATTTTTTAAATTGGATTTGAAATTTTATTACTGAAAGAAAAATTGAATTTGAAGATCATATAAATAATGTAAGCATATACCAGATAATGGATTAAACCATAATAGTGTGCAGATAATAGTGCCATTACACCTCCCAATATTAAAAGAGTAAGGAGGAATATTTTTTCTGCAAATGATTTAAAGTCGGTTTTATGACCCCACACCCGTGGCATAAATATTTCATTGATCTTAAAACAAAAGCCATTGAGCAACAATATAGAAAATGACATATATTCAAAACGCACGCCTGCCAGTATAAAAAAAAAGGCGCATAGCCCGATCATAGCTCCATAATAAAGTTTGCCGTTTGGTGAGTTGGGGCTGGAGGGCATATCTGTTGCCATAAATAGTGCTCCAAGTAAAACGCCTCCGGCAGAATATTTAAGGTCGTCACCATCATTAATGAGCCAAAAGCAAATGCTGAATACAAGTAGCAAACCAAAAGGAATGTGCCATGAAATGCGTTTTCTTACAAGCAGATATAGTCCGCCTAAAGCAATCGCTGCTACCGAATATTCGCCCATAGCCCCTGTAGTCTTATATAAAAGCCCTGCAGAATATTCATTAAAAAAACTGCCATTAGTAATAAAAACATCTGTCTCTTTGATTTTTATAAATGATTTTGTTGCCCATATAGATGCAGATGTCATTACCGGGAAAAAAACAGTCATAAATTCACGTCCAACAAGAGCCGGATTAAAGCGATTCTTTCCCAATCCACCCCAAAGCAGCTTACCAAACAATATAGCCGTAAATGCACCAAAAGCAACAACATATAATGGTGTAACCGGCGATAGCGTAAAAGACAATAACAGTCCTGTTATAATGGCCGATCCGTCAAATATGGCATTCCATTTTTTAATGAGTATAACCGAAAAAATAAAATCGGTAAATAACGCTGTTCCTACACCTGTTCCAATAATAAGCAATGCCTGCATGCCATAAGCAAAATATGCTATAGCCACCAAAGGAAACAGTGCTATTATAACATCTGTCATTACCGACAACGTGGAGTTATATTTAGGTTTTATATACGGGTTTAAATTCATTACATTTATTATTTAGCTTGCCCTGAGTGCTTGCTTTCCTGCAAAAATATTTTTCATTAGCGGTATATCGCTGGGGCACACATAGGCGCAGGCACCGCATTCTATACAATCGTTAAGGTGTAGCTGTAACAGTTTTTCTGTATCCTGTTGTGCTTCTGTGCGAACAAATTCCATAGGCATAAGCTTTTGTGGGCAAACATCGGCACAGTAGCCACATTGTATACAGTTGTAATTATTATTCTTATGTTCAGGAAGAATTAATAAACCTCCTGTACCTTTATGTATCGGGGTTCGATCATCATCAATAGCTTTGCCCATCATAGGGCCTCCAAGTATTACTGTTTGATCGGAGGTTTTATCTTCCAACCCAACCTTATTAATTATAAATGAAACGGGTGTACCTACTTTTACTATGTAATTGCCCAAATTTTTAGCCTTTTCACCGGATATTGTTATAATTCTTTCGACATAAGGTTTGTTGCTATAAAAGGCATTATATACAGCCCAAAGTGTTCCTACGTTGCTAACTACAATACCGTGCTGAGACGGCACACAGCCTTTGGGCAGCTCTTTTCCAGTAACCGATTTTATAAGTTGCAGCTCGCCACCCTGAGGGTATTCATTAGGCAATAAATGAATTTTAATTCTCTGTTCAGATAAATTTGATGCTAACAGCTTTTTAAGTTCTTTATGCTGCTTTTCTATGGCAATCACAACCGTTTTGGCATTAATTACTTTTTGAAGCAAACCGATAGCTTTTACCAAAGCCATACTTTCGTTTTTTAGAATTGCATAGTCAGCACTCAAATAGGGTTCGCATTCGGCTCCGTTAATTATAAAAGTATCAATAGGACTGTCGTGTATGTTATATTTAAGATGCGTTGGGAAGCGTGCTCCGCCACTGCCTTCAATACCATATTCTTTAAGTCCCAACAAAATATCTGCGGCCGATAATCTTTCGGGCTTCAAGGCAGGCAACTCATATTCATCCTCCTTAAAATCGTTGAGGAGTTTTACGTGAGGTTGCCCATTAATATCTTCTATTCCCTGAACAATTCCAGATACAGGTGCATGTATACAGCATGCAAAGGTTCCTGTTAATTCGGCAATTTTTTGGTGTTTTTTTACGGTTGTACCAGGCTGTACGAGTAGCTGCATTATACCTTTGTAGCCCTGCAACGGTACATATAATTCAGGAGGATCTGCAAATGCAGTTATTGGTATATGCTTTGTTTTATTTTTTAAAGATATAATATGCATCATATTTTTAGTGCTTTAAACGGTGCATAATCTGTTGCTTTTATATAACCCTGCTGTGTAATGAGATAAGCTTCAAAATCAAAATGGGCTTTTAATTCGGTTGTAACGGCTTCAAAGTTTTCTTCATTGATGCTAAATAATGCCGTAGACAGGACATCGCTCAAAAAGGCACTTTTGCAAATAATACCAACCTGTATGTTTGCCGAAGGATTGCCTGTTTTAGCGTTGATTATATGCCCGTATTTTTTGCCGTCTATAGTTATAAACCCCGATATGGCTGCTGATAAAGAGAAACTGGCATTGGAAATATTAATATTGCCGAGCTTTTCATCTTTTTTAAAAGGATGAGGCAAGTTTATGTCTCTTGGTACATATTGACCCTTGTTAATTGAATATATAGTACTTCCTCCGGCATTTATAACACCATTGGTCACTCCTTCTTCAATAAGTTGTTTTACCAATACATCTACTGCAAAAGCTTTTATAAAAGAACCTGTAATTATTTCCTGATCTTTACCGATCATTACTTTTAAACCATCCAGTTTTATTTTAGTATGATCAACCTTACTGATCGCCTTTTGTAATTGTTCTTTTAAAGGAACAATACTCGAACCGTTATTGTAAAATCCCCAAAGCCTTAGCAGAGGCATTACAGTAATATCATAGGCACCATTGCATATCTCACTTATTTTAGAAATACTTTGAAGCATTATTGCTGTGTTCTCATCAATATCAGTCCAATGTCCTGCGTTGGTGTTTATATTATTAAATATAGAGCCCTCTGTATATGAATTATACTGTTTGTCAATATATTCAAGCAGCGCAAAACCACGCTCTAATATACTTTCATGACAGTCAGCAGGTATTTTTATCCTGATGTTACAATGAAACAGTTTCCTGGTTTGTGATAGGTAAGTGTTATTGGCTGTCTGTGGCATCTTCGTCGGTATCTGTTTCAACTTTAGTTTTACCCTTCTTCAGTGCTTTAAAGTTGATCTTGCCAACATTTACGACCTGAAAATAAAATTCAGGATTTTTCCATTTCTTTGTAACAGAATCATATTGAAGTTTTTGACTGTCAAACTGCTGGTTAAGAACTTCTTTTTGTATCTTTAATAAATCCTGCTGTTTTTGTATTTCTGCACGTTCTTCCTGAAGTTCATCCCAAAGATCACGATTGCCAAAAATCAGCAGTCCAACTCCCAGAATATACAAGAAAACCGGTTTTACTTTCATCATTGTGATTTTGCCTTTTGGGTAAAAATACATATTTATGCTTTTTTTTGAAGCAATTAAGTGATGTATTTAATTGGTCATTGGAGAAAGCAATAAGCGAATGAATTAAAGAACACTCAATAAAAAAGCCGTCTGAAAAAGTTTCCAGACGGCTTGAAATCTAAATAGGGTTACCAATTAACCACGTATAAGTTTTTTATATTTAATTCGCTTAGGAGTTAGATCACCTCCAAGGCGTTTTTTACGATTCTCTTCATATTCAGAGAAGCTGCCTTCAAAAAAGTACACTTCAGAATCGCCTTCAAAAGCAAGAATGTGTGTACATATCCTGTCAAGAAACCACCTGTCGTGACTGATTACTACTGCACAGCCTGCAAAATTTTCAAGACCTTCTTCAAGAGCTCGAAGTGTATTAATGTCAAGGTCGTTTGTAGGTTCATCCAGTAACAGCACGTTGCCTTCTTCTTTAAGAGTCATTGCAAGGTGCAGCCTGTTGCGCTCTCCACCCGAAAGTGTAGCAACTTTTTTGTTTTGGTCACTTCCGCCAAAATTAAAACGGCTAAGGTAGGCACGGCTGTTTACCTGGCGTCCGCCCATCATTATAAGTTCCTGGCCATCGCAAAAGTTCTCCCAAATCGATTTCTCAGGATTAATATTTGCATGGCTCTGGTCTACATAAGCAATTTTTACAGTATCACCTACTTCAAACTCACCTTTATCAGGTTGTAGTTCGTTCATTATCATTTTAAATATGGTGGTTTTACCGGCACCGTTTGGCCCAATTATACCCACAATACCTGCCTGTGGTAACCTAAAGTTCAGGTTATCATACAATACTTTTTCTCCAAAAGCTTTTGCTACGCTTTTAGCCTCAATAACATTGGTTCCAAGCCTAGGGCCATTAGGTATATATATTTCCAGTTTCTCGTCAAGCTCTTTCTGATCTTCGTTTAGTAGCTTGTCATAGTTTTGTAAACGGGCTTTTTGCTTCGTCTGGCGGCCTTTAGCACCCTGACGTACCCAGTCAAGCTCGCGCTCAAGAGTTTTGCGGCGTTTAGAGGCAGTCTTCTCTTCCATTTCTAAACGCTTAGCTTTTTGGTCAAGCCAGGACGAGTAGTTTCCTTTCCATGGAATACCCTCTCCCCTGTCTAACTCAAGTATCCAGCCAGCAACGTTATCAAGAAAATAACGGTCGTGAGTAACGGCAATTACTGTACCTGCATAGTGCTGTAAGTGCTGTTCTAACCACAATACACTCTCAGCATCAAGGTGGTTGGTAGGCTCATCTAACAATAAAACATCTGGTTGTTGCAACAATAAACGACAAAGTGCCACACGTCTTTTCTCCCCACCCGAAAGAACACTTATAGGGGTGTCAGGTTCCGGTGTACGAAGGGCATCCATGGCAATTTCAAGTTTAGTATCAAGTTCCCACGCATTGGATGCGTCTATCTGATCCTGCAGCACAGCCTGGCGTTCCATCAGTTTATCCATTTTATCAGGATTCTCATAAACTTCCGGGTCGCCAAAACTGTCGTTTATTTTATTGAACTCGTCAAGCAATGCAACCGTTTCGGCTACACCCTCACGCACAATTTCAATAACTGTTTTAGTTTCGTCAAGTTTAGGTTCCTGCTCAAGATAGCCCACGGTATATCCGGGAGCAAATACCACATCACCCTGATAGTTTTTATCCTGACCTGCAATAATTTTTAATAAGGATGATTTACCCGATCCGTTTAGACCAAGGATACCAATTTTTGCTCCGTAAAAGAAGCTAAGGTATATATCTTTAAGTACAGGTTTATTTGCGCCGGGATAGGTCTTGCCTAACTTCGACATCGAGAATATTACTTTCTTATCGTCTGACATTTTTTAAATGTTTATTTTGTTTAAAGTTTCAGGTTTATTTTAAAGTTGATTGCTGCTATACGCGCCCTTTAAGCGCATTGAAAACCCACGCAATAGCAAAAAAGCCCACACCTACGGCTGCAAAACCATATCCGGCAACTTCCGTATATTTAAATGCACCAAGCCCTACCAACAGCAATCCCATCAATATCATTATAAAGGTAGCCCATCCCAGCACAGTATTTTTATTCATCATCTTCGTTTCTGTTATTTAAAAAGCAAATATCGGTAAGTTTTAATTATTTGTAAAACACATAACCTTAAAGTGTGTTAAGCTTTTACAAGATAAATTCCGTCTTCTTTAATTTCAATAAGTTTTTGTTTGTAGAGTGTTCCTATAGCCTTTTTAAAAGCCTTTTTACTCATTTTAAGCACCGTTTTAATATCTTCCGGATGACTATCATCATTTAAACGAAGAAAGCCTCGGCTTGCCCTCAATTCATCGAGTATTTTTTCGGCATTGGGTTCAATGCTTTCAAAACCGGGTTTTTGCAGGCTTACATCAATTTTTTTATCCGCGCGAATGGCTTTTATATATCCGGTAATACGGTCGCCTGTATGCAGGTCATCATACACTTCATTAGTATATAGCAGACCTTTATGACGTTCGTTTATTATTACGTTTATTCCAAGATCTGTAATGTGAGATACTATAAGGTCTACTTCCTCGCCTATTTCAAGTGTTATATCATCATTTTTAAGAAACTGGCTCAGCTTGCTCGAACCCACAAGGCGGTTAGATTTTTCATCTAAGAACATGTGTATAAGATAACGCTTGCCTTTTTCCATTGGGCGTGCCTGTTCTTTAAAAGGCACAAAGAGGTCTTTTTCAAGCCCCCAGTTCATAAAAGCCCCAAATTTATTGGTATAGCTCACACGCAGCAACGCAAACTCATTAAGATAAATATAAGGCTCTAAAGTAGTGGCAACCAAACGTTCTTCGTGGTCAAGGTAAACAAAAACGGTCATTTCATCACCTATTTCAAATTCCTTGGGCACATATTTGTTGGGCAGCAGTACATCATCTTTACCATCGCTTAAATAAATGCCCACACTTGTATCCCTGGCAACTTTAAGGGTGTTGTATTTTCCTAATTCGATCATTATTGCAGTATTGAAGCTGCAAATGTACAAAGAATAGCAACAGGAATTATTAGGTTGCCACAGAGAATAAATTTGAATAAACAGCCTTACACTATTGCCTAAACTAATCTTTTGTAATTATGCTTAGGAGCGGCATGTATTATTTTTTAATTTAGCTGCCATGTTAAAGGTAGTAATTATAGGTTCGGGCAATGTGGCACAGCATCTCATAAAGGCATTAGATGTAGCCAAAAATGTACAGTTGGTACAGGTTTATGCACGAAATCCTGAAAGTTTAAACTACCTACTTCCTATAGATAAAATAACTAATTCGTTTAGCGAATTGAAGGATGCGGATGTTTATATTATTGCCGTTAGCGATAATGTTATTGCGCAGGTTTCGGCTCAATTGCCATTTAATGATAAATTAGTGGTACATACATCGGGCAGCACAGGCTTAGAGCAAATACAGGGCAATAATCGCCGTGGTGTATTTTATCCATTACAAACATTCTCTAAAAATAAGGAGATAGACTTCAGTACTGTTCCGCTATGCCTGGAAAGCGAGTTTGAAAGTGATTATGCTATACTGCAAACGCTGGCACATGCGCTTTCTAATAGTGTCTACCAAATAAATTCTGCACAAAGGCAATCGTTGCATGTTGCCGCAGTATTTGCCTGCAACTTTGTAAACCACCTTTATAAAATTGGTAACGATGTTTGTAATGAAAAGAATATACCGTTCGGTATCCTTAAACCTTTAATACAGGAAACCGCCGATAAAATAAACTATTTAAGTCCGTTAGAGGCACAAACAGGGCCTGCTGTGCGTAACGATACGGCAACATTACAGCGCCATCTTAATTTTTTAGAGGACGAAAATCAAAAAGAAATTTATACACTTTTAACCCAATCGATACAAAAAGCACATGAGCAAAAGCTATAAAGAAATAATGAATGATATTACCACATTTGTTTTTGATGTGGATGGGGTACTTACCGATGGTACTATACATATTGCACCAAATGGCGAAATGCTGAGAAACATGAACATTCGCGATGGATATGCCATGAAAGCCGCTGTAGAAAATGGTTATACAGTATGCATTATATCGGGTGGATTAAACGAAGGTGTTCGCATACGCCTGCGAAACTTAGGCATTACAGATATTTATTTGGGAGTAGCTAACAAAGTGGAGACTTTTGATGAGTTTACGGATATTTACAATATTAAGCCTGAACAGGTGTTGTATATGGGAGATGACATTCCTGACTATCATGTAATGAAGTTAGTTGGATTGCCTACCTGTCCGCAAAATGCTGCACCCGAGATCAAGGGAATAAGTAAATATATATCACACATTAAAGGAGGCGAAGGCTGCGTGCGCGATGTTATTGAACAGGTTATGAAAGTTCAGGGCAAATGGATGGAGCATTTTAATGCCCGTTACGACTAATAAAAAAGAGATTTCAGATAAAAAGATAAGAGACTGTAGTTAACAGATAGATTAAAAATGAAACTGATAAAATTGTTTGGCCTGCAAAATGTGTTATTGCTGGCATTAGGCATGTTTATTTTTAAATATGGCTTTTTAGATTTGCAGGCGGGTACTGATTTGGCTCTTAACCAGTGGCAATATGGGCTGATGGTTTTAGCCTTTATGCTTATTGCTGCAGGTGGTGCTTTTATTAATAATGTTGCAGGAGTAGGAAAAGAGAATACCACAAAATACTCAGAGTCTACGGCTTATAATATTTACATTGCCCTTACTTTGGTTGGCGTTGGTCTTGGCTATTATATAGCCAATTTTACAGGTAGACCAATGTTTTCAGGAGTATTTATTGCCGGGGCTGCTACATTATATATTTATGCTACAAGCCTTAAACAAACCATATTGGTAAGCAATATCCTTATTGCACTAACCATAGCTTTGCCATTTGTTGCCATTGGAGTGTTTACATTGTTCCCTATGCTGGCCGACCATAACCGTGTACTACTGGCAACATTATTTGACCTTATGTTGGACTATGCTCTTTTTGTATTTGCAATTGGGCTGCTTATTACTATGGTAAAAGATCTTGCAACAATTGATGAAGATTATAATGCCGGTATAACCACCCTGCCCATAGCACTTGGCAGGGCACGTGCACTTAAAGTAGCTCTTGCTTTTACCATTGTACCTTTATTAATGTTGTTTTATTATGGTAATAAATATATTATCGACCTCACAATATCATTGGGTTACGGTTTGTTGTTCATTGCGGGGCCGTTGGTATATTTTATACTAAAAGGCTGGAGTGCCAAAACGCAAAAAGACTTTATTCATTTAGAAACGGTGCTAAAAATTGCATTGTTCTTTACGTTGTTATCAATCACGGTTATAACCTTAAATATACAGTACAATGCTAAAGGATAAATTAAAAAACTATAGGCTCGTGCTTGCTTCGGGATCACCAAGAAGGCAACAGTTTTTGCGTGACCTTGATGTAGATTTTGAAATTAGGGTTAAGGATGTAGAAGAAATTTATCCGGACTATTTACAGGGCACTGAAATAACTGATTTTTTAGCACTACTGAAGGCGAAAGCTTTAGATAATACACTTTCTGAGAACGAAATTGCTATTACCAGCGATACTATTGTTTGGCATCAAAATAAAGCTTTGGGGAAACCAAAAGATTATGATGATGCATTTGGCATACTGCGTTCGCTTTCGGGTAAAACACATGAGGTAATTACATCAGTATGCATAAAAAGCATTAACAAAACAGATGTTTTTAATGAAACTACAAGGGTTACTTTTAATAACCTATCGGATGGTGAAATAAAATATTATCTTGATAATTATAAACCATTTGATAAAGCAGGAGCCTATGGCATACAGGAATGGATAGGTTTGGTAGCCATTGCCAAGATAGAAGGCTCCTATGCCAATGTTGTAGGCATGCCGGTAGACAAAGTTTACCAATATTTATGTAAATTTACAGAAAGCCTATAAATATGTTGGATACAGAGTATAACAGAGAAATTTTGCGTACCCTAATAGTGGTGCTTTCCTTTGTACTCATCAATTTTTCGGTAAAAAAACTCACCCGAAAATATGCTAAAGGAGTACATTTATCTGAACATCGCACTAACTTAATATCCAAATATATAGACTTTTTTATGTTCGCCCTCATCTGCATTATAATATTTGCAGTTTGGGGTATTAAGTCTGACGATGTTTTTGGATTTATTGGCACCACCCTAACCATAATTGGTGTTGCTTTTTTTGCACAATGGTCTATACTAAGCAACATTACCTCAGGCATCATTATGTTCTTTACATTCCCTTTCAGGATAGGAGATGTAATACGCATACACGATAAAGATTTTCCTATAGAAGCTCAGATAGAAGACATAAAAACATTCCATACTATTTTGCGTAACCGCGAAGGTGAGCTTATTACCTATCCAAACAGCCTGCTTTTGCAAAAGGGCGTAAGCATTGTACCCATAAAGCAGGACGATAAAGAATTTTTTGATTAAAGGCCAAAGCCTTATTTTGTATTATGAAAAGATTAGTTGCCTCTCTCCTATTAATAACCACTCTTTGCCATGCCCAGCCCGAAAAACCTACTTCGGCAGAAATATACCACAAAGTAGAAAAACTCAACTTTCTTGGGTCGGCATTATACATAGCCGCCCACCCCGATGACGAGAACAACCGACTTATATCGTTTTTGGCAAATAACACCATGGCACGCACCGGATACCTGTCATTAACCCGTGGTGACGGCGGTCAAAACCTTATAGGGTTGGAATTAAGAGAATTATTAGGGGTTATACGTACACAAGAACTTATAGAAGCCCGTAATATAGATGGCGGCGAACAGTTTTTTAGCCGTGCCAACGATTTTGGTTTTTCTAAGCTGCCCAACGAAACCCTGCAAATATGGGATAAAAAGCAAGTGCTTCAGGATATGGTTTGGGTTATACGCAACTTTCAGCCCGATGTGATCATTACCCGCTTTGACCACCGCTCACCTGGCACTACACACGGGCATCACACTTCATCGGCCATGCTTACGCAGGAGGCTTTCGGTTTGGCTAATGATGCTAAATATGAACCCTCTCAACTGCAATATACCCAAACATGGCAACCAAAACGGGTACTGTTTAATGTGTCTTGGTGGTTTTTTGGAGGAAAAGATAAATTTGAAAAGGCAGATAAATCTAAATATGTAAACCTGCACACAGGTACCTACTATCCGCTTTTAGGCAAATCAAATCAGGAAATAGCAGCACTTAGCCGCAGCAGGCATAAATCACAGGGATTTGGAAGCACCGGAGAGCGTGGCGACGATATGGAATATTTAGAGCTTATAAAAGGTGATAAGCTTAATGACAAACAAAACCTTTTTGAAGGAATCGACACTTCATGGAACCGCGTTAAGGGTGGAAAAAATATAGGAGAAGCCATTACCGCAATATTAAAAAGCTACGACTTTAAAAATCCGGCAGCATCTATACCGGCATTGGTTAAAGTATATTCGCAAATAAGCCAGCTTGAAGACGGTTACTGGAAAAAACAAAAGCTTAAAGAAATTAAAGAAATCATTGCTGAATGCGCAGGCCTATATCTTGAAGCTGTTGCCGAGCAACAATCAGTTACACCCGGAAGTAACCTTAAAGTGCGTTGGGAAGCTATCAACCGTAGTGATGTTACTATGAAACTGTCTTCGTTAACGTTACTTCCGCAAAATAAATCTTTATCTCAAAATGTAGCCTTAGATAACAATGTAGATCAGGGTACGACTCTTGACGTTCAATTGCCTGAGAATATTGCCTACACATCTCCATACTGGCTAACCGAAAAAGGAACATCGGGCATGTATAAGGTAAATGACCAGCTCAATATTGGCAAGGCAGACATTATACGCGAGTTGGCTGTAATGTTTACTATAGATATTAACGGAGTGCAGATACCTTTTGAGCGCACTATAGTGTACAAATTTAACGACCCTGTTAAAGGTGAAGTTTATCAGCCGTTAGATGTTGTTCCTGCTGTTACAACACGCATACTTAATAAAGTGCAATTGTTTACCGACACAAAAGAGCAAACGGTTAGTATCAAAATAAAAGCAGGACAGGACAACTGCAAAGGCGAACTTAAATTTGAACTGCCACAAGGGTGGAAAGTTTCGCCCGCTGCAATTCCTTTCGACCTTAAAATAAAAGGGAGTGAAACGGTTGTAAGCTTTAAAGTTACCCCACCGGAAACGCCAATGGAGGCTACAGGGCGCAGCATTGCCGTTATAAATGGTAAAGAATATGACCGTGAGCAGACTATAATAGACTATCCGCACATAGACCAGCAAAATGTATTGTTGCCATCTACCGCAAAATTTACCAAAGTAGATCTTAAAATTGAAGGTAAGAAAATAGCTTATGTTATGGGCGCTGGTGATAATATCCCTGAAAGTTTAAAGCAGATGGGCTATGATGTAACGCTTATTACTACAGAAGATATCACTGCCGAAAAACTTAACGGTTTTGATGCGGTAATGATGGGAATACGTGCCTACAATGTACAGGAAGACCTGGCATTTAAACAACAAATATTGTTTGACTATGTGCATAATGGCGGCACTATGCTTGTACAATATAATACACCGGGCAGGCTCGCAGTAAAAGATATTGCCCCCTACCCGCTTAGAATTTCCGGAAAAAGAGTAACAGATGAGAACGCTTCGGTTAAATTTTTAGATCCTGCACAAAAGGTTTTAAACTATCCTAATAAAATTACTGCTAACGATTTTAAAGGCTGGGTTCAGGAACAGGGATTATATTATCCTGATGACTGGGCTAAGGAATTTACTCCTGTATTTTCTTCTCATGATAAGGGCGAAGAAGCCTTAAAAGGCGGACTGCTTGTAGCGCAATATGGCAAGGGCCATTATATTTATACCGGACTAAGCTTTTTTAGGGAATTGCCTGAAGGTGTGTCTGGTGCTTACAGGATCATGGCTAATTTGTTAGCAGCAGGAAAATAATATCATGAAAATTGTCTACGTTTCTTTTGGTTTAGTGCTTTTAACATCGTGCAGTACACAACTGCCCGAACGCTTTTACACACCTCCACTTAAGGAAAACAATTATATTGAAAATCGCAAGGGGGAGTACGAACTGCATTTAAATGGAATAAATAGTACTTCCGAAATTAAAGACCCAACAGGAAAACGGTTTACGATAAATAGTGATACAGTTTTTGCTGAAAGAGACCTAAATACGAGGCCTTATTATACTATAAATACTGACAGCGGTATTGCTGTGCTTTCTAACCGCCATATTTATTTTAAGCATGCTAATAACTTTAGGGATATTGGCGGACTTAAAACAAAAGATGGGTTAACAGTTAAATGGGGACTTATATACAGGTCTGACAATCTTTCTAAACTCAGAAAAAATGAATTTGAAAAGTTTGAGGGTTTAGGTATTAAAACTGTTTTCGATTTAAGGACTGCCAATGAAGTATATGAAAAGAACGACCATTTGCCGCAAAGTGTGCAACATGTACATCAACCTATTGTGCAGGACAGCCTGAACGAACTTGGCACTATAAAAAAGAAAGTTATAAAAGGAGATGTAGATGCGGCTCAGTCATTTCAATTTATGACCGAACTGTATACAACGATAATAGCAGATAATATCCCTCAACTTCGCAGTACTTTACAGCAGATATTTGAAGCAGACACGCCTGTACTTTACCACTGTTCTGCCGGAAAAGACCGTACAGGTATTATAACAGCTTTGATACTCTCAATACTTAAAGTAGACAGACAGACTATTGTGAACGAATATTTGATGTCTGATTATTACCGTTGCGAAAAACTTGAAGGTATAATGAAAAAAGTAAAAGTAGCAAGGATTATTAAACCAAAACTCGCCACAGAAACTATACAAAACCTCATGGGGGTAGATGAGCGCTATTTAAATGCGGCCTTTAATGTTATAGATACAAAATTTGGAGGTATCGATAATTATATAAAAAACCAGTTACAAATAGACGACGCCCAGAGGCAAGCTATCATAAATAAATATACATACAGCATATTAACAAAAAACCCGGAGTAAATTAATGCTCCAGGTTTTTGTTATTGTTTAAAATTATATTATACGTTAAACCTAAAGTGCATTACATCACCATCTTTAACAATATATTCTTTGCCTTCTACACGCAGCTTGCCTGCTTCTTTAACCTTAGCTTCGGTACCATAAGTTACATAATCATCATACGCAATTACTTCAGCACGAATAAAGCCTTTTTCAAAATCAGTGTGTATAACACCGGCAGCCTGCGGTGCCGTATCTCCAATATTAATGGTCCATGCCCTAACCTCTTTAACCCCGGCAGTAAAATATGTTTGCAGGTTTAATAATTTATAAGCTGAGCGAATAAGTACTGATGCTCCCGGTTCTTTAAGTCCAAGATCTTCAAGAAACATCTGGCGCTCTTCATAAGTTTCAAGCTCCGTAATATCTGCCTCAGTGCCTACAGCAAGAAACATAACCTCTGCATTTTCATCTTTAACAAGTTCGCGCACCTGCTCTACATAGGCATTACCTGTAGCAGCAGCACCTTCATCTACATTACAAACATATAGTACAGGTTTTGTAGTAATAAGCTGGAAGCTTTCTATTAAAGCAATTTCATCTGCAGATTGTGGTACTACTGTACGCGCAGATTTTGCCTGTAATAAAGCATCTTTAATACGGTCTAACAAAGCAACTTCTGCCTGAGCCTCTTTACTGCCTACCTTTGCCGCTTTTTTAGATTTTTCAAGACGTTTTTCTACCGTTTCAAGGTCTTTTAGCTGTAGCTCTATATCTATGGTCTCTTTATCTCTAATAGGGTTTACATTACCGTCTACGTGTACAATATTGTCGTTATCAAAACAACGAAGCACGTGTATAATAGCATTACATTCTCTAATGTTACCTAAAAACTGGTTGCCAAGCCCTTCACCTTTGCTGGCCCCTTTTACAAGACCGGCAATATCTACAATATCTACCGTTGCAGGCTGTACACGTTCAGGATTTACAAGTTGTTCCAGTTTTTCAAGCCTTGGGTCAGGAACATTTACTACACCCACATTTGGCTCTATAGTACAAAATGGAAAGTTAGCACTTTGTGCCTTAGCGTTAGACAAACAATTAAAAAGTGTTGATTTGCCCACGTTTGGCAATCCTACTATTCCTGCTTTCATGAAAATACTGTTTTTTAAGGCTGCAAATATAGGGGTTTTACATTTAATACAATAGTTACTAAGATGTTCAGTTTTTATATTCTTTTAAGGCACTGTATATGATATAGAGATATCCATAATAAATCTCTTTAACTTTATAAATACATTATATTTTTGTAAAAATTTATTTAACAATAGACTTATAATTTTGTGGTATAAACATTTAAAGACAACTAAAATGAAAAATATCGCAATAGCCATACTGTTTGCTACGGGGCTTGCAGCCACGGCACAGGTAAATCAGAACGTTACAAAAGAAAGTACCACAACTACTGTAAAGGTAAATGACGGTAGCGGTAAAACCAAAAAACTGGTTAAAACTAACAATACCGAATCGGTTAATCAAATCCAGATTAAAGATGCCGATTCTAAAAAGCTAAATAAAGAATCAGTTGAAGGAACTCCTGTTGTAACAACCTCTACTACTGTAGAAAGGGATAATGGATTTAACGCCAGAGTTGGGCAAATAAGCAATTATCAAATGGGTGGAAATGACTATATTTTCGTTACAGAAAAAGCAGGTTACAGGATAGCTACCCCTGATAATAAAGATTATGCCAAGGTTCGCAAAACGTCTAACGGGCAATATATCTATAGGACAGGTACATCAACATCTGTTGGATATTTTAATGCATCGGGAGATTTTGTTGTAGAGACGTATGATGATAAAACCGATGGTATGACAGTGGAAACCTATACTAAGGTACAGAAATAGAATATACGAATAAATTCAAAAATTAAGAGGCTGTCTAAAAGACAGCCTCTTGCATATAGAGTTCTGAAGTTGTTATTTTACTTCTTTAATTCCGGATAAAAATATCCAACGCATAAATATTTTTTCTTCTCCCTGAAATTTCGCAACCTGAAATTTAGGAGAGAGTATGGTAGAGGCTACAAATGCTGCAAGGGGTATCCATATACCACTCAATCCTGTAAATTTTTCAGCAAGAAAATATACCAGTAAAAATACGGGTGCAAAACCCAAAAAATTGTATAAAAGTGACTTTACTTTATTGTTCAAAACTTTAAATATTTGTATTGTTTTAATTTGAGATTATTGTTAGCAATCAATAATCTCTTGTGATTGTGGTTTAGAATATCAGATAAATAATTATAATCGAAAGTAATGCTTTTTGTTCTACTTAATTATTTTTTTTAGCATTCATTATTTGCCACTGATCGTTAAGGTATTTTACCTTATGTACTTCTTTCATTATCAATTCGTGCTCTTCGGCATAATATTCAGATGTTTTGTCAGTTTCATTATCAAGGTCTTCTGCCCTTTCAAGAATAACATCCATAACGGATTGCAGTTTATCTTTAACTAATTGCGGCATTGATGCAAATAGATCGTTTAATTCCTGTTTTAGCATGGCTTGTATGTGTTTTATTCAATAAAGGTAAAGATAAAATCTTAATTCTGAAATCAAAAATCTTAAATCCCTCTATCCCAGCCATCCATCTCTATCCAGGCTTCTGTATTGTATTGCTTCAGCAATATGATTGGGTTGCACATTTAAACTATTATCAAGATCGGCAATAGTACGGCTAACTTTCAGTATCCTGTCATATGCCCGCGCCGAGAGGTTCAGGCGCTCCATGGCATTTTTTAATAACTGTAAAGAAGCATCGTCAAGCTGGCAATATTCGCGTATTTGCTTGGCGCTCATTTGAGCATTATAATGCACGTTTTCAAACTCTTCAAAACGCTTTGTTTGTATTTCCCGTGCTTTTGTAACCCGTTTACGAATGTTTACGCTACTCTCAGCTTTTTGATTATCAGAGAGTTTATCAAAAGGCACAGGAGTAACTTCGATATGAATATCTATACGGTCTAAAAGCGGCCCCGATATTTTACTAAGGTAACGCTGCATTTCGTGAGGTGACGAACTTACAGGTGCATCAGGATCGTTAAAATATCCGCCCGGGCTTGGATTCATACTGGCAACCAGCATAAAACTTGACGGGTATGTTATTGTAAATTTTGCACGGCTTATAGTAACCTCTCGGTCTTCCAGCGGCTGGCGCATTACTTCGAGCACTTCGCGTTTAAATTCGGGCAGTTCATCAAGAAACAGTACCCCATTGTGTGCCATAGAGATCTCTCCCGGCTGCGGAAAGCTCCCTCCTCCCACTAACGCCACATTAGATATGGTGTGGTGCGGACTTCGAAAAGGCCTTTGGTTCATTAATCCTACATTTTTAAGCTTACCTGCCACGCTGTGAATTTTTGTGGTTTCAAGTGCTTCACGCAATGTCATGGGTGGCAATATGCTGGGCAGTCGTTTAGCCAGCATGGTCTTACCTGCACCCGGAGGCCCAATAAGAATAATGTTGTGCCCCCCGGATGCAGCAATTTCCATACAACGTTTTATACTTTCCTGTCCTTTAACATCGCTAAAATCGAATTCAGGAAAATCAAGGGTTTTGTAAAATTCTTCACGAACGTTTATAACGGTTGGCTGTATTGTTCCGCGGCCTTCAAAAAAGTTAATGATCTCAGTAACATTTTCAAGTCCGTAGCAATCAAGTCCGGCAACAATAGCAGCTTCTTTTACATTTGCCTTTGGCAGGAAAAAACCTTTATACCCTTCTTCTTTAGCCTTTATGGCAATGGGTAGCACTCCTTTTATGGGCTGTAAAGACCCGTCGAGTGATAACTCTCCCATTATGATGTACTTATCAACCTCATCGGCTTTTATTTGGCCGGATGCCGCAAGTATGCCTACTGCCAAGGTAAGATCGTAAGCAGAGCCTTCTTTACGCATATCTGCGGGAGCCATGTTAATGGTTATTTTTTTTACAGGTAACTGATAGCCATTATTTTTTAACGCTGCGGCTATGCGATAACTACTTTCTTTTACTGCATTATCGGGTAAACCTACAAGATGATACCCCACCCCCTTATCAATATTAACTTCCACGGTTATGGTGGTGGCTTCTACCCCAAATACAGCACTCCCGAAAACTTTTATCAGCATATAAAATTTTTAAGGGAGTGAAAGTATATAAAATATTTTCCGACAAACTGAGGAAATCCTTAATTTGAGAAAAACAGTTATAAAAAAGGTTTTACCTTTTCTTAATATTCATTCTCTTATGCAACAGGCTTTTAATTACTTTCTGCTAATAATGAATAATTGTTATTGTAATGAAAATATGCCTCTACCCCGGTAGCTGCCAGTACAAAAGGTTCCTGATTAAAAAGCTCACTTACCCGTGTAGCAATAGTTTCCTGTTTGGATAGTTCTGTAATTCCCAAAGAAACGGCATCGAAAATATTAATGTTAGCCACCTGCCTTAGAGAATATCGGAGCATATTGAAGTAGGAAACTATAGATTTTACAACTTCCGAAAATAAAGGCTGTTGATTTAAAGTGTGCGATATAGTAACTGGAGAAAGGTCTATAATGGCCGAATTCCTGTTCTTTTGCAAAAGCGGTAAAAGCATTTCACTTATATATATTCCTGCAAGATAGCCTGACGCCAGGCGCTCTTTACAGGGTGTTGCCTCAAATATTTGAGAATTGCGGTAATCCTGCCCGGCATTGTTTATAAAAATATTAAGCTGAGGATATTCTGCAAGCACTTTATCGGCCAGTTGGTTAACTCCCTCTTCGGTACTTACATCAAAGTGTAGCGGAATAATGTTAGGGTTGTGCAGTACAGCATCGGCAAGTTTGTGCTTACAAATGCCTGTTATGAGTACTTTGTTACCTCTATTTGCTAATTTTTGAGCGATAGCCAGCCCCGATCCGGTGCAGCCTCCTGTAATAAGTATAGTGTTGTTAGTTGGTTTCATGATGTATATTTTAAGATGTAATGTTTTCTATAGTGATGGTTTTTAAAGATGCCGGGGCCGTATATAAGCAGCCCCGGCAGTAAAAATTAGTGTTTAATAATTGCCCTTGAATATTGTATGCCTATACCATAAGCACCTCCATATTTTACTACAAGGTCTGTAACCGCTTTATAGGTTTCGGCTCTTGCCCAATCACGTTGAAGCTCTAAAAGATATTGCAACGATGTTACCGGCCTTGCCCCTGCCTGTACCATACGGGTTATGGCCTGATCGTGTGCTTCTTTGCTAACATCGCCACAGGCATCTGTAATAACATATACAGTGTAGCCTTCATCTATAGCCGATAATACTGGTCCAACGATGCACACAGATGTCCACAGGCCCCCAATGACAAGGGTTTTGCTTCCTTTTGCTCCAACAGCTTTATAAGCATTGACATCTTCCCAAAAGTTCATGGTAGTGCGGTCTATATAATTAGATGTTGCTTTAGGATAGACTTCCTGTATTTCAGGAAATACAGGGCCACTAAAGGTATTCTCTGCTACAGTGGTAACAATGGTTGGTACTTTAAAGATTTTTGAAGCTCCTGCCACCAATGCCGTGTTGTTGCGCAACTGGTCGATACTGATAGAAGTAATAGGAAACGCCATTTGGCTTTCATGATCAACCAAAACAAGTGTATGGTTTTTTGGAGTTAATAACTGTGCACTTGGTTTCTGTGCAAATCCTGCAAATGTTGTTAGCAATAATGCCGCTGAGTAAATTAGATTTTTCATGATTTAAAATTTTAAGATAAATTATTGTTTAAGAATTGATTAATTATTGTTTTATAAACTGTAGGTTTATATCAAGACGAACATCATCACCCACCAGCATTCCGCCGGTTTCGAGTGCGGCATTCCATGTAAGACCCCAGTCTTTACGGTTAATTTTTCCGGTAATGATGAAACCCGTTTTTATTTTTCCCCATGGATCTTTCAACAGTCCGCTAAACTCTGTATCAAAAGTTACCTCCTGTGTTATTCCTTTTATAGTAAGGTTGCCTGTAAGTTTATAGTTAACCTCGTCTAATTTTATAAAGGATGTAGCCTCAAATGTTACTTTAGGAAACTGTTCCGCATCAAAAAAATCAGGGCTCATTAAATGTGCATCCCTGTCTTTATTATTTGTTGTTAAAGAGTTTATAGCCCCGTCAAATTCAACAGTTCCATTTTCAAAAACATCGATATTGGTTTCCATCAGTGCATTAAAATTTTGTAGTTTGCCAGATACATTGGTAAACATCATGTGTTTTACCTTAAATCCAATTTCGGAATGTGCAGTGTCTAATATCCATTTTATCTTTGCCATGATCTTCTGATTTTTAAGTTTGGTTGATTAAATTTTCATGCTCGATAAAGTAATTCCAAACAGCTTACCAAAATCACAAAAACCTATAAATCAAATGTTTATAATTTAACATACTTTTCTAAACCACGTTATTTCGTTGTTTTATATTGATATTTAGCTGATTAAACACAATATAAAACACTGGTTTTTAGACTCCTAAAAAAAACAGCCACCTGTTGAGGTGGCTGTTTATATACTAATTTGCTTATTCTTAAAGTCCATTAATCCAGTCTTTAGCAAAGTTGGCTTCATCCTGCCATGACGGCAATCCCAGCACGTAGTGATTTTTACCCTCAAACTCTTTATAATTAGTGATAGAGTTACTGTTTTTATATTTCTTATAATTGCTATAGTTTAAAGATGCTGGCATAATATGATCTGCACTACCGGCAATAAACAATAACGGTGCATGCGGTTTTTTAAAATCTATTTTACCCTCGGTTCCTAGTGGGCCTCTTAGTACCCTACGTGATTCGGGTATGGTGTTTTTTTCATACGATTCTTTTTGTTCTTCTAACGACATACCGTTAGTAAAAGCGTACTGCCATTCGGAAAAGCTCATTAAGTGTGTTTTTTTAAGTGAACTAAAGAGCCCGAGGGGTTTCCATAACGACCTGAAAAATGAAAATTTAAATGTTGTAACTCCCTGTGGAGGAACAGAGTGTATTGCAATACCGGCAACTCCAAGTCCGCGTTGCAAAAGCATCTGGACTGTTAACCCTCCCAGAGAGTGACCTATGAGTATTGGTTTTTCATCGAGCTTAAGAATAATATTTGCATAATAATCTACCAGCTCCCCATAACTAAGATCTGCCAGGTCTGTATCATTAGGTTGCCTTAAACGCAATTGCGCTGCCGTACCTTTTTTAAAAGGCCAAGGCTCGTTTATGCATTTGTATCCTAAATTCTCAAAATAATTTACCCAGTTACCCCAGCCTTCGTGTGTTACAAAAGCCCCGGTTACAAAAACAATTGTTTTAGATTTTATAGTATTCATGAAATTTTATATTATTGATTGTTATTTAATTAGATCCACTATTTAAAGCCTCCAGTGCTGCTGCCGGAGATGAGAGGAATAGCTTGTAAAAATCGGCAGTACCTGCAACGTGCTTTTCATATTCATTTTTGTTCAAGGCATCTAAAACATCATATGCCACATATACAGGGCTTATGCCTTTGCTGCCACCTATTTCGGCAGAAAAATCAGTATCTACGAAAGGAGGCATTATTTCGAAGACTTTAATATTTGACACTTTTTCAAGGCTGATGCGCAACACCTGAGAGTAGCTGTGCAGCGCAGCTTTACTGACGCCATAGGTTGGTAACGACATTCCGGGAGCAAACGCTGTAATAGAAGATATGTTTACAAAAGCAGCTTCCTCCTGTTTTTTTAACTGTGAAATGAGTAATTCTGTTAAACGAACCGTAGAGAGATAGTTGGTTTGAATTTCCTGCGATGCCCTAGTATAGGCATCGGCGTTATCATCGGTTAGTTTGTAGTAATGGGCAAGCCCTGCATTATTTACTACAATATTTAACTCAGGAAATTCTGCCCCGAGCCTTTGCACTAAGTTTTTAACATCTGCCTCATTAGTAATATCTGCTGCAATAGTTGTAACATTATTTAATTGTAATGCTGCTTTTTGCAAACGCTCCGGGCTGCGACCTGTAATAATAACCTTATTTTCCTGAGAAAATAATTTAGCCATTTCAAATCCTATTCCTGAGCCGCCTCCGGTAATAAGTATGGTATTGTTCTTAGTTTTCATGATATAAAAAATTATGGTGTTACTTTTTTCTGATGTTATATGTTTATGGCTCCCTGTCCTGATGAAATCAAGTAGGCTTCTTTTAATGCTTCCGAATATGTAGGGTGTGCGTAAGATATACGGAACATATCTTCATCTGTAACTTCATATTCCATACCTATAATCCCCTGAGCAATAAGGTCTGCAGCGCGTGGTCCAATAATGTGTATGCCTAAAATTTCACCATACTTAGGGTCGGTAAGTACTTTAGCAAAACCATCCTTTTCCATTGCAGCCCTTGCCCTTGCGCTGGCCAAGAACGGAAATTTGCCAACCCTGTAGTCTTTTCCCTGTTTTTTAAGTTCTTCTTCGGTAAAACCTACAGAAGCAATTTCTGGCCAGGTATATACTACTCCCGGAATAAGATTATAATTAATGTGTGGTTTTTGCCCGTTGATGGTTTCAGCTACAAAAACTCCTTCTTCTTCCGCTTTATGAGCCAGCATGGGCCCGGCTATCACATCGCCAATAGCATAAATATTAGGGTTGGCTGTTTGCAGTTTTTCATTAACTGAAATCCTCTCCCTATCATCAAGTTTTACGGAAGTGTTTTCTAGACCAAGACCCTCTGTATATGGCTTTCTGCCTACAGCAACAAGGCAATAATCAGTTGTGATTTCCTGTAATGTATTGTTTGTATCAAGAAAAGTAACTGCTGCAGTATCTCCATTATTAACCGTTCCCTGAACTTTATGGTTAAGCAATACTTTTATACCGTTTTTAGCAAATAGTTTTTTGAGTTCTTTACCGAACTCTCTGTCCATTGTTGGTATAAGGCTATCAGAGTACTCAATAATTGTAACTTCCGTACCAATGCGCGAATAGATTGATGCCATTTCAACACCTATAACACCACCGCCAATAATAGTTATGCTTTTAGGCTTTTCAGTTAACGACAAGGCCTCTGTAGATGTGATAATTCTCTTTTTATCTATGGTCACTCCCGGAATTGTGGAAGGTTTTGAACCGGTGGCAATAATAAAATAAGTACCTTTAATAAGTATTGGTTCTTCATTTAATCGCGAAACTTTAATTTCTGTGCTACCAACAAAAGAAGCTGTACCAGTAATAACTTCAATTTTATTTTTACTCATTAAATAGTTAAGACCTGCTGTATTTTGTTTTACTACATCGGCCTTTCGGTTAATAAGCTGAGTAAAGTCAAGACTTATATCTTTTAGGTTAATGCCATGTATTGCAAATTTTGTGGCTGCAGTGTGGTAATATTGTGTACTGTCTAACAATGCTTTAGTTGGTATACACCCCACATTAGTGCAGGTACCACCTAATGTGTTGTACTTTTCTACAATTGCGGTCTTAAAGCCTAATTGAGATGCCCTTATAGCGGCGGCATATCCGCCCGGCCCGGAGCCTATTACTACAATATCAAATGTTGTATCCATCGCTTAATACTTTTTTTATATTACTAATAGTGATTTCTGATCACAGTAATTTTCAAGCATTATGCCTTTATTATAAACAACTGTTTTTCAATAAAATAGAAAAAATATAAAATAATTCGCAGCGACATTTCGCTAAATGCTTGTTTTATACAGCTTTATATAGATGAATTTTAGGAAAATTAAAAAAGCTGCAACTTTTTTAATACATTTAACTTGTTAATTACTTTATTTAAATAAATGTTATTTAGAGTTTTATATTACATATACATTTATATTCTTACAATTAAGTTCCTTCATAAATTATATCATATGAAAAAAATATTGATGTTGGTAGTTATCGCTCTGTCATCTTTTTTGTGCACAGCCCAGGAAACTAAAAAAATTGTAGAGTTAAAAAAACAGCTTAAACATAAGCAGGACACTTCAGCCCGCATAGAAACACTGTTAGAAATTAGCAGATCTTTTTTATACGGTACAGAAGTAAATAAAAATCATATAGATAGTGCAATGGTATATTGTGACCATGCAAAAAAATTAAGTACCCAAATAAAATATCACAGAGGGTTTGCTAAATATAATATTATACAGTCCAGAATACAATATGTTCAGGGAAATGTAGATAAGGCACGCGAAATTGCATTAAAAGTAATTAACGGAGAAAAAAAAACAAATGCACACGAAACTTTAGGAGATGCCTACCGCGAACTTAACAATTACTACGATTATGGGCCTGATAACGATTTGAAAATTAAGTATAGCGAAAATGCCGTATCAGAGTACAGAAAAGGGACAAATAAAAAGGCTCTTGCTGATGGATTGGGCGAACTTTCTATGACGTATTTCTCTATAGAACAATATAACAAATGTATTATTATCGGATTAGAAGCATTGGAGGTTTATAATCAAATCAAGTTAAAAGGTGAAGTGCTTTTATACTCTGTAATGGGAATGAGCTATAATTATCTTGGTATTCATCAAGAATCCATTAGATATGAACTTATGGGAGCAAAACTTGGTGAAGAGAATGGCGATGAAAGTACCTCAATGGGAATTCTTTACAACAGTATTGGTATGTCTTATTTTAATTTACAAAACTATGCCCTTGCTCAAAAATATCATGAAAAAGGCTATGAATATGCTGTAATAAATAAAGATACTTATTTGATTTATACTATTGCGAGCAATATTGTAAATGCTATGCTTTTTCAAAAAAAGTATAAAGAGGCAGACCGTTTTTTTAATAATGTGATACAGAATTATAAACCGGGAACTGTAACCGAAAAATTCACAATAAAACGTAGGCTGCAAAATATTAACCTAAAATTAAGAAAATATGGTATTGCAAAGAAATATACTGACGAAATGTTTTCGACTGCAAAAGAAGCACCCGAAGAACTTGGAGAAATAGGAGTTTTTATAATGCATGAATGCTCTATTGAATATTATCTTGCAATAAAAAATTTTAATGAGGCCCAAAAGCATCTTAAAATTATAGACCAACATGCCCGAAAAGGAGATGCAAAAACCTTTTGGAAACGTATCTACAACTGGGGTTTTAAAATAGACTCTGCGCAGGGAAATTATGTATCGGCTATAAAAAACTATCAAAAATACAAGGCTGTAAACGATAGCATTATAGATGAGTCTAAAGGCAATCTTATAAACCTGATGCAGATACAGTATGAAACCGAAAAAAAGGACAAAGATATTAATGAGAAAGCTAAAAATATACAGCTACTAACTGAGCAGAAAAAGCTACAGGATGAAAAAATTGAAAAAGACAGGGTTACACGCCTCATTATAATTGCTTTTTCGGGTTTATTAATTCTAATTATTGCATTGTTGTATAACCGTTACAGAATTAAACAAAAAAACCAGCGTATACTGGAAACTAAACAAAAAGAATTAGAATTAAAACAGGCAGAAATTGAAACCAAGAACATTAAACTTCAAAATTTGGTTTCTGAAAAAGAGTGGCTTCTTAAAGAAATACATCACCGCGTAAAAAATAACCTGCAAATAGTAATGAGCCTGCTCAACACCCAAAGTGCCTATCTGGAAGACAAAGTCGCCTTAACCGCCATTCGCGATAGCCAGCATCGTGTACATTCTATGTCTCTTATACATCAAAAACTATATAAGTCTGATAATATGGCAGCTATCAACATGCCCGAATACATTAATGAACTTACACAATACCTAAAAGATAGTTTTGACCTTGCGCGCTACCTTACATTTGAAATGGATGTTGAAGATATGGATATGGATGTTTCTCAGGCTGTGCCCTTGGGATTAATTTTAAATGAGGCCATAACTAATGCCATTAAATATGCTTTTCCGGGTAACAGTGAAGGTATAATAAGCATTTCGTTACAAAATTCTGTGGACGATTATTTTATTTTAAAAATTGCCGATAACGGTGTTGGCCTGCCACACGATTTTGATAACCGAAAAATAAACTCTCTTGGCATGAGGCTTATGAATGGCCTTAGCGGAGACCTTGATGGAATTTTTAAAATATATAATGAAATTGGTACGGTTGTAAGTGTAGAATTTGAGTACAGATACCATTTAACTGACTCACATTCATAATAGTAGTTTTTATTGTGGATTGAACGGAATTACAGTAGAACACCTGTTTTTCTTTTTTGAATAGGGTAAATAATACAATTTTATTAATTTTAAATCTTAAATCGTTCTATCCTTTCAAAAAAAACATTTTTAAATGTATCGCCCAATGGCAGGCTTTTGCCTGACACCCTTACCTCATTATTATCAGTTCTTTCAATTTTTCCAATAGCAACGATAAATGATTTGTGTATTTTTATAAACTGATTATCAGGCAGGTTTTCTTCAAAATATTTCAGTGTATTATAGGTTACTACCTGTTCTGATGTGGTGTGTAGCACTATATAGTTTTTTATACTCTCTAAATAATTAATATCTTTAATTTCTATTCGCTGATAGCGGTTTTTTCCGTCTGTTTTTACAAAAAAATAGCTATCTGTAGTATTATCAGCGGTCAGCTTTACAGCGGCAGGTTCTGTACTTTGCTTATGTATTTTTTCTACTGCTGCTATAAAGCGATTAAACGGTATCGGTTTTAGCAAGTAGTCTACAGCGTTCATTTCAAAGCCCTCTATAGCAAACTGTGGATACGCGGTAGTAAATACAATTTTTACTTTGTCTTTAATTATTGCAGAAAGCTGTATACCGGTAAGGTCGGGCATTTGTATATCAAGAAATACAACATCCGGTTTATGCTCTTCTATTAGCACCAGAGCCTCTACAGCCCGTGTGCAGGTGCCAATACATTCTATACCTTGCAATTGTTCGGTATATTTTTGTAAAAGCCTTATAGCAGGCGGTTCATCATCAACAATTATACAGGTAAGTTGCCGGCTCATTAGTTTAAAGGAATATTGAGTGTTACATTATAATAGTTAGCATCCTGAGTTAACATTAGAGTATGATTTTCAGGATACATTATATTCAGTCGCTGACGTATGTTTTTATTTCCTATGCCATGTTCATCATAGCTTTTTGTAATTCGGTATTTGTTGACCGATGTAAAGATAAGCCTTCCGTTTTTAGCTATAATAGTTATGGTTATTGGGGTATCAAAATCGTCGGTAATACCGTGCTTAAAAGCATTTTCTAAAAAATGAATCAGCAGTAAGGAGGGCACTTTATAATTTTTCAAATCATCCGGATGTGTAAAGCTTACAGCCACTTTACTGTCAAAACGCCTTTTAAAAAGGTCGATGTAATTTTGCAGGAACATGACTTCATCTTTCAGCAGTACCATTTCATTTTCACTTTCATAAGTAACATAGCGCAACATTTCAGATAGTTTTAATATATCGGCAGCCACTTCAGGATTAGTGTCATATAGATCTGAATAGAAACCATTTAATGAGTTAAACAGAAAATGAGGGCTCAATTGGTTTTTCAGAGCTTGTAATTCTGCCTGTTTTTTCTCTAATGTTAGCTGATTAACCTGTATTGTGGTATTCCAAAGGTATTTCATGAAATATCCTACAAGGCTAAAGAGCAGTATCCTTATTGAAAAATAAGAATTGTCATAGATGTAATACAGTATGCTCAGGTCTCTAATGTCATAATTATGAAAACCGGTTATCTTAAAAAGCACAATTTCCTCATATACAAAGCGTATGGCAGGAAACAGTATTATGAGCCCAAATTGTCCCAAAACTAATAATCGCCATTTTTTGTTAGGGATTGTCTTAGGACAAATAAAAAGATAATTAAGGTAAAAAATAAAAAGTTCTAGAATAAGAAAACCAATGTTCTGAAGTATACTCCATGTGTTATCTAAATCTTTATATACCGTTATACTTTTTAATAATTGTTCCAACCCCACAAATAGGAGCCAAAATATTATGTGGTACAGTATTTCTTTTTTCTTGCTCATAGTGCTAAAGTAGTGCTTATACTAAACCTATGCAGGAATATTGTTTAAACAGGCAAAAATACAGGACAAATACCGTTTTTAAGACAACAAACATATAAATGACAATCAGTAACCGTTTTGTTTTATAAACAGGCGGTTTGATACCAAATGGAATTTACCCACCAGCGCGCATCATAATATTGCAGTATAAAATCAATAAAACATCATGAAAAAATTACTGCTTATTGCGTTTATTCTTTGTACCACTTTACAGGTGGTGGCACAAATTACCATTAAAGGTGTTATAAAAGAACAGGATGCTACCGTTGTTGCTTTTGCCCCTGTATATATTACCAATACAAACACTACAGTTGCCTATACAGAAACCGATGACACCGGAAGCTACTTAATAACCATTCCGGATACATTTATAAGTGGAACCTTTACAGTAAGCTACTTTGGCTTTGTAACATTTACAAAGGAAATAAGCATTAAAAACCTGCCCCGGGAAATAAATGTTATCCTGACGCCGCAGCAGGAACAACTTGATGAAGTGGTAATAGATGTGCGCCAAAAGGCGATGATCATGAAGGGCGATAAAACAATTTTTAATATTGAGGCAGCCGGTATAGGCAACGGCAATAATGGGCTTGAAACCATACGTCTGGTGCCGGGTATTCGCCTTGATAAAGATGAGAATCTAGTATATAGAGGCAGTACCAATATACAGTTTATGATTAATGGTAAAAAAAGCATGCTTACAGGCGATGCCCTTCGCGAATACATTCGGTCTTTAAAAGGGTCAGATATTGAGTATATTGAAATTATAGCGCAACCGTCTGCAAGGTATGAAGCGGCAGGTACTGCCGGAATTATAAATATAGTACTCAAAAAGAACCGTAAAGCCGGGTTGTCAGGCAGTGTGAATACTGCTGCCTATTATGGAGAGTATTTTAAAAGCCAACAAGGCGGAAGGCTATTTTATAACGACTCACTCTGGACAGTTACCGCAAACGGTTCTTATTACAACGGGCAGTCAGTTAATCATAGACACATAAAACAAACCATAGCGGTGGAAGGTGGAGATAAAGTTATAGACCAATACAACACTTGGCTACCGGTTACAAAATCAGGAAGTTTTAATTTTGCAGCCGAAAGAAAAATAAACAAAAACCAGGTTTTAAGTACTGAATGGCAATATTATAATGACAGTAGTAAAGAAACTACCAGAGGTTATACTAATGAATATCTAAACAACATACTACAGAATAGAGTAAACCTAAGCCAGCGCTTTGATGCGCCTGAAAAGCGTGTAGCCGGTAATGTGTTTTATAATTTTACGTCAGACAGTACTACAACAAAACTAGACATACAGGCAAACTTTGCACGCTACAGCACCAGGAAAAACGGTTTTCAGCATAATGATTATGCCGATAGTATTTTTATGAACCTTGATGGCGAAAATAAAACCACTTACACCATTGCCAATGTGCAGGCAGATTTTAACCAGAAGCTTTCCAAAACTATCAATTTTGAGGCAGGTGCCAAGTATGCGTATGTAAAAATGGATTACTACAACCGCTATGAAGCTAACAATACTGAACTTTTGTTTATACCCGACAGTCTGTTAATTAATGATTTTAAGTACGATGAAAAACTCGCATCAGGATATGTACAGGCTTCAGCCGAATTTGGTAAATGGAATATACAGGCAGGATTAAGGGCAGAATATTACAGATATACAGCATCGTCTTTAGTAAGTGCCCAGTTTAATAAAGGTGAGTACACAAATTTGTTCCCCTCTTTATCATTTGGTTACAAATATGAAAATAACCAATACCAGTTTAGCTACAGCAGACGCATAGGCAGGCCCGATTATTTGTCGCTGAACCCTTATTATCAATATATGGATGCCTACACGCTTGAAACCGGAAATCCGGCACTAAAGCCCCAATATTACAACAGCCTGCAGTTAAGTTATGTATATAAAAGCATGTTAAGTCTTAGCTTATACGGCTACCTTTATAAAGACGGCTTTACACAGGTTATAGACTATCAACGTGATCAAAATTATAATATTACTTATAATGCCAATGCCGCAAAAGGCAGCAGGTTTGGCTTTTCAGCTTCAATGCCCTATAAGCCTACTGACTGGTGGACAATGCAGCTTAGTTTTGACACGTACCTGCAAAGTGAAAATTCTGACATTGAGAACTTTTCATACAGCGGTACGGGTTTTGGCTATGATGTTAATTTTTACCAAAGCGCAGATTTAAAAGGCGATTGGAAAATAGTAATGAGTAGTTTTTATACTGGGCGATCTACCACGCCAAATGGTTTTTCTAAAGCTACCTATGATGTAAGCCTTTCCGGTAAAAAAAGCTTGCTAAACAAAAAACTCCTAATTGCCGCCGGATGCTCTAATATTTTAAAGAAGAGTCTATATAATCATACTACCCGTGTAAACAACATAGCTACCGACTGGACTAATAAATGGGAAACACGCCGCTTTTTTGTACAGCTTACCTACTATTTTGGTTCAGGAAAAAACAAAGAAGTAAAAGCTACTTCTCTTGATGAGGAAACAAACAGAATGTAATAAGCGTAGATATAACAAACAACGCCATTGGATTCCAATGGCGTTGTTTTGATTTATGTGGAGAAGATGGGAGTAGTATAACTTAATCTATTTTTTTATAGATATAATATATCAGTATGTTTTAAACATAAACTATTAATACGTAGTATTATAAATTAATTTAAAGGCAGAGGTGTTGAAATTTGAGATTGAACAAGGCAATCCAAATCGAATGCAAGGAATTCCTTATAAGCCTAATTTGTATAGATATAAGTTACACATGAAAAAATAATCTTTAATTCATTAGATTATCAATAAATACTATAGAGCCGATTCAATTCTGAGCCGGCTTTTTTATAATGTTGAAATGTAATAGAATAAATTATTACTTTTCATAAGTGATAGGTTTGCAGTTTAGTTTTAAAAGTAATAGTTGACCAACGTAGCAAGAACGTGAAATGTAAAAATGAGGATTCCCTTAATTTGGATGAAAATACCTATTGATGGGGAGGTGTAAAAAAACCCGCTGGAATGGACTAATAAACATATTCCTCCATTGGTATATCATAATCTTTAAATAACAATGTTGATTTCAAAGATTCCAATGCAACCACATCTTTTAAGATGTAAGATATGTAGTGTTTGAATCTATTCAATTTTTCGGAATCTTCACCATGGAATGAGTTTATTAACTTTAATAGTTCGGAGTCGTTTAGCAAAGCAGTCGTACCCTTTTTATCATCTGCAACTGCCAAATATCTAAGTATATTAGCTATAGCCTCTTTATTAAAAACTTTTATAATAATGGGTTTCAAAAATTTCATTCGATCTTCATGGTTATAATTTAAGATAAAATAAAATATTGCAAAGGGAAATTTATGATCTAATGAATCTTGGGTATTGAGTATGTTGCTATAGTAATTTTCTAAAACTTTTGATTTCTTGGATGAACATAACGCCCATGACAATGCGCTTTCTGGATCATTCATTATTTTGTTATCAATTATAGATATGAGCCTTGCTTGCTGAGATTCATTCAAGGATATAAGCCGATTATTTTTAATATAAAAATATCCATGGTCTTTCTGTATCATATTTTTTGATTCCAGATTTAATAATGCCGTTTCAGCGTCTGCGCTACTTTTAGTATCTAAATACTCTTTGATTTTTGTATCCATGATATCTTCAAAATTTTTGAGTATTTCTTTAGAAGGTTTAATTGAAGCGAAGTATACCCACACTGGTATTACAATCGCTATTAAGGCTATAAATACAGATATTATAGTATAAATAGTACTAAAATCCGCTATAACATCAGAAGCCTGTTCTAATCGAGCCTTTAGAATAATTTCATTCATATTATTTGATGATCTTAGAGAATCAACTTGGCACTGTAACCTTTCTATACGAATAAAGGCTTGTTGTATGGAATCGTTCATATAATTTTTTAGAAATTATTTCAATAACATTATTTTAAAAATTTTAGACACATGTTCTCCTAAATCTGATAAATCCAAGTCTTTAGTATTTACTTTGTTATTTACAACTTTCATGTTTGCTTCTGTCAATAATAATTTGAAATCTCTTAGCTTTACTACAAGTTGATAATCTGCCAGCTCGCTTGGAAAATACCTGAAATTTTCGGCTAATAGAGATATTTCGATGAAGTTTTTAATTTCATTTTCTTGTAATAAAAGCCGTAACGCAGGCTCAATTTTTTCGAGTTCTGTAATGCCAATTTCCACTTGGCTACTTTTATATTGATTTAGGTGAATTTCGATAGAATCAGCTGTAAAAATCTCTTTAATAACTTCTGAATCTTGAATCTTATTTAGAAGATACTTTGCTTGAAATTTATCAGCTTCATTCGTTTTATACTGTAATTCTGATTTTAATTTATTATGGCTTTCATCAAGCGATATATGTTTAGCACTTAATTCTTCGTATATTAAATCTGACTCTGCAGTTTTCTTAGAGAACTCATCATTTAGTTCACTATATTGTTTCTCTTTAGATTCTATTTCTAATTTTAGTATTTTTAGTGCTTCATCATGCGATGTTTCCTTGCTTCTTAAAGTATCTCTTTCACTCTTAACCGTGTTATACGTTTTTCTTAATTCATCGTACATAGACCTGGACACTACCGTGCCTACATCAGTACTCTTATTTACCAAATTAAGCAATACTATATATCCATTAGTCAAACCTCTTGAAAACAATAGTAGTAAAAACGTTCCCAAAAGGATAAAAAATGCATACATTATAACTGTGCATAATTCTGTAGTAGTACCATGTACTTTAAAATATCTATGGAAATAGTCTACTTTTTGGGTAAGGGTAACTCCATCAGCAAAATTGAATAAAGCGAATACGAAGTCGAAATTGCGGATAAACCATACTGCTACAATAGTACCAAGTAAAGGATTAGTAAAACGGGTTTTAGCGTAATCTGAAATGCTGTTAAAAAAGTCTGCAAACATTTACTTAACAAATTTATAATTCACCCACCCATTGGTTCCTGATTCGTTTACACGTAAATATATCCATTCGCCATGGTGGGAGATGTAGGTTAGCATATCGCCCTGAGCAATGGTTTCGGCAACGTCGTAGGCTGTTCCGGGGCCTATGTGCACATTTAGGGTTTCGCTAACCACTGGTGCTGCATAGCTGACCAATAGTTTTGTGTTTTGTGCAAAAGCTGACGAACAGCTTAATAATAGGAGTAGTAAAAGGTGTTTCATTATCAGGTATTTTTTTAACACTGATAAAGTTAAAGAAAAGTTAATGTATAAAAATAAGTGTTTCCTTAATTCAGGTAAAAATACCTACTAATGGGTATACCTTAACCTGACAAAAATAATATGTTTGTTAAATCTTTCAGTCATAACAATTACAAAATTAGCAAAAAGCATATAAGATAGTTATACTGAAAGTCGGAAAAATATCGGGAAATAATTTAAAAGCAAACCCCTAACACCTTGCAAAACAGTGATGTTAGGGGTTTTTGCTGTGGAGAAGATGGGAGTCGAACCCACGACCTCTTGCATGCCATGCAAGCGCTCTAGCCAGCTGAGCTACATCCCCTTTTTGCGTTGGCAAATATAGAGTAAAAAAATAGTATTCTCCAATAGTAAACCTAAAAAATAAGTTTATTTTTCGAGTTTACATGCTATGTGTTTTAAGCCAGCCAGTTATACTGAGTCGGGGTTTAATTACCGGCTTTACTTCATGTTCCAAAAGCTGGCTTTCAAAAATTACCACACGACCCGGTAGTGGAAAAATGTCCCTGCTCGTTTCAATACCGTTATTATTAAAATAAATAGTTAACTCTCCTCCATACTCCGTTTGCCAGTCTTCATCATTCAAATAGCAAACTATGCTTAACTTTCTACTGCTATCATTATTAAATGTATCAAGGTGCCGTTTGTAAAAAGTCCCCTCAGGATATAAAGCATAATGAAACTCCTGTTTTACAATCCCCATAAAACAGGTACGGTTAAGATATTGAACAAAATCACGGATTTTATTAAAAAAATAGGCTTCTGCACCTGTGGCATTTGCTTCGTCCAACCATAAAATAAAGTCGCCCCTAACAGAGTTAATTACCTTTTCGTTAGTCAAATTTCCAATTGCAGATTTTTTAAACAAATCCTCTTCATATTTTTGTAAGAGTAGTTTTCGTAAACCGCCAACTTCCTCTTTCGAGAAAAAATCATCAGCAACACAATAGTGCTCCTCAAGTAATCCATCTATTACTTTTTCATATAGTGGATTATATTCAAAATCATCGGCCATAAAAGCGGTAAATATTTACAACAAATATAGTAAAATAAGATGCTGTGCATTATAAGATTTCAAAAAGTAAAAATTAATACGATAGAAATATTAAGGATAAACGATTCACAATAAAAAAGATTTTCAACTGGAAAATTAAAGCCGGTTTCTTTGTAAAAAACCGGCTTTAAAAACAATATATAGTAAGGTAGGAATTAGCTTAAGGAAGCCATATCGATAACAAAACGGTATTTTACATCGCCTTTTTCAAGGCGTTCAAAAGCTTCGTTTACATACTCAATATTAATTATTTCGCTTTCGGCAGTTATATTGTGTTTGAAGCAAAAATCCAGCATTTCCTGAGTTTCGGCAATACCTCCAATATTAGACCCGGCAAAGCTTCGGCGACCCATAACCACATTAAATGCGCCTACTTCAAGTGGTTCAGGAGGAAGTCCTACCAGTACCACTGTACCATCATGACGCAAGAGGTTAAGATATGTATTGATATCGTGTTTAGCAGAAACAGTATCTATTATAAAATGTAGCTTGCGTGCATAAGCATCCATTGTCTCTTTATCTTTAGACAATACTGCATAATCTGCCCCAAGTCTTTTAGCATCTTCAACCTTTTCAGGAGATGTAGTAAATACAGTAACTTCAGCACCCATAGCTTTAGCTATTTTAATGGCCACATGGCCAAGTCCACCTATACCTAATACTCCTACCCTCTTACCGGGACCCGCCTGCCAATGTTTTAATGGCGAATAAACGGTTATACCTGCACAAAGTAAAGGTGCGGCGGCTGCAAGATTTTCAAACGCGGGCATTTTTAATACATATCGTTCGTTACATACATAGGTTTTAGAAAAACCACCATAGGTATGCCCACCTGAAACTTTATCAGGGCTGTTAAAAGAGAATGTAACCCCCTCATCACAAAACTGTTCTATTCCTTCGTTACAGTACTCGCAATGATCGCAGCTGTCTACAATACAGCCTATTCCGGCAAGATCGCCTACTTTAAAGTTTTTTACATGTGCACCTACAGCAGTTACACGCCCCAGTATTTCATGGCCGGGAACTATAGGTGCTGCAAAAGGGCCAAAATCGCCTTTTACCTGATGCAGGTCGCTGTGGCAAATACCACAATATAAAATTTCCATTTCTACATCGTGCGCCTGTATAGCGCGACGGTTAATTGTAATTTCATGCAATGAAGTAGCCGGTTGGGCTGTTCCATAAGCTTTTACCTGTATTGTTTCCATATATTTTATTTGTTTTTTAAAATTTATATCTTAGCCATAGTGCGCCATTTTGCAACGGTTCGACCGTTTTTAATTTTAGCGGTACGGCTATGGTATCATTCTTTAGATGCTCGAAAATCGTTGGTGTATTTGCCGTGGCATCAGCTATTGGAAGCAGTATAAGGCTCAGCTCATCTATCAATCCGGCTTCGAGCATAGCTCCGTTTATATGGCCTCCGCCTTCAAGCATTAGTTTTTCAATGCTAAAAAGCTCATACAATTGTTGAAGCACAAGTTTAAAATCAATGCTTTTAGCACCTCCGAAGATATACGAGATCTCTTTTTGCTGAAGATAATACAAGTAGGAATCACTTACCTGTTCTGTAAGTACCTCAATAATATGATCTCCATAAATTTCATTAGTTTCCCATCCTAATTTACCACTTGCATCTAGTGCAATAGCAAAACTTTTAGCAGTAGGGTTTGCTATATAGGCTTCTCTTGCTATAGGTGTTTCGGGAATAGGAAATTCCGGTTTGATACCATTAGAAAAATCTTTTTCCATAGTTAACCTGCCACAAAACCATGCGTTACTATTAAACGACTCATGACATTTTTCATATACTCCCACAAACTGATCTGAGTTTGAAGCTGTACCCCAGTTTTCAGAAAGTATCTTTCCGTTTATCGATGCCATCATGTGGCATATTACATACGGTTTTTGCATTTTATTTTTAAGATTAGCTTATTTTAAAGTCTTCATATCGATAACGTATCGATAACGTACCTTGGCATCAATTACATTTTGATATGCCTGATCTATAACTTTAGGTTCGGCTTTAATCACTTCAACTTCAGGGTAAATGTTGTTGGCTACAGAATAGTCCAGCATTTCCTGAGTTTCTGCTATGCCCCCTATAAGTGAGCCCGATATTTTTCGCGTACCTCCAAAAAGTATTTGACCAGAATTGATGCTAGGAAGATTTTCCTGTGCCGGGAAACCAAGGATTACCAAATCGCCATCGAGTTTAAGCATTTTAAGATACATATTGAGGTCATACTTTGCCGGTATAGTGCTGATGATAACCTTGTAAGTATTATCAAGTCCTTTTAATTCTTCAGGGTTAGTTACATTTACAAATTTTACTGCACCCATTTTAAGTGCATCTGCCCTTTTATCTTCTGTAATGTCAAATACTGTTACTTTAGCACCAAGTTTTACTGCATATTGCACTGCCATGTGACCCAAACCACCAAAACCGGCAACGGCAACCACATCGCCCGCTTTAACCTCTTTATGCTTTATGGGAGAATAGGTAGTTACACCAGCACAAAGCAGTGGGGCAACTTTTTTCATATCGGCAGTTGGCGGAATTTTAATTGCAAAATTCTCTGTTATAACCAGCTTATCCGAATAGCCTCCCTGGGTAACCTCATTATTATGATATTTGTCTACTGAGGCATACGTGCCGATGTTACCTTCAAGACAATATTGTTCCAGCCCCTGTTTACAATACTCGCACTTGCCGCATGAGTTTACCATACACCCCACGCCGGCATAATCACCTACCTTAAATTTTGTAACGTTTTTGCCCACCTGCGTTACCTTCCCGGCTATTTCGTGTCCCGGTACTATCGGATATTGTATATCACCCCACTCGCCTTTAGCCGTATGTATATCGCTATGGCATATACCTGCATACATAATTTCGATAAGTACGTCATTATCGCCTACGGCATGACGATTAAATTTTAGCGGGCCAAATTTTACTTCTTTTCCTGTCATGGCAAGACCCTTGGCAGGTATCGGCTTTTGTTGGGCAGCTGCAAAAGCAGAAATACATACTATTATTAGAGTTACTATTTTTTTCATTTGTTTATAAATTGTATTATTAATTTGGAGCAAATCTCAGGCTATTTAGTCTGAACATTTGTATACCAATTACGGTTTTACTTACCATTATTACAGATTTATTTGACTGCCATTTTCGAAAACCATTTAATTATGGCCGGATCTCTGTGGCTGAAGAAAAGGCTTTCTTTTGTATCCATAGTCTGAATTGCTGCCATATCTTCAAAAGTTAACTCAAAATTGAACACATCAATATTTTCAATAAGGCGTTCTTTGCGTACTGATTTTGGTATTACAACAACATTTCTCTGTACCAGCCAGCGCAGTACTACCTGTGCCACTGATTTGTTATATTTTTTGCCTATTTGTTCAAGGATTTTATTACTAAACAAACTATTCCTGCCTTCAGCAAAAGATGCCCAGCTTTCTGTCTGTACACCATTTTCTTCCAAAAAAAGCTGGTCTTCTGTACGCTGATAGAACGGATGTGTTTCTATTTGGTTTACAGCAGGTACCACTTAATTGTTTACAATAATGTCCATAACCCTGTCCGGATGAAAATTACTTACACCAATGGCTTTTATCTTGCCCTTTTTATACAACTCTTCCATAGCATGCCATGAGCCATGTATATCGCCATACGGCTGATGGATAAGGTATAGGTCGAGGTAGTCTAATTGTAATTTGTTCAATGACGTTTCGAAGGCTTTCTTAGTTTTATCATATCCTGTATCTGAAATCCAAAGCTTCGTGGTTACAAAAAGTTCCTCTCTATTAATACCGCTTTCTTTAATGGCATCGCCTACTGCTGTCTCATTTTGATAAGCTGCAGCCGTATCAATAGAACGATACCCTACTTCAAGCGCATTGAGTACTGTTTTTTTACATTCATCATAATCTGGAATCTGATACACACCTAACCCCAGGATAGGCATCTCTAAGCCGTTGTTTAATATTACGTTTTTCATAATTTTAAAGAAAGAGAGAAGCAGCCGTTTAATGCTACTTCTTTATATTAATTATAGTCCGGTAGTTTTTTCAATGGCTTCGATGTAACGACCACCTACAACTTCGAGTTTATCTGCGGCCTCAGTAATGTCCTTTATATCTTTGGCTGTCAGGTTAACAGTAGCAGCACCAATGTTTTCTTCGAGCCTGTGTAATTTAGTAGTGCCCGGTATAGGAGATATAAATGGTTTTTGAGCCAACAGCCATGCCAGGGCTATCTGTGCCGGGGTTGTGTTTTTGTCTGCTGCAAAACTTTTAAGCAGGTCTACAAAAGCAAGATTTGCCAAACGGGCATCATCGTTAAAGCGGGGCGAATTTTTACGAAAATCGTCATCTCCAATCTTGGTATTCTCATCAAAAGCCCCGGTAAGAAAGCCTTTTCCAAGCGGGCTGTATGGCACAAGGCCAATATTCAGTTCTTCAAGAAGCGGGATTATCTCGAGTTCGGGCTTGCGGAACCATAATGAATATTCGTTTTGCAATGCCGATACCGGAAACACTGCGTGTGCTTTACGGATAGTATCTGCACCAGGTTCCGAAAGACCAAAATATTTAACCTTACCCTCAGTTACAAGGTCTTTTACGGCACCTGCAACATCTTCAATAGGTACATTAGGGTCTACCCTGTGCTGATACAATAAATCTATAGTATCTATACCAAGTCTTTTCAGTGAGCCTTCTACTGCTTTACGTATCTGTTCAGGGCGGCTGTTTACCCCTGCCATCTTACCATCAACAATATTAAACCCAAATTTTGTGGCAATCACTACTTCGCTTCGCAAAGGCGCCAGTGCCTCGCCTACTATTTCTTCGTTGGTGTAAGGTCCATATACTTCGGCTGTATCAAAAAAGTTCACACCCCTTTCTACGGCAGCCCTTATCAGTTTAACGGATTCATCTTTACTTATACTGTGTGAATATGAAAAATTTAACCCCATGCACCCAAAACCTAAAGCTGAAACCTCGAGCCCCTGACTGCCTAATTTTCTTTTTTCCATGATATGTATGTTTATGAAATTTATTTCTTGATTTATATTTTACTAATGCCTACGTTTACATTAGTATATTGCTCCGGATTAGCTACTACCTTTGCTACAAAATTGGCAATGCCCCTGCGGGAAAGTGATCCGCCAATTTCCGGATCCGGCTTGTGGGTTATATGATAGTCAATTTCACTGCCATTTGTAAACCAGTTCGGGCGCAAAATGGTGTAATCCAGTCCAGATGCCTCAATACTATCAGCCAATGCCCTGTAAGGTCTTAGTATTGGCTTTAAGGGTGTTTTGTAAATGCCTATAGAACTTATGGCAATAACTTTATTAACTCCTTCTTCATGCATGGCTTTTACTATATTTTTTGCCATAGCTTCAAGGTTTCCTGTCAGGTTTACATACACAACATCCTGGCCTGCTACTACTTTTTTAATACTTTCATATTCAAGAGCGTCACCCTGTATTATAGTACATTTATCAGTTAGGTTTTTATCTATATATTTTGGAGAACGTGCAAAAAGTGTTAGCTGAATATTGTCCAATTTTAATAAAGCTTCTGCTACATATGGAACCAGGCTTCCCGTTGCCCCTATTATTACTATTTTCTTCATTTTAGAACATATGATTCTTATAAGTTAAAACAACAATACAAAGTTCAGGACTTATTCAGCAGGCACTTGTATACAGATTACTGAATTAACTACCAATATTACGGGTAAGGCTTTAAAGTTTTGTTAAGATAAAAAGCCAGCGCTTGTATATATATTACTGTTTCTCCTACCATTTTTACTGATAGCGTTATGAATAGTAATCAACTGAATAAAAAACAATTAATTTTGAATTTGAATTAAATGATAATGACAATGGAAAGGATTGTAAATTTTGAGAGCATTAGTGATTATAATACTTTCAATAACCACGAAACATTACACCCTTTGGTAAGTATTCTGGATTTGTCTAAAGCTTCACCGAGAAGTGCCTACAAGATGAACTTTGGAATTTATACTGTAATACTGAAAGATGTAAAATGTGGCGATCTAAAATATGGGAAAGAATATTATGATTATCAGGAAGGAACCCTCGTGTTCTTTGCTCCAGGACAGGTTGTAGAGGTTGAGGTAGAAAGTGTAGGCATTACATATCAGCCATATGGGCATGCACTTATTTTTCATCCGGACTTACTTGCAGGCACATCATTGGGAAGGTTAATTGACGATTACAGTTTTTTCTCATACAATACAAGTGAGGCACTGCATCTGTCTGAAAAAGAACGCCAGATTATTTTAGACTGTTTTGATAAAATTGCAGTAGAACTACAGCACGATGTAGATAAACACAGTAAAAAACTGATAAGCAGTAATATTGAACTTCTGCTTAATTATTGTGACCGCTTTTACGACCGCCAATTCATAACCCGCGAAAATGCTAACAGAGGAATTATGGAGCGGTTTGAAAGCCTGCTTACAGAGTTTTTCAGTCAGAATAAAGCACAGCATTTAGGACTGCCCACAGTTTCATATTGTGCTGATCAACTGCATCTTTCATCTAATTATTTTGGAGATTTAATTAAGAAAGAAACAGGCCGCACTGCACAGGATTATATTCAGTCCAGGATTATTAATATAGCTAAAGAACGTGTTTATGACCTAAACAAATCAGTAAGTGAGATAGCCTATGAACTTGGTTTTAAATACCCTCAACATTTTACAAGACTTTTTAAACAAAAAGTAGGTTGCACACCTTTGGAATACAGAAAAATAGCAGACTTGGTACAGGGGACTGACAATTAATCCTATTGCTTAATTGTAAAATATTGATTTAAATACGTTTAACTAAGTTGAAATCAAACAAAAAACCTTCAACAGTTTTTGAAGGTTTTTTGTTTGTGTGGAATTACCTGTTTTGATGTTTATCGAAACAACAAAATGAAATATCTTGAAATAATATAGGAGTCAGTCTTTTTATTTACACAAAAAAGCTGATCTTTTAGTAGTTTTAAATATTCTATATTTGCGTCAGTTATTTATCAATTCGCAGGAAATAAGCCATGTTTAAAAAGTATTAATTACAAAACAGATATTAAAGAAAACTTTTATATTAAGAAATTGATTTATACAACACTTTTAAATATTGCGATTTTTCAGGGAATAGTCTTGGGCTTAATTATTTTAAAGTCTTCCTTATTCAATAGTAATTCTAATAAATACCTGGCCTGCTTACTGTTTGCGCTTTCCATTGTTTTACTAAACTATGTTTTTGAAATTGAAGGTGCATTTATTTCCTGTCCTTTTCTACGTTTTATAGATGATATAGAGTGGATATTTCTACTACCTGTTTTCATATTCTTGTTTATTATAAACCGTATTGATAATACGGTAAAGAACAGACAAAAGACTTATTTGTGTTATATTCCATTTGCCTTTTCATCTATTGTTAGTATTGTATATGATCTTAGTAATGTAGCAGAAATTTATAAAATTACTGAGTCGTACATATACCTAATCAATATACTTAGACTTACTCAGCTTTTATTCGCAGTTATCATCATTGCTTTTCTGCCTCTTTATTCTTATTCTATGATAAGGCATTTAAAAGATCCTAAAGAGAAAAAATGGATAATTACTTTACTGACTATTCTCTATTTGTTGTTGCTTACTTGGCTTACGACTTATTTGGTTGCTTTATTCCTTGGTTTAGACATTTCCTCTGCCATGAGTGGGCTGGCTTTAGCTGCAACATTTATAATGCACTGGACAGCTTACATAGGCATCTACAAATACAAGCTCGCCAAAAACAAAGATGCCATTTACAGTTTTCTAAACAACGATCTGGCTGTCTCGTCTGCCACGCTACCAATTATAAAAAAAACCATAACGCAAGAAAATTACGCTATAAAAGAACACAAAGAATCTATCACGATGGATAATCTTTATTATCAAAAACTGGAACTTCTTTGTAAAGAACAGCACATTTATACAGACAGTACATTAAACCGGGAAAAAGTGGCCGAAAAACTGGGTATAAGCGCCGGATATGTTTCACAAATTATAAACACCATAACAGGTGATAACTTTGCCAACTATATTAATCAGTACCGGGTTGAAGCTGTAAAGGAAATGATATCAGATTCTGAATATGAAAACTATAATTTGCTGACAATGGGACTGGAATCCGGGTTCACTTCTAAAACAACTTTTTATAAAGCCTTTAAAAAAGTTACCGGCCAAACGCCAAATGAGTATAAAAACACAATCAAATAAGTACCATTTTGTACAGTTTTAAGTTTTTGAAACTTCTTAAAGTTTTAATCATGTGAATTTTGGATCGAAATAATTCAAATCACTTTTTATGAAAGAAATTTTATTACTAGCTGTAGTTACAGTTTTAGGATTTACAAAGTTAATGCCCAGGAAATTAAATTTGGTGCTAAAGGAGGTTTAAACTTTGCATCTGTAAGCGGAGATAATACTGAAGGTATCGATGTTGTTACATCATTTAATTTTGGTATTGTATCTGAAATTCCAATTTCCGAAAAATTCTCTTTTCAACCTGAATTAATGTATTCCGGTCAGGGATATAGTTATAATGATGATACCATTGCCTTAAGTTATTTAAACGTTCCTTTAATGGGAAAATATTATTTAATAAAAGGATTGAGTGTTGAAGCCGGACCGCAAATAGGTTTTTTATTTTCTGCTAAAAATGATAAGACAGATGTAAAAGATTCCTATAATACTTTTGATTTTGGTGTTAATTTTGGCTTAGGCTATAAATTTAATAGCGGACTTAATTTTGCTGCCAGATATAATCTGGGATTAACAGACATCAATAATTTAGAGAATTCTCCCAGTAAAAATAAAAACAGCGTATTTCAATTATCTGTTGGTTATTTCTTTTTCTAAAACTTAATATATATAGCCAAATCTATAAAAAATGTCATAATCTAAAAGACACACCCCTAACCCCTCTCAAGAGGGGAATAGCTTCACTCTTGCTGATAAAAGCGACTATGTTTAAAAGTCTGAATAAGTACATCTGAGTATTCCCCTCTTGAGAGGGGTTAGAGGTGTGTTGTGTAGAATAATTATGACAAATAGAAATGATTCAACTATACATCAGAAGATCCAATATATACAAAAAATCCCGATGATATTAATTTTGCCCTTGGAGCAGGCAGAGGCTGGAAATGGGTAAGTAGAAGCAGATTTCTTATTGAAGCGAACGTGGGTTATGATGGCCTTGTTCAATGCAAAGAAAACACAACATAATATTGTTGCAAAGTTCTGGCTGAGTTTAGGATACCGGTTTAATTAAGAGGAAAACATTATGCTGTAAACTTAGCCCAATCTTAAAAAATCAGACTCTTGCTACTACTTTGTAAATAACTTCAATAGATTATTAAGATATTTTAATAGATCCAATATTCTAAAAACAACGCCGCTGTTTCCAGTGGCGTTGTTTGTCTTTATGTGGAGTGAGTGGGATTTCTATCGAACACTTGACACCTATTTTGATGTTTTTTGAAACAATAAAATAATTTTATTTATATATTTTATTGTATATTTATGTTTCAATTTAGGAAATCTAAAAATCTGGGAGCCCTAACAGAGTTCTTTAAAGTTTGGCATTTAAAAGAGGTTTTGATTGTATCGATAAGTCACTTTATTATTCACCCTAAAAATGTAAATTTCATGGAAATAGCAAAAACAGTATTTGTACATATAACAATAGGATTTATCCTAACTTTTTTAAGCATGAGTTCTATGCAAATTTGCGGAGGTGTTGGCATTGCAGGCGGGTCGGTCAACAAACCAATAATTTGTGTCAAAATTTAAATATTATATGTTAGTGAACTGGTTCAATGCCAGTGCCCCGCCATATAGAAGCCGTCTTATAGGAAGGCTTTTTCTATTTTTAAATACTGAAAATAGAAAAACAACGCCACTGTTTCCAGTGGCGTTGTTTGTTTGTGTGGAATCGCCGGGAATCGAACCCGGGTCCAAACAGGGAAGCAAAGAGCTTTCTACACGCTTAGTTTCCGCTTGGGTTTTCGATAATGTGCAAGGCCGGAAACCGCCACACATTACTTAGCTTCTGTTGTCTCGGGGCTGCCGCGAAGCAAAACAACCCCCAGGTCTATTTTTACGGTTCTCCTATTCGAAACGCCATAAACCGGGGCTTTTCAGGAGAATCCCGCCTCCCTGCCTTGCAGGGACGTGGCCATTCTTACTATAGTTCAGAATTAAGCAGCAAGAGCGTAGTTATTTTCGCCGTTTAAATGTTTGAAGCAATGATATACGGGAACAGCCTCATTTCCCGACGTGCTTACTGTTCAGTTCGGCCTGCTGTCAAAACCAGTCGACCCCAGTAGTACCTTTAAATCATCAAAATATAATGACGAAAAGGAGTGCAAATATAACAATATTTTTTTAACCTATAAATTGATTGGAAAATGAATTTATGTTATATTTGGACGTTATTAAACATTATTGAGTGATAATTTATCAGTGTATCGTTTTCGTAGTTGTTAAACTCACAAAAAAAAGCATTGAATCATTAAAACTAAATTTGCTATGAAATTCGGAATTATAAAAGAAAGAAAATCACCACCGGATAAAAGGGTTGTGTTTTCTCCTGCCATGCTTTCTGCATTTAAAGAACAATTTCCGCAGGCCGAGATTAGGGTAGAATCGTCTGACGTTCGTATATTTAAAGATGAGGAATATAAAGCAGCAGGTTTTGAGGTTGTGACAGATGTGAGCGACTGTGATGTACTTATTGGTGTAAAAGAAGTTCCGGTGGATGCATTGATACCGCACAAAAACTATTTCTTTTTTTCGCATACTATAAAGAGGCAACCGCATAATAAAGAAATGCTGCAGGCAATTATAGATAACGACATTACTCTTTACGACCACGAAACTGTTACTGATACTTCTAACAGGCGACTGATAGGTTTTGGCCGTTATGCCGGTATTGTGGGCACTTATAATGGCTTTAGGGCATTTGGGCAAAAATATGAACTTTATGAACTGCCAAAAGCCGAAAGCCTTACTGATAGGGATGCTCTTGTGGCTCGCTTAAAAAGACTGACTTTACCTCCTATTAAGATCGTGCTTACCGGTAAAGGGAAAGTAGGCATGGGTGCTAAAGAAATACTCGACGCCATGAAGGTTAAAGAAGTTAGTGCCGATAATTTTCTTTCTAAAAAATATACTGAGCCAGTATATACTCAAATTGATGTGTTGGAATATAATAAACGTAAAGACGGCAATACAGACGTAGACAACAGCGATTTCTTTAAAAATCCGGGAGAGTATGTGTCTGACTTTGCACGTTTTGCTAATGCTGCCGATATGTATATTGCAGGGCATTTTTATGGAAATGGTGCACCACAGATATTGAGCCGTGACATGCTTCGCGATAAGAATAATAAAATTAAGATAGTTGCCGATATATCTTGTGATGTTGAAGGACCTGTGGCCTGTACTTTACGTTCATCTACCATTGCTGAGCCTTTTTATGGCTACAATGCATCTACAAATACTGAGACTGATATGCATCACCCGGCAGCCATTGTGGTTATGGCAGTAGACAACCTACCTTGTGAATTGCCACGTGATGCCAGCGAAGGCTTCGGCGAAATGTTCCTTAACCATGTAATTCCGGCGTTTTATAATAACGATAAAGACAGAATACTTGAGAGATCCAAAATTGCCGAAAAAGGAAGGCTCACCGAGAAGTTTAAATACCTGAATGATTATATTCATGAAAATGTGCCTCACCTATAGAGGCACATTTTTTTTCATTGTAAACAGTAAGTTTATGTACAGCCAATAGTCATAAACTTGATATTTATATACGTTTTCTCCCCTACCCGTACACATTTCCCCCTTTTATAAGATATTTTTTATCATATTTGCTTTTTATGTTTATACATTTGGCACAATTATAATTTCTAAAAAAATTATAGTGTGTAACATTGTTTTGCATTAAAACCATAAACCATTTTAACCCAAACAAACCAAAATTTATGAGTAACGAGAAGCAAACAAAATGGAGTCAGTTTGTCCCACTGGTTTCTGTTTTCTTTTTCTGGGGATTTGTTGCTGCTAGTAATGACATCCTTATTCCTGTATTTCAAAAGGCATTTAGCCTGCAACCATGGCAAAGTCAATTAGTGTCCTTTGCTTTTTATGTAGCCTACACAGTAGGTTCTATTTTGTACATAATTATATCTGCCGTAAGCGGCAAAGATGTTATAGAACGGCTGGGCTATAAAAATTCGCTTGCCCTTGGCCTTTGCATCTCTGCATTAGGCACGCTACTTTTTTATCCGGCTGCCCAAACCGGATCGTTCTTTTTAATGCTTTCGGGGCTGTTTATTGTAGGCCTGGGCTTTTCATTGCAACAAACGGTAGCAAACCCTTTGGCCATTGCACTTGGGCCAATTTCTACAGGTTCACAAAGGTTAACATTTGCGGGAGGCATAAATAATTTTGGCACTACCATTGGTCCTTTATTGGTTAGCTATGCCATATTCGGTTCGGCCTCATCAGCTTCAACAACTATAGATATCAATGCCGTTAAAGGTCCTTATCTCATCTTAGGAGCAGCTTTTTTAGCAGTGGCATTATTCCTTAAATTTTCTTCACTACCCAACCATCCCGAAGTCGAAGAGACTAAAGTGGAAGAAAAATTACCTGTAACAAACAAAATGGCTTTAGAATATCCGCAGCTTATTATGGGAATGATAGCCATATTTTTGTATGTTGGTGTAGAAGTTTCTACTGCAAGCAACCTACCTGCCTATCTTGTAGAAAAATTAGGCTTTGTAGAGAGTGCCGTTGGCCCTTATGTATCGCTTTACTGGGCCAGCCTGATGATTGGCCGTTGGGGAGGTGCTATTGGTGCTTTTACGAACAATACAGTATTACAAACCATATTTAAAATTGTAGCACCTTATCTTGCCTTTGGTGTGTTTTTAGGTGCTAACTATCTTATGGGGCACAGCCTGGCACCATTTTATGTATATGCATATATTATAATTGTACTCATTATTGCCGATTTTATTACTAAAGGCAATCCGGCAACTATGCTTGGACTGTTCTCTGTTTTAGGAGTAGTAGCGCTCATTATTGGCATGTTTACAAACGGCATTGTTAGTGTTTATGCTTTTACCAGCGTGGGGCTTTTTTGCAGTACGCTGTGGCCTTGTATATTTACACTTGCCGTGGCAGGCCTTGGCAAGCAAACCACTCAGGGAAGTACCTTTTTAATAATGATGATTATGGGAGGCGGTATCGTAAGCCTGTTCCAGGGATATCTTGCAGGAATTATAGGCATACAGGCCAGCTACATTGTAGGTGTATTGTGTTTTGTATATTTAGCTGTATATGCTTTTACCGTTAAAGGTATACTTAAACGTCAGGGTATCGATTTTAGTGCGGTTTCCGGTGGCGGACATTAATTTTAGTATTATATAGATGTTATAAATTAACCGGCATTTTTGCCGGTTTTTGTTTTTAATAACATACACATTTACGAAAACGCCTAACTTTGCTTAAAAATATGACCTATGAAAAATAAAATTAAACCCATTTTGGCTGCTGCTGCCTTATTAGCAGTAATTGCCTGTTCTGAGAAAAAAGATGCTGTTTCTGTACAAGATCCTACCGATGCTATTAATGCTACAGATACCATTACAGCAGTTAATGACACCGCCAAAGCATCAGTACCGCCTCCTGCTATTGCAGAGGGAACTAATATTACAGTTAAAGGTGTAGTTACTGAAATTATTAATGGCAAAGACGGTTACATGGCCAAGATTAAGGACGAGCAGGGAAAGTTGTACACTGCAACTATTAGCATACCTAACATGACCGACCCTAAACAATTCAGAGCAGTAAAGATTGGAGAGACCATAACCGTTAGCGGAACAACTTTTGTATTGGGCGAAGAAACAGGAGTTAAAGTAAATACTTTAGAATAAACATCTATTAATCAGTATATTTATTGATTTTAGTTTAAAGTATTTATTTATATAATTATACTTACTTAATATCTTATTTATAACTGACAACATACTATCTAAAAATAATTAAAAGCCTTTCGTAATAGAAAGGCTTTTAATTATCTTATCTATAAGAAGTCTCTTTTACATATTTCTCCTGTACTGCCCTCCAACCTCAAACAATGCTGTTGTTATTTGACCAAGGGAGCATACTTTAGTGGCCTCCATAAGTGCTTCAAAGATGTTCTTATTTTGAATTGCAGCTTCCTGTACAGCCTGTAAAGATTCTGAAACTTTGTCTTTATGAGCAGTATGCAATATTTCAAGGGTATGTAACTGATCCTGTTTTTCTTCTTCGGTAGCACGTATTACCTCTGCCGGAATAACTGTTGGCGATCCTTTAGAGCTCAAAAACGTGTTTACACCAATAATAGGGAACTCCCCTGTATGTTTAAGAGTTTCATAATAAAGACTTTCCTCCTGAATTTTAGAGCGTTGATACATGGTTTCCATAGCACCAAGAACACCGCCACGCTCTGTAATGCGGTCAAATTCAGCAAGTACTGCCTCCTCAACCAGATCGGTTAATTCCTCAATTATAAATGATCCCTGTATAGGGTTTTCGTTTTTAGCAAGACCAAGTTCTTTATTTATTATCAACTGAATAGCCATTGCCCTGCGCACGCTTTCTTCGGTTGGTGTAGTAATTGCCTCATCATAAGCATTGGTATGTAAAGAGTTACAGTTGTCATAAATAGCATAAAGTGCCTGTAATGTGGTGCGAATATCATTAAAATCGATTTCCTGTGCATGTAGCGAGCGCCCACTTGTTTGTATATGATATTTAAGCATTTGAGCCCTTTCGTTTGCTCCATATTTGTACTTAAGTGCTTTAGCCCAAATTTTACGTGCTACACGCCCAATTACTGCATATTCAGGGTCAATACCGTTAGAAAAGAAAAATGACAGGTTGGGACCAAAATCATTGATATTCATGCCCCTACTCAAATAATACTCTACATAGGTAAAACCGTTTGAGAGTGTAAACGCAAGCTGCGTTATAGGGTTTGCGCCTGCCTCGGCAATATGGTAGCCCGATATAGAAACCGAATAAAAATTACGTATGTTGCTGGTAATAAAATATTCCTGAACATCGCCCATGAGCCTAAGCGCAAATTCGGTAGAGAAAATACAGGTGTTTTGCGCCTGATCTTCTTTTAAAATATCAGCCTGAACAGTGCCGCGTACCTGGCTTAATGTTTTAATTTTTATATCGTTATAAACATCAGGTGGTAACACAACATCTCCTGTAACGCCAAGCAGCATAAGACCTAAACCATCATTACCCTGTGGCAGTTCGCCATTATAACGGGGGCGTTCTATAGCCTTAGCTTTGTACAGATCGCTTATTTTTTTATCTACTTCTTTTTCAAGACCGTTCTCTTTAATATAAAGCTCACATTGCTGGTCTATGGCGGCGTTCATAAAAAAGCCCAGCAGCATTGGTGCAGGCCCGTTTATGGTCATACTTACTGAGGTTAGTGGATGCGCCAAATTAAACCCTGAATACAATTTCTTGGCATCGTCAAGACAACAAATAGAAACTCCCGCATTGCCTATCTTACCATAAATATCTGGGCGAATATGAGGGTCATTTCCGTATAGGGTAACGCTGTCAAAAGCTGTAGATAAACGCTTTGCCGGCAATCCGGCACTTACATAGTGGAAACGTTTGTTTGTACGCTCAGGTCCGCCTTCCCCGGCAAACATGCGCGATGGGTCTTCTCCCTCACGCTTAAACGGATATAGTCCTGATGCAAACGGGAATTCTCCTGGAACATTTTCCTGTAAGCACCAGTGCAGTATATCGCCCCATGCCTGATATTTAGGCAATGCAACCTTTGGTATTTGCGAATGCGAAAGCGACTCTGTATGTGTAGCTATTCTTATTTCTTTATCCCTTACTTTAAAGCTGTAAACAGGATCCTTATATTTTTTTACCTTATCCTGCCAGGTGTAAAGTATCTCCCAGTTATAAGGATCAAGGTTCATTTTAACCCTATCAAATTCAGCTATTAATAGTTTTAAAAATTCAGTATTTGTTTTATCTGATGAATCTGCAAGGAGTGCATCATCAAGCCCCGACTTTGTAATAGCGATCTCTTTACCGGCAACTGATTCTATAGTTTTGTAAATACCATAAAGTTTTTGTGCCACTTCTCTTTGACTCAAAGCAGTAGCATCATATTTTCGGTTGTTTTCTGCAATTTCGCTGAGATAGCGCGTTCTGTGAGCCGGTATTACAAATACCTTTTCACTCATTTCACGGGTAATTTCAAAAGTAGTTTTAAGGCTGCCGTTATCTGTTTTCTCTATAATTTTATCCATTACAGCCTTATAAAGTGTATTCATACCCGGATCGTTAAACTGAGAGGCAATTGTGCCAAAAACAGGAAGACTTTCGGGTTTGGCATCCCACAGGTTGTGGTTGCGCTGATATTGTTTTTTAACATCGCGCAGGGCATCAAGGGCGCCCCGTTTGTCAAATTTATTAATGGCAACAAGGTCGGCAAAATCGAGCATGTCGATCTTTTCCAATTGGGTAGCCGCACCAAACTCAGGAGTCATTACGTAGAGCGATACATCACTATGCTCCAGTATCTCCGTATCACTTTGCCCAATACCCGACGTTTCCAAAATAATAAGGTCATACCTGGCAGCTTTAAGTACCTGTATAGCTTCTGATACATATTTAGACAATGCCAGATTACTTTGGCGTGTGGCGAGCGAACGCATATATACCCTTGGGTTATTAATTGCATTCATGCGTATACGGTCGCCCAGCAATGCACCGCCCGTTTTGCGCTTAGAAGGATCTACCGATATAATGCCTAATGTTTTCTCAGGGAAATCAATTAAAAAACGGCGCACAAGTTCGTCTACCAAAGACGATTTTCCTGCACCGCCGGTACCTGTAATTCCCAATACAGGTATGGTGGCCGCTTCATTCTGCTTATGAATAGTATCGAGAGTTTCTTTGGCAACTTCAGGAAAATTTTCTGCCGAGGAGATAACCCTTGCAATAGCTGTTGGATTTTTATCTGCAAGATGCTTTACCTCACCGTTAAGTGTATTGCCAACAGGATAATCGGCTCTTTCTACAAGGTCGTTTATCATACCCTGAAGGCCAAGTTCGCGGCCATCATCCGGCGAATAAATACGGGTAATGCCATAGTCATGCAGATCCTTAATTTCATCAGGAAGGATAACGCCGCCGCCGCCGCCAAATATTTTGATATGCCCTGCTCCTTTTTCTTTTAGCAGGTCGAACATATACTTAAAATATTCGTTGTGCCCACCCTGATAAGATGTAAGTGCAATGGCATTGGCATCTTCCTGAATAGCTGTGTTTACAACCTCTTCTACACTGCGATCATGACCAAGGTGTATTACCTCCACCCCTGTTGCCTGTATGATGCGGCGCATTATGTTTATAGCTGCATCATGCCCGTCGAAGAGCGAAGCTGCGGTTACTATTCGTACTTTATTTTTAGGAATATACGGCTTAGCTTGTTCCATACTGAAATATATTCAATTTTATGCATGCAATTTACATATTTATTGAATATATAAAAATTTTATTGATTTAAAAAATCATATTTATGAAAGAAGCTTAGTCTTATTATTTTTTTCCTGCTTTACACCAACTCAATTATATTCAGTCCTCCACTAAATGAGGGCTGAGTAAAACTTGGTTAATCCCAACACTATGTAATAACAGCCATCTAATTTTTAAACTTTCTCGCATAATAATTGCTCATAAGTGTTACAAAACTTATAATAGTAACCGTACTTAAAGGCATTATAATGGCAGCTACAAGCGGCTCCAGCTTTCCTGTAACGGCAAAAGACAACCCAACTACATTATATAATAAAGAGAGTGTAAAGCTCATCTTAATTGTTTTGATGGTATTTTTAGAAAAACGCATAAACCAGCCCAGTTTTTTAAACTGTGTAGCATCCATAATGCCATCGCACGCAGGCGAAAACACATTTACATTCTCGGATATTGAAATACCTACATTACTTTGTGCCAATGCACCTGCATCGTTAAGGCCATCGCCCACCATCATTACATTCTTTCCCTCCTGTTGCAATTTTTCTATAAAGGCCAGTTTTTGATGTGGCTTTTGATTAAAAACCAGTTCCGTTCCCTGTGGCAGCAGGCTTTGCAGTATTTCGCGTTCGCCCTCGTTATCTCCGCTCAGGATCTTAAGGTTATAGTTTTTACCCAGTTCAAAAAACAGATCACGTAAACCTTCACGATACTGGTTATCAAAAACATACCTGCCAATATAATTACGATTGATGGATACGTGAACCAATGTATGCCCTGAAGCTTCTGCATCTTTCCCAACAAACGATGCCGATCCAATTTTTATTAATGTACCATCTATTATACCCTGAACACCTTTACCAGTAACTTCTTTAAAATCGTCGACCTGAAATAGTGGTGCTGCAGGTAAAAAGTCATATAACCTCCTGCTTAACGGATGATTAGACCCTCTCAGCAATGTTTTTATAAAGGCAAGCTCTTTGGTATCGATAGCCTCACCTTCATATTTTATAGCCGATTTTTTATCAGTAGTAATGGTTCCTGTCTTATCGAAAACTATCGTATCTATTTTAGCCATTTGCTCTATAACCGTGGCGTTTTTAAGATAAAGCTTTCGGTTACCCATAATGCGCAGCACATTACCAAGCGTAAAAGGTGCACTCAAAGCCAGGGCGCACGGGCAGGCAACAATTAGCACAGCAGTAAATACATTAAAGGCAATAATGGTATCTATAAATATCCAGATACTTAACGAGACTGCTGCAATGAGTAACAGCACCGGTGTAAAATAACGGCTAATAGTATCGGTCAGGGTTTTATAGTCGCGGTTGCCTTTTTTAGCAAACACATCGCTGCTCCAAAGCTGTGTTAAATAGCTTTGCGATACAGAGCTTAAAACTTCCATCTCTATAACACTGCCCATTTGCCTGCCTCCGGCATATATTTTATCGCCGCTTTTTTTGGCTATCGGCTGCGCCTCTCCGGTTACAAAACTATAATCAATCTCGGTTGCATTGCTCATCAATATACCATCTACAGGGATAAGTTCGCTGTTGCGGATGAGTAACCTATCTCCTGCTTTTACATCATATACCGGAACCGACGTTTCTGCACTATTAGAAATTTTAGTAACCGCTATTGGAAAATACGATTTAAAGTCTCTTTCAAACGAAAGAAAATTGTAGGTTTTTTGCTGAAATAACTTTCCTAAAAGCATAAAAAACACCAAACCTGTAAGGCTGTCAAAAAAGCCCTGCCCGTAGCCAAACACTATATCAAACGTACTGCGCACAAACATTACAACAATGCCGAGCGCGATAGGTATATCTATATTGAGCAACCCGGCACGTATACTTTTAAAGGCCGATACATAATATCCGCTCGCCGAATAAAGGAACGACGGCAATGCCAATGCAAACACAAGCCAACGGAAAAAACCACGATAGTTGTTGAGCCAATATTCTTCTACCTCAAAATATTCTGGAAACGAAAGCAGCATTACATTACCAAAACAAAAAAATGCCACCCCTATTTTATAAATCAGGTCGCGGCTAACCTTTTGCTTTTTGTTCTCATAATTTTCAAGGCTTATGTAGGGTTCATAGCCAATGGAGTTGAGCAGATGTACTATTTGCTTGAGGGATACGCTAAACGGATTAAAAATTATACGTACCTTCTTTTCATAAAAATTAACCTGCGAGCTGCTTATGCCCACACTAAGCCTGTTCAGGTTTTCCAGTATCCATATACAACTGCTGCAATGAATGTGCGGAATGTAAAGCGAAACGATGTGTGTGCCGTCTTCTTTAAAATCGAGAAGGCGGTTTACAATTTCTTCGTTGTCTAAAAAATCAAATTTACCGTTACTATCGGTTGGGGTTGCGCCGGGTGCTTTTTCAAAACTGTAATAATCGGTAAGGCCGTTAAGACTGAAAATTTCGTACACCGTTTTGCAGCCATTACAGCAAAAGTGCTTTTCATCAAAAACGATCTCATCTTTTTTTACAATATCTAACCCGCAATGAAAACAATTTTGCGTGCTCATACTATACTCATTTTACCTGATGCAAAATTGCTCATGATGCACAAAATAAAGTATGACATTTATCATACAAAATGCTTAAATTTGCAGTATATTTTAAGTATAGGCTATGAGTAAATGTGAACAATGCATAGTAAGGGAATTCAGTTCGTTAAAGGCACTGAATAAAGACGAGTTGCTGCGCATAGCCGAATGCAAATCATCTTACATTATTAAAAAAGGCGAACCCATTTTTAGCGAAGGCGAAAATGTGAACGGCATTTTTTGTATTAAAGACGGTGTATGTAAACTTACAAAACTTAGCCCTAACGGAAACGACCAGATAGTGAAGCTTATTGCCAAAGGCGAGCTGCTTGGACAACGCTCTATGATTAGTGAAGAGCCTGTAAACCTTAGTGCCATTGCATTGGAGGATATGGAGGTTTGCTTTATTCCGAAAACTGAAATAATGGGGTTCTTTAATAAGAACAATAATTTTTCGATGAACGTTATGAAAGCCATTTGCGGCGACCTTAAAGAGGCTGACGACCATTTGGTAGCTATGGCACAAAAATCGGTAAGGCAAAGGCTGGCAGAGACCCTTATTTATTTGTTTGAAACTTTTGGCACTAATCCGGATAAAAGCCTTAAAATAAAACTATCTCGCGAAGAAATTGCAGGAATGGTAGGCACCGCTACAGAGAGCTGTATCCGTTTATTGTCTGAGTTTAATAAATTGGGGGTAATAGAACTTTCCGGTAAAAAAATTACCATTACAGATATTACAAAACTTAGTAGACTTACAACCTAAAAAAAGCCACAATCACAGTATCTTTAAATGCACAAACTAAGATACTACAACTGTGGCCAGGCACTATTCTGTAATGGTTGTTCTATACCAATGCTGTTTCAGGAATAGTGGTATTTTCCAATATTTCTTTATACACTATAAGCTTCTCTAAAATATCTTTTTTACCTTTCTCAAAAAAGCCTTTTGTATCGAACAGGCTTTCATAATAAGTAATACCCTCCTGTAAGTTATTTTTAAAGGTGTTCCATTTTTTGGTTTGCGCTTTTGTAACTTCATTGGCTGTATTGCCTATATCTTTTATAAAATAGTCTACATATAATTGCAACTCTTTTATAAAAACATTAGGTCTGTAGCCCTGCGCAAGTACCGATGCGTAACCATAAATATGGCGTACCATATCTTTTAAAGAAACCTCTTTATCAAAATAGGCCATGTTAGGTCCGGGGCAAATTACTACGCCCTGTGCCTCTCCTTTAATAGGTATGTGGTTTTCAAGATAGGCCGTGTTGGCAAGCCCCACACACAGACACGATTTTACTGTTATACAGTCTTGTTTTTCTTTATATGCCTGTGCTGTTAAAGTATCTTTAATAAGCTCCAGTTCTTCAAGTTTTATTTGCTGGTACTTGCGGGAGGCAGTACAAATACCCTGAGCATCATATTCACGGCTCAGAGCCAACAGCTTTTTGGGGCAAGAACTGCCTGCTTTGTGCTGGGCAATACGCATGGATTTAAAATGCTCGTTTGTGGTGCCCTCAACTGTATTGAAAGGAATGCCAAGAGGCGAAATATCGCTTCGGTAAAAATGGTCTTCTGTAGCATTTGCCAGAAGGCTGCGGGTGGCCGCATCGGTAGCAGTAGCTTCGGGGACCAATAAGAATGGCGAACCCCAGCCTATGGCATCTGTGTTGTATTGTTGTAGTAAAAACTCGTGTTCCTGATCAGTGCCCACACCACCCTGAACCGTTATCTTTAATTCCATTTGTTCAGCAGGCACCGGCAATTCTCTCAGTAATAAAGCCTTCACCATAAGCTGGTGTGCAGCATCGGCAAGTTCCTGCCTGCGCTGTTTAAACTCTTCCATTATGGGTCCAAGCAACAATCCATCGGTAGCAAAGGCATGCCCGCCACAATTAAGCCCGGATTCTATGCGGTATTCGCTAACCCAAATACCTTTTTTGGCAAGAAAACTGCCCTGTATCATAGCCGACCTGAAATCGCTTACTTTTAGTATTACTTTCTTTTTAAGCCTGCCATTGGCATCCGGCAAAAAATCGTTGAATTCTGCAATATAACTGTACAATGATGGGTTCATCCCGGCAGAAAGCACCAAAGACGAGCAAAGATTGCTGTTTGCAAAACCACGCAGGGCGGCATGGGCATCGTTAAACTCGGCAGGCAGAGCCTCTTTTTTAACAAAATTGGCTTTATCTACCTTGGTCATTATATTAACATCTATAGCACCGGGTTTTAAGTGCTGTGCTACATAGCTACGAATTTCGTTAGTCTTATCGAAAGGGCTTGAGGCATAGAACTGTAATGCACGCTTTACGTCGCACATTTGTGGCAGCATTTGTATAAAATTGTTTAGTACTTCTTTACTGGTAGCCAGTTCGGCACAAAAAGCGGCATACTTTTTCTTTACGATAGCATCTACTGTATTCAGGTAAGACGTAATGCGTTCTGCCCTGTAATCATGTAGTTTTTGCGTAATTTCTTTATACGGTAGTTCAAACTTTTGGCTGTAAAATGCATTCATTTTTTCCATTAGTTCATCGTCTACAATAGATACTACCGAGTCTATGCCATACTGGGCTACCCTTATAGGGGTGTCTATAGTATAGGCAAGACCCATTACAGGTATGTGAAAGGTATGTAGTGGTTTAGGTAAGGCCATATATGCAAATTTATCGTGCAAATATGCTCCTTACCTATCATTTAAAACCTGATAAATATCATGTTCCTGTTTTTAATCTTCACGGCTGCCATCATCAGCCATTCGCACCATTTTAGGCGTAAACTTAGCTACCACATCTACAAGTTCCTGTTGCGCAGCCATTACCATGTTTATATCTTTATATGCCATAGGTGCCTCATCGAGCCCCGCACCTATTAGCGTAACACCATGATCTTTAAGCATGGCTTCCATATCATTTTTAGTAATACTGTTTATTGCTTTGGTACGGCTCATTTGACGGCCGGCCCCGTGCGATGCTGAATTTATAGCAGCCTCCTGCCCTTTACCCCTTACTAAAAATCCGGGGGCGGTCATACTACCCGGAATGATACCCATAACACCTTTGCCCGCAGGGGTTGCTCCTTTTCTATGCACAATAACTTCTTCTCCGTTATAGTGTTCTTTCCATGCAAAATTGTGATGGTTTTCTACCGTTGCCAGTACTGTTGCTCCCAAAGATTTTTTCATTTTAGTATGTATAACCTCATGGCAGGCAGAGGCATAATCTCCGGCAAGGTTCATCGCTATCCAATATTCCTGTCCTTCGGCAGAGTTCATATCAAAATAAGCAAGGTTTTTAGCCGCATCAGGCAATTTGCAAACATTTTTAGCCAGTTTAGTATAATGATTGGCAACAATACCCCCTAGGCCACGGGAGCCGGAATGCGTAAGTAGGGCTACGTATCGTCCTTTAGGAATATTTAGGGCTGCATCATCTTTTTCAAATTCTAAAATGCCAAATTCAACAAAATGGTTACCTCCACCAGAGGATCCTAATTGAGACCACGCTTTATCTTTAAGCTTTTGTAAAAAAGGGTTATCGTTAAATGCTGTGTTTTGCAGCACGGCATGGTCTGACTTGTATTGACCGTGAAAACCGTGGCCCGCACCAAACTTAGAGTTGGCAATAAGTTCGCTCTTAAATTTATGCTCGTTGGCATAATAATAGTCTTCTGTAATATCATATACAGACAATGCCATACGGCAACCGATATCTACACCAACACCATAAGGAATAATGGCATTTTTAGCAGCCAGTACACCGCCTATAGGTAATCCGTAGCCCTGGTGCGCATCGGGCATAAGCGCACCAGCAACAGTTATTGGCAGTTTCATGGCAACATTCATTTGATCTATAGCTCCCTGTTCAATATTCTCTGCGCCAAATGTTGTAAACTCAGTTGGGTTAGGATTAAGAGCAATAAAATCTTGCGGCTTTTCATAAGCCTCTTCTATCATTGCAAGGGCAAGTTTTTTAAAAACAGGATGTTCTGAATATTCTGCAGGGTTTGCAAGCACGGCTGCATAATAATCTATCATCTGCTGGCGGTTTAAACCATTTCTTCCACGGTTTATTTTTAATGCAATACCCAAAATTGTTCCTTCTGTATAGCCTAATGCAATAAGGTCGTTTCCATTAATTTGTGTGTTCATGACTCTTTGTGTTTTTATTGATGCAAAGATGCATGCCTAACTACGCAATGTTTTTGCGCAGTAAAATTTAAACAGTATTTTTAGGCAAAAAAAAGCAACATGTCTCAAAATAAAAATGCTTTAATACGCTACAAAACTATAGATAAATGCCTTCAAAACAAATACAGGCAATGGACGCTTGATGACCTGATAGAGGCCTGTAGCAATGCATTATATGAATATGAAGGAAAGCAAAACAATGTAAGCAGACGCACCATACAAATGGACATACAGCTAATGCGAAGCGAAAAACTGGGATATAACGCGCCTATAGTGGTATATGACAAAAAGTTTTACAGGTATGAAGATGAAGAATATACCATTACTAACATACCTATAACAGAAACAGATATTAATGTTCTGACAGAAACAGTATCGATGCTGAAGCAGTTTAAAGACTTTTCGCTTTTTAATGATGTGTCTGATATTCTTCAAAGGCTTGAAGATAAGATCTATGCCGAAAAAGAACATACCAACCCTGTTATTTACCTTGATAAGAATGAAAACCTGAAAGGGCTTCATTTTTTAGATACCCTCTATCAGGCAATTATAAAAAAAGTAGTCGTGGTTATTACATATCAATCCTTTAAATCATCTGTGCCAAACAAGTTTGAATTTTGTCCTTATATACTTAAAGAGTATAATAACCGATGGTTTTTGGTGGGCAAAAGAGGCAACAGCCGAACAGTTTCTAATCTTGCATTAGACAGGATAATTAATGTTGATTTTGATTTCAATCTGCCTTATAACGATTTTGGTTTTGAGGCAGATGATTTTTATAAAGATGTTATTGGTGTTACGGTTAACGAGGGGCTGCGCACTGAAACTGTGCAACTGTGGGTAGATGCAGCAAATGCTCCTTATGTTATTACTAAACCTTTTCACAGTTCACAACAAACGCAGCAGCAAAATGAAGATGGAAGTATTGTTGTCAGCCTAAAATTAAAACTTAACCAGGAGTTGGAAAGGATAATTCTTGGCTTTGGCGAGGGCATAAAAGTAGTTGCACCGCAAAAACTACAAAACCGTATTAAATATAAACTTACTAAGGCTCTTAAAAATTACGACCTATAACTCTTTCATCATCAAATAATCATCCATAATATAGCCATTACCAATATCTATAATATCTTCACCCTTATTGATAAAGCCGCTTTTAAGATAAAAATTTATTGCAGGATTATGTTTGTTTACGTTTAGTATAATTTTATTATTGTTATTGCTCTTGGCAGCATTTTGAATAACGGTTACCAGTGCTTTGCCTACTCCTTTGCCATGTGCCTGTGGCAAAACATACAACTTGTGCAGCTTGGTGGTTTCGCTAAGACTGTTAAGCTCATAAGATGCAAACCCTAAATATTCGCCTTCCTCTTCTGCAAGCAAAAAATGGTGTCCTTTAATTGCTATTTGGTCTGCAATAGCCTCATTACTATACATCATTTCAAGCATATATTCCATCTGATCCGGGCTAAGAATATCATTATAGGTAGCATGCCAGGTGGTAAGGGCAATTGCATGTATTACATTATAATCTGAAAGAGAAGCTTTTATAATTTTCATTAAAAATATTTTTCGGGCAAACCTGTTGTTTTACAGGGCTTTTATAAAAGGCAAAAGTACAAATTAATTATTGGCACAGTAATTGGATATTGAATAATACAAAACAACAAAAACGATATTTAGTGTATTTAACATTACTTAGCCATGAAAACTAAATTAATAAATACAGTTCTTTTTTCCTTTTTACTTGCAGGAGAAATTTTTGCTCAGGACGTAACAACCGTAAGGGCAAACAACAGCGATATTAGCGATAATCTTAACCTGCAGGCAGTAGCCTCTATTTTTGGAGACTCGCGCGACCTTGAAGATTTTGAACGCAGGCTAAATGATCCTGATGCGCAAATTTCTAACCTTGACCTTAATGGTGACAATCGTGTAGACTATTTGAGGGTTATTGAGGTTACCGAAAATAACACACATGTAATTATACTTCAAAGCGTGCTTGGCGAAGATACTTTCCAGGACGTAGCCACTATTGAGGTTGAGCGCGATAACGATAATAACGTAACAGTACAGGTTGTTGGAGATACTTATATATATGGGTCTAACTATATTTATGAACCTGTATATGTAGTAAGGCCTCCGCTTTTTAATGTGTTTTGGGTAAGCAGCTACCGCCCGTATTATTCTCCTTGGTATTATGGTTACTACCCTACGTATTACACCTACTGGGCACCATGTGCACCATACAGGTACAGAAATCACATACACACCCACATAAATGTTAGAAATACATACGTGTATGTAAACACAAGAAGAAGTAGCCGTGCTGTAGCGATTTACAACACCCGAAGGACAAATGCCTATGAAAGACAGCACCCTAACAATTCGTTTAGCAGCAGGAATAATAATGCTGTAAACCGTTACCAATTAGAGCAAACAAGAGGCAACGCTGTTACAAACCGTGGCACGAGGTCTCTTAACAATGCAACACTGCACAGCAGTAAAAGCACAAACGGCTTTAGCAACAGCAGCAGATATAATGGCAACAATGTAAGGGTAAATAATACCTCTACTTCTGTAAGGAGCACGCCATCAACAGGAAATAGCGGAGTATCGAGGAATACGAAATTCAATGATAATTCCAGCACTGATGTAAGGAGCAATAACAGTAATACTGTTCGCAATTATAACAATAATAGTACAACAGTTAGGAGCAGTTCTCCTGCAAAAACATATAGCGCCCCTCAAAATAACAATAGTGTTCGAAGCAACCAACAATCAACAGTAAGGAGCTATACCCCGGCAAGTAACAACAATTCTGTCAGGAGTAACCCTTCTTCTTCGGTTAGGTCTCAAAACACACCAACCGTAAGGAGTACTCCGGCTGCTGCACCTCAAAGACAGGCTTCGCCTTCAGCCCCAACCCAAAGAGGTGGTGGCAGGAGAGGCAATTAAAACAGATAATATTTTTAGATTAGTTTACAGTTAGTTAGTTTAGCAAGGGCAGCAATTTAAAGCTGCCCTTGTTTTTTAAACTATACGCCGGGTATTTATGGCAAGCACCCATTCTTTTTTGCCGCACACTGTGCAGGTGCCTTCTGTAGGTTCAAGCTTTTGGGTATTGGCGCAAAAAGTACAGGCATAAATACCTGCCTTGGGTATTATACTGCTTTTTAATGCAAATAGCTGCGGACGTATAGGCAGGCCATATTTTATATCTTTATCTTCATAAAAATAGATACTTATAGTACCATTGGTTTCTATATAGGCATTGCGCACCTGTCCAAGATGTTCTATAGATTTTAAACGCATCTCGGCAAAAAACTCATCCTGGGCGAGGTCTTCACGCTCAAAACTGCTTATAGAAAACTGCCCGTCTTCTATAATGCACTGCACACTGCCTTCAATAAATTTTTCAAAGCGTTTGCTCTTACCCAAAAGCCAGGTTACTGTTCTGTACATTATGAGGATGATCAAAAAGACAGTAATTGCGGGAACGAGCCCAACGTCTTCATAAAACATAGGGTCTCCGGCAGCCGAACCTAACGATATGATGATTACCACCTCGAATACAGATAATTGCTTTACCCCTCTTTTGCCTGCAAACTTTAAAGTGAGTAGCACCACAATAAACATTATTACTGTACGAAAAATAACCTCTGCCAAAAACTTAATAGGGAGATCGTTAAAAAACAGGCGTTTCCATTCAAAAATATCATTCATTTTAGTAGATGTGTTTTAATCATAAAAATACTCCATTTTGCAATGTTAAATACTTAGTTAACAAACATTAGCACAACTTTAGTATGCCTTTAAAGCTATTACAGATGCGCTGTTGTAATTTTATATAAAGCTATTTTACTAACTAAAAAATTAAAGTTATGAGCAAAAGGATAGCCATACTGGCAACCCACGGTTTTGAAGAAAGCGAACTAAAATCGCCAAAAGAATTTTTAGAACAACAGGGCTGGACAACCGAGATTATCAGCCCCGAAAGCGGCAGTATTAAAGCATGGGCAGATAAAGATTGGGGGAAAGAATATAAAGTTGATAAAACTCTTAGCCAGGCATCGGCAGCAGATTATAATGCACTTGTGCTGCCCGGTGGTGTAATAAACCCCGATAAGCTAAGGCTAAGTGAAGATGCTGTTGCCTTTATAAAACAGTTTTTTGACCAAAAGAAACCTGTTGCCGCAATATGCCACGGGCCGCAAACACTAATTAATGCAAGGGTAGTAGATGGCAGGGAGCTTACCTCCTACCCATCTATCAAGCAGGATCTTATTAATGCCGGAGCAAATTGGATAGACAAAGAAGTTGTGGTAGACAACGGCCTTGTTACCAGCCGTACCCCTGATGACCTGCCTGCTTTTAATAAAAAACTGGTGGAAGAAATTAAAGAAGGTAAACACGAGCTGCAACACAGTTAAATAAGTTATTGTAAAGGTTGATTTATTAATGCAGCAGAGAAGCTTTTATGCCATTGGCGTAAAAGCTTTCTTTTTTACCTTTACATAAAACAAATACATAATGAAAAAATTTATTGCAATTACACTTATGTTTACTGCATCACAGCTTAGTGCACAGCTAAAAGCAGTATCATATTCTGAAAACGGACAAAAACTAAATGGCTTTGCTTCAGTGCCTGCCAAGTCATTAAAACAAAAGCCCGGGGTACTGATATTGCCTGCCTGGATGGGTATAAACAACCATTCTAAAGAGGTGGCACAAAAGCTATCGGCCATGGGCTACCATGCTTTTATTGCCGATATTTATGGCGAGGGCAAATATCCTGCAACAACTAAAGAAGCCGGGGAACAATCGGGCTACTACAAAAAAAATGCCGACAGGTATCAAAGCAGGATCTCTGCTGCATTAAAAGAACTTGTAAAAAGTGGTGCCGATGCTAATAATATTGTGGTTATAGGCTATTGCTTTGGTGGTACGGGTGCTCTTGAAGCTGCCCGAGGCGGTCTTGATATAAAAGGTGTTGTAAGCTTTCATGGCGGTTTGGGTAAAGATGCTGCAAGGACAGGCAGTACTATTAAGCCTAAAGTATTAGTGCTTCATGGTGCTGATGACCCGTTTGTACCTCAAAAAGATATTGATGGTTTTATTGCCGAAATGAAAGAAGCCAAAGCCGACTGGCAACTGGTATATTTACCCAATGCTGTACACGCCTTTACTGAGAAAGAAGCAGGCAACGACAACAGCAAAGGTGCGGCCTATAACGAAAAAGCAGACAAAAGATCCTGGGTCTATTTTACAGATTTTTTAAAGGAAATTTTTAACAGTAAGTAAAATATTCGCATTTTTTTAATAGTTTTAGGCTCTTAACAGAGCCTTTACTTTTTTTACCTTATGGGACACGACAAACTGCGTAATGATACAGTATGCCAAAACTGCGGACATACCGTAGAACAAATTTTTTGCACTAATTGCGGGCAAAAAAACATAGAAACGCGCCAAAGCTTTCATCATTTAATTACACACTTTGCCGAAGACCTAACCCATTATGACAGTGGTTTTTGGCGCACCATTAAAGCATTGCTATTTAATCCTGCCAAGCTTACTAAAGAATATCTTGCCGGAAAAAGGCAAATCTATGTTCCTCCGGTAAAACTGTATATTTTTATAAGTTTTGTTACTTTCCTGCTCCTCAGCTTTATGCCAAAAGAAGGTGTAATACATGAGAGTAAGGATGATAAACACAATAACAGTCTTGAGAAGGAACATACCGCAACAAAGGAAGAGAGCTTTTCTTCTATAACCGATTCCATTTCAAATGAAAAGTATAAAAACGATGGACAGCGGCTACCCACAACGATTGCCCAGCTTGATTCTATAAAGGAGCATGATAAAAACATGAATGCTTCGGAATACTGGTTAAGCAAAAAAGCGATAGAGCTCAGAAATAAGGATATATCCTGGGAAAAAGTGAACGACACCTTTTTTCATACACTGCCCAAAATATTATTTATTTATATGCCAATCTTTGCTTTTTGGTTATGGCTGTTTCATGGCAAAAAGCGCTGGCTGTTTTTTGATCATGGCATTTATACATTACATTACTTTTCGTTGCTATTGCTGGTAAGTACTATCAATATGCTTATAAGTATTCCTTTATTATATGTTTCTGAAGGTATTAGCGATACTATAAATTCCATTACGGTAGCGGTTACAATTATTTATACTATATTTTATTTCTTCAGATCGCACAGCAGGATGTATGGTGAACGAAAATTAGTGTCAAGGCTTAAAGGTATTATACTATTCTTTATTAACTTAATCTGCATAATCATAGTTCTTTTACTATCATTATTCTATTCGGCACTAAATGCTCATTAAATTGGTATATTTATAACCTTTAAATTAAAACATGAAAAAAATATCTTTTATAGTCCTGTCCTGCCTGCTGGTTGCATGCGGTCCGGCTAAAAACTCAAAAAAAGACTACGCCAAAGCCGATGTCGCAAAATACATGGGTTCTATTACTGAGGCCGATCTTAAAAAGCACCTGTATATTGTAGCATCTGACGAAATGGAGGGGCGCAATACCGGTAGCGAAGGCCAGAAAAAAGCGGGAAAATATCTTATAAGCCAGTACGAAGCCATAGGTATGTCGTTTCCAAAGGGAGCTACGGATTTTTACCAAAAAGTACCATCGGCATTTATGGCGCGTAATTTTAGTCCGAAGCTACCCGACTCTGAAAATATATGGGCTTATATAGAAGGAACCGAAAAACCTGATGAAGTATTGGTGATATCTGCACACTACGACCATGTGGGCATGAAAAACGGGGAAGTATATAACGGTGCAGACGACGATGGTTCTGGAACAGTATCTTTATTGGAAATTGCACAGGCATTTATGCAGGCAAAAAAAGACGGCTATGGCCCTAAGCGATCTATATTGTTTTTACATGTTACCGGGGAAGAGCACGGCCTGCACGGTTCGCGCTTCTATTCAGAAAATCCGCTGTTCCCTATCAGCAATACAATTGCCGACCTTAATATCGATATGATAGGCCGCAGGGATGATGCCCATAAAGCCGATGGTAACTATATATATGTTATAGGATCTGACCGTTTAAGCACCGATCTCCATAACATTAACGAAGAGGCAAATAAAAAATACACTCACCTGGCTTTAGACTATACTTTTAACGACAGGAACGACCCTAACCAGTTTTATTTTAGGAGCGACCACTACAACTTTGCAAAAAAGGGCATTCCTATTATTTTTTACTTTAACGGTGTTCACGACGATTACCATCAGGCAACAGACGAACCCGATAAAATTGAATATGATTTACTCGCCAAACGTGCACAACTTGCCTTTGCCACTGCCTGGGAACTTGCCAACCGCGAAAACCGCCCTGTTGTAGACAAAGACGGTAAATAATAAAGAGTTTATTACTATAATATAATAACAAAAGGTCGGTAACGTTTATGTTACCGACCTTTTTTATGCTTTAAAAGTCAGGGCTTTTATAACATTATAAATTTTACGATTTACCCAATTACATCAAGCTTTGCAAACCTCAGTAACAGCTTCTTAACCCCTCCCACTTCAAACTGTATTTCGGCTTTCTTATCGGCACCAACACCTTCAAGGTTTATAACTTTTCCTTTACCAAAACGCTCGTGCATTACTACATTGCCGGGAGCCAGTTTACTGTCGGGCAATGCGGCGGCACTTTGCTGCGGTGCCGGATTCGACATTGGTTTTAATCGGCGTATACTGCTGTCTGGCTTAGGGTCGTTAGCAGTTGCCCATGCCGGAGGTGGTGTATTGGTGGGCTTTTGTTGCCTGAATTTAGACTTATCTACGTCGCCAAAAATATCCGCATCTATCATCGGTTTATAACGATAGTTGGTTTCGGTTGGCGTAAGATAATCCAAAAACTTATCGGTAATTTCTTCTATAAATCGTGATGGCTCACTATCTACCAGCTTGCCCCAGCGGTAACGGGATTGTGCATAAGTCAGGTAAGCCTGATGTTCTGCACGCGTTAATGCCACATAGAACAGGCGACGTTCTTCTTCAAGTTCGCTGCGGGTATTAAGACTCATGGCACTCGGAAAAAGATCTTCTTCCATACCTACAATAAACACGTACGGAAATTCAAGCCCTTTGGCAAGGTGAATGGTCATCAATGCCACGCGGTCATCGTCTCCGGTATCTTTATCAAGATCGGTGGCCAGTGCCACATCTTCCAAAAATTCAGATAGTGCACCTCTTGCTCCGTCTACCTCGCGTTGGCCTTCAATAAAATCACGGATACCGTTCAAAAGCTCCTCAATATTTTCTATACGGGCAATACCTTCCGGGGTAGCATCTTTTTTAAGTTCCTGTACCAAACCTGTTTTTTTGGTAATATGATCGGCAAGATAAAAAGCATCCTGCGTTTCGTTTATTACCTGAAAACTCTTTACCATGGTAACAAAGTCGTTCAGTTTATTTCGTGTACCACTGTTTAACTTGAGGTCTATACGGTCTATAACTTCCATTACTTCAAAAACCGATCTGCCATAGTGGTTTGCCGCAACAGTAAGTTTTTCTAAAGTACTGTCGCCTATACCCCTCGCCGGATAGTTTATAACACGCATTAAAGCCTCTTCGTCTTTAGGGTTTATTACCAAACGTAAATAGGCCAGCACATCTTTAATTTCTTTGCGCTGATAAAATGATAGTCCTCCATAAATACGATACGGAATATCGCGCTTTCGCAGTGCATCCTCCATGGCACGACTCTGGGCATTGGTTCGGTACAATATAGCAAAGCTGCTGTTTTTAAGCTGGTTTTGCATTTTTTGCTCAAAAATAGTACTCGCTACAAAGCGGCCTTCTTCGGCATCGGTAAGGCTTCGGTGAACACGAATTGGCGGGCCATCATCGTTAGCTGTCCAAACCACCTTATCGAGTTTAACCTTATTTTTATCTATAATGGCATTGGCAGCCTCAACTATATTTCTTGACGAGCGGTAGTTTTGCTCAAGGCGGTACATTTGCACACCCTCATAATCTTTTTGAAAGTTAAGAATGTTGTTAATGTTAGCTCCCCTAAAAGCATAGATACTCTGTGCGTCGTCTCCCACCACGCATATATTCTGAAAACGATCGCTTAGTGCACGAACAATAAGATACTGCGAGTGGTTGGTATCCTGATACTCATCTACCATTATATACCTAAAACGATCCTGATATTTTGCAAGCACATCCGGAAAACGGTTAAGCAATTCGTTGGTTCTCAACAACAGGTCATCAAAATCCATTGCTCCTGCTTTAAAGCAACGGTCTACATAATGCTGGTAAATCTCTCCCAAACGTGGCTTTTTGCTCATGGCATCTGCCTCCTGTAATTCGGGGTTATTAAAGTAGGCTTTTACTGTTATCAGGCTGTTTTTATAAGATGATATACGGCTAAGTACCTGCTTTGGCTTATAAACATCCTTATCAAGCTGTAACTCTTTTATGATAGATGATATAAGACGGACACTGTCCTGAGAATCATAGATACTGAAGTTAGACGGAAAACCAAGTTTATCGGCCTCGAAACGCAATATTTTTGCAAAAATGGAGTGAAAAGTCCCCATCCAAAGGTTTTTAGCTTCAGATGCACCCACAATATCGGCAATACGCTTTTTCATTTCGCGGGCAGCCTTATTGGTAAAAGTAAGTGCAAGTATATTAAAAGAATCAACCCCCTGACTCATGAGGTAGGCAATTCGAATAGTAAGTACCCTTGTTTTGCCCGATCCTGCACCTGCAATAATGATCATGGGACCGTCTTTTTGCAATGTAGGTGCCTGTTGTGCTTCGTTTAACTGGCTTATATAATTGTGGATATCCATTGTAATGCTTTAACTGCAAAAATAATTATTTTTGACGGGAATTTTTGCCAAAATATTTACCGGAAACAGCACGGTTAAAAAAGTTATTTCGCTATTTTCGCTTTTTCACAATTAAAATAAACACGGCAGCGTTATAATGCCGTAAAACATTAACCGTAACGTATGGAACTACAGGATTTTCTGCAAGTTGTTTTTGCTGTTATACCCGCTGTAATTGTGGGTTTTGTGGCTTATTCTTTTTTTAAAATGCACACCGATAATGAGGAAGGCCGCCGCCGATATATTATACATAAAGAAGCACAGCGAGCTGCATTGCCACTAAGACTACAGGCTTATGAAAGGCTTGCCTTATTTTTAGAACGCATAGACCCGGGCAAACTGCTGATTCGCCTTAGTCCTCAGGGCAGCAACAAACATGACTATGAAGACTATGTTATAAGCCAGATAGAACAGGAATATGAACACAACCTGACTCAGCAAATATATGTATCTGCAGAATGCTGGAATATTATTACTACCGCCAAGAATGCTACTATACAAACCATTCGTAAAACAAATATGAGCGAGCGTGTAGATTCTGCCAATAAATTCAGGGAAGTGATGCTAACCGACCTTTTTGAAAAGCAAAGCCCAAGCAGCATTGCCCTTGCCCATTTAAAAAATGAAGTATCAGGGCTTTGGACAGACTAATTATTATTTCAATTCTACTGAAAATTACTATATAAGGCATCTTTAGGGATGCTTTTTTTATAGGTTATTTTTTATATTTATCATAATTATTTTGCGAATTGCAGATGACAAAGCACAACGAAGAATATGAAAGCTTAAGAATAGATGTACCTCCCTCGTATAGGGAAATTTTTTCTCATTTTTATTTTGCCGAAAATAATACGGATACCACATTCAGAAAAACATTCCTGCCATCATATCAAACTATTTTAGTTTTGAGTTTTGGCAATAATGTTTTACTACATTCTCAAAATACACATATAGAAATAGCTGAGTGTGTTATTTTAAGAACAATTAAAAAAGCTTTTGATTATTCTCTTCCTCCTAATTCTAAAATTTTGGTTGTCAATTTTAAAAATGATGCTTTCTATCGTTTTTTTGGACATGCATTAATCTCACAAAATTCGACCATAGAGCCTGATAAGCTTTTAAGAGAAAATTGTTTTACTTTACTTCGTAAAAAACTCAATGAAATTGAAAGAGTAGATATGCAGATAAACTATATTCTTGAGTTCTGCAAGCCCTATTTAAAAGAACGCAATTGTATTGCAGAACAATTATCTAATTTTGAAGAAAGTTCTTTAGACCCTATAAAGACAATCGCCGAATCTAATGATCAAACCCAGCGAAATATTCAAATTTATCAAAAAACATATTTTGGCTACTCTAATAAAGAAATTAATAGATATAAGCGTTTTTTAAAAGCAATTGAACTCATAGATAATACAGTTATAAAAAAGAAAAAAGTAGATTGGTTTACAATTATTAATTATTGCGGCTATTATGACCAAAGCCAACTGATTAGAGATTTTAAACACTATATAAATCTAAGCCCTTTAAAGTACATAAAATTCCAGCAGGATATTTGCAATTCTAAAAACTGACTTTCGTTTTCATACAATTTTAGCTGCTTTTATCATTCTATTTTTGAAATGTTAATTTTAAAGAAGCAGAAAATGAATTATTTAATTATTTACGCCCATCCAAACCCACAAAGTTTAAATGGGTATTTAAAAACTACTATTGCAGAATATCTTAAGCAAAATATACACAATGTAAAAATCCGGGACTATATCAACTCGGCTTTGATCCGGTTCTTTCACTTGAAGATATGGCTGGGCAGAGAAAACTTGAAGTTGCAAGTGATGTGAAGCTGGAACAGGAACTTATTACATGGGCAGAGTGTATAATATTTATATATCCCATTTGGTGGACCGGTCTGCCAGCTATTTTAAAAGGGTATATAGATCGTGTTTTCAGTTATGGTTTTGCATACAGATATGATCAGGGGATTCAGAAAGGGTTGCTAATCGGCAAAAAGGCTATTGTTATAAATACGCATGGAAAATCTCATGCAGAATATAAAGAATCAGGAATTGATAAAGCTTTATCGCTAACGTCTGATAATGGTATCTACAATTATTGTGGTTTTGATTTAAAAAGACATTTCTTTTTTGAGAAGGCAGACCGAACAAATATTAAAAATATTGAAGCATGGATTGAGCAGATAAAAGAAATACTCTAAATTAAAAAAAGAATTAAAAATGGAAACGAAAGAAAAAACTTCATTCGACAAATCATCTTATAATCCTATAATGTTTAAAGGATATAAAATCGTAAAGAAACTTTTCAAATTCAGTACTTATATTCTAATAATACATTTTGCCTATACATGTTTTATGGTTTGAAAATAAAAACTTAGAATTCATCAACAGTACGATATATGCCTTTATCAAAACAAAAGGCAGGAATTATAAAACTCCTGCCTTTAAACTCACAAACAATAAAATCTAAACAAACGAACGAACTAACAATATATTTATTAAATAGAAAATCGTAGTGTAACCCCATAGGTGCGCTGGTCTCCAAGCACACCTGCATAATGGCCGGCGTTGCCTGCACCCGGTAGCAATTGCTCATAATAGTCTTTATCAAAAATATTACGGCCCCACAGGAATACTGTAAACTTATCGGCCACTCTAAAGCCAAGCCTTGCATTTACTAACGAATAGCCTTCAACTACCAGGTATTTTGACGGTGTAGGGTTAGACGAAAACTCTGACCTGTGGTAACTGTCTACCGCAAGGAAAAACTCTCCTGTCCTGCTTAAAAATTTACCCGGTTGAGCCACTTCTCCACCCAATGATCCTGCCCATTTTGAAATTCCCGGCAAACGGCTGCCAGAAATATCTTTAAAGTTTGCACTCCCTGTTTCTTCTAACGGCACCGGAGCATTTCTAAATGTTTTGTAAATACCGTCGGTATAAGCTACTGCTCCATAAAACTTTAAATTATGGGTTACGCTTATGTTTCCGTCAAGCTCCACTCCCCTAACCCTAACTTTTTCGGCATTAGAAAGGTAACCACGGTTTACAGATAGGTCGGCGGCCTGAACCTGGGTTTGATAATCTTTAATATCAGTATTGTACACCACAAGATTTAGTGTAGAGTTTTTAAACGGAATTGTTTTTACACCAACCTCATAATGTGTTACCCTTTCAGGCTTAATTACCGCAAGTTCGGTCATTGGTTGTCCGCCTGAGTTTGGCAATCCGCCAAGGTTAAGACCAACGGGTTTAAACCCGGTCGAAAAAGTTGCAAAAGTATTTATTTTAGCCGACGGCTTATAAGCAGCCGTTAACTGACCTGAAAAATTAGTATCGTCTATTTCTTTCTGGAATGCCTGATTGCTGTACACCGCATTTTTTAGTGCAATTAATGCAGGATCATCTGTTTGCAACCCTCCATAGGTTTCCCTTCTAAAGTTTACTTCTTTTTTGTCATAGTTTAGGCGTATGCCCGGTAAGACAGAGAATTTATCGGTAACAGCATAATCTAACTGGCCAAAAACCGCAGCACTTAATGTTTTTAAAAACGGATAGGTTTTAATGCCATAGCCATCCAGCAACCCGGGTGTTTGCCATAGTGTGCTGGTACTGTTTTGAGAAAAACGCCATTGATCACGACCGGCTTCTTCTGTATGTGCCCCGTCAGGTCGCAGATCCTGATCAATTAAAAATACTCCAAATACACCGCTAAGGCTTTCGCTTAAAGCACCCGCCCAACGAATTTCCTGGCTCCATTGTTTGTGCTTTGATGGTGCTTCAGATAATGCAAGTCCCTGTAATCCTGTAAAATCGCGGTCGTTAGAAGGATTCCAGTCCCAAAACCTCCATGCAGTCGTTGATGTTAAAGTTCCGGAACCAATTTTGTAGTTAATGGTTGCCGATGCACCACCCAAATCCTGATAAGAACGCCACGGAGTATCCTGATCTATAATGCGGTCGAAAGCATTTGTAGACGGTAACGAGTAGTTAAGATCGGCAATAATTTGGTTAAATTGGCTATAAGCAGCGCGCTGTGTGGGTGCAACTCCTGCAATAACCTGAGCATAACCATCAGGTCGCTGACGCGAATAATCTACGGCAAACAATATATCAAACTCATTAGACGGTTTAAACAATAACTGTCCGCGAAGACCAAGATTATTAAGGTCGTTTACGCGCTTTTTTGTTGCTACATTATATAAAAGCCCGTCGCGTTGCGTTCCTGAAAATGAGAAACGTGCAGCCAGGTTTTTTGCTACCTGACCTGTAAATGAAGCCTTAGCCTGTACAAAACCATAGTTGCCATAGCTGCTCTCTACATTGGCACCAAAATTAAACTCGGGTTTACGGGTAGTAATATTAAAAGCACCTGCTGTAGTGTTCTTTCCAAATAATGTTCCCTGTGGGCCACGCAATACTTCTATCTGTTCTATATCAATAAAGTCGAGGGTTGTAGCGGCAGGACGGGCATAATACACACCATCTACATAAAAGCCTACACCGGGATCTATACCATCGTTAGTAAGCCCGAAAGTTGTACCAAGGCCGCGAATGCTTAATCCCGTATTTCTTGGATTCGAAGAATATAATTGTACCGATGGCACGAGCTCTTTCAAACGGTTTACATTGAATGCACCTGCATCTTCGGCAAGTTTCCCACCTATTACAGATATAGGAATTGGCACCTGCTGCGCATTTTCCTTTCTGCGCCTTGAAGTTATCATTACTTCAGAGAGCTGTTTGTTATCAAAATCTGCCAAAAGCACAATCTCTAATGGCTGTGCAGGTAGCTCGCTTACAGTTAGTTCCTGCGTTTTAAAACCTGATGCTGCCACCTGTAATGTTACAGGAAAACTTTGAAGGCCTGTTATACTAAAACTACCATCGGTAGCGGCAATTATAACTGTAGTGCTGCCTTTAATGCTTACTACAGCTTTTGGTATGGCAATGCCGTCTATGTCTTTTATTGTTCCATTAATATCAGTCTGTGCGTAAGCACCTGTGCCTGTAATAAGTGCAATTGATAATACTTGTAAATATTTATTCATTTTTAAGAGAATGTTGTTGCCCTGATTTATCAATAGGCCTGTTGTTATTTATCGTTTAAAACTTTTTTGCTTTTGATAAAAACAACAGTAAGGTCTCTTAAAGAGTCGGTATTGTATCATTGGTGAGTGTTTTATTGCCGCAAATATATAATAAAAAACTATTATCCTATAGATTTAGTAGGGTAATAAAATATTTTTTAAATCGGTAAAAATAACAACCTGATAATCAATATGAATTGAAATAAAAAACGGTGTATCTTTAAAGGACACACCGTTTTGCTATAGTTTAGTAAGGTTTATTTTTTAAAATTTGTTACTCCACCCTGAAGCCATATAAGATATTCTTCAACATCGGGGGTGTAGCCTACAGGTTCATTAAGGTTTTCTTCAGCACCGTTTACTAAAACATAATATGGCTGCGAATTGGTTTTGTATTTAGATATTTGAAAATCGCTCCATTTATTGCCAATTGTTTTCACAAACTTGCCTGTCGCTTTAGATTCATATTGTTCGCTTTCAGGAAGATCTATTTTCGAGTCAACATATAAAGAAACCAATACAACATCATTTTTAAGTATAGACAATACACGCTCTTCACTCCAAACTTTTTCCTCCATTTTTCGGCAGTTAACACAGGCGTGTCCTGTAAAATCAATCAACAATGGTTTGCCTTGTTGTTTAGCGTAAGCAAGTGCTTTATTGTAATCTTCAAAGGCAGCAATTCCATGAGGGCCGCTATGTGCACTTTCCGGCAAAGCTACAGCTACTGATGCAACGCCGCCGCCTGAACCAAAACCATTAGGACTCTCGCTATAGGTTTGTGATGGAGGAAAGCCACTTATAAGTTTTAGAGGTGCTCCCCACAAACCGGGAATCAGGTAAACTGTAAAACTTAATATCAAAAGCCCTAAAAGCAGCCTGCCTACCGATATGTAGCCACCCGGTGTATCGTGTGGCAGTGTTATTTTTCCAAACATATATAAAGCCAATGCTCCAAAAACAGCTATCCATATAGCAAGAAATGTTTCTCTTTCCAACCAATGAAGCTGTAATACAAGATCGGCATTACTTAAAAATTTAAAAGCAAGAGCCAGTTCTAAGAAACCAAGAAAAACTTTTACAGTATTAAGCCATCCTCCTGATTTTGGAAGGCTGTTCATCCATCCCGGGAACATAGCGAAAAGCATGAATGGCAAAGCTAAAGCCAACGAAAAACCAAACATACCAACCACTGGGGCTATACCTCCTTTAGAAGCAGCTTCTACCAACAATGTACCTACTATTGGGCCTGTACATGAAAAAGAAACTATTGCCAATGCAAGTGCCATGAACAGGATGCCTACTATACCGCCCCTATCGGCCTGACGGTCTACTTTATTTGCCCACGAATTAGGCAGCATGATTTCGAAAGCCCCAAGGAAAGAACAGGCGAAAACAACAAGCAATACAAAGAAAACAAGGTTAAATAATACATTGGTAGATAATGCATTAAGCGAGTCGGCACCAAAAATACCGGTTACCAAAGACCCCAGAAGCACATAGATAACTATTATCGATATACCATAAATAATGGCGTTGCGCACTCCGGCAGCTTTAGACTTGCTTTGTTTAGTAAAAAAACTAACCGTCATTGGTATCATAGGAAATACACAAGGTGTTAGCAATGCAGCAAAACCAGATAAAAATGCAATAAAGAAAATAGCAAATAAACCTTTCTCTGTTTCTGCTTCTTTCTTTGTTGTCGATTTAGTTGTCGTTACTTCCTGTTTTTTCTCATTAGAAGATAGTATTACAGTTGTATCTGCTGACACCGTTTGGGTAGTAACTATTGTAGTATCAACAGTAGTTTTCGTTTCTTTATTGGCATCTGTGGCAGTAACGGTTGTTGTTAAAGGTGCAGCTACAGGTACTATCTTATCAAACTTCTTAACCTCTTTAGAAGTGAGAGTTTTAATATTGAATTCAAACAAATTGCTGCCCTGTATACAAACCTCTTTACAAACCTGATAAGCCAATTCGACCTGAACAACTTCATTGGCCGGATTGGTAATCTTAATGGTTTGCCTAAGCTGGGCATTATGACTCCAAAACGTTTCTGTAACTCCAAAAACATCATTAAAAGCTTTTTCGGTTTTGCTTTCAGCAGCTTTGCCTACCGGAGTATAATTGCCTTTACTGTTGTTAAACAGCACTTCCATAGGCAGGGCACCGTTTTCGTCGCTAAACTGAGAATACATATGCCACTCGTTCTCTATAGTGGCGTTAAATACAAGTATAAATTCGGTAGCTGATTTCTTTTCTATTTTAGATGTCCACTTTACAGGATCTTTTACCTGAGCCTGAAGGGCTATTGCAATTAAAAAAAAGAATACCGTTGTAAGTTTTTTCATTTCTATAAAACTTCTATTTTTAAAATTTGTGTTGTTTTTTCGGTTGCTTTAAATCGGTTATCGGCACGTTTTCCTATCACCCATATTACCTGATTTTCAGAGCATAAAAGCCATATATTTTCCTTGTCACTCAAAGACATCTTCTCATCTTTAAAGTACTTAGAAAGCTTCTTTTTTTGGCCATTCATGCCCAAAGGGTAAAAATAATCACCATCCTGCCATTTTCGTATGTTTAATGGATATTTTATTAATTCATTATTAACAAAAATTACATTTTTTGTGGCATTTTCTAATTTCTCTGCTATTATAAATTTTATAGGCAAAGGTACACTTACTTTTTCCTGCCCTTTACTTATCTCATAAACAATACTATTATCCTGAGACAATGGCTCTAAGATCAGCACATTCCTATCTTTTAAAAGCCTGTAATTGGCCGATAAAATGTACTTGCCCGATTGAGCATCTGCTAAAGCATAAATATCATCCCAGGCAGCAAACCCAAAAGGCGACAACCATTGATATAAATAGGCTGTATAATTAGGCAGGCGTTTTAATTGCTCTATATTAAAATGCTTTTGATTATGCTCTTCTGTAACTACCTGTTTGTAAACCAGAACAGCCGCATCCTGAACAAGCGACTGTGCCTGCTGCAGGTTTGTAAGTGTTTGCAAAAAAGATGCCGCAAAAGACGGGTTAAGTTCTTTTAATATCGGCACTACATCATGCCTTATTTTATTACGTAAATATTTATTCGAAGCATTACTGCTGTCTTCCCGCCATTGTATGTTGTTTTGTATAGCATAAGCCTCAACATTACTTCGTGTAAAATGCAGTAATGGCCTTACAATCCTGTCGTTTATTTGTGGTATTCCTGTTAATCCTTCAAGGCCGGTGCCACGTGTAAAATTGATAAGAAATGTCTCAGCAGAATCATCCAAATGATGTGCTGTAAGCAGGTAGTCAAGTTGGTTTTGATCTAACAGTTCATTAAACCAGGCATAGCGTAGCTGCCTTGCTGCAATTTGAATAGATACTTTAGTATCATCAGCAAAAGCTTTTGTATCAAAGTGAGTTACAAATATTTTTATATTATTTCCGGTGGCATAATCCCTGATGAACTGTTCGTCGCCATCACTCTCCTCTGCCCTAAGCCCAAAGTTGCAATGCGCAATATGAATATCATAACCAAGTTCCTTAAACACATGTGCCAAAACCATGCTGTCTATACCACCGCTAACGGCAAGCAGAAGTTTTTTTCCTGCAAGGAAGTGTAATTTTTTATTTAAGTGGTCTTTTAATTCGAAAAGCATTCCCAAAGGTAAGAATTTTTACGACAGATTATTCTCCAGTACTGTACGCATGGCATGAGCCTTCAGCAAACACTCTTCATACTCTTTTTCAGGTATTGCCTCAGCCGTTATAGCACTGCCCACCGAGAACGAAACATATCTGTTAGCCTCATTATACAAAATACTGCGGATTACCACATTAAAATCAAAGTTGCCATCCGGAGTAAAATAGCCAACTGCTCCGCTATAAAGTCCACGCTTGGTTTCCTCTAACTCTTCTATAATTTTCATGGCCGATATTTTTGGAGCACCGGTCATACTCCCCATCGGGAAAGTCGTTTTGATAATATCAACAGGAGAGAACTCAGGGATAGCTTCGGAAATTACGGTAGAAATTAAATGATGTACCTGCTTAAATGCATAGGCTCCGCAAAGTTCTTCAACCCTTACTGATGCTTTTTTAGCAGTATGGGAAAGGTCGTTGCGCACCAAATCTACGATCATAATGTTCTCAGAACGTTCCTTTTCGTTGTTAAGCAATTCATTTTTAATTGTTTCATCTTCAACGGCATTATCACTACGCCTTGCCGTTCCTTTAATAGGCTGTGTGATTACTGTATTTCCCTCCTTTTTCAAATAACGCTCAGGCGACGCACACAAAAGGTACTGTTTATAGTTTTTAAAATAAACTGCAAAAGGCGGTTCTGAAATATTGTTAAGCTTTGTAAAAGTATTAAGAGGATTGATAAAAGCATCTTCAGCATAAAATTCCATACAAAAATTGGCCTCATAAATATCGCCCCTGTAAATGTATTCTAACATTTTTTGGGCTTTATTGAGGTAGTCTTCTTTAGAAATTCTGCTCTTTATAGGGAATTGAGAACTTAGATTTGGAAAGTCAGAATTTAAGTTCATAATTTCCTCTATATCCAAATCGATCTCGTCGTCGCACATTGCAAGATATTTTATCTCAACGACATCATCTTTGATCAGAAATATTTTTTTTGGCTGAAAAAAGAAAAGATCAGGAAACCCTAAATCATCATGGTTATCAGAGCGCAAAGCCTCTGTATCATTTTTAAGATCATAAGAAAGATATCCGAATATCCAGTCTTTTGTAGTTTGCTGATATGTATTGAAATCGTCAAAGGCATTACTGTAATCGGTTTGTATAGATGTCAAAGCATCAACAGCTAAAATTGCATCATAACTGCTGTATTTTTGATGGTAATTATTGCTGTCTAAAAAAACTACTTCTCTAAACTGTTGTGCCCATTGCAACAACTGCTTTTTAAAAACATCTATATTTTGTACTGCCGGAAAAACTGAAGTTCTCAATCAATCTATTTTTGATAGCACAAAAATAACACATTAAATTAAGAGATTAAAAAATTGTAGATATCCTGATATCACCACATAAGTAGCAACATAATGTACTGTTAATAACTTAGCAATGCCTATCTTAAAAAATATGCTTAGCTTTGTATTAACAAGGCTTTAAGCCAAATTAAGTTATTAACAATTAAACTAATTGTATGCAAAACATTCCCAGCGTGGATCTGCGTGATTTCCTTTCGGGTAACCCGGAACGCAAGCAAAAATTTGTAAATGAAATCGGAAAAGCATATGAAGAAATAGGCTTTGTGGCACTTAAAGGTCATTTTCTTGACGACAATCTTGTAGAGGGCCTTTATGCTGAAGTCAGGAACTTTTTTAACCTTCCTGTAGAAGTTAAAGAACAGTACGAAATTCCGGGCATTGGCGGTCAGCGAGGTTATGTATCGTTTGGAAAAGAACATGCAAAAGGCCGCAAAGAAGGCGATCTTAAAGAGTTTTGGCACTTTGGCCAGTATCTTGAGGAAGGTTCTAAATATCTTAGCGAATATCCTGAGAATGTAGAAGTAAAAGAATTGCCTGAGTTTAATAAAGTGGGCGAAGAAGCCTACAAAATGCTTGAAAAAACCGGAATATATGTTTTGCGTGCGCTGGCATTATATCTAGGGCTTGACGAGTTTTATTTTGATAAATATGTGGCAGAAGGCAACAGCATATTGCGCCCTATACACTACCCTCCTATAACCACCGAGCCTGATAATGCAGTGCGTGCCGCTGCGCATGGCGATATAAACCTTATAACGTTGCTTATGGGAGCACAAGGCAAAGGATTGCAGGTTCAAAACCATAATGGCGAATGGATAGATGCCATTGCTGAGCCGGACGAACTGGTTATTAATGTAGGCGACATGCTAAGCCGCCATACCAACAATAAATTAAAATCTACTATACATCAGGTTGTTAACCCTCCAAGAGAGCTTTGGGGAACGTCCCGCTATTCTATTCCGTTCTTTATGCATCCCGTTAGCGAAATGAAACTGGACTGTCTTGACAACTGTATTGATACCGAACATCCTAAACTTTATGATGATATTACTGCGGGAGAGTTTTTGTATGAAAGGCTGGTTGATTTGGGATTGATTAAAAAGTAAAAGATATGGAACGCGGATACCGCAGATTAGGCGGATTTTTGCAGATTTTCAATAAATATTACTGTAATGCTTTATAAAGAATTGACATCTGAGATATTAAAAGCTTTTTACGATGTTTACAATGAACTTGGTTATGGATTTTTGGAAAGGGTATATCAAAATGCTATGTTCTACGAGTTAAAATCAAGAGGACTTGAAGTTGAGGCACAACGAAAAATTACAGTTTACTACAAAGATTTACCTGTAGGAGATTATTTTGCTGATATAATTGTAAATGATGTTGTAATACTTGAACTAAAAGCGTGTGATTACTTAACTGAAGAGTTTGAACATCAAATCATAAATTATCTTAGAAGCACTGATTGTGAAGTCGGTCTTTTATTAAACTTTGGTAAAAAGCCTGAGTTTATCAGAAAAGTTTTTGAAAATAAGAATAAATAAAATCCGCGAAAATCCGCCTAATCTGCGGTATCCGCGTTCCACCACAAAAATATGGCAAAAAAAGTAAACAGTCTTGAAGACCTTGGCGGATTTGTATTTTCCACCAATAAAGATTTTGACCTTAGCAGTAATGATGAGGCACAGGAAACCCTGCCTAATAACCAACAAAAACTGGAAGCTCATCTTGACAAAAAAAACCGTGGTGGCAAAGTAGCTACAGTTATAAAAGGTTTTGAAGGAACAGATGATGATCTAAAAATTCTCGCCAAACAGCTTAAAACGCTTTGTGGTGTGGGTGGGTCGGCTAAAGATGGAGAGATAATTATACAGGGCAACTTTAGGGATAAGGTAATGGATTACCTAACTAAAGAAGGCTATAAAGTAAAGCGTGTGGGAGGGTAAAACTTTGCAAATATTTAGCATAGAAGGCATTTGCACAACGCAAATGCTTTCTTTATTTTAGCAATAATATTTTTTAAAGAAACACATAATATTCCCCATGGAAATTAAACAGTCTGAACTGATATTAAACCCTGATGGCAGCGTTTACCACCTTAACCTTAAACCCGAAAATATTGCCCACGATATTATTTTTGTTGGAGACCAGGATCGCGTGGAAAAAATTACCGCACATTTTGATAGTATAGAATTTACTACCCAAAAACGTGAGTTTAAAACCCAGACAGGCATTTATAAAGGTAAAAGATTAACAGTACAGTCTACTGGCATTGGCCCGGACAACATTGATATTGTTATTAACGAACTGGACGCTCTTGTTAATATAGACCTAAAAACAAGGCAACCTAAAAAAGAGTTTACATCGCTTAATATTGTGCGAATTGGCACATCAGGATCTTTACAGGCCGATATACCCGTAGACAGTTTTGTAATGTCGCAATACGGACTTGGTCTTGACAACATGCTTCGCTCCTATCTTATAGAGGAAGTATCTGAATATGCAATGGAAGAAGCTTTTTTAAACCACACCAAATGGGATATACGCAAAGGAAAACCTTATGTTATAAAATGCAGCGAAAAGCTTGAGAAACTTATTGAAACCGATTATATTCACAAAGGTATAACAGCTACTGCCGGAGGGTTTTACGGGCCTCAGGGACGTGTATTAAGATTAGCAATACAGGATGCCGAATTAAACAACAAAATGGATATTTTTAACTTTAACGGCAAGCGCATTACCAATCTTGAAATGGAAACTGCCGCTATTTATGGCCTTTGTGCTCTGCTTGGACACAATGCATTATCCCTTAATGCCATTATAGCCAACCGCGCTACAGGCACTTTTAGTGATGATCCGTATGCTGCAGTAAACAAGCTTATTGAATATACTCTTGATAAACTTGTGAAATAATATTTCAAAAAAACGCAATAAATTTACGACATATCGTAATAAAATAGACTCGTATAAATAAGCTCCCTTTTAATTATCAGCATCTTATAATTAAGGCACCTTTATGGTTTAATAACTGTAAAGGTGTTTTTTTATGAACAAGGAAAAGGAGCAGGATATTTATAAAATACGCAGGTATCTGATAGTGCTGTTAAGCATATCAGGACAATTCTCTGATGCTCAGAAAAACGAGGATGAAGAGAAAATCCTCATTTCAGAAATATCAAAACAAACCATAGGCAATGCTAAAAATGAAGGAACGATGATGGATGCCGGTAAGCTTATACTGCTTGTACTAATTTTTGTTTTACTTTATGGAGGATACAGATCCAGAAAGTTTAAAAACAAAAAGATACTCTTTAAGCAACAACAAATAGATCAGCAAAAAGAACTGCTGCAAAAGCTGTTAAACGAAAAAGAATGGCTGGTGGGCGAAATGCACCACCGTGTAAAAAATAATCTGCAAATAGTAATAAGCCTGCTCAATTCGCAATTGGCGTATCTCGAAAATAAAGATGCCTATATGGCAATACAAAACAGTCAGCACCGCATACATGCCATATCGTTAATTCATCAAAAACTTTATCTGTCAGAAAGCTTAGCAGTTGTAAACATATCGTGGTATATTAACGAGCTGGTTAATTATCTTAGTGATAATATAGATGTTGAGAGAAAGATTAACTTTGATATAGACACCGACCGTTTTGAATTTGATGTTGAGATTGCTGTACCCTTGGCACTTATATTAAATGAAGCCATAAGTAACAGTGTAAAACATGCTTTTAACGGTATAGATAATCCTGAAATAAGAATATCTTTACAAAGGACAAAAAAAGAGTCGTATGAATTAACTGTTACAGATAATGGCATAGGACTGCCGAATGATTTTGATATTGACAACGTAAACTCATTGGGAATGAATCTTATGACCGGGCTAAGCACACAAATTGACGGAACATTTACAGTACAAAATGATAATGGGCTTACTGTTACTGTATTGTTCAGAGGCCTTCAGGAGAATAATAAACTGGTACAACAATAACGAATAGTGTACTGATGAAAGAAAAAATATTAATAGTTGAAGATGAGTTTATTGTAGCCAACGACCTGAAAATAATGCTTTTAAAAAGCGGTTATGAGGTTATTGGCATAGCATCGTCTGTAGTACAGGCGCGAAAACTTATCGATGCTAAAAGGCCAAACTGGGTATTGCTCGATATTATGCTTAAAGGAGACCTCACTGGTATAGACCTTGCATGGGAGCTTATCACACAGGATATTCCATTCCTGTATATATCGGCCAATACAAACCAAACCACCCTCGAAGCAGTTAAGGCCACACAACCCTATGGTTTTATGGTAAAACCCTTTAGGGAAAAGGACCTGCTTGTAATGCTTGATATTGCACGCTATCGCAATGGAATACACAAAGGCATTGCCGATATTAATGAAAATAAAAAAGCACCCGTATCTAAAAGTATTGAAGGTATTATTGGGCAAAGCCCTAAATTATTAGATGTACTCAATAAAATAAGGGTTGTTGCCCCAACCGATACCTCTGTTTTAATACTTGGCGAAAGCGGTACGGGTAAAGAACGGATAGCACATTCTGTACACGAATTATCTTCTGGAAAAAATGCTCCTTTTGTAATTGTAAACTGTGCAGCATTACCTGAATCATTGATAGAATCAGAACTTTTTGGACATGAACGTGGAGCTTTTACAGGTGCCAATAGCCAACGCACCGGAAAATTTGAGCAAGCCCACAACGGCACTATCTTTCTTGACGAAATTGGCGAATTGCCTTTAGACTCGCAGGTAAAACTGTTGAGGGTTTTACAGGAAAAAGAAATTGAGCGCATTGGAGCTAATAACACTATAAAAGTGAATGTTCGTGTTATTGCGGCTACCAACCGCTCTCTCGAAAAAGAAGTTGCCGAAGGCCGCTTCAGGCTCGACCTGTATTACAGGCTCAATGTGTTCCCAATAGAATTGCCTCCCCTCAAAGAGCGCAAAGAAGATATAGAGAGCCTTGCCTATTACTTTTTAAGGAAATACGCTTCTAAAGCAAAAAAAGATGTTACTATAATATCTGATAACGCCATGCAACAATTGCTCAACTATAGCTGGCCGGGCAATATACGGGAGCTTGAACATCTTATAGAACGCTATGTATTGCTAACGCCCTTTAATGAGATAGAAACTTTTGATATTAAAAATACCGAAAGTATTGCAACAGGAAATAATGTAGTTGCTCAACAATCAGGAGTATTACTTTCGATGGAAGACATGGAACGTGAACATATTATGGCTGCATTAAAAATGTGCGGAGGCAAAGTATTTGGTAATGGTGGTGCTGCCGAAATACTTAAAATACCTGCCACTACGCTTTACTCTAAAATGAAAAAACTGGGCATTCAGCAGGAATATTATTAATCAAAAATTAAAATACATATGGCAGATATAAAACTTGAACTTAACGAAAAAAACCATGGTGCATTTAATCTTTATGAGGATAATGCAAAAATTGGTGAAATGGTAATAAGTATTAAAAACGATGAACTCACAGTATATCATACAGGAGTTGACGAAAGTGCATCGGGTAAAGGATATGCCAAACTATTGCTCGATGCTATGGTTGCACATGTAAGGCAAAACAACATGAAAGTTATTCCGCTTTGCCCATATGTACATGCACAATTTAAAAAACATCCCGAAGAATACAGCGATATTTGGCTAAAACAAAATGAAAATGAATAATACAGTTATAAAAGGAGAACCTTTGGCCAGTTCCAAAAAAGCTTTAATAATGATACATGGCCGCGGTGCCGCGGCACAGGATATACTTTCTATAGCCAACTATTTAAATGTTGATGGTTTTTCGTTAGTTGCCCCACAGGCTCCGGGCAACACATGGTATCCTTTGTCGTTTCTTGCCAAACCCACCGATAATGAACCTCATTTGACCAATGCACTTAACACAATAAGTGAAACAGTATCATATATTGAAAATCAAGGAATAGGTAAAGAAAATATATACTTTCTGGGCTTTTCTCAGGGGGCATGCCTTACTGCCGAATTTACAGCCCGTAATGCTGCAAAATATGGAGGTATCGTTATATTTACAGGTGGTGTTATTGGCGATAAAATATATGATGAAAATTATACAGGCAATTTTGATGGCACACCTGTTTTTATAGGAACCGGTGATCCTGATTTTCATGTACCTGTGGAACGTGCTAACGATACTGCCGAGTTGTTTAAAACTATGGGAGCTACGGTAAATGTAAAAGTATATGACAATATTCCGCACACAATCATACAGGACGAAATAGAACAGGCAAACCAATTAGTTTTTAAAAACTGATCGTTCTTCGGCCCTGTATTTATAGAATTTAATATAAGTATTTTCACGAAATTGTATCAATCAACCCTAAACCAATATGCAGCAAAAAAATCCCCAGGCCGATGCTATTTTGAAAGCCATTCAGGAAAGGGAAAAAGACCATTTGCTGCAATTGACCATTTGTAATGCATTGTCTCAGGTAACCGATGTAAAAACCTTACAGGCGGTAATAAAAAAGGTTAGTGAAAATATTGAATGCGAAAGCTTTGCTATATGTGTTAGTAACAGCGAAGAAAAAGAATATTTTGTTTTTTTTCAGGATGGTCTGTCTGTATCTTCTGAGTTAGCAGAGAAAAAATACAATGTTAGCGATGGACTTTTTGGTACCGCACTTCATTCGGCGGATCCGGTTGTCCAGAATCTTTCGAACTTAAATTATAAAAAAGGCAACCTACCTGCCTTTATAGAAACGGCCTATAATTCGGGTATAAAACAAATGGTCACTATACCCCTTCATTATCAACCAAACAACCCTACAGTAGTATTTGCTTTTTACAAAAGACCAGATAGTTTTACAAGAGCTGCGCTTCGGCTTTTAAAAGGCATATCGATGCAACTTGCATTAACGGTGACCAATATTATTGTAACCCAACAAATTCAGGAACATCTTAAAACCCTGAAAGCAAATGAAAAATTAAGTCCCGACGTGCAGGTAGTAAATGAAACTCCCGATTTGGAGGTTATTAATAGGGACGGCCTTTCAGGTATTATTGGTCGTGGTGAAGCCATGCAAAAAGTTTTAAGCTTAGTACAACAGGTAGCTCCATCACATTCGGGAGTATTGCTTTTGGGCGAAAGCGGTACGGGTAAAGAAGTTATTGCAACGGCCATTCATAACAACTCATTTTGCCGCGATAAAAAAATGATCCGGGTAAACTGTGCTGCTATACCAGCTAACCTTATTGAAAGCGAACTTTTTGGGCATGAAAAAGGAAGTTTTACAGGAGCGACCGAAAGACGTATAGGTAAGTTTGAGCAGGCAAATAACAGCACTCTTTTTCTTGACGAAGTTGGAGAACTGCCATTAATACTTCAAACAAAGTTGCTGCGTGTGTTGCAGGAAAACGAGTTTGAGCGCATAGGCAGCACTACTACAATAAAAGTGAATGTGCGTATTATTGCTGCTACAAACCTAAATCTTGCTCAGCAAGTAGAAAAAGGCTCATTCAGGGCCGATCTGTTTTACAGGCTCAATATCTTTCCGATAGAATTGCCCGCACTGAGAGAACGAAAAGAAGATATAGAAACACTTAGCTCCTATTTTATTGACAGCTTTTGCAGTAAAAGCGGTCGTAAGAATATGACTCTATCACCAAAAGTATTGAGGGCAATGATGGTTTATACCTGGCCGGGGAATGTTAGGGAATTAAAGAATACGCTCGAAAGAAGTATTCTGCTAACAAAAGGAAAGACAATAACCGAAATGGCATTTCCTAAAACAAGTAGTATTTTAAACAGCACAGACAGCGATCATTATATAAAGAAACTCGAAGAGGTTGAAAAAGAACACATTTTAAAGGTTGTAAAAATGTGTAATGGCAGGATCTCAGGTCCAAATGGTGCAGCAATAAAATTGGGTTTGCCCTCCACTACCCTGATTTCTAAAATGCAAAAACTGGGAATACAGAAAGGGCACGCATTTAGACACGATACTTAATTGTTCTTAAAACCTGTTTATCAATTTTAAAGTTTTATTAGGATTGTATTACAAATTTTTTAAAAGTTTAAAAGGGATATTTGTAAAACAAACAACCTAAAAAATTTATTGACATGAGAACGAACATTGACTTAGCCACTATTAAAAATTTTATTCTTGCCAATGCCCTGTCAGAAAATGTAATGCTGATGCTGCATCCTTCTAATTTTGAAAAACTTGCTAAAACAGGAACTAAAAAAGTGAAATCGCTTTGTGTTTCGGGCATTAACATTATTGCAGATACTGATAACGAAGTAAAAGAGAACGAAATTGACATTCTTGAAGTAAAATTCATTTAAAAGTTTTTTCGTCAAACATAAAAAACCTGACAATTATTACATTGTCAGGTTTTCTTATTGGTCTTCAACGTTTTGCTCAGTAATTTTTTATCTTTCAAAACACTGCCTTTAAAATCTTCAAGGGGTTCTTTTTGCAAAAATCTTGTTATGTCTTCCCAGGTAGAGCATTTAACATTATACCTAAAACCGTCAATCGTCATGGGTAATGTAATACACTCAATTCCTGTAAGATCTTCGTCAAGATAATCTTCCATATCTTTTACAGCATAAAACCATTCTTTGTCAAATTGTATTTTATTAACCGTACTGTCTTTTCTTAGTGCCTGTTCGTTTATTTTCTTCTTCATAACAAAATACTTTACGGCAATTCAGTTTACTTTTCTAATTTTTAGGTGTGGGAGCTTCTTCCTTTTTAGCTATTTGCTTTTTATATAACGGAATAAAATACGAAAGCGTGTAGTTGAATCCTACGCCAAACTTGCCATCATAAGTACGGTTAAAACCTGGCAGGTAAAGATTGTCAAAACCAGATGGTTTAGTTTCAGACAACAACCCGTTAAGGCGCACACTAAATCCAAGAAACAGGTTATTAAAAAGCTTTGCTTTTACACCACCTATTAATTCAACCCAATGGGCTGTTAAACCGCTGTAATTTCGATCAGTATACACAGTCACTTCATCAAAATAATTAGTTGGAGTGGTAGTATCGTCAATATCATCCAACGCAGAATTTTGATATATTTTATAAGAATTAAGGTTTTGGCTAAATGATGCAAAGCCGTAACGGAAACCCACATATATCATATTCTCCATGTCAAGCCAATTCTCGTAAACATTATGATCAAAACCTACTTTTAAATAGCTTCCGTTTGTTGTAAAATTAAGCTGGGTATCATCTACAGTAAATTTTACATTACCAAGTTCGGCTGCGGCATACCATTTTTTGGTAAGCCTGTAATCAGCCACAACCTCAATTCCCCTAAAACCGTCTTCATAAAAAGAACGGCTAAGTCTGTACAGGTCCAGCCCAACCCTTATACCATAACGGTCTTTTTTTACAGGTGCAGCAGCAACTGCCACACTATCGGCAGGAGTTTTGGGCAGCTGTTTTTCATTTTGTTGTGCCATTACCGAAAAAGACAGCAACAACAGCAGGCTACCAATAAACCTTGATATGTATGTCATTTTCGTTTTCTATATTAGTTTCTAAAATCTCGGTTCCGTCTATCCATCGGCCACCTCCGGCAGGAGTATCGGTTAAAACAGGGTTAGGCAAAAGATCGGTATCGTCTTCTAGAGTAAAAAGCACTTTATATCCACACGCTCTCGATACATACTCCTCACGTGTCGTGTACTTAAACTCTAAAAAATCAGTATTTGGTTCATACCCATCAGCTACTGGTCTGTTATATATCAACCCCCATTTTGTAGAAGTAGCATCTGTTCTCAGTGGCAGGCTTACTTCATCGATTGTGCTTAGTTGTATAGTATCCTGGCTCCCTTCTGTAAATACCTGAAGTCTTGTAACTGCCTGTGGGGCTTCATGATTGGTTTCGCTATAAAAACCAAGTACCAAACGTGATGTGGTTTGAGTTGTTTCAGGGCAAAGGTCGTCCTTTTCGCAACTAAGCAAATAGCAGCTAAGAACCAGTAACAGCGAAACAGAACCTATAAGTCTTTTCATTATGGCAATGCCTTAATTATCGTTTTTGTAAAAGTACAACATTTTCTACGTGGTGTGTTTGCGGAAACATATCTACCGGACGCACACGCACAACTTTATAAACCCCGTCCATTAGGGCAAGGTCGCGCGCCTGAGTGGCTGAATTACAGCTAACATATACTACTTTTTCAGGTGCTATACGCAATATTTGGTCAACCACATCTTTATGCATACCATCGCGCGGTGGGTCGGTAATAATAACATCCGGGTGTCCATGGGTATCAATAAATTCCGCATTAAACACATCTTTCATGTCTCCCACAAAAAACTCGCAATTGGTAATATTATTGCGTTTTGCATTCTCTTTTGCATCAGCAATAGCTTCCGGAACCGACTCTACCCCTACCACTTTTCTTGCATCACGTGACACAAACTGGGCAATTGTACCGGTACCTGTGTAAAGGTCATACACGAGCTCATTACCTGTTAAGCCTGCAAAATCGCGGGTAATACTGTAAAGCTGGTATGCCTGCTCGCTATTAGTTTGGTAGAAAGATTTAGCATTAATGCTAAATTTTAAGCCTTCCATCTCTTCAAGAATATAATCACGTCCTTTATATAAAACTATCTTTTGGTCATAAAGGGTGTCGTTAGCCTTTTGGTTAATAACATATTGTAACGATGTTATTGCCGGAAATGTATAAGCAAGATGATCAAGCAGGGCTTCGCGCTGTTCTTTGTTATCATCAAAAAACTGTATAAGAACCATTATTTCGCCAGTGCTTGCTGTACGCAACATAAGCGTTCTCAACAGACCACTGTGTTCGCGAGGGTTAAAGAATTCCATGCCATGCTCATTTGCAAAATCCCTCACTGCGTTACGAATAGCGTTGCTTGGGTCTTCCTGCAGGTGGCAATGGGTAATATCTAAAATCTTATCCCACATGCGCGGAATGTGAAAACCGAGCGCATTGCGATTATCAAACTCAGCACCGCTCTTAACCTCTTCTTCTGTCATCCAGCGTGCGTTAGAGAACGAAAACTCCATTTTATTGCGGTAATAAAACTCCTTCTCGCTGCCTTTAATTGGTTCAAAGTCCGGTAATTCTACTTTACCAATACGTTTGAGATGATTATATACCTCACGGTTTTTGTAATATAGCTGCTTTTCATACTGCATGTTTTGCCATTTGCAGCCACCACAGGCACCAAAATGCTGGCATGGAGGTATAACTCTGTCGGCACTGTATTCATGAAAATGTACTGCCTTGCCCTCATAATATGCTTTACGTTTTTTAAATGTTTGCACATCTACCACATCACCCGGCACTACATTAGGTATAAAAATAACTTTTCCGTCAGGTGCTTTAGCTACAGATACACCTTTGGCACCCGCATCAAGCACATCTACATTATTAAATATAATCTTATCTGTTGTCTTTCTTCCCATGCGGCAAAAATAAGCTATTTTTGCTATTAATCATTTAGCAAAATACTATGCCTGTATATTTAGCACTTTTTCGCGGCATTAACGTAAGCGGACACAACATTATAAAAATGGATGCCTTAAAAAAATTAATGCATGCCGAGGGATATAAAAATGTAGAAACCTATATTCAAAGCGGCAATGTGGTTTTTGAAAGTGAAGAAACAAGCAAGCCTAAAATTGCCAAAGACCTTGAAATGCTTATGTATAAAGAATATGGGCATAATGTAGGCATTTTTGTATTTGAAGAGGCCGAGGTGGCAAAGGCTATTGCCAATAACCCTTATACCAGTGCCGAACCCGAGCCATCGGGAATTAAAAAATTTCATGTGGCTTTTTTAACAGGAGAGCCCACTGTGCAGGGCATGGATCAGATGAAAAAGTATAACCGCAGTGATGATGAATTTAAAACCATTGGCGCAGTATTGTATTTAAAACTGGCACAAAGTGCAGCAGACAGTAAACTTACCAATGCTTTTATTGAAAGCAAACTGGGCTTAAAAAGCACCGTACGCAACTGGAACACTACCTTAAAAATGCTTGAAATGCTACAGGCAAGGCACAAAAAAGAATAATAATGAACCGCTTTGACCGAATAACTGCCATACTCATACAATTGCAATCTAAAAAGGTTGTAAAAGCACAGGACTTAGCCAACCGCTTTGGCATTAGCCTGCGCACAGTTTATAGAGACATACGCTCGCTCGAAGAAGCAGGTGTGCCATTGTATGGCGAAGCCGGTGTAGGATATTCGTTGGTAGATGGCTACAGGCTTCCTCCTGTTATGTTTACACCAAATGAGGCCATAGCATTTATTACCGCTGAAAAACTTATGGGCAACTTTGCCGATGCCGCCCTGCAAAAACATTATACAGAAGCCATGTTTAAAATTAAGGCAGTGCTTCGCGGAAGCGAAAAAGATCTTATAGAAAACCTTGAGGATCAAATAATCGTTAGCAACAAACCAGGCAATACTTCATCATCTACAGGCAATACGCTCGATGTTTTACTCAAAGCCATTGCAGATAAAAAAGCTGTCGCCATAACTTATCGTGCATTTGCCAAAGAAGATAATACCGAAAGAATTATCGAGCCTATTGGCATTTTTCATGAAAATAATTTTTGGCATACTATTGCCTACTGTCATTTAAGGAAAACTTACCGCCAGTTTCGCATAGACCGCATAATATCAATTACCTTAACCGCTCAATCACAACAGGAGCATACTTCTTTAAAAGAATACAGAGATACTGTTGCCAAAGTAAAAAGCTTTGCACTGCATAAATCAGTTATAAGGATAGATAAAAAGGCTGCACCATACATACAGGATCAAAAACATTTTTATGGTTTTGTATCTGAAATTGTTACTGATGAATATATCGATATGACATTTCTGTCGCAATGGGCAGATGATGGGATTGCGCGCTGGTTTATGATGTTTGCCGACTATGCAGAAATCTTAGAACCGCAATCACTCAAAAATAGGGTAAATGAGCTTTTGGAAACGTATTTACAAAAAAATACATCTTTACAAATTACTGCTGACAAAGGGTTGTCATAACCGCACTGTTACTTTGTACCATAATCACATTAAACCACAGTTATTATGGAAATCATTGAGTTATTACAACAGGAACTAAATGCCGAAGCTGCTACAACACGCAAATTTTTAAGCCGCATACCTCCCGAAAAATTTAGCTGGCAGCCACACCCTAAAAGCATGACGCTTGTGCATCTTGCCACACACATTGCCGAATTGCCGGGATGGATAACTATGGCGCTTACTACCGATGAGCTTGACTTCGCTAAAAATCCTTATACTCCTAAAGAAGTAAATAGCACAGGAGAAATTCTTGATTTTTTTGAAGAGTGTCTTAAAAGCGGACGCGAAAGTTTGGCACAGGCCGATGTAAACACTTTTACTGAAGAATGGATATTGCGTAATGGCGATGATATTTATGATCGCGACACTCGTTACGGTGTTATAAGGGTTGCTATCTCTCAAACTATACACCACCGTGCGCAACTTGGTGTTTATTTCAGGTTGTTGGGTATACCCGTTCCCGGCAGCTATGGCCCTACAGCAGATGAAGTCACTTTTCAGTTTGCATAAATAAATAAATAAAGCCCTATCCTAACACGATAGGGCTTATCATTTAATATAATCTGTATTACTGATAATTTTATTTTTTGTATTTTGCATCGTATTATGTTTAGCCACTAATTACACGAATTTTCACTAATCCGCGAGTTTATCAATATTAAATTCGTTTGATTCGTGTAATTAATGGCTAAAAAAGAAGGATGATTTCTCTCCACAAGTAGGAATTGATTTTTAGTAAAGATAAAATACAATTCATGTCGGTTTTAGAAAAATTAAACGCTACTGATGCCATTGCCTTAGAAGACAAATTTGGTGCCCACAACTACCACCCACTGCCAGTAGTACTTGCAAAAGGAGAAGGAGTATATGTTTGGGATACAGAAGGCAAAAAATATTACGATTTCCTTTCGGCCTACTCTGCCGTTAACCAGGGGCATTGCCATCCAAAAATTATAAATGCGCTGGTACAGCAAGCGCAAACCCTTACGCTTACATCACGCGCTTTTTATAACGATAAATTGGGCCAATATGAGCAGTTTGTTACACAATATTTTGGCTTTGACAAAGTGTTGCCCATGAATACCGGTGCTGAAGCAGTAGAAACTGCTATAAAGCTTTGCCGCAAATGGGCTTACGAGCGCAAAGGTATTGCAGAACAGGAAGCACAAATAATTGTGTGCGAGAACAACTTCCATGGGCGAACAACCACTATAATATCGTTCTCTAACGACGAAAATGCGCGTAAAAATTTTGGTCCCTATACCGCAGGCTTTATAAAAATACCTTATGATGATATTGATGCATTAAAAAAAGCATTGACATTATCTAAAAACATTGCCGGATTTTTAATAGAGCCTATACAGGGCGAGGCCGGGGTGTATGTACCACAGGAAGGTTACCTTGCCAAAGCCAAACAGCTGTGTGAAGAGCATAATGTTTTATTTATTGCAGACGAAGTCCAGACAGGTATTGCACGCACAGGTAAATTACTAGCAGTACACCATGAAAATGTACAGCCTGACATACTGATTTTAGGGAAAGCACTTTCGGGTGGAGCTTATCCTGTGTCGGCTGTATTGGCTAATGATGATATTATGACCGTTATAAAACCCGGGCAGCATGGCTCTACATTTGGAGGAAATCCCATAGCTGCAGCTGTTGCTATTGCGGCTCTTGAGGTTGTTACTGAAGAAAACCTTGCTAAGAATGCCGAAAGACTGGGCGAACTTTTCCGCGAAAAGATGAACGATTATATAGAATACAGCTCTATTGTAAACCTTGTGCGCGGCAAAGGGCTACTGAATGCTATTGTAATAAACGACACCGAAGACAGCTCCACTGCCTGGGATATTTGCCTTGAGCTTGCCCAAAACGGCTTGCTGGCTAAACCTACGCACGGCAATATTATTCGTTTTGCACCGCCATTGGTGATGAACGAAGAACAACTTTTAGAATGTGTAGATATTATTACCCATACATTAAAGGCGTTTGAAAAGTAACCAATTTTTAAAACTAATATATTATTATGGAAAATTATTCCTCTTTCAATGACGAGAAATCTTCTTTCGACAATTTTGAATTACAGCTTACGGAGCAGGCCAAAGACTTTTTAAGGGAGACCGCCAAATGGGCAACTTTTATTACTATTTTAGGTTTTATAGGGCTTGGTTTCATGATACTGATGGGGCTGTTTGTAAGTGCAATGGGAAGCCAGATGGCCGAAGCCCAGGCAGCTATGGGACAATCTTCGCCTATTCCAATGGGAGCACTAGGTATTTTCTATATTGTTGTTGCTGTGTTTTACTTTTTCCCTTTAATGTACCTTTTTAAATTTGCTTCAGGTATTAAAGATGCACTTAACAGTAACAATACCGAAAGACTAACTATTGCATTTGGAAACCTTAAATCGCATTACAAGTTTATAGGTATCTTAATGATAGTTTTTATAGCACTGTTTGTACTAATGTTTATTTTTGGCATAGCAGCAGGATTAGCTGCCTTTGTTTAAATAGTACTAAAATGCATTATGATATAAAAATGGCCGGAGAATTTCCGGCCATTTTATATTTATATTCTGTAACAGTTTTATTTATGGGAATATACCTCTTTGTTTATAAGCCATTTCTATTCTGGTTAATGCAACAATATAAGCGGCAGTTCTCCAGTCAGTTTTATATTCTTCAGAAGTATGAACAACTTTTTCAAAGGCATCCTCAAGTTTCCTTCTCAGTTTGCCAATAACGTCATCCATATACCATATTTCTCCATTACGGTTTTGTAACCACTCATAGTAGCTGCCAATTACACCTCCAGAGTTACATAAAATATCAGGAATTATCTCAACCCCTTTTTCCAGTAAAATAGTCTCCCCTTCTGTATCTGTTGGGCCATTGGCACCTTCTGCAATAAGTTTAGCCTTTATAGAACCTGCATTTTCTTCTGTAATCTGGTTACCAAGGGCTGCAGGTATAATAATATCGCAATCTATACCAAAGAACTTGTCTGAATCAAAGTCATGGTTAGTGTAGCCATGTATCGTTGCATTTTCTTTTTGATATTGCAATAAATCTTCAGGATCCATACCGTCAGGATTGTAAATTGTTCCTGTAGCATCCTGTACACCAACAAGTATAGCGCCATTTTTACTCATAAAATGAGCACTCCAGTAACCTACATTACCAAATCCCTGAACAATATATTTCATTCCCTGAAGGCTTATGCCTTTCATTTTAGCCCATGCTTCAATAGTTACAACCACTCCAAAGCCGGTTGCCCTGTCGCGCCCTTCAAGGCCTCCCGATCCTACAGGTTTACCTGTAACAACGTGTTGGTTTTTAGAACGCTCTGATGGCGACTTTGTACTCATATAAGTATCAGCGATCCAAGCCATCATTTGCGGTGTAGTATTTACATCCGGTGCAGGAATATCGTGCTCAGGACCAATATTATCGCCTAAAGCGAAAGTAAAACGCCTTGTAATTCTCTCAAGTTCTGCAGTAGAATATTTTTTAGGATCGATCTGTATACCACCTTTACCACCACCATAAGGCAGTCCTGCAAGAGCAGTTTTCCAGGTCATCCATGTAGCAAGCGCACGCGCAGCATCAATATCTACCGTGTCATGATAGCGCAATCCGCCTTTATATGGCCCCAATGCATTGTTGTGCTGTACACGATATCCGGTAAAGACCTCTACATCACCGTTATCCATTTTTACAGGGAAGTGTACAATTATTTCGTTATTTGTTATAGATAAGATCTTTTTAACGCTCTCATCAAGATTCATAACGGCAGCAGCCTTATCAAACTGATTCTTAACGTTTTCATACATTCCCGTCTTGCGGGACTTTGCAGTTGTTGCCATAATTAATAAATTACAACTTAGTTTGTTATAGTTTTTTTGCTCATAAAATGCAATACAAAGATAATAACTTATTTTATTCAAATTATTAATTTTTCAAAAAATAAAGACTTAAATTGAGATTAGTTTAATTTTACATTTTATTAACACCTTTTAGCTAAAAAAATCATAAATATATATTCTCTAATTAGTTAACAATTAACATTTTTATATGTTTATAAAGTATGCCGTTTTAGCTTTATAATATTTGTGTTTATGGGTATATTTGCATAGCCATAGTATGGCATTTATTTATACAACATGAAAATTGAACAAATATACACGGGCTGCATTGCACAGGCCGCTTATTATCTTGAGAGTAACGGCGAAGCTGCCATTTTCGATCCGCTAAGGGAAGTACAACCATATATTGACAAAGCTTCTAAAAATAATGCTGAAATAAAATATATTTTTGAAACACATTTTCACGCAGATTTTGTTTCGGGGCATTTAGACCTTGCCAAAAAAACAGGAGCTCAGATTATTTATGGACCAACCGCGAAACCTGAATTCGACGCCACTATTGCTGCCGATGGGCAGGAATTTAAATTAGGCAGCTACACTATTAAAGCCATACATACACCGGGGCACACTATGGAGAGCACCTGCTACCTGCTTATTGACGAGACCGGAAATATGCATGGAATTATTACGGGAGATACTCTTTTTATAGGTGATGTAGGAAGACCCGACCTTGCGCAGGCTTTAAGCAGCGACCTGACTCAGGAACTGCTGGCTTCTCATTTATATGATTCTTTGCGAAATAAAATAATGCCACTGCCTGACGATATTATTGTTTATCCGAGCCATGGGGCAGGCAGTTCGTGCGGAAAAAATTTAAGCAAAGAAACCACTGATACACTGGGCAACCAAAAAAAAATAAACTATGCTCTTCGCGCCAATATGACTAAAGAAGAGTTTATTGCCGAATTGCTTGATGGACTTGGCAGACCACCGGCCTATTTTCCGCAAAACGTATTGATGAATATTAAAGGTTATCAAAGCCTTGATACCGTTTTAGAAAGTGGCTGTAGGGCTTTAGATCCTGCCGAATTTGAGGCTCTGGCAAATTCTTCGGGTGCGCTTGTTCTTGATGTAAGGCACGAAAGTGATTTTGTAAAAGCACACATACCTAACTCTATTTTTATAGGTCTTAACGGAACTTTTGCTCCATGGGTTGGTGCTCTTATAATGGATGTAAAACAACCGCTATTGCTGCTAACGCCTGAAGGAAAAGAAAAAGAGACCATTACACGCCTTGCCCGTGTTGGGTTTGATAATACTCTTGGATTCTTAAACGGTGGTATTGAAGCATGGGCAAATTCAGGATTTGAGACGGACAGTATAGAATCTATATCTCCTGAAATTTTTGCTGATATTTACAGTGACGACATTATTGTGGTAGATTCCCGTAAACCAGGAGAATATGAATCTGGCCATGTTGTTGATGCCATAAATATTCCTTTAGATTTTGTTAATGAACAATTTGACAGAATTCCGAAAGACGGGACTTTTTATATACATTGTGCAGGTGGTTACCGCTCTGTTATCATGGCTTCTATACTTAAATCAAGAGGCTATCATAACCTTATAAATGTAGAAAAAGGGTTTGGCGGAATTAAAAATACTACAGTAAAAACAACCGCTAACCAAACCGTATAATAAAATAATTACTGCATTTTAAAACAGATATAGTATTTTAAATACTTTTGCAGCTTAAAAAACTTAATAATCAAACTTTAAAAATGAAAAGAATAACGTTATTTCTGGCAGCAGCGGCCTTAGTGGTATCTTGCAAAAACCTGGCAGATAATGAATTTGAAATTACCGGTGAAGTAGACGCTTCTTTAGATGGTAAAAATGTTATATTAGAAAAACAGGGACCTATGGGTTTTATGCCGGTAGACACTGTAAAAATTGAAGGAGGTAAATTTGTTTTTAAAGATACTACATCTGCCCCATCGATCAATTTTATTAGCCTTGAAGGCAAACAGGATAAACTAAACTTTATACTTGAGCCGGGAGCGATTGAAATTAAAATGGATAAAGACACTTTATTTAAGTCTAAAGTTGGCGGTACTTTTAATAACGAAAAGCTTGAAGAATTTAAGCAAATTGGATTTAAAATGTATCAGAAGACCCAAAAATTCCAAAAAGAGAATAACGAAAAACGCAGTCAGGCTTTACAGGCTAACGATACTGTTACAGCTAACAGGATTGGTAAAGAATACAGAAAGATTACCGAAGAATGGGAAGGTGAGCTTGTAAACTTTATGAAAAAGAACCCTAAAGCATATTGTAATGTAATTGTACTTGGTCAGGTTGCACAAATGCAGATAAAACCGATGGAGGAAATCAAGAAATTATTCGATGCTCTTGATCCTGAAGTTAAAAATAGTAAAGAGGGTAAACAAATTGGAGAGTATTTTGTGGAATACGAAAAGCAAAAAAATGCAACTCCACAACCACAGGAAACCGAATCAACACCCGCAGTGGGTGTAAAAGTGGGCGATATTGCTCCTGATTTTTCTGCACCAACACCTGACGGAAAAACCCTATCGCTAAAACAGGCTATGGGTAAGGTTACTATTATAGATTTTTGGGCATCATGGTGTAAACCATGCAGGGCAGAAAATCCTAATGTAGTAGCTTTATATAATGAACTACACGGTAAAGGCCTTAACATTATAGGAGTATCTCTTGATAAAGAAGCCGCTGCATGGAAAAAGGCTATTGCCGATGATAAACTTACATGGAACCACATCTCTAATCTTAAATTTTGGGATGATGCTATAGCAAAACAATATGGTGTACAGGGAATTCCTGCAACTTTTATACTTGATGCAAGTGGTAAAGTTATTGCTAAAGACCTTAGAGGTGCTGAACTTAAAGCAAAAGTACAGGAGCTTTTAAAATAGTATTTTTCTTTACATAACATAAAATACACAAAAGGCTGTCTAAATTTATTTTAGACAGCCTTTTGTATTAATAGTCAGTCATTAAAGTAAACTTTTGCTGATGCCTCTAAGCGCTGATTTCTATATCTAAATTATTCATAAAAGTCTCATCTACTTTGCGCCAGATACACTAAGATACTAGAAGTTCCATTGTTTTTCATAGTAAATTTATTGGTATCAATTTATTTCAGGACAGGACAATCTAAACAAAAAAAGCAGCCCGTACAGGCTGCTTTAGTATTTTATATAATCAATCAGATTACAAATTTGTAATAGGACTGTATTTTGGTACTAACAATTTCATTACGAACCACGCTATAAGATAGGCAGTTGCACATAAAGCAAACATTATAGAATAGCCCGTTTGTATATGCCCTTGGGCTTCATAATAATCAAACAATGCACCGCCAAGTTTGGTAACCAGTACACCGCCAATGCCTCCTGCCATACCGCCAATGCCCACAATAGATCCAATAGCCTTTTTGGGGAACATATCTGAAACTGTTGTAAAAATATTAGCACTCCATGCCTGATGCGCAGAAGCTCCAACCCCTATTAGCAATACGGGTATCCAAAAGCTAACATCACCAAAAGGCTGTGCAAGCAGTACCACTAGCGGAAACAGCGCTATAATAAGCATAGCACGCATACGGCCTTCGTATGGATTATATCCTTTTTTTATAAAATAAACAGGAAACCATCCACCGCCAATACTGCCTACCATAGTCATGCTGTAAAGAACTGCAATAGGAAAAACAATATCCGTTTTTACCATACCAAACTGCGCTTCAAGATATTTTGGCAGCCAGAATAAAAAGAACCACCAAATACCATCGGTCATAAATTTACCAAATACAAAAGCCCATGTTTGCCTGTAGCCTAGAAGTTTAAACCATGATATTTTTTCGGTATCGACTGATGCCGCAACAGCATCACTACTATCTCCGTCAGCAAGTCTTATGTAGTTATATTCTTCAGCCGAAAGTCTTTTTTGTCTGTCCGGTCGCTCATAAAAAGCATACCAAAACAGCATCCAGATAAAACCTACAGCACCTATTATTATAAATGCCATTTGCCAGCCCCAGTTTACAGCTATCCACGGAATGGTAAGCGGAGCAAGTATGGCACCAATGTTAGATCCTGAATTAAATATCCCGGTAGCTAACGAACGTTCTTTCTTCGGGAAATACTCTGCTGTAGCTTTTATGGCTGCCGGAAAATTACCTGATTCTCCAAAGCCTAATACAGCTCTTGAGATCATAAACCCGATAATTGAAACCGGAACTGCTGCTATACCTACAACGGCAAGCAATCCGGCAAAAGCAGTACCTATAGGAATGGCATATGCATGCATTATTGCACCGAGAGACCATATAACTATTGCCAGTATAAAGCCCCATTTGGTTCCCAGTTTATCTATAAGCCTACCTGCAAAAAGCATAGAAAAGGCATATACAAACTGAAACACAGCTGTAATATTAGCATAGTCAGTGTTGCTCCAGTTAAATTCTTCCGAAAGTGCCGGAGCCAAAAGACTCAATACCTGACGGTCTAAATAATTGATTGTCGTTGCTGCAAAAAGCAATGCACAAATGGTCCAGCGATACTTTCCTACAGATGCTGAAATTGTAGATTGTTCCATGAAAATAACTTTGTTATGAATTGCTATTCATTAGCCGGTTTGCCTATTGTTGCCAATATACCACCGTCTACATAAATGATCTGACCATTTACAAATGAACTTGCTTCAGACGAAAGGAAAACGGCTGTGCCTGCAAGGTCTTTAGGCTCTCCCCATCTTCCGGCCGGTGTACGGCTAATAATGAATTCGTTAAAAGGATGCCCGTCTACACGTATAGGCTCTGTTTGTATTGTAGCAAAATAGCCGGGACCAATACCGTTTACCTGAATGTTGTATTTAGCCCACTCTGTGGCAAGGTTTTTAGTAAGCATTTTAAGTCCGCCTTTAGCCGATGCATAAGCACTAACATTATCCCTGCCCAACTCACTCATCATAGAGCAAATATTGATTATTTTTCCGCCTCCGCGTGCAATCATTCCTTTTGCCACAAATTTTGACATAATGAATGCGCCTACAAGGTCTACATCTACAACTTTTCTAAAATCTTCTACAGACATATCTAAGGCAAGTACCCTTTTTATGATACCCGCATTATTAATAAGAATATCTATTTTTCCGTGGGCAGCCTCAATAGTGGCAACCTGTTTTTCTGCTTCAACTTCATCGGTTACATCAAAAATATAACCTGTTGCTTTATAGCCTTTTTCTCTGTAATAGGCCAGCGATTCTTCAAGTAAAGATTCTGTAATACTGGTAATAATAAGCTCTGCTCCTGCGTCTGCAAGACCTTCTGCCATAGCCATACCAAGGCCGTGGGTTCCGCCTGTTACTACCGCTGTTTTTCCTTCTAAACTAAATGGATTCATTTTTATAATATTTAAGATGATTGGGTTACGGGTATTGTTTTATAGCAATTATTTTAATTCGCTTGGGCTAAGGCTGTCCATATCGCCATAATCTAAATTCTCTCCGGCCATACCCCAAATGAATGAGTAGTTTGAAGTACCGGCACCTGAGTGGATAGACCATTCAGGAGAAATGACTGCCTGATGACTTTGCATAAAAATGTGCCTCGTTTCATCGGTCTGTCCCATAAAATGGCTAATAGTTTGTCCCTCCTCAAGATCAAAATAAAAATAAGCTTCCATCCTGCGGGTGTGGGTGTGTGCCGGCATAGTATTCCAAACATTGCCAGGGTGCAGTTCTGTTAAACCCATTTGTAACTGGCAGGTTTCTACAATACTATTAACAATTAGCTTGTTAAGTGTACGCCTGTTAGCTGTTTTTTGATCGCCAAGTTCAATGATCTCGGCATTCTCTTTACCTACTTTCTTTGTTGGATATGCATGATGCGCAGGAGCTGAATTGATATAAAAATAAGGCTGCTCATTGCCTGCCTTATCAAAAATTACTTCTTTAACACCTTTACCAACATATAGCGCTTCTTTTTTGTCAAGCTCGTATACAGTACCGTCTACGGTTACTTTTCCTTTGCCACCTACATTTACAATACCCAGTTCTCTTCTGTCAAGAAAGTTCTCGGATTTAAGTTCATCTATAGTTTCAAGAGTAAGGGCTTTATTTACAGGAAATACCCCTCCTACTATATACCTGTCATACATAGTATAAACAAGTTTAATAGTATCTTCGATAAATAATGTTGGAATAAGGAAATGTTCTCTTAGCTCGTTTGTAGTGTACTTTTTTACATCGGCAGGATGGTGCGCGTAGCGAAATTCTGATGTTGTCATTATTATTATGTTAGTTTAGCTGTAAGATTCTAAATCTTGCGACTACAACGTTGTAATCGATTGCCGAAGATACAGAAAAAACTCCTTTAACCAAATTTATTGAGTATTCTTCTTAATAAATTTACATTAAAGGAATAGAAAACAGTATTTTGAAATTAATTATTTAAAAATTATACGGGTATATAAAAAAATTCCCCAACTCAATGAGCCGGGGAACATTTACATTTATGTACTTGCATTATTTTAAGCCTGCAAGACTTTGTTCTAATGTGGCAATTTTAGCAAGCGCATCGGCTTCTTTCTGCCTTTCATTAGCCAATACTTTTTCCGGAGCATTGCCAACAAATTTCTCATTGCTAAGTTTTGCCTGTACCGATTTCAGGAAACCCTGAGTATATTTAAGTTCTTCTTCAAGCTTGGCAATTTCTTCAGCTATATTTATATTGCCGCCTACCGGAACAAAATATTCGTTAGACCTTGCCCTGAAGGTTAGTGCGCCTCCCACTTTATCGGATACATATTCTAAACCGGATACATTGCCTAACTTACAAATTATAGTATCAAAGTAGTCAGAAGTGTTATCATTATTGATAACCTTAAGTTCAATGGCATCTTTAAACGGAATATTTTTGTCTTTACGAATAGTGCGTATACCTGAAATTACTTCAGATGCCAGTTCAAAATCAGCCAATATTTGTGTATTAGCTGGTTTAATTTCCGGCCATGCCGATATTATAAGCGCTTCTTCAGTAGATCTTTCTGCAATATGCTGCCATATTTCTTCTGTAAGGAACGGCATAAATGGATGTAGCAACTTAAGATTAGCCTCAAGCAACTCGATAGCTTTAGCAAAGGTTATACTGTCTATTGGCTGCTGATAGCCCGGCTTAATCATTTCAAGGAACCACGAACAAAAATCATCCCATACCAATTTATAAGTAGCCATTAGCGCATCGCTAATACGGTATTTTTCAAAATGGTCTTCAATCTCTGCAACAGTACTATTCAGTTTAGCCTCATACCAGGCAATCGCTTTGACAGCATGGTCGGGCTGTGCAATATCGGCTATCTCCCACCCTTTTATCAGACGGAATGCGTTCCATATTTTATTGGCAAATCCTTTACCCTGATTGCATAGCTCTTCATCAAATAAAATGTCGTTACCTGCAGAGGCACTAAGCAACAAACCTGCCCTTACTCCATCGGCGCCAAAATTCTCTATAAGATCCAGCGGATCAGGTGAGTTACCTAACGACTTACTCATCTTCCTGCGTTGCTTATCGCGTACTATACCTGTAAGATATACATTAGTAAACGGCTTGGCACCGCCAAACTCATATCCTGCAATAATCATACGGGCTACCCAAAAGAAAAGAATATCTGGCCCCGTAACAAGGTCGTTAGTAGGATAATAATATTTAAAATCTTCGCTTTCAGGATCTAAAACACCACCAAAAACTGCCATAGGCCACAGCCATGAACTAAACCAGGTATCAAGCGCATCAACATCCTGTTTTAAATCAGCCACTGTAAGACCCTGATTTCCTTTTTTTTGTTTTGCAAGCTCTAAAGCTGCCTCCTTAGTTTCGGCAACTACAAAATCTTCTTTACCATCACCATAGTAATAGGCAGGTATTTGCTGTCCCCACCACAGCTGACGCGAAATATTCCAGTCGCGGATGTTTTCCATCCAATGGCGATAAGTATTGTTAAAACGACTTGGATACAGTTTTACTTCTTCGGTTTCAAGTACCGCTTTTATTGCCGGTTTTACCAGGTCTTCCATTTTAAGGAACCATTGGTCGCTAAGCCTTGGCTCAATAACCGCCTTTGTCCTTTCAGATGTTCCTACCTTATTAATATGGTTTTCTATTTTTTCAAGATTACCAATAGACTCTAATTCTTTAGCGATTTCCTCACGAACCACAAAACGGTCTTTACCTTCATACTGAAGCCCGAAACTGTTTAGCGTAGCATCTTCATTAAAAATATCTATAATTTCAAGATTGTGCCTTTCACCCAGTTCCTTGTCGTTAACATCGTGAGCAGGTGTAACTTTAAGGCAGCCTGTACCAAACTCCATGTCTACATATTCATCAAAAATAATAGGTATAACACGGTTTGCAATTGGCACAATGGCATTTTTACCTTTTAAATGTGTATATCGTTCATCATTAGGGTTAATACATATTGCAGTATCGCCCAAAATAGTTTCCGGACGTGTAGTCGCCACAATAACAAAATCTTCTGTACCCTCTATTTTATATTTTAAATGGTACAGCTTGCCCTGTCTTTCTTCATAAATAACTTCTTCGTCACTCAGCGTTGTCTTTGCTTCAGGATCCCAGTTAACCATACGATAACCACGATAAATAAGCCCTTTATTATATAAGTCAACAAACGATTTTATAACCGAAGCATACATATCGTCGTCAAGCGTAAATTTAGTACGCTCCCAATCGCATGATGCTCCAAGCTTTTTAAGCTGCTCTAATATTACTCCGCCATATTTGTCGGTCCATTCCCATGCATGCTTTAAAAACTCTTCGCGTGTAAGGTCGGCCTTATTAATGCCCTGCTCTTTAAGTTTGGCAACAACTTTAGCTTCTGTAGCAATAGATGCATGGTCTGTACCCGGAACCCAACATGCGTTGAAGCCCTTTAGACGTGCACGACGAATTAAAACATCCTGTATAGTGTTATTGAGCATGTGCCCCATATGCAGCACTCCGGTGACGTTAGGTGGCGGAATTACAATGGTATATGGTGTACGGTGGTCTGGTTTTGAATGAAAATAGTTGTTTTTCATCCAATAGTCATACCATTTACTTTCTGCTGCTTTGGCATCAAACTGCGCTGGGATCATCATAACGTTATGGTTCTAAAATATTTGACCAAAAAATTGGTGCGGTTTTTGTAAATTATATGCAAAAGTAACCATATAACTACAATTTCAAAAAAACGTAAACCAATATTTGCACATTAATCTAAACTAAGTACATTTACACATCATCAAATCAGCGCTAATCATGAAAATTCTTCTACGCCTTACTGTCCTTGTTCTTTTTACTACTGCAACTTATGCACAAACGGGAGCAAAAATAGAATTTAAAGCCGATACAATTGATTATGGTACCGTTAGTAAAGATACTGACAACGGCATAAGATTTTTTGAATTTACCAATACCGGCGATGCTCCGCTTATTATTACCGACGTAAAATCAACCTGTTCATGCATAGTAGCTACTAAACCTAAAGAGCCTATTGCCCCGGGAAAAAGCGGTAAAATAGAGGTTAAATATAATATGACACCCGGACCTATACGCAAAACCATTACTGTGCACAGCAATGCAGCTAATGTGCCCGGGAGTATACTTGCCCTTAAGGTTAAGGGCGATGTTAAAAAATAAAAATGGGTGCTCTAAGCACCCATTCTTATTTTTACTATACAGGTTCCTGCTGACTAAGACAATGAAAACTGCCTAATCCCCATATTAGATCGGTAGAATCTATACCAACAATTTCCCTGTCTTTAAAGCAATCCTGCAAGATGCCTAAAGCTTTATCATCATTAATACTATCTCTAAAGGTAGGAACTATAACCGTTTTATTGGCTATATAAAAGTTTGCATAAGATGCCGGAAGTCTTTGATCTTCATAAATTACAGCCTTAGGCATTGGCAACTCAATAACATTTAACTGTTTGCCATCCTGAAGTCGCATTGTATTAAGGCTTTTCAGGTTTTCCTGTAGCAGCTCATAATTATCATCATTTTTATCCTCCTCAACAACTGTAACAACGGTATCGTTGTTTACAAAACGGGTAATATCATCAATATGTCCGTCGGTATCATCGCCAACAATACCATCGCCAAGCCATAAAATATGCTCAGAACCATAGTATTGCATAAGATATTCTTCTATTTGTGCCTGCGATAAATGTGGATTACGGTTTTTGTTCAGCAAACAGGCAGTAGTTGTAAGCAAAGTTCCTTTACCGTTAAACTCTACGCTGCCTCCTTCCATAACAATACCGGGATTAAATACTTTTAGCCCCAATGCCTCACCAATGCGTGTAGGTATAACATCATCAAGGTCATAAGGAGGATATTTATCTCCCCAGGCATTATAGCCCCAATCTACAATTGCTTTTTCACTAGTAGTACGGTTTACTACAAATGCAGGGCCATGGTCTCTGCACCATGCATCGTTAGTAGGATGATGGTAAAAAGAGATCTCGCTAAGCTTTGCACCCTGAACAAGCGGAGCAAATTTTTCTATCTCAGCAACAGCAAACTGCTGCATAGCAGTATCGGCTACGTTAATACAAACCTTTTGATGGCGCGAAACCTGCAAAATAAATTCGCAATACGGTTTATAAATTGTATGTAATTTACCCGGCCAGGATGCTTCTTTGTGCGGCCACGAGAGCCATAAAGCACGTTGTGGTTCAAACTCTGCCGGAAAATGATACCCTAATTGTTTAGGGGTATTTGCTGTATGTAATGTCATTTTAAGAATATCAACTGTAAAGAACCTGGAATTTTAAACCTCAAACAAACTACTCCCCGTCAAGATATCTCTTGGTAATAGGCTGGTAGCTGTCTATCCTCCTATCACGAAGGAAAGGCCAGTGCGTACGATAATGGTCTGTAGCTTTTGTATCTACTTCTACCACGGTAGTCTCTTCATTCTCATGTGATGCTAAATACAACAACTTGCCTTGTGGGTTGGCTACAAAGCTACCACCCCAAAATTTCATGGCACCGTCCTGCTCAAAACCCACACGGTTTACACTTACAACGTGTACACCGTTTGCAACAGCATGCGAACGCTGTATGGTTTGCCATGCATCATATTGTTCTTTGTTAGTATCTTCATCCTGAGTAGTAGCCCAACCAATAGCCGTAGGATAGAACATAACCTCTGCACCCATAAGGGCAGTTATGCGGCTTGCCTCCGGATACCACTGATCCCAGCAAATAAGCACCCCAATTTTAGCAAACTTAGTCTGGAATACTTTATAACCAAGGTCGCCGGGTGTAAAATAGAATTTTTCATAAAAGGCAGGATCATCCGGAATGTGCATTTTGCGGTATTTGCCAAGATACGTTCCGTCAGCATCAATAACTGCAGTAGTGTTATGATACAAGCCTTCGGTACGTTTTTCAAACAACGATGCAATTATCACAACATTAAGCTCTTTAGCAACTTCACTTAACGTTTCGGTAGAAGGACCGGGAATAGCCTCAGCCAATTTAAAATTTTCATAATCTTCCACATCGCAAAAATAAAGCGATGTAAAAAGCTCCTGAAGGCAAACAATATTTGCGCCCTGAGCTGCAGCATTACGAATCTCTCTAATAGCCTTATCCATATTGGGCTGTCTCTCTGCAACACAGCTCATTTGTACTAATCCTATTTTTACTTTACCCATAGTTTTCTATAAATTGAGGTGCAAATTTACTAAAAAAGTTTGTTTTTATATTACCGCCCACCGTTAGCCTTTTCTTAAATCACTGTTAGATGATAACCTACTGATTACAAAGTAAACGGATCTATACATTTATAAAAACGTCTTGTATATGCAGCAGAACCAAGTTCGCTGACAATAACAGCCATTTCTTTGCCAGATGAAGCATGAATAAATTTAGACTGCATGCCATTGGCTTCGCAAATTATGCCTACATGCCCTATTGAGTTTTTATCTCGGTATCCATAAAATATTAGTACTTCCCTTACATTAAAATCCTTTGGGTTGAGTGCTTTTCCAATATCTTTAAATCCCGATGAGCTTCTGGGCAACCCTATATCAAAATGGTTATATACAAAATTTACAAAACCTGAACAGTCAAATCCTTTCTTAGGATTATTTGAAGCATAACAGTAACGTACCCCCATATATTTCCTGGCGAAATTAACAACCGCTTCTCGTTTTGAATTTTGCACTTTTGGCTCACTTATTAAAGTGTTGCGCATTACATTTTTAACTGAATGCTCGATTAAAAAAAACGAAAGTGCTATAAAACCAATAACAGTGAAATTGAGTAGTTTCATAACTGCATGTATAACAAAATGCATGCCTGCATTGTGTTTTGAATAGTGTTTAACAATTATCAACGCATTAAAAACAAAACCCTTACCTGCTTTTTACAAGTAAGGGTTCAATAATAAAATTATCTGTATATCTTAATGTTTCATCATAGATGGGTCAAGGTTTATTTTTAAACCCTGTGCAACACCCATTCCAAGAGCCACATCTGCCCTAAACCAATGGCAAAGCTGCCTGTTTATAATTTCTTCACGTTTAGGTCCTGTAATACCGCTCATTGCGCCTACTATATTATTGATGGTATTTTGTTTAGCTTCTGCATCCATTAACCTGAACAGGTTGCCCGGCTGAGTGTAGTGGTCGTTTTCGCCCTCTGCATTACGATCATACCAGTCGGCAGTAAGGCTTTCCAGTTCCCACGCAGGTTCTTTATAACTGCTGTCGGGCACTATACTGCCAAAACTGTTTGGATAGTAGTTTGGATGATTGCCACCATTGCCATCGGTACGCATATAACCATCCCTATGATAATTATTTGTAGCAAATGGGCAACGGTTTACCGGAATTTGTTCAAAGTTAACACCCAGACGGTAACGCTGTGCATCCGGATAAGACAACAACCTGCCCTGTAACATCTTATCTGGCGAAAAACCAATACCGTCTACAATGCGGGATGGAGAGAATGCCGCCTGCTCTACATCCTGGAAATAATTTATTGGGTTGCGGTTAAGCTCTATTTCTCCAACCTCTATAAGCGGATAATCTCCATGAGGCCAAACCTTTGTTAGGTCGAACGGATTAATGTGATACGTTTTGGCCTCCTCCTCAGTCATTACCTGAATTTTAAAATCCCATTTAGGGAAATTACCATCTTCTATAGCCTCAAACAGATCACGTTGTGCAAAATCAAGATCTTTACTTTTCATGTCTGCAGCTTCGCTATCGGTAAAATTCTTGATTCCCTGTTTTGTCAGAAAATGAAATTTTACATAAAAACGTTCATTTGCAGCATTGATAAAGCTATACGTATGACTGCTGAACCCATGCATGTGACGATATCCTAAAGGAGTGCCCCTATCGCTCATAAGTATCAGTACCTGATGCAGGCTTTCGGGATTTAACGACCAAAAATCCCACATCATAGTTGGCGATTTTAAATTGGTTTGAGGGTCACGTTTTTGTGTATGTATAAAATCACTGAACTTTTTAGGGTCTTTCACAAAAAATACAGGGGTGTTATTACCCACAAGATCCCAGTTGCCGTCTTCGGTATAAAATTTTAGAGCAAAGCCACGCGGATCGCGCTCAGTATCTGCCGATCCCTTTTCGCCCCCAACAGTACTAAAGCGCAATACCATTTCGGTTTTCTTTCCTACTTCGCTAAATATCTTAGCCTTAGTATATTTGGTAATATCGTGTGTTACGGTGAATGTACCAAATGCAGCAGACCCTTTAGCATGTACTACTCTTTCCGGAATACGTTCACGATTAAAGTGTGCCATTTTTTCGTGAAGTATAACATCCTGTAAAAGTATGGGACCTCGTGGGCCAACGGTTTGTGAGTTTTCATGTTCGGAATAAGGACGACCGGATGCTGTAGTAAGTTTTTGTTGTTCCATTATAGTAATTGTTTATTAGTTATTAATTTATTTATACAAAAATAGCCGTCGATAGATTTTGATTATACCAAAAACTATCAATTTTGGCTATAGTGCCATTAGCAATTGTATATCCATAAATTTAAGCATTTGAAAAACAGAAAACTATAACGAAATCTTAAATATGGTTAAAACGATATATCGTAATTTTATATGGCCTTAATAGGTATATGCAGATATAACAGCGGTAAACCAATAAAAACAGGAATGGTTTTTGAACTATCTTTGAATATTAAACAACATTATAATGAAAAAAATAGTATTCTGTGCGTTGCTTTTAGCAGGAATAAGTTTTGGTGCACAAGCCCAGTTAAAAAATGTTCTAAGCAAGGCTAAAGCCAAAGCAACCACTGCCACGGGTTCTAAAGGTATTACAAACACCGATATTGGCAGTGCTTTAAAAGAGGCACTAAACAAAGGGGTAACCGAACAGGTAACGAAACTTACTGCCGAAGATGGTTTCTATAAAAACGAAGCGGTTAAAATATTACTGCCTGCCGAATTGCAAAAGGTAGACACAAAACTTCGCCAGATAGGCTTGGGAAGTATGGCCGATGAAGGTATAAAGCTGCTTAACCGTGCTGCCGAGAGTGCCGTTAAAGAAGCAACTCCCATTTTTGTTAACGCTATTACAAGCATGACCATTACTGATGCTAAAAATATATTAATGGGTGCCGATAACTCTGCTACAGCTTACCTGCAAAAAACAACCACCACACCTCTTTATGCAAAATTTAGCCCTGTAGTTAAAACATCATTAAGCGATGTTGGTGCAGATGAAATATGGGATAAAATTATTACCAAGTACAATGGCTTACCATTTGTTACTAAAGTAAATCCCGATCTAACTGATTATGTTACCAACAAAGCTCTTGACGGTGTATTTACTATGATAACTGTTGAAGAAAAAGAAATAAGGACTGATCTTTCGTCCCGTACAACTGACCTGTTGAAAAAAGTATTTGCAATGCAGGATTAATTGCAAATTTTATATTGATTTCACGGATCTTAGTAATTTACCATTATTTATCAAGAGCCGTGAAAATCTATATTTACACTTTAATTTAATGCAGGATTTTCGGGGGCATTACTCCAAATAACATATTCGCCACCAAGCTCTAATATCTTTTCTTTCCAAAAAGTTGCGCTCGATTTCCCTATAATTTTGTTTTTATAACTGTTTTCAGATACGATCCAGGAATTGTCTTCAAGTTCATCTTCAAGCTGGTGTGCATTCCAGCCACTATAGCCTAAAAAGAAACGTATATTTCCTTTCTTTATAGAGCCCTGATTAATAAGATCTCTGGCAGAATCGAAATCACCACCCCAATAAATACCATTGGAAATTTCAATACTACCCGGAATAAGCTCTGGAATATTATGAATAAAATAAAGATTGTCCTGTTCTACAGGTCCGCCATTATATATTTTAAAGCTGGCTTTAATTTCCGGAACGAGGTCATTAATAGAATAATCTAAAGGCTTGTTGAGAATAAATCCAACGGAGCCTTCGTCATTATGGTCGGCAAGAAGTACTACTGACCTGTTGAAAGAAAGATCTCCGATAGTGGAAGGCTCTGCAATAAGCAGATGTCCTTTTTTGGGTTTTAGTGAAATCATCTTCTTACAATTTGAAATAAATTTAACTAAAAAAACGTCGCCTGCAAAGAAATTCACAAAGATTTAAAAAAAAAGCTTCTCATTTTTGAGAAGCTTTAACTTATAGAACAAATAATCTATTTGAATTATTTTGTATTAACCTGAGTTTCAAGTTCTGCACCCGGTTTAAATTTAACTACATTTTTAGCAGCAATGCTAATGGTATCTCCTGTTTGAGGATTTCTACCTTCTCTCGCAGCACGGCTTGATACAGAGAAAGACCCGAAACCTACTAAAGAAACCCTGCCACCTTTGCTAAGAGCACCGCTCACATGCTCTACAAAAGATTCTAATGCTTTTTTTGCAGCTCCTTTAGAAATTCCTGCATCTGCAGCTATAGCGTCGATTAATTCTGATTTGTTCATAATACGTTCTAATTAATTGTTTGGTTAAAAATTTATGTTTTTTTAATTCCTGTTATACAAATTTAATAGGAAATAGATACTATGCAAGCCTTTTATGCATTTTTCGCTTTAATTGTTGATAACTTTTTTTGTATTGTTAACAAACACTCTTTTTTAATTACAATTATTTAAAATTAACCGTTTTTGCGATTAAAAAGCCGTTGCATTCTCACTAAAAGTAGTACCGTTTAACAGTTCTTTAACAGACATTTTTTTTCGTCCCGGCATCTGTAGCGTCAAAATCCTTATAAAACCGTCGTTTACGGCTACTTTTATTTCCTTTTTATCAGATAAAACAGCTCCAGGCATATATTTATGTTCATCTTTTATATACTCACATTCATATATCTTTACACTCCACTCGTGTTCATTATCTTTAATAAATGTATATGCCGCCGGATATGGGCTAAGCCCCCTGATGTGGTTAAATACTTCAAATCCCGGTTTAGTCCAGTCTATTTTACAGTTATCTTTATTAAGTTTATAAGCTGTTTTCACATCAGCTTCTAATGGCTGAACAGTAGTTTCAACATTACCCTGTTCAATAAGCGTAAGTGTTTTTACTACGGTATCTTTACCAAGATCCATTAATCGGTCGTGCAGTTCTCCAGCGGTTTCAGTATCGCCAATCTCTGTTTCAGCCCTTAAAATCATGGCACCCGTATCTATTTTATCATCAATAAAAAATGTGGTCACCCCAGTTTTTTCTTCGCCATTAATAATTGCCCAGTTTATAGGTGCAGCACCTCTGTATTGTGGCAGTAACGATGCATGCAGGTTAAACGTACCCAATTTTGGCATACGCCAAACTACTTCAGGCAACATCCTGAAAGCCACTACTACCTGCAAATTAGCCTCAAGTGATTTCAGTTCTGCTAAAAAGGCTTCATCTTTAAGATTTGTTGGCTGTAAAAGATTAAGTCCTTTTTGCAAAGCATATTCTTTTACCGCAGAGTGCTGTACTTTTTGGCCACGTCCGGCAGGTTTGTCGGGTGCTGTAATTACCCCCACTATATTATAGCTTTTTTGATAAATGGCGTCGAGTATGCCAACGGCAAAATCCGGCGTACCCATAAAAACAATTCGCAATTGTTCCATTATTTTAAAATATATTGGTTGTTCGTGTTAATACTAATTTTATTGTTTTCTAACAAAAGCCTTAACGCCACAATAGTTTCCTGCTGTGTTAGGTTAAGCAGACTCTCTATACTACGGGAATCATAACTGTTTTGCTTTAATAATTGCTGTATGGCATTTGCTGTCTCTACAGGACTTTTGGGTTGTCTGTTTTTAGTTATGCAATACGAACATATCCCGCAATCAGCAGTATCTTTTTCGTCGAAATATTCGAGTATAAAGCGGCTTTTGCAATGTGAGCTATCGTTAACATATTGTACTACCTTTTCAAACTGGCTTATTTTAATCTGGTTTTGCTGTAAAAGAAACTTTGAAATACGATTGATTGTATGTTCGTCTTCCCTTACCTCATTAAAAACAATACTGCTGTCGTTGCCCGACGTTCTTAAAGCTATAACACCTTTTTGCTCCAGTTTTTGCAGCAATTCGATTAATCCTGCTTCTGTGATGTTACATTTTTTTGTAATCAGGCTTGCATTGATGGCAGTTTCCATTTCAAAAATACCTGTATAGTTACGCAAAATGGTCAGTACAGGTTCTTCATCGGCCGGATTAAGACTAATGTAGCGAATAACCTCCTTGCTTGGAATTATAAACTGCAGGTTGATTTTCTCTGTAAATTCTTTAGAGAGCGTGAGTATTCCCTGCCGCTCTAAAAACTGTAGTGCATTATATGCTTTTACAGGATTAAAATTATATTTATGGCAAAAGTCGTTATAATTAAAAGGATAGGTTTCATCCATCCCTTCTCCATAGGCAATTTGGAGATAGGCATTGAGTTTAAGATATACTTCTTTTAAAAACTTTTTATCGGGCAATACCTCAATAAACTGATTTTGGGTAGCCTTAATATCCGAAGGATTTACCAACAGCACAGCAAAGGCTTTTTGCCCGTTACGCCCTCCCCTGCCTGCTTCCTGATAATAGTTCTCTAAATTTTCAGGAAGCTGTATGTGTATTACCGTTTTTACGTTGGGTTTATCTATGCCCATACCAAATGCGTTGGTCGCTACAATTACCTGAACTTTCTCTGTAAGCCAGGCCTGCATGTTAGCCGTCTTTTCTTTTTCTTTGAGCCCGCCGTGATAAAACGTAGCCTTAAAGCCCAGCGAATTTAATTGCTGGGATACATCATGGCAGGACCTTCGGTTTCTTACATATATAATAGACGGACCGATGTTCTTAGTCAATATTTGTTGTAGGCGATGTAGTTTATCTTCTGTTTCAAAAACCATGTAGGCAATATTTTCCCTGTAAAATGATTTTTTAAAAACAATAGGTCTATGTAATTCAAGCTGCTTAATAATATCATCCTGAACTCTTATAGTGGCAGAAGCAGTTAATGCCAAAAACGGAACATGTGGCAGGTGCTTTTTTAAAACAGATATTTTTAGGTAAGCCGGTCTGAAATCGTGCCCCCATTGTGAAACGCAATGCGCTTCATCTACTGCAACCAGGTTTATAGGAAGTTCTTTTAAACGCTCAATGATCCAATCAGCCTGAAGTCGCTCAGGTGAGACATATAAAAATTTATAGTTACCAAAACGGCAATTATCCAGTAAATCACTTATTTCATTAACACTTAGGCTTCCGGTAAGTGCAATGGCCTTAATATTGCGTCTGTCAAGATTAGCTACCTGATCCTGCATAAGGGCTATTAGAGGAGATATTACAAGACACAGCCCCTCTTTAATCATGGCCGGAACCTGAAAACATATCGATTTGCCACCACCGGTTGGCATGAGTGCAAAAGTATCATGACCATCTAATACAGACTGGATGATCTTATCCTGCGGATCGCGAAAACTATCGTGTTGCCAATATTCTTTTAGTATGCTAAGCGCCTGTTGTTGCTGCATAGTGTTATTTAGAAAGATGCTCTAATATAAAAAGAATTCTGTTATCAGGAGTGTCTTTGGGTACTTCTATAAGCTCGTATCCATAATTTGTATAGGTTTCCTGAAGATGGTCTGCTATAAGCTTTGCCTGGCCATAGTTTTCATAGCGTGCTTCATCGGCGGTATATATTTCTTCCCATGGTGGCAGGAAAAATATTTTAGTATAAACATGATCACGGCATGCCTGGTCAAAAAAAGCAGGATAGCTGTCTCCAATATAATGCATATATGCCAACACATCAGGGATGCCGCGGTCTATAAAAACAGTATGTGCTTCATCAGCTTTAGCCTCATGGAATTGTTTTTTACGACCTTCAAGTAACAGCTCGCTAAAAAGTAAAGGTTTTTCTAAAAAAAGCTGCTCGATACCCTGTTTGCGCGCTTCTAAAATTACCTCGCGCGAAATTTCAGGATAACACGTATGCCCTTTTTGCAATAATTCTTCAATTACGGTTGTCTTGCCCGATCCGGGCCCGCCAATAAGTACAACAATTTCTTTAGCCACTGTTTTTATATAAAAAGGCAAATTTAATTCAAAGATTGTTTATAAAAAAACCATGATGGTTATAGTTTATCTTTAAAGAAACTAACAGGATTTTTGCGCAAAAAAAATCCCGTTATGGTGGGGCATAACGGGATAGATCTTTTTAAAGTAAGGTACTCTATTATTCTACCATATCAAGCAGGTGAACTTTATTTACAGGCACATTACCTGTTTCATCCTGCAGTATCTCGATTCCTAAAATTTCAAATGGTCTTTCAATTTGATTTCCATTCGTATCAAGGTATTCAAGTACCAATACATCAAAACTGTCCGGGTGCAGTGCAATTGTAACACTGTCCGTCAATTCGTTTTCAATAATAAAGTTACGCATTGCGTCTAAAGTAATTTTCTCCATGCTATTCAAGATTTTTAGGTTAGGATAAAAATAAATGAATTAACTGAATAAAATATCACTAAAAGTGTTAAACATTATCGATTTAACACACTTTAGAAGAAAAACGAGAAAAAATCACATAAAATCTTGTTAAAAACAGTAAAAAACACAACTGAATATTATAAGATTTTTTGCAGAATGTGTAAATTAGATTATAAATAATGATTAACTACTGTGTTAACATTAAGAAAACATGCCATAATACACAAATAGTTTAATAAACTACGCTCAGCAATTACTTTCAAATGCTTCTTAAAGAGACTATTAAGTAAAAATACGTAAAAACACTATCTAAAATATGAATACTATCCCTTTTAGTATTAAACGTCTTACAAAATTTAAAAAGGTAAATTTATAAAACGTCAAATTAAGCATTCATTTGCTGTATATTAACACATTATACAATTTCAAAAAAGCTGTTTTGGATTACCTGAAATCTACAATACCACCTCCGGTATCTCCTGCTTTAACCGATTTGTTAATTGCTTTTTCCCAATCGGTCATTGGATATTTCTTTTTGAATTCTGGCAGATCTCGATCAAAATAATCTGCTACATAAATTCGTGGCGTACCTTTTTCAACCACATCTTTATAATCCAACTCACCAATATAGGTTATTTCTCCTTTTTTTATTTCAAACGGAATAGAAAACAACCTGCTGCTGCTAACCATGCCATTAGACCCTTTATGATCTAAAAAACCGTACTGGGTAAAAGCATATTGACCAGGCTCACGCTCAATAACTACAAGATAAGATTTCTTATTATTAAAGTCTCCGTTAAAACTGTCTTTAACTTCACTGCCACTAATAACCACCTTACCAGCGTTACGTTTTTTAAAGGCCTTATCACCATTTTGGGCACTATAAAAAAACCGATAAATTTCGTTAACGGGTTTATCTCCCTCAAAAGTAATGGTTGCAATTGCAACACCTTTTTCGGACGTAGGTTTAAAATCAGCGGCAACATTGGTTGGAGTTGATTTACACGAACTCAAAATTATAAGCAATGGCAAAAACAAACAGACAATTTTCATAGCAATAGTATTAATATTACAAAGTTAACCAATACTGTGCAGAATATTGGCATTATAAATCAATAATCCATTTAGTAGACAAAGTGTTTATTTATTAAAAAAGAAGCATTTAAATTATGATCAATATCTGTTACTTTTGCACAATATTTCCGGTATAAAAAATGCGCTATAAATATTATCTTGCCGCTGCCACTGCCTTTGCTATATGGGGGTGTTTCAGCTTTGTTCTAAAACCCCTTCATAACTACCCGTCTCCTGATATACTTTTTTACCGTATATTTTGCTGCGTTATACTAATGGTAGCCACTAATTTATTATTCAGGAAAAAGGCCATAGCAGAAACAAAAAGCAGCCTTGCCTTACTAAAGCCTGAAACTCGAAGAAATCTGATGATCCTAACGGTTATCAGTTCTTTAATGCTGGCAGGCAACTGGTTCTTTTTTATTTATGTAATGAACCACATAAGCGTTAAGGCGGCATCGTTTGCCTATTTGGTATGCCCATTATTAACCACAGTTTTTGCCTTTATAATTTTAAAAGAACGACTTACACCATTGCAATGGTTGTCGGTAGGCCTTAGTTTAGTAAGTTGCGTGTTGTTATCCTATAATAATTTTAACGATGTGTTTTTCAGTATAATTGTAGCGGCAACCTATGCTATTTATCTTGTGCTTCAAAAAAAGTTTATCGGTATAGATAAGTTTTTGCTGCTAACAGTACAATTGTTAATAACGTCTGCAATACTATTACCTTTCTATCCTGTTTACAGTGGGCCATTACCTCAGGAAGCTTCATTCTATGGCTATATAGCAGTTATTGCCATTGGGTTTACCATCATACCAATGTTGTTAAACCTTTTTGCATTAAAAGGAATAAACTCATCAACATTAGGCATATTACTGTACATAAACCCAATAATAGGCTTTTTGTTAGCTGCCTTTTATTATAAAGAAAGTATATCTGCCATACAAATAGTAGCCTACTCCATTATAGTTATATCTATAATTATTTTTAATATAGGAAGTTATTTAAAACTTCGCAGTGCTGCAAAGTAACTATTTTTTCGATATAAGTTTTACAGTAGCGGTTTCCAAACCGTCTCCAGTTACTTCTAACTGAATGTTTCCTGCTTCTTTAGCCAATTGCACCAACACCACAAGTTTGCCGCTAAAAAGTTTCATGGTGTTTAAATGAAACATTTCTGTAGAAGTTGCATCACCATTGCAGGCTGCTCTGTATGTACCGGCACCACTTACTTTAAAGTTTAATTGATTAGTAGCAGTTGGGCACAGCACTCCGTTTTTATCTACCACACTTGCGGTTATAAAACTTATATCTTCTCCGTTGGCAGTAAGACTTTTCCTGTCGGGGTCCAAGACAATTTTATGTGGCTTCCCGGCTGTTTTAATTTCTTTCTCGGCGACAGGTTTACCTGACTTATCAAAAGCTACAACTTTAACGGTTCCCGGCTCATATTTTACATCCATCCACATCAAGCGATACCTGTTTTGCGGTGTTGCATTGCTCCTTTTTTGCACTCCCATGCTTTTACCGTTTATAAAAAGTTCGGCACTGTCATAGTTCGTGTACACAAAAACAGGTGTGGTTTGCCCCTCACGCCCATCCCAGTTCCAATGCGGCAATATATGCAGGGTTTCGTCTTTCGTATTCCATCGACTTCTGTACAGATAAAAGCGGTCTTTGGGCAAACCTGCCAGATCAGAAATCCCAAAGTATGAACTGCGCGAAGGCCATCTTTCATCATAAGGCGTAGGTTCCCCAAGATAATCAAAACCGGTCCATACAAATTCGCCAATAACCCAGGGTTTATCATCCTGCAATACAAAATCTTCGTCCGGCACATTACTCCAGCTACAGGCTCCAAGGTCATAAGATGAGCATTGTAGGTCTTCATACTGCTTTTCTTTAGCCTGTACCACCGGAAATTTATAAATACCCCTTGAACTTACTGTAGAGGCCGTTTCAGATCCTAATATAAACCCCTGCGGAAAAGCCTTATAGGCATCTTCATAAAGATGTACCCTGTAATTAAGCCCCGGCACATCGAGAAGTGCTCCAAAGCCCGACTGCATGGTTTGCTTTACCTGGTCCATTCCAACAGTTACCGGCCTTGTAGGGTCTTCTCTATGAAAAACATCCTGTAAAAATTTAGCCCTTGTAATTCCCTCAGCCCCATATTGGTCGGGAACTTCGTTACCACTGCTCCACATCACAATACTTGGGTGGTTGCGTGTAGCACGCACAAGGTTAACAATATCTTTTTCGGCATATTCTTCAAAAAAACGGTGATAGCCATTTTCTACCTTTGGTTTTGCCCACTCGTCAAAACTCTCAGCCAGAAACATAAAGCCCATTTCATCTGCCAGTTCCAATTGCTCAAAAGACGGCATATTGTGCGAACTGCGAATAGCATTACACCCAAGATCTTTTAAAATGGTAAGTTGCCTGCGCATAGCCGATTTGTTTACGGCCGCTCCCAATGGCCCCAAGTCATGATGCAGGCAAACGCCTTTAAACTTAGTTACCTTACCGTTTAGGCTGAAACCTTTTTGGGGCTCATACTTTATTTCGCGTATTCCAAACTTTGTATGTACTTCGTCTTTAAGTGTTTTCCCTAAATACAATTGGGTAACCGCAGTGTATAAATAAGGCGTTTCCGGACTCCATAATTGCGGGTTTGGCACCATTATGTTCTGTTCAAAGAGCTTACCCTTTTTGTCTTCGCTTGTAAGTGTGGCTATTTCTTTACCGATGGCATCTAAAATTTTTGTTACCATAACCACACCACTGCCTGTAACTTCCGACTTAATATTTACCGTAGCTTTATCAGATGTTATTAATGGCGTGGTAATAAATGTACCCCATTGGTCAAAGCTCTCGCGGTTTTTAACAACAACGCTTACTTTTCTAAACAACCCGGCTCCGGGATACCATCTTGACGAATATTCTTTATTGGTAAGCTTTACAGCAAGTGTATTTTCTTCTCCTACCAACAGATCTTTAGTAATATCGATATAAAAATAGCTATATCCATAAGCCCACTCCCCTACTTTTTTACCGTTTAAGTAAACTTCGGGCTCGCTCATTGCGCCTTCAAAAACTAAAAGAGCCTTTTTATCTTCTTTAAATTCAGGAAGTTTAAATGTTTTTCTGTACCAGCCTGTACCAATATGGGGCAATGCCCCGGTGCGGCCTGTTTTTTCTGTCGCTTCTTTCTCGCCATTTTGTACAATGGCCACTTTTTGCATATCCCATTTTTTATCAAACGGCCCTTTTATGGCCCAATCGTGTGGCACAGTTACGGTTTCCCATGCTAAATCATCAAAACTTTTAAGATAGGCATTATCGTTCTGCCCATTAAAAAACTTCCATCCTTCCGTCAGCAAAACGGTTTCTCTAACTTTAGCATCCTGTTTTTTGGCAGAGCAACCACTAAAAACGACCGCAGCAAAAAATAATAAAACCCTGAAGATATTTTGATCGGCGATATTAAAATAAGGATGGGACAATAGTTTTTTCATTTTATAGTTTTTAGTAAACGCAAGAGTTATAGAAGGTTTCCCTATTTTATTTTTATAAAAAAATTAGGACTAAAATTACGTAAATAGCTATACCTTGCAGTATAATTTAAGAACAAAAATAGCTCATAAAAAATGAATGAGATTAAAATACTTTGGGTAGACGATGAAATAGATATGCTAAAGCCACACATTATGTTTTTAGAGAAAAAAAACTATAATGTTACTACGGCAAACAACGGGCAGGATGCACTCGACCTTTTTGATCAGGAAAACTTTGATGTGGTTTTTCTTGACGAAAACATGCCAGGACTTACCGGGCTTGAGGTATTGGCCGAAATGAAAGAGAAAAAGTCTACCGTGCCTATTATAATGATAACTAAAAGCGAGGAAGAGTATATTATGGAGGATGCCATAGGCTCTAAAATTGCCGATTATCTTATTAAGCCTGTAAACCCAAACCAAATACTGCTTTCGCTTAAAAAGAACCTTGACCATTCCAGGTTGGTATCTTCTAAAACCACACTTGATTACCAAAAAGAGTTCCGCAAAATATCTATGGACATGGCTATGGTAAACAGTTGGGAAGAATGGATAGATCTTTATAAACGCCTTGTTTTTTGGGAGATGGAGCTTGAAAATATTGAAGACCAGAGTATGATCGAAATATTAGAATCTCAAAAGGTAGAAGCGAACTCGCAGTTTGGTAAGTTTATAGAACGCAATTATGAAGACTGGTATGAACCAAAAGCCGATAAACCTGTGCTTTCGCACAATCTTTTCAGGGAGCTTGTTGTACCCGAAATTCAAAAAAAACAGCCTATACTTTTCGTTGTTATAGACAACCTGCGCTACGACCAATGGAAAGCTTTTGAAAGTGTTGTAAATAACCATTATAAACTTGAAAAAGAAACTTCATACTATGCTATTTTGCCAACTGCAACACAATATGCCCGTAATGCAATTTTTAGCGGCCTTACTCCATTAGAAATGGAGAAAAAGTTTCCTCAATACTGGAAAAATGATGTCGATGACGGCGGTAAAAACCTATATGAGGCAGAGTTTTTAACAGAACAATTAAAACGTCTTGGGCTTAGCGGCCTAAAACAGGAATATTATAAAATTACCAATTTTGCATCGGGTAAAAAACTGGTTGACAACTTTAAGGCATTAAAAAATAACGATCTTACTACAGTAGTTTACAATTTTGTAGATATGCTTTCGCATGCCAAGACCGAAATGGATGTTGTTAAAGAGCTTGCCAGCAATGACAAGGCTTACCGATCGTTAACACTTAGCTGGTTCCGTAACTCGCCATTGCTTGAAATTATACAGCAGGCACAACAAATGGGCTTTAAGCTTATTATTACTACAGATCATGGCACTATAAATGTAAAAGACCCAAGCAAAGTTATTGGCGACAGGAACACAAGCCTTAACCTGCGTTACAAAACCGGACGCAGCCTAACGTTTGAAGATCGTGACGTATATCATGTAAAAGATCCTAAACGCATTCAGCTACCGGCTATAAACATGAGTTCTTCGTATATATTTGCCAAAAACGATTATTTTCTTGCCTACGTAAACAATTACAACCATTATGTTAGCTATTATCGCAATACCTATCAGCATGGAGGTATTTCGCTTGAAGAAATGATCGTGCCATTTTTGGTTTTAAGTCCTAAATAAAAAGTAAGGACAAACAGTTAATTTAGTATTTATTTTAATTTTTTGATTTAGTAATGGAAATCACTTTTTCCCTTGCGGAAATAGACAACACTGCAAAACAGGTGCTGGGTCTAAACCTTAAAAATATAATTTTACTGCACGGCAGTATGGGTGCAGGCAAAACCACTTTTATAAAAGCCCTTTCCAAACAATTTGGGGTTAAAGATATTACCTCGAGCCCTACCTTCAGCCTTGTAAACGAATATGAAACCGGAGATGGTAAACCATTATATCATTTTGACCTTTACAGGCTTAACAGCGAAGAGGAAGCCTATGATATGGGCATAGATGAGTATTTTTACAGCGGCTATACCTGCCTTATAGAATGGCCCGAAAAAACACCTAATCTTATACCTTTAGACCATACAACAATTACTATAAAAGCCTTACCTAACGGGCAAAGGCATCTTATTGTAAAATAGTTGTTTATATTTGTTGTTTTTTGTAAATTACTCCAATTATTATAACCTATCCATGTCATTTACACCTTTTACAAGGCAACAGCTGTTACCGCAGGAAGAAATGCTCGAAGTAGCAAAACAGCGCGGTGAGCTTTTTATTGGCCTGCCCAAAGAAACATCATATCAGGAACGCAGGATATGCCTTACTCCCGATGCCGTGGCATCACTTGTTGCGCACGGACACAGGGTGTTAATGGAAAATGGCGCAGGACTTACGGCAAGCTATACTGATAAAGAGTACAGCGATGCAGGTGCGGAAATAACCTACGACACTAAAAAAGTTTTTGGCTGCCCGGTTATACTCAAAGTAGAACCACCTACGGTAAGCGAGATAGAAATGATGAATCCGGAAACGTTATTAATATCTGCCATACAGCTAAAAACGCAACGCAAAGAATATTTTGAAGCACTGCAGGGCAAAAAGATAACGGCGTTAGCTTTCGAATTCATCAAAGACAGCGATGGATCCTACCCTGCTGTAAAATCATTAAGCGAAATAGCCGGAACAGCATCTATACTTATTGCTTCGGAACTGATGATAAGCCAAAAATTGGGTAAAGGCTTACTGTTTGGAAATATTATGGGTGTACCACCAACCGAGGTTGTAATAATTGGTGCCGGCACTGCGGCCGAGTTTGCTGCCAAAACAGCTATTGGTCTTGGTGCCAGCGTAAAAGTATTTGACAATTCTATCAATAAACTCCGCAGGCTGCAAAACAGTTTAAACCAACGTATTTTTACTTCTACCATTCAGGAAAAAGCAATACTTAAAGCCCTTATGCGTTGCGATGTAGCCATTGGAGCTATGCGCGGCAAAGACCGTAGCCCGGTTATCGTAACCGAAACTATGGTAGAGCGAATGAAACGTGGTGCAGTTATTATAGATATTTCTATAGATACGGGCGGATGTTTTGAGACATCAGAAGTTACTACTCATGAAAAGCCAACGTTTGTAAAACATAATGTTACGCATTATTGTGTACCTAACATTCCGTCACGCTATAGTAAGACAGCTTCGTTATCTATTAGTAATATCATTAGTCCGTTTCTATTGCAAATGGCTGAGGATGGAGGTATTGAAAGTTCAATACGCTGTAATGCAGGGCTTAAACACGGCATATATTTCTATCATGGCCGTCTTACCAACAGCAGCATAGCCGAATGGTTTTCGTTAAATTATACTGATATAAACCTTATAGTGTTTTAAAAAGATTTTGCGAAGATTAGAAGGCCGGCATGTTCATGACAATACCGCAAGTATTAGTGGGATGTCAATATATTATATTTACATGCCAAAACAGTAACCGGCCTCTATAATTTAATACTAAAACAACTTAACTGTAAAATACCCTAACCAAAAAATCGAATTATTTTGTAAGTTTACATTTACAAAGTGATTTTAGAGGATAAAACTCTCTACATCAATAACTTCTCCAGGTTGTAAACTACCAAGGTTTATGTTACCTACCCTTACTCTAATAAGTCTTAAGGTAGGAAATCCGACAGCCGCAGTCATTTTCCTTACCTGCCTAAATTTACCTTCGGTAACAGTAACCGATATCCATGATGTAGGTCCATGGCGTTCGTCCCTTATTTTTTTCCCTCTTAACGGAAAATCAGGAACATTATTCAAAATAGACGCCATGCAAGGCTTCGTGGTATATTTAATTCCTTTAAAACCAATCTCAACGCCTTTCTTTAATTTCTCCACTGCTTCATTATCAATAATACCATCAAGCTGTGCATAATACTCTTTTTCAACCTTCTTTCCCCTAACAATTTCACTCATCATGCCATCGGTAGTGAGTAAGAGCAACCCCTCGCTGTCTTCGTCAAGACGTCCTATAGCCATAGTACCTGCCTGAAAATTATAAAGTTCACCAAGTAATTTCTTATTTCGTTTAAGGTTATAAGTAAACTGGCTAAGATAACCGTAAGGCTTATAAATAATATAGTGTTTATGCATCTGTCTAAACTTGTGTGGCCAAATATTAAGCCTGAAAACAATATCAAATATACTAATCTTATATAAGTCCTAAACGCAGCATACAGATAATTTAAGATCATACTTAAATATTTACTTACTAAGTTAATTATAAATGAATTACAAAAAAACGATGTAATTACATCAATACCTCATTTAATCGTTAAACATAGGTTAATACATGTTTTGAGTAATAACGGTTAGAGTGATAATAAGTAATTTTACTATGTATAAAATTTACTGCCATGAAAATAATACTAACATTTATCCTGTTACTGGCTTTTACACCTTTCATGGCTGCGCAGGAAATACAGGAGCGTCAGGATCAGCAGCCACAACCTGTAACACAACAGCAGGTTGAACGCGATGCCAAGATTGCACAACAGGAACGCGCAAGGGAAGAAGCCGACAAGAAATTAAAACTTGAGGCCGAAACTAAAAAGAAAGAAGAAGAAAAAAAGGCCAGGGCCATTGAAGCAGATAAAAGTAAAAAGACTTCAACAACGCGGGGAAAACAATAATAACGTTATTTTTTGTTACTTAGGTTATTGAAGGAGAGGCTTGCAAATATTATTTTGCAGGCCTTTTTTATTTTATATATTTATACTCTATAACGTTTAAGTAAAAGTAGTATATGCTAAAAAAATGGTTATTTAAAACTGTGTGCCTGTTGTGTTGCCTTACAGCTTTTGGGCAAAAAAAGATACGAACAAATGTTCCGTTAGATTCAATAGTATTAAGCGATCCTTTTATACTGGCTGATAAGAAAACTAATATGTATTACATGACAGGCACGGGCGGAAAACTTTGGAAAAGTAAAAATCTGAAGATTTGGGACGGGCCTTACAGCATTGCCCAAACGGATGATGCTTCGTGGATGGGACCTAACCCAATGATATGGGCCGCTGAGATACACCAATACAAAAACAAATACTATTATTTTGCCACTTTTACCAACAAAGCGGTTATAATAGATACTGTAAACGGCAATACAGTAGAAAGGCGGGCATCGCATGTACTGGTTAGCGATAAACCTGACGGACCATATAAACCAATGAAAGACCCGGTTTACCTTCCTGAAAATAAACCAACATTAGACGGTACTTTTTGGATCGATAAAGATGGTAAACCTTATATGGTTTACTGTTATGAATGGCTGCAGGCCGTAGATGGCACCATTGAAAAAATAGAACTTAAACCAGATTTGAGTGGGTCTGTAGGACAGGGAAAGCTCTTGTTTAAAGCAAGTGAATCGCCATGGAGCAGGGAAAAAGACGCTAAAGGCAATGATGTTCCTAACCGGGTTACCGATGGCCCTTATCTTTTTAAAACCGGAACGGGCCGGTTAGGAATGATATGGACAAGCTGGATATATGATGTGTACACACAGGGAGTTGCCTACTCTAAAAGCGGTACACTCGATGGGCCATGGATACAGGAAAAAGACCCTATAACACCTCCTAATTTTGGCCATGGAATGTTATTTAAAACGCTCGACGGAAAACTATTAATGGCATTGCACAGCCATAAATCAATAAATGGTAAATATCACAGGGTGCCTCATTTTTTTGAAGTAGATATTAACGGAGACAAACTTATTGTAAGCAAGTCTTTTATACCTTAAAATCGTCAATAATGATTTTTTAAATATTCTCATTACCCGAAAAATAAAGCGTAAATTTCGACACCTTAAAACACCTATTAATCAAATACACTAACCATGGGACTATTTAATGCCATAATGGGCAACGCATCGGAAGTAAACATTGAAAAACTTGGCCAGGAGTATTCTTCGATACTTATTAACGGAGAAAAAATAGAGAAAGCCTTTAAGCTGATACGCGACATGTTTGTTTTTACAAACAAGAGGCTTATACTTGTTGACAAACAAGGAATTACCGGAAGTAAAGTAGAATATATGTCAATACCTTATGGCAGTATTATTAAATTCAGCAAAGAAAGTGCAGGTCTTTTAGACCTTGATGCCGAACTAAAAATATGGGTTCGCGGCGAAGTACAGCCAATTAAAAAACAGTTTGGAAAAGACAACAATATCAATGAAGTGTACCAAATACTGGGACAGCATATTTTAGGATAAATTATAGAATTAAATTAAAACAGCCAAAACATTTAAGTCTTGGCTGTTTTTTTATGTTCTTAATTTTTATTTAACCACGACAGCAGGTCATAAAAATTTTGAGGTGCTACCCCATGCCCTACAGGATATTCATGATATTCTGCCTGCAAGCCATGCTCCTTTAAATATACAGGTGCCTGACGTGCCCATTCTACAGGTATTACCTGATCCTGAGTACCATGTGATATAAAGAATTTTACGTTTGGTGTTTGTGCTTCCTGAACGATATCCATATTTAAATAACCGCTCAGGGCCACTACCCTACTCACTTTTTCAGGATAGCTTAATGCAACCGAATAGCTCAGTATAGCTCCCTGGCTAAAACCTATAAGTGTAATATTATCTTTATCGACCGGATATGTTTCAGCCACTTCATCTATAAATTTAGCAATAAGGTCGCGAGACTGTGCTGCCTGAACATTATCTGTAAACTTATTCATGTCGGCATCAAAATTAATAGCATACCACGCATGCCCATAAGGGGGCAAACTGTATGGTGCACGTGCCGATATAATTAAATATTCGTCAGGCAATTGCGATGCAAAACCAAAAAGATCTTCTTCGTTACTGCCATAACCATGAAGCAACAACAGCAATGGGCTTTTATCCTGTTTTACTTTAGGTTCTCTTACCAAATGATATAAAGACAGCTCCATGTTTACAGTTTTTTAAAGAATTTCTGAAAAAAATTACCCAACAAAGGCACCGGTGTTGTATCGCCCTTTATAGCCGATACAATGCCATAGCCCCATAAAACCGACATAAAAAGCCAGAATGGAAAAGTTATCATAGGATCAGCAAAGCCACTGATGGTATAACCAATAAGCACAAAAAGTATTGATAACCCCATAGCCTGCCTTACATGAAATGAGGCATACGGGTTTTTATTTTCAGAGTTCATAGACATGGCAATAAGTGCGCCCACAACCAGTATATAAGCAGTTATGGCTGTACTTTTGCCCTGTTCAACTATTTCTTTATTCATTATTAATATTCTTATGTTGATATAAAAGCCTGTATTATTACCCTAAAATCAGCTTTCCTTTATTATAAACCCCATAGGCTTTGCCTTTCATTTCTTTATTAAGGAAAGCCGAGTTTTTAGATTTGGATAATATGTTTTGTTTGTTAAACGTCCACGCACCGTCAGGATTAAATAATGTAAACGATGCGGTAGCTCCTTCTGCAATCAGCGATTGTTGAAGGCCGAAGATAGTTTTGCCGACAGTCAATTTCTCAACAATAACCTCTAAAGGCAATACCGTTTGCAAAGCACCAAAAGCACTTTCTAAACCTACCGTACCATCTTTCGCAAGGTCAAACTCCAACTTTTTGTTTTCAATATCAATAGGATTATGATCGGTAGTAATAACATCAATAGTACCATCTAATACACCTGCTATCAGTGCCTGCCTTTCAGTTTCTGGACGCAATGGCGGTGTTACTTTATAGCGGCTGTCAAATTCTGTTAGTACTTCATCTGTAAATACAAGGTGATGTACAGAAACACTGCAAGTTACGTTCAGACCTTTAGCCTTAGCTTCTTTAATTAGCTGTACAGACTTAGCAGTGGAAATAGTAGGTATATGCAGCTTGCCTCCTGTATATTCTAACAAATAAAGGTTACGAACAATTTGCAGTTCTTCGGCAAGTGTAGGTATACCTTTAAGGCCAAGACGTGTACTAACTTCACCTTCATGAACCACACCCTTTCCTTTAATTTTATCATCCTGGGCATAAGCAATTACCAATCCGTCAAAATCCTGAGCATATTGCAGCGCTATTTTTAAAAGCCCAGCATCCTGCAACGATTTGTTATAATCGCCAAAAGCTACAGCCCCGGCGTTTTTCATGTCGAATAGTTCGGCTATATCTTTACCCTCGCTGCTTTTTGTAAGTGCTCCTATTGGGTGTAAAGATGTTGCCGCGTTTTGTGCCTTGCTTATAAGAAATGCTATGTCGGCCTGTTTATCGGCAATAGGGTTAGCATTAGGCTGCAATGCAATATCAGTAAAACCGCTTTTAGCAGCAACGTTAAGACCGTTGGCAAGCGTTTCGCGGTCTTCATAGCCCGGCTCACCAAAGCTAACAGAACTGTCAAACCAACCATTAGATATATGCAGGTTGTCAAGCTCAATAACATCAAAGCCATCGGCTGTAAGACCTGCGCCTATTTTTTTTATTATGCCGCCTTCAACTATAATGTCAACTGCCTTGTTGTTAAATGAGCTGTTAGCATCTACTATAATGGCGTTTTTAAAGATAAGGTTCATTTTATTTTACAAATTTTTGTATCAATAATTCAAGTATCAGGAAAATAAGTGTGCCAATAACAAACCATTTCCACATTTCGTTAGCGGTACGGCCGCTTTTAATATCATTATAAACTGTAGAAACAGAATCTGCCTTAGTAAAATCTGCAAGCACTGATTGATTTTTAAGACTAAGGTTGCTTTCCGTTCTCAGATGATTAAAACTTATATTTTTAAGGTTTTCTTTTCCTTTAAATATGCTATAGTTGCCAGCAGTCTCTGGATAATCACCAAACGAAAGTTTAACTTTATTGTTGAGTACCTGCTGCATGGGTATAAAATCAGATTTATCGTTTTTAACAGCCAGCACCTCGTCTTTAGACAGTACTACATCCAGCAATACACTTTCGTTTTGACCTATCTTAAATGCGCTTATACCTGTTTTACCCGCTCCTATTGCCATATTATAAAAAGTAGGTACAACAACAGGCGAATTTTGAAAGTTACTGTTTGCTTTATTTACCGGAGCCGCAAAAATATATACATTGCCTAATCTGTTGGTTATCGAGGTAAGAAATGGAGAGCCATCATTGTATGACAATACAGGCAATGCATTTCCGCTAATGTTAAATCCTGCTTTTATATTAGGGTACTGAAAATTATCAACTTTCTTTTCAAATACCGTTTGGTATAAAGGGTGGCTAAATGCAATTTTAGTAATAAGTTTTTCTCCCTGAGTTAAAGGTTTATAAACTACATTTCCAAAAACAGTAAGCAATGTATTAAGATTTTGAGGGGTGCTTTCTATTGAGGGGATAACAACAATGTTACCTCCTTTAGCATAAAAATCTTTTAATGTGGTAATTAAAGATTGAGGAATTTCCTTCAGCTCATTCAATACAATAGCATCCTGCTTATCGAGGCTGTTGTAATCCAGTGAAGCCAATTGTGTATCTGCAAAGTTAAATTCGTCCTGCGTGTATATCCTTTTAAGGAAAGCATTCTTAGCAGGCTCCCCTATTACAATTACATTAGATTTTGATGGTTTTGAAATGCTGAAATAATAATAGTTGTCATAATCAAGGCTACCATCAGTAACAGTTACATAACCGTGAAAATCTTTTTTAGGTATTGTAAACGTGCTGCTTTTTTTATCGGCATCAAATTTAACCAATGTTTTAGCCGCAAGGCTGTTGCCGTTGTATAAAGCAATAGACACGTCATCAGTAAAACTGCCGTAAGCCCTCATATCGACCTTAACCTCATAAAAATTATCTAAAGTTTGAGATATATAAACACTGTCTATAGCTATATTCCTTTCACTTTCCGCTTCGGGCACTATAGCATAAAGAGGCGAGTCTCTGTCAAACTTTGCAAGATCTTTACTGTCAAGGTTAACGGCATCAGTAATTACCACAATATCCTTTCCTGTATTTGGCGTTTTAGCCTGAGCTTTGGTCAATAAAAAATCGGGGCGAAAAGGCACATCTGTATAGGCTAAATTCTGAAGGTCTTTTTGTATCGATTTAATATCAGTATCCCAATAAGCACCATTGTTGGTTATTAACGAAAACTTTTGGTCTTCGGGCGTATTTTCCAGTAAATCCTGTACAGTACGTTTAAGCAATTCGCCACGGCTGCCTTTAGCCTGCATAGAGAACGAATTGTCAAGCAAAATTACCATTTGGTTATCGGTGTTGTTACTGTCTGCTGCTTTAAAAAAAGGTTGGGCAAAAGCAACAATCAGGCATGCCAGCAGCAGTAAGCGGGTAGCAAGCAACAACCATTTTTTAATAACCGAGCTTTTTCGCGTTTGCATGCTAAGCTCTTTTAAAAAACGAACATTGGTAAAATATTGCTTTTGAAAACGACGCAATTGAAACAGGTGCACCAAAATGGGGATTGCCAGCAGGAATAAAAAGTATAGGATTTCCGGGTGTTTAAACTGCATTCGTTTTAAAGTTTGTCAAAAATAAACATTTTTATTCTAAATAGACGACCAAATAGCCGTTAGAAATTTCACATAATATTTAAAAATTTTACTTTTGCGTGCACTAAATTGCATACCATGAAATTAGCAAAGGCCCTACTATTATTTGCATTTATGAACGCAGCCGCACAGGACAACTATAATCTTATTGTTGGCACATATACTAACACGTGCGCCAGCAAAGGCATCTATGTTTATGATTTTAATGTAAATACACTCGAATTTAAACTAAAGTCTAATACAGATGGGGTTATAAACCCAAGCTACCTTACAGTTAGTACCGATAAAAAATTTGTGTACAGCGTTAACGAAGATGGCAGGAACAGCTCTGTGAGTGCTTTTAAATATGCTCCGGCAACTGGAAAACTTGACCCTCTTAACAAAAAAGACAGCAAAGGTGCTGACCCGTGCTATATAATTAACGACGACAAGAACGTAATTGTAGCCAACTACAGTGGGGGCAGTATTGCTGTATTTGAAAAAAAATCAGACGGCAGTCTTACCGATGCCAAACAAGTTGTAAAGCATAGTGGTACAGGCCCCGATAAAACAAGGCAGGAAGCCCCACACCCTCACATGGTTTATTTATCGCCCGACAAAAAAGTACTTTTTGTGACCGACCTTGGTGCCGATAAAATTTTCATGTACACCTACAACCCTAACGGCGGCGACAAAACTCTTATATTTAAAGATGCCATAACTATTAAAGCCGGAAGCGGGCCGCGCCACATTGCTTTTAACCCTAACGGCACTTTTATATATTTACTCAACGAGCTTGACGGCAGCCTTGTAGTGTTTGACTATGTAGACGATAAGCTCACACAAATACAAGATACTACAGTGGGTTTCCCGGAAAATTTTATGGCAAAAAACGGTGCTGCCCATATACAATTTAGCAACGATGGAAAGTATATGTATGCTACCAATCGTGGCGATGTAAATACTATTTCGGCATTTAGGGTACACGCCAATGGCAGGATAAACCTTGTGCAGCAAATAAGCACTCAGGGCAGCGGACCACGCAATTTTACAATAGACCCTACCGATAGCTATATATTGGTAGGCAATCAAAACACTAATAACATTACTATTTTTAAACGTGATAAAAGCACCGGAATGCTTACCGATACTAAAAAGAAAATAGAGCTTTGCTCACCTGTATGCTTGCTGTTTACACAAAATAAATAGTGCACATCAACCTATTCAGATTACAGTACATATTCTGCTATTAAGAATCAAAAAAAATACGTAATTTTGCAGCTCCAATAAAAGGGAAAGACTATGTTAGACAGGTTACAGATCATTAAGCAAAAATTTGACGAGGTATCAGACCTAATTATCCAACCGGATATTATATCTGACCAAAAGCGTTATGTTCAGCTTAATAAAGAATATAAAGAGCTTAAAGCCCTAAACGAAAAAAGGGAAGAATATATTAATGTTATAGGTAACATTGATGAAGCTAATGAGATCATTTCGGATGGAAGTGACCCCGAAATGACTGAGATGGCCAAGCTACAGATTGATGAAGCCAAAGAAAGACTGCCTCAGCTTGAAGAAGAGATCAAGTTCATGCTGGTACCTAAAGATCCTGAGGATGCCAAGAACGTAATGGTTGAGATCCGTGCCGGTACCGGTGGTGATGAAGCCAGTATTTTTGCAGGCGACCTTTATCGTATGTACACTAAATACTGCGAAAACCGAGGCTGGAGAACCAGTGTTGTTGATATTAGCGAGGGTACATCGGGAGGATTTAAAGAGGTGATTTTTGAAGTTACCGGAGAAGACGTTTACGGCACTCTAAAATTTGAGGCTGGTGTACACCGCGTGCAGCGTGTACCGCAAACCGAAACCCAGGGACGTATCCACACCTCTGCGGCTACTGTTATGGTATTGCCTGAAGCTGAAGAATTTGACGTACACCTTGATATGAATGAAGTACGTATCGATTACTTCTGTTCATCAGGTCCCGGTGGACAGTCGGTTAATACTACTAAGTCGGCAGTACGTTTAACACACATACCTACAGGTCTTGTAGCGCAGTGTCAGGATGAAAAATCACAGCACAAAAATAAAGATAAGGCTACTCAGGTTTTACGCTCGCGTCTTTATGAAATGGAGCTTGCAAAAAAGCAGGAAGAAGATGCCGCAAAACGCAGCAGCCAAGTGAGCAGTGGAGACCGTTCGGCTAAAATACGTACATATAACTACCCGCAAGGGCGTGTTACAGACCACCGTATTGGTTTGACACTTTATGACCTTGACGGTGTTATGAACGGAAACATCAATAAAGTTGTCGAAGAACTGCAATTGGTTAACAACACCGAGAAGCTTAAAGAAACAGAGATATATTAATGAGGATCCCGCTTTGGCGGGATTTTTTATATAATAATTGTTTTACAGCCATTACATACTATTTCGTTTAAAAAACAAAAAACGTATTTTTGCGCACGCTAACTACAACACCTAAAACCCAATACCCAATAATGACTACACAACAACTATACGAAAACATACAGCAAAAAAAATCTTTTTTAAGCGTTGGCCTTGATGTCGATCTAACAAAAATCCCACAGCATTTACTGGATACTGAAGATCCTATATTTGAGTTCAACAAAGCTATTATAGATGCTACGCAAGATCTTTGTGTGGCTTTTAAACCAAATACAGCTTTTTTTGAAGCCTATGGTTTAAAAGGATGGCAATCGCTTGAAAGCACAATAGCATACATAAACCAAAAATATCCTGAGCAATTTACTATTGCCGATGCCAAACGTGGCGATATTGGCAATACATCTGCCATGTATGCAAAGGCTTTTTTACAGGACCTGAATTTTGACAGTATAACGGTAGCCCCATATATGGGTAAAGACAGTGTAGAGCCATTTCTTGCCGTAAAAGATAAATTTACCATACTGCTTGCCCTTACAAGCAATGAAGGTGCTTTTGATTTCCAGACAAAAAAAGTTGACGGTGTTGAACTTTATAAAACTGTACTGGAAACTTCTAAAACCTGGAAAAATAGTGAAAATCTTATGTATGTGGTTGGAGCTACAAAAGCTGAATATTTTACTGAGATAAGAAAGATAATACCTAATAGTTTTATATTAGTTCCTGGTGTAGGTGCCCAGGGAGGCAGCCTGCAGGATGTTTGCAAATATGGCATGAGCGAGAATGTAGGCCTTTTAGTTAACTCTTCGAGGGCTATTATATATGCTTCGAATGGAAAAGATTTTGCAGAAAAAGCAAGAGAAGAAGCTTTGAAAGTGCAAAAGGAAATGGAAGAGATCCTTAATAATAAGCTGTAAAATTTAAATATTGAAAACTTATACAGACCAAACAGGCACTCCCCTATCGCTTGCTTCTGTTCCAACGCGCATAGTATGTCTTGTGCCATCGCTAACAGAATTGCTTTTTGATTTAGGACTCGAAGACCGTATTGTTGGAATAACTAAATTTTGTGTACATCCCTATCACTTAAAATCTACCAAGAGGGTTATTGGCGGTACAAAAAAAGTACATGTCGAAAAAATCAAGGCTCTCGCCCCGGATATCATCATTGCTAATAAAGAAGAAAACACAGAAGAAATTGTAGCCGCAATGCGCGAAATAGCTCCTGTATATGTTACTGACATTGCTACTATAGCCGATGCGATAGCGATAATAGAGGATTTTGGTAAAATATTCTCTGTACGCACACAGGCACAGTTATGGACAGACAAAATAAACTTTGGACTTAAAGATTTTAAAAGCTATATAAAAAATAAAAAACCTTTAAAGGTTGCTTATTTTATTTGGAAAGACCCGTATATGGCAGCGGCAAATGGCACTTTTATAAACGAAATGCTAAAACTGAACAATTTTACAAATATATATGGGCATCTAGAACGATACCCGGAAGTTATTGTACAAAAGATGCGCATACAGGGTGATCCTGAAGTGGTATTTTTGCCTAATGAACCCTACCCTTTTAAAGACGAAGATGCTTTTGAATTAGGGCGTTTTACTCACCATGCAAAAACTGTTTTTGTAGACGGCGAAATGTTTAGCTGGTACGGAAGCAGAATAGTTAAGGCTTTTGCTTATTTTAAACAGCTACAGGAAAGAATGGAAGAACCGGCTTAAAGCTGCCTGCCCAGTTTTTTAAAAAGGCTTATATATTCCTGTGGTGTTTCTAATTTTTCGTAACCGCTTTTACCCAGCAATCTGCCGTTTTGGTCGAGCACCACAAAAAAAGGAAAGAAACCATCGCGGTTAAATTTTTCGGCAAGAATAATTTTTGGATCGTTAATGTTTACAGGTTCAGGATCACCTTTCTTTTGAGGGAAATCGGCACGAAGCAGTATCCATCTGTCTTCGGCTTCAGCCAAAAATTCGTCCGACAGCCAAAGCTTTTTATCAAGTTCCATGCATGGCTGGCACCAACCCGGTCCCGAAAAAACGAGCAGTATTTTTTTATCTGATGCTGCAGCTTTTTGCCTTGCAGCATTAAGGTCGGTATGCCATTCCTGACCATACCCAACAACACCCACCATAAGACACAGTATAAACAGCGACTTTTTCACCCTTCAATATTTTCTTCAAAATTATAAAAGTCGTTTCACATACTGATAAATATTTAACATTTTAAATCATAATGTTAACAACTTAACAGTATTGTTAATTATTACACATAAACATAAGGTATTTACTTTCCATCGATTTAAATAAACATAAAAATGCCGGTACTTTTAGGCACCGGCATTCTTCTAACTAACCCTAACCAAATGTGAGAAAACCATTTATAAGCTGCAAATTACTCAAAAAAAAATCACTCAAATGTTAAGACATTGTTATTTATATCATATTGATAATTAAAATTTTAGCCTTGAAAAATAGTTTCAAAAACTAATTCAGCATATAAGGTACTATATTATTGGTAAACGTAGTACCTGAGTTGTTTATAAGGCCAAACCAACCTCGATCGTCCCAAACGCTGTAAGACATAGACTGTCCTAAAATGGCATCGGCCATAGTTTTGTAGTATCCTCTCACAAGATCGGTATTTCTTTCTGATGTATTAGAGCTCCTACCCACACCAAACTCGCCATAATTTATAGGCACATCAAGCCTTTGAGCATGAATACGCACGTTTTGCACTCCTGTTTCAAAAAATGCACTGCCAGGAAAAGCGGCATTACTGCCTGTTTCTCCACAAAAAGCCCATGGATTATAACTATGCACCTGTATAGACAGATACCTGTCGGTACCTCCACCCGGAAGGCTCGCTTTGCTTGGATATACTTCCTCTATATTAAGCGCATTACCCTGACCGTTTACACTAACCATTACAATACGCGTGGCATTTTCACCGCCCGTTGCACGTATGGCGTCATATCCTACAAGGTTAACCCTGCGTGTATATTCCATAGCCGTGGCATCGGCCGGATCCGGGAAAGGCCCGCTGCCATCGTTCTCGCCAAGCGTGCCTTCGGGCTCGTTTAGAACTTCAAAAATAAGTTTATGGGAATAGTTTTTAAAATGATTGGCAATGCCTGTCCACAACGTGCGGAACTTTGCATCATAAGCCTCAGTGCCATCATAATGGTCTTTTAACCAGTGCTCATGGTGCGTGTTTAGAACCACATACATATCAAGGCTAAGCGCATAATCTATAACCTGAACCAGTTCTAAAAAACGAGGGTGGTTTGTATTAACGTTGCCGTTATCGTCGGCAATTTTATCAGTAAACCTGTCCATCCATGTGGTGGGTATCCTTACATGCTTCATTCCCGCGTTATGATACAGGTCAATTATAGGTTTTATACTTGTAAAGGCTGTTGAATTATTGCCATTATCAAAAGTATTACCGAGATTAAAACCTGCACTCATGTCTAAAATTACCTGTTTGGCATTGTATCCTTCAGGATCAGTATTGTTTCCGGCTTCTACATCACCATTAACAAAAACCACCCTGTCATCACTTGAGCAAGAACCTGCCGCAAGAAGCCATATTAGCCCTAATATTGTTAGTTTATTTTTCATCCTGATCTATTTAGATTTTTTAACTGTCTTATTGTTATAATAGTTTTGTAAAGTGTAAAAAGCTTTTTTCTTTTTACCTGTATTGGATATCAATCCTTTTCTGTTCCAAAAATTTTGGTATAAAGGGTGTTGTCTGCGTGGCGATTTAAAATCGACTAATATCCAGGGAGTCATGCCTCTAAGAGCATCTACCTTATCTAACATTGCAAGTTGCTGCTCATAGAACAATTGCTGAAACTCCTCTGTCCAAATAGTATCTTCTGTACCATGATAGCCAGCTACTGCCTCTGCCCCAAATTCTGAAATCACAACCGGTTTATTAAACTTAATATCAAATGAATATTTTGGCAGGTCTTTAGGTTCTGCCCAATACCATCCACCATATTCATTAAAACTTGCTAAGTCTAATTTGTTGGCAAGAGCATCATCTACAATAACCGTAAACCCTTTACGATGCACTTCTAATGCTGCTGCTACAAGGCGTGTATTGTCAAGACTTCTCACTTTATCTGCAAGCCTGCCCATAAATACATTGCGTTCTTCGGTAACGGGTGTTTCATTACCTATAGACCATATAGCCACACAGGCCCTATTCTTATCACGCTCTATACCCACCGCCAATTGGTTTTCGGCATTTTTATACGTCTCATCATTAGTCCATGATATGGTCCAGTACACAGGCACCTCCGCCCAAACCAGCAAACCAACCTCATCGGCAAGGCGAAGCATTTTCTCATCGTGTGTGTAATGTGCCAGGCGAATGTAATTACACCCCAATTCTTTTGCCCAGTTAAGTATCATCCTCATATCGCCCTCGCTCCTTAGCCTTCCTTCAACAAGGGGGTTTTCGTCGTGTACCGATATGCCTTTTAAGAAAATAGATTCGCCATTCAGCAATATGTCTTTGCCAATTGTTTTAATGGTCTTAAAGCCAATTCTGTCTGACACTTTATCGCTGCCGGAGGCAACAGTAACATTATAAAGCTTAGGATTTTCGGGCGACCAATACTGTAGTTTTTTAACCGGGAAATTAAACTTTGCTACCCCGTTAGCATCAGTAGTAAATGATTGCTTTATTTTAAGCTCCGGTATTTCTACCGTTACTGTTTCTTTACTATTACCGCCTTTTACCTGAATAAAGCCCTCTATGGCATTTTTATTATCTTTAGCCAATTGTACTTTATAATCTTCAATATAGCTTAGCGGAGTGGCTATGAGCGTAACATCTCTTGTAATACCACCATAGTTCCACCAATCGGTATTAATAGTAGGTATTTCGTCTTTTTTACGGGTGTTGTCTACCATTACCACTACAAAGTTTTTGCCGTCTGTTAACTTTCCTGTAACATCAAACTGAAACGGGGTAAACCCTCCTTTATGATTGCCAAGCTTCTTTCCGTTCAGGTACACATTACACTCATAATTTACTGCCCCAAAGTGAAGGAAGTATTTTTTATCCTGTTTGGGCGATGCCACGAAATCTCTTTTATACCAAAGTGTGCCCTCGTAAAAAGAAAGACGCTCGTCCTGAGAATTCCAGTCGCCCGGTACGTGCAAGGCAGGCTCATAATCAAAATTATACTCTGTTTTGGGCTTATTGTCTTTTTCGGTAAGGTTGTCATAAAAACCACCCTTACCCGATTCGCTTTGGTCAAAAGGCTTTTGCCTGTAGTCTAAATATCCCATTTGGTAAGGGTCTATAATATATTTCCATTGCCCATTCAGGCTAATGGTTTCCCTCCCATAAATATTCTGGATAGTCTTTTGGGCATAAACAGTTGTGTTGAGCAATATAAAGGCTGCAAAGCCGAAAAATAATTTTATGTATTTTGTTTTAATCATGTTGTGTTATTTAGCATTAAGGTTAGAAAAAATAGAAGCCTCAACAGGCAAGGCTTCTATAACCTAACTACCTAACTAATTCAAATCTGTATTTTAATAGCCTATATTAAACTGAGATGCTGCATCTCCCATAATATCTATCTGGCTTTGAGGCACAGGCACATTTACAAACTGTGGCTGCCAAGGTGTAGTGGTATTAAGAGCATCAGCTGCTTCAGATGTAGTGCTGTCGCCGTTCCTGTAATATCTTGTAATCCTTTCTCCTAATATACCAAGACGTTTTAGCAGGAACCAGCGGTTATTTTCAAAAGCCAACTCGCGGGCAGATTCTTCAAGATAAGTATCCTGTGTCCATACAGTAAAATCTACACTTGGTGCTGCGGTAGCCGGGTTAAGGCCATAGCCCCTGCGTCTAACCATGTTGATATAGCGAAGGGCAATATCGTCGTTGCCTAAATTATGGTGTGCTTCAGAAGCTAACAGTAACGTTTCGGCAAAACGGTAGTACATGTAGTCTTTATAACTGTCATTGGTATTTGGCAACTTGGTTTGAAAATCGGCATATTTTTTAAGACTCCAATGATACCTCCTGTAGTTGTCTTCCGGTCTTGTTATAGGCTGCCCATAGCGTGAGTGCAATGGATTGTTTACCATATAATCGGTATAATTTTCGGGCCAGTAGTAGGTGGTAAAACGTTTATCGTTTGTTTTATCATAAAGCGAATTCAGATAATTGTTAGGAAAAAACCATCCTAATGCCTGACCTCCATATTCGTTAGTTATAATAATTTCAAGCTCTCCGTTAGTATCTGCACCCGACTGTTTTTCATACAGCCTCTGTGTAAATGCACTACCAAGCCAAAAACCACCACCGCCTGCAAGGGCATCGCCGTCGCCAAGCAACTGGTCTTTTTGATACACGAACAGGGCTTCGGCATGGTTTACATCGGCACCAAAAACCTGGCTAAGCTCAACAAGGCTGTGTGTACCATTGTTAATTATTGCATCAAATTGATCTGCAGCTTCCTGCCAGTCGTTTTGCCATAAGGCAGCCTTTCCTCTCAAATGTCTTGCTACACCTTGCGCATATCGGCCTTTTGGAGCCTGCCAATCAAGATGTTCTATGGCAAAATCAAGATCAGAGTTTATAAGGTCGAAAACGGCTTCATCGCTGGCAGCTTCATAAACCACCGGATCGTTAATGTTTTGCGGAGTTGTAGGTATAGTGTCTAACATAATTTTGCCATACATACTATACAGGTCTAAGTACAGCTCACCTCTTATAACTTTTGCCTGTGCCAGCAGACTGTTACGTGTATTTTCGTCCATATCTATAGACCTTGCACTGGTAATAATTGCCGAGGCTTTATCTATAATATTGTAAGCGTTGTTCCATTTATCTGCCGGAAACCTTGCCGGAGTGTGTGCCGATGGGCTATAAGGCGTAAACCATGTGCGGTGCAAACCAAGATCGGTAGCAGCCATAAAGAATACATTTGCCTGTAAATTGGAGTTATCGCCAGATGGCACATTATACAACCTCATTCTATTGTAAAGTGCATTTACGCCTACCTGAAGCCCCTGTGGAGAGTTATAAATATAATCTACAGAGATCTCATCTAAAATTTCTTCTTCCAGAAAAGACTCACACGACACAAAAGACAGTGCCGCCAGAAGTACAGAAAAGTATAGATATTTAATATTTTTCATGATCTTTAATTTATGTTTTTCTTTTTTAGACAATTTTAAAATCCTAATTGCAGTCCTGTTACTATAGTTACAGGCTCAGGATATTCGTTAGGGTTTCTTTCCGGGCTGAACGACTGATAGTCGGTAATGGTAAATAAATTGCTACCAGTTATATACAGCCTTAAATTGCTTAGCCCAAATTTGTCCAGCAGGTTTTTAGGAAGCCTGTAGCCCATAGTAATATTTTGCAGCCTTACATAAGATGCATCCTGAAGCCCCATACTGTAAATTTCCCTTGGGTCGTTACCAAAATTTGGTCTTGGCCAGTTGCCTCCCGGATTTTCTGGTGTCCAGTAGTCTTGTTTTATACCGTTTTTAATACCCCTTAATGATCCGCCCTCAGTGTAGCCGTATAGAAAAGCATTGTTTCTTGTAACCCCCTGAACAGTATAGAAATCTGCCGACATGTCAAAGCCTTTATACTCTACGCCCAACGAAAGTGTACCGTACCAGTCCGGCGCCTGAGAAGTTATAACCCTATCCTTATCATTAATTACATTATCCCCGTTTACATCGCGCAGTTTAACATCTCCCGGAACTGCCAATGGCTGGGCAGAGTTTACAATATCCTCGCCTTCCTGAAAAATACCTATGGGCTGGTACTGATAGAACACACCTATTGGCTGCCCTATAAACCATCTGTTGTTAACATCATCATCTTCCACACCATTGCCGTCTGCATCTTTTCCATAAAGGCTAATTATCTTGTTCCTGTTTCTCGTAAACGAAAGCCCAAGCTTTAACCTGAAATCTTCTTTCCTAATAAGGTCTGAATTGATCGTTACTTCCCACCCCTGGTTTTGTATCTCTCCCAGGTTGCTTAGCTGAGAGGCATAACCAGAAGAGCGGTCTAGCGCTCTGGCTACGAGCAGGTCTTTTGTTCGTGTATTGTAAAACTCTATGGTAGAAGTAATCCTGTCGTTAAAGAACCCAAAGTCTACAGCAGCATTAAAAGTTGTTGAAGTTTCCCACTTAAGGTCCGGGTTTGGCATTTGAGGCCCGGGTATATAACCAGATACACGTGTATCATCTATAATATAATCCCTTTGGTCTGCAGTACTTTGGCTTTGCCCTATACCTATAGCCTCGTTACCAACACTACCATAGCTAAACCTTAGTTTTAAATTATTAACAGCAGTTACATTTTCCATGAACTTTTCTTTGTAAACATTCCAGCCTAAGTTAGCTGCAGGAAAAAATGCCCATTTATTATTTCTGCCAAATACGGTAGAACCGTCTGCCCTGCCCGATACTGTAAAATAATATTTATTATCGTAATCATACTCTAAACGTCCTACTGCCGATACTATCCCCCTTTTAGTAGCGGCTATTGTAGGAGTGTTTAGCATAGCGCCCTCAAGTCCGTTAATGCCAAGCAAATCGTTAGGTATTCTGTCGGCAGTATTTACAAAATCATTGGTCTTTGTTTCAGACACACTTTGCACTCCGGTAAACGAAATATGATTTTTTTCCTTAATACTGAAGTCGTAGGTAATAATGTTTTCCAATTGCCATTCTACATTATCCTGAAACTGTATTGCACCACTACCCTGCCTGTTATTGGCAATACCTGCTAATGATGCCGATGTATTATATGATTTTCTTTTATAATTCCATGATCTGCGGCTGGCGTTCATTCTGTATTTAAAACCTTTAAAAGGCGTAACATCTAAAAACAGGTTCAGTATGTCATTACGCTGTTCAATTAAGTTCGTGGTTTCATAAATATCTATCAATGGATTTTTATTCTCTTCAAATCCGCCGGGAAAAGTACGATAAGAACCATCATCATTATATACCTTGCCCAGTGGCGAAGTGGTAATAGAGTTTAAAAGTATACCTCCGTTATTTGGATTATTAGTCTCTGAAAATTGGAACGAAGTATTAAGCCCAACTTTTAGCCAGCTGTTTATTTTTTGATCAGCGTTAAGCCTTAAACCAACTTTGTCAAAATCAGAGTTTGGTATAACCCCTTTAGTATTAATATAGTTTAAACTACTGAAGATGCTAAACTTATCGTTGCCTGAAGAAATATTTAGGGCATGGTTATGGGTCTCCCCTGTGCGCATAATAAGGTCTTCCCAATCAATAAAATTGCCTGTCCTTAAACTCTCAAGTTCCAATGCCGAGAATATATCTTCATCATTTTTATACACTCCTCCATTTATAGAACGATGCGCCTCTCTTGTAAGCTGGGCGAATTCCTGTGGGCTGTAAATATCAAAATTTCTGTTGATCGTCTGGATACCCGAAAAACCATTGTAGGTTACACTTGTTTTTCCCTCTTTACCTCTTTTTGTAGTGATAAGTATAACCCCATTAGATGCCCTTGCCCCATATATTGATTGTGCTGCAGCATCTTTTAAAACTTCCAACGATTCGATATCATTGGCGTTAATGTCGTTAATACTGCCTATCCTTACACCATCGGCAATTACAATAGGGTCGTTACCACCGTTAATAGAGCGTTGCCCCCTTATGCGTATTGTCGAAGAACCACCCGGAGCGCCACTGGCAAGAGTAACCTGCACACCCGCAGCCTTACCCCTAAGCATTTCGCCAATATCTGAAGTTGCCACTTTGGTAAGGTCTTTGGCACTTACAGATACTACCGAACTAATTACGTCGCTCTTCTTTTTTGTACCATAACCAACTACCACAACCTCATCAAGAATTTTTGTTCCGTTCAAGGTTGCATCAATTTTAGTTTGGTTGGCCACTACTACCGAAACTGTTTCCATGCCAACAAAAGAGAACATAAGCGTTTGTCCCGGCTCTGCCTGTATGGTATAATTACCGTCAAGGTCTGTAGAGGTACTTACAGATGTTCCTGCCACAATAACATTAGCACCCGGCAGGGGTATCTTTTGGTCGTCTACAACGGTACCTGTAATAATTTTGCTTTGAGCATGCACCGATGTGTAGAACATGCACACAAATAGCAAAAATGTTAATTTAAAAATTGCATTTTTCTGTATCTTTTTTTTCATATTCTGTAAAAAAGGTTAGTTGAAATTAAGTTAAATTGGGTTCTTGGGTTAATCACAACACAAATTTGATTTATTAAAACCACCACGGGGTATTAATATATTCGTTTGTAGGGGTATGAATGTACTACAACGATTAAGTAAATGTGTTACAACAATTTACATCCCAAAAAAAATCCCCTTTGATACATTTATCTATCAAAAGGGATGTTTTTATACCCTATTTTTCAGGTAGTTATTCTTTAGAGGTTTTATATTCGGTAGGCGAAAGCTTATACACTTTCCTGAACTCCCTGCTAAAATGTTTCCTGTCATTAAAGCCAACCATAAATGCCACTTCCGAGATTGGATATGATGTGTTTAAAATAATGTCTGAAGCCTTTTTTAGTCGCAGGTTTTTAATAAGGTTTGCCACCGACTGACCCGTAAGCGCATTTACCTTTTTGTACAATATGGTACGGCTCATTCCAATTTCATTAACCAACATATTTACATCGAAGTCAGGGTTTTCAAGGTTGTTCTCTATAACTTTCATCAGCTTTTTAATAAACTGCTCCTCGGGTGTTGAAAGTTTGTTAAGATCGGCATCTATAATAAAGTTTCCACTATACTTAAGCCTTAGGGCTTCTTTAGACGAAAGCAGGTTTTCAACTGTAAGCCTTAATACCTTAATACTAAATGGTTTTGAGACATAAGCATCGGCACCTGTAGAAAGACCTTCTATTTTATTATCGGTAGATGCCTTTGCCGTTAGCAATACAACCGGAATGTGATTGGTGGTTTCATTGGTTTTTATGTAACGGCAAAGCTCCAGCCCATCCATTTCGGGCATCATAATATCGCTTACAACAAGATCCGGTATTTCTTTTTCAAGATACACTACCGCTTCTTTGCCGTTGCAAAATTCAACAACATTATACTCTGCCTTCAATACGTTAAATATAAATTTGCGCACCTCATCATTATCTTCAACCACCATAACGGTTTTCTTGTCTTCATCAAAATCGTCGTTAACAATTTTAATCTCATCCTCAAAAACAACCGGAGCTTTTGGCGGTACATTCTCTGCATCGATAAGATACGTATTCGCGTTCGAATTATTCTCTACTATCTGCTCGTTAGATAAATGCTTATCACCCAATTGTAGTGCGATCTGGAAAACAGTATGCGCCCAGCTTTCCTTATCTTCAGGTATGCTTATCTCTCCTTTATGTAACTCCACAATATTTTTAGATAATGCCAAACCTATACCGCTGCCCACGCTGTGTACACCTCTGTCATCTGCCTGGAAGAACCTGTTGAATATATTGTTCTTACTGCTCTCAGGTATACCTATACCGTTATCTTTAACTCTTATGTAAACTTTATTTTCCTGCGGAGTGCCCTGTTCTACAGCAAACACTATCTTGCCATTTTTTCGGGTAAATTTAAAAGCATTGGAAAGCAGGTTAAACACTACCTTTTCCATTTGGTTCTTATCAAAATAAACGTGTATGGCATTGGTATTCAATACAAATTTATACTCAATATTTTTCTCTGCCGCTATGCCTTTAAACGACTCAAAAATTTCAAAACAAAACGATACAATGTCCTGCTTTTCACAATACAGTCTCATATGCCCTTTTTCAGCTTTTCTAAAATCAAGCAGTTCGTTAACCAGCTTTAAAAGCCTGTCGCTATTTTGCTGAATGGTTTTCAGCCTGTCTTCGGTCTCCTTATCGTTTTGGGACGATGCCAAAAGCTCTTCTACCGGACCTTTTATAAGCGTTAAAGGCGTTCTTATTTCATGAGATATATTTGTAAAAAAGTTAAGCTGCATATTAAAAATTTCCTGTTTGCGTTCGCTTTCCACATGTTCCAGGAACAGCTTTCTTTTAAGTTTCAACCTGTTGTTTATTATACGTACAACTACATATCCGGCAAGCACAGCCAGCATTGTATAAATAAGGTATGCCCACCAGGTTCTCCACCACGGTGGCAACACATTTATTTTTAATTCTTTTATATGGGTGTTCCAGCTACTGTCTTCGTTTGTAGATTTTAATGAAAGTACATAAGTGCCGGGTGCAAGGTTAGAAATGTTTATACGGTTTTGGGTTCCGGTAGTGTGCCACTCATCTTTACCCGAATCGTTATCAAGCTTATAGGCATATTTACTCTTTTTAGGATTAATGAAGTTCAGGCTGCTAAACTCTATGCCAATATAACCCTGGTCATAATTAATTGTTATTTCGTCAGTCTCAGAAAAAGGTTTGCTTAATATCGAGTTTTCTTTGGCCGGCTCTACCACTTCGTTATTAACAATAAGCTTTGTCAATACTATTTCTGTATCGTTAGGCGATTTTACAATAGCCTTTGGATTAAAAATAGTAAGCCCTTTCGATGCCCCAAAAACAAGCTGATTGCTATTTAGTTTAAGGCCGCAGTTATAAGAAAACTGTTTAACATTAACACCATCTTTAGCAGAGTATCGGGTTATTTCAAAATCAGAAAGCTTTAGCTTAGCCGATGCCTTAATTTTTATTCTGTATAAAACATCTTCAGAACTTACCCATAAATTACCTTCAGCATCCTCGGTAATACCTTTAATAGCGGCATCGGTAAACCCACGGGCTTTGTTGAGGTCAAAAAAAGTTTCTGCTGCCTCATCCATGCAAAAAAGGCCGTCATAGTCTGCCCCTACCCACAATCTTCCTTTCGAATCGGTAAATAAGGTAGTAAGGCTGTTATTGCTAATGCGTTTTGGTGTACTTGTTCTGTAAAGCCTGGTTACCTTTTTTAGCTTTTTATCAAAAAAATTAAGTCCGTTCTGTGTAGCTATCCATATACCGTTTGGCCTGTTCTCTATATCCATTACAAAATTATCAGACAGCGAATTTTCAGATTCATCATCCCTGTAATTCTCCACACTGCCATTTTGCAATACACGCTTTATTCCGTTTCCGTGTGTTCCCACCCAAATATCTGTACCGTCGGCCAATATTGATGTTATAGGACGTTCGTCTTCAACTTTTCCGTTAGCAGAAAGCGGAACGGGAGTAAACTTTTTATTTGATTTATCGAATTTGAATAACCCGTTATATGTGCCACATAGAACATAGTTACCCCTGTTTACAAGAGCTACAATAAGGTTCTTGGTTTTCTTTTCATCCTTATTATCTACAATATAGGATGTTGATATTTTATTTTTTAGATCGAGGTAATTTAATCCACCGCCATAAGTACCTACCCATAAAGCATTATTATTTTCTTTTGCAAGAGCACTTACTATAGCATTATTTAAACCAAAACCGGGTTTTGGAGCCTCTCCTATTTTTGTAAAATTGGCATTTGCCTTATTATAAAAATTTATACCTCCGGCACTGGTTCCAAGCCAAATGCAGCCATGCCTGTCTTTCAAAAAACATTTTACATCGTTATCTGTAAGGCTGTAATTGCTTAACGGATTATGCTTATATCTTGTAAAGTTTTTAGTCGACTTATTGTAAATACTTAATCCGTCTTTTGTTGCAAACCAAACAGTATTAGCATCGGCAATTATAATATCATTAATCCAATTAGACGAAATACTGTTCGAATCATTAAAACTGTACTCATAATGATAAACCACATTTGCACTTTTGCTGTATAAAAAAGTACCCTTGGTTTCGGTGGCAAGCCATAGGTCTCCATTGTTTTCTTTAATAACTTTCCAAACTTTAGCATTGAGCAATTCAGCATTTTTAGTAATAGCGTCAGGTAGTTTTTTTAGATCGGTGGTCAATGGGTCAAAACATTTTACACCTGTAGATGTCCCTACAATAACACCATAGTCTTTATCATAGAACAACGAAAGCACTCTGCTTTGGTTCAATATAAAATTAGAATCGCTTTTTATATTATCAAGGAGGTTATTCTTTTTGTTAAGACGCTTTACCCCTCCAAAAGTGCCTATCCAAACAGTTTTATTTCCGTCTTCTGCAAAACAGCTAATGTAGTTTCTTCCACCTTTAACAGTAGAAACATCTACCTGCAAAAAATCATTAGAGTTTTTTCTGAAAAGGTTTACTCCGTGGTTTGTTCCAATCCAAAGATTTTGGCCGCTGTCTTCAAAAATTACATTTACGTGATTATTGCTAAGGCTGTTTGCAACCTCCTTATTGCGCATGTAGCGCGAAAAACTGTAGCCGTCATATCTAAAAAGGCCATTCTCTGTGCCTATCCATATAAAACCCTTTTTATTTTGCACAATCCCGGATATCATGCTCGATGAAAAATCTTCATCATAATTTATCTGTTCAAAATGCAAACCTGTATTTTGAGCAGACAACATGAAGCAACTGCCCAAAAAAGCTATCATCAACAGCACATATTTATTTCCCCTCATAACAAACTACATAAAATATTAAAACATAAATTAGGCAATACACAATAGCAAACGATATAGTAATACGTAAAAATAACTTTTTTACAACTTCTATACTTATATTTACATTACAAATGTAGTTGTGAAACCCAAAAATATCCTGTCTGAATATCTGTTTTAAGGGGTGCATTTGTACACTAAAAAAACTAAAAGAAAACGTTATAGCTACAGTATTAGCCATTTATCAAAAACAAACCGATTGAAATATAAAATTGAGGTATTCATTTTTTTATCGTTTAAAAATTAAAAAAATTATAAAAACATAATGTACAATTTTGCCCCCAAACAAAAATTATTGCAACCCTGTGTCTTATTATTATTTAAAATATTTGCTTAAAATTTAAACCTTAACTCAAACCCAAATAATCCTAAGACTATGACGTTTAAAAATTACAGTTTTTTAAAATACCTGTCCCTGATTTCTCTATTTACGGTTTTAATACTTTCTTGTAGCGATGATGATGTTCGCACTGTAACCCTATACAGCAAAGGTGCAACCGAGGCCGAAGCATCTTCTACAAACATTCGCTTTGGAGAGTCAGTAGACTTTACTTCAACATCCCGCAAAGCACTAACACTAAACTGGACATTTGCCGGTGGTAACCCATCTACCTCAATAAACCCAAACGTAACGGTTGCATATGCCGCACCGGGAACCTACGAAGCTAAGCTTGTAGTAAAATATATTGACAACACTGTAGAAACCAAAACTTTTAGTATAGTAGTTAGGGGGATTGATGCTCCACTACCTTATGGTGGCACTGCCGCAACCATTGCGGGTGTAATTGAGGCCGAAAATTATGATCTTGGAGGTGAGGGTGTTGCCTATCACGACAATGAAGAAGACAACCTTGCTGTAAACAACGGAAGTGCTACATACAGAGAAGATGATGGAGTAGATATACAGGTTGCTACAGATGCTACAGCAATAACCAACACCAATGCAGGCGAATGGGTTAACTATACTGTAAACGCTACTGTAGAAGGTACTTATGCTTTCGAATTTATGGTTGCATCCGGAGCGGCAACCGGAGGAAAATCAATCAGGTTACAGCTAATGAACCAAAGCACCGGGGCCACTACAAACCTGGGTGAAACAGGCAACTTTGCAAACACAGGTGGCTGGGATGTTTATACAGGCAAAACCGTTTCGGGCATAGTGTTGCCAGCAGGTTCAAACACAATACGTGTATTCTTTACAGGAGGAGATACCAATCTAGATAAAATAAATGTTACTGAAACGGTTCCGGCAGGTCCTATTGAAGGGCTTGGCGTATTTACGGAAAGAGCCATTACCAACACTAACCGCGGTGAAACACCTGTAAACAACGGAAGTTTTGTAATCACAACAGTATCTGAAGCTTATGAGGGCAGCCGTGCTTACTTATACCATTATGATCCGGTTAACTCCGGTAATACAGGTAATGGTTTTGCGCTTTCTATCATGGCTCCGGCAACATCTCCGCTTAATGCCTCTGCCTATGGCTTTTATAACATTGCCCTTAAAACCAGTACAACTAAAAACTTAAGGCTTCGCATGAACACCAGCGCAGGCAACTACTGGATAACACTAAATTCCACCACCGATGCTACTTATGGCATGGCAAGAGATGGTGCATGGCATGCGCTTAAAATTCCGGTGGCCGATTTTAAACTCAATGGCAACGGTGCAGCAATAACATCTAACCTTGATAAAATAACCGGAGTGCTTGTAATGCGTACCGACGATGCCGACTACGCCACTTACAGCACAACTGCCGGAGCATTTGACTGGTATGTAGACGATATTTATTTTTCTGTTGAATAGTAATTTTGATTTCGACCATTTTAAACCGTGTAGTTTTACTTCACGGTTTTTATCTTTAATAGCATAACTATAATCACCAAATCATAAGACGAATGAACAAACCCACGGTAATAGCAGGAATAATAGCCCTGTTTTCATTAACATTAAACGCACAAAGCAAAGCACACTTAGACAAAAAAAAGCCTATAGAAGAGCGCATTTTGTTGCTAATGAAAGAAATGACCCTCGAAGAAAAAATAGGCCAGATGAACCAGTATAATGGCTTTTGGGATGTTACGGGCCCTGCTCCTCAGGGAGGTTCGTCTCAACTTAAGTACGAACACCTGCGCAAAGGTTGGGTAGGTTCTATGCTGTCGGTACGCGGTGTAAAACAGGTACGTGCTGTACAAAAAATAGCCGTGGAAGAAACCCGCCTTGGCATACCCCTCATTATTGGCTTTGATGTTATTCATGGATATAAAACCCTGAGCCCTATACCCCTTGCCGAAGCCGCAAGCTGGGATCTTGAAGCCATACGAAAATCGGCCGCCATTGCTGCCGATGAAGCATCGGCATCGGGCATTAACTGGACGTTTGCGCCATGTGTAGACATCTCTCAGGATGCACGCTGGGGCCGCGTCATGGAGGGAGCTGGTGAAGACCCTTATCTGGGCAGTAAAATAGCCGTGGCAAGGGTTAAGGGTTTTCAGGGAGAGAACCTTGGTGCCAATAACACTATTGCTGCCTGCGCCAAACACTTTGCCGCTTATGGCTTTGCCGAATCGGGCAGAGATTATAACACTGTAGACATCAGTAACAGTAAGCTATACAATACTGTGCTTCCTCCTTTTAAAGCCGCAAGCGATGCCGGAGCCCGAACCATGATGAACTCTTTTAATCTGCTAAATGGCGTTCCTGCAACCGGAAACAGCTTTTTGCAACGCGAAATACTTAAAGGCAAATGGCAATTTAAAGGTTTTGTAGTATCTGACTGGGCATCAATACGCGAAATGATAAATCATGGTTTTGCTAAAGACGGTGCTGAGGCTTCGTTAAAAGCCGTTACTGCCGGATCTGACATGGACATGGAATCATACCTGTATGTAGCTGAGTTGGCTAAGCTTGTTAACGAAAAAAAAGTAGATGTAGCTCTTATAGACAATGCCGTGCACAGAATATTGCGCGTAAAATTTGAACTTGGCCTGTTTGACGACCCATACAGGTATTGCGATGAGAAACGTGAGAAAGCAGTTATTGGCAGTAAACAAAACCATGAAGGTGTACTGGATATGGCTAAAAAGTCTATCGTACTGCTTAAAAACGAGAACAACCTACTGCCATTAAAGAAAAACGGACAAAAAATTGCACTCATTGGTGCACTAGCTGCCGATAAAAACAGTCCGTTGGGCAGTTGGCGCATAGCTTCTGATGATAACACAGCGGTATCGGTTTTAGAGGGCATGCAGCAATATAAAGGCAACCAGCTTGTATATGAAAAAGGCACAGGCCTTACTATTGGTAAAACTACTTTTAAAGACGAACTCGTTTTTAATACCACAGACACCAGCGGATTTGAAGCTGCCAAAAATGTAGCCAAAAATGCCGATGTAGTAATAATGGTTTTAGGGGAGCATGGTTTTCAGAGTGGCGAAGGCCGCAGCCGCACAAACCTTGACCTGCCTGGCAACCAGCAGCAATTACTTGAAGAAATTTATAAAGTAAACAAAAACATCGTGTTGGTTTTAAATAATGGCAGGCCGCTGGCATTACCCTGGGCAGAACAAAACATTCCGGCAATTGTAGAAGCATGGCATCTGGGCAGTCAAACAGGAAATGCAGTAGCACAGGTACTGTATGGCGATTATAACCCAAGCGGCAAACTGCCAATGTCTTTTCCACGCAGCGTGGGGCAGGTTCCTGTTTACTACAATAACTACAGCACAGGACGCCCCGTTAATACCGATACAAACGTATTTTGGTCACACTACACCGACTCAGAAAAAACACCTTTATACCCTTTTGGCTACGGGCTAAGCTATACTACTTTTAAATATGCAAACCTTAAGCTTAACAAAACATCCTTTGCTAAGGGCGAAGCTGTAAAAGTATCGGTAGAAGTAACCAATACAGGAAATTATGATGGCAAAGAGGTGGTACAGCTTTATATTAGAGATGTAACAGGAAGTCTTGCAAGGCCGGTTAAAGAACTTAAAGGTTTTGAACTTACTGAACTTAAAAAGGAACAAAGCAAAACGATAAACTTTACTCTTACAGAAGCTGAGCTTGGCTATTATGACAACAATGGTACTTTTATTATAGAGCCGGGACAGTTTAAAATTTTTGCAGGAACAAACTCTAACGAAGTACTGGAAGCAGAATTTGAACTGAAGCAATAAACCCTATTAATTTATTTCAAAACGCTGTATGAACATTTATACAGCGTTTTGTTGTTTATAAGCACACAATCACACAGTTTAGGTGCGTTTGTAGCATCTTTACTCAATGCCTTATAGTACAAATAACCCCTTACATAAGCATGTTTAAAGCCTTTAAGGCGTACGGAATTTTAAATCTTTGGATTATAAAATTCCAAAATAATGACCACAACAAAAAGAAAAAACAACACAGTTACATCTGCTAAAAAGGCCTGCACACTTATCGTGGGGATATTGAGCTTCTCTGCCTATGCGCAAAGCAGTAGCAACACCGATACTTTAAATGCATCGGGCTACCATACAGTAATGGCCCGTAAAAATGCCGACGATACTAATTGGAAACCCTATGTTGCAAAAACCATAGACCGCCTGCCCGGTTTTACTTATACTAAAGATCCTGCAACCGACAAATATGGGGCATGGAAGGTTAACCCATCTAAGGCTACAAGTTTTTTCAGGACCGAAAAAAAAGACGGTCGATGGTGGATAATCGATCCTGATGGCAATCCTTTTATACATAAAGGTGTGGCAGTATTTGGTCCCGGCACATCAGATAATCAAAAAAAACAGCTTGTTTCTAAATACAAGACCGAAAAAAAATGGGTTACTAAAGAAAGTGCCTTTTTAAAATCAAAAGGTTTTAACGGTGTGGGTGCATGGTCTAACATTGACCTTATTAAGCAAACTAAAGACCCTTTAGTGTACACCGTTATTGTAAGTCCTATGGGAGCTTATAAACAGCAGCACATTAAAAAATTCGGGGGTAAATATGAAGAGGCCGGATGGCAGGGATACCGCTATGACCTCGCCATGGTTTTTGACCCCGAATTTGATACTTTCGTAGAACAGGAAGTTTCTAAAATTGTACAGCATAAAAACGATAAATTTCTATTAGGATATTTTACCGATAACGAGTTGCCATGGGTAGACGATGCCTTAGACAGGCACCTTACCAAGCTGGGTAAAGAAGAACCGGGCTATATCGCTGCAAAAAAGTGGTTGGATGCGCGTAAAGGAAAAGATGCATCGATAGAAGATATTACCGATAAAGACCGCCTTGATTTTACAGGATTTTATTTTGAAACTTACATTAAAAAAGTATCTCAGGCTGTAAAAAAATACGATCCTAACCATATGTATCTTGGGTGCAGGTTTAACCAGGAACAGGATGAGCTTGATAACCCTAAAATATTTGAGGTGGCAGGAAAATATATGGATGTTGTATCTATAAACCATTACAGGAAATGGGAACCTGTACAGTCAATCCTTACTAACTGGCAACAGTGGAGTGGCAAACCGTTCATTATAACCGAATGGTACACAAAAGGCGAAGATTCTGGCCTGCCAAACAAAACAGGGGCAGGATGGAATGTTGCCACACAGGCTGAACGCGGTTATTTTTACCAAAACTTCGCAATAGAGCTTTTAAAGAGCAAAGGGTGTGTGGGCTGGCACTGGTTCAGGTATCAGGATAATGACCCGTTAAACTTAAAAACCGATTACTCTAACCGTGATTCCAATAAAGGCATTATAAACAGTAACTATGAACATTACATGCCATTAATAGATAACATGAAAGTTTTTAACGACCATGTGTACGAGCTTATAAAATACCTTGATGCAGCAAAGTAATTCTGCTTCACAACTTATTTAAAAATGAAAAGACAAATTGTAACTTTTACTTTATTACTCCTTTGCGCATTACCCCTGGCAGCGCAAAAGAAAAAGGAAATATATAAAGATAAGAATGCCCCGATAGAAACCCGCATAGACAACCTTTTAAGCCTGATGACGCTGGAAGAAAAGATCATGCAGATGAACCAGTGGACCTATGGAAAAAACGCCAACCCAAACAACATTGGCGAAAAAATGAAGGAAGTGAGCCCTATGATAGGTTCGTTGCTTTACAGGAGTACTAACCCTGAATACCGTAACCAAATACAAAAAAAAGCCATTAGTGAATCAAGACTTGGCATACCTATCATCTTTGGGTTTGATGCCATACATGGTTATCGCACGGTTTTCCCTATCCCGTTAGCACAAGCCTGCTCCTGGAATACCGACCTTGTACAGCAATCATGCGCTATAACTGCCAAAGAAAGCTGGCTGTCTGGACTCGATTGGACCTTCTCCCCTATGCTTGATGTAGCTCGTGATGCACGCTGGGGGCGTGTTAGCGAAGGATATGGCGAAGACACCTATGCAAATTCAGTTTTTGCAGTTACGGCAGTTAAAGGTTATCAGGGCACTAACCTTTCAGATAAATACACCATAGCCGCCTGTTTAAAGCATTATATTGGCTATAGCCTTTCTGAAGGTGGACGCGACTACCACTACAGCGATATATCAAATCAAACCCTTTGGGAAACCTTTATGCCACCGTTTGAAGCAGGCATAAAAGCAGGCGCAGCTACTGTAATGAGCGGTTTTAATGATATATCGGGGGTTCCTGCATCGGCAAATTATTACACACTTACCGAAGTACTTAAAAAGAAATGGGGACATGACGGTTTTGTAATTTCCGACTGGGGTTCAGTACGCAATTTGGTAGAACAAAGCGTTGCCAAAGACCTAAAGGAAGCTACGCAAAAAGCATTTATGGCAGGCGTTGAGATGGATATGGTAGACAATACCTACATGGATTATTTGCCTGCTTTGGTTGCCGAAGGTAAGGTACCCATGGCAACTGTGGATGAAGCCGTGCGCCGCATACTGCGTGTTAAAATGAAATTGGGACTTTTTGAAAACCCATATGTGGATGTTGTGCCGGAAAAAAAACGTTACCTGTTACCCGAATATTTAAAAACTGCTGAACTGTTGGCTGCCGAAAGCATGGTGTTGCTAAAAAACGATAATAGTGTGCTGCCCATAACAACCAAGTATAAAAGCATTGCCATTATTGGCCCAATGGTAAAAGATTCGGTACATATTATGGGCTTTTGGGAAGGCATGGGAAGGCCACAGGATGTAGAAACAATTTATGCCGGGCTGCAAAAAGAATTTAAGGGTAAAGCCCAACTTAACTATGCAAAAGGCTGTGATTTTGATGGTGATGACCGCAACGGTTTTACCGATGCTGTGAGTGCTGCAAACAAATCAGATGCTGTAATAGTTTTTCTGGGCGAGAAAAGGAACTGGAGTGGCGAAAATGGTTCACGGTCTACGATTGCCTTGCCTAAAATACAGGAAGACCTTGTAGCTGAACTTAAAAAAACCGGTAAGCCTGTAATACTAATGCTATCGAGCGGCAGGCCATTAGAACTTATACGTCTTAATACTATGGCATCTGCCATAGTAGCAATATGGCAACCCGGCACAGCAGCAGGCAGTGCAGTTGCAGGCATACTTTCGGGGCGCAGCAATCCGTCGGGTAAGTTATCTATAACCTTTCCGCAAACTACAGGGCAAATACCTATTTATTATAATATGCGCGAATCTGCAAGACCAAATTCGGGTCATTATCAGGATATTCCGCGCGATGCCTTATATTGGTTTGGACATGGCCTGAGCTACACCAATTACAGCTACGGCTCCGTGAAACTATCGGCTACAAAAATTAAAAAGACAGATAAGCTCATTGCCGAAGTTGAGATTACCAATACAGGAGACCGCGACGGTAAAGAAACCGTAATGTGGTTTATAAAAGATCCGTTTGCTTCAATATCGCGCCCTATGAAAGAGCTTAAACACTTTGAAAAGAAATTTATAAAAGCAGGAGAAAAAGCCGTATATCGTTTTGAGATAGACCCGGCACAGCACCTGAGTTTTGTTGACAGCAATGGAGAGCGGCACCTTGAAACGGGAGATTTTTATGTTATTGTTAACGACCAGCAGCTACATTTTGAATTAATAGAATAGTGCAAATTGATATCAAACAACAACACATTAAAAATCAGTAAATTAAAATTTAAGAAAACGTTATAATAAGTACAATCCATACCCTAAGTAAGCATTATTTACACCCATCTCGAAAATGAGCAATTGTAATTTTATAGTGTTAATAATAATTAAAAACACAAAATAAAATGAAAAAAATTACTCTTTTATCAATTATGTTATTTTCGGGATGGGTTAATGCCCAAACATCGTTTGCCATTTACACAGAAGATCCTACTGTAGGAGAAGGTGCAACCGCAGTGAGGTTTAATAATGGTCAAGGATTTGCAGGCAGCGAGCCTACAACAGCACCTTATGAAGGAACAAAGAATTATCTGTTTACGTTTAACGGCACAAGTTCATATTACCATGCAATACTTTTTCCGAGGAATGCAGCAAACACCAGCGATGTTACAGTAGACTTTTCGGCTTATGCCTATTATAATGTAGCGATCAAAACATCATCGGCAGCACCTTTCTATGTACGCATGCGTGGCAATGGCATAACTTCTAAGGTATTGATAGACCCAACAAGCAATCCGTATGGTTTTAGTAACAACAACGAATGGCATTTTATGTCGATACCTTTTGCCGATTTTATACCGGAGTCGGCTGCTTTTAGCTTAGCAACGATAACAGAAGCTTTTGTTTTAAGAAGTAACCTGCCAAACGGGTCGGTAGCGGGACTGCCAAATGATTTTGAAATCGATAACATCTATGTTTCGGTAAATCAGGTAATGAACACACAAAACTTTGCTAAAAAGAGCAGCCTTAGTATCTATCCAAACCCTTCGGCGGGAAGCATTACCATTAGTTCACACGAATCAATAAACAATGTATTTATTCATAATCTATTAGGACAGCAGGTAATGGCTCTAAACCCTAAAAGTAACAGTGCAATGGTAGACATTTCATCCTTACAAAACGGAGTATATACTATTACAGCCGAATCTAACGGACAACAAATTACCTCAAGACTGGTAAAACAATAATTTTAAATTCAGTCGCAAAAAACAACCCTAAACCTGATTAACTCAGATTTAGGGTTTATTTATTTTGTGTACTCATATACTTATAAATTAATGCGGCAGTTTATTTTTAAGCAAGCCATAAAGATAAGTACCTGCTAATGCACCAATCAATATAATACCTACCCCAAAAAAGCCTGCACCTATAAGTATAAATATTGGTCCGGGGCAGGTTCCTATAAGTCCCCAGCCCAATCCGAACAACAAACCGCCAACTAAATAATTAGTAATTCCTTTGTCTTTATCAGCAAGCACTATAGGCTGACCATCGATATCCTTTAGTTTAGACCTTTTAAATAACTGAAGGCCAATTACACCTGTAAAAACTGCGGTACCAATAATGCCAAACATGTGGAAGGACTGAAAATGGAACATCTCATAGATCCTGTACCAGGACACCGCCTCTGATTTTGTAAGCACTATGCCAAAAACAATTCCAACCAGTATATATTTCAAAAACTTCATAATCTATTATTTTAAAATTAGAGGCAGTAAAAACCGTGACATTAGTAAACCACCTATAAAAAATCCGATAACTGCAATTAAAGAAGGTAATTGTAAATTGCTCAATCCGGTAATAGCATGACCGGAGGTACAACCACCTGCATAGCGCGTACCAAAGCCCACCATGAGCCCTCCTAGTAATAAAATGGCAAGCACTTTAGGCGATTGCAAAGCATCAGAACTTGTTAGGGCACCGGGCAAGAGTTTCCCGTTGGGCTCATCAATATTCAGTTGCTGTAATTCGGTTATGGTTTTTGGGTTTAGCTCTACTGTAGGTACACTTGGGTCAGATAAAAAGTTTACGGCAATGTACCCCCCTATCATGGCTCCAAGCACCACTGCCAGATTCCAACGTTGGGTTTTCCAGTCAAATTTAAAAAAGTCTGAAGTTTTACCCGCCCCTAAAACAGTACACATAGTGCGCAGGTTAGATGACATGCCAAATGTTTTACCAAAATATACCAGTACTAACATAACAGCTCCAATAAGGAAACCCGACACATACCACGGCCAAGTGCCATAAATAACATCCATAATATATTTATTTTGCCGTAAAAGTAACGATTTATAGCATGCTAAAACAGTACAAACATTTTGCAGATTTCAGATTTTCCTTAAATAACTATATTGCCTATAATTGTGAGTTGTTGTTTAAATTAACCTGTTAATAATATTGTCCATTACTCTTTCTGTAGGATTGTTTTTTACCTTTGACAAAACTTATTTTTTTATGAACAGGAGAAAATTCTTCCGCAACGGTTCGTTATTTACACTGGGCACAACACTTTTTAGCCCTATAAGCAGTTCTGCAAACATTTTAGACCTTGGCATTTCCAATAAAAACAAAAAAGCCAAAAACATCATATTTATGGTTAGCGACGGTATGAGTACCGGAACGCTAAATATGGCCGATCTTTATCTTAACCGAAAAACCGGTAAAGGAAGCAACTGGATACAGCTTTATAAAGACCAGCGCGTTGCAATGGCATTAATGGATACTGCTTCTGCCAGCTCTATAGTAACCGATTCTTCTGCCGGAAGCTCGTCATGGGGTGGTGGTGTAAGGGTTAAAAACGGTGTATTGAATGTTGGCCCTAACGGAGAAAAATATATGCCTATTTGGCAAAAATTCAAAAAAGCGGGTAAAATGGCCGGTTGTGTTACCACCGTGCCTATTACACACGCAACACCTGCAGGCTTTTGCGTAAATAACAACAGCCGTAATGCACAGGAAGATATTGCCGTTGATTATCTTAACCTTGGTTTTGATATAATGATGGGCGGCGGCGATAAATATTTTAATGCTGCTACACGCGAAGATAAAAAAGATATGTATGCGGCCTATAAAGCCAAAGGCTGGCAGGTAGTGCGCAACCGTAAAGAAATGATGGCAGCAGAGAACAATAAACAAATACTTGGTGTTTTTGCTGATGATGCCCTGCCTTATAATTTAGACCGCACTAACGACAAGAACCTTACAGACGCTACTCCCACCCTTGCCGAAATGGCTCAAAAGGCTATTGACCGTATGAAAAACCACAAAAATGGTTTTGTACTGCAAATTGAGGCAGGAAAAGTTGACTGGGGAGCACATGCTAACGATATTGGTGCATTATTATATGATCAGGTGGCATTTGACGAAGCTGTAAAAGTGGCTATAGACTTTGCCGAGAAAGACAAAGAAACTCTTGTTATTATTACTACAGATCATGGCAATGCCAATCCGGGTGTGATCTATGGTAAAGATGCCAATGCCAATTTTGACAGCATCCAGAATTATACTCACACTAATGAATGGGTGCTTAACAGTATTAAGCCTAATTTTACCGTGGCTCAGGTGAGAGAACTTACAGAAGCCATGAACAATAAGGCTGTTAGTGAGGAAGATGCTAAAACCATTCTAACCTATTATGACGGTTTGCACAAAGAAGACGGTGGATTGTATAACTACAAAAAACTGCCGTTTAAAGCCTATGCTCAAATACAACAAAAGTCAAACTCAGTAGGCTGGATAAGTATGGATCATAGTGCTGATTATGTAAACCTGGCTATGTTTGGCCCGGGCAGCGAACTACTTAAACCTTTTGTTAAAAATACCGACCTTCATTACCTTATGCTACAGGCTGCTGAGGTTGAAAATAAATTCTAATTAAACCTTAAATAATACAAATCAGGGATGCCTTGTCAGCAAGGCATCCCTGATATATTATCTTACCAAAAAGGCAATTATAACTTACTTATATAACTACCGTAGATATCTTTAAACTGATATCCATCGTCAATACGGTCTTTATTAAGCTTTTTGTTCTCAGCAAGTCCCCAAAGTATAAACTCTTTAAAAAAGTATTCGTCTTCTTTAGCAATATTCGGCTGATATTTTTGCAGCAATTGCTTTAACGGAATAATCGAATCCAGCTGTTTTTTATATTCTTCATCGGGAGTATCGTCTAATAGCTCAAAGCCGCTTTCGTTAAAAAACCAATCTATAATTTCCTGATACGGTCCTTTTTCATTAGGTCTTTCCAACTTTTCTATTTTAGGAAAATATTCAGGGAAAAAGCTTTTAACAGCATCACTTATCAATTGCTCCGCAACAACCGCAGCTCCCTCCTGCTCTCCTTCATACACCAACTCTACTTTCCCTGTAATGGCAGGAATAATTCCCATAAAGTCAGCAAGGCGAACCGTAGTTTTTTCAGCACCGCTACGCAATGCCCTGCGTTCGGCCGTACTTAGAAGATTCTCAAAGGCGGTAATGCTCATACGGGCACTTACCCCACTTTTATAGTCGATAAACTCACTGTCACGGGCCTCAAAACCTATTTGCTCTAACAAATCTTTTGCCAAAGACGGCACATAGATCACGTCACTTTGGCGACCGTCAAGATTAGCCTCCTGTTCGGTAATAGTGCGGGCAATGGCAACGGTTTCAGGATAATGTGTAAGTATTTGCGAACCTATCCTGTCTTTTAGTGGTGTAACAATACTTCCTCTGTTGGTATAATCTTCAGGATTAGCTGTAAACACAAACTGAAGATCTAAATTCATACGTACTTTAAAACCTCGTATTTGTATATCGCCTTCTGAAAGTATATTGAACAATGCTACCTGTATGCGTGCCTGTAAATCGGGCAGTTCGTTAATTACAAAAATACACCGGTTAGCACGGGGTATCATTCCAAAATGTACAACCCTGTCATCTGCATACGACAGTTTAAGATTAGCTGCCTTTATAGGGTCAACATCACCAATAAGGTCGGCTACTGTAACATCAGGAGTAGCAAGCTTTTCATAAAAGCGATCGCTACGGTGCAGCCAGCTAATGGGAGTATCATCCCCCTTTTCAGCAATAAGGCTTTTAGCATAACGAGAAATTGGGTTAAAAGGATCATCATTAATTTCAGATCCTTCTACCACCGGTATGTATTCATCCAGCAGGTTTACCATAAGCCTTGCCAGCCTTGTTTTGGCCTGTCCGCGCAAACCTAAAAGGTTAATGTTATGACGCGATAGTATAGCACGTTCCAACTCCGGTAATACTGTATTTTCAAAACCCCATACGCCTGTAAAAACCGTTTCGCCTTTACTTATTTTGTTTCGCAGGTTTGCCCTCAGCTCATCTTTAATATTTTTAGATTGATACCCTGCCTTTTTTAATTCGCCTAATGTTTTTATATCAGTTAAAGTCATATTTAAGTCTAAAGTCTTAAAGTTTATAAAGTTGTACTGTTTAAAGCTCTAAAATTTATCTAAAGCCATATATAATGACTGATAAAATCGTCTTCTGTTTATTATCTATTATCTCAAGTCTGTCATTTATTATCTCCAAGTATTAAATCCAAAATTTAATAACCTACTTTACTCTTTTCTTTCTGTTGGTTTCATAATCTTCAAAGATCATTTCGCCAAGACCTTTTAAACCTGTGTAAAACGCTTTACCCTGGTTGGCCTCTGTAAATGTGTTTACAAACCGTTGAAGGTATGGGTCGTTAGCAATCATAAAAGTTGTAATAGGTATGTGTAATTTGCGCGCCTGTGCAGCCATAGTATAGCACTTATCTGTAATATATTCGTCAAGGCCATTGCTGTTCATATAATATGTACCATCGCTTTCGCGAATACAGCTTGGCTTGCCATCGGTAATCATAAATATTTGCTTATTGGTGTTTCGCTTGCGTCTAAGCATATCCATAGCCAACTGAAGCCCGGCTACGGTGTTGGTATGATATGGCCCTACCTGTAAATATGGCAAATCTTTAATGGCTATAGGCCAGGCATCATTGCCAAATACTAAAATGTCAAGTGTATCTTTTGGGTAGCGTGTAGTAATCAGTTCGGCCAATGCCATGGCAACCTTCTTGGCTGGTGTAATACGGTCTTCTCCATACAGTATCATGCTGTGGCTAATGTCAATCATCAGCACGGTGCTCATTTGGCTTTTATGGTGGCTGTCTTCCACAACCAGATCGTTTTCAGTAAGCATAAAGCTATCCATACCATTGTTTACCTGTGCGTTGCGTAAACTTTCGGTAAGGGATATCCTGTCGAGCCCATCCCCAAAACGGTATTCCCTCAACTCGCCCGATTGCTCATCGCTTTGCCCGGAATGCTTGGTTCTGTGGTTGCCGCTTCCGTTTCGCTTAAGATTACCAAATATTTGGTTTAAAGCCTGTTGACGGATCGATCGCTCGGTCTTAGCCGTTATTTTGAGACCATTACTGCCATCATCTTTAACCTCATCTTTAATGTAGCCTTTCTTTTTAAGGTCTTCAATAAAGTCGTCAATAGTATAGTTTTTATCGGTTAGTTTATATTCTTTATCAAGTTCCCGCAACCAGTCGAGTGCTTCATCAAGATCGCCGGATGTATGGGTAATCAGTTCGGTAAAAATTTCAAAGAGTTTATCAAACGGAGACACCTGCGGGGCTTCATATTGCCTGAATATAAAACCTTTTTTTCTGTTTGTTTCCATAGCCTTAAAATTAAGGCAAAAACTTTAATTAGAGTGTTAAAAACAAAATCATTCGGCTATGTCAGGATCTTTATGATTCATAAGGTAAATGTATTGAAACATACAAAATGCGGCTACAGCACCAAATGTGTGCCATAAAAAGTGCGTTCCAAAATATATCCAGTTCCATTTATCTGAAATCCTGAACGTTAGTGCAAAGACAAATGCCAATAGAGCTACCCCCACCCATTGCCCACTCCTGAACGATGTTTTTATGAGATATCCAACTACAGGCAGTAGTACAATACCTGCCATCACTGCATAATTTATATTTATAAACAACTGAATATTAGCACTTCTAATTTGTTGTAATACAAAATATTGAAATAATACATAAACCAATATAAGCAATAATGCAAAATACCACCGCGTAAGCTTGGCTAAAAAGTAAACACCTGCACTAACACATAACAGCATGATAGGCAGCCAGTCCATCATAATAAAAAATCTCCACTGCCTTAGCCCATGATATATTGTACCGCCAATACCTCCGGTATACAGTAATAATAGTGCAAAAACCAAAAAAGCATGTTCACGGTGTTTACCCCATATTTTTATAGTCCAATATATTGCTATACCCAGAAAAAAACACGAAGTAATGGCATTGAGAGGTTCCGGAAAAAAGTGCTGCAAATTCGTTTCGGCATATAATGATCCTCCATCGGGAGGTTGGGGCAATGTTGTCATGGTTTAAAAGCAAATTAAGACTAAAAATACTATATCTCTATTTTTAAACTATTAGCACTTAGTAAAATATTATAATATTTTACACCGCTAACAAGTGTAATAAAATTCTGCAAAACAATATGTTAAGCAACGTGTAATCAGTATCATTTATTATATTTTACAAAGCAAAAAAGCTATCGTTATTATTAAGTAATTTTTGTTACATTTACTTTATTAATCCTAAGACAAAAAATCTTTATTTATATACCACAACCCAATGGAGCTTTACATTAAGTATAACATTGATATGATGTGTAAAGTATTGCTCCAGCAAGAACTTGACCGTTTTAAAATAGACTGCAAAGTTACTGAGCCGGGGTATGTAAAATTTAAAGAAAATATACCTATGGAAACCTACAATGCCTTTATAGAATCGTTAAAGCGGTTTGGTATTGAAATTGTAGATAACCAAAAAAGCATACTTGTACAAAAAATAAAAAATGCCATTATAGAAATGCTTTATTCAGACAAGGGAATGCAGTCTTTAAAGGTATCGTCTTACCTGTCTGAAAAACTTGGCGAAAGCTACCGTACTCTGTCTCAGGTGTTCTCGGAAGTGACATTTATATCAATCGAAAATTTTATTATCTTGCATAAAATTGAGAGGGTAAAACAGTTGCTTCTTACCGAAAATCTGTCGCTTACAGAGATATCATTTATGATGAATTACAGTAGTGTAGCCTATCTTTCGCAACAATTTAAAAATATTACAGGCGTAACCCCAACTGCTTTTCAAAAAATAATGAGGCAGAAACGCTACATAGAAGTAAAATAACAAAAATCTTAAAAGATACAAACAGATAAATGCGCCCAAACAACTTACACATAATGCTTGCCGACGATGATGAAGATGACCGACTATTTTTTAAGGAGGCATTTGAGGAAGTTAAAATAAAGTATGATATTAGTACTTTTAATGACGGCGAGCAATTAATGAATTATTTAAACGAACCGCAAAACCCTTTACCTGATATAATTTTCCTGGATTTGAATATGCCCCGAAAATCGGGTATGGAGTGCCTTAAAGAAATAAGGCAAAATGAGAGACTTAAAAGAATATCTGTAGCCATATACTCTACTTCTTCATCAGAACAGGACATAGAAGATACATTTGTAGCTGGTGCCAATGTTTATATTAAAAAGCCTAACGATTTTAATATGCTTAAAAAGGTATTAAGCGATGTGGTACATATAAACTGGCAATATATTGTTGACGGATTAAACAAGGATAGTTTTATTCTAAGCTTATAGATTAGAACATAAATAATTATAAAAAGCCTGCTGTTTATAAAAATAAACAGCAGGCTTTTTGCTATAGCTGCCTGTTAAGGTACCTGAGTTCCGGTAGGATTTTCTTTAGTATCATTTGGTGTACCCATTTCTACAACTGTATCTTTATCTGTAACAATGGTATCTCCAATAGGTGTAGCTTCTTCATAAGTTGTTGTATCAACAGTTTCAGCACTTTCGCTGCTTTCTGTTTTCTCTTTACACGAAGTAAAAAAAACACCTGTAATAAATAAAGACACTAACATACTGTTTTTTAAAAAAGTGGCTTTCATAACTATTTGGTTTTAAAATATTAATACTCTCAAAGTTAATGGTTTAAAACCCTACAAATTCTTAGCCATTTTATAAATAAACTATAAAGTTTGTTAGCAAAAACAAAAAGACAGCCTCACTACGAGCTGTCTTTTTCATGTATACTATTAAAAACCAACCTTATGGTGCAGGTTTTACTGTATCGGTAGATGTGGCTGTAGTATCTGTTGTAGTTGCTACAGTATCTGTAGTTGTCGTTACAGTTTCGGTTGTTGTAATAGAATCTGTAGATGTTGAAGTTTCAGAATCACTCTTGTTGCTTCCGCAAGAGGCAAGCACCAATCCTCCTGCCAACATTGCTGTTAAAACTAATTTTTTCATGACTTTCTTACTTATTTTATTGTTATATGGTAAAGATAATCGAAGCAATACATAATTATTCTTAGCATTTTGTTAAATAAGAAAATACTCTACATTTTTTAAATCCCAGCAGATTATGGACCTTTAGGCGAAGTTAAAGTATCCTGCATTTTTATGGCAGGATCGCTCGTAGTAACATTTGCAGGAGAGATATTCATATCGCTTGAGGTGCGGTTATTTACTGGATTTCCTACATTGATCTCACTATCGGGTGGGCCACTCGCCTCTTGGCTCATGCCACAGGATACAAACGTTAAGCTTGTGTACAACAAAACAATTGCTGGTAATATGGTGTATAATGCCTTCATAAATTTTATATTTTACTTTAAATGTACGCCACAAAAAAAGAAGCATGTACTAAAGAAAATATAATTGTGAGTTTCTTAGCTTCATAAATATATAGCCGCTCAGGCTTTTAAAAACCTGAGCGGCTAATTAGGTTATCTAAGAATTAACCTTTAAAACCACCATCTATATCAATGCTCGCTCCAGTAATATAACCGGATTCAGGACTGGCAAGATACGCTACTAAAGAGGCCACTTCTGCCGTGGTGCCATAACGTCCTAAAGATATTTGAGGTATAAGCATCGCTGCGAAAGGGCCATCTTGCGGGTTCATATCGGTGTGTACAGGACCTGGTTGTAAATTATTGATGGTGATACCCAATGGACCAAGATCGCGCGATAATGCCATGGTAAGTCCCTGCACGGCTGCTTTGCTTGCGGCATATACAGCACCTCCCTCAAATGGCATACGTAAAGCATTGGTACTGCCAATATTAATAATCCTGCTACCACTCACCATGTGTTTTAATGCAGCTTTAATTGCAACAAAAGTACCGCGTACATTAATGTCCATCAGGCTATCATATTCCTCTACGGTAAAATCGTTTAAGGGTTTAAAGGTACCTATGCCTGCATTGTTAACTAATATATCCAGTTTACCCAGCTTAGCTACTGTGGTTTCTACAGCAGCAGTAATAGCATTGGCGTCTGCACTGTTAGCGGCTATAGCTACTGCTCTGCGGCCTGTGGCTTCAATTTCGGTTACCAATGCTTCCGCCTGTTCTTTTCCTGACACATAAGTAAAAGCTACATCGGCTCCGTCACCTGCCAAACGTTTTACAATTGCGGCACCTATGCCACGACTTCCACCTGTTACTAACGCTACTTTGTTTGATAATGTTTTCATGATCTTTATGTTTAATGTTTTAAATTTTGGCTGTTGCCAATTGCTTTATTTTTCTGTTACAAAGTTGCATCGAAAGAAGCCCTCGAAACATTGATATAACGCAGATAAAACCATTGACATAGATCAATGAAATTTGGTTATTGGATTGTGGATTGTTGGATTTAAGAGAAGCTAAGAGCAGAATATGCTTATCGCTTGCTTCTAACCCTGCTAAGAGTCTCGGGAGTCAGTCCTAAATAAGATGCGATCATATGCTGCGGAATCCTGTTAAGCAATGCCGGATGGGTTGTAACAAAATCATTGTATTTTTCCTCGGCAGTAAAACTAATATCGGCATTAATTCGGTTTTGCGATGCTATAAACGACCTCTCTACCAAGTGGCGTACAAAAGTATTCAACGCAGGTATGGCTTCAAGAAGATTTTCGTAGTCCACCTTAGTAATAAGTACAATATCACAATCTTCTATAGCCTCAATATTATATCGTGCAGGTGTTTCGGTAAGATAACTGTAGCGGTCTCCGCTCCACCAGTTCTCTGCACTAAACTGTATAACATGTTCCTGTCCTTTATTATCTACCCTATAGGTTCGCAGCAATCCTTTTTGTACAAAAGCATTATAACGCCACACATCTCCTTCCTGCAACAAATATTGTTTTTTGCGCAGTTTTTTAAGTCGGCATATTTGTTTTACCATTTCTACCTCGGCATCAGTAATGGTAAGTTTGGATTGCAGGTATTCTATAAAAACATCAAACATATATGTAAAGGTAAATAATTAACATTTACTAAATAACCTGCAACCAAATATCACCAATACTAAACAGTAAAATTACTGTATATCGTTATTTATCAAACCACACAAAAACATATATAACTTAAAATCAAACATTTAAAAACAAGGCAGGTAAATTGCTTTATTGGTTTGTAAATTAAATTACATGTCTTAGTTCAATGTTTTTGGTATTTTAATATCACAACTTTGTACCATCATATAAAATATAACCGTCATGCAACAAAAAATCAACATCATGTATATAGGCACACATGCAGAGATAATGCAAACAGTGGTTCGCCTTATTAACAAAAACGAAAACTGGAACGGCACAGGAACAACGTTGTACAGTGAGGCAAAAGAACTTTTTATAAAACTGCCTATAGACATTATATTACTTGGTTGCGGCATAGACGAAGACGAGGAAATGCAGCTAAGAGATTTTTTTAAGCTTCACAAACCCAGTATAAAAATTGTACAGCATTATGGCGGCGGAAGCGGACTTTTGTATAACGAAATTGCAATAGCCCTTAGCGGAGGTACAACTCCAAACTTCTTGTCTTAGTTCAATGTTTTGAAAACAAATCAATTATACCTTTACATTATAAAATTAAACAAATCAACATCATGGAAAATACAATCTTAGGCATCCATCACATTACAGCTATAGCCGGCGATGCCAAACGCAATTTTAATTTTTATTCTAACATATTAGGATTAAGGTTTATTAAAAAAACAGTCAATTTTGACGATCCGGGCACTTACCACTTTTACTTTGGAGACGAAATAGGTAGTGCAGGAACGATCCTTACATTTTTCCCATGGGGAAGCGGCATACCCCAAGGCAGAAGAGGAAGCGGAATGGCTACCGAAATTGGCTACTCTGTTCCTAAAGGCAGCCTTGAATTTTGGGTAGAGCGTTTTGAAAAATATAATGTTATATACAATAAACCGTCTGAAAGATTTGGCGAACGTTATCTTACGTTTCTTGATCCGGACGGGCTTAAACTGGAACTAATAGAATCGGCAACACCGGATACAAGAAAACCATGGGAAACCGACGAAGTTAAAGCAGATGTTGCCACGAGAGGGTTTCATAATGTAACCATTACTTTAAACAGCATTACAGGAACAGCATCTGTGCTTACCGATATTTTTGGATATAAACTAATATCTCAGGACAGCAACCGATACAGATATGCTACCGACAGCGTAGACCAGGCTGCCATAGTAGATCTTGTAGAACTTAAAGACGAAAAACATGGCCATGTAGCCAACGGTACAGTACACCATGTAGCCTTTAGGGTTAAAAACGACGAAATATTAATGCATTTTAGAGAAAAAGTTGTGGCAGCCGGATTGAGTATCACTCCTCAAATAGACCGCAATTATTTCCATAGCCTATATTTCAGAGAGCCGGGAGGAGTGCTTTTTGAAATAGCTACCGACAACCCCGGTTTCCTTATAGATGAGCCATTGGAAACCCTTGGTAAAGAATTAAAACTACCTGCACAATATGAAAGCAGGCGGGAAGAAATAACAGCACATCTGGATCCAATAAATTAATTTTTAGACACACCCCAAACGCTTTGTTTGGGGTGTTTTATTCTAAAAAGCACTTAATCGATAAAACAAAACCGTACGTCGGTTAATTCAAAAAAATTACAATATTAAATATAGATAGAGTATTACAAAACAGTAGTTTACTAAATAATTATTATTTAGTTAAACAACTTTAACGGCTTAAATCGATATAGTAGAATATTGTGTAAGAATAATTTTGTAATTTTAATCAAAATAAAAATTGTTATGTCTAATATCAATCAGATAATAGAAGAAAGACCCGCAGATATTGGTAACTTTTTGGTTGGTCGTCTGTTACCTTTTCGCGACAGACGCACCGTGGGGCCTTTTGCTTTTATAGACCACATGGGTCCTGCGGCACTTAACGATCATCAAAATATAGATGTTGGGCCTCACCCTCATATAGGGCTCAGCACGCTTACTTATCTTTTTGAGGGAAACATGATGCACCGCGACAGTTTGGGCACAGAGATTGAAATTACTCCCGGACAGGTAAACTGGATGACCGCAGGTAAAGGAATTGTACATTCTGAACGTACTCCGGAGAGACTTAGGCACAGCGATAAGTTTTTACATGGATTGCAAATATGGGTGGCATTACCAAAACATCTCGAAAAAATGGAACCCTCTTTTGCCCATATAACTGAGGAAGAATTGCCGGAATGGCAGCAGGATGGCGTTACCATTAAGCTTATTGCAGGAGAGGCTCTAGGCAAAAAATCGCCAGTTCCGGTTTACAGTCCGCTTTATTTTTTAGAAATCAAAAGTATTGACAGGCAAAAAGTTGCTATTGGCAGCGGACTCTATGGCGAAAGCGGACTCTATATATTAGACGGAAGTATAGAAAGCGACGGCAATACTTTTTTGCCAAAACAGTTGTTGGTTGCTAAAGACAGTTCTATATGCGAATTTACTATGAACCCAAATACAACGGTATATATTTTTGGAGGGGAACCTTTTCCTGAGCCCAGGTATATTTACTGGAACTTTGTAGCTACATCTCCCGAACTTATAGAAGAGGCGAAAGTGCGCTGGCAGGCACAGGAGTTTCCTAAAATAGAAGGCGAGGTTGGTTTTGTACCACTACCGGAACAGAACTCAAATTTTAATATCAAGAAATAATATTACATGGAGATACTTCATCATGACGATGGTAAAAAAGGCCATTTTAAAGCCATAGAAGGCGATAAAGAAGCCGGTATAATGACCTATACTTATGCTACACCGGGCATTTTTACTATAGAGCATACTATTGGCAACCCTGAGTTTAAAGGCGTGGGTCTTAAGCTACTGGACAGGGCTGTTGCTTTTGCTCGCGAAAAAAACTTAAAAATTATTCCTCAGTGCCCTTTTGCGCATAAAATGTTTGAGAGAAAACCAGAAATTCATGACGTACTTGCTTCCTAAAATCGACTACAGGGAAAAATTGCGTTAACAACCTAAAAATTACAATCCCCCCAGGATTTATGTATTTATCTAAAACAATTGTATTTATTACAGGGGCTTTTGTGTCCCATACATGCTGGGATGCATGGCAAAATTATTATAAAACCAAGGGCTATACATGCATTGCACCGCCATGGCCTTTTAAGAATGAAAATACTCAGGAACTAAGAAATAAAAGACCAAACGATACTGACCTTGCCGGGCTAAGGCTTAGGAAAATTATAGAACATTATGAAACTATAATAGCTTCGTTGCCTGAAAAGCCTATTGTTATTGGCCATTCTTTAGGCGGATTGATAGCTCAGATACTTGTAAACAAAAACCTTATATGCGCGGGCATTGCTATACACTCTGCACCTCCTAAAGGTATTTTTTCGTTTGAGTGGCCTATTTTAAAATTGATCTGGAAACCGTTGGGCTACTTTACATCGACAAAAAAGACATACATGATGAGCCTTAGCCATTGGAAAAAGGCCTTTGCAAATGGTATTGATGTAAATGAACAAATAATATCATACGAAAAGTATGCTGTGCCGGAATCTAAACTGGCCGTAAGGGACTCGTTGGGTAATGTTTCTAAAATAGACTTTTTTAAATTACATCCTCCCCTGCTCTTTATAACAGGCAGCGAAGATAACTTAACACCAAATTCTCTTAATTATGAGAATTATATTAAGTACAACAAAGACAATGCTATAACTGACTATAAGGAGTTTAAAGGTAAAACTCACTTTTCAATAGCTCTTCCGGGGTGGCAGGACGAAGCAGACTATATATTATCCTGGTTGGAAATATTAGAGCACAAAATAGAAATTTCTAAATAAGCAATAAAATAAAAGGACAGTTTCGGTAAAATGAAACTGTCCTTGTTTTTGGCGTTAGACAATACTAACTTCAATTATCTACCTGCTATCTTTAGTCTGATGTTCTATTTCATAGAAGCCATATCGATAACAAAACGATATTTAACATCGCTTTTCTCCATACGGTCATAAGCTTCGTTAATATATTTCATATCGATTACTTCAACATCAGAAGCTATATTGTGTTCAGCACAATAATCCAGCATCTCCTGAGTCTCAGCAATACCGCCTATCAGGCTGCCAATAATGCTCCTTCGTTTGCGAATTAAAGTCATAGCCGGTGCAGCCGAAGGTATTGGAGGAATACCCAACAACACCATTGTACCATTTTTTCTAAGCAGGTTTAGGTAAGTGGCATATTCGTGTTGTGCAGATATTGTATTGATTATAAAATCAAAACTGTTCTGTAAAGAAGCCATTACGCTTTCGTCAGATATCAATGCAAAATTATGTGCACCAAGCTTACGGGCATCTGCCTCTTTAGAGGGCGATGTACTGAGCATAGTTACTTCTGCACCAAAAGATGCTGCAAATTTTACTGCCATATGCCCTAAACCGCCAAGGCCCAAAACGGCTACTTTATGACCTTTGCCTACTTTAAGGTATTTTAATGGCGAATAGGTAGTTATACCTGCACATAGCAGTGGTGCCACTCCGGCAAGATCTAAGGTATCTGATACATGCAGGGCATATTTTTCGTCTACAGTAATACTGGTAGAATATCCGCCATAGGTAGGTATTTTTGTTCCACGCTCAAAACTATTGTAGGTACCAGTCATACCCTGTTCGCAATACTGCTCCTCGCCTTCTTTACAACTCTGGCATTCACGGCAAGAGTCTACAAAACAACCAATACCTGCCAGTTCACCCACTTTAAAAGCAGTTACTTCACTGCCAACAGCTATAACCCTTCCCACAATTTCGTGTCCGGGCACTACAGGATAATTCGCCTTACCCCACTCGCTGCGCGCTGTATGGATATCACTATGGCACACACCACTAAACAAAATATCAATATGTATGTGATGTGGGCCAAGGTCGCGTCTTTCAAAATCAAAAGGCTTTAACGGTGTTTCAGCATCATACGCCGCATACGCTTTAACTTCGATCATGTTTTTATGTTTTAGTTTATTGTTTTTTATTCTCAGCCTTTCACTTAAAGCCTATTATCTTGTATCTCAATTCTATTTTCTCAGAATCTATTTCTTAAGTTTCTCCGACAATTCACGTCTGTACGTAATACCGATCGGTATAAAATTATCTTTTATAAGCACATAATCTTTATTTACTTCCTCAACCTTATCAAGTGCAATAATGTATGATTTATGTGCCCTCATAAACATAGAAGATGGTAACTGCTTTTCAAGATCGTTTGTGGTGGTGGTTGCCAGATAGGTGCGTTTTTGTGTAAAAATTTTTACGTAGTTGCCATAGCTTTGTGCATACAATATGTTGGTTAGCTGTATGTCAATGGTATCACTATCAACCTTAAGGCTTATAGTGTTTGCTATCGGTTCTTCGGCCTCCGTTGGTAATGCCGATGAAAACTCAAAAAAGCGGTCTATTGCCTTAACAAAGCGCGGATAATATATAGGTTTAAGCAAATAATCCAGCACGCCATAATCATAACTTTCCAGGGCATATTCGCTATAGGCAGTAGTAAGGATGGTACGTGGTGGTTTAGCCAGTTTTTTAAGCATTTCTATGCCTGTAATTTCGGGCATATCAATATCCAGGAACATCAGGTCAACAACATTATCTTCAAGATATTCCAGTGCTTCTACCCCATTATATGCTTCATGCACAAGCTCCAGTGCAGGACTTTGTTTAATGTAATTGGCAAGTACATAATGAGCCGCAGGCTCGTCGTCTACGATCATACATTTTATGGTAGCTGCCTGTGTCATATCCTTTTTAAGCGTAGTTCTAAATTTACAGTAAATATGTTGTCTTCGATAATTTCAAGATTGTAATTACTACCATATTGCAGCTTTAACCTCTCCATAGTATTTCGAATACCAATCTTTGTAGAAACCACTTCGTTTTTCTTTTCGGGAATAGAATTCTTTACCACCAAATTAAGTTTACCATCTGTTACTGAAATGTCAATATCCACAAAACACTTTTCTATAGAACACGTGCCGTGTTTAAAAGCATTTTCTATAAAGCATATAAGCAGCATAGGTGGAATTTTATATGCCCTCTCATCATCAACCTCACTGTTAAAACTAATGTTACAGCGGTAACCTACCCTTTCTTTTTCGAGTTCAACATAACTGCTCACAAAACTTATCTCATCTCCCAGCGGTACGCATTGCCTTTCATTACTCTCTAACTGGTAGCGTATTAGCTGCGAAACATGCATGATAAGCTCCGGTGTTCTTTCCGGATATTGCAGGCTTATGCCGTAGAGTGTATTAAACGTATTAAATAAAAAGTGAGGGTTTAACTGTTCTCTCAACGAATTTAACTGTGCTTGGTTGTAAAGCAATTTTTCGCTGTCAAGATTTTTACGGTCGCGATAAAATTTAAAAATAAGGGTTACCGATATTATACAAATAAGGGTTGCCACAAGGGTTGCCGCCTGAAAAACATAGCTTTGCTGCTCTGACGATTTATAAAGGAAACAGTTTTTATATATCCACAGGTTGGCCACCTGATACATAACTACTGAATATACCGCCACCAATGCCGAACTTGCCAATATATACATTAAAGGCTTGTGCTTTTTTATAAGTATGGGCAGCAGTAAATAACGGTTAAGCTGGGCATGCCCATATAAAAGCAAAAAATAGGCACAGCCACTCCAAATGCCTTTCCAGGATTTTATAAGTATCCAGTCGTTAAGGGTAAACAAAATAAACGAGAACGCAAGTATAAGCAACTCCTGCCACCATTTATTTTCTAAAATATGTTTAATCTTCCTGTCCATTATATCAATATACAATACAAAGTAACTACTAAATTATTGATTTTATAAAAAATGCGTGACCAATTGCATTCGTCATATAAATGCAACGGATGAATGTAATTCGTCACTTAAACATATGTTTAAAATAAATCTGTGCTTAAATTTGCTCTATCAAATTACCATTACTTTAATACTTATTTACATGCACTTTAAAAACTTAATGTTGCTGTTACTTTTGTATTCGCTGCATGGCTCCGGCCAGGCTCTATCACTCAAAGAGGCAGTAAATACAGGTGTGGCAAATTACGGGCTGGTGGTTGCAAAAAACAAATATGCACAGGCCGCCAACGAAACCGTAAAACAAACCAAACGCGATTACCTTCCTAACTTAAATCTTTCTGCGCAACAGGATTACGGAACCGTAAACGGTCAAAACGGTCCACTTTACGGCCTTGGTGGCCTTGGCGTCGCCTCATCGGGGCTTCCGCTGCCCGAACAAAACTGGAACGCTGCCTTTGGTGCCCTGTATCTTGTAAACTTCAATTGGGACTTTTTTACTTTCGGGCGCATGAAGCAACGCATCAGTGTTGCTAAAGCCGATGCAACCCGTCAGCAAAAAGACTATGAGCAGGAACTTTTTCAACATAAAGTACGCATATCATCTGCCTATCTTAATCTTTTGGCGAGCCAGAGATTATTAAGATCGCAGCAAAAAAACCTTGAGCGTACAGAGGTGGTGCTAAAAAATGCCGCCGTGCGTGTAACAAACGGACTCTTACCCGGTGTAGACAGCACGTTAGCATCAGCCGAAGTATCGAGAGCTAAAATAGCATTGAACCAGCTAAAAGAACAGGTAAAACTTCAAAATAATGAACTCGTGCGCCTCATGGGCGTTGCCCCTGTAGATTTTACTGCCGACACTACCCTTGTGGCACGTGTACCAAAGGCAATGGTTACTAATGAAACACCTAATGACTCCTTAAACCCTATAAGGCAGTTTTATCAAAGCCGTATTAACTTTAGTAATCAACAGGTTAAACTTTTTAAGCGCGAATACTGGCCTACGCTAAGCCTGTTTGGTGTGTTCCAGACAAGAGCATCCGGCTTTAATGCAGATTATGCACAAAACCAAAACTCATATACTCAAAACTATTTTGACGGCATAGAGCCTACACGCCAAAACTATCTTATGGGTGTGGGTATGGTGTGGAACCTTACATCTATAGCACGTTCGTCTAAAAAAGTGAGTGCCCAAAAACTTATTACCGAAGGTTTTCAGGAAGAATATAAGGCTGTAGACCTTCAGCTTAAGGCTAACGATGATGCTGCCAATGTGCGTATGGATTATGCCCTGCAAAACTATAAGGAAGCTCCAAAACAGGTGCGAGCCGCTCAGCAGGCCTATCTGCAGCGCAGCACACTTTACAACAATGGACTTACCAATCTTGTAGACGTTACACAGGCTCTGTACACCCTTAACCGCGCCGAAACCGACCGCGATGTGGTGTACACCAATGTATGGCAGGCACTGCTTATGAAAGCTGCTGCAACGGGCGACTTTAACCTTTTTATCAACGAATTTTAATTATTGATTAAATAATGAATTTAATACGTTTTGCACTCCGCAAGCCTATTTCGATATTGGTACTGGTAGCAGGGCTTTTCTTTTTCGGTATAAGCGCGGTTAAGACCATTAAGGTAGACATCCTGCCTAAAATGAACCTGCCGGTAATATACCTTGCCCACCCGTTTACGGGCTACACGCCAGACCAAATGGAAAGCTACTTTGCCAAAAACTACATTAATATAATGTTGTTTGCCAATGGCGTTAAAAGTATAGAAACAAAAAACATACAGGGACTTACCTTAATGAAGGTTAGTTATTATGAAGGTACGAACATGGCACAGGCTGCTGCCGAGCTTAGTGCCCTGTCTAACCGTATACAGGCTGCCTTCCCTCCGGGCTCTCAGCCACCGTTCATCATCCGTTTTGATGCTTCGTCGCTGCCTGTAGGGCAATTGGTACTGAGCAGTAAAACCCGCAGCAATAATGAGCTTCAGGATTTAGCCAATGTTTATGTAAGGGCCTCGTTTACCTCCATTCCCGGATTATTGTCTCCTCCTCCGTTTGGTGGTAGCCCGCGTACAATAGAAATTAATGTAGATCCGGCACAGCTTACTTCGCATAACCTTACGCCTGATCAAATAGTGGAAGCCATAAGGCTAAACAACCAAACAGCTCCATCGGGTAACGTGCGTGTGGGCGATAAGACTTTTATTACCCCAACCAATAATACCATTAAAGATCTTAAAGAGTTTAAAGATATTCCGTTATTTAAAGGTGGAGTTCAAAACCTGTCATTGGGAGATATTGCCACCGTAAAAGACGGTGCTGATATTGCCACCGGATATGCGCTTGTAAACGGAAAACGATCGGTATATGTTAGTATTGCCAAGGCAGGCGATGCTTCTACCTGGGAGGTGGTAAACAACCTTAAAAATAACCTATCAAAAATACAAAGCACCCTGCCGGAAGACGTTACCATATCGTATGAGTTCGACCAGTCAGTATATGTAATTAACTCGGTTAAAAGCCTTATAACAGAGGGTATTATTGGTGCGGCATTAACCGGGCTTATGGTACTCTTATTTTTGGGCGACAGGCGTGCTGCACTTATCGTAATCCTTACCATACCCATATCAATTATATCGGGTGTATTGTTCCTAAAACTGTTTGGGCAAACCATCAACCTTATGTCATTGAGCGGTTTGGCACTTGCCATTGGTATCCTTGTAGACGAGAGTACCGTTACTATAGAAAATATACACCAGCACCTCGATATGGGCAAGCCCAAGGCTCTCGCCATTTGGGATGCCTGTAAAGAAATAGCATTACCTAAATTGCTGATACTACTATGTATTCTTGCCGTATTTGCTCCGGCATTTACAATGGCAGGCATACCCGGATCGCTGTTCCTTCCGTTAGCATTGGCTATAGGTTTCTCAATGATCATCTCATTCCTGTTGTCTCAAACCTTTGTACCTGTAATGGCCAACTGGCTCATGAAAGAACACAAACACGAAGACCAGTTTGGCGTTGCACACGGGCATGATGCACTTACAAAAGCTGCTTTTGCTAATAAATCTGACTTTAACAGCGATGGTAAACTAAGCCCTTTTGAAAAATTCAGGGTGCGCTTTATGAAATTGATAGACCGATTGTTGCCAAAACGCAGATTTATAGGTCTTGCATATCTTATTATTGTTTCCGCACTTGCCGTTACACTTATAAACTTTATAGGTCAGGATGTTTTCCCGAGGGTAAATTCAAGCCAGTTTCAATTGCGAATGCGCCTGCCCGATGGTACCCGTTTTGAGCGTACCGAAATTAAAGCTCTTACTGTACTTAAAGAATTAGAGAAAATGGTAGGTAAAGAGCACATTGGCATATCATCTGTCTATGTAGGTACCCACCCGGGATTATTTTCTGTATCACCAATATATCTATTTATGGCCGGACCTCACGAGGCCGTATTCCAAATATCATTAAAAGATGTACATACCGATATGGACACTTTTAAAGACGATCTGAGAAAGCGCGTTGCCAAAGTAGAACCGGGTGTTAAATTATCATTTGAACCGATAGAATTAACCGACAAGGTTTTAAGCCAGGGCTCTCCTACTCCAATAGAAGTGCGCTTTGCAGGTAAGAATAAAAAGATAAATGAACAGTATGCTGATAAAGTAATAGAAAAACTTAAGGCCATACCTTACTTTAGGGATGTACAATTGGCACAGCCTGTAAAATATCCGGCACTTGATATTACCATAGACAGGGTAAGGGCTGCACAACTTGGCGTAGATATGAATGATATTTCGCGTTCACTTATTGCTGCAACATCATCATCACGATTTACAGAAAAAAACACCTGGATCGATGAAAAAATAGGACTTTCTTATAACGTACAGGTACAGGTTCCGTTAGATAAAATGCAAACCGAGCAGGACATTGCCAACATACCGCTGTTAAAAAACGCAACAAGACCTGTACTGGGCGATGTTGCTACCATAACCCACTCTTACACTCACGGAGAAAACGACAACCTGGGTGCTATGCCTTATGTTTCGGTAACGGCAAACATAGACCATACAGATTTAGGAACAGCATCTAAAGATGTACAGGCAACTATAGCATCGCTTGGCGAGCTGCCGCGCGGCCTGTTTGTAGAACCTATTGGCCTTAGTAAAGTGCTTAGCGAAACTATGGATAGCCTGCAATCGGGGCTACTTGTAGCCGTAGTGGTAATATTCCTGATGCTTTCGGCAAACTTCCAGTCGTTCAGGGTATCGCTTGTAATATTAACCACCGTGCCTGCCGTGGTGCTTGGTGCACTGCTTATGCTGCTGCTTACGGGCTCTACGCTAAACCTGCAAAGTTATATGGGTATCATCATGTCAGTCGGGGTATCTATTGCCAATGCTGTACTGCTTGTTACCAATGCCGAGCAGCTAAGGCGCGAAAACGGCGATGCGCTGCTTTCTGCCCGTGAGGCAGCGTCGATAAGGCTTAGACCAATTATTATGACATCTGTTGCCATGATAGCCGGTATGTTGCCAATGGCTATTGGCCATGGCGAAAGCGGCGAACAGGTCTCGCCACTGGGCAGGGCAGTAATAGGCGGCCTACTGTTTTCTACTTTTGCCGTTCTTGTTATATTGCCGGTTATATTTGCATGGGCGCAAAACAAAGCCACAACCCAGTCGGTTTCGCTTGACCCTGAAGATAAAGAGAGTAAGTATTACACACCAACATCACCAACACTAAACCACTAAAATGAAAAACTATATAATCCCGTCAATAATCGCTTTAAGCCTTTTAAGCAGCTGCGGTAAAAAAGAAGAAGCTCCTAAGCCTGAAGCAGAACCTGTGATAGAAACCATAGACCTTCATAAGGAAAAACTGTCATCTGAAATACGCCTTCCGGCAGAGTTACAGGGTTTTCGCCAAACAGATATTTATGCCAAAGTAAGCAGCTTTGTAAAAGAACTTAAAGTAGATATAGGTACTCAGGTTAAAGTCGGACAGCTACTTATAGTGCTTGAAGCACCTGAGATAAGCTCACAGCTTGCTGCTGCCGAATCGAGGCTGCGTTCTCAGGAAGCTGTATATACAGCCAGTAATGCAACCTACAACCGTATATTGGAAACCAGTAAGGTAGAAGGTACCATATCTAAAAACGATTTGGATATTGCCCTGTCACGCAAAAGCAGTGATTATGCACAACTACAGGCCGCCAAAGCAGCGTATAAAGAGATACAAACAATGCTGGGTTACCTGCAAATACGTGCTCCGTTTGACGGAGTAGTATCTGCCCGTAATGTAAATACAGGAGCTTATGTAGGGCCTGCCGGAAAAGGATCTGACCTGCCATTGTTTACCATACAGGATCAGAAAAAACTTCGTCTTGCTGTATCAGTTCCTGAAATGTACACAGGTTATTTAAAGAATGGCGACGAAATAAGTTTTTCTGTTCGCTCGTTGCCTAACCAAACATTTAAAGCTAAAATAACACGTATGAGCGGGGCTCTTGATTTGAGACTGCGTTCAGAACGTGTAGAAATGGATGTAAATAATACTACTTCAAGACTATTGCCGGGCATGGTTGCCGAAGTAAACCTTGCATTACATTCTGTAGACAGCACTTTTGTAGTGCCTAAAACCGCTGTGGTAAACACCAGCGAAAAATCGTATGTTATAACAGTAAAAGATAATAAAGCAAAAAGCGTAGGAATCAAAAAAGGCCGTGAAAGCGGTGATAACTTAGAGATTTTTAGTGATAGCCTTTCTGTAAACGATAAACTTGTAAAAGCCGCCTCAGAAGAATTAAGGGACGGGACGGCTATTAAAAATTAATTTTTTGTTTCATCATACTTTGTTTGGTTTTGAAGGCCCTGTTGAGTTCGCATTCCGGGGCCTTCTGCTTTTTTAAAATTAAATAACAAACTTAGTATCTACCATAAAAAAGCTCCGTTTAGATATTTATCAAATCTAAACGGAGCTTTAAATTTACCGTAAACAATAAGTAATTATTTTATAATAGCCTCTTCTATTACCTTTTGTATATCTTCCCTTATGTTTTCTTTTGAGAGTCTGTTCTCCCCTGCTTCCGGATACGTTCTGTTTGAAAGAAACACATAAACAATTTCCGTCTCAGGATCGGCCCAGGCCATGGTTCCCGTAAAACCAGTATGCCCAAAACTTGATTTAGAAACACATCCACAGGTAGGTCCGGCTTTATCAATCTGAGGCTTATCAAAACCTAATCCCCTACGGTTACCGTCTTTACAATGGTAGCAGGTATTAAAAGTGTCGAATGTTTTAGCCGAAAAATATTGCTTGCCACCATAACTACCCTTTTGCAAATACATTTGCATTATCTTGGCTACATCCATACTGTTACTAAACAACCCTGCATGTCCGGCTACACCATCCATCATGGCCGCACCCATATCGTGTACATAGCCCTGAATGGTTTGATATCTAAAATAATTATCAACCTCGGTTGGTGGAATAATACTCATATCAAATTTACGCAACGGATTGTAAGTAGTCATGTTAGCCCCCAAAGGTTTATAAAAGTTGTTATCACTAAGCACATCAATTGCTTTGCCTGTTTCAACTTCCAAAAACTCTTTAAGCAGTATAAAGTTAAAGTCGCTGTACTTATACTCTTTTTTGGACAGTAACTTACTGTCGGCAATTTTTTGAATAATTATTCCCGGATAATCCTCTCTTAAAAATAAATTATCTGTTACCTGATGTGGAAACTCTGCACTGTAAGCCTTACGATAATATAATGTGTCCGGCTTTTTTAGGCTGTCCAAGGTCTCCTGATAAAAAGGTTGCCATGCCTGAAAACGTGACTGATGCAGCAACATATCTCTAAGCGTTATATCCTTTTTATCAGTATGCTTAAATAATGGGATCATCTCCCCCAAATTTTCATCAAGCTTAATACGTCCTTTATCATATTGCTGCATTACGTTAGGCAACGTAGCCAGTATTTTTGTTAGCGATGCCACATCATATATATCGCTGTCTTTTACTTTAACATCATTAGTATAAGTATGGTAACCATAAGATTTTTGGTAAATTACCTTACCCTTTCGGGCTACCAAAACCTGCAATCCGGGTGTCATTTTCTGGTCTATTGCTTTCTGCGCAATTTTATCTATTTGCTTAAGTTCAACCGAACTCATACCCACATTCTCGGGAGTTGTAAAGCCAAGCCTATTGGTTGATTTAGTGTGCAAGCCATCGTTAACCTTAAATGCTGTTCCTATAGAAACAGGAAGCTTACCTTTAGAGCCTAATGCCCCAAAAACAATCTCAGCTGCCACTGTTTGAGCTATTTCGTTATTTTGATAAGCTAAAATAAGGCCTTCAATATTTTTAAAATTCTTAATTGCACTCAGTGCATATGGTTTACAAAACGCTGTAAGTATTACCTTTTTATTTTTTGCAATGGTGTCTAACCAAGTAAGTTCCTTAGCAGAAAAATCATGTTTTTTCCAGGCTCCGTCTGCTTTGTGGTAACCTATAATAACAGTACTATATTCTTTAAGTGCAGCCGTCATGTTTGCCAGTGTATCCTGTTTAACCTCGGTTACATCAGCATATTTTTGTAACATTCTTACATAACCGGATCCATCATCGTCGCCCATTTTTACATATGCTATTTTTTCATTTTCCAACTCCATTACAGGCAATATCTCTTTCTCATTTTTAAGAACGGTCTCTGCCTGTTCATAAAGCTGATAGTTAAGATCATCATACTCATGCCCATTAAGATCGGCATAAAGATTTTTAAGGTCTATAGCTGTATATTTATTTAACCCAATGCGATACTTATGGGCAAGTATCTTTTTAACCGAAATAGCCAGTCTTTCCTCTGTAAGTACATTATTAGAATAAGCCTGACGGAATTTCTCTATAGCCAACGGAACATTCTCGGCAAACAGCAGCACATCATTGCCAGCTAAAAATGCTTCAAGATCAATATCTCCCGGCTGCATGTAGCCACTTGCACCTTTCATGTTCAATGCATCAGTAAAAATAAGACCGTTAAAACCCATTTGCTGCTGAACCAATCGCGTGACCACATTATAAGATAATGATGTTGGCAGACTTGGTGTTGGTTCTAGTGCCGGAACATTAAGGTGTGCCACCATGATGCTTGCCATATCTTCTTTAAACAGCTTTTGATATGGATATAACTCAATATCATTTAACCTTTTAAGGTCGTATGGCAGGAATGGCAGCGCAAGGTGCGAATCAGTACCAACATCGCCATGCCCCGGAAAGTGTTTACCAGTAGCATAGATGCCACCATTCTGTATGCCTTTCATCAAAGCAGAAGCCCTGTTGGTTACATTATTTTTTTCTTCGCCAAAAGAACGGTTACCAATAATAGGGTTCAGAGGATTAATATTGATATCGACTACAGGCGCAAAATTGAAATGTATTCCCATACGCTGTGCCTGCTTAGCCATTTGTCCACCCATCTTTTCGAGCAATGTCATATCCTGAACTGCCCCAAGCGTCATATTCCATGGATAACGGTATGTAGAGTCTAATCTCATACTCAACCCCCACTCTGCATCGATACCCACAAACAGCGGAAGTTTGGATTTCTTCTGATAGCGGTTGGTTAACCTTGCCTGACGCACGGGACCACCCTGAAAGAAAATAACACCTCCAATTTTGTAATCGGTGATTAGCTTATCGATGCCTTTTACGTGCGATGAATCTTTGTTGGAATAAGCAGCCACCATAAACAACTGGCCTACTTTTTCTTCAAAAGTAAACTGGTTATAGATGCTGTCCGTCCAGCGTTGCTCCTGTACAGATTTGTAACCTGAATAGGTTTTAACCTGTGCCGAAGCTGCCTGTAGTGCGAGTATAAATAGTAGGGCAAAAAACCTCATTAATGCTGTATGTTTTTAAATAATAAATCATCATTACAGTTTTTATAATGATGATTTTTAAATTTTATTATGTTGGTTTAACTCTTTAAAAGAACCTGCTGTGCCAGCTTTCGCCTGCAGGTACTTCCCAAAAATCCTGCCACTCGCCTACTGTATTCACCAAATTATTGAAAACAATAGTATTAGCCGATACCGACTTATCTTTTGCAAGTTTTTTAAATTCTATCAACGGTTTGTGTGTAATAAACTCACCCTGCTTAAAGGTAACATTCATTTTATCAAGCAGTTCAACATTATATTTTTGTTCTAACTGCTGTATAAAATGTACCGACGCATCTATAGAGCAACCGGTTGCATGCTGCCCTTCCTGATTTACAGCCAGTATAATAAACCTGTTATATTTTATCAGGAAAGAAGCCTCTAACCCTGTGCCGTGTGCAGCCCAGCCTTCAACAAAGTTTTTAACTTCCTCTTCTAATGCGGCAACCTCTTCATCAGAAAATTTCCTGTTGCTCTGGTAAATCCATATTCTCGCCTCTTCAGGCATTGTATCAAACGGAACGTACATAATTTCTTTTCTTATAAATCCTTAGCATTGGCAATTAGTTCTGCCACATCCATCACTTTAATATCATGTTCCCTATTCTTTGCTTTTACACCATCCGTTAGCATAGTGTTGCAAAAAGGGCATCCGGCAGCTATAATCTCAGGTTGTGTTTCAAGAGCATCTTCTGTCCTCTCAACATTCACATCCTTATTGCCCGGTTCAGGTTCTTTAAACATTTGCGCGCCTCCGGCACCACAGCATAAGCCATTTAGCTTAGAACGCTTCATCTCTACCAGTTCGGCATCAAGCTTTTCCATAAGGTCACGCGGAGCCTCATAAATATTGTTAGCCCTGCCTAAATAGCACGGATCGTGAAAAGTAATTTTCTTACCTTTAAACTGTCCTCCCTGTATGGTTAGCCTGCCATCATCCAGCAGCGATTTTAAAAACTGGGTATGGTGTACTACTTCATAAGTGCCGCCAAGACCCGGATATTCATTTTTAATAGTATTGAAACAATGCGGACAGGCGGTTACTATCTTTTTTACCTCATAGGCATTAAGTACCTCTATGTTTGCCATAGCCTGCATTTGAAATAAAAACTCATTACCTGCCCTCTTGGCAGGATCGCCTGTACAGCTTTCTTCCGTTCCTAAAACAGCAAAAGATACACCTGCACTGTGTAAAAGCTTTACAAATGCCTTAGTGATCTTTTTGGCTCTGTCATCAAAACTACCCGAACAGCCCACCCAAAATAAAACTTCCGGCTGTTGCCCAGTAGCCATCATATCGGCCATTGTAGGTACGGTCAAATTTTCCTGCATAATTAACAATTAAAGTTCGTCGTGCTTGCCGTCGTCAAAAACCTGTATGGTAACGGCCTTTTCTATAAGATCGGTAAATTTACCCCTGTATCGGGTAGCTTTTACCAGGTGATTATCTATCCAGTGGTAGTTACCTCCACGTGGTTTGCCCATAAGCATGCCATGATATTTAAAGCCATGCTCTTTAAGCCACGTTTCAGTAATTTCCCTGTGTGCTTCGGTGCGCGATGTAAAGAAGAAAATAATATGTCCTTCATCATACCATTTGTTTAATGTAACAAGCGCATCAGGATATACGGCAGCCGTAACCATCCTCTCAGGCTCCTCATTAGGTATATCATCGCAAATGGTGCCGTCTATATCTATCAGGTAATTTTTAATACCCTCTGGTAAAATAGGGCTTAAATGCTCTCCGTTCTCTGTAATCTGCTGAAGATTCTTTTCAATATCCTCTTGTTTCATTATTGTGCCTGTTAATTTTATTGTGTGTGTTTTAATTGAGTTCGTCTTTCCAGTTAAGCCTGTCCATCTGGCTGTACTGCCATGGTGCACCATTGTTCTCTATATTGGTCATCATGCCGTTTAACTCTGTAGGAGCAGCACTTTGCTCCATAACCAAATAACGCCTCATGTCCATAATAATAGATAAAGGGTCTATATTTACCGGGCAGGCTTCTACACAACCATTGCAGGTAGTGCACGCCCAAAGCTCTTCAGGTGTAATATAATCGTTCAGTAATGACTTTCCATCATCAACAAATGTGCCTTTATTTTTGTCGATGTTGCGACCAACTTCTTCCAGCCTGTCACGAGTGTCCATCATTATCTTTCTTGGCGAAAGCTTTTTACCTGTAAGATTTGCAGGACACGAAGATGTACAGCGTCCACATTCAGTACACGTATAGGCATTAAGCAACTGTACCCAATTGAGATCCTGAACATCGCTGGCACCAAATTTTGCAGGTAATTCGCCTTCTGCAGGTGCAGGCTGTGCGGCAAACGGATCGGCATTGGGATCCATCATTAACTTAACCTCGGCTGTAACCGAGTCAAGATTCTCAAATTTGCCTTTCGGATCAAGTCTTGCAAAATAAGTGTTAGGGAATGCTAAAAGTATATGCAGGTGTTTAGAAAAATACAGGTAGTTCATAAAAGCCAATATACCTGTAATGTGCAGCCACCAGGCAGCTCTTTCTATTATAATGGCAGTACTTTCGCTCATACCGTTAAACAACGGAGAAATAAACCCTGAAATTGGGAATGCCCCGGCCTGGATATAATGATGAGAACCCAATCCCTGCAGGTAATGGTCGGCAGCATTCATGGTGAGAAACAACAGCATTAATACCGTTTCAAAATACAGGATTATGTTAGCATCGTTTTTAGGCCAGCCTTTAAGATCGCCATGGGCAAAACGCCATAGCTTTATAATATTACGACGAATCCAGAATACTGTTACCGATACAATAACGCCAAAGGCAAGTATTTCAAAAAAGCCTATCAGGAAACTGTAAAACCCACCAAGAAATGAAAATATCCTGTGGGTTCCAAATATACCATCGATGATGATTTCTAAAAGCTCAATATTAATGATCACAAAGCCAACATACACAACAATGTGCAGTATTCCAGACACAGGGCGACGCACCATTTTTCGTTGTCCCAGGGCTATGAGCGCCATATTTTTCCAGCGCTCGCCCGAATTGTCAAAACGGTTTACATCTCTGCCCAGTTTTATATTGCGCACAAGTTTTTTTACGTTCATGGCAAAATAGCCAAAACCGGCAGTGAGCAATAGTATAAAAAGAATGTTATCTATGTAACTCATATATAGTAAAGGCTTTAGACCTTAAAAACTGTTATTCAGTTTTGGTTCCCTCCTCTTTAGTATCGTCTTCTTTAGGAGCTGTATAAGGCTGTTGTTTTTTTCCGAATACCGAAATACTCACATATCGTTTAGGGTTCAGCTTAAGGTCTTCTATAAGTTCTTTTAATTGCTTAGAAGCTTCATTAAGGTTTTTATACATAGCCTCGTCTTTAAGAAGCTTACCCAATGTTCCTTTACCACCCTGTACATCGTTAACAATCTTATCTACATTAGCCAATGTGTATTCAAGCTTTTTAACCGCTTCGCCAAGGTTAGCTGCCTCAAGCGAATCTGATATCTTGGCAAAATTACCGCTCATGCGGTTAAGATTGCTAAAAGTAACATCAATATTTTTTTTGTTACCCGAAATCGCTCCGTTTAAAGACTGCGCAGCAGCATCAAACTGTTTCATGGTCTTGCTAAGATCTGCAATGGCAGCCTGTAGGTTTTGTTGAGTGCGCTTGTCAAACACATTATTTATGTTATGTAAAAGACTGTCGGCAGTAACCACAGTAGCTTCAACCTTTGTTTGCAACGGAGAAAGCTTCTCTCCTACTACTGATAACATCCCTGGCTTTAAGCCGCTTAACAAATAAGCACCATCTTCGGCCGGTGTAGTATTTTTAGTATCGGGAATAAGAGCAACCTGTTTGCCTGAAAGGCCAAAACCCGGCTCATATAAAGTTGCATGGCTGGTTGTAGAAATAGGAAAATCAGTACTTACCTGTAATTCTACGATAAGATCTCCTTTTACAAGATCTTTAAATGTTATAGAGTTTACTTTGCCTATAACAAGCCCGTTTAGGGTAACGGGAGCCGAAGGCGAAAGCCCCTCAACATCATTATAAACAACATAATAGGTTGTATAAGAATTAAAAAGATCTCTGCCCTTTAAAAAGCTATAACCCCAAATAAATAATAATATGGCTACCAGTATCAGTACAGCCGTCTTTGCTTCTCTTGTAATTTTCAAAACAGGTTTATTTTTTTAACAAATGTAGGATAAAATAATTATTAATATGTGAATATTATTTTAAAGCTTCTTTAACCGTAATTTTTTTTCCGCCCTTAAAAGCAACAATAAATGCCGACTTATATCCTTTGGCTTTTGCTTTATCTAAGAGCTTTTCAGCAGTTTCATATTCGGCGGTCTTACCATAATAATACTGTATCAGCTTACCGTTCTTTTCTTTCGATATTAACTTCAAACCTTTAAAGTTTGAGGATTTTGTTGCTATGTTATTAGAACTTGCTGCAATCTGTATTTTAAACACAACATCTTTTGCAACGGTTTTCTTAACTTTAGCATCAGTGCCTTTTGTAACCGAAGCAGCAGTTTTATCTGCGTCACCTGTATGCGTATAGTATTGCTTTTTATAGCTAATTACCGCTTTTGCAATGGTGTTTGCCAGCTCCTGCTGCCCTGCTGCCGAATTTAAATATTTACCTTCTTTGGCATTAGATACAAACCCGAGCTCTATAAGCACGCCCGGCATTGCTGTAGCATCGAGCACCCACAACGGTGTTTGTTTCACACCCCTGCTGTATCTTTTTAACCCTTTAGAAAAACCATCCTGGATTTTTGCAGCCAGCGTAATGCTTTGCTTTAAATATTGCTCCTGCGCAAGTGTGATGCCTATACCTGTTTCCTGAGAGTTAGGATCAAAACCTTTGTATTTTAGCTTATAATCTTTTTCGAGGGTAATAACACTGTTCTCTTTACGTGCAACCTCCATATTTACTTTGCTTCGGGTAAGTCCCATTACAAACGTTTCTGTGCCTTGTGGCTCTCTGTTATTAACCCCATTGCAGTGTATAGAAATAAAAAGGTCGGCATCGGCACGGTTGGCAATGTTAGCACGCTCTCTAAGCTCAACAAACACATCTGTCTTACGGGTATAGATAACTTTAAAGCCCGGTTCGTTTTCGAGTATCTTACCTAACTTCAAAGCTGTGTTTAAAACGATCTTTTTTTCGGCATAACTATTATGCTTTGTGCCTGAGTCGTGACCTCCATGCCCTGCATCAATAACCACCTTAAACTTTTTGCCCTGCGCAAATCCTGCACCGGCAAAAAATAAAAAGAAAAAAAGAACTATTTTAAAACTAAAATTACCTCTCATAAAATATTACCCCAACATGGGTTTAATTTTTACTTAAAGCCTCCTGTACAGTTATTTTTTTTCCGTCTCTAAACGCCACAACAAAAGCCGATGTAAAACCTTTGGCTTTTGCCTGCTCTAAAAGCTCTTTAGCCTCGCTGTATTGTGATGTAGCTCCGTAAAAATATTTTATAACCGATGTAGAAGCATCCTTAGTAATATTATTCAACCCTTTAAAGTTAGCCGGAGTTGTATCTAAAGACCTGCCACTTGCAGATATCTGTACTTTAAAAACAACACCTTCGTTAGAAGCAGTTGCTGCTGCAACAGGAGTTTCAACAGGCTGTTTTACCTCTACAGGTTGCTGACGCGGGGTTACAGCCGCAGCAACAGGCTCTTTCGTATCGTTAGAGCCGCCTCCTGCAAAGAATTCCTTTTTATAAGACAAGATAGCTTTAGCTATCATTTTAGCCATATCGTCCTGACCTTCGTCAGTATTCAGGAAAGCTCCTTCCTGCTGGTATGACAGGAATCCAAGTTCTATAAGAATGCTTGGCATTGCAGTTTTGTGCAACACCCAAAACGGGGCATATTTAACGCCCCTGTTCTTTCTTTTAAGCCCGTTTGTAAACCCATCCTGAACTTTGCTCGCAAGGTCTATACTTTGGTTTATGTTAGCCTCCTGTTGTATGCCTATTCCAATAATAGTTTCAGGAGAGTTTACATCAAACCCGGCATATTTAACCTTATAGTCTTTTTCAAGGGTAATAACACTGTTCTCTGCCCTAGCCACCTCAAGGTTACTGGCATTTTTTGTAGGACCCATTATAAAGGTCTCCGTTCCAAAAGCTGCTTTTTTAGCTTCGCCATTACAGTGTATCGACACAAAAACATCTGCATCATTTTTATTGGCTATATTAGGTCTTTCTGTAAGCTCTATAAAAACATCGGTCTTGCGGGTAAAAATTACCTGCACATTATCATCCTGTTCCAAAAGCTTGCCAACTTTCAGGGCAACATTAAGGGCAATGTTCTTTTCAACAAAGCCATGATATATTGCTCCAAAGTCTTTTCCGCCATGTCCGGGGTCTAATACCACCTTGAATTTTGCGTTATCCTGCCCAAAAGTTGTAGTGCAGAACATAATAAAAAGTAAAAAAAACAGTTTTGATTTCGTGTTCTCCTTCATTATAAATCAGTTAATATGCTGCTTATGTTATAATTACATTTAGTGGTTAGTTTGCCAAAAATATTGTATGTTTGACACTTCAAAAAAATAAGCCACACTGTTACAAAAATAGTATTAAAACCATTGCGTACAAACTTATTTCATATCGTTTTATTAGCAATTTTCCTAACAGTTGGCGGCAGTACTGCCTTTGCCCAGGAAATTAAATCTAAAAAGCCTGCGGTGCCCGCTGAAAAACAAAACAGTAGCACCAAAACAGAAAAACAGCCCGATGCCGTTGCCGCACCGGACAATACTGCTATACCCGACACTACCGAAGTAGCAATAGCAAAACCTGTAGCCGACACCGTAAAGAAAAAAGGTATTGATGCCATTATAAAAAGGTCTGCCAAGGACTATGAAAAAGTAGACCAGAAAAAAAAGGAACTTACTTTATATAACGAAGCCGAACTATATTATAAAGATATAGAACTCAAAGCAGGCGTAATTATTATGAATTATGAAAAAGACGAGGTTTTTGCCGGAAGGCTTAAAGACTCGTTAGGCAACTACTCGCAGCTTCCTTATTTTAAACAGGGCAGCAATATTGTTGAGGCCGACTCTATACACTTTAATACAGTAAGTAAAAAAGCAAGGGTTTGGAATTCGAGGTCAGACCAGGGAGAGTTTACCGTTTTTGGTGAAGTTACAAAAAAGGAGAATGACTCTGTTTATTTCATGAAAAATGCAAAGTTTACGACCTCTAAAAACAAAAAGAACCCCGAATATTACTTTTTAGCACGTAAAATAAAATTGGTTCCGGGCGAAAAAGTTGTTGTAGGCCCTACCAACATGTATATTGCCGATGTGCCTACCCCGTTGGGTATTCCTTTTGCTTTCTTCCCGATGACCACAAAAGCCGAATCTGGTTTTATTATTCCGAGTTATGGAGACAGTAACGCCCGTGGTTATTACCTACAGGATGGAGGTTATTATCTTGCGCTGAGCGATTATTATGACCTTGCCGTTACAGGAGACTATTATACTAACGGCAGTTATGGTTTCCGTTTTCAGTCTAACTATGCAAACCGCTACCATTACAGCGGTAACTTAAACATTCGTTTTGAAAACCTTGTAACCAGCGAAAGAGGTTTGCCAGACTATGCACGCGCCAATAACTACAACATACAGTGGAGCCATAGCCAGGACAGCAAGGCAAGCCCTAACTCAAGGTTTGCTGCAAGTGTTAACCTTGGTTCCAGCCGCTACTTCAGGCAATCAATGAACACTGCAAATATAGGCTCCAGTTTAAATAACACATTGCAGTCATCGGTATCCTATTCAAAAACGTTTCAAACTGTGCCGCAGGTAAACTTTTCGCTTAGTGCCACACACAGCCAAAACACCAATACACAGGTTATAAACATGACCCTGCCAACGCTACAGGCCAGTGTAGACAGGATATTCCCTTTTGCTCCGGGCGATGCCCCAAAAAAAGGTATTATAAAAAACCTGAACCTTCAATACAACCTGCGCGGTGAAAACCGTATTGCTACGACCGATTCTTTATTTTTTAAACCCGAAATGTTCAGAGATGCAAAGTCGGGCATGCAACATAGTATTCCTATCAGCACCAACTTTAAAATATTCAAGCACTTTAGCGTTTCGGCAGGTACAAACTATCAGGAAACATGGGTAATGAATACCATAAACAGAAGCCTTGTAAACGACACCATTGTAACCCGCGATGTTAAAGGGTTCGACTCTTACAGAACTTACAATTTTTCGTCAAGCATTGGTACAACCGTTTATGGTATGTTTAATTTTGGCGATGATAAAAAAATACAGGCCATTCGCCAAGTAATACGCCCGTCGATATCTTACAGCTACACACCAAGTTTTGACCAGTATTATGACACCTACCAACTAGACAACACCGGAACACAATACAGGGATTATACCCGTTTTGAAGGAGGTTTGTTTGGAGCTCCGGGCAACAGTTATTCTAACAATATTGGTATTGCCGTAAACAACACATTTGAAGCCAAGGTGCGTAATGACGACGAGAATGCCACGGAGGAAGATAAGTCTAAAAAAGTAATGCTGCTAAACAACCTTAACTTTACTACGAGCTACAACATGGCTGCCGACTCGTTGGCATGGTCTCCGCTGCGTGTAACAGCAGGTACAGCTCTTTTTAAAGATAAAATGAACATTAACTTTGGTGCTACCCTCGACCCGTATGCATTAAGCAACTCAGGACAAAGGATTGACACTTATAATATAGACAACGGTGGTAGCCTTTTCAGGTTAACAAGTGCTAATGTTACGCTAAACTACTCTATTAGCAGCGATGAAGCTTCAGGAAACAAGAAAAACGAAGACAGCCAGACAGCACGAAACGGCGGACGTACTGATGACCTTTTTGGCGTAGGCAACGATATGAATAACGGAAAGAGTATGTTTGGCGATGAAGAGGAAGACGACTCTAAAAAGAAAGATAAAAGTGAAGGTACCTTTTTTAATGCCAAATTGCCATGGAACCTAAACCTTGCTTATTCACTAACTTACAACAATAATAACCGTGAACGAAAAGTTAGCGGTAGCTCCTTAATGGTTTCGGGTAACGTTGATATTACACCGCGCTGGAAAATGGGCTTTTCGTCGGGTTATGACTTTGTACAAAAAGGTGTTACATTTACACAGCTGCGCTTTGAACGCGACCTGCTTAGCTGGCGTATGGACTTTAACTGGGTACCGTTTGGAACCAATACCTACTGGGGCTTTTTTATTGGTATAAAATCGTCTATACTTAGCGATATCAAATATGATAAACGCCAGGTTCCAGATAGGGTTATCAGGTAGTTTTATGGAGAGTATTACGTCTAAGAGGAGTCTGTATTTTTATACATGTAATATTTCTTTTTTATTTTTTGCTTGTATCTCTCTAATCTTAGAATTTAAATTCATTCAGAAAATACAAAATGGATACACAATAGTTTTATCAGATTATATACAACCAATACTTTTTCTTATTTTATTTTTCTTCCTTATATATTTAGTTAAATGTTATTTACAGACTGTTCCCACAATAACTATCGACAAAAAAAGCATACGGATTAAAAACGAAATTTATCGCATAAATAATATTAAACATATAGTTTACACCGGCAAACAGCCTTTCATATATAATTATAAGGAAGGTGCAGAAATCACTTTATATGATGGAACAAGTATATACATTTATGATGAATTTTATGCAAATGCTGCCTCTTTAAAAGTATTCTTAGATTCTGTAATTAATAATCGGATAATTATAAATATACCTATTAATACATATAATATTGCAAATGAAAATATCAAATATTTCACGCAAGGTATTTTTTCAAATATAAAGCTATTTGTAATTATCTTAATCAGTTGCACATTATCATTATTTTTAATGTTCACAACAACTATATCTGCATATATATTATTTGTCCCTTTAGCTACTTTCGTTATTATTACTCCTTTCCTTTGCGGCGAAATGTATTATTTTGGTATTAGCGAAAAATATTTCATAATACGTAACTACGTACAATTTTGGAAAAAAGATGTTTATCCTTTAAGTTTTATTCGCGAAGTGGTGCATGAACCACGACACAAATATCGTAAGGGACTGAGAATTATAACCAAAAACTACCGCTCAGAATTTTGCATAGCTCAAACTCTTGATGATAATGATTGGAAGGAGTTGAAAAGATGCTTAGTGGGACGAAATATCAAAGTAAGAGACGAACTTTAAATTAAACAATACAACCATGAAAAAAATCATTTTTACAGACAAAGCCCCTGCTCCTATTGGGCCATACAGCCAGGCAGTTCTTATAGGCAACACACTTTACACAAGTGGTCAAATACCTTTAGATCCTAGTACTGGTGAAATCGTGGGCGAAAGCATTGAAGCCGAAACTAAACAGGTTATGGAGAACATGAAAGCCGTTCTTGAAGCCGCAGGTATGGATTTTAGCAATGTAGTAAAGACCAGTATTTTTATTATAGATATGAACGACTTTGCTAAAATAAACGCCGTATATGGCAGCTATTTTAACGAAGAAACCGCTCCTGCAAGAGAAACGGTTCAGGTGGCAAAACTGCCTAAAAACGTAAATGTAGAGATCTCTATGATTGCGGTACAGTAATAGTACTTACAAATAATTCTGCTGATGCAGGGTTTGTGGCTAGCGGCACATTGTGCACGTCACAAACCCTTATCAGCATATTAATATCGGCATCATGAGCGTGGCTCGCCAATGGATCTTTAAAGAAAAGAACCATTTGTGTTTTTCCTTCGGCTACCCTGCCCGCTATCTGTGCATCGCCCCCTAATGGACCTGAAAGCATTTTTCTCACTGTAAACCCAGCCTCTTCGGCTTTGCCGCCTGTAGTGCCTGTTGCAATAAGTTTAATATTTTCGTTTAATAAAATATCTTTATGGGCGTTTAAAAAAACAACCATTTTGTCTTTCATACCGTCGTGGGCAATGATAGCGATCTCCATATATTTTTAAAAAAAAATTAGTTAAGTTGGTGGTATTCTATAAGGTTGTCTATTGGCCTTCTTAAAACATTACCAAGTGTAAGACCATTGGCACCCAACACCTCGGCAAGCTCTGCTTTAAGGTAAAATGCAATAGAACCAACAAAGTGCACTTTTACATCGGCAGCATTGTCGTATTGTTTAATATAGTTATCAACAAACACCCGCATGGCTTCTTTGATAATTTTCTGGATAAACTCCTCGTCTTTATTCTGAATTAAAAACTTGGCAAATGTAGCCAGGTAAGCATTAGGATTTGGCTCTTTGTAAAGGTTGTGTTTAATGATGTCCGGATCAAGGTTATATTCCGACTCAAATTTTTCAGCCAGATGTTGTGGCATTTTATTGAAATAATAAGCACGTACAAGATCGCGGCCAAAACGGTTACCACTACAATCATCCATAGCTATATATCCAAGAGACTGTACTTTTTGTTCCAGTTCTTCTCCGTTAAAATAACTACAGTTAGAACCTGTACCCAAAATACATATAATAGCTTTTTCGTTGTTTGGGTTTGTAGCATAGGCAGCTGCATAAGTATCTTCCCTTACACTAACATCGGCATTCGGGAAAAATTCTTTAAATACACCTGTCATGTATTTTTTCATCCTGTCAGTACCGCATCCTGCTCCATAAAAAAACAGGTTGGTTACTTCTTTACGGTTGTTGTAAATATCAAAACGTGCTTCAAGCCTTTCAAGAGCTTCCTGCTTGTTTATAACTTCGGGGCTAAGGCCAAGGGTTTGGGTAGTAAATAGCCTGTTGCCATTATCATCAAGTGCAATCCAGTCTGCTTTCGTTGCACCGCTGTCCACTAAAAGTTTCATGTGTCAGGGATTTTTGTTTGGGTTAGTATGGGATTAAGTTTGGGTACTTAATTTTATTATTTTATTACTATATGCTTACGATAGGGTTAAGCCGTTTGCATAAAAAAATAAAGCCCCGCCTTTATGCAAAAGACGGGACTTTATATAAATATTATAGAGACGCAATGTGCGCGGCTAGGTCAATAAGTTTGCTTGAATAGCCATACTCATTATCATACCAAGATACAAGCTTAAAGAAAGTAGAGTTAAGACCGATACCGGCTTTAGCATCTATTATACTTGTTCTTTTATCTGAAACGAAATCCTGAGATACTACATCATCTTCTGTAAAGCCAAGGATACCTTTAAGCTCACCTTCAGAAGCTGCTTTAAGAACTGCCATGATCTCATCATAAGAAGTTTCTTTAGCTACTTTTACAGTAAGGTCTACTACAGAAACGTCTACTGTAGGAACGCGGAAAGACATACCTGTTAGTTTTCCGTTTAGCTCAGGAATTACTTTTCCTACTGCTTTTGCAGCACCTGTAGATGAAGGAATGATGTTTACGCTTGCAGCACGTCCGCCTCTCCAGTCTTTTCTTGAAGGACCGTCAGCAGTCATTTGAGTTGAAGTTGTAGCGTGAACAGTTGTCATTAAACCTTCTACTATACCAAAGTTATCGTTGATTACTTTAGCAAGCGGAGCAAGACAGTTTGTAGTACAAGATGCGTTAGATACGATAGTATCTGCAGCGGTAGCTTTGTCATGGTTAACACCCATTACAAACATTGGCGCATCGGCCGATGGAGCAGAAATAATAACTTTTTTAGCACCACCTGTAATGTGTTGCTGTGCAGTTTCAAGAGTTGTAAAAATACCTGTAGACTCTGCAACTACGTCTACACCAACTTCATCCCATTTAAGGTTTTTAGGATCTTTCTCGGCAGTAACCCTAATGTGTTTGCCGTTAACATAAAGTTGGTTGTCTTTAACTTCTACAGTACCGTTAAAACGGCCGTGAACTGAATCATATTTTAATAAATAAGCCAAATGATCTACATCAAGCAGGTCGTTAATAGCCACTACCTCAACATTATCTCTGTTGAAAGTTTCGCGGAAAACGATACGGCCAATCCTACCGAAACCGTTTATCCCTAATTTAACTGTTGCCATTCTTTTAAATTTGTTTTTATTTGTTTAATACTAATCGTGTGAGATTCTTAAATTGAAACGATGTCGGATACTTTTATAAGTTCCTGATTTATTTGCGACTTGCCTTTTACTGCAAGTTCAAGAGGTGTAAGCACAACTTCGTCTTTAATAAGACCAACCATATAGTTGCTGTTGCCTTCTAAAAGAGTTTCTACAGCTTTAACACCAAGCCTGCTGGCAAGCACCCTGTCAAAACAAGATGGCGAACCGCCACGCTGCATATGGCCAAGTATAGATACACGCACATCATATTCCGGCATGTTTGTATCAAAATATTCTTTAAGCTCAAAAGCACTTTTACCGCTTCTGTCGCCCTCGGCAATAACTACTATGCTTGATGATTTACCTGAAGCTTTACTCTTTTTAAGCGACTCTACAAGCCTGTCAAGTCCCATATCTTCTTCAGGAATAAGTATTTCTTCAGCACCTGCGCCAATACCTGCATTAAGTGCAATGTGGCCTGCATCGCGCCCCATTACCTCTACAAAGAAAAGCCTGTTGTGTGAACTAGCTGTATCGCGGATTTTATCTATAACCTCTACTACTGTATTTAGGGCAGTATCGTAGCCAAGTGTAAAGCTGGTACCATAAATATCATTATCTATTGTACCCGGAATTCCTATTACAGGGAAACCATATTCTGCATTAAATATAAGACCTCCGGTAAAACTACCATTACCTCCAATAACCACAAGAGCATCTATACCTTCTTTAACCAAATTGGCATGAGCCTTTTTGCGCCCTTCTGGAGTCATAAATTCTTTAGATCTTGCCGATTTAAGAACCGTCCCCCCTTTATTAATGATATTATTTACACTACGGGGACCCATATCTTTAAAGTCGCCTTCTATCATTCCCTGATAGCCCCTGTAGATTCCTGTACATTCTATTTTATGATAAGCACAGGTACGAACAACAGCTCTGATTGCGGCATTCATACCTGGTGAATCTCCTCCTGAAGTGAGAACGCCTATTTTTTTAATATTAACTGACATTTTTTAGTATTTGATTGTAAAATTAATAATTTAATATGATTAATATATTTGTTTTTAGGTTATAATATAAAAAACGCAGATTTTCAATCGTTTTCGTTAATAAGTTTTTTTGAAAGTAATGTTAATTATAACCAAAAAAGCAAGCTTATCTTTAAAAATAAGCCTGCTTTTTTTCATTTTATAAAATTTTAGAAATCCTAATCAGATATTTAATCGGTTTCAGGTATACGCTCCGGTTCTTTATCTTCGTCAGTTCCCTTCTTCTTATTTCGCGAATCTCCAAATTGTATATAATCAGGAGCAAGTTCAGAATCGGGAATATCGGTACCCCTGTTGTTATTATCAGGTTCGTCGTTTTTTGCCTTTTTAAATACTTTCCATATCAACTCACTAAAAGTATCAAAATCAACATCCCATGTAAGTCCAACTCCCTGAGTATAACCTATACCCTCTCCTAAAAAGTTAATATCATTTTCGCGGTTAAAAACTCTTGCCTTAAATGTGCCGTCGTCGTTAAGCCTTAACTGAACCTCTACATTTCCTACTACTGCCGATTGGTTTACACCGCCCACAGGCACACCCAGCACACCGTTAACGGTTATCCTGTCGTTTATTTGAGACGAGAGTGTAAGCCCAAATTGTGAATTGGTTTCTACATACGGATTACGGTCTGCCTGAACATAATTAACACCTACTTTTACTTTGCTCTGCTCATCAGTAAACAGGTCGTTAAACATGCTGCTGGCACGCTCAAACAAACTTCCGTAAACAGCCGTACTGGCATTAGTCTGGCTTATAAAACTACCGGTAGACAATAGTGATAATGCTTGGGTTTGTCGCGTGTCCATATCACTTAGCTTATAATCAAGATCTGATTTAAGCGTAGAACTCACACCAGGGAAGTTAATATTAAAATCAGGCTCAGGTGCCGTAATGTTTCCGTTAAGCGTAATGGCAACCTCTACCGGAATGCTCCTGCTAAACGATGCAGATTCCAACAGTACCGATGGGTTTGCCTGTGTTTTATAAACCGCCTCAAGATTAAGTTTAGCCTTGGTAGGGTCGCCCTCCCATACAATACTTCCCCCCTCTTTTACCACAAACTTTTTATCGAACAGTCCACCATACTTAAAATTATACTGTCCCTGCCTAACCGAATAGTCTCCCCACATATTAAACTTACCGAGGGTATTGATATTTAAAAGCATCAAACCATCTCCGGTTGCTGTAAGACTGTGCCCTGTGTTTTTATCGATCACCACCTCCAGCTTGGCGTCGGGTGTAATGTTAAGCTCAAAATTAAGTTCAAGGCCTTTATACACTTTAGCGTCTTTGGCAACAACACCTTTACCTTTGTTTAGTTTTTCCTGCGGACTTAAAAAATGTATAAATGCGGCATTATTAGTACCCGTAGCTCCGGTATTATTGATATTAAGTTTAATATCGGTATCTTTTGCCGACTCAGCATTTACATCTATAACAAGTGCCGTTGTAGGCCCGGTTAATGTAGCCTCTCCCTTAATAAAAGCTGTTCCGTAATACAGAGCGTCATCAGAATCTTTAGTATCAAGCACCAGTAACCTATCCGATGTTATTTTAAGGTCAAGCCCCCAATTCTTAAAGAAATCGTGTTTTAAACTTCCGTTAAGCCTGCCTTTGGTTTTGTATTTTGAATCGGTTAGCTCTATATTCCTGAAAAAGATCAGCTCTTCGGTAAGGTCTACAGTTGCATTCTCTTCAAAATTAAAGTCAGTGTTCAGGTAACCTACCCTGAGCCCACCTCCTTTAATATACAAACGCCCGTCTATTTCAGGCTTTTTGGCATTCCCCACAATAGCAGCCCTACCGGAAGCTTTACCCCTTATTTCGGGGAATATTGTTTTTAAGAAAACCTCCAACGGACTCAGATCGAAATCAGAAAACGTAGCATCGAGCGACAGTAGTGTTTGTTTGTCTACAATTTCTATATTACCGCTTGTTGCGAAGGTTTCTTTATCATCTTTAGTAAGCGTTGTGTTGATATTGAATTTCCTTAACGAACGGTCTCCGGTAACCTGCAAACTCATATCGCCCAAATTATGTTGGTTGATGCGAAGCGTATCTATAGTTAACGACGATGCAGGCGTAAATTCATTTCTGTTTTGTTTTAAGCTTACTTCGCCGTTTAATCGACCTCCAAAATTGAGGCTGTCTAAGGTTGGTGTTATTTTCCTGAGGTCTACATCATTAAATGAAAGCCTCACGTCTTTATAGGTAGAATCCCGAAGTATCCCACTAACCTCTACTCTTTGGTCATTATGAGACATCGATATTTTGTCTACCGAAAAGTTAGTAAGCTTTTTATTGAATATTATCTTGTTATCCTTGGTGTCGTTCTCATTTATAAACCATTGGAAATCTTTAAAATTGATCTCTGATTTTTTAAACCCAACTACAGAGTTCCTGTCTTTATCTATTGTATGGAAAAGGTTAAGCTTAAAAAGGTCGGCCGCTTTTTTGCCTCCTTTAAATTCTGTACGAACATACAGTGTGTCGTTACGGGTAATATTGATAAGGCTAAAATCAGTCACTTTGTAACCTTTAGTGCGTGCACTGTCTATACTGACATAGGCATTATAAAGCGGATTTTTATTATCAACATCTATACTTATGTTATTAAAATAGTTATTATAAGCAGTGATCTCGGGCGAATTAAATGCGAGTTTAAATTCTCCCCTGTCGCTATTAACTTTTCCGCGCAGGCGCGTGTTTTGCCCAACAGTTACTTCCGGCAACACAATTTCAACTACCTTATTGTATATCGTCAGGTCAAAATCGAGATACTGACCTTTCTTGAGTTTATGCGGAGAATAATTTGTGTAAAGGCTGCCTACGGCATTTTCCATAAGCTTGGGCAACTGTCCAACATCAAACTTTCCTGTAACCCTGCCATCAATAATATCAGTAGAATTCACAGTTAGTGCGCGCACATTGTTCTCATCAAAAGATGAAGCGACAAAAAAGTCTTCAAAATAATAACTGTCTTTACTGTTTTGATAAGACAGTCTCGAAATTTGAAGTTTACCAGCTATATCATTTATATTATTGCCTTTGGCATCAAATATAAGATCTCCCTTAAAAATAGAGAGTGTATCTTTTTTCATCAGTTTTAAGGCTACGAGGTCGGCATAGTCTACCTGGGCATGAAAATCAAACTCTTTTTTCTTTTTACCCATATCTACAAGGCCATCAAAGCTCATGAGAAGGTTAGGGTCGTTGCTGTTTACCTTACCTTTAAAATAAGGCCATTTAAACCTGCCATCTACCGTAATATTTTTGTAAACATATTTATTATAGGTAAACCCGGTTATATCTCCACTAACAGTAGTATTTAAAGATTCCTTATTAAAACCGCGACCGTCTATATCTAAATGCAGGGTTGTGTTACCTATGGTTTTAACATCGGCAATTGCCCCCAGGTTAAAATCAGTTAGGTCTATGGTGCCGGTATAAGCTGCTTCCGAAGGTTTATTGTAATCCTTAACCGAAAAATTAGCATTAGCCTCACCCAACCCGGACATGATATACATCCTCGTATCTATATCCTGTTTGGTAAGTGTAGCATGACCAACCATATCTACGCGACCAAATTTGCCCAATAATACTGGGAGACTATTTCCTAAAATGCGTGGCATTATGGCTTTAAGATTTTCGTAATTAGAAGTTATCCTGTCAAAATCGCCATTCATGTAAAAACCCGGGCCTTTTTTGTCAAACAGATGCCTGAAGTTTACCGAACCTATAATTTCAGAATCGTTGCCATCCAGCAATTTAAGATTATACAATACAAAATTGTTTAATGGCCCTTTAAGCGTTGTAGACAGGTAATACTTTTGGTTTTTACCAAACTCATTATAAAAATAGTTAAGTTCGTTACTGGATATTGTTGCCCTGTTTACTGCAAAATCAAACTTTACTTTATTTATAAAGTCTTTCATTTGCTCACGTGTATAAGTAAGCGTAACATGGCCTTTTAATACCGACTCAGCCGTTACCAATTCCAAGTCTTTTAATTTAATATTGGTCTTGGTATAAGAAAACCCTGCCTTAAGGTTCTTTACGAAAAGGCCACGATGGTCTAACAGCGAAAGCTTTTTAATATCGGCACTAACATCACCACCTTTAATATAAAAGTCTTTAAGCTCGCCGTTAAGCTTTTTAAAGTCAAGCACACGCGGTGTTACCGCATTTTCGTTAGTAAGCCTGTACCTGCCGTTAGTTACAAACAACCTGCCGGAACGAAGCCTGAACTTGCCGCTGCCGGGTTTGCCATTATCAAAACTTTTTACAAAAACATCAAGGTTAGAACTATTTTCTCCCTTGTAGGTTTTCATATGAAAATTAAGTTTTTCTGCACGTATGGTTCCAAACTTTAAGTTGCTTTGGGCAATAGCCCTAAAATTAAGAACATTGGTTTGAAGCCTGTTGGCAGATGCAAGAGTATCATTATGATGGTCCATAATAAGCACCCCTTTTAATTTTACACCGCCAAATATAGATATGGCAACTTTATCTATATATATATGAGTACCAAACTCTTTATTTAAATAATTACCCGCATAATGCGCTATACCTGTTTGTACAAAAGGCAGCGACAGGGCTATGGCTACAAACAGCAAAAAAAGCAACAACCCTACCAGGGTGCGTATAACTATTTTTTTAAATTTTTTGATACTGCTATTTGTTTTAAATTTGTACTGTTTTTTGGGGTTGAAAGCCAAACAACAAAAGTAGATAATTTTACAATCGTTAATAAGCCTTTAACCGTTTTTTAGTAACTCAAAATCTGTGCCTCAAAATATGGCAGAAAACCCAACATACATACTATCTATAGAAAGCTCATGCGATGATACTGCGGCCGCTGTAATGTGCAACGACAAAGTGCTTAGCAATGTTGTGGCAGGACAAAAAATACACGAGCAATATGGAGGCGTAGTGCCCGAACTTGCCTCACGTGCACACCAGCAAAACATAGTTCCGGTTATAGATGTTGCGCTGGAAAGGGCCGGCATACAAAAATCGCAGCTTAGTGCGGTTGCCTTTACACAGGGGCCTGGGCTAATGGGATCTTTATTAGTGGGCAGCTCGTTTGCAAAATCTATGGCGCAGGCTCTGAATGTACCACTGATAGCGGTTAACCACATGCAGGCGCACATACTTGCCCATTTTATAGACGAAGAGGGTTTTGATAAACCTGTTTTTCCGTTCCTGGCCATGACCATTAGTGGCGGACACACACAAATTGTTAAGGTAAACAGCTTTTTTGACATGCAGGTTATTGGCGAAACGACCGATGATGCCGTTGGCGAAGCTTTTGATAAAAGTGCCAAAATTCTTGGCCTTCCCTATCCCGGTGGGCCATTGGTAGATAAATATGCCCAGCTTGGCAACCCAAAGGCCTTTGCTTTTACCAAACCTAAAGTGCCGGGGCTCGATTTTAGCTTTAGCGGATTAAAAACCCAGATACTTTATTTTGTACAAAAAAATATTGCCGCCAATCCTAATTTTATAGCCGAAAACATAAATGATATTTGTGCTTCTATACAGCACACCATCATTAATATTTTAATGGACAAGCTGAAACTGGCTGTAAAAGAAACAGGTATTAAACAGGTAGCCATTGGCGGAGGGGTTTCGGCAAATAGCGGTATCCGTAAGGCGCTGACCGATGCACAAAAAAAATACGGATGGAAAACCTTTGTTCCTAAATTTGAATATACTACCGACAACGCTGCCATGATAGGCATTGTAGGCTACCACAAATATTTAGAGCAGCAGTTTAGCGATGCTGCTACAACATCTAAAGCAAGAATAGAACTGTAATGCAACTATTTTATAACCCCGATATTAATCCCGGCGCTGCATCTTTTTTATTTGATAAAGAAGAAAGCCGACATATTGTAAAAGTACTGCGTAAAAAAGAAGGCGACAGTGTACATATTACAAACGGCAAAGGATATTTATTTAGCTCTGAAATTATTTTTGCCAACGAAAAAAAATGTGAGGTAAAAATAACTGATGAGCAATTCTTTGAAGCTATACCCTACTCTCTTCATCTTGCGGTTGCCCCTACCAAGCTTAACGACCGTTATGAATGGTTTTTAGAAAAGGCTGTTGAAATTGGCATTACAGAGATCACACCCATTATTTGCGACCACAGCGAACGTACTGTTTTTAAAGCCGACCGTTTTGAAAAAATATTGCAAAGTGCCATGAAACAGTCTTTACAATATTATATGCCGGTGTTGCATGAGCCTACGCCATTCAGCACTTTTGTCAGCAATCAAAAAACAGGACAGCTTTTTATTGCACACTGCGAGGAGACTGATAAAAAACTATTAAAACATGTCCTGCAGCCACAACAGCAGGTTACAATACTGATAGGCCCGGAGGGCGATTTCTCTAATAAAGAAATTACACAGGCTTTGAGTTTAAACTACGTTCCGGTGTCGTTAGGAAACACCCGTTTGCGTACAGAAACCGCTGCAATTGTAGCAGGACACAGTGTTGCTTTTATAAACGAAAATTAGCATAAACATATAAGGCCGAAAGCAATGCTTTCGGCCTTATATATTTATGTTGACTATCGTAAAAAAATTATTTCAGCAAACGTTTCCTGTTTAAAGCCAGTTTTATTTCGTTGTCAAACAAATCGCTCATGGCTATTCCGGCATGCTGTGCCTGCTGCGGAAATATACTTTGCGGAGACAGTCCCGGATTGGTATTAATTTCTATAAAATGAGGCTCTCCATCCATAACAATAAAATCAGTACGGCTAAAACCACTCATACCTAAAGCCTCATAAGCTTTGGCAGCCGTTTCGCGCACTCTTTGCTCAGTCGCTTCATCCAGGCGTGCAGGTGTAATCTCTTCTGATTTTCCGAGGTATTTGGCTTCATAATCAAAAAAGTCGTTATGAGACACTATTTCGGTCAATCCCAATACAGTGGTCTTGTCTTTATAATTAAGTACACCAACCGATACCTCTGTACCCTTAAGGTATGATTCTATAAGTATATCGCTGTCTTGGGCAAAAGCAAATTCAAGCGCTTTGTCAAGTTCGCTAATGTCATTTACTTTACTTACGCCAAGACTGCTACCACTCTGATTAGGCTTCACCATAAAAGGCAAACCAAGAGTATCTACAATTTCCTGTGAAGTTATCACATCGCCTTTAGTAAGGTATATAGATTTTGCACGCGGTATATTAAATTTAGAAAGCACACTTAAAGTATCACGTTTATTAAACGTAAGCGCACTTTGATAAAAACCACAGCCTGTATATGGCAGGTTGAGTAGCTCCCAATAGGCCTGCATATGGCCGTCTTCGCCCGGAGTACCGTGTATGGTATTTACAACAACGTCAAAAGTTATCTTTTTGCTGTCTTTTGTGAACGAAAAATCGCTTTTGTCTATGGCTGTTTTTTCATTATCAATAACCACATTCCATCCTTCAGGCAGTATATGTACCTCATAAGGTGTATATTTTGTACGGTCAAGGTTGTTAAGTATCAGCTGGCCGCTGCGTATAGATATAACGGATTCATCTGAATATCCGCCCATTACTACTGCTATGTTCATTTAAATAGTGGTTTAATAGAGGCTTTTTGCCCACACAAAAATATCATTATTTGCTTAAACTCATAAAGTTTAGTATTATTTATATCTTTGCGAAAACTGATTTACATGAGCCTGAAGATTTTTTTGACAAGCAAAGTTTTTTTTAAACAGATAGGTATTGCAGTAGTCATCATTGTTGTAGTGGTGTTTTTGTTGCTGCAATGGCTTACCATTACTACCAACCACGGAAACAAAATACCTGTGCCGGATTTGCGTAAACTTACTTTGACTAAGGCAGGAGAAAAGCTTGAGGGCATAGATTTGGAATACGTAGTGCTTGATACCGTAGATTTCAGGTCAGAATATCCTCCATATACCATTGTTGAGCAGGATCCACTGCCAAATACCAATGTAAAAGAGAACCGAAAAATATATATTAAGGTAAATGCGGGCGGTTATGCCGCTATTACCCTACCCGACCTTATACAAAAAACATACAGGCAGGCCATACCTACACTTAAAGCCATCGGACTTGAAGAGGGTACTAAAACCTATATTCCTTATCTGGCAAAAGATGTAGTTCTTGAAATGAAGCAAAACGGTAAAACCCTTAAGCCTGGCGATAAGGTTATGAAAGCCTCTAAAATAGACCTTATTTTGGGAGACGGAAAAATTGGCTTTCAGGATACTGACACTGTAACTGTTGTAAACGAAAATACCGAACTTCCGGCAAATAATAAAGATGATGAATAGCAAGCCTATAGTAGAGCAGAATGCTGATGAAGATGAACTATATGAGCATCACCGCTTTGAGGCGGGCAAAGGGCAGCAGCCGTTGCGTGTAGATAAGTTTTTAATGAACCTAATTGAAAATGCTACGCGAAGCAAAATACAAAAGGCGGCCGATGCGGGAAATATTTATGTAAATGATGTTGCTGTAAAATCTAACTATAAAGTTAAGGCGAATGATATTGTGCGTATGCTTTTGGAGCATCCGCCTTATGAATATTTACTTACTCCGGAGAACATACCGCTTGATATTGTTTATGAAGACGACCAACTGCTGGTTATAAATAAAGAGCCGGGCATGGTGGTGCATCCGGGGCATGGCAATTACTCAGGTACATTGGTAAATGCTTTAGCTTATCATTTTGAGAACCTGCCCATGAACAGCAGCGAAAGACCCGGACTTGTGCACCGCATTGATAAAGATACATCGGGGCTTTTGGTAATTGCCAAAACAGAGCATGCCATGAGTTTTTTAGCGCAGCAGTTTGCAGACAAAACATCTGAACGCGAATATATTGCCCTTGTTTGGGGTAATATTGAAGAAGAAGAAGGTACCGTAGAAAATTATGTAGGCCGCCATGTAAAAGACCGCATGCAAATGGCTGTTTTTGATAATGATGAACAGGGCAAATATGCCGTTACGCACTATAAAGTTTTAGAACGTTTGGGATATGTAACGCTAGTTTCGTGTAAGCTCGAAACCGGACGTACGCACCAAATACGCGTACATATGAAACACATTGGGCACACACTCTTTAATGATGAGCGATATGGCGGTGATAAGATACTTAAAGGTACTACTTTTACGAAATATAAACAGTTTGTAGACAACTGTTTTAAAGTATTGCCAAGGCAGGCACTGCATGCTAAGACTTTGGGCTTTGAACACCCTACAACACATGAATTTATGCGCTTTGATTCAAAATTGCCTGCCGATATGCAGGAATGTATTGAAAAATGGCGCGTGTATTCTAAATCGCATACTTCAGAGGAAGAATAGAAATTTTAAATAAATATCAAGTCTAATGTAGAAACTATTGCGTAAAAAGTAGTAGCTCTTATAATTACCTTTTTAATCGCTTTGGATAAATTGTTAATATGGAACTGATATTATAGATTGGTTACAAAGTTCATAAAATTTATTAACCTTAGTTCCAATAAAAACATTTATTAATTGATTGCTTTAAAACCTGAAATAATTTCTTTCCTGTTCACTAAGATTTTTTAGATGGATGGTTATATTTGTACTGTCAAGCGTTGATTCTCCATAGTCAATATAAACCTCATTAGAAAAAGAATCTGGATTTATTTTTTTTATTTCTGGAACTATTCCATTCGTATTAAAGGCATTATATAAATCAGAGTTATTTGTAATCATTAGTGGCATAGATTGCATTGGCTTATTAATGAATTTAGAATAAGTTATAAGAAATATAGCATCGGGAATTACATAAAGATCACAATAGCTAAAATATAGATTCTGATTTTTTTTACCAGAACCGTAAACATCTGCTTTTATATTTTTTCTTGAATATATTATTTTGTTATCAAGTTGTGACAATAGATAATCAGAAATATTTTTATTTTCGTTTTGCCTCTTTAGAACTAAAAAATACATCAGCCCAAAGTAGGCTGTAAAAAAAAGTAAAAAGGAAAGTAAGGATAAATAATTCATACTATAAAAATACAAAATCCGTCCTTAAAAAACTTTAAGGACGGATCTTTATATAATTAAGCAGAAACTTAAATCTGCAATCTTGTATTAGATTAGATGTGTATCACCTCGCCATAGGCAGCAGCGGCAGCTTCCATAATTGCCTCACTCATTGTAGGGTGTGGGTGAACCGATTTAATAATTTCGTGACCTGTAGTTTCAAGCTTACGGGCTACAACAGCTTCCGCAATCATATCGGTAACGCCGGCACCTATCATATGGCATCCTAACCATTCGCCATATTTAGCATCAAAGATAACTTTTACAAAACCGTCGGCCGCTCCTGAAGCCTTAGCTTTACCAGAAGCACTGAATGGGAATTTACCTACTTTAATGTCGTAACCTTTTTCTTTAGCCGCTTTCTCTGTTAAACCTACTGAAGCAATTTCAGGAGTAGCATAAGTACAGCCCGGTATGTTTCCGTAGTCGATTGGATCTACGTGAAGCCCTGCGATTTTTTCAACACAGGTAATACCTTCCGCAGATGCAACGTGAGCAAGCGCCTGACCGGGAACGATATCTCCAATAGCGTAATAACCCGGTATGTTAGTTTGATAGTATGCGTTTACAAGAACCTTATCCCTATCAGTAGCAATACCTACTTCTTCAAGACCAATGTTCTCTATGTTCGATTTAATACCTACAGCAGATAGTAAGATATCAGCCTCAAGCGTTATTTCGCCATTAGCAGTTTTTACTGTTGCTTTAACACCTTCGCCGCTTGTATCTACTTTTTCTACAGAAGCGTTGGTCATAACCTCAATGCCCGCCTTTTTGATTGAGCGTTCAAATTGCTTAGACACCTCTTCATCTTCAACAGGAACAATATTTGGCATAAACTCTACAATGGTAACTTTTGTACCCATAGAGTTGTAAAAATGAGCAAACTCTACGCCTATAGCACCAGATCCAACAACGATCATGCTTTTAGGCTGCTCCGGCAATACCATTGCCTGACGGTAGCCTATAACTTTTTTACCATCCTGCGGAAGGTTAGGCAATTCGCGGCTGCGTGCGCCTGTAGCAATAATAATATGGTCGGCACTAAGTTCTGTAACATTGCCATCTTTATCAGTAACATCTATTTTTTTGCCCGGTTTAACTTTTCCGGTACCAAAAATAACTTCGATCTTGTTCTTTTTCATAAGGAACTGAACACCTTTGCTCATACCTTCGGCTACACCGCGGCTACGGGCTACAACAGCGCCAAAATCCTTATCAAATTCGTTTACAGTAAGGCCATAATCGGCAGCATGTTTAAGGTAATCAAACACCTGAGCACTTTTAAGTAATGCTTTTGTAGGTATACACCCCCAGTTAAGGCAAATGCCACCAAGGTTCTCTTTTTCTACAATAGCTACTTTAAAGCCTAACTGAGAAGCCCTTATAGCTGTTACATAACCGCCGGGACCACTACCTAAAACAATAATATCGTATTTCATGGTAAAATTATTTGCTGTTTTTATTCGCGTACGAAAATAGTTAATTATTTGCAAAGAGGGAAATTTTCGGCAAAACGTTATTTGTTATTTATTTATAAGTTAGTTTTTAAGAGTTTGATGACTGCAAAATGAATTTAAAAAGGTATCAATTAAAACGTTGATTTAAATGAAGTTTGATTAAATAAAATCTTACAAAAGATTTTTATCTCTTATCTTTGCACAGATTTTTTAATTAGCATAACCGGAGAGGGTTTTGTTAATCAAATTTTAGGTTTAATATTTTTATTTCTCTCACATCAATCAATCACAATGCAGGTTTCTAAACAACTATTACTAAAGACAATGTTTATCTTTAGTATCTTCTCCCATTCTATCTTTTCTCAGGAAAATACTGTAAATGCCCCCGAAAGATATACAGCACACAACAAAGGGAAATTTTTTATTTACTGGGGCGGAAATCGCGAAAGCTACTCAAGGTCAGACATTAATTTTAAAGGCGACGATTACAATTTTACACTTTATGATGTAGGTGCTCATGACAAGCCCAAAGGCTGGAGTATAGATTATGTTAACCCCGCGCGAATGACCATTCCGCAAACCAACTTAAGAATAGGTTATTACATTAACGATCATTACAGTATTGGTATAGGCTTAGACCACATGAAATATGTAATGACTCAATTTGTGCCCGTACGTGCAAACGGGTACATTAACCTTCCGGCAGATCAGGCAGGGGCGGCACATAACGGCAACTATAATAATGTGCCTGTTGTACTGACTGAAGACTTTTTGACTTTTGAACATACCGATGGTCTCAATTTTATTAACACAGGAATATCTCGTATAGATGATTTTTCTAAATATTTAGGAATAACAAATACCGACATTATACAGATTAACCTTACAGAGGGGATATATGGAGGTATATTATATCCTAAAACCAATGCTATGGTTTTGGGTAAAGAACGTCACGATAATTTCCATATTTCCGGATTTGGTATATCGGCAGAAGCAGGTATAAATATTACGTTTTTAAAACATTACTTTATACATACCGCATTAAAAACGGGCTATATTGATATGAATGATATTCGCACTACGTATAACGGTGCAGACAGGGCTTCTCAGCACTTTACTTATTTTCAGAGAATGATATCTGTTGGTGGGGTATTTAGGTTATAATTTTTTAGCTGCTAAGTCTCTCATGATCTAAGAGACTTAGCAACTTTACTAACAAAACATTTCCCATTTTTTAAAAGTTGGTTAAATTAGCAAAACAAAACTAACATGTATTAAATGGACATCTTACAAAAGATTCAGGCACTTCGTGAAGAACTTAATCAGCACAATTACAACTATTATGTTCTTGATAATGCAACTATTACCGATTTCGAGTTTGACATCAAACTGAAAGAGCTGCAGGAACTTGAAGCAAAACATCCTGAATATTTTGACGAAAATTCTCCCACACAGCGTGTAGGAGGTGCCATTACCAAAAATTTCAATACTGTTGTACATGAAACACGCATGTACTCGCTGGATAATTCTTACTCAAAAGAAGAACTGCTCGAATGGGAAAAACGTGTACACAAAGGCTTAGGTACTACTGATGTAGAATATACCTGCGAACTTAAGTATGACGGAGCGTCTATAAGCATTACTTATGAAAATGGAAGACTTGCCAAGGCTGTTACACGTGGCGATGGTTTTCAGGGAGATGAAGTTACCACCAATATAAAAACCATACGGTCTGTACCGGTAAAACTTAAAGGAGATTATCCTGCTAAATTTGACATCCGCGGCGAAATAATACTTCCTTTTGAAGGCTTTGCAAGGATGAATAAAGAATTGGTTGAGATAGGAGAAACTCCTTATTCCAATCCGCGAAACACTGCTTCGGGCAGCCTGAAACTGCAGGACAGTGCCGAAGTTGCCAAACGCCCGCTAGACTGTTTACTGTATTCGATTGTTGGAAACAATCTAAATTTTAAAACTCAGTTCGAAGGACTTGACAAAGCACGCCAATGGGGCTTTAAAGTACCTAAACAGGCTGCTCTTGCAAAGTCTATGGACGAGGTTATTGCATTTATAGACCATTGGGACACCCACCGCCATGACCTGCCCTATGAAACCGATGGCGTGGTAATTAAGGTTAACGACCTGCACCAGCAGGAAGAGTTGGGCTATACCGCCAAATCGCCACGATGGGCGGTGGCATACAAGTTTAAGGCCGAAAGGGTTGCTACACGACTAAACTCTATATCTTATCAGGTAGGGCGCACAGGTGCTATTACGCCCGTTGCCAACCTTGAACCTGTACAACTTGCCGGCACTGTAGTTAAACGCGCTTCATTGCACAATGCAGATCAGATAGCCAAACTTGATGTAAGGGTTGGAGACGAGGTTTTTGTAGAAAAAGGCGGAGAGATCATCCCGAAAATTATTTCGGTAGATTTTACTAAACGCCCTGAAGATTCGGAAGAAACCATATACATAACCAAATGTCCAGAATGTTTTACCGATCTTGAACGCAAACCCGGTGAGGCACAGCACTACTGCCCTAATTTTTACGGTTGCCCACCACAAATAATTGGTCGCATTCAACACTACATATCGCGCAAAGCCATGGATATTGAAGGACTTGGAGGAGAGACTGTTGCCTTGCTTTACAACTCTGACCTTGTACATAATTATGCCGACCTGTATGAACTGAAAAAAGAACAGGTAGTGCCTTTGGAACGCATGGCAGATAAATCGGCCGATAATCTTATCAACGGTATTGAAAACTCCAAACAGGTTCCGTTTGAACGTGTACTATACGCACTTGGTATACGTTATGTTGGCGAAACTGTAGCTAAAAAACTGGCAAAGCATTATAAAAGCATCGATAATTTGGCTCATGCCACTTTACTGGATCTTGTTTTGGTAGACGAAATTGGCGAGCGCATTGCACAGAGTGTAATGGACTTTTTCTATAACGAAGAGAACAGAAAAATTATCGAACGTCTTAAAGGTTACGGAGTTCAGCTTGAAGCTATGGCAGTGCCTGATACTACCGTGAGCAACAAACTTGCCGGGCAAACCTTAGTGGTATCGGGTGTATTTGAGAAATTTTCGCGCGATGAACTTAAAAAAGCTATTGAAGATAACGGCGGTAAAGTAGGCAGTTCTATCTCATCTAAAACACATTATGTTGTTGCCGGAGATAATATGGGGCCTGCTAAACTTGAAAAAGCTAATCAATTGGGCGTGAAAATTATTAGTGAAGATGAGTTTATTTCTTTAGTTAGTAACTAAGAAATTTAGCTACTTTAATCTTTAACTCAACAAAGCATATAAATAAATTTGTAACTTTTGGTTTAGCTTAATCCCACTGTATCTAAGTTCCTAAGAAACCCAAAAAAATGAATATCAAACTTATTGCCATAGGCAAGACAGATAATAAGGCATTGCAAACACTTATAGACGATTATCAAAAACGGTTGTCGTTCTATATAAAATTTGAAATGGAGATAATTCCTGATATCAAAAACGTAAAGAACCTAAGCGAGGCGCAGCAAAAGGATAAAGAAGGCGAACTTATTTTAAGCAAGCTCTCCCCTACTGACCAGCTTATATTGCTTGACGAGAACGGAAAAAATTTCAGTAGTGTAAGTTTTAGTGAAGAGCTTCAAAAAAAGATGAACTCCGGCATTAAAACACTCGTATTTGTTATTGGAGGGCCTTATGGCTTCAGTAAAGAAGTCTATGCAAAAGCACAGGGCAAAGTATCGCTTTCAGCCATGACGTTCTCGCATCAAATGGTTCGCCTCTTTTTTACAGAACAGGTTTACAGGGCATTTACTATTTTAAGAAACGAGCCCTATCATCATCAATAATAGTAAAGAAAAAGCCTGCACTATACAAGATAGGGGAACTTGTATAATACAGGCCTCAAAAAAATATTGGTTGGTTGGTTGGTGTTGGGATAATTTAATTATTGTAAAACTTCCTGTCCCAGTTTTTCTTTATCCAGGCAGTAATATCTTTTCTTGAATTTACATTTATTGGCAAATGATGACGCAAAAGATATTCAAGTCTTGTAAAAGATGAATCGCTGATAAGGCCATGAACCGCAAAAAAACGGTTTATAAAATTAAGCACGTCATTTCCGTTTGTAACATCAATAAGATCTTCGTCAAGAAAAGTTGGCGAAAGTATTGTTTTTCTTCCAGGCCACTGATACTGGTATTGCAGTGCCTTTTTGTCAAATCTGGACATATACATAGTAATAAGTTTTAAGGTTTTACATTGGCATCCAGCCAAAGTTTTACATCGTGGTGTGTTTTAGCAGAAAATGGCAGACGTGTTTTTATTGCCGATTCTATTTTTTGAAACGTAACCGGTGCATGCCACCCCCTATGCTCCATATAGCGGTTAATAAAATGAAGTATTTCATAACCCTGATTCCATTTAAATATTACATTCTCAGGAAAACCGTTTATTTCTTTGGTCTCAGATTCAGGAATGTTCCAAATGCTGGAATGTCTTAAAAGAGCAGTAGTGAATTTTGCCATTATTTGTCGATTTTTTACCGATGTAAAGATTCAACAATAGCGTCAAAAAAATTAGAGTACAATTACCTGAATTTTGCAATTGCGTATTTTTACGCATAAAAAAAGCCCCATAAAAATGGAGCATATATAAATGTTATTGAGAATATTTTAGGCAAAGGGAACCAGTGTTTTTTGCCAATAGCCCATAATGTCAGATATGAGTGACTTATATTCTCTGAGGCTCGACGGCTTCTCAAAAAAACCATGCACACTCAGATCTCTCGCTTTATATACATGCTCTTTATGAGCCGCTCCTGTAGTTAAAAAAACATAGGGAATGCCTTTGTGCATAAATTTAGGATTGGCAGAAACGGTTTGGTACAGTTCTAAACCATCTAAAAGAGGCATGTTAATATCCGATATTATCATAAAAACTTCAGATGTGCAATCCTGCAAATATTCTAAAGCCATGACACTGTCTTCAAAAACTATAACACGGTTGTCATAGTTTTTCTCTTTCATTACTTCTTCGAAAATGCCCAATAATATTTCATAATCATCCGGATCATCTTCAATAACCACTATATCACCTGTAGTTTTCATGATTCATGCAGCTAAAAGTTAAATAAAACATAAAATATTAAATCAAATATAACAATAATATAATTCGCTTTGTTATAATATTTTACATTTATCGACTAACTACATCATGAATCTATTGCATCATTTGTATTACAATAGATCTATAACAGAATACTTAATTAGTGTAACGTTCATTACTTTCTTCAAAATCATCGTCATCGCTCGAAATTGATTGATTTTGATCTTCGTCAAGGTCTAAATTGTCGTCAAGTATATAATCATCCTGATTGAAAGCATCAGAGTTTTTGCTGTTGCCGCCAACATCGCTCCACTCGTCATTATTGTCAGCATTGCTGTAATCTGCCTGGTCAGAATTTCGTGTAGGATCAGTATCATGGGTGTATTGTACTCCTGGTTGTTCCAATGACAGGTATTTATCTGTATCATCTAAATCAACCCTGTCAATATTAGATTTGTTTTTTAGATTTTCAATATCAGCCGAAGCCTCTTTATCTTTATCAAATTCCTTATTCATAACAGTAGTTTTAGTTATTCGAAAAGTAGAGTTACATCATTATAAATCCCGTAGTTTAACTTAAAAAAGAAGAATTGCGCTTATTTCATTAAGCTTAAGTAACTTCAAATTAGTCATTAATAAATTTTTAAGCTGCAATGAGCAAGACAGTTCCTGCTCTTCTTTAACTTCATTTTCAAAATTTGCAGCTGCTTTTTCATAAGACATTGCGTTAAGGGCATCGGCTTGTACAGAGGGTTTAACTGAATATTCCATGACGATATTTATTAAGTTTTTTTTGCGTTTTTAGGTTTTCCTAAGTTAGCTCAATATATTCTTAATATTACACAACGACATATTAAATAAATGCCAAATATTGCAATTAAGTATAATAATACAATATTCACAATAAATAAATCATACATTATCAATTGTGTGAAATTTATTATAAAAAACTACCAATCAACATCATGCCTATTGTAACAAAACTATTTAATGTTTAATTTTAAGTATTAAATCATTAGTAATTATTACTCACTGTGTATGCTGGTAGATAAAAAACTTCCGCTCTCCTATATATTCTCTAAGGTAAAATACGAAATGCTCTTTGTGTTTGTAATTGGCGTTACCATACATTATTTAACCGAACACTTTTACAATTACTTACCCGCCATGCCTTTAACCATTGCTACCTTTTTAGGTACGGCAATATCGGTTTTATTGTCTTTTAAAATGAGCCAAAGTTACGACCGTTGGTGGGAAGCCCGAAAAGTATGGGGTGCCATTGTAAACGACTCCCGCACCTTTGTTTTACAAATGCAGGCTTTTATAAAATCAGGCAATGCAACCGAGGACATTAAGACCATGGCTTACAGGCAAATTGCCTGGTGCTACTCGCTTGGGCAATCATTAAGAGATTTGGAGCCTTTAGCTAATTGCGATGCGTTTCTGAGTAAAGACGACATTGATTCCCTTAAAATTAATAACAATAAACCTTTGGGAATTTTACAGCTCAATGTTTTACAAATAAGCGATATACATCAAAAAGGAATAATAAGCGATTACATACACGTACAAATAAACACCACATTTGTAAAATTTTCTGACAGCATGGGAATGGCCGAACGCATAAAAAACACGGTCTTCCCTACAACATATCGTCTTATACTTCATTTTACTATTTATCTTTTCGTCATTATACTTTCTATTGGTTTAAAGGGTGTAATGCTGACTTACGAGATACCTTTATTAATTATAATTTCTATGGTATTTTTTTTACTCGAAAAAACGGCCTACCACTTGCAAGATCCGTTTAGAAACCGCCCAAGCGATACATCGGTAACACAAATTGCAAGAACAATAGAAATAAATATTAAACAGCTTTTAAAAGAAACTGATGTACCTAAACCTCTTAGTACTGATACATATTACATAATGTAATACTTTAATAAGTATCATCATTTTTGTAATGATATAAAAATGTTTTATAAGGCTAATTTTGCAGTAGCCAATAAATGTTGCAAATTTGCCCAACAAACAATATACAACTTTTAATAATGCCAAAAGTATCTAATAAAGGCACTCAAATGCCCGAAAGCCCTATAAGGAAACTTGTTCCTTATGCAGAAACTGCCAAGAAAAAAGGCAATAAAGTATACCACCTTAACATAGGACAACCCGACATTAAAACTCCGGAAGTAGCTCTTGAGGCTATAAAAAACAACCATATCAGCATACTCGAATACAGCCACTCGGCCGGTTTTGAAAGCTACAGGGTAAAACTTGCCGAATCGTATCGCAAAAACGGTGTTGATGTTGCTACAGAAAATATTATTGTAACCACAGGAGGATCTGAAGCATTGCTGTTTGCCTTAGGAAGCACTTTAGACGCAGGAGATGAGATTATTATACCGGAGCCGTTTTATGCCAATTATAATGGTTTTTCGGTAGCATCGGGTGTAACAGTAGTTCCTGTAATATCTACAATAGATGAAGGCTTTGCCCTACCACCTATTGCCGATTTTGAAAAACTTATAACTCCGCGCACTAAAGCCATTTTGATATGCAATCCTGGCAACCCAACCGGATACCTTTACACGCAGGAAGAAATAAACCAGCTAGCAGAGCTTGTAAAAAAACACGACCTTTTCCTTATTGCAGATGAGGTTTACAGGGAGTTTACTTATGACGGAGATAAACATTACAGCGTAATGAATGTTCTGGGCATTGAGCAACACGCCATAATGATAGACTCAGTTTCTAAGCGTTACAGTATGTGTGGGGCGCGTATTGGCTGTTTGGTTTCTAAAAACAAAGAAGTAATTGCCACTGCAATGAAATTTGCCCAGGCAAGGCTTAGTCCGCCAACTTTTGAGCAAATTGCAAGTGAGGCGGCACTGGACACTCCTCAAAGCTATTTTGACGAAGTTATTAACGAATACAGAGAACGCAGGGATACTCTTGTAAAAGCCTTAAACGAAATTGAGGGCGTTACAGTTGCCTATCCTAAAGGTGCTTTTTATTGTATAGCACGCCTGCCTGTTGATAATGCCGATAATTTTGCACAATGGTTATTGGAAAGCTATGACAACAATGGAGAAACGGTAATGGTAGCACCGGCAGCCGGGTTTTATTCTACACCGGGTGTAGGTCTTAATGAGATCCGTATTGCTTATGTTCTTAAAAAAGAAGACCTTATCAGGTCGGTAGCTATACTAAAAGATGCATTGGCTGTTTATAACAAACAATAGCAAATAGGGATTAACAGAAACTGTTTTCAAAAATATTTATATCGGGATATTATTATATAGCTATTGATTTTAAAACAATCAGCTTTTTAAAAAGTCTCAAATACAGCAGTATTCAATAAACCATATAAACTTCGTAACTTTGAGGTTTGCAAAAACCCAAAAATGAGTCACGAAAAATACATGCAACGCTGCCTGGAACTTGCGCAAAACGGCATGCGTGCCGCTATGCCCAATCCATCGGTTGGAGCTGTACTTGTGCACAAAGGCAAGATTATTGGCGAAGGACACACCTCCCCTTTTGGTGGGCCACATGGGGAGGTAAACTGTATAAATTCGGTAAAACAGGAACACAGGCATCTCATACCTGATTCAACTTTATATGTAAGTTTAGAGCCCTGCAGCCATTATGGAAAAACACCACCCTGCTGCGATTTGATACTACAGCATCAAATCAAAAATATTGTGGTAGGCACTCTGGATCCGCACGAAAAAGTTTCGGGTAATGGCATAAAGAAATTACAGCAAGCAGGAAAAACAGTAACCGTAGGTGTTTTAGAAAAACAATGCCGCGAGAGCAACCAACGCTTTTTTACTTTTCACGAAAAAAAACGCTCCTATATTATCTTAAAATGGGCAGAAAGTGCCGATGGATTTTTAAGTCCAGACAGCAGATATTCAAACAATTCGGTTAGCGTCTTATTAGAAAATAACATTACAGAAAAAAAACCTATTTGGATTACCAATAGCTACTCGCGACAGCTTGTGCACAAATGGCGCAGTGAGGAACATGCTATTTTAGTAGGCACGCAAACAGTAATAGACGATAATCCGCAACTTGATGTGCGCAGTTGGACAGGACCAAATCCTGTTCGCATAATTCTTGATCAATTTAACCGTATTGATAGCTCTTATTTCGTTAAAAATCTAAAAATTAAGACAATTGTATTGACAGCACAAAGCAATTTGACTAACTTAGATAACCTGACGTATGAAACAATAGCTTTTGACGAAAATCTGCCTAATGCAATTGCGGGCGTGTTATATAAGCACAACCTGCTATCTGTAATTATAGAAGGTGGCCGACAAACCCTGCAAACTTTTATAGATGCCGGGTTGTGGGACGAAGCAAGAATTTTTAAAGGAGAAACTATTTTTAACAACGGCACAAAAGCACCTGAAATTACAGGTGCTTTAATTGACAGGCATAGTATACAGCAGGATAAACTTTTAATATACAAAAATTATGGTGAACACGATAATATTTGATATGGGCGATGTTTTTTTAAACAAAGACAAAGAGGCAAAAGTAGCCGCGCTAAAAAATATAGGCATTTTTGAATGGGGCGAAGACCTTGAGAAGCTTGAAAAGAAGTTTGAAACCGGAAAAATTAATAGTGAAGAATATCTGCTGGGAGTTCAAAAACATAGTAATAATGCCTCTTTAGAAGCAGTTAAAGACGCATGGAATGCAGGCATTGCCGATTTTCCGTTATATCGCTTAGAGTTTTTACAAAAACTTAAAAATACTTACCGTCTCTTCCTGCTTAGCAATACCGACCCAATACATATAGAAAAATTTGAAGAAGATGCCGGAGCATCTTTTTACAGTGATTTTTACCAGTGTTTTGAAAAGGTATATTTTTCACACGAAATTGGTGTGCGTAAACCCGATGCTGAAGCTTTTAATTATGTACTGAACAATCATCAGGATATACAACCCAAACGCACCCTTGTTGTAGACGATAAAAAGTTTAATACCGATGCAGCAGAACAACTTGGCTTTGTGGTCTGGAATCTCCAAAAAGGCGAAGAGGATGTTGTAGACTTATTTGATAAAAAAGTGTTAACGCTGGAGTTATAGAATATAATCAAATTTAAAACTATTTATTTTCTATCCTGAAGAGCAACTATTGCTTCAAAAGGCGATGGCACATAAGTACAAACACGCGGATCCATAATATTTCCACCAAATCCAGTTTCATCTTTAGAAAGCTCATCTTTAATATCAAGCAATATTTTTGGATCAACTTCCCATAATCCCCAAACTATCATGGTCTGCGCAAAAATATTGCCCTCTTTTTTTTTAAGGTAATAAATCATATAATTTTTTGCCTCCTTGGTTTTTAATATACTTAAAGCGCGCGCAGCAGATATTTGAGAATGATAATTATCACATTCTATAAATTTTTTCAACACATTTATATTAAGTTCTATATCAAGTAAAAATACTGTTTCAAGAACAACATGCTGTTTGTAGAAAATATTTACTTCATCTTCTTCAAAACCCGCAGGGGGTTTAGCTAAATATTCATCTATTAACTTCATCAACGGAACTTTGTCTATTTTTATATCATGAAAATAATTCCATATTGCAGTATATGTTAGCTCGTATATTTCCTTATCAACAGCTGCCTTATGGTAAGTATGCCTGTAGGTTGCATGAACTTTATCGTCAGATAACAAATCAAATCCTGAAGTGGGTGTAGGGATAGCATATGAACCTTTTTCCGTTTGCTTAAGAAAAAAGTATCCCTCTTGCCCCTTTTCAAACATAAATTCAGGAGAATGTCCACCGCTTGAACTACATAAATTAAGAAGAAAAAAAGAATCTATAATTATTTTACCTTTAATAGACTTACCGAATGACTTTTGCACTTCAACAACCACCAGTGAGTCAGTTGCAGAAATAACCTTTGCATAAATAAAATGCTGTGATTTTTTAATGATCTCATCTTGCCAAGGTTCATCCCAAGTAGTAGCAGATAACGATGTCACAACAAACACGAAAACAAGTGTTGTTAATATTTTTTTCATTAGAAGGAAATTTATAACACAAGTATAAACAATTTCCTGTTTATATTATCTTACTTACCTTTGCAATACGAAAAAAATATTTTGGAAAACGACACATACAAAACCCTCTCTGCCCCATCTAAAGAAACACTGTTTAAAGAAAAAAACAGCAAATTTTTTGGTTATGCCTTCCCTGTAAACAATGAAGAAGATGTAAAAACACTTCTTGACGAAGTTAAAAAGCAACACCATTCGGCACGCCATTGGTGTTACGCTTTTCAGTTGGGTATAGATAAAATATACTATCGGGCTAACGATGATGGCGAACCAAACAATACAGCCGGAATGCCTATTTATGGGCAAATACAAAGTTTTGGACTGACGAATGTACTTGTTGTAGTGGTTAGGTATTTTGGAGGAGTAAAACTTGGGGTTGGCGGACTGATCTCTGCCTACCGAACTTCGGCACAAATGGCACTCGAAGCCTCAGATATTATCGAAAAAACCATAAACGTTCATTATACTATAAAATTTGGTTATGCTGTTATGAACAAAGTAATGCGGGTTATAAAAGAGAAAAATCTCGATATCATATCCCAAAAAATGGAAATGGATTGTGAAATTGTAGTTGCTACCCGAAAAAAAAATGCCTCAATGGTATTAGAGGCATTTGAAAATTTGTATGAGGTTTCGATTAAATAGCATTTTGTGTTATCATTATTGAACAAAAATCCTATTCAATTCTTAATTACAATTTACTGTTCGAAAACCAAATTAATCAAAATTTAATGCCTTTTTTACATATTCCGGAGGTGTTGTAGGGCGACCGGTTTTCATGTCTACAAACACTAAAACTGAGTTGCCGGTTGTTAATAACTGAGCCACCTCATTGTATATCTCATAGTCAAATTCTATCTTAACACCTTCCTGTTTTTTAAGGATAGTTCTTACAGTCAGAAGATCGTCATAACGGGCAGGCTTTTTGTAATTTAACATTAAGGAAACAACAGGCAGCATTACCCCCTGCTTCTCCATATCACTATAGCTAACTCCAAGATTTCTAAGCCATTCCACCCTTCCCATCTCAAAATACTGGGCATAATTGCCATGATAGACAACTCCCATCTGGTCGGTTTCGGCATAACGAACTCTTACTTTAAATTCATGAAAATTCATATATCAAAAACGTTAATTATTTATTAATTTTTCATTATGTTGCTTACAATTTTTTTTTAATAAAATCAATACACCTAAAGTTTTTTTTTGAGGAATTTTGTGTACATATTTGTTCTCCCTAAAAGGAGTGAAATCTTTGATTTTCCTTTTTGTAAGACAACAATTAATAAACAACTAAGTTTCAGGGTATATGACTAAAACTGCGCAATCGGTATGGGAAAACTGTCTACTATTCATAAAAGACAATATTCAGGATCAGGCCTACAAAACCTGGTTTGAACCCATTAGGGCAGTTGAACTAACTGATAACGCGTTGTATATACAGGTGCCCAGCAAATTTTTTTATGAATGGCTGGAAGAACACTATGTAAAACTATTAAAAGTAGCCCTTACTAAAGAACTTGGCAACAGCGCAAAGTTACTTTATAAAATTAAAATGGAAAACACTTACGGCAACAAACAGCCTTTTACAGAGCAGTTGCCAAGCGCCCACCGCGCTCCTGTTAAACCACAGGAAGTAGACGTACCATTGCAAAACAAAAACCCTGAGCTTAAAAATCCGTTTGTAATTCCAGGCATCCGTAACCTTAAAATCGAATCGCAGCTTAATGCAAATTACAGCTTCGACAACTTTTTTGAAGGCGATGCTAACCGCCTTGCCCGTTCGGCAGGTTTGGCTGTAGCTAATAAACCTGGAGGAACATCTTTTAATCCATTGCTTATTTTTGGTGGTGTAGGCTTAGGTAAAACACACCTTGCGCACGCTATTGGCATTGAAATAAAAGATAAATACCCAGATAAGACCGTATTGTATATTTCTGCCGAGATCTTTACACAGCAGTATATCGACTCGGTAAAGCGCAATACACGCAACGATTTTATTCACTTCTATCAATTGATAGATGTGCTTATTATAGACGACGTTCAGTTCCTGTCAGGTAAAACCGGAACTCAGGATGTGTTTTTCCACATCTTTAACCACCTGCACCAAAACGGCAAACAGGTTATCTTAACATCAGATAAGGCTCCTGTAGATATGCAGGATATTGAGCAAAGGCTTTTATCTCGTTTTAAGTGGGGGCTTTCTGCTGAGTTGCACCAGCCTGATTATGAGACCCGCATATCAATACTAAACAATATATTGTATCGTGATGGCGTAGAGATGCCACAGGAAATAGTAGAATATGTGGCACGCAACATTAAAAGCAATGTGCGTGAGCTTGAAGGTGCTATAATTTCGCTTATCGCCCAATCATCATTCAACCACCGCGAGGTTACTATAGACCTTGCCAAACAAGTGGTAGAAAAATTTGTAAAGAATGTAAAGCGCGAAATATCTATAGACTATATTCAAAAAGTAGTTTCCGATTATTTCCAGCTTGACGTAGATACTTTAAAATCTAAAACCAGAAAACGTCATGTAGTTCAGGCCCGTCAGCTCGCTATGTTCTTTGCCAAGAAGTTTACAAAAGCATCTTTGGCAAACATAGGCTCGCAAATTGGCGACCGCGACCATGCGACGGTTTTACACGCCTGCAAAACGGTAGACAACCTTGTTACTACTGATAAGCAATTCCGCAAATTTGTTGACGATATCAATAAAAAACTTTCGGTATAATGGCCGTAAAAATACTGATGGTTTGTTTGGGTAATATATGCCGTTCTCCTTTGGCAGAAGGTATATTACAAAGCAAGTTGCCTGCTGATAAATTTACAGTAGACAGTGCCGGAACCGGAGGTTGGCATGCAGGCGATTGCCCTGATCATCGTTCAATTCGTGCGGCAAAAAACCGCGGGCTTGACATTAGTACACAAAAAGCAAGGCAAATAAAAAAATCTGACTTTACGGAATTTGACCATATTTATGTTATGGACAGTTCTAACTTTAAAGATGTTACACGCCTTGCTCCTACTCCCGAAGCCAAAAGCAAAGTTGTACTGATGATGGACGAGATATTTCCAGGACAAAAAATAGATGTACCCGACCCTTATTATGGTACTTCTAAAGATTTTGATCAGGTATATGATATGCTCGATGAAGTTTGCGATATCGTGGCAACAAAGCTTATCGAACAGCATTCTTAGCCTATCACAGTTTTATAGTTATAAGGTAATTTAATATTATTACTTTTGCGCTATAATACCACATTTATGCTTGCTAAAGGAAAACTATACTTACTGCCTGTGCCGCTTGGTGACGATGCCGATCCTAAAACCGTACTTCCGGAAACCGTTGCAAAATCTATTGAGTTTATTGACCATTATATTGTTGAGAACGAAAAAACAGCCCGCCGTTTTATAAAGGCTATATTGCCCACAAAAAAACAGCCAGACCTAAAACTATCATTACTGAACAAACATACTGACGCGGCAGATCATAACTCGTTTTTACAGCCTTGTATAGAAGGAAAAAATGTGGGATTGATGAGCGAAGCCGGATGTCCCGGTGTTGCCGATCCCGGTGCCGCAATAGTTAAAATAGCACATGAAAAAGGCATACAGGTAGTTCCGCTTGTGGGGCCGTCATCAATACTGTTAGCCATGATGGCAAGCGGGATGAACGGACAAAGTTTTGCTTTTAATGGCTACCTGCCTATAGATAAAAGTGATAAAAAAACTGCCCTTAAAAATTTTGAAAAACTTTCTCAGGATAAAAGTCAATCTCAATTATTTATAGAAACTCCTTACCGCAACAATAAATTGGTAGACGATCTTTTAGCTATACTACAACCCAATACTCATTTATGTATTGCTGCCGATATTACCCTTCCAACAGAGTATATTAAAACCAAAACGGTAGCCCAATGGAAAAAGGAAAAACCCGACCTGCACAACAGGCCGTGTATTTTTATTATTCATAGGTTTTAGGAAGGGAGGGTATCGGGATTCTTTGAACTTATCAAAGAAACATTAGCCTATAAGAGCCTTATTTTCCGAAATCAAATTTTAATCAATCTAAGTTTCTTAGATACTCAGCTCCTTAAAAATGAAACTCTTTGATTTTTCTCAAAAAATAAATTATAAAAACGAAATACTGGCTGGCTTTACTGTAGCAATGACAATGATACCTGAATCGTTATCATTTGCCATACTTGCAGGTTTTCCACCACTTGTAGGACTGTATGCCGCATTTATTATGGGAATTATTACGGCCATTTTTGGAGGAAGGCCGGGCTTGGTTTCTGGCGGCGCTGGGGCAACTGTAATTACACTTATCGCCCTAATGCAATCTAACGGCATAGAATATGTTTTTGCCGCTGTAGCTCTTGCAGGAGTATTCCAGATATTGGTTGGTATTTTTAAACTTGGCAAATTTATACGTCTTGTGCCGCAGCCTGTTATGTATGGATTTGTTAACGGATTGGCTGTGGTAATATTTATGTCGCAACTCAACCAGTTTAAAAGCATAATAAACGGCCAGGAAACCTGGCTGTCTGGTGCGCCATTATATATCATGGCAGGGCTGGTCGCACTAACTGTTGGTGTAGTGTTGGTATTCCCTAAAATTACAAAGGCTGTTCCTGCATCTTTGGTTGCTATCATGGTAGTGTTTGGACTTGTAACGCTTTTTGGCATCGAAACCAAGACAGTCGAAGATATAGCATCGGTTCAGGGTGGCTTCCCTCCTTTCCACATACCAAACATTCCAATAAATCTCGAAATACTTTATATCATCCTGCCTTATTCACTTGTAATGGCTGCTGTGGGCCTAACAGAAGGGCTGCTTACCCTTAATCTTGTAGACGAAATTACGGGCACACGTGGTAACAGCAACCGTGAATGTATTGCCCAGGGAAGCGCCAATATTGCCAATGGTTTCTTTTTTGGTATGGGTGGCTGCCCAATGATAGCCCAAACCCTTGTAAACCTTGAAGCAGGTTCAAGATCAAGACTTTCAGGTATTATAGCTGCGGTAACCATAATGCTCATTATTTTAGTAGGTGCTCCCGTTATAGGCAAATTACCTATGGCGGCACTTGTTGGTGTCATGATGATGGTTGCCATTGGTACTTTTGAATGGACCAGCTTTAAAGTGATTAACAAAATGCCGAGACACGATATTTTTACCGGAATATTGGTAGCTGTTATTACCATTTTTATGCACAATCTTGCCCTGGCTGTTTTGGTTGGCGTAATAATATCGGCATTAGTGTTTGCCTGGGATAGCGCACGACATATTAAGGTTAGTGGAAAATTAGCTCCGGACGGCTCTAAAACCTACACTATTAAGGGTGCTTTGTTCTTTGGATCTACCACAACATTTGCTGATAATTTTACTGTTACAGAAGACCCAAATACTGTTTATTTAGATTTTAATGATAGCCGCATTGCCGATATGTCAGCCATAGAAATACTCAATAAGCTGAGTACTAAATATTCTGAAAACGGTAAAACAATGCATCTTATAAACTTAAACGAAGAGAGCAGGACAATACTTATAAATGCAGGAAATTTAGTAACCATAAATTTCATATAAAGGCATAGAGCAATGAAAGATTGCTACATTAATAAATTAAAATTATCTTTGCCCCAACAACACAAACTACAATTTAAAAATGAGTCAGGATACAAGCAAACGCTATAATCAAAGAGGGGTTTCGGCTTCAAAAGAAGATGTACACAATGCAATAAAAAATATTGACAAAGGGTTGTTTCCCAAAGCGTTTTGTAAAATTGTGCCTGATTACCTTACCGGAGATAATGATTATTGCCTTATAATGCATGCCGATGGGGCAGGTACAAAATCGTCTTTGGCTTATATGTACTGGAAAGAAACAGGCGACCTGTCTGTTTGGAAAGGTATTGCCCAGGATGCACTTATAATGAACATCGACGATCTTTTGTGTGTTGGTGCTGTAGACAATATTATGCTGAGCAGCACCATTGGCCGAAATAAAAACCTTATACCTGGCGAAGTACTATCTGCTATTATAAATGGCACCGAAGAGCTTATAGAAGAACTAAAGAACTTTGGTGTTACCATACACTCTACAGGTGGTGAAACTGCCGATGTAGGCGACCTTGTGCGCACTATTATTGTAGACAGTACAGTAACCGCAAGAATGAAGCGAAGCGACGTTATAGATAATGCCAATATACAACCGGGCGATGTTATTGTAGGACTTTCATCATCAGGGCAGGCAAGTTATGAAACAGGCTATAACGGTGGTATGGGCAGTAATGGTCTAACATCGGCAAGGCATGATGTGTTTAACAACTATCTTGCTGCTAAATATCCTGAAAGTTTTGATGCCGCTGTACCTGCTGAGCTTGTTTATTCAGGCAATATAAAACTAACAGATACTGTTGAAGGCAGTCCTATAGATGCAGGTAAGCTTGTACTTTCTCCTACAAGAACTTATGCCCCCATAATTAAACAGATACTTAACACCTATTCTGCACAGCAAATTCACGGAATGGTGCATTGCAGTGGTGGTGCACAAACTAAAGTGTTACACTTTGTAGATAACGTTCATGTAATAAAAGATAACCTTTTTCCGGTTCCTCCACTATTTAAACTAATACAGGAACAAAGCAATACCAACTGGAAAGAAATGTATCAGGTATTTAACTGTGGGCACCGTATGGAAATATATGTTTCGGAAGAAATTGCACAGGACATTATTGCCATATCAAGGTCATTCAATGTAGATGCTCAAATTGTAGGCAGGGTTACGGCTATAGATACTAACGAAAGCGTTTCAAAGAAGCTAACTATACAAAGCGAATACGGAACATTCGAATATTAAGAGAATACTATTTCAAAAAGAATAAGGACAGTAATTACACTGTCCTTATTCTTTTCTTTATATGTTCTTACCATTCAATCTGTTTCTTTCCTTTTTCTGCAAGAAATGCATTAGCCCTGCTAAAATGCCTGTTGCCAAACCAGTGGCCTTTATTGGCACTTAATGGCGATGGATGCCCGGACTCTAAAACAAGATGACGGCTTCGGTCTACTTTAGCTCCTTTCTTTTTTGCGGGGCCACCCCACAACAGGAAAACCACATTTTCTTTTTCTTCCGATATTTTTTGTATAACGGCATCGGTAAATATCTCCCAGCCCTTACCCTGATGGCTGTTGGCTTCACCCTGCCTTACCGTTAATACTGCGTTTAATAAAAGTACTCCCTGATCTGCCCAACGTTCAAGATTACCCGTTGGCGGAAACGGTTTGTTTAGATCGGCCTGTATTTCCCTAAAAATATTTTGCAACGATGGTGGCATTGGTATGCCATCATTAACCGAAAAGCAAAGCCCATTTGCCTGCCCGGGCCCATGGTAAGGATCCTGACCCAATATAACAACTTCTACTTTATCAAAAGGGCAATGATCAAAAGCCGAGAATATTTGTTTCCCCGGCGGATAACAGGCATATTGTGTATATTGCTGTTTTACAAAAGGTATAAGGCTTTCAAAATATGGTTTTTCAAACTCTCCGGCCAGCGCATGTTTCCACGAGGCTTCAATATTTACATTCATTACAGGCTGTTTTTGTACAAATATAGAAATATACACACCAACGTGCTGATAAAGCTTACTTAAACTTTGACTGACATTTGTGCAGGCAGCCCGATTATGTAGTATTTTAGCACAGAATTTGCTTTGATAAAAATATGGTAAGCATTACAGACAAAACATTAAAAGATTTAGAATTTTATACGGTACTCGAAGCTGTAGCCTCAGGCTGTGTTACAGAGCCCGGACACGATAAAGCCCTGCAAATTGCCCCGTTTAAAAACAGGGAACAACTAATGCAGGCATTGCAACAAACATCAGAATATGTTGCCTCGTTCGACAATAATAATGCATTGCCTAACCACGGCTTTGAACCTATATCTAATGAGGTAAAATTCCTGGCAATAGAAGACAGTTATCTGGATGCATCTGCTTTCAGAAAAATTGCCGTGGTTGCCGATACCGTAAACACACTTATAAAATTTCTTGAAAAGTTTAACGACTATTATCCAACCTTAAATGCGCGTGCACAACAGGTGGAATACAATAAAGAGATACTCAAGCTGATTGATAAAGTTGTAGACAAATATGGCGAAGTAAAAGACGATGCATCTTTGCAGCTTCAGGAAATACGCCGCGAAATGAACCTTGTAAAGGTGCGCATAAACCAAAGTTTTACAGCTGCACTAAGCCATTACAACAGCCTTGGTTATCTTGACGATATTAAAGAGAGCGTGGTGGAAAATCGTAGGGTCTTGGCAGTATCGGCTATGTATCGTAAAAAAGTTAAAGGATCTATATTAGGAAGTTCTAAAACAGGTAGTATTGCCTATATTGAGCCGGAAACCACCCTTCGCCTCTCTCGCGAACTCAATAACTTTGAGTATGAAGAGAAAGAAGAGATCAAGCGCATTTTATTACAGCTAAGCAGCCATATTAGGCCTTTCGTACCACAGCTTTATGATTACCAGGAATTCTTAACCGATATTGACGTAGTATCCGGCAAGGCTAAATATGCCCGAAGAGTAAATGGCCTGTTGCCTAATATAACTGAAGAACGCAGGATATATTTTCGTGAGGCATACCACCCTATACTTTATGTAAACAACAGGGTTAAAAATCAGGTTACCTACCCACAGACAATTGAACTTAGACACGACAACCGTATTATTGTAATATCAGGCCCCAATGCAGGGGGTAAAAGTATTACACTTAAAACTATTGGATTACTACAATTAATGCTACAGTGCGGACTCTTAATTCCTGTACACGAACGCAGCGAAACCTGTCTATTTGACCGAATAATGACCGATATTGGCGACAATCAGTCAATTGAAAATCATTTAAGTACTTATAGTTACCGATTGAAGAACATGAACTATTTTTTAAAAAAGTGTAATGATAAAACACTTTTTTTAATAGATGAGTTCGGTACAGGGTCAGACCCTGAACTGGGTGGTGCTTTGGCGGAAGTTTTCCTTGAAGAGTTTTATCACCGTGAAGCTTTTGGAATAATAACCACCCACTACACCAACCTTAAAATACTGGCAAACGAACTGCCTTTTGCAACGAATGCCAACATGCTTTTTGACGAGAAATCGCTGGAGCCTATGTACAAACTAATATTAGGCCAGGCAGGTAGTTCGTTTACCTTCGAAGTAGCACAGAAAAACGGTATTCCGTACGGGCTTATAAACCGTGCTAAAAAGAAAATTGAAGGCAGCAAAGTGCGCTTTGATAAAACTATTGCCACTCTTCAAAAAGAACGCTCAAAGCTGGAAAAAACTTCGCAAACACTTAAGGAAGAAGAAATACGGGCACGTGAAGAGGGTAAAAAAATGGAGAACATAAACACCCGTATCCAGCAAAAGTTAGAAAGCTATCAGGAGTTGTATGATGCCAACCAACGCCTTATTTACATGGGACAAAAGCTGGACGATATGAGCGAAAAATATTTTAACAACAAAAATAAAAAAGAACTTATAGGTGAGTTTCTTAAAACTGTAGAGATAGAAAATTCTAAACGTAAAAAGCTCACTGTTAAGGAAAAGAAAGTAGCCGAAGTTATCCAGAAAAAAGTTGTGGCCGAGGTTGAGGCAAAGGTTGAGGAAATACGTAAAGAAAAGAAAGAGAAAAAGATAAAGGAAAAAAATGTAGAAAAGCCTAAAGCCATCCTCAAAATTGGCGACCGCGTGCGAATGATAGATGGAAAAGCTGTGGGAACTCTTGATGCCATTGAAAAAAAGAAAGCCACGGTTAATTATGGCTTATTTACCTCTAAAGTAGATCTCGAATCGTTGGAATTGGTCGAGGCAATGAAACGTTAATGATCTGCAATTATGGAAAACTTGCCAAAAGATAAAAAGATCGTCTTGTTCGATGGGGTTTGCAACCTTTGCGACAGTACGGTTCAGTTTCTTATTAAACGGGATAAGAAAGACATTTTTAGGTTTGTACCTATACAATCTGCTCTTGGGCAACAAATTATTAAGCATATTGGCATTGACACATCTAAAACCGATTCTATAATTTTATATGAACCCGGCCAGGCTTATTATTACAAAGCAGAAGCAGCTATTAAAATAGCTAAAGAGTTAGGCGGTGTCTATTCTGTGCTCAATATTTTTAGCATTCTGCCCAAAAGTTTAAACAACCTAGTATATGACTACGTAGCGAGAAACCGTTATAAATGGTATGGAAAGAAAGATGCCTGCATGATGCCTACACCTCAAATGAAGGCTAAGTTTTTGGAATAACATAAAATTCAAAAACTTAGCCCATCATATAATACTTTGCATTTCTAATTTTCAAAGTATTCAAAGGCTTCAATAATATCAAGATATACACCGTCAAATCCGGCAGAGGTAATCTTACTGAGATACGAATCCGGATTTTTATAAATAATTCCCTGCCACTCTTCGTCCCAGTACTTTACTTTATAATTTCCGGGCCAGTCAGGATTTTCAGCTGCTATCCAGTCGGGTGCATTGCTACTCCAGCTGCTTTGCCAATAATAGCGATAATCTTCTGCCTCACCAATAGACATGTAGCAAATAACCAGTCGTTTGCCTCCATTAGCTTTGTTTCGCAATTGTGCCACCTCGGCAGCAGTAAATTGCTCATTGTTTAAAAACAGGTCTATAATAACTGCATCATAATTAGTGGCGGTAACTGCATTTATAAAGGCTGTTTTAGATGTAAAGTTTTCAGGATTTATAATATACAGAAAATTTTTTACCTGATTTAGTGCGGTAATATTCCCGGCATTTACATTATTAGGCACTGCATCCGGGATTATATCCAGATTGCGATGTGTTGCTGCATAAGATATATATCCTGCAGTTGCATTTTTAGAATAAGAATCAGTAATCTTTGATGGTGTAGAACAGTAGTCAATTGCTAAAATTGTTTTACCTGCATTTTTAGAGATATCAAGAGAATTTTTAAGATATGCTGTAGCATCGGCCGGGGTAGCTACATCATCATTATCATAGCCATAGAACAAATCTTCCTGACCGTTGCCATCTATTGCAGTAAGATATTCAGTGTCAGGATTGCCATCTTCTTCTCCATTTGCAGTAACCAGCTCTATGCCATTTTGCGGAATAATCAAAAAGTTGGGATTAACTGCCTTGCCCGACCGGCTTATGCCGATAACATAATTGCGCATTTCCTGCTTAAAATCACGATTGCTTTCAGGATCTTGATTACCAGTTTCATCATTATTGCTGCAGCCTGTCAGGCTCAATGCAAATAACATCACTATAGCGATTTTCATAAACGGATATTTTTATGATAACTCTAAAATCCGCACTTTTATTATATCAATTCACTAAAAATAAAGCGTTACTGAACAGAAGGTTACCATTTTCCCAAAAACCACGAAACAGCGGATTATCTACCATATAAATTATTTGTCCACTTCCTTTTTGCTCCACGGCAAAGGTTACAGTGTTAGCGAGTTTCTTTTTAAGATCGCTGCCTATAAAACCAAAACTTTTATAACCTTCCGGGATGTAAGCAGTATTAGCAGCCCCTTTTAGCAACTGATAGCAGCTATCGCTAATTTTAAGGCTAAAATATTTATCTCCCAATCCATAATTCAACGGATGCGTTCTATCGATAACATTCTCTACAATGGCTCCCGAAACCGATGATGATATTCCGCGTCTTAAAAAACTTTCGTAATTATAGTAGCGTGCATTGAGCATAGCTGAAGCTTCGTGATCCTTTTCTGCATTCTTAGCCTCATCTGTAGCAAATTTGGTAAGGCTGTATCCCTGCCTGTCTTCAAATAGGTTTAAAGCCCCTGCCATAGCAATTACTTTACCGCCATTTGCAATAAAAGTGTCTATACGTGTTTTATCAGTTTCCTGAAAAGAATACCACCCATCAGGCAAAATAAGGGTATTGTATTCATTAAAATTAATATTACCGAAATTCTGAATATCCACAATGCTTACAGGATAGTTAATTATCTGATCCATGTAAAACCATACCTGTCCAAAATCAGTACTGTTAATGTCTTTTCCGGCAACTAAAAGCACTTTAGGTGCTTCCAGCAATGGGTAGGATTCCGCTCCAAGATCAGCCCCACTGATAGAGAAGCCGCTTTCTATAACTTCATAATCCTTTTTTCCTTCAAGCATTACATTCATTGCCGAGTCAAACTGTGTAAGCTGTGGATTGTCGCCTTTTAAAACCACTAAATCACCAAGGCTTACTTTTATACCTCTAAAAAGTGATTCTTTATGTGCAGAACGTACTTTTATCTTATTCTTGTGGAGTTCAGCCAATAATTTAGCCGATGCCCTCCCATTCCAAGGAATATAATATGCATAAATCCTTTCGTACTCGAACTTACCTTTATATTTAATGTCCTTTTTTGTTTTAACCGAAAGATCTCTTTTTAAAGCATACCCATCTACACCATAAGCCAGCGGCAATGCCCATGCTGTAATATCATATGAAAGACTGTCGCTCAGGCGTTGCTCCGGTTCAAATAAAACCTGCGTTAACACTGCCTTTGGTTGCTTAACACTTACTATCAAATCGTTAGGTTCTAAAATAAAATCATCTTCTTTACCCGTTTGATAATGATATCCTGACAGCTTTTTAGTCTCATCTGCAAAAGCATATTGTATCTTGTTTCGACCAAGCAATTTAGTCAGCTCTTCGGTTTTACCATGGTTTTTAACTATATAAGTGTTGTATTTACCTTTGGGATTCTCTCTACTGTCTTTAAAATAAGCCCTAAAATTAGCAATAAGCTTATTTCTTTTCCAGGCGGCAGTTTCTATGGCCGTAAGTACTGCCGCTGTATGATGGTCTATCCTGTCCTGTAATGTAAGTATACCGCCACTTTTTAGCGTTACAGCACGGCCTGCACCAATTCCTCCCTGCTCATAAGTCATACCAACAGCACCGTTAAAAGTTGGATAGGTATCTCCATAACTCGGATAAAACAGGTCAAAAACTTCGCGGGTATAATAACTCCAGCCTTTAGAATCGAATTTCTTAGAAGTCATTTCTCCAATGGCTGCATAAAAATCTTTTTGCGCCTGAGTTACAAAATCGTGCATAGGTTCTGCCGGTGGCGGAAAAAAATACGGTTCATTAAAACCCATTTCGTGTACATCTACATGAACCATTGGCATCCAGTCGTTATACAGTAACATGCGCTGTTGTGTTTCAGCCTGTACCTGCCAGGCCCAATCACGGTTTAGGTCATACAAATAATGATTTTCACGACCACCCGGCCAGGGTTCCATGTGTTCCCTGTCGTTAAGCCCCGGGTGAATATCTTTGCCACTAATAGAACGAAGCCAATTGCCATAGCGCGAAAATCCATCGGGATTGAGGCATGGATCTAAAATAACAATTGTGTTTTGTAGCCATTCTTTTGTTTCCGCATTATCAGGACTAACCAACTCATAGGCTACATTCATGGCGCTCTCAGTACCCGCAGGTTCATTGCCATGCACATTAAAGCTTAGCCATACAATTACTTTATCTGTAGCAACAGCAGGTTTTGAGGCCATGCCTATTTGGTATAAATGATTTTGGCGGATATTTTCAATGTTCCTTAAATTTTCGGGAGCAGATATATAATAGGCGTTCAACCCACGTTCTTCATTAGTTTGACCATAGGGTTTATGAACTATACTGTTAGAGTTTTGAACAAGGTAATTAAAATAATTCTCTACCTGATAATGATAGGTTACCTGTCTGCCATAGCCGGGCAAAAATTGTGCAGGGCTTTTTAGTTGTGCCTGTAGCGCAAAAGAGAAAAGAAGAATAAGGCTTATAAAAAAAGACTTCATGTATAAAGAGTTAGAACACAAAAATAAGGAAAATGGCTATAAAAGTACCCAATTAAAACAACAACAAACCAAATGCAGCAAGAGCTAAAAAATCCCCATTAATGGGGATGGCGCGACATTAATGTAATTATTAATTTGCTAATCATAATACCCTTTAAGCAACAAGGAATATGACTCTTATTTTTTATGACACTGAAGCCTTGAAAGCGATTGATTTTCTAACGATTATACTGGATATAGTGTCTTTAATTGCACTTACTATAGCCTTTTATTTTTTATATAAGATATTTACCAAAATTATTAAACCGCCCCGAAAGCACGAGTAATTATACAGGCATTAAATTAAATGTTGATTTTACAATAAATAAGAATTAGCATCATAAAACTATTTTAGTTTACAATTGTTATCTTTGCGTGCTTAAAAAATAAGACTCACTCATGCGCATATCTTACAACTGGTTAAAACAATTTATTAAACTCGACTGGAAATCTGATGAAACTGCTGCCCTGCTTACAGACCTGGGCCTTGAAGTAGAAGGAGTTGAAAAATATGAGTCGCTTAAAGGAGGCCTTGAAGGTGTGGTTATAGGGCATGTACTTACACGCATACAACACCCTAATGCCGATAGACTTAGCGTTACCACCGTAGATCTTGGCGACGGAAATCCTGTACAAATAGTTTGTGGGGCACCCAATGTTGCTGCCGGGCAAAAAGTTGCCGTTGCAACTATTGGAACTACATTATATGACAAAGAGGGCAATGCTTTCCAAATAAAAAAAGGCAAAATTCGTGGCGAAGACAGCCATGGTATGATCTGTGCTGAAGATGAGCTGGGTCTTGGCGAAAGTCATGACGGCATCATGGTATTACACGAAGATCTTGTACCGGGAACTCCTGCTGCCAAAGTTTTTGAAATTGTTACAGACGAAGTTTTTGAAATTGGCCTTACGCCTAACCGTGCCGATGCCATGAGCCATCTTGGGGTTGCACGCGATCTTAGGGCTGGATTAAATCAAAAAAATGTGCATACAGAGCTTATTACACCTTCAGTTAGCAACTTTAGGGTAGATAAACGCACACTTAAAATAGATATTAAACTGGAAGATGCCAAGCGTGCACCACGCTACTGTGGTGTAACCATATCGGGCATTACAGTGCAGCCATCGCCGGCATGGTTGCAAAACAGGCTTAAGGCCATAGGTCTTAGTCCTAAAAATAATGTTGTAGACGTTACTAACTATGTAATGCACGAACTTGGACAGCCACTACATGCTTTTGATGCTGCAAAAATTAAAGGCAATAGAGTATATATAAAAACGGCTGAAGCAGGAACAAAATTTGTAACTCTTGACGATGTAGAACGTATACTTCATGAAGAAGACCTTATTATTGCTGACGAAAACGGGCCAATGGCATTAGCCGGAGTTCTTGGCGGAAAAAAATCGGGTGTTGGCGAAGGTACGTCCACAGTATTTTTGGAGAGTGCTTACTTTAATCCCGTAACTGTAAGAAAAACTGCAAAACGTCATAGCATAAACAGCGATGCTTCGTTCCGTTTTGAAAGAGGTATAGACCCAACGATAGCACAATATGCGCTGAAAAGAGCTGCACTGCTAATTCAGGAAACCGCAGGAGGAGAAATCACATCGGATATTGAAGATATCTATCCTAAAAAAATAGAAGATTTTTCAGTATTCCTAAACTTTGATACTGTAACAAAAGTAATTGGCCAGGAACTGCCTAAAGAAACCATAAAGAAAATATTGGTATCGTTAGACATTAAAATAACCTCTATGTCTGAAAAAGGACTGGGGCTAATCATACCGTCTTACCGTGTTGATGTTGATCGTGAAATTGATGTTATAGAAGAGATCCTAAGGGTATATGGCTATAACAATATCAGCTTTACACAAAAATTTAACGCTTCTATCTCAAACTCTACGCGCACAGAAGATTACAAACTTCAAAATGTGGTGGCTGCACAACTTACGTCTCTTGGATTTAACGAGATGATGGCTAACTCTCTTACCACTCCTGATTATGTTAAGTTATCAGAGAATCTTAAAGAAGAGTTTAATGTATTAATGTTAAACCCACTAAGTAACGACCTTTCGGCCATGAGGCAGTCACTACTGTTTAGTGCTCTTGAGGCTGTATCGTTTAATATAAATCGTCGTCGTGCCGACCTTAAACTTTTCGAGTTTGGTAAAAGCTATCATAAAATGCCGGGCGGATATGAAGAGAACAAGCATTTAACCCTAACTGTTACAGGGAACCGTCAACAGGAAAACTGGCTGCAGCCACAAAAAGGTACCGACTTTTTTATGTTTAAAGGTTATGTAACATCTATTTTAAACAGGCTTGGCTTAAACAAATGGCAGTCTCAACCTTTGCAAAATGATGTTTTTGCAGAGGGTATTGCTTTTGCTGTTGGACATGATGTTATTGTTGAATTTGGATCTGTTAAAAAACAGGTAAACAAGCATTTTGATATAAAACAGGAAGTATTTTTTGCCGATTTTAACTGGGGGGCAATTACCAAATTAGTTACCGGTAAAGTTAAATATACTGAGATCGCTAAATTTCCTGAGGTTCGCAGAGACCTTGCTTTGTTGGTAGACGAAACTGTTACTTTTGACAGTATATTTGCCATTGCACGTCAAACAGAGAAAGCGCTTCTTAAAGACATTAGCCTATTTGATGTATATCAGGGCGCTAATCTTCCGGAAGGCAAAAAGTCTTATGCGGTTAGTTTTATGCTGCAGGACAGCACAAAAACTCTTACAGACGATCAGATAGACAAGGTAATGAGTAAAATAAGACAAAATCTGGAAAAACAAACCGGAGCGCAGCTTAGGTAATAATTTCCTCTATTTTATATAACAGAAAAGGCAGCCTGAACAGCTGCCTTTTTCATTTCTGATTTTTTATTAATTGTTAAGCATCAAGTGCTTTTTTAATTGCCGTAACAGCATCATTAGCTTTACTCATCTCGGCATATTTAAGAGCATTAAATCCTTTTTCATTAGTAGCTTTAATATCCGCACCGTTTTTAATTAAAAGGTTTATTATTTCAACCTGGTTGTAGCGGGCAGCGATCATTAACGGAGTCATATCGTTAGACTTTTCGTTAACATCGGCACCATATTCAATAAACTTTTTAACGGCCTCCACATCACCTTTAGCTATTGCCTGAGCAAGCGGAGTTGCTTTCATTTTAACTTCGAAAACTGTGGTGTATTGTTTTTCAGATGCTTTAACTTCTGATGTAGATGCCATAGTAATGTTACAAAATGCTACTAAAGCAAATGCTGAATAAATGATTGATTTTTTCATGATGATCGGTTTTTATTGATTGTTTGTAAGATTTATTATTTGTTAGATTGTTGACTTAAAAGAGCCGCTGCTTCGTTAGCATTACTAATCTGTGCATACTTAAGGGCATTATAGCCTTTAGAGTTTTTGTCGTTAATGTTGGCACCGTTTTCAAGTAAAACTTTAATAATTTCTACCTCATTGTAGCGGGCAGCGATCATTAAAGGTGTCATATCGTTCGATTTTTCATGAACATTAGAGCCGTACCCAATAAATTTTTTGACAGCCGTTACATCTCCTTTTGCAATAGCAAGAGCCAATGGAGTGGCTTTTTCAACACGGCTGTAGGGAACAGTAATAGAAGAGTCTACTGATGAAACTTTAATTGGAGATGCCGTAGTAATGTTACAAAAGGCTACTAAGGTAAGTGCTGAATAAATGATTGATTTTTTCATGATTGTTTTGATTTTATGATGATTGATGATGATTAAAAAAAAGTATTGAAATCCTGCCCCACTACATGAAGCAGGTTATTAAAATATTTATATAAAGAGATTTTTTAAGCTCTTGCAGTCTGTACTAAAACAGTTTCTGCTGCGTTGGCATTGCTAAGCTGCGCATATTTAAGGGCATTATAACCTTTACTGTTTTTAACTTCGGCATTAGCACCTTTAGCTAAAAGCAGGTTAATAATTTCCACCTGGTTGTAGCGGGCAGCTACCATAAGTGGGGTCATGTCATTAGAAGTCTCGTTTACATTTGACCCATACTCAATAAATTTCTTAACAGCTTCTATGTCGCCTTTAGCAATGGCTTGGGTAAGCGGTGTTGCTGTTATTTTATTTGTATATGCAGCAACTGATGAATTTACAGCATTTACATTAACCGATGCATTTACATTAGAAGCAAAAAAAGTTGCTAAAACTAAACTTAGGGTGATGATTGATTTTTTCATGATGATTGTGATTTATGATTGATTGATGATGATTGAAAAATAAATAATTGTTGATTATTTAAAAATAAAATTGTTTTTTGATTGATGATTGATCTGTTGTTTCTAAAGAAACCTATTGATTGATGATTTGATTAATAATTGATGATTGCCCCGTTTAAAATAATAGACGACGACAACCCCGAAATGGTTACAGTAAAATTTAATTTTAACATAATTTTAACATTTGTAGTTTTGTATGCATACATAATATAAAAAACAAAAACCGCCTGTTTAAAGGCGGTTTAAAGAATTAAAAAGTTGAGATTATTTTTTTAAATAATTCAATACATTTTGTTCAATACGTTGTTGAATATTTGTAATATCTGCTTTTGCAAATTTCTCGCCAATGATATTTTCATAAAGTTCGATATACCTTTCAGATACAGAGTCTACATATTCTTCCGTCATAACGGGTATCTCCTGCCCTTCCTTGCCCTGAAAATTGTTAGCAATGAGCCATTGCCTAACAAATTCTTTACTCAATTGCTTTTGAGCTTCCCCATTGTTTTGGCGTTGCTGATACCCATCGGCATAAAAATAGCGTGATGAATCGGGAGTATGGATTTCATCGATCAAAACGATCTTGCCGTCTTTGGTTTTTCCAAACTCATATTTAGTATCTACAAGTATGAGTCCGCGTGATGCGGCTATCTCTGTGCCACGCTGAAACAAAGCACGGGTATATTTTTCAAGTACTAAATAATCTTCTTCAGATACAATACCTTTTGTCAATATTTCTTCACGGGAAATATCAACATCGTGCTCGCCAAAGTCTGCTTTTGTAGTTGGGGTAATGATAGGTGCCGGAAATTTATCGTTCTCCTTAAGTCCTTCCGCAAGCTCAACACCGCAAAGCACTCTTTTGCCGGCAGCATATTCGCGGGCAGAATGACCACTAAGGTAACCTCTGATTACCATCTCTACCTTAAAAGGTTCGCATAAATGTCCAACTGCCACATTAGGATCCGGAGTATCTATAAGCCAGTTAGGAACAATATCCTCTGTAAGACGCATAAATTTTGTAGCTATCTGGTTTAATATTTGTCCTTTGTACGGAATACCTTTTGGTAAAACCACATCAAAAGCCGAAAGCCTGTCGGTAGCTACCATAACCAATAACTCATTATTTATATTGTAGACTTCCCTAACCTTACCGCGGTACACAGATACCTGACCAGGAAAATTAAAATCAGTAGCTGTAATGGTGTTGTTTTGTGACATGTGCCTGTAGTTTGTTGTTTTGTAGTTAAGGATGCAAAAATAATAAAGTTATTACATTAATTATGATTTCTTAATTTTTAATGTACCAAAACGATATAAATATATTTCAGATCCAAATAACCTAAATCATTTTTAAAAATATACGAACACTAAAAACAATAACTAAAAATGCAACAGCCAGCAATGCAGCTTTTTGAGGTAATTTACCCGCCAGTTTCGCTGCCAATGGTGCGGCAGCTATCCCTCCAACTATAAGCCCTACCACAATATACCAATGACTGACACCCAACGATGCAAAAAATGTAATTGCAGCGGTTAAGGTTACAAAAAATTCGGCAAGGCTAACCGTACCCACCACATAGCTCGACTTTCTGCCTTTAGCCAATAATGATGATGTAACTATCGGCCCCCAGCCACCTCCGCTGAAGGCATCTAAAAAACCTCCTGAAAACCCTAATAAACCTGCGCGCTTTACTTTACCTTTAGGTTGTTTCTTTCTAAAAGCAATAATTATTAAACGTATGCCTATAATCAATGTATAAGATGATAATATGGCATAAGTAACTATTTCATAAGTATTGCCTAAATATATCAGCAGGCTTGCCCCTAAAAATGACCCTATAACTCCCGGGATAATAAGCCAGAACAACAGCTTTTTGTTTACGTTACCAAATTTGTAATGTGAATAACCACTCACACCGCTGCTAAACATCTCGGCAGTGTGGATACTTCCACTGATAGACGGAAGGTTAACCCCAAACATCATCATGCTAACAGCACAGGTAACGCCATACCCCAGCCCAACGGCACCATCTACCAACTGTGCTATAAAACCCACTAAGAGCATGGCATAAAACTCATTAGGTATAGCAATTACATGCTCTTTAAGCTCATTAAAAGATAAAACAGTAGATATGCCATATCCAATAAAAAATACAGCAAAGAGCAGCGAAATTTCTAAAACAAGTTTTTGATAGTTGCGTGGTTTTTTAACCGATTTGTTACTGCTGAGCGTTTGGGTTATCTTATTGAGGTCAGCTACCTTTTCCTGAAAACTACCTTTGTGTTTATTTCTGAAAGCGTTCAGGTTATCAATGCTAACGTTTATGTCATCGGGTATTGCTTCTTCAAGGTGCTCGCGCATTCTGCGTGCCAGTACGGGCGATTTACCATTGGTAGATATTGCGATCTTTAAACTGCCTTTATTAACTATAGATCCTAAATAAAAATCGCACAGCTCGGGTTGGTCGGCAGCGTTTACCAGTATATGGCGTGCGTTTGCCTGCTGCTTAATTACAGCATTAACCGCGCGGTTATTAGTAGCTGCTATAACAAAATCGGCAGCCTCGAGGTCGGCCTCTTCAAAAGGGCGCTCGTGGTACTGTATCTGCGGATGCCTGCTAATAACCTCCGCCAGCTCCGGAAAAATCTGCGTGGCAACCACCGTAATGTTTACATCGGGGTTTTGCCTAAGCAGGGTTTCTGTTTTTTCAAGCCCTACATTACCACCACCTACTATTAAAAAGCGGGCAGTTTCGGTCTTTAAAAAAACAGGAAATAGAGTATTGCTCATTTACTTTGATATTAAGCCACGAATTTTCGTTGGATATCAGCCTGATAAAAACTTATAATTTATGCAAAAATGCTACGTATAGTTAAAACCTACAAGGTTTAAAAAAACCTTGCAGGTTCGCCCCTATTACATTCTTTTGAAATCCTGCAAGGTCTTATAGACCTTGTAGGTATAAATTTTATATGTTTAATTGTCTCACCAGTCCCACTAAATTCAGATTATGGCTAAAAATTAATTACCGGCAAAGAATTTTCTGTGCCCAAAATCGCCCAGGGTTTCTCCCTCAGTGCGTTCGTTTATATACAGCCCCAAAAGCGTGTCTACCTCGGTAAGAATCTCTGCTTCATTCAGTTTTTCTTTATAGACTTTATTAAGTCTTTCGCCAAAACGGTCGCCACCAAGCATAAAGTTATACTGCCCCGGTGCTGTTCCTATAAAACCAAGTTCAGATACATAAGGACGGCCACAACCGTTAGGACATCCCGTCATCCTGATGCTGATTTCTTCGTCCTGCAGCTTATATTTTTCTAAAAACGGCTCTATTTTAGTAACCAGCTCCGGCAGGTAGCGTTGTGCCTCTGCCAGTGCAAGGGGGCAGGTAGGCAATGCTACACACGCCATAGAATTTTTGCGAAGTGCACTATCATCTTTATTAATACTGTATTTTATAAGTAATGATTCTACAGCATTTTTACCGGCCTCATCTATCTCTCCTAAAATAAGGTTTTGGTTACCGGTAAATATAAAGTTTGATACTTTTAGTTGCGCTACCTCATACAAAAACTGCTTTTGGTCGGGTTTTATAACACCATTTTCTACAAACAGTGTATAGTACCATTTATTTTCAAAGTTTTGCTGCCAGCCATAACGGTCGGTTCGCTCTGTAAATTCATAAGGCCGTTCCGGCAACAGCTCAAAGCCTATGCGCTTCTCCAGTTCGGCTTTAAAGCCCGGCACCGTCATTTTATCGATGGTGTATCTTAAGCGGGAAAATTTACGGTCGCTCCTGTTGCCAAAATCACGCTGAATTGTTGCCACCTCATACACAGCTTTCAGGGTTTTCTCTTCGGTATCGGTAAAGCCAAGTACGCTTCCTAAACGCGAATAGGTATCAGGGTTACCGTGTGTAGTTGCCATGCCGCCTCCCACAACTATATTAAAGCCTTTTAGCTCGTTGTTTTCTATAATGGCAATCAAACCAAGGTCGTTAGCAAAAACGTCTACATCATTTGTAGGCGGAATAGCAACCGCTATCTTAAACTTACGTGGCAAGTAACGGTCCTGATATAGTGGATCGGCCTCCTGAGAACGCTCGTATATCTTTTCGCCGTCTATCCAAACTTCATAATAAGCATTGGTCTTTGGCAGCAACAGGTCTGATATTTTATCGGCATACTCATATACTTCCTGATGCAATGGCGATACCTGCGGATGCGCACTTGTAATAACGTTGCGGTTTACATCGCCACAGGCAGCAATAGAGTCAAGCTTGGCAAGATTAAATGCCTGTATAGTTGGACGAAGCTGGTGTTTCAACAAACCATGAAGCTGAATAGTTTGTCTTGTGGTTATTTTTATGGTTCCTGTGCCATATTGTTCAGATATTTCATGGCTTGCCAGCCATTGGTCAGCCGTAATAATGCCTCCCGGAATACGCAGGCGCAGCATGAAGGAATACAGTTTATCAAGTTTTTTTTCCAAACGCTCGGCACGGCGGTCGCGGTCGTCCTGAACATACATGCCATGAAATTTAACCAGTACTTCGTCATCCGGTCTTAACCCTCCGGTATGATTATCATTAAGGCTTTCTTTAAGCGTACCTCTAAGGCCGTCGCTTTTTGTTTTTATATCTTCTACGTGTGATAATTTCTCACTCATTTTTTCAATCTTTAAATTTTCAATCTTAAATCCTCTTAGTACACATCCTTTTGGTACCTTCCCTGTTCTTCCAGCTCCGCCAATACCTGCCTGGCATCGTCTAAACTAATGCCGCGTGCTGCCGAAATCACTTCTGTAATAGTATTCTCAACATCGGTACCCATGGGGTGCTTTTGCCCGCATATATACAGGCTTGCACCATTTTGAAGCCACTGGTCAAACTCGGCTGCTTTTTCCTTAATGCGGTCCTGAACATATATTTTGTGCTGTTGGTCTCGCGAAAATGCCACATCAAATTTGTTGAGCACCCCGGTAGTCAGCCACTCCTGAATTTCGGTTTGGTAATAAAAGTCGAGCACAAAATGTTGCTCCCCAAAAAACAGCCAGTTCTTACCCTCGGCACCTATAGCATCGCGGTGCGAAATGAAACTCCTGAACGGAGCAATACCTGTTCCCGGACCGATCATTATAATATCTTTATCGTCGGCAGGCAACCTGAAGTTGTTGTTTTTATGTATGTAAAAATCAAAAGGCGTGTTTAAAGGGAAATGTGCCAAAAAGTTTGAAGCCAGTCCTTCCCTAAGTTCATCTTTAACTTTAAAAGTGTCAAGGGTAACGGTTAAATGCACTTCGCCATCGTGCGCATCTATAGACGAAGAAATGGAATACAATCTTGGTGCAATTGGCAACAACAGTTCTATAATGCTATCTATGGTTACTTTTGCGGGAATATCTACGACAGCAAGTATATCGTTCAGGTCGGCTTTCTCAGCATCATAAACCGTTTCTAACAATGAGGCTATTTGGCCTATACTACGTTTACTAAGCCCTTTAACATTACATTCCGCAAGCCATTGATTTATTGTTTCTGTCCTGTCTTTCAAGGTTATCTTCCTGCTGCCATCTTCCTTAAAATAACTTAATATTTTTTGAATGGTATACTCATCATTAAAAGGTACTATCCCCAAAGCATCGCCTGGTTCATAGCTCACTACATCCTCACTCTGTATTTCTATATGATAGGTTTCTTTATTAGACCCCCTGTCGTTTAAGATCACTTTATGGCTAATACTGCCTTTATAGTAAGTTTTGTGGGATGTTGGTGCTGTTGACTTAGAAATACTAGTATTTGTTGCCTGTGTTTTACCCTCACTCTCAAAAGCTGATTTGAGGTGGCTCTCCCATTGGGCTACGGTTTCGGCATAATCCACATCCGCTTTGACTAATGGTAATAGACGTTGCGCTCCTAGCTTTTCGAGTGCGGCATCCAAAAGCTCCCCTGCATAGCAATACAAAGGATATGATGTATCTCCAAGGCCCAAAACCGCATATTTTAGATGACTCAGGTTGATATCGGAATTAGACAACTTATCGTAAAAAGCCTGAGCATTTTGAGGAAACTCGCCCTCGCCCTGCGTGCTCATAATAAAAAGTACATGAGTCTCTTTTGCCAGTTTGGCAACATCATATTGAAAAACATCTATAGATTTTGCCTGAATCTTGTTCTTTTTAAATCCGGTTAATATTTGCGAACTTACCTTTTTAGAATTTCCTGTCTCAGTACCATATATAATGGTTGGTTTAACAGCAACTACATGAGGTACTTCTGTTTGTGGGGCAAATGTAGTTCCACTGCTTTCAAGCAGGCCTGAAACATAACCGTTTATCCATATCAGTTCGTCTTTAGAGGCGTTAAGCACCAATTGTTGCAATAGTGTTTTCTTTCCTTCAGATAGCATTTTGGTAGGTAGATTTATGGTTATCAAAATAAGAATCGGAGTTTCCACTTTCTTTCAGCCAGGCATATTGCTTATGCAGGTTTACCACACTACCCACAATAATCAGCGTAGGAACATATTCAAACGCTGGCAAACCTCTATCTTTTAATTCCTGAAAACTCAGCACCGTAGTTTTTTGGTTAGGCGTGGTTGCCTGCTGTACTATGGCGATACTTTTAGTATCGTCTATGCCAAATGCAGCAAGCTTTTGGGCGAGTGCCAGTAATTTCTGGCCACTCATATAAAACACAAGCGTATCATCAGTCTCAGCCCAATCACGCCACTGGTTTAGTGTAACTGATTTCAGGTCGAATAATGTCAAAAACCTCACTCCACGTGAATGCTCGCGAGCTGTTAGCGGTATAGCAGTATAGGCCGCTGCACCAAACGCCGCCGAGATTCCCGGCACAATTTCGTACGGTATATTGTTTGCTTTTAAAACCTCGAGCTCATCCAACACATTAGAAAATAATGATGCATCTCCGCCTTTTAGCCTCAATACCAGTTTGCCTTGCTGTGCAAGTTCTGTCATTAAAGCATTTATATCCTGCTGTGGGGTGTGTATGCCTCTGCTGCACTGTTTGCCCACATAAATAATCTGTGCATCGTGGCGTGCATTTTCTGCAATAAGCACTGGTGACACCAGCCTGTCTGTTAAAATTACATCTGCTTTTTGTAAATACCTGAGCGCTTTAACGCTAATCAGGTCGGGGTCGCCAGGACCGGCGCCTGCAAGTATTACCCTGCCGTTGTGAAGTGAACTCATAAAATATATTGTTTGTAAGTAGTTGTTCTAATTTTAAATTATAAAAAAAGCCTCTGCTTTAAAAAGAGAGGCTTTTGTAAAAATTATTATTACAGTTTAATAATGATACTCATGCCTCATCTTAGTTTTACACATACAACAACAATATACCCTATAGTGTATATAGAGTTTATGGATTGAATTTGTAAAAAGATTAAGGTTAGTGTACATGATTAAAAAAATTAATGGATAAAAAAAACTCCCATGTTTCCAGGGGAGTTTTGCTATATAAGGTTATTTACCAAATGTATATAACAGCAAAGCATCCCCCCTATTTGGGCAGCAACACATTGCACACATTGTAAATATATTTTGCATTGATTAATATTTAAGCAATGCAAACTTAATAAAGTATTTTTTAATACGGCAATATATTTAAAAAAATAATTGTTAAGCTTTATAAAACTGCCCCTCTACAGTGTTGATGATCTATTTTTTCACCAGCTTAAAAGCATCATTTTCAAACCCACTAATTATAATGGTGTAAACAGATGCACTAAGAGATACTATATCAATAACATTTTCTGTGCCGTTTAATGTACCTGCCAGTACTACACGCCCTGAAAGATCGATTATGCTGTATTGCCTCCCTACAAAATCAGCCGGACACTGTATGGTTATATTGCTAAATGCAGGATTAGGAAAAATAATAATACCTGCATCTGTCAATGTCTGAATATTAGCATTGCTTAATGTTTGCAGATATCCTTCAAGATAGGCAGACAGGTCTAAACTATGAAGCCTTTGCGGTACATTTATAATTGATTGCTGAAAATGCTCATTACTAATGTAGTAATCCAATCCATTATCTGTAGAAATTCCTTCTACCTGATGAAATGCAAGCGGTAAACTCAGCTTTCTTTTATTAGCACCAAAAAAATTGTCTTCATTAAAATCATACAACAAATATAAAAATGGCTGTAAAGTAGTACTATAACCACAAAGTACTATAAGGTTCTTATCTTCTAAATAAGTAGCCCCGGTAACTAAACCACTCACATTATAGGTAGTTAAAAGTTGCGCAGTATAGGTGCCCGGTGTTTTAGGAAGGCTGTAAACGCTTGTTTGTCTGCTAACCCATTGCTTGGTGAAAAGGTAAATATTATCTGTACCTACAATAATGGCTTCACAATCAAAATCGGTATTATTATTACCTGTAGCTGTAAAACTGGTTTGATTGGAATAACTGAAGTTTATAGAATTTACAGTTGGGTTACCTGCTAACAACCCCGCTTTATCTACCCTTATAATGCGCAAATTAGTGCGGTTGCCGTTAACATTATTTCCGGTTTCTGCAATGTAAATATAATTGCTGTCCTGGTCTATATCTTCCCAATCCTGATTACTGGTGCCTGCAACGGGTAGCGTTTGAGCAATAGTTCCGTTTGTATCAAGTCCGTAAAGGTTTATATCAGTATTATCATTATGGGTATAGATTCTATTATCCCAAAGTATAAGACCGGAAGTTTCATTTATTGTAGCCGACAAATCGACAGTATTGACTAATGATACAGATCCTGATGAATACACACAGCTTCCGTCGTTAATGGTAGCATTAGGGTTATAATTACGCGAAAGAGGATCTGTACACCCGGATACCTGCGCTGCAACCTGATAGAGGTTAAGCACAGCGAAGACTAAAAATAGGTATAGAGTTTTCATAGCAGTGTAGTTTATTTACTTAAAGTTACAAAAGATGAGGATGCATGTATTTTAAATTAGCATACTTTTAGCATTGTAATATTTTAATTATCAATATCTTGAATAAATAAAACTAATAATAGGCCCTATAAAAAGTTAAATGATTTAAATAAGCCACATTTAGTGCGTAGATTTATTTAAAACAAAAAATAATACCATTTATGAATAAACTGATACGCGCACTTATTGCCGGATGGGGTGCAAAAAAACTTGGCGGCGGTTGTATAGGTACAATTATAGCATTTATAGTAATATACTATTTGTTGGGTTATTGCGATAGAATGTAACTTTTAAATATCCTTTATGTAGGGTATTTCAAACCTTGTTATTACACCTTGAACTTTTTCATTATCTACTATATTAGATATCTCAATATCAATAGTTTTCCTATTGGCATTACCTTTTAATCTTTCAGTAACTATTTGGGTTGCAAGAGATCTGTGCTTATTATCGTCTTCTTTAGCTATAATGCCCGTACCATTGTCTGTAACTTCAAAGAACAGGGAATCATTGTGCATATAGAATCGTACGTTTATTTTTCCTCCCTCCTGCGTATTTTTTAATCCATGCTTAACTGCATTTTCTATAAATGGCTGTGTTAGCATTGGAGGTAAAAGAATAAACTCTGCGTCAATGTCATCATCAGCATCAACGGTATATGTAAAATTATTATTATATAAAAGTTGTTGTATGGCAAGGTAGTTTTTGGTCATGCTTAACTCCTCATCAAGTGTAATATAATCCTCGGTAGAGTGTTCCAGTATCTGACGGGTAAGTTTAGAAAACTTAGTAAGATAGTTTACTGCTTCATCATTCTTATCGGCATAGATGAGGCTTTGAATATTGTCTACAGAGTTAAATATAAAATGTGGGTTCATTTGCGTAAGCAGGAGTTTTTGTCTCAGCTCATTATTTTTATTGGCAGTAATAATATTTTTTTGTTTAAAGTATTTATACAGATAAACAAGACTAATTATCAGTATTACAACTATCATTGCAATTACTGCTATCATAATATCTTTTCGGGTATTTTGGCGTTCGTTCTCTAATTTAATTTCAGATAACCTGCGCTCCTGCGCCAATTTGCTTTGAAGCTCCCTCTTTTCATAATCATAAGTCAACTGTTGTTTTGTAAGCGCATCGTGGCTCTTCTCTTCATCCAGGCTGTCTTTAGCGCGGTTATATCGGTCTATAATATCTACTGCTTTTTTATAATTCCCGGTTTGTTTATAAAGATCATACAAATAACCAAGAGCATCTTTTCTTGCGTTAAGGTAACCTACCTTTCTTTCTAATACTAAAGCTTCGTTAAGGTTTTTTTCGGCTTCTTTATAACTTTTTTGCAACAATTGTACATGCCCTTTATTTAAAAGGGCACGGGCACGATTCTCATCAAGCGTACCAATTTTAAGGGCCTGGTCATATAAACCTAATGCTTTAGCATAATTTTTATTACATCGCTCCTCGGCTTTTCCCTGCCTGCAATAAAGTTCTGAGAGCAGGTTACCATCTTCTACCTGCTTTGCAACAGCAAGGCTTTTCTCAAAATAAAGGTTTGCATTGCCGCAATCTTTTGCATTTATATAATAATCCCCCAGTGAGGCTAATAAATAAGCTTTTTGCGCTTTATCCTGAAGGCTAAGAACGCTCTCATCTTTATAGTATTCAAGGGCTTTAAAAAAGTAGGGAACGGCTTTACTGCTACTTTCGGATCCATAGGCATTAGCAATATTCTGGCTTGCGTAGGCAATACCTTCATTATCTTTGAGTAGTTCAAATTGCTTTAAGCCCTTAAAAAAATTTGAAATAGCTTTTTCCCTGTTACCAATTTTGTAATATAAGGTACCTACGCCCACATAAGCACTCGAAAGATTTCGCTTATCATCTGCCTTTGTAAAATATTCAATACTCTTGTCAATATATTTTATCGAGGTAACAATGTCGGTTTGCATTGTTTCATAGCTCTTGTACACATTGTACATTCCAAGGGCGCTAAAATATTGCTTCTTAGTTTCAGGGTCCGGATTAGACTTCAGCCCTATGTTGGCAATACTTTTAAATTTATCACGATAGTAATTATATTCTTTTCCTTCGCCCGGAATATTTATTAGTATATAACTGATTGCCCCAAGTTTGATTGTGTCATGTTTTGCGCTGGCCACAATTTGTTTGAGTGAATCTACATTATAATTTTGTGCCGAAATTTTGCCTACTGGCAATAATAAAATAAAAAGAGATAGTAGTAAAAGCCTTACAGAGTAATGCATTTGTAGTTGGTATTAGGCGTGCATAATAGCAAAGATAGCAGATATTACAACTACTTTAATAGGAAAGAACTATTAAAAAGTTAAATTTTGAATACAAAAAAGTCTTTCATTTTAAAACGAAAGACTTTTTTTACAAGCTTAATTTTGTAGTTAGTTTTTAAGAGGAATGTTTTGTAATATCTCTAAAACAAACTTCCAATATTTTTGAGCAGACGATATACTCGCCCTTTCATCGGGGCTGTGAGCACCTTTTATGGTAGGACCAAATGAAATCATATCCATATCAGGATAGTTAGTACCCAAAATACCACACTCAAGCCCGGCGTGGCAAGCTACAACATTTGGTTTGGCACCGTTTTGTTTTTCATATATTTCTTTAAGTACTTCAAGTATAGGCGAATTTACATTGGGTGTCCATCCTGGGTAAGAACCTGTTTGTGAAACCTCACAGCCAATTAGCTCAAAAGTGGCACGCAATGCATTTGCCAGATCCATCTTAGAGCTCTCTACAGAAGAACGCGTAAGGCAACCAATATGTATTTTACCATCTTTAACCACCACACGTGCAATGTTGTTTGATGTTTCAACCAGGTCTTCCATATCGGCACTCATTCTGTACACACCATTGTGTGCAGCATATAGCGCACGCACTAAACCTTCCTGTACACCAAGATCCATAACCTTTGCAGGCAGTTCTGCTTTCTCTATAGCTATAACAAGATTAGGCTCTGTAGTTTTATATTCCGTTTTAATATCTCCAATAACCTCCTGCATATCAAACACAAAAGCTTCATCAAAAATTTCAGAAATGATAACCTTTGCCACACTTTCACGCGGAATAGCATTGCGCAGGCTGCCTCCATTTATCTCGGCTATCTGCAAACCGAAATTTTCAAAACTATCAAACAGCAAACGGTTCATGATTTTATTGGCATTCCCCAAACCTTTATTGATATCCATACCGCTATGACCTCCGTTAAGGCCTTTTACAGTAATAGTATAAGCAACAGAATTTTCAGGCACCTCTTCTTCATGATAAGTACGTTCAGCAGTAACATCTATACCCCCGGCACAGCCTATGTCTATTTCGTCATCCTCTTCTGTATCAAGATTAAGGAGTATTTCTCCTTTAAGCAGGCCTCCTTTAAGTCCCATTGCACCGGTCATTCCTGTTTCCTCATCTATAGTAAACAGAGCTTCTATAGCAGGGTGAACAATATCTGTACTTTCTAAGATAGCCATGATTGTGGCAACTCCAAGTCCGTTATCAGCACCAAGGGTAGTTCCTTTTGCACGAACCCAGTCGCCATCTGTATACATTTCTATCCCTTGGGTTTCAAAATCAAAAACTGTATCGTTGTTTTTTTGATGCACCATATCAAGATGGCTCTGCATTACAATAGTTTTACGGTTTTCCTGCCCCGGAGTGGCCGGCTTTTTAATGATAACGTTGCCTACTTGGTCTACAATAGTTTCAAGATTTAGTTTAGCACCAAAATCTTTCATAAAGGCTATAACGCGCTCTTCTTTTTTAGAAGGACGGGGTACCGCATTTAAATCGGCAAATTTATTCCAAAGTGCTTTTGGCTCAAGGTTTCTGATTTCCTGGCTCATGTATTTATTTTAGTTTGTTGTCTATATCGGGTTATAAAAAATGTTCTTTAAAAATCGATTTTATATTTTTAGGCTCGACTTCTCCAAGCCAAATGTTTTCAGGCTGAAGGCATATAACCGGAGCATGCTTGCAGTTGCCTGTACAGTCTGTATACTGTAATTCAATTTGTTTCTTCAGTCCGTTTTCTTTTATAAGCTCTTTAAAGCCTTTACGGATATCATTACTGTAACGGCAGCATTTTTTACCGTCGCAAATAAAAATTACCTTCTCCGGAGCATTGATCTTTTTCATGAGGCAACTTTGTCTTTATTATTACAAAGGTACTTATTTACGATTGTAATAGCTATTTCATCTAATAAATAAGCCCTGAAAATTAACTGTAATTTTCAGGGCTAATCATATATTTATTCAACCGTTAATTTAACAGATAGCTGATGTTTACGTTGGCTGTTATAGTGATCTCTCCTATTGCAAGTGTTTCTCTTGGCGAATCTGCAGCCATACTTTTTTCCATCATACTCATGCGCATTACCTGTGGGTAGTAGGTTTGCGTATTATCTGTAACCATAACTGCCTTACCCAGTTTTTGACCAAGGGCTGTGGTATAATCTGTTGCTTTTTTATTGGCATCGGCAACGGCTTTAACCCTTGCTTCGCTTTCATATTGCTCCTGTTTAGAAGTTTTAAAACTTATTCCTTCTATACTGTTAATTCCCGCATCGTTAAGCCCCATCATTAACTCATCATATTTTGTAATATCTTTTAGGTGTATTACTATTGTTTGAGAAGCAGCGTAAACCTCTTTTTTAGAAGAAGCATCGTATTCGCGGTTTAGTCGAACTCTTTGGGTTTGATAATCGCCCTGTGCCAGCTTTTGGCTTTTAAGGTACTTTACAACCTTATCTATAGCTGCATCATTAATTTTCTTTACCTCGTTGGCATCTTTGCCTTTGTTACTAAAGCCAACAGTAATATCGGCCTGATCGGGTGCTACAATAATTTTTCCTTCGCCCGATACATTTATCTGTGGCTGCTGGTTGGGTTGTACCTGTGCTTGGGCAATTGAGCCAACAAATACTAAAACTAAAAGTGCGATCTTTTTCATGGTGTTTATTTTTATTTTCTGTAAGAAATTCAAATTGCGTGCCAGTTTTAAAATCTTTATATTTTATTCATTTTAGCGAGTATAAACAATACAATAATTGGTATAAGTAACAATATAACCATCAATGTGTTATCATATATCATATTTGGTTGTCTCGAAAGCGTTATGGCAAACCCGCCAATAGCCCCGCCAAAGTGTGCCACATGGCCAATATTGTCGCTTTTAGCTTTCATGCCATAAATAGAATATAACAAATAGCCAATACCAAACACATAGGCAGGTATTGGAAGAAAAAAGTACAGACTCAACGTCATATCAGGAGCTAATAATATAGAAGAGTACAAAACTCCTGTAACTGCTCCCGATGCACCAATAGCCCTGTACCAATAATCATTTTTATGGAAATACAAAGTAAGCAGACTTCCTGCAACAAGGCTTACAATGTAGACCAGTAAAAAAGTAAACGTTCCCATAAAGGCTATTACCACAGGAGCAAAAAAATAAAGTGTAAGCATATTGAATACCAAGTGCATAACATCGGCATGTAAAAACGCACTTGTAAGCATTCGGTACTGCTCTCCTGCCCTTATGCCTCCAATGTAAAATTCATATTTCCTGAAAAATGATATATCATTAAACCCCTTAAAACTTACCAGTGCATTAGCCGCTATAATGGCTAATAGTGCTATATTTATATCCATACACAATTTTTGAGATGTAAAATTAGTTAATATGCATTGTAAATCAAAGCTTACAACTGTTGCTAAAAATGTAATTTTATAATAAATAAAAGTATATTTGTAAAAAAAAGGATGCACTTATTAGGATACATCGTTCTATATCCCATATTTTGGTTCATATCTATACTCCCTTTCAGGGTGCTTTATTTTTTATCGGATATTTTATATGTTGTTGCTTATAAAATAGTTGGTTATCGTAAAAAAACAGTACGTCTTAACTTAGCCCTTGCTCTACCGCATCTCAGTGCCAAAGAACGGTTGGACATAGAAAGAAAGTTTTTTCATCATTTCTGCGATACCCTTGTAGAAATGATAAAGACCATAAATATTTCTGAAAAAGAAATGAAAAAGCGCTTTATACTCGAAAATATAGAGCTGGTACACGAATATGAGGCTAAGGGTAAAAGTATAGCTTTAATATGTGCCCATTATGGCAGCTATGAATGGCTGCTTATTATGAACAAGTATTTATCTACCCACAAAGGATATGGTATTTATAAAACAATACGCAACAAATATTTTGATGCGCTCGTAAAAAAAATACGCAACAAATTTGATGCTTACCTTATAGACACCCGTGCTGTTATTCCGGCAATAAGAGACCATAAGCGCAAAGGTATATTGGCCTACTACGGCTTTTTAAGCGACCAGTCGCCTAAACTGGACAGTGCCATATACTGGACAAACCTTTTTGGTATGGAAGTGCCCGTGCACGTAGGTGCCGAAATGCTTGCCAAAAAGATGGACCTTAATGTTATGATGGTAAAAGGGGCAAAAATAAAAAGAGGTTACTATAAAGCTACTTTTATCAGTTTAGAGAAAGAGCCAAAAGAATATGCCAATTATGAGATAACCGACATCTTTCTACGCCTTATGGAAGAACAAATCAGGGAGCAGCCAGAATATTATCTTTGGACGCATAAACGCTTTAAACACCGCCGCAACGACCCACCGGGTTTTATACCTCCAACCAATTCTTAACTGCTGCGGTTAATGCCTCTGCATTATCGGCAATGTGTGTAAACTCATTAGTATTTTTGTTGTACTGGTAATCTGCTGCCCATTCTTCATGGTTTAGTGCCAATGCCTTTATACTGTCGCACACATACTGTATTTCAGCATTAGTTGTAGTTGGGTGTATAGACATACGAATCCATCCCGGTTTTTGTATCAGATCCCCTAACGATATTTTATCAGTAAGATAATGCGACTGCTCCTGGTCTACATGCAGCAGGTAATGCCCATAGGTACCGGCACAACTGCAACCGCCACGGGTTTGTATACCAAACCTGTCGTTTAGCAATTTAACACCAAGGTTAAAATGCAATCCATCTATGTAAAAAGAAATTACTCCAAGCCTGTTAGTGTGCTGAGGGGCCAGTATATTAATATTTTCGACCGCGCCTAAACTGTTGAAAACATATTCTAAAAGCTCTTCCTCTCTTTTTAGTATGTTTTCTACTCCCATTTTTTCTTTAAGCCTAATGGCAAGGGCAGTTTTTATAACCTGTAAAAATCCGGGAGTGCCGCCATCTTCGCGCTCTTCAATATTATCAAGATATTTGTGCTCGCCCCATGGGTTTGTCCAACTCACGGTACCACCGCCCGGCTGGTCGGGTATCATGTTTTTGTACAGCTTTTTATTAAACACCAGTACTCCTGCTGTACCGGGCCCTCCCAAAAATTTGTGAGGTGAAAAGAACACGGCATCAAGCCTTGCTTCTTCGTCGGCAGGATGCATGTCGATAGCTACATAAGGTGCAGAACAGGCAAAATCTACAAAGCAAACCCCATTGTAACTGTGTATAAGTTTTGCGATTTCATGATAGGGCGTTTTAATGCCCGTAACATTAGAGCATGCTGTTACCGATGCTATTTTAAGCGGACTGTCTTTATAGTGTTCCAACAAATTCTTAAAGCTGTCAAGACAAATAAGTCCTAGAGGGCAGGCAGGAATAATAACCACATTAGCAATGGTTTCCAACCACGAAGTATGGTTAGAATGGTGCTCCATGTGCGATATAAACACTACAGGCTTTTTCTCATCGGGTACTTTTGTAAAGGGACGTAAATTCTCCGGAACTTTCAACCCAAGTATCCTTTGAAATTTGTTTATAACGCCCGTCATGCCTGTACCGTTCGTAATAAGTATATCGTCTGGGCTGGCATTAACATGATGTTTTATAATATGGCGTGCCTCATGATAGGCCATGGTCATGGCAGTACCGCTAACAGTCGTTTCAGTATGCGTGTTAGCCACAAAAGGCCCAAACTGGTTAACCATTTTGTCTTCAATAGGCTGATATAAACGTCCGCTGGCAGTCCAGTCGGTATATACAATTTTTTGTGCGCCAAAGGGCGAAACAAATTCCTGTTCTATACCTATAATATTTTGCCTGAAGGCTTTAAAATAAGTTTCCAGTTGTGTAGTAAGCAATGTATCAGCAGCCTGAAGCATAGTGTAGTTGTGTTAGCAGTGCAAATTTAGCAAAATAATGATGATATAGTCATGTACTATATCCCAATTTCCACCTGAAAACGCACATACCAGTTTTTCTTTGAGCTTCCGTCAAAATAGCTCAGGTCGTCCAGCGTTACTTCGGCCTGTGCTTTAAATGCATGTTCCCATATGTATTTGGTAACACCCAGGCTGTATTGTTTTGTGTTTGGTGCAAGAATCCGGATGTCCTTATGCGCTTCCTGAGTAGAAAAACGCCCAATAATCTCATAATTTGTCGGAAAAAGATAACTAACCTCATAATCAAAACCATGACCTGTAAATATGTATTGAATATCAGTTGTATCATCAGGATTAACAGTAACAGGATTATCGGCAATGCGTTGCATATAGGCACTCATAAACGCCCAGCCGTTATATTTAACCATAGCGTCTAAAAGTATCGACTGCATATCGCGCTTTTCAAAAAGGTCGTTGCCAAGCTGCCCGCCTGTTCGCCTTGCTTTGTTGTTAAACTGGTATGCACCCGACAGCATTAATTTTGGTTTAGTCTCACGCATAAGGTCGCCCTCAAAATAAGCCCCATCTTTAGTGAAAGCACCTAATGGGTATAATTCTACCTTGCCTGTATATGCCAGTCCATTATCGGGCTTATCGGTAGAATTACGCCCCTCCCCTGTAGATATTGCTCCACGAAGGTTATATGAGAATTTATCAATCGTTTCGTGCTGGTTGTGCACCTGGAAACCAAAATCCCTGTCTATCGTAAAACGGGCGTTGTTTATACTCCTGTCGGTTAGCTGTAAACCTCCCGATGAATTTACCCTTTGGCGGTTACCAGGCAGCTTTGTTTGCCCAAAACCAAAGTTCCAGTGCTTGTTAGGGCGGTAAAACAATATCGCATCACGAATAATGTTGATATTCTCACCCTCTTTAACCTCACCTACATCACCTGGGGCAAAAGATAATTGTAGAGCATATATAAACTTCGGGTTACCTACATAGCCATCAAAACGAAGGCGCAAACGGCGGATCTGTCCGTCTATAGCCGCATCTTCACCCTCATTTTGCAAATAGGTTGCGCGGTTTTGCATCCTGAAACGTATATTGAACTGAAATATACTATCGGGCGACGTTATTCCTAATCCTTTACCATAGTTATAATATGGCAGTGCCGAAAGCTTAAGGTCATTATCTTTAGTAGTTCGCTCTATGTTAATCTGCGCAGTGGCAGCGATTGCAGTTAAGAGCAGGAATAACGAAAGGATATTTTTCATTTAATGTTTATTACAAAAATTATGTTTTATTTGCAGCAAAATTTAAAGGTAACAGTGCCATATAACATTGGGCAGCAGCAAGCTAAACAAGCCATAAATCACGACTGTAAAGTTTGCGCAAACTTAATATTAATTATTACCACTCAATGTTACCATAATATTACCTTTGCGAAAAATTAAAGTTATGCCAGAATACATAGGATACCATTTTAGCGTATCGCCAAAAGAGCCGGGAGCAGAAATACTGATGGCCGAACTGGAGTACACTCCTTTTGAAAGCTTTGAAGAAACAGAGAATGGGCTTAGCGCCTACATACAAAAACAATTTTGGACAGAGGATGTGCTCAACGATATCCAAATTCTTGATTCGGAAGAATTTAAAATTGAATATACTGTTGAAGAAATTGAGCAGGTAAACTGGAATGAGGAATGGGAAAAGCATTTTGAGCCTATTGAGGTAGATGATACCTGCCGCGTGCGTGCCCCTTTTCATGAATATAAAGAGGTTAAATATGATATTGTCATAGAGCCTAAAATGAGTTTTGGTACCGGCCATCACGAAACCACCTTTATGGTAATACAGCACTTACTTGAAACCGATGTTGAGGGTAAAAAAACACTCGATATGGGTTGTGGCACTGCCATACTTGCAATACTTGCCGAAATGAAGGGTGCACAGCCTATAGATGCCATAGATATTGACAACTGGTGCTACCTTAATTCTATAGAAAATGCCGAACGCAACAACTGTAAACACATTAGTGTTTATGAGGGCGATGCCTCACTGCTTGCCGGCAAAAACTATGATGTTATTATTGCAAACATTAACCGTAATATACTATTAAACGACATGCAGCAGTATGTAGATTGTCTTAATAAAGACGGCGTTTTATTACTTAGCGGTTTTTATGAGGAAGACATACCTTTTATAGATGCTTCGTGCACCGAAAAAGGTTTAAGGTTAATAAAAAAACACCAAAAGAATAACTGGGTTGCGCTAAAATACGTAAATTAGCATTTTTAAATGTTTGAATATGAGCACTAAAGTATTAGAAGAAGTACTTACCGAAGAACAGGTATCTAACAACAATGAGATAGTTCTGTATAATGATGATGTAAATACTTTTGACCATGTGATTAACACTCTGATGAAGGTATGCAAACACACACCCGAACAGGCAGAACAATGTTCGCTTATTGTGCACTACAATGGCAAATGCACCGTTAAAACTGGCGAAATGAAAGAGCTGAAGCCACAATGCTCTTCATTACTTGAAGCAGGTTTAAACGCAGAGATAATATAATTAATAGCCGGGAGATTTCTTCCGGCTTTTTTTATCCCATTTTCCTTTCAATCACCCGTGATGTTAAGAAAATAAGTTCCTTTTAAAGATGTATCGAATTATACTAATTAATATGTTTTTTAATTAAATTTGAAGATAACCATAAAACACACATCATGGAAATTACGTATCACTATGCACCCGTGCTTAAAGCCATAGACGAACTTAAGACAAAAGGGTTTATCGAAGATTTTAATATAGAAGGCGATGTAATTATAGGTACTTCAGGCAGGTTTGGAGAAGATGAATTTGAAATTGCCCATATTTATTTTTATGAAGGGGAAACCGACCCAGATGAGAAAGCCACTGTTTATGGCATCCAGTCAAAATTAGGACATAAAGGAATTTTAGTGACTGGTAACGATGCATTTCCTGAAAACGCTTCCCGTAAAATTATAGATAAACTATTGGTTCACAAAAAAGATAAAGAATAATCTTTATAGCGAACATAAAAGCAAAAGCCGCCTAAAGTTAAACTTCAGGCGGCTTTTTAATAAAACATTTGTGTGTGTGTAGTGTTGGTCTACTTTTTTTAGTAAACAATTCTTTTGCTTACTTTTCCTTTAGCAGTATTAATCTCTACAATTACAACCTGCTGTTGTATCTGTAGACCATTGATCGCTGCTTTTGTATCATTAATATCAGACTGTGTATAAAGTTTGCTTCCGCGAACGTCGTAAACATTTACACCTGTAATTAAAATATTTCCTGATGCAATATTTATAGAACTGCCTTCTTTAAACACTGTTACACTGTTTTCTAAAGACAAAGGGTGGTCAGTATCCAGTATCGAAGTACTTACCCATTCGCTAAAACCTCCGTCGCCACAATTACTGCGAACAAAAAGATAATTGCTTACAGCAGGATTGTATGGAGCACTGTCTATAAATATAGATGTTGTTGGAGTACCACTACCAGTAGGCTCGGCAGATGTATTACTCAACACATATTCATATCCCTGTGGAAAAGTTCCCAATTCCGGCGGGCTCCAACGAAGATTGGCTGTGCTTGCATCTACAGGCTCAATAGATAAACCATATGGGGCAAAACAACTTGGTGCAGCCGTAACAATTACAGTATAATCTTCTGCCTCACCTGCACCCTGCTCACCACATACCGGTATAGGCGAACCTAAACGCGCATTACGTATCCTCATTCTATAAGTGCCTTCTGCAACACCAACCGGTACAGTAACAGTACCAACCTGAGCCGGAGAAGCTAAATAAGGCGAATTGATAACCCTTTCTCCATCATCGCTAAAATCAAAATTATTGTTCCAGTCGATCCATACTGTATACAGATATTCTTCCCCGGGATGTGTAGCAGTTATTGTAAATGCTCCTCCTGCATAAGTAGTTACAGAGTGAGTTGCTGTATAATCGGTATAACCGCTAAAACCTGTACCTGTATTAGATATATTGGTTTCACCACCTTCTGTAGTTATTCCTGATATATAAAATTCTGTAGACTCGTTATTTGTAGGAACACAGTATCCGCTAAAGAACTCATAGGTAGCCCATTCGCTAAATCCATCTTCACCACAAACAGAACGCACGTGCAGGTAGGTAAGTACATTTGGTGTTATTGCTATTCCTGATGCAGAAAATGCCGCAGTATATTCACCACTTGCAGGCGGTGTCTGTGAGTTTGTAACAGCATATTCATATCCTACAGGAGTACCTGTATTAGGCAATGCCCAACTAACATTAGTACTGGTAAGCGAAGTTATATCTGCATCAAGTAGCCTCGGAACATCACATGCAGGTGGAGGCGTAAAGCTCCATTCTAATGTAAAGTTTCCGCTGGCAGTGCTCCATCCATCCTGTACCCAATATACTGTTTGCGTGCTGCCCGTACGGTTTTCCCAAACGGTTTCTTCAAAGTCGTCATCAGTACAGGTCAGGAAAGTTTGCTCATTAGCAGCACAACCTCCATAAAATACTGAATGTACGGCATCATAACCAGGTTCGGTCATTCTGATGCTAAGCGTATAACCGTTAGGCACATCTATAGTATAAAAAAGATCCGGAGCGGTATGATCGCTATAGCATTCAGGTGAAAAATTATGTTCAGCACCTTGTGTACTAAAACTGTAAGGACTGCTTTGATTAGTAAGGTCTATTGCTGTAGCACAGGTATCTCCCTCAAGATATCTAAACCTTAGCGAGGTTACCCACAGGCTGTAATCGCCATCGCCGCAATCAGTACGAACATGCAGGTAATAGTAAGTATTATTGGTAATACCGGTAAATCCGGTTACAGATGTTCCTGTTGTATTTGTACCACTATCCGGAGGTGTATTAGACGTTGTAACCGCATATTGATAACCTGCCGGGGTATTACCCAACGTTGGAGCCGTCCAGCTAAGGTTAGCCGTGTTAGCCGTTGTTGCAACACCCGCAGGAGCAGATGGAGTAAAACAGCTTGGTGGTGTGGTTACATTAACAGTATAGTCTTCATAGGCACCGTTAGTCATGTAGCCACAAGGTTGAGGAACTTCATTATCCATAGGAGTAATACCAATTCTTAAACGGTGGTTTCCTAATGGTGCAGTTATCGGTATGTTTATATTACCCGATAGTACTGTAGTTTCTGTAGCCTCAGATATACCTGCATAAACCTGTTCGCCTTCATCAGTAAAATCAAGATCATCGTTAAGATCGATCCATATTCTAACATTGTATCTTACATAAACATTAAGACCAATACTAAATGGCTGGCTAACACCTTGGCCAATATTTACTACCTGATCAGTATAGTCTCCAAATTCATCGTCTTCCCTTACGGTAGTATTGTTTATAGAGCCTATTGTAACATTTGTAATACCCTGTCCGTTAACATAGTTTGGGGTAGGAATACAAACTCCATTATAAAACGGAATAGTAACCCACTCACTAAAATCGCCATTGCCACAATTGGTCCTGACATGCAGATAACTAACTGCATTTACAGGAACGTTTATTCCGTTTACTGTTGTAGCGGTTACATCTGTACCTGTTGCAGGAGTTGCAGAGGTTTCTGTAACAGCATACTGATATCCGTCAGGAGTAGTACCATGCTGTGGTGCAGTCCAGCTAAGGCTGTTTACCCCGGCCGATGTAATTTGGCCTGCAACATTTGTTGGTGTAAAACAGCTTGGTGGCGTGGTTACATTAAGCGTATAATCTTCATAAGAACCATATTCTCCTGTATAACATGCAGAGATATTTGAAAGCCAGTTAACCACAGCTCCTACTCTTACTCTATGATTGCCTAAAACAGTATCGAAAGGAACAGTTAAATATCCTGTTATAGTGGATGTCTCTTCTCCTGCTGCCGAAGCTCCGCTGTAAAGTTCTTCCCCCGGATCATTAAAATCAAGGTCGTTATTCCAGTCTACCCATATTTTAACATTATATGATTGTGGAACATTTAATGTAAGGCTAAATGGTGTGGTTACACCCTGACCAATATTTGCTATTTGAGCTGTAAAATCTCCATAGTTATTATCTTCGGTGGTAGTTGTATTATTAATACCGCCAAAAGTAACATTCGTAATACCATTGCCCTCTATTGATGTAGGCCTTGGAGTACAGTAACCATTAAAATAAGTTCCGGTAAACCATTCGCTATAGTTATTATTACCACAAATTGCCCTTACATGTATATAGTTTACAGCATTTGCTGTTACAGTAACATTGTTAACAGTAGTGGTTGCGTTAGGAGTTCCTGTTGCCGGAGGCGTAGCCGAATTAGTTACAGCATACTCATAACCTGTAGGTGTGTTACCCAGTGTTGGAGCTGTCCAGCTTATATTTGCTATTCCAGACGCTACTGATGTACCTGTTGGCGCAGTTGGTGTAAAACAACTTGGCGGATTGGTAACATTGATTGTATAATCTTCATAAGAAGCATTATAAAGAGATGTACATGCAGTGACCGGGGCGCTCCAGGTTACAACGCTGCCCACCCTTAAACGGTGGTTGCCCAGCAAAGCATTAGCAGGAACGGTAAAAGTTCCCGTAAGCGTTGCTGTTGCGGCTACTGCCGATGTAGCGTCATAAACCTGTTCACCCGCGTCATCAAAATCAAGATCGTTATTCCAGTCTATCCAAATTCTTGTATTAAAAGCAAGCCCTGTAGTTAGTGTAATGCTAAATGGTTGGGTTACTCCCTGCCCCACATTTACAGTCTGGGCTGTATAGTTACCATAGTTTCCTGTTTCGGCAGCAGTAGTATTATTAATACTGCCAATAGTAACGTTGGTTATTCCCTGCCCGTCTATATAGGTTGGCTGGGGAGTACAGTAACCATTATAAAATGAAACAGAAGCCCATTGGCTGTAATCGCCATTGCCACAATTGCTTCTAACATACAGGTATCCGTTTAAAGGACATTCTAAGTTAGATGCCGACGTGCCACTTACAGAAACACCACTTACAGGCTGTGCTGGCGAATCAACAATAGCATATTCATACCCCTGCGGTGCATTTCCTAAAGTCGGGGCTCCCCAGCTTATATTTACGCGACCGCTGCTCACATTGGTTACTATCAGGTTTACAGGTGCAAAACATGTTGGCGGTGGGGTAACGTTTAGTGTATAATCTTCATAAGCTCCGCTTGTTCCATTAAAACAAGGAGTTGTTTGCGATCCTCCACGTCCTAAAAGTGCGCCACCTACCCTTAGACGGTGAGGCCCTATAGCAGCATTTGCCGGAACTGTAAGGCTTCCGTTAAGTGTTACTGCTGGGTTTGATGATGTTGTGGTAGAATAAACCTGTTCTCCTTCGTCATCAAAATCAAAGTCGTTGTTCCAGTCTACCCATACTTTTACACCATAGCCAATGGTTGTTGCCATGGTAATTGTAAAAGGCTGGGTTACCGTTTGACCAACATTTGCTACCTGATTGGTATAATCACCATAATTTCCGGTTTCTGCACCAGTGGTGTTGTTAATAGTGCCAAAGGTAAAGTTTGTTATACCTGTGCCGCTTATGCCTGTAGGCGCAGGCACACAATATTCCTGTGCAAATGCTGCACCTCCGTTTAACAGCAACAATGCCGCTGCTGCAAACAGACCTTTTTTAATGTAGAGCGAACGCCGTTGTGCTCCAGATACGGCATTGCTCATGACTGATTTAAAATAGTACTTTTTCATAGTGTTTTTTAAAGGTAATACTCATGCGATAGTTTTTGGTTTTTAACAGATAATAGTGCTAATACCCTAAACAAATAAATTGCTTTGTGGTATTGGCATAAAATTCTGTAATGTTACCTGAGTATTAAAAAAACGTGACGGAAAATTTGTGACATCAACCGGATTTATTTTTTAACTATTTATATTTCATACAAATAGCTAAAAAGCATTGAGCTGTCTTTTAGTCCAAGTTTTTGCGATATACGCTCTTTTCGCTTGCGTCCTGCATCTAAAGAAATGTTGAGCATGGCAGCAATTTCTTTAGCGTTGAGGTTCATGTACACATAGCATATAAAGCGTATATCGTTTGCGTTAAGATCGGGGTGCGCAGCTTTTAATCGGGTTAAAAAGCCATGGTTTACTTCTTCAAAGTGCGTAAGGAATCCTTCCCACTCGTTATCGCTGTTAAGCGAATTTCGTAAAAAACGAATGTGTTTTTTTACGACAGGAAGCTGTGCAATTTCGGGTATGTCATTAAGCAATTTAACAACGTCTTCTATCATTTGATATTTGCCCGAGGTGTACAGTGCCTGAGACGACAGTTTCCTGTTCTTATGCTCTATTTCATTTTTAAGCAGTTCTTTTTCTAAAATTATTTCGTGCTGCTTTTGCTGAAATAACTTTTCCTGTTGCAATGCTTCGCTTTCCTGCTTTGCCAACCTTAATGCCATTACCTGCTGACTGTTTTCGGCAATAAGCTTTTTTTGCTTATGCCTCATAGATATAGTCCTGAAAATAAATATTATCAATAACAATATAAGGGTAATGCATATTACAACAGCAAAATATACTTTGCGGTCTTTTGCTATTGTAGCATTTTTAATGGCTATCTGATTTTTATAATCCTGAATTTCGAACTTTACACGGTTGTTCTCATAAACACGGCCGTTCTTTATATTATTTAGTTCCTGCTGTACAGCAAAAACCGAATCTTTATATTGCAATGCCTTATCAAAATCTTTGTTCTGCGCATAAATTTTTGAAAGGAACGTATATATTTTTTGTTTCCTGCTAAGTTCGGCACTGTTTTTAAGTCCCATCAGAGCATACTTTTCGGCCTGCGGATAGTTTTTTTCGAGTAAAAAACCTTTGGCTACATTAAGTTGTAAAGATATAGCAGCATCGTTGCCGACTTTATCGGGTATCTGGTCTAAAAGAGATAAGGAGAAATTTTTAGCCTTTTGTGTGTAGCCCATATCCATTTCTGTTTCGGCAAGACCGGCATTGACTCCTAAGACAAGACGTGGGTTATTATTGGCATATTTAAGTGCTTCTTTAAAATAGGCGTGTGCCTCTTTATATTTTTTCATTTCGCCAAGTATCATACCAAGATTTAGCGTATAAATGCCAATATTGGTTGAATCTTTCTGTTCTTTGCTTATGTCATAGGCTCTTTTAAAGTAATCGTATGCCTTTTTAAATTCACCTTCGCGGCTGTAAAAAATAGCAATATTGTTAATGGCACCTATTTCAAGGTTCTTATATTTAAATTTTATAGCAATATTGTAGGCTTCCAAATAATATTTTAAACCCTCGCCATAATCCATCATTGCTACATAGCAATTACCCAAATTTACGGTAGAACCATACATTTGGTGTCCCCATTTATTTTTAGATGCAATTGCCTGCGCCTCGGTTAAGAGTTCCAATGCCCGCAAATACTTCTTTTCTTCTGTTTTTAAAACCCCTTGCCTTATTATAGAATCACACTGTTTTACAGTTACTTGCTGGGCATAGAAAGTTGTACCTATCAGCAATAAGCAGGTTACAATAATCTTTTTATATAAATTATCAAAAAAGTGCATTTAGCGCCATTGTTTTTAACCAATACCAAATATATAACATTTGTATTAAGTTAAAACAATGTTAATGCATTTAGATAATATGCCCTTGTGCGGAGAGTTTACCACTCCAGTAGGATTATCATATTTTCATCTAAAGTATTTAAGTAAAAACTCAGAAAAAAGTATAGGATATTTGACTGTAGCTTGCTTAAAACATCTTTTACCATAAACTGTTTTGGCGTTACCCCATAAAACTTCTTGAAGCTTGTAATAAAATGAGAAACGCTTTTGTAGCCCAACTGAGCCGATACTTCGTTAACGGGGTTGCTGTTTGCCAGCATTTTTTTTGCGCTTTGCATTCTTAAACCTATAATGAACTCATGTATGGTGCTTCCAAATTTTTCTTTGAAACCGGTTTTGAGCTTCAGTTCGTTTAAAGATACAATGCGGGAAAGCTGTTTGATGGTTGGAGGATTATTGTAGTGCAAAACCAAGTAGGCCTTTGCCGTTTCCAAACCAATACTCGTTTTGTCGTTTATGGCAGGTATATTGGTCCCCGAAGTATTACAAATGAAAAGTTGCAGCAACAGATCTCTAAGTTTAAGCTCTGTGTAATATTTTTTTAAAATGCCCTGATAGTTATTATCCAATATATCTAAAATGGTTTGCAGCAGCGCATGGCTAATAGGTATAAGGTTCCTGCCAAAATGTATATAGCTGCCTTCGCTTACATTTTGATAAAATAATGACGATGGTGCCCACTTTTCAGTTTTCATGATCGATAAGTAATAGGGCCTGGCTAAAAATATCCTTATATATCTCATGGGCTCTTTGCTGCGGGGCATCTCCATTGCAACATCTGTGTCTCCCCTAAAAACCAATTGTAAAATGCCTTTGGGTAAGTCTCTTACCTTTTTATATTGCTTTTTAAAAGTTGCCACACTGCCCGTAAGCAATAAAGACATCTGTACATATTCGCCTCTTTTTCTTAACAATTCAGTATAATCGTCCAGATTATTAAAACATGTCTCTATCAATATAAAACCATCTGTGCTAAAAATGCGCCCTTTTAATAAAATCCCGTCCTTTTTATGATAGAAGATTTCCCTGAAATCTATTTCAGATTCATTCCTGCCCTCATCGGGTACAGATATTTCATATAAGGTTTCGTTCTCCTCTCTAAGTTTAGACCGTATATACATAATACCAATACTGTTACTTTTAATACCATTTTCATTATTGTGCTACTGCAGTCAACAATACTTTTGCGCAAAGTTATTTATAATAAGTCTAATTAAATAAAACATTGCTTGATTTTTACACTTTGAGTAAAATACAGTAAATACAGCCTTTAAACCCAATGAAACACCAATTACGCTACACCTTTTTACTTTTATTATTTACCATAACTTTTAATGCCCAACATAAAAATACAGTAATATATGGTATGGCAAAATCGGCCAACGGAGAGACTATACCCGGTATTACAGTAACTGTAGACAATACAAATAGTATTACTGAAACGGATGTTAACGGTAAGTATCGCCTGAATGTAAAGCCAGGAAAGCATACAATACAGTTTAGCGGAATGGGTTTTGACAAAAAGGCCGAAACGGTTACAATAAAAGAAAACGAACGCAAAGAACTAAACATAACACTTACATTAAAGGCCGCCACAGAATTAGATGAGTTAGAAATAAAGGGAAAATCGGCACTGCAACAGGTGCGCGAAACACCATATAATGTGGTAGCCTTAGATGCAAAATCGCAATATAATACCACTTTAGACCTTGCGCATTTACTCGATAAAGCATCTGGTGTAAAAATACGTGAAACGGGTGGTGTAGGATCTGACATGTCTATATCCCTAAACGGTTTTACAGGCAGGCACATTAAATTGTTTATGGACGGTGTGCCTATGCAGGGGTTTGGTTCTGCTTTTCAGCTTAATAACATACCCGTAGGTATTGCCGATCGTATAGAAGTCTACAAAGGTGTGGTGCCTGTAGAGTTTGGGGCAGATGCGCTGGGTGGGGCAATAAACATTGTAACAAACCAAAGTGCTAATACCTATCTGGACATGTCTTATTCTTATGGTTCTTTCAATACCCATAAAACCAATATTAACTTCGGATATACCGGTAAATCAGGGTTCACAGTTCAGTTCAATGCTTTCCAAAATTATTCCGATAACAATTATAAAGTATTTGTAGACCGTATTCTAAATGTAAACGATGGTACTTACAGTATTAGGAATAAATGGGCCGAGCGTTTTCATGACACCTATCATAATGAGACTTCTATAATAAAAATGGGATTCGTAAACAAATGGTGGGCAGACCGCTTTTTGATAGGAGCCACTTTTGGACAGGAATATGCCGATATCCAGACTGCCAATATGATGATGATAGTATATGGAAAAAAGTTCAGGACCTCCACCACAGTAATGCCCTCTTTAAACTACGAGAAAAGAAACATATTTACCAAAGGGCTTAATTTTCGTTTAACAGCTAATTACAATCGCAATAAAAACCATAATAACGATACCATAAACAGGCAGTACAACTGGTTTGGAGATTATAGGGTAACTGGTTCAGCAGGTGAAAGCGCTAACGGTACATTATCAGATTTTTATAATAATAACTATTCATCTACTGCAAATTTAAATTATCGCATTAACGATAGCCATTCGGTATCCATAAATGATGTGATAAGTGGCTATGAACGAAAAAATGAAATGGCAGTAACATCTGCCGAACTGGGTGCAACTTATGATAATATGCGCCGGGTAAGTCAAAAAAATGTATTGGGAATCTCCTACTGCTACCGCTATAATAACAGATGGAATCTCGACCTGTTTGCTAAAAATTACCATCAGAAAGTGATTGGTCCCATAAATACCGGAGATGAAGGGCATCCTTCTTATACAGAGATAAAAGAAACCTATGGTACAACAGGTTATGGTCTTGCCACTACATATTTCTTTAAAGACGTACAGGTAAAAGCATCAATAGAAAAAGCCTATCGATTGCCTACAGATACAGAGCTTTTTGGGGATGAAGTACTGGAAACAGGAAATGCATCTATAAAGGCCGAAAATTCTATGAACTACAATTTAGGAGCCACGCTTAACAAACAACTTAACCAAAACCATTCGGTTTACGCCGATGTAAATGCCTATTACCGCGATACACAGGACTACATTCGTCGTGTAGTAGAACAACGTAACGGTACTGGCGGCTCTATGAACCACGGAACGGTGCGTAATATTGGTGTTGATGCCGAACTACGCTATTATTATAAAAACAGGTTTACTGTAGGCGGTAATGTTACCTACCAAAACCTGCGTGACAAAGAGCGTTATTATGCCTCAACATCAGGAATTCGCGAAAGTCCTACCTATAATATAAGGATCCCTAATGTGCCTTACTTTTTTGGCAATGCAGATGCTGCCTACTATCTGCACAATATATGGGGTAAAGGCAATGTGCTAACCGCCGGATATTCTCTAAATTTTGTAGGCGAATTTTTTCTCAACTGGGAAAACCTTGCAACTGCAAACAATAAGTTAAGTATAGACCAACAACTATCGCATGACCTTAATGTAACCTTTGCTGCCGCAAACGGAAAATACAACATAGCTTTTGAAGCCAGGAATATTACCAACGAATTACTGTATGATAACTATGCGCTTCAAAAACCGGGCAGGAATTTTTCGGTCAAGCTGCGCTACTTCATTATGTACAAGCAAAACAAAAAATAACAATAACCTTTAATTATAATTTAAAATGAGAAAAAAGAAATACTCAGTAGTATTAGCATTGGCAATCGCCTTTTTAACAGCAACAGGATGCAGTGATGACAGCAACAGCAGCGGTGCATCTACAAAAGGAAATTATTTTGTTGCAGCCACACAGGGAGATTTTACATACATGCTCTCTGTAGAAGACCTGGAATCAGGTACAGCTTCTATTGTGGGTAATGCCGGTGCTATAGAAGAACCTTACGCCTTTACTGCATTTGTAAGCAACGGTACACGCTCTGTAACAGCTATGCAGTACCGCCAGGGCGACCCGTCTATAGGAATGTCTTATAATATAAATGCCGATGGCGTTTTAAGTAAAACGGGGAACGAATTTCAGTTAGAAAAAGGTTATGGCACATGGGGCTCTTTTGGAAATTATATTGTAGCTGCACGTAGCGGGCAAACCCTGCAGGACAATTCTACAGGAGTAATTGCATATTTAATAGATCAGGAAAACGGCAACGCTGTAACTACAAAATACCTGCACACAGAAGGGCTTAACGGAGGTATAACTTATGACGGTGTACAGGAAAATGCAACAATCTCTGGCATTGTAGACAGGGGTAACGGAACATTTCTTACCGCAGGTGTTTTCTCTCATGGTGTAACATCGGGCACAGGAGGCAGTACTACTGCAACTGTAGGTAATCCTGATGAATGCTGGGTTTTTGAATTAGACCGTGATTTTAATGTAGTGCGTTCTTTCCAGGACGATCGTATCAGCTACTCTGCCGGACGTTACCGCTCTGCTTACTATTCGCAAATTGACAGGGACGCTTCCGATAATGTATATGTTTTCTCTGGTGCTTATGATAACACTTCAACAAAAAATGCAGGTGTTATTCGCATACCTGCAGGTGGCACAGATTTCGATTCATACTATTGGGATCTTGAAACTGCATCAGGCGGATACCGTTTTCGCAAAGTATGGCATATTGCAGATGACTCATTCCTTATAGAGTTTTACAACGAGCAATATGAAACCATTAATGTTAGCAGTGCCGCAACACAATATGCTGTTGTAAAAATGGGAAGCAAAGATTTTAAATGGGTTACAACAGGTTTCCCGGCTAAAGCAAATATTGTTGGTACAGGATGGCCATTTGCTTACAACGGCAAAATGTATTTCCCTGTAACTACAGACAGCGCACAACCAACAGTATACGTTATAGATCCTGTAACAGCTACAGCAAAAGCCGGATTGGTTATTCAGGCCGACGGAGTATCTGCGCTGGCAAGGCTGTCTTATTAAGTATTCCATAAATAAGCAAAGCAGTAAATATTCTTTATTGCTTTGCTTAAAAAATTCATTTAGGTTTTATGATCAAAGCAAAAGATAGAGATTTTTGTTTATTAGACAATTCTAATGAAGATTATTAAAACAAAACCTGTAATTTTACCCTTATTTAAACTTATTAAAAATAACTACACCTCATAGCAATGAAAAAAATCTTGTTTACAGTTTGTGCATTTGTTGGTCTTTCTGCCATCGCACAGCAAAAAAACACTTTGTTAGACCAGTCATTCTGGAAAACAAATCCGGATGTGGCGGCTGTTAAAGCAGAAGTTGCAAAGGGCAACAGCGCAACCGAATTTAACCCAATGATGTTTGATGCCACTACAATGGCAATAAACAACGATGCTCCCGAAGCTACAATAAAATACCTTATAGACCTTCCCGGCAATGGCGTAAAAAAGCTTACTCACGACGCACGTATATATTTACACTGGGCTGCAAATAAAGGTAATGTTGAGATTGTAAATTATCTTATAGCTAAGGGTGCTGACATTAACCTTAACGACAGCCACGATACTACCCCGGCAGTTTTTGCTGCAAACAATGGGCAAACCAATACTGCTATATATGATACTTTTTTTAAAGCAGGTTTAGATCCTAAAAAGAAATATAAAGATGGAGTAAACCTTTTGCTTATAGCAATACCTAATGATAAAGACCTTACTCTTGCAAACTACTTTGCAACAAAAGGATTATCGCTTAAAGATGTTGACAACGATGGAAATACAGCGTTTAACTATGCTGCAAGAACAGGTAATGTAGCATTACTGAAAACATTACTTACCAAAGGTGTAAAATATAACGACAATGCTTTAATTTTTGCGGCACAGGGCACACGCCGCGGGGCTAATACAATAGAGGTATTTAAGTATCTTGTAGACGACCTTAAAATTAAACCAACTGTAGTAAGTAAAGATGGAGAAACCGTACTTCACTCGTTAGTACGCAAGCAAAAACAATCTGAAATAATAAATTATTTTATAAATAAAGGTGTAGATGTAAATAAGGCAGATAACGATGGTAATACTGCATTAATTAATGCTTCAGGTGGCAGGGATACAGAAGCGTTAGAAATATTGTTGCCTAAAGTAAAAAACATCAATGCCGTAAATGCAAAAGGAGAATCGGCTCTTACGGCAGCTGTAAAAAACGGCTCTGCGGATGTGGTGGCCTTATTAATTAAAAATGGTGCCGACGTTAACGTTAAAGACAAAGATGGCTACAACCTTGCCTATCATTTAGTACAAAATTACAGGGCTCCAAGGCCGGGAGCTCAAGCAGGTGATGACTTTGGCGCAAAAATAAAATTACTACAGGAGAAAGGACTTAACTTTGCCACAGCACAAAAAGATGGAAGTACCTTATATCATGTGGCTATAGTTAAGAGCGATCTTGACCTTGTAAAAAAACTGGCTGCACTTAATATAGATGTTAATGCAAAAAACAAAGAGGGCATAACTGCCCTGCACAAAGCTGCAATGGTATCTAAAGATGATGCCACACTAAAATACCTGCTTTCTATAGGTGCAAAAAAAGATATTAAAACTGAGTTTGACGAAACAGCTTACATGCTGGCTAAAGAAAACGAGTTTATTACAAAAAATAATATATCTATTGATTTTTTAAAATAACATTATGAAGTTATTATTGAGATCTTGTCTAGCAGTAGTGCTTTTAAGCTGTTTTACCTTCAGCGCATCTGCACAATCGACTAAATACAAATGCATGCTGCAAATGTCTAACTATGTGGGCGAAGGTGCCTATGTTGTTGTATCTATCATAAACCCAAAAGGCGAATATGAAAAAACGCTTTATGTAATGGGCGATGATAAAAAATGGTACAACACTCTTAAAGAATGGTACAAAGTATATTCTAAAAGGCCAAACATAAGTGCTAAAACAGGCGCATCTGTTACAGGTGGAGACCGCAGTGTTACCACCATGGAAATAGAAGACAATAAGCTAAATAAAGGTTATAAACTGCGTTTTGAAACTGCAGTCGAAGACCAGAAATATCATGTTGACGACGTAGAAATACCTTTAACAACCGAAGCCCTTGCAGAAAAGGCCGAAGGTAAAGGCTATATCAGATACGTAAGATTCAGCAAAATTCAATAGCAAACAATAAATGACGCTCTCTGTTTGGCGCTATGCACATTTGGCACTGGCGGTATTTTCTTTTTTATTTTTAGCACTGGCATCAACTACAGGTACTATACTTGCAATAGATGCAATAAACCAAAAAATACCGCCATACCGGGTGCATAATTTTGATGATATTACACTTGCACAAACACTCCCTGTTTTGCGCAAACAATATCCTGAAATTACTGAAATAAGCATAGACCAAAACCAGTTTGTTACATTACAGGGGCTTGACAACGACGGTAACGATGTTAATGCATACATAGACCCTGCAACGGGCAAAATACTGGGTGAGCCTATAAAAAAAAGCGAATTTATACAATGGATAACGTCGTTGCATCGTTCGCTATTTCTTCATGAAACCGGAAGAATCATAATAGGCATCAATTCGTTTTTACTTATCCTGATAGCTTTATCAGGAATGGCACTTGTCATTCAACGGCAGCGTGGGCTTAAACGGTTTTTTTCTAAAGTTATAAAAGACTATTTTGCCCAGTATTACCACGTTGTGGCAGGCAGGATTTTACTTATCCCTATACTTATCATCGCCGTAAGCGGCACCTATTTATCTTTAGAGAGGTTTAAACTTTTTCCTGAGCACAAGGTAAATCATAAAATAAATACCGAAAATCTGGAGAATTCACCTGTTCAAAAAGACATAGCAGGATTTAGTATATTTCAAAAAACGTTTTTAACTGATGTCGAAAAAATTGAATTCCCGTTTGCCGATGATCCGGAAGAATACTATACTTTAAAACTAAAAGAACGTGAAATTGTTGTAAATCAGTTTAACGGAGAAATTCTTAGTGAGGTTAAGCATCCCTCTACCCTACTGCTTGCAAATTTAAGCCTCGATCTGCATACAGGCCGCACAAATATTTTATGGGCAATTATATTAGCAATAGCATCGGTTAATATACTGTATTTTATTTATTCCGGCTTTAAAATGACTTTAAAGCGCAGGGCAGTAAAATTAAAGAACAGGCATAAAGCCATACACAGTAAATATATATTATTGGTAGGATCAGAAAACGGCAGTACTTTAGGTTTCGCCAATGCCATACACAAGCAGCTATTATCTAACAATGAAACCAGCCACATTACGCAGCTTAATGAGTACAATATTTATCCAAAAGCACAACATATAATTGTACTTACTTCTACTCATGGTTTAGGCGATGCACCTTCCAATGCTACTAAGTTTGCAGCTCTGTTAGCCAAATATCCACAGGAGCAAACTGTAAATATATCAGTAGTTGGATTTGGATCTCAGGCTTATGCCGATTTTTGCGGGTATGCCAAAGAAGTCGAAAGGCTTCTAATTGCACAGCCTTGGGCTAAACACTTTTTAAACCTGCATACGGTAGACGATAAATCAGCCACTCAATTTGCAGACTGGGCAAAAAAATGGGGAGAAAGAACGCAGATATCTCTTGCCACCACTCCTGCATTGTATAAGGAAAAACCAGCTGATTTAGAAAAAATAATGGTTTTAGATAAAACCTTAGTAAATGCCACAGACCAAACTTTTACTATTACCATTCGCACAGGTGCAAGAACCAAATTTACCTCGGGTGATCTACTAGCTATATATCCGGCAAACGATAATCGCGAACGTCTGTATTCTATTGGCAAGGTAAATGGAAACATACAACTTGTTGTAAAATTATATGAAGGCGGTTTAGGATCGGGATATTTATATAATCTTACAGCAGGATTAACCATTAAGGCACGCATTATACGGAATAAAGCATTCCATTTCCCTAAAAAGGCATCGGCAGTCATAATGATCGCTAACGGAACGGGAGTAGCACCATTTTTAGGCATGATAGCACAAAACTCTAAAAAGACTGAAACACATTTGTATTGTGGTTTCCGTCGGGAAACAGAAACAACTCTGCACCACAGGGAATTTGCAGCACAACAAACCCAAAAAAAACAGCTTGAAAGTTTTCATATTGCCTTTTCGCGTGAGGCAAACCTATGCTATGTAATGGACCTGATCTATAATGATGCTGCTTTTTTTGCGGCAATACTAAAAAAAGGAGGGGTTATTATGATTTGCGGTTCATTAGTAATGCAGCAGGACGTTGAAATTACGCTCGATACAATTTGCCAGGAACAAAATAATAAAAGCCTTTCATACTATAAAGACAACGGTCAGGTATTAACTGATTGTTACTAACCGCTTATAATAAGAAACCTCGTAAAAAATATTTTTACGAGGTTTTGTTTATATGATAAAGTGTTAGCTTATCTCACTACTTTAACCCACTGGCCTTTGGTTCTTGCCAAAAACGAATTGTCATACATAGCCTCGCACTGTACTCCGGGTAAATAGTAGCTACCCGGATAACTGGCATTCAGCAATATCCTGAAAACCTTGGTTTCCCTTGATTTTAGTGAGAAATAAAAATTCGTTCTGTCATCACGAATATCTGTATAATCAACATTGTTCTCTGCAAAGCTGCCAAAGTCAGTAAAACGTGTGTTCACAATTTCCCAACCCGATGGTATAATTTGCGTGAGTGCAACATTCTCCACATACTCCCCTTCACTATTACTCACCATAACCTCAGCTACAAACTCAGTGCCCTGCGCCAGTGCCGATGCATCAATAATTTTACCACCCCTATCCTTAAATACAATAGATGTTGAAAGCCCTCGCTCTTCAGCCAGTTCCTGCCCTACAGGTAACACACCACTGTAAGCTACTTTAATATATAACGTGCCCTGCTGATTATTCTTAATTATAACCGAATTATTACCAGCAGACTGCAATGGCCTGTCGGCAAAAGCTTTATTGGTTTTAACTGATTGCGTTTTGCCCTTTTCAGTATAGCTAACATCAATACCCTTGCTACCGTTTGCTTTTGCAAATTTACTCATGGCATACAGGCTGTAAGCAGTTGTTTGGGTACTCATCCATTGGTTAGAGGACATTGCTTTAGCAAGCTTTGTGGCCTCAGCAAATGCTTTTGCCTTTTGACCAAGTATAACCAGTGTTTCCAAAGCCATAGCCCTGTTACGGTCGGGTGAGCCGTAGTAATAATAGTCATAGCCATTGCCGATATCATCAAGTGTACTTTGGCTTAACAACTCCTGCCCCACTGCTTTCTGACCTGCCAATGCATAGGCGGCAGCAAGGCGCAGCCTGCTCTCATTACTTATACCCGATGTTTCGCGCAATCTGTTCATCGACGAAAGGTCAGGGCTTCCGGCAAGTGCCAACGTGTAAAGACGATAAGCCTGAGCAAAATCATTTCGATACTCTTTAAAATATCGCCATGCGCGCGCATTTTTCTGCTGATAGCTTAACCACTGTTTTTTAGCATTTGACGGCAGCGCATACCCCTTTTTCTCAGCCTCAATCAGAAAATGACCTGCATAGCTTGAACCCCAATCATCGGGTTCAGGCTGACCCGGCCAGTAAGAAAACCCGCCCGACGCTACCTGAAACTGCCCCAACCTTTGTATGGCGGCAGTAATATTGCGCTGTATTTTGGTTTTGCGCGCGGCATCTACATCGGCAATATCTGCAAGGTATAATTGCGGAAACACCGATGAGGTAGTTTGTTCCACACACCCATGCGGATATTGTATAAGGTAATCAAGCCTGCGGTTAAAATCTATCGATGGCAATGATGATACTTCAAGCCTTGCCTTATTTGTACCTTTTACACCAAATGAACTCCAATTTATAGTAGTCTGTTTACTTGGTTCCAATACCACTTCTTTATAGTTTTGCGTTACAGGGTTAGGGTTCATCACATCGAGCTCTACATCGTAGCTTGCTTTATCTTTACCACTTGTAGCGGTTACAGTTACCTTACCAATACCGGTAAGATCATTTACTTCAAGGTCAAAATAAGCCACTTTTTCCTCCGGTCTTGCAAAGCTTACGGTTTGTACAGAAGGACCTATTACCCTAAAGGCATTGTTGGTTTTTACCTGCAGGGTTACATTTTTAATACTGTTTTCCATAGCAAACAGCGTTACAGGCAGCGTTACCTTTTCTTTAGGCGTAACTTTTCGAGGCAGTGATGCTAAAAGCATTAGTGGGCTGCGCACAGGTGTGGTTTTCTCGGCCATGCCATAGGCACTTGCATCTGCATTGGCTGCCACAACCATAGTACGCACTGAACCTACATACTGTGGCAGTTTAATGTTATGTATGCGCGTTTCTCCTTTACCAATAGTGTATGGTCCCATATACATTACCACTGGCTTAAAGCGGTTAGCTTTTTTTGCCTGACCGCCACCAAGGTCGGCATCACCACCAATGCTGAATATTTGATTTATTTGTCCTCCATAGGCACCTATAACATCATCATATATATCCCATGTTTTTACACCCAGCGCCTCTTTGGCATAAAAACTATCCCATGCATTAGGGGTTTTAAAACGCGTAAGGTCAAGCAAACCGTCATCTACAATAGCAAGCGTGTAAGTCATGGCTTTGCCTGTTTTTTCACTAACCTTTATGGTTGCTTTTTGTTCGGGCTTAAGTGTGGCAGGCATGCTTATTTGTGGTTGCAGTATAGTGTTTTTGTCTACCACCTCAATAGGTACTATACCATAAAGACGAATTGGCGAATCGTTTAATGTATTAGCATGCGGTTGAAGCAACGTTATGTGCACATATACATTGGGAGCCATATTGGCGGTTACAGGTATGGTTACCTTTGTTTCGCCTTTTGTAGTTGGTGCCCAAAGCGATTTTACTACTTTACTACCGCTTTCTAACGATATTAATGCCCTGCCCCCTTCGCTTGACGGGAAGGCGACCTGTACATTCTCGCCAACATTATATTTTTCTTTATCAGTACTAAACATCAGCATTTTTGCTTCTTCACCATTATTGCTACGGGTGCGTCCACTCCAATAAGGGTAGTCTATCAGCACGGTAGATCCGGCTGAATGTCCACTTTCGGTATCAGTAACGCGAATAAGGTAGTTGCCCCACTGGTCTTCACCTGTACTAAAGTTAAAACTGGCCTTGCCATTGGCATCGGTTAGAATAGTCTGGCTGTAAAACGGCGTATTGGAAACCGCATTACTGTAAGACGATACATTATCGTGGCTCGCATCCCACCACCAACGCCACTCAACGGTATATACTTTTACATCGAGCCTGCGATTGCCTTTAGGTTTACCTGCCTCATTTACGGTGGCTACATCTATACGGTTGCTTTTGCCTGTTTCGAGCATGCCATAGCGGTTGCCCTGCGGCAATTTTACCCCTACATAAGTATCATAAGGAGAATAGTTTGCCTGTATAACATCGGTACTAAAATCGCCTCCTTTTTCATAAGCTTTAGTAATAATGGCGGCCTTTAATAATCCTGGTGCCCGGCTTTTTAGTTTAGGTTCTAAAGTTACGGTTGCATTACCGTTATCATCGGTAACACCACTAAAAATATTAACTTCTTCCGTACTGAAATTTTGGGCAGGATCGTCAAAAATATAATTTAGGTAGCCTTTAAAATCGGTTTTTTGTTTTATGAACTTTGCCTGCATTTCTATCTTGAGTCCCTTTGCAATAGCACCATGCAGCCAGGTAACATTTACATTACCTGTAGTTTTGGCATTTGCCGAAAGCGTTTTGCCCTCAAAACCATTCTTTATTTTAAGTCGATTGGGTTTAATGGTCTCTATTTTAAGGCTCTTATAAAAGTGTGCCCCTCCAATAGATATCCTCGCCTCCCAATTTCCTGTAGCAGCACTTTGCTGTGTAGATACAACAAACTTAAAATGGTTCTTTTGATTGTAGCTTTGCACGGCCGTAAAAACGGTTTTGCCCTGCGGATCGTTAACACGTAGTTTTATAGGATGCGAAGACGGCAGTTTAGCTGCTTTATCATTTAATATAAAACCGAGATATAACGTATCACCCGGACGCCAAACACCTCGTTCACCATATATGTAGCCCTTAAGTCCTTTTTGCAGCTTGGCACCATCTACATCAAAATTACTGACTGATTGCGCATTGCCTTCATAAAGTTTTACATAAGTAGTGTTACTGCCTTTTTTAACAATGGCAAAAAACGGCTTTTTATCTGACGACAGTGTTACTATACCCTCACCATTGGTAGTTCCTGATACCAGTTTTTGCCTTTGCAGATTGTACAACTCCACAGTTGCAGTTTCTATAGGCTGGGTGGTTGTTATGCTGGTAACAGCAAATAAAAAGCTATTGTCTTCGCCTTTTTTAGCAATAACGCCTAAATCGCTGGCAAGTACATTGGTTTGTACCTCACGGTTGTAGTAATAAGAAGTAGTGCATGGGTTTTCGCGCTCCTGCCAATCATAATCGTCATGATAGTAGCCATAGTCTTCATCATATTCGCTGTAGTCATATTCGGGTTCTTCTTCTGCCTCCTCTTCGCTTTCGTCTGCTTTTTTAAGAGTTGCGTTATCATCGCATTTATAGATAGAATATGAAGGGCGCATAGAAAGCTTAATATGATAAATAGCACCCGGTTCGGGCTTAATTATTTTAGACAGATCGAGTGCAAAAGCATTCCATTTGGCATAATTTGTCATTTTGTTGGTGTTAAGCACCAGCTTGGTTTTAGCCACAGGCAGCGAAACATTGCGAAGTCCGTAACGGCTGCTTAGCTCGTTTTCCTGAAGGAATTGCATAACGTTGTTCTCAAAAATACGATACACTTTTACATCTACAGCACTAAGGTTTACGGCCTCAAAGTTTATTTTAAGATTGCTTGATGCCGGCAGTATCGTACCGCTTTTAATAAAACGTATCTCGGGTTTTAGCTGCTCAAAAGATATGTTTTCGCTATAGGTTTCTCTTGTCTTAAAACCTTCAGTGCTTTCAATACCCTGAAAAACTTCGGTTAAATAACTCCCATTAAGCGGATCGGCAAAAAACACTTTTAAAAGATTGCCGTTAGCAGTATATTTTAGATTTTGCAGGTTGCCTACCGACACCAAACCACTAAAATTCTGGTCTTTACGCACAGGATCGGAAAAATTAATAAGCAGTGTCTGGTTGTCGCCCTCAGCAGGCTGAACGCTAAGCACCTTAAAGTTATCCTTACCGGGAATCAGGTATTCATCTGCCCCCTCAGTATCAATATCATATGGTTTTCCATTCCAGTTTATGCTCAGCTTAGTATCCTGAACCTGACGCTGAATACTGTCTATTATAAAATGAAACTCTCCTGATGCAGGACTATTACCTTCAAAGCGCAATGGAAGCTTTTTACCGTTGTGAGTAACGGTTACCAGCTTTTTTGCCGTGGCAAGATCCATAACGTCGCTGGCACGCAATAATGCGTTGACATATTGCAAGTCACGGCTATACGACTGTAAGTCGTGTGTTACTATGGTAAAATCCTGTTTAAAAGTCCTGACGGTAAAATTAAAATCGCTCAGGCTGTCAGGTACTTTAATAAATTTAGAGAGATGCAGCGTTACCTGATATTCGGTATCCTGTTTAAGTCCGCCTTTAGCAGGACGGAATGCTATTTTATTATCGGGCAAAAAGAGTACTTTTCCTTCTGCCGAAGGCGAAATGCTGAAATAATTGCTTTCGAGTTCCTGATTGGGTTGCCACTCTTTTTTTGTGAACGCAAGCCCAACCATAACATCGGCTTTAGCAGATACAAAACCGGATGAATAGCTGGTAATAAAATCACGATATAATTCAGGATTAGAATCAAAATCTTTTGCAGATTTTTTGTTGCAGGAATGCAGCAGCAGTGTGATAGCTGTTAAAAACAGTATCAGTTTTGTAGATTTCATAAGGCCGTGGCAGGTTTGGTTATTGGTTAAGAACAGCTTGTTACTCTAAAAATACGGTTTGTTTTTTAAAATGTACAGGCCTGAAACTTTTTTTAACATTTTATTTTACCAGAATTACAGTCGCTATTTCAGCTGTAATCCAACGTCTTTTATGTTAAAAAAGAGGCTGTATTTTTTGCTATAACTAACAATATGCTGCAAATATTGTGAAGTTATATATAAATATTTACAGACATTTTTTAAGAGTGCTAATAGCTGAATATTAGCCCCTTCGTTGCTTAAAAAAATCTTTTACTAAAATAGAGCATTCATCGGCAAGAATACCTGTAACCACGGTAGTTTTAGGGTGTAGCTTTCCACCCATAGCACGATAGCCGCGCTGCTCATCAGACGCTCCAAAAACTACTTTACTTACCTGACTCCAATACAACGCGCCTGCGCACATCTGGCAAGGCTCGAGTGTAACATAGAGCGTACACCCGGTAAGATATTTTCCGCCCAAAAAGTTAGCGGCACTGGTTATAGCCTGCATTTCGGCATGTGCGGTAACATCGTGCAGTAATTCTGTAAGGTTGTGGGTACGTGCAATAACTTTATCATTAACCACCACAAGTGCACCCACAGGTATTTCGCCCTTATCAAAAGCAACTTGTGCCTCCTGCAGGGCTTTACGCATAAAATATTCGTCGGTAAAAATGTTTTCCATTACAGGGTAAAGATACATTGAAAAATGTATGAACAAATATACCTGAAGATACATAATGCAAAAAATCCTGTAAGTATTATACTCACAGGACTTCTTTAATATCTAAGCAGCTAAGTTTCTATGCAACTTTATTAAGCATACATTTTCTTTCTAAGCTCCTGTATTTTTTCGTCGTCAAGATAATCATCAAACGTCATGTAGCGGTCTATAACACCTTTTGGCGTAATTTCAAGCACACGGTTTGCAACAGTTTGTGCAAACTCGTGGTCGTGCGTTGTAAATAATACCGATCCTTTAAAGTTTTTAAGCGAGTTATTAAAAGCAGTAATACTTTCAAGGTCAAGGTGGTTGGTAGGTTCATCAAGCATAAGCACGTTAGCGCGAAGCATCATCATGCGGCTAAGCATACAACGCACTTTTTCACCTCCCGAAAGTACTCTTCCGGTTTTAAGCGCTTCTTCGCCACTAAATATCATCTTGCCTAAAAAGCCACGAAGATATACTTCATCGCGCTCCTCTTCTGTTGTAGCCCATTGGCGAAGCCAGTCTACCAACGTAAGATCATTCTCAAAAAACTCATGATTATCTGCCGGAAGGTAGCTTTGTATTGTAGTTATACCCCACTCAAAAGTACCACTGTCCTGCATTTGGTTACCGTTTATAATTTGGTAGAAAGCTGTAGTAGCACGGCTGTCTTTAGAGAAAACAACAACCTTGTCGCCCTTAGCCATGTTAAGGTCTACATTTTTAAACAGTATTTCACCATCTATAGATGCACTTAGGTCTTTTACATTAAGTATCTGGTCTCCGGCCTCACGTTCCTGGTCAAAAATAATGGCAGGATATCTGCGGCTTGAAGGTTTAATATCGTCAACCTTAAGTTTTTCAAGCATTTTTTTACGGCTTGTAGCCTGTTTAGACTTAGCCACGTTTGCACTAAAACGCATAATAAATTCCTGTAGCTCTTTTTTCTTTTCCTCAGCCTTTTTGTTTTGCTGGGCACGCTGCCTTGCGGCAAGCTGGCTACTCTCATACCAAAATGTATAGTTACCGCTGTATTGGTTTACTTTACCAAAATCGATATCTGATATATGTGTACATACCGCGTCTAAAAAGTGCCTGTCGTGCGATACTACAATTACAGTATTTTCATAATTTGCAAGGAAATTCTCTAACCAACTAATGGTTTCAAAATCCAGGTCGTTGGTAGGCTCATCCATAATAAGCACATCCGGGTTGCCAAATAAAGCCTGTGCCAATAGCACCCTTACTTTTAGCTTACCGTCAAGGTCTCCCATTAGTGTATAATGATGCTCTTCGCCAATACCAAGGCTTGATAGTAACGCAGCCGCATCAGAGTCGGCATTCCAGCCGTTCATTTCTTCAAAAATAACCTGCAACTCACCTACCCTGTCCGAATCTTTATCACTAAAGTCTGGTTTAAGGTATATCTCATCCATTTCTTTTTTAACGGCAAACAGGGTTTTGTTCCCCATCATTACGGTTTCAAGAACTGTATTTTCGTCAAACATATTATGGTTCTGGTTAAGAACACTCATACGCTTACCCGGTTCCAGATGTACGTGACCTGATGTAGGATCTACATCTCCTGCAATAATTTTTAAGAAAGTAGATTTTCCGGCACCATTGGCACCTATTATACCATAGCAGTTGCCCTGCGTGAAAGTAGTATTAACTTCGTCGAATAAAATTCGTTTACCGAATTGCACCGATAAATTTGAAACTGATAGCATTGTTAAGTTTTTTGCAAAAGTATAAAAATTAAACGAGTTATTTAGTTTGCATTTATATTAGCATTGTTAAGCTTATTTTAACGCGGTTTTAACAACAACAACCAAAGAATAAAAATATTTTTGCCTTTGCACCTTAAATTACCTTAATGTATTACTCACTCAAAACCGGTTTTACACTTACGCTTTTATTAATGCTGTGTTCATGCAGCAAAAAAGAAGATTATAGTGCCTATTTTGGCGGTCAGGTAGCTAACCCACATGTAAGGTATGTACTGTTTAGTAAAGGCAATAAGGTTATTGACACTTTGCCCCTTGACAAAAACAACCGTTTTTTTATAAAATTTGATTCGCTTACCCCGGGACTATACAGTTTTAAGCACGAGCCCGAATACCAGTATGTTTATTTTGACCGAAACGACAGCCTGATGGTTACCATAAATACTGATGATTTTGACCGATCTATAGTATTTACAGGCCGTGGCGAACGTAAGAACAACTTTATGATGGAGCTGTTCATGGCTCATGATGCCGACAGGGAAAAATCGTATGGGATATATAATTATGATCCTGAAAAGTTTATTAAAACCATCGATTCGTCTTATGCTTTACGTAAAGCATTTTATGAAAAGAACAAAAAAGATATACAGTGGAGTAATGGTTTTGATGCCTATGCAAAACTGAGGTTAATGCTAAACTACTTTTCTAAAAAAGAATATTACCCATACATACACGGACGTCGTTCCGGTATAGATGTGACAGAAAAACTACCTAAAGATTTCTACAGTTTCAGGAGAGACATAAACCTCAATGATGATAATTTGGTAGGATATTCGCCCTACCTGCGCTATTTGACTGCAATGATAAATAACATGGCTATTACACGTTATTATAAAGACGGTATGGCCGAGGAGAGTTCTTTCAGGGATAATATTTCTAAACTTGACATTGCCGATTCTGTATTTAAAAACAAAGCCGTTAAAAACGAAGTACTTAATGCACTTGCATTTAACTATCTTTTAGAAGACCAAAACATGGCTAACAACCAAAAGTTTTTGGATCGCTACATGCAACTTTCAAGCGATAAAAATGCCGATAACGAAATCCGAAAAATCGGTGAGGCCATAAAAAATCTCAAACCCGGCAGTGACTTGCCTTCTATACCCTTGGTTGATAGTACGGGAAAAACTTTTAACTTAAAGGATATTAAAGAAGAAACTGTTCTATTTTTTTGGACAAGCTGTGCCCGTGCCCATACAGAGCATGCTTATGAAAAGATAAGCGAACTAAAACAAAAATATCCCAATGTTGATTTTATTGCCATAAATGTTGACAGCGATGCCGAATGGAAAAGCACTTTAACTAAATACAAAACAGAAAATGTATTAGAGCTTCGTAGCACTAACTTTGATGAGCTTCGCGAAAAGTGGGTAATAACCAAAATAAAGCGCACTATTATTCTTAACAGCAATGGTAGTATTAAAAATGCTTTTACTAATTTGCTGGACGATGATTTTGAAAAGTCACTTTAGTGTGATTTTTCAAAAAGTTAAATTAAGCCAAGTGTTTTAAAACTCAAATGTAAAACCTTTTTTTGTCAGGTTTTCATAAATATTCTGGTCAAATTCATACAGCTGCGCTGCGCGATGCCAAACATCAGTCTGTTTTTCCTGTAAAGGCAAAAGCAGTTTCATTCTTAAAAACTTACGCCTAAAATTAGATTTGTCCATGGTTATACCTAAAATTTCTTCGTAAAGTTGCATGAGTTCTAACAATGTAAATTTTTGAGGTAAAAGATTAAATCCAATAGGTGCCTGGCGCACCTTGTTACGTAGTGTTTCCAGGCTATAGTCTAATATTTCGTTATGGTCGTAAATTAGTTTAGGTACATCGGCAATTTTATACCACTTGGCATCAGATGCAGTAAAACCTGCAATTACATTATAATCTTCTCTTTTAACAAGAGCATAATAACCAATAGTGATTACCCTTGCCAGCGGAAAACGTTTAGGCTGTCCAAAGGCTTTAAGCTGTTCCAAAAAAATATGATCTACTCCTGTAAGGTTGGCAAGCAGTCTTTGCGCTGCATCGTCTATACCTTCGGTTTCTTTTATCCATCCTCCCGGCAGACCCCATTGTCCTTTGCTAATACCATCGGCATGTTGCACTAAAAGTACTTCAAGGCTGCCTTTATCAAAGCCAAAAACAACACAATCTATTGTAATAGAGTTCATCACACTGCGCTCTACCACCCTGCCCGACTCCTGATCTATAAACTTTTTTAACATAACTATATTAGATACGGGCGAATATACTAAAATCAAACAACATAATTATTAAGATTATTACTTAATGACGATAAGAAAAATAAATTAATTTTGATTTGCTATTTATATTCAGTTTTATGAGGTCTTACAACCCTAAAGAGTGGTTTTCGCTTATCTTTCAATTTCATAAAGGAGATACTTTCCGCAAGTTATTACCTGTAATGGCAGCAATTGCCATTTATTGCTGGGGTGTGGCCTATCTTGAAAAAGAATATTTTAAATTGCCGGAAACCAGCTATGTAAAAAACATATCTTTAATGCACACTATGCTTGGTTTTGTTATTTCTATGCTGTTGGTTTTTAGAACTAACACTGCTTACGACCGCTGGTGGGAAGGTCGCCGTATGTGGGGCTCTTTGGTTAATAACAGCCGCAACTTTGCCCTGAAACTATCGGCAATGCTTACCGATGAAAAAGATAAAGCTGCTTTTAGAAAGCTCATTCCTGCTTACGCATCTGTTTTAAACCAACATCTTAAAGATGCCGATATTAGCCATGAACTGTTTGATGATACCCTACTTGCCCATCCGCATTACAAACACCAACCTAATCGTTTAGCAAAGTCTATGATCTCTAACCTTAATGACCTCTATAAAAACGGCAAAATTACAGGTGACCAACTTATAATACTTAATACAGAAGTATTGAGCTTTACAGAGGTATGCGGTGCCTGCGAGCGTATTAAAAATACTCCTATACCTTACTCGTATAGTGCCTTCATAAAAAAGTTTATTTTTATGTATGTAATGACACTGCCTTTTGGTTATGTGTTTCAACTGGGCTATTATGTAATTCCTGTAGTAGTATTTGTTTTTTATGTGCTGGCAAGTTTAGAACTTATTGCAGAGGAAATAGAAGACCCTTTTGGAACAGATGCTAACGACCTGCCTTTAGAAAAAATAGCTGAGAATATTAAGAAAAATATTGAAGAGATCTTATCATAAATCTCTAATTCAAGATTTTACTTTACAAAAACACCCTGAAAAGCATATTATTAAAAGATATTTATCCTAAATTTAACATCACATTCTTAAACGATTAGTAATTTAGTCAAAATGTAATGTTATGAACACAGATAAAAAGACACCGCATGCTACCACAAGCACTAACGATAATGTAAACAACAATGTACATTATAACAAATTGGGACAGGTTGTACGCCCCGATTTCAGAGACCGTAGAGACAGCACCACCGATTGGAATGCAGAAGGAAGCCGCTCAAGCCGACACAAATAATTTAATAATTAGCGGCCAAAGATTCAAATATTCTTAGCCAGTCTGCATTTCCGTAGTTTTCACCCAGGCGCACTATAATAAGTTTTTTTGCAGGGTTCACATAAATGTATTGCCCCAAAGTTCCTTTCGCCAAATAGCTGCCGTCGGCCTGCAACCACCACTGATATTTGTAATTTATAACGCCTCCCTCTATCAAATCAGGAGTTGTAGATACTTCAACCCATTCTTTACTCACAATCTGCCTGCCATTCCAGTTTCCTTTATGAAGATACAGACTCCCTAAACGGGCAAAATCACGGGCACGGGCATTAAGGCAGCAAAATGTTTTTTCGAGCCCATTGTCTTTATTATCTATGCTCCATGTAGCATCATACTCCATACCCATAGGTTTCCACACTTTTTCTTCAAGATAAGCAGTTATACTTTTTCCTTTCAGTGCTCTTTCCAGTACAAGCCCCAGTATTTGGGTGTCGCCACTGCTGTAAATATGATATGTTCCTGGCTTATGTTCAAGCTCTCGCTTAAATATAAACTTGCGTACATCCGTACCATAATAGTAAGTTGCCGCATCGCTAAAAGGGCTGTAATAATTTTCACTGCATTTAATACCGCTGGTCATTTGCAGCAGGTTTTTAATCGTTATCTTTTCAAAACCGGGCTTATCAGCAAACTCAGGTACATAATTAACTATCGGTTCTTCTACCGACCGGATAATACCATCATCGAGCGCACATCCTACAAGTAATGAAGTTACCGATTTTGCCATTGAAAACGAAGCAACAACAGACTCTTCATTATAACCATTAAAATATTTTTCATACTGTATGGTATCATTTTTAATGATCATAAACGCCACCGAATTATTTTTTTCAAGATAGTATTCAAACTGTGTTTCTTTGCCTCCAACAGTAAAACTTTTAGGTACTTTTGGCTTATCTGTGGTCAGAAAGTGGTGTTTTTCTTCCGAAGCTTCAGCTGTTCGGGCAGGAAATATTTTATGGTCTGTAATGTTTGGGAAGTTATAGTAAACAAATCGGCCTACTTTGCAGGAAGTTGCCACAAAAAATAACGATGTAAAAGCTAAAAAGCGTATGATATTAATTTTCATTTGTAAAAAACAGGAATAATTAGGTATGTGCTTTACAAATATAGTTTATAGCCATGTTATATATCTACTTTAAGCATAATATTGATGCTTTTACCCTATAAGATTCCCTGTTAACCTCACGAATGCTACGATCTAAAAAAATATTGGCAAAATTTTTGTTACTTTGTTTACTCCAAACAGGCTTTATGAAAAACATACTCTTTTTGACCTTATTGCTACTTGCCGCAAACTCATTGTGGGCACAGGGAGATAATGGCTCAATGGGAGGTATTGCAATACCAAGGACAAGCACAGTAAAACCCGACACTACGGTTAAACCATCGTCGACCTCTATAAGCCCGGACAGCCCTTTTGCACCTAAGCCTGATACTAAAAAGTCTTTTAATTATACCCCTATTACTATTGGAGAAAAAAAGCCTAATTTTAGTATGAACCAAACCAGTGAGTTTGTAAATCGGACTAACGAATATGCCGATCGGACAACGGTAAAACCTGAAGGAGAATCGAATAAGGCATACAGGGGCAACCAGTCTTTTGGAGAGATACGCACGAAATCTAAATTTATGCAGGTAATGGCACGTGATTTTGGTGCAGAAGACGGAGACAGGATAAAAATAATGGTGAACGATCGTATTATTGTTGACGAAATTTATCTGACAAACAGTTTTAAAGGTGTACAAATAACACTGGACGAAGGTTTTAATAAATTAGATTTTGAGGCATTAAATCAAGGAACATCAGGACCAAACACTGCTGAATTCAGGGTATATGACGACAAGGAAAACATGATTTCCGGCAACCAATGGAATCTTGCCACTGGTTTTAAAGCCTCTTTAATGGTTATTAAAGAATAACGATCGCATCTTTATATTGTAAAGTTCATCTGTATCCTTGATTACCCAACTAAGTTTCTAAGTATTTTCTCTGTCGATTCAAAACTGAGATTACGAAAGGTTTGTCCCGTCCATAGGTTAACATATTCTGTAATGCCTGCTTTCCTTGCTGCACTTCTAAATGGCCCCGTAAGTTTGTTTTGGTACGGGTAAGGCAAAATATAATCAGAATTCTCAAAAAGGTCTATGAATGCGTTTTTAACCCCTCTTGCATAACGCCCCGAAAAACTTTTTGTGAGTATAATATCAGCCTCATCAATAGAGGCAAGCCATTGCTTTTCGGCTGTGGTCAGGGCACTTTCTTCGGAGCATATAAGTACCGTACCCACCTGAAACCCGTCGGCCCCCAAAAGTTTAACTGCTTCAATAGCTTTTCTGCTCGCAATACCTCCGGCATAAACAACGGGTCTGGTTGTCATTTCTCTGATGTTCTGCAACAACGAGATCCCTCCTATTTTGGGCATGTTTTCATCCGTAAACGAACCTCGATGCCCACCTGCTTCAATGCCTTGCACACAAATAATATCGATATCGGCATCTAACAACTGTTGTGCTTCCTGCTCACTTGTACAGGTACCAATTAAAACAACACGATTGCTTTTTAGTTTATTTACTGATACCGTGTCGAGGTTTCCAAAAGTAAAGCTCAATACTTTTATACCCTCTGCAATTACGGCATCTATCTGTTCTGTATATCCCGCTGGCTTTGTGCTATCTATTTCGGGTAGGTCTACTTCAATTTTGAGCTCTTCTGCCAAATTGTACAGAATATTTTTGGTAACATTATATCTAGTTCTCAAGTCTTCTGTAATTGGAGGAATATGATTTACAAAAATATTTGCTGCAAAAGGTTCCCTGCATATTTTTTTACAGTCTCTCAGTATCTGAACTGTTTTTTCATACCCTATGTCTCCCAATGCCGCCGATCCTAAACATCCGGCCATGCCTGCAGCAGCAACCATTTGAGGTGTAGTAACTCCAAACATAGGTGCTTGTATTACGGGATAGTTACAGCCTAACTTCTGTAATAATTCAGTGCCCATTTAATAAAATATTTAGTCATTAAATACCAAATGAAGGTACTCATTTCATCGCAAAAACCGAAAAAAAATAAAATATAGTACTGTTTCTATTTTTTGTTTTATATATTTGCCCTGTATCCAAATCGATACAATTTAATAAAAATGACATTCAATCAGCTACATCATCATCATTTCACGCACTGGCTCACACGCGAGTAGGAAATGATTTGTAGCAACCAAACAATATTTTTCGAAACCCGTCTGAGTAAAATCAGTCGGGTTTTTTGTTGATAGCGCGCCACCACTACCCCACTTTTTTTATTCAGGCTTTAACCTTAAAACAATGAATAAATTAAAGATTGCCGTACAAAAAAACGGACGGCTAAGCGAAAAATCACTACAGCTTTTAAGCGAATGCGGCATTAAGATCTCTAACGGCGATCGCAAGCTAAAAACGGTATCGTCTAACTTTCCTATCGAAATACTTTTTTTAAGGGATGATGATATTCCGCAATACGTAGAACAGGGCGTTGCCGATATTGGCATACTGGGCGAGAACGAAGTTTGGGAAAAAGACAAAGATGTACTTACCGTAAACAAACTGGGGTTTGCCAATTGCAGGCTGTCGCTTGCCATACCCAAAGATGTTGACTACAAAGGACTTGACTACTTTAATAACAAAAAAATTGCCACAAGCTATCCGGTTATTTTAGATAAATTCTTTAAAGAAAATAACCTAAATGTAGAAATTGAAACCATAGGCGGAAGCGTAGAAATTGCCCCGGGCATTGGACTTGCTGACGGTATTTTTGATATTGTGAGCACCGGCAGTACCCTGCAAATCAACGGTCTTAAAGAAGTCGAAGTGGTTACTAAAAGCGAAGCGGTGTTAATAAGCAACAAAGCCCTTGATGCCGAAAAACAGGATATTTTAGAACGCCTGCTGTTCAGGATACAGTCGGTTCGTAATGCTGCCGAAAATAAGTACATACTGCTAAATGCCCCAAACGAATCTGTAGATAAAATAGCTGCCATACTGCCGGGCATGAAAAGCCCTACCATATTGCCTTTGAAAGAAACAGGCTGGAGCAGCATACACTCGGTAGTAAAAGAAGACCAGTTTTGGGACATAATAGATCAGCTTAAAAAACTGGGTGCCGAAGGCATACTCGTTATTAACGTAGAAAAAATGATACTGTAAGGCCATGATACAAAAAATAAAATATCCGCAGCCCGAAACATGGGAAAGCCTTTGCCAAAGGCCTGTTTTGCCCGCACCTGATTTGATGGACTTGGTAAAGCAAATATTTGACGATGTAAAGCTTAACGGTGATTTTGCAATAAAAAAATACACCTCACTGTTTGATGGCGCCGTTATTGACAATTTTAAAGTTTCGGAAAGCGAGATAAATACCGCTATAGGCTTAGTACCTGAAGAACTTAAACAGGCCATACAACTCGCAAAAGGCAACATAGAGAAATTTCACGCTGCGCAAAAGGAAAACCCGCAGGTCATAGAAACCACCGTAGGCGTTGAATGCTGGCGCGAAAGCCGTGCCATAGAAAAAATTGGGATATATATACCCGGAGGTTCGGCACCGCTGTTCTCAACAGTTTTGATGCTGGGCATACCGGCGCAGATTGCAGGCTGTAAAGAAATTATTATGTGTACCCCACCTGATGCTGACGGCAACGTAAACCCCGCCATACTGTGTGCTGCAAACTTGGTGGGAGTTACAGCCATATACAAAATTGGCGGTATACAATCAGTGGCTGCTATGGCAATAGGCACGGTAACTATACCAAAAGTGTATAAAATATTCGGCCCGGGCAACCAGTATGTGGCTGCTGCCAAGCAGTATGCCCAAAACTATAATGTGGCAACCGACCTGCCTGCCGGCCCCAGCGAAGTACTGGTTATTGCCGATGCTACCTGTAATCCTGAATTTGTAGCTGCCGACCTGCTTTCGCAGGCAGAACATGGTGCCGACAGTCAGGTTGTTTTACTATCAGATAATGAGACTGTTATTAATTCAGTTTGTAACGCGATAGCGATTCAAGCCGAAAAGCTTAGTAGAAAGAATATTGTAAAAGAATGTCTTGCCAACAGCAAGGCTATACTTTTAAAAGATACGGACGGATGTATTAATTTCAGCAATTCATATGCTCCTGAACACCTTATCATTGCATCTGAAAAAGCAGAGACTTACATTAACAGTATAACCAATGCAGGCTCTGTATTTTTAGGCAATTACAGCTGCGAAAGCGCAGGCGATTATGCCAGCGGTACTAACCATACGTTACCAACTAACGGCTTCGCAAAGAACTTCAGCGGGGTATCGTTAGACAGTTTTGTAAAGAAAATAACGTTCCAGAAAATCAGTGAAAAAGGCCTGCAAAACATCGGTCCCGCCATAGAACTGATGGCAGACGCCGAACAGCTCGATGCCCACAAAAATGCCGTAACCATACGTTTAAAAAGCCTTGCCAATGTTTAACCTCACTAAAATTATCCGTCCCAATATCCTTACGCTTGAACCATACTCCTCCGCAAGAGATGAATTTAAGGGCAGCGAAGGCATATTTCTTGATGCCAATGAAAACCCTTTTGGCAGCCTGAACCGATACCCCGACCCATTACAGAAGTCTGTAAAACAAAAACTTAGCGAGGTTAAAAACGTTCCTGCCGAAAATATATTTTTGGGCAACGGCAGCGATGAGATTATCGACCTTTGCTACCGTATTTTCTGTGAACCGGGTAAAGACAAAGCACTTACGTTTGTGCCTACCTATGGCATGTATGAGGTTTCGGCAGCCATAAACAATGTAGAGTTGATTAAGCTGCCCCTTAACAGCGATTTTCAGATTGATACTAAAAGCTGTAAAACATATCTGAAAGATACCGATGTAAAGCTTATTTTTATCTGTTCGCCCAACAACCCAACAGGGAACATTATCAACAACATAGAATACATTCTCGAAAACTTTAATGGCGTAGTGGTGGTTGATGAAGCTTATATAGACTTTGCGGGCAGCAACTCCCTTTCAGCCAAATTAGATAACTACCCTAACCTGATAGTCCTGCAAACGCTCAGCAAAGCCTGGGGGCTGGCAGCAGCACGCATGGGAATAGCCTTTGCCTCTACAGAAATTATTATCTACCTAAATAAAGTAAAGCCGCCGTATAACATGAGTAGCCCCAACCAACAAGCGGCCCTGAATGCACTTGATGATCTTGAGATTTATCAAAATCAACTTGCAACCATACTTTCAGAAAAAGAAAAAATGCTTAATGCTTTTGCGGATATAAGCATCATCACAAAAGTATACCCTACCGATGCCAATTTTATTTTAATTAAAGTAAAAGATGCAGATAAAGCCTACAATCAATTAATAAACAAAAATATAATACTAAGAAACAGAAGTAAAGTAGTGGCTGATTGCCTGCGCATAACCATTGGCACACCACAGGAAAACGAAGCCTTGCTTAGTGCTTTTAAAAACATACAATTATGAAAAAAGTACTTTTTATAGACCGCGACGGCACACTGGTTATAGAGCCGCCCATTGACCTTCAGTTAGACAGTCTCGAAAAACTGGAGTTCTATCCGGGGGTATTCAGTAATCTGAATAAAATTGTAACCGAGTTGGATTATGAGTTGGTTATGGTAACCAACCAGGATGGGCTTGGTACTGATTCTTTTCCTGAAGATACCTTTTGGCCTGCGCAAAATAAAATATTTCAGGCATTTAAAAACGAGGGTATTACTTTTTCTGAAATTGTAATCGATAAAAGCTTTGAACACGAAAACCTGCCCACCCGCAAGCCCGGTACTGACCTGCTTACCCATTATTTAAAAGGCGGTTATGATTTGGCCAACTCGTATGTCATCGGCGACCGCCTTACCGATGTGCAACTGGCTAAAAATCTGGGCGCTAAGTCGGTCTATATGGGTAGTGACCGTGCCGAAGCTGATTTAGTTACCCAAAACTGGAACGAAATTTACAAGTTCCTGAAAGTTGTGCCAAGAACAGGGACGGTTATCCGCAAGACGAATGAAACCAATATTGAAGTTACTGTAAATCTAAACGGCAGCGGCAAAAGCAATATAAACACTGGCTTAGGCTTTTTTGACCACATGCTGGACCAGCTTTCGCGCCACGGAAATATTGATTTGGAAATCAAAGTGCAGGGCGACCTTGAAATAGACGAGCATCACACCATAGAAGACACCGCCCTTGCCCTTGGCGATGCTTTCCTGAAAGCTTTAGGCAGCAAAAAAGGCATAGAGCGCTACGGCTTTTTACTGCCAATGGACGACTGCCTGGCGCAGGTAGCCATAGATTTTGGCGGCAGGCCATGGTTGGTTTGGGATGCAGAGTTTAAGCGCGAAAAAATTGGCGAAATGCCTACTGAGATGTTCCTGCACTTTTTTAAATCATTTAGCGATAACGCCAAATGCAACCTGAATATAAAGGCAGAGGGCGCCAACGAGCACCACAAAATAGAAAGCATATTTAAAGCCTTTGCCAAAGCCATAAAAATGGCGATAAAGCAAACAGATAATTACGCCATACCCAGCACAAAAGGAACACTATGATAGCGATACTTAAATACAATGCAGGTAACACCAAATCGGTTGAAAATGCTGTAAAGCGGCTTGGCTATGAATGTATGGTAACCGATGATGCACTCTTTTTACAACAGGCAGATAAGGTGATTTTCCCTGGTGTCGGCGAAGCGGCTTCGGCTATGCACTACCTTAAACAAAAAGGGTTAGATAGGGTGATTAAAAACCTCAAACAGCCTGTTTTAGGAATTTGTCTTGGGTTGCAGTTAATGTGCACCTCCTCGGAAGAAGGTGCAACGCTGAGCCTTGGCATTTTTGACGTATTGGTTAAAAAGTTTCCGCCTACGGGTATTGTGCCACACATGGGTTGGAATAATTTTAGCACTGTAAACAGTCCGTTATTTGATGGTATTTCAATAAAAGATGATGTGTATTTTGTGCACAGCTATTATGCAGAAAAATGCCCTTACACTATTGCTCTATGCGATTATATACTGCCTTTTAGTGCTGCTTTGCAAAAAGACAATTTTTATGCGGTGCAGTTCCACACCGAAAAATCGGGTACTGTGGGCGAACAGATACTTAAAAACTTTTTAGCCTTATGAGGATTATACCTGCCATAGATATTATAGACGGAAAGTGCGTGCGCCTTACCAAAGGCGATTACAGCACCCAAAAAATATATAACAGCAACCCTGTAGAGGTGGCCAAAGAGTTTGAAGATGCCGGGATTAAATACCTGCACGTGGTAGACCTTGATGGCGCAAAATCAGGACACATTGTAAACCATAAAGTTTTAAATGCCATAGCGGCGCAAACCAATTTAAAGATAGATTTTGGAGGCGGTGTAAAAACTGACAACGATTTAAAACTGGCTTTTGATAGCGGTGCCAGCCAAATTACAGCAGGCAGCATAGCGGTAAAAAATCCTGAAACAGTTTATAAATGGATTGAAACTTATAGTTCAGATAAGATTATTTTGGGTGCTGATTGTATGAATAATAAAATAGCAATACAAGGATGGACAGACAATACCAATATTGATATAATAGATTTTATTGCAGCATATAAAAACAGGGGTGTTACAAATGTAATCTGTACTGATATTTCTAAAGATGGTATGCTGGAGGGAACATCCAACGAATTGTATTCAGAGATTTTGAGCAAGATAAATGTAAACCTGATTGCCAGCGGAGGGATATCAAATATTGAGGATGTTTTGCAAGTGCGGCAATTGGGCTGCGAGGGCGTGATTATTGGCAAAGCCATTTATGAAGGACGTATAACCTTAAAACAACTGAGTGAATTATGCTAAAAAAACGAATCATTCCCTGCTTTGATATAAAAAACGGGCGGGTTGTAAAGGGTATTAACTTTGTTGAACTCAGGGATGCCGGAGATGCGGTAGAAATGGCAGCACAATATACTCTTGCCGGAGCTGATGAACTGGTATTCCTTGATATTACCGCCACGCAGGAAAATAGGAAAACACTGGCTGATTTGGTCGAAAAAATAGCATCACAAATAAACATCCCTTTTACTGTGGGTGGTGGTATTAACTCCGTTGAAGATGCCGAAAGGCTTATACGCTGCGGTGCAGACAAGGTAAGCCTGAATTCATCGGCAGTACGCAACCCACAACTGATTGCCGATATTGCCAACACGTTGGGTACACAGGCTGTGGTTGTGGCTATAGATACTAAAATGGTAAATGGCAGCCCCGAAGTTTTTATAAGCGGTGGTACTTTGGCAACAGGCCTCAACACCATTGCGTGGGCTAAGCAGGCTGAAGCGCTTGGAGCGGGCGAAATACTGCTTACTTCTATGCACAATGACGGTACAAAAAACGGCTTTGCTCTTGATATAACATCACAGGTTTCTAATGCGGTAAATATTCCGGTAATAGCATCGGGCGGTGCAGGCAGCATGGGTCATTTTAAAGATGTTTTTATACAAACCAAGGCTACGGCGGCACTGGCTGCGAGTGTTTTCCACTATGGCGAAATAGGCATACAACAACTAAAAGACTATTTAAAGAACGAAAAAATTGCAGTGCGATGAAATTAGATTTTGATAAAGGCAACGGGCTCCTGCCCGTGGTAATACAGGACCATACAAGCCTTAAGGTATTGATGTTAGGCTATATGAACGAAGACGCTTTCGCCAAAACCCAAGCCGATGGACTGGTTACGTTTTACAGCCGCAGCCGCAATGAGCTATGGACAAAAGGAGAAACATCGGGCAATTATCTGTATGTAAAAGAAATACTTGCAGACTGCGATAACGATACGCTGCTTATAAAAGTAAATCCCACAGGGCCTACCTGCCACACCGGTAGCGAAACCTGCTTTAAAGAAGAAAATGCCAAAGGTTTTTTATACCTGCTTGAAAAAACTATTGATGAACGCATTAGCAACAACAGCGAAAAATCGTACACTAACGAGCTCTTTAAGCGCGGCATAAACAAAATGGCACAGAAAGTAGGTGAAGAAGCCGTGGAACTGGTTATAGAGGCCAAAGACAATAACGATGATTTGTTTAAAGGCGAAGCAGCTGATTTGCTATACCACTTTTTAATACTGTTAAGGGCAAAAGGCATGAAACTTGAAGATATTGAAGCTGTTTTGAAAGAACGGAATACTTCAAAAAAATCAGACTAATAACGCTAAATCAGGGCATAGTTATTGATCCTGTTAAACCTCTTATTTTTATTTTTTGTAACTTCGTAAAAATTATTTGCTATGGATACTCTAGAACTCAGGAATATAGTAATGGCACAGGTTTCTCAAATTGAAGACAGGTCGCTGCTTGCAGCTCTAAAGACTATTCTTGACCTTAAGGCTGCACCTACGATCATTTTGAGCGATGCACAAAAAAGAGAGATTGAAGCTTCGCAAAAAGAAGTTGAAGCGGGCTTATTTAAAACTAATTTAGTTCTGGATCAGGAAATAAGGCAATGGTTAGAGAAATAATATGGTCACCATTTGCAGAGAGAAAACTTTTTTCAATACTTGAGTACTTTACTGAGCGTAATAAAAGTAAAGCTTATTCTTTAAAATTGTATAACAGGTTTCAGAAACAGTTATCTGCACTCAATAAAAATCCTGAGATAGGTATAAAAACAAACTTCATAAATATTAGAGCACTAATAATTAATGACTATACATTATATTATGAAGTTACTAATGAGAATATAATTGTACATATACTTAGAGACAACCGCCAAAACCCCGAAGATTTAGTAATCAGATAAGAAAGAAGGATAAAATGAAATTTAAGGTAGTATCGGATTATAAGCCTACCGGCGATCAGCCCGAGGCCATAAAACAGTTAACAGCAGGTATTGAAAGCGGCGAGCCCTTTCAAACCCTTTTGGGTGTAACTGGTTCGGGTAAAACATTTACCATGGCTAATGTTATTGCCAATGTAGAAAAACCTACGCTTGTACTGGCACATAACAAAACATTAGCCGCACAGCTATACAGCGAGTTCAAGCAATTTTTTCCTGAAAATGCCGTAGAATATTTTGTATCATACTACGACTATTACCAGCCGGAAGCTTATATACCCGTAAGCGGTACTTATATTGAAAAAGACCTCTCAATAAACGAGGAACTGGAAAAGATGCGTTTACATACCACCTCTTCCCTCCTATCAGGCCGAAGGGATATTATAGTGGTAGCATCTGTATCCTGTCTTTATGGTATTGGTAACCCTGTTGAGTTTCAAAAAAACGTAGTATCGTTACATAATGGGCAGCAAATATCAAGAACCAAGCTGTTGCATCAGTTAGTACAAAGCCTATACTCGCGTACTGAGATGGATTTTAATCCTGGCAATTTTCGTATAAAAGGAGATACGGTAGAAATTTTCCCAAGCTATGGAGACGAACCTTTCCGTATCCATTTCTTTGGTGATGAAATTGAAGAAATTGAGGCTTTTGACAAAAAAACTTCTAAGGTTATAGAGCGTTATAACAGGCTCAATATTTATCCTGCCAACATGTTCGTTACCAGTCCGGACGTACTTAACGGTGCTATTTGGGAAATACAGCAGGATCTTGTAAAACAAGTGGATTATTTTAAAGAAATAGGCAAGCATTTAGAAGCCAAACGCCTTGAAGAGCGCACCAACTTTGACCTCGAGATGATTAGGGAGTTAGGTTATTGCAGCGGTATAGAAAACTATTCGCGCTATCTAGACCGCAGACTGCCAGGTACACGTCCGTTCTGCCTTATTGATTATTTTCCTGAAGATTTTTTAATGGTAATAGATGAAAGCCACGTTACCGTAAGCCAGGTACACGCCATGTATGGTGGTGACCGTTCAAGAAAAGAAAATCTTGTAGAGTATGGCTTTAGACTACCGGCTGCAATGGATAACCGTCCGCTTAAATTTGAAGAATTTGAGTCGATGCAAAACCAGGTGGTATATGTTAGTGCAACCCCTGCCGATTATGAGCTTCAAAAATCAGGTGGTGTGTATACCGAGCAAATTATCCGACCTACAGGGTTACTTGACCCTATTATAGAAATTCGCCCAAGCCTTAACCAGATAGACGACCTTATTGAAGAAATTCACCAGCGTGTAGAAGTAGACGAGCGTGTGCTTGTTACTACTCTTACCAAGCGTATGGCTGAAGAACTGGCAAAATATCTGGACAAAGTATCTATTCGTTGCCGTTACATACATAGTGAAGTAGATACTCTGGAACGTGTTGAAATAATGCAGGACTTGCGCAAGGGTTTATTTGACGTTCTGATTGGTGTTAACCTGCTAAGGGAAGGTTTAGATTTACCGGAGGTGTCTCTTGTAGCCATACTTGATGCCGATAAAGAAGGCTTTTTGCGCAGCAACCGCTCGCTTACCCAAACTGTAGGCCGTGCAGCCCGTAACGTAAATGGTAAGGCCATTATGTATGCCGATAAAATTACCGATAGTATGCAACGCACCATAGACGAAACTAATTACAGACGCACCAAACAAATAGAATATAACACCCTGCACAATAAAGTGCCTATGGGGCTTAGCAAGAAAATTGAAAAAAATACCCTGGGCAAAAGCAACGCTTATAAACTGGAACATACACCTAAAATGGCTGCCGAACCCGATACTACATATATGGCCAAAGGGGATATCGAGAAGCTTATTCGTGAAAAGCGCAAGATTATGGAAAAAGCAGCCAAGGAACTGGACTTTATACAAGCCGCTAAACTAAGAGATGAGATTAAAGTTTTGCAGGAAAAGGTTTAATTGAAATCATAATATTGACCTGATTAAAACGTTTGTGCCGTGCAAACCCACAGGTTTTACTATATTTGTTAAAAATTTGCGAGACTGTGAGCGAAATCAATAAGCTTAAAATATTAAACGACCCTATTTATGGGTTTATCTCTATAACAAATCCGCTGGTTTACGACCTTATTCAGCACCCTTATTTCCAAAGGCTCAGGCGAATATCTCAAATGGGGCTTTCTTATTTGGTATATCCGGGTGCTCACCATACCCGTTTTCATCATGCTTTGGGTTGTATGCACATCATGCAGAAAACCATACAGGTACTTAAATTTAAAGGTGTAGAAATATCTGAAGAAGAAGAAAATGCGCTTTGCATCGCTATACTGTTACACGATATTGGGCATGGCCCATTTTCTCATGCCATGGAGCACAGTATAGTCGAGAATATAAGTCATGAAAACATATCTATCCTGTTTATGGATAGCCTCAATAAAACTTTTGACGGCAGGCTTTCGCTTGCTATACAAATATTTAAAGGTAATTACCACCGCAAGTTTATGCTTCAGCTTATATCAAGCCAGCTTGACATGGACAGGATGGACTACCTTAAACGCGACAGCTTTTATAGTGGTGTAGCCGAAGGTAATATTAACAGTGAACGTTTGATACAAATGTTCAATGTAAAAGACGATATGCTGGTAATAGAAGAAAAAGGCATCTACTCAGTAGAAAAATTTTTAGTTGCCCGAAGACTTATGTATTGGCAGGCCTATCTACACAAAACCAGTGTTGCCGCAGAACTTGTACTTACACGCATATTAAAAAGAGCCAAAGAGCTTACACACAATAACAAAATACTTCCGGCAAGTGAGCCACTACAATTCTTTCTTAAAAATAAAATAGAGGCAGATGATTTTAATGATGAAGTATTAAAAACCTTTTCCTATCTTGATGATTTTGATATTATCAGTGCTATAAAATCGTGGCAATTTAACGATGATTTCGTTTTAAGCGAACTCAGCAAAATGATCATAAACCGTGATTTGCCCAAAATAAGGATGCAGGCCGAAAAAGTATCCAAAGAAGAGGTTTCTGCACTAAGGCGTAACATTATTCAAAAGCAGGGCATAACGGAAAAAGAAGCAGAATATTTTGTATTTAGAGGTAAAATAAAGAACCAAGCCTACAACAAGCAGGGCGAACCCATACATATACTAAAAAAAGACCGCACTATAGAAGATGTTGTAGATGCATCTGACCAACTGAATTTAAAGGCATTATCTAAAGAAGTAACCAAGTATTACCTTTGCTTTCCAAAAGTACTTTTGGAAAAAGCAGCTATTTAATTTAATTTTATATTTTTGTCGGGATGAAATTTACAGCAGAACAAATAGCGGGAATACTTGAAGGCGAAGTTGTAGGTAACCCTCAAATAGAGGTTTATAAGCTCGCCAAGATAGAAGAAGGTACCGATGGGTCTCTTACTTTTTTGGCTAACCCAAAATACAATTCATACATATACAGCACCCAGGCAAGTATTACAATAGTTAATAAAACTTTTGAGCCTGAAGCAAGTATTACTACCACACTTATAAAGGTAGATGATGCCTATAAATCATTCTCCAAATTATTGGAATATTACAATCAGGTAAAGTTAATGAAATCGGGCATAGAGCAACCGTCAGTACTTTCTGAAGGTGCCACCTATGGTGATAACCTTTATTTGGGCAGCTTTTGCTACATCGGCAAGAATGTAAAAATAGGCAGCAACGTAAAAATATACCCTAACAGCTTTGTTGGAGATAATGTAATCATTGGAGACAATACCATATTGTTTGCTGGGGTTCGTATATATTCTGAAACCGAAATTGGGTCAGGATGTACCATTCACTCAGGAGCTATTGTAGGTTCTGATGGATTTGGATATGTTCCTAATGAAGAGGGCGTTTATAATAAAGTTCCGCAAATAGGCAACGTTATCATAGAAGATAATGTAGACATAGGTTCATGTACTACTATAGACAGGGCTACATTAGGTTCTACCATTATTAAAAAAGGCGTTAAGCTTGACAACCAGATACAAATTGCCCATAATGTGGTTATTGGCGAAAATACAGTTATAGCATCGCAAACCGGTGTTGCCGGATCTACAAAAATTGGCAAAAACTGTATTATTGGTGGTCAGGTGGGCATTGTTGGCCATATAACCATTGGCAACAATGTGCGCATACAGGCACAAAGCGGTGTGGGTAAAAACATACCTGATGGCGAAGCCATACAGGGAAGCCCGGCTTTAGGTTATTCTGATTTCAACAAATCGTATGTTCATTTCAGGAACCTGCCTAAAATAGTATCAGATATTGAAGATCTTAAAAAACGTAATAAGGAAGTAAATTAAAACAACATATAATGGTTAAACAAACCACCATCAAAAGCGAAATATCGTTAAAGGGCGTTGGGCTGCACACCGGGAAAGAAGTAACAATGACTTTTAAGCCCGCACCGGTTAATAATGGATACACTTTTGTAAGGGTAGATTTAGAAGGCCAACCCGTTATAGAGGCCGATGCCACTTATGTAGTAAATACTCAAAGAGGCACTAACCTTGAAAAGAAAGGCGTAAAAATTCAAACATCAGAGCATGTACTTGCAGCTTTTGTAGGCTGCGATGTAGACAATGTTATTATTGAGCTTGATGCATCTGAACCGCCAATTATGGATGGCTCTTCAAAATATTTTGTTGAGGCAATTGAAAGCGTAGGTATCGAAGAACAGGATGCCGAACGTAAAGTATATGTTGTAAAAGAAGTTATATCTTATACGGACGAGTCTACAGGCAGCGAAATTATTGTAATGCCTGCAGATGATTATCAGGTTACAGCCATGGTAGATTTTGGAACTAAAGTATTAGGCACCCAAAATGCTACCCTTAAAAGCATGGCAGATTTTAAAGCAGAGATTTCTGATTCAAGAACTTTCAGCTTTTTACACGAACTTGAAACTTTGCTGGAAAATGGCCTTATAAAAGGCGGCGACCTAAATAATGCTATTGTTTATGTAGATAAAGAAATATCTGAAGAAACAATGGAAAGGCTAAAAGTTGCCTTTGGAAAAGACAGTATTACTGTAAAACCAAACGGTATATTAGACAACCTTACGCTGCACTACCCTAATGAGGCAGCACGCCACAAACTGCTTGACGTTATTGGCGACCTTGCACTTATAGGTACACGCATTAAAGGTAAAGTTATAGCCAACAAACCCGGACATTTTGTAAACACACAGTTTGCTAAAAAACTGTCTAAAATAATAAAAATAGAGCAGCGCAATGCCGTGCCGGTTTATGACCTGCACAAGGAGCCATTGATGGACATCCATAAAATTATGAGCATGCTGCCGCACCGTCCGCCATTTTTATTGGTAGACCGCATTCTTGAAATGAGCGAAAGCCACGTGGTGGGTCTTAAGAACGTTACCATGAACGAGAATTTTTTCGTGGGTCACTTTCCGGGCGCTCCTGTAATGCCGGGTGTTCTTATAGTAGAAGCTATGGCACAAACGGGCGGTATTCTTATTCTGAGTACCGTACCGGATCCTGAAAACTATCTTACTTACTTTATGAAAATAGACAATGTTAAGTTTAAACATAAAGTATTACCAGGCGATACGCTGGTGTTTAAATGCGACCTTATTTCGCCTATACGCCGCGGTATATGCCACATGCAGGCAAATGCCTATGCAAACGGAAAACTGGTTGCAGAAGCCGAACTAATGGCGCAAATTGCAAAATCTACAAACTAAACGAATACTTTAAGGTATGAATCAACCCTTAGCATATGTACATCCGGGTGCCAAGATTGCCAAAAATGTGGTAATCGAACCTTTTACAACCATCCACAACAATGTGGTTATTGGCGAAGGCACATGGATAGGCTCTAACGTAACAATTATGGAAGGAGCACGCATAGGTAAAAACTGTAATATATTTCCGGGAGCTGTAATATCTGCTCCGCCACAGGACTTAAAATATCAGGGAGAAGAAACTACTGCCGAAATTGGCGACAATACTACCATTAGGGAGTGTGTTACCATTAACCGTGGTACATCAGACAGGATGAAAACCGTTATTGGCAGGAACTGTCTTGTTATGGCTTACTCTCACATTGCACACGATTGTTTTGTGGGCAACTACTGCATATTTAGTAACAATACAAACCTTGCAGGCCACATTACTGTAGGTGATTATGTAGTGCTTGCAGGTATGGTTGCCGTACACCAATTCTCTACTATTGGTAATCATGCGTTTGTTACGGGTGGATCGCTTGTAAGAAAAGACGTTCCTCCTTATGTAAAAGCAGCCCGTGAGCCGCTTAGCTACGTGGGTATCAACTCTGTAGGATTAAGAAGACGTGGTTTTTCTTCAGAAAAAATTACTGAAATACAAAACATTTACCGAATTTTGTACCAAAAGAATTATAACGTTTCTCAAGCTCTTGAAATTGTCGAGGCCGAAATGGAAGCCACTCCGGAGCGTGATGAAATTATTATGGCAATACGTAACTCTTCGAGAGGTGTTATGAAAGGCTATAGCGGAGGTAACGTATAATTCAGGCTAATATTTGGTTAATCCTTTAAGTATTTTCATTTAACGAATAACCAAATTTCCATATCATCAAACAAACAAGAAAAACAATTAAAATAAAATAGCTTAAAATGGCAAGTACATCAGATATCAGAAATGGTTTATGCATTAAATTTAACCATGATATATATAAAATCATAGAGTTCCTTCACGTTAAACCTGGTAAAGGACCTGCGTTTGTTCGTACAAAACTGAAAAGCCTTACTACAGGTAAAGTTCTTGATAATACTTTTTCTGCAGGTCATAAAATTGACGATGTTCGTGTTGAAACACATAAATTCCAGTTTTTATATGCAGAGGGAGACCAGTTTAACTTTATGCATGCAGAAACCTATGAGCAAATTACCCTTGCTAAAGATATTCTTGATGCTCCGGATCTTTTAAAAGAAGGCGAAAATGTAATGGTTATCATCAATGCAGAGACTGAAGCTCCACTTTCTGTAGATATGCCTGCATCTGTTGTTCTTGAAGTTACTTATGCAGAGCCTGGTGTTAAAGGCAACACTGCTACTAATGCAACCAAACCTGCAAAAGTAGAAACAGGAGCATCAGTAAACGTTCCGTTATTTATTAACGAAGGCGATAAAATTAAAATTGATACAGCAACAGGTTCTTACCTTGAGCGTGTTAAAGAGTAATTAATTAGTCAATTGATTAATTTGAAAATGTAACAATTCTTACCAACAGATACATCGGCTTAGAATTGTTACATTTTTAGATTAAATAATTTACACATTATCAGATGAAATTCCCAAAGGTTTATCCGCTTAAAGAAATAGCCGCCATTATAGGGAGTACTTATGTGGGCGACGACAACTATCCTGTACATGGCATGAACGAAATTCATGTTGTTGAATCCGGAGATATTGTATTTGTAGACCACCCAAAGTATTATGACAAAGCCCTTCAAAGTGCTGCCACCATAATACTTATAAACAAAGAGGTTGAATGCCCGGAGGGCAAAGCCCTTTTGATATCAGACGATCCTTTCAGGGATTTTAATAAACTTACCAAGCATTTCCGCCCTTTTCAGGCTGCCGGGGCAACTGTAGCGCCAACAGCCGTTGTAGGAGAAGGCACGGTTATACAACCTAATACTTTTGTTGGCAATAATGTTACTATAGGCACAAATTGCCTTATACATGCCAACGTGGCTATTTATGACAATACTGTTATAGGCAATAACGTAATTATACACTCGGGTACTGTGATAGGTGGCGATGCTTTTTATTACAAAAAGCGTCCCGAAGGTTTCGACCAGCTTTTATCGGGCGGTCGTGTAATTATTAAAGATAACGTAGGAATAGGTTCCGCCTGTACTATAGACAAAGGTGTAACCGGAGATACAACCATAGGCGAAGGCACTAAGATAGATAATCAGGTGCATATTGGCCATGACACTGTTATTGGCAAAAAATGCCTTATTGCCTCTCAAACCGGTATTGCCGGATGCGTAGTTGTTGAAGATGAAGTTACTATGTGGGGTCAGGTAGGCGTTACAAGTGCCATAACCATTGGTACTAAAGCTGTAATACTAGCCCAAACTGGCGTATCAAAATCATTAGAAGGCGGTAAAGTATATTTTGGATCTCCTGCACAGGAATCGAGAGAGGCATTAAAACAAATGGCCAATACAAAACGTATTCCGGAACTGTTCGAAAAACTAAAATAAAATCCTGCGGGTATGACACCTAAAGAAACTGTGCTTGCATATTACAATGCACTCCTCCATCCGGAAGAGATCAGTCGCTATGTACATAGGGATATGTACATACAGTGGCACAGCGTGCGCGGTTTTATCGAAATAGACAGTAACGAAATCATTGTTTTCGCAAAACAGTCCCAAAAAAATTATCTTTCCTTGAGGTTAGAAATAAGCCACTGTATAGAAGAAGGTAATCAGGTAGCTGTAAGGTATACCAATTATATTACCACTCCTGAAAGCCCGTATGAAGAAAAAGTATTGTTCCATTCGGTAGCATTTTGGGAATTAAAAGACGGCCTTATGTACAAAGGGTATGTAGTGAGCCACGAAGATTAAGCTATTGTTATTATGCAGAAAATTCTGCAAAATTGATATACAAAATTGAAAAAAAGGGTTAGTGGTATTACTTAAAACCCTATTTTTGTAACGCAAATAAAAAATTTATAAAAAAATATATCATGAGTGTTTTAGTTAATAAAGATTCCAAAATAATTGTGCAGGGTTTCACAGGAAGCGAAGGAACTTTCCATGCTACCCAAATGATCGAATATGGTACAAACGTTGTAGGTGGTGTTACACCTGGTAAAGGTGGTTCTACACACCTTGACCGCCCTGTATTTAACACAGTTAAAGATGCTGTTGATGTTGCAGGTGCCGATACTTCTATCATTTTCGTTCCGCCAGCCTTTGCTGCTGATGCAATTATGGAAGCTGCCGATGCAGGTATTAAAGTAATTATTGCTATTACTGAAGGTATTCCTGTGGCAGATATGATTAAAGCTTATGATTACATAAAAGGTAAAGACTGTCGTCTTGTTGGCCCTAACTGTCCTGGTGTTATTACTCCGGGCGAGGCTAAAGTTGGCATCATGCCGGGCTTTGTTTTCAAAAAAGGTACTGTAGGTATCGTTTCTAAATCAGGTACTCTTACTTATGAAGCTGCCGATCAGGTTGTAAAACAAGGTTTAGGTATTACTACGGCTATTGGTATTGGTGGTGACCCAATTATTGGTACTACTACTAAAGAGGCGGTAGAGCTTTTAATGAACGATCCTGAAACTGAAGCTATCATTATGATAGGTGAAATAGGTGGTCAGCTTGAAGCTGATGCAGCACGTTGGATTAAAGCTGACGGTAACCGTAAGCCGGTTATTGGCTTCATCGCTGGAGAAACTGCTCCTAAAGGCCGTACAATGGGTCACGCAGGTGCAATTGTTGGTGGTGCTGACGATACAGCCGAAGCTAAAAAGCGCATCATGAGAGAGAATGGCGTTCACGTTGTAGACTCTCCTGCTGAAATTGGTAAAAAAGTTAAAGAAGTTTTAGGTTAATAAACCTTTCTTTACAGCATATAAAAAAACCGCATTGTTTGAACAATGCGGTTTTTTGTTGCTTTAATATGCTGTCAGTTCGCGTAAGGCTGTTTCAAAACGCTGTTTTGGTAAATACTGATCTTCGAGTGCTTTAGTAAACGGTATGGCACTCTCAAGGCTTCCCACACGTTTTACCGGCCCATCAAGATATTCAAAACACTGCTCCATGATCATGGCTGCAATATCGCTGGCCACTCCTCCAAATAAAGTATCCTCCTGTAAAATAATAGCTTTACCCGTTTTTTTAACCGATTCAAAAATTGCCTCCGTATCTAATGGCTGAAGTGTATGCAGATCAAGCAGGTCGGCTTTAATGTCAGGATTTTTATCCAAGGTTTCTAAAGCCCAGTGCACCCCTGCACCAAACGATATTATTGTAACATCGTTGCCTTCCTTAAGTAATGAAGCTTTGCCAAACGGCAGTGTGTAATAATCTGTAGGTACATCCTGATAGGCACTCCTGTACAATGCCTTATGCTCAAAGAACATAACAGGGTTCGGGTCGTTTATGGCCGTTGCCAGTAGTCCTTTGGCATCATACGGAAATGCAGGATAGACTACCTTAAGTCCCGGAGTTTTGGTAAACCACGCTTCGTTGGTCTGGCTGTGAAAAGGCCCCGCCTGTACCCCCGCCCCGCAAGGCATACGCACCACAACATCGGCATTTTCCTGCCAACGGTAATGCACTTTAGCAAGATAATTCACTATAGGATTAAAACCGGTCGACACAAAGTCGGCAAACTGCATTTCTATAACCGACTTATAAGCATTGATAGAAAGCCCCATACCAGCCGACACTACTGCCGACTCACATATTGGTGTATTCCTCACTCGGCCTTTTCCAAATTCAGCCACAAAACCATCAGTAATTTTAAAAGCGCCGCCATATTCGGCAATGTCCTGCCCCATAATAACAAGGTTTTCATGACGCTGCATAGACTGTTTAAGTCCCTGAGCAATAGCATCAATCATCCTGATATTTTCGGTTGCTCCATCAGGCTTAACCTCTTCAAACGCATAAGGCTTATAAACGTCGTTTAGCTCTTCGCCAAGACTGGCAACAATTGCAGGCTCGGCAGAAGCCTGTTGATAATGTTCATCTATTTCTTTTTTAAGCTCGGCACGAAGCTTATCATCATAATCATCTGTAAGTACAAAATTGGCTTTAAGATAATTTCGGTAGTTCTCAACGGGATCTTTAACCGCCCAGGCATCCATAAGCTCCTGAGGAACATATTTAGTGCCACTTGCCTCTTCATGTCCCCTCATCCTGAAGGTTTTAAACTCCAACAATACCGGGCGCGGATTCTCACGCATAGATGCCACCAGTTCGTCCAGTTTGGTGTACACTTCCAGTATGTTATTGCCGTCTATAATATGCGCTTCCATACCATAGCCTATGCCCTTATCGGCAATATTCTCGCAGCGGTATTGTTCGTTTGTTGGCGTGCTCAGTCCATAGCCGTTATTCTCGACAATAAACAGTACAGGCAGTTCCCAAACAGCCGCAATATTAAGCGCCTCATGAAAATCCCCTTCACTGGTAGCCCCTTCTCCTGTAAAAACTGCTGTTACCTTACCCTCATTACGAAGTTTATGGGCAAGTGCAATACCGTCGGCAACGCCAAGCTGCGGGCCAAGGTGCGATATCATACCTATGATTTTGAACTCCTGTGTGCCAAAATGGAACGACCTGTCGCGCCCCTTTGTAAAACCATTGGCTTTACCCTGCCATTGACTGAACAGGCGATACAACGGAATATCCCTACCAGTAAACACCCCTAGGTTGCGGTGCATGGGTAAAATATATTCGTCGGGTTGCAATACGGCAGTAACCCCAACCGAGATTGCCTCCTGCCCTATACCACTAAACCATTTGGAAACTTTGCCCTGACGGATAAGAATAAGCATCTTTTCCTCAATAAGGCGTGGTTTTAATAATTTTCTATATAAATCGAGTAATTGCCCGTTTGTTAATTGTTTTCTATCGAAATCCATAGTGATTTTTGAATAATCTTTAGTACTCAAATGTAGTAAAATAACATTTCACGAAAACGATGTTAAGAAAATTTATTTGAGATGAGGGAAACCTTATTTTTTGTAGGAAATATAACTTTAGATTTATAGAAAATTTTAACCATTTTAAATATGACTAAATATAATTCCTTAACTAAAAGGTATCCGGATCAATCACATAAAGAAATTTTTGCTCATTTTCCTTATGATGGAGCAAATGGTGAAACATGGGAATCTCCATATGAACATTTAGTAAGATTGACAAAAGATGAAGATTGGCATTTCAACCGTCCTGAATTCAAAACTAAGTATAAACAGCAGTTTCCTATATTAACAAACTATTTAAATTACACTTTCTTACGAACTCAGGAATTAAACCTTATATCTTATTCTGCGGATGGAGACAAAGCATGCTTCAATACCGGATTACAAACTAAAGATGAAAAAGATATCTTTGCGCTATTTTTTAAAAATAAAGAAGCTGCTAAATATAAAGTACCGACATGGACTCTCTATACATTTGCTGATTCATATTCCACCAAACTAAATCCATATAAGCCTCTGCCTGATTTAGCAACTTACATTACAAATCCATCAGATTTAGTTTTCGACACAAAATTAAATATAGAAATTAATACCGAGCATATTATAGATCAAAATAAAGATAGACTACCTGCCGTTTTACAAGCAAATAGAAGATTAGCTATGACGGCTTTAAATGGTTCTATAGAATCACTAAAATCCAAAGTCCAAAGAAACTACAAAGTAGCAATACCTCATTGGTATGAAGGGAAAATGCAATTGCTTCTGCCTTTAAATCTTACAGACGATAATCAAGCAGATGTAGCTTTAGTAGTAGATAAAGATACTGAAAGGAACATTTATAGAGCAACTACAATTCTCACAATGGATTTAGCATATATTGATGCTCGCCTAATAACTCGTCCTGACCGAGAATGGTTAAACCCATAATTTTAAATTACTAATACTTTAACTCGTACCTGTATCAATATTATAATATTTTATATGTACAGGTACGATATTAAAATTTACATAACGATACCAAAACTTTGACCATATTTAATGCTTAACCGAATTACTAACAGCAGTCGGCACCGTAGCTTTACGGCCAATAATTACATTATCTACGGTTACATTCTCTGTATTTAAAACCGTCATGCCGTTTTTAGCCGTTTTTACTTCGATATTCTTTAAACTTATATTACGAACCTTTTTTTGCTCATATCCCTGTATAATAATAGCTGTTTCTTTGGCGGTATTACAGCTAACATCAGATATTGCAATATCATGCACATCAGATGGAAAACTGGAACCCTCGCCCTGATAATTGGCTGTTATATAAATACAATCTTCCACCTCATCCAACTGTATATTGTTGATATAAATATTTTTAATGTAGCCTCCCCTATCAGCATTGGTTTTAAAATAAATGCCGCGTTTTAAATAACCCACAGTTTTGCAATTAATAATATACACATTCTTTATCCCGGCCGACATCTCGCTGCCCATCACCACACCATGAAGCCCTTTAAACCTGCAATTCTGTATAACAATATCCTGGCTTGGCGTTGAAGCATTTGCCCTACCCTCATGATCTCTGCCTGCTTTTATGGCAATATTATCGTCGGCATTATTAAAGTCTATATTCTCGATCAGTACATCTTTGCAATACTCGGGGTCTACCCCATCATTATTGGCATTAAAAGCACTATATTTTAGTCCTCTTACGGTTATACTTTCTGATTTTAATAAATGTATGCACCAAAACGGGGAATCCTGTATGGTTACATTTTCAATCAAAATATTTTTACAGTTTAAAAACTGTATGAGCTGCGGCCTTAAAAAATGTCCTTTGCCAAATTTTCTGTCTTCAATCGGGGTTTTGTTGTGGTTCATTTCGCGGCTCAGCTTTTTATCAGGGCCTTCTTTGCTTTTGTAACTGTTCCATATCCTGCCACCTTCACCATCTATAATACCTTCGCCTGTAATAGCTATATTGGTACAGCTGTTAGCATATATTAGTGGGCTGTAATTATAAAGCATAGTGCCTTCCCAACTGGTTAACACCATAGGCAAATAAAAATCGGGGTTATCGGCAAACCGAATTTTTGCCCCTTTTTCTAAATGCAGGTTTATATTACTCGCAAAGAGAAGCGGGCCGTTTAACGTATAAACTCCTTTAGGCACTATTATGGTTCCGCCGTTTTTCTTTTTACATTGTGCTATTGCCTTATCAAAAGCAGGCTTAGCATTGCTTACAGAATCTCCTTTAGCACCCAATTTGGTTACGTTAACTTTAAAGTCAGGAATTTTCGGCAACCTGATCCTTTTCACAATTGCCTCAGCAGAATCTGCCGGAAATAAAGCATCTTGTGCAAAACAATTTACCGAAAGTAGAAGAAAAATACACATAATGTTTTTCATGCTTATACGATTTATTTAACCGACAAATCAAATTGTTTTACAAATGTGGCGAACGGTTGCCCCAAACAATTCTCGCGGGTATATTTTTTAGCCTGAGATGCTTTTAACTGATGCGACCACCCTACCCTTGCTTTGGGCTGATAGCCTGCACCCGAGCAATTATATTCGGCATAAAAGCTCTCTTTCTCAGCCTCAGGCTTAGACCAGTTGTGCCAGCCTTCAGGTTTTATGTCGCTGCCCATTTCACAATTAATAAATACCGTTTTAGCATAAAAACGCCAAGGCCTGCCAAGGTAAACCTGAGTAGCATTTTTTTCGGCAGTAAGGCGGCAATTATTAAACACAAAACCATGGTTAACTCCTTTAGGTGTAGATGCTGCTGTAATATATGAGTCTCTAAGACTGTGCAACGTACAGCCCTCAAAAAAAACCGTGGCACTGCCAAAAATAAAATCGGTAGTACCCTGAATAAAGCAGTCTTTCAGGTAGTTTTTAAATCCGTTTCCACTGGCATACAAAGTATCCTGATTGCCCAGAATATTGCAATTGATTATAGCCACTTCGTTGGCGTGTATAGACAGGGCAATGGCCTGCCCCACCTCTCCGGCGGCATTTTCTACAGTAAGGTTTTGCGCAATAAATCCATCGCCTTCTACTAAAATTGTTGAAGTATAAAATGTGCTGTTAGGTCCTGTATTTATTTTTTTAAAATAATCGTCGAAGGTTATAACTGTTTTTTCTTTACTCTCGCCTACTAAGGATATATTAGGGTTCCACTCATGAATTTTCACTTTTTCATGGTACACGCCATTCTTAACAAAAATGGTTATTCGCTCATATGGAAATGCTTTTGAGTTATTAACCGCATCCTGAATTGAGGTATAATCTCCCGTGCCATCCTGAGCCACGGTTTTATAAAAACTATCTTTAGGTTTTTCCTGGGCAGCTACACTACTCCATAGCGCAAAAAAAAGAATACAACTGCTTAGTATATTTTTAAAAATATCCATTCCTGTATTTTTTTATCTTTTCAACTCTATGGCCGCCATAATAAATGCACCAACCCCAATAGAGTTATCAATGCTTTTTTTAGCGTTGGCATAATAGGCATTTGAACCATCTCTAAAAGGTTTACCTCCCAAGCCAATACTGGCACTTATCTCGCTTAAATGTACCTCGCCATTTGGATCGGTAGTAATTAAATTTTTGAGGATTCCATCAAAAGCCTTGTTTGCCGTTTTTTTAAAGCGCTTTGGCAGGTAACCATTATTTACTCCTTTTGCTAAAGCATAGCTAAACATTGCAGAGCCCGATGCTTCAAGGTAGTTGCCATCTGTTGCAGCTTTATCGGTTATCTGATACCACAACCCTGATTTGTCCTGTTGTTTTTCGAGAGCAGTTGCAACCTCATTTAAGTAGCTTATCAATTGTTTATATTTTGGATGGTCTTTAGGGAAATCATCCAAAACATCGGTCAATGCCAGTATATACCAACCTATGCCCCTTGCCCATATTGTAGGAGATGTTCCGGTTTCTTTATTCGCCCAGCCAATTTGTTTACTTTCATCCCATGCATGATAGGGCAAACCTGTTTTAGGGTCGAATGCGTGATCGTGCAGCAATTCAAATTGTTTGGCTATATCGTCCAGGCCTTTACCATTCTCAAATGCTATGGTATATTTTGTGTAAAAAGGCGCGTGCATATAAATACCGTCAAGCCACATTTGGTCAGGATATATTTTTTTGTGCCAAAATCCTCCCGATGGAGTTCTTGGCTGCCCATCTATCTGGCTTTTTAAAAGTTGCATGGCTTTTAAATAGCGGGCATCTTTGGTGCTTTTATACAGATCGAAAAGTAACCTGCCCGGACTAACGTAATCTATATTATAATCGCTGAGATTGTATTGGGAGATAGCACCTGTACTGTCTACAAAAGTGTCTAAATACTCTTTTATATAATTGTAATATTTTACATTTTTTGTTTGCTTATACAAATCGTTAAATGCCACGAGAACAAATGTGGGTTTATATTCCCATTTAGGTTTATCTACCCCATCAATCTGCCAGGCTTGAGGATAGCGTTTCATTATAGAAGCGGCCTTTTTCTCTGACCATTTTGAATTTACTTTGCCATCATCTTTCTGTGCCTGCATGGTTGCAGTCACAAAAAACAGACAGACCATTATAGTATTGACTACTTTATTTTTTACCTTCATTATTTCTTGTTGTAATTAAAAACTTTATCTAAAAATGTTACTGAATAATTTACAATATCATCAAACCATGGGTCGTAAAACCAAAACGAATGCGGTGCATCATCAAAAGTTTTAACCTGGCTGTAAATTTTGTATTCGTCCAGTATAGCTATCATATCATCGCGCCCGGCATGAAAACGCGGTTTATTACTATTTATAAACAAAATGGGCGGTGTATTTTTACCCGTATGTGTTAATGCCGAAGCCTGCTGCCATGCCTCCGGATTTTCCTCATACGAGCCGTTAAGCCACAACCCCGCTGCCTTGGCTTCTTCGGATTCAGGATGATGGAAGGCCAAAATGCCATCCATATCTATAATAGCCTGAACATTAGCATTCTGTTTTGAAGCGTCCTGATCTTCAAAGCTTACATTACCGTTAGTTGTACCTACTAATGCCGCCATTTGTCCGCCCGAGGAACAACCTAAAACCGCCACCTTATTGGGATCAGCATTATATTGAGATGCGTTGTCTTTTATATATTTAATTGCCGACTTTATATCGAATACACCCGCCGGATATTTAGCTTCATCTGACAACCTGTATCCTACGCAAAAACAGGCATATCCCTGTAAAGCAATTTGTTGGGCAAGCAAATGCATTTGTGTCTTATTACCCGATTTCCATCCTCCACCGTGAATTAGTATTATTGCAGGTAAAGCTTTTTTGGATTGTTTAAAAAAGGCATCATAATGGAGTTGGCGTCCATTAATACTTTTATAAACTGCATCATTAAGTTGCTGAATTTGTTGGCTTTTTGGCTTTACAGCTATTTTAATAAAAGGATATTTTTTTACATCTTTTTGATAGGCCGAATAAGCAGTATAGGAAGTATCTGTCTGCACCTGTGAAAATACGGCCATTGCTATAGTAAGAAAATAAAGCAAAAAGATTTTTTTCATGTTAAGATTTATTGCAGAATACCAATTACGCAATCGATTACACAAACATAAATATTAATTTATAATTCCGCAAAAAGAGAGGGTAAATATTACAGTACGTTATGTATAAATCATAAAAAAGCCGCCTCAAATTAATGACGCGGCTTTCTCTCCCCAAAATTCACAAAAAAACTTACACTATTACATTTTAACTAATTGTATTATTTTCTTAGTCCCATTACTTTCCACTACTGCATAATAATTTGCAGACGGAAGTTTTGATAGGTCTATTACCGGATTTAGAGCATTTGGCTGCATAACTACAACCTGCTGACCTAACGAATTGAACACCTCAACTTTGGTTATAATTTCAGAATAAGAAATATTTAAAACACCTGCAACCGGATTAGGATAGTATTTCAAATTACTCATAGCGTATTTGTCTTTAGACAACACCACCTGCACTGTTACTGCAAGGGGCTCTAAACTTCTACATCCGTCTACGGTCTGCATTGCATAATAGGTGTTTTCGGTAATCACTTCAGAAAAAGGATCTAACGCCCCTGTTCCTGCCAGGGCGTTTTCTAAAGAAGCATACCAAATTACTTCTGTTCCGGTAACATCAATATTATTTATAAAAACAGGGTCGTTGGTGGTGAACACCTGTGGAGAAATACCTGTTGGAGCCGGAGTAACATTTACCGTTACAATAGCCGAACCAGCATGTATAGCCTCACATATATTTGGATTTGATCCTACAACAGAAACTAAAGAATAGGTGGTTGTTGCCGTTGGCGTTACCGGAATAACAGTACCGCTGGTGTAGTTTGTAACAGTATGATTTTCTGTCCCATCGCTGTAAACTACTGTATAGGCTTGCTCTTGTAAGGCAGATATAGCTATCTGTAAATTAGCTCCTTCGCCTGAACATAGTGTGGTACTCCCCGAAATTACAGCACCTGATGCAGCACAGTTAACCACCAGATCCTGACTTACGCTAACAGCAGGGCTAAACAGCAAGTTACCTCCCTGAGAAGCTGTTATTGTGGTAGTACCTACCCCAACAATGGTAACCAAACCATTTGCATCTACCGTGGCCACCAATGGGTCACTGCTAGTATAGGTAACCGGGAGTAATGATGATGCTGTTGCCTCGAGACTAAAATCAGGAGCACCATAGGTTACAGGAGCAAGTGCATTAAAAGTAATGGTTTGGGATGATAACTGAAAATAAATAAATGCTGCACTTATGTTTGTAACACCATCATTTAACTGTGGCTGTAATATAATACCGTCTCCTCCATCCATTACTTCCGGCAGGGTTACAGTAAATGTAGCAATACCATTCTCATCGGTCAAAGCAGTTACGGCTATATTATTGGCATTTGCCGTTTGCGCCGTGCCGTCTATAAGATAAGATTCAATTGTAATCAAACCTACATTAACCACAATAATAAAATACTTAAATGTATATCCGCTAACCAGGTTGTTGTACTGGTCTCTTGCCACACAAGTAACAGTACTTGTTGCTCCTAAAGCCAAAGGAGCGCTAATTGATACCGATGAATTGCTGTTAGGTGCACCTGCATTTATCTGTTGGGTTAACACAGCATCGTCATATCCTGCAGCAACAACAGTAACTTCTTTAGATCCTGAAACAGTTAATAAAATATTCAAACCGGAAGGTTTCAGTTTTAAGCTGCCCTCTGTAAGATCATAATCCGTACCGCTTGTAAGAACCTCAGCACCAATTTTAACTTCGGTAACCGCTGCTCTCCATACTGCATCATCAGTAAATGTTATATCAATATCATTATCAACGTTGTTATCAGTAATATCTGCTACAAGTGTTGGTGTAACCACACCCGCAGGTGCTGCAGGTGTAACGTCATCCCACGTCAATCCAAACCTTAGTTCATCCATCTCAACTCCCGGTGTAGAACTGTTACCATTTTGTTTAATAAAAAAGCCGCTAACATCAGCAATATCAGTAGTTGGTGTTGCCGTAAATGTATAAGTCGGTTCAGCTATACCGGGCACAGGATTAACCCAGAGGTTACAAACATCATTACCGCTACCCGAAACCATTTGGTAAGAAACTACTATAAGTACCGGAGTATTTAACGGAAGATCTGTACTGCTGTATTGCAGGTTTGTTGCAGATGTACCTACGGTTGTCTGGTTTGCCCTTGCAGAAAAGCCAATATTAAAAAAGCCTGTATTGGCAGATGGCTTTACCCAAACCGTCGCCGCTATAGACCCTGAGCCAGGGGCAGCACTTACAGTGGCCACAGAATTTGGCAATAAACCTGCAAAATAACCCGTTGCACTCGAAACATCGGTAACATTCAGTATGTAAGAATAATAAACTGTTCCCGAAGTGGTTTGAGTAAATGTTTTAATAGCATCTTCTCCTCCACCCGAGAAAGCCACCTTATTTCCGGTAGAGGCAGCAAGACCACTATAGCTTAAACTTCCTTCAGTAATAAGCATATCAGATGAAGACGACTGATTTAGTATCCAACCTCCGGCAGTTTGGGCAGGTAAAGATTCTCCAACAGTATAATCAAGTCCGTCATAATGTGGCAATGCTACCTGAGCATGCCCTGAGTAGCCCGCAAGAAGCAAAATCAATAAAGAAACGTTTTTTGCTGAATTCGAAAATTCACTAAAGATCGATGTAATTTTCTTCATAAATTAAATTTTTATTTGGTTAGTAAGGATTCGGTCAGAAATAAAAAATAAGGGAAAAAGGAAAACATTTTGTAACTAATTAATGTACAAGTATCTTGATCTGTCAATAAAATAAGGCATCTTGGATTAGTTAACAAATTTTAACAAAGCAATCGATTACACAAATGTATATATAATTTTCAATTTAAAAAATAATTACCAATAAAAATATACTAAGTGTAATTTTAAAGCTATATATTTTAGTATAATGTAATTTTTTTAAAAAAATAATTTGGTTGTAAAGAAATAATTTTAATTTTGTGTAATCGATTACATGTTACACATACCTATCCTAACATTTTATAACCTTTAAATTACTAACAATGAAAAAAATCTTATTTTGTCTTTCATTTATGTTTGTCTCCATGCAATTATGGGCGCAAACTGTAACAATTACCCAGTCAACGGGGTGGTTAGAATCTGCCTATGTAAAATGGAATCCTGTTTCGGGAGCCGACAGTTACAGGGTTTATTATACTGGTGGCGGATTTACGGATCGCCTTATTGATAACCAGCTTATCAGGAACTATGGAAGCTATTATCGCGCCGATATTCCGGGGCTTGCAGCCGGAACTTATACCGTTAAAGTTGCGCCTGTAACTGCTAACGTTGAAGGTACTGCGACTGTATCGGGATCAGTAACAGTTTTGTCACACGACAGAAACGGTTTTGCCCATGAGGGAGGAAATGTTCCCGGAGCTTATAACCTTGACGGTACTTTAAAAAGTAATGCAGTGGTAATATATGTTACCCAAAACACTAAAAATACAGTTTCGTTAACGGTTACAGGTGCTAACTCTAACCCATGTGTAGGCTTACAGGCCATTCTAGACGGCTACAAAAGAGGACGCGACAACCGCCCATTGGCCATAAGGCTAATAGGAAACGTTACAGATCCTTCTACACTGTTAAATGGTGATGCCGTGATAGAAAACGACAACAACCCGCTTGCTACTATAACTGTTGAAGGCATAGGATCTGATGCAGTAGTGAACGGATGGGGAATCCGTATAAAAAAGGGAACTAACATAGAAATACGTAATCTTGGTTTTATGTTAACCAATGCCAGTGAAGGAGACAATGTTGGCCTACAACAGGATAACGACCACATATGGGTACACAACTGCGATATGTTTTATGGAGCCCCGGGTGGCGATGCCGACCAGGCCAAAGGAGACGGTGCTTTAGACTGTAAAAAATCTACCTATATAACATTTTCATACAATCACTTTTGGGACAGCGGAAAATGCAACCTTTTAGGTTTGAGTGAAAATACAACAACAGGGCTTTACATAACCTATCACCACAACTGGTATGACCATTCTGATTCACGCCATCCGCGTGTACGCTTTTATTCGGCGCACGTTTACAATAATTATTATGACGGTAACTCTAAATATGGCGCAGGCTCTACCGAAGGATCGTCAGTATTTATGGAAGGCAACTATTTCCGTAACTGTAAATATCCAATGCTTACCTCAATGCAGGGAACAGACATTTACAATGGTGCGCAGGGAACATTTTCGAGCGAAGACGGAGGTACTATTAAAGCCTTTAACAACTACATGATAGGCCAAACCCGTTTTGTAGCCTATGATGCCACAAATTATCCTGTTCAGTTTGATGCTATAGTAACCACTACAAGAAGCCAAACCATTAGCAGCAGCATTACATCAAGGCAGGGCGGTAATGCATATAATAATTTCGACACTAATTCGGCATTATATATCAGCAGTTTAGCAATAGATACACCCGAGGCAGGCAGAGATAAAGCCATATTATATTCAGGACGTGTTTCGGGAGGCGATATAAGCTGGACTTTTAATAATACTGTAGACGATCCATCTTATGCTGTAAATACAGGATTGATGTCTCTTCTATCTTCATATACATCGGGTATTGTTTCTATACAGGGTGAATCAGGATCATCGGGAGGCTCACAAACCCTTACTATTCCAACCAACAACACTCAGGCCGTTGCTGCCAATACCGCTATTAGTAATATGGTATTTACATGGGGCGGCACAGCGACAGATGCAACTGTTACCGGGCTTCCTGCTTCAGGAATAACTTATGTTAAAAACACCGCTGCAAAAACCGTAACGGTATCGGGCACGCCAACGGCAAATGTTAGTTTTACAATTACAACTACCGGAACATCAGGAAACCCAGCAACAGGAACGGGAACTATAACAATTGGAGGCACTTCTACAGGCAACCAGATACACAACTTTACCGCATCAGGTCTGTCAAGTAATTTTTACACCTTTACGTCTGCCAATATGAATTCTAATCCCGGATCGGCAACCTATGACGGCCTTACCCTTACTGCCCGTTTAAAAATTGAAAGTGCTACAAATATAAGGTACACAACAACAACCGAATCTACTTTAACTTTGGTATTGGACCCAACTTTTAGCGGAACTATTAAGCTTAATAATGTTTCTTACACAGCATCGGCAGGGATAGTTACAATACCTTCAGTTCCGGCAGGCATAAATACCATTACTAAAGGAAGTACTACAAACCTTTATTACATAAAAACAGAATATGACCAGTCGATGTTAGATACAAATCAAAACATTACCAATTCAAGATCTGCATTATATCCAAATCCTGTAAAGAATGAATTGAATATATCTCTTACAAATTCTGCCATGCTACAAAATATTTCTATTTATAACCTGGCGGGGCAATTGGTAAAAAGCATTAACGGTAACAAAACCAGTGTTGACACAAGTTTGCTGAGCAGCGGAACTTATTTGATAAAAGTGACCACCAATCAGGGTGTTATTCAGCAACGAATAGTAAAAGAATAATACAAAAACTTAAACAAAATAAAAGTCCTGAATATCATTACTGATTTTCAGGACTTTTTATATAAAATAGTTGATTTTTTTAAGCTAAGAATTATTACAATCTTTCTTAGTATTTAAAAAGCTTCCGTTGCACAAAGGCGCAACGGAAACTTTACACAAACAGTAACACTACTTAATTAGTAAACTATTCTTTTGCTTATTTTACCTTTTTCGGTATTTATTTCTACAATGAGTACCTGTTGTTGCAATTGCATACTATTAATAACAGCTTTACTGTTATTGATATTCGATTCATTATAAAGCTTCCTTCCGCGAATGTCATATACGGTTACATCTCTAATTAAAGCATTGGAAGATGTAATATTTACAATGTTATCCTGCTTGTATACAATTATGCTTTTAGCAAGGATTTCGGGAGAATTTATATCTAAGACAGAAGTACTTACCCATTCACTATAATCACCATCACCACATACTGTTCGAACAAAAAGATAATGAGATTGTGCAGCGTTGTAAGGTGCATCACCTATAAAGAATGTTGTAGTTGCTGTACCGTTTCCGGTAGGCTCAGTCGCAGAAGTACTAAATACATATTCATAGCCCTGAGGCAACCCTCCTAATACGGGTGGAGACCATCTTAACTCTGCAGTAGTATTATCTATCGGCTCAATTGAAGGTGCATATGGAGGGAAACACGAAGGCGCAGCAACAATATTTATTGTATAATCTTCTGCTTCACCATTACTCATATTACCACAAGCCGTTATTGCAGGAAAAGCAGTAGCAGAATTTCTTATTCTCATTCTGTATGTACCTAATTGCACAGTTAGAGGCACACTAATACTGCCAAGACTTGCCGGCGATGACAAAAGAGATGTTACAAATATTCTTTCGCTGTCTTCAAAATAAAAGTTACCGTTCCAGTCTATCCATACCGCATAAGAATATGATCCTTCAGGATGTGTGGCACTAATTGCAAACGAAGCTCCTGGATATGTTGTTACAGAAAAATCTTCTGTATAATCTGTATATTCACTAAAGCCTGATTCATTAGTAAAGTTAACATCTGCACCTGTAGTGGTTATACTGCTTATGTAGTAGTCTTGAGAATTTGTATTTGTTGGTACACAGTAGCCTGCATAAAAGCTATAGCTAACCCAAGTACTGTAATTTTCATCCTCGCAAGCTGAACGCACATAGAGATAATTGGTTTCATTTGCAGTTATGGCAACGTCTACTGCATTAAGAAGAGCTGTAAATGTACCGCTTTCAGGAGCTGTTTCTGATGTTGATACAGCATATTCATAACCAGAAGGTAAACCTGTATTTGGTGCTATCCAGCTAATGTTTGCCGAGGTTAGCGATGTAAGGCTAACATTTAATTCCCTTGGCACATCACAAAGCGCAGGAGGTGTTAACGTCCATACCAGGGTAAAGTTACCAACGTTTACCTGATTATAACTTCCATCCTGTATCCAGTAAACCCTTTGTGTATTCCCTGTAAGGTTTTCCCATTCTACCTGCTGAAGGTCGTCATCAAAACAATTTATGTAATTTTCACCAGGACAAATATTACCGTAAGCAACATAATTTTCAGAATCATAGTCGTTAGATGATTGTCCAATATTAAGCGTATAACCGTTAGGAACATCTATGTAATAGATTAGGTCCGGAGAAGTATTTCCTCCTGCACAGCTAAAATTATAATCAGCATTTGCACCTACAGTGGTGTGTGTATATGGGCTTGTCTGCGTTGCAAGATCTACAGCGCTATCGCAATTATCTGCCATAAAATATCTAAATGGCAAAGAAGTAGACCATTGGCTGTAATCGCCATCGCCACAATTGGTCCTTACATGCAGGTAATAATAGGTATTATCCAGAATATCAGTGTATCCGGTAACAAATGTATCCGTCGTAGCGGTACCCGATGCCGGTGGTATTGCCGATGTAGATACAGAATATTCATAGCCCACAGGTGCTGTACCCCTGTTTTGAGCTTCCCAAATAAGATTTACTGTTTGAGATGCTACACCTGCACCTCTTAAATTTATTGGCACATAGCATGTAGGGGTTGTAGTAGTAATTTCAATTTTATAATCCTGTGCCATACCGTTGCTGTTTGGTGTACAGGCACTAACCACATTAGATGTACCACGAGTGCGCAGCCTCATCCTGTAATTGCCGGGGGCAATTATGGCAGGTATTTGTACGGTTCCTGTATAGGTAGTATTTACGGTTCCTATGTTTGTGTGGCTTCTTATCAGCTCGCCTTCATCGTCAAAATCAAGATCGTTGTTCCAGTCTACGTAAACATCCAATACTGAGTAAGATTGTACAACAGCCGAATAATTGAAACTGCCACCTTGCTCCTGGCTTACAGCCATAGTATCAAAATTATTAACATAGGCTGTAGTTTGTGCCGTTGTATTTGCAATGTTAGTAAAGCCAACAGTTGTACTAAAACCATATATAGCATAACCAAGATAGCTTGATACAGGTATGCAGTGACCCGAATAAAAACTAAGTGTTACCCACTCTCCATATCCATCGGTACCACAATTAGACCTTACATGCAAATAATTATACTGGTTTGGAGTACTTACAACATCGTTTACAAAAAGTTCAGTTGTTGATGTACCTGTCTCCGGTGGCGTAGCCGATGTTGTTACGGCATACTCATAGCCAGTTGGTGCACTTGTAGTGGGCAATGACCAGCTTACATTAACCGAAGAGTCATTATTTAAAACAGCAGTAAGTGCCAAAGGTACATTACATACAGGCGGCTCAGTCAATGTCCATGCTATAGTATAAGAACCTGCATTTGTTGTACCAGTACCCGCTCCGTCCTGTACCCAATATACAGTTTGGGTTGCTCCTGTATTATTTATCCACGTCAATTGAGCCGTATCAGGATCGTTGGTACAGTTTATAGCTATCGGCGCATCACAACTGCCGTAAAATACAGAATGTACAGAATCATAATCATTAACGGTTTGACCAATCACTAAAGTATAACCGTTACCTACTGTTACAGAATAGTATATATCTGCTCCTGTACCGGTGGCATTGCACGATGGTGTATAGTTATTGGTAGCCCCCACTGTTGTACCACTTACAGGACTTGTTGCTCCATCAAGGCTAATGGCAATATCGCAGGTGTCTCCGGGGATGTACCTAAAACGCGGAGATGTTGTCCATGTACTGTACTCAGTACCACAATTGGCTCTTACGTGAAGGTAATAAAAAATATTATCTTCAATACCTGTATAACCTGTAACAGATGTTTCGGTAGTAGTTCCGGTTGCCTGTGCAGGCGGCGTTACGGAGGTTGTAACAGCATATTCATAACCGTTTGAAGGCGCTCCTGTAGTAGGTAGCGTCCAGCTAAGATTAGCCGTATTTGCAGCCACTGCTGTGCCGGTAGCATCTTCTGGAGCACGGCAGGTTGGTGGTGTTGTAACGTTTATATTATAATCCTGAGCCATACCTGCAGTATAATTGCCACATGGATTTACAGTAGGATAAAAACTACCGCGCGAGCGAACCCTTATCCTATAGCTACCCAGCGGAGTGTCTTCGGGTATTGTTATAGTACCTGTAAAAGTTGTGTTTGCAGTACCCGAAGTTGTATGTGCAGCAACACGCTCAGTAACCTCATCAAAAACCATGTCGTTGTTCCAGTCTACCCAAATTTCTGCAAGCGTATATCCGGCAACAACAAGACTATAAGAAAAACTTTCACCTGCCGACTGACTCACAGCCGGACCTGCGGTATAATTGGCATAAGCAGTGGTTTGCGAAGGAACATTTAATATATTGGTGTATCCGGCAGATGTACCAAAACTGATTATATTATTGTAATAATAAGCATCTGTACTGGTAGGTAAACAATAACCTCCGTAAAATGATGTTGTTACCCATGTGCTGTATCCATCGGTACCACAATTTGCCCTTACATGCAAATAATTTACAGTATCTGGAGTAATGGCAACACCTGCAACAGTACTGTCAGTAGTTACTGTACCATTTGCCGGAGGCGTAGGCAGCGTGCTTATAAAATATTCATAACCATTACCGGCATTAGCCACAGCCGACCAACCAATTGTTGCAGCCGTTAAACTTGTCATTGTTGCAGTAAGCCCTGCCGGTGCCATACAGGCAGGAGGATCGGTAACATTTAAGCTATAATCCTGTGCTCCTCCATAAGTATAGTTTGCACATGGGCTTATAACCTCATTATACCATCTTGAGCGTAGTCTAAGCCTGTAAGTGCCGTTTGCAGTACCAGTTGGTATAGTTATAGCCCCAGTATAGATAGTTGCACTGCTGCCATAAACAGTATGCGATGCTACCTGTTCTCCAGCATCTGTAAAATCGAGGTCGTTGTTCCAGTCTACCCAAAATTCTACCCTCGTATTGCTTGGAACGTTTATGCTATAGGAAAAGCTTCCTCCGGCAGACTGGCTAACCGACATGGAAGCTGAGTTATCTGTATAAGCAATGTTTTGAACCGTATTATTGGTAATGTTTGTATATCCTTCTGTAGTAGCAAAGCTGTTAACATTAAATCCGGTGTAAGACCTTGTTGGCACGCAGTATCCTGAAAAAAACGAATAAGAACTCCATGAACTAAAGGTGCCGGAACAGTTATTCCTTACATGCAAATAGTTTGTAGCATTTGCTGTAGTAATAATATTGCTTACGGACGTCTCTGTAGTAGCCGTACCCTCGGCAGGAGGTACCTGCGTAGCCGTAATTGCATATTCATATCCTGATGAACCTTCTACAGCTGTCCAGCTAATATTGGCTGAGGTAGTAGTAACTAAAGTTGCCCCAACTCCGGATGGGGCAGTGCATGTTTGAGAAAAAGCAGGCAGCATGCCTAACATAATCAACCAAGCCATTAATGCCATTGGCTTACTGTAAAAATCAGTAGCACTCCGCACAGGGGTATTACTGCCATCACGCTTTGTTCGCCATGAACGGAGGCCGGTTAAAAATTGTGTGTAATTGTGTACCATAATAGTTATTTGAAAGTGAAAAAAACTAATCCTATAGATATTTATGTGTTGTGCTACACTAAATACTATTGGTCAAACCTATACTTTTTTAACAAACAAAAAAACTAAAGCTTGTTCGATAATCGTGAAATTCACTGTTATCGAACATTATTATTCAGGTATTTAACAAATGTATTAGATAAATTCAGAAAAAGTAAACCTGTTCACCGATACTAAATCTTACTATTACGTAAAGATTTAGTAACTCTTAAAAGTTTAAAAACTAAAAAAGCAGCTAAGGACAAAAATGTAACGATCGCAATTATAAAGTAAATATTTTCGTTTCGGGTTTCATTTTCGCGTGCATCTTTCATATCGGTAGATATTTCGTTGATAAGGTGGCGAAAAGAATTAACCTCTAAACTATCAATCTCTCTTTTCTGTTTTAAAAATATTGTGCTATAAATACCGTATTTATCATAATCTTTTAACTTCAGAAAATTATCTGCTAAGGCAGAATAGAACTCATTTTGTAACGTTAAACTATGGTATTCTTCTACCTCTTTTTCTATATTGAATAATATAGCATTAGACTCTTTAAAATTATTTTCAGAATAATGGGTTTTTGCGAGGGCAATATCTGCATAAAACCTATTTTCTTTATATCCATTTTTTAGGGATAGATCATGTGCAGTGTTAAGCACATCCCTTGCTTTATCCAATTGATATAGATCAGTGAGACATAGTCCTTTTTGAATAAGGGCAATTGTAAGATTAATACTATTAGAATTCTTATTTATTGCTTTTGTGTATTCTGAAATAGATTTATCAAAATAATTTATCGCAACCTCACAATCTAATTTATCTTTATAATTAACCGCTTTAATGAAATAAACATTGCCTTTAATAAAATGTATTGAATCTTTATCAATTTTACTGCCTATAATTTGCTCAGCTATATCAAGGTAATGGTTAACTTTATCATGCATTTTCAAAATGTAGTATTGATTGCCAACAAATACCAGGGTACGTACCCGTTCATTATCCTCATTTTGAGCATTTGCCAAACTGTAAGCCTGCAATGCATAATCAATAGCTTTCTGGTTATGATTTTTTACAGAATAAGCACCTCCAATAGTTAGCAACGATAATATTTGCTGGTGTGTATTGAGATTGTTATGTGCCTGTAGATCAGTTACCGTTTTAATTGCTTTGTCCGGGTTTTCATAGGCTACTAAGTTTACTGCATTGAGTATGCTGTCAATCTTTTTTCTTTCCTGAGCATTTAGTGTAAAGACAGGAAAAAGTAAAACCATAATTACAAATGGTTTAAAAAAGTCTGGGGAACAAGAGTATAACTTTTTCATTTGTAATTACTATTGTTGATTATCCTGTAATGAAGCTATAAAAACTGATGGCGAAGAACCTGTTAACGATTTAAAAACAACCGTAAAAGAGCTTCTTGAAGTAAATCCGGCCACATTGGCAAGATGACTTGTTTTGTACTGGCGGTATTCAGGATATAGCTGCAACTTATTTACAATATAGTTTATCCTCAATTCATTAATATAGGTCTTAAAATTTTTATTTTTTTGACTGTTAATGATCTCCGAAAGATATTTGGTGTTTGTATCTAAATGTTTTGCAAGCGATTTTAACGAAAGTTCCTGATCTGTAAACAATTCAGACTTTTCAAAGACAGTAAGTTTATCAAGTATTGCAAGCTCCGCTTTTTCAGAAATAGCAAAGGGCACAGGAGTATTTTCCTCCATATAATGCGTTTTCATGCTCTCAATAGTTTCTTCAAATTGTTTTTTCTGGTGTAAAAACTGGCTGTGGCTTTTTTGCTTTTTCTTTAGGATCAGATAATATATATAAAGCCCTAAAAGTATCGCTGTAAACAGACAGGTCATTACCATAAATTTTATTTTAAAAGCCGCTTTCTCATCAGTACTTTCTTTTTGTTTACTGCTTTCATAAAAGCTTATGGCAAGAACTTTTGCGGTTTGCTCCTGTTGTGTCTGGTTATTTAATTTTGCAATGTAAAGTTCCCTGTAGTGGGCAAAAAGTGGGACATTTTTTTTGATAGAATATATTTCGGCTAAAACTTCATAATTCCTTAAAAAAATGTTTGGAGAAAAATTTTTATGATCAATATTTTTAGTAAGCAGGTCAACTGCCTTATCAAGTGCCCCCTCTTTAAAATAAATTTCACCCAATTGCCTTTCCGACAAAACAGTATAAATATCAACAGAACCGGACAAAGATACATCAGCTATTAATTTTTCAAATCGTTCTTTGGCCAGCTCAGGCTGCCCATTCTTTAGGTAAGTTGATGCTATTAAATAATCTATTTTATGTTTTAATCCCGGATGAAGGCTGTTTTTATTTTTATCAAAAATCACATGGGCCTGTTTCAAAAAAACGAGCTTTTCTGTATTGCTTATTTTACTCCTGTCTGCCTGTGCCAGCAAAAGCAAGATCTTGAGGCGCACAGATCCGGCAACATTTTCTTCAGACTGTAAATCTAAAGCACGTTGCAAAGCCTCGTCAGCCTGCTCAGGCATGTTAATATTCCGAAAAATATCACTAAGGTGAATGTAAATATTTGCATCGCAATAATTGCAATCCAGTTCATAATTAAAGTCTTTAGCTTCAATTATTTTTTGTAATGCCTCATAGTATTTTAATTGTGTCTCAAATGCTTCTGCCTGTAGCAACAGTGCATCTGTACGGGTAGGTACAGATTTGGCCTCTTTAAAAATAAAATCGTTTAAAACTAAGGCTTTAGAAGGCTCATAATATACAAGGCTCTCCGATTTTATCAGTAGGCTGTCTATGTCTTTTTGGCTTTGTGCAGCTACTCTTATGCAGAATGCCAACAAAACAACCACAGTATAAAACAACATCCTCCTTTTAACGCCTCTAATCATTCCTTATTTTTAAAATACTGATTATCAAATAATAATTTGTATATTTTTTAGTTTAACTTAATTGGTTGTGGTAAAAGTAAAAGCATTTTAAATTTGCTATACTTAATCAAGGCTTAAAATTAAAACAAAAACTATACATATTGCAAAATGGTTACCAGTTTGTCAGTATGAAATAAAATATCCTGCCTCTCCAATATACAGTTACTGTAAATTTATTACTTTTACACCAATGCATAATATCAGGCAAATACTCACTACTTTAATATCGGCATACCTGCTGATATTAATGGTATTGCCATGTACTGATGCGCACAATACACATAACAAAAACCAATCTGCCGAAATTACACAGGGTTCAACAGAACATCATGATGATTTTGAAGTCTGTACTCCTTTTTGTGTATGTGGAAGTTGTATTGCTGCAGTGGTAATACAGCCTTTGACAGAATACAATTTGTATGTGCCGGATTATTATAACACACAAATATCCAACTTCTACCAATCGGTACAATCCGATTTTCATGCCTCCATCTAGCAGCCCCCTCAATTAGTATAATGATTTGCGCCGGTTAGCAACCGGCTGTTCCTGCATGGGCATACTTTATCCATGCATTATTCAATCCATTATATTAATTTATAATCAATGTTAGACAAAATAATTCATTTCAGTATCAATAATAAGTTTATTATTGGGCTGTTCACTTTGGCATTAATACTAACAGGAGGCTATTCGCTTTCCCACCTCCCCATCGATGCGCTGCCAGATATTACAAACAATCAGGTACAGATCATTACCACTTCACCAACGCTTGCCACACAGGATGTAGAGCAATTCATAACCTACCCTATTGAGATGGCGGTAAAACCCATCCCGAAAGTTGTAGAGCTGCGTTCTGTAAGCCGTTTCGGACTTAGCGTTGTAACCGTAGTATTTGAAGAAGATGCCGATATATACTGGGCAAGGGCACAGATATCAGAACGTCTTAAAGAAGCGGAAAATGTTATTCCAAAAAATCTTGGTTCGCCCGAAATGGCCCCCATAAGCACCGGGCTTGGTGAAATTTACCAATATGTTGTATACCCTCAAAAAGGGTACGAAAAAAAATATGATGCCATGCAGCTCCGAACCATACAGGACTGGATCATCAGGCCGCAACTGGTAGGTACTCGCGGCGTAGCTGAAGTTAATACACTGGGTGGTGCATTAAAACAATATGAAATTGCAGTAAACCCGGACAGGCTCAAGAGTATGAATACCACTACAGCCGAGATATTTGCCGCACTTGAGACTAATAATGAAAATACCGGAGGCGCATATATCGATAAAAAGCCTTATGCTTATTTTATCAGGGGAATAGGTATGGTAAACAGCATTGAGGATATTAATAAAATTGTTATTAAAAACCAGAACGGTATCCCCGTATTGGTTCGTGATGTTGCCAAAGTACAGTTGGGCAGCAGCATCCGTTATGGTGCTACAACCAAAGACGGCAAAGGCGAAGAAGTTACCGGAATGGTAATGATGCTTAAAGGCGAAAATAGCGGGCAGGTTGTAGGCCGTGTAAAAGAAAAAATAGAACAAATCAAAAAATCACTGCCTGAGGGTGTATCCATAGAACCCTTTCTCGATCGTACAAAATTAGTGGATCATGCCATAGGTACGGTTAAAAAAAACCTGATAGAGGGTGCGCTTATTGTAGTATTCATACTGGTGCTGCTTTTAGGCAATTGGCGTGCGGGTCTTGTCGTGGCTTCGGTAATACCCTTGGCGTTACTGTTTGCTATCTGTATGATGAATTTATTCAATGTCAGCGGTAATCTCATGAGCCTTGGGGCTATTGACTTCGGTATTATTGTAGACGGGGCTGTAATTATTGTTGAGGCAATCATTCATCGGCTTGAGACCATGAAAAAGGGTAAACTTACTAAGGATAACATGAATGAGGAAGTCTATGAGGCATCTTCAAAAATAAGAAGCAGCGCAGCTTTTGGCGAGATCATCATCCTTATCGTGTACCTGCCCATATTAGCACTTACCGGTACCGAAGGCAAAATGTTTGGCCCTATGGCACAAACCGTTTCGTTTGCCATTTTAGGTGCTTTTATATTATCGCTTACCTACGTACCGATGATGAGTTCGCTGGTGCTGAGTAAATCTACCGGACATACGCCTAATTTCAGCGATAAAATTATTGCTACGGTATATCGTGTATACAGGCCGTTGTTAGACGGTGCACTAAAAGTAAAAGGCATTATTATAGGCGTTTCAGTAACATTATTTGCCGTGGCACTTATTCTGTTCAATTCACTTGGCGGGGAGTTTATCCCTACGCTTGATGAAGGTGATATCGCCACGCATCTTATCATTTCGTCAGGAAGTTCACTTTCGCAGGAAATAGAGGCCACCACCAAGGCAGAGCAGATACTGCGCAGCAGGTTTCCTGAGATTAAGATGATCGTAACTAAAATTGGCAGTGCCGAGATACCTACCGACCCAATGCCCATGGAAGCGGGTGATATGATCATTATTATGAAAAACAGAAATGAGTGGACTTCAGCCAAAACCAAGGAAGAGCTAATGGCTAAAATGGAAAAAGCACTGGAAGAAATACCGGGTGCTACTACCGAGTTTTCACAACCGGTTCAAATGCGCATGAATGAACTAATGACAGGGATACGCAGCGATGTAGCCATTAAGATATTTGGTGAGGATATTGACAGGCTTGTAAGTGCCGGAGATGAGATAATGGAGCAAATACAGGACATTAAAGGCATTACCGATGCACGCCCCGAACGTGTTGCCGGTTTACCGCAAATTACCGTGAAATACGATAAAGACAAGCTTGCCCTGTACGGCCTTAATGTGGGAGATCTTAACCGTGTGGTGCGTATGGGTTTTGCCGGTGAAGCCGCGGGGACGGTATATGAAGGCGAGAAACGTTTTGACCTCGTGGTACGTCTTGTACAAGATAAAAGACAGGATATCAATAATCTTAAATCGCTGTATGTTACCCTGCCTTCAGGCAACCAAATACCTTTGGAGCAAGTAGCCGATATAAAATTTGAAGACGGGCCTATGCAGATTAGCCGAGAAGATGGGCACCGCCGCATTGTGGTAGGCTTTAACGTACGCGAGCGCGATGTACAAAGCGTGGTAAAAGACATACAGGCAAAACTGGATAAAAACCTCAAGCTCCCTGCGGGATATTATGTTACATATGGCGGCCAGTTTGAAAACCTGCAACAGGCCAACAGCCGGCTTATGGTAGCAGTACCTGTAGCGCTGGGGTTAATTTTTATACTGTTGTACTTTACATTTAAATCTATAAAACAATCGGTACTGATTTTTACCGCGATACCGCTTTCGGCTATTGGTGGGGTTTTTGCCCTCTGGATGCGCGGCATGCCGTTTAGCATCTCGGCGGGTGTTGGGTTTATTGCGCTCTTTGGTGTGGCGGTACTGAACGGTATCGTACTGATTGCTTACTTCAATGAACTGAAAACAGAAGGTATAACCGATATTTATGAACGCATAAGGGAAGGAACAAAAGTAAGGTTAAGGCCGGTATTGCTGACTGCCTCTGTGGCGTCACTGGGCTTTTTGCCTATGGCATTAAGTGGTGGCGCAGGTGCCGAGGTACAAAAGCCCCTTGCCACTGTGGTTATAGGCGGGCTGGTAACGGCTACACTTTTAACCCTTGTGGTGTTACCCATATTATATTACTTTTTTGAGAAGGGCTTTAAAGGAAATAACGATACTACAAAAGGTTTAAAACTGGCGGTAATATTACTTTTACTGCTGCCATTTGCAGGTTTCTCACAACAACAGCCCCTTCCCCTTACATTGCATGAAGCCATCGCAACCGGGCTTAGAAACAACGGGGCTGTACAGGCTTCCGGCCTTGAAGTTTCGCGACAGCAACAATTGCGCAGTACAGCATTTGACTCCCCAAAAACGGAAATCAACGGTACGTTTGGGCAAATAAACAGCCATGCACAGGACAAGAACTTCAGTGTATCGCAAACCTTCAGCCCGTTTCGGTATGGTGCACGCAGAAGCCTGCTCAATGAAAATGTAAAGGTAGGTGAACTACGCCTTGGGCAAACAAAACAGGATATCATCTTCGAGATCAGGCAAAGCTGGAATGCCATGCTTTATTATACACAGCTCAATAAAGTTTTGGGCGAGCAAAACAGCCTGATGCTAAAGTTTGTACGTGCGGCAGAGCTAAAATTTCAAACCGGGGAAACCGGATCGCTGGAAAACGTAACAGCTAAAGTTAAACAGTTGGAACTACAGCAGCAAATAAAACAGAACGAGGCACTCATCATTGTTGAGAAATCAAAACTGAAAACCCTTTTAAAACTCGACGGAGATTTTATTGCAGCCGAAACGGAGTTCAGTCCAAATACATTTATAAGCGAACAGGACAGTACACAAGTATCACAAAATGCTACGCTTCAATTGGCGCAACAACAAGTCAATGTGGCTGTAGCTGAAAAGAAAACCGAACGTTCATTATTACTGCCGGATATATCAGCAGGCTATTTTATACAATCGCTTACAGGCAGCCAGGAATGGAATGGTGTAAGTACCTATTACAACAATGCACTGCGCTTCCAGGGATTTTCAATCGGTATCAACATTCCACTATTTTGGAATGCGTCGGCTGCGAGGGTAAAAGCTGCCAATACCAATATCCAACTGCAAAAGGCCAACGCCGATTATCTCAAGGCACAGCTTAATAGCAGCTATGAACAACAGCTAAAACAGTTGGAAACCTATGCGGCCATGCTGCAATATTATACCGATACGGCATTGCCTAATGCCAATACCATTTCGGGTAATGCAACAAAAGCCTACCAAAACGGAGATATTAGCTACGTAGAATATGTACAGGGACTGGAAACCTCGCTTGCCATTCGTATCAATTATATCAATGCTATCAATAATTACAATCAGGCTGCCATTAACCTGCAATACCTGCTTAATCAATAATATACAGCAATGAAAAACATACAATTTAAAACCTTATTTTATATCATCTTTGGCCTTGCAACAGTAATTTTGGTGGAGTATTATATACTGAGTAATACGCAAAAGGAAGAAGTTCATGATCATGGTGCAGAACACAAAACAGGCGGTGAGAAAAATGAGCATAGCACTATTAGTAAAGAAGTAGAACTGAATGAAGCGCAATTTAAGGCTTCGGCTATTGAGCTGGGAACATTTTCCAAAAAGAACCTTAGCGAAGTGATCAATGCAAACGGCTATACCGAACTGCCTCCTCAAAATCAGGCAGACGTATCGGTTCATTTAACCGGGGTTGTGTCAAAAATAAATGTCATAGAGGGGCAACGTGTTACTAAAGGCCAGGTGCTTGCAGTAGTAGAAAGCCCGGAATTTGCTAAACTTCAGGAAGCTTATGCTACATCCAACAGCAACCTCGAATTTCTGAAACAGGAATACGAAAGACAAAAGACACTAAGTGAGGAAAACGTAAATTCTAAAAAGGTTTTCCAACGCACCAAGGCCGATTATGAAGCTGAAAAAGCCCGTTTTGCATCGTTAGGCAAGCAATTGTCATTACTGAATTTGAACAGTAGTTCGGCTACGGCTTCAATGCCTGTTATTGCACCGATCTCAGGCTATATAACCAATGTTAATATTAAAATTGGCAGCAATGCCGAAGTTGGCAAACCACTTTTAAGCATAGTGGATAATTCTAAGCTGCATGTCGATCTTTTGGTCTATGAGAAAGATCTGGGTAAGGTAAAACCGGGACAAACCATACGCTTTGTGCTTACCAATCAGGATAACAAGGAAATTAAAGGAAAGGTATTCAATATCAGTCAGTCATTCGAAAACGAAACTAAGTCGGTTGCCGTACATGCTGATATAGAGAATCCCGGTTCCAGTCTTATATCCGGCATGTATGTTAATGCACTGATAGATGTGGGTGCCAACGCTGTGCAGGCATTACCTAATGAAGCTGTTGTAAAAGCTGACGGCAGAGAATATATTTTTATTTTGGATGAAGGGCATGATAAACACAAAGATGCCCATGATGAGACCGAAGGACACTCTCAAAACGACACTGATAGCCATGAAAATGAAGGCACTATATATAATTTTAAGCGCATAGAAGTAAAAACGGGCACATCGCAATTGGGATACACACAAATAACAGTTGTAGAACCTTTGCAAAAAAATGCAAAAATTGTGCTTAAAGGGGCATATTATATACAGAGCCACTTAATTAAAAATGCCGGCGGCGGCGGGCACGCGCATTGATCTTTAAATTAAATTTTATATCCCTGAAATCATTTTTGATTTTAGGGATTTTTGATTATCTACGCATAAGCGTTAAGATATATTTTTGTAAAACATACTTTTATAACGGTGCCATTATCATTAAAAATTTCAAAAGAACCGCCCAGGTCTCCTGAAAGGCCTTTGATTAATTTCATTCCCAGAGAATTAACCTTCATAATATCGAAATTTTCCGGTAAACCTTTACCGTTATCTCTTATTATAAGTTCATAAAACTCATCATCAGCCTTTTTAAGAGATATGTCTATTACGGGCATATCTTTTTTATTAAAAGCATACTTAATACAATTAGTAATAGCCTCATTGAGTATGAGCCCTACCGAAACCGCCTGAGAAACTTCAAATTCGGCATCATCCACATCGATCTCAAAATGTATGGAGCCGTTATCAAAGCTGTCTTTTAAAAAAATTACCAGCTCTCTTATATAACCATCCATAGCAACTGCCGAGAGTGTATCGGCCTGATATAATTTTTGATGAATAAGCGCCATGGAGTGAACACGCCTCTGACTGCTTTCTATAGCAACCCTAGCCGATTCTTCTTTAAGATAAACGCTCTGACTGTTTAAAAGGCTCATTACAATTTGCAAATTGTTTTTTACCCTGTGATGAATTTCTTTTAGCAGCCACTCTTTCTCGGTTACCAGCCTACTAAGCTTTTTATTTTTGTGTGTAATCTGTAACTGTTTTACACGAAGTTTCTTAGTTAATATAAGTTTATTTCGGTATGCAATAAAAATAACTGAGGCTATAAGTATTATAAAAATTATTCCGGCTATGGCATAATTTCTTTCTAAGCCTGCCTGTATTATTTTTTGCTTTTGAAGCTTGGTTTCATTAGCAAGTAGTTTAATATCATTATCTTTTTTCTCACTTTCATATTTAACCGCCATGGCTGCAAACTGTCCGCTTTTTGTGGCGTTATACATATCATCTTTAACCTTAATAAATGCCTGATAATTTTTTAGTGCACCAACAGGATTTCCCTCTATAGAATCTAACTTAAACTGCCAGTGATAAATAAAAATAAGTTCATTGAGTGTTATTTCTTCGGGCACCTTTTTATATTTCTCTACATAATTACGTGCTTCTGTATACATTTTATTGGCATAACAGGCATCTATATATTCCTTATACACATAACGATAGTTTTCAATATGGCCTTCCATACTGTTCATTTCATTTAATATCTCTTTCGCGTTTTTTAGTGCACGTTTATTCTCTTTTTTTCCAAGATAAATCGATGTATACATAGAACGGTTTATAAGGTTAAGATTGGCATCCGGCACCTTATATTCTGCCAGTTCATCAAGTTTCTGCAATGCTTTGTCATATTGTTTAAGCTGTTGAAGAGCAGCTGCTGAATTGCTCAGTAAATAATAAATATTGATGGTATCTCTATTCTTTATCGCATAAGGCATTCCCTTTTCAAAATAATACAAAGCGGTTTGAGGCTCTTTTATATTAAAATATTTTAGCCCCATACTTGTATAGACAGTAGGCAAAAGCAGGGTGTCTTTAAATTGTTCGGCAAGTTTTACAGCTGCCAGTCCATATTGCAGTCCTTCATGATCTCTATGAAGGTGTGTGTACTGGTCTCCCAACTCATCATAAACTTTTTGTAATTGCTTATATCCTGCTTTTTTATAAAAGTAGATAGACTTTTTAAGTGCCTCTATGGCATCTTTAGAACGACTCATATACCTATGCTCTGCACCAAGCATATGATAGGTTTCTCCAACCCTAACCCATTTTTTTGCCCTCTTAAATGCATCAATGCCTTTATTTATATTGCTTGCTTTTTTATCATAATCTGTTTCGTTGTCATAATAGTAAAATGCTAATGTTAGGTATAGATCGCCAAAAATCTCATTAGGTTTTTGGGTCTTTAAAATAGACAATCCTTTATCAAAATAGTCCATTGCCAAATTCTTCCTATCTGCCTTACAATATGCTTCTATATAATGTATATAACACCGGGCAAGATCGATATCATTTTTTGTCGAAGCAGAAATGGATTCAGCCATCTGAATATTATTTAACGCCTTAACAATATCAGATTTCGAAAATCCTGGTTTCTGCATAAATTCTTCAGCTTTTTTCAAAAGCTCAGTAACATTGTCTGATCCTGCTGAACTAATACCTTCCTTAAAAGATATTTCTCCGGCATTGAGCCATCCGCTCCCAACAATTATATATAGCAACAGATATTTTAAAAAGAGTTTCATAAGGGAAGTGTTTGCAATCATAAAAGTAAAAAAATACCGCAACCTATTAACATAAAACAAATTACGGCTGCTGTTTTATAATTTATCTTACAGAAACACCTCAAAGCAAAATCATTTTGAGAATAATCAAAAAGATATTAAATTATGTTAAGATTTTTTCAATGCAAATGAATTGCTTCTTTATGAAAACATCATCTATAAATCCTTATCGAAAAAATCGACATCATTTTGAGATTCTTACAACCTATACATATATCTGCACATATATACTACACACTTTTTAATTATTACACTCTAAAATGATATTTGTCTACACCAATGTCAACACAAAAGATACTGTAAATACAGTGTGCAATAGTAAATTTACGTATACCAATTAAATTGTATTAATATGAAATTTATTACCAAACACATCTTTGGTTTACTGGCTGCAGCATTACCAATGGCAGTCCATTCACAACCTCCTGCCCTAACAGCTCAAAATGGCTATGAGGTTTCTAAAACCACAGGGGCTGTTTCTTCATTAATGAAATGGAAGGTCTTTAAACCCAATTACAGCAATTCTCCAGTCATCAACCCGCAGCAAAAAATGCTGGATCAAATGGGCATTAAACACAATGCTCAACATACTACCCTCTCTAATGATTATGAATTTTACGGAGGAGAAGCCTATAAAGGCAACAATGTGCCCTATGCTTCTATTACAGATGGTGAGGGCAACACCTACATTACGGGTGGCAGCACTAACGAAAGCCAGCCTTCGGGAGATTTTTTTACCATGAAAGTAGACGCCAATGGGCAAATATTGTGGCAAAAACGCGAACAGGCAACCATATATGCAGTTGAGTATGGCATGCAAATAGCTTTTGATAATTCGGGCAATATCATAGTTTCAGGACTTAAATGGAACGGTAACGATATGGATATCCGTGTTATCAAATATTCACCAGGCGGCGTCATGATCTGGGACAACACATTTGATAATGGAAATGAAGGTATTGAAATTCCTAATGCTATGGTAACAGGTGCAGATGGCAGCGTTTACATTACGGGTATTGCATGGTCGGGCAACTCAGTAGACTATCTTACGCTTAAATACAACAGCAATGGCGTAGAGCAGTGGCATCATACTGAAAATCCGACAGGAGGCGAAACCTGGAGCGAGGCTATGGCCGTTGCCGTAGATGCTACCGATAATGTAATTGTTACCGGATACAGTCCTAACGCAGACGGTTGGCTCAACTACCACACCGTAAAATATAACCCGGAGGGTACAAAATTATGGGAACAGGCTTATAATTATGAAAGTAATGATCCGGATAACATTACCGATGTAACCAACTCTGTGCCTCGCGCCATTATTACAGATGCCGATGGCAACATTTATGTTACCGGAACTTTTGACACTTTCCTTAACCGTATAGGTACCATTAAATACAATTCTGAAGGTGTGCAGCAATGGGTGGAAACCTACAAAAGCGGAACAGAAATAACCTTAGGTTGGAAAATTGCCCTTAGAAATAATACATTGTATGTGGCAGGAAGCCATCTTGGCGGTTTTGCCGATGACGGTACGGTATTGATATCTTATAATACAGATGGTACACAAAACTGGGTCGAAGAAACAACAAATCTTATTGAAACGACTAATGCTACACTATCTTTTGATAATGATGATAACATTATAGTATCGGCAAACGGTATGACTCCGGGTGCAGAAGAATGGCAGCAGGATGTTGCCGCACGTGCCTATAAATATTCGCCGGAGGGTAACCTTTCAGGTCAGGCCGCCTTTGTAATATCTACTGCCGATGGTACTGCAAGCATGGGCAATATGGCCGGAGCAGGTATAGATAATACAGGTAATGTTTACTTCTCAGTCAACTCTTTTTATAGTGCAAACGGAGCTGTTTTTGAAACAGTTAAATCAGCATTTGGCAATGTCGCTCCCGCAACTCAATGGAGTGCTATATACAGCAATCTTGGCTCACCCAGTGCTTCAATGCTAAATTCGTTTGCCGATGGTAACGGCAACACGTTTTCTACCGGATCATACTATCAGTTTAGCAATGGAATGCTTACTTCTAATTACTTTATTGTAAAACATAACGCTGACGGTAACATTGCATGGAATGTAGTGTATAATGCTGCAAATGGTAATGCTGCTGAGGGTATTATAGGCCGTACTGATGCCGATGGTAATGCTTATGTATGCCTTTTACCCGGCTTTGAAGAGTATCCGCCACAATTAAAAGTTATAAAACTTTCTCCTGAAGGCACCCAGCTTTGGTCGGTCGAAACACAACTTTATAACCCGTCAGTATATGTTGTGGAACCACAAGCAGACGGTTCTGTATATCTTGGTGGAACTGCCTATGAGACTGAAGATAGTCAAAGTGCTTCTTTCCTTGGCATTAAGCTTAATTCAGATGGCTCTGAAGCATGGAAAACATATATGCCGGGCATAAGCGGCAATAACATCTATCAGATAAGTGCAGGAAAAGTTGACAGCAATGGCCGCTTAATACTAACCGGTGCTCACGGCAGTGGCAACTTCATGGCAAGGGAGGTTAATCTAACAGCGGTACAATTTAATGCAGATGGTTCGCCCGGATGGATTACGCCCGTAATTGTTGAAGGGGAATCTTCTTCGGGTACCGACCTTTATATAGCAACTGACAACAGCATTTATATAAACGGTTATACACAAAACATCAACACTTATTATGAAGACATTATAACCGCAAAAATAAGTGCATCAGGCGAGGCACTGTGGAGCAATACCTTTGGTCAGGACAATAAAAATGAACGCTCATATACGGTTAAGCCTTTTAGCAACGGAGATATTGCCGTTGTAGGTTATAGCCTTGCTGATGACGGTGAAATACACAACGCGCTTGTAAAATACAGCGCAGATGGAAACCTGCTTTGGGACTTTGCTTCAGAAAGCATGCGTTATTATAATGATTTCCATATTGACGGATCTGATGTGTGCTACATTATGGATCAGGTAATTATTGACCCATTCCCGCACAAAATTTTCAATAGCCCCTTCCCTATTGCATCCCTTGTAACGGTTGATGCAAATGGTGCAGACAGTAGTGAGGAATTTTTTGTAGGCCCTGAATATGCAGAGTTTTATGGAAAAAGATTGGTTCCGCACACAGACGACAGGCTATTGCTGGCAGGCAGTGCAGGAAACCAGGCTTTTTATGAAGGTACTTATTTTTTTGAAACCGAGCATGACGGCACACTTGGAATTCCTGTTATACTAAACCCTGGAACAGCAACAAATGTATTGGGACAAAACTATCCTAACCCAGTAAGCGAAAATACCACAATACCTTTTACGTTAATTAACGGCGGTAAAGCAGTACTAAAACTGTATAATACACAAGGCAGGTTTATAAGGGAAATTGCTAATGAGAATTATGCTCCCGGTACAAACACCATAACATTTGAATCTAAAGGCCTGGCACCCGGCATATATTTTTACCAAATAGAATCTAACGGTTTGAAACAGGCCCGCAAAATGGTAATAAAATAATCTCTTCAATCAGGCAAACAAAGGCTCCGTTCATAAAAGCGGAGCCTTTTTGTATTTTTATGACTTATAAAATTTAAATTTGGACATGCTGAATAAAAACAAAGTAAGAGAGCTGATCATACTGTGTTTTTTATTGTTGGTTGTATCCTGCAATAAAAGCAGTAATGATACGGCTATGCAAAAAAATCCGCCTGTACGGGACGACTCGGCTACCCTAACCAACCTGGGCAATGAACAGTGGCGCATGGGTAACTATCAGGAAGCCCTGAACTATTTTACCCGAGCCTATGAAAAGGTAAAAGCATCTGGTGATGAAAAAGAGACCGCAACACTCCTCAATAATCTGGGGCTTGTACACTGGCGTTTGGAGAACAATACTGCCGCAATGGAGTGCTATACAGAAGCCGCTGCAATTGCTGAAAAAATCGGTATGAAAAGGCTTTTAGGCCTGACCCATACAAACCGTGCACTGATACTTAAAGAACAGCGCGACTTTAAAGCAGCATTTGCACAAAATAACGAAGCTATTGATATTTTCAGGGAACTTGGAGAACCGCGCGACCTCGCTATTGCTTACAATAACCAAGGGCAGATATACCGATTTTCGGGTGCATTTGACCCGGCTTTAAAATATTACCTGCTGTCTTTGGAAGAGTGCAAAAAAATAAACTATACCGAAGGAATGGCAACGGCCTACCAAAATCTGAGTACTGTATATGCCAAACAAGGCAACAAAGAGAAAGCTTTATTAGCCGGACACAAATGCCTGAAACTAAGTTATAAGGTAAAAAGCAAAGTTCGCATAAGCGAGGGCCTGCGGGAACTTTCCCGTAATTATGATCTTTTTAATGTACAGGATTCTGCATTATATTACTTTAAAAAGCATTATGATGTAGAAAAAGAAGTTATGGAGGCCAACCAAAGCAATCTGCTCTCACAATACCAGGCTAACCTGGGCATTGAGGTCAAGAACCTGCGTATAAAAAATCTACAGAATGAAAAAGAAATCGCCAACAACCGCTTATTGCTAACCGCAGTAAGCGTTATAATTGTACTGCTTATTTCTGCATTCTTTATTTACAGATACCTTTCCATCATCAGGTTCAGGAAAAAACAATTGGAAATGCAACTTCAAAACTCGTTGCAACTCATACAGGTAAAAGAAGAAGAACTTAAAACTTATATTATAGACCTTACCCATAAAAACAACATAATAAACAAATTGCAGGAGCCCGTTAAAGATCCTGCCAAGACGGATTATGATGTAAACGAACTGCTTGAACAAAAAATATTTACCGATGACGGCTGGGACAAGTTCAAAGGTCGTTTTAAGGCTATTTATCCGGATTTTTTCAGAAGGATCAAGCACAGCGGAATTGCCGTTACCGAGGCAGAAGTACGCATTTTGGTGCTTATGAGGCTACAGTTAAATGGTAATGATATGGGAAGCATATTGGGTATTTCACCGCAAAGCGTAAGAGCCTGCAAAATGAGGCTAAAGAAAAAACTTCAGCCCAATGGTTACGAAAGCGTAGAGCAATACCTGCAACATATTATATCGTAACGCTATTTTAAATTCGGAATGTGTTTGTTTAGAAACAGAGCCTTAACCAGTGTTATAATATCTTAATAGATTCTACTTTTTCCTTTTCAGACGGTAGCACCCCAAAATGTTCTTTAAATACTTTTGTAAAATATCCGGGCGAGTCAAATCCTGTTGAATAGGCTACACCTGTAATATTATCCGAACCCTCCCTAAGTAGTGCGAGTGCCTTTTGCAAACGGATATTTTTAATAAACTTGAGTGTACTTTGCCCGCTTAATGCTTTAAGCTTACGGTTTAGCTGTGAACCGCTCATACCGGAAAGAAATGCAAGCTGTTCTACTCCAAAAGAAGTATCAGAGAGGTTATGCTCTACAATCGCCAGCAATTGGTTTAAAAACGCCGTATCTTTTTGGTTCAGTGTTGCTACTTCAGGTTTTTTAAGTATATCTGTGCTGAATTTTTCCCTGAGTATATTGCGCAGGCGTATAAGGTTCTGAACCCGAGCACGCAGCTCTTTAACAGAAAAAGGCTTTACCAGATAATCATCTGCACCGGCTTCCAGGCCAGTCACTCTGCTGTCTCCCGATGATTTTGCAGTAAGCATAACAACAGGTATATGGCAGGTAAGAATATCATCTTTTATTTTTCCGCAAAACTCAAACCCATCCATTTCCGGCATCATTATATCTGTTATAATAAGATCGGGTATAAGTTTAGCCGCAAGCAAAAGGCCTTCACATCCGTTTTCAGCCTGAACAGTACGGTAACCAATGCCAAGGCTTTCACAAATAAACAACCTCAGCGAAGGATTATCTTCAACGACCAATATCAATGGCAAATCATTATCAGGATCGTTACTGCCAGAGATTTCAATAATGCTATTATATTCTTCGGAAGTCGTTGTGATTTTCGCTGCCTCTCTGGATGTAGTAAAGCTTTCAATATCATATCTAAGGCGAATAGAGGCAGTAAAAGTTGTACCCACCCCTACTGTACTTTGTGCCGATATCTTACCATTATGCAGGGTGGTAAGCTCTTTTACAAGTGCAAGCCCTACACCCGAACCTTCAAAACTGCGCTTTGAAGAGGTTTCTACCTGATAAAAACGATCAAATATTTTTGGAAGGTGGTCTTTGTCGATACCAGGTCCTGAATCTGTTACCGATATAATAACCTCATCTTCATCAATATCTGCCTGCACATTTATATTGCCTCCTATGGGAGTAAATTTACATGCATTAGACAGCAGGTTAGATACAATTGTAATTACCGCTTCCTGTGAATAAGCATAATTACTTAACGGCAGCAGTGCTTTAGCATTTTCAGATACATACGTTGTAAGTGTTATGTTTTTTTGGGAAGCTATAGCCTCAAACATATTACTCAGGTGCAGTATTTCTTCATAAAGGTCGCCATGCTTGTACACCAGTTCATAAGCACCACTTTCAAGCTTAGAAAGATCGAGTAACTGGTTAATGAGTTCTAATAGCCTGACACTGCTTTTTTCTATCTCATCAAGCCTGCGATAGTTGTTTTCCAAACCTGAGCCGCGCATCATTTCTACCTGTCCTTTAATAAGCGTTAATGGCGTACGAAACTCATGGGTTATGTTAGTCAGGAAACGGTTTTTTAAAGCGTCCAGTTCGGCAAGGTTTTCTGCTTCGCGCTGCTGTTGTTTCAGGCGTTCTTTTTCCTTTTGTCTCAACATCTGTCTTTTCCATGCAAAATATATAATACCGGCAATGATCAATAGATAAACAAGCTTCGCCCAAACTGTTTGCCACCATGGCGGCAATATATGTATGGCAACACTTGCAATATTATTGCCCCATTCGCCATAGGCATCAGTAGTTTTTGCCTGGAAAGTATAAGTTCCGGGGGCGAGACCTGTAAGAGTAATATTTCTTTGAGTTCCGGTACTGATCCAATTATCATTAAGCTCCAATATACGATAGGCATATCGGTTTTTATCCTGATTAGAATAATCCAGTGCAGCCAGCGATATGCTTATACTGTTTTGATCGTAGGGTAACTCTATGGTATTATTCTTGGGCAATATTGAACTATTATTTCCTGCTAAAGAAGTAATAGAAACTATATTTGCAGGCGGACTGTAATGCGGGGCAAATATTTCTTCCGGATAAAAACGATTAAAACCGTTTATACCGCCAAAAAACATTTCTCCATCCGGGCTTTGGTAATAAGCTCCTGTATTAAATTCATTACTCTGCAGACCATTGTCTACATCATAATTACGAAAACTACCTTTTAAGGTATTAAATACAGAAATACCTTTGTTAGTACTCATCCAAAGGTTTCCAGCCTTGTCAGCTAATATTCCGTAAACTGTGTTGTTAGATAATCCGTCTTTTTCAGTATAATTTACAAATGCGTTCTTTGCTTTATCATATTTATTGAGGCCACCACCGGCAGTACCTATCCATAGTATGTTGGTATCGGCAGGATCGTTAAGCAAACATTTTATTTCGTTTGCATTTAAGCTCTTTGAATTTTGCTCGCTATGTGCCAACTGTTTAGTGTATGTTTTTTTTAGCGGATCAAAATGCAGCAGTCCTTTGGGAGTGCCTATCCATAAAGTGCCGTCCGGGTCTTCACATATTGTGGTGTAGGAATGTCTTTTGTAGGTTTCGGTATTACTCTTTGATGCAAATGGATAAACAAACTCATCAATCGTTTTAGTTTGCGGATCAAATAAAATAAGGCTCCGGTTAGTAGAACACCATATTTTTTTACGCACTGCATCGGCAAGCACAAAACCAGGATAAGTTATGTTTGGGTTTAAGTATTTGAGTTGTCCTGATCTTGGGTTATAGCCAGCAAAACCTTTATAGCCAGTCATCCATACAGTACCTTGCCAATCCTGGCAAAAATTGTAGCATATTAAAAGGTTTTCTGCCGTTTGCCACTCCCCTTTGCGTTTACTTTTTGGTGTAGCTGTTGATGTAAGGAATTTTATATAAGAACTTGCCCATAAATGTTTTGTGGTTTTATCTACTTCGACAAAGCCGAGCGAATGTATGCTCCTTAACGATGGTAGTTCTTCAAGCACAGGAGATGCCGGAAGGGCATTGTTAAACAACGACAATGCAGGTGAATATACAGATATGCCATCGCCGTTGCTGCCAAACCATACCGACCCTCCTCTCTCTACAAAAACCGAGTAAACTTTTCCTTTTACAAGCCCGGCATAGTCTTTACTTTCATATATTTTAAACCTGTCGGTTTTAAGGTCTATTATGCCAATACCGTTAGACAGTCCTACCCACAACTCTTTTTTATTACCGGTAGTTTTTAGGGTAAGCGAATGGGTGCGGTTTTCCCAGGAGTCTTTATTTTCCCAAAGCTTATATAAATTAAACGTATTCTTTTTTTCGTCAAAACGTATCGGTCCATATTCGGTAACGATCCAGATGTCACCATTTTTATCGGCCTCAAAAGCCATCGCCTGAATATTTACAGGATTAAGGCTCTCATCGCGCAGTGTTGCCCTTTTTTGCCCTGCGGCAAAGGTGGTAACATATACCGGATATTTTGGCTGGGCAATTTGGGGTATTTTATTGGTAAGATTGGCCTGCCATATACCGGTAGCCGTAGCAATCCATAGTCGGTTTCGGCTATCTTGTATAAGAGCATCAGGCACAGGCAAAATTCCATTTTTAGAAGGTATGCTATTTATAACTATTTCAGGTTTTATTGCTGTATTTAAGTTAGCAGTGGCGTTAAAGCAAACTATCTTACCATCGGCAAAGCCCACCCAAAGCCGATTATCTTTACTGGTTATGCAACTTATTTTTCCGCTAAAGTTGTTGCTATCAAAACGTATCCTTATAAAACCATCGGTAGTTTCATTATATAAATTAAGCCCATTGTTCACAGTACCTGCCCACAGTTTGCCATTAGCATCGGTATGCAGGCACGAAATGTGGTTTTCGCTAATGGTATTCTTATCTGCAGGAACATTTTTATATACTTTAAAAATGTAACCGTCATATCGATTAAGGCCATCTTTAGTACCTGTCCATATGAAGCCATTTTTGTCCTGTACAATATCTGATATAAAGCTTTGCGATAACCCGTCGTTTATAGACAGCTTTCTAAACTTCAGATTGCTTTCCTGAGCCACGGCAATAGCACTGACCAAAAAGAGCAGTAGTTTAATGGCACTGAAAAAACACATCCGAAGATAAAAATGATCGACGTACAAGTTGCTTTTATTTATTATTTGATTAGTGCAAATAACGTTCAAAAAAAATTACCATAAAATTTTTGATACAATATTTTAAAAAATGTAAAAAACTATAAACCAATGCATTTTGAGTTAGTACTATCCCCAAAAAAAACTTTAAAATGCGCGGATTTTACCATTTTTTGACTGGAATTTACCATAGCAACAGCGCGCAAACCTTTAAAATTGTACTGTTTTATTAACAAAAAATTAAGCAGTATCTCTTTATTAAAAATCACTTCATACACTATACAAAACCAAAAACGAAAATGACAACAAAAGCACAAAAAAGCACGATGAAACTTTTATGGTTTGCGCTGATGCTGTTTGCCTACGGCATGAATGCACAAACCATACGCTATGTAAAACCCACTGCCAGCGGCACAGGCAACGGTACAAGCTGGGCAAATGCCAGCAGTAACCTTCAGGCAATGATAGACGCCACAGGCGTACAGCAGGTATGGGTAGCGGCAGGTACTTACATTAGCGGTCATAACAATTTCCGGATGAAAAACAATGTCGCCATATACGGGGGCTTCGCAGGTACGGAAAACCAGTTAGCACAACGCAACTGGTTAACAAATGCAACTATATTGAGTGGTAATAACGTGAGATGTGCCATATACAACAGCTTTTATGCTGATTCTCCCCTAAACAGTACTGCGCTGCTGGATGGTTTTACTATTACTGGGGGAGCTACAGCTTATGGAGGCGGTATTTATAATGAATATGCCTCTCCTACGCTAAGTAATCTGACAATAACCGGAAACACAGCACACCAAGTTGGTGGTGGATTGTATAATTATATGAACTCTTCCCCGAATATTACCAATGTAACCATAAGTGGAAACACTGCACAATCTGGCGGCGGAATGTATAACACTCATAATTCGTCTCCAATCCTTACTAATGTAACCATAGCCGGCAACACTGCCAATTTAGGTGGTGGGATTTATAACGTTGCTTCCAATCCTGTAATCCGAAATACAATTGTATATAATAACAGTAACGGTGTAGAAAACAATACCTCTACGCCTACTATCAGTAATAGCTTAGTTCAAGGATATACCGATACCGCAAACGGTAATATAAGCGGCAATATAAACCCAATATTTGTAGCTCCACTAACACCTGGGATAAATAACGGTGGCAACTACAGGCTACAGCCCGGAAGCCCGGCAATTAATGCAGGCAACAATAGCCATATACCTTCGGGCATTAACACAGATTTGGACAACAGCCCAAGGATATCTAACACGGCTGTAGATTTAGGTGCATACGAGTATTATGACACTTCCATACGGTTCGTAAAGCCCACGGCAAGCGGCCTTGCCGATGGCAGCAGCTGGGCCAATGCCAGTGCCAACCTACAGGTTATGGTAAATGCTACAGGAGTACAGCAGGTATGGGTAGCGGCAGGCACGTATCTCAGTACAGGCAACGGCTTCGTGATGAAGAACAACGTTGCCATTTATGGCGGGTTTGCAGGCACCGAGACAGCCTTGGCACAGCGCAACTGGAACACTAACGTTACCACACTGAGCGGCAATAACGAGCGCCGGGTGTTTTACAATTCCTTTGGTACCGGGAACCCGCTTACAAACAGTGCCGTGCTGGACGGCTTTACTATTACCGCAGCCAGTGCAGACAATGGCGCAGGTATGTATAACTATGTTGCCCACCCCACATTAAGAAACCTGATTTTTAGTGGTAATACAGCTACCGGCGGCGGGGGTGCCATATACAACGGCTATTCTTCGCCATTATTAACCAATGTAATCATAAAAGGGAATAGCGGCTCAAGCGGCGGCGGCATTTTTAATAATTCCAATTCAAACCCTGTACTTACCAATGTGTTGATATCTGGAAATTCGGCTACGACAGGTGGTGGTATCCGTAATGGGGTTGATTCTTCCTCCACACTTATAAATGTTACATTGGCAGGAAACAGGAACTTCGCCATACAAAACACTGACTCTACAGCAGGCATGACCCTGCAAAACACTATTGTGTACGGCAACCAAAACGGTATTGGCGGAAACTACACCATGACCAACAGTCTTGTGCAGGGCCTTACCGATACTGCAAACGGCAACCTGAGCGGCAGTGTAAACCCTATGTTTGTATCTGCAATGGCCTTCGGCTTAAACACTGGTGGCGATTACAGGCTTTCACCCTGCAGCCCGGTTATAAATAGGGGCAGCAGCAGCTATGTTACCAATGTGGCTACCGACCTGGCAGGCAACCCGCGCAATTACGGCACCACACCCGATATGGGCGCCTATGAATATCAGGCAACGCCAGGGGTGGCCCTGCCAACAGCTGCCAGCCCACAGGCATTTTGCGGTAATGCTACCGTAGTAAACCTTGCTGCCGGCGGGAGCAACATTAAATGGTACTCTCAGGCTACAGGGGGTGCAGTGCTGGCAACAACCACAGCCCTCGCTACAGGCACGTATTATGCAACCCAGACAACAGATGGCTGTGAGAGTGCCAGGACAGCCATAAATGTTACCATAAACCCATTACCCGCAGCGCCAACGGCACCATCAATACAAACCTTAAACACACCTGCAACCGTGGCCACCCTTAGTGCTACAGGGCAAAACATACAGTGGTATAACACATCGTCCGGTGGTACTCCTTTGGCTAATAATACTACCCTTACAGCGGGCGTCTATTATGCCACCCAAACGGTAAATGGATGCGAGAGCGCCAGTACAGCAGTACAGGTAACATTAATAAATACAAGGTATGTAAAATCAAGGGCCACCGGTGCAGGCGACGGTACCAGTTGGGCTAATGCCAGTAGCAATTTGCAGGCTATGGTAAATGCAACAGGCGTACAGCAGGTATGGGTAGCGGCAGGCACACACTACACCACAGGCAGTGGTCTTGTGATGAAAAACAATGTAGCCATATACGGTGGCTTTGCGGGTACGGAAAACCAACTGGCACAGCGTAACTGGGTAACTAATGTTACTACATTGAGCGGCAACAACCAGCATGGTGTAGTATATAACAGTTTTATTAGCAGTTCCCCGCTTAACAATACTGCGGTACTGAATGGTTTTACCTTAAGTAATGGAAATATCAGCAGCGGCGGCGGCGGGATACTTAATAATTATGCATCTCCAACCCTTACCAATGTAACTATAAGCGGAAATACAGCACAATTAGGTGGTGGTATGCTTAACGTGGGATATTCTTCGCCAGTCCTTACCAATGTAACCATAAGCGGGAATACAGCACGAGAGGGAGGCGGAATAAATAATCAGTCTTCTTCTTCACCAATATTTAGTAATGTAACTATAAGTGGTAACACAGCGACCCATGGCGGGGGAATGATTAATTTTACTTCCAACATTATAATCCGAAATACCATTGTTTATAACAATAGTGACGGTTTATATAACGCCAGTCCATTAGCTGCTATTGCTATCAGCCATAGCTTAGTGCAAGGACTTACCAGTACAGAAAACGGCAATATAAGCGGTAATACAGACCCAATGTTTGTAGCTCCTCTTGCACCGGGGGTGAGTACCGGGGGTGATTATAGGCTTACCGCCTGCAGCCCACTAATTAATATGGGAAATAACAGTTATGTTACAGATATAACTACAGACCTTAACGGTAATCAAAGGATTTATGGAAGTGCGGTAGACATTGGTGCCTATGAATATCAGGCAACGCCGGTAACATCGCCAACTGCCACAGCACAGGTATTTTGCGGCAGTGCTATCGTAGCTAATCTTACTGCCAATGGTACTGAGATTAAATGGTACTCTCACTCAACAGGGGGTAATGTACTTGCAACAACTGCTACCCTTGCCACAGGCACTTATTATGCCTCGCAAACCGTAGATAACTGCGAAAGCACAAGGACAGCAGTAAGTATTACCATAAACCCCATACCGGAAGCCCCCACGGCAGAGGCACAAACGTTTTGCAATGGGTTTAGGACAGTAGATCTTTCAGCAAATGGCAACAATCTAAAATGGTATTTTTCTGCTACCGGAGGATCTCCATTAGGGCCTTATGCAGTTTTTACAGGTAATGCTGAGCCTTGGAATTTTATATTGTTTGTAAGCCAAACAGTGAACGGCTGCGAAAGTACCAGAAGGGCAGTTAATATTACCGTAAACCCGATACCGGCAGCACCGGTGGCCTCGGCACAAACGTTAAGTGAACCTGCAAGTGTAGATAACCTTAGCGCTACAGGGCAAGGCATACAATGGTATAACTCATTGTCCGGTGGTGCGCCACTGGATAATAATGCTGCCCTTACAACTGGCACTTATTATGCAACTCAAACGGTAAATGGCTGCGAGAGTGCCCGCATTGCGGTAACAGTAACTATAATTTACCCTATACACTATGTAAAAACAACAGCAACAGGCACCGGCGATGGTACCAGTTGGGCAAATGCCAGCAGCGATTTACAGGCTATGGTAAATGCTACTGGCGTAGAGCAGGTATGGGTAGCGGCAGGCACACACTACACCGCAGGTAATGGACTTGTTATGAAAAACAATGTAGCTATATATGGCGGTTTTAATGGTACGGAAACATTATTAGCACAACGCAACTGGAACACTAACGTTACAGTGTTGAGTGGTAATAACGATCGTAGGGTAATAAATAATGATTTCTCTGTGGAAACACCTCTCAATAATACAGCTCTAATAGATGGATTTACAATCACATCAGGCAAGAATTATTCCAGGGGGCCGGGAATAAATAACAATTATTCGTCACCGATGCTTAAAAATTTAATCATTACACATAATGAATCCGGTCCAGGTTCCGGTGCAGGCATTTTTAATGACAACTATTCTTCACCCATGATTTCGAATGTGAAAATTATTGGCAATGACAGTGGTGGTTACGGAGGTGGAATGTGTAATTATAATAATTCCTCTCCAACACTTGTAAATGTAACCATAAGTGGCAATTCTGGTTGGTATGGCGGCGCAATCTACAATTCATCTTCTTCTCCTATTTTAATAAATGTTACTATAAGCGGTAACAGGTCTAATAATAGCGCAGGTATACACAATTCAAACGCTGCACCGGTTATCAGAAATAGCATCATATACACTAATTACTCTATTGTATCTAATAATTACTATGGTATTTATAATGATAATTCCATACCTACTTATTACAACAGTCTTGTTCAGGGGGTTAACAGCACCGAGAACGGCAACATCAGCGGCGATATAAATCCAATGTTTGTGGCACCGCTTGCTCCGGGTTTAAGTGCAGGCGGAGATTACAGGCTGCAGGCATCAAGCTCTGCCATTAATGCGGGTAATAACGATTATTTTGCAGGGCTTGGCTCTGCCACATTAGATCTTGCAGGCAACTCTCGGGTATATGGATATGCCACCGGAGGCATTATAGACATGGGAGCTTATGAATATCAGGGATCCGTAGATTGTACTATAACCACCACATGGAACGGCAGCTCCTGGAACAACGACACGCCAACTTCTAACCGATATACAGCGGTTATTAATGGCAACTATACCTCTACAGGAAACATCACAGCATGCTCGCTTACAGTAAACGGTGGTAATGTAGTTGTAAACTCAGGGCATACATTCACTATAAAAGGTACGGTAACGGTAAATAATAATGCAACCCTTACTTTTAACAACAACGCAGCATTGGTTCAAACAGACAATGTACAAAACAACGGTAACATAATATATAAGAAAAACAGCAACCCGCTTTACAGGCTGGATTATACATTATGGTCGAGTCCGGTTGCAAACCAAAATCTTCTTGCTTTTTCTCCGCAAACCAATACCAGTCGCTTTTACGAGTATGGTTATGGCTTTGATCCTGCATTGAATAGAAGTTTAGAACAATATTGGATTGTAAATCCCGAAACGACAAGCTTTGATATTGCAAAAGGTTACCTTGTGCGAATGCCTAACGGCAATACGGCTGTGCCGGGATATAATGCAGGCACAGCAGCTTACAGTTATGAGGGTATCTTTACAGGTGTAGCGCATAATGGAAATGTGGCGAGGGCAGCATCTTTAGAAGCTGACCGTTATACTGCTGTAGGTAACCCCTACCCTTCTCCTATAAGTGTAGCAGATTTTTACAATCAGAATAGTGGAGTTATCGAAAATAATTCAGCTATCTATTTTTGGAGGAAAAGAAATAATTCGTTGGTATCATCTTACGCCTCACTAACGCTGGCTGCTTATACAGCTAATATAGCCGGGGGCGGCAATATCGACCTAAGTTCCTATTTTACCGGTAGTAATGCAAACTGGCTTATAGCTCCGGCACAAGGATTTATTGTAAGGACCAAACAAAACCCAACAGCCACGAACATAACCTTTTCAAACAGCATGCGCAGGCCAGCTACTGCTAATATTGGATTTTTTAGAACAGCGCAAACAACCACATCAAGGTTTTGGTTGAATATTGCTAATGAGCAGGATGGTTTTAGCCAGGCCGCTATAGTATATATGGATGACGCCACTTTAGATCTGGATTATGGATATGATGGGCTACAGCTTAACGATGGCAGCAGTGTGTCATTATATTCTCTTGCTGCACAAACCAACCTTAGCATACAGGCAAGACCACCATTTGAGGTTAGCGATGTGGTGCCTATAGGGTTTACCGCTACAACAGCAGGTACGTTTACTATTGCCTTGGATCGCGTTGAAGGGTTATTTGAACAGGGACAGGATATTTACATAAAAGATAACCTTTTAGGGACTGTTAACAACCTTGATACCTCTTATACCTTTACCAGTGAGGCAGGTGCTTTTAATGAGAGGTTTGAGGTTGTATATACCACACAAACACTCAGTAATGGCCAACCTCAATTTACAGCCAATAACGTGATTATTTATAAAGATAAAAATGCTATTGCCATAAATTCAGGAAATGAAATCATGAAAAGTGTTGCAATTTATGATACACGTGGCAGGCTTCTGTACCGAAAAGATGCAATAAACGCTGTTAAGACTGCTATATCCAACTTACAGGTACAAGAGCAAATGCTTATAGTGCAAATAACCACTGCCAATGGTACAATGGTATCTAAAAAGATCTTGTTTTAATATAAGATAGTGTATTTTTCCATTTTTGTAAAATCGTCCGGAGGGGGGAAATTTCCGGGCGATTTTTTATTGAACTCAGCCTCACTTTTTCGCTTAAATCAAAAAAGTCTGGACGGGTTCATTTTTTAAATTGGAAACCGTTTAATTCTTACAAAGTACTCAAACGCAGGTAAGAATTTTAAAGTTTAAAATAATAGCAATATACATTTTTAGAAACCGAATAATAATGTTGCCACATTATTACCATATGACTAAACCGAATGCACTTATTTAACAGATGCAGCGGGGCAACCCTACCAGTTTTTTATTAACTTGCCCTTTGGCGAGAGCATACCCATATGCTTATTGTGTACAGAATCCAGTTAATCTTTTGGATCCAACGGGGATGATTGTTGAATATGTAAACGATCCAAATAAAAGCGAAAGAGAAAACAGAAGATTAAGGAGACAATTTGAACGTCGACAACGTAAATTGAATCGACGTTCGGAAGAGGCAAATAAAAATTGGAATGCATTAGTAACTTCAGAAAATGTTCATACAATACATTTAAACGAAAAGGATGAAAACGGAAATATTATCTATAGCACTGTACCCAAACACAGTTATACAAAAGAATGTGGCGGAGGTACTGATATTTATATTAAATTGACAGACAAAACCGTTGAAGGGCAATATCTTGGTGCAAATATTGTAGGCATCGGACATGAAGAAGGCCATGCTTATAGATTTGATCAAGGCTTAGTTGAGGAACAACTCAAACCTAATATGTCAGATCCAGATGATTCTAACAAGCAACTAATTAAAGCAGGACAAATAAGGGTAACTGAGGAAATTGAAGCATCCCATATCGAGAATATTATACGAGCAGAAATTGATCCAAGTGGTACTAAAATTCCTTTAAGAAAACAATATAAAGATATTCCTACATATAGAAGAGGTTTTTACAGAAGGAATCACTCCAATAAATGTAACTATAGATTTAATAAGGCCAGGATATGATTACTATAAAAAAAAGAAATCTTAATATAAGAATTAATCATTTACTGTTAATTTCTTTATTTTTTGCTTACAAAATATCAGACAGTAAGGATTTTAATTTTCAAAATAAAATAAACATTAAACAATGTAAACTAACGGAGGCTGAGTTTTCTGTAATGGAAATTTTTCCAAATAATACGTTAGTCAAATCAATTCTATCTGATTTCGAAGTTAATAAAGATTTACATCAAATAATTTATTTATTCGGTAAGAGTGGTACGGGTGATTTTACTGTATATAAATGGGATGAATTTAAAAATAATGGGTATAGATTTACTGAGTTATCCAACAAAAGCCGGCCCAAAAATATAATTGTAAATGATGTATTTTTTGCACCTCAAATAGCAAGGAATAAGTCATATATTAAAGATTGTGGTAATTGTTATGATTGTTATTATAATCTTATACTAATTAAAGCCGAAAATAAAGTCTTTAAATATTATTACGTAGGTGAAATGTATGGTGGGTTGAATTCTGAAGATAAAAATAAAATTTATGAAGAGTGTGATTTAATATTTAAGCTAAGGAAGCAATGATACTCAATCCTACGAAATAAGATGGTATTCGATTAGATATGAAGTCTAAATAATTTGCCAGACAAAGGATTTATATTGTCTTTATTTTAAGGTATTTACATAAATTTACTGATTTTTTATGGATTTAATTACAATTAAAATATTTGACTATGAATTATTGCCCAGGACAGCACCAAACACCGAAAGCGGAAACGACAGCAGCTTTGACCCCGAAGCTCTGCGCAAGTGGCAGATACAGGACCTTACGCAAATAATATAACCACCGGTATTTAAAAAGTATGAGCCTGAAGCCGTAAAAAGAAAAGCAACATATACAGCCAGGCTAAGCCGGTCGAAGCCTTGGCTGTATATTTTAAACTGTTTTCTCCATTACTCGTCAGAAGGTTTGCCAATGGTAGCCAGAATGCCACCATCTACATAAATTATCTGCCCGTTTACAAAATCGCTTGCTTTAGACGATAAAAATACAGCGGCACCTGCAAGGTCTTCAGGATTACCCCACCTGCCTGCCGGGGTACGGCTTATTATAAAATCATTAAACGGGTGCCCGTCTACACGGATTGGTTCGGTTTGCGAAGTTGCAAAATAACCCGGGCCTATGCCATTTACCTGTACGTTATATAGCCCCCATTCAGTCGCCAGGTTTTTGGTAAGCATTTTCAGCCCCCCTTTTGCCGACGCATAGGCGCTTACATTATCGCGGCCCAGTTCGCTCATCATAGAGCATATGTTAATAATCTTGCCGCAACGCCTTTGTACCATACCCTTTCCAAGCAGCTTACTCATTATAAATACGCCAACCAAGTCTACATCAATTACCTTACGGAAATCCTCTACCTCCATATCCAGCGCTTTTACACGCTTTATAATTCCGGCATTGTTTACAAGTATGTCAATCGGGCCATGCTCCTCTTCCATAAGTGCCACATTTTGTGCTGCGGCAGCCTCATCGGTTACATCAAATACATAACCGTGTGCTTTATATCCTTTGCTTGTGTAATAATCAAGTGCAGGTTCAAGGCTGTTTTTGCTGCTGCTTGTTATAATCAAAGCTGCACCTGCCTTTGCCAGACCTTCGGCCATTGCCATACCCAGTCCGTGTGTTGCGCCCGTAAGCACAGCCGTTTTCCCGTTAAGGTTAAATAAATCCATTGTTTCAGCCTTTATGGGTAAGTTCGTTCTCAAGTTCTTCAAGTGATTTGCCTTTGGTTTCCGGCATCATTTTAAATACAAACAGCAATTGCAGTATCATAAGGAAACCAAACAGCCCAAATACCTGCCATGGCTCGAATGCATTAATAAGCACCGCACCAAAAAGCGTAACCAGTGCCGCAAAAACCCAGTGCACGCTGCTGCCAAAGGCCTGCCCACCGGCACGAACCTTATTAGGGAATATCTCTGAAATAAACACCCAGATTACTGCTCCCTGCCCTATGGCATGGGATGCTATAAAAAGCAAAATAAACGAAAGGTTAAACGCCGCAGAAGCACCCGAATAAAATCCGTATGCAACCATAAAAAGGCTTACAATGTATCCGTAAGAACCCCAATACATTAACTGCCTGCGCCCTGCCCTGTCTATTAAATACATACCCAGGAAAGTGAAAATCAGGTTTACAATACCGATAGCTATAGAACTTAGTAACGATTCTGAGGAAGCAAAACCTGCTTTTTCCAATATCTCAGGGGCATAATACAGTATAAAGTTAATACCTGAAAGCTGGTTGAATGTAGCTATTAAAAAAGCCAGTATAAGCGGAAATTTATAGCGTTTTGAAAAAAGCCCGTCGGTATTTTGAACGTTTGCCAAAAAATCGGTTTTGATGTCTTCAAGGGTAGCAAGGGCATCGTGTTCTGTTGCCGTTTTCTTTAATACATCAAGGGCTTTTTGTTCGTCTTTTTTATGGCTAAACAACCAGCGCGGACTTTCGGGCACTCCAAACATCAGCACTATATAAGCCACAGACGGTACCGCTACGGCTCCCATCATATAACGCCAGTCGTCGGCACCGCCCACACCTTTAAGTAAAAAGTTAGAAAGGTAGGCCACCACAATGCCGAAAACAATATTAAACTGGTACAGCGTGCCCAGTGTGCCCCTGTTTTTGGCTGAGGATATTTCTGATATATAGGTTGGCGCCGCTATAGAAGAGATGCCTACGCCAAGCCCGCCTACAAACCTGAAGAATGAAAATGTATAAGGCTCCGGCGCGAAGGCACAGCCAAGTGCCGAGATAAGGTATAGGAAACCAATAAATATAAGCGTGTTTTTACGGCCGTATTTATCGGTAGGGTAACCCGCAACAAGCGCCCCGGCTACCGTGCCCCACAACGCCATAGACATAATAAAAGTGCCATGAAACCACTCTGAGGTGTGCCACAATTCTTTTATGGGCAGGTTTGCGCCTGAAATCACTACGGTATCAAAACCAAATAAAAATCCGGCTATGGCTACCACTATCGAATAATATAATAATTTACTTTTCATTTATTTTAAGCCCTTTCGGGAGTGTTTAGATTGTTATTCGGTTTTCTTAAATACAATACCTTCTGTGTGTTCGCCCACAAATATGTTGGCAATATCTCCGGTTTTAAACCACTTGGGTTTGCCGGGCATATCATCATAAATAAGCTTCCCGTTTATTTTAAGGTTTTCAAAAACCACATTTTTTACTTTCCTGTTTTCGTCATATCCGGCAATAACCGACATATTAGCATTGCTGCCATTATAGCTGATGTTTTTAAAGAAGATGTTTTCTACCCCTTTGCCCGGCGATGTACAGTACTTTTGGTTGTAAAAAACCCTGATATTAACCAGTTGCCCGCGCCTGAAATCTTCAACCCGTATGTCTTCAAAAGTTATATTCTTTATCAGGTTGCTGTCGCCGGCATCTATAGCCATGCATCCCTGATAGTCTATCTGTACTTCCTGGTGGTCTAAAATATCAAGGTTGCTGTAAGTAACATTCTCAATCACATCCTGGTTAGGTGTACTGCCATGAACGCCTATCATTATAGGGTGTGCCACATCGGCCCAAAGTGTAGAATTTTTCATAAGTATGTTTTTGCAGCCGCCGCTAAACTCTTTGCGCGTGGCATAAACAGTGGTGCAGTCATCTGAATTTCGGTTGAAAACCCTGTCGTACGTAACGTTGTTGGCCGCCATTATGTTCATGCCGTCGCCCCAGTTAAAATAACTGATGGCTTTTACGTTGGTTATTTTTACCCCGTCAGAGCCGCCTACAAGGCATTGGGAGGCAAACACACCTTCTATCTCAACAGTCTTAGAAAAGGCAACCCTGATTCCAAGCCTTACGTCCTGGTCTATAATACCACTGCCGTACACCTTTACATTTTCTGCATGGTCTATATTTATCTGTCCTTTTATAAAAGCACCACCGGCTATATATACCTGTTGGTTACTCTTAACATCCAGCTTACCGCCCGGCAGTACATGTACACCGGGACCGAAATACACAAAATTCTTATCGGTCTTTTTCTTTTTTGGCACTTCATGCACAGGGTTTGCAAACAAATGCAGGTTATGGAAAATATCCCCGTTTACCTCTACCGATAAATTCGAGGGCTTATCAAGCTGAAAAACAATAGTATTGTCTCCCTCTTTTGTAAAAGGGATATTGTAAGAAAGAGGGCGTATCCTGGCTGTTTCTACACTCTTTGTTGCAGTAACCGCTACCTCGCACACCCCCGAAAAATCAAAGTATGCCATAGAGGCCACCTGCGGCTTGTAACTAAGGTCTTCTACTTTCATTAATTTTATGGCATAAACAGGTACTGTTTTCCATTCCTGCCCCTTACTGCGCACTTTTACAGTAAAATCGGGATTAAGCGTTACCCCATCGGGAGCAGGGTATGCCACTACCGCATCTTTAGTTTTTTGGGCAAAGCCTAGAAGGGTTACACAGCACAATAAAAGTGTAAAAGCATATTTTTTATATTCAGATAATGTTGTTTTCATGTGTAATCGCCTATCGTTGTACAATTTTGTTTGAAGTTTCTTCCTTAAGCTTTTTTAACCTTAGCAAGGCTTCAGCATAATAATAATCGGCATAATTTATGGCTGTATCTATTTCGCCACCCGCAGGTTTATGGCCTGTGGAGTGCAGTAAAAAAGCCGAGTTAGACTCATGGCTCTGGTAATGTGCCGAAAGCTCTTTAAGCATGGCTTCTGCCTTGGTGCGGTATTCTTTGCATAGAGCGGCATCTGTAGTAAAATCGGCCAGTTCTATCAATGCCGATGCCACTACAGCCGCTGCTGATGCATCTCGGGGCGCATTAGGAATATCGGGGGCATTAAAATCCCAGTAAGGTATGCTGTCTTTGGGCAGCCTGTCTAAATACACACGGGTTACTTTGTGCGCAAAGTCCAGAAATTTAGGGTCGTGCGTTTCGCGGTACACCATGGTATAGCCATAAATAGCCCATGCCTGACCGCGCGCCCACATGCTGCCGTCGTTATATCCCTGATGGGTAACCCCTTTAATCTTTTTTCCGGTTTCCCTGTCATACACTACCACATGATAGGATGTATAATCAGGACGAAAATGGTTTTTCATCGTTACATCGGCATGGCTCACCGCCATATCATAAAGGTTTTTGCGCCCTCCGTTTTTAGATGCCCAAAACAGCAGTTCAAGGTTTATCATATTATCCATAATGGTGTTGTGCTGGGGCCACTCCATGTTAGGTACTTCGCGCGGCCAGCTCAGTATCGTTCCCACCTTTGGGTTAAAAAGCGTGGCAAGGGTATCAGCAGTGCGCAGCAATACTTTTTTATATTCGGGGTTCTTAGTAAGCCTGTAGCCATTGCCAAAACTGCACATTACCTGAAAACCAAGGTCGTGATCGGTAGCTGGGGAAAGCGATAATGGCGTAAGGTATTTTGTATAATGGTCTGCAGCTGTCTCAAACTCCTTATCCTTTGTAAACTCATACATATACCATAATGTACCGGGCCAGAAACCGCTGGTCCAGTCTTTATAATCGGTGTACCTCCACCTGTCCGTGCCGGGGATAATGCTACGGGGCAGGCTGTCAGTTTCCGGAATTACTTTAAGGGTCTTGTCAGCCTGCTTTTCACAGTATTCCAACTGCGTGTCAGGATTAAAACCCGAAACATTATCGGCAACAGCTTTCCTGCCACAACCTATCAATGCAAGCGTTGTAAGTGTTGCGGCAATAATTTTCTTCTTTGTATTCATTTGTACTATATTATTTTGTGAGTTCCCAATACATAGTGTACCGCTGGCTGTGCACACTGCTTATGGGCATTAGTTTCCAGTTTGTATTATCAATGCTGAAATTCAGCGTGCCGGGTTCCCGTTTTAGGGCTTTAAAAAGTGCCTTTGCATCAACAGCCAGTTTATTGCTAAAACCAGCCGGAACATTATAATCGTAAGTATAATAATCGTTATATTTCTTAGGGTCGCTATACGGTGCCGGGGCATTCATGCCTTCAGTGCCTGCCAGCCCTGCCAGTACAACAGGCCCGTAAGTAACAGCAACTATATTTTTATTGTCGGGCGTTGGGGTTACTTTAAACGGCATAGGCAAATCAAGCTCTGCTACATCTCCTTTTTTCCAAACCCGTTTAACAGCAATATAACTTCCGGGAGTATTAGCAAACTTTTGTTTTTTGCCGTTTACCCTGAGTGTTGCACCTGCAGTAGCCCATGCCGGATAGCGAAAATGTATGGTCATTTCTTTGCCTGCCGATGCTGTAACCGTAAATTTTGTATTACTTTCTTTAGGGAAAGTTGTTTCCTGCTTAAATTCAAAACCATTCTCTTTCCATGACAAAACCGAAGGGATAAACAGGTTTATATACAGGCTGTTTTGCGAATGCGCATAAATAAACTCATTATACTTAGCCTGATTTTCAAAACCCGTACCCACACAGCACCAAAACGAATCGTTAGGTGTGCTGTAAACCTTATGCGCCCCGGGCATCATGGGTAAAAAATAAGCAACCATGCCGTCTTCAGGGTTTTGCTGCCCCAATATGTGGTTGTAAAGGGCACGCTCATAATAATCAGCATAAGCCGCCTTAGGGTTCATCGAAAATAAATGCCTGGTAAGCTTAAGCATGTTGTACACATTGCACGACTCGGCCGTGTAGCCGCTTAAATGTCCTGCAATATTATCGGGGCCAAAAAACTTTTCCTTGTCGCTGTTGCTGCCCGTAGCAAAACTGTGGTGGTTTACAACCGTTTGCCAAAAAAAGTCGGAAGTTTCAAGGTGTTCTGCCTGCCCGCCAATTTCATAATCGCGCACTAAGCCTATAAGCTTGGGTATGTAAGTATTGGCGTGTTTACCTTTTAGTATATCCTGCTTTTCTGCAAGTGGTTTTAATACCTCTGCATGGTAAAAAAACTCCGCCAGATATTTTGCCTTTTCGTTTCCTGTTATTTCATATAGTGTATAAAACGAATCGTTCATACCGCCAAACTCATTCTTCAGCATGTTCTCCCGCTGCTGAGTTGTCAGTGCTTTCATTTTATCGTAAGCCCAATTTACCATACCGTTTGCAATTTCCAGAGCTTTGGCATTGTTGCAATACAAATACTGGTCGGTAAGGCCGGAATACAATTTATGCAGCGTGTACCACGGCGCCCACACACTTTGCCTTTCAACAGCCCTGTCGATAAGGTTTTGGGGGAAGGCACTCAGGTATCCGTTTTGGTTAAGGGCTTTCTGCACATCGGCAAGACCGTTTACAAGCGAATCGGCTTTAACTTTATAGCGTTCATCTCCGGTTGAGGCATACAGCAACGCAAGCCCCGAAAGCACATGCCCGGTAGTATGCCCACGCACATCACTATCCAGTGATTCCCAGCCACCCAGTTTTGGGGTAACAAAATAGCCTCCCTCCTTACCGGAAAACACCCCGGCATTATTACGGAAACTGTGCAGCAGGCTTTCTGTTTTTATAGAAAGTATCCATTTGCTCTCCCTCATCATGTTATCCCTAAAGGGGCTGTCCAGCAGCTTTACATCCTGCAGGTCGAAACCCAGAACGGCTGCTTTTTTTGTATCGTCAATTTTTATCTGACCTTTGTGCTGCCCCGGATAATGCGATTGGGCAACAACGCCTAAAGGCAAAAGCGCAGCGAATAAAAGTGTTTTTATAGTAGTGTTTATATTCATCTATTTTGTAATGTAAAAGTTTGTTGAACAGGTGTTGCCGACTGCCATTTTCCGGCCACCCCATACTGCCAGGCAACCACGGTAACCTTGATTGGGTATTTAGCTTTCGGCGGAACCTTACTAAAAAGTAAAATATTATCCTCTACATAAGCCGGACCTTCGTTAACGTAATAATAAACCGGCAAGCCCGATGAAGCCGTAGCTGTAAGGCTCAATGGTTTATGTGTATCCTGTACATCATGTATTTCAGGAAAGCTGATTTGCTGTGCTTCTCCCTGTACATTGCGCACCGGAAATTGCAGGTTTAACTGCTGCACGGCACTCTTGTAATTTTCATCCCCTTCATTATGAGCCAGCAGCCATATATCATTGCTGCGCTTAGGGTTCTTAAACCCCATCCTGTAAAAGTCTATCCTGAACAGGGTATTGTTAATCTTTTTTATCGGCCCGCAAATCCTGTCTGTTACAAGCTTTGTTTTTGCATGTTTTTCTACCGCCTGCACTTTTGTCGAATCCGAAAAAAAAGCACTTACCGCAAAGCTCACACCGTCACCTAAAGGCTTAAAGTCTAACTTATAGTTGGCATGGGTTTTTACAGGTTTCAGCACTTTGCCCTGTTGCGTAAACCCTATATATTGAGGGAGTTTACCCGCAGCCACGGCATAATATTTTTCCGTTTCTTCAGCATGGTTTTTATCAAAAAACCAGGAAGCTGCATCCCTGTTGCCTTTATAATCTTTATATTTTGCCGGAATCGCTTTTGGCAAACTGTCTTTATGCCAACGATCTCCAAGCCAGCCCTGCTGTGGCAGTATCTTTTTGAGTAAAGGCCGCCCGTCATTATCATTCTTTCCGGTAAGCCTCCATTTTGCAGCCTTAACTATATAATCAGCTATGTATTTAACAAGAATATCAGAGCTGTCAAAATGCCCATGCCCGGCATCGGCAAAAAAAGTAATGGCACTTCCCGGATGTTTTTTTACATAATTAAACCCGGGTGCAATGCGGTCTTCCCACCACTCATACTCGCCCATAATAAAAAGTGCAGGTATGCCGTCAATATCACGCTGCTCCCAGTCGGGGTTAGGTTTGCCGCTTCCGGTAAGGTTGGTTTGGGGCGAATCGCCATGAACCGAAATTATCGCCAGTGTGCGGCTGTTGTTAAACGCAGCAAAATTCCAAGGATAGCTGGCATATGCCGAATGGCCTATGGGTACTATCGGTGCGTACTCAAGCTCCTTATAACCGGAAACATTGGCAAATTCCTTTAGCATATAATCAAACACGGCACTGTCTTTTTCATGGTTGTACACCATGGCAAAACCGGGCGTAACCCAAATTTCGGCAAGGCCTGCCTCAGCCATTTTTTTCCTGAAGTAGGCATGCTCCAATATACCTTCCTCGCTCATGTTGTGCTGCCCTATAACCACTCCCCTAACCTGCCTGCAATTTTCAGGTATCCATAAAAATGCCTGTGGGGCTGCCCCGGTTTCCGTAGAAATTACAGGTGTTACGGGTATGCTCCACTGCCATACCGCATTTTGCGCACACAATCCGTGAGCTGCAAACAGCAATATATATAGCAGTTTCTTCATTACTTTGTTACTTTAAACCAGTCAAAATCGGCATAGCCGCCTAATCTTACATTACTTTCGCTTACGCAGAATATTCCCATCTTGGCGCTTATCCATAAGTCTTTTTGTGCTTTAAAAGCCTTGCCCGAAGGTGTAAAATGTACACCATCGGTACTGTAACTAAACAGGCATGTACCGTCAGGCGATTTTACCTGCATCCTCAAATAAACCTCATTAGAATTCAGCGTTTCTTCAAACAATACTTTTTCGGCGCTGCCTTTTATGGCATCTTCACACACTACCTGATTTAATTTATACTTTCCATCAGTATAGGTTATACCCACATAAGCATAAGACTGCCCCATCATAATTAGCCCTGCGGTTTTGCCCGGCGTTTCCCATTCGGTTGCAAGTTTCACTTTAGTTGTTACTGTAAAATCAGGTGCAGGCAGCTTTTGCAGCAGCAAATTGGGTACATCCCAAAGATTGGGCAGTCCGTTTTTGCTTACGGCAAACAGCCGCAGGTAATCGGTACCCGGTATTTGCGCACTCCATTTTACCGATGGGTTGGCATACCACTGCCATTGCAGCCCGGGCACCCCGTTATTAAAATCATCACTTTCCTGTGGGGTGTAAACAGTATTTGTAGCAACAGGTTTTTGCCATGAGGCTATAGGCTCGCCTATACCATTGCCGTCAAAATCTTTACCCATTACAGGCCAGCCATCGCGCCATTCCATAGGTTGCAGGTGCAGCACACGCCCATAGACGCCCTGATCCTGAAAATGCAGGAACCAATTTTTTCCGTCAGGCGCGTCTACCCAAGCCCCTTGGTGCGGGCCGTTTATTTTTGTAGTGCCCTGCTCTAATACCACTTTATGCTCATAAGGCCCATAAATATTTTTAGACCTCATAGCCAGCTGCCAGCCTGTTTCTACCCCTCCGGCAGGGGCAAAAATGTAATAGTAACCATCTTTTTTATACAGCTTAGGCCCTTCAAGGGTGTGATTGGCATCATGCCCGTCAAAAACATTTTTTCCTTCATCCAATATTTTTGTTCCCTCAGGGTTCATCGTGTGCATTGTAAGCAGGCTGTTTACCCCCGCCCTGCTGCCTGCCCAGGCATGTATAAGATAGGCCTTATCGCCATCCCACAAAGGGCTTGGGTCTATAATGCCTTTGCCTTCCAATATCAGCAATGGCTTAGTCCACGGGCCGGTTATCGCATTGGCTGTTATTACATACACCCCAAAATCAGGGTCGCCCCAATAAATATAAAAGCGCTTGTTATGGTATCGTAACGATGGTGCCCACACGCCTTTGCTGTGTTGCGGTTTGGCAAACACTTCTTCCGGCATCTGCCTGTCGAGCGCGTAGCTTATTATCTGCCAGTTTACCAAATCTTTAGAATGCAGTATGGGCAAACCGGGAGTGCAGTTAAAGCTGCTGGCCGTCATATAAAAATCTTCGCCTACGCGAATTACATCCGGGTCTGAATAATCAGCATACAGCACCGGGTTGGTATAGGTACCGTTGCCATTATCTGCCACCCAAACCTCAGATATATAGTTTTGTGCAACAGGCTTCTCATCAATCCGTGAAGTTTTACATCCCCAGAGAACGAAACCCGCAACCAAAAGCCATATATAAATACAATACTTATTCACACACTGTTATTTTACGGTTACCTGTAATGGGTTGGCAACTGTTTGTGCCTGCCTTTGCAGCATTTTGTCCCAATCGCTTACTGTTTTTACAGCACCGCTTTTTTGCCATGCAAAACCGGCGTAATACACTATTTTATCAGCAGGCTTGTTAACTACAAGCAGGTTGCTCTGGTCTTTAACATCTGATTTCCTTACAAAAGCGCTATCAGTTTGCGATTGTGCCATAACCAGCCCCTCGCCCACAAAAGCATCATCTATCTGCTCCCAATGGCGGTACCACCCCTGTTTTGTATTTACTTCGGCTATTCCTTTATTATCCTGCAGCGTAATGCCAACGGTATAATTTGGCAATGGTTTTTCTGAACCAACCGTTACTTCAAATTTTGAAAAATGAGAACCCAAATCAAGCGATACGCGTTTGGTCTCTGTAGTTCCATAAGGGCCCCAGGCGGCATACTCCAGTTCAAACACCGTGCGCAACGGACCTTCAGCAATGGTTTTATAACTAACATAATTTTCAGATACATACAGGCTGTCCTTATCCCAAATGCCCGAGCCTCCTGTGCCCCTGCTGTTGCCCACATGATATGGGTCGTATCCCTCACCATGGTCTGTATGATAATATCCTGCAGCCTTTGCATGCTCTGCATACCACTTGTTTATAATGGGTTTATCGGTTCGCTTAAGCCAGATGTCTACCCCGCTGGAAAGCGTGCTGCCTGCCACACCGGCAAGGGCTTCCTTTTGACCTGTAGGGCCATATACCCTAAAGGCAACCTTATCGTTCTCCCAGGTGTAATCGTCAGTACGTTCGGGCACAAAGCGCGAGTAGGTTGTGATTTTGCTTTTAGGCTGTGCTGTTTCAGCATCTGTAACAATGCTGTATGTAGTTATTTTTCCGGCCTTTACCGTAGCCTGAAAAAGCAACTCATCGCTCCTGCCGTCCTTATCATAATCAATCCACTGTAGTGGCAGGTATGCTGTTGATGTACTGTTTTTTATTCGGATGTCTTCTTCCCTGCCTGTTTTAAGCAAAGCCGCAATGTCGTTTCGCTTTAGCGTTACAATCTCTGTCCTGTCAAAGTCAAGGCTGTTCTTTACCTCAACAGTCAATGTATCGGTCTCTTTACTGCCGCACGAAGCAAGGCAGAAAGCAGCAGCCCCACAAATAGCATATAATAATTTCATGTTTACTGTATATATATTTTTACCTGCTGGTAGGTTAGCGCAGGCAGGTTAAACTGCACTTCTTTTTTCTTTCTGTCGTATTTACCTTTGTGCACCGTCCCTGCTGCATCGGTAAGTGTTGCCGCCTTTGGCTTTTGCGGTACTTTTACCAATAGGGTTGCTGCCGCACTGCCTGTATAAAAGGTTTCATTACTGGACAGTTTTAAACCTGCACTGCCATTTGAAACCATTGTTATAGTATAGACTCCGTTTGAAATTGCAGTGCCGTTCCCTAAAAACAGTGTAGTGGCATTACCCTCTTTAGTGATTATACCATAAGTGCCTGTCACTGTCATACCCTTGTTACTAAACTCCTGCCCTGTTGTAGCTGTAAAAATAAAATCCTCACGGCCTGATGCAGCGGTAACGTATATGCCTGCCTGTTCTTCTTTACCAAAATAATCTACCGTAGCAATATCGCTTTTACCGTTTTCGGCAGGTTCATAAACCGCCACAAACGGACGTTTCCATGCCTCACCGGTTTGCTGTACTATTAAGGTAGGTATGGGCAGTTCATTAAGTTCTTCCGGCAATGGGCCATGCCTGAACGCGGTAGACTTTGGCGAAAGCACGGAAAACAATTCACGCCCCTCTTCGCCCTTAAACCAAAAATTCATGTTGACTGACCTCTCTTTAAGGTCGAGGCTGAAACGTCCTTTAAAATCGCTGCCAAATGCAACCGATTTTTTATCCCACATATAATCGTAAGCCGAGAGGCCGCCATCGGCAAAGGCAAGCGCATCGGTATCGGTAAGTTTTAGCGGTGTATTGTCTTTGTCGAAAAGCTCCAGCTTTTGCCCCAGGTTGTGGTAAAAATATTCGTTTTTGAAATTGTTGCCATCGTTTTGTGCCGAACGGAAAACATCTACATAATATCCACCGCCCGCAGTTTGCACAATACCCATTACACGCCTTTGGTTTGAGTTGGTTTCCGGCTCCGGGAATGTAAGGTCAGAAAACGTATAGCCGGGCATTGTGCCCCTGTTCATCCCACTCTCAGGATAGGCAGCCTCCTTTGTAAAAGCATGGTTGCTTTTCATTTCAGGATATTTCGACTTTCCGTTTACAACTACGGTATTATGCGCCGGAAACTGGGTATAATATTCGGCATACTCTATAGAAAAATAACTCGACCCATGCCCCATTTCAGGGGCTAAAGGCAGCCCTTTGCCATACAGTTCCATAGCTATGCCGTTGCTGTGCATGTGGTTGCCGTAAGAGCCTATTTGGCTTATCATCAGCCCGTTTTTTTCGTCACCCCGGCGCTGTACCAGCCAGCTCACACGGGGCGAGTAAAACAACGGCGAAGTAAAATCGGCTACCGCAGCAGGCTTAACCGTGTCCTGCAACACCAATGCCTGATGCTCAAACAAATCTTTAAGGGTCGTGCCTTTTACTGAACCGGACTGCACATCAACATCATACAATGTTTTAAGCATTCTGGTAAAATAAACCTCATCCTCTTTTTTGCCGTATTTTTGGGCGTTGTGAATAAGGTATTTTACAGGCTCGGGGCGCAGTTTGCTGTAATGCCCGTCGCCAAAGGCCACCATATATTTGTTAGGATAAAGGTACTGTGCCGTAGCTTTCGCCGCTTTGGTAAGTACCGGCAGGTCTTTAAGCAAATCAATATTAAAATTATGGTCGTAAAACGCTGCAAACTCCATAAAATCGTTCAGTACGTTTAATGAATAGCCGGGGCTTTCGTTCCAAATGGCGTTATCAGGGTCGTAGCCATAATCCATAAGCTTGCGCATGCTCCATTGCCTTACCGAATTTTGGTTCATTATCCGGTCAAGGTAATACTGTGCCCCCCTGTCGTTTTTATAAGCCGAGTTATTTTCAAGCACCAGTGCTATCTTAGAAATATGGGCAGCTTCTAACAAATTCCAGTTATTAAAGCTTACGCCATTTTTTATAATAAGGTCAGCCCATTTCCTGAACGTATCAGCATACAGCCCTAAACTCTCCTGATGGTTTTTACTGATATATCCGTGTAAAAAGTCGTAGCATTGTGTCACATCGTTAATAATATGTTCCTGTATTACTTCAAACGAGGTGTAGCCTGCAATGGTATTGCTGTGCCCACGGCTAATGTCCTGCGGCACTTCGCGATAGTAAAGCCCTTTAAGATAGGTATCGAGCACGCCATAAGCCATTTCGGCATACTTTACATCTCCGGTGTACCAGTACATAAAAGCGGCATCGCGGGCAATGCCCATAATCTGCCTGTTTAGCGATTCTACAATTTTGCCTGTTTTAGAAATGCTTACCCATTCGCCCTGTCCTTTGTTGTTACGATGCTCTGCAAAGAGGCCACGCGGGTCGTCCATATAGGGTTTTACATCTTCCAGTTTCGGAAAAATATAGTCGGTTCGGTGGTCGCGAGTACCGGGAAAACGCACGGTAGGCACCGGAGCCTCGCCTTCGGCATGGTCATAAACACCGCCGTTTATAAATACTTTTGTAGATTTGGTTTTCCAATACATTTGCAGGCGCGACAGCAGCCAAGTACTGTCTTTTTTATAATACTCCAGATATTTATCGGTATTCTTTTTTGTCTTAGCTACAATTTCGGCAGCCCACGGTTCAGTACTGCAAAGCTGCTTTACCTCCCGAAGCGACATATCTTTACCAAAAATGCGCGGGTGTTGTGTGCCTATGTTTTGTGGCACGGGCAAAGGCTGCCCATAGCTGCAAAGGCTTATAAAAAATAGTGGTATGTACAGTAGTGTTCTTAATTTCATAATTTCTTCTGTTGATTAAGGCAGCTGCCAAAAGGCAAACGCAGGCAGCTACCGATTAATCAAACTAACCAAATTTATAATTACTTATTTCGTGGGGCTAATCCAAAACGCAGCCCCACCCGATGCTTTAAGCTTAACAGTGCGTTTTTTACCCTGTTTCACCTTATCACGGGTTACTTTTACCTTTGTTTTGGTTGCCACAGTATCATCATCCTCATAAGCCGAAAGGCTGTAGGTTTTTCCTTTGTCTAAAAAGTCGAATGTAATTTCTACTTCACGTGCGCTGTTGTTAGTCATAACGCCCACAAACCAGTCGTTACCTTTTTTACGGGCGGTAACAATATATTCGCCCGCTCTACCCTGCAATACTTTGGTATCATCCCATACGGTAGGCAGCTTGTCGAAAAATTCAATCTCAGGTTCATTTTTATAGTCCGATGCTTTGTCGTACCAATACAGCGTTTGCAGCGGACTGTACATAACCACGCCAAGCGCCAGCTGGTGGGTATGGGTGGTTTTTATGCGGTTGGTATAATAGCAAATGGTATAGTCACCCGCTCCGGCAAGGCCGCGTGTAAAGGGCAGTGTAACGTTGTGGGTAGCATCGGGCATTTCTTCGTTGCCGCGAATTCCCTCTACTGTAAGCATGTTAGGCCAGGTGCGCTCCTCGCCGGTAAGCCTGAACTCATCGTGTATATTTACCATAAGCCCGTTATTTGCGGCACGCTGCACCGATTCGTGTAGCCACGTAGTCCAGCGGTGCGAACCCACTTCTACAAACCCATATTTTACACCGGCTATGCCCCATTTTTTATAGATAGGGAATATCTCAAAATCCTGTTTTAACAGTGCCTGCTGGTTTACATACAGCCAAATGCCCACGCCTTTTTCTTTACCATAGCGTATTACTTCGGGCAAGTCGAGGTCTATGGCAACCTTACCGGCATCGCTGTCAAAAGTAAAGGCAGGGCCATACCATTTCCAGTCAAAAAGCACGTATTGCAGGTTGTGGGCTGCGGCAAAATCTATCCACTCCTTAGCGCCTTTTTCGGTCAGCGTCAGGTCGCGCACAATCTTTCCGGGTTTTATGTAAGAAACATCAGTAAGCTTCGCGGGGTCGTTAAGGTTCTGAAAGATAAAGTTGTTCTCTATCAGTTTACCCGGCTGTTCGCCAATCATTACTACCCTCCATGGTGTTCCAAAATAAGGCACTTTGTCTACACTTTCATACAAAAGCGTTTTAATGGTATTGGGTTTTGATGCAAGCGTAAAACGCGTTTTTACAAAATCTACACGCTGTGCTTCTGCAACGGCGGCATATAAACCGTTAGGAAGCTCCAACGTAAGCGGGCCTTCACTTTCCGATGGCCAGTTTTTTAGAGGCAGCTTTGTAAAAGCCCCCTGTGCCCATGGCTCAAACCATGCCTGTGTACCTTCGGGAAAAGAAAATTCTGTATTATCGGCCGTTATCCTGTAATAGATACCCGTGGGGTTATCCGGAAAATAATAGCGCAGCGCAATACCCTCATTATAAACCCTTATTTCAATGTTCATCCTGTAGTTCGAACTGGCTTTCTGTTCAAATTGCAGGGTGAGATTGTTGTAGTGGTCTTTTATAAGTTTGCGCTCGCCATAAAGCGGTGCCCAGGTGGTATCTTTTGTTGTGCGCACTGCATTTTTTAACTGCAGGTCCTGCATCCAGTCTTTACCCGGTTTGTTTTTTATTGCCAGTGTCCATTCGCTCCAGTGGTTATCTAACTGTATGTTGAGTTCTGAGGCTACCACAACGGGTTTGCCTTTATAGCTTACGGTATAAAAAATACCCGCACCGGCATTGCGGTATACGTTGCACGTTATATTCTTATCGGGCGATACTATATGCTCATTAAACTGCTGGGCAAAACTGTTTATGCCTGAAACAAACAGGAAGAACAGCAATAGTGCCTTTATTCTTAATCTCATTATTACTTTTTAAATTTTGTTTACGAAAAGGTTTTCAATGTTATAAAAAATAGTTGTGGCCCTGCATAAATTTACACCCATTTGATGTAAATCATCGTCCAAAAAAGGCTTTAAAGGGCCACAACTTTAGTTTAATACAATAAATACTGCCGGTACTACTGTGTGTACAGCAAAGTACCAAAGCCCAAGTCGTCAAAACCGCCGCTGTTGGGGCCATAGTCTCCGCCACCGCCCTCGGCACTATGCATATCGGCAGCCATTACAGTATAGCGTGCAGCCTTTCTTTGTTTGGTTACATAGTGGCTGCGGATACGTTCCCATATAGGTCTTATATTGCCCCTTGAGGCATCATTTGCAACTGTGGCATGTGTAACATTAGCACAATTTGTATAAGATGTAAAAGGCACATCCAGGCGGGCATAGTTGTACTTTGCAAGATATTCGGCACCTTTTAAAATCATATTGTCGTTATATCCCCAAATATCCTCGCCTTGGTTTCCTGCCATTTGTGCTATAGTGCCCATAAGCCCCATACACAGCAATGCATGCCCCTGGTCGCGTCCGCTTTCCTGTATCTGGCCAAGGTCGATATCATCATTACCTGATTTTGCATGGATATGGTTTATCGTTTTAAGCAGCTGCCCGTTGCCATTGCCAGTCATAAGATAGTCTATGGCAAAGGTGTACATAGGCACATCATCTGTAAGTACTGCTATAGACATAATGCTGGCTATGTTGCACAAATCCCAGTTAGCCCAGTAGTGCGATATGCAGGTATTGTAATGGGTATCTATAAAATCTTTGCTTACAGGATACCACACATTTCTCATCCATTGCTTAAACGTATTAAAATCAGCAGCTGCCCAGCCGGAATAGCCTCTCATAATCTCGGCGGCATTGGCAAACTGGTAACCATACAGCCCTGCGCCCAGTGCCTTGTTAGAATTACCAATGATTGATGTACACGTTGCCGCCCATGCATTTAATATCTGTATGGCTTTGTTGGCATTGGCTGCATTGCCCGTAACTTTCCAGACAATGGCATTTTGGTAGGCACCAGCGGCATCGTTAAACGCGGTTGAATAGTTATCGGGCAACGGCACCTCGGTAGAATTACCTCCCCTGATAAGGTTTACCACCGGCCCCTGCATGGTATAATTTGCAGAAGAATGGCTGTTATCTATAAGTTTTTGCCACCCCGAAAGCCACGGCTGGTTTCCGGCCTCCACATTTGTTTTCATCCTGCTGAAATCACTCTCGGTATGCAGCAGCCCCGGGTGTGTAAATACTTTATTAGCAGGTACTGTAACCGGCACCACTGTTGCATTACCCGTATTTTGTACCTGTTTGGGCTCGCCATAATCAAATGTGCAGCTAATAGACAGGGTTACAACTGCCGCTACAAGCGTATATATTTTATTTTTTTTCATAATGCTCTTAATTCATAAATTCTTCCATTTCTGCTACCGACCTGAATGTTCCTATCCATTCAACTTCATATCCTGTTTCGGGAGAGGTTATATCGGCAATCTTGAACTGAAAAGTGGTTTTAGATACTGTAGGGTCGGTAATTCGTGTGCTCATATCATAGTAATACACGTTTTGAGCAGCATAGGTATTGTTCTGGCTGTTTGTAGGGAATGCACCACCGTTCATATCCAGTATCATATTTCCGGTAGCGGGCTTCGTAAATTTAATGGCCAGTATAGGAAAATCGCTGGTGTACACCCATGGGTCTTTTGCCTGCCCAAGCAGTGCGCCGTTAATTATATACTGTAAATCAGCCCTGCGCTTGGCAGTACCGTTAAACTGGGCAGCATCAAACGTTACTACTAATTTTCCATCGCGAATTGTATAGGCAGAGTTTTGTACGGTAATCCACTGCACATCTGTCGGGTCATCAAACTCAAACAGGTATTTGCCCGGAGGATACGCATCGAGATACAAAAACTGTGGCCCGGTAATGGTTTGCAGGCCTATATCGGCTGTAATGTTGCCCGTTACACCGCCTGTCGGCACTATTACTTCAATCTCGGTATCGGTAACGCTAACCACTTCGGCAGCCACCCCTTCAGGGAATTGTACCGCTATGTTGCTGACCTCTGTACCAAAATTAGAACCCTGTATAAAAATATGGTCGCCTGGCATACCCTCTGCCGGAGTTATGGCTGTTATTGCTGCACCGGGCAGGTAGGTAAAATTATCCGGAGTAACCACAGTATGCGTCCACACCTTTACCGTTATTGGCCCGGTGGTTGCCCCCTCGGGTGCCCTAACCACAATTTGCGTATCGCTGTAGCTCACAATATCGGTTGCAGGTATGCCGTTAAAAAATATTTTTGCGGCAGCACTGTATTGACCAAAGTTTGTACCTGTAATGGTAACCGCTGCACTTGGCGGCCCCGCCTGGGGGCTAAAACCTGTTACCGTAATTTCAGGATATTTTACAAGGGGTTCGCCCTCATATTCCGTTTCCATATCGCTGCATGAAAATTGTAAGGCCGCAGCAAGCATAAGCAGGCAAACTGCCAATATGCTGTATAGTTTAGTATTTTTCATATAAACGCTGTTAGTAGTTAGTAACCCGGATTTTGCCTAAGGTTGTTATTAAGCTGTATCTGCGCAAGCGGAATAGGCATAAGGTAATGCTGGCGCGCAAAGTTTCTGTTAGATGCAGGGTCGAGCAGCAGTGCACTAAGCGTGCCGTCTCCTGTGGCTACGGGTGCCTGCCCGTAAGGATAATTTCCTGGCGTGTAAAGCGCGGTGTTGTTTTGATATACACTGCCCTCTATTACAGAACCGTAAACCGGGGCATTCAATTCTGTTTCGGCAATACCCCAACGTTTAAGGTCGTCGAAGCGGGTGTTTTCGCCAAAAAGCTCTACAGCACGCTCGCGCCTTATTTCCTGAAGTATATTGAGGTTGTTGGTTGTGGCAAATGCATTGGTTAAAGCCGGAAGACCTGCCCTTACCTTTATCCTGTTTACAGATTCTGCCAGTTGAGCATCGGTAATGCCGTTATTCAACTCGTATAAAGCCTCGGCATAAATAAGGTAAACCTCGGCAAGCCTTATCTGCGGGTAATCGGCCGACTCTGTATTTGCTGCTCGGTAGCTTCCGTAGCGGTAAGCGGCAAATTTCCTGTTGCCGTAGCCCGAACCACTGTCGGCACCGGATCCCCTTAGTGTAACCTGACCGTTGGCAGGTGCGGCATCTGTAGCAGTATTAGCAAAGTAAGACAGCAGCCTGTAATCGCGGTTCTGGTATTCATCGGGCGTGTTGGCATATCCTAAAAATAAAGGCGACTGTGCTATGGGCAACCCGTCTATAGAAAGGAACATATCCATAAACTTCCTGCTGGGTGCCAAACGCGTGCCAACGGTGTGGCTCAGGTTTACCCCACCCTGATACAGGTTGTAATCGTATTTGCTTGCAAGTATAAACTCTTTGTTGCTGCTTTTATCAAGGCTTGCAGGGTTAGAGCCGCTGTCTTCAAGGTTAAACAGGTAATACATACTCCTGTTATTAAGCACGTTGTTATAATTCCACAGTTCATAACCGCCGTTGTCCATAACATCTTTGGCAAGCGTTACGGCTTCCTGAAGGTAGGCCTGTATATTATTACCTGCACCCGCAGTACCTGCGCCCGCTGTTGTACCATCGCCATCGGTAGAGGTGCCTACATATTTTTCCCAGGTAGCTTCATAAAGCAATACACGGGCCTTAAACGCCTCTGCAGCCCATTTGCTAACGTGGCCTTTATCGGAAGTTCCAATATTCTGTTCAATAGGCAAATTTGGTATTGCTTCATTCAAATCCTGAAGTATCTGCGCCATAACCTCATACCTGCTGTTTCGCGGTCCATACAGTACCTGCGAATTTATATCTACAACCGTAGTAACTACCGGAACACCGCCATAACGCTTAAGCAGGAAAAAGTGGTGCCACGCCCTGAAAAACTTTGCTGCGGCAACATACTCTGCAATCTCGGCCTGGCTGCCGCTGTACTCTGCTGCTTTTTCCAGCAGTATGTTGTTGGCACGTATGTATTCGTAAGCGTTTCTCCAGTAAATGTCAGTACTTGGCACGGTAACCACTCCCCTGCCGTAAGGCTGCGGAAGCGAAATAAGGTCTGAACCAAAGTCCATAAAATCATAAATACTACTGCCCTTTACCGGCCTCCAGCTTATCATTTTATTATAAAAGTCGTTAGATGCGGCCTCAAAATGCGCAGGCGTTTTAAAGTAGGCCGCCTCAGTAATGGCATCCTGCGGGTCCAGGTCCAAAAAATCGTCCTGGCACGACACCAGCATAAATGCCGAAAGGAAAATTGATATCGATATTTTTTTCATAGTCTTTTTATTAGAAGGTAACGTTAAGGCCTAAAGACCAGGTTCTGGTAAACGGATAGATAGTGTTAGAGCTTTCGCCAAACTCAGGGTCGTAGCCGTCTTTGATTTTGGTAAATTCAAACAGGTCGTTGCCCGAGAAGTACAGCCTGAATTTAGGTATCGAGTAATCTGCCACCTTCAGGTCGGTAAGGGTGTAACCCACCACAAGCGACTTAAGCCTTATGTAGCGGTTGTCCTGCAATGCAAAATCGTTGTTGGCCCAGTTCCATTTTGCCCTGTCTAAGTTAGCTGTCATACGTGGATAGCTTGCATTAGGGTTTTCTTCTGTCCATGTCTTGCCAATGTAAGCTGCCGTCTGGTTTGTATAAAGGGTAGCAAAAGGATAAGCAAGGTAGCCTGTGCGCTGTATATCCTGCTCCAATACGCCCTGAAAGAACGCGGTAACATCAAAATTGCCATACTGCCCGTTAAGGTTAAGGCCGTACACATAGTGTGGTGCAGAATCGCCTTTATAAACCACGTCTAACGGGCTAATAACGCCATCGCCATTAGTGTCTACTTTAATTACATCGCCGGGGCGCAGCCTGTTTTGGTCGGTGGTAAGCCCAGCAAGGTCGCCCTGCCCGCCATACAGCGCATAATATTCGTCTACCTGCTGCTGGTTTTGAAAGAAACCTGCGGTTTCGTACATAAAATAAGAGCGAATAGGATAATGCTCTATAGTACTGTTAAGCCCCGGAAGGTAAGCGTTAGAGTTTTTCATAGACGTAATTTTGTTTCGGGTATCGCTCATGTTTGCACTAACATTGTATTTAAACTTACCTACCTCGCCGCGATAGCCAATGCTTACCTCCCAGCCCCTTACGTCTAACTGGCCGGCATTTGTGCGCGGGGCTGTGCCTCCAAGTACATCCGGATACTGCACGTTTACAAACATATTAGTGTTTCTTGTGGTAAAGTAGTCGTAATAACCATATAGCTTTCCGTCAAATAATCCAAAATCAAAGCCGTAGGTTTTTTTAACAACACGCTCCCAAACACGCTCGTTAGTAGTAATACCGTTAACAAACACTGTATTCTGGAAAGCAGGTGTTGTGCCAAATAATGCAGAGCCGTTGCCAATTTGCGATACGTATTCATTATTCCCAATACCCACCTGGCTACCGGTTTCGCCATAGGTGTAGCGCAGTTTTAAAAGGCTGATGGGCTTGATGTTTTTCATAAACTCTTCATTGCTTACCACCCAGCCGCCTTCAAGGCTGCCAAAGTTTGACCATTTATAACCTTTGTCGAATCTTGACGAACCATCGCGCCTGCCCGCTGCCTGAAACAGGTATTTGTTTTTATAATCGTAAGTAAAACGGCCTACATAAGAATAAAGCCCCCAGTTGCCTGCACCACCCTTAGCTTCTACAAGCTCTGACACCGAGCCAAGATTTAAGTCATACACACCAAGGTCCTGAAAGCCCCTGCGGTAACCATACAGGTTTTTATCCTGGCTAAGTTCTGCCGTTAAACCTGCCATACCGGTTACATTGTGGTTACCAAATGATTTTACATAGTTTAGGAAACCACCATAGTTTTGATAAATGATGTACCTGCTTTGCTCGCGTATAGAGCTTTGCGCATTTACCTTTTCCTGAGACAGGTCGCCAAACCAGGTATATTGCGGTACCGTAATCTGGTACATCTGATAGTTGTTGAAGTCTTTGTTGTAAGAACTGGTAACTTTAAAACTCAGGTCTTTCGTAAAATTAAGGGTTGCTCCTATATACACTTTTACCTGGTCTACCATAGTTTCATCGCGCCCGCCATCAACAGTAGCGGCTACGGCATTGCGGTTTCCTGCAATATTAAAGTTGGCATACCACTGCCCGTATGGGTTGCGCGATGGGAAGAACGGCGGGTCTAACACTACAGACGATGCATCGAGACCCGTAGACGGGCTTGAAATATCATACTTAAGGTAAGACATGTTTGTTTCCAGCTTTAGCCAGTTGGTTACATTAAAATCGTAGTTTAGGCGTATGTTATGCTGTTTTTTGCCGTCGTATGCGGTTTTAAGGCCGCCCACGTCTTCAGAAAAACCATAAGACAGCCTGTAGTTCGTCTTTTCCGAACTGCCCGAAAGGCTTGCAGTTTGCATGTTGCTGTAGGATGTGCCAAACATTTCGTCAAAGCGCGATGCATTGCCTATATAAAGGTCTCCCCACGCTGCAGTGGTGTAAATGCCCTGATAACCGGATTGCATCAACTCAAGATTCTCTCTTGTTTGCCAGTTCCAGTAATTGGGTACCGGGTCCTGGTTAGCCGCCTCAAGCCACACTGTGCCATATTGTTGCATATTGGGCATAGGAGGTTTTATACCAAGGGTATTAATGCGCAGTGTACTGGTAAGGTCTACCGTCATTTTTCCTGCTGCGCCTTTTTTAGTCATTACAAGTATAACCCCGTTTGCAGCACGCGAACCATATATAGCCGCCGAACCGTCTTTTAGTACAGTTACCGACTGTATATCGTCCGGGTTCATGTTGTAAAACGCTTCAAAATTAATGGCAGGAACACCGTCTATTACTAATAATGGAGTTCCTCCGTTTACGGATGTTGCGCCGCGTATCTGCATGGCTATGTTTTCGCGTCCGGGTCTCGAAGAGGTGCGGGTTACTACAAGCCCGGGTGTTTGGCCCTGCAATGCAAGTGCAGGATTTGTTACTGCCCTGTCCTGAAATGCCTTTACTGTTACCGTTTCAATAGAACCGGTAGAGGTTACTTTCTTTTGCTGACCATAGCCCACAATTACAACTTCTTCCAGTGTAGTGTCGGCAGATTTCATAGTAACGTTTACAGAGGTTTGGGTTCCAACTGTAATTTCCTGATTTTGGAGGCCAATGCCTGTAAAAACTAAAACAGCATCTGATGAGGGAATGCTGATGGTATATTTACCATCTATATCGGTAACCGCAGATATGTTACTGCCTTTTATCAATACCGATATTCCGGGAATACCCAGGCCATCTTCGGCCGATATAACTGTGCCTGTAATTGTTTGCTGCTGGACAGAAAAATGCAGGTTAGTATTACCTTTTATTTCCGCAAACGTTTTAGCGAAACAGGAAATAAAAAAAACCATTGCCAGGGTATAGCCCTTACGCGCATATGATTTTTTACCAATAGTTAAGTAAAGGTTTACTTTCATTTATTGTAGGGTTTATAATTTGGGTTAAAACTAAATTTATACATCTTTTTTGGGTTGTTGTTAGGGTATTAGGTTCGTTTTAAGCTCACATATTGTATTATTACAATATTTACTTTGTATTTTTTTTACATTTAAAAATAAAACACCGATAATTTTATTAATGCGCATAATATCAGTACACAATGTTATAAATTTTGAAAAAAAACGGCTATAAATTATAGCCCAATAACCATAATTTATAGCCCATTTTAACCTGTATTTATAACATTTTATCCAAAGTAAATACGTTTAGGTGCTCTCGCCCCCAGCCTCGTCAATATATTGCGTTGGGGTTTTACCAAAAAGCTCCTTAAACGTTTTAGTAAAATAAGCAGACGAGTTGAAACCACACATGTGGGTTATTTCTTTTACAGAGTGTTGTTTTGTAAGCAGGAGCTCGGCGGCGTGCTTCAGTTTTATGGTACGTATAAAATTGCTTGGATTTTGCCCGGTCATGGCATTTATCTTGCGGTAAAATTGCGACCTGCCCATTCCCATTTCGCCTATTACATCTTCAAGGCTAAAATCTACATTGGTAATATTATCCAGTACTACCTTTGTGGCCTTGTCCAGAAAAATCTCATCAACAGTATTAGTGCTTACTTTAGTGGCAGGCATAACACCACCAAGGTTTACAAACCGTTCCCTCGACCTTTTGCGGGCTTCAAGCAGGTTATTAATCCTTGCCTTTAGCACGTTTATATTAAAAGGTTTTGGCAAATACTCGTCTGCTCCCGTATCATAGCCTTCAATCCTGTCTTCTTCCAGACTTCTTGCTGTAAGCAGAATTACAGGGATATGACTTACTTCAAGTGTGTTCTTTAGCTGCCTGCACATTTCAAAGCCGTCCATTTGCGGCATCATCACATCGCTGATTACAATATCAGGATAATATTTTTTTATCATTTCGAGCCCCAACAATCCGTTTGAGGCTTCCTTAACCTTAAACTGCCCGGCCAATTCGTTCTTTAAGTGTGTGCGTAGCTCCTTATTGTCTTCTACTATAACTACCACCGGCCTATTCGTTTCAGATGTTGGCAGTTCATCATCACCTGCCTGCGATTTTTCTTCATTAGATATCGCTATTTCATATTCAACAGATTTTATTGGATTAGTATCTATTGCATAATCCAAAACATCAGTTACACCTGCAGCCTTTTTAGATGGTTTAAGGTTAAGCGGTAACAATATTGTAAAGGTACTGCCAAGTCCTTCTGTACTACTAACACTGATTTTTCCTTTATGCAGCTCTACCAGTGCTTTTGTATAATTAAGACCTATACCCGTTCCTGCCATGCCCGCGTCTGCATGAAAAAACCGCCTGAACACATCTTTAAGATGTTCCTGTTTAAAACCAATACCCGTATCAGACACCGTTATTTTTACAAAGCCTCCTGCATCTTTAGCCTTCAATACAACGCTGTTACGGTTTTCTTCAACTACCTCAAGAGTTACGGTTACCGTACCACCGGAGGGTGTAAACTTTATAGCATTAGACAATAGATTAGTAAGTATTTTTTCGAGTTTATCAGGATCTAATAACCCTACGCGATTTTTAATTGTGCTGGTAAATACAACGTTAAGCCCCTTTGTTTTAGCAAGGTCTTCAAAAAGCTTAAAAATATCTTTGGTAAATTTCTCAACATTTACACGTTGCAGTTCTAACGCAGCTTCCCCAAGGTCTACTTTCCTGAAATCCAACAATTGGTTAACCAAATAAAGCAGGCGCCTGCTGCTTCGTTGTATGAGCTGTGCGGCGTTTTTTACCTGTTCAGGATCGTTATAAGAGGACAATATGCGATCTACAGGGTTAAGTATGAGTGTTAGCGGTGTGCGAAACTCATGAGATACATTGATAAAAAAACGGAGTTTCATTTGGTCCAGTTCGTGTTCTTTTTCTTCCTGAACCTTACGCGTATAATAACGCATACCAAACCATAAACCTGCTATTACAATTATGCCGTAAAGGGTATATGCCCACCATGTTTTCCAGGGTGGCGGCAATATTGTAAGCTGCAATGCTGTTTTGCCAGCCTTTGCCCAATTGCCATCTTCAGACGCCAATACTTCAAAAGTATAATTGCCGGGTGGCAGGCTGCTGTAAGTTGCCATACGCTCACTTCCCGGCTCAATAAAATTTTCATGAAGTCCCAGCATTCTATAAGCATACTGTACACGTTCCTGATTATTGTAATTAAGTGCTACAAACCCAATATTCAGGTATCCTTCATTATATTTAAGCTCTATCGCTTTTAATGCAGATATAGCCTGTTGCAATATTATCCGGTTGTTAATGGTATCTCCTGCATTAACTTTCTTATTAAAAAGTCTTAGTTCTGTGAGATAAGGTTTTAGCTTTATACTTTCCTGTTTTATATCTGCCGGATTAAAAATATTAAAACCATTTATACCCCCGGCAATAATACGCCCGTCGATGGTTTTAAAAATAGATTTACTTTGGTATTCAGTACCCTGTAAACCATCATGTATATTAAAATTGGTAATTTTTCCATTAGCTTCCAGCACAGACAGGCCACTTTTAGAGGTAATCCAAATGCGGTGCTGGTTATCTTCCTGTATACCTACTATAAAATTATTAGGCAGGCCGTTAGCAACAGAAAAAGCTTTTTTAAACTTAAGATCCGGATATAGTTCATACAATCCCACATCGGTACCTATCCATATATTATGCAGCTGGTCTTCTGTTATAAAATTAACCCTGTTCTCGCTAATATTTTTAACCTCCAAAGGTTTAAACACCAACTTAGGTGGCATAGCAGTATCTTTAGTCAACACGGTATAGCAAATGCCTTGGGCTGTACCTATAAAGAGCCTGTTTTTACTATCGGCATAAAGCGAAAAGACAAAATTATTGGTAAGGCTGTTAGAGTTTCCGGGGATATTTTTATAGCTGTAAAAGCGTTTGGTTTTAGGATCGAACAGGTTTAAACCAGCACTTGATGTACCCAGCCAAACCCTGCCCTGCTTATCATTTTCAATACACCAAACTGTGTTTTGCCCCAACGAATATGGATTGTTAGGGTCGTGCTTATAAGCAGTGCTTATATGGCTAACAGTATTAAACTCGGTAAGGCCCCTGTCCCAGGTACCAATGTAAAGTGTATTATTTTGTCCTTCTTTAAGATATAAAATCTTGTCAGAACTTAGCGAGGTACTGCTACCCGGTGTTGCCCTGAAATAACTAAAACGCTTATTTTTTTCGTCAAAAAGGTTAAGCCCCCCACCATCTGTACCTATCCATATTTTGCCGTCGCGGGTTTGGGTTACTGCCTGTGCAATTTTTGTGCTAAGGCCCGAGGATTCTCCATATTTATAATAGTAATGGCCAAATACCGATTTAGAAATGGCCAATTTATTAACGCCTTTATTATAACTTGCTATCCAGTAAATCCCATCTTTGTCCTGCAATATCTTACTGGGTTGATTGTTAGGCAGCGAAAATGGGTCGTCGTTATCATGTTGTATATGCTGTATTACACTACCCTTACTGTCCAGCAAATAAATACCATAACCATCGGTAGAAGCCCATATAATACCATTTTTATCTTTCAGAATATGGAAAACCGGCATACTCTTAGAGGTACAGGATATTTTTGTTGAAATGTGTTTTTGAGTATCAAATACATACATACGTGAAAGGTCGTTGCCAATAAGCAGGTTACCCTCCCCGTCAATTAAAAGCTGTTTTGGAAGATGTCCTAAAAAACCGCCTCCCTCTATATCGATTGCGTATTTTGATATATTTTTTTTAGATATATCAAAGCAATTAAGATAACCGCCATCGGTAACAAACCATATACTATCACTATTGTCTTTTACAATATTTGTAATGTTCTCGTTGTCTGTAGATTTGTCTTTCGCAGATTTACGGAAACGTTCGAAATCCGGGTGCTGAGCAATTTCAGCCAAACTACCATTAAGCCTTAATTTTATGAGCCCGTTTTTAGTGCCTATATACAACGAATTATCCTGCTTGCTAAAAAGCAGGCAGTTGATAATTTCCCTGTAGCTTTTGTCCGCAGAAAAACTAACCTTATAAAACCGCTGCTGCTGTTTATCATAAATATTAAGTCCGCTACCGGTGCCAATCCACAAACGACCGCGGTTGTCTTCGGTAATAACGTTAATACGGTTGTTGCTTATTGCATTGCGGTCTGTTAAGGATGGCCTGAAGATCTCAAAATCATAACCGTCAAATTTATTGAGTCCGTCTATAGTACCAAACCACAAAAAACCTTCTTTATCCTGAAAAATTTCAAGGCAGGTGCTGCTTGATATGCCGTTGGCTGTATCATAGTTTTCAAATTTCAGGTTGGTGAGCTGCCCATAGCAGGGAAAACAACTAAAAAAAATAAATAGTATAGCCTTGGTTAATAAACGCATAAAGCCGGAAAATTTTTGTTGAAGGTGAGGCGAAAATAAAAAAATTAAACCATTGTATAACTATATTGGGCTGATTTAGGCTTGGCATTATCTCATAAGGCTTATAAAACAATATCTATCCTTTCATAAAAAGTAGCCGAAACCTAAGTAAAAGTTTTACTTAAAAAATTTCTATAAATAATAATTTTTATTGTTGGGTTAATTAAAATAAAAGCTCGTAAACTACTAGTATTTAAAGGATTTTTAAGTATTGCATTCGCCCCTACCGAACTATTTATGAAATGTTTATAAAGGATATAAAGGAATTGGCAAATATCCCCCCGTTTAAGCTACATTAATTCCCGATTTGACTACAAAAACAATATTCTTAAGACTGAATTTTGCCATATTAATTCCTTTAAGATAAAAAATATGCACACAAATCAAACAAAAATAGCACTTGTCACTGGTGCTAACACAGGTGTAGGGTTTCAAATTGCCAGGGCTCTTGCCGAAAATAATTATATAGTTTATGTAGGCTCAAGAGACCTAAAAAGGGGAGAGACTGCTGTTTCTGAAATCGGCAGCAACGCCAAAGCCATTCAACTGGATATTACAAACAGCGATTCTATTGCAGCAGCAGTTACAAAAATCCAGACAGAATTTGGATACCTTACGTTGTTGGTCAATAATGCCGCTGTTTCCAATGCCGGAAAGCCAGGACGCACAATGGAAGAGGTATTAGGAGCCCAAAAACCGAGTGTAGCCGTAATACAGGAAATGCGTGCCGTTTGGGATACCAATGTATTTGGTACACTCGCCGTAACACAGGCATTCTTACCACTGTTGAGAAATACTACAGATGCACGTATAGTAACCGTTTCAAGTGCTTTGGGTTCACTTACTGCTAATGCAAATCCGAATAACCCCTACCGTGTGGCATTTGATGCAGTATATGGAGCATCAAAAACAGCTCTTAACGGGGTTTTCCTGTCACTTGCAATAGAATTGGAAAATAGCAACATTAAAGTTCACTTAGTAAGCCCAGGCTTTACCGCCACAGCACTTAACAATTTTCAGGGGACAGATACCGTTGAGTATGGCTCTTTAGAACCTATACGCGTAGCATTATCTGAAGATCTTCCTAATGGAAGCTTTACCGGGCCTGCTGATTTTGCAGGAACAGACAACATACTTCCATGGTAATCTAAAACAACAAAACCATGGCAAATGTAAATATCGCCATGGTTTTTTATTAGTTTTGAATAATGAAAAAGAGAAGCTTAGTACGGTTCCGTTCTATATCAGAAAGCCATGAGGCCTTTGGTTTACCTAAGCCCCAGCATCCGCTCATAAGTTTAGTTCATTTCCACGAAAGCAATCCGTTTAATACAGATATGGCACCAATTTATGATGTGGTGGATTTCTATAAGATAACCTTTATTACTCAAAATAGCGGAAGACTAAAATATGGGCAGGATTACTACGATTATGATGATGGCAGTATGCTGTTTATAGCCCCAAATCAATTGGTTGGCACAACAGAATATAACAGAAACACGTATGCGTATCTACTGCTTATCCACCCTGATTTTTTGTTGGGCCATCCTTTGGCAACTAAAATAAGGCAGTACAATTATTTTTCATATTCGGTCAACGAGGCTTTACACCTATCAAGCCAAGAGAGGGAAATTATACTTTCGGTATTTAAAATTATGGAGCAAGAACTCAACAGCCGCGTTGATGAGTTTAGCCAGGAAGTAATAATATCTCAAATTGAATTATTGCTAAGTTATGTTAACCGTTTCTACAAGCGCCAGTTCATAACCCGAAAAGGAGTAAATAGTGATGTGCTTCAAAAAACGGAATCTATTTTAGACGAATACTTTAGTAGCCGAAAAGCACTGGACCAAGGGCTGCCTACCGTGCAGTTTCTTTCGGAACAACTCAACTTATCGACGGGTTACCTAAGTGATTTGCTACGTTCCCTTATTGGGCAAAATGCACAGCAGTATATTCATTTAAAACTAATAGAAAAAGCAAAAGAGAAATTGTCTACCACCAACCTAACCGTAAGCGAAATTGCCTTTGAACTGGGCTTTGAGCACTCGCAGTCCTTCAGCAAACTGTTTAAGACAAAGACAAAGCTTTCACCCTTAGAATTCAGGCAGTCATTTAACTGATAACTACTTTATTGAGTTTGCATTAAAGCTACTGCTGTATTCTCACATATTTAATATAGATACAGCTGTATAAAACAAAAAACCACCAAATCTCTCAGGTGGTTTTTCTATAAGTTGTCGGGATGACTGGATTCGAACCAGCGACCCCTAGCACCCCATGCTAGTACGCTACCAGGCTGCGCTACATCCCGAACTTCTTTTAAAATGGTGCGCAAATATATGTTTTTTGATAAAAATCTGAAATATATTTATAAGCTATTAATTACATTAACTAAACTCCCTTCAAATCATTTACAATTCATAAAAAAATGGTTAACTTTGGTATAAAAACCAACTGCCTGTAATGAAAAAGATACTGCTTTCTTTCAGCATAATTGCCCTGCTGACCACTTCCTGCATAAGTACCCGAAACACTATAAAGAACATCGACGATACGGCAGTTATACCTGCTTTATCTAAAGAAAAAACATTTATAATTACTGAGATAAGTAACGATAAAAAGTATGGTTACGATCAGGATTATCCTGTAAACCTGGGCTTTTTACCCATACAAAGTGCCGAAGTTAATGTAAAACGGTATTTTGGGGCATTATCCGGACCTAACGGAGAAAAACTAAGCTATAATAAGGTAGACACCTGTTGCCCTTTTCCTTCTAAAAAGAATGACATGGGTGCCGGTGTGTTAGATATCTATGAAATTACATGGGAAGGTTTAACCGAACCAAAACGCATTTATATAAATCTATACGAAAAAGGACAGGTACTTGCCCCTAAAGGTTTTGGAATACGTAAAATATAGCTTTTATATCGAATTGTAGTAGTTCAGAAAATAGGCACCAGTTACAAAGTAGTGTTATTGACTGCCAAACCGTAAACATAAACCATACATTTTTTATCTGTATCTTTGCACAGATTTTTAAACAACAACAATGAATTTACAGAATATACCCCAAATTAAAAATACAGACAGTGGAAACTTCTTTTTACTGTCTGGCCCATGCGCCATTGAAGGCGAAGAGATGGCACTAAAAATTGCCGAAAAAATTGTTTCGGTTACCGACAGGTTACAGATTCCATATGTTTTTAAAGGCTCTTTTAAAAAAGCTAACCGCTCGCGTATTGACAGCTTTAGCGGTATTGGCGACGAAAAAGCGCTTAAGATTTTAAGAAAAGTATCGGAAACCTTTGGCATACCTACCGTTACCGATATACATACCAACGAAGATGCTGCCATGGCCGCACAATATGTAGATGTATTACAAATACCGGCTTTTCTTGTTAGGCAAACAGATCTTGTTGTGGCCGCTGCCCAAACAGGTAGAACCGTAAACCTTAAAAAAGGCCAGTTTATGAGCCCTGAAAGCATGAAACATGCTGTGCAGAAGGTGCTTGACAGCAACAATGAGAATGTAATGGTTACTGACAGGGGAACTATGTTTGGTTATCAGGATATGATAGTAGATTTTAGGGGCATTCCTACAATGAAACAGTTTGCCACTACTGTGTTAGATGTTACACACTCATTACAGCAGCCAAACCAGGTGGCAGGTGTTACAGGCGGAAGGCCGGATATGATAGAAACCATTGCTCGCGCAGGAATTGCGACAGGCGTTGACGGAATTTTTATTGAAACCCACTTTGATCCTGCCAATGCAAAGAGCGATGGTGCCAACATGCTTGATCTTAAATATTTTGAAGGGCTAATGGAAAACCTTACTGCTATAAGAAAAACAGTAAACCAGCTTAAATAAACGTCTGTTTACAAAAATAACAAAGGCCGAAGATTATAGTAATCTTCGGCCTTTGTTTATACAGACATCTGCTTTATTTAATGATATAGCAATAACTCCTTTTCTATATTAGTCCTGGCAACTTTTTCATACCTGTCTTTAAATTCAGGTGTTTTATAAATTGCATCCATGCTTAAGAAATAATGTAATACTTTTCTCCTGCCCGGATTGTACAAGAAATCGGGATAAATAGCATACTCTTTACATACTGCCTTAAAATAAGCCTCATATTCAGGCCATGGTTTGCCCGGTATAGACATATCGGCATCAAGCAAAAAATTTGTATCAGCATTGCTGCTGGTGTCATGGCTTTTTGTAGCTAATATATGCTGTGCACACAAAAGCTTTTTTTCTTCCGGATAATTCAAAAAATTTAATACTTCAATTGCTTTCTCTGCACTTTTTTCTTCATTGTTTTTTGCTGTGGCTTTATAAACTATATCGTGGTAAAACAAGGCAAACATTACAGTATCGTGGTCAGCAATCAAGGGTTTAACAATTTGCAACTCATAACACATGTTTTGTAGATGCATTAGGCTATGGTAATGCCGTTTTTTTGCGCTATAAGCCATTTCAATTTCCTGTCAAAATTTTTCTGCCAATGTATTATCGGTATTGTAATAACTTATTAGTGATAAAAAAGTTTCTTTCAGTGTCATCTTTAAAATGGGCTTGCCATCAATAACTAAAATCAGTTTTTACTTGCTATAAATTTACTTTAAAACATTTAAACTCTGGAGGTCTCTACCGTAATCTTCGGCCTTTTTCATCTCTAAACAACTTTTACAAATTCTCCAATTGGTTTGATTTTTTATCATCGCTAATGGTCCAGAAGAAGCCAACAAAAAAGAAACGGCTTGCGGGCTGCGTTATGGCCTGACGTGCAAATTGTCCGTCGGCACCGGGGTTGTTAGCATAAGTGTATCCAAAAATATTATCGCTGCCAATTACATTTGAAACCGAGAAGTAAAGTATTTTTTGCTGAGACAACAGGTAGGCCCAGCTAAGGCTAAGGTTGTTATAGCTTTTGGTGTGGCTCGCCATAAAAGCATTTTCATTAGGATTATCGTAAGGGCGGCCTGAGTTATAGCTGTAAGTTACACCAAGCTGAGAACGCAAATCGTTTATCCAGTACTTGGTTACTATAGAAAAATTGTGGTTGGCAATGTAGCTTGGCGTTACCGACTTTTCGTAATTTTTGTAATCTCTGTGGCTGTCTATATAAGAATAAGATACCCAGTAGTCTACATTTTTTACCGTTTTGTTATCTCTCCAAAAAATGTCGATACCCTGAGCATAGCCATAGCCTTTGTTATTATACTGGCTGTTGTATTCCGGCAACTGTGTGTTGTATTTTACAAGATCGTCATAGGCTTTGTAATACAGCTCAGCCCTAAAAGTTTTGCCATCGCCGTTGTACATATAGTTAAAAATATAATGGGTGTTTTTTTCAAAATCAAACTCTTTAAAATATTTTAGATAGTCCTGTTTCGGTGTTTGATAAAAATCGCCGTATGCCAATGAGAATTGTCCTTTTTTTCCTGCCTTATAGGCCAGTGCCACGCGTGGCTCTATGGATGCTTTCCCTACAATCTCAGAATATGAACTTCTAAGTCCGGCTTTAAAGGCAAGGTTTTTAGAAAACATAATATCTGTTTCGGCATAAGCAGCACCAATATTATTTACATAACCGCTGTTGTAATTAAAACCTGTTGGCTCGCTATAGTCTTCATTAAAGTCGGTTAAAAAATAATCGGCTCCAAAGCTTAACTTTACCCTGCTGCTAAAACCTTTGGTAAGTTTTAATTTAAGGTGGCTGCTGTGTTCTCCATTGCTAACATCGTCCGGGCCAAGAGCAATACTGTTGTGGCTGTATCCGTAAGCAATACCTGTAAGTATATACCATTGTGTACCAAAATTGCCTTTGTATGAAGTATTTATATACAAGTTATCATTTTTAATATCAACCCGCATTGGCTCCGGTTCATTAATATCTTTTTGATTGATACTAAAATCAGCATGGTCAAAAGCGGCATACACTTTAAGCATACCATTGGTAAACTTATAACGGTACACGCTTTCGCCTGCCAAAGACTGATAGGGTTTGTTCCAGCTTACGTCTTGTGGCACAAGCCACTGATAAGGCTGCAGGTTAGTATAAGCCGCATTAACACTAAGCGAACTTTTATTCCATTTTTGGGTGTTTCCAAGGCCAAGGCCAACCGTCATCAACGCTATTTCTGTCTGTTCCTGATCGGGTTCTTCTATAGTGTTCAGTAACAACACACTTGATAAGGCTTCGCCAAACTCAGCCGAATATCCACCTGTAGAAAATGTCATCCCTTTAAACAAAAATGGCGAAAACCGACCACGTGTAGGAATGTTGTTAGCCGTGGCATTATACGGTTGAGCAACACGGATACCATCTACAAAAGTTTGTGTCTCGTCCGATTCTCCACCCCGAACAAATAAGCGACCACTCTCTCCCACTGTTTGTGTTCCCGGCAATGTTTGCAGCGCAGCAATTATATTGCCTGCCGATCCTGCTGTGGTAACAATGTCGAGCGGTTTTAGGGCCGTAACTTTAGTATTGTCTCCGGCATTAAAGCTTCCGGCAGAAATTACAACCGCGTCGAGCGTGTTTACACTTTCGCGAAGCTTAAATGTTTTGGCTTTATAGTCCTCAACGGTTATGTTTTCTCTTGTATCATCAAAACCAAGAAATGTTATTACTAATACCTGTGCTCCGGTTGTAGCTGTTGTAAAGCTAAAGCTGCCATCAGGCTCTGTTGTGGCCCCGTCATAAGTGCCATCTATGTAAATATTTGCCGCGGGCAGTGGGCGTCCTTTACCATCAGTTACAACTCCACTGACAGTAGTTTGCGCCTTTGCAAAAAAAGCAGTTAATAATATAAGGAAAGTAAAAATAGTTTTCATGGCTTATTGGTTTTGTTGAAGCAAAGTTGCAGCACACAGCCATGGTTTCATAAAAAAGGTTACTGAATTGACGAATTTTAGAGACGAATCGTGAATACCTTCCAGCAATTGAGTTAAACAATCTATTAATAGCTCATTTTTTATGTCTATATCTTAATTTTGTAGATATATCACTTTACAATGTCTACTTACCCTATAAATCAATATTTTAAACTTTATTATACAAAACTCATAGCTGCATCTTTAGTAATTGGATTTTTAGCAGCCTTGCTTGGCATTAGTCTAAAACACCTTACAGAACATTATGAAGAAATACTATACAGCAGGGCTATAGCTAATTCGGTATGGATTATTGTTTTCCCTGCTTTTGGTTTATCGCTGATTTATATTTTACGTCAATATCTTTTTAAGAAGAAAGAAAACAAAGGCATTAAAGAAGTTTTTGATGCTACTGATGCTAACGGAAACAGGCTACCTGCATATAAAGTGCCATCACACTTTATAAATGGCTTGCTTACTGTAATTTTTGGCGGAAGCACCGGTGTAGAAGTTTCTACCGTTGTGGCTACTGCAACAATAGGGTCTGTAACATCTGAAAAAAGCTTTCTTCAAAAATACAGGACCGAACTTATTTGTGCCGGAGTTGTTGGAGGAATCACCGCATTGTTTAACACACCGCTTGCCGGATTGTTTTTTGCTTATGAAGTAGTGTCGAAAAAACTTCATAAAGAGCAAATTATTTGTAACCTTACAGCAGCAGGCATAGCGTTTGGCTTTGTTTTAATACTTGATGAAGCTCCTTTGTTTGGCGTTAATATAACACACTGGAATGTTTATGCCCTACCATGGTTTGTTTTATTGGGCATTATTGCAGGCTTAAATTCTTTATATCTTACAAAGAGTGTGCTATTCTTTAAAAAACAGTTTTTAAAATTTACTTCTGCCCAATATAAAATACTTGTGGGTGCTGTGTCTATAAGTATTATGGTTTTATTGCTGCCACAACTGTATGGCGAAGGTTATCATGCTATTAAAGAAAGTATTATCAGCGCCAATAAAATGGTATTAACACCATATATTGCTTTTACACTTATAGGCATATTACTGCTTAAACCCATAATAACATCGGTTACTTTAGGTGCGGGTGGCGATGGCGGCGTTTTTGCCCCCGGCATTTTTTTAGGTGCCTTTTTAGGGTTGTTTGTAGCTATTTTACTGAACACCTTTTTTGATGCAGGTGTAATACCTCTAAACTTTATGGTGGCAGGAATGGCAGCTATGCTAAGCGCAAGCATACATGCACCGCTTACTGCGCTGTTTTTAGTGTGCGGACTTACAAATAATTATACATTATTTGTACCGTTAATCGTTGTTTCATTTGTAGCTAAATACACTGCGCAGTATGTTTTTCCGTACACAGTATATAGCTTTGCAAAAAAATAGACCATGCCTGTTAAAAGAATAAAACGAAGCTACCGCCACGCCAAATATGTATTGTATAAAGAGACTTTAGTCGATGTTAAAGAACACTTTTGGGCGTTTGTTGGCTCATTTATTGGATTGGGAACCATTGCATACCTGCAATATAAAGTTTTTCCTCCGGAAGATTATGTATTGCTTATAGGATCTTTCGGGGCATCGTGCGTATTGGTTTACGGAGTGATATACAGCCCATTGGCACAGCCACGCAATTTAATTGGAGGACATGTACTATCGGCAATCATTGGAGTAAGCATTCAAAAATTATTACCCGATCTGATTTGGGTAGCTGCACCATTGGCAGTATCATTATCGATAATTTTTATGCAGATTACCAAAACACTGCATCCTCCGGGAGGTGCAACGGCACTTATTGCCGTTACCGGATCGGCACAAACAAAGGCTTTAGGCTATATGTATGTACTATCGCCTGTATTGAGCGGTGCTGTTATTTTGCTTATAGCTGCCTTAATATTCAACAACATCACTAAGAACAGGCAATATCCATCTGCTCATGCAATTAAAAGTATTAAAAAACACCGTAAGGGCTTAAGAACGTTACTTCGCCCTCAAAAATAATATTGAACTGATTTTACTGCTTTGGCAGGTTTTTAGCTTCAATAACAGTTACAGGTTCGGGCAAAACATCTTTTACACCCTCGCCATCTACCTGAGTTACTTTTTGGGAGAAAATATGCAATTGCTTTTGTTGCGCCCACCATTCTTTATCGTAATTGGGTTCCCATTGCCCTACCGATTGGTTTGTGAGGTCTAAGAGCTCCCAGTTATTTTTATTAATGTTGGTAGAAGCAAGTGTAATTTTATTATCCCTTTCGGAGTCGCGATACAATAGATACAATGTGCTTTTATTGATCAGAATTTCAGGACGTGATATAGGAATACTTTTAGTACCACCACCTCCAAGTGAAAATGAACCCTGCCTGAAATCAGTATCCTTCAAATTCCACTTGCCTTCTTTCAAATACACAACCTTATATTGTGGTTTATCTCTATCGTTCCAGTAATTGGCTATGTATGGGTTATTATCTGCATCGACCGTCATGGACGTTTGGTTTATAAGACTGCTGTTTTTAGGTATCTCCCAGGCTATCTCGGCGGTAGCCATAGTTATGGGTAAATTATACTTATCTCCATTGGATCTTTCCCAGCTTACCCCACCATCTTTAGATATTGCATAGCATATATCGTGATTATCTGCTACATCCCAGCTTTCGCGCCACACCCAGGATAAATGAATGTTACTGTTGGCATCTATACACATTTGCCAGTAGGCACTTCTTACATTTTCTCCATTTAGCAGATTATCCTGCAGGCGTGTCCATTTTTGGGTAGCCACATCATAACTGTTTATAACCATGTTTCCTCTACCTGAGGCCCCTGAGCGATAGCAAAAAAGAAGCCTTCCTCTGGGCAGGTTATGAAACTCCGGATACGTAACTTTAAGCTCATTATCGCCAACCATGCTTTGCTCATCATCTAAAATCAGGCCCAAAGGTTCTGTGCCTCTTGCATAACGCAAACGGGTATCATGATGATCCCAACTTACGTGGAGATAACCTGACACATCTACTGCAATACTAATATCGTTATGTGCATCTTTAATATTGCCTTTATATTGGGTTTTGGCAACTTGCCAGACTTTTTGACCATGCTGCCTTTTGGCAAGAATCATATAACCGTCATTATCATAATAAGCCGTAAACTGTACATTTTTATGCGTAGTTATGGCACTATTTCTAAAAATTACTGTATTGACCGAATTTCCGCTCCAACCCTGCCCTACTTCAGACTGGTTGACTTTAAGTGATGAACAGCCAGTTAAACCTTTAATGCAAATGATTGCGGTTAAAAACACTAAAAATTTTGAATAACCCATTAATAGTAAACTTGTGTGATATTTTCTTTTTTATTCTCTACGCTTACTTAAACGATATAGTAATACATACAGATTTGCAAAGAAAAGCAGTTTAGTTTAAACTTTAGAGGGGGTAAAACACAAAAAGAAAGGGGATAAACTCAAATTTATACTAACAACAGTAAAAATTTAGGTTTAATGAATAGTTCCTGCGGGCTCTACGTGTATGTGCACGTAAGCAAACTGTGGCAAATGTTCTTGTATATGATCCTGTACCGCATGGGCTATTGTGTGCCCCTGCTCTACCGTTAGGTTTTTATTAACCCACACGTGCATATCGGCGTGGCTTTGCAGTCCCATTTTTCTAATATAACATTTTTCTATATACTCCACTCCAGGCACTTCAGCAGCCAGTTTTTTAACCTGTTCGTTAAGCTGTGGTTCAAGCTCTTCATCAAGAAGTTCACCTATGGCAGGCCTTGCAATAAGATAAGCATTTATAATAATCACGGCACCTGCAAGCAGTGCAGCCCAATCGTCAGCTACTTCATATCCGGCTCCACCCCAAAGACCAATACTAATACCAATAAAAGCAGCAGCAGACGTTATTGCATCACTGCGATGATGAAAGGCATCTGCTTTTACCGCACCGCTGTTTATTTCATTACCAGTTTTTAAAACGTAGCGGTATAAAAGTTCTTTGGTTATAATTACACCTCCAAGTATTATAAGGGTAAATGCTTTGGGCGATTTATGTGGTGTCCTGATGTTGTGTATGCTCTCTACCCCTATTATTATGGCAGCAAGTACCAATGCTAAAGCAATGCCCAGTGCAATAAGTGCTTCGGCTTTGCCATGCCCATAAGGGTGCTCTTTATCGGCCGGTTTAGACGACCATTTTAGCCCAACATACAGCAAGCCCGAAGTTACAACATCAGTAGTGCTCTCTATGGCATCGGCAATAAGCGCATATGAATTTCCAAAAATACCGCCCAATGCCTTAATAACGGCAAGAAGCAGGCTAACCAATATGCCTGTAAGAGTGGTTTTTAATGCTGCAGAATGTGCGTTGGTGGTGGTTTGCAGGTTCTCCATTATTGTTTGCTAATAATTTGATATTAAAAAATGGAGGTTATTTTTCATTCCGCAAAAATACGGTATCAGTGTAACAATTTCAAGCCATATGCTACAAACTATATAATTAACATGTATTTTTATAAAATGCTGAACATATCTAAAAAAAGTCCATGTCCATGCAACTATTTTAAATTATAAATCGTCTCATATATAAAACCCAATAACCAACATTCACCAAAACTATTGTACATGCACAAATTTTTAATGGCTCTTTTTGTTCTTTCAGGGCTTGCCACACAGGCACAAATTAAAGGAAAAGTAACATCTGACACCGCCGAAGGAATTCCTTTTGTAAGCATAAGTATAGAGAACACTTATAATAACACCACAGCGAACGAGCAGGGCAATTATGAGCTTAATGTAAAAAACACAGGAAAGTATATTATTGTCTTTCAATCTATTGGATTCAAGACCAAAAAAGTGCCTGTAACCGTAAATTCATTTCCATATTTACTTGATGTAAAGCTTGACGACGAAAATTATGAGCTTAATGAAGTGATTATCTCTAATGCCGAGGATCCCGCTTATGCAGTTATACGCCAGGCAATAGCACATAAAAAAGAGAACTCCGAAAAAATAGGCCGTTTTGAAGCCGATTTTTATTCTAAAGGATTGTTTAGGGTTAAAGACGTTCCTAAAAAAATCATGGGTGTAAAGGTAGAAATACCCGACGGTATGGTAGACAGTACCGGAAGCGGGATTATATACCTGAGCGAAACAGTGAGTAAAATAACTTTTGAGCAGCCCGACAATATTAAAGAGCGCATTGTTGCCTCTAAAATAAGTGGTAACGACAGGGGCTTTAGCTATAACACTGCATTGGGTACCTTTTATAATTTCTACAACAACTATGTAGAATACAACATCAATATGATATCGCCCCTGGCTAACAATGCCTTTAATTACTACAAATTTAAACTTGAGGGGACTTTTTTTGATGAGAACAACAACCAAATAAACAAAATTAAGCTAATACCGCGTCGCGATAAAGAGCCTGTTTTTGAGGGTTATATTTATATTGTAGACGGCAGTTGGGCAATATATGCCATAGATGTTGACATTAAAGGATATAGGGTACAGTTGCCTGTAATGGAAAACATGAACCTGAAACAAAACTTTAGCTACAACAGCGAAAGCAGGATATGGGCAAAGAACTCGCAGATATTTGATTTTAAAGCAGGAATGTTTGGCATTGGGTTTACCGGAACATTTACACACGTGTACAGTAACTATATTTTTCATGACCGTTTTGATAAAAAAACCTTTGGAAAAGAGGTTGTTTTTGTAGAAGAGGGTTCTAATAAAAAAGATACTGTTTACTGGAACACTATGCGCCCTATTCCGCTGACTAATGAGGAAAATGCCGACTATATTAAAAAAGACAGCATACAAACCCTGCATACTTCTAAAACCTACTTAGACTCTGTAGATAAAAAGAATAACCGATTTAAAATACTAGACGTTTTAACAGGATACAGCTACCGCAATTCATTTAAAAAGTCGTCTTTTACTTATGATGGCCTATTAAACATTATCGGTTTAAGTTATAATACCGTACAGGGATGGAGTTTAAACACAGGACTATCGTATAACAAATATGATGAGGAAACAGGAAAATCAACTTATATAGGCTCAAAGTTTAACTATGGTGTAGCCGAAGACCGCCTGAGGGTTACAGGCACAATCAGCCACCGTTTTAACCGTAGAAATTATGCTTACATACTTTTAACGGGTGGTAGTGCAGTTAGCCAGTTTAATACAGCCGAACCTATAACTCCCTTTATAAACTCTGTCAGCACATTGTTTTTTAAAGACAACTACATGAAGTTATATGATAAAACATTTATTAGGGCACAGTACGGTCAGGAAGTATTTACAGGGTTAAGCATGGTAGGATATGCCGAATATTCCCGCAGAAAAGCCTTGTTTAATAATGCCGACTGGGTATTCATAAAAGATGATAAAGATGCCTATACTTCTAACAATCCGCTGGTGCCGGAGAGCGATGCACTGCCTGCCTTTGCAACCCACAATCTTGCAAAAGGAGGTATTATTGGCACTATAAAATTCGGGCAGAAATATATTACCCGCCCCGATGGTAAAATGAATGTTAGCAGCGGTAGCTATCCAGTACTATCATTTCAATATGAAAAGGCTTTTGCCGGAAGTGAAAAGAATTATGAATATGACTTTATTGCTGCCCGTGCCACATATGATGTAACCCTTGGAAATAAAGGAGATTTTGGCATTAACCTAAAAGGCGGCAAATTTTTTAATGCCGATGGTATATCGTTTGTAGACTATAAACATTTTAATGGCAACCAAACCCATGTGGGCACCAGTAATGCCTATCTAAATGTGTTTAACCTTATGCCTTATTATACCAATAGTACCAACGACTCTTATTTAGAACTGCATGCAGAGCATAATTTCAAGGGTTATATTATGAATAAAATACCAGTGCTAAATCTTTTGCAATGGAATCTTGTTGTGGGCTACCATGCTTTGGGTACTCCCAACAACAAACCTTATCAGGAATTTAGCGCAGGTTTTGACAATGTGGGCTTCGGCAAGTTCAGGTTTTTTAGGGTAGATTATGTTCGTGCTTATCAGGGTAGCGGTTTTGCAACCCATGGTGTGGTGTTTGGCCTTAAGTTTTTAAACCTGCTTTAATCTATTTGTTTATATAAATTTAGTAAAGCTGCATCTGTACCCCGGATGCAGCTTTTGCTTTTGTGTGTTTTTGCTACTTTAAAAACTAATGCTTATTTTAGGGCATGAATTTTTTAGCACATATATACCTTTCCGGAGATGACGACCAATTGAAAATAGGCAATTTCGTTGCCGATGGCATTCATGGCAAACCGCACGATTTTCCTATTGGAGTGCAAAAAGGCATTGTCTTGCATCGCGCCATAGACAGTTATACCGATGCCCACCCTATATTCAGGCAGGGCACAAAGAGATTGCATGCCAATTATCACCATTATGCCGGGGTTATAATGGATATTTTTTACGATCATTTTTTGGCTAAAAATTGGTCTCGTTATTCAAATATACCGCTACAGGACTTTGCTGCTGCATTTTATAAATTGCTTTATGATAACTATGATATTTTGCCCGAACGCAGCAAAGGCATGATACCCCACATGACCCAACACAACTGGCTGGTTACGTATGCCGGGGTCGAGGGGATTGCCCGAACCCTGACACAAATGGATCAGCGAACAAAAAACGCATCTAACATGCGGCATTCGGTTAAAGAACTGAAAGAATATTACGATGTTTTTGAATCAGAGTTTACAGCCTTTTTTGAAGAGATACAATTGTTTGTAAAAGATAAAATAAACACACTGTAATACAGCTACAAATAATCTGATAAGCTTATGAAAAGAACATTACTTATGCTTGTATTATTTTGTACAACAAACTCATTTTGCCAAATTTATGAACCCGATGATAGTTTTGGAATAGATGGATCCATAATTCACAACGATGTTTCCTTTTATCCTACCGATGCACTGCTAGTTGATAACAGCTATTATTTTATTTCTGACAATAATATGGTAAAACTAAATTATGATGGCAGCCTAGCTACAGAGTTTGGCAATAATGGCATTATTACTTTAGATAACAGTGCTTATAATTACACCATTTCGGGATTTAAACATTTTGAAAGTTACTTTTATGTCTTTGGAACACGACAAGATCGGGAAGAAGGCCGCGAGGATGGATTTATTTGTAAAATAGACCATACCGGAAATTTCGACACCTCGTTTGGGACAAACAATTTTGCCATAGCAAATTTTGAAGCTCAGGAAATTATTAACGATTTTGTTACTGACCAAAACGGAAATTTATTTTGCATTGGCACACGCTATGATGGCGAAGTAACCAACAGCATAAGACTTATTTATTTTAAAATTGATGCTACGGGTCAATTGGATGCTACTTTTGATAATAATGGGTTTAAAGAAGTTGCGATAAACAATTTTAGCAACGGCAGTTTTATTAAAACCTACGGCAACAATAACTTTTTACTTGTAGGTACTGATACTTATTTTGAGCCGATAACCAATATTCGCCATCAAAAACTGTTGACCGTATTGATAGATGCAAATGGAACGCCACTAAACAGTTATGGTACTGATGGAATAAGGCTGACCGAGTTAAATACAGGCATGACCAATACGCTTAAAAATGTTGACCTGATAAACAACAGCCTGTATGTAAACTATTTTTATTCGGCATCGGTATTCGATCAGGGCAGCAGGATTGCTAAATACGGGATCGATGAGGATCAATTGGCCTTTAATAATGTTAGTTATTATAATGCCAACTTTAAAGTAACCAATAATGGAATATTTGTTACAGGTGCTCATGCCTGCCCAAGTGCTTCCGACAGTTCCTGCCCAAGAGACTTTAATCTGTCAAAAATGACAGAGGAAGGATTTGCCGATATAACTTTTAATAATAATACCGAATATACTTTTGATTTTCCCGGAGATATGTATTCTGACGATGTATCTCAGGCATTGATAACAGAGAATGACGGCACGGTATTAATAGGCGGGCACAGTACCGGCATTTACTGGGATACTTTTTACCCGAGCGGATTTGCTCTCATTAGATTGAAACCTGCAACGATGGATATAAATACAATTAAAAACAAGGCTTTAAAGTTATATCCGAATCCTTTTACAAGTACAGTAACCATTACATCATTATCACAATCAGTAATTTCATCTGTAGAAGTTTATGACCTGACAGGAAGAAGTATAGGCAAACCTGCATTTTATACACATAATGGCACGACCAAAGTTAATTTAGAAATGGTGCAACAAAAAGGAAGCTATGTTTTAAAGGCCACGTCTAATGACGGAAGTGTATTTAACAATATAATTATTAAAAACTAAGATTAATATCTTCTTCTTTTCTTTCTGGTAATAATACCATCAATAGAATATTTACCGCTTCCTGTTATAAACAGTAAAACATAAATCAGCAAGTACAAACCACCCAGTTCCTGTGCCTCAAATCCGTCGGCAGTGTGCACTACAAAAACGGCAACGAACATTGTTATGATAAGCGGTACGGTAATTAAGCGTGTAGCAAAACCAATTATAAGTAATGCCGAACATACAAGCTCTGCAAATATGGCCAGAACTAAAGATGGTGCCTCCCCTATTCCAACCGGATCGGCAAATTTTATAGGGCCTCCCTGCATTAATAAATGGTATTTCTGAATACCATGGGTTAACATAAAAGCCCCAGCAACAACGCGCACAAGCAACAGCGCGGTGCTGTTCATTTTTTTGTTTATAGAACTGTCAAAGATCCACATAAGAGTATAGTTGTTTGATTGTTCCGTAAATTTAAAGAAAAAAATTACAAAACCTTACACTTATTTAGACGTATTCTTTTTTAAATTAGGCAAAAACATAGCAATTACGCCAATAAGCGGCAGGTAGGCACAAATATTATATACATATACTATACCTTCGGCATCGGCAATATTTCCTAAGACAGCAGAACCCAAACCACCCATACCAAAAGCGAAACCGTAGAACAATCCTGAGACCATACCTAATTTTTTAGGCAACAGTTCCTGTGCATATACTAATATGGCAGGAAATGCGGAAGCTAATAAAAGCCCAATAATTACAGAAAGTACGCTTGTCCAGAACAGGTTTGAATAAGGCAACAACAATGCAAACGGAGCTACACCAAGAACCGAGAACCATATTACATACTTACGTCCAAATTTATCGCCAAGCGGCCCTCCAAGGAGTGTTCCTAAGGCTACCGATGCCAAAAAAATAAACAGGTAAAACTGTGCATCCTGTACTGTTACATTAAACTTTTCGATGAGGTAAAAAGTAAAATAGCTGGATAAACTGGCTATATAAAAGTATTTTGAGAAAATTAATATTAGTAAAATAATTACTGTAACCACCACACGTGCCGGAGAAAGATCGGGCATTACTATTACAGGTTTCTTTTTTGCAGTAAGGTTTAAATGGCTTTGATACCATTGGGCTATGCGCCACAATACTGCCATGGCTAATACTGCAATAGCGGCAAACCAAACTATGTATTCCTGACCATGCGGCACAACTATCCAGGCAATTAATAATGGTCCAATGGCTGTACCGGTGTTTCCGCCTATCTGAAAAATAGACTGCGCTAAACCACGCTTACCCCCGGATGCTAAAAACGATACCCTCGACGACTCAGGATGGAAAATAGATGAACCTATACCTACAAGTATTACCGATAAAAGTATAACAGGGAAACTACCGGCATAAGACAAAAGCACAATCCCGGCTAAAGTAAATATCATACCGATTATTTGCGAATAAGGCTTCGGATTTTTATCGGTATAGAAACCTACAAAAGGCTGCAAAAGCGATGCCGCCATTTGATAAGAAAAAGTTATAAGCCCTACCTGAGTAAAAGTAAGATTATAATTGTCTTTTAATATTGGATATGCCGCCGGAATTACCGCCTGTAAAAGATCGTTAAGTAAATGGGCAAAGGCAATAGAAAATAATATAGAATATACTGTTTTTTGAGTGTTTGTGTTTTGCTGGGTTGCAGCTGTGGCTGTGTTTTCCATAAATTTTAATAAAAATGCAAATTTAAAACACAAACATTAAAAAACAGTCAATTATTCTGTTTTAATTCAACACAAAGGTTTCAACGATAAATAAAAAATCAACATAAAAGTTAAAATTTAAATTTTTATTTTATTTTTTTAACATTTTAATTGATTTTAAAATTCAAAAATATTATATTTGTTTAAGCTTTTGTTAAAGAGCATCGATCTTTGCAAAACACATTATTATATTTACACTAATAAATAAGAAAGACTATGAAAAAGGTAAGAACAGCAGGCGCAGACAACTCTCAATTAGTGGCATTACATCAAAGAAGATACATGCATTACAATTCTTTTAACAGAAAAGATACAATTATAAAATACATACAAATAAGCGTTGCATTTTTTATTACACTGCTTGTTTTGAGTGGATTATACGGTTTATCTAAATAATTGACTTTATATTAGATATGATAAGGCATGGTATTTTTACTGTGCCTTTTTTTATTAAGCCTTACCTCGCCCTCATTAAATCATAATAAAAATTATTTCATCAGATCATTAAGTGTAATGATATCTTTTTTAAGCGAATATAGTACCAATCCGGCCATGTTTCGTGATTGTGTTTTTAGCATCAGGTTATTTCGGTGCCCTTCAACAGTACGATAATTTATAAAAAGCATATCGGCAATTTCTTTAGTATTATACTGCAGGCATATAAGCCTTATTATTTCGCGTTCTCTGTTAGTGAGGTCCTCACTTTCAAAACTAAATTTAGACTCTTTTATGACCCCTATATTTTCTTTAATGGTTCCTAAAACAGTTTCGCTATAATAAAATCCTTTTGCAGCCACCTGACGTATAGTAAAAAGCAAATCCTGAGGGGTTGTTGTTTTTACTAAATAAGCCGCTGCGCCAATATTGATCATGTTTGCAATAAAAAGTTTGGTATCATAGCTTGTCAGGGCTATAATTTTAAGTTCAGGAAACTCATCATAAATAACTTTGGTGGCTTCTACCCCATTTAGTCCGGGCATTTTTAAATCCATTATCACAATATCTGCACTATCAGGATTTTTTCTAATGTAATCTATAACTTCCTGTCCATCTGACGCTTCAAAAACCACGTTAATGTCCTGCTCCCTTTGAAGTATGAAAGATATTCCACTCCTGAAAAGGTGCTCATCATCGGCTAAAATTATTCTTACAGGCATCATTTTAAAAACTAAAAATTATACTTGTACCCTCATTAATTTTAGAAGTCACCGCTATAGTGCCATTAATAAAATTAATGCGGCTTTCTATATTTTTCATTCCAAGTCCCTTTTTACTTTCTGCATGTTCAACGTCAAAACCATGCCCATTATCTTTATAAAAACAGGTAGTCCCGTTTTGGTTATTAAATGTAATAGAAATGTGCGATGCTTTGCCATGCCGTACAGAGTTATTGATTAGTTCCTGTAATATCCTGAAGATGTGCATTTGACTTTCTTTGTGTAGACCATCGAACGTTGCATTATTCTGATATTTTACGGTTACGTTTTGCAAAACATTATATTCTTTACAAAGTTCTTCGATAGCTGCATTTAGACCAAATTTATCGAACACCGGAGGAAAAAGGTTATGGGCAATGCGCCTTGAATTTTCTAATACCTTTCCGGAAAGGTTTACAATAGTTCCGGTAAGTTCTTCTTCTTTTTCTTTCGTAAGATCTCTCATCGAAAGCAAATGGCAATTTAAAGCAACTATGTTAAGTTTTGAGCTTATGTCATCATGCAGATCCTGGGCTATGCGTTTGCGTTCCTTTTCCTGAGTGGTAAGTGTTGCATTAATAAGGTCTTTACTGTGCTGCAACTGCGCCTCTTTTTTTTCGAGTTCTTTTTCTATGATCTTCTTTTTAGAAAAGTAAAAAAAGAGCAACAGTACAATGCCCATAAAGAACATTATAAAAATACCGCTAACTATTAGTAGCCCTATTTTATTTTCTTCGGTAAAAAGTGCTGTTTCCATTCCCAAAAAATGAGTAGTTGATAGATTATAAACAATACAGCATTAATTTGCCAGATCAATGAAAACATTTCCTGACTTAGTGATACCATAGATGTTGAAGAAGTAAAAATAACACAGCTGCTTGTAAGGTAAATAAAGGCACCTATAGTTACAAAATTGAACAATAACTTTTGTGTTAGCAGTTCATAAATATACAAAACGGCATATGTTATTAACAGTAAAGATGTTATTAAAAAACCTGTCGGGTTAAAATTATAATACAACTCCGGATCAAAAAAATACTGAACAATAAGCCCTGTTGTTACTATTATGCTTACATATTTTACAGTAATGCTTTTTATTTTACTTAACGGTTTAAACAGACTGTAAAAAAAACAGCTAAGTAAAATAAACTGAGTAAATAGATGATATCCTGACAAAAAAAGGTTGTTATAACCGCTATATGCCATTATAAACATGATAATCTGAACAATACTGCTGCACAAAAGATACAGACATAAAAATTTATAGGCTTTACTGTTTTGAGTAAAGCCTGTAAAATAGACTAAAGTATTTACAACAAGTATTGCTAAACCAATATTTGATATAATTACTATGACTTCGTCCATGCAGCCATACTATTTTAAAAGTATTAGATCTCTATATCAAGTTCGTTAAGAGCGCTTTTATGACCACAAAATCTTGGACAAGGCAAAGTAAAATCATAAATTTTGCCTTCTAATTTAGTACCCAGTAACGGCAGTTTATCATCCTGTGTTTCTGTTGCCGGACTCCATTTAGTGCCAACTATCATAAGTTTTTCCACCCCATTTTCATCCACACCTAAATAGGCCCTTACTGCATCTATATCTTCTTTAAGTAATGCTTCGAGGTTGTCTTTAGGTATTAAAAATGCGTGTAGTTTGTTGTGGCGGTCATAGCCGCTGTTTTCTTTTCTCCACTTCGTGGCATACTCGCGCGCTGTGGTGAGGCTGATCGAAAAATCTGCATTTAAGTCTGACATAATCGTGTTTGGTTTTATGGTTTATAAAGGTAGCAAATTTGTTAAATGAATGATAAAAAAAATCAGGTGTTTACACCTGTATTTAAACAGTACCAGCAGTATAGCTTTGCTTCACAACCATTAAAACCTTTTATATCATGGAAGAATACATTGGAATGATCAAAATTTTTGCAGGCCCTTTTATTCCTAACGGCTGGGCAGAATGTAATGGGCAGATCCTTCAAATACACACTGCCGATAAATTATATATGGTAATACAAAATACCTACGGAGGCGATGGCATGAGCACTTTTGCATTACCCGACCTAAGAGGAAGGATACCTGTTGGACTTGGTGCGCAGCCAGGCGGAAGTAATTATGTACAAGGAGTAGCGGGAGGCGCAGAAACCTTAGCTCTTAGCATGAAACACATACCATCTCACAGCCACGGTGCAAAAATTAGTCTTAGCTCCGTCAACGCAGATTCAGGGAAACCGGAAGCCGACTCTGTTATTGGTATGCCTACATATATGGACGGGCGTACATTAACAAATTCAAGTCTGTACAATAAAGCTGCAGCAGATGTAACGAATACCAAAATGATATCTGTTGATACTGCAGGAGAAGCCACTCCAACAGCTATAGACCTTCGTCAGCCTTTTATAGGTATGAGATATATTATTTGCTGTGAAGGATTATTCCCGCCACGCGGATAACAGGGCAAAAAATGACCATACGCTAATCAGTCTAATACTATTAGCAGTTAAACAAAATTTGCAGGGTTTTAAAGCATAACTATTGGCTGTCAACAGTACTAAATGAAACAAAATGAAAAAACATTACTTTTTACTACTGGTGCTATTGTTTGGCAGCCAGTTTGTTAAATCTCAGACAATTACCGAGACCTTTGATAACGAGCCTAATAATAGTACAACATTTTCTGAGGGCGGTATTACTTTTAATGTAACATCGCAGCAAAGTTACTTTTACGTTCAGGGCAGTTTCCCTCATACAGGCTGGACCGGTACTTCAAGAGATAATAAATATCTCGATAATTCTAATTACACATCCAGTTCCAGAGGAGTAACATTCACTATAAGTGCTGCAAACGGTGCGGCTATTAATTTAAAGAGTTTATGGATATATGTATCTACATCTGGTTTAAACCTTTCGCCGGTAGGTACTCTTACCATTACGGGTAAACTGGGTATGCAAACTGTATTTACGGCATCACGCAGCAATCCATTTAACCCGTCTGCCAGTTTTAATAATGGTTTCACATTTTTTGATATGTCTAATTTAGGCGGGCAGGATAACAGCAATAAAGTTATAGACAGTTATGTAATATCTACAGATATGGGCATTGGATATTTATCTGTAGATGCTGTAACATACACCTGTGCTCCTGTAGCTTTTACAGCCACATCTCAAACAAATGTAACATGTAATGGTGCAAATAACGGTTCCGCCACTGTTAGACCGACAGCTAACGGCACTCTGAGCTATAACTGGGCACCGGGCAATCCTGCCGGAGATGGCACCCCTACAGCCACAGGGCTTACACCCGGTACATGGACCTGCACTGTTACCAATGCCTGCGGAAATTCAAACACTGCAACCTTTATTATAACACAACCCGATGTTTTAACAGCCACTGACAGCCAAACAAATATTAATTGCAATGGCAATTCTACAGGCAGTATCGTTGTATCGGCATCCGGGGGCACGCCTCCTTATAGTTATTTGTGGTCTACGGGAGAAACAGGAACAACTCTAAGTAACAAACCTGCCGGAAACTATACTATTAACATCACCGATTCAAAAGGATGTGTGTTAACACGATCTTTTAATCTAACGCAACCTGATGCTTTAACAGCAACTAACAATCAGACACATGTTGATTGCAATGGAAATTCTACAGGTAGCATTGTAGTATCAACATCCGGGGGCACACCTCCCTACAGTTATTCCTGGTCTACAGGAGAAACAGGAACAACTATAACCAACAAAGCTGCCGGAAATTATACTATTAACATCACCGATTCAAAAGGATGTATACTAACTGAGACTTTTACCATTACACAACCAGAGCCTTTGACGGCAACTACTACACAAACCAACATAAACTGTTATGGTTCCAATACAGGCAGTGCAACAGTAACCCCAACCGGGGGCACCCCGCCTTATACCTACTCATGGTTGTCTACAGGCAGCAGCACCGCAACAGCAAATAACCTTTTAGCAGGAGATCATACTGTTACTGTAACCGATGCTAAAAATTGCACTGTTACTAAAATTGTTACCATAACACAGCCGTTAGCACCCTTAACTGCAACTACATCACAAACAAATGTTAACTGTTATGATGGTAATACCGGTAGTGCGACAGTAACCCCAACAGGTGGGACAGCTCCCTATACCTATCAGTGGAGTTCAGGACACAACACTGCAACAGCAACCCATCTAAGATTTGGGAATTATAGCGTTACAATACGGGATGCTAATAACTGTTCGATCGTCAAAACATTTAGAATTACCCAATCTTCTTTAATAGTAGCTGCTATTGGTCAAAATAATGTGAGTTGCTACGGAGGGGACGATGCTAATGCTATTCTATGGCCCTCCGGCGGCACACCTCCTTATACATACAATTGGTTACCCTATGGAGGTAATAGCGACAGGGCATATAACCTTGCAGCAGGAACCTATAATGTTATAATAACCGATGCCAACAATTGCACCGGAAATATAACTGTAAGAATAACACAGCCTGAACTTTTAACAGCCACTACAACACAAACCAATATTACCACATGTCATGGCGATTCTACAGGTAGTGCAACAGTAACCCCAATTGGTGGCACACCACCTTACACTTATTCGTGGCTGCCCTATGGAGGAAATGATCCTACCGCAAATAACCTGACAGGTGGGCATTACAGCGTTACAGTAACAGATTTAAAAAACTGTAGTCATGTTGTTTACCTCTATATAGAGCAGCCACCGGCAATAGAAGTATCTGTAAATCATTCTAATATTCTTTGCCATGGCGAAACAGGCAGTATAAGTTTAGAACCTGTAGATAGCAATGATACATATACTTATTTGTGGTCTACAGGGCAAACCACTTCATCAATTTCAGGATTATACCCAGGCACATATAGTGTTACAATTAGTAATACTGACGGCTGTAACATTACAGAACATTATACTATTACCGAACCGGAACCATTGACAGCCACTCAGGATCAATATAATATAAACTGTTATAATGGTATGGGCGTATTAAGTGTTAATCCAAGTGGCGGATCTGGCGGGTACAGGTATGAGTGGCTGCCCTATGGAGGTAATGCTTATTTAGCATATGGTCTTACAGCCGGAGATTATAGCGTAATTATTACAGATGGCAACGGCTGTAGCATAACCAAATATTTCACCCTGACAAACCCCGAACCTTTAACTGCTACAACATCTCAAACAGATCCCAGCTGTAGTAATGGTTTTTCAGGAAGTGCCACTGTGGAAGCCTCGGGCGGCACAGGCCCATATACCTATTCCTGGTATCCTTATGGCGGTAATGAGGCTACAGTTACAGGTATTTATGCAGGTGAATTCACCGTAACTATTACTGATAGGAATTTGTGCAGTATTACGAAAGATTTTATTATTAATGAACCTGTTATAACTCAAGTTCAAATAACTCAAACAGCGGCCACCTGTCAACAACCGGCAAGTGTTACAGCTAATGTTATTAACGGAACGGGCGAATATACTTATTTATGGCAACCGTCTGGTATTACAGAGGCTACAGCCACAAATCTGTCACCGGGATACCATAGGGTTACCGTTACAGATGTTACCACTTCGTGCACAACAATAAGAGAAGTGCTTGTTAGAGGGCCACAGGAATGCATTACCACAACTTCCTGGAATGGAACAGAATGGAGCAATGGAATACCAGATTGTGTTAGCTATGCGGTAGAAATTAACGGTAATTATAATACCTCTTTACATGGCACAATAACAGCGTGCTCCTTAACTGTTAACAGTGGTAATGTTATTGTAACACCCGGTTATACATTTTCTATAAAGGGCAGTGTAACAGTTGCAGAAGAGGCTTCTCTTGTTTTTCAGGACAATGCGGCTTTATTACAAGCAGACAATTTTAATGATAATTCCGGAAATATAACCATTCAAAAAAACAGCAATCCACTGTACAGACTTGATTATACATTGTGGTCATCTCCTGTTGCCGGGCAAAACCTGCTTGAGTTTTCTCCCCTAACGGCTACAGGACGTTTTTATCAATATGGTTATGGTTTTGACCCAACACTTAATAACGGAGAAGGTGCTTATATAGAGCAATACTGGTATGCCGATACAGCTACAGATTTTGCAACAGCAAAAAGCTACCTTATACGCATGCCTAACAGTAACAATACACCCGGCTATAATGAAGGAACTGCACCTATAACATTTACCGGTAACTTTACTGGTGTAGCCAATAATGGATACATTACAACGCCTGCATCTACACAGGGAGATCGCTACACGGCAATAGGTAATCCGTATCCGTCTCCTCTAAACCTTAATGACTTTTTCGATTATAACAGTTATGTAATAGATACTCAGTCAGGTCTCTACTTTTGGAGAAAACGCAATAATACCATACAATCCTCTTATGCTACATTAACCCTTGCAGCTTTTACAGCCAATGGCTCTCTATATGGCGGTTCAGAACAGGCAGGGTTTTATACAGGAGACAGCGAAAACTGGCTAATATCTCAGGGACAGGGTTTTATTGTAAAAACTAATGATTTGGCAGAGTACACACAGATCACTTTTACAAACTCTATGCGACGCCCGGCTCCTCAAAATGGTTTACAGCCTTTCTTGCGTACGTCGGCACAATCTCAGCCTTCGCGTTTTTGGCTAAACCTTACCAATTCAAGTGGAGCATTTAGCCAAACGGCTGTGGCATATTTAAATTCAGCCACTGCCGGAATTGACTATGGTTATGACGGGCAGATATTCGGCAATAGTGAAACAACTCTGTATTCAATAGCTTCAGAAGTAAATCTTGCAGTACAGGCAAGACCGTCATTTACAATAAATGATGTAGTTTCTATGGGTTATATTGCTAATGCAACAGGACAATATACAATATCTTTAGACCATTTTGAAGGATTGTTTAATCAGGATCAGAGCATTTATCTTAAAGATAATTTCATAAATCAGGTTTATGACCTTAAAGAAGATGACTATACTTTTACATCTGAGAGTGGTACGTTTAATTCAAGATTTGAAATCCAGTATACAAATCAAACACTTAAGATACAAGAGACTGAACTTAATAGTGAAAGTGTTATTGTATATAGAACTGAAAATTCAATACATATCGATACAGGATTGGTTAGCATGAACGACGTAGTTATTTATGATACACGTGGCAGAATGCTGTACCATAGAAACAACATTAATACTGTCAAAACAGACATAGAAGACCTACAAGCTGAAAACCAGGTTCTTATTGTAGAAATAAATACCGAAAAGGGCACGGTGAACAAAAGAATAGTGTTTTAAACATCAATTAGATCTGCAATAAATAAGACCGATAAGTTACTGTTAGCTTATCGGTCTTTCAATTTATGATTATTATTTACAATGACTGGTCAGACTAGTCAACTTGTCACTCCCCATACCCTAAAAAAAACTATTTCTTTATAAATGTAATTGCCTTGCCCCTGCCCTTAAAAAATAAATACCTGAAGCAAGTTCACTTATGTCAATAATTACTTCATTACTACCTTTTAGTTTCTGCATTTTTGACCTCAAATATTATAAACCGCTATCATTAGCAGGGTTTTAAAATACCGATAATTTAACTGCATAAGGTCGGGTAATGTCTAGGCCCATCCTGAGTATGCATCCTTTATGACCCAAAGTAAATAATTAATTCTGATTCAAGCTATTTAAAAACCGTCCTTCACAAAAAAGGTTTTTACCACAGATAAAGTATTGTTTGCCTTTTCACAACATTAAATATGTCTCCTTTTTATTCCAAGCTTTTGCATTTTAGAAGCCAGCGTAGTTGGAGGTACACCCAAAATTACCGCAGCACCGTTAGCCCCCCTTATGCGCCCACCGCATTGTTTTAATACGGCAACTATATGGGTCCTTTCATTTTCTTCAATGGTTTTTAATTTTTGGCTTTCACCTCCTGCTAATGGTTCATGGTGCTGGGGTAAAGCTATAGTTTCTATAACTGGCCCTTTGGCAAGCAATACGCCACGCTCAATAAAATTTTCAAGTTCGCGGATGTTTCCCGGCCAGTTGTACGCTAACAAACTGTTACGTGCCTCCGTCGAGAGTCCTGTTACACTTTTGCCTGTCCTGGCATTACACGCATCAATAAAGTGTTTTGCCAGCAATGTTATGTCCTCCTTTCTGTCCCTAAGGGCGGGGAGGTGTATAGGGAATACATTGAGCCTGTAATACAAATCCAGCCTGAACCTGCCCTCTGCCACTTCTTTTTCCAGGTTGCGGTTAGTGGCAGCTACAATACGCACATCTACTTTTATGGGTTTGCTGCCCCCAATGCGTTCTATTTCTTTTTCCTGTAGCACTCGCAGCAGCTTCACCTGCATGTCTAAAGGCATTTCGCCAATCTCATCCAGGAACAGCGTGCCTTTATCGGCCAGCTCAAAACGGCCCACCCTGCGGTCTGTAGCCCCCGTAAAAGCGCCTTTTTCATGCCCAAACAATTCGGTTTCAATAAGGTTTGAGGGCAGCGAGGCACAATTTACCTTAATGAGCGGCCCTTTTTTGCCTGAGAGGTTGTGTATACTGCTTGCTATACGCTCTTTGCCGGTGCCGCTTTCACCGGTTACCAGCACTGTAGTATCTCCCGGTGCTACCTGGGCAATATGGTCAAATATTTCCACCAGCAACGGGCTCTTCCCTATAATACCCTCAAAACCGGGCATAGAGGTGGTTTTAAGTGTCGGCTTGGGAATTATTTTTTGTACATAATTCTTATCCTTCATCAGGATGTTTTCCACCATATATATAAGGGGCTGCTGCAACCTTTTGCATACCTCAAAATGCGCCTCGTTAAAACCCTGTGCCTTCCTGCTGAAAAACGAAAAGAAATAGCGGTCGTTTTTATTTATTGACAGCGGTATGGGCAGGGTAAGGTTAGCACGCATGCCAAGATAATCAGCAATAAGCTTTTTCATAGTGGGCGCCTGAGTTACTTTTTGAAAATCTGCCCCGGCATAAAGCGATACCCTTGCATCTACCACCGTATTTACCTGAAGCTTTTTGATTTCGCTTATCTTTAGGTTAGAAAGGTTTTGCAGGTCTTCCACGGTAATTTTTTGATACTCGCTAAAACCCACCCGCAAAAAGCCCAATACAATGTCTTCACTTTCGTTTGCGGTACGGTAAATGGCCACCATAAGGTCAAAAGGTACCAGTGGCTGTACGGCTTTGCCTATCTTAAACAGCCGCTCGTCCCACGTACCGGAATCGTCCATCAGCCGGCTAATTTGTTTTTGAAACAATTGTTCCTTACGTATAGACGATTCTATGCCATACTGCTGGTGGTAACCCGCTATCTGTAGCGTTACCAGGAGGTCTCTTTCCCTAAAAGGCTTCACAATAAAACCATAAGGACGTGTGGCCTTGGCGGCATTCAACACCTCTTCATTAGAATTGGCAGACAGGTAAATAAACCCAATATTTTCTTCGTTAAGATACTTTGCAAGGTCTATACCGGTTTCACGCCCAATTAAGAATATGTCGAGCAATACAAGACCCGGCCTGTTCTTTTTTATGGCTTCTTTAGCCTCACTAACTGTCCTTGCAACACCACACACAGCATATCCAGCTTTTGTAAGCATCAGGCGCAAATGGTTTGCTTCCACAAATTGGTCCTCTACAATAAGGATTTTGGTACTTATATCCATCTTATACTTTAAATAATGTTTGGTATAGCCTCCCTGTCTTCGTTTATGGAAAAACGTATTTCTATTTCGGTGCCGTTATTGTTACGTATTAGGAAATCGCCCTGCATATCTCCTGTAAGCCCCTGCATAAGCTTGAGCCCAAGAGAAGGGCTTTCATCAATACTAAAATGTTCGTCAATGCCTACCCCGTTATCCCGTACAGAAAGTAAGAACCCTTTTCCTTCCTGCTTCAGCACAATATCTATAACCCCTTCAGCCTCTCCCGGAAAAGCATATTTTATTGCGTTTGTTATAGCTTCATTCAGTATAAGGCCTACCGGCACGGAGTGCGAAAGCGGGAATTCTATATTACAGATATCAAGCTGGAACCGTACCTGCTTTGCACTGTCAAACGAATCGGCAAGGTTTTCTGTCAGTTCATAAATATACGAAGGCATATCAATCATTGAGAGGTTTTCTGACTGGTACAGCTTCTGGTGTATGATAGACATGGCCTCTACCCTCCTCTGGCTTTCGTTAATGGCCTGTACTGCCTCTTTACCTGTCAGGAATTCGCACTGGCTTGCCAGGAGCCCCACAACCATATGCAGATTATTTTTTACCCTGTGGTGAATTTCTTTTAAAAGCCACTCTTTTTCACTAATCAGGTTTTCAAGCGATGTATTTTTTACATCAATTTCTTCTTTTTGGGATTTAAGTATCACATTAGACCTTAGGTTTTGCCTGTAATTCCTGTAAATAATAAAGATAAATACACTCATTATCATAAACCCGGCAAGTGTAGTATTTCGTACAAAATTAGCCGATTTCAGGCTGTTTTCCTGTGACTGGGCCTGCTCTTTAAGCAACAGTATATTTTTGTCTTTTTTTTCCGATTCATGCAATATGTTAAGCTGGTTAATTTGTCGGGCCTTAGTCTCTCCCAGCATTTCGTCGTTTACCTGTTTATACTGCTGGTAATGTTTAATTGCAGAAACATAATTGCCCGCAGCAGAATCTATTTTAAACGCCCACATGTGGTACGTATTGCAAAAAACACGGCTCCTAATGTTACACAGGCTGTCGTATTTTGTGTTGTATAACAATGCTTTTTTGTAATTCCCTAAAGCAATGTTGCAACGTATTATAGAGCTTATAAAATCAAAAATATCGTCTTTATTCAACTCTTTGCCGTTCTTTTTTATTTTTCTTTCTATGCCTTCACAATATTGTGCCGCTTTAGCAAACTCTTTACGGTCTATATAAATATCGGCCATCATACACTCCCATACAGGTGCGTCTTGACGCTTAATGGTTGGGTATTGGACAATCATTTTATCAACAAGAGCAATAGCCTTATCAGTACGTTGCAGCTTACTTAAAATAGAAACGTAGTTAACCAGGATTACTTCTACTCTTTCAGGCCTGTTAAGCTCAACGGCAATCTGTAACGCTTTTTCAATATAGGGCAGTGCTTTATCGGGCTGGCCAAATGTGGTATAAGCCATGGCAATACTGTTGTTAAGGGTACTGTAAAATTCTATTGTTTCACCCATTGCATCGGCCGTATTCTCGGCATTTACCAGGCATTCAACTCCTTTATCAAGATTCCCCATAAGCAAATGAACCCTGCCGGTAAGCTCATAAATGTTCTGCAACTTTTTGAATCCCGAATGTTTGTAAAGTTCCATTGCCTTTTTTAGTTCTATAAGTGCCTTTGCATAGTCACCTTCCATCTGATAAAGGTCGGCTAGCTCTTCAAGGCAATCCCCTTCCCTCTTCAGGTTTCCCGAACGTTTAAACGCCTCACCCGCATTCTGTATAAGGCGTATGCCCGTTTGGTGACTTGCTCCTGTCAGGGTACTGGTAGACCACAACATTACTAAGGCCTCCCCATACAAATCAGTAGCACCAAGGTTTTTGCTAACATCTACTGCTTTTAAAGCATACTTTTTCCCCTGCCCGTATTTTTTAGCCTCCTGGCTTATCTTAGACAGTTGCAGGTAACTTTGCCCTATACCTTTTGTGTAATTAATAGCCTCTCCTGTTGCCAGTGCCTCCAGTGCAAATTTTGATGCTTTGTCTAAATCGAGCGGGTTATGGGTGTCATAATTAAAGTAATACATGCTTATATCCAGTAACTGGCTCACCTTATTCCTGTGTTGGGGTAAAGAAGCCATCTTTCCTTCTGCCTGGCTTACTTCTTTTGAGTTCATTTTTTTTTGCTGCGCCAATAGCGGGGACGCTGTAAAAAATACAGCTCCCATCAAAACAAACCTGTGCAATAATAATTTTAGAAAGGCGCGCATGCAGTGGTGGTTAAGAGTTAGCCTTAACACTGCACCAATTTACAATATATCCTATGTTTTTGGAACGGTATGGTATTCATTTTTTTAATACGGATTTAACAACGCCATACGGTTGAAAAAATTCGTAATCCGACGAAATAAAGTCGGAAGCAAATAGCAAAAAAACAAATAAAAAACTCAATATCAACACATTAAAACAAAAGGAATAATAATAGCTATAGTAATGGCATAACAATAATATTCATTTTATGTCAGCTTTAAACTCTAAAACAATCCTTTTTATTACTGGCGCATTTGTAAGCAATACGTGCTGGGATGACTGGAAATTATTCTTTGAAGACAAAGGATATAAAACCCTTGCCCCTGCCTGGCCCCAGAAAGATGCTTCGGTTAATGTGCTTAAATTCCGCCACCCCGATCCTGATGTTGCTGCCCTGCGCTTAACCGGCCTTGTACAATATTTTGAGGAAATTGTAAGGGTGCTGACGGAAAAGCCCATAATTATAGGCCATTCTATAGGCGGGCTTATTGCACAATTGCTCCTGCAAAAAGACCTTGCTGCTGCTGCTGTGGCCATACACTCGGTACCCCCACAGGGCGTGTTTACCTTTAAGCTTTCCTTTTTAATTGCCGGATGGGGCCCACTGGGCTTTTTTACCGATGCAAATAAAACTTTCCTGATGAGTTTTAGCCAGTGGCAGTATGCCTTTACTAACGGAATGCCCGAGGATTTACAGGAACAGTCTTATTTCCGGTTTGCCATACCCGAATCAAAACGCATCGTAAGGGATACCATAACCAATGCTGCAAAGATAGATTTTGCCCGTTACCATGCCCCTCTGTTTTTTATAGCCGGTGAAAAAGACCATACCATACCCTCATCGCTCAACTACAGCAATTATAAAAAATATACCCATAAAGATGCGGTGACTGATTATAAGGAATTTCCCGGCAGGAACCATTTTGTACTGGGCCAGCCCGGTTGGGAAGAAGTTGCAACATCTGCCTATGCATGGATAGAAGGGCTCCAAAAGACATAAGTGCTTTACCACTCAGTAATTCAGAATATAAAACCAAATACTATTAGAAATCATTAAAAATTAAAATCATGAAAACAATTTTCAAAAGTTTAGTACAACAAAAAAAATCAATACAACTGCTATTGCTTGCTGGCATCTTTAGCCTTACGGCACATGCAAAGCAAAGAGAAGTTATCAGCGCGGGGATAAACATATCTGAAAGGCAAAATGAAATTGCCGAACCCGCACCGGCCCCAAAAGGTTTTACACATAAAACAGCCAAAGTTAACGGCATCAACATCCATTATGTAATAGGCGGAAAGGGCGAGCCATTGGTACTTATACACGGTTTCGGCCAAAACTGGTACATGTGGAACAGGATTATGCCTGAGCTGTCTAAGCACTTTACCGTAATTACACCTGATTTAAGGGGTGTAGGTGAATCTGACAAACCTGAGGGCGGCTACGACAAAAAGACCATGGCAACCGATGTACACGAGCTTATAAAGCAACTGGGCTATAACAAGATTAACCTTGCAGGGCACGACATTGGCCTTATGGTAGCCTATGCTTATGCCGCACAATATGGTAACGAAGTTAAAAAACTGGCCCTTATGGATGCTCTGCTACCGGGTGTAGAGCCGGTATGGTCGCAGGTATCTGCTTCCGCATGGTGGTTTGGCTTTTTCTCATGGCCTGCATCAGGCAATATTGTAAAAGGCAGGGAAAAAGAATTCCTTACCAACTTCTGGCCTATGGTGGGGCATGCCAAAGACCCGTTTACTTCGGAAGAAACAGCCGAGTTTATCAGGGCATATGCCGTTGAAGGTGGCACAACAGCAGCCTTTAAATGGTTTGGCGGCTTTAAGCAGGATGCTATTGACAACGCAGAATTTATGAAAACTAAATTAAAAATGCCTCTGCTGGCTATGGGGGGAGAATATTTTGCAGCAGCTTTCCTTAAAGACCACTCTAAGCTTGTAGCCGAAAGTGTAACCGAATCCAACATTAAAGGAGCCGGCCACTGGATTGTTCAGGAAAATACCCAGCAGGTGCAAAAAGACCTGATTACCTTCTTTACCTCTAAATAATTTTCCACAACTATAATTGGCGGCGGCTACCCATATAATTGCTTCTGGCAGCCGCCACCAATTAAAATTACTAAAAAAAGAAACCATGAAACCAAATAAAATAATCTTGGCGCTTGTAATCCTGCTATCAGGATTTTCTGCCCATGCCCAGTTTCCAATGCCCGACCAAGTGCCCATATGGGATGCCAATACAGTAACCCTTACCTTACATAAAATTTCAGACAATGTATATGCCGTGTCTCCATCTACCGTTGAAAAAGAAACTACACAGGGCATACCACAGGCCACATCGGCCGGTTTTATTGTAGGTGAAAAAGGAGTATTGCTTATAGAAACCATGCTCAATAAAAGGCTGTATAACCAACTCTATGCCCTTGTGCGGTCAGTTACCAAAAAGCCCATACTGTATGCCGTAAATACCAGCGACCATGGCGACCATTGCTTTGGCAATTACCTGTTGCCTCAAGAAACAGTACTGATACAGAATGAGTTTTGTAAAGAAAACCTCAGTAAGAATTATGAGAACATAAAGAAATTCATGATATCGCTTTTCGGCAAAGGCCGTGGTATAGAAGAAAGTATATACCGCCCGGCAGACATTACCATTGCCGTAAACCAATCGCTAAAGCTTGACCTTGGGGCAGGTAACATTGTAGAGTTTATCAATGTAGGTACTGCACAATCGCCGGCTGACCTTTTTGTGTATCTAAGGAGCCCTTATAAAAACGTACTTTGGGCAGGCAATCCTGTAATAGCCGAAAGCCCTGCCATTCCGTGGCTGTTTGACGGATATTTTCTTGAACCTGTAAGCAACTTTACAAAAATCTACAACATGATAGGCGACAATGATGTCGTGGTACCCGGTCATGGGCGTATTACTAATAAAGCCGGCATGAAGTTTACCATGGATTACCTCACAGCGCTTAAGGAAAATGTAGAAAATGCCGTTAAAAGCGGTAAAACCCTGGAGCAGACCAAAGCTCAAGTAACCATGAAGGAGTTTAATAAAGGCTATGCCCTGTTTAACTGGCTTCACTTCAACTTTAATATACCCAATGCTTATAAAGACATTAAGGCAAATACCCCATAGCCACGCCTAACTTATACCCTGATTATCATGAAAAAGATACTACTCCTGGCGGCAATGCTTTGCTGCTTAATAGGGGCAGCCCAGCAATACCCTGATTTTAAGCCCCAGCGCTTTGATGAGGACTATGGTTTCCTGGCTGCCGATACAACAACATCGGGTAATTGGTACAAAGTGGTTAAATACACACCCCTCTCGGCTTCCGGAACTACTTATATGAGTTTTGGCGGCGATATACGCTACCAGTATTTTTACAATCATAACGAAAAATGGGGCGATGAACCAAAAGATCCTGACGGTTACCTGTTTACACGGTCGCTTTTTCATGCCGATGCGCATTTCGGGCAGCACTTCAGGGCTTTTATTGAACTTCAAAGCAGCACTGCCGACGGTAAAAAAAATACCAGCCCTGTAGACCTCAACCCGCTCGACCTTCACCAAGCATTTGCAGAATATAGCGGCACGCTTGGCAACGGCAGCCTTGCTTTCCGTGTAGGGAGGCAGGAACTGCTGTATGGCTCGCAGCGGCTGGTTTCTGTAAGGGATGGACCTAACAGCCGCCAGTCTTTTGATGCTGCCAAAGCCATGGTTAAAAGTGGCAGCCTTAAGGCCGACTTTTTCTACAGCAATTTTGTTATTGCCCAAAAGGACATTTTTGATGATGCGTTTTCTAACAAAAGAAGGTTTTGGGGTAGCTATTTTACATTCAGCAACGTCCCGCTCATTAAAAACCTCGACGCTTATTATTTTGGCTTCAAAAGGAAAGATGCCGTGTTTTATGACGGCGCAGGTAAAGAAATGAGGCATTCAGTTGGTGCGCGCAGCTGGGGTAAAAATAATGGATGGCGCTATGATGCCGAGGCAATTTACCAGTTTGGAAAATTAGGACCTAAAGATATCAGTGCCTGGACAGCATCAATCAATGCAGGTTACCAATTCTCCGGGCTCAGTTTTAAGCCGGATGTAGGGCTAAAGGCAGAAGTAATAAGCGGCGACAGGAAAGAGGGTGACAATCGCCTTGAAACACTAAACCCGTTGTTCCCAAGAGGGGGCTATTTCGGACTGGCATCTATCATAGGCCCTTCAAACCTCTTTGATATACATCCTTCAATAGACCTTGAACTGAGTAAAACCATTCAATGGGGAATAGACTACGATATATTTTGGCGCTACAGCACACACGACGGTATTTATGCACCAAGTGTAGTCATGATTTACCCGGCCGGAACATCAGGCGCCCGGAATATTGGCCGTCAGCTTGAAAGTGAAATTGTGTTTACCCCCAACAAATACCTGTATTTCAGGTTTGAAATTACATGGTTTGATGCCGGAGACTACCTCGAAGCATCGGGCGCAGGGAAAGATATTCTTTTTGTGGGTGTTACTAGCCAGCTTAAATTCTAAAATAAGTGCTCCAATTCTGCGTACCATAAAAATATACAACTATATAACATTGGGTGTACCTTTAAAACCGACGGTATATAGTTTTCTGTCATTTTAGGAATATCTGACTTTAGCTAAAAAAACGACACAAAACACTATTTATCAACATATTAAAGACTAAAGATAATTCTAAAAATTATAATGGCTTGACTTCTGCCGGATAAAATAAAACAGCACACATGAAGGCTCCAATCATATACCTTGTTATTATATTCTTTTTACCGCTACTTTCAAGTAGCAGGACTACAGATGCCACCACGAATATAACTTAGAAAACAACATATTATGAATGAAAAAGTATTAATAGTTGAAGACCAGTTTATTGAGGCCAATGACCTTAAGATTATGCTGGAAAAATCGGGCTACACCGTGTGTGGCTTTGCCCGCTCGGTTAACGATGCTCTTACAATTATTAAAGCCCAGAACCCTACCCTTGTACTGGTAGATATTTTACTTAAAGGCCCACAAACCGGCATAGACCTGGCAAAAAAACTACATGAAACCAATACGGCTTTCATTTATATTTCTGCAAACTCTAACCATGAAGTGCTCGAAGAGGTCAAGGCCACGCAGCCTTATGGATTCCTGGTAAAGCCTTTCAGGAAAAAAGACCTGCTTGTTACCCTCGAAATTGCACACTATAGGCACGAAAAAAGTCAGGAAAATGAAATCAGGAAAGCCGGGCATTTTAAGGAAAAACTGGAAGCCATCCTTGACAAGAAGCAGTCTCTTGAAGATAAAATGCTGCATATTAATATGGCACTGCAGGCCTTTATACCTTTTGATTTTGCTGGGTCAGGGTACATTACACAGGGACCAGTTCCATACAATGCGCTTAATTTCCTCAGGGTAGGGTTTGAAGAATATCAGGTAATTGGAATTAACGAATTGCAGGAAATGACCAACCTTAAAATGAACGAATTAAAATCGCTGCAGCAAACCACACCCGTAGACCTTGCTGCGCGGTTTTATACCGACCTAGAGTTTGAAGCCATAACCGCAAAACCATCTATGAAAAAGCTGTATGCCGATACCTTCAGGCTGCGCTCTAATTTTGTAATGCCCATACATTTATTTAACGGCGAAGTGTTTTACTTTTTCTTTTACAGCCGCCGTCCTGATGCCTACAACCAGGAGCATGTGGCTACGGCACACCGTTTGCACAACTATCTTGCTGAAATTTTGTATAACCTTCTTAGTGTAGAAAAGATTGAAATGCCCCTCAGTACAAAAAAGCATGAGGAAGTAAAAACGGAAGACGAGGAAAGAAATGCCACTTTTGAAGGAATTATAGGCAACAGCCACTTGCTGCTCAACGTATTTGACTACATCGTTCAGGTTGCACCTGTAAATACTTCTGTTTTAATATTAGGTGAAAGAGGTACCGGTAAAGAGCGCATAGCCGACTGCATACATAAACTGTCTCCGCGTAAAAACAACCCCCTCATTAAAATAAACTGTGCCGCCCTGCCGACTAACCTGATAGAGTCAGAGCTTTTCGGGTATGAAAAAGAGGCTTTTACCGATGCTACAGATAGGCATATTGGCAAATTTGAACTTGCAGACGGAGGTACATTGTTCCTTGACGAAATAGGAGAACTCCCGCTGGAGTTACAGGCTAAACTCCTCCGCGTGCTTCAGGAAAAAGAAATTGAGCGTATTGGCGGAAAACAGTCTGTTAAAATAGATGTGCGCATTATAGCCGCTACTAACCGGAGCCTTGAAAAAGAAGTGGGAGAAGGCCGCTTCAGGCTCGACCTGTATTACCGCCTTAATATATTTCCTATACAATTGCCTTCCCTGCGCGAACGTATGGATGATATACCGTTGCTGGCAGACCATTTCATAGCCTTATTTAACAAAAAGACAGGAAAACAGATTATGGATGTATCTAACGAAGTGTTACAGAAAATGCTTCATTACCACTGGCCGGGCAACATCCGCGAACTTGAGAATGCCATAGAACGCAGTGTGCTACTTGCCCGTGGCAATATAATTACTGATATAGCCTTACAAAGCATGGCAGAAATGCCGACGATAGCAAAACATGCTCCTCCAACAAATTACAGCGCGGTAAAGAGTTTTGAGGAAAACGAAAGAGATCATATAATCAGTGTATTGCAACTATGCAAAGGAAAAATATGGGGTAAAGGCGGCGCGGCAGAAATGCTTAACATTCCTCCCACAACACTAAATTCTAAAATGAAAAAACTGAGCATAAAACGGGAATATATTTGATACAAAGACTCCCCGGGGTAACCTTTGCCTTTATATAACATTGAGGTATGCATTTACAGTTCGTATAACTATTACCGCATTTCGTTACTGTTAAGGTCTAAAACGATATTTCGTCATGCCAGCCCTTTCGACCATAAATTAAGAAACTCGTAAACAACAACTTAAGAAAGATGGCATCTAATTTGGCTTCATTGTAGCATAACAGTAAAATCAAATTTTTTTTAACTTTTTAATTTAAATTATGTCAACATTAATAAACAAGGCCGCTTTAGTTACGTATTAAAACTGCTATGCTGCTCATATACTTAACTTAAAATTACGTTTTTAAATATCATTTAAAATTACATAGCATGAACGATAGGAGAACATTCTTAAAACAAACAAGCCTTGCAGGGCTTGCAGGGTTATTGCCCACCACTGGTTTACTGGCTAATAGCCCTCATACTAATACTTTTGTAAATCCCGATTCTTCAAAAACCTGGGCAGATGGGTCGCGCCTGGTGGTATCGGTATCCATGCAATTCGAGGCAGGAGGGCAACCTGATAACGCCGAAAGCCCATTTCCGCAAAATATGCAAAAGGGGTTCATAGACCTACCCGGTAAAACCTGGTACGACTATGGCTTTAAGGAAGGCATCCCGCGAATGCTTGATAACTGGGACAAACTGGGCATTAAGGTAACATCGCACATGGTAGGGTCTGCTGTACTCAAAAACCCACAGCTTGCTAAAGAAATAGTGGAGCGTGGACATGAAGCGGCTGCACATGGCATGAATTGGGCGACACAATACAATATGCCTTATGAGGAAGAAAAGAAGTTTATAAAGGATGGCGTAGACGCAATTAAAAAGGTTACAGGGTTTACACCTGTAGGCTATAACGCAAACTGGCTCAGACGGGGTACCAATACACTCGAAATTTTACAGGAGCTGGGCTTTACCTACCACATAGACGACCTGAGCCGCGATGAACCTTTCTTAATCAAAGTAAAAGGCAGGGATTTTGCAGTAGTGCCATACACTATACGTTGTAATGATATAGTACTGATAGAGGGCAAAAACTTTAGTACTGACCAGTTTGTGCACCAAGTTAAAATGGAATTCGACCAGCTGTACCTTGAATCTGAAAACAAACGCAGGCAAATGTCTATAAGCTTCCATGACCGCATTGGAGGCACCCCCCAAATGGTTTCAGCTACAAAGAAGATTCTGACTTATATACAAGGGCATAAAGGTGTCAGCTTTAAAAGGAAAGATGAAATTGCACAGTTAGCATATGAAGATAAAAGTATACTACGTGAATAAACCTGCACTATAAACTCAGGAAAATCATAATACTGAATTAAAGTTTTTTTCCTATCGTGCTGTGAACTCCTGTTTGCAGAATTCACAGATTCTCTTAATTTCAATGTTAGAACTCATTACGTGACATTTTGTGTCCCAACGTGCCTAAGTGTGCCTCTGTGTGCCATAATTTCGCCAAAATTTGTACCTCAAAACCGGCTTGTACACGAGGTACAAACGAGGTACAAAAATGAGCAAAACATCCATAAACAAAATTAAAGTTACGGATAATAAAAAACCAGTTAAATTACTGTTTTATAACAATTTAACTAGTTTTGTTTGTGTTGCTTTGTGATATTTTGTGGCTGCTATTTACCGATGCAGAAATTAGCAATCCAGTATTTACAGGCATTTTGGAAACCCGAGGTACAATGGGGGTACAAAAAACAGCCAAAAATCACAAAAAAAGACAAACAAAACACATTTTTGACCGTTCGATAAGAACGTTAAAACGGATTATATCCTACAAAGATAAAAGATGCAATTTGATTTTGATTAAAGAGAAAGAATAAACTGAAACGCCTACTTAAATTTTCATTTATACATTCACTTCACTTTATATTTTAAATATTTTGATAATCACGATAGGAATCTAAATAAAAACTCGCACAGGATAGTGCGAGTTGTTGGCGTACAAGAAAGTTCAAAATTAGGATATCCGAAAGCCAAAATATCCCATACTTAAATTTAATCCTGGTTTCCGAAACCTGACTTATACCTTACGTTGAAAATTAAACGCCTTTATCATCTCATCATTAGTTTTAATTCTTCCTGAACGGATCCAATCAATCAACTCCGATTTATAAAAATAGAGTTTTTTTCCTTGTTTGTTAACGGGAATTTCATTTCTACTAACCTTTGAGTAAATAGTTGCTACAGCGAGATTTAAAAACTCAGATGCTTGCGATACAGTAAGTATTTCTTCTGCTACGTTGCTATTTTGTGGAACTTTGGAAAGTAATAATTCAATCCCGCCTATCTTAACGACGTTATGGAGCAGCTGGAAGGCCAGATTGCCTCGGCCAAAGTAGCCATGGCGCGGCTGTCTTCACCTCAGCTGTACTTTGTCCTATCGGGCAATGATTTTACCCTGGATATCAATAACCCTGATGAACCTAAGGTCGTATGTATGGGCAACAACCCCCAAAAGATACAGATATACGGTGCTGTTCTTTCGCTTTTCGTAACGCGCCTTGTAAAGCTTGTAAACATGAAAGGCCGCCTGAAAAGCAGCCTGGTCTTTGACGAATTCCCAACCTTATACTTAAACAACATGGACAGCCTCATTGCCACGGCCCGCTCCAACAAAGTCTCAACATGCCTGGGGATTCAGGACTTCAGCCAGTTGCGCAAAGACTATGGCAAGGAACAGGCAGATGTGATCGTGAACATTGTCGGCAATGTAATTTCCGGGCAGGTCAATGGCGATTCGGCTAAGCAGCTTTCCGAACGCTTTGGCAAGATTATGCAAAAACGCCAAAGCCTTTCCATCAACAGCAACGACACCTCCATCAGTAATTCCCGCCAGCTGGATTCGGCCCTGCCGCCCTCGCGAATATCCAACATGAGCTCCGGCGAATTCGCTGGTATTATCGCCGACCAACCCGACTGCCCTATAGAGCGCAAGGCATTTCATTGTGAGATACAAAACGACCATGATGCGCTTAAAAAAGAAGAAGACAATTATAAAGAAATAGAACCCGTACGCAAGCTGCTGCCCAGCCAGGTGCAGCAGAATTACATCCAGATAAAACAGGACATCCGTGAGATTATTGACAGCGAAATGCGCAGGCTGCTCGATGACCCTGCGCTGCGCTGGATGATTATAAAAAAATAACCGTAATCATATAGCATAAAGGATTAGAGACTATTCATTCCATTGACCCAGGAGCCACAAAACCTTGCCTATTGCAGGCTGCGTGTCAGATGTAATTGGCCACTACCCTGATTTTTTGCGGGTCTTTCTCTTTAAAGTCCCATGTGCTGATCATTTTACGAATTTTCAGGTAGTCAAAAAGTTGCCTATGATAGGATGTATTATCAAAAGAAGGTTTTTTCCTGTGCGTAAAAATTTGCTGGTAGGCTTCCCCAAGCATCTCAATGACCTGCTGCACCTCCCAATCCTGGAAATTATCGCGGCATACATTCAGCACGGTGATACGTGTTGCAACAGACGGAGCATAGTTAAAGAAGCTTTTCAGCACCTCAAAAGAGCGGACCTCGTATCCGTTTTCTGCCGCCGCCCGGCAAGCCGCACGTGCGACATCGGGGTTAGTGGTAATGAGGTCTTCGCTTACATAATCCATCAATTTTATTTTATGCTGGCCTGTAAAGCTTTCTGAATTTAAAAGGAATACAACCTCTGCACGCCCGAGGGTGTACTGTTCAAACGCATCAGCGAATTCCTCCTGGTGCTCCTCGGCAAGGCTGAGGTGTAAGCTGTGGTTGCCGGAATATTCCCGCAGGCGCTCGTAATTTACCACGGTCATATTAAGTGCACCGTTCCCAACAAGGAAGTTTACCTTCTCAAGGCTTAAGCCGTCCACTGCCAATTCATCCCACGCTATCTCCGAGGCCGAGCAAAGTGCCTGGTATGCCTCTTGGGATAACGCATCACAGAGGAGCAGCCGTTCTATAAAACGTGTGGATTCCGGGGTGTCAGCGCCAATGTTTTGCTCAGGCACGCTGCCTTTAAGCACGCTATACACCTCTGGCCGGTTCAGGTAGGCCGTCAGTGTGGCATCAAAGGCTTCTTCAGCGCACTTGCTGTAGTACACTTGCGCATTGTCCCAACTGGCTCCTGCCTTGCCTTCCTGTAGTAGTAGCGCCATTACCTCCTTACTGTGAATCTCCGAAAGCGTATTGACTACCTGCACCTGCTGTTTGGCAAAGGCCGCTTTCCAGCTTTCATCAAGTGCCTCCTGGTTCAACAGTGCCACTATCGATGGCTCGGATTCTTTGTTGTTTTGAGGATCCAGCAGCACATTATTTGCATATTCCGCCAGGTTGGCGTGAAGGTTTTGGATGAGCGTTTCGCAATGGGACTGCTGTACCGTTGTGTAGTTCAGCTGCCTTAAAAGTTCCGCCGTAGCATTGGTATCTTTGTCCAAAACTATGGTTGCTACATTCTCTGGTGTAATACGGTAAGCATCCTGTGCGTACACAAACTCGAAAAGGGCACGCGTCGCCTCTGTAGGTATGGGCAGCACCTCTAGTTTCAGGGACAGTGAACCGATAAGGGATTCCATCTTTTGCCGGTCACATCCGGAAGCAATCTCAAGCAAGCTCGGCTCTTGCTCCATAAAATTCCCAATATCGCTTTCCTCTGCCAATAAAATAATATCCTCATTCCCGGCATAGGTAAGGATGTGCGTAAGGTAGGCTGTCAGGGTTTGCGTCCCCTGGTGCCGGGACTTGAGTGCATCCCAAATGCCGGGCCAGCGGTGGCATAATGTCTTTACGAACAGGCCCTGGTAATCCCGGCGCTGTTCGAGATAACCGTCAAGGAAATCAAGCGACTTGGCCTGAGCGCTGCTCAACCGTTCGATGACAGCATCATACTGGTTTTTATACGATGCATAATCCAAAGCCAAAAAGTCCATAAGGTCATAATTGAGTACCGCATCACGGCTGTAGTATTTTTGGGCAAGCTTTTTGGCAACATGCCCCACGTGGTGCAGCCTATAGTCAAAAGCGCATGCCACACCACTTTTAACGCAGCGCAGGAACGCATAATCCTCCTTGCTTTCCCCGTGGAAAAGGGAGATATAATCACTGTAATGCTCATTGAGGTACCCGTTTAACAGCAGGTTCCGCACCAGAAGGTCATTCTCAAAAGGCTTTAGATAGGCCTCGCCCTCTACCCGCTCAAAAATCTCCTTTAGGCTCAGGTGCTCAATCTCGGATCTTCGGGCGCGGAGCTCCTGCAACTCTTTTGCCGTTTTCGAAAAACGCAACAGTGCTTTCTCTTCTATAAATACTTTCCGTTGCTTATAGGTATAAGGGCTTAATTCTTTCTCAATATCAGTAAAGTTTACATTGATAGATTGTGATGGAATAGGGTTGTAATTGACCAAATGCCCATGCTGGTAAATTGCATAGCTGTGGAAGCGCTGTGCGATAAGCTTCTCAAAATTAGCCTCCTCAATCAGTTCACTAAACGGCATCTTCTGGCCGTCAACATAAATGGCCTCGGTATCTGCCTTTGTAAAATACTGCAGGACATAGAGCGAACGTAATTCCCTTAGGTTACGCAACGGCTCCTGCTCAATGCCTTCAAGTTGTTGCTCCAACCTGGCGATATCCTCGTTGAGGGACTTCAGCAAATTTGACACATAAGTGGGCTTTGCAGCAATAAATTCGAATAATTTCCCCTTACGTTTGTGCAGCTTGCCAAAATCTTCCGGAAAGAGGTTTTTATAGGTAACCATTGCAAAAAGGTTGTCCTGTTTCAGGTCTTCCGAAAGGCTTTTCCTGTAAATCTGGTATTCCTGAAAGATATTGATCAGCAACCGCATGTCAATATCGTCAATATACGTTACCACATCCTCAATAAAATCATCAGAAAGCACCCCCACTATATTCGCCCTGCGTACCAGCTTGCGTATCTGGTCACCCGCATTTACAGGGTCGATAAAAGGAATGACAGGGATGATCATTTCAAAAAACTTTACCCTTTCGCTTTTGTCCTGGAACACTTCATCGCGTATCGCATAGATAAAATTAACAGGCCTCCCGATAGGTATTGAGGTATTAAGCAGTGTATTGATTTCGCGCAGCTTGGTAAATATCTGCGTGTTCTCAAAACGGTCCAGGTCTTCTATTATTACAACATTATAATCAGTACGCTCAAAGAAGTAAAGAATTTCTTCCAGGTGCTGGTTGAAGACGCTCCTGTCTGTATTGTCCCCCAGTTCCAACTCGCCTTTTATGTTAAACTTATTGATTTTAGAATTGGTAAACAGCCGCACAACAGCGCGTGTAAAAAGGCCCACACCGGCAAAAAAAAGCAGGAATGCCAATAATGCATATCCGTTAAGCTGCTTTGTGACATCCCATCCCGAAGGGTTGAGGAACCGGATATAGTTGGCTTTAAAAAGTACCAGCACACTGGCTATCCATAAGATGAGCCCAACGGATACCGTCCATATACGCTCAGGTTTAATGTTGATAATACGCTTAAAACGTGAATCCGGTATATCAGACGGATGAACATGATAAAAAATCTGCTGCAGGATGCTTATTTCAAGTTGACGCTCGAAATCTGTGCCTTTCATGCCCTTATCCCCATTTGATGCCTCCTCTGAGGGCGTAGCACTTGCCTGGGTAAACGAAGCCAGGGATATGTTGAGGTACTTATTATGCGGGTTTTGGCTTTGAAACGTCTTTAAAATAGTACTCTTACCCGAGCCGTATGTACCGGCAAGGGCGATATTGTTGATCCCCGGATCACCTACGGCATCCCGAAGGCTGTCGAGGTAGGGTTGGGCCTGGGCAAGTTCATCGGCTTCGGTAAGAACTTTGGATGCCAGTGACAGCATCGTGGTACTGGGAGCTTGCGGCTTTTTACGAAATGTAAGATAGGTGGCAACGAATGGATTCATAAGCAAGAATAAGTGAGCAAAAATAAATGGCGTACAGCAGTGATTGATGATTCCTGACATCACGCAAAAAATACAAAATCGGCCGGACACCGGCAATACCCATTTGTAGGTATTCCATAAGGCGGTTAGCGTAATATTTTGCTAAAAAAAACGTGCCTCCCCGCTGTGCGCCGGGCTTTCCGCTGTATCTGCCCCAAAGGCAGGATGCCGCTGTAATCCCTGGTAGTGCATCCTATTAAATCCTAAAATGATAGTAAGGGACATTTTCCTGTAAGAAAAGGGGCAAAAAGGGCAGCTAAGTTAGCAGGATTTTTCAGGCATCGTGCGCATAATGGCTGCACCACCCCCACAAGGGGGGACTTATAGCCCGCCGCCTGAAAAACCCTGCTGGCCACTTGCTTTCTTTTTTCCCCTTTTTTCTTTTGGAAAATGTTTATGTGTGGGGTTGTAAAAAGATTCTTACTGGATTGTACAACTTAATTTGAAAGCGTATGGAAATTACAGGAAGGCTGACCGCAAATGCACAAGTGCGCAGCTACAACGGAAAGGATGTAGTGAATTTCTCCATAGCGGTTAACGACCGTTACAAGGACAAAGAAGGCAACAAGGTGGTGCTTACGGATTTTTTTAATTGTTCGTATTGGCTGACCGCAAAGGTAGCACCCTACCTGCTCAAAGGTGGGATTGTGGAAGTATCGGGGCGCGTGAGCGCAGGGGCGTACATGGGCAATGATGGGGCGCCAAAAGCATCACTGAACGTAAATGTAAACCGTATTACCTTCCACGGAGGTATGCCCCGTGGTGTGGAATCGGTAACGGTACACGAGGCCGAAATTATTGATAACAAGGGACAGCAGTACAAGGAAGACGAACACGACGACCTGCCTTTTTAAACCCGATACCCAAGCTATGGAAATACAAATCAAAACCTACACCGCAAGGCTATGCCACGATAACGGCACAGTCACACTAAAGGCGGTAGCCACAAGCTCCGAACAGGCTGTGGCAATCATTGCAGCAGCCGAGGGCTGCCCCACCCACGCGGTGGTACTTGTTTAATTCTTAAAAACTAAAGTCATGGGACACAATATTAATTTCAATAAGCAGACCGGGGAATACTCCTTCTTCAGCGTACAGGAAAAAGCATGGCACGGATTGGGGCAAATCGTAAGCGATTACCCTACAAGTACAGAAGCCATAAAATATGCAGGGCTCGATTACGAGATAGCCAAAAAAGCCAATACCCATAACCTGCCAAGCGGCAACAGGATTGAGTCAAAAAGCAGCTTCTTTACCTACCGTACCGATAACGAGGCGGTACTCGGGGCAGCCGTGGGCAAGGACTACCATATCGTTCAAAACCGTGAAGCCTTTGCTTTTTTCGATGCCATAGTAGGCGGTGGCGACGGTATCCTTTACGAGACCGCAGGGGCACTCGGACAGGGGGAGCGCATATTCATTACCGCAAAACTGCCGGGGTATATCCGTGTGGGTAATGGGGACGACATCACAGAGAAGTATATTTTCCTGACCACCGCACACGATGGCTCAGGCAGCATCACCGCAGCTTTTACCCCCATCCGTGTGGTATGCCAAAATACCCTGAACGCAGCACTTAAAGGCATGACCAATGTGGTGCGCATCAAACACACCGCAGGGGCTAAACAGCGGTTGGAGGATGCCCACAAGGTAATGGGGCTTGCCGATACCCTAAGCACCCAATTGGAGGGGATATTCAATAACTGGGCTGCTGTAAAAATCAGCGACAGCGAGGTACGCAAACTTATTGAACTGGCGCTCTGCCCCAACAAGGAAACCTTTGACCTCTTGAAAAAGGGGGCGCATGATGAACTCTCAACCCTGTTCAAAAATACGGTAAACAGTGCTTTTGCCTATGCCATGATGAGCGATACGCAACAGACTGAAACCACCAAAGGGACATTGTTCGGGGCGTACAATGCCGTAACGGGCTACTACCAAAACGTGCGCAGCTACAAAGACGGGGAAGCCAAGCTGCAATCCCTTGTATTGGGCGGCACGGCGCAGGGCAAAGCCCAAAGCGCATTTGACCTGTGCGCAGGGTTTGCCAAAGATGGTGCGGATATTTTCAAATTCAATTAAACAACCCGGCGGTTGCCTGTGGGCAGCCGCCATAAAATACAATTACTATGGCAAACTGGTGCAGCAACAGGGTAACATTTACCGGGGACGGTAAAGCCCTGCAACAGGTACAGGAACTGTTCCTGGCCATGCAACACAATGAAGAAACTACAGGAAATGGGCAACTGCCTGATTTTGTAGACACCGAGAACCGATACTTTTTTTCCCTCTACAGGCATGAGGGCGATTTTGGGATTTTTGAATACGAAACCCGTTGGTCGCCCAACACCGAAGTGGTAATGGCTATTGCCGACCGCTACGGGGTAGCCGTGAGGCACCAGTACGAGGAAACGGGGAACTGCATCTACGGGGAAACCGGGTATGCAAACGGTATTTCTATTGAAACCGACCTTGATTGGGAGGACTTTGACCGCTATGAATACAACCAGGAAGAAGGGCTGTACCATTTTGAAGGGGAAGCCTACGAAAGCGACTGCGAGATACTCGAAATTCTATTGGAACGAAAAGTACTGCAAACCGAAAAACCATAACGATGAAAGCACTCGAAAAACTAAACAATGTGGAAAAAGGCAGGCTGCTCGCAGGGTGGTTTCCTGAGCTGTTGCCAGAACTCGTGGATACGATTAAAGGGGCGCAGGAGTATTTGGCAGAAAACGAAACCGAGGTACGGCAGCAGTGGGACAACGGTTTTTTCAACGTTGATTTTTGGCTGCGCCTCTCGGCTACGGTAGGTAAGATAATAGACCTAAACGGCAAAAGACTTGCCAAACATCCACGTCTTTTTGCGGAAGAACTCTTTGACGGCTACAATGCACTGTTTACCATAGACTGTATTGACAAATACAAGTTTGCAGTGCACAACGTAAAATTCACCCAGGCAGTACGCCTGCTCTTTGACAGGGGATAACAACACCCCTGCCTTTTGGCAGGGACAAAAAACATACCACTATGGAAGCTAATTTTTTTAGGCAGCTTGCAAACATTGACTTTGCGGGCAGCGTACAGGTAACCATTGCCCACGGCATACAGGGCAGCCTGATTGTATCGGTATTGGTACGCAACGAAGGGTGCAGCGATACTGCTAAGAACCTCATACGCCCCATGACAATGAGGGGAACAGCGGAGCAAATGGACACGCAATTCTTTGAGTATATCGCCATGCCTGTTGAAGCGGCTTCAGGGCTGATGGTAAACATGGAGGACTATATGCAGCACCTTGACCAGGTAAAAAAACAGTCCGCGATGGAAAAGGAAAAAGGTACAAAAGAGAAAAAAGAAACCGATGCCAAAGAAAAAAAGTACCGGGAAGCCATAGACAAGTCCCAAGAACTTGAAAGGGAAGGAAAATTCAGGGAAGCCTATTCCAAAGTACCCAACCCTAACGACCATCCTGAACATACGCAGGAAATAAAAGAACGCCGGGCGGCACTATCCTCAAGGTTTGATGAGGGCGGGCTGTTCGATGAGCGTATAATTGAAAACGTTGAACCATAAAAATGTGAACTATGTTACTGGCAACACCATTAGAGCGGGTTTTCCTGCTTAAAGAAAACGGGCAGGACATTACCCTGCCCGACCCTGAACCGGCATGGACAGCCGAGCGTGTCCTGAATTTCTATTCCGCTACCTATCCCATACTGACCACGGCAAAAATAGGCGCACCTGAAATTAAGAACGATACTGTGGAATACCGCTTTGAAAGCATCATGGGTACAAAAGGATAATTGTAACTATACTTCTATGGATTATGCAACCCAACATCACAAAAGGGGCGGCAACGCCCGAAGAAAGACAGCAACGGCAGCTTCACATGAACCTATCGGAGTTTATGGACTTTATGAAACGTCCCAAGGATGCGCAGGAAGTACTGCGGGACACCCTGCAGCCCGTCCCGGTGGCGCAGCTGCCGATGGTTTTCTAAGGGCGGTATTCGCACCTGCCCTTAAAGAAAATAAATCCCTGCGGGGCAGTATAGAAAACAATACGATAGCCGATGGGTTTTGCGCCTCTTTCAAGCAGCTGACAGCGCATTACGGCATTGCCCTGCCCATGCCCATGCCGTTTTGCTATCCCGATACCATTGCGCAATGCATGTCACTATTGCAAGAAGCCCTTAAACAGGTAGAGGGCTTTTACAGCCTGCGTTTGGTACAAGGCAGTAAGGGCGCATTTCTCGTGAGCGAGGAACGTCACAGCACCGGGCAAAGCCTGTACTATCTGCCTGTAGTACCCCTATATAAGATGCTGAGGGATAAGCACCATAAAAAAGCAGCAGCCTTGTTGCTTTCGGTGGGTGCATGGCTCTACCGCATCGTAAACGTTCCTTATTACAGACAGGAAGAAACCTATTTGTATTACCAGTACGATATGGTTAAGGAATGGGTGGAACAAGATACTGACGAAGAATATGACAGCACCGAAAGGCAGGATTTAGAGGCAGCAGCGACTATTGGCGACCGTATGGAACAAAAGCTGCGCCACCCTGCCAACCTTGAATATTTTACACAGCGTTTGGGAGGTTTCAGGGCGTGGGACGATGTAGACCGGGAATGCCTTGCTGTGGCCACCAATGCACAAGCCCTGTTTTTAGAATACCCCAATGAAAGTGTGTTCCGTAACGCACCCGTAAAGGAGGAAACCGAAGACGATGCTGCATACTACGACAACGAAGTAATCAGTATGGATAAGTACATCAGCTTCTCAGCGGATACCGAAGGGTGGCTTTTTGATACAGTGGCCGATACGGTCAACAGCGATTTCAACGAATGCGGGGAAATAGAAGAACCCCAATTGCTGAAGTGCTTTGACGGAAACCCCGTAACAGGTTCACTTGATTTTGAGCGCAGGGTATTCGACCTTATGGACAGGCTGTGCGACATTCTTTATAATTATAAAATGCCATAACTATGGAAACCTTAAACGACATTACCGATAATTTCACAGCTACTTATAATGCTAAATGTGCGCTTGTCTTCTATGAAACCGACAGCGAGGAAAAACAGGTGTACGTGGAATATTACGACATTGACGGGCAGGGACAGCCCCGTAATGCGCATTCCCTCTCGGTTTTGGAAGCCGACAGGCTCTATAAATCCCTTGAAACACAAGTCCACGCAAAACAGACATTTTTAAAACCCAGTGGGCTGCTGCCGCAAAACGTGCTACACATCGACCCCGCTGAAAACGGCAGTGTGCTATGGTACACCAAAGCAGCACTGCGCCCGATGTTCTTTGTACCGAAACTCGGCATCCCAAACGGGGCAGTGCATGTGCCTGCCCTGCTTTGGAAGGCAAGCCGTGAGGGCTTAGCCCTCTATGCCCTGCCCTCCGATAAAACACCAAACGAAAACACTGCCCTGTACTACGCCCCGTTTTTCAACATCTATAAAGGCGGCAGGGTGTGTATGGGTACGGTTGACATCCAAATCAAATCCTGCGCATCCCTTGAAACTTTTATCCTGGCATGGGAACAGTACTTTTTTAACAGCTATTTCAGCCACCTTTTGGACAGCTACAACCCGGTAAAAGGGAATTGTGTAGGGCTTTGGAAAAGCCTTGTGGAAACGGGTGCTGCATTCCCAAAATCCGAATTAATCAAAAATAACATGACACTTAAAAACCTACTGTCATGAAAACTGAAAAAGCAAGGGTACACTTTACCTGCCAAAGCCTGATAAGCCCCTACAACCCCGTAACCGTGAACCTCATCGGCGCAGGGGGCACTGGCTCAAAAGTGCTGACCGCACTCCTTGAAATGAACCACAGCCTGATAGCCCTGGGGCATCCCGGGCTTACTGTCCGCCTATGGGATGATGATGTTATTACCGAAGCCAACCTCGGGCGGCAGCGGTTTGCCGAAAGTGAAGTCGGGCTATATAAATCCGTAGCCCTCATTAACCGGGTAAACCGTTTTGCAGGCACCGCATGGAAAGCGGAAACCGTAAAATTTGAACGGGACAGTAACGGCAGACAGCCGGAGCATTCCGATGCGACGCTTTACCTCTCGTGCGTGGATAGCGTAGCAGCACGTTTTGAGATTGCAAAAATACTCAAAGCCCATGACGGGCGTGGCCACAACCAGCCACGCTACTGGATGGACTTTGGGAACAGCCACAAAACAGGGCAGGTAATATTAGCTACCGTCGGGAAATTACCGCAACCTGAATCAAAAAAATACACACCTGTGCCGAACCTGCCCTTTGTAACTGATGCGTTTGGCGAACTACTCCTCCAGTCTGAAACCCAGGACGACACCCCAAGCTGCTCCCTTGCCGAAGCCCTGTTAAAACAGGATTTATACATTAACGCCGCCCTAGCCCAACTTGGCTGTAGCCTGCTTTGGAACCTGTTCCGTGAGGGTATGACTGCTTACCGTGGGTTTTTCCTGAATATAGCGGATTTCAGGGCGCAGCCAATGCCTGTATAAAAAAACCGCCGTGCGGCACTCCCTGTCAGGGAAAGCCGTGCGGCGCTTAAAATCGGAGTCCCCGTCACAAGGCCACGGCTTGTCACGGGGCTTTTTATTATCTTGGCATAAGCCTGACCAACGCACTAAACTGATGCATTGTCAATTCCGACGATACAAGCTCCTTAAAACCATTATTCAAACGAGAGAAATCACAAAACATCCAAAAAAATCGCCACTTGAGAATGGTGCCGACAGACAGCCAATTTTTCGAAAATTTGTTAAGGATTTCGAAAAAAGCATTATCACACCTGCCATTAAGCGTATATTTAATATGCAATAATAGCCGCTGCCCACCAATCCATGGTAACAAACTAAGGTCGATGTGAGATCGTAACCCAAGCACCATTATGACACTACAAACAGAAAACATACTTTGTCCGGACGCTATAAAAACTGAAAATACCGCTGGACAATTTCTTACCGATGTACTTGAAGGGTTACAAGCCCCCCAAAAAAAACTGCAATCAAAATATTTTTATGACCCTCAAGGAGACGCCCTGTTCCAGCAGATAATGGCAATGCCTGAATACTACCTTACACGTTGCGAACTGGATATATTCAAAAACCAGACAGCGTCGCTGGCAGCATTTCTCAAACAGGATATACCATTTGACCTGATTGAACTCGGCGCAGGCGATGCCACGAAATCGTCTTACCTGCTCCAACACCTCGTTGCAAATAATGCAGAGGTTACCTATATGCCTATTGACATATCGGGAAACATCCTTTCTGTACTGTATAAAAGGTTGGCATCAGGTATACCCGCTCTGAACATCATACCCCTTGAAGGTGAATATTTCGACATGCTCCAAAAAGCGGAACGGATATCAAAGCGCAGAAAAGTTGTGATGTTCCTTGGGGGGAATATCGGCAATATGGAAAAAGACGAAGCACTGTCGTTCTGCAAAGGAATCAGGGAGCATCTGCGCCCCGGTGATATTATGCTGATGGGGTTCGACCTGAAAAAACACCCGCAGATTATATTGGATGCCTATAGCGACAAACAGGGTATTACCGCCGCCTTTAACCTTAACCTGCTTTCCCGAATTAATCGTGAGCTTAGAGCTGACTTTGACCTCGACCACTTTGAACATTACCAGAATTACGACCCGTTAAGCGGTGCTTGCCGAAGCTACCTCGTTAGCCTGAGACAGCAGCAAGTGCACATTGGGAAAGTCAAAATAAGCTTTGAACAAAATGAAGTGATCTATATGGAAGTATCTCAGAAGTTCTCGAAAACCGATATATCGGCTATGGCTGAGGAATCAGGTTTCTCGATAACGGGCTCCGCATATGACACAAAAAAATGGTTTACTGATTCTGTATGGACTGCTAAATAAAGAAGATGCGATATGGAAATTAACACTATAGCACCCACTACTTCTGTAAGGCTTTTACAGCTGTACCAAAAGATTCGCCGCCACTCCGAAGAAATTTGTAAACCCCTCGAAACAGAGGACTATGTGGTGCAGCCAATAGCCGATGTCAGCCCACCCAAATGGCATTTAGGGCATACCACCTGGTTTTTTGAAACCTTCATACTCCTGCCCCACTTCAAAGGCTACAAAGAGTTCAACCCACAATATAATTTTGTATTTAACAGCTATTACGAGAGCGTGGGAGCCCGCGTAGTACGTACCGACCGTGGCAACCTGAGCCGCCCTTCCGTTGCCGACATTTACCACTACAGGGCATATGTTGATAAGCAGATGGAAACGTATTTACAAAACACCGTCCCTGATGATAACCTTGCCGCGTTGCTGGAACTGGGGCTAAACCATGAGCAACAGCACCAGGAACTACTGTACAGCGACATCAAATACATACTCGGGCACAACCCGCTTTTCCCCGCCTATAGCCATCGTAATGTTTTTGAGACATCATCTAAAGAGAGTTCACACTACATTAGCATTGAAGCGGGCGTATATGAAATAGGATACCAAGGCAACAGTTTTTGTTTTGATAATGAATTGGGGCGGCATAAAGTGTACCTCGATACCTTTGAAATAGCTCATGCACTTGTAAGTAATGCAGAATACCTTGGCTTTATTGAAGAGGGCGGCTATACTGATTTTCGCCATTGGCATTCCGAGGGATGGGACTGGGTGCAGCAAACCGGGGTAAAAGCGCCGTTGTACTGGCATCAGATCGACGGCAAATGGATGCACTATACCTTTAACGGGCTTCAGGAAATTGATCCCCTGCAACCCCTTTGCCATATTAGTTTTTATGAAGCGGCAGCTTTTGCCGCCTGGAAAGGGATGCGCCTGCCAACCGAAGCTGAATGGGAAGTGGCATGCGGGCTGTTTGACTGGGGCCAGCGATGGGAATGGACAAACAGTGCCTACCTTCCCTATCCCGGGTTCAAAAAAGAAACCGGGGCCATAGGCGAATACAACGGGAAATTTATGATAAACCAAATGGTCTTACGCGGTGCGTCTGTAGCTACACCACAGGATCACAGCCGTACAACCTACCGTAACTTTTTCCATCCGCGCCACCAGTGGCAGTTTACGGGTATCCGATTGGTAAAATAATACTGCATGGTTATATTAGATGAGGTTTCCAAGAGTTTCAACGGACATAAAGCGGTCGATACAGTATCGCTACATGCCCGCGAAAAAGAAATAACGGTGTTGCTGGGCACAAGTGGCTGTGGAAAAACCACAACCCTTAAAATGGTGAACCGGCTCATTGAGCCTGACAGTGGCACCATCAGCATCAATGGAAAAAATATAAAGGACGCAAATCCCGATACCCTGCGCAGGGCGATTGGATTTGTAATGCAGCATGCCGGGCTTTTCCCGCATTACACGGTAGCCCAGAACATAGCAGT
>NZ_WUMN01000010.1 GCF_009826935.1 Flavobacterium sp. Sd200
TGTCAAAGGCTGTATTACCACCGCAGCAATGCAGCTCCCGCAGATGCAGAATGGAGTACATACTTCAATGTCATCATGATGACCGGCTGTATCCTGTGTAATTTCGACAGATTGGTTTTTGTTGAAAGTATTATGCGCATCAGTACAGGGCAATACCATTAATATCAGCAGGTAAGCCGATAAAAACACAGTAAATATTTGCCTGATATTTTGCATTGGTGTAAAGGTAAATATTAGTTAGTAAAGTTTAAAAATTAATGTGGGATAATATTTATTTTTCTTTTCGCGCTAAAATCTTCCCTCTTTAGTAATCAAATATTTTTTTTATCAAAAAAAATATTTGATTAATTTGTTGATTATCAATTTTTTTTCACTAAACACTTATTACTTTTTTTAAATCAATTTACTTACAGACATATTTGGTGCAAAGTCGGTGCATTTTAAAAATTGTACAATGAAACCATTATATTTTATTGAGGTTACAATATGAGGTTCAATTCCCGGCGCCAACAACAGACTTCTAACTAACCAATTGATCTTTAAAATTTCTTAGTGCTCCCCTTTTCACCAAGTCAATAATGTTAGTAACTACTTGTAAATAGGAATCAATTCAGTTTAAAATTATTAATAAAATAATCATAAATAAAGAATACGAAATATATAAGCAAATTTGCTTATATTTGTGCTATGGATAAGCAGTTTGAACGCTATAGAGGCATACATCCTGGGGCTATTTTACAACGCGAGCTTGCTAAAAGACAGCTTGCTCAACGTCCTTTTGCCTTGTCTATAGGTGAATTTCCACAAAGCCTAAATCAGATTATTCTCGGAAAACGCGACCTTTCTACCGCTACGGCGCTTAAACTTGAAAGGGCTCTCGACCTAAAAGAAGGTACCTTGGTATTACTACAGGCTTATTATGATATCGCCAAATTAAAAAAGAAAGAGGCAGCACACAATACTCCTGATCTCTCACGCCTGCGTAAATCCCTTTTCTGGGACACTAACATAGCCAAAGTTGATTGGCAACTTCAGGCACCGGCAGTAATCATGCGTATCTTTGAGCGCGGAAACTTGACTGAGAAAAAGGAGATAATGCGCTTTTACGGAAAAGAAAAGGTGCGCAAAACAATAGCAACACTACATGATTAAAATGTACTGGAATACCGTGAATCCGTTATTACAACAAGTGTTGTTACAATTGATGGAGCTACCTGAATTGCATCCTTTCCGTCTTGTTGGCGGCACATCACTTTCTTTGCAACATGGTCATAGGATTTCCATGGATATCGACCTGTTTACCGATGCGGATTACGGCAGTATTGATTTTGACAAGATAGAGCAAATTATGACTGGACTATTTGGGCAATTTGAAAAGGTATCTTCAGGTCCTGTGGGAATGGGTCGCTCCTACTTCCTGGGTACAGATCCCGAAAACACCATAAAGCTCGACCTTTTTTATACCACAGACCCTTTTATGCAGGATACTATCTCTATAGACGGTATCCGTATGGCGACCACTGAAGAAATTATTGCTATGAAGGTCGATATCATACAACGGGGCGGCCGAAAGAAAGACTTTTTTGACCTCTTTGAGCTGCTTCCTGCTTACCCTATTGCACGGATGCTGGCACTGCATGCTTTGCGGTATCCCTACAGCCACGACCGCAATCTCATAATAGCAAACTTTACCCGCTTTGAAGAGGCTGATACCGACTTCGATCCGGAATGCATGCGTGGGCGCTACTGGGAATTTATAAAGGAAGACTTCGAAATTGCACTCAAAGAGTATCGGTCACAAAATTTATAGTCATTGCATAACATTAGAATCTAAGGGGTTCATTATTGTTTTGTCGAAGTATTGGGTCAAGACATTTTATCGAAATGTCTACCCTTTTCAATAGGAAAAATATCGCCCGAAGACCGAATCTCAAGCTGTTCTTCTTCACCCACAAATGGACGTTTTGATAAATATTGAGTATCTTTGAAAATATAATCCGTTTTGGCGTTCTTACAAACCTCTGAAAGCACCGTTTTGTTTGTCTTTTTTTGTGATTTTTGGTTAAAACCTGTACCCCGATTGTACCTCGGGTTCAGGAAAAGCCTGTAAATACTGGATTGTTACTTTCTGCATCGGTAAGCAATTTCCTATTAAATTTAAAATACCTAATTATAGAACTATATAAAATATAAAACTCGCACCAGTGGTGCGAGTTTTATATGGTTACTCTTTATTCTCATTGAATAGCTCACTTAACTTTTGCTGTAGCAAGTCTTTATCAGGCAAAGATGTTTTGTACTGCGCCACTAAGGTTGGAGATAAACTCCTGTTAAGTGCATATTCAACTACCTCATTATCTTTATCCTTGCAAAGCAATATTCCGATACTGGGGTTCTCATGTTCTTTTTTCACTTTTCGATCCAGTGCTTCAAGATAAAAATTCAATTGCCCTAAATGCTCAGGCTTAAACCTGTCTGTCTTCAATTCAAATGCTACCAAACATTGTAAACTACGGTGGTAAAATAATAAGTCGATGTAAAAATCACTGTTCCCTACCTGAAGCTTGTACTCTTCACCAAAGAAAAGAAAATCCTTACCCAGCTCTAAAATGAAATCCTTCATCTGCGCTATAAGCCCGCGTTGAAGGTCACTCTCTCTGTAGGTCTCTGATAAATTTAGAAAATCGAAAATGTAACTGTCTTTAAAAGTTTTTTCAGCTTCAGGGTGGGTAGTCTTTATGGTGGGCGAAAGTTTGAGTCCGCCAATCATTACTCTTTCAAAAAGACCTGTAGAAATTTGCCGGTCCAATTCTCGCTTACTGTATTGGTTCTCTATGCTTATTTTTAGGTAAAAAGCTCGTTCTTCTTCTGTTTTGCATCGGCTCATTATGGAAAGATTTTGTGACCATCCTATTTCTCGCACCAGTGGTGCGAGAATTTCATCCGACCTATATGTTGAGTAAAACTGTCGCATCCTCCAAAGGTTAGAACCTGAAAAACCTTTCAAATCCGGATGTCTATTATTTAGGTATTGTCCTAATTCCTCAACAACGGATTGGCCCCATTGCGAGGATGTAATCTTTTCTTGTATATATCCCCCAATGTTCCAGTATAACTCTATTAAAGCCCGGTTTATATTCTTTATCGTATTGGAGCGTGCTATTTTTATAATAGAGGCTACCTCCTCAAACTCTTGTTCTTTCATAGCTTCAGATTTTAAAAATTCTTATCCAGTTTTATTTTTCCAGTTGCTTCTCTCTTTCTTTCATCCACAACTTTGGTATAGATTTGCGTAGTTTTTATACTCTTGTGTCCCAGCATTTTTGAGACTGTCAATATATCGGTTCCACTCGCTATCTGTAATGTGGCATAGGTATGTCTGAAACAATGGAAGGTTATATGTTTGCTTATTCCCGCGGCTGCAACCCAAACTGGTATGGTCCGGTCAAAATCCCACTTTTTTAAATCAGGGAATACTGGACTATTGTCTGCTCCGCGGTCACCCATGATCTCAAAGGCTTCCTCTGATATGGGGAGATTTTCAGGTTTTTCAGTCTTCTTTTGTGTAAATCGAATATAGCAGCCTTCACTTTGGGTATTGATTACTTCCTTCCATTTCAGCTTGGCTATGTCAGAATATCGTAATCCAGTAAGTATGGCAAATAAACCAACGCGCTTTACTTGTTCTTTCGGGCATTTTGCTTTGAATAGCGATATCACTTCTTCCATAGTGAGATAGTTTCGGTCAGATTCCTGTTCTTTGATACATTCCAGCCCAGTGTTGATATCCCTTTGCAGGAGTTGCTCTTTGTAGGCTTTTTTCAACGTCGTCTTTACTTTGTTATAATATGAAAGGGCAGTATTCCGGGCCAGCTTTTCTCCGGTTCTCCTGCTGCGGGCAGATAAAAGATAGTCACGATAGTCGTCTACTAATGCTACGGTCACATCCTTAAACTTTAGATCGCCCGATTCCAGAAAGTCGATAAAATGTTGAATGGCACTCAACCATATTTTTTGATTGTTCCCATAACGTTTATCGGCCTGTTTTTTAAAATATTGTAAAAACGATTTCTCTCCAATTTCCCTGATCCTTAGCTGTTCAAGTTCAAATGGGGTATAAATATCATTTTTGGCCATTTCGTTTTGACGGCGGATACATATTAGCTCCGCTGTTTTCTGGCATTCGGCATTATTCATTTTCTCCATTACATTTTTGGGCTTGGCAAAAAGGTAGAGTTTTAAGAATTCTCTACGGGAATATTCGCCAGTCTCCTCATTCAAACATGGAGGATAGAAATCCAGATAAAGGGAAAACTTTCCGTTAGCTATCGCCTTCCTTCGCAATGTTACTCTTGTCTTTTTCATAATCCATTAGCATTAAAAAGTAAATTGATATCGCGTTTGGCTACATAGGTGTAGCGGCCAATCGCGTATTTTGCGATGCCATATTGCTGAAGCAAATTGTAAAGGGCAGCTGGGGAGACATTGAATTTCTTTTGTACCTCGCTAATCGAATAGCAGGATTCAATGCCTTCGAATTCCTGTACCGGCTGATCAATTTCGGTGGTTATAGGCAGCGAGAAAAGGCTCTCCATATCTGCGCGACGCAATACGGTACGTCTGCCAAATTTTGCAACATTCAGACATCCTTTGTTAACTAGCCGGTAAATTGTCCGCCTACTGATGCCAAAAAGCAGGGCTGCCTGGTCAACATTGAGGTACTCCATGGCTTTAATTTTGACCAAATCGCCGGTTAGACTCGCCTCTGTTTGTGTCTTTATTTTATCTACAATTACTTGTTTTTCAGCAGCTTTGTAAGCCCTGCTGTTACATGTGTGCGAACAGTAACGGGTACGTGTAGTTCTGGCTATAAAAGTGTTTTTGCAGAACTCACAAATCTTCGGAATCTTTAAATTTGAACTCATAGTGTGACTCTTTGTGTCCCAACGTGCCTACATGTGCCTCTGTGTGTCTGTATGTGCCATAATTTCGCCATGGTTTGTACCTCGAAAAAAAAATGCAAACGAGGTACAACCGGGGTACAAATTTTAGCAAAGCATCGATAAACAAAGCTAAAATTACAGCAAATAAAAAACCAGTTAAACTGTTGTTTTATAACAATTTAACTGGTTTTGTTTGTGTTATCTTGTGATATTTTGTGCTAACTATTTGCCGATGCAGAAATTAGCAAAAATATTACCCAATAATTCATCGTTGGTTACCTGGCCTGTTATTTCTCCAAAATAATACAGTGCCTGACGAATATCTATTGCCATAAGGTCGGCAGAGATGTTGGACTGTAATCCAAACTGTACTTTTTGTATCTCGTCAAGGGCTTTAAGTAATGAATCGTAATGACGTGTATTGGTTACAATAGTTTCGTTATTACGCAATGCCCCTGTATTTACAAAAGATAATAGCTTTTCTTTAAGATCTTCTACTCCGATGTTTTCCTTAGCAGAAACTAAAAGCAATTCAGGTATTTGCTGCAGTGCATTTTCTTTTTGTATATCAGTAAGTTTATCGGCTTTATTGCCAATTATAACCAATGGCTTAAGTGGAAACTGATTCTTGATCTTTTCGAGTTCTGTTTTAAGATTCTCTCCCTGAATTTCAAATTGGGCACTGTCAAACAGGTAAACAACCACCTGAGCCTGTTCCATTTTTTCAAAGGTCTTTCGGATACCAATACTCTCAACAACATCTTCAGTTTCGCGAATTCCGGCAGTATCTATAAACCTGAATCCAATTCCGTTAATAACCAATTCATCTTCGATAGTATCTCTCGTAGTTCCGGCTATATCGCTAACAATAGCACGTTCTTCATTAAGCAAAGCATTAAGCAAAGTCGATTTACCTACATTTGGTTCACCAACAATGGCAACGGGTATGCCATTTTTAATGACATTCCCCACAGCAAACGAATCGATGAGACGCTTTAAAACAAAACTGATACGGTTTAAAAGCTCATGAAATTGTGTACGGTCGGCAAACTCAACATCTTCTTCAGCAAAATCGAGCTCCAACTCTATAAGCGATGCAAAGTTTAACAGTTCTTCGCGCAAACGTGCTATCTCATTACTAAAACCTCCACGCATTTGCTGCATGGCTATTTGGTGCGAAGCTTCATTATCACTGGCAACAAGATCGGCAACAGCTTCGGCCTGACTAAGGTCTAATTTGCCATTTAAAAATGCGCGTAAAGTAAATTCGCCTGCATTAGCCATGCGGCAACCTTTTCTTAAAAGAAGCTGAATTATTTGTTGTTGTATGTAGGTAGAGCCATGACATGAAATTTCTACCGTATTCTCACCAGTATAGGAGTTAGGGCCTTTAAATATTGATAAAAGCACCTGATCGTATATTTTACCATCATCTTGGATATGGCCAAGATGCAGTGTATGTGTTTTTTGGCGGGTTATATCTTTACCTGAAACTGAAAGAAATACTTTTGCTGCTGTAGTAATGGCATCTGCACCCGAAATTCGTATTACAGCAATAGCACCTGCTCCCGATGGGGTTGCCAATGCTACTATAGTATCTTGTGGTATCATTATAAAATTGTTTTTGCAAAGATACGCTTATACAAGTAGTTTTCATAAAAGCTTTATTTAGCTTTAGCTCCTGCTTTTACTAAAGTAATATCATCTACATAGCAAAAAGCATTAGCATCGCCCTGAGCTAAAAACCCGATTTCTACCGTTCCCGATTTTACAACTACGTTTGGTATTACTATTGTTTGCCATGAGGCATTTTCTCCTTTAATAAGATATTTGACCCTTTTACCTTTGCTTTCGGCATACATTTCTAACTGCTTAAAACCTTTACTGTTTTTTACTCTTGCAGTTAATGTATAAGTTCCGTCTTTCAATTCTACATAAGGCGTAGACGTTATGTGCTGGCTCACTTTTCTTTCAAACGCAACTTTATCGCTAATGTTAAGGCTCTTCTCCCCTATAACTTTTTTACGGTCTTCTTCGGTATTAAAATAATTGAGCTGAGGAGAGTTATCATCATCAACCGATACTTTATTCCCTTTAACAATAGTAGTTTCCCAACCTAACAAATGATCCTGAACAGGTTTAAAGCGGCTTGGAATTTTATTGCGGTCTGCCTCAAAACTACCATTCATTACATAGTTATTATCATCAGCAACGTTCCACTCCCCTGTTTTCTCATTTAAATTCCATGAGCTTAAAGAATTAAAATAGGGTTCTGTCCCTTTAAATGACAACGGAAACCATTGATTATATCCTAATCCGTTACCTGCAAAATCGGCCCAACGGTCTCCGCAATATAATACTGTTTGTTGCTTACTGCCTTTAACAGAAACAAAAAATCCTGTTTGAGTAACATGAGCATAATCTTTGGCACTGCCATCCATAATTTTCATATCGTTAACCGGATTATATGGACCATAAATATTATCAGCTACCAAATAGTACGCAAACGATGAATCCCAACCATAAATATTAGAAGCGCACATATAATATTTGCCATTATGTTTAAACATACAGTTGCCTTCACGGCTTTCACCCTTAAAGATTTGGTGACAGTCTAACAAACCAATTTTTCCATCCTTAATACCAATCTCTGACAGGTAAATTTTATTTCTCCCTCTTCCATAACAATATACTAAATACGATTTTCCAGAATCCTCATCAGTAAAAACAGTTTGATCTCCTGTATTGGTAGTACCAATAATAGGTTCCATGTTTATTTCATTATGCTCTGTAAACAATCCGGTGGGTGTGTCTGAAACTGCAACCAAGACCTTGCCTCCACGCTGCACGAACATGGCATACTTTTTAAGTTCTTTATTATATGCAACCCCCAAACGCCCCACCCATGTAGGTTCCATAGTAGTAAAGGCTTCTTTTTTTGTCATAACATCTGCTTCAAACTTCCAATTTACAAGATCGGTAGAACTATAGCAGGTAACTGTTTTAAAAGTTGCATTTTTTAGTGTCACTTGTGGTGCATTCCTGTAAATTTCGGCTTCTTCATAATTTACGCCATACCAGTAATATTTAATAACACCCTTACTGTCCGGAAAACTAAAAATGCCTCCACCCTGGCTGTAAATAGGATCGCCATCAACAGTATTCCAAAAAATATCGTTTTTAATATTTTGGGCGCAGATTGTACTAACTACACAAATTAGAAATATTGAAGAGAAGATTTTTGTATACATAATAATGCTTTTATCCTTAAAAAGGATTGGTTTAGAGCTATAAAGATGCTAAATTTTCCACGCATGTGCATCCTGCACTATCATGACATAAAAAATGCCCGAAACTTTTAAGTTTCGGGCACCAAATATTTTATTACAAAAGGGTTAGTTCGAAGTAATAACCGTTCCCTGTGCAGGTTGAGGGTTTACAGAGAACATACCTGTAAAAAAGCGATCCATACACGCCATATTTTCTGTCGCATTAGGTTGGGTGCTTATTTTATTGCCTGCCATGAAATATTTTTCGCAACGGTTGGCAATTGTCTTAGCCTGCATAGGTCCATACTTTTCTATAATTTTTATGTTTCTCACTTTAACCACATATCCTGCGGGGTCTACAAGTATAATGAATTCAAATTTAAGGTTGTTTTTCATTAAAGCAGTTCCTCCGTTACAGGTATTTTGTACCTCATTGCCAACACCCTTATACATATTATCTATAAAAGAACCCACCTTGAGGTTAGGTGATTTGTCCAGTACAGATACTATATTAGCCTTATCGGTAGTAAATACTCCTTCCCATATAATATCGGCTCCTTCAGCTTTCCAACCGGTTTGCGCAACTAATGGCAGACTAAATAAAAACAATAAAATAAAACTTTTCATAGCTATTAACTTTAATTAAATCAAAACCTTAACTGATAATTATGAAGCAAAATTAGCAATTTGATAATTAAAAAAAACAAGAAAAGGTTATTTTGTCATAAATTTATGCTGAACCCACAAAAAAAAGTTAATAATTGCCATTGAAACATTTACAATATTCTTAAGAAGATTTTACAAGACTGTTAAACCCACTCCACATTTAAATTTCATAATTTTAAAAAACAAAACTAAATTATAAGAATTATGAAACTTTTAAACCGCCCAAAAACGACTAAGAGAAATTTCTCTAAATATGATGTATCAGGTACAGATCCAAACCGTTATGCCTCAGTTTCCAATACTAAAGAGGCGGATATGTATCTAAAAGACAACAAAAAAAGCATCATTCCGGGTCTGACTGTAAATATTGGTAAAGCAGAACGTGCTATAATGATAGCTACAGGAGCCTTTTTACTTTATGATGCACTAAGAAAGAAGAATAAACGCAAAAAAATTGCTGAAGGAATTACCGCCGGAACAATGATTTTTAGAGGTATCAGCGGATATTGTCCTGCATATGATATTGCAGGAAAATAATGCCCCTGTAAACAGCACTTTGACACCTTTGACATAAAAAATACTTAAAATAGATTTTAAAAAACATATAAATAAATTAACTTAGCATTTTATTGATTTTTCCTAAAATTTCCCTGCTAAATGCCGACCAGCATTGTTACCCGTTTTCGCTTATTTATAAGACATAATTTTGCACGCCTCGAAGGTTTCTTTTTTGTTTTAAAAGGACTGCTTTCAGAGCGGCACTTTATTTATTTTTCGTGTGTGCTTGTAGCCATATCTACAGCTTTTGCCGTTATTGTTTTAAAAAGTTTTGCTCACAACGTTTTTTTGCTTGCCACCTATGTAAACCGCTATCTTAAGCTGCCTTACATAAACAGTATATTACCAATTGTAGGCATATTGTTAACGGTATTAGTAGTAAAGAGGCTGTTAGACGGCAAGATAGAAAAAGGAAGTTCGCGCATATTAGTAGCCGTAGCCAAAAAAGGAGGCATAATGCCGAGAAAGCAAATGTATGCCCAAATAATTACAAGTTCATTAACTGTTGGTCTTGGCGGATCGGCAGGATTAGAGTCACCCATTACTATCACAGGGGCAGCTTTCGGGTCTAACTTTGCACGAAAATATAAGTTAACAAAAAAAGACAGGATACTTTTATTGGCCTGTGGTGTGGCAGCAGGTGTAGCAGCAGCCTTTAATGCTCCCATTGCGGGGGTATTGTTTGCCATAGAGGTAATATTAACCGATGTTACCATATCGGCTTTTATTCCCATAATGATATCTGCAGCTACAGGCGCATTAGTGTCTACTATAGTACTTAACGAAGAGGTATTACTATCATTTAAACAACAGCAAACTTTTGACTATCATAATATTCCTTATTATATATTATTAGGAATACTGGCTGGCTTTGTATCGCTTTATCATGCAAAAACTTTTCAAAAGGTAGAGCGTCACTTTCACAACCTTCGGTTAAAAGGCTACCGCAAAGCACTGTATGGTGCCCTGCCACTTGCTATTTTAATTTTCCTTTTCCCGACCCTATTTGGTGAAGGATATGAAAGCATCAAAATACTTTCTAATACCCATCCGGAAGAATTATTGGAAAATACCCTGCTTGAAGGTTTTAAAAACAATGGCTGGATACTCCTGCTTTTTGCAGGTATTACTATGCTGCTAAAAGCCTATGCTACAGGCATTACATTGGCAAGTGGCGGTAATGGCGGCAACTTTGCACCATCATTGTTCGTAGGGTCTTATCTTGGTTTTTTTGTAGCTAAGTTCTTTATACTTATAGGCCTTGACAAAACCCTGCCTGTTGGCAATTTTACAATTGTAGGTATGGCCGGTATTTTGAGCGGACTTTTTCATGCACCATTAACCGCTATATTCTTAATTGGTGAAATTACAGGCGGCTACAATCTTATGGTACCCCTCATGATAGTATCTTCTATAAGTTTTGCGGTATCTAAGCAGTTTGAAACCTACTCTATGGATGTTAAAGATCTTGCCCATAAAGGACAGGTTTTTACCTCTAACAAAGACAAGAACATACTATCCAGCATTGATATACTTAATGTAGTTACTACTGATTTGCCAACGGTTTCGCTTAATCAAAAACCTGAAGATGTTGTAGCATTGCTTAGCGCTACCCAGCAAACGCATTTTGCCGTAATAGACGAAAAGAAAAGACTGATAGGCATTATAGATTTTAACAGTATAAGAAATGTGGTTTTCAATGCTTTTAAAATTAAGTACAGTAAAATCGAAGAAATAATGATTATTCCCCAGGAAGTAGCCTCTATGGAAGACTCTTTGGAAATGATCATGGAAAAGTTTGAAACCACAAATTCAAAATATTTGGTAGTTTTAAAAGACGATCGTTATTACGGCTTTATAGATAAATGTAAAGTACTAGAGGCCTACAGGGACGTATTGAAAGAAATGGTAATTGAATAATATTCAATTATGTCCAAAATAGAGACTTTTTAATTATACGTTAAAATACAAGTACATACAATTACTGTAGCATAACTTTATGCAACCAAGCAAAAAGTTATGCAGGAAAAGCAAATATTACTATATGATGTTATAATTATAGGCGGAAGTTATGCGGGCTTATCGGCAGCTATGTCGTTAGGGCGTTCTTTAAGAAGAATTCTAATTATAGATAGTGCCAACCCATGTAATAAGTCTACACCCTTTGCCCATAACTTTATTACCAACGACGGGCAAACTCCACAAAACATTCGAGATAATGCCCAAAAGCAGGTGCTTGCCTACCCTACCGTCACATTCTTAGAAGATCTGGCAACAGATGTAATACCTAACGATGAATTTTTTACCGTTCTTACAGAAAAGAACGAAACTTTTATCTCTAAAAAAATACTTTTTGCTACGGGAGTAACAGACACAATGCCCAATATATCAGGTTTTGGCGAATGTTGGGGTAAAACAATATTACATTGCCCCTACTGCCATGGGTATGAAGCCAAGGGTAAAAAAACCGCTGTTATTGGTAATGGAGATATGGGTTATGAACTGGCAAAGGTTATTAATCATTGGACAGATAACCTAACGCTTTACACTAACGGGACAAGCACATTAACCCCAAATGAAATGCTTAAACTGCAAAAGCATGATATAGCAGTGATTGAACATGATATTGATTATTTAGATCAGGAAAACGGCATACTCAAAGCAGTATATTTTAAAGATGCTACACCACAATATCCGGAAGTTATTTATACCCAATTGCCATTTATACAACAATGCAGTATACCTGAAAAATTGGGATTGAAAACTACCGAGAAAGGTTTTATACATGTAACTAACCATTTGGAAACATCAATACAAGGGATATTTGCAGCAGGAGACTGCCTTTCGCTGTTCCGGTCGGTAGCGCATGCAGTAGCATCGGGCAATAAGGCAGGTGCCATCATAAACAAATGTCTTATAGACGAAGAGTTCTAATAAAAAAGGTACTGATTTCGGTCAGCTAACAATTATTAGCATCCCGGCATCAGTACCTAAAGAAAAAGAAAAAAATTTAACTAAAAACGGTCTTTACTATTTAGTTCCATCCACCGCCAAGTGCACGGTAAACATTTACCATAGCACTCATTTGTTGCATTTTAGTTTCTATAAGATCAAATCTAGACTCTAATGCATCGCGCTGGGTTAATAAAACTTCCATATAATCTGCCCTTGCAGACATAAACAAATCGTTAGAAATATTAATAGACTGTGTAAGTGCATCTACCTCTTTAGACTTATAATCAAAGCTCTGCTTTAGGTTATTGATCTTATTTAATTGGTTAACCACCTCTACATAAGCATTTAAAACCGTTTTTTGATAGTTGTAAACAGCTTGCACCTGTTTGTTGTTAGCACTATAATAAGTTGCTTTTATTGCATTCCTGTTCACTAATGGTGCCATAAGGTCTCCCGCTATAGAATACATTAACGACTGAGGTGTTTTGATGAAATATTTAGGATCGAATGCCTGATAGCCTATCCCTGCAGAAATTCCAATCGACGGATAAAATCTTGCCTTAGCAGATTTAACATCGAGTTTAGCAGCAGCAAGGTCAAGCTCCGCCTGTTTAATATCGGGCCTGTTGGCCAATAGTTGAGACGGCAGACCGGTTTGGGCATCCTGCGTTGCAATATCTAAAAAAGCATCCTGGCTTCTTTCTACATGCTGGGGATAACGTCCTGCCAAATAATTAATACGATTCTCGGTCTCAGTTATCTTTTGCTGAATATCATATTGCAGGCTTTGTGTATTTAGCACCTGCGCCTGAAAACGTTTAACGGCAAGCTCTGTAACACGTGTGGCCTCTTTTTGCAGTTTTACAATTTCGAGCGCATTGGTTTGTATGCTAATGTTTTGCTTAACAATGGCAAGCTGATTGTCAAGAGCCAGCAATTCATAATAAGAGTCTGCAATTTCTGCAATCAGGTTGGTAACCATAAAGTTTTTACCTTCTACAGTAGACAGATACCTGCTAACGGCAGCTCTTTTTGCATTATGCAGCTTTCCCCATATATCGGCTTCCCAGCTTGCATAAGCCCCAATTTTATAATCGCCGATAGGTTCTGGGTTTTCCTTACCCGGAACAATCTCAATATTATGCTCTAAAGCTCCTGCAGGTGTATTGCGCGAAACTTTATCTACTCCTGCACCACCCTGCAAGCCTACAAAAGGCAAATATTCACCTTTACGGGCACGTATCTCGTTCTTAGAAACCTCTATTTCCTGTAATGTGATGTTTAGTTCCTGATTATTAACAAGCGCAGTATCAATAATAGCAGCCAGATAAGGGTCTTTAAAATATTGTTTCCACTTTATCGTTGCCGAATTTAGTGTATCGGCAGTTGCTCCGGCAGCATAAGCACCCGGCACTGTTTGCTTTTCGTTTTTAATAGCAACTTCCGGCAATTTACAGGCTGTAAAAGCAAGCGCTACAAGAGCGCCTGCTATATATTTATTCATTCTTTTTTTATTAGGCATCATGGTCATCGGTTTTAGGGAAATTATCTATTTGGTGTACCAGCTCTTCAGATAGCGAGCTGTCATCTTCAAACTGTATCAGTTTCCTGCCATCGGCAATAGATCCAAAAATGTAGTAAAGCCCCGGCACGATCACCACCCCAAAGATGGTTCCGAAAAGCATACCGCCCAAAGCAGCACTACCCAGCGTTTTGTTACCAATAGCTCCTGCACCTGTAGCCAACATTAACGGTATCAAACCGGCAATAAAGGCAAACGAAGTCATTAAGATAGGACGGAAACGTACTTTTGCACCCTCAATGGCAGCATCAAAAATAGTGGCACCTTCATGCCGCTTTTGGACGGCAAACTCCACTATCAGTACCGCGTTCTTGCCTAGGAGCCCCACAAGCATTATAAGACCTATTTGTGCATAAATATCATTTTGAAGTCCCATCAATTCTAATAAAAGGAACGAACCAAAAATACCCACAGGTAAAGAGAATATTACCGCTAACGGAATAATAAAGCTCTCATACTGTGCTGATAGCACAAAGTAAACAAATGCAGTTACAATCAGGAAGATGTATATTGACTCGTTACCCCTGTTCGACTCGTCATAAGAAAGACCTTCCCAGGCAATATCATATCCTTTAGGAAGTGTTTGCTTGGCTACCTCGCGCACGGCATCGATAGCTTCGGCAGTTGTATAGCCTTTTGCAGGAAGCCCCTGTATAGCTGCAGAGTTATACATGTTATAGCGGGTAATCTCGTTTGGTCCCTGTGTTTTTTTCAGTTTCATAAAAGCTGAATAAGGTACCATATCACCATGATCGTTTTTAACGAACAGGTTTAGCACGTCAGACGGAAGCCTCCTGAATTTAGGGTCAGACTGCACATACACTTTAAAGAAACGATCAAACTTAATAAAGCCCTGCTCATAAGTACTACCAATTAATATATCAAGGTTTTCCATGGCTTTGCCTATGGTTACACCCTTTTGCATGGCAAGGTTATTGTCTATTTCGAGTTCATATTGTGGGTAGTTAGCCGCAAAGAAGGTAAACAATCCCGAAAGCTCCTTACGTTTGCCAAGGGCTTCCATAAAGTCTTTATTTATCTTATCAAATTCCTGATAATCAGTAGTAGTATTTTTATCAAGCAAACGCATAGAGAAACCACCCGATGAACCAAACCCGGGAATGGCCGGTGGTTCAAAGAACTCAATTTTTGCTCCAAGCCCCTTAGATTTTTCCTCAAGTTCTTCCATGATCTCAGTAACTTTATGTTCCCTTTCATCCCATGGCTTAAGGTTAATCATACATGTACCGGCATTCGAACCACGACCTTCAGTCATAATTTCATAACCGGCAAGAGATGATACCGACTCTACTCCATCTATTTTCTCTGCTATTTTTTGCAGTTTTTGAGAAACCTGATTTGTAGTTTCAAGCGTAGATCCCGGAGGTGTCTGGATAATAGCATAAATAGTTCCCTGGTCTTCACTTGGTATAAAACCTGACGGAAGGATTTTGTTTACAAAGAAAGTACCGGCACAAAATGCTATCAATATAGTAAATGTAACCACCCTGCGGTTTACAATTACTTTAAGCAATCGTTCATACCTGCCTGTAAGCTTGTCAAATTTACTGTTGAATTTATCTAAACCTTTAGTAAGTATATTTTTCTTCTTAGCCTGTCCGTGTGTATTTTTCAGCAACATAGCACACAATACCGGAGTAAGTGTAAGCGCAATAATAGCCGAAATTACAATAGAGCTTGCCATAGTTATAGAGAACTGGCGGTAAAAAGTACCCACAGGACCGCTCATGAACGATATAGGAAGGAATACCGATACCATTACCGCTGTAATTGCTATAATAGCCCCACTGATCTCACCCAATACTTTTTTAACGGCCATGTAAGGCGATATATGAGGAAACTCTTCAAACTTGGCGTGCACGGCCTCTACCACTACAATGGCGTCATCTACCACAATACCAATGGCAAGTACCAACGCAAACATAGTAACCATGTTTATTGTAATGCCAAAGAACTGTATTACAAAGAACGCCCCCACCAACGATACCGGTACCGCTAATATTGGGATTAGTGTAGACCTCCAGTCGCCGAGGAAGATAAACACCACCAATGCTACAAGTATAAATGCATCTCTTAATGTATCGATTACCTGTTCAATTGATGCATCAAGGAATTTAGAAACGTCATAGCTAACTTTATAATCCATTCCCGGAGGGAACGTTTGTTTCATTTCTTCCAGCTTAGCTTTTACCGCAGCAATTACGTCACTGGCATTACTGCCATAGTTTTGCTTAAGCATTATAGATGCCGATGGGTGTCCGTCAAGATTAGAGTAAATATCAAAGAACTCACTGCCCAGCTCAGCACGGCCTATGTCTTTAAGGCGTATGCTTTCACCATCGGCATTTGCACGGATGATGATATTCTCATATTCGGCAGGCTCGCTAAAACGGCCTTTATAAGTCAATACATATTCTAACGATTGTGCGTTGATACCCGAGCTCTGGCCTATACGTCCCGGACGTCCAACGATACTTTGCTCTCCAAGAGCCTCCATAACCTCATCTACAGATACTTTATAAGCCCTCATACGGTCAGGGTTTAACCAAACACGCATAGCATAAGTACGGCTACCTAATATCTGCGACCTTGCCACACCTTTGATCCTGTTTATTTCAGGAAGCATTTTTACGTTGGCATAGTTATATAAAAACTTCTCATCCATGTTTTTACCTTTAGCATAAAGGTTAACATACATAAGCATACTTGGTTGTATTGGTGTAATAACCACACCCTCACGCTGAACCAGTTCCGGCAATAACGGCATAACCTGGTCTACACGGGTCTTTACCCGTATAACTGCCTGATTGGGGTCGGTTCCAGGTTCAAAAATTATCCTTAATGTGGCCTCGCCCGCACTGGTGGCATCAGTTGCCATATACCTCATGTCCTGCACACCATTAATGGCATTCTCTAAGGTAATAAGGGTTGATTTTACCAATACATCGGCACTTGCGCCGGGATAGGCTATAAATATATTTACTGTTGTTGGTGCAATATCTGGAAATTGCGATGTTGGCAATTGTTTGATTGCCAGCGTACCCATAAACACGATCATAATAGATATTACAATCGCAAACACGGGTCTGTGTATGAATTTACTAAACATCTTTTATCTTTTTAAGTTACTCCACTTATTCGGCATACAGGTCTAAATGAGAAATAACATATTCCGGTTTCTCTAATTTATACTCTACTTTTTCATTTTCTTTTACAAGGCGTATACCTTCTAATAGAATTTTGTCATCTGTAGATAACCCTTCGCTTATTATAAATATGTGAGGTAACTCTCCGGCGATTTTAACTTCGCGTGAATGTATTACGTTATTTTTATCTACAACATATACATATTTTTTATCAAGAACCTCGAAAGTAGCTTTTTGAGGTATCAGCATCGCGTTTTTATAAGGAACGGCCATTTCTATATTACCGGTCTCGCCATGGCGCAATAAACCTTCAGGATTAGGGAACGTAGCCCTGAACGATATGTTACCGGTTTCGTTATCAAAATCTGCTTCAATAGTAGAAACAACCCCACTGTGTTTAAATATCTCATTGTTAGCCATTAAAAGGTCAACCTTTTGAGGCTCTTTAGTTTGTGTTTTAGCTTTATAATCAAGATATTCAGCCTCCGGAACATTATAGTAAACCCACATTTTGCTGTTGTCAGAAAGTTCGGTTAGCAGGTCACCCTCATCTACAAGGCTACCCAGCCTTACATGAAAACGGTCTATAATACCGTCAAATGGAGCACGTATTTCTGTAAACTGTAAATGAACCTGGGTTAACGAAAGTTCAGCCTTGGCTTTATCCCATTTGGCTTTTGCCATGGCAAGTTCGTTAGGAGCAACAACTTTGCTGTCGGCAAGTCTTTTAGTGTTTTTATATTCTATCTCTGCAAAACTTGCTTCGGCTTTTGCCCTCTCCATTTCTGCCTGATACAGCTTAGGCATTATCTGGAACAAAAGCTGGCCTTTTTTTACAGACTGACCTTCATCTACATAAATTTTTTCTAAATAACCTCTTTCCTGTGCCCTAAGTTCTATATGCTGTATAGACTTAATTTGCGATACATACTCTTTTGTAATGGTAGTATCTTTAATTACAGGGTTGGTTACCAGGAATTTTTCTCCTTCTTTCTTTTCTTCTTCTTTTTTTGCACAGCTTGTGCTTAACATTAAGGCACACAAGCCCATTAGCATTACAATTCTGTTCATAATAATTGCTTTAAAAGCTAAACGTTTTTAATTAAATTTTTTAAAAGGGGAATTGTGTATATAGCAAGTAGCCGAAAAGTACATCCGTAAGCTGTAATAAAAGCTTATGAAAATGGCCTCACTAATAATTTACACATGGAAAACGAGAGGTAAATTAACGGTATAATTTACCCTTGAAAGATTTTAGATCAAATCCTGAATACACGAAATATTACGTGCAATTTTTGAGACGGAAAATTTAAAATATACCTGCAAACAGGCAGATTGATTTTTACCTTATCGCAAAAATATGAAGGTGTCGTGGTAAATAGCGCAAAGTTAGTGTATGCACTAAGGGTATTAAGTTTTTTGGACGGGTTAAGTTTTAATGAGGTTTCTTCCTCCTCATTTTCATTGTCGGTCAGTTCTGTCTTGTCATTTTGTTTAAACGTAAGCCCATCTGCCGATTTAACTGTAGTACCACTATCCGGTATAATTTGCTCTAAAGCACTATGAGCTTTGCCAAAATCTGAAAGTTCAAAATCTTCGGGAGCATGCAGGGAAGAAAAAGCAAACGGATTTACATGCGCATCTATATTGCTATATCCGCATAGAAGGGTAAGACTTACCCACATGAAAATTTTAAACAGAGACTTTTTCATCCGCCGCAAAATTACACAAAATGATTTAAACAAATCTGTTCAATTCTAAAAAAATTAAAATAACATTAAAAAGTACAGCTACAACAATTTCGCAACTATAAATGTTATAAAACAATCAATTTCAGAACTTTAAAATTTAAAAACTCTTTATATAGAGTCTCATACTTTTTCGGAAATGTTAAATAACAATTAGCGTGCCATTTGCAACATTAAAATATTTTAATTTTAAAACAAAGTCTAATTTATTCAATAACAGCATCATCAAGCTGTAGGTTGTTCAGGAAAGCAATGGTAGTTTCTATATCATAATGTAATATGCGGTCTTCGCTAACAAGCGGTACTTCTTCACGATATAGTTTAATAAACATCTCTAAAAACTCTCCAGATCGTAACGGCCTCCTGAACTCGATAGCCTGAGAAGCATTCATAAGTTCTATAGCAAGTATGCGCTCAAGGTTTTCCATAATGCGCAATGTTTTAGTGGCTGCATTAGCCCCCATGCTCACATGGTCTTCCTGTCCATTACTACTAACAATACTGTCTACACTTGCAGGAGTTGCCAGTTGTTTGTTTTGGCTTACAATTCCAGCAGCGGTATATTGCGGAATCATAAAACCGGAGTTAAGCCCAGGGTTGCTTACCAAAAAAGGCGGCAGCCCGCGCAGGCCACTTATAAGCTGATACGTTCTCCTTTCGGATATGCTTCCCAGTTCGGCAAGGGCTATACCCAAAAAGTCGAGTGCCAGGGCAAGCGGCTGACCGTGAAAGTTGCCTCCACTGATGATCTCATCGCTTTCAATAAAAATATTAGGATTATCTGTAACCGAATTGATCTCGGTCTTAAACACTTTCTTTACATAATCGATAGTGTCTTTTGTAGCACCATGCACTTGTGGTATGCAACGGAAAGAATACGGATCCTGAACATGTTTTTTTGGCTGGGCAATGATCTCGCTGTCTTCAAGCAGTTCATTAAACCTGCGTGCAGTAACAATTTGCCCTTTGTGAGGGCGGATTATGTGTATATGCTCATTAAACGGCTCTATGCGACCATCAAAACCTTCTAATGATACTGCACCAATAACATCAGCCAAATAAGAATATTTAATAGCTTTTAGCAACACATGTACACCATAAGCACTCATAAACTGGGTGCCGTTAAGCAATGCCAAGCCTTCTTTAGATTGAAGTACTATAGGCTCCCACCCCATTTTGTTAAGAACTTTAGAGGCAGGCTGACGGAAACCATCGCTGTACACCTCACCCTCGCCAAGCAAAGGCAGTGAAAGATGAGCCAACGGAGCAAGATCGCCCGATGCCCCTAACGAGCCTAATTGATATACTACAGGGAAAATATCGTTATTATAAAAATCAATAAGCCTTTCTACTGTAATTAGCTGCACACCACTATGCCCGTAGCTAAGAGACTGTATTTTGAGCAAGAGCATGATTTTTACAACCTCTTCAGGTACTTCGTTTCCCGTACCGCAAGCGTGCGATTTTACAAGGTTTTCCTGTAGCTTAGAAAGGTCGTTATTGGATATTTTTATGTTATAGAGCGAGCCAAACCCGGTGTTAATGCCATAGATAGGTTTATCATTATCCTGCATTTTATTGTCAAGGTAAGCGCGGCATTTTATAATGTTTGCCCTTGCCTCTTCAGATAAGGCGAGCTTTTTACCCTGCGAAAGGATATCGTTCACGATTTCAAGGGTTAAGAGCTCACTGCTGATATAATGTATAGTATCCATGTACACGATAGGTTTTAAACCCCAAAATTCATTAAACTGCAATTAAAAAACAACAATTTTACCAAAAATTCAGAATTTAGCCTTTTCCTTTTCTATTTTAAGGTATGCTTTACCTGTGTAGTTTATAACATCTGATGCTGTAAATGCCTGATGTCCTGTCTCGCTTACAGCAATATCGGCCGTAAGCCCGTGCAGATAGACACCAAAAATTGCAGCATCGGCCGACGGATAACCCTGTGCCAATAATCCGGTTATAATTCCTGTAAGTGTATCGCCTGTACCACCTGTTGCAAGGGCAGCATTGCCCGTAGAATTTATATAAATTTCACTACCATTACATACCATGGTATGAGAATCTTTAGCAACTATAATAACATTATATGTTTTACTAAACTGTTTTATCTTTTCAAGACGGTCAAAATCGTCTTGCCATTTACCTACAAGTCGTTCAAGTTCTTTAGGGTGCGGTGTAAGTACACTGTGTTGTGGTAATAAAGAAAGCCACTCTTTATTATACGATAGTATATTAAGTGCATCGGCATCTATAACTAACGGAATAGTTGATGCTTTTAGTAACTCATAGAATGCCTGCTGGGTTTCGGGGTGTTGCCCCAGGCCGGGGCCTATGCCTATAGCCTTTGGCTGAAGATCGAAACTTATTTTGGTAATATGCCTGTCGCCATCAGTAAGTGCCATAGCCTCAGGCAGGCTTGTTTGAATTATGTTGTAACCACACTCTGGCAAGTAGGCCGTTACCAGCCCACAACCCGATTTTAAGGCTGCCTTAGCAGCCAAACAAACTGCCCCTATTTTACCGTGACTTCCCCCTACTATCAAGGCATGCCCCTGAGTGCCTTTGTGTGCATGGGGCTTAACCGGGCGGTAATGCCTGCATGCATATTTAGTATTTACCAAATGGTAATAAGAAGATAAACCAGAGACAAACTCTTTATCAAGACCAATATCCAATATCTCTATTTTATTCACAAAATCATTGTTTCCCGGCAGATAAAATGCCAGTTTAGGAAAGTGGAATGTTAGCACCACATCACTTTCTACGGCAACCTCAGTAGGTTTATCCATAAACAGGCCCGATGGTGCATCTATAGAAATTACCTGTCCGTTGTGTTGGTTAATCCTGTCAATTACCTCTTTTACATCTGCTGATAATTCACGATTGATGCCAATACCAAAAATAGCATCGATATAGATCAGTTTACCTTTTTCAAATTCGTAGTCCTCCTCTGTGTTACACTCCAAACCTGTTTGTTTTATCAACGCAAGGGCAACATCAAATTCAGGAGTGGGTTTGCCTGCTCCCTGCACAATGTCTACAACAACAGGATAATTATCTTCTTTAAGCAGCCGTGCTACCACAAGGCCGTCGCCGCCATTATTGCCCTGCCCGCAAAATATATGAAAAGTGGTCTCCTTATCGGCAAAATGCTTTTTTAACCATAAAAAAACTTCAAAAGAGGCACGTTCCATTAATTGCACAGAAGTTATGCCTTGATTGCTTATTGTTATTTTATCAGCCTCTCTAATGTTTTTTGTGTCAAAAATCTTCATTTACCATTATAATTGTTTCATTTATAAAATATCCGTAAAAAGCCTCGTTACACTTTGCTGCCTATGTAAATTTATTACATTTGTAACTATATGACAGGTAATAGCAACAAATATTTAACTACAGGCATCGGCAATACTACTGCCGGGGTGGTAAATATTACTATTACATCAACTACCACCACCCCATTGGGGGTATAATCTTTACATATAGAACACCTGCCATGGTTATTTTTTAAATAACTTAGCCAACCATTACCATAAATCTAAATACCTACTCATGAACATTTTAAAGTTTGGCGGAACATCTGTAGCCAATGCACAAAATATATCGCTCTGTATAAATATTGTTAAACAAAAAAAGCAAACTGCACCCGTGGTTGTGGTGGTTTCTGCCCTAGGAGGAGTAACCGATTTGCTCTTATCTGCTGCCATTAGTGCCAGCGAAAAAAGCGAAGATTACAAACAGGTACTCGAAAAAGTTGAGTCACGCCACCTTGAGGTTATTAAAACGCTCGTTCCTGCCACAGGCCAAAGCAGTGTGCTGAGCCATGCCAAAAGAGAACTTAACCGCCTTGAAACCTTATTAGATGGCTGCTACTTATTAGAAGAATTATCTGAGCGCACAAAAGATTTGATACTGTCGTTTGGAGAAGTATTATCGTCTTACATAATATCGGAAGTATTAAAAGCACAGGACGAAGATGCTGCCCTTGCAGACAGCCGCGAACTTATAAAAACCAACAGCCGCTTTGGTAAAGCAGTTGTAAACTTTGAGATAACCAATGCACTTATTGCCGATTATTTTAAAGCCAAAAAACACGATATTTTTGTAATGCCCGGTTTTATTGCTCAGCAGGCTGACGGACATACAACAACTTTAGGTCGCGGCGGAAGCGATTATACTGCAGCCATTGTTGCCGCAGCCCTTGATGTGGAAAGCCTTGAAATATGGACCGATGTAAACGGTATTTATACCGCCAACCCTAAAATTGTTAAGCAGGCTGAACCGATACCTTACATTACTTTTGAAGAAGCCATGGAGCTTTCGCATTTTGGTGCAAAAGTGCTCTACCCCCCTACCATTCAGCCGATACTGAATAAAGATATTACCCTTCATATCAAAAATACTTTTGAGCCGGAAGCACACGGTAGTACCATTAATAAAGTACCAGAGGTTAAAAGCAGCAACCCTATTCGTGGTATAAGCAATGTAGACGACATTACACTTATTACCCTTGAAGGTCCCGGTATGGTGGGTGTGGCAGGTTTCTCAAAACGTTTGTTTGAAGTTATTTCTAAAGAAAATATCAATGTTATCTTTATTACACAGGCATCGTCTGAGCATTCTATATGCCTTGGTATTGCCGAAGCTGAAGCCAAAAAGGCTGAAACCGCTATTAATGCCGAATTTGATTTTGAAATAAAGCAGCTCAAAATTTATCCTGCTATTATTGAAAACGGGCTTTCTATAATTGCAGTGGTGGGCGAAAACATGAAAAACTTTCAGGGCCTTAGCGGGCGCATGTTTAGCTCGTTGGGCAAGAACAATATTAACATCCGCGCCATCGCGCAGGGAGCTTCTGAAAGAAATATATCGGCGGTAATTGATAAAAAAGACGTCAAGAAAGCGCTTAATACCCTGCACGAAACCTTTTTTGAAGACGCTACCGTACAGCTCAACCTGTTTGTTATGGGTGTAGGTAATGTGGGAGAAAAATTCCTTGACCAGATACGCTCACAATACAATTATCTTAAAGATAACCTTAAGATAAACGTACGCATAGCAGGGCTTTCTAACTCTAAAAAAATGTATTTTGATGAAGAAGGTATTGACCTTGCCAACTTTAAATCGTTGTTACAAAGCGGAGAGGCCACAAGCACCGATGGTTTTGTTAGCAAAATAAAAGAACTCAACCTGCGCAACAGTATTTTTGTAGACAATACTGCCAGCGATGTAGTTGCAGGCAGTTATGCCCAGTATCTAAAAAATAGCATAGCGGTTGTTACCTGTAATAAAGTTGCCTGCGCATCAGAATATTCTAATTATAAGCATCTTAAAAGTTTATCGAGGCAATACAATGCTCCGTTTTTGTTTGAGACCAATGTGGGCGCAGGGCTTCCAATTATAGATACACTTAAAAATTTGGTTGCCAGCGGCGACAGGGTACACAAAATACAGGCTGTGCTTAGCGGTAGCCTAAACTTTATATTTAACAACTTTGATGAGAATAACTCTTTTCATGATGTGGTTAAACAGGCCATGGCCGAAGGCTATACAGAACCGGATCCTAAGATAGACCTTAGTGGTATTGATGTTAAACGCAAACTCGTTATCCTTATTCGCGAGAGTGGCTACGAAATGGAGATAGACGATATCGAAACCCATTCTTTCCTACCGGAAGAATGCCTTGCCACAACTAACAACGAAGACTTTTTACAGTCGTTAAAAGACCATGCCGAACACTTTAATAACCTTTATGCACAAGCCAGGGCACAATACAGCAAACTTAAATTTGTAGCATCGTTTAAAAACGGAAAAGCGAATGTTAGTTTACAGTTCATTCCGGCCGACCATCCGTTCTATAATCTTGAAGGTAAAGACAATATAGTACTTTTCTCTACTGACCGTTATGCCGACCAGCCTCTTATAATTAAGGGTGCAGGAGCAGGAGCTGATGTAACCGCTTCGGGCATTTTTGCAGATGTAATACGTATTGGAAATAAATAGTAGAGACACGAATTGCACTAATTTCACTAATCCTTTTTTGTAATAATTTGTGAAAATTGGTGTAATTCGTGTTTGAAAAAAATATTATGAACGAGATAACCCTTTTTTGCCCTGCCACTATTGCCAACGTTTCGTGTGGGTTTGATGTGCTTGGTTTGTGCCTTGACAGCGTGGGCGATACCATGACTATAACCAAAACACCTGAAAAAGGTATAAAAATAACAAGTATTATTGGTGCCAACCTGCCTCTTGAAGCCGAAAAGAACGTGGCAGGCGTGGCGGCTTTGGCATTGATTGAGGCTTTGAAACCTGATTGTGGTTTCAGCATCAGCATCCAAAAAAATATAAAGGCAGGTAGCGGCATAGGCAGCAGTGCAGCCAGTGCAACGGGCGCGGTATTTGGCATAAATTATTTATTAGGCAGCCCATTAAGCGATAAAGAGCTGGTACAGTATGCCATGCAGGGAGAAAAACTGGCCAGCGGCACCGCCCATGCCGATAATGTAGCCCCCGCATTGCTTGGCGGTTTTACACTTGTGCGCAGTTATGATCCGTTAGATATTATTGCTATAAAATCGCCTTCTAAACTGTATGCAACGGTCATACATCCACAAATTGAATTAAAGACCAAAGATGCAAGATCGGTGCTTAAAGAAAATATAAGCCTAAAAAAAGCGACCATACAATGCGGCAACCTTGGCGGGCTTATAAGCGGATTATATACAGAAGATTACGACCTTATAGGCCGTTCGCTGCACGATGAGCTGGTAGAGCCTGTACGCAGTATTCTTATTCCTAAGTTTGATGAGCTTAAGGCCGGTGCTGTTACGGCTGGTGCTTTAGGCGGTGGAATATCGGGTAGCGGGCCATCGGTATTTGCATTAAGCAAAGGAGAAGCTACTGCTAAAAAAGCGGGCCAAGCCATGGCAAACATAATGAAAGAAACAGGAATTCCGTTTGAGGTGCATGTGTCACCTATAAATGTAAGCGGTATAAAAATATTATCATGAAATACTATAGTTTAAATAACCCACAACACAACGTATCGTTTAAAGAAGCTGCTATTACCGGCATAGCGCCCGATAAAGGGCTTTACTTTCCGGAAAGCATACCACAATTGGATGCTGACTTTATAGAGAACGTAGAAAACTACAGTGATACTGAGGTTGCATTAAAAGCAATAACGCCTTTTATAGGCGATGAAATTCCTCAGGATAAACTAAAGCAAATTGTAGAAGAAACATTGTCGTTCCCTTTTCCTGTAGTAAAAGTTGAAGAAGATGTTTATGCTTTAGAACTATTCCATGGTCCTACAATGGCGTTTAAAGATGTAGGTGCACGTTTTATGTCGCGATGCCTAAACTATTTTACGCAAGATGAAACCGATAAAAAAATAACCATTCTTGTAGCTACGTCGGGTGATACGGGCGGTGCCGTAGCCAGCGGCTTCCTTGGTGTGGAAGGCATTAACGTTGTTATACTCTACCCTAGCGGCAAAGTGAGCGACGTTCAGGAAAAACAGCTAACTACTCTGGGGCAAAACATTACCGCACTGGAAGTAAACGGCACCTTTGACGACTGTCAGGATATGGTCAAAAAGGCATTTTTAGATGATGAACTAAAAGGTGTAAACCTAACATCGGCCAACTCTATAAATATTGCACGCTGGCTACCGCAAATGTTTTACTACTTTTTTGCCTATAAAGCACTTAAGGCAAAAAATAAACCTATTGTAGTAGCAGTGCCAAGCGGCAACTTTGGCAACATTTGCGCAGGAATGATGGCTAAAAAAATTGGTCTGCCCATAGCTCATTTTGTAGCCGCTACAAATGCCAACGATACAGTGCCAAGATTTATGAATTCTCAGGAATATGTACCATCTGCAACCATAGAAACACTATCAAACGCGATGGATGTTAGCAACCCGAGCAATTTTGTGCGCATACTGGAATTATTCGATAAACAGTTTGGTGCTCTTGAAAGCGAATTTACGTCTTATAGTTTTGATGATAAACAAACAGTGGAGACCCTACAAAAGGTATATGCAGAAGATGAATACCTATGCGACCCTCATGGTGCTGTAGGGTATTTGGGATTGAAAAAATATCTTGAGGGCAAAAAAGACTATAGTGGTATATTTTTAGAAACTGCACACCCGGTTAAGTTTGCCAATAGCATTGAAAAAAACCTCAAGCTTAAAATTGAAACTCCGCAACAAATCAAAAGCGTTTTAAACGGCACTAAAAAGGCTATCGAAATCAGCAGTTATGAAGAGCTAAAAGAATATTTGTTATCCTAAAAGTAACTCTTAGCAAAAAAAATACCCCTCGAAAGAGGGGTAAATATATTATAAATCTTTAAGATTTAGTTCTTAACAACTTCTTTTACAAAGCTGCCTTTATCTGAAGAAACTTTCATGAAATAAATACCTGCAGATAAACCAGTAATATTCACAGTTGCATCTGTTAAAGCATTTACTTTTTCAGTTTTCACCACACGACCGTTAACATCTGTAAAACTAACTTCATTTATAGCAACGTTAGGGCTTGCAATGTTTACAACAGATGTAGCAGGATTAGGGAATATTTTAAACTGTTTTGCTAAAGCATCGTTACGTCCGGCTGTATTTTCTGTAACAATAACGCTGTCAATAAATATCATATCCTGGTTGTAACCCTCATGATGCCTAAAGGCAATTGCAATTTCCTGACCTGCATAATCGCTAAGATCCAGTGTTTCCAACACAGCAACAGCTTGAGAGTTTGGAACAGGAGTATCAAAAACTTCATGATAAATTGTTGGGATATTTGGAATATCTGTAACGTCTTGGGCATTATCAGCTGTAAGGATATATACAGACAATTGGTCTGCAGCACCATCTTCAGCATCATAATAAGTATGACCTTTTAAAAAATTTAAAGTAGCCCCGCTTTCAGGTATTTGAATAAGTGGTGAAATAAGATAATTGTCCGGTGTAAGACCTTCTCCAGTTAAAAAATCCCAAGATTCAGATCCTGCATAATTACCTTCTAACCCCCATGAATCGCTCAATTCACCTGCTTCAAAAACACCCCATGCCCTCTGGTCGCCATCAATGTCATAAACGCTCCATCCCTGTAATGCAGCTTCGTCTTCAAAAGTTCCGTTTAATATTTGTGCATTTGTAGTTAGTGCACCCATAAGCAGTGCGCCTAAAAGTAGTTTTCTTTTCATAAAATTAATTTTGAGGCTGCAAAGCTAAAAAAATAAGATATTCTTTACAATGTTTAAAAGTTAATTTAAAAAACTAACCGATAAATTTAATATTACGCAACACAACTACCTGTTTATTAAAACTTTCGTATTAAAGATATTTATTACTTTTTGCTTAAAAGATAGAAATCTGCCAGTACAAGCGCCGCCATAGCCTCTACAATAGGCACTGCGCGTGGCACCACACATGGGTCGTGCCTGCCTTTGCCATGCATTTGCACTTCATTACCGCTACTGTCTATAGTGGTCTGTTCCTGCATAATTGTTGCCACAGGCTTAAAAGCCACTCTAAAATAAATATCCATACCATTACTAATGCCACCCTGTATACCTCCACTAAGGTTGGTTTTAGTACTGCCATCGGGGTTAAAGATATCATTGTGCTCACTGCCTTTCATTTTGGCACCACAAAAGCCACTACCATACTCAAAACCTTTAACCGCATTAATGCTGAGCATAGCTTTGCTCAGTTCGGCATGTAGCTTATCAAAAACAGGCTCGCCTAAACCAACAGGAACATTTTGGATTACACAGGTAACCGTTCCTCCTACTGTATCGCCTTCTTTTCTTATCTGTTTAATATACTCTTCCATCTTTGCGGCAGATTCAGTATCCGGGCAACGCACAGCATTACTTTCGGTAAGGTCAAAATCAAGAGCCTGATAGGGCTTATCTATAAATATATCGCCCACAGACGATGTAAATGCATTTATTTTTATTTGCGGAATTACCTGTTTTGCAATGGCACCGCCTACAACGCGGCTAATAGTTTCGCGTGCAGAACTCCTGCCTCCTCCCCTGTAATCGCGTATGCCATATTTTTGATCGTATGTATAATCAGCATGCGAAGGACGATACACATCCTTTATGTGCGAATAATCATTTGACTTTTGGTTAGTATTGGGCACAATAAAACCTATAGGAACCCCAGTAGTTTTTCCTTCAAATATTCCTGATAAGAACTTTACCTCATCGGGCTCTTTACGCTGGGTTACAATAGCACTCTGCCCAGGTTTGCGCCTGTTAAGTTCATGCTGTATAGCATCCATATCTAATGTTATTCCCGGTGGGCAGCCATCAATAATTCCGCCAATAGCTTCTCCATGTGATTCTCCAAAAGTAGTAAGTATAAAAATGCGGCCAAAAGTATTCGCTGCCATGTAATAATTGTTTTAAACAAATATAACCCGTTCTGCCGTGTTATTAAAATAAAAATGGCTTAGCATAAATTTAATACACACCCTCGCAACCCAAACCATTTAATAACATTAAGCTAAATGCTTTATAATATGCATACTTGTACTTTGCAAGAAACACATTATGAAGAAAAGGAACGTTGACCTGGTTGTTCTTTCTGATGTTCATTTAGGCACATACGGCTGCCATGCAACAGAGCTGCTGCACTATTTAGCCTCTGTAAAACCCAAAACACTTATTCTTAACGGCGACATTATAGACATTTGGCAATTTAGGAAATCTTATTTTCCTAAGTCGCACCTAAAGGTTGTAAAAAAGCTGTTAGACTTTGCCGCCAAAGGCACTAAAGTATATTATATTACAGGAAATCATGACGAAATGCTGCGTAAATTCAGCGATACAGAAATGGGCAATGTTTGCATTGTAGATAAGGTTGTTCTTGAACTTGACGGTAAAAAAGCCTGGTTTTTTCATGGTGATGTTTTTGACAGCTCTGTACACCACGCCAAATGGATTGCTAAACTGGGCGGACTTGGTTACGACTATCTGATTCTTTTAAACCGATTTATAAACTTTATCCTTGCCAAAATGGGTAAAGAACCTTATTCGCTATCTAAAAAAATAAAATCGGGGGTTAAAAAAGCGGTTAAGTTTATATCTGACTTTGAAACTACTGCTGCCGAAATTGCTATAGAGAACAACTATGACTATGTAATTTGCGGACACATACACGAACCTAAAGTAAGCAATATAGAAAATAAAAAAGGAAGTGTTCTTTATTTAAACAGCGGTGACTGGATAGAAAACCTGACGGCCTTGGAGTACAACAAAAAGAAGTGGAATTTGTACCGCTATGATGCTCAAACCGAAAAGGAAACTGTTAAAGATAAAGAATATATAGAGATGGATGCCCAATTGGAGCAACAACTTGTAGCAACACTCTTTTTTAATAAGAAAATAGTTTAAACCGTTCAAAATCTTGGTTATATTAGCGCAAAACTTAATATAACTAACCATGAAGAAAATTGCTTTTTTATTTTTTGCTGCGGCAGGAATTTTTGTTTCCTGTTCCAGCGATGATGATGCCACAAACAACAGTACACCCGAAGAATCAGAAAATGTTTTCTTTCCCCTTGAAAATTCTGATTACTGGGTTTATAATGTAGACGGAAGCCTTCAGGACGGACGGGACTCTCTATATGTAGCTAATGACACTGTTATTGGTACTCAGACTTACAAAAAACTAAAAACAAAAGAAGCCCCGACCGGTTTTTTCAATGCGGCTTTAAGGAACAACGGTATCAGGAAAGATGGAGATATGCTTTTAGTGAGCGGCAGTGCATCTATAAATGTATCGGAAGATTTTCCGTTCTCTATTTCGATCACCGACCTTCCGTTACTTAAAGAAAATGCAAATCCGGGCGATGTTATTGGAACGGTTACCGGTACTACCACACAGGCATATAGCGGTATAAATTTCAGGCTTGATTATACTCTTACCACGACTGCCAAAGAAGACTTAAACAACTTAATTGTTAATGGCAGGACATTTGCAGAGGTAGAAAATGTTGAAACCAAAATTAATTTAAAAATATCGATGGCCGATGTACCTGATTTTGTATTATTAGCCCCACAGGATGTTTTGGTGTCTCAGCAATATTATGCCAAAAACGTTGGGCTGATAAAAACTGATTCTCATTTTACTTATAGTATAAATCCAACGCTTGCCAATAGTTTCGGTATACCTGCAACTGCAAATGAAACGCAGCAGGAACTGTTGATTCTATACAATGAATAAATTTTTAACATAATGATAACTGTTAATTCTTTAACATAATGATATTCCTACAAAAATAGAGAAAGTACATTTGTTGCAGAATAAACAACTAACACGAATCATTATGAAAAAATTATTTATTAGTGCTTTCTTACTGGCTGGTGTTGCTTTTAGCACTCAGGCTCAGGACAGAAAAAATGCAATAGGTTTACGGCTTGGCGATAACGATGGTTTTGGTGCAGAGGTATCATATCAGCGATATTTCTCTCCTTCCAACAGGCTTGAGTTAGATCTTGGATGGCGTGATTCTAATCATTATGACGCTGTAAAACTTGCTGCACTGTACCAATGGGTATGGAACATTGAAGGTGGGTTTAACTGGTATGCAGGTGTAGGTGGAGGTTTAGGAACATGGAGCCACGACCATTACTACTATGACGGCGATCATCGTCATGATGAAGACGGAACCTTTATTTTTGTTGCAGGAGATATAGGCATAGAATATAATTTTGACATTCCGCTACAAATATCTCTTGATTTCAGACCTGAAATTTATTTTAACGATGATTATCGCGGAGATAATTTTGGTCCGGATCTTGGTCTTTCAGTAAGATATAAATTCTAGAGAAATATCCACATATAAAAAATCCTTCCTTAAAATTATTTAAGGAAGGATTTTTGCTTTTGAGTCAAACTAATATTTAGAAAACAAATATTGGCCTTTCGCTCATCATATCGTTTACTTCATCGGCTACTTCTTCAATTACAGCCTCATCAGTATGATTAGTAATCACCCTGTCTATCAATTCAACAATGGTCTCCATATCAGCTTCAACAAGACCACGGGTGGTAATTGCCGCCGTACCCACACGGATACCCGATGTTATAAATGGAGATTTGTCATCAAACGGAACCATATTCTTATTTACAGTAATTTCAGCCTTAACAAGAGCATTTTCAGCTTCTTTACCGCTTATTCCTTTGTTTCTAAGGTCGATAAGCATCATGTGGTTATCTGTACCTCCCGAAATAATATCATAACCTCTTTTTACAAATGCTTCTGCCATAGCTTTAGCATTTTTTTGTAGCTGCCTTGCATAAGTAAAGAACTCATCAGATAGTGCCTCGCCAAAAGCCACTGCCTTAGCAGCAATAATATGCTCTAACGGCCCGCCCTGGTTGCCAGGGAAAACAGCAAGATCTAATAAAGCCGACATCATTCGTATCTCGCCTTTAGGCGTTTTGTGTCCCCATGGGTTTTCAAAATCTTTACCCATAAGTATAAGTCCACCCCTTGGCCCCCTAAGGGTTTTGTGGGTTGTAGTAGTAACAATGTGGCAATGCGGTATAGGGTCGTTCATTAAGCCTTTGGCAATAAGCCCTGCCGGGTGCGAAATATCAGCAAGTAAAATAGCACCTACACTGTCAGCTATTTCACGAAAACGTGCAAAATCCATGTCGCGCGAATAAGCCGAAGCACCGGCAACTATAATCTGTGGTTTTTCAGCAGTAGCTATTTCCTGAATTTTATCATAATTTAAACGACCTGTTTCTTTTTCAACACCATAAAAAACAGGAACGTAAAGCCTTCCCGAAAAGTTTACGGCACTGCCGTGTGTAAGGTGGCCACCGTGAGAAAGGTCAAATCCTAATATTTTATCGCCCGGTTTTAAGCATGCATGATATACCGATGCATTAGCCTGAGAACCTGAGTGAGGTTGTACGTTAGCATATTCTGCACCAAACAATGCCTTCGCCCTGTCTATTGCTATTTGCTCTATAACATCTACAACCTCGCATCCGCCATAATACCTTTTGCCCGGGTAGCCCTCGGCATATTTATTGGTAAGTACAGACCCTGCTGCTTCCATTACCTGGTCGCTTACAAAGTTTTCAGATGCAATAAGTTCAAGGCCATGAATCTGCCTGTCCTGCTCTTCAAGAATAAGGTCAAAAATTTGTTCGTCGCGTTGCATTGTATAATTTTTCGTTAAATTAGATGACAAAAGTACAAAAAACGTTTGGTAAAACGAGATATGAAACTATATTTGATAAATTCAATAAAGCAAAAAACAAACTATAAAAATGCCGCTAACAGCAAACGACCCTAATAGAAAATCGTGGCTTGATGTGCCTAAAGACAGCGATTTCCCAATACAGAACATTCCGTTTGGAGTGTTTATAACCAAAGACGATGTAGTTACCATTGGCACACGCATTGGCGATTATGCCATAGATCTTGGTGCCCTGCAACAGCTAAACTATTTTGAAGGTATAGAGCTTACTGACGATATGTTTATGCAGGATACACTAAATGATTTTATTAGCGATGGCAAAAAAACATGGCGACTGGTTCGCAATCGTATTGCCGAACTTTTTGACGAAAACAACAACAGCCTGCGCAATAATGAGGACCACAAGAACGTAGTGGTTTTTGATATAGAAGATGTAGAAATGCAACTTCCTGTGCTTATTGGAGACTATACTGATTTTTACAGTAGCAAAGAGCACGCTACCAATGTAGGTAAGATGTTTCGCGATCCTGAAAATGCACTGCTGCCTAACTGGCTTCACTTGCCTGTGGGCTATCACGGCAGGAGCAGTACTATTGTGCCATCGGGCATACCGGTGCACAGGCCGCTGGGGCAAACGCTGCCTAATGGCGAAACCCAGCCGGTTTTTGGCCCAAGCAAACTGGTAGATTTTGAGCTTGAAATGGCTTTTATTACTACCGATGCCAATATTATGGGCGAGCCTATACCTGTGGAAGAAGCCGAAGAACATATATTTGGCCTTGTTTTATTTAACGACTGGAGCGCCCGCGATATACAAAAGTGGGAATATGTGCCACTGGGGCCATTCCTTGCCAAGAACTTTGCTTCATCTATGTCACCATGGATAGTAACGCTCGATGCATTAGAGCCTTTCCGTACCAAAGGCCCTGATCAGGAACCTAAACCTTTAGAATACCTGCAACAGGAAGGTGAACATGCTTTTGACATTAAGCTGCAGGTTGCTATACAACCCGAAGAGACAGAAGAAACTGTAATTTGTAACAGTAACTTTAAATATATGTACTGGAGCATGAGCCAACAACTTGCTCACCATACCATAAACGGCTGCCGCGTTAACAGTGGCGACCTTATGGGTAGCGGAACTATATCAGGCCCAACACCTGATAGTTTTGGCTCGATGCTGGAACTGAGCTGGGGCGGTAAAAACCCGTTACAGCTTAAAGACGGCAGCGAACGTAAATTTATAAATGATGGCGATACTGTAATTATGCGCGGTTATTGCCAAAACGATACTACCCGTATAGGCTTTGGCGAAGTGAGCAGTAAATTGCTGCCACCATTTGAGAGAGGTAGATAGTTTATCATTTGAATAACGAAATCACCAATTGAGTCATATCAGTTGGTGATTTTTTTTGTTTAGTGATTTATAATAAAGATTTAGCTTTAAACCTACAAGGTTAAAAAAACCTTGCAGGTTAGTATGGTAGTAATTTATTACTTTTAAACTCCTGCAAGGACTTTAAGACACAGGTGTTCGGAAGATAATTAATGTATCTTTTTTATTGGTACAGAAAGTAAGTCCCGGAGGGATGAAATGTTTATAGTAAAGAAAAAGAGCGATTTTTTAAGCCCCAGAGGGGCGACATGTTATTTTTACATGCCGCTTCTCCGAAGCTAATGAGCAACACGGCCTATTTTTCTATAAAGATATCGCTCCAAACGGAGCTAAAAACCCCTTGATTTCGTCTTCCTAACACCTCTGCCTTCAAGATCTTGTAGGTATTAATTTTTGACAGTATTACCTTAAATTTTTATATTTGAGAAAATACACACTAAACCATTTTCATGGAAAATTACACTGTAGTCCTGTTTATACTCGCTTTAATGATTGGCCTCTCAGCCATGGCTGATAAAATAAAGCTGCCCTACCCTATTTTACTTATTGTAGCAGGTATAAGCATTGGGTTTATTCCCGAAGTACCTAAAGTCGAGATCAACCCCGAAATAATCTTCCTCATTTTTCTGCCGCCATTATTATATGATGCAGCCTTCAACATTTCGTTTACCGAGTTTAAAACCAACATAAACACTATCGGCACATTGGCAATATCATTGGTTTTTCTTACTGCGGTAGGCATTGCTGTGGTTGCCTATTATCTTATACCGGGCATGACCTGGCCTTTGGCGTTTGTCCTTGGAGCCATACTCTCTGCCACCGATGCCGTTGCTGCCATGAGCATCACTAAGGGCTTAGGCATATCGCACAAAACCAATACCATACTCGAAGGAGAAAGCCTTATAAACGATGCCAGCGCCCTTGTAGCCTATCGTTTTGCTGTAGCGGCTGTAACCGGAACAAGTTTTGTTCTATGGAAAGCCTCTTTAGAGTTTCTGGTGCTTATGGGCGGTGGTTTTTTAATTGGTTTTATTATGGGTAAAGTACTGTCTTTTATACTCATGAGGGTTAATAAAGATAAAATAGTGATTACAAGTTTTATGCTTATCATGCCTTTCATAACCTATCTGTTGGCAGAAGACCTGCATGTATCGGGGGTTATTGCAGTAGTAACACTTGGCCTGTCTATTGCCCATTTTAGCAACAGGGTTTTTCCTGCATCATTTAAACATGAGTCTAAGGCAATTTGGGATATTATTTTATTCATGCTTAACGGCCTTATATTTATACTTATAGGTCTGCAGTTTCCTTACGTATTAAAAAACATAGAGGCATCGCAGGCAGGATTCTATATATTGGCGGCATTTGCCATCACTGTAGCTGCCCTGGCATTGAGGATGGCGCGCGTTTTTCTTCAAAAAATAAACCTGCAAAGAGCGTTTACCTCTAAAAAGAGAAAGATAAGTGAAGGTGCGTTACTCGATTTTAAAAACAGCCTTATTATAAGCTGGTCAGGCATGCGGGGCATAGTATCGTTAGCTATTGCTTTGGGATTACCCAACGAACTCGCCGATGGCACTGCTTTTCCTCTCAGAAACGAAATAATATTTATATCTGTAGCAGTAGTATTGTTTACACTTATAGGCCAAGGTTTAACATTGCCTTTTGTTGTCAGGAAGCTTAATGGGAAATAATAAAAGGCTAAATTATTCAACCAATAAATTATGAAATTCACATAGCATAAAAACCTAAACTACTTATAAGCATTTATCAACTTTAAGTTTTGCATTTATTTTTCAACATCTCATAATTTTATACGAAAATAACTAACTAATAATCAATAATTATCTTATAATAATCTTTTTGTGTTTTAAATCAAATCATAGGTCGTAACTTTAATGCTTCTATAAGAGACATTAAAATTATTATGATAACTTCTTTAAAACAAAAAAGCAATCCTTTTATAATAGCCTGGGCATTAGGGCTCCTGTTTTATGCTGTAGAATATGCGGTTCGATCTGCACCAAGCATTATGATGCCACAACTTACAACAGTATTTTCCGCAAGCCTTGGCACTGTTAGCAGTATAGTAGGAACTTATTACCTCACCTATTCTTTAACCAGCCTGGCAGCAGGATTAGCCATAGACCGCCTGGGTGCAAAATATCCGTTATTTGTTGGAGTGATCATCCTAGGTATTGGATGCGTTCTTTTTTCTATGGCTAACACCTATAGCGGTTATGCAGGGAGGCTTATGCAGGGCATGGGATCGGCACTTGCATTTCCTGCCTGCGTATATCTTGCCGCAAGGGCATTTTCGCCAAGACATTTGGCAACTGCAATAGGTGCAACACAAAGTTTAGGCATGATAGGAGGTTCGGCAGGGCAATTCTTATCTGCACCAATATTAAAAGGCGGTGTAAGCCTTATAAGTTTCTGGATTGGCTTTGGACTTATTGGCTTTGCTATCGCAGCATTGGTCTATTATTTCACACCAAACCCGGGAGAAAATACAGTTAAAGCTCAAACTAAAGGAAACCTGTTCGAACCCTATAAAATTGTACTTAGCAACCCGCAAAGCTACTTATCGGGTTTGGTCTCAGGACTACTGTTTTCCCCTACCACAATTTTTGCCATGACCTGGGGAGTGGCATTTTTTCAGTCAGGGCGGGGATTGGATTACAGTACTGCCACAATAGCCTGCGCATTAGTACCAATGGGCTGGGCTGTTGGATGCCCATTAATGGGATGGCTTGCCGATAAAATTGGCAAACGCAAACCCGTGCTTGCCGCAGGTGCAATAGCAATGGCACTAAGCCTTATACAATTATGCTATTTACCGGGATTATACAGTCCATATATAAGTATGTTTATTTTAGGAGTCGTATCGGGTGCTGCAATGATACCTTATTCCATTATAAAAGAGGCAAATCCTGATAATGTAAAAGGCAGTGCTACAGGAATTATAAACTTTTTAACCTTTGGTGTTACCTCGCTTTTAGGACCTGTTTTCAGCCATTTGTATGGTACGGCTATAAATAACAGCACTAACACTGAGGCGGTATTTAAGCAATCATTATTATTTTTTGTATTTATAACATTAGCCGCAGCAACTGTTAGCTTGTTTTTAAAAGAGACAGGCAGCAAACGCAAAACTAAACAATAGTTAATCATATAAAAAATAAAATAAAACCTGTAACGCTTCACTTTTTGGAGCGTTATTTGCTATAGTATTTATATGCTTAGGCACTAAACCATAACTTTTTAGAGTTTATTAGTGATATTTGATTTTTTTACATCAAAATAGGCTTTTATATTTCATAAATACTATACATTTGCACCGATGAATAAACCTGAATTACATAGTAACGCTATGTTGCGCATTAACACCCCGGTACTGTGCCGGATGGTGCGGCTGTTACAATAGTTGCCGCAAAGTTTTTAGCTCTTAATATTCACTTTTATTTTATACTGAATTGAAAACAAAACATGTTTTTTACACCGGGTCAACATTAACAGACCACGGTTTTATAAGTAACCTTAACGCTTACCCGAGCCCAATGTGCTACAGGCCGTAAGGGTATGGATATGTTTTAGAATCGGTCCGTCCCATTCGTTATTTTACAATTTAGTCAGTTCCCCTTTTTTACATCATTTATTTCTCTTTCCCCGAAATGAATATATCTATTGTAATAGCCCAAGAAGAGCACTACAAGTTTGCACAGGAAATATGCGACACCATGTACGCATCGGCCATACAGCGCGGCACAGGCATTGCCAAGCGCTCGCCGGAATACATCATTAAAAAAATGGAAAACCGCGATGCTATTATTGCCATTGGCGATGGCAGGTTTGCGGGCTTTTGCTATATAGAGAGCTGGTCTCACGGTAAGTTCGTGGCTAACTCCGGCCTTATTGTACATCCCGATTTCAGGAACCTTGGGCTTGCAAAAAAAATTAAAGAGCGTGTATTTAACTATTCGCAGGAAAAATTTCCAGGTGCCAAAATATTTGGTATCACTACGGGGCTTGCGGTTATGAAAATAAACTCCGACCTGGGATACAAACCCGTGCCTTTCAGTGAACTTACAGACGACCCTACATTTTGGAAAGGGTGCAGTGGTTGTAATAATTTTGATATACTGCAACGCAAGGATTACAAAATGTGCCTGTGCACAGGCATGCTGTATGATCCTGCCGAGAAGAAGAACGAAAAGGAAGAAGACCAATATACCTTTAATAAAAAAGTATTGGCAAGGCTAAAAAGTATTAAGCAAGCTTTATTTCTTGGAAAAGATAAAGAAGAAACATCTCCTAAAAAGGACGATGAGAAAAAGCTGTTTCTTTTTGTGAGCATGCTAAAAAGCCTGTTTTAATTTAGAGCAACATACTATTAATATAATACACAAAGACAATGAGTAAAAAATTAGTTTTGGCATACAGTGGCGGACTGGACACGTCTTACTGCCTTAAGTATCTGAAAAATGATTTGGGGTATGAAGTACATACCATACTTATAAACACAGGCGGTTTTACTGCTGAAGAACTGGATGGCATAGAAAAACGGGCGTATGACCTGGGCAGTGCCAACCACGTTAACCTTGATATTATAGATAAATATTATGATAAGGCTATTAAGTACCTTGTATTTGGCAACGTGCTTAAAAACAATACCTATCCGCTATCGGTAAGTGCCGAGAGGGTTTTTCAGGCACTGGAAACCGTGCGCTATGCAAAAAGCGTAGGCGCCACAGCTATTGCACACGGCAGTACCGGTGCGGGTAACGACCAGATTCGTTTTGATTTGGTATTTCAGACCATTGCACCCGAAATGCAAATCATTACCCCTATCCGCGACCTGAAACTTACCCGTCAGGAAGAGGTAGAATATCTGCAAAAAAATGGCGTAGAATATAGTTGGGAAAAAGCACAATACTCCATAAACAAAGGTATTTGGGGAACAAGTGTGGGCGGTAAAGAAACCCTTACATCGTCTCAGCCATTGCCGGGCAGTGCCTACCCTTCGCAACTGCAAAAAACCGACGAAAGCAAAGTAACCCTTCATTTTGAAAAAGGCGAGCTTGTAGGTTTAGACGGCAATTTTGATAAACCATCGGCTAATATACAGAAGTTAGAAGAACTGGCTTCGGCATACGCTATTGGTCGCGATGTCCATGTGGGCGATACTATTATTGGTATTAAAGGTCGCGTGGGCTTTGAGGCTGCTGCACCCATTATTATCATTAAAGCGCATCATTTGCTTGAGAAACATACCCTTGGCAAATGGCAGCAATACTGGAAAGAACAGTTGGGCAACTGGTACGGAATGCTTTTCCACGAGGGCCAGTACCTTGACCCGGTTATGCGCAACATAGAAACCTTTTTAGAAGACACACAAAAAAATGTTACCGGCACCGTAACCGTATCGCTTAAGCCATACCACTTTACGCTCGACGGAATTGAGTCGGCGCACGATTTAATGAATACCGGGTTTGGCCAGTATGGCGAAGTGAATAACGCCTGGACAGCAGACGATGCCAAAGGCTTTATAAAAATTGTGGGTAATGCGCAAAACATTTACGCACAGGTAAACAACGAAACGTATGATTAATATAGGCATCATTGGCGGCTCGGGCTATACGGCAGGCGAATTGCTAAGACTGTTGGTTAACCATCCGCAGGCACATATCGATTTTGTGTACAGCACTACTAATGCCGGTAGCCCTGTAGCATCGGTACACGAAGACCTGTACGGCACCCTCAGCCTTAATTTTATCGATACTGTTAACCCAAATGTTGATGTGGTTTTTCTGTGCCTTGGTCACGGAAAATCTTTATCGTTTTTACAGGCCAATGTGTTTAACGAAACTACAAGGATAATCGACCTTGGCAACGATTTCCGTTTGGCTAAAGATGTAGCATTTAACGGTAAAACCTTTGTTTACGGTCTACCGGAACTGAACCGAGAAGCTATTAAAACAGCGCAATATACTGCCAACCCTGGATGTTTTGCTACGGCTATACAGCTGGCTTTACTTCCTTTGGCTAAAAATAGTTTACTGGCAGATACCGTACACATCAACGCCACTACCGGCAGCACTGGTGCTGGGGTTATGCCGTCGGCTACTTCGCACCATCCTTGGAGGACGAATAATATGTCGCACTACAAGGCATTTGGGCATCAGCATTTGGGGGAAATAACACAAAGCCTGCAGTTAACCCAACAGGGATTTAATGAAGAGTTATTGTTTATACCTAACCGTGGCGATTTTACACGTGGTATATTCGCTACATTGTACACAACTGTTGCTGCTGATTTTGATGATGTTGTAGAGCTTTACAGGGCATACTATAAAGATGAGCCTTTTGTAAAAGTAACAACCGACAGCATTAGCCTAAAGCTTGCTGTGCAGACCAACAACTGTTTTATCAGTTTAGAACAGCATGGCAGGTATTTACTGATTACATCGGTAATAGACAACCTTGTAAAAGGTGCCAGCGGCCAGGCCATTGAAAACATGAACCTGATGTTTGGTCTTGACGAAACAACGGGGTTAAAACTTAAGGGAACGGGCTTTTAACACTCCTGCAAGGTTTTTAAAACCTTGTAGGTATTGGATAAAAAAATATAGTAATATAAACCTACAAGGTTTTAAAAACCTTGTAGGTTAGTAAACCACAAACTAAAGATGAGTTTATTTAACGTATATCCCATATATAACATAACCCCGGTAAAAGCACTGGGCGCAAAAGTGTGGGACGATAAAGGCACAAAATACCTTGATTTTTACGGAGGGCATGGCGTAATATCTGCCGGACACTCCCACCCTGATTATGTAAAGGCTATTACAAAGCAGGTTAATAAAATAGGGTTTTATTCAAACTCTATACAAAACCCTATACAGGAATCGCTGGCTACAAAGCTTACGCAGCTTTCGGGCTATCCTGATTATACATTATTCCTTTGTAATTCAGGTGCTGAGGCGAATGAAAATGCGCTTAAGCTTGCCTCTTTTCATAACGGGAAGAAAAAAGTAATTGCGTTTAAAAAGTCGTTTCATGGGCGTACATCGGCAGCCGTTGCAGCAACCGATAATCCTAAAATTGTGGCACCGCTAAACGCAGGGCACGAAGTGGTGTTCCTGCCACTAAACAACCTTGATGCTTTTAACGCAGAGATTGCCAAAGGCGATGTTGCCACGGTAATTATAGAAGGCATACAAGGCGTGGGCGGTTTAGACCAGGGCACTACTGAGTTTTTTCAGGCAATAGCTAAAGCCTGTGAAGACAACAACGTTGTTTTAATTCTTGATGAAATACAAAGTGGTTACGGGCGTTCGGGCAAGTTTTTTGCACACCAGTATCACGATATTAAACCCGATATTATTACCCTTGCAAAAGGCATGGGCAACGGTTTCCCTATAGGCGGCATACTGATATCGCCAAAGTTTACAGCTTCGCATGGTTTGTTGGGAACAACTTTTGGCGGCAATCACCTAGCCTGTGCGGCTGCATTAGCTGTGCTTGAAATTATTGAAAAAGAGAACCTTATCGACAACGTGAATACCATCAATGCTTATTTTACAGAGCAGGCTGCACAAATCCCTCAGGTAAAAAACATTAAAGGCCGTGGGCTTATGCTGGGCCTTGAATTTGAAGATGATATTGCCGAGCTTCGTAAAAAGCTTATTTATGATGAACATATCTTTACCGGTAATGCCTCTCAAAAAAACCTGCTACGCATACTGCCGCCACTTTCTATAACAAAAAAAGATGTAGATGTGTTTTTTGCAGGTTTGAAAAAAGCATTGCTATAAGGTAGTAATTCATATATCAAATATTAAATCGTCCCTTGTACAGAAAATCCTTTACAAAGGACGATTTTACTTTATAGAGTCAAGAAGCCTCATAAATCTTTCTCCGGTATCTTTTGCCAAAACAGTTGCTCCGAATGCATTGAGATGTTTTGCATCATAATACATTAGTGTATCATTATAAAATGGGGCATTTTTATAAATATTGCTTTTGCCAAGGTCAAAATAATGCACATTTGAATGCTCTTGAATCAACTGGCTAATCTCATTGTTAAGAAACCTGTATTTAAGCTTATAGTTCTGTTCTCTATTTTTATTTTTCAGAACTCCTCTGTTAACCTGTAAAGGATTTTTATCTAAAGTAGGAAATGTTCCTATAAGTATTAAATGCTGATCTATTTTCAGGTTTGATGCAAGGTCTTTAATTGCAGGAATCAAAGAAGGCACAATATCTAAAGAGCTGGTAACAAGAATTATAATCTTACTCTTTTCTATTTCCTTTTGTGTAACAGGCAATAGCTTTTGCGAATCAGTAAAATCACCATATCTGCCATTTAACATTACTTCTTTTCCATCAATGCCATTAATAGCAACATAAGAATTTGTTGTTATGGTTCTAAACGAAAAATGTTCTTTTAGTCCTAAATAATTAAAATAGGGTTTTAGAGAAAGGGCATGGCTATTACCTATCAGCAATATAGAAGAAGTTTTGGAAAGAGTGTCGCCAAAAGTTTCAACATAACTTTTATTATGGCTTTTAAGGCCTATCACAGGACCCGAATATTCTTTAGGAATATTAGAAAAATACTGATTAAACTGTGGAACGTAAATTAAAAAAACAAGCAATAAGCATGTAAATGGAAACATTCCATAAATAAAGACCTTTGTACTTCTTTTTCTGAAAAAGTTTTCAATAAAAGTATATGAAATGAAAGAAGCCCCCAATGTTAACAGGATTACTGTTATAATTTCAACAACAGAGAATGGAGCATTATCTCCGGAGTAATACCTGATGAATGCCATTATTGGCCAATGCCATAAATAAACAGAATAAGACAGTGCACCGATATATACAATCGGTTTCCTGGCTAACATTGAATGTACAAAACCATAATCTGAAATCAAAATTAAAACTGTACCAACACATGGCAATAGTGCAAATATTCCTGGAAAATCAGTTTTATCGTTGAAAAACAACGCACATAAAATTAAAATAATCACACCTCCAAAACCCATTATGTTTTTTGTTTCTTTGGAAAGAGTCCTTAGTCGTGGGGAAAGAATTGGAGATATTAAAATTCCTGCAAAGAATTCCGGGATTCGTAGCAATAGTGAGTAATATGCTTCTGTTTTGTGATTGCTAAATTGTATCTCATAAACACTGTACAGTAAAAGCACCATAGCTATAATTGAAAGCATATTCAACAAATACTTTCTTTTTGTAAATAAAAGCAGGGTTGGCAACAGCAGATAAAACTTCATTTCTACGGCAATAGTCCAGGTATGTACTAACGGATTTTGACGTAACTCCATACCAAAATAGGAATTCATTTTGGCATAACAATAATTAGAATTAAAGATTACCGAATGCATTAACTCCCGTTTAAAGGAACTAATATCTTTACCCAACAATATAACAGCACCGGCAAACGCTGTACACAACAGCATGAAATAGTAAGCCGGAGCAATTCTTTTTAAACGGGCAGTATAGAACCTGATAAAACTGAAACTATCAGTATTTAATGCTTCAAATATTATAGACCCCATTAAAAACCCCGACAACACGAAGAAGATATCTACACCAATGTAGCCGCCCGGAAGCCAGGCCGGATCAAGATGAAATATAAAAACAAAAATTACCGCTAAAGCGCGTAAACCCTGTATATCTTTCCTATATACCATATTTCTTTTTAACAGTTGGTAAAGCTACCTAAAGTTATTCATAAAACACACATTTTTTTAGCTTGGTGTTACAGTAAAATAACAGCTTTTATTGGTAAATACTATAGGTTTTGAATATCTTTGAAGTCGAAAAATTTTCATGTTGAATCGTGGATCTAAAAATAATTGTTCTTAGATGAAAAACTTCACTTCTGTTGATGATATACAGGATCTTAGCGAGCTTGTAGCTTTGGCCAAAACCATAAAAGCAGCACCTTTTGCCGACAAAGAAATTGGCAAAAACAAAACCCTTGGGTTATTATTTTTCAATCCGAGTTTGCGCACAAGATTAAGTACGCAAAAAGCAGCCCTAAACTTAGGTATGGATGCTATTGTAATGAATCTAAATACCGAAGGTTGGCTGTTGGAATTTGAAGACGGTGTGATTATGGACGGCAACAAAGCAGAACATATTAAAGAAGCCGCACAGGTAGTATCGCAATACTGCGACATCATTGCTGTTAGAAGTTTTCCTTCACTTACTGACAAGCAAAAAGATGAAGAAGAGCAGGTTATCAATTCGTTTAAAAAGTATGCATCAGTACCTGTAATCAGTCTGGAAGGTTCTACAGAACATCCTTTACAGGCCGTTGCCGACGCACTGACCATAGAAGAATTTAAAACAGTTACAAAACCTAAAGTAGTGCTTACATGGGCTCCACACCCAAAAGCATTGCCGCATGCTGTGCCAAATTCTTTCGTTAAAATAATGAAAAAAGCCGATGTTGATTTTATAATCACACACCCTGAGGGCTATGAGCTTAACCCGGAATTTACGTCGGGTGTAACTATTACCCACAATCAGGATGAAGCGTTTAAGGATGCCGATTTTATTTACGCCAAAAACTGGAGCAACTACATAGATTACGGACAAATTACGAGCAAAGACCCATCTTGGACAGTAACTACCGAAAAAATGGCTTTAACTAATAATGCTAAATTTATGCACTGTTTACCTGTACGCCGTAACATGATCGTTACCGATGCGGTATTGGACAGCGATGCATCGATAGTAATAGAAGAAGCCAACAACCGCACCTATGCGGCTCAGGCTATACTAACCAAAATTTTAGAGAATGCAGGATAAGCCACAGTTAACCGTTGTAAAAATTGGCGGCAATGTTATAGATAACGAGCAGGCACTACAAGCTTTCCTTGCGGATTTTTCGCAAATTGAAGGTTATAAAATACTAGTGCATGGTGGTGGAAAGATAGCTACAAAAACTGCTGAAAGCCTTGGCATTACAGCGGTATTTCATGAAGGCAGGCGCATTACAGACAAACCTATGCTTGATGTTGCTGTAATGACCTATGCCGGGCTTATTAATAAAAATATAACGGCACAGTTGCAGGCATTAAACAACAATGCTATGGGATTTACCGGTGCTGATGGTAACCTTATCCTATCGGAAAAAAGGAAAAACGCAGCAGTAGACTTTGGTTTTGTGGGCGATGTTGTAAATGTTAATGCATCATTATTAGATGTTTTATTAAGGCAGAATATAGTCCCTGTTTTTAGTGCAATTACACACGATGGTAATGGTTTACTTTTAAATACTAATGCCGATACTATTGCCAGCACCCTTGCAGTATCATGCAGCCATTACTTTAATGTAAAATTATTGTATTGTTTTGAGAAAAAAGGTGTCCTGTTGAACGCCGAAAATGAGGATTCTGTTATAAAAAACCTTACTTTTGAAGCCTATCAGGACCTGCGCGAGCAAAAAGTTATCCACTCCGGCATGCTGCCCAAACTGGAAAACTGTTTTAATGCACTGCAGCAGGGGGTTTCGCAAATAGGCATAGGAAGCCCTGAAATGCTTAAAAAAGACAACAGCATTTTTACCCTTATCACTGCCTAAACTAAAAAGACCTTAATGACTGTCAAAACAATACATACCCTTACACAGGAAGCCATAGTCTTACTTAAACAATTGATAGCTACACCTTCTTTTTCATCGGAAGAAGAACAAACAGCCTTATTGATAAAAGCATGGTTTGATGGTAACAACATTCCGTTTAAAAGGGAAAACAATAACCTTTGGGCTTACAATAAATATTTTGATGAGTCTAAACCTACATTACTCTTAAACTCGCACCACGATACTGTAAAACCTAATCAGGGATATACCCTTAACCCTTTTGAACCTATAGAAAAAGACGGTAAACTGTTTGGCCTTGGCAGTAACGATGCCGGAGGCTGTTTAGTGTCGCTACTGGCAACATTTACTTACTTTTATGAGGCAGAGAACCTGCCTTATAATCTTGTTATAGTGGCTTCTGCTGAAGAAGAAAGCAGTGGCAAAAATGGCCTGAACAGCGTGCTTAAACACCTGCCGGAACTGGATTGCGCCATTGTGGGCGAACCTACCGAAATGCAGCTTGCCATTGCCGAGAAAGGGTTATTAGTCCTTGATGTTGTGGTCGAAGGAACCCCAGGGCATGCCGCCCACCCTAACGATAATGTTTCTATTTACAACGCGATAGAAATAATTGAATGGTTCAGGGATTACCGATTTGAAAAGGTGTCGGAGGTTTTAGGCCCTATGAAGATGACCGTTACAGGTATAAATGCAGGCAAGCAGCATAATGTTGTACCTGCCGAATGCCAGCTTATGGTAGACGTTAGGGTTAACGACTGTTACAGTAATATTGAGGTGCTTGAAATTATAAAACGTGAAATAGGCAGCAGGGCGAAGGTAACACCGCGTTCGCTGCACCTTAATTCGTCATCGATAGCAAAAGAGCACCCGTTGGTACAGGCCGGAATTTCATTGGGCAGAACCACATATGGCTCTCCTACCCTTTCGGATCAGTCGGTATTAAGCTGCCAGTCGCTCAAGCTTGGTCCGGGATATTCACCCCGATCACACAGTGCCGACGAGTTTATTTATATTAATGAAATTGAACAGGGAGTTGGGTTGTATATAAAGATACTTTCTAAATTCCTTCAAGAAGATACTGCTATAATTGAAGAGCAGGCAATACAACCCGAATAATTTACAAAAAACTACACCACCGCAATAATGAAACTTTGGGATAAAGGCATACCGACCGATAAAAAAACAGACATCTTCACTGTAGGTAACGACCGCGAACTCGACCTTGTGCTTGCACAATATGACGTTATTGGTTCTATTGCCCATGCTAAAATGTTATGTAGGGTTGGCCTACTCTCCAAGGAAGAAACAGGAGAACTGGTAATTGTTCTTAATAAAATACTTTCTCAAATCAAAGATGGTAACTTTACTATTGAAGACACATTTGAAGATGTGCACAGTAAGGTAGAATATCTGCTTATAGAAAAGCTTGGTGACACCGGTAAAAAAATACACGTGGCACGTTCCCGAAACGACCAGGTTTTAACCGATGTTCACCTGTATCTTAAAGCCGAAATACTAACTATAAAAGCACAGGTTAAAGAATTATTTGATTTACTAATTACTTTAAGTAAACAGTTTCAAAATATTCTTTTACCGGGATATACACATTTTCAGGTAGCAATGCCTTCTTCGTTTGGCATGTGGTTCTCTGCCTATGCCGAAACACTTATTGACGATGTATCTTTATTAAATGCAGCATTGGCAGTTGCCGACCAAAACCCATTAGGATCGGCAGCAGGATATGGCAGTTCCTTCCCTATCGACCGTACCTTTACAACCGAAGAAATGGGTTTTGCCACGCTAAAATACAATTCGGTTGCAGCACAAATGAGTCGTGGTAAGGTTGAAAAAACCACTGCTTTTGCAATGGCATCGGTAGCCGGGACATTGTCTAAACTATCTATGGATGTTTGCCTATACCTGAGCCAAAATTTTAATTTTATAAGCCTGCCGCAGCATTTAACTACAGGCAGCAGTATAATGCCGCACAAAAAAAATCCTGATATTTTTGAGCTGATACGCGGCAAGTGCAATAAAATACAGGCATTACCTTATGAACTTACTCTGATAACCAACAACCTGCCAAGCGGTTACCACAGGGATTTTCAATTGCTCAAAGAGGGATTATTCCCTGCACTGCAAACCCTTAAATCGTGTCTTGAAATGGCGGTTTATTCTATAAGGGAAATTAAGGTTAACGAAAATATATTAGACGATAAAAAATACGACTATCTTTTTACTGTAGATGCCCTTAATGAGCTTGTAAGATCCGGCGTACCATTCAGGGATGCCTATAAAATTGTAGGAGGTCAGGTAGATAATGGAACGTTTGTATCGCCAAAGGCTACTAAACATACACATGAAGGCAGTATTAATAACCTTTGCCTTGATGAAATAGTAGCTAAGATGGACAGAACATTACTGTAAATAGAGCTGTTTTTCATATATTTACATATCAGAATTGAATATATGCCAAATAACATCCTTGATCAGATAAAAAAACTCAAAGCACTTGCCGACACTGGTCTTTTATATTGCAGTAATGAGTATGACCGTGAGCGATATACAGAATTGCATGAAATAAGCATCGACCTGATGAGCCAGCTAAGCGGTAATGATATTGCATCGCTTAAATCTATGTTTGCACCCGTAACCGATTATCCCACAGTAAAAACAGATGTTCGTGCACTGGTGCTGTCTGACGATAAAAAGCAGATACTCCTTGCCCGCGAAAGTGCCGATGGCAAATGGTCTCTTCCCGGTGGCTGGGCAGATGTAGGACAAACACCCCGCGAAGTTGCTATTAAAGAGGTTAAGGAAGAAACCGGGCTTGACGTTAATACTATTGCTCTACTGGCAGTTTTTGATAAGCGTGAACATGCGCACCCACCACAACCATTTTACGTTTATAAAATGGTTATATACTGCGAACCAACGTCTATTGAGCTGCAAAAAGGGTTCGATGTATTGGACGTTGCATGGCATGATATCGATAACCTACCCGAATTGTCTGAAGACCGAATACTTAAAAGCCAAATAGAACTGGTTTATAATAAAGCTCTTAGCAACGACTTCTCTGCTTATTTTGATTAGCTTTCTGTTTAAACCGTTCTGTTCTTACCATCGAGCAGGTATATCCATATCATGCGTGACAGCCTGAAATTAAAAGTACTCAACAAAACTGCAAGTGTTGCAATAAGCGTCATCATACCTGCAAAACTTTTAATAAAAAAATGAGCTACCAAAAAAACTGCAATCATTTCGGCAACGGTTAGTGCATAACTAACATACATTGACCCGAAAAAATAGCCGGTCTCTTTTTCAAATTTGTGTCCGCAGCAGGGGCAAGTGGCATTCATATGCGGCATACGGAACAATAACGGATTACCTTTTGTTGCAAATACCTGTCCTTCTCCACATTTAGGACATTTTTCTTCTAAGATATCTATAAACTGTGACATGACTTTTTTTATTCAAAGGTAAAACCAATAAGTGGTTAAGTAAATAAACTATTTGCGCAACATTTTGTACTTTTAGGACACTAACAGACCACAAGTATACACCATTCAGATTATTTTATAAACAGGAATATCATTATGAAGAAAGTTAATGTTTTAGATATAAGCCAATTTCATGATCACGACAGTGCAGAAGATTTTTATGCCAATACACTCGAAGATCATTTAATAACCCGCCACAAGGATATTGCCCTACCACATTCGCATAACTTTTATCTTGCCATATTGTTTACTCAAGGGAGTGGAATACACGAAATTGATTTTACAGCTTATGAGGTTAAACCCGGGGCGTTATTTTTTCTTAATCCGGGCCAAACCCACCATTGGGTATTATCAGAAGATACTAAAGGATATATTTTTTTTCATACCCGAAATTTTTACGAACTGCAATACACCAAAAGTATTCTAAGTCAATATCCTTTTTATTACAGCATGCACAGTGAACCGTGCATTTATTTAAAAAATAACAGTTTAGACAATTTTACAGCGTTCTTTAAAAGTATTTTTAAAGAGAATCATTCAGTAAACAGGTTTAAAGAGCAGGCACTTGGCAATCTTGTCAGCCTCGTGTATATAGAGGCAACAAGATTGTTTGATATTGACAACAACCGCCTGACACAAAGCAACAATAACTATTATACCAAATTCAGAAAGTTGGAAGAGTTGCTTGAACTGCATTACAGGGAAGAAAAATCACCTGCCGTATATGCCTCTAAACTTGCCATGACACCTAAGCACCTCAACCGTATTACTCAGGCTGTTACAGGAAAAACCATTACAGATGTTATTATGGATCGTGTGCTGCTGGAAGCTAAAAAAGAAATGATATTGCAAAAAGGCAGCTTAAACCAGATTGCCGAAGCACTTGGCTATAATGACTATGCTTATTTTTCGCGTATCTTTAAAAACAAGACGGGAGAAACTCCTACAGATTTTTTATATCGCTATATACAGAACAAAACACACTAAATATAAATTACAGCATCAAATTAAGACCAACATTTAGCGCTCCCCTTGTAGTAGAAAAGTTACTGCCATAATTGTAATTATCTTTAAAAACATCTGTAAACCCGCTTTGCACATCATATTCTATAAAAAGTTTTATGTAGTTAGAAAGCGGTATCTTAACGCCTAAGCCAAAGGCAAGTCCCCAATCGGTTGAGTTTAGCATGTCTTTTACATCGTTGTTCAGGGCCGTTTCTTCAGCATTAACCAAAAAGCCAACATAAGGCCCAAAATTAACATACCAGTTTTTGGTATTACCAAAGTGCCAGTTAGCCATTACAGGAACTGTAATATAATCAAGTGCAAAATTAGTGCGGTATAAATTGCCATCAACGGTAATAAAGTCGTTATTCCAGCCTTTTTTATCATAAGCTACTTTAGCTTTAACACTCCAGGAATCAGAAAAATAAAAATCGGCAGAAACTCCGGCATTAAATCCGGTACGTATATCGCTACTTCCCCAACTGTCAGATATAAATGAGCTGTTTAAACCCACATTATAACCAAACTCTACATTTCCCTTGCTCTGTGCTGTTGCAGCAGTTGCAAATCCAACAATTGTAATTAAGGATAAAATATAATTTTTCATAGTATTTGTTTTACAGTAAACACTATCAATATGCCTGCCAAAAAGTATTAAAATTTTCTTAACAATATTTAAAACCGCTATTTTTCATCAAGCAACTGTTGTAGCTTGCCCCTTTCAGCTTCAGGCAACTGTGGCAGCATAGTTTCAAACAACGGCCTGTAACCTTCCTTTTTAAGCAGCTTTCTAATATTATCCTTACCAAATTTTACAAACTGCCATTTGTGGTGCAGGGTAGCGTTTACAAGATTTTGCCAAACTATTGGGTCGGCGCGACCTATGTAAATAAGCTTTGCCAATGCATTTTGCCTAACATTACTTTCATATCGTGGTGATGCATACTGCAACAACTCACTATAAAAATCTTCTTTTTTCTCAGGCATATAATCTTTAGCCGAATAAGCCAGGGTAAGCCACAATATGCGAAGGTTTTTATCGCTAAAGCCCACCCAGTTGCTACTTTTATTCAATATTTCGGTTTGTCTTGCAGGAAAGCGTTTAAACAGCACATTCAGCACTATTTCTTTGGTAATGTATGAATCATCATCCATCAGGCTCATATATTCGTTCTCAAATTCAGCAGGAACATTGGCTACCGTCCTGGCTACAGCCTGACGCAAATGGAGGTTGCCGCTTTTCATGGCAAGCCTTACTATTTCTGCCTTATCAGCAAACGGAACCTGCGCCGTTTGAAATATAACCTCTTCTTTAACAGGATAAAACTGGTCGCTTTGCAATATTTGCATAAAAATTGGTTTCTTGTCTTCAAAACGTTTATCGTCTAACTCGCCAACTTTTAGATACAGTTGCATAAACTGATTTTTTGATAAAATCTCAAGAGCCTCGTCAACCTCAAAACTGCCGGATTGCAGCCATCGTTTTTTAAACAATGCTGTATCATAATCAGAGACCTTATTGATTTCTGCCAAAAACTCATCAGTTTCGACATTCTTAAATGCATATTTTTCAAGATATGTTTTTACTGCCTTTTTAAAATTATCGTGCCCTATATTTTCGCGTAAAACATGCAATGCCCATGCCCCTTTTTGATAAAAAGAAAGAGAACTGGCCTTCTCGTTCATTACCGGTATAGTATCGGTTTTAGAAGCCTGTTGAAGGCGCTCGGCAATTTGATACATTTCGTAGTTAAAATGATCTTCTCCATAAAGTTCTTTTTCTGCCAGCAGGGCATAATAGGTTGCAAAGCCTTCCTGCAGCCAGTGGTGCTCTCCGCTTTTCGCTGTTACCATATCGCCAAACCATTGATGGGCAAGTTCATGTGCATTTACATTAATATAAGTACGATCATTAAATCCGGTTTCGTCTACCACAAAATCCTGCGCAAAAGTGGTCGAGGTCGTGTTTTCCATTCCGGCATACAAAAAGTCGAGCACAGGTACCTGTCGGTATATTCCCCACGGGTAATTTACGCCAATTTCGCGCTCAATGAAATCAAAAATCCTTTTACTGTCACGGTAGGTAGAATTAAATTTAGAAGCGTCTTCAGGCCTGTAATAAAACTCTAAAGGAACACCTGAAGCAGCAACCTGACTTTGATTATCGAACCTTCCAATGGCAAGCATTACAAGGTAGCTGCTCATGGGCTTTTCCATTTGATATTGCCATTTTTTTAAACCTCCATTATCCTTTTTATCTTTAAGTATTCCATTAGATAACACAGTGTAACCAGCATTAAAATCAGCAGAAATATTAAATATAACTTTCTCGTTTACATCATCAAAACTCGGTAGCCAATGGCTGGTATATTTACCTTGCCCCTGCGTCCATATCTGCACATCCGTATCAGGCAAACCATCCGGTCCGGGAGTAGCCGCATTATTGCATTCAGGGCAATCATACTTTACAAAATAAAGCGTTTGTTTAGGTGTTGCCGTATAAGTAAATTCAAGTGTATTTGTCCCTTTTTTATATCCTTTAAAAAGCTTTAATACTTTGCCAGTCGATGCCCATCCTGTTTTCTTTTTACCATTAACCTTTACATCTTTGAACAGAATATTTTGTGCATCAATATAAATAGTATCGGGTTTAGAGAATACTTCAAAAGTATATTTAACCCTACCCTTAACCTGCTTTTGGGGCACATTAAAAGACAAAGAAACATCGGCAGTTTTAAAATCTACATTTTTAAGCTGATCTTTTTGTTGTGTAAAACCAACTGATGTGATTAGTAAAACACAAAGTGTATATAGTTTCATAAATGCTGTAAAGTATGTCTGCAAAACTAATCAATTTATTAATCTTAGCCTTTGGCAAAGGTTTCAACATCATTATACCTACTCCCTAAAAATTTGTTAAGAATATAATTTGCCAAGTAAAAATAAGTGTTTACTTTTCGATGAACTGATTTAAACTTTTTTGATTGAAGCGAGAAACAGGGATTTTTGTTCCAGATTTTAGCTTTTTTGCACTGCATAGCAACGCTACGGAGTAATAAACAAGGTAAAATATGGGGCAAAAAGACCATTTTGCAGCCAATTGAAAAAAGTTTAAATCAGTTCAATTATATCAAACCGCAACAACAAACATATCTTTATGAAAAATATTGCCCTTGCTTTTTCTGGTGGCGGATTTAGGGCTGCTGCCTTTTCGTTAGGCACCCTATCCTACTTAAATAAAGCACAGTACAATAACATACCACTGCTCCACAATGTAAAATTTATTGGTTCGGCATCGGGTGGCAGCATTACCAACCTTGCCTATAGCCTTAGCATTGCTCAAGGTAAAAGCTTTGATGATTTTTACTTTGAGCTTATGGATGCAATGGAAGGCGAAAAACTAATAGCAAAGGCCTTCGAAATTCTTAAAGATAACAGTTACTGGAAAACACGCGCTCATAAAAACCGGAATCTTATTAATGCTTTTGCCATAGCTTATGATGAAATGCTTTTTAATAAGGTTGAATTTGGGGCTTTAAATAATACTTATAATGCCGGTAATTGCCATATTGAGCAGGTTTGTGTTAATGCTACCGAATTTGCCAATGGCCTTAGTTTCAGGTTTCAGTCAAAACATAAAAACCCAGATGCTGGCAGCGGGCTGTTGGGCAACCATTTTATAAATATATCTGACGATACTATTGCAAACAAAATAAAACTTGGCGATATACTTGCTTCGTCTTCCTGTTTTCCGGGTGGCTTTGAGCCACTTATTTATCCGGATGATTTTATGCACGAAAAACTGGATACCAAAGAACTTACAGATGCATTAAACTATCGGGATAATCCTTTTACAAATGAGATAAATCCGGAAGACATTGGAAATGCTAAAGAGCCTAAAGATCAAAAGCAATTTGCACTGATGGATGGCGGCATTGCCGATAATCAGGCTATAGGAAGCGTAAACCTTGCGGCAAAGCGAAATAAAGATAACCCATTCGATCTGCTACTGATTACTGATGTTTCCAGTTATTTTATAAATGCATACAGTACACCAAAGCAAGTCCGTATTCCGTTAGGCAAATACTCTGTAAGGCAAATAGGTTTTACTACTGCCCTATTATTGTTGCTGTTTATAGTCACAGTTCTTGCAGGCATTATTTTAAAATTGGAGTGGTTAAAAACGGTACTTCTTATTGTAGCGGTTATAATTCCCATACTTTTTATCCTGCCAAAATTCAGGTACCTCTTTAAGCAGAAAGCAAATGAGGAAGACGGCACCTGGAAGCTCATGGTACTAAACTATGGGCGCTATTTTTTACAATTGCCTTTAAACGCTTTGCTGCTCATGCTGTTTACAAGACTTAAATCGGTTTTTTTAATGACTACAGATATTTACCTCAAACAAATTCGCCGTAAATACTACGAACAGCTATTTGAAGACGCTTCATCTCCTGAAACGGTTGTTGCCAATGCTATCTACGACCTGAGCAGAATTAAAGATAAGGTAGCCTCGAAAAAAATTGAAGAAGATGTAAAGGACGAATTGGGATATGATCCTGAAAACCCTGATAAAAAGCCTAAAAACAATTTGCCTGCCCCAAGCCCTATAATAAGGTACGTGGCAGAAGAAGCGAGAAAAGCGGCTACTACATTGTGGTTTGATCCTTACCAGCAAAAAGCTATGCTGAAAGAAATTATAGTAGCTACAGGGCAGTTTACTACCTGTTATAATTTACTAAAGCACCTGAAAAAAAGGAAAAATCTTCCAACGGACGACACACAAGCAATAGCCCAACTGCAATTACAATTAGAAAAAGACTGGAATAACTTTAATAAAGATCCCTTTTGGCTTTTTAATGAAGGACAAAAGAACAGACAGGAGCCGCTGGTATTGTCTGTAATTAAAACAGGAGCTGATTATAAAGTAGTTAAATCTTAAATAAAAAAGGTAATAAACAGGTAACCATCCGTTAACACAAAACCATTTGTTATTACAGACCTTGCGGTGTTTTTAACCGCTACAATTAATACAAATGTTCAGTAAAAAAGAATTAAAACTAAGGCAGGAAATAGGCAAAAAGAACATTCAGCTTTGTAAAGAATCAGTAAAGGATATAGAAGAGCTTTACAACGACCTGAATAACTCATATACCTCAATAGAAAATGTTGCCGAAGATTTTATAAAATTTACCGACACTATAAAAACCAAAGTAGAAGAAGCCGACATTGAAAAAATGCAGGCATTTGCTAAAAAACTTGCCAAAGTAGACAAGGTTGCCCGTGACGCCGTGCGCGATATTAGGGATATACTGCGCAGCCAGAAAAAACGACTTAAGGAAGTGCAGCGTGAACTAAACTAAGCATACAGATTTTTTAAAAGAATAGTACGCCCCCGTTATTATTTTAAAACTTTTCTTACCAATAGTTTACAACTGTTTCCGTAACTTAGTGTATCTAAAAACAATACGCTATGCCAACCGAAACCACTGTAAAGAAAGTAGCCATTGTTGGCTATAACCGCATCCCTTTTGCACGCCAGTTTACCAACTATGCCGAAGCCTCTAATACCGATATGATGGTAGCGGCATTAAACGGGCTTATTGATAAATGTGGTCTTGCAGGTTTGCAGCTTGGCGAAGTGGCTGGTGGTGCGGTAATAAAACACAGCTGGGAAATAAACCTTATGCGTGAATGTGTTTTACACACTTCTCTTAATCCTAAAACACCCGCGTGCGATATACAGCAGGCGTGCAATACAGGCCTTGAGGCTGCAATGTATATTGCAAACAAAATAGCTTTAGGACAAATAGATTGCGGCATAGCAGGCGGTGTAGACAGCACCAGTAATGTACCTTTATATCTGAATGAACATGTGAGGGGATTACTTTTAAAAGCACGGCGCAGTAAAAGCACATGGGAAGCCATAAAACAGTTCTCTAAGATCGGGCTGAAAGATTTTAGTCCGCTTGCGCCCGCAAATTTAGAGCCCGGCACCGGGCTATCTATGGGTGGCCATACCGAATATACCGCTAAATTTTATAACATAACCCGACAGGAACAGGATGCTTTTGCCCTTAGCAGCCATCAAAAAATGGTAGCAGCTACAGACAGTGGCTTTTTTAACGATATGGTTTCGCCATACTTAGGGCTCACTCAGGACAATAACATGCGAAGGGATACATCTATAGAAAAACTGGCAAAGCTAAAACCTGCGTTTGACAAAGAAAACGGCACACTTACTGCAGGCAACTCCTCCCCTCTTACAGACGGTGCGTCCTGCCTGCTGCTTGCCAGCGAAGACTGGGCACACGCGCATAATTTGCCCATATTAGCCTACATTACTTTTGCCGAAATGGCCGCCATAGAATATATAGAAAGCAAGCAAAACCTATTGCTTGCACCTGTTTATGCCGCACCACGAATGCTGCAAAAAGCAGGACTCAAGTTACAGGATTTTGATTTTTATGAAATTCATGAGGCATTTGCAGCACAGGTACTTGCTTTGCTTAAAATTTGGGAAAGCCAGGAACTGTCTGATGCTTTTGGGATTCCTGCACTTGGCAGCATTGACACCTCTAAGCTTAATGTAAACGGCAGCAGCCTCGCCACCGGGCACCCTTTTGCTGCTACAGGTGGTCGTGTTATTGCCACGCTTGCCAAACTATTGCACCAAAAAGGCTCCGGAAGAGGGCTAATATCAGTATGTGCCGCAGGTGGTCAGGGCATGACCATGATACTGGAACGCTGATAAATTTTATATTTAATTAAACTAAGCTAACTGATTGGTTATATATACCTTGATTGGTTCTGACAATAATGTTTCAGAAGCTGAAAGAAATACCTTTAAATGAGGTGTATCATTATGCTCTTTTAGTTTTTCGGCACTTTCCCATATTTCATGAAATATAAAAACGTTTTGCTCGTCAGCAGCCTGATGCAGGTTATACTGTAAACAGGCAGCCTCCTGCCTTGATGCCGAAACAAGAGATAATAAGAGTTGCTTTAACTCTTCTTCTTTACCCGGATGGCTTTTTATAATTGCTGTTAGATTTATCATTTTATTATTTGCTTTAAATATTTAATTAAAATAATTCGTAATTCGTAATTCGTAATTCGTAATTAAACAAAAATCTCTTTTAAATGCTCTTTGTACAAGGTCATGTCATGTGCTATATTGGCATTCTTTTCTACGTCATGAAAATGCATCCCCGGTAACGGCTGCATTCCTGTAAAGGCATTCATACGGTGAAAACCAAATAGCACACCATTGTCTACACTATGCTCATTAAAAAATTCTCCCGGCAGTGTAAAAGCTTCTTTCGGTGCATTCCATGAGGTAGTAACCATGTATTTGCGCCCGTGCATTGTGCCGCCTGTTCCATAATTAACAGCAGGATTACTTCGCGTACGGCCATCACTGTTGTAAATACCTTTTGCATGACCTTCGGTAAAAACCACATCTATATATTTTTTAAAATTGTGCGGTAACTGAAACCACCATATAGGCGTATGGTAAATAACTACATCGGCCCATACAAATTTTGCTACTTCTTCGGCAGCATCATAGTCATTGCTAACGTTGGTTACTTTTACTTCAAAATTATCATTATTACTAAAAAAATCCAGCGTTGCGTCGGTTATTGTTTCATTGTACCTGCCTCCAGAATGACCAAATTCCTGACCACCGTTTATTATGAATATTTTCTTCATTGCTATTGTGCGTTATAATTACAGGAACAAAATTACCATGAGGAAAACTATTATAAAAATAAGTTGTTTTATACATTTGCATCATAATTATAATAGATTGTTATGGTTAATTTAGAATGGTACCGCACTTTCAAGGCTGTTTATAAAACAGGAACACTTACCGGCGCAGCCCAGGAATTGTTTATCTCCCAACCGGGTGTAAGCCTGCACATCAGTTCATTAGAAAACTACACAGGTTACAAGCTCTTTGACCGTAAAGGCAGGCGCATGGAACCAACTGAGCGAGGAAAAGTGCTGTATAATTTTATTACCGAAGCACTGACAAAACTGGAAGAGGCAGAGAAAAACTTTCAGCGCAGTACCGAAAAACATACGCCAACCATTAGTGTGGGCATGTGTTTTGAAACGTTTCAAACCACACTCGAGCCCTATATTTCACAACTGCCCTTTAATGTTATAATTCAGTTTGGTGAATATCCTGAAATGGTGAGCAATCTTGAAAAAGGCATACTCGACCTTATAATTACTCCGCAAATGGTGCCATCGCCCAGTGTAGTCTATGAATCCTTTAGTTCGGAAACCATAGTATTGGTGGGCGGAAATACAACAGATACTAACACTTTTAATGAGTTGCTTGCCACGTATGATTCTGAAAAATTAGAAATTTGGCTTAAAGAAAATAAATGGTATGGCACTACCGGAGATATGGAGCACCTGCGCCGTTTTTGGCAGCTTAACTTTAATAAATATCCTGATTTCAGACCAAATTATATTGTACCCAATCTAAACTCTATTATACGTTGTTTGGGCAGTGGCATAGGTTTGGCAGTAATTCCTGACTTTTTGTGTAAAAAAGAAATTGATAGCGGGCTTATAAAACTTATATGGGAAGGCAGTACAAAACTTACAAATACACTCCATTTTGCCTGCCGTAAAAAAACTTTATATGCAGATGAAATAGCTGTTATTAAAAAGATATTTAAGGAGGTTATGGTGTAAATTAATCTATTTCCTCAAAATCAATATACTCACCTACTTTCTTTTTTTCTTTAGGGCGTTCACTGGTAGTATCAGCCTGTTGGTGGTTTGCCTGATTATTATAATATTCCTGTTGTCTTTGTTGTTGCTCATATAGGTTTTCGCCCGCTTTTTTTACTACCTGCTGTATTAAAACAGGGGCAAGTAACCTCAAAAGAAAGCGTATTGCATAGTAAGAAAGTATTATTATAAACAGTGTTCTTAAAAAACCGGAAAATGATGCTGTATCCATTATCATAAAATTTTGTCAAAAATAATCAATCCCCATTTTTAAATTAAATTGCCGTTCTTAAAATAATAATAAATATACTATTTTTGAGGGACTGAAAATTTACACAACCAAAAAACGAGCCAAACATGCCTTTTGATTTTAAAAAAATGGTAACTGCCCTGCTTTTAAGCACGGCTGCAGTTCAGGCACAGTACACAGAAGAAATAAATACTAACAGGCCCGGACTATCAATGGGTGCCTTTGCTGTAGGTAAGACTGTTTTTCAGGTAGAAACGGGCATCAACGGAACTTATGAAGATCATGATGTTTTAAATTATGACTCTAAAGGCATAGCCTTTGATCTTGCATTGAGGTATGGTGCATTTTTAGAACAACTTGAATTTGTGCTCGATATGCAATACAGGTTTGATCAATATAATGATGCATTATATTCGTACAACAGGAACGATTTTAAGAACCTGACATTTGGTGCAAAATATCTGATTTATGATCCTGACAAATATTACACTCCCGAACGAAATGTTATAAGCTGGCATGCAAGTCACAAATTTAGATGGCGCACACTATTGCCTGCAGTTGCAGTATATGCTGGTCTAAATATTACAGGAAAAAACAATCCATACACATTTACAGATGATACATCGAGCCCAAAGGTTATGCTTATTACGCACAACGGCTTTGGAAAATGGATGTGGGTTAACAACTTTATTTATGATAAGATAGGTACCGAATACCCAAGCTATGGCTGGATAACTACCTTTACACGAGGATTTAACTCGGCATGGTCGGGCTTTTTAGAGTTTCAGGCCTACAAAAGCGATTATTATGCCGATGGTGTGGCACGAGTGGGAGCTGCATATCTGTTATCTATGAACATGCAGGTAGATGCCTCAATAAGCAGCAACATAAAAAACACTCCTATGCTATTATATGGTGGTGTTGGTTTTTCATGGCGTTTTGACGGTTTTTATAAAGACGTACTGCTACCAGGAAAAGGTGACAGGGAAAACCTGCTTGAAGAAGACCAAAAAAAACAGGAAGACGAGAAAGAAAGACGTAAAAAAGAAAGAGAAGAATTATTAGATGAGCCAATAGATGAACCGAGCGGAGATCCTGCCCCTGCTGATCCTTCCAATCCATAAGAAAAAATAAGACATGATTGTTATAAAAGAAGTCAGGACAAAAAGCGAATTAAAGGACTTTATTAAATTTTCGTTTTCCCTGTATAAAAATAATCCGTACTGGATACCGCCACTTATAAGCGAAGAGCTTGAGAGTTTTGATAAATCAAAAAATCCGGCTTTTGAACATGCCGAGGTAAAATTTTACCTTGCCTACAAAGACAATAAAATTGTAGGTAAGATAGCTGCTATCATCAACTGGCAGGAGGTTAAACATCAGCATAAATCTAAAGTGCGTTTTGGATGGTTTGATGTTATAGATGATATTGAAGTAACCAAAGCCCTGCTCGAAAAAGTATATGAGTTTGGCCGTGAAAATAACCTTGAACATGTAGAAGGCCCTATGGGATTTAGCAATCTTGATAAGGTAGGTTTGTTAACACAAGGATATGACCAGATTGGCACCGCCATAACCTGGTACAATCACCCTTATTATGTTACTCATTTAGAAAAACTTGGCTATGTAATAGAGAAAGAATATATAGAAAGTATCTTTCCATTCAGTAATGTAAGAAGCGAAGATTTTATTAAGGCTAGTGCTTTAATCAAAAGACGCTACGGTCTTAATGTGCTTACATTTAAAACTACAAAAGAAATAATGCCTTATGTAGATAAAATGTTCGATCTGTTTAATTCCAGTTACGAAAAACTGTCATCGTTTGTGGCGGTGTCAGAAAGACAGAAAGAATATTTTAAGCAAAAATATATAGGTCTTATTAACCCTGAATATATTGTTTTTGTTGAAGACCAAAATCAAAAACTGGTGTCTTTCAGTATTGTTATGCCATCATTTGCCGAAGCACTTATTAAAGCCAAAGGCACGTTGTTTCCTTTTGGTTTTTGGCATTTGCTGCAGGCACGCAAAAAAAGTAGGGACGTTGTGTTTTACCTGATTGGTGTAGAACCTGAATATCAAAACAAAGGAGTGACGGCTTTAATTTTTGAGCATTATTATAATGTATTCAAACAAAACAACATTCGCACCTGCATCAGGACTCCGGAGCTGGCAGAAAACCACGCTATACACAATCTTTGGAAAAACTTCGACCCAACAGTACACAAACACAGGGCCACTTATAAAAAAGACCTGTAACAACTAAATAATGAAATACACGCGCCTTACAAAAGAGCAGCTTGAAGAACTGCACGAAGAATTCATACTTTTTTTGTCATCACAGTCTATAGATAAATCCCAGTGGGATGCTGTAAAGCAACAGGAACCTGAAAAAGCCGAAGAACAATTGGACATTTTTAGCGACCTGATATGGGAAGCTGTTATAGAAAAAGCACGTTATTTAGAGTATTATTCCAAGAATCATATCTTTTTGTTCAAACTCGATGAAAAGGGCATGGAAAGTATTATTATACATGCCCATGTTGCCCATGCCGACTTTTTGACAGAAAGTGGCCTGCAATGGCTAAACGAGAATATTTTTAATAACGAAGTGCAAATTAGCCGTGGCAAAAAAGACTTTACTGAAGACCGCAACACTACTATTTTTGGGCTTATTGAGCAGGGGGCTATTTTAAGTGAAGGAGAATTATACAAACAGCTTGAAGATATGTTTTAAGCTTTAAAACAATTTTAAGTGTTTTTTGAGCGGAAGATATAGTAATTATTTGTTACTATATCTTCCGCTCAAATATAATAATTCCCTTCTCAATCCCTTAACAATAATCTGCCTCAAAAGCCGTATCTTTGCATATTCAATTTTTGCCATGATACAGACTGATCTTGCTGCCCTTGAGCCTAAAAAAAATATACTTATAAAAGGTGCACAACTGCACAACCTTAAAAATATAGATGTAGCCATACCGCGCAATAAACTGGTGGTTATTACCGGATTATCGGGTTCAGGTAAATCGAGCCTTGCGTTTGACACTCTATATGCCGAAGGCCAGCGTCGTTATGTGGAAAGCCTTAGCAGCTACGCCCGCCAGTTTCTTGGTCGTTTGGACAAACCTAAAGTTGAATACATTAAAGGCATTGCCCCTGCCATTGCCATTGAGCAAAAGGTAAACACTACCAATGCCCGTTCTACAGTAGGCACGAGCACCGAGATCTACGATTATATGAAACTGCTTTTTGCACGTGTTGGGCATACTTTTTCGCCTGTATCCGGGCGTGAAGTAAAAAAACATACGGTTAGTGATGTTATAAACGAAGTAAAGCAACTTGAAGAAGGAAGCCGCTGGTTATTGCTTGCTCCCGTACACACAGAAAAAGGCCGCACAATAGAAGAAAAACTGGGAGTGTTGCTGCAACAGGGGTTTGCCCGTATATTAGTTGATAACGAAACACTACGCCTTGACGAAATTGAGGGTATTGACTTTACCAACAAAGAAGTTTTATTGGTGGTAGACCGTATTGTGGTGAAAGACGAAGAAGAATTTTACAACCGTCTTGCAGATGCCGTGCAGACAGCCTTTTATGAAGGCAAAGGCGAAGCATTCCTTCAGGATGTAAGCACCGGAAACCGCCTGCCTTTCAGTAATAATTTTGAGTTGGACGGCATGACGTTTTTAGAGCCTAACGTTCACCTGTTCAGTTTTAACAATCCATACGGTGCATGCCCCGCCTGCGAGGGTTATGGCAGCATTATTGGAATTGACGAAGAACTTGTAGTACCTAACACGGCATTGTCGGTCTACGAGGGGGCAATTTTTCCATGGAAAGGAGAAAGCATGGGCTGGTATCGCGATGAACTGGTTAAAAACAGTCATAAATTCGATTTCCCTGTACATAAGCCTTACTTTCAGCTATTGGAAAAAGACCGAAACCTGATTTGGACAGGAAATAAATATTTTACAGGCCTTAACGATTTCTTCGCCGAACTGGAAGAGAAAAACTATAAGATACAAAACCGTGTAATGCTGAGCCGTTACCGCGGTAAAACAAAATGTCCGGATTGTAAAGGCAAGCGCCTGCGACCTGAAGCAAATTACGTCAAAATTGCCGACCGCACTATTAGCGACCTTGTAGACCTGCCTATCAAAAATCTTGCTGAGTTCTTTAATGTCCTGCAACTATCTGAATATGATGCCAAAGTGGCCAAAAGGCTATTGATAGAAATAAACAACCGCATTGGCTTTTTGCAGGAGGTTGGCCTTAGCTATCTTACACTCAACCGACGCTCCTCTACCCTATCGGGCGGTGAGAGCCAACGTATTAACCTGGCTACCTCTATGGGCAGCAGCCTTGTGGGCAGTATGTATATTCTTGACGAACCAAGTATTGGCCTGCACCCTAAAGATACAGAGAGGCTTATTAAAGTCCTCGAAGGACTACGTCAATTGGGCAATACCGTGATTGTGGTAGAACATGACGAGGATATTATGAAAGCCGCTGATATGATAATCGATATCGGGCCCGAAGCCGGTACCTATGGCGGACAGCTTGTAGCACAGGGAACCTATGACGATATAATGAAATCTGACTCGCTGACAGCACGCTACCTTAGCGGCGACCTTGAAATAAGCGTACCTAAAAAGCGCAGAAAATTCAAACATCATATTGATATTATTGGTGCACGCGAGAACAATTTAAAGAACATAGACGTTACTTTTCCACTTGACTGCCTTACAGTAATAACAGGTGTTTCGGGTAGCGGAAAGAGTACACTGGTTAAAAAGATATTATTCCCTGCCATACAAAAAGCACTTACAGGCATAGGCGAAAAAGCAGGGCAATTTACAGAACTTAAGGGTAGTTACAGCCATATAAAACTTATTGAGTATGTAGACCAAAACCCTATAGGCCGCAGCTCGCGCTCTAATCCGGTTACTTACATTAAGGCTTATGATGATATACGCGATCTTTTCGCTAAGCAAAAGTTATCAGGCATACGCGGATACCAAAGCAAGCATTTTTCGTTTAACGTAGACGGAGGCCGCTGCGAAACCTGTAAAGGCGAAGGCGAAGTGACCATTGAAATGCAGTTTATGGCCGACGTTCATTTGGAATGCGAAACCTGCAATGGCAAACGCTTTAAAAAAGAAGTGCTGGAAGTTACTTTTGAAGGTAAAAATATAGACAACATCCTGACCATGACGGTTGATGATGCCGTTGCGTTTTTTACCCAGCACAAACAAACCAAAATAATGACTAAGCTGCAACCTTTGCAAGATGTAGGTTTAGGCTATGTGCAGCTGGGGCAAAGCTCTTCTACCCTATCGGGTGGCGAGGCACAGCGTATTAAGCTGGCGTCATTCCTTGTTAAGGGAGCCACGAAAGACAAAGCCCTATTCGTGTTTGATGAGCCAACTACGGGGCTGCATTTTCATGACATCAAAAAACTATTGGCAAGCTTTGAAGCCCTGCTTGAAAAAGGCCATTCAATTATTGTTATTGAGCATAACCTTGACATGATTAAGTGTGCCGACTATATTATAGATATTGGTCCCGAAGGTGGAGAACATGGCGGACATTTGATTGCTTTTGGCACTCCTGAAGAGGTGGCTAAAAATACTAAGAGTATTACGGGGGAGTATTTGAGGGAAAAATTATAGTTATCGGTTGATAGTTGTTAGTTGTCGGATGCTCTCTGTTCAATTAACTGACTATAACGAAAATTATAGCTTTAGATGATGACTGAAAATGAAAACCTGAAATAAAAATTTGGGATTCTGCTGGTTTTTAAAGCTATACTATAGAAATATTAATTTAAAACAAAAAAGGATTGCCGGCAGAGCAATCCTTTTTTCATATATAGTCAACAAAAATTACTGTTTAAGTATCAGTAACGATGGCGTGTTATTAAGCCAAGTACTGCGTGATTCTACAAGTTTTTTCCAGCTGTCAACACTTATAATTAAAAGATCCTGGCTTTGAAGAAAATCTTTTTCTAATTTCTTTTCGTTAAGCAACTGTATGTGGTTAGGTACCGTATGCTCTATACTGCGAATGGCTTCTTTTATTTGTGGGTTCTTTTTTATGGAGCCATCAGCATCAAGAACCGTTACCTGAGAGCCCGAGTTGCTGATAAGCTTTTGTGCAAAATCTATCAAAAAGGCATCACTGTCGTCAAAAACAGTCACAAAAACACGGTCGGTTCCTTTAAAATCTTTATCTACAAATATGCCCACAGGTGGTGTGGTTTTAGAAAGTATGTGCTGTGTTTTATCGTCAAAAGGCGAATTCTCAAATAGCTTTTCTTTTCCGGTAAAAGTGTTCAACAGGCTTTCAGGGTTGATGATTCTTGTAGTAAACCCAAGAATTTTGCCTAACAATGTACCCTCAAAAATAGACTGTCCTATATCTATAAGCACCAGGTCAAACTCGCCTTTATTGGCAACCGTAGCAATATCGCTGTCAACATCGGTACTGGCTTTAAACAGGGTTGTAACGTTTTGCCCAAGGTTTTCGGCTTCAGCCAAAATAGGCCTGAAACTCTCGTTTTCATACTCCTGCAAATTAAAGGTATGTATCTCACTGCTTGGCGAAATATGCATTGCAGTAACCATTGCATTATTTTTTAACTTGCTTACAAAAGCATTGGCAAGACGCAAAAGTGTTTTGCCCCCTTCAGGACTGTCAAAAGACACCAATATTTTGAACTGGCTTGCCTGACGGATCTCTGATGGTATATAGTTCTTCTTACGATTGTATATAAAACCTATCAAATCGAGAGCAGGACCCGTCATAAATGTGGTGGCAAGTGCCATAATTACCATCATTGAGAAAACTTCTGTAGAAAGCACTCCCAACTCAAGACCAATATTAAGAACAATAAGCTCCATAAGCCCACGGGTGTTCATAAGAGCACCAATGGTAAGGCTATCGCGCCAATTTTGACCCACAAATTTAGCTGTAACAGCACTACCCAAAAATTTGCCTACTACGGCAACCAGTATTATAAATCCGCAAACCTTCCACATATATGGGTCGTTAAGCAAACCTATATTGGTCTTTAAACCTGTAAAAACAAAGAATAAAGGAAGTAGCATTACTTGTGATACATCTTCTACCTTCTCTATAAAAATGCTTCTGAAACGCATATTCTCCGGCATGATAGCACCAGCCATAAATGCTCCAAAAAGCGCGTGGATACCAATTATCTCGGTAGTATAGGCAGAGATCAGCAAGGTTAAAAAGAATATGGCAACAACCGGTTTGGTAATGTTCTCTTTTTGGCTGTACAAATCACCAATGCGTTTAAGAAAAGGTTTTACTATCCAGAGCATCAGGAATACATAGGCAACAGAGAGTCCAATAATATAAAGCGAACTTACAAACGACCCTGCTTTTACAATGGCAATTACGGCTGCAAGAAGACACCAGGCCGTAACGTCATCGGCAGCGGCACAGGTAATAACCAGTGCTCCAATACGTGTGCGGTGCAGACCGCGCTCCTGAACAATACGCGCCAATACAGGAAAAGCCGTAATACTCATGGCAATACCCATAAAAAGCCCAAACGAAGAGAACGCTACTCCTGCCGGGGCAAACTGCTCATAAATGTAATAAGCAAGGCAAAGCCCTAAAGTAAAAGGAATTATTATACTGGCATGGCTAATAATAACGGCATCTTTTGCTTTATTTTTTAGTACAGAGAGGTCGAGTTCCATGCCTATTACATACATAAAAAGTATAAGGCCGATCTGACTAAGGAATTGCAGGTTACCCAACGATTCTTTTGGGAAAAGCAATGCAGAATATTCAGGAAAATAAAGCCCAACCAACGATGGTCCTAATACAATACCGGCGATCATTTCTCCAATTACCGATGGTTGTCCCAGTTTTTTACATACCCATCCAAAAAAGCGCGCAACAAAAATTATGGTTATAATTTGCACCAGTAACAGTGCCAGCGGATGTCCAAGATTTTTAAACAACGAATCTACAAAATCCTGCCATTGGCCATTGCCCGATGTTTTGTCTACAATTACACGGCCTGCTTCAAGAGTTTTTCCGTTTTTAAGCGCAAGATAGATAAGCACCGAAAAAACCGCTAATACAACAATATAAAATATACTGTTTTTAAATTTCTTCATGATTTTGGCTTTTAAAATATGCCGCAATATTAAAGATAAAAACAGCCAATTTAACATAAGCCTTAGAGCTTAAAAGGCATTTTGCAGTAAAGTGGAATTATTATGTAATAAAATCAAATATGCAGGTATAATTATTTATAAACAGTATATAAAGCCTGCCATTTACAATTAACCATCTTTTACCTTAGGTCCATCTTACGTCCATCATCTTATGTCTATCCTCTCATTCTCTAATCTACACCTTCACTTTTTTAATAAAATCAGTGCGGTATATTTCGCTTAGCGGAAATGTATAATTAGAGCCATCAGGTAACAGTATATCGGCCGTAACAATATCGTGGGCATAAAACTGTACGTGCTTTAATGCTATAACAGAAGTTTTATTTATTCGGCAAAACTCATTTTTAGGGAGCATTTCCAAAAGCTTTTCAAACGATGCATTTTTGGCTGTAACTTTCGTTCCATCGTTAAGAAACAACATTTTATCGCGGCTGTCTATTTTAGAGGTAACGATACAGAAAATTTTATCTGCCGCAATAATAGCCTTTCCCCTATCGGTATTTAACTGAATTTGCTTCGACGGTTTTGTAACGGGTTTTGCCATTCTGCCTGCCACCTTTAGCACAGCCTGTTGCAGTCTTTCCTGTTTTACAGGTTTTACTACATAATCTACAGCATCCCTGTCGAAAGCATCGACCGCAAAATTTTTATAGGCAGTAGTAAATATCACAGCCTTATCTTTAAGAGCATCAGCCACCTGTAAGCCGTTCATACCAGGCATTTCAATATCGGTAATAAGCAGGTCAAAATCAAGTCTTTCATGTTCTTTTAATAAAACAAGCGGGTCGTTAAAAGCTTTTACCACTTCCAGCTCATCCATTTGCTCACAAAGCATTTTAAGCATTGTAAGCCCCGGTAGCTCATCATCAAGCAGTAAACATCTGATTTTTGTGTTCAAGCAGGTTTATTTTTAGTTGTGCAACATATATATCTTCTTCCACATAGCGCTCCAGCTTAAAGCATGACTTATAAATTATTTTTAGCCGCTGCTCCAGTGTTGCTGTTCCAATACCGCTGTGCTCTTTTAAAAATGCTGATTTTGGCGATACTTTATTAGACACCGTAAGCGAGAAGAAATTATCTTTAAACTCTATTATTATAGATATAAAAGCATCCGGGCTTTGCAAATCGGCATGTTTAAAAGCATTTTCAATAAGATCTATAGAGATGAGCGGAGCCAGTATTTTTTGTTCATACAATGGGTCGGCCTCATCAAGTTTTTTCTTTACGCTTAAAGAAAAAAGCGGACTTATTTTTATCTTATTGATTTCTATAAGGTTAAGAGCAAACTCTATTTCTTCTTTTGGGCTAACAAAACGGTTTTGGCTTTCATACAATATATAGTCAAGCACATTCGAAAGCTTATCCATAGCAAAATAAGTTTGATAAGCATGCGACTGTATAGAATTAAGTATATTTTTAAACAAATGCGGGTTGAGCCTGCTTTCCAGTGTTTGCAATTTTAATGTGCTGGTAGTGTTTTCCAGTTCTATAAAACGCGATTGCATTTCGTTCTTAGCTTTTTCGGCCTTTAGCATCCTCACGATCAGCCATGCCAATACAAGCACGAGGAGCACTACAATGCTAATAAGCAGTTTAATGTTTAATGGTAAATCCAAACAAATTATTTTTTTACAGGTTTTCCGGCTTCGTTCCAGGCATCCATTCCTCCGTCGAGTTCTACAACGTGGGCAAAGCCTTTTAATTTCAGTATCTCAACCGCTTCGGCACTGCGGCCTCCGGCTTTGCAGTACACATAAACGGTTTTGGTTTTGTCGAGGGAGTCTAAACGCTGACTAAAATTTTTGTCATAAATATGCATATTAACCGCACCATTTATATAACCGCTTTGAAATTCTTTGGGTGTGCGCACATCTATGATCTGGCCTTTATGGCTAATCATTTCTTTTTCAAAGGCAACAGGTTTTATAAGCTCTATTCCTTTTTTTTGCTGCCCTGTGCACGATGCTATACTAAATGTTATAAGTAATAAGTACAGTAACTTTTTCATATTATTTTTTTAATGGTAAATCTATAAATATTTATATTCATTCAGTAGAGAAAGAATATCATTAAATTCATCTGAACTAATAGCATTAGCAATCAAGTCAGCATTTTTAAAAACAATCTTTGTAACTTGATTATCTTTTTCTCCTTTATAAACTTCTATACAACATTCTGATAAAGAATTATAACAACTTCCAAAAAAACCTCTTTCTCCAACAAGTTTATCGGCTAACTGCAAATAGAAATCGTATTTATCATTTATTATTAAACCATCTATTAAAATCTCGTTTTTAGTAATTTTCTTGGGAAGACCGCTAAATTTAGCGCGCGCATCTAAAGATGCTTTCTTTAAAATATCAGATGGGAATTTTATTAAGCTATGGCTCTGATTACCGCTCCATAAATTAAAAATTTCAATAATAGGTTGATTGTATACATCGATAAACCAATCATGAACTATAGTGCCGTATATTTTTATATCACCATTTTCAAAAAAATCAATTGGGTGTAATGGTATAATTTTAAATTTGTTTAATTCAATTGCAACTCCATAAGCATTAGTTAAATATACTGATGTATTAATAAATGAGTGTCCGCTGTTATCAATTGCAACAGCATTTTTAACAATAAAATTTTTAAATATAAATTCTCTTGAGGATTTATAAGCTATAGGCTCCAAATAAGTATAATTACATCTCCCTAATTCAGTTCCTTTAAAATACGCTATTATCGTTAAAAATGACATTATTTTTTAATAGTAAATGTTTCGGCAATAACTGCTATTTGCCTGTCATTTAGTTTAGAAGCCTTTTTAAGTTTGATCTTAAATTCTGCTACCTCATCTACAGCCGACGGGCAACCTAAATTTTCCCCCTTGCTGTTAAAAGAATCTGTAAGTACCTTTCCTTTGTCATCAAGAATAACCCAAAAAGGCAATCCTGCTTTTTCTCCTTTATATTGTTCCAGCAATTCATCTGCACCGGGGTTTTCAAGGTTTTTATTTTTTGGAGATTCCTGCACCGTTAATTCTACCGTTACAAAATTGTCGTCAAAAAACTTTTTACAGGCAGGGCTGTTCATGTTTTTAGTCATTTTTTTGCACCAACCACACCATGAGGCATGAAACATTACAAATACGTTTTTATGTTCTTTTTTAGCCTGAGCAGTTGCCTGTTGCATTAAAACAGATGCCTGTTCCTGAGCAGTTGCCTGTATTGTTGGCAAAGCAAATAATAAAGAGATAAGAAGTATTTTAATTTTCATAGGCTGTTTTTTTATAGCTTTAACGTAGCACGAAATTACTAAAATTTAAAATTACGGTCTTAAATGCAATTGCAACTTTGCAGCAAAGTACATTAAAATGTTGTACAAGGCTAAAATAATTTAAAATTTTAATGACAGTAAATAAATATCCAAACATGATTTTAGTCAGGCTTTGTGGTTTTTGTCTTACATACTTTTGGAGTACAATAAATACACAAAATCATGAAAAAATTATTTTATGCTGCAGTAGCTGTTGCCATGTTTACAACAGGCTTTGCACAGGAAACCCAAAACACCACACCCGATTTTAAAAAATGGCAGGTGCGCCTTAGGGGCGTTAGCGTTACGCCCAATGAAAGCGCATCTATAGGAATTATAGGTGGAGATGCCTCTATATCTAACTCGTTTATACCTGAACTTGATTTTACATATTTCTTTACAAAAAATATTGCTGCCGAATTGATTTTAGGTACTACAAAACACGATGTGCATACTACTGGTTCAGACATATCGGCTATTGGCGGGCCAACAAACACTAATGTAGATCTTGGCAGCGTATATCTTCTGCCTCCAACATTAACTGTACAGTATCATTTTTATGCAACACAAAAACTAAAACCTTATGTGGGTGCAGGTATCAACTATACTATTTTTTATAGTGTAGATGAAGGTAATACCGTAAAAGATGTTGAGTATGATAATGCTTTTGGATATGCATTTCAACTGGGTATAGACTACATGATAAACGACAGGTTTTTTGTAAATGTGGATGCCAAAAAAATATTCCTTAATACCGATGTTACCGTAAATGCTTCTAACCTTGCGCCGGGGCTTAGCATACCGGCAAAAGTAGACATCAACCCGCTGCTGCTTGGCTTTGGTGTAGGGATGAAGTTTTAGTTTGTTCTGTTTTTTAAAGATGGTAGCCAGTCCGGAAAGTATTTTTCCGGACTGACTTTTTTATAAACACCTATATTTTTTTGAGCGCCACAATAAGCTGGTCAATATCCTCCGTAGTATTATAATGGCTGAAAGAGATTCTCAACGATGGTTTTTTAACCTCATCGCCAGATAATATTTCTTTAAGCACGTGCGATGGTTTTACCGATCCTGACTGGCATGCACTGCCTCTTGATACTTCTACCCCCTGCATGTCGAGGCTAAAAAGTATCATAGCAGTTTTGTCTTCGGGCAATGGCAACAGTATGTTGGTAATGTTATAAAATAACGCTTCTCCCTCCGCTTTTCCATTAACCTTAAAGCCGGGAAAATGCAGTTCAAGCTGACTGTGTAAATAATCTTTCAATCCGGAAATATGCTGTCTGTGCTCTTGCAGTCCGGCATACGAAAGCTGTAATGCTTTTGCCATACCCGCAATTTGATGAATGGGCTCTGTACCGGGGCGCAGGCCTTTTTCCTGTTCTCCCCCAAACACCATGGGTTTTAAACCAACCGTTTTATCTATATATAAAAAGCCTATTCCTTTTGGGCCATGAAATTTGTGCGCGCTTGCTACTATAAAATCCACAGGCAAATTTTGCAGGTCAAATTCTGTTTTGCCTACACTTTGAACTGTATCTGTATGAAAAAGAGCTTTATATTTTCGGCAAAGGCTGCCTGTTTCATTTAGGTTTAGCACCACACCTGTTTCGTTATTTACATGGATAAGGCTAACCAGCGTAGGTATATCCTGTTGTAATAGAGCCTCAAGGTGTTCCATATCAGGCTGTCCTCCAGGCAAAAGATTTACGTATACGGCATCTATACCATACTGCGCTGCAAGCTGGGGAATTGTATTTAAAACCGAATGGTGCTCTGTCCTGCTGCTTATTATACGGCGAATGCCAAGATCTTTAACCGCGCTGTGCAGCACTAAATTATTGGCCTCAGTGCCACCAGAAGTAAAAATAATTTCGCGTGCTTCGGCGTTAATAAGAAATGCTATGGTTTTGCGCGCTGTTTCGAGCACCACCTTTGCCTGCCTGCCGGTACTGTGGGTGGATGACGGATTGCCATAAACGCTGCCCATTACCTGCACCATTTCTTCTATTACAAGGGGGTGCATGGCAGTAGTTGAGGCGTTATCGAGATATGCTTTTTTCATTGCTGCAAAATTATTTAAAAAATACTTGCCAAGCTATTTTTAGGCCGTGCAACCGTAAAAGCTTTTTGTAAACCATTTAAAATAGTATTTTTGCTTTAAATTATGACTATGAAAAAAATCTATATACTACTTGCTGCACTTGTACTTATTGCAGGATGCGACGATGGCGACATGACCTTTAAAGCCCTCGACTTTGAAGATTTTAACGCACCGGCACGTTGCAGCACCGAGAGTAACACTGTTTATTTAACAAACGGAAGCGAGGCACTTATATTAAACCTGCCCCCTGCGGTATTTTTAAATGTACCAAGCCCTACCGATGGCGCAGGTAACTACACACCTACAGTGGTTTTAGTGGGCGGCAGCAGCTCTTACACCATGTACTATCGCAATTACAGCGGCAATGTAAACAGCGGCACATTGTGCCAAAGTTCTGGAACACCAAACCTGCTTGAACAATGGACAGCAAACGGCAGGTTGCTTGTTACTACTACCGAAAGCAGAAATGCCGAAGGCAGGCTTACAGGCTACAGCCACCAGCTTTATATTGAAAGTGCAACCCTTAGCAAAGACGGACAGGAAATTACAATAATCAATAACCTTTTAGGTTCTTTTACAACTGCTGTAAATATCACTTTTGATTTTGATGAAGTAGCAGAGAACGAGCCCAGGTTGCCAGTGCCATGCAGCAATAACACTTCTATCCTTTATAAAATAAATGGCAGCGAAGCCTTACAATTAAAAATAGCGCAGACTTATTTTGACGGACAGCCTAAAACCATTAACATTAATACTAACAACGACGATGGTGACGATGTAACGTTATATTTTCTGAAATATGCAGGCAACGTAGCCGGAAATGTTATATGCACCCCGGCACCTACCGATACAAGGCAGGAGCAATTATGGATTGCCGACACCGGAACGTTAGAAATTACTTATGAAGAAGTAAATGGCGAAACAAAGCCTGTTATACGTTTCCGAAATATTGTTTTTTACAACAACGCACAAAGTGTTGAACGATATACTCCACTAAACAACGATGGAGAAACGTATTGGTTTGGGCCAAATCCGTACTAATATCTTCTCAATATAAAGAAATTCACCCCTGAAAAATATATTTTTCAGGGGTGAATTTCTTTATGACTATATTTTTTCTTTTACTATGGCAGCATCAATATCATCGTGTGAGGTGTTGTAAACTGCCTGCCCATTCTTAATCACAATTACCTGTGGCGATTGATGTACCACACCAAAGCGCGAAGCTATTTCATTAGAAACATCACGATAAGCTATAAGATCTAAAAAATAAGGTTTTGCACTCCCCTCCTCTATGCTATATTCATTTTCAAAGTTCTTTAGTGCCATACGGCTCACAGGGCAACGTGTGCTGTGTTTAAAGAGTATAACAGGAGTTTGAGCCGACTCTGCCTCTATAACATCAAGTTGTTGAAGTTGTGTTAAATCGTTCCATTTAAAGCCCTGATTAGGCGTATCTTTACTGTCAGAATTTCCGAATAATTTATCAAAAAAGCTCATACATTATCATTTTAAAGACAAATCGTCAGCAATCATTACAGATTGAAGACATTTTGTCGGATTTTACTTATTGGACTAAAAATTGAAATATACCTGTCAAATTTAAATAAATTAGACTATGAATTTTGCCAATTTTACCACAAAATCTCAGGAAGCCATACAAAGGGCACAACAGATTGCCCAGGGTTTTGGCCATCAGCAAATAGAGAACGAACATATAGTTAAGGCCATATTAGAAGTAGACGAAAATGTAACGCCATTTCTTCTGAAAAAACTCAATGTAAACCTTGCGCTGTTCAATCAGATATTAGACAGTACACTGCAAAGTTTCCCTAAAGTTTCGGGAGCAGAAATGACCCTGAGCCGCGATACGGGAACGGCCCTTAATGAGGCCTCAAACATTGCCCGCAAAATGAACGACGAGTTTGTTTCTATAGAGCATTTACTCCTTGCAATTTTTGCTTCTAAAAGCAGGGTTGCCCAAATTTTAAAAGACCAGGGCGTTACCGAAAAAGGACTTAAAACCGCTATAGACGAATTGCGTAAAGGCGAAAGAGTAACATCGGCCAGTGCAGAGGAAACCTATAACTCGCTTAATAAATATGCCAAAAACCTCAACCAACTGGCTAACGACGGTAAGCTGGACCCGGTTATAGGCCGTGACGAAGAAATTAGGCGTGTGCTACAGATACTGAGCCGACGCACCAAGAATAACCCGATGCTTGTGGGCGAACCCGGCGTGGGTAAAACTGCTATTGCCGAGGGACTTGCACACCGCATAATTCAGGGAGACGTACCTGAAAACCTTAAAGATAAAGTGGTGTATTCGCTCGATATGGGTGCACTTATTGCAGGAGCCAAATACAAAGGTGAATTTGAAGAGCGCTTAAAATCGGTTGTAAAAGAGGTTACTTCTGCCGAAGGCGATATCATGCTCTTTATAGACGAGATACACACCCTTGTAGGAGCCGGCGGTGGAGATGGTGCCATGGATGCCGCAAACATTCTTAAACCTGCATTGGCTCGTGGTGAACTGCGTGCAATAGGTGCGACTACGTTGGATGAATACCAAAAATATTTTGAAAAAGACAAAGCTTTAGAGCGTCGTTTTCAACGAGTAATGGTAGATGAGCCGGATACCGAAAGTGCCATATCGATACTTCGCGGTATTAAGGAAAAATATGAAACCCACCATCAGGTGCGCATTAAAGATGAAGCTATTATAGCAGCCGTAGAGCTTTCGCAACGTTATATTACCAACCGCTTTTTACCCGATAAGGCCATAGACCTTATGGATGAGGCTGCCTCTAAAATCAGGATGGAGATAAACTCTAAACCCGAAGAACTTGATGTGCTTGACCGACGTATAATGCAGCTTGAAATTGAAATAGAAGCTATTAAACGCGAAGATGATGAGCCTAAGCTAAAATCGTTGGGTATGGAACTCGCCAACCTTAAAGAAGAGCGTAATGAAATATTTGCGCGCTGGAAAAGTGAGAAAGACATTGTAGACAGCATACAGGCTAAAAAAACCGAAATTGAGAATTTTAAGCTGGAAGCTGAACGTGCAGAACGTGAAGGTGACTATGGCAAAGTAGCCGAGCTTCGTTACGGAAAAATTAAACAGGCTCAGGAAAAACTGGATGCTGTACAAAACCAATTGCTTGAAAACCAAAGCAGGCAGAGCCTTATTAAAGAAGAGGTTACCCGAGAAGATATTGCAGAGGTTGTAGCAAAATGGACCGGAATACCTGTAACTAAAATGTTGCAGGGCGAGCGCGAAAAACTACTTCGTCTTGAAGAAGAACTGCACAAACGCGTTGTGGGTCAGGAAGAGGCTATTGAAGCCGTGAGCGATGCTGTGAGGAGAAGTCGTGCCGGATTACAGGATCAAAAGAAACCAATAGGATCGTTTTTGTTCCTGGGTACTACGGGGGTAGGTAAAACAGAACTTGCCAAAGCCCTTGCCTCTTACCTCTTTGACGATGAAAACGCCATGACCAGGATAGATATGAGCGAATATCAGGAACGCCATAGCGTGAGTAGGTTGGTGGGTGCACCTCCAGGATATGTGGGTTATGATGAGGGCGGACAGCTTACAGAGGCCGTGCGCAGAAAACCCTACAGTGTGGTATTGCTTGACGAAATCGAAAAAGCCCACCCGGATACTTTCAACATACTGCTACAGGTATTGGACGAAGGCCGACTTACGGATAACAAAGGCCGTGTAGCCGACTTTAAGAACACGATTATTATCATGACCAGCAATATGGGCAGTGCTATAATACAGGAAAAATTTGAGAACTTAAAAGGCAGTATGGAAGCAGCGATCGAGGCTGCAAAAACCGAAGTTCTTGGCTTGCTGAAACAAACGGTTCGACCTGAGTTTATAAACCGTATTGATGATATTGTAATGTTTACGCCACTAAGCAGTGATAATATAAGGGAAATTGTAGGCCTACAGGTTAAAAGTGTTACTAAACTTCTGGCACAGCAAAACATTACGCTGGATGCCACGCCGGAAGCCATTGATTATCTTGCCAAGAAAGGCTATGACTCTGATTTTGGTGCACGCCCTGTAAAGCGCGTTATACAGAAAGAGATCATGAATGAGCTAAGTAAACAAATATTAAGCGGTAAAGTAAGCACCGACAGTATTATACTTATAGACAATTTTGACGGACAGCTTGTTTTTAGAAACCAAACCGATTTGGTAAACAATTGAATAGCTGCTGAAATCTAAATTTAAAGGGGACAAATTGTCCCCTTTTCCTATTTTATTGTTCTAATAATTGAGTGGAAAGCAACATGTAAAACCAAAGCACCCCTGCTTTTGTGAAGTATATTTTATAATTTTGAACCATCCTTTTCGTCAAAGATTAGACATACATACAATATATTTTGATACAAAGCACTCATTAGCAGCAGAGCAAAAAACAGAAAAACAGCATTAGCATATTCCATATACTATATCATAATGAATATACGATTGATAAGGTTTTCCGATAATGTTGCCATGGCAGGAATTCTTAGAAAAAGTTTAGAAGAATTTAACCTTAACATACCGGGAACAGCATACTTTGACGAAAGTACTGACAGACTATTTGAAACTTTTCAATCAGCTACGGCAGCCTATTATGTTGCCGAAGACAATGGTATAATTATTGGCGGTGCAGGGATATATCCTACAAATAACCTACCGTCAGATACTGTAGAATTAGTTAAAATGTATGTCGATTCGTCTTACAGAGGAAAAGGTATTGGTAAGTTGCTAATGTTAGAATGTATAGAATTTGCAAAATCTTCAGGCTATAAAAATGTTTACTTAGAAACAATGCCAGAGTTAAGCGCAGCTGTCTCTGCCTATAAAAAGCTTGGATTTAATTTGTTAGATAAACCTTTAGGAAATACCGGACATTTTTCCTGTACAATTTGGATGAACTTAAATATTGCATAATTACATATATGCATCATTAAAAACAGATATTTATAAGGGCCATATGTAACTCACATATCTATAGTTACCAATTGAAAATTATCGGCAGTATCTATAACAAGCTCTCTCTTTGGAAGATGTAACCAACGCGAAAGTTTTTTAAAAATATCTTTTTCATTTAAAAACTCACTGCTGCAAAAATGGGTATGCACCAGCACAAAGGTGGTAAACTTTTTTATGTTTTTAAGGTGCTTTCGCAACTCTTCAGACACTCCTGTATCCTGCCTTTTACTAATAATTTGTGCTTCTCCCCTGTCAATAATGCCAGCAGCAGTTTCCCAAAAGTCATCGGGGCTGTTCCTGCCTTCCTTAAATTTTAGTTCTTCGCCGCCCGGCAGCTCTAAAACTACAAAGTAATGTTCCATGAGCCAATCTATTTTTATTTAAAATTACAACTATATCGGTTTCGCTTAAAATTGATTATCAAATAATTAACTAATATCCGGTCGTTTTATATTCAATCCTTTAGAACAACAACAAAATGTTAGCCTCAAACGGCTATTTTATTCTTATTTTTGAAAATGCAAAAATTGCATAATGTACTACTATGAATGATAATTTTAGTATCAGAACGGTAAATGTTACGCGGTATATTACCCCTCTTAGGGAAGGCGGTTCGTTACCGGCACTTGCCGAAGCAGATGACAGTTTTAACTATGTTCTGAAATTCAGGGGAGCAGGTCATGGCACTAAAGCTCTTATAGCCGAACTTTTAGGTGGCGAAATTGCACGATTTTTAGGATTGCCCGTGCCCGAATTGGTATTTGCTAACTTAGACGAAGCCTTTGGCCGTACCGAAGCAGATGAAGAGATACAGGACCTTTTACAGGGAAGTCAGGGTCTTAACCTTGCCCTTCACTATCTTAGCGGAGCTATAAATTTTGATCCTGTTGTTACAACCGTAGATGCGAAACTGGCCAGCCAGATAGTATGGCTTGATGCTTTTATTACTAATGTAGACAGGACGTTTAGAAATACCAATATGCTTATATGGCATAAAGAACTGTGGCTAATAGACCATGGGGCTTCATTATATTTTCATCATGCCTTTGCCGATCCTGCCGGGCATGCCGTTACCCCATTTGGGTTGATCAAAGATCATGTGTTATTGCCTCAGGCATCGTTGCTGGACGAAATTGATACAGAATATAAAGCTATATTGACAGAAGATAAAATACGCGGTATTGTTAATTTACTACCCGATAACTGGCTGCAATGGGAAGGCATGGAACAAACCCCTGCTGAAATAAGGGAAATTTATGTTCAGTTCTTCTTACTGCGTTTAGAAAATTCTTCAATATTTATAAAACAGGCACAAAATGCAAGACAAGCACTTATATGAGTATGCCGTAATAAGGGTTGTACCCAGGGTAGAACGCGAGGAATTTATAAACGTTGGGGTTATAGTTTTTTGTAAACAAAAACGCTTTATAAAAATGCTGTACACCATTAACAAAAATAAACTTTATGCTATTTGTAATGATATAGATATTGAGCAACTGGAACTCAATCTTTCTTCTTTTAAACGTATAGCCCGCGGAGACAAAGACGCCGGGCCTATTGCACAGTTTGAAACAGCAGAACGATTTAGATGGCTAACGGCTATTCGCAGCTCTGTAATACAAACTTCAAGGCCGCACCCCGGTTTTACAGACAATCCTGATAATAAAGTTGACGAGTTGTTTAGTGAACTTGTTTTGTAAAGATAATATGTTGAAATAAATTAGATTAATCTGCCATTGTACTATATTTGATTTGTTAAGAAATATAAGAATATACTAATACATGAACCGAGATTTAGAAAAACTGGTTGAATATGCTTTGGCAGATGGTTATATTAGCGACAAAGAAAGACAGGTACTTTTTAAAAAAGCTGCTGATGCCGGTTTTGACACCGACGAACTTGAAATAATACTTAATGGAAAGCTTCATGAAATAAGCCAGGCAAACACTCCTAAAATAAACAAATGCCCAAGTTGTGGTGAAATTATGAGTGGGCTTAGCAAAGTATGTCCTTCCTGCAATTACATTACTACCTCAGAACCGATTAATGATAATGAAAGTTTGCAGGATGGCCTAAAAAAACTTGAAGACAGTATTTATGCTTTAAAAACTTTTCCAAAGCCGGGAGCATCATCAGTATTTAACTCTGTCGTTCTTATTGTAATAACTGGAGGATTTTATATCATTTATAAAAAGCTGATAAAAAAAGAAAATCTTTTTGATCGCTATGCGCTCATAAATGAAAAAACAACTACCATTATAGAAAGGCAGGTAAATAATTTGAAGACAAAATATGGCAATGATCAAGATATAAACGGTTATATTGATAAATTGATTCTAGAAAGAAATAATATAATCTCAAGGAGGCAAAAATCAGATTTAATATCGGCCATTGGCATTTTCGTTTCTATTGGAGTTGTCCTATATCTTTTTAGCCTTGTCCCTGCACCAGACCCTAATAAAAAAGAGGAAGAGTCTGCCGAGGATAAGACCGAAAGACATATAAAATCAGGACGCATTGGAGCAGCCAAGCTTTCCGTTGCAAATGTTGAAGACAGTGCCGAAAAAGATGCTTTCTTATTCCAGATACGCGACATGGAAATTGACAGCCTTGCAAATGCAGGAAGTTACAATGAAGCACTTTTGCTTGCGCGAACTATAAAAAACAGCGACGACATATCGCGCGATATGGAACATAAAGTAGACGGCATTATAGAAAAACAGGTAAACCACCTTATAAACCTAAAAGAATTTCAAAGGGCAAGAGAGTGTGCAGAACTGTCATCTTATTACAAAAGTGGCTATCTTAAAACGTCTATAGATATTGAAGAGCATGTAGCAAAAGAAGAAGCACAAAAAGAGAAACAAAAAAATAAAGCCTCTAAGAAAAAAAGGAAATAAGTTATGGGACTATTTGATATATTTAAAGGTGGCAATGGTGGTTTTATGGACGTTATACGTTGTGATAAGCAGGAGTATTTAGTTTATAAATGGTCTCCAAATGGTGAAGCAAACACAACAAAACGCGAAAATGCAATACGCTTTGGCAGCTCGTTAAGGATAAAACCAAACGAAGCGGTTGTATTTTTATATCAGCAGGATGGCTCTATGCCCGATGTTATCAAAGGTCCTTTAGATACACCTCTTTATACTGCCAATCTTCCGGTTCTTACCGATATACTTGGCCTGGCCTATGGAGGCGAGACTCCTTTTATGGCCGAGATCTATTTCTTTAACCTACAGCAAAACATTCAGATAAAATTTGGGATACCTTACTTTGATGTTTTTGACAACAGACTGCCCGATCTTGGTATACCCTGCTCAGTGCGCGGCAGCATGACTTTTAATATTTCGAATCCAATAAATTTTATAAAACTCTACCGCCTCATAAATTTTGAGATCGACGATCTTGAAGACAAAATAAAAGACCTTTATACACGCAAAATAAAAAGCATAATATTAAACCTTCCATCTGAAACGGGACTTTCTGTTATGCAACTGGAACGCAGTATTGAACATATTAGCGAGGTAGTTGCCCAAAAATTAGTAGACGAGATGGAAAGCGATTTTGGCATAAGGCTTAAACGTCTTGATATTGGCACCATAGAACTATATAAAACACACCCAAACTATTTGCAGCTTAAAGGAGCTACTGCCGACCAGCAAACCCGTTTTACGAATGCAAAAACAGATATTGAGATAACGAATCTTAGCGAGCTGGCACGCATTAACCGTAAAGATGCCGAAATGGGTATAGAAGGCAGAAATTTTACAGTACACCAAATAAACCAGCAGGCCGATATTTTAAAAACTGCGGCAGAGAACCTTGGTAGCATGGGGTCTGTAAACGCAGACGGCTTTTCTATGCCTGGCATGGCTGCCGGAATAACGTTAGGTAGCACAGTAGGAATGCAAATGGGACACATGATGGGCAACCTTACCAATACGCCGCCGCCATTACCCGTTAAGCCATGGCATATAGCTTATGACGGTCAGCAAGCGGGACCATTTAGTGTAGATGAACTTAGACAGTTTATAGAAAACGGTCAGTTTACAGCACAACACCATGTGTGGAAACAAGGAATGTCTCAATGGGAATCTGCATCAAATATTGCAGAGTTTGCCGGATACTTTGCACAAACCCCACCACCACTACCACCTTCTCCTACTGTAATAAATAAAGATAAACCTGCTTCCGGCATAGATCTCACAAAAAGATAATTCCAAACCCGTTTAAACTTTTATATATAAAAATTAAACGGGCTGGTAACCATTCGTCGGGTCAGATAAGCCAATTAAAGCTTTTTTTTAACATTTTGCCGAATTTATGTATCCGAAAACCTATCTCTGCATAACTTTGTCTTAAATTAATAAACCTGCTAAATTATTATATAATTACAAATTTGTTAACTCAAAATTTTGTAACTTCTATGATAGAAAGCCGCTTATTATATAAATAGCCAACGTTTATGATAGAGAGCAATATAATAGGACTTACTGAAGATACAGGATATCAAATTGGCGTACGCAAAACTTACCCTGTATCTTTACATGCCGCGTGGAACTTTATGTTTTCTTACGACGGCATTAAGTTGTGGCTTGGCTATAAAGGAGTTCCGGTTTGGAAAAAAGGGCAGGAATATACCACTAAAACAGGAACTTATTTATGCATTCGTGTATATAACGAACTTTCGCATGCAAGGCTTGCCTATAAAAGAAAAGACTGGGAAAACACTTCTACCCTTCAAATACGAATCATTGCAGCAAAAACGGGCACTACAATAAGCATCCATCAGGAAAAGCTTGCCGATGCAGAGCAACGTGAAGAAATGAAACTGCACTGGGAAAAAGTATTACTAAAAATTGGTACTGCTCTTAAAGACTAAAGAAACATAAATCACATTGTAAGCTATAAAACAACAAAGCCCGAATGTAAACATTCGGGCTGTTTGTATATATAATACCCCTGCTAAAGCAGGAGCACCTATTTGCTATATTATTTCTCCAGTTTTTGTTCTGCTCTTTTTTCTTTATAAAGCTCAATAGCACCACCGGTAACCCAGTAAAGCACAAAAGGCACAAGGAACATCATTAACCAAAAGCCTATAGAGATAACAGTTAAAAAAGCTAAAAATCCTAAATATTGAGTAAATTCCATCTGATGTTATTTTTATGCCCCAAATATAATGTGAATATTTTTTTTAACCAACCAAAAGGCTTTAAAAATTGGCATATTTTTTTTACGAAATCATTTTCAGGAGGGGCTATTTATGCTTAAATTTGGCTGGCTTTAAAAAATTTGGCACAATGCCAGGCAATTAACAAAGCCATTAAACAATAAACCTACAACATAAAAATTTAAACATGGAATACAGGATCGAGAAAGACACCATGGGCGAAGTAAAAGTGCCTGCAGAAAAATACTGGGGAGCACAAACAGAACGTTCGCGCAATAACTTTAAAATAGGCCCGTCGGGTTCTATGCCAACCGAAATTGTAGAAGGCTTTGCCTACCTTAAAAAGGCTGCAGCCTATGCCAACCACGACCTTGGTGTTTTGAGCGTTGAAAAACGTGATGCCATTGCACAGGTATGCGATGAAATACTTGAAGGCAAACTGGCTGACGAGTTTCCGTTGGTAATATGGCAAACAGGATCGGGAACGCAAAGCAATATGAACGTTAACGAAGTGGTGGCTAACAGGGCTCAGGTTCTTGCCGGTTTTAAAATTGGCGAAGGCGAGCCGGTGCTTAAAGCTAACGACGATGTAAACAAATCGCAATCATCTAACGATACCTACCCAACAGGCATGCACATTGCAGCCTATAAATCAGTGGTAGAAATTACAATACCTGGTGTACAAAAACTTCGCGATACGCTTCATGCCAAAGCACAGGAATTTATGAACGTGGTAAAAATAGGTCGCACGCACCTTATGGATGCCACTCCCCTAACCCTTGGTCAGGAACTTTCGGGATATGTTGCCCAGCTTGATTACGGCATAAAAGCCGTTAAAAACACATTGGCACACCTTAGCGAGCTTGCCCTTGGTGGTACAGCAGTAGGCACCGGCCTTAACACTCCTGCCGGATATGATGTTAAAGTAGCCGAATATATAGCCCAGTTTACAGGCCACCCGTTTGTAACGGCACCTAACAAATTTGAGGCTCTTGCTTCTCACGATGCTATTGTAGAAACCCACGGTGCACTTAAACAGCTCGCAGTATCTTTAAATAAAATAGCTAACGACATCCGTATGCTGGCATCAGGGCCACGCTCCGGTATTGGTGAAATTTTGATTCCTGAAAACGAGCCGGGATCTTCTATCATGCCGGGCAAAGTTAACCCTACGCAATGTGAGGCACTTACTATGGTAGCTGCACAGGTAATGGGTAACGATGTTGCTATTGCTGTTGGTGGCATGCAGGGGCATTATGAGCTTAACGTGTTTAAGCCTGTAATGGCTGCTAACTTCCTTCAGTCGGCAAGGCTTATTGGCGATGCATGTATTTCGTTCGACGAACATTGTGCACAGGGCATTGAGCCAAACTACACCCGTATCAAAGAACTTGTAGACAACTCGCTAATGCTTGTTACTGCACTAAACACTAAAATTGGCTACTACAAAGCTGCCGAAATTGCACAAACCGCACACAAAAACGGCACTACCCTTAAAGATGAGGCCGTTCGTTTAGGTTATGTCACCCCTGAAGATTTTGATGCATGGGTTAAACCGGAAGATATGGTAGGATCTTTAAAATAATCCTGCTCTAAAAACAAAACCAAAGGCCGTCGTTATGATGGCCTTTTTTAGTTTATGCCGTTCAAAGTATCGGTAAACATTCAACAAAACCTTTCATCTATTATAAATTTCCATTTAAAGAAACCATTGTACCGTTTGTCGAAAATTGCCGCCTTTAGCGGCTACTGAATATAATTTTGTGGTATTCAACTTCACAATCACACTAAAATGGCACAATACATATTTAACCTTGAAGAGCGATTTCAGCCTTTTTTGTTAGAAGGCTATTATACATTTATTGGTCCTGCCAATCAGGAACTCTTAGGCGATTTTACAAGCACTGTAAACAGGATAGCCCCACTAAACAACATTAACAACTCACTGTCTAATAAAAGCGTAGTAAAGCAGGTGCTTAATACTCTCTATCCTGACAGTCCGCTAAAAATATATGTTGCCGAAGGAAACCATTCGAGCGGATTAGCCTACAATACCATAGAAGAATACTGCGACAGGTTTCATATTGAATTCAATCTTATCGATTTTTAGACCTGGTATTTTTATAAAATAATACGTTAAAAAATAAATAGTTACCATTACTTGTTTTAAATTTAACAGTATCATTCCTGCATACTCTACAATTGTGCAACCCGATATTAAATTAAAACGGTAAGGCTTAATGACAAAAAAAGATTCACACAGGCATTTTTTCTGCTTAGCAACTATAATTGTGCTGTGGTGTTTACCCTTAAATTTACACGCACAGCTTCTTCCGGGGGTAGACACCGAAAGTACAGAAAAGGCTCCTGTAGTACCCGAAGACTCTTTAGGCAGGCGTACACCCCGTGGCACAGTAGAAGGTTTTTTTAAGGCTGTAGCCGATGAAAATTATATAAGGGCAAGCAGGTATTTACAGTTAAAACGTGCCTACCGCAAAACAAAACAAAGAGAACGTATTGTAAAAAACTTTAAACTGCTGCTCGATAAAGGCGGAAACATTACTGCCTATAGCTTTATAAGCAATAAAAACACAGGTTATGCAGATGACGACCTGCCCACAGCTACAGACAAGGTGGGCACAGTAACCATTAACGGTGAAACCATTAACCTGTTGTTGGAAAATAACGAGCCAGATGATACCCCTGCCGTATGGCTGTTTTCATTAGAAACTGTAAATGCTATAGCAGCGGTAAATACAGACGATATTACACTTCTGGACAACATTCTTCCTGACTATTTTAAAAGTCGTACCCTGTGGGGTGTACCGCTTGGGCACTGGTTGGCAGTAGTTGTCTTTATTTTAGTATCCTACCTTTTAGCATGGATAATAATTTACGCCCTGTCTTTTATTGTTCTAAGCATTTGGAAAAAACTAAAAGAACAAAGTAAAACATACAATGTTATCAATATATTAGACCTTCCGCTAAGGCTGTATCTTGCCGTTTGGTTTTTTGTGGCAATTTCGCAGCAGGCAGGCTTGTCTATAATAGTACGGCAACGTTTCAGCTCATTGACGGTTACCATTGGCATTGTAGCATTTTTAATATTGTTATGGCGATTATCAGATACTGTGAGCAATTACGTAGGCGATAAAATGACATTGCGCAAGCGAATTTCGGCTATATCGGTAATCTTGTTTTTAAGGCGCTCAGCAAAAGTGGCAATTGTTATTTTTGGCACTATTGCCATATTGGGAGCCATTGGTGTAGATGTTACCACCGGGCTTGCGGCATTGGGCATAGGTGGTATAGCCTTGGCATTGGGTGCACAAAAAACCATGGAAAATTTTGTAGGGAGTGTTACCCTTATTGCAGACCAACCTATTCGTGTAGGTGATTTTTGCAGAATTGGCGATATTAAAGGGACAGTAGAATCTATTGGTATGCGAAGCACACGCCTGCGTACAAGCGCAAGAACCGTGGTTACTATACCCAACGGAGACCTTTCTGCCAGCCGAATAGAAAACTTTGCGCACCGCGACCGATATCTTTTTAATCATACCTTTGAATTCAGAATGGAAACATCACCGGATCAGATAAGGTATTTACTGGTAGAATTCCGGTCTCTTTTATATGCACACCCCTGCATTAACCCCGATCCTGCAAAAGTGCGGTTTGTTGGGTTTACAGACAGCGCAATTAAAATCGAGTTTTTTGCCTACATAGAAGCAATATCGCTGGATGCCTCTCAGGAAATACAGGAAGACCTGCTACTGCATATAATGGATATTACTACTGCAGCCGGAACAGATTTTGCCTATCCGTCGCAAACATTATACTTTGCAAAGGATAATGGGCTGTCTAACGAAAAAGTACAGCAAACTACTGAAACCGTCAGGCAGTGGAAAGAAGCTAACGACATGCAGTTACCTTCTTTTAGCGACGAACGTATTGAAAATTTAAAAGGTACTGTACCTTATCCGCCGGAAGGCTCTGTATTAAAAAAGAACGGAGAAGAGGAAAAAGAATAACCAATGTGCATTGAAAAACTACTGTATTTCTGTAATTTCTTATTTATAATTATCTTCGTGTTTTAAAATCCAAACACACAATACAGGTTTAAATCCTGTAACGATTACAAACTGCATTAATGAACAACCTTCTCGAAACCCCCATAGAATACCTTAAAGGTGTAGGGCCTGCACGCGGCGACCTGTTGCGCAAAGAGTTAGGTATTCATAAATATGCTGATTTACTGAAATTATTTCCAAACCGTTATATAGACCGCACTAAATATTACCGAATTAACGAACTTTACAATAGCAATTCTGAGGTTCAGGTGGTTGGTAAGGTAGTAAATCTAAAAACCGTTGGCGATAAACGTGCACGGCTTGTAGCAACATTTACCGATGGTACAGGAGAAATGGAACTGGTTTGGTTTCAGGGTCAAAAATGGATACGTGAAAATATTAAGATCAATACCCCTTATGTAATTTTTGGCAAATGCACTGCTTTTAACGGTGTGTTTAATATGGCACATCCGGAAATGGAACTGCTTGCAGAGCACGAAGCCAGCCTTCGCAGTGCCATGCAACCCATTTATCCAAGTACAGAGAAGCTTACGCAGCGTGGCGTTACCAACAAAGTCGTAAACAAAATAATGCAGCAATTGTTTATAGAAACACAGGCATTATTCTCAGATCCTTTGCCTGCAGGCATGATAAACGAACTACAGCTTATACCTAAAAATGCTGCACTGTTTAATATTCATTTCCCTAAAAATCAGGAAATACTTGCAAGGGCTCAGTTCAGGCTAAAGTTTGAAGAGCTGTTCTTTATTCAGTTGCAGCTAATTACCAAAAACCTTATCCGTAAGCACAAAATAAAAGGACATCCGTTTGGCAGTGTTGGCACTTACTTTACCGATTTTTACAACAACCATCTTCCGTTTGAACTTACAGGCGCGCAAAAGCGCGTGCTTAAGGAAATTCGTAACGATATGGGGCAGCCCGCCCAAATGAACCGCCTGTTGCAGGGCGATGTAGGCTCGGGCAAAACCATTGTGGCCTTAATGAGCATGCTGTTGGCACTTGACAATGGTTTTCAGGCATGCTTAATGGCACCAACCGAGATCCTGGCTAACCAGCATTTTATTGGTCTTAGCGAACTTGCAGCTCCATTAGGCATTACTATAAAAATACTTACAGGCTCTACCAAAACTGCCGAGAGGCGTGTTATTCATGAAGCGCTCGAAGATGGTTCGCTGCACATTATAATAGGTACTCACGCTTTGTTAGAAGATAAAGTGCAGTTTAAAAACCTTGGGCTTGCCATTATAGACGAGCAGCATCGTTTTGGTGTAGAGCAGCGCAGTAAACTTTGGAAAAAGAACGACATACCACCGCATGTGCTGGTCATGACGGCTACCCCTATTCCGCGCACGCTTGCCATGAGTTTGTATGGCGACCTCGATGTATCGGTCATAGACGAATTGCCTCCGGGACGCAAGCCCATTCAAACCGTACACAGGTTTGACAGTAACCGATTAAAGGTTTGGAAATTCCTGAAAGATGAAATTGCAAAAGGCAGGCAGGTGTATATTGTGTATCCGCTTATTCAGGAAAGCGAAAAAATGGACTATAAAGACCTGATGGATGGATACGAGAGTATTAGCCGCGATTTTCCGTTGCCGCAATATAGCGTGAGCATTGTACACGGACAAATGAAGCCTGCCGAGAAAGACAGCGAAATGGCACGTTTTGCCGCCAACAAAACCAACATTATGGTGGCTACCACAGTAATAGAAGTTGGTGTAAATGTGCCCAACGCCAGTGTTATGGTTATAGAAAGTGCCGAACGTTTTGGGCTCTCGCAACTACACCAGTTGCGCGGGCGTGTTGGACGTGGTGCAGATCAAAGTTACTGTATATTAATGACAGGCAGCAAACTAAGCAACGACAGCAAACTGCGCATGGAAACCATGTGCCGCACTAACGATGGCTTTGAAATTGCCGAGGTAGATTTAAAGCTCCGTGGGCCCGGCGATATTATGGGTACACAGCAAAGCGGCGTGCTTAACCTTCAAATTGCTGATATTGTTAAAGACAAAGACATCTTGCTCCTTGCCCGTGAACAGGCAATAAAATTACTGAAAGATGATGCACCTATGGCGAAACCCGAGCATGCTGCACTGCGCAATGCCTTTATAGAAATTGGCAAAAAGAAAAATATCTGGAATTATATATCGTAGTACAAAAGTTTAAGGTTAATAAAGCTGCTAAACTAAAACTGCAATAATATTAACATTAGTCTGTACTTTTTGAAGCACTCATCCCATTGCTTTAAAAAGAAACTTTGATTAGCGTTAATTAACGGATCCTTAATAACCAACCCATTATTTGTTTGTAATTTTAATACATAAACAATTACAAACATGAGCACATTTAAAGGAAAAACAGTTATAGTTACCGGTGCTGCAATGGGTTTGGGCCTTGCAGCAAGTAAAGTTTTGGCAGAAAAAGGCGCTAACCTTTCTATTGTAGATTATAATGAAGAAGCACTTTCAAAAGCCAAAGAAGAAATTAATGCCATTGCACCCGAAACTAAGGTACTTACTGTTGTAGCAGACGTATCGGATGAGCTGGCTGTGATAAACTACATTGACAAAACAGTATCTGAATTTGGCCGCATAGACGGTTTTTACAACAATGCCGGTATAGAAGGCAAACAGGCTCCGCTGGTGGAATATGATATTAATGTATTTAAAAAAGTTATAGACATCAACCTTATGGGTGTTTATTACGGGCTTAAGCACGTTATACCCGTCATGCAAAAAAATGGTGGTGGTAAAATTGTAAATGTGGCATCGGTTGGCGGTATCAGGGGTGTTATCAATCAAATGCCATATGTTGCCAGTAAGCATGCGGTGTCGGGCATGACAAAAAATGCAGCTATAGAATATGGTAAAGACAATATTTTTACCAACGCTATAGCACCGGGTGCCATACTTACGCCAATGGTTGCAGAAGCCTTTAAACAGGTAAACCCTGCCGACCCTAAAGCAGCCGAGAAAGAATATGCACAAAGAAACCCAACACGCAGACTCGGCGACCCCAAAGATGTGGGAAATTTAGTAGCCTTTTTGCTTAGTGATGAATGCCAGTACGTAAACGGTCAAACAATTGCTATAGATGGCGGCGAGTCTAATCTTTATGGCAATTCGTAAATTTTAAACGGTTATATCAAACAAAAAATCCTGTAACGAAATACTATTCGCTACAGGATTTTGCTTTTATGCTCTTCTGCTAAAAACTTTCCTGAATTTCAAACGAAACAGTTTGTTGTGTTACCGGATGTATAAACTGTAAATAAGCCGCATGCAGGCACAGCCTGTCCCAACCGGTGCCATACAGGTCGTCTCCCACTATGGGTGCATTGAGCCCAAGCTCATGAGCCGAATGCATGCGTAACTGGTGGGTTCTTCCAGTTAAAGGCCAAAAGTGCACTTTAGTTGTGGTTTGATTCCTTTCTACCACTTTCCATTTTGTAATTGACCTTTTTCCAAAATCGAAACATACCAATTGCCTTGGCCTGTTGTCCAGGTCACCACGCAGTGGGAGGCTTATTTCTCCTTCGTTACCATTTATAACTTTGCTCAATAGAGCTGTATATCTTTTAGTAACGGTTCTTGATATAAATTGCTTTTGTATGTTTTTGTGGGCATCTTTAGTCTTGGCAACAACCATAATGCCCGATGTAGACATATCCAGGCGGTGTATTATAAGAGGCTCTATACCATCATATCTGGCTTTTAGCCTTGAATAAACCGAATCGTAAACCGCAATGCCGGGAACCGAAAGTAACTCGGCAGGTTTATTTACTACAACAAAGCTGTCGTCTTCAAAAATAATTTCGAGCTGCTTGCCCTCTCCCTGGTTTATTAGTAGCGGGTTCGGATCCATTTCTATGCCCTCCAACATGTGTTTAAGTATGGGCTGACACTTGCCTGTACATGCCGGGTAAAACTGTTTATGCTTGCGCACCTCAGATTTTGGAGGTGAACCCCACCAAAACTCGGCCATTGCAAGCGGTTGCAATCCATTTAAAAAGGCATATTGCAGTAGCTTAGGTGTAGCGCACTCTCCGGCTGCCGCAGGAGGTTTGCCAAATACTGTTTCGCTAAAAATATCATACAGGCTTTTTTGTTTACCGTAAATGTTCAAAAAAGAATATTGCTCAAAAAGCTGCTGTTGCAATGCGGCTGATTTTTCTCTTCGCTCTCTTTTTAATCTTTCAACAGTATCATCAAAAACAGCCAGCGCCGTTCTGATTTTATCAAGTTCCTGACTCCAGTAACTGCAAAGCAACCTGAACTGATGCTGATCGTTATGGCTATGCTTAACTAAATAGGCTTCGAGGCGTGTATAATGCTTTTCATTTAAAACAGCCTTTTGTTCCTGTCTTAGCTTTTTCCGGTAACTTTTGTTTTGCTTTAAACGTTCTTTAATCTCTGCTATTTCTTTTTCAGATATTGCTGTAAAATGCTCTGCTTCCTGCTTAAGCCTGATGTATTGTTCATCATTCTCTATAGCCTCAACCTGGTCGTTAATACTGTTTAGAATATATTGCTCTTTCAGGAAAAAACTATCCTGCGTTAGCATATCAAAAACAGGAGGTACAAATTTAGGATGGTCGTTAGAATCGGCAAGTTTACCCGAAAATGCCGATAAATAGCCCAATTTGCCATCGGCATCTTCAACCACCAAAATGCCAAACATCTTGCCTATTACAAGTCCCTCACGTTTATCGTCTAACCCAAAGTTATGGTCAAGCGAAGTATGATTTTCTAAATAACCCTGCAACTGTGTAGCAGCGATTATACTTAATGGGTGAGGCTCATAAAAAAACGGAAAAGTAAACCGTTCAGGCAAGGCTATTCCATCAATATCGCTATCATTAAAATATGTAATTCTGTCCTGACCGCTGTTCACTTTATAAAGTTGTTTTTAAAAATGCGAAAGTAATTGATATTCTTTAAACCTAACAGATATAAAATACTTTAACGCTTACTTGTTTAAACATATGCTGTTACTGCTTGTTGCAGAACCCTGTTCAATTGCAGGAAAACTTTTATCTTTGTAACATTAACGCCAGTATATGCCTTGTTTTATTGAAGTGATTCTGCCGCTTGCCCTGCCGCGCACTTTTACCTATGCGGTGAACGAGGCAGAATATGCTTTTTTGAAGCCCGGCATGCGTGTGGCTGTTCCTTTTGGCAAAAACAAGTTATATACAGGCCTGGTAGCATCTTTGCATCAAAACCCACCCCAACTGTATATTGCTAAAGACATTCACCAAATACTGGACGACTCGCCTATTGTTACCCAAAACCAATTAAAGCACTGGCAATGGGTGGCAGATTATTATATGTGTAGTGTGGGCGAAGTGTACAGATCAGCCTTGCCATCCGGACTATTGCTGGAAAGCGAGACCATTATTACCTCTAAAAAAGATTTTGATATTGTTGCCGCTAATCTTAGCGACGAAGAATATATGGTGTATGAAGCCTTACAGGTGCAAAGTGCATTAAAAGTGGGCGAAGTAGCTACAATACTCAATAAAAAAACAATACTCCCTGTTTTAAATAAGCTTATCAGCAAAAATGCCATTTCGTTACAGGAAGAAATAAACGAAAAATACAAACCAAAAACAATTAAATACCTACGTTTACACGAAGAGTTTTTAAAAGAAGAACAGCTTAATGAATTATTACAGCTTTTAGGCCGCGCACAAAAACAACGTGAGGCTATACTTTCTTATTTTCAGTTACAGGCACGTGATAAAAAGCCCGTTACAGTAAAAAAACTTACCGAATCGTCTGGCACAACGGCAGCCGTAATAAAATCGTTGGTAGACAAAAACATATTCGAAGAGTATTTTCTGGAAGAAGACCGTATACAGTTTAAGGGTAAAGAAAATGCAGGTTTCAACCTTAGCGAAAAACAGCAGGAGGCTTTTGAAACCATAAAAAAAGGATTTGAAACCCATGCCGTTACTTTGCTGCATGGAATAACTTCAAGCGGCAAAACTGAAATATATATAAAGCTCATAGAAGAATGCATTGCAACAGGTAAACAAACCTTACTGCTATTGCCCGAAATTGCATTAACCACTCAGCTTATAGCACGCTTTGCAGCCTATTTTGGTAATAAGGTTGCGGCCTTTCATTCTAAGTACAATAATAATGAACGTATAGAAACGTGGCAGCAAACACTACAGGCATCAGAAAAAGCACAAGTGATTATAGGTGCACGATCGGCTCTTTTTCTTCCGTTTCAAAACCTTGGCCTTATAATCATAGATGAGGAACATGAGCAAAACTACAAGCAACAGGACCCTGCCCCACGATATCATGCCCGCGATGCTGCCATAGTACTGGCTTCCTATACCAACGCCAAAGTATTATTAGGATCGGCTACACCAAGTTTGGAGAGTTACATGAACGTTACATCGGGCAAATATGCATTGGCAGAGCTTAAAGAACGTTTTGGCCGTGTACTGCCGCCCGAAATTGTGCTTGTAGACTTAAAAGATAAATATAAGCGAAAGCAAATGACCGGGCATTTTAGCGATACCCTTATAGAACAGATAGCCGAAACACTGGCTATTGGCAAACAGGTTATTCTTTTCCAGAACCGTCGTGGCTTTTCGCCCTGGATAGAATGCATGACCTGTGGCCATGTGCCACAATGCCCACAATGCGATGTAAGCCTTACCTATTATAAATATAAAAACCAGTTACGCTGCCACTACTGCAGCTATCATATTGCAAGCCCCAACAATTGCCATAAATGCCACAGCACAGATATTAGTGCAAAAGGCTTTGGAACAGAGCAAATTGAGCAGGAACTGAAAGTGCTTTTTCCGGAAAAGAATTCGTGGCGCATGGATCAGGATACTACGCGGGGCAAACACGGCTATGAAAAAATTATAGACTCTTTTAAAAATAAGGAGATCGATATATTAGTGGGCACACAAATGCTTGCCAAAGGATTGCATTTTGATAATGTAGGGCTGGTAGGGATACTTAACGCCGACAATATGCTATATCAGCCTGATTTCAGGGCTTTTGAACGCGCCTATCAAATGATGGTTCAGGTTGCAGGACGTGCCGGTCGCCGTGATGAACGCGGAAAGGTATTTATACAAACCTATAATCCGCTGCATAATGTTATACGCCAAGTTACGGATAACGACTACATAGGCATGTTTAAAGAACAGGTTTATGAAAGGCACAATTTTAAATATCCGCCATATTATCGTTTGGTACGTGTAACACTTAAAAACAAAGACTACGAAAAACTTAAAAATGCTGCTTTGTGGCTATATAATGTACTTTCGCAACAGCTTAACGGCCTACCCGTACTTGGCCCCGAAGAACCTGCTGTTAGCCGCATACGCAATGAATACATCAGAACTATAATGATAAAGATACCGTTAGGAGCAGCGCTGGGTACAACTAAACGCCATATACAAAAAATACTGGACAGCCTTGATGCCGTGCCACAATATAAATCGGTAAAAGTAACTGTAAATGCAGATCCTTATTAAATAAAGGAGGGTTTCCCTGGTTCCCTCTCTCTTTTAAAAAGAGAGGGAACACAAAATATGGGGAGATATATAAAACAGAGAAGTTTTATACTAATATTATTGAGGCCTGTTTAGGGCTTTTGCAAGGTCTTCTTTTTTATTCCTGCTGAGTGGAATTTTTGTATTCCCTATTTCGGCAAATTTGCTGTTAAAACGTTCTACTTTATCTATATTGATAATGTATGATTTATGAACTCTTAAAAATCTATCGGCCGGGAGCTCGCCTTCAAAAGATTTCATTGTAGAGAGCACTAAATGCGTTTCGTCGTCGGTATTGATCTTTATATAATCACCAAAAGCTTCAACCCATTTGATCTTAGCCAAAAAGATCTTGAAATTTTTAAGGTTGCTTTTTACAAAAATAAATTCTCCCTCGTCTTCAGGCACATCTTTTTTCAGCTGATGCATTTCAAATGCTTTTTGTACAGCTTTATTAAAACGGTCTTTAGTAACGGGTTTGTGCAGATAATCTACAGCGGCATAATCAAAGGCTTTAAGGGCATAATCTGATTTGGAAGAGACAAAAATGATCTGTGGCCGCGTTTTAAGGCCATCGAGCAGGTCAAAACCGCTTTGCACCGGCATTTCTATGTCCAGAAAAAGTAAATCTACCGGTTTGTGCAGTATACAGTTTCGTGTTTCGGACGCGTTAGAAAAATCTCCCACGAGAGTCAGATCAGGATGTTCGTTAACCAGTTTAGCAATTGTGATCCTTTGAATTGTGCTATCATCTACAACAACACAGTTAAGTTTCATTTGTTCTCTAGTTTTTTGGAATGTTTAGTAATAAGGTATTTTTGTTGGATTGATTACAAATATAAAGAAAAAATCGTTTTTTAGATATACAAAAAAGCAAAAATAGGTATTGCACAATAAATATAAATAACTAAATTTGCACCCAATTTTATAACAAAATAAATTTTACTATTATGAATCACTATGAAACTGTTTTCATTTTGAATCCCGTTTTATCTGAAGCTCAGGTAAAGGAAACAGTAAGTAAGTTTGAGGATTACCTTACTTCTAAAGGTGCTACTATTGTAGCTAAAGAAGACTGGGGCCTTAAGAAACTTGCTTATGAGATCCAGAACAAAAAAAGCGGGTTTTACACTCTATTCCAATTTACAGCTCCAGCCGATGTACTTATCGGATTTGAAACTGAGTTCCGCCGTGACGAAAGGGTTATGCGTTTCTTAACTGTAAGCCTTGACAAACATGCTGTTGCATGGGCAGAAAGAAGAAGAGAAAAATTAAAATCTAAAGCAAACTAATTATGTCAACAATAGAGCAGTCAGCTAAAGGCAAAAAAGACGGAGATATCAGATATCTTACGCCTTTAAATATAGAGACAAACAAAATTAAAAAATACTGCCGTTTTAAAAAATCAGGTATCAAATATGTTGATTATAAAGATCCTGACTTTTTATTAAAATTTGTTAACGAGCAAGGTAAAATCCTTCCTCGTCGTTTAACAGGTACTTCTTTAAAATACCAAAGAAAAGTGTCTGTTGCCGTTAAAAGGGCTCGTCATTTAGCGTTAATGCCATATGTGGCTGATTTACTAAAATAATAAAGAGGCAAGATTATGGAACTTATACTTAAACAAGACGTACAGAACTTAGGTTTTAAAGATGATATCGTAACTGTAAAAGCAGGTTACGGCCGTAACTACCTAATACCGCAAGGATTTGCGCAAATGGCAACTCCTTCTGCTAAAAAAGTATTGGCAGAAAACCTTAAGCAAAAGGCTTTTAAAGAGCAAAAAATCGTTAACGATGCAAAAGCTACTGCAGAAGCACTTAAAGCATTAGAAATTAAAATTACTGCTAAAGCAGGTGGCGAAAAACTATTTGGTTCTGTAACCAACATAGATATTGCTGAAGCTCTTGAAAAAGCAGGACAACCTATAGAGAAAAAATATATTACCAGCGGTATTGTTAAACGTACTGGCAAATACTCTGCAAGCATCAGGCTTCACAGGGAGGTTATCGTAGACCTGCCTTATGAAATCGTTGCTGAGCAGGAAAACTAATATTTAGTTTTTCTAAAAAAAACAGTGGTCGGAAGAAATCTTCCGGCCATTATTTTTTATAGCTCTTGATAACAAACATAGAACATTATTTATCCTTCATGAAAAACCAACAACGGTACCTTGCTGTGATAGGCCATTTTTTTAGTTAGACTACGATGGAAAAGACTTTCAAAAAAACTACGCCTGTGCGTTCGCATAACCAGCATATCTGTATGTTGGTTATCTATAAAATCTAAAATGGTCTGTTCAATATGATCACCTGCTATGTTGAAAAAATCAATTTTTTCATCGCGATAGTATATCTTCCATTCATTTATTCTTTCCTCAATATCTTCCGGGTCATCATCATTTTTTATATAAAGGCAATGCAGGGTGGCATTAAACTTACTTGCAATATCAAGAGCCTGCTTTAGTGCATCGTTGTCTTTATCTTTATATTGAGTAGTAAAAGCAATACTTTTAATCTTTTTATAATCGGCTTCAGCAGGAATTGCCAGCACCGGAATTTTTGTATTAGAAATTACTGATGCCGTTTTAGAACCTATAAAAGTCTCTTTAAGTCCGGTTGCGCCTTTAGTACCCATTACAACAAGATCTACATTTTCATCTTCGCATACTTTATTAATATTATAGATAAGGTCGCCATACAATAATATGTTGCGCATTTTTACATGCCCTAAACCTCTTTGCTCAGCAATGGTATGTAATTCCGGCAATTCATCCCTAAAACTTTCAAACTGGTTCATTTCCACTACGTCAAAAATTTCCAATGTACTTTCGGGCAAAGGTGGGGTTTCTACAATCGGTAAATCATACACATGCAGTATTATCAGATCAGCATTAAAAGAGTCTGCAAATTTAAGCGCATATATAAAAGCGTTATGGGCAGCTTCAGAAAAATCGGTAGTAAAAAGTATTTGTTTCATGGCTGTAAAGGTTTAATTAAAGATATAAAAAAACAGTAAATTTTCCTACTTTTTTATACTATGGTTAACACTGCCGCAAAAAAAATTTATAAAACAGCAGCCAAAATATATGTTTTATGACCAATGAGATCTGACTAAATTATATACTATAAATACAATTCATTTTAAATATACAGAAAGCATACTCAAAAAAACCTAAAACACTATTAATAAACCAATTATACTGTTTTATGATTTAAAAATTTAAATGATGCAAATTTATCTCAATAAAACCAGAAGATGATTTATTTAAAATGATATATACATCAATATATTGTTAATCAGAAGATTTAGTGTAACTATTTGCGAAAGTATAATTTATATACTTTCTAATCTCCCTTATCTACAAATTAAATATCGTGTAAACCTCAGCAGTTATACACCTCGGCAGAGATTGATTAGCATAAGGAAAACTACAAAGAGACTCTTTAAAATTATAAAAGCAAAACTTGCAGTCGACATAAATCTCAAAATCTATTTTTTAAATTTTAACACTTTATTTATAAAATTAACTTTTAGCTAATAACTCACTAACAAACTGATTACCAAAACACAACACCAATACTAACCTATTTAAACTTATAAAACACAATATTTGCCTGTTTACGAATCACTACAAAAAACAAAAAAAGTATTTAAAAAATTATGAAGAAAATCTTACATCGAAGATGGTTGCACAGCATTTTTTTGCTTGCAATGTTTTTTACGGTCGGAGCTTCATGGGGGCAAATTAATTACTCCCTTAGCCGTACTTTTAACAGTGCGGCAGTAGATGCACCCGGAATTACCGTAACGTATGACGGTCTTAACAACACAGGGTGCAGCACAGCATCTAACGGGGCTACAGGGGTAGTTACCATGACCCTAACCGCTCAAGCCGGTTTTAGCTTTACTATTACAGGTATTTCGGCCGCAGGTTACAGGAGCGGCGCAGGTTCAGATCAATTTAGACTCGAATATGTTAATACTGCTACAAGTACTAACTATACAGGTAGCTGGACTTCAATTGGCAGTTCATCAAGCTGTAGTGGTAATACCTCTGTAGGTAGCCTTACTTATACCGGGACTACACAAACAGTTAACTCGGGCCAGTCGGTTACAATCCGTGTAAGACGTCAGGCTGTTAGCACAAGTGGTGGTGGCTATGCCAATACACGAAATATTAATGTATCGGGAGTTGTTACAGGTATAGGTACCGTTACTTCTCCATCAAATGCTACGCTAGCTGCATTTCCTGATACTTATATAGCGAGCACCTCGGCAACTACACGAAACTTTATTTTTGCACCAAGTGCCGTAACAGGCAACATAGTTGTTACAGCCCCGGAACATTTTGGTGTATCACAAACTTCTACAGGAACTTTTACTAACAGTGTTACATTTGCTAATAATACTGCGGCAAAAACAATATATGTTAAGTTTATGCCTACAACTGAGGGATCAAAATCAGGTGTCATTACAGTAGCAAAAGTTGGCGGTGGCGTTACTCAACGCACAGTAAGCGTAAGTGGAGTTGCATTAGCTGTAAACCCACCTGTTATTACCAGCGAGTTGACCGCTTCTTCAGAATATGGAACAACAGGCAGCTATCAAATTACAGCCTCAAACACTCCAAATGCCTACAGTGCCACCTATCAGGGCGGCGCACTTCCGGCAGGCATTACATTAAATGCAACGTCTGGCGTTCTAAGCTTTGATGCTGCATTAACAGCAGGAATATATAATATAGACATTAATGCTTCTAACGCCGGCGGTGGCTATGGCACTGCTCAAACTTTAGTGTACACGAGAACCAAAAAACCACTTATATTATCAGGTGGAACTGCACAAAGTAAAGTTTATGATGGTACAGCTTCAGTTACCATTAACGGTTTACCAGGCCTGTTAGGCATTGTTGGAACTGATGAAGTACAGCTACAGGGAACTGCTGATGCCGGAGTACTTAATACGAATGTGGGTACACAGAGCGTGCAAATAAATGGTGGTTACACCCTTACAGGTGCCAATGCTGCAAATTATTTTATTGCACTGCCACAACAACCTGAAGGACTTACAGCTGTAATTACTCCAAAAGAAATTACGGTAACAGGTATTATTATAAGTGATAAGAACTATGATGGCACTACCGGTGCAACCATTACAGGCACTGCTGAGCTAAGCGGTGTTGTAGAAGGCGACGATGTTGCATTAGTAACCATAAATGCAGTTGCCCAGTTTACTTCTGCTAACACGGGTGTAGCAATACCTGTTACAGTTACGGGCTACGAAATTACAGGTACAGCAGTAACAAACTACGTGCTGCAACAGCCACAGGGTCTTACAGCCAATATAAACGACACAGGTCTTCAAAGCCAGACAATAACATTTAATGCATTGAATGCGGTAACGTATGGCGATCCTCAGTTTACGCTTAATGCAACAGCCAGTTCTGGTTTAGAAGTAACTTTTACGAGCTCTGATGAAGAAATCGCTACAGTTTCAGGCAATACAGTAACTATAGTGGGTGCAGGAACAGTAACCATTACGGCCTCACAAAACGGCGACTCAGCCTATAATCCTGCCCAAATGGTACCTCAGGAACTTGTGGTTAACCCTAAAGCACTTATAGTTGTCAATGCAGCCGTAACGCCTAAAGTATATGATACTACAACTACTGCTACTGTTACAGGTTCTTTAGACGGAATTGTGGGCAGCGATCAGGTATTTGTCAGCGGTACAGGTGTGTATGCGTCGGATGATGCATCTGCGAACATAACCGTTAGTACTAACTATACCCTTTCGGGAGATGATATCGGCAACTATACTATTACACAACCGGGAGATATAAACGGTGCCATTACTCCTGCTACACTTACTTTAACCGATGCAGTAGCCCAGGACAAAATATATGACGGTACAACAGCCGCTACAATAAACGGAACATTAAATGGCATTCTTGGTAATGATGTAGTTCTATATGGTCAGTCAGGTGCTTTTGCAAGCCCGGTGGTGGCCTCAAATATTGACGTTATGCCTGGTACATTGCTTACAGGAACAGATGCTGCTAACTATACTTTAGCACAGGCCACTACTGTCAGTGCTTCTATTACTGCAAGGCCTGTAACAGTAACTGCTACTGCCCAGGATAAAGTATATGATGGTACCGATGTTGCCACTGTAATAAATGCAGCTATCAGTGAGGGTGCTGTAGCCGGAGATAATATTACTTTGGTATCTGATACTGTAAATGGCACTTTTGACAGTGTTGAAGCAGGAATTGATAAATCGGTAACAGCCGTTTTTGCCCTTACCGGTACACATGCTGCAAACTATAGTATTACACCTCAAACTTATATAGCAGATATTACCCCTGCCCCACTTACTGCCGATGTAAGTGCAGCTATAATAGCGCCTAAAACTTATGACAGCACAAATACAGCTACTGTTACAGGTGCTGTTTTTAATGGTGTTGTAAATGACGATACTGTAAATGCTGCCGCAACATTTGTAGATGTGAATGCTGCCGAGGGCATTGCCGTGACACTTTTACTATCGGGTCAAGATGCTGCCAACTATAGTTTACAGCAACCATCAACACCTTTAACCGGAAACATTACCAAAAAAGCTATTACAGCTACTGCCGAGGATAAATTTAAGTCTCAGGGTGCTGCAAACCCTGCATTTACCATTGCTTATGATGGTTTTGTTGCCGGAGAATCCGAAGCGAATGCTTTAGGTTTTACTGCACCTGCAATCACAACTACGGCTACTACAGCTTCGGCAGCAGGCGCATATGCCATAACATTAACAGGAGGTAATGCTTCAAATTACAATTTTACAGAGTTGAACAACGGTTTCCTTATAATTCAGCCAACATCTGCTTCTACAATGCTATTGGCATGGGATTTTAATGGCGAAGCAAATGCTGCCACATCAACAGCCGAAATTTATGCTACCGGGCTTGACGCTTCTCAAACCTTAACCCGCGGAACAGGTGCAGTTGCTTCGGCAGGAAGTAACTCTTTTAGAACTGTTGGATTCCAGAACAATGGTATTTCTACCAACAATAGCGATTATTTTCAGTTCCAGATCTCAGGAGCTACAGGACAACAACTTTCTCTAAGCACTATTGATGCCCGTTTTGCAGGTACACCTACCTTTAGGGCCGCACCCGGTGCATCAGGGCAATTTGCTTATAGCCTTAACGGAACAACCTTTACATTAATAGGTTCTCCTTTCTTTTTGACTGCAGATACAACCATGCCTCAGATTGACCTGACAGGAATTGCAGCATTACAAAACCTTCCTGCAAGCACTACTGTAACATTCAGGTATTATGCAAGTGGGCAAACCACTACAGGAGGATGGGGCTTTAACTCACCTGCCGCAGGAAATTACGGATTGAGCATTGGCGGATCTTTAGCTCCGGCACCAAGTATTCCGGCAATATCTAACACAAACTTAAACTACACCTTTGTTTATGGCAACGGTGGCAGTTATGATGTAGACGCAGCCGGATCGCCAACCATAACTTATAGTGCTACAAACCTACCTGCGGATGCTGTAATTGATGCCCAAACAGGTGTTATTACATTTGCAAATACTACACCGGTAGGCACATATAGTATTGGTTTATCAGCTCAAAGTTATTACGGAACCGATACTGAAACACTTACCCTTGAAGTTACACCTGTTGTACCAGTAGTAATAGTAGGCGGTACTCAGCCATTTGAATATGGCGATGTTTGTGTTGGCACAACGGCTGTCCGCACATTTACTTTGACAGGTCAAAATTTTGAGAGTTTCCCTAGCGGTGCAAACATTACAGTAAGTTCATCTACTCCTAATGTAAATGATGGATATGAACCTCTCAACGGATTTAATTTTAGCCTAAGCGGAGGTGCATATACAGCAGGTTCTTATATTATTGAGGGCTATAATGGCAACGAGATAAGTATCGACGTACAGTTCGCTCCTAACCTTGCACAGGATTATACAACGAGTGGCGAAATTGCACTGACGTATTTTGATGCCGCTTCAGGACAAACCAGGATAATAGCAACCATAGATATAGCTACTGCAACAGGTATTGATACTCCTTTTATTGTTACTACAGGAGCGGCTGAAAGTTTAACACAAACTTCCGCTCAGCTTAGTGCATCCGCTACAACCGTATGTTCTACTATTGCCACATACGGTATAGAATACAGTACAGTAACAGGTTTTGAGAACGGTACAGGCACAATGGTACAAGGCAGTAATATGGCCGATGGTAATTATACTGTAGCACTTGCAGATCTACACCCCTGTACAGCTTATTACTACAAAGCTTATTCTTATAACGGTACAGCTTACACTTATGGTACTCAGCAAACATTTACAACGCTTTCTCTGGCTGCTCCTGTTGCTTTAGAGGCTACGAATGTTATTCAAACAGGTTTTACAGCAAACTGGCAGACTAATGCCGGTGCAACAGGATATTACCTTGATGTTAGCACTGATCCCAATTTCAGGAGTACTGTAGAAAATATGTTATTTGCAGAAAACTTTTCAGGTTTTACAGCTCCGGCACAAGGAGAAGCAGACAGTAATATTGCCAGCAGCCTTAACACATATACTACATTACCTGGCTGGACCGGAGCCAATATCTACAGAGAAAACGGCCTGATACGTCTTAGCAACGGTTCGGCAGCAGGCCAGATAACCACTCCTTCTATCGATTTGACCGCTAACGGTGGTACGGTAACATTTAGCTTTAGGGCTAAAGATTCTGATGCATCCAATCAACCTGTTATAACCGTTTATTATTCGGCTAACGGAACATCATACAGTGCTGTTGCGGGTGGTGTGTTCGATCTTACAGGAGAATTTGTTACCTATAGTGTTACAATCAATAATGCTACCGCAACTTCAAAATTAAGGATTGCCGCTAACACAGCCGGTCAAAGGTTTCACCTTGACGACTTTAAGGTGTTCTATCCTACCGAAGTGGATGTTGAGAGCATAGAATTAGGTAACGTTACATCTCATACTGTTAGTAACCTTATACCTGACACCCAATACTATTATAGAGTGAGGGCATTTGATACTAACTGTACATCAGAAGGTTCTAATACTATAGAAGTTAAAACCCCAGCGTATCTTACAATAACAAATGTTGATGCTGAATTTGGAAGTATTTGTACTACAGCAGAAGCTACAGGCTCTATTACTTTTACAGGTGTAGGCATGACAAATGCTAATCTTGATATTGCAGCATTGAACGGTTACAGTTATTCGCTAACAGAAAATGGTTCTTATACTCCTACATTAGCGATTTCAGGCTATAACGGAGAATCACAAACAGTATATGTTAAATTTAGCCCAACGGCTGCACAAAGCTATAACGGAGATATAGTTATTACTGCTCAGGCCCCTTATACAGCTGCACAACTAACCATTGCTGCAACGGCTACAGGTATTAGTACTCCTGCAGTTGCTACCGCAGGAACTGCAGGCAATATTACCAATACTACTGCTACTGTTGCAGGCCAGTATGTGGCTAACTGTTCGGTAGTTACTGAATACGGTATAGCATACAGTACTACCAACAACTTTGCTAATGGCACAGGAACTATACTACCGGCTACAGCTGTAGACGAAAATGGTAACTTTTCTGTAAGCCTTAGCGCTTTAAATCCTTGTACTACCTATTATTATAAAGCTTACGCAACAAGCAGTACAGGAACGGTATACAGCACACAGCAATCGTTCATTACTCCTTCACTTTCTGCCCTTTTATCTCTGGAGGCAACGAATGTTACTGACAATAGCTTTAGAGCGAACTGGCAAACTATTGATGGAGCTACAGGCTATAGAGTTGACGTAAGTACTAACCCAGAATTTGGTACCGCTGTACTGGCTTCTAACCTTATCATATCTGAATATGGAGAAGGAAGCAGTGGTAATAAAAAATATATCGAAATATTTAACGGCACAGGTGCTGCTGTAAACCTTGCAAATTATCGTGTTTGGGTAGCTGCTAATGGTGCTGCATGGCCGGGTGCCAGCCCAAGCCAGCTTGCCGGAACTCTTGCCAACGGAGATGTATTTGTTGTTGCAAATAATTCTGCTGACGTTCCGGGAGCAGACTGGTACATATCAAGCTTAAACCATAACGGAGATGATGCTGTTGGTTTGGCATGGAATGGCGGCAGCGGAAGCACTTACAACCTGCTTGATGCAGTAGGTACAGGAGGATCTGACCCGGGTACAGGATGGAGTGTTGCCGGAGTGGCCAATGCTACCGTAGACAGGATATTGATAAGAAAACCATCAGTAAAAGATCCTAATACAAACTGGACTGCTTCAGCAGGTACAAATATAACAAACTCTGAGTGGACAGTTTCAAGTTTTACTTACAGCGCTATTGATCAAACAACAGATCTTGGTCTCCATACATTTACATCCTTCATACCTGATTTTCTTACAGGCTACCAGGATCGTACTGCAAGCACAAACTTATTAGAGGTTACAGGTCTTGAAGACTTTACTACTTACTACTACAGGGTGCGCGCAACAAGTACAAGCTGTACTTCGGGTAATTCAGAAGTTATAGAAGTAATAACTAAGCCATCAGTAGTATCATGGGAGATCCCTACAGGAAATACAACCCCGGTTTGGGTACCAACTCAATACCCTAACGGCACTCCTGTAGTTATAGACGGTAATCAGGATGTAGCGATAAACGCTGATTATAACACTGCTACTAATGGTTCATTTACCGCTAAAAATATTACTGTTACAACGGGTAAAAAGGTTGTGGTAGCAACAGGAACTACACTGACTGCCGACGCAGTAATTAATAATGGTACTCCGGAAGATTTCTTAGTACAAAATAACGGGGCCCTTTTACAGGGAGAATCTGCAACTGAAAACTCCGGTAATGTTACCGTTATCAAAAACAGTAACCCATTATTCAGGTTAGACTATACTTTGTGGTCATCACCTGTAAGCGGCACCCAAACCCTTGGAGAGTTCTCACCACAAACCACGGTAGGCCGTTTCTATGAGTATGGTATAGATGCAGGAGTGGAACAATATCTGATCGTTCCTCCAACTACTACCTTTACATCGGCTAAGGGCTACCTTATCCGTATGCCAAACGGCAACCTTTCGGTTCCGGGTTATAATGCAGGCAGCACCTCATACAGCTACATAGGAAGCTTTGTGGGTACACCTAACAA
>NZ_WUMN01000011.1 GCF_009826935.1 Flavobacterium sp. Sd200
AAAACCCCCCTTACTTTATAGTAAGGGGGTTTTGCTTTTTTATTTATGTTACATTTAGCATTTAATTGGGACTTGTGCATGGTTCTCTTGGTTAACTTTGGATGAACTAATACATTATAGCCATGAGAAAGTTATTTTTATCATTAGCCATTACCCTTTGTTTTGGCGCAATATGTAATGCTGAATCCTTTAAAAATGACAGTATTAAAATTATATTCCAGGAAAAGCAGTACAAAAAAATAGATGTATCGTCTGTTGACAAAGCCGCTTTAGAACAAATAAAGAAGAACTACGGCACATATACTATTAAGGAGGCATATAAAGCTGATGATGGAGAATATAAGCTGGTACTAAATAAAGATGGTGTAGATCTTACAGCTACTTTTACCTCTGCCGGCGACCTAATAAAAATATACTAAAACTAAGAGAGAGAAGTACACGTCACTTCTCTCTCTTAGTTTTTGTGTTGATTGCAATATTCGCATATATTAGAAAGTATGCATTCATTATGTTTTGGGTTCGTTGGGCGACAGGTTTCACGTCCCAGAAATGAAATTGCCATACCTACCTCTCCCCACATATTTTGTGGCAATACAGCCATTATTTCTTTTTCGATTTTGGTAGCGTCTTTACCTTTTGCAATACCAATGCGCGGTGCTACCCGTAAAACATGGAGATCAACTAAAATGCCCTCTGCTTTTTTCCCTGCTTCGCGCATTATTACATTTGCCGATTTTCTTCCTACACCTTTAAGAGCAACAAGTTCTTTCATTGTCGTTGGAATATTTTTGTCTTCTTGTAATGTTTCGGCTATCTCCTGAAGCCAGGCAATTTTATTGCTATGAAAGCGTACTTCAGCAAGATATTCCAGCAGGCCCGCAGTAGTAGCTTTTGATAATGCCTGCATATTTGGATATTTATCAAAAAAAGCAGGTGTTATTTTATTAATATGTGCATCGCTGTCCTGGGCAGATAAAACAACCATTACCAGCAATTGATACATGTTTTTATAATGTAGCGGATGTGGTTTATCTTTATATTTTGCTATTAGTGTTCGCAATGCAGCCGACCAATCAGGAGTTTCGTTAAAGAGATCCATATTATATTCAAAATAATTAACCCCACTGGATTAGCGGGGTTATATGGTTATTTTTATTCTTCTTTTAAATCTACCGATAAAGAGTTAACACAATAGCGCTGTCCTGTCTCTGTTGGGCCATCGTCAAATACATGTCCTAAATGACTGCCACAGTTTGCACAGAGAATTTCAGTACGAAGCATGCCAAACGAAGTGTCTTTTATATATTCTACCTTGCCCGGGATAGATTCGTCAAACGAAGGCCAGCCACAGGAAGACTGAAATTTTGAATCGCTTATAAATAGTGGTTCACCACAGGCACCGCAACAATAGGTTCCTTTATCAAAAGCAAGATTATATTTGCCTGAATGAGGAAATTCGGTTCCCTTTTGGCGTAATATTTTATAACGTTCCAAGCCTAATTGTTCTTTCCATTCGGCTTCGGTTTTTTGTAACGGATAATTATGTGTCGTGCTCATAGTTTAGTTTTTATTGTCGTGAATTAAACGAATTTACTGCAATTTATTTCTGGTCCAAAATCCATGCAGAAATCTTAACAGATAACAAATTGATTAAACTTCATTTTTTTATAGCCGTATAATGTTTATTTAGACGGTATGAATTTTATGGAAACAGAATTGGTACAAAAGCGCTGTCCGGTAGTTTCCTTTGGTCCATCATCAAATACATGACCTAAATGCCCTCCACATTTGGCACACATAACTTCTGTGCGCTCCATACCAAGGCTGTTATCTTCTTCATAGATCACAGACCCTTTAATAGCCTGATCGAAAGACGGCCAGCCACAATGTGAATTAAACTTAGTATTTGAGTTGAAAAGCGGATTACCACAAGCAGCACAAACATACATTCCTTTTTCGAAAAAGTTGTCATACTCGCCTGTATAAGGGCGTTCTGTGTCTTTATTTCGCAGCACACTATATTGTTGTGGTGTTAACTGTGACTGCCATTCCGCATCGGTCTTAGTAACGGCAAATTTTCCTTTCGTTTTTGTCTCTGTCTTGACAGTTTTATTTTTAGACACTTTCTTTTCCTGTCCCTGGCAGGCTGTCAGTGTTATCAATACTGTCATCATCATCAATATCTTTTTCATTGTAAAAATTCAGTTATTTGTTTAATAACGGTTTTGTCTCCAAGAATTTTTCTATGCCCCAGTCCCTTAGTTATTACCAATTGTCCGTTTGTAAGATTTTCATGAATATGATGTGCTGCACTTACAGGAACATCTTCATCATTTTCATCGTGTAAAACAAGCACAGGAATACTAACCTCCTTTGCAGCAATGTATGCCGAATAGCTGTCTATAGATTCGTTAAATTTCTTTTGAAACAGGTTAATCATCAACTCTCCTGTGGCAATATTCATGCCTAATTTTTGCCAAAAATCATCCATAATATCTTTTACCACATCACCACTGCCTATAATCACCGCTTTATTTACATTAAGCCCTCTTTTTACAGCATTTAATGTTGCCATAGCGCCAAGTGAGTGACCAATAACATGCTCAAAAGGGCCATAAAGCTTTTCCAGTTCTAAGATACCCGCAACAAATTCGGTCATATCGCTGGTCTTTCCTGTCGATTTTCCATGTGCAGGAGCATCAAAACTTACAGTGCTATATCCCTTTTTCAAAAGTTTATCGGCAATAGTAACCAATTGTGTTCCACGACCGCTCCATCCGTGCACAAGTAATACCTTTTTTGGGCTGTCTCCCAAAAAGTAAACGTTTATAGACTTATTTAACGACGGTATCATTACCATTTCCTGCCTGCTGCGCAGGTTCATTTCTTCTTCACGCTTTGGGAGTTTAAACTTTACAGGGGTGGTAAACAGTTTTATTGCAAAACGGGCAGCCAGCTTTGGAGAAGTGGTTTCCAGAATTTTTGAAGCTATTTTAAATGCTTTGGGTATTTTTAAAGAGCTCCTGTGCTTATTGTTTGCAGTTGACATAACTACTTTTTTGTTGAGATAATAAAGTTACAGATTTAAAATTTCTCAATAAAGATGAGGGTTATAAAAGTATTATAAATTTGATGGTATTTTTTTGATGAAAACACAACATAGATCGATGTGACCGGCTAAGTCAAAATATTATTTTTGAAAAAAATGTCCTATGAAAAAAATGCTATGTTTTTTGTTTGCGTTATTGTTTCTCGTTCCTGTAATGGCGAATGCGCAATGTTTTCAAAAAGTTTACCTGGGCGCAGGCTACACTTTTGCTTTAAAAGAAGACAATACCCTTTGGGCAACAGGGAGCAACAATTGGAGTCAGTTAGGAATAGGTACAACATCGGGCGTAGGTGTACGCACTTTTACCCAAATAAATACCGATACCAATTGGCAAATTATATCCGCAGGCTATAATCATACCGCAGCTATTAAAACAGATGGCAGTTTATGGGTATGGGGCAGCAACCAAATGGGGCAGTTGGGTTTGGGCAGCAACGTAACATCTATAGCAGTACCTACACGTGTAGGGAATGCAACTAATTGGCAAACTGTTGCTGCAGGCAGTTATTTTACGATAGCTGTAAAAACCGATGGCACATTATGGACGTGGGGTATAAACAGCGATGGAGAACTTGGGCTTGGTCGTTACAATGGCGATGAGAGGAGGCCAGTACAGGTAGGGCAGGACAATGATTGGCAAACAGTTTGGGCCGGTAATGGTAGGGCAATAGCCAGGAAAGCCAACGGTATTGTATATACCTGGGGTAATAATTCTGTAGGGCAATTGGGTAATGGTACTACAGCCGACAGCAATATGCCTATAGCTATAAATGGTACAGACTGGGATGATTTTTCTATAGGCGGGGCACACACATTAGCCTTAAAAACCGATGGAACTTTATGGGCATGGGGATATAATTTTGATGGTCAGTTAGGCAATGGTACTACTGTAGCAACTACCGTTCCGGTACAGATAGGCAGTGATGTGTGGATATCGGTGTCGGCCGGACAAAATGCATCAGCCGGATTAAAAGCAGCCGGTACTATATGGACTTGGGGCAGCTATGAAAATGGACAGCTTGGTACTAATACGCATGAAGATGCTTTGTTACCTGTACAAATTGGCAATGAAACCAATTGGCAGTTTATAGTAGTATCGCCATCACACAACATGTTTGCCATGAACGATACAGCGTTCTATGCATGGGGTTTTAACAGCGGAACTTTTGGTAATAATGATTATGGTAGCGGAGACCTGCCTACAGCAGTAGGTTGTGCAATTATGGCAAATAAAAATGCAGCCAAAAATAATTTTATTATTTACCCTAATCCCGTTGATAATGTCCTTTATTTAAAAGACAACATCGGCATTACTAAAGGTACTGTGCTAATTACCGATGTGTCCGGAAAGACAGTATTAAAACAATCGGGCGACTTTACTAATATAAATGTCGAAAAACTAGTGCCGGGCATCTATTTTATAAGCATAAGAGCAAAAGACACGATGCATATAAAAAAGTTTATAAAAAAGTAAGAACCTTTATGGTAAAAGCTTAATTTTTAACTTATTTTAAGAAAAAAGCTCAAAACAAATGGCGTATAACAGCGTTAGCCTTTTGATAATAGTGATACTTTATCTTTAATCGTTAAGCTAACCAACCAAATAATGAAAAGACTGTTTGCCATTATCACCTTACTATTTTGTTTTGTAACCAATGCTCAATGCTGGCAGGCTATTGCTACCGGAAGTGCCCATACTGCTGCCGTAAGAACCGACGGGACTTTATGGACCTGGGGATACAATGAATATGGTCAGCTTGGAGATGGCAGTACTGAGAGAAAACTTGTTCCTGTTCAGGTAGGTACAGATACTGATTGGATAAAGGTTTTTGCCGGAAGCACTAATACATTTGCCATAAAAATAAATGGCACGTTGTGGGGCTGGGGCAGAAATCTTAACGGCTCTTTGGGGCTTGGAGATGTTTCAGCAAGCACAGAACCTGTACAGATAGGGACAGATGCCGATTGGCTAACCCTATCGGTGAGCTATGATCATACACTTGCTTTAAAAACTGACGGCACGCTGTGGGGCTGGGGCGATAACTCAAGAGGTGAGCTGGGTAACGGTACTGTTGATAATGGCTATTATCCGGCACAGATAGGGCAGGATAGTGATTGGTCTGTTATAGAAACCGGAGCAAATTATTCTTCGGCAATAAAAACAGACGGCAGTCTTTGGCAATGGGGCTTTAGTCATTTTGTTGATTTAGGAGGTGGTGGAATTTCAAGGGCTGTAACTCTCCCTGTGCGCTTTGGTACAGATAATGATTGGGAAAAGATCGCAGTAGGCGACGATCATACTCTTGCTATAAAAACTAATGGCACATTGTGGGGCTGGGGCTGGAATGTAAACGGGCAGTTAGGTATTGGCGATAGTGCTGTTACACAGCAGCTAACACAGGTTGGCACAGACACAGATTGGCTATTTGTTGTAGCAGGTATGGATAACACACTGGCACTTAAAGCCAATAATACATTATGGGCCCTGGGGAAGCAATGCTGACGGTACATTGGGTAATGGCACAAAACACGATTCTAACATTCCTCTACATGTAGGAGCCCAAACCAACTGGCAGTTTATTGCAACAAAAGGAAGGCATGTTATGGCTCTAAAACAGGATAATACTCTATGGGGTTTTGGAGCTAATTTTAATGGAGAAATTGGTAATAATAATGCTACTGATAATTTAACTGTTCCCGTAAAGGTAGTATGTACTTCTTTAGGGCTTGATGACATGGATACCAAGAGTCATTTTATTGTATATCCTAACCCTGTTGGCGATGTTTTGCATCTTAATGGTACAAATGGTTTTGCTGCCGACAAACTTTTGGTAATGGATATGTCAGGAAAAACGGTAATCCAGAAGAGTGGCAGCACCAAACAGGTAGATACTTACAAACTGCAGCCCGGAATGTATCTGCTCGAGCTCTATTCAAACGGAAGCGTTTTTAGGATAAAATTCATAAAAAGATAGGAATAATCTCAATATTTTAGTTACGCATTATTATATTTTCAATTATAGGTAATATTAAACATTCACAATAGTTTAACTTAATTTGGTATTTATTCGGAATAAGAAAAACTAAAAAAATAGTAAATTTGAAGACCGTTTAATAAAACCTGATATGAAAAAAGTCATCTTATCCGCCTCGGCTGCCCTTCTGTTGATAGTAGCCTGTAGCACAAATCCTTTTACAGGTAAAAAAGATCTTAACTTTGTTAGTAACAACCAAATATTTCCTACTGCCTTTGCTCAATATGACCAGTTTTTAAAAGAAAACAAGGTAATTAAGGGCACGAGTCAGGCGCAAATGGTGACAAGTGTGGGTCAAAAAATTAAGGCTGCTGCCGAAAAATATCTGAATGCCAACGGCTATCAGGGATATTTGGATGGCTACCAATGGGAATATAACTTAGTAGATTCTAAAGATGTAAATGCCTGGTGTATGCCCGGTGGCAAAATAGTTGTTTATACAGGCATACTGCCCATTACTAAAGATGAGGCCGGCCTTGCCACAGTTATGGGGCATGAGGTAGCCCACGCATTGGTAAACCATGGTGCACAGCGCATGAGTGCCACAACCCTTCAGGAACTTGGTGCAGCAGGTGTTGGTGTAGCCACATCGGGGCAAAGTGCAACGGCACAGCAGTTGTATCAGCAGGCTTATGGTGTTACAACACAATATGCAGGTATATTGCCTTTTAGCAGGAAACACGAAAATGAAGCCGATGAAATAGGTTTGATACTTATGGCCATTGCAGGCTATAATCCTGATAAGGCAATAGAATTTTGGCAAAGAATGTCGGCAAATTCAGGAGGCTCTGCACCACCGGAGTTTTTAAGTACGCACCCGTCTGATGCTACAAGGATATCGAATATAACGGCACAGATACCTAACGCTAAAGCTCAGGCAGCTAAGTTTGGTGTTAAGTTTTAAAAAAAATCAAATAATGGAAAATCCCATAGTTTAAACAGCTATGGGATTTTTTTGTTTAGAATTTGTGCAATTCTATTATGTGCTTCTTCAAGCGAAATACCTTTATAGTAATCATTAATGAAAGGATGGTTAAAGCTTTTATGAGGAATTACTTCAGGACGATTTCCATTTTGTCCTAAAACTACATCGGTGGGTATTTCTATCGTTTTATCATAGCCAATAAGATTATTTGAAATCCAACCAAAATATTTCCCTTCTCTTTCTTTATCATCATAATTATTCATGTAATCATAAAAACTTTGTTCACTTAATGAAACCCATAAGCCGTAGTTAAGTTTTTCTTCATGAAATAAAATATCCTGTAACATGACACATCTTATAAAATAATTGGTTTCGTCACCATATCTTATGATGCAGGTGTCTGATGATAATTCGGTTATGCTTTTTTTCTCATTTTCGGATAAACAATCATAATATAAAGGCGTTTTATAAGCCAGGGCAGGCAATCATGATCTTTTTTGCCACAATGCTGGCATACATATGAATTATGTGTTTTAGGTTTAATTGTCGACAATAACTTATTGATTTTTTTTAGCATAATTGTTGTTCGATTTAACCAAAAGTATAAAATACAAAAACAATAATTAGTTTTGTTAGAAACATTTTCCAATTCGTAATCCGTAATTTTTAATTCGTAATTAATAACCTATTTTTGCTGAAAAATAATCCTGACGTGAATTACCTTTCAGTAGAAAATATATCAAAATCATTTGGCGAACGCACGCTTTTCGAAAACCTGTCTTTTGGTATCAACAAAGACCAAAAGATAGCTTTTGTAGCCAAGAATGGCAGTGGCAAGACCAGTATCCTTAAAATTATTAATGGTAATGATACGCCTGATACCGGTCAGGTGATTATGCGTAAGGATATTAAAATGGAGTTTCTTTCTCAGGAACCTAACCTCGATCCTGAGCTTACCATTGAGGAAAGCATTTTTGCGTCGGGTACCGAGATACTGAAGGTAATTGAGGCGTATGAAAAAGCCCTGGAAAATCCGGAAGATGAAACGGCCTACCAAAAAGCCTTTGAAAAAATGGAGTTGCACAATGCCTGGGACTTTGAAACCCAGTACAAGCAAATTCTTTTTAAACTTAAGCTTGAAGACCTTAAACTAAAGGTTAAAAGCCTTAGCGGCGGACAAAAAAAGCGTTTGGCACTGGCTATAATCCTTATCAATAAACCTGATTTGTTGATACTTGATGAGCCAACCAACCACCTTGATCTTGAAATGATCGAATGGCTGGAAAATTATTTTGCCAAAGAGAATATTACACTGTTTATGGTTACCCACGACCGCTTTTTCCTGGAGCGCGTGTGTAACGAAATTATAGAATTAGATAACGGTAAACTCTATCAATATAAAGGCAATTACAGCTACTACCTTCAAAAAAAGGAAGAGCGCATTGCAGCAGAAAATGCCAGTATAGACAAGGCTCAAAACCTGTTTGTTAAAGAGCTTGCCTGGATGCGCCGCCAGCCAAAGGCCCGTACTACCAAAAGTAAATCGCGTCAGGACGATTTTTATGTGATCAAGGAGAAAGCCCACAGCCGTCGTAAGGAGCATGTAGTAGAACTCGAAATTAACATGGAACGAATGGGCAGAAAGGTTATAGAGCTGCATAAAATAACTAAAACATTTGGCGATAAAAAAATACTCGAAGGGTTTGACTATAATTTTAAACCGGGAGAGCGCATTGGTATTATAGGTAAGAATGGTACGGGTAAATCTACTTTTCTAAATATGGTAACCCAAACCCTGCCTGTAGATGGGGGCAAAGTAGTAGTGGGAGAAACGGTTAAGATAGGTTACTACACTCAAAGCGGTATTAACCCTAAAGAAGGCCAAAAGGTTATAGATGTTATTAAAGAGTTTGGCGAATATATTCCGCTGGCTAAAGGAAGAACAATTAGCGCAGCACAACTCTTAGAACGCTTTTTGTTTGACCGTAAAAAGCAATATGACTTTGTAGACCGCCTTAGTGGGGGAGAGCTTAAACGCCTTTATTTGTGTACGGTACTGATACAAAACCCTAACTTTTTAATACTCGATGAGCCTACTAACGATCTTGATATTGTTACGCTCAATGTGCTTGAAAGCTTTTTGTTAGATTATCCGGGGTGTTTGCTTGTAGTGAGCCACGACCGCTATTTTATGGACAAGATCGTAGACCACCTTTTTGTATTTAAGGGTGAAGGTGTGGTAGAAGATTTTCCGGGTAATTATAGCGATTTCCGTAGTTATGAAGACAGTGCTGAACCCACCAAAGCCGAACTAAAACCTGTTAGCGATAACAAAAGCTGGAAACAGAATAATGTTAAGGCCGGGCTTACTTTTAACGAGCAAAAGGAATTCAATAAAATAGAGAAAGAGCTTCAGGATCTGGAGCGCGATAAAGCTGCGATTGAAAAACTTTTCTCTGACGGCTCTATAGCCGATGGCGATATTGAGGTAAAAGCATCTGAACTTGAAAAGGTACTTAAAGCAATTGACGATAAAACCGAACGCTGGTTTGAATTAAGTGCTAAGATGGAAGAGTAGTTAGTTGGTTGATAGATTTGAAACATAACTCTATACAGGATTTGAATGAGAACAGAAGCATATATTAAATTCCTCCTGAACTCCGTAAATGCACACGGGGTTCATTCTCCGTTTATATATAGCCTTATTGCTAACGGCTTTTACAAAAAGCAATATGTTGTTTTCAAAAGCAGCCCCGATGCTGTTAAGGCCGGGTTAAGCAGGCAGGGGCTTAATATACTGTTTAGGACTATAAGTTACTTTAAGTCATACAAGTTTTTAATATTAGGTGAAGATGCTCCTGTCATTACCGAAGCCATTCGCGCTTCGGCAGAAGAGATAAACTCGAAAGTATGGTTTTATTCTAATTATGTTCCTGTACCCGGTGGTGCCGACCTTATATATCTTACAGGCAAAAATGAAGCGCAGCTAATGCCGCTTTTAGAACGAGCCATTACCGATATAAATAATAATACAGTAGCAATAATAGGTGGCATACACGAAACTGATGAAATGGAAGCTGCATGGCAAGCCATAAAAAAAGACCCAAGGGTTACAGTATCTATAGATACGTATCACTTAGGCCTTGTTTTTTTCAGGCGTGAGCAGGCTAACCAGCATTTTATCATACGCCCTTACAGATCTTTTTTGACCGATGCTGTTTTAGGCATACGCAACCTGTGGGGATTATTGGGCTAGTTGTTTCTTAAAGCTGACATTAATTCGACTTTTGTCATTTTAGAACGACCTTCAATACCCACTTTCTTGGCCTGTTCATATAGTTCTTGCTTTGTTCGTTCTTCATAGGGCTTGGCTATGCCACCCCTATGTTCGGCTCCTTCACTATTGGCTATCCTTGCACTTTTTTCTTTGCTGTAGCCTTTGTCTCTTAGGGCTTCATACTGGTCTATATTTTTGACCTGTGGCCCTGGTGATCTTCTTTTCGGCATAATGCATCAATTTTCAGGTTTCTTATACATTAAAATTACTTTGATTAAGTATGGCGCACCGTTAATACCTAATTAAAAAACTGTTTTAAATTGTTAAAATGTATTTCATTTCATCGAAAAAATCAATGAGGTTTTTTAGACCATTTGAATGCTGCTATTTATTATATTTTTACTTCTTGAATACCCTCTCTGCATATTAATTATTTACTGTGAATTTGTTTGTTTAGATGTCTTGTGAGAAATCTTATAGTTTTCTTAAATTAAGTTTATTTATGAGTAATAATTAGTTTATATGTTTTAAAATTTTTGTATTTATTTTTATAACATATTTTTTTTAAATAAATATAATTTTTTACAAATTTACTACAACGTATTCGTAACTTTCGGTAAAATAATTTTGTGCCATTTTATGTAAACTTTACTTTTGGTCTATAATACCATAAGAGTAGTGTTTTTAATTAACGAAAACGTTATAATTAATGATGGCCACATTAGTAAATAACAATATTGTAAACCCAAACAGTAAATGCATGAAAAACATTTTACACTAACACTAATTAATCAAATAATAACTAATCAAATTTATGGAGAACCTCTACAGTATACCATTACCGCTTAGGCGTTTGGTAGCATTACTTACGTTTTTTTTAGCTACCCACGTTTGTGTGGCCCAGGGGCAAACAAATGTTACGGGTGTTGTAACCTCGTCTGAGGATAAGCTGGGCATACCCGGAGTTAATGTGCTTATAAAAGGTACAACTAATGCTGCTGTTACCGATATTGATGGTAGCTACAGTATTTCGGTACCACAAAATACCGTTTTGGTATTTACATCTGTTGGATTTAAAACTCAGGAAATAACTGTTACAGGCAGTACAGTTAATGTTGTAATGCAATCTGATACAAAAGAACTTAGCGAAGTTGTTGTGGTGGGTTACGGTACACAGCGCAAAGAAGCTGTAACAGGATCGGTAGCATCTATAAAAGGAGATGCTATTCGCGAAGTACCTTCACCAAATATTACTCAGGCATTACAGGGACGTATTGCGGGTGTAGAAATGATGCAGTCGTCAAGTAAGCCTGGTGCTACAATGCAAATCCGTATTCGTGGTTCGCGAAGCCTTAGTGGCAGTAACGACCCTCTTGTAGTATTAGACGGTATTCCGTTCTCGGGATCTATTGGAGACATCAGTACTGATGATATTAAGAGTATCGATATACTAAAAGATGCTTCTGCTACAGCTATTTACGGTTCTCGTGGAGCAAACGGTGTAATATTGGTTACTACTAATAAAGGAACAAAAGGGCAGGAAGCAAAATTTACCTATAATTCATATTATGGTATAAAAACTATTTTTAATGAATACCCAATGATGAACGGTGCTCAGTTTTCTAAACTACGTGCAGATGCGGGTATCTATACTTCTAACGGTCCGGATGAGGAAGAAGGAGTTAATACAGACTGGCAGGGAATGTTCTTTAAAAATTCGAGCATGATAACCAATCATTATTTAGGAGTGAGCGGTGGTACTGCAAAAGGTAGTTATAACTTTAGTGTTAGCTACTTTAATGATGAGGCTTTAATACCCCTACAGGATTATGAGCGTTTTTCTTTACAGGCATCTTTAGATCAGGAATTAGGAGCTTTCCGTTTTGGTTTCAGTTCTAATAATAACTATGCTATTACTAACGGAAGCAGCATAGGTACTTATGGCGTGTTGAGCCAATCGCCTATAGCGAATCCTTACAACGCAGACGGCAGTCTTAAAAGATTTGTAAGGTCTCCGTTAGATGACCAATTTGTATATACAAGAGAAGGTCTTGAAAGGTTAGGAGACAGTTATATAGATCAAAACAGGGCTCTTTCTTCATATAACACAATATATGCTGAGGTAAAGATACCTTATGTTGAGGGTTTAAAATTCCGTACCAATATAGGTGGTACAGTGCGTGTTTCGGATAGCGGAAACTACACAGGTCAGGGAGTATTTAATGTTAACCCAACAACTGTGTCTACAGCTGGTGTCAGCAATGCACTAACTACAAACTGGGCAGTAGAAAACCTTCTTACCTACGACCGTACTTTTGCCGAAAAACACAAAGTAAATGCTGTTGCATTATACTCGGCTCAGGAAGAGACGTATAATTACAGGTCGGTTACCGCAAGGGATCTTCCGGTAGAAGCCTTTCAGTTTTACAATTTAGGAACAGCAGCCGGTGAGATAGCAGTTAATCCTAACAATCAGGTTTACAGACAAAGTGGTCTTGTATCGTATATGGGACGTATAATGTATTCTTATGATGACAAGTACATGCTTAGTGCTACCCTTCGTTCAGACGGTTCATCAAGGCTTGCTCCGGGTAATAAATACCATACATATCCGGCAATATCTGCAGGTTGGAACATTAAGAAAGAGTCTTTTATGAAAAACATAAATACCATAGACCTTTTAAAATTCAGAATAGGTTACGGGCAGACTTCCAACCAGGCAGTTGATCCTTATAAAACATTAGGTCTTTTAAGTACAAGGCCGTATAATTTTGGCTCTGCAAATACTACAGGATATTATGTGTCTGAGGCACCAAACCCTTCGTTAGGCTGGGAATACTCTAAAACATGGAACTATGGTTTAGATTTTGGTCTTTTCAACAGTCGCCTTACCGGTACTTTAGAATATTATATTCAAAAAACTGAAGACGTTCTTGTGCGTAGCATAATACCTATAACAAATGGTGTAAGTGCACAAACAAACAATGTTGGTGCTACACAAAATAAAGGTGTTGAAATATCGCTTAACGGTATCATTTTAGACAATTACAATGGCTTTACATGGGATGCGGGACTTAACTTTTACGCTAACCGTAATAAGCTAACAGCACTTTCTTCAGGAGCTACGAGGGATGAAGCAAACGGATGGTTTGTGGGCAGCCCGATAAATGTAATTTACGATTTCAAAAAAGTTGGACTTTGGCAGGAAGGCGATCCTTATCTGAATATCTTAGAGCCGGGAGGTAACGTAGGTATGATAAAGGTAGATTATACAGGAGGGTATAATGCCGATGGAACACCAGTTAGGGCTATTGGTGCTGCCGACCGCCAGGTAATAGACCCGAACCCTAAATTTCAGGGTGGTTTTAATACTCACGTAGCCTATAAAGGTTTCGATCTTGGTGTGGTTGGTGCATTCCAGCACGGAGGTACACTTATCAGTACACTTTATGGCTCATCAGGATACCTTAACCTTTTAGACGGACGTAGGGGTAACGTATATGTTGATTACTGGACGCCGGAAAATACAGATGCAAAATACCCTAAACCGGGTGGTATAATGAGCAGCAACAACCCTAAATATGGTAGTACACTGGCTTATTTTGATGCTTCTTATGTAAAAATACGCACCATATCTTTAGGATATACGTTTACACAACAATTCTTAAAAGACCTGCATGTTAGCAAATTAAGGCTTTACTGTACAGTGCAGAACCCGTTCGTAATTTATTCGCCATATCATAAAGAAACCGGTATGGATCCGGAACCAAACTCTTATGGTAACGAGAATCAGGCTGTAAATACTGCGATCAACTCTCGCTTGTTAGTTATTGGTACAAATACACCAACAACACGCAACTGGATATTTGGTATGAATGTATCATTCTAAAAAAGACAACTATGAAAAATATACGATTAAAAACTATAATGGCAACAACGTTGTTTGCAATGTTGCTTGGAGGATGTTCTGATGAAATACTTACAGAAGAGCCACGATCTGTTTTAACTCCTGAGTTCTTTAAAACTGAAAAAGGTGTATTAGGCGGAATCAACGGTATGTATGCACACCTGCGTTATATGTACGGACAGGGATACTATTATAATATGTGCCTTACCGGAACAGATGAATATACGTATGGTTCAAGTGGCGATGGTAACTTTAAAGACATGGACCTTTCGGGTGTGGGGCAGTTAAACAGCCTGACAAGCCGTTCGGATGTTTTGTGGAATACAGCGTGGCCTAATATAAACAGTGCTAACGGTGTTATTGAGTTTGGACCTTCAGTGTCTTCAATTACACCCGCACAAATAGCAGAGGCACGATTTTTCCGTGCGTTCGATTACTTCCTTTTAGTACAAACTTTTGGTGGTGTACCTTTAGACCTGGGTTCAGGAGAGCTTAAATTTAATACTTCAGCAAGCCGTCGTTCTGTACGCAATACAGTACCGGAAGTGTACACAAGAGGTATATTCCCCGATCTTTTAACGTCAATACAAGATCTGCCTGATAATGGACGTGTTACCGGTGGTGCTACAAAAACTCTTGCACGCCTTTATTTGGCAAAAGCCTACCTTACATATGGTTGGTGGCTTGAAAATCCTGGTAATATTCCTACCTATCCTGATACCCCGCGTACAGACCCTGATGGGCACAATGCACAATGGTATTACCAGCAGGCTTATGATGTTGCTGCTGCAGCTATAGACAGTCCGGGTTCTTTTGGTTTACAAGCTACCTATTATGATGTTAACCTTGCGCAAAACGATCGTAACAAAGAAATGTTATTGTATGCAGATCATACGCAGGCAAGTGAGTTCTACAACGGAGGAAGCCTTACTTATGGTACAGGTGCAGCCCCGGATAACTTTTCGGTTTGGATGGTAACCTCAAACTATACATTAATAAGAAGTTCTGCCAATACAGAACATTCTCAACTTATAAGCTCGGTTCAGCGTGAGGCAGAACAGCATTTGGGACGTCCATGGTCTTGTATGGCACCTACACAGGGAGCTATTATAAACACTTTTGCCGATAAAGTTAACGATTCGCGCTACGATGGTACATTTACTACCACATACCGTGCTAACTGGCCAAAAGGCGGTGTAACTAATGCATTTTTGTATAATGCTAATAATTTACAGGTTAGGCCGGGCGATGCTATAGTAACGTTCCTTAACGATGAGCCTTCAACGCCTATAGATTATTCTAATGCAGTTTATAAAAGTAACATAGGTGCCGGTGTTTTACCAGGCAGGGCAGATTATGTAATTTCTCCGCAAGGCATAAACAGGCTGCGTTATCCGGGTCTTTGGAAACTGGGTACTTACCGTACAGATAACGGTACAGGTCTTGGTCAGCCAAATGCAGGTAATACACGCCCTTTCAATATTGCTAAATTCTCAGAACTTTACCTTGTAGCTGCCGAAGCGGCTGTTAAAGGTGCTTCTACACAAAGTGGTAAAAGTGCAAGAGAATTGGTAAATGTGTTGCGTGCACGTGCCGGAAAATGGCGTTTTGACAACAACGGCAATGTAGAAAAAAACGAAGACCACAGTGCTGCCATGACAGCTGCTACGCCAGCTACAATCACTATAGATTATATTCTTGCAGAGCGTTCCCGCGAATTCTTTGGCGAGGGTTACCGTTGGTATGATCTTGTGCGCACGCAAAAATGGACACAGTATGCATCTACTTATGTAATAGGTGGAATGGCTGCAACAAATGTTACGCCACAAACTTTTCAGCGTACTATTGAGCCATACATGTATCTGCGCCCTATACCACAGAGCCAGTTAGACGCAATGGACGATTCAAGAATTGGATATCAAAATCCGGGGTATAACTAATATGTACCTCTATTCCGGAAATACAGACTCCCGGAATTTAAAGACAAATATTAAGTTTGGGTTAGTTTAATATGTAAACTGCGCATTGTTTTTTGGGTAAAAACAGTGCGCAGTCACTGCATATATAAGTGGCGTTTTGAATTTAAAAATGCTATATTACAGTATGTTTATAAAACTAAAGTAATGATAAGATCAATAAAAAAAATATACAGGCTGCAATGGTTGGCTTTAGCATTACTGCTGGGACAGGCAACAGTATTTGCGCAGGTAAAACTGCCAAAGCTTATCAGCAACGGCATGGTGTTGCAGCATTCTCAAAATTTAAAGCTATGGGGTTGGGCTGCCCCGTCTGAAAAAGTAAGCCTTCTTTTTAACGGCAAGAGCTATACAGCAAAAGCTAATGCAACAGGGGAGTGGATAATAAATCTTCCATCTCAAAAAGCAGGCGGGCCATTTACTATGACTTTTAGCGCAAGCAATAAGGTTGAGGTTAGCAATATTTTGTTTGGCGATGTGTGGCTGTGCAGTGGTCAGTCTAATATGGAATTGGCCATGAACCGCCTTTTGGATACGTATCCTGAAGAAGCGAACGCTAAAAACGATAATATAAGACAGTTTTTAGTGCCAGATGTTTATAATTTTAAAGCAAAGCAGCCCGATGTTAATTCCGGTAACTGGGCATCTGTAAGCCCGACAACAATAGCCGATTTCTCGGGTGTGGCTTATTTTTTTGCTAAGGCAGTATATCAAAAACATCATATACCGATCGGTATAATAAATGCATCCCTTGGCGGATCGCCCGCTCAGGCATGGATCAGTGAGGGCAGCCTGAAAAAGTTCCCTGAATATTTTGACCAAATGCAGTCTATGAAAGACGATAAACTTATTGCCAAAATAGAGCAGGAAGATAAACAGGCATCGGCGGCATGGTATGGAGAACTTAACAAAAAAGATGAGGGTTTAAAAAAAGGCTGGAAAACAGCTGCCTTTGATGATAGCGGTTGGAACGAAATGAAAGTTCCCGGTTATTGGGCAGATACGCAAATAGGGAATGTTAATGGTGCAGTTTGGTTCAGGAAAACAATTAACGTACCGCAGGGCATGACGGGGCTTGAAGCCAAACTGCAACTGGGCAGGATCGTAGATGCCGACTCTGTTTATGTGAACGATGTATTCGTTGGCACAACTTCATACCAGTATCCACCAAGAGATTATAAAATAGCAGCGGGAGTTTTAAAAGCGGGTAAAAATACTATTGCAGTCAGGATAATTAACAATGCAGGAAAAGGGGGCTTTATTTTAGATAAACCTTACAAGATTACTGCCGGAAAAGAAATTATAGACCTGCAGGGGTTATGGAAGTTTAAAACAGGTGTGGTAATGCAACCCCTCAAATCGCAAACATTTATAAGATGGAAATCGGGAGGTTTGTTTAATGCCATGATAGCACCCTTGCAAAACTATGCTATAAAAGGAGCTTTGTGGTATCAGGGTGAATCTAATACAGGCAAGCCAACCGAATATTCTGATCTAATGAAAACCCTTATCGCCGACTGGCGTGCAGGCTGGAAGCAGGAATTTCCGTTCATATACGTTCAGTTGCCGGGATATATGGAAGAAAAGCAGGAGCCTACCGATACGAATTGGGCGGTTATGAGAGAGCAGCAAAGCAAAATAATAACAGTACCCAATACTGCTATGGCGGTAGCTTTAGATCTTGGCGAATGGAATGACATCCATCCTGTAAATAAAAAAGATGTTGGCGAAAGGCTTGCCTTACAGGCAGAAAAGCTGGTGTATGGCAATACAAAAGTGGTTGCTTCGGGGCCATCTGTAAAAGCCATAAGAAAAGAAAGTAATAAAATTATTGTAAGCTTTAATGATATTGGAAGTGGCCTTATGGCTAAAGGAGACAATACGCTGCACTATTTTGCAATTGCCGGAGCCGATGAAAAGTATGTTTGGGCAACAGCGGTGATAAAAAACAATGAGGTGGTAGTTTATAGTGATTTGATTACTAACCCTGTTTTTATTAAGTATGCCTGGGCAGATAATCCGGCCAAAGCAAATCTTTACAATAAAGAAGGCCTTCCGGCAGCACCATTTAAAAGTAAGTTATAGTTAGTTTTAATATTCAATAAGCTTTAAAGCTTAAAAGTGAAGCCATGCATTTTATGTGTGGCTTTTTTTATGATTCGGTAAAAAAAGGCAGGAAATATTTTCAAACAATAAAATATGTTGTATTATTGTTATTCTATCATATAGGTTTATTGGTGTTATTTTCTGTTTGACCTCAAAAAGTTTGAAGTAAAAACAAAATTTGCATGCTCTTTAGACCTTATTTATTAAAACGTTATAGTAAGCTAAGATCAATAAAGTAGGCTAAAAAAACATGAGCAATATTACTATAAAAGACATTGCAAAAGCTTTAAACTTGTCAGTTTCAACAATTTCAAAAGCACTGAACAACAGCTATGAAATTGGCGATGAAACTAAACAGAGGGTAAATGATTATGCTAAGGCCAATAATTATAAGCCCAATCGTTTGGCCAAAAGTTTAAAAATCGGGCATACCAATTCTATTGGTGTGTTGGTTTGTTCTTATTTTAGCAGTACTTTTTTGGCACAGATATTAGACGGCATCCAAAAAGCATCTTTAGAAACCGGGCACGATATTATTATTATGCAGAGTTTTGAAAATGTAGATAACGAAAAAGCCTGTCTCGATGCGCTTATTTCAAAAGGGGTGGATGGCATTTTAATGGCTCCGGTAAGCGAAACCTCCAATTCAGAATATCTTAATTATATCACTCAAAACCATTGTCCAATAGTTTTGTTCGACAGGTTTAATCCTGCTATTGAGACTACAAAAATTGGTGTTAACGAATATAAGGGAGCTTTTGAAGCAACCCAGCATCTTATAAACATTAACAGAAAAAGGATATTATTTATTACGGGTGATAAGTTTGGCGAGAACAACCAGCGTATATTAGGTTTTAAAAAAGCATTAAAAAATCTCGATATACCTTTCAACCAGCGTTATATGGTGTACTGTAGCCTTGAAGATACGGAGGCCATGGATGCAAAAATATGCCAGTCGATACAGCAGTTGACAGAAGCTAATATTAGGCCCAATGCTATTTTTGGTGCTACAGATGTTATTACAACCCGCACTTTGGGCATACTTGCCAACCTAAAGATAAAAGTGCCTGAAGATATTGCCGTGATTGGTTTTGCTAACACTGATATTGCTTTTTCACTAAATCCATCGTTATCAACCATACGTCAACCTGCACGAGACATAGGCTATTTGGCTTTGAACAAGCTTGTAGAGCTTATAGATCTTCACGGAAAGAAGCCTGCTCAGTATGAAACAATTCTTTTAGAAACAACTATACAGCTAAGAAATTCAACAAATCTGGAAACGGTACAACAGGCTTAAGAATATCTCTTACAACTTTACTATTTTCATTTTTGGCACGAGCACTTTCATAAAGCTCCAGGCAATTAGGTAGATAAGCGCGCAAACACTAAACACTATTGCATATCCTGTGGTTACACTGCCCATGGTTTTGTAATAGTCTAAAACCCTGCCTACAAGCACCGATACCAACGCACCGCCAATTCCGCCTGCCATACCGCCTATACCGGTAACACTTGCTACGGCTGCTTTTGGGAACATATCGGAAATTGTAGAGTATAGGTTTGCCGACCATGCCTGATGTGCCGATGCCCCAACACCAATTAACAGTACGGGTATCCAGTAAGAAATATCACCAAAAGGCAGGATAAGTAAAACCGCTAATGGAAAAAGCGCAATGTAAAACATGGCTTTCATGCGTCCGTCGTAAGATGAATATCCCCTGTTAATAAAGTACATAGGGAACCAGCCACCGCTAATGCTGCCTACCATCGTCATAGTGTAAAGTACAGTAAGCGGCAATGTAATTTGTGTTGCAGTTAAATTAAACTGCCCTGTTAAATATGAGGGAAGCCAAAACAGGAAGAACCACCAAACACCATCGGTAAAGAACTTGCCAAGCGTAAATGCCCAGGTTTGCCTAAAGGTTAGGAGTTTATACCACGATACTTTTATTTCAGGCTCGGGTTCAGATATTTTATCATAAACAGTGTCGTGGGCTATGTATTGCAGTTCCTCTGCCGATAATCGTTTTTGTTTTAAAGGAGTATCATAATATACCAGCCAAAATAGTAACCATATAAACCCAAGGGCACCTATTATTATAAAAGAACTTTGCCAACCCAAATGATAGGCCAGCCAAGGCACAGTTAAAGGCGCAAGTATGGCACCTATGTTTGAGCCTGAGTTAAAGATACCGGTGGCAAGTGCCCTTTCTTTTTTAGGGAAGTACTCGGCCGTGGCTTTAATTGCCGCCGGAAAGTTGGCCGATTCTCCCATACCTAAAACCAATCTGGCAATTATAAAACCCAATACAGATATTGATATTCCCGAAACTCCTATAACGCCTAAAATATTAGCAGCTACACTACCTATCTCTATGGCATAGGCATGTATCATAGCTCCTATAGACCATATAATCAATGCAATGGTATAGCCTTTTTTAACGCCAAGTTTGTCTACAAAGCGTCCGGCAAGCAGCATAAAAATGGCATAAGCCAATTGAAAAACGGCCGTAATAGTGCCGTAGTCAGAATTTGTCCAGCCAAACTCCTTTTCTAAAACAGGATGCAGCAGGCTTAGTACCTGCCTGTCGAGATAGTTTATTGTAGTGCCAAAAAAGAGTAGCGCGCAAATAGTCCACCTATAGCTGCCTGTTTTATTTTTTATCATAATTATATCTGTAGATATGAAAGGTGCTAAAGCCTGAAATAGTTTTTAGCATTGTTATAGCATATATCTCCGATTATAGAGCCTATCCAGTTGATATCGTTAGGGATATATCCTTTTTTAATATCCTGCGCAAAAAGGTTGCAAATCAATCTGCGGAAATATTCGTGGCGCGAATATGAAAGAAAACTTCTTGAGTCGGTAAGCATACCAATAAATGTACTTATCAACCCTTGGTTAGATAAAGTATTTATTTGTTTGGTCATGCCGTCTAACTGGTCTAAAAACCACCATCCGGATCCAAACTGTACCTTTCCTCGAATGCCTTCACCCTGAAAGTTCCCGGCCATTGTTGCAAACAATGTGTTATCGGCAGGGTTGAGGTTATACAAAACTGTTTTGGCCAGCTTGTCATGGCTCTCTAAATGGTTTAAAAAGTAAGCAAGGGTCTCGCCCTGTTTATAATCTCCCACGGTGTCATAGCCTGTATCGGCACCCAGCACCGCTACTTTATGTGCATTGCTGTTTCTTAAAGACCCCAAATGAAACTGCTGAACCCAGCCTTTGTCATAATATAATTTGCATAGTTCCGCTAATACATAAAATGAAAAGGAGTCTTTAACAGAAAGGGCATTATTGTCGTCTCCGTTTAAAACAGCTTTAAAAACGGCATCAATTTCGGCTTTGCTGTAATTATCTCTTGGCGGCACTGCTGTTAACCCATGGTCTGAAGCACAGCATCCTGCGTCATCAAAATAAGCTATACGAATGCTGTAGGCAGCCATTAGGGATTCGAGGTCGGTAATGTTTATACCTGCCGAATTGCCTAGTTTTTGAACATACTCCCTAAAATCGTTCCCGGTATGAATGTTGAATATCTTATCGGGCCTGAACGACGGAAGTATTTTTGTACTGAAGGTACTGTTTTTTAGTTGCAGATGATGCTCTAATGTATCAATAGGGTCATCTGTCGTACCCACCATCACCACATTAAATTGTTGCAGCAGTCCCTGTGTAGAGAAGTTATCCTGCTGCAACATTTTAGTAGTGGTATTATAAATGCTTTCGGCATTATTTGCATTCAAAAGTTCGGTAATGCCAAACGGATTTTTAAGTTCCATGTGTGTCCAGTGAAACAAAGGGTTGCGCACCGTGTATGGTACGGTCTGTGCCCATTTGGCAAACTTTTCGCTATCACTGGCATCTCCTGTAATGTAACGCTCTTCAACACCCAATGCGCGCATGGCACGCCATTTATAATGGTCGCCTTTAAGCCATATATCGGTAATGTTCTCAAACTTTTTATTGCTTGCAATAGCCTCCGGCGACAGGTGCGAATGATAATCTATAATAGGCTGATGTTTAGCAAAACCATGATAAAGCTGTTCTGCAACATCAGATTCTAAAATGAAATTATCGGTTAAAAAAGATGCCATAGTTTCCGTATAAATTATTGACCGATAATACCTAATTCAAGCCCGCGTAGTTCGGCTAAACCACGCAGCCTGCCAATGGCAGAATATCCCGGATGGGTAGTTTTGTTAAGGTCGTCCAGCATTTGATGCCCATGATCCGGCCTGAAAGGTATAGGTGTGCTGCGTGTACTGTTTTCGGCTACAATAGCTTTCATTATGCTGTACATGTTTACATCGCCGTCAAGATGGTCGGCTTCATAAAAGTTTCCGGCTTCGTCTTTTTTTACATTTCTTAAATGTATAAAATGAACACGGTGTTTTACGGCTTCAAAAATTTCAGTAATGTTGTTTTTAACTCCTGCTCCCAATGAACCTGTACAAAAACAAATGCCGTTGTGCTCTTTATTAACTCCGTTTATAATAAATTCAAGATCGCCTTTATTGCTGGCAATTCTCGGTAATCCTAAAATAGGGTAGGGAGGGTCATCCGGGTGAATGGTCATTTTAACACCTTCTTCTTCACACACGGCAGCAATTGCCTCTAAAAAGTAAAGTAGGTTTTGCCTTAACCCGTCAAATCCAATAGCCTGGTAAATGTCTATACTTTGCTGTAGACTTTCCAGTGTTATGCTGTCTTCACCAGGCACTCCCATCAAAATTACCTCAGTTAAAACGGCAGTTTCTTCTTCAGATATTGTTTTGCTCTTTTCGGCAGCACCGGCTACAATTGCTTCCGGATAATCATTGGCAGCGCCTTCTCTTTTTAAGATATAGATATCAAAATAGGCAAGATCTTCCCAGTTAAAATAAAGTGCCTTAGAGCCATCTTTCATTTCAAGATCCAGCTTTGTGCGGGTCCAGTCAAGCACAGGCATAAAATTGTAGCATACTGTTTTAAGCCCGCATGCACTAAGGTTTTTTAAAGACTGGCGGTAGTTGTCCAAATATTTTTCGGCATCTGCACTACGGGTTTTTATGGCTTCGTGCACAGGTACGCTTTCTACCACACTCCAGGTTAACCCGGCATCTTCTATCTGTTTTTTTCTTTTGCTTATTTCTTCCACCGTCCACACAGCACCGTGGGCTACATGGTGCAGGGCAGATACTATTCCTGTTGCACCGGCCTGCTTAACATCCTGCAGGCTTACCGAATCATCCGGGCCATACCATCTCCAGGTTTGCTCCAGTTTTTTTGTTGTATTTTCCATGTTTATTTAAATATTATACGCCACACCAGGCATTAAAACCACCATCTACAAAAAGTATTTCCCCGTTTACAAAACCGGAGGCATCGCTAAGTAAAAATACAAGGCTTCCTTCTAATTCCTGTGGTTCGCCAAGGCGTGAGTATGGAGTGTTGTTTACAAATTTTTGTGCCCTGTCTGTAAATGTTCCGTCAGGGTTGGTTAGCAGCGTGCGGTTTTGCTCTGTAAGGAAAACCCCCGGTGCAATGGCATTTACTCGCACTCTGTCGCCATAACGCAACGACAGTTCGGCAGCCATCCATTTGGTATAGCCGTCTATGCCGTGCTTGGCAACATTATATCCTAAACCTCTTGTAATAGAGCGGCTCGCAGCCAAAGAAGATATATTTACTATAGAACCTTTACCCTTTTCGGCAATTACACGGCCAAATATATGGGTTGGTATTATAGTGCCATACAGGTTAAGTTCTATGGCTTTGATGGTATCTGTAACATTAGATTCAAAAAGGTTATCATTCGGTCCTATTGTAGAGCCGGGAATGTTTCCGCCTGCGGCATTTACCAAACAATCTATAGTGCCAAAGCGGGCTAAAATTTCATCTTTGGCGCGAATAATATCCTGTTCATCCAGAACATTGGCTACAACAGCAATAGCCTCTCCACCAAGTTCTTCTACCATTGCCACCCTTTCATCTGCCTTTTCTTTATTGCGGCCCAAAACGGCAATTTTGCCTCCTGCTTCTGCAATGGCTTTAATAAACGATTCGCCCAAAACACCTGTGCCGCCTGTTACGACAACAACCTTACCTTTAAGCGAAAATGTGTCTAAAACATTCATTGATATATTGATTATTTATTTTGAAGTTTATGTTTTATGAGGGTCAATATTAGACCTAAAATTTCTAAATTTTTGTAACTTTTGTAAATATCCGCTAAAACGTATTCGTAGCAGTTACGCACAATTTTAACCGTAAACTGAGTTAGCATACGGCTAAATTGCTATAGTAATTTATTATTTGCCTGTGGTTATTATAACAGAGGCCTGCTGTAAACCTGCCGATTCGGCTTTTACTTTTATTTTGCCCTGCTGTCCCGGCTTTGCTCTAACTATAACAAGACACAGGCCGTTAAAAGCTTCTTTTTCTAAAGATGCAAAAGATGTAAGGTTGGCAGAGTCTCCGTTATCTGTAGCTACAATTTCGCCTGGTCCTTCTATCGAGAATTTAAGCATGTTTTTTGCATCAGGAACCATCAAACCGTCTTTATCTGTTACGGTTACAGTTATAAAAGACAGGTCTTCTCCATCGGCTTTTATAACATTTCTGTCTGGTGTCAGCGTTAGTTTGGTAGATTTTGTAGTGGTTTTTACCATGTCTTCAGCCCACTTTTTACCGTTCTTGTAGGTCACAACTTTAAGTTCTCCAGGGGTATATTTTACATCATCCCAACGCAGACGATATTCATACTGCTCTTTCTTTTTCCTGCCCAACGATTTGCCATTAAGGAACAGTTCGGCTTCATCGCCCGATGTAAATACATGCACCGGAGTAATTTCTCCTTCGCGGCCTGTCCAGTTCCAATGCGGCAGTATGTGTGCTATTGGGAGTTCCGGCTTCCAGTGCGACTGGTATAAATAAAAGCGGTCTTTTTTAAATCCGGCAAGATCTATAACCCCAAAGTAGGAGCTTTTAGAAAGATAGTAGGGAGTAGGCTCTCCAATGTAATCCCAACCACTCCATACAAAACCTCCGGCAACATACGGGTGTTTTTCCATAGAAGCAAAAACTTTATCGGCCGATGCCCCAAAATCTACCGAGTACAATTCATAAGAACTTACCTGTTGTTTTTTGGAATCGCCTCCCTGACCGTCTCTGATGGGTGAACTGTTGCCCTTATACACCGGGAAAATATATTCGCCACGACTGCTTACGGCTGCTGCATTCTCGCTGCTTACAATTACCTTATCAGGAAATTTTTCGTGAAAAGCGGGGAACAAAGGCGGAGTGTTTATTCCTTTTAAACCTGCATAAGCATCACCATTGCGTATGCCTTCGCCCTGATAGTTAAGGCTTATGAGATCTACCACAGCAGGCAATGGCATGTTTGGTTTCGCATAGTTCATAGATATGGTTGTAGGTCGGGTGGCATCTTCTTCTTTAGTAATAGCCTGCAGGCGTTTTGCCACTTCGGCACCCTGAATATCCGTATATTGTTCTCCTACTTCGTTGCCAAAACTCCACATTATTATAGATGGGTGATTGCGGTCGCGCCTTAACATTGCCCTAAGGTCCTGTTCATGCCATTCCGGAAAAATAAGGTGGAAATCCAAAGGGGTTTTCTTTAATTCCCAGCAGTCAAAAACCTCGTCTACCACAAGAAAGCCCATTTTATCTGTTAATTCCAATAATTGCGGGTCTGGCGGATTATGAGAGAAACGGATGGCATTACATCCCAACTCGCGCAGTATTTCAAGCTGGCGCTCGGCAGCGCGCACATTAAATGCTGCGCCCAGTGCTCCAAGGTCATGGTGTTGGTTTACTCCTTTTAAATAAATATGTTTTCCGTTTACAAATATTCCCTTTTCGGCATCAAAACGCAGGTCTCTTATACCAAAGTTTGTAGTGTACGTGTCTACGGTTTTACCGTTTAAAGATACTGTGGTTACAGCCACATAACGATTTGGAGTGCCTTCCGGCACAGGCTCCCATAATTTTGGATTTTTAAGTATGACCGATCCTGAAACAGTTTCCTGAGATCGTGGTTTTAAGGCTGCGTTTGCCGGTGTGATTTTTGCCACAGCCTGGCCTGTTTTATTTCCTTTAGAATCTAAAAGATATATCTCGGTAGCTACCTGATAACTGCCCTGTGCATCTGAATTATTTTCGAGCGTTACCTTAAGGTCGATATTTGCAGATGCTGCCGAAACATTGCTTGTTGTAATGTAAGTGCCCCAGTTGGCTATGTGTACCGGCTGTGTTTTTGTTAGCCATATACTGCGGTAAATGCCTGCTCCGGGATACCAGCGTGCAGAGCCTATAGGATTGTCTACCCTTATAGCAAGTTGATTTTCGCCTCCGGGAATAATATAAGGGGTAAGGTCTAACTGCCATGATGCATAGCCATAAGGCCATCCGCCAACAAGTTTGCCGTTTAGCCATACCATTGCATAAGACATAGCTCCGTCAATATCAAGAAAAACCGATTTGCCCTTATCAGATAGCGGCACATCAATTTTTCTTCGATACCAGGCAACACCCTGTATAGGCAACCTGCCCATGCCACCACCAATAATAGTACCGTCTCCTTTATAAAACGGACCCTTAATCGCCCAGTCGTGAGGAAGGTTTATACTTTCCCAGCCTTTGTCGTTAAACCCTGACTGTACAAAAGCAAAATCGCTGCCCGGGTTTCCCGCCGGGCGCACATGTTTTTTTGCCTGATCTTTAATAAACGCATTTCCGGTAGGCAGGATATAAGGTTTTAAAACTTCTTTTTTACTTTCTACTTTTAACGCTTCGGTTGGTTTTGCATCTGCAGCTATGCGGTCTATGTTTTCGTTAACTTCAGGACACACATCATAAATAAGGTCATCGGCTTTTTCGTTTTCCCCATATTTGTAAAACTTCCATCCGTTATTGATGTTTATACGCTCCCTTACTTCTGTATTTTTTGTTTTTGGGTTTTGCGCCAGTATTGGCAATGTAACCAAAAGGCACATACCTATAGAATGAAGTATGCTTTTTTTATTCAGTTTTGATTGATACATAATAATGTAGTTAAGCATAATTATACTTTTTGGATATTATTTTTTGCGTAATTATTTGATGAGCTATTTTATCGTAATAGCCTTCTTTAAAACATTGCCTTTAGTTTTGTTTGGTTCATCGGGCTGATGACCGCCAACAGCTATCTCTACAGATCCATTAAATTGTTGCAAAGCTCCTTCGGCTGTAGTGTATGAAAGGTCATCGGGAGTTAAAGTAAAGCTAACAGTTTTACTCTCGCCCGCCTTAAGGCTTACTCTTTCAAAACCTTTCAATGCTTTTATCGATGTTTTAATCTTTGCGTCTTTATTGATCACGTAAAGCTGAACCACTTCATCTCCATCCATTTTTCCTGTATTGGTTACCGTTACCGATGCTTTAACATTTTTGCCCTTTGCAATTGTGGCGGGCAGGCTTAGCTTATCATATTTAAAGGTAGTATAACTTAAACCATATCCAAACCCATAAAGCGGAGTTCCGGTAAAATAGCGGTACGTGCGGTTTTGCATACTATAATCAGTAAACGAAGCTAAATCGCTGTCGCTTTTGTAAAAAGTAACCGGCAAACGTCCTGATGGGTTGTAATCGCCAAATAAAATATCTGCAACGGCGGTACCTGCTGCCTGCCCTCCATACCATGAATTTAAAATGGCAGGGATGGTATTACTTTCCCATGGGGTGGCTATTGCGCTGCCTGTCATCATTACAAATACAACCGGTTTGCCTGTGGCTCGTAGTTCTTTCATTAGTTCAGTTTGTATTGCGGGCAATACAATAGTGGTGCGGTCTCCGCCTTCAAAGCCGGGATCATTTACTTTCATTTCTTCTCCCTCAAGCTGTGGCGATATTCCACCTACAAAAATAAATGCATCGGCATCTTTATATTTTGTTGCAACGGCCTTTAAGTTGTTCTTTACAAAGTTGCCTGCACTAAGCCTAACATTGGCTTTGCCATCGCCCTGCCAGTATTCTACCTGTATGTTGTACACTTCACCTTTTACAGTTTTAAGATCGTAGGTTTTTGCTCCCCATCGGTTTTTAGACCAGGCATCCAAAACTGTTTTCCCGTTAATAATTAAACGGTAACCATCGTCGGCCTCCATTTCAAATGTTATATTTCCGCTGCTTACAGGTTTAAAATTAGTAGTGTAGCGCACAGAAAAATCCCTTGCTTTAATACTGCCTGTAACAAGTTGCCCTTCCTGCCAAAAGTTGTCAATTTTGCTTTCCTGTTTAACCATTTCCGGAGTGCCGCTAAGTTTTGTGTTATTAAAATACTCTGCTTTAAAGCCCTGCTTGCCTTCAAAAGAGTATTGGCTGCTAAGGTCTTCATACGCTAATAGCTCATTGTTGGTAAAGTTTACGGCCTTTTCATAAACTACCTGAGTATCTTTGCCTACTTTATCTTTTATACCCTGTAAAACAGTAGTAAGGTTAGACGGGATTCCATTGTAGTTGCCTAAAATAGCAATACTGTTATCGGCATTTGGACCCAGAACTACTATTTTTTTTAGTTTCTTGCTTAGAGGTAGTGTGTTGTTTTCATTTTTAAGTAATACCATAGACTGCTGTGCCATTTTTAGTGCATGTTGCTTATGTGCAGCACTCTCTAACACCGATGCAGGTGTTTGGGCATATTTAACCATAGAAACAGGGTCGAACATGCCTAACTGAAAACGCACCATAAACAGGCGTTTTACAGAAATATCTATTTGAGATTCCGGGATTTTGCCATTTTTTACGGCCTGTACCAAAGCTTTGTATGCATCGGTACCACAATCTATATCAGTGCCGTGAAAAACAGCATCAGCCGAAGCCGATTCAGCATCAGAATGTGTTTTATGATTTTTGAAAAAATCATCTATTGCCCAGCAGTCAGACGTTACATAGCCTTTAAACTTCCATTGGTTGCGCAATATATCGTTCATTAGGATATCACTTGCACAGCAGGGCTGTGTCCTGAAAGCATTGTAGGCACACATAACCCCAACAACGTCCGAGACTGTTATAAGTTTTTTAAAAGCTGGGAGGTAAGTATCCCAAAGGTCATAAGTGCTAACATCGGCATTATATACGTGTCTCAGTGCTTCGGGGCCGCTGTGTACGGCATAGTGCTTGGCACAGGCAGCGGCCTTTAAATATTTAGGGTCGTCTCCCTGTAACCCCCTAACAAAGGCATCGCCAAGGGCAGCAGTTAAATAAGGATCTTCACCATAGGTTTCCTGACCGCGTCCCCAGCGCGGATCGCGAAATATATTTACATTGGGTGTCCAATAGGTAAGCCCAAGATAGCGTTCATTGGTGCGGTTGGTTTCTACAGCTTTATTATAAATGGCACGCCCTTCCAGTGCAGAGTAATCAGCCATTGTAAAGAGCGAATTTTTATCGAACGTAGCAGCCATGGCAATTGCCTGAGGGTATACAGTTACTTTAAAAGGTGTACGGGCTACACCGTGCAGGGTTTCGTTCCACCAATCATAAGCAGGTATGCCCAGTCTTGGTATGGCTGGCGAGGAGTTGAGCATTTGAGATACTTTTTCTTCGAGTGTAAGGCGGCTAACAAGGTCGTTTACACGTTGATCAAAAGTTAAGTTGTAGTCCTGAAACGGATAGTCTTTATTTTGAGCGTTGCCGGTAAACGAAATGACCAGCAAAGAAAAAATAAATGTGTTACTGAGTATTTTTTTTATCATACTGAAATATTTGAAATTTTGCCTTTGGAGGCTATCTTAAAGTCTTTTTGACTATTTTTAAATAAGGGCAAATTTTTTTACTGTACCGTGCCAGTAAATCAAAAGTAAAATATAACTCAGGATATGCCCGATAATTTAATTGCAAAGTTACGAATACGTTTTAGCTAATAATTAAAAAACATTTAATAATTTTAGCTAAATAGGTCTAATATTGACTCATAAATAAAAAATCCTTACTTTATATAAATGAATAAAACACTTTTAATTTTATTTAGCCTAATTTTTTTTAAAATCAATGCTCAGGATTTTGTTAAAAAAGACAGCAATGACAACTATTTCTCTGTGGTTTCAGCATTAGAAACTGCCCAAGTTGTATTCGATAAAAGTGATGATTCGTTGGTGCACATTGCCGCAAAACTTTTTGCAAATGACATCGAAAAGGTAACCGGTAAAAAACCTGAACTGAGTAATAAAATAAAAAAAAATAGCAATATAATAGTCATAGGTACTTTAAGTAGTAGCTCTTTTTTACAGGAATTAGTAAAAAAGAAAAAGTTTAAAGCAGAAAACCTGAAAGAACAATGGGATGGTTATCAGGTTCAGGTAATAAAAAATCCGTTTAAAGGAGTAAAGCAGGCTTTAATAATTGCAGGAAGTAACAAACGCGGTGCGGCTTATGGAGCGCTCGAACTCTCTAAACAATTTGGGGTTTCGCCATGGAACTGGTGGGCGGATGTGCCTGTAGTTCAAAAAAAGGAGCTGTATGTTGATGATACTATTTTTTTAGCCGATGCACCCAAAGTAAAATACCGCGGTATATTTATTAACGACGAAGCTCCTGCGTTTACAGGCTGGGCACGTGAGAAATTTGGTGGGCTGAACCATAAAACTTATGAGAAAGTTTTTGAATTGCTGCTTAGGTTAAAGGCCAACTATATGTGGCCTGCCATGTGGGGAAGTGCATTTAATATTGATGACAAGCTAAATCCTGTACTTGCTGATAAATGGGGCATTGTTATAGGGACTTCTCACCACGAACCCATGCTACGCGCACAACAGGAATGGAAACTTTTTGGTAAAGGGCCATGGGACTATACTAAGAACGATGAGGTTTTACGTGATTTTTGGCGTAAGGGCATTGAAAATATGAGCAAACACGAAAGTATTGTAACCATTGGTATGCGCGGTGACGGCGATGAGCCTATGACCGAAGGCACTGCAACAGCATTGCTTGAAAAGATCGTGGCCGACCAACGCACCATACTTGAAGAAGTTACCAAAAAACCTGCCTCAGAAACTCCGCAGCTTTGGGCTTTATATAAAGAAGTTCAGGACTATTATGATAAAGGAATGCGTGTACCCGACGATGTTACACTTTTACTGTGCGATGATAACTGGGGCAACATCCGTAAGTTGCCTAAAAAAGATGAAAAACTGCGAAAAGGCGGTTATGGCATATATTATCATTTTGATTATGTGGGCGATCCGCGTAACTATAAATGGATAAATACTAATAACATTGCCCGTGTGTATGAACAAATGCATTTGGCATGGGAGTATAATGCACGCCATATATGGATTGTAAATGTGGGTGATATTAAGCCAATGGAATTGCCTATTTCGTTCTTTTTAGATTATGCATGGGATCCTGAAAAATATACACCTGAGAATTTAAGGAGCTATTATACGGATTGGGCAGAGCAACAGTTTGGGAAACAATATGCCGTTGAAATCGCTAGCATACTTCGCGAATACAGCCAGATGGCGGCGAGGCGCAAACCGGAGCTTACAGATGCAAATACGTATAGTTTAGAGAACTATAATGAAGCACAAAATATTGTAGATGCCTATAATGTGCTGTTGAAAAAAGCACAGGGTATTAATAAAAAATTGCCTGCGGAGTATCATGATGCATATTATCAGCTGGTGCTGCATCCTGTAGAGGCCAATGCTAATTTACATGCTATGTATCTGGCGGCAGCCCTGAATAAAAAATATGCTGTTGCACAGGATAAAAAAGCAAATGCGTATGCTGATGAGGTTAAAGCATTGTTCCAAAAAGATGCTGATATAAGTACTCAATACAATAAAAATACAGCAAACGGTAAGTGGAACCATTTTATGGATCAGGTACATATTGGTTACACTTCGTGGAACGATCCTAAAGTAAACATAATGCCTGAAGTTAAATATGTATCTGAGGATAGTAAAACAGTACTAAAACAGGAGGCTATAGTTGCAGATAAAACCGCAGAAAGTATTGTGCCTAAAAGTTCTGCCCCTTTTTTTTATGAAAAAAACGGATATGTATCAATACAGGCAGAACATTTTACAAAAGCAATAAATACCAATGGGGTAGAGTGGAAGGTGCTGCCCGATATTGGCAGGACAGGATCGGGGGTTACGCCTTTTCCGGTTACAGCAGCAAAACAGGAACCGGGAGGTAACAGCCCGCACCTTGAATATGAATTTTATGTTTATTCAGAAAGTAAAGCAGATGTTCAGGCTTATTTTTCGCCTACACTTAACTTTCATAATGAGGCAGAAGGACTGCGTTATGCAATATCTATAGATGATGAGAAGCCTCAGGTTTTAGGCATAAATACTTATAAAGATTTGAGCGAGTGGAGAGCATGGGTAAGTAATAACGCTATTCTTAAAACTACATCTCATATTACACTTAAACCGGGAAAGCATGTACTTAAATTTTGGATGGCAGACCCCGGCATAGTGCTTCAAAATATAATAATAGACCTGGGCGGACTTAAAAAAAGCTACCTCGGGCCACGGGAAACCATGGTCAGGTCTAAATAAATCATTATTACCGAATTAATTACTTTATGAACTATTATAAAATACTCTTCGCTTACCTTTTAGTTTTTATTTTACCTCTTAGCCTTAAAGCCGATGACGGTTATCGTCTATGGCTAAAATATGATAAGATCAATAATGCTACGTTGCTTAACAGCTATAGCACTGCTTATAAATCGTATTATATAGAGGGTAATCCGGCAAATGCAGCTGTTATTCAAAAAGAGTTATCAATGGCTTTTAAAGGGCTGTTGGGTAAAGATATAAAACAGGGCAAAGCTGTCTCTGACGGATGTATAGTTATTGGTACACCAGCTTCTTCAACTATCATTAAAGGTCTAAAGATCGATAAAGAGCTGGCTAAATTGGGTGATGAAGGCTTTCTTATCAAAACAGTGGTTATCAATAAAAAGAAATGTACTGTCATTACTGCCAATAAAGATAATGGCCTGCTGTATGGTGTGTTTCATTTTTTAAGACTGATCCAAACGCAGCAAAATACTGACGAACTGAATATTGAGAGTGCGCCAAAACTGCAGGTAAGGTTGCTTAACCATTGGGATAACCTTGATGGCAGTGTAGAGCGTGGCTATGCAGGTACCTCTATATGGAACTGGGACGCGCTTCCGGCTACACTTGATCCTAAATATACTGATTATGCCCGTGCCAATGCATCTGTAGGTATTAACGGCACAGTGCTTAATAACGTAAACTCTAACCCTAAAATAATGACGGCCGATTATTTGCCAAAAGTTAAGGCCCTGGCCGATGTTTTTCGTCCGTATGGGCTTAAGGTATATCTTTCGGTTTCGTTTAGCGCACCTATAAAAATTGGAGGTTTAAAAACTGCCGATCCTTTAGATCCGGCTGTTATAGAATGGTGGAAAAACAAGACTGATGAGATCTATAAATACATTCCTGATTTTGGAGGCTTTCTTGTAAAGGCAAACTCTGAGGGCCAGCCCGGCCCGCAGGATTACGGGCGCACCCATGCCGATGGTGCCAATATGCTGGCCGATGTACTGAAGCCTCACAACGGTATTGTAATGTGGAGGGCATTTGTATACAATAGCAACCCTGCCGAAGACCGCACTTTACAGGCTTACAACAGCTTTAAACCATTCGACGGCAAGTTTAAAGATAATGTGCTGGTACAGATAAAAAATGGGGCTATAGATTTTCAGCCGCGAGAGCCGTTCTCGCCATTGTTTGGTGCTATGCCCAATACATCGCTAATGATGGAGTTCCAAATTACCCAGGAGTATCTGGGGTCATCAAAGCATTTGGTATATCTGGCTTCGCTGTTTGAAGAAACATTACAGTCTGATACCTATACAAAAGGCAAAGGCAGTACCGTTAGCAATGTTTTGCAGGGTAAGTATACCACAGGCAAGCTTACAGGAATGGCAGGTGTTTCTAACATAGGCAATAGTGTTAACTGGACGGGGCATCCGTTTGGGCAGGCCAACTGGTTTTCTATGGGCAGGCTAGCATGGGATCCTGATCTTACAGCCGAAAGCATTGCTGATGAATGGATAAAAATGACATTCCCCAACGTAAAAAATGCTGTTGATGCCATAAAAACAATAATGATGCAATCGCGCGAAGCGGCTGTAAATTATATGACACCGCTCGGGCTGCATCACATTATGGCCTATAACACCCATCAAGGGCCGGGACCATGGGTAGATACGGCTGCACAACCCAACTGGAAGTCTACCTATTATCATAACGCCGATGCAAATGGTATTGGCTTTAACCGTACCAGCACAGGGTCTGATGCGGTAGGGCAGTACTTTCCTCCGGTGAGGGATATGTTTGAAAAGACTGAAACATGCCCTGAAAATTTACTGCTTTGGTTTCATCATTTAAAATGGACGTATAAAATGAAATCGGGTAAAAGCCTTTGGGATGAGCTGTGCCAACATTATTATAAAGGGGTAGATGAGGTAAGAACCATGCAAAAAACATGGGAAACCACTAAAGGTAGTGTTGATGCTGAAATTTTTACGAAAGTAAAAGACCTTTTGGCAACACAGGAAAAGGAAGCGGTAATATGGAGAAACGGCTGCGTATTGTATTTCCAGACGTTCTCTAAAATGCCTGTCCCTGCCGGATTAGAAACTCCTGATAAACCGCTAAGCTATTATAAAGAACTGAAAGTTGATTAAAATATCCAAATAATAACACCAAAAAACAAGAGCATGAGTACAACAAAACAAGCCTACTTTAAAACTGTAGACAAGATAAAATTTGAAGGCCGCGACAGCCAAAATCCACTTGCTTTTAAATGGTATGATGAGAACCGCGTTGTAGCAGGCAAAACCCTGAAAGAGCATTTTAAATTTGCTATGGCATGGTGGCATACCCTATGCAATACCGGTAACGACCCTTTTGGACCCGGTACCGAAACACATGCATGGAACAGCAACGAAGATGCCGTTGCACGCGCTAAAGATAAACTGGATGCCGGTTTTGAATTTATGGAAAAACTGGGCATACCGTACTACTGTTTTCACGATGTAGATTTGGTCGATGAAGCCCCAACCCTTGAAGAATTCGAGCAGCGCGTGAAAGCGGTTGTAGCCTATGCTAAAGAAAAACAGGACGAAACAGGCATAAAACTGCTTTGGGGTACTTCTAACCTTTTCAGTAACCCAAGGTATATGAACGGTGCCTCTACCAACCCTAATTTTGATGTAGTTGCCTATGCAGGTGCTCAGGCAAAAATTGCCATTGATGCAACTATTGCATTAGGCGGCGAGAACTACGTTTTTTGGGGTGGACGCGAAGGCTACATGAGCTTGCTTAATACCGATATTCAGCGTGAGCAGGACCACCTTGCACAGTTTCTTACCATTTGCAGGGATTATGCAAGAAGCCAGGGCTTTACAGGCAACTTCCTTATAGAGCCTAAACCAATGGAACCAATGAAACACCAGTATGATTTTGATGCTGCAACATGTATTGGTTTCCTTAATAAATACAACCTTCAGGATGATTTCAAGCTAAATCTTGAGGTTAACCACGCCACACTTGCAGGCCACACGTTTGAGCACGAAATGCAGATAGCTGCCAATGCAGGCATGCTGGGATCGCTTGATGCCAACCGTGGCGACTACCAAAACGGCTGGGATACTGACCAGTTTCCTATCGACATCTACGAGGCTACACAGGCTATGCTTGTTTTCTTACAGGCAGGCGGCCTGCAGGGTGGCGGTATTAACTTTGATGCCAAAGTGCGCCGTAACTCTACCGACCTTGAAGATAAATTCATTGCCCACATTAGCGGTATGGATATTTTTGCGCGCGGTTTAATCAGTGCTGATTATATCCTTAACAACACCAACTACACACAACTGCGCACAGAGCGTTATGCATCGTTTAATGGAGGTAAAGGATCTGAGTTTGAAAACGGCAAACTAACCCTTGAAGACCTGAATGCTTATGCACGCCAAAACGGCGAGCCGAAACAAATCAGCGGCAGGCAGGAACTGTTCGAGCAAATTATTGCGAACGCTTATTAATCTGAAAAGTATTTTTAATAAATAAAGCGAGGACTTCTGAAAATGAAGCCCTCGCTTTTGTGTTTAATTTTTACAATATTATTATCTATTCAACAAAAGTGTTATCGCTCAGTGCTTTCATAAATGCTATCAAATCAATTTTTTCCTGTTCAGAGAGTGGAATGCGGTTGCCATTATTCTTAAATGCGGGGTCAAGGTTATCTGAATACAGCACACCATTGTCAAAATAATCAAGTACCGATTTTAATGTTGCAAATTGCCCGAAACTGCCGTAAGGTGCTGTAAACGCCACATTACGTAACGACGGTACCCGAAAACTCATGTAATCGGCCGTAAGGCCTGTAACCCTCGCGCGGCCTGCCTCGTTAGTATTGGTGTTTAAAGGAAAACCAATATTTCTGAACGATTGGTCTGTAAACAGTTCTGTGCTATGGCAGCCAGTGCATTTTTGCTGAAATATAGTATAGCCACGTGATTCGCTTTCAGTAAAAGTTTCGCCTTCGTTTCTCATTACTTTATCATATTTACTATTGGCAGATATAAGGGTATATTCATATTGGGCAATGCTTTTATAAATTCTTTCCGGTGTAATATTTTCATCACCAAAAGTTTTTGTAAACAATTCTTTATAAGAAGCATCTTCCTGTATTTTCCCTATAACCTCTAAAATCGATGAGTCCATTTCCTCGTGGGTTATTATGGGTACTAATGGTTGGTTTTCTAATTGAAGTTTACTGCCATCCCAGTTATAAAACCTCATAAACGCCATATTTTGTATAGGCGGAACGTTTCGTAGTCCTGTACGGCCCTCAATACCAACACCCTGAATATTGTTGTCGGCAAAGGCATGCGCCTGAATATGGCAGCTGGCACAGGCAATGCTGTTATCGGCACTAAGCCTTTTATCTTCAAATAGCTTTTTACCCAGTTCAACACCATATTGAGTAGGCATATTAACTTTCACAGCTGCATTAATATCGGGAAAACCGATCGGTATATGTAATCCAATTTCAGGATTATTATACACAACAGGCTGGTAGTCATCATTGCTGCATGATGCTATAATAAATAGGAGAGATAAAATGTAAACTGTTTTTTTCATGATGTTATAGAAACTTCCATTTCGAAGAAGGAGAAATCTTTTGATTTTGTTTGCAAACCTGAGATTTCTCTACTCTGCTGCGCCTCGGTCGAAATGGAAGACTCATGTGGAATTTAGTTATCTACCCTTTCAATAGAGAACATACCTTTGCTATCGCTTGTGCCGTTACCGCCAAGGTTGTCTACAAACTTTACCATTTGAACCGCAGTATGAATGTTTGGCGTGGCATTGTCATTCATTCCTGTACCTGTAGAAAGCGTAATGGTATTGATAGCGCCGCTTAGTAGCTTATTAAAATCTGCCTTGATGTTAATTTTTGGTGCCGAACTGCCCACTACCGCATTTGTGCCCAAATTTAAAGTAACATCCCTGTAAGCATCAACACCCTGCGTATAATTGCCTTCGGAACCCTCTACAGTACTCCCTGTATGAATAGACATTTCTTTATTATCGGTATCATAAAATCCTTCAATTTTAGTAAAGCGATATCCTGATCCCCATTCCCACATCATTTGGGTATCGTTTGCCCCGGCGGCTGCATAAAAATCTGGGAATCTTGTTTGGTCTAAAGTATTTTGTGCCTGCCTGATGCCAAGGCCAAATTTTATTTGACGGTAAGCACCTGAAGGAATATTGCTTAAAACATAGTTAAGTGTTGCAGGTTTCGACTGGTCTATAACCGTTGCACCTTTGTCAAGATCGTTTACATTGTATGGAACCTCGGTACCATCATCTTTTATAAGGCGAATGTTGCTGATAACATATTTAAGCTCTGAAAAATGGTGTAGTTGTCCTAGGGCAGATGTATTAATAGTTGCCGTAGCAGAAGTGGCGTTTCCTAAAACAATGGTTGTATTATTAAAGGTGTTGTTAAAGGTAAGAGTTACATTGTTTGCCACCACGGTGTCGTCATCTGAACAAGATGCTAATATTAATGCTATAAAAGAAAGTAATACGTATTTTTTTAAATTTTTCATTCTATTGATTTATTAATGATTGTTGTTTTATTAAAGATTGAATTTTAAAGATGTAAAAATGTTGCGCCCCATGCGCGGAATATTTCCCCAGTCGGCATAGGTGCTGTAATATTCATTTAACAGGTTTTCTGCCCCTACCTGAAAAGTGGAAATAACTTTGTTGATGCTGAACCTGTAATCGGCAGATACATTAAGTATGGTATAAGCCGGGGTTTTGTCTTCGCCATATTCAGGGCTGTAGTTAACTTGGGCAAGATCGCCATTTACCGATGCCTGAAAGCTGAACTTTTTAAGCATATAATGCAATGAGGTTTGATAACTTAGCGGACGAATAAAAGGCAGGTTGCCCTCTTTATTATCCTGGGCACGGGCATAGGTAAGTGCGCCTTTCCAGTGCAGATGCTCTAAGATGTTGTAACTGCTGTTTACAGAAAAATTAAACAGCGTAGCATATTCTAAACTGGTATAGCCTTTTACGCCAACTGACTGATAATTCATAGGGCTTCCGAGGCTTAAAATACGGCCAATGATATAATTCTTTATATAAAAATAATTGGCTTTGGCTTGTAGGCTAAACTTATTGGTTTTAAATCCTGCCGATGTATTAAGTTCGTGCGATATTTCGTTTTTAAGATTAGGATTACCTATATAATCATATCGGTCGAAACTGTTGTAAATATAGTATCCATATCCTTCAGATACCGACGGTGCCCTTTGCCCATAGCCCGTGCCCACAGAAAAATCAAACTTGTTTAAGGTCAGTACATAGTTGCCATGCAGGGCAGGCAGTATCCTTGTTTTTTCCTGTGGCGCACCGGGGTGAAAGATCCAGTTAAACTCGGCATACTTAGAATAGTTGTAGTTGACCGATAAAGAACCTCCAAAGTTGATTTGGCTCCTTCGAGAAATGTCATACGAGTTATTCATATTAAGTCCTGCAAAACGTGTGGTTATCCATGGCCAACTGTAGGCAAACATAGTGCGCTGGATGCGGTCCTGAGGATACATGCGCATTTCGGCAATCGAAAGGTTATCATAAGCATTGAGCTGAATTTCCGATGCATACCGCCCACTTTTTAAATTGGCTTTGCTCACTAAGCCATAGGTAGTGCTCCAGCCCGGCATATCCATATGTACAAGGTTTTCAGGGCGGGTAGTATCATCCATATAATGCTCTATAGCATTATAATACACCTTCGTGTCTAAAGCCCTTACCAAACCTTTCTCAAACAGTTGCTTGTAAGTTAGTGATGTTATTATAGCGCGTGAAAGCCATAGATCCATGGGTAGGGCCGGAAAGCCTACATCCTTTGCTACATCAAAAATAGCATCGACACGCAGAGAAGACAGTTTTCCTGTTTTATAGGCTATGCCCAACGAACTGTTAAATTTACTAAACTGCGAATGCTTTACCTCTTTATCGTTTCCGGCAGTATAGTTTTCTGCCTTACGATAGGATATACTTCCATCGGCCACAAACTTACTACCGGAATACGAAATGTTGCCCAGATTAAAAAACTGTTTGTTATTAAACTCATATCCCGTTTGGTAGCCACCATTCCATTTTTTTGCAAGGCCAAATGGGGTACTTTTCCTTTTCAGGTCTATACTTCCGGCAACGGTTGCACCATGAAGGCTTCCGCTTTGCCCGGATTTTATATCTATGGCAGACAGGTTATTGACCTCTACATAGGATGTAACCGGATCCATCTTATCTGTGCACGCTCCAAAAATGTGCATGCCGTCTATGGTTAGTGTAGCGCGTTCGCTGCTCATATTGTTGAGCAGCGGCTCCCATGCATAGGCCCCACGTTTTATAAAACTGATGCTTTGCGACGATGCCAAAAACTCATCTACCGAAACAGCCAATTTCATATCAGTCTCTATTTTCTTTTTTGCAGCGGCTGTAAGCGTTACCTCTTTTAATATATTGATGCTGTCGTTTTGTGCAGCCGCACTTATCCCAACTAGAAGCAATACTATGGTTAATATCCTCATTTCGTTTAGAATAAAATATCAATAAAAAGTTCGCTTTTTGCCCCCATAACACCCGGAGTAAAAGTTGTGGGTACCTCAGTGCCCTTAACTATAAGCCCGTTTTGGTTTAGCAGAATAAAATTCAGCGTCCAGTTGCCAGTCATGGTGTAGTTAACTACTCCCTGATACAGGCCGTCTTCGCGTTGGGTCAAATCCCTGTTGTTGGGAGATGAATGGTTACCCATAGATGGTTCCGGCATTCTTGGGTCAAGTCGTAATGTGTAGCCTTCAACCTCAGAATATGAAAACTGCGATGGGTCGGGAAAAGTTCCGGCAGGTACCTCGGGTTCATTATATTTATAAATGCCTGCAACCAAATCGTTCTCGGCCACCCCAGGCCTTTGCGGTGCAATCAGGGCAATATAATACTGTTGCCCATCATTACCTGTAAAGGCTGTCATGTTTAGGTTTTTATTGGTTTGCTCCATTACCATAACATCAGCATTTACTGAAACACTTGGGTTATTATCGGCAAAGTTTATGTATAGTTTCCAGTTTTGTGCAGCTGAACTTTGTTGTGCAAAAACACTATAACCTTTATAATAGCCGTTTTGGGCATCATAAACCAGGTTGTATTGGTGCGGACAGGATGAAACATTACCTTCGGAATTCGTCAAGACAGGCAAAAAAGTAACGTTTTCTGTCGCAAGGTTCTGATTGGTTTGGGTATTAAGAATCTTTAAGTGAAGTTCATTGTAACCTTTATAAAAAGTTCCATTCAGGGTTTCGATACTTATTCTGTATATTCCGCTGTTAATCAACGCAGCTTCCTTAAACTCATAATATTCGGGTACCTCCGTGCTTATCTCCGCTTCATAATCAGTCTTATCAAGCGTGCAGGCTGTAGCCACAAAAAACAATGCAGCCACAAGGCAATAATAAAATTTCATGTACAATTGCTTTTGGTTAAAAGCTGTAAAATGCAGTCTGGTATCTATTTTATGCTTATTAATTGGCATAAGAATATTCATTAGTAACCTACTAATGAAATCATAATGTATTAAAATAAAGATAAAAGGATTGATCGCACACAAGTTCTGCCCAGTGTTTCGTTAATTAACAGCTAACAAAAACACAGACAGGGCTTACAACAGCTTATGTTACTTTTTTATATTCACAACACATTTGCAGGCAGCTTAAAAATGCCCTGAACATGAAGTAATAAAAGGAGTTAAACCAAGCCGGGTGGCCTGAACGATACAGGTGTGTAATTGTGGGAATAAAGGTTTTTATAAGTATTAGCTGGGCTAACATTATAAATTGTGGTCAAAGAAAAAGGTATTGATAAAGGCTGCTCTACTATGGCAAGAACTTCATATTGTAGGGTAGTGCCTTTTTTTTCTGAAGATGGATTTTCATCGGCAGCTTTTTTGGCAAGCTCTTTCATTAAATGACACTTACCATTACAGTGCATTGCTGGTTTTTCTTTGTTTACACAAAGCTCTTTAGCAATATACTCGTAATTAAGGATGTATTCGCCCAAAGGCAAAACAGGCCTTAACAATAAAAATAATGCTATAAAAACTGCAAGCTTTTTCACACAGCAAAAGTAGTTAGATTATGCTATAAAAAAAATCAAATAATAAAAACAGGTAAATAAAATTTAGAGTAGAAAAGAAATAAAAACAAAAAACCCGCAAATACTGATGATTTGCGGGTTTTTGACTGCCGTTGAAGGCTTTTTAGTCGGGGTGGCAGGACGATTCCCTACCGCCGCAAATATCTTAATATCAAGTAATTGATAATCCCTTTTACAATCCGCTCACCGTTTTGCTCACATTTAAGCTATTCGGTAACGGGTGCAAATGTAAGCCTTTTTACTATAAAATGAAACAATCAGCAGTAATTATTACATTAAAATTAAAGACCTTTCCCGCGCTTTCTGTTTATTTTAGGCTTATCCTGAACTTGTGATTGTTTAATATCTTTATTTACAATTGCTTTCTCTAAAAGTTCACTCAGCTTTTCTGTAAACCATTCAGGTTTTTCAACAATTTTGAGTTCCTGCTTTAATTTATCGTATTGTAAAAATGGCTCAATACTGCTACTATGTTCCTTAACATCTATTCCGATGATAGAAGAGAATAAATCTACATTTTCGGTAAGTAATGGAATTGTGTTATGGTACATTTCAAATATGGTCTCAGGCGGTACCAGATGTAATCCATTTTCATGCCTAATCTTCGCACGGTCAAGGCATAGTTGTAAATCGTTGGTATGAAATAAGACAACCTCAATTTGATTTTCCTTATTGAAGTTTTTTAGTCTCCTAACTAAGTCGTAATGACTTTGAAAACCGAGATTTAGTTCTACTGCGAACTCTTTACCCGAAATAAGGTAATCTCTAAGTACAGATTGAAAACGCCAATTTCCTATATCTTTATAATCAACAAACCCTTGTTCTTTATATCGGTGCGCTATTAGGTCTGCATCCAACAGAGAGACTTCATCGGGAATAAAGTCAGCTCCACTGGTGCTTTTTCCAATACCGGGAGGCCCTGCTATTATATAAATGGTTGCCAATTATACTTCAATTATTCTACCGTCAGCATATTCAGCAATCATTTTACCTTCTTTTCGATAAACTAAAGGCTGCCCCTTAGCGAAAAGTGTTGCTTTGGTCTTTTCAGCAATATTCTTTCGCCAGTCCTTCTTTTCTTCCTCATTCATTTGGAAGAAATCTTTTTGCATAGCACCCTTTTTTATAAAATCTTGCTCCTTAATCATTATGTCCATTGCATTGAGTTTTTTAGATTAGTCTATATAACAAAGATAATTAATTTGTCTAAGAACGAATCAAACATCTTTGCGTAAAAAAAAGATAAGTTACTCAAGCTTGGACTGTTTGAGTTTCTGATGTAACGCGTAACACTCGTCAAGAATAATTGACTCCTCCATTGGAATCAGTTGATACGCAATTCCCAGCACGCATGAAATGTTAGTATGCGATACCGCCATTGATGAGGGCAAAATATCCTCTTCAGCTTCAAGGGCTGCCATACAGACCTTCATGATATCCATAATAGTCAAGATTAGGTCGTTGTACCCTGAGAAAGTTAATTCCACGCCAAAACCTTCCCTGCGGAAGCGTTCATTAAAAACATTGAACTGGCTGGCGTTCTTGATTTTGTCGGCGAAGTCTATCGCTTCCTTGATTTTATCATTTTCCATAGCTTATAAAATTAGGTGTGATTTATAGAGTTCATCAAGTTTGGCAAAAGCCAATTGTTTTATTTCCCTAAAGCATTCCTTGCAACGGAGTTCCAGTTCATTACTGTCCTCAATAGCGTACTCGTTTACGACTTTGTAGCGTATCATATCAGGATTAGCCGATAGCAGCAGGTATAATGAATTATCATCTTCCTGACGGAAATACAATGAAAAATCTTTACCGGCAATAAACTGCATTAGCGCAAACAGATGCCCAATATTTACTCGGTTTGGCCTATAGCTAAGAAATAGTTCTATGAACCCGAGGCAGCAGTTTACAATAGCCTGATGCAGCAGTGTGTTTTTCAGCAGTGCATCATCGGGATTAGTAAGTGATTTAGCCGTATTGAAATGGCTTTCTGCCAGCAGTGCACGGTTACGCCAGTAATTAACCGAATACTCCAAATCCCTTTCAAACGGCTGATCGGTAATGTTTAGATTACTGCCTACCTGAATACCGTTAACCGTAAGTTTGTTGAAGAACCATCGGTCGCTATCACGCTTTTTAGACATTAACTGTTTGCGATGTAGTAGCACTGTTACCTTGTGCTTTTTACAAAAGGTATCCCTTACTTTGGCTTCGATCATTGCAGCGGGGTTGTCTTTCGGTTCAAGCGAGTAGACCAACAGGTAAAAGTGATAGCCGGGGTTGAAGTAATTCGACTTCGTTTTTTTAATTTGCGTATTAAACAGTTTGTAGCCAAAGCAGAACACCGCCCTTGTCTTGATATACGTTGAGATAATACCGCTTATCTGTTGTAGCATCTGACCGGCAAAGTAATCTTCCGGTAACTTTTGTTCAAGGATGCTGAGCCCTGCCGTTTCAGGTTGATGTAAGGTTTTGAGTTTGGCCTTGTAATCCAAATACAATTTGTTGTAAAGGCTCCGCGCTTCTCCATAGAACTGACGCACCTTTGCGTTAGCTTTTTTCAGTGTATCAACATTGACTTCTAATTTTGTTTTGTAGATGATAGCGTTTCGTGAGGCATTCAGAAACTCCAGTAAACTTTTACCCTCATCGACATTTGGATTGATAATTTCATCAAGCGAAGGTGCAAAATCTGCAATCCACCTGTACTGCCCAAATAAATCTTGCCCATCTTTAAGCCCTTCACCATGTAATTCCGATATCATCATGTATATAAACCGCAAGCCCTGATGCAGTGCATGGGCCGCTTCTATATGCCGTTCCGTACGCATATAATCATCACACAAACGCAGATACGCATCAATAGTCCAGATCATCTCGCCGGAACGTTTTCGGAGGCGGTACGTGTAATACTTTGTCTTTAGCTTTACAGGATGGAAAACCTTTGCTTCGGGTGCGCAGTACACAAGGTTCTCTGCATTGCAGTGCATTATAAAATAGGGAAAGCCCTTTTTATAAGCATGTTCTACCCAATGGCCGCTAAAATACTTAAACACAATGTTGGGGTGGTCGTCTGCCAGTTTACTGTCATGCAGCGCATCGTCGTCCTGGGCATTATTATCGCTCATGATAACTGACACTAGTGTTTTGTGTTCCAAGGGCAAAACATACACTGCATCGATGTGCAGGAAACTGACCAAATGATTTACGGCCTCTCCCAGTTCTTCGTGATTGGGAAAGGTCTGCGGGATTTTAATTTCATACTTCATAAACTCCGTTTTTGCTGTGAAACATCAGTGAAAAAGCTTATTTTTGCTTATACACAGCAAGTAACTACCTCACGGTAGCGTACCGAACCACAGCGGTTTGTATAATACCAGTTACAGGTTGTGTTTTACCAACTGAATATTTCTTACAGAATCTTGAATACCTTTGAGTTATGAGCACAGCAACTAAAAATCACATAGGAAGAAAAATTAGCCGTATCCGCGAACTACGCGATATGAAGCAGGAAGCACTAGCCCAGGCTTTGGGTATTAGCCAACAGGCGGTTTCTAATATTGAAAACAGTGAAACGGTTGAAGATGCTAAACTCGAAGAAATAGCCAGGGCTTTGGGAGTTACTGTGGAGGGTATCAAACAGTTTTCAGAAGAAGCTGTTTTTAATATTATCTCAAATACTTATCATAACACCAGTAGTGACACTTCAACTCTGATAGCAAGTTCTCTGAACTACCAGCCTACGTTCAATACCGTTGAAAAAATTGTTGAATTGTATGAACGACTTTTACAAGCGGAAAAAGATAAAGTTGAGTATTTAGAGAGATTATTTAACAATAAATAGTTAGTTATATATTACTTTAACTGAAGAGAGACTGGTTTAATGGTAGTCTCTCTTCTAGTTTAAGATTAAATGAACTATTTATCTTTGCCTATTAAGATATCAGCTATTATAGATAACTGTATTGAATTCAATACATTGTAATCGGCGTAATCTAGGGAAGTGTTAATTACAAAATAAGATAGATGAAAATAATATTTCGAGATTATTTTTAAATGTTGAGGGTTAGAAAAAATCAGTCTTTCATTAAAATTTAAAAACTGATTTTCTTGAGAATAACTTTCATATATGGCTCGGTAAGTTCTATGTGCGTACTTTGGGTATTGTCTATATACATCTCTCGTTAACTCTGAAAGTTCCAAACTCTCTTCTTTTTTTATCCAATCTCTATAATCACCATGCGAAATAACTTCATTTTTATACCACTTTACTAGGTACTTTTCTTTTTGCGATTTATTCAATAACTCTAAAATATGCATATTTTCCATTACATCTCTAAATACTCTACTTGCCATTCGAATATTACCGTACATTATCTGTTGATGGCAGTCTAACAATGATGAACTAATATCATTTAGAATTAACCAATTTGCCTTTTTTAAATCGTTTAAATTGTCGTTAAAAGTTCCATTTAAAAAATTTGATTGTCTGATAACTTCATTTAAAAAGATTTTACATTCATCATTGAACTGATTTATTTCCTCTAATGTATATCCAATTGTGAACGCCTTAATTGTACTCTCCTTATCCCAGATTTCACTTTTCATAATTGAGGATTAAGTTAAGTTATTTTTCATAGTTAGGTGTACACGTTGCTCTTTTAGAATTTCAGGCTCTAACAAGTATGGAACGACCTCTTTTCTTAGCAGACTGGTTAAAAGATTAGGAATGTGAAAATGTGTCATCTGCTTATCATCTTGACAATTGATAACTCGATATAACTCATAATTATCCTTGTTATCTAAAAAGAAATCCCACTCATTTGAAGTCAAATAAAACGTTGGTTTCTCACGGACTGTGCCTTTAACTTCAATAAAAGTATTATATGGTTCTAATATCTGAAAGTCGTATGGGTAACTAGACTCGCTAATTTGATTGAGCCATTTTACAGATGATTTCCCATATTTCTCACATAATATATTATAAATATAGCTTTCAGTAATCAATCGGATTTGCTCACTATATTCCTCATCTATTGTAAGTGTAGTGGAATCTAATTCGGAGGCAGAAATCAATTTTGTAGCTCTCTCCTGTTTTTCTTTTTTTATAATGTAATTAAGATTGGTTATAGCATTTGTTAATACCGCAATTCTTAAAGGCTCAAACACTTTCTCAATGTCTTTCTCAATAACATCTTTTGATTTTATATTTATGAATCCACCTGTTGCAATTGATTTAATATTCTGTTCGACAGCTCCCTCTAAGGCTAATCCTATTACAAATATTTTACATGAAACTCCTGACATCAAATTAATATTTTTAGCTGCGATCAAATAGTTCCCACCACCATTTTCTTCTCCGTCAGTAAGTAAAATAATTTTTCTATCTAAGTTGGGGAAATTTTGTAAATTACGAAGTGACTCATTTAAAGCAGCAGTGATAGGAGTTCCACCACTTGGAGGATCTGATAATCCATTTATTACCTTTTTGATTTCTTTAATTTCTAATTCACCGGAATAAATTAATTCAATATCTAATCCTTCTGCATTTACATTAGACTTAGTCTTCGCTGTTCCACGGAAAGTACGAATGTATATTTGTTGTGTGTAATCTTCAATACTTGGCAGTACATTTTGAATTAAAATTCTTTTTATAATCGACATACGCGTTTCTCCATCTATTCGATAATCTCCAATATTTTCTGGAACTCTTGTCATCCCCCCCATGCTTCCTGATTTATCAATGAGGATTTCGACTATTGTTGATTTCATATGGCGATATTATAGATTAGAAAAATTACACCAGAGTAGGAATTTGCTTTTCGCATAATACTTCCAACTTTTAAATATAATTAAAGCTACGATTTTAATTTTAGAAACATATATTTATATATACGTATTTCTTTACGTACAAGTTCCTTAAATATCATAAGAAAACTTATATATAGGAAAATGAAACCTTTCGGCAACCTGTCGGAAGGCCCTATTAATATCGCAACAAGAGCATAATGTGGTATGGTTTTTAATTCGAGAAGAAAATTTCCCGCCACGAAAAAGCAAAAAAGCATCTACGTAAGCGTATGCTGTAGACTGTGAACGCATTGTCTAGCTGTTCATTTCCGTGCTGGAATTTGCTCAACCGATTTGTTTTCAAGGTCAACTAAATATTTTTGATCTCTTTACCTCTGTAAAAGAATAAATTGGTATTGGTACATCTTGAATAAACTTAACTGGTAATTGATAGGACGAAATAACAATAGGCTGGACATTATAGCCAATGACATCTTTTCCTATTTTCTTAGAAAGTGTTTCAAGGTTATATTTGATAAAATTTCCCCTATTTACATGTTTAGGCAGTTGTTTGTCAATATAATTTTTTGCGTCATTTTGAAAGTCGTACATGATTTTTGCTTGTTTGGTATTCTTACATTCTATCAAGTAGACTGTTTTGGTATTATCATCGACAACAAGAACATCAATATCTCCATAGTCTTTCTCGGCATTTGGGAAAACACTTTTTCGAACTTTGATTTCCTGTTCATGAACATATATCGACTGTTGCTTTAACCATTGTAATACTGTATCTCTATATTCTTTGCCTTTAATAATATTACGTTCCTTTACCAATTTACTTATTTCAGGATATTGCTTTTCGTCTACCTTCAGTAACCCATTAAAGAATATATACATTAAATTTTCAGAAGCCATTGCTAAGTGTCTTGCACTCCAAATAAAACTATAAGAACCGTCTTCCATTTTAATTTTTAGAAGAGGCCTACGTACATATGAAAACTCTCTGTTGTATCTCCATGTGTTTATATCAGAGGCGAAATAACCTAAAGGTGGGGTGTCGAAACGTCCCCTTGTTTCTAATGACATAAATTTTATAAAGGCTTCTATTTCTCCATTTTCTAAAATTGAATTAGTACTAATCATAGGAATGAGCTCATCTTCTTTGCAATAGTAATAGGATGCTTTATTTTCAAAACAGCGTACGGACAAAAATCTTAAAATTGCTATTATTCTACTAAAAGCAATCCCTAATTCATCTTTAAAGATTTTATCAATTTTGTCATGATATGGGTCTAAAGGAATATTTTCGTCCTTTTTTATTACTTTAAAAAGGCTATCGAAACTTTCATTACTTTCTTGTACTTCATCCATTATAACAGATTCTCTATAATTATGTATCACAGAATCATAGAAGTCGTGATTTAACCCTATTCTTCCAGACGGAAGCAATCCTATTTCAGGATCATCTAATTTAAGTTGAATAGAATCAATTACGTTTCCATAGAAATTTATTTCTGATAATAAGGCTATTAAAAAATCTACATCATTGTCATTAACAACGTCATCTCCAAAATACGGCTCTGCGACTATGCACTCTATTAGGCTTCTTGTCGTGTGAGATGATTTAATTATATCAGTATTAGCTTTCTTATATTCTTCTACAATATCTTGATAATGTGAAAAACATTCTAATTTGGCAGTGAGGCTTAGGTCTAGATAACCTGACTTATATATTATTGCTTCGTGTCTTAAAATGACATGTTTTAAAAGTTCAAAAGAATTAAAATGTTTTAGCCTTAATCTAAGTTGATTTCTTAAAGAAGTAATTAAGTCATATAACAGTGTTAATTTATCATCAACACTGGTGATTGCACTTGGTACAGATTTTTGATAATTAAGCCATTTCACATTGTTCTCAAGTATTATGGCTGAATCTGCATCCGACAAAAATCTAGCCGTTGGAATGTACAATGAATATCTCTTTATGCTATCGTCCATATGTGAAGTCAATATCATTTTTTTCCTGCTTAAAGGCATAAAAGCGTCAAGAAGATTCTGTATGTCATGCTCTCCAAATATCTTAATACCTTGTGTTTCTCCAAACTTTTTGAAACTATGAAGTATGCTATCTACTAACAAGCGCTCTCCATAATTATCTTTTCTGTGCAGGACATTGAAAATTTCGAGGGGGATTATAATTTTAATTTTCCGGTTGCTAATATTTATATTACTTTCAATATTAAGGTCATTATCGTTTAGCGTTTCCTGTCCTCCCGTCTTTAAGAACTGCCGAAGTTCTTCGGAGAAAAATAGAGTAATTTCAATAGGATATCTACCCAATTTATTTACAAATGGCATCAGGTGTTCTCTGAGTTCGTAAAGCCAATATACCATTGCTTCAATGAAGCTGTTACTTAACGAATCTCTTGTTGAATCGGAAGTCAACCAAATAGGTAAAGAATAATATTCTAATGCAACCCTTAATTTGCCATATAAAATCTCTTCAGACGTGTAAATGGGCGCGTATTGTTGAGTCTTAGTTACGGGTAAGTATCCAGGACTACCATTCTCATTAATGTAAAATATAAAGTGTTTATCGTTTTTTTGTGTAGCCTCGATTGCAATATTGCCTTGTGTAGCGAAATCAAAACTTAGAACATTTGGCATTTTTTCATCTGTTCTGTAAAATGATTCTCTGTTGCTCATATAGTACTTATAGTACGTGAGTGTCGAGTAGAATGGCATTATTTCAACACTTCTATCATCATGAACTATATTTTCAGCCCTTGCATATTTCCATAAAGAAAGCTTGTCAAAGTCCCAGTTTGTAAATAGTCTATCTATGTCGAAAAAGTTTAAAGCCAACATATAAGTTGCTTCATCAATATCTTCAAATCCGTATGATTGAATTTCATCCAGTTCATAAGATGCAAATACGAATAAGGATAGAAATTCAACTTGGTAATCAAATTTTGCCTTTAATAAGGCCATTACCTCATTTGCCCTTGACTCAATAGAATTATCTTTATCAACGGGTAAGAAACAAACGTAGGCAAGTTTATTATTATCAAATTGCCAGATGGACTCATATTGATTTAATTCAATATCAACCTTAAGTTTCGACCAATATGACCCTAAATAATGGTGTAGTTCGTAAATTAATCTTCTATTGTAGCAAAAATCTAAGACGTTTTGTTCTTCTCTTGACTTGGCGACTTCCCTGATAAATAAATTTAAACAGTACATCTGAGCAGATGGCATTGCTAAATAATATTTACCACCTACCTTCAAAAATGGCTTTTGAATTAAAATAGTTTCTTCCCCTTCATTATTTATAACTTCTGACTGGTGAGTAGAAAAATAGCTTATTACATCATGCGCTATTTGAAACTTGGCGTATATATTCTCAATATCATTTTGGGTAAACTCGAATAGGCTCTTATGCCTATCAGCAAAATCTTGTTCGGGGAAATATATTTGACCTCTATAATCATCTTCAGACATATTTCTTTGTAGTCCAATACTTTTTGAAATTCTATCATGTATATATAGTAAGAATACTGTACCTTCTCTAATTATATCTTTTGTTTCGTCTGCTAAAGAATCATCAATGTGGAAAATGCTATTCAGTAGGAGTTGATTAATATTAGTACTGTCTTTGGCAATCCCAGGAAAGACAATATTATTTCCATTGAAAAACATTAGATTCTCAGTTGCACATGATTCTAATGGGTCTTCTCGGTAATCATAATCGTATTCTTTGTGGATTGTTTTTATTAACTGGTCGTATTTTGAGACCTCTTTATCATTGATGTTTTGGCATATCTTATCCTGAATAGATTCAAGGCGAACTAATTTCGCCTGATTAATAGGTAAGATTTGAAGGAGTGAAAGGACTTTTAAGGCTTCCAATGAGCTGAAGGATGATAAATAACCTGAAAACGTCAAGTTGTCTGAGAAGATACAGCATTTTTTATACTTTTTCCCGCTTCCACATGGGCATAAATCGTTTCGTCCTGTTTTCATTTGTAGTATTTTAGCTCTAATTTAGGAAATAATTCTATCCCTAGTAAAAAGGGGGAAATTACGATAGAAAAAATTGCGAATACAGTGTATTCGTAAATGCGTACTTTCAATAATCAACGAAATGAATGAATTGTGCACACACCGTATGCACAATTCATTTATCTTTTCCTTTCACCGAGAAATTATAGGCTTTATTCATTATTATTTTGATGGCTTTATCATTGTTCCGATACATATAATCCCAAGAATTTCTAATCCTGTCGTTTTCTAACTGCTGTATCTCAACCTCTTTTTTGCTCTGTGTATAATCAATTCCCCAGCTATAAGCAAGGTTAAGGGCGAAGGCAGCAACCGGCAATAAAAACCATCTCCCGAAAACTATTCTATAGAAAAGCTTTGCATCCTGTTCCGGGAAAAGTAATATCTGAAGTTTCCTTGTTATACTTTTCGGTTCCCTGCCAATCATGTATTTAATATCCAAAAATCCTTTTTCCAATGCACTTTTTACCGGAGCAATATCTATACTTACAGGAACTTCGCTTTTTGACGCTTGTTGTTCATTAAATCCATCAAGCTTTTTTCCAAGATTATCTATAGCAATAATCAGCTCGCCGATGTTTTGATTCGTCGTTTTTTGTTCAACCGTAAATTCTTCAAGCACTAATTGTAGTGTATCCCTGTCAAGTTGATTTTTTCCATTCGTTTCCATAGTCATTCATCATTAGTTAGTGTTTCATGCCTGGCCTTCTTTTCTTTTTAGGCTGTCGGGTTAGCTCAGAGTCTCTATAGTCTGAAGTATATTCAGGGTTCATTAGCTGTCCTATAAGTCCTGCAATTTGTTTTTCAACTACTTCAAAAGAAGTTTTGTGGTTATTAAACTGTTGACTATTTCCCTGCTTAAAGTTGTTATTAGCACCAATAGTGCTAATATTTAAACTTTCATTTTTTCGACTTGCCCGTTTTGCTTCAAGCTGCTGCTGCAGGCTCAATATCTTTTCAATCTTGGCCAGAGAAAAACCAACCTCGCTTCCTTTAAATTTTACTTTTTTATCATCCACAAAGGAGATACCCCTACCTTTCAGGACTCTATACCCTAAACCCTCCATGTGGTTTTCAAAGGCCGGGTAACTACTGGTTTGCTTTAATGCCTGCTGTATATCCGCTTTCAGCTTTTCCTTCCGGCTGTCGTGCCTGGGGAGTTGCCTATCCTTTGCTGAGAGGAATTTCCTTGGGCTTAATACCTCCTGCAAGCCGTACTGCTTTTCAAGCTTACGGCAGAGTTCTGCCATCCGCTTATAGCTGTTGCTGTCTGTAGCTACCTTGCCATCAAAGCCTACCCGGTTGGCGGCGATATGGATATGCTGCTCTTTGGTATCCTTGTGCAGTACGCAGATGTATTGATGGTCGGCTACGCCAAATGCTTCGGCGCAAGTCCTTCCAACATCTGTTAATTGTGTTTTTGATAACTCTTCGCCTGGTGCCAACCGCAGGGACAAATGCAGCATCGTTTTTTCAATACGTTTGCTTAGCCTGCTCACATCTTTAAACTGCTCGGTAAGTTCATATTTGTTGCCAAAGCATTTGTTGTATTCTAATACCTCGGCACGTTCCCTGTGCTGCAAGTGCTCTCCTGCTGCAAGCCCTAATTTCTTTTCTTCGGACAATTCTTTTTTATCTTCCAGTACATAACTGAGCAGGTGGTAAATTGAAGCCCCTATGGACACATGGCCAATCATAACAGGTAGTTTTTTATTTGCAGGGCAAGGTCTTTCACTTGATTGGACTGCACTTTTAGTTCTGCCCGTTCAATCGGACTAAGCTCGTCATTGCTGTTACGCTTTTTGGCAATCTGGTTCAGGTTCGCAGCCATGTGGTTTAGCGTAGCGGTAAAGCTTAAAACTTCTTTTGGCAGGGCTTTGTTCTTGAAATTAATTTTTGAAGTAAGGCCAAGCTCACGCAGGTATTCTGATATGGTCAGCCTTGCTTTTCTTGCCTTGGCTTCAATGGCTTTACGCTCAAATAGTGTACACTTAATTGCCATCACCTGGTTCCTTTTAATCTCTTTGGGAGGCCGGCCGCCTTTATTCCTATTGTTGTCATTTACTCCTTCCATCATCTTTAACCATTACGATTTTTTGAATGCGGCAGCATGAAAAAAATCCCTCAACGAATGCGGTAGCATGAGTTGAGCCAGCGTTTTGGTTTTACCAAAACATAGCTGGCTACCACTCAGACGTCATATAGACCTTCCATGCTTTTTAAAAGCTTTAAGTGTTTCAGGCTGCTTTAGCCAGTCGTTCAAATCCTTTTGATTTCGGTACAGATTACTTTGGTCAGTAAACCTTTCAGGGCTTCTTTCCAAAGCTTCTTTTGTGAGTTTCATCCCCGCATCGTCCCGGTCAAGGTACAGGCTAACGTGCTTATGCTGTTCCATAAGTTCCCAGGACTTTTGAAAAAAGGCAAGGGAGTTCAGTACCAAAAAATTAGCAGGTGGCCCTGTGGCTTTTTGGGTTATGGCTTTAAAAGACATTAAATCAAAAAAGCCTTCAAAAACATCGAGGGATTTTGCCCCGCTGTCAAAGAAACTTATAGCCTTTGGCGAACTGCTGCCTTTGAAAAATTCATTTCGCAATTCATATCCACCCTCGTCATTCTTAAACCCGATGGCGGTCTGCTTTTTGCCGTACAAGAGAAAAGCCACCTCCCTGCAATACTGCCTGGCAATCGCCAGTGGGATGTTCCGTTTTTCCAAATAGGCAATCAACCTGCTATCCGAAATAATCCTGCTATCCGTTACCACTATCTTGTTACCATTCTCCATTTTTTTTTCACCAGCAGAAATTTCCTTTACAATGCCTAACAGTTTAGGGGGTGCCTGCGGTTGAAAAAGAAAGGTTTCAGCACCTCCGGATGATAGCTTTTGTAGCAGTTCGGGTATCGTGCAGCGGAAATATGAAATCCCAAAATCAATCAGGTCGCCACCTTTACCAATACCGTGGTCGAACCAGACATTACCCTTTCGGTTAACTTTAAAGGAAGCGGTCTGTTCATTTCGCAAAGGGGATTTGTACCAGTAATCATTGTTCCTGATTTTTGACGGTTCATATCCAAGCGAAGCGAGGAAATCCACCATGTCAATTTGTTTTGCTAAAGCACAAGTCAGCTTTTCCATAATTTATAATTTGTGGAAACCTATTGGCTTGCGCCTTCCATTAGCTTCTGTATGTCTTCATAACGGTAATACAACAAGCCTCCAATTTTACTGAAGGGTAGAATACCGTTAACCCTTAGATTCTGAAGCGTACCAGCTGATATACCTAACAGCTTGCGTACTTCAAAACTTTTAAGCCAGTTGCGTTGTTCTTCTCCTCGTTTGCGTGGAAATGCCTGAAATTTTCGGATTTCTTCCAGTAACTCTTTCTTGAATCGTTCAAGGTCGTCCCTTGTAATTAACTCTACATTCATCGTTCTTCATTTTTACATTAAACATAACCTCAATGCAGGCCGTTAACTAATTGATGAGCTTACAGCCGTTTTGATTACAAAGTAAAGGAGGTATCAATTTAAAAAGATGACCATTGTGAACGTTTGGTTAATTTGTTATTATTTTGTAATAAATAAAGTCAGTAGCTTTCGATTAAAAAAATATTAATTACTTTTACTGCAATGCATAACATCAGGCAAATACTCACTGTTTTTTTATCAGCTTACCTGCTGATATTAATAGTATTGCCTTGTACTGATGCGCACAATACCTACAATAAAAAACAGTCAGAGGAAATTACACAAGGCACATCAGAACACAAGGACGATTTTGAAGTATGCACGCCTTTTTGTGTCTGTGGAAGTTGTATCACTGCAATGGTGGTACAGCCGATAGCG
>NZ_WUMN01000012.1 GCF_009826935.1 Flavobacterium sp. Sd200
ATTATAGTTTTATATTAAACATTTATGGCTTAAAATACCCTATCAGAAAAAAACGTAACCACGAAAAGCGACATTTATACCAATAAGAAGCCAAAAAAACAAAGTTTATTTTAATTTATGACGTATTCAGAATTAATTTAAATTATTGTTTACAATTACTTTACACACAAAAACATAAACTACTGATTATAAGACCCCAACAACCACTCAACTGCATTCTTATAAAATTAAAACATCATCCAAACCTCTGTAAAATTCAAGCCTTACACTTAAAATCGCATAAAATTATAGTTTTTTATGCAAAAAAACTCATTTAGCTGTTTAGTTTTCGAAAATAAGTAAAAAAAATCAAGCTTTAAAGCTTACCTTAAACATAATGTAAATTTTAACCAAAAGAAACAAATTTGTTTTTATTTGTTATGATTTTTAAAATCTTAGAATTACTCTGTCATGCCAACAAGTCTTTATATATTTGTATGCACTAAGTAAAAAAATGAATAGTACACAAAAAATATACTTTGCATCAGACCAGCATTTTGGTGCCCCTACACCCGAATTAAGCTTTCCAAGAGAACAAAAATTCGTAGCCTGGCTTGATGAGATTAAAAAAGACGCTGACGTTTTATTTTTAGTTGGTGATCTTTTTGACTTTTGGTTTGAATACAAAACCGTTGTACCTAAGGGCTTTATAAGAGTATTAGGTAAACTTGCCGAATTGCGCGACAGCGGCATTCAAATACACTTTTTTACAGGCAACCACGATCTTTGGATGGACGACTACTTTGAAAAAGAACTTAATATCCCGGTATATCATCGTCCCAAAGAGTTTACATTTAACGGAAAACAGTTTTTTATTGGACATGGAGACGGACTTGGCCCAGGCGACAAAGGCTACAAACGCATGAAGAAGGTTTTTACCAACCCTTTTTCTAAATGGCTGTTTCGTTGGATGCACCCTGATATTGGAGTAAAGCTTGCGCAATATCTGTCTGTAAAAAACAAACTTATATCGGGCAACGAAGATGTGGTGTTTTTAGGCGAAGACAAAGAATGGCTGGTGCTTTACAGCAAGCGCAAGCTACAAACCAAGCATTACGACTACTTTATATTTGGTCATCGCCACCTGCCTATGGTTATTAAACTAAACGAAAACAGCAGTTATGTAAACCTTGGCGACTGGATTGGCTATTTTACTTATGGTGTTTTCGATGGAAATGAGTTTGAACTCAAAACCTATAAATAGAAAAAGGCATTACATCCAGAAACAGGGCAAACGTACAATTAGTGCGATATAAGCCTCAATAATACATTAATTCCGGCCAATTGTATCCAAATAGTCCATAAGGTTTAAATTAAATAGTGTGCCGTCTATAAGATCTTTTATTTGCATCAGCTCTGCTTTGTTTACAGCAAGATCTATTTGGTTGAGAGGTGTTTTCAGCAAAAAACGATGGCAATGCGCCCTTTGGCAGCATGAAGAACAACTGATATCCTGACAGGTTTGATCTATAATATCGGCAAACTTTGCCACCTGTGTTGCCGTAAAATAAAACCCGGTTTCTTTAAATATGATCTGAACCTTATCTCTCAAAACCTCCCCTTCTTTCCTCCAGTGAAATGCGACCCCAAAGTCGTTATAATATACCTGCTCTACTTCTTTCATCCCGAATTGATTTTGAACAAAAATAATAATTATTTAAAACCATTCTAAATAAAACCTATTTTTTTATTCACACCTTAAAAACTTCTGTTCATAAAGCAGAAAAAACTACAGCTATTATGGAGGCAAATTCACTTTATTTCCATAAATTTATAACAATCAACAAATTAACCTAAAAGCGTTTTGTTATGAAAAAATATATTTTAGCCTCTTTACTTTTCATTGGGTGCATAATTTTCAGCTTTGCGCAAGTGCATACTAATTCAAAAGCTCTCTCTGCAAAAATCATTATGACCAGTGGAGAAGTTTTAGAAACTACTTTGATTCCATTTCCAATTAAATTTGATTTGAATTACATCAAGGTTAAAGAAGGTGACCGAATCAGGAAGATTAAAAAGAAAAATATCGAAAAGATGTTTGTAGAGAATGATGTGTATGTAAACAAAAACGTCTACAGCCCATCGGGCAAAAGGATTCTGAAAAACAAAAAACTTCTAAGAGTTGTAGTTTTAGGCAAAGTAAACCTTTATTGTGATACTTATACTGTACAGGAACCGGATCCTTTTGCAAACGGCCCTATATTTTTTAAACGAAATGTATATTATTGCCAAAAAGATAGCGAGGATGCTGCAACTATGATTCATTATGATTTTGATAATTTCAATAAAAATGATGGATTTAAAACCGCAGCAGCAAATTATTTTTCAGATAATGAATCCATTACTGAAAAAATTAAAAATGAAACCTTCACTTACAAAGATGTAGTAGCTGTTGTGGAAGAATATAACAAATAACCTAAAATTGCTGTATTAGTTTTCGGCATCCCTAATATCCCTCAACCTCAACTGCAGGCTTGTTTGGCCGTTCCAAACATTCTCATCTATAGAATAGGCAGCATCAAAAGTACTGCCATTACAGGCCAGTTCTTTTTTTGAAGCAAGACCAAACCCAACTGCACCAAAACCCTCTGAACCATTTTGTTTTATAAAAAGCTTAAGGTGTTCTTCATCCTTACCAATAGCCTTACCATAACCACTGTCGGTAAGATCTTTAGACATAAAGACGGGTGTCATGTTGCCAGGACCAAAGGGCTCGAACTGCTTTAGTATCCTGAAAAATTTAGGCGTAATATCTTCAAGCAATATTTCGGCATCAATCGAAATTTCCGGAATAAGCAGATCCGGGTGGATAGTATTAGCCACCACCTCTTCAAACTTTTGACGGAATAAGGGATATTGCTCTTCTTTAAGCGTTAAACCTGCTGCATACATGTGTCCGCCAAACTGCTCTAAATATTCGGCACAGGCTTCGAGGGCATTATATACGTCAAAATCTTTAACCGAACGTGCCGAAGCAGCCAGCTTGTCGCCACTGCGTGTAAATACCAGCGTAGGGCGGTAATAGGTTTCTATCAGCCTCGAAGCTACAATACCTATTACTCCTTTATGCCAGTCTTCCTGAAACACTACAGTCGTAAATTTATCATGGTCACTGTTTTGCTCTATCTGCAATAAAGCCTCTTGAGTGATTTGTTTGTCAAGGTCTTTTCTATCCGCATTAAGTCCTTCTATTTGGGCAGCAAAACCTTCAGCTTCATTCAAATTAAATTCCGTTAAAAGCTGTACAGCATAGTTACCATGCTTAATGCGTCCGGCAGCATTAATACGCGGTGCAATTATAAACACTACATCACTAATGCTTAATATTTGCTTTTTTACATTTTGCACCAATGCTTTAATGCCCGGCCTGGGATTACTATTTATAACATCGAGACCAAATTTTGCCAACACGCGATTCTCTCCTGTTATAGGAACAATATCAGCAGCAATGGCTGTAGCAACAAGATCGAGGTACGGAATAAGATCATTAATAGTTTGCCCTTTGTTCGCAGCCAGTGCCTGTATAAGCTTAAATCCTACACCACATCCGCAAAGCTCGTCATAAGGATAGTTGCAATCCTCCCGCTTAGGATCGAGCACTGCTATAGCATTGGGCAATGTATCTCCGGGGCGGTGGTGGTCGCATATAATAAAATCGATACTTTTACTTTTAGCATAATCAACCTTGTCAATAGATTTTATACCGCAATCCAATGCAATAATCAGGGTGCAACCATTATCATCGGCATAGTCTATACCAGCAAAGGACACCCCATACCCCTCATTATACCTGTCCGGAATATAAGTATCTACATTAGGATAAAATGATTTCAGGTAAGACGACATGAGCGATACTGCTGTGGTACCATCTACATCATAATCACCAAAAACAAGTATGTTTTCGCCATTGGCAATTGCACTTTCTATCCTGTCTACCGCCCTGTCCATATCTTTCATTAAATACGGATTGTGCAAATCGTCAAGCGACGGACGAAAGAACTGCCTTGCCTCATCGAACGTGGTTATGCCACGCTGCACCAACAAGGATGCTACTACAGCATCTACCCCAAGGGCGTTGGCTAAATATTCTACATTTATAGGATTGGGTTGTGGTTTAAGATTCCAGCGCATAGTTAGGGTTAAGGCCTACAAAAATAAAAAATGCGAAGGGGATATAGGGTGGTTTTCAGGAATTGTTTTAGTGATGAGTAATCTATTTTAATTGCATCTGCTATTCAGTATAGCTATCCCACTATCCACACACTGTCTTTGTAAGGAGAAACGACAAAGCAATCACATAATAGTATAATATAAATGTAGTAACAGATTGCTTCGTACCTCGCGATAACTCATCAACAGGATATACAGTTACGTTTTTCACATGTTGTCACCCCGAAGCACGAAGCAGTTAACCTGCCATTATATTCCGGTCAGAGATTGTTTAACACAGCCTCAAAGTCTCTGACTTTGCGGAGCAGACAAACTCCTACTTAGCCATTAGGCTTTTGCGGATATTACAAGAACAATAATTCCTAAAAAAAACAATATTCCCCCTCCATAAAAAAGCAGCCCGGGAAGTATAGATCCTAAATTACTGCTGCCGTAACCAATACCTCCTGAAAGCCAGCCTGACACTATAAGAACTATTGCTACGATTGATTGTTTGTGATGTTTTTTCATTATTTAACAGATAACCCGCAGCATCCTAAAATACTGCGGGTTATAAATTTATTGTGAAAAAGTATATTAAACCAGTTTATGCTCTACCAAATACTCTGCAATTTGTACGGCATTTGTGGCAGCGCCCTTGCGCAGGTTGTCGGCAACTATCCAAAGGTTCAGGGTGTTTGGCTGGCTTTCATCGCGGCGGATACGGCCTACAAAAACATCATCTTTACCCTCAGCATATAACGGCATAGGATAGTCAAATAACGCAATGTTATCCTGAACGGTTATCCCATCGGTAGTTTCAAGAATAGAGCGTATGTCGGCCAGTTCATAGTCGTTGCTAAACTCTACGTTTACCGCTTCGCTATGTCCGCCTACAGTAGGTATGCGCACCGTGGTTGCAGTAACCTGAATAGAATCGTCACCAATTATCTTCTTGGTTTCGCGGGTCATTTTCATTTCCTCTTTAGTATATCCGTTGTCCTCAAAAACGTCTATCTGAGGTATTGCGTTGCGGTGAATAGGATATTTATAAGCCATTTCGCCCTCTATGCCTGCATACTCATTTTCTAACTGTTTTACGGCTTTAACTCCTGTTCCGGTAACACTCTGATAAGTAGAAACCACCACGCGCTTAATGTTGTATTTTTTGTGTAGCGGAGCCAATGCCAATACCATTTGTATGGTAGAGCAGTTTGGGTTGGCTATAATTTTATCTTCTTTGGTTAGCTTGTTGGCATTAATTTCGGGCACTACCAATTTTTTAGCAGGATCCATACGCCATGCACTTGAGTTGTCTATAACGGTAGTGCCTGCTTCGGCAAATTTAGGAGCCCACTCTAAAGAAGTGCCGCCTCCCGCCGAGAACAATGCTATTTGCGGCTTCATGCTAACGGCAGTTTCAAGGCTTACCACCTTATACTTGTTTCCCTTATAGGCTACTTCCTTACCCACACTGCGCTCGCTGGCAACAGGTATCAGTTCGGTTATTGGGAAATTTCTTTCTGCCAGTACTTTAAGCATTACTTCGCCTACCATTCCGGTAGCGCCTACAACAGCAACTTTCATATCGTGATGATTATTTATTAAACGTTTCAGGCAAAATTAGTTATAAAAGTGTTTGGAAACACAAAAATATAACAAAGAAAAACCGCCTTTTAGAGGCGGTTTTGTGAAACAATAGAATATATAGTGTAACGGAAACGTCTTGTTTAACAAGTGCATTGTTTAGACACTAATTTCACGAATTTACACAAAGCTTAACCGTATTTAGTTTATTGGTTATCAAATTCACTGATGATGAATAAAAATCATTATGAATTCGTGAAATTAGTGTCTTATATTACTGTTTAGCTTTTAAAGCATCGCGAATTTCCATAAGCAGTTTTTCTTCGTTGCTTGGAGCCGGTGGTGCAGCAGGAGCCGGAGCTTCCTTTTTACGGGTACTGTTTACAGCCTTAACTATAAGGAATAAAACAAAAGCCACGATAATGAACGAAATTACATTGCTCAAAAAATTGCCATATTTAACCCCGGCACCCCAGGTAAGCTCTTTAATATCTTCGAGTCCGGCTTTTTCAAGTATGGGCGAAAGTATGAGTGGCGTTATCAGGTCTTCCACCATCGATTTTACAATAGCACCAAAAGCAGCACCTATAATTACACCAATAGCAAGGTCTAATACATTGCCTTTAAGTGCGAAATCTTTAAATTCTTTTAATAATGCCATAGTCTTAATTTTTTGTTTTTATAACTGGTTGTTTTGCTAAGTTACAAAAAACAAAACTTATTCTTTGTAAAAAACCCTCTTCACCCTTTGCGAAATTCCTGTTAAAATTTCATACGGTATGGTTCCCAATGCCTTTGCAATGGTTACTACCGATGGGTCTTTGCCAAAAATTATGGCGGTATCGCCCTCTTTGCAATCTATTCCGGTTATGTTTACCATCATCATGTCCATACTTATGGTTCCGGTAATTTGTGCCTTTTTACCCTTAATAAGTACATATCCGGTTTCGTTGCCCCAACGGCGTGGTATTCCGTCGGCATAGCCTATAGGCAATGTGGCTATGGTTATAGGCTCATCTGTGCGGAACCTGCGGCTGTAGCCAATGCTTTCGCCTGCGGAAATTTCTTTTATCTGAAGGATGATGGTTTTAAGCGTTCCCACGTTTTCAAGGCTTTTGCGCTCGGTTTCGTCATTGCCCACACCATACAGGCCGATGCCCAGGCGAACCATGTTATACTGTGCCTCCGGGTAATGGTATATGCCCGATGTGTTGAGTATATGGCGGATAGGGTTTATTTCCAACGCCTGTATTATGGCTGTAGACCAACTTTCAAACTTCTCTATTTGCGCCAGAGTAAATTCTTTAAATTCCGGTACATCGCTCGACGACAGGTGCGAGAATATACTGGCTACCGATACAAGGTTGTTGTTTTTAAGGAGGTCTATAAGTTCATCCAGCTGGTAGCCCTCAAAGCCCAAGCGGTGCATACCAGTATCGAGCTTTAGGTGTATGGGGTAGTTGGATAAATTCTTCTGCTGTGCCACCGCAATAAACGCACGCAGCTCTTTAGCTGAGTAAATCTCTGGCTCAAGGTTGTAGGCTGCCATGGCGGCAAAGGCACTGCTTTCAGGGTTCATTACAATAATAGGCGTGTTTATGCCCGCATTGCGCAGCGATATACCCTCGTCTGCAAAGGCAACCCCAAGATAGTCTACCTTTTGGTGGCTTAGTGCCTTGGCAATTTCATAGCTGCCGCTGCCGTAGCCAAAGGCTTTTACCATAACCATTATTTTAGTTTCGGGCTTAAGCCTTGATTTATAAAAGTTGAGGTTATGGATAATGGCGTTCAGGTTGATTTCAAGTACTGTTTCGTGGGTTTTTTCTTCAAGATACACCACAATTTCATCAAACCTAAAGCTTCGCGCACCCTTTACGAGTATGGTTTCGTTCTCAAAGGCGTTGGCTTTGTAGTGCGACAGAAATTCTTGTGTGGTTTTGTAGCCATGAAAGTTAGGGTAATCGGCCAGCATGCGGCTTATTTTTTCGCCAATACCTATTAGCTGGCTAATGCCGTGGCTGGCCAGTAACTTAGCTACTTTAGCATAAAGCACATCGGCATCGAACCCGCTCTGGAAGACATCCGAAAGGATAACGGTTTTCTTTTGGTGGGTTTTGTGCTGCTCTAAAAAGTCGAGCGCAATTTTAAGCGACTGGTAGTCGCTGCTGAAACTGTCATCTATAATGGTGCAGCCGTTAATGCCGTTCTTAACCTGCAAACGCAGCTCTACCGGATACAAACCTGCCATGCGCGCTGCAATTATGGCGGGGTTGTAGTCAAAATACAGCAGCAGCATAAGGCAGTTTATGGCGTTTTCTACAGAAGCATCATCGGTAAATGGGATTGTAACCTCAAAAGTTTCTTTATTATAGGTAGCTGAAATTACAGTATTGCTACCGGAATGTTTTGTGTTGATAAGCACATCGACATCAGCTTCATTTCCCCATGTAAATGTTTTTATAAGCGGATTAAGCAGGGCCTCGACCTCCGTGTTTTTTTGGAGTATAAGCAGCCTTACATGCGCAAATAGCTTGAGTTTTTCGGCAATCTTTTCTTCGCGGTGGGCAAAGCCCTCATCGTGTGCCGACCCGATGTTGGTCAGTATCCCGATGTCGGGACGAATAATAGGCTCAAGCTTCTCCATTTCGCTCGTAGTAGAAATACCTGCTTCAAAAATGCCCAGGTTATGGCGTTCGTTAATGCCTATTATGGATAGCGCAACGCCCACCTGGCTGTTGTAACTCTTTGGGCTGCGTATTATGGTATAATCAGGACTTAACAGATAGTTTAGCCACTCTTTTACAATGGTCTTACCGTTACTGCCTGTAATGGCAACTACCGGAAAGCTGTACAGTTTGCGGTAATACAGGGCAAAATCCTGTAAAGCTGTAAGAGTGTTTCCAACAACGAAAAAGTTAGCTTTATCAACAACATCTGCCGGAATGTGGCTTACTACAAAGTTTACTACGCCTTTATTAATTAGCGAAGATATGTACTGGTGGCCGTCGCGGTTTTGACCCTGCAGTGCAAAAAACAAAGTACCTGCATTGTTTTGCAGGCTACGGCTGTCTATAGACACGTTGTCTATTTCCATGTTGGACTGCACACCTTCAAAGCGTGAGTGCATGGCGGGTATTATGTTGTGTATGTGTACGCTCAAGGGATTAGTATAAATCGAAAGGTAAAATTAGCTATAATTTTTCCGGATTAGAATACTTATTCTCCTTCTCGAAAAATCTTTTTTCTAACTTCCTCGCTGGTATAGGTTACAAGTGTTCCGTCTTTAAGCTATTGCAGTGCTAAATTAATGTCGGCCATAAATTCTTTATGGGTTATTGGTGTACCATCTATATTGTATCCAACTATATCTTCCCTGCCTGATTCCATGGACTGAATTTTTTATAAAATTAGTGAAATTCTGTGATTCATAATCCTGAATCTCAAAATCGCCATTGCTAATTTGAAACCGAAATGAACAAGAATAAGTCACTTATATTTCTCAATTAGATAATCCGTATATTCTTTTTTATAATCAAGATCTGCAGACAACCCCGAACCTATGGATAAACTTTTTACAAAAGGAGATATTTCTATTTTTCCTAAATCTTTATTTTTATCTAATATCAAAATAGCTTTCAGGTAGTTTTCAACTATTTCAGAAAGACTTCTGCCACTTTTATTAGCATAATCTTTGGCTTTAGCAATAAGCTCTTCATCTAATGTAAGTGTTAATCGGGCTTTCATAAAAAATGTAATAGTAAAAAGATTATAGAGAAACCAAGAAGCCATCTCACAACAACTCCGATTTTGGTTCCTCCAAACTTCCGCCTTTATTGGGTAAAACATTATGTGTTCTCATAGCCTCAAAATAAGCAGCGCGGCTCAGGGGTTCATACTCTTCGGTTTCGCCAAGCATAACCAGGTTATTGTTATTGGCTTTTCTAAAACTGTAGTTGGCAAGGTTGCCTGTACGGGTGCATACGGCATGCACTTTTGTAACATACTCAGCAGTAGCCATAAGAGCTGGCATAGGACCAAAAGGGTTACCTTTAAAATCCATATCAAGCCCAGCCACAATTACGCGGATTCCACTGTTGGCAAGATCGTTACAAACCGATACTATCTCATCGTCAAAAAACTGGGCTTCATCTATACCCACTACTTCACAATCCTGCGCCAGCAGACGTATCATAGATGCGGAAGTTACGGGCGTAGACCTTATTTCATTTGAATCATGGCTCACTACCATCTCTTCATGGTAGCGCGTATCTATAGAGGGTTTAAAAATTTCGACCTTTTGTTTGGCAAATTGCGCGCGTTTAAGCCTGCGGATAAGCTCTTCGGTCTTACCCGAAAACATTGACCCGCAGATGACTTCGATCCACCCAAATTGCTCTTTATGATTTACTGTGTTTTCAAGAAACATTTTGCATTTTTATAGGAGTAAAACAAAAATGTTTTGTGTTACTTTGTATGAAAACAAATTTATTAAAAAACTATTGCGCCAACCCTCATTATTCTAAAAGTTATGAAGAAAAAGTTAGAAGCCGACCTGATTAGCATTGCCCACCGCATACTAAAACTTAAAAACAGGGCAGAGCTGGACCAACTGCAACAGGAAACCTTAAAACTGTATGAAAAAATATCGGTGCTAAGGTTTGTAGAAGACCATTTTGGCGGCGCAGAGCCTACCATTGGGCGTGCTTCGGCAGTATTTGAACTTGAGGAAATTTATAATATTGAGCATGTTGATGCTGTTAAGGCAAACGAGCAGGAAGCAATAGAAGACGAAGCCCGTGCTAAAAAAGCCGAGGATGCCAAGGCTAAAAAGGAGGAAGATAAAATAGCAGAATCTGCGGAGGCTAAAGAAAATGAAAGCGAAGAAACTGCCCCGGTAAATGCCGAAGAGGAAAGCGAAGTAGCTGGGGATGCAGAGCCGGAGGCTGAAGAAGCAAAAGATAGTGAGGAAGAAACTCCCGAAGCTGAAAACGGCGAAGAAGAAGTTAGCGACGAGGAAAAAGAACTGACGGAGGAATCTGACGAGGAAGTAAAAGAAGAGGTAAAGCAGGAAGAGACCAAAACAGAAGCTGTTGAAGAAACTGAAAGTACAGAATCTTCTGAGGAAGAAGCAGAAGAAGAAACAGAAACTGCCGAGGAGAAGGCTCCTGCCGATGAAAAAGAAGAAGCAGAAGCGTCTGAAGCCGAACAGCAACCCGAAGAACCCCCTGCAACAGAAGAACCTGAAATAAAAGTTGAGGTGAAAAAACCTGCTGAAACTGTTGAAACAGAAGAACAATCGGCGGCAGCGGTGTTTGAAAAAGAAAGCGACACTACGGTAGAAGAAGTAGCTTTTGCTGTAGATGCAGAAGTTAAAACCATAGAGCCTGATGCCACTTCTAAGCCAGCACCAACAACATTAGACCCTGATCTTTTTGAACGTAAGGCGGCTCCAGAAGAACCTGTAAAACAAAAGGAAATTACTTTTGAAGATTACCTTGATTATAAAGAACCTGAGTTTGTAAAGAAAGATTCTTTAGATACACATATAAGTACACCTGTTCCGCCCGAGGTTAAGCAGGAAATAGAACCGTTAACGCAAAACGCTACTGCTGTAGACAATTGGCAAAACAGCACACCCGTTCCGCCGGAGGTTAAAGAAGAGATTTTGGAAGAGAACGATTGGCGCAACTGGGAACCTAAAAAAACAGAAGAAGCTGAAAAACCAAAACCTTTGTTTGACTGGGAGGCTTCGATACAGCCTAAAAAAGAAGAACCTGCGGTAGACGACTGGCAAAACTGGGAACCCAAAAAAGAGGCTGAGCCCGAAAAGCCTGCCGAACCGGAATTTAAACTTGATGTGCCTGAACCTGCACAGCCAAAACAAGGCTTTAGCTGGGATGAGCCCAAGCCAGAACCTGTGCGCGAAGAGCCTAAACCTGCCCCTGCTAAGCCCGAAGGCCTTGGCAAAGCAATTAACCTGGCACTTAACGACCGTATAGCGTTCGAAAAACATTTGTTTGCAGGCAGTGGCGACGACCTTAACCGTGTAATATCGCAGCTTAACACGCTTAACACGTATCGCGAGGCACAAAACTTTATTGAAGACCTTGTTAAGCCCGACTATAACAACTGGACAGGCAAAGAAGAATATGAAGAGCGTTTTATGGCGCTGGTAGAAAAAAGATTTAGTTAATGGGTAAGCTGTACATTGTTCCTACTCCTATCGGTAATTTGGAAGACATGACTTTTCGTGCCATAAAGGTGCTTAAAGAAGTAAACCTTATCCTTGCCGAAGACACGCGCACCAGTGCCAAACTGCTTAAGCATTTTGATATTGGTACGCACATGCACAGCCACCACATGCACAATGAGCACAAAACCGTTGAGGGCATTATACAACGGTTGCAGGGTGGCGAAAACATTGCCCTTATTAGCGATGCAGGCACACCTGCCATATCCGACCCCGGTTTTTTGCTTACCCGTGCCTGCGTGCAAAACAATATAGCTATTGAGTGTCTGCCCGGTGCCACGGCCTTTGTGCCTGCCTTGGTAAACAGCGGCCTGCCTAACGATAAATTTGTTTTTGAGGGTTTCCTGCCCGATAAGAAAGGGCGTCAAACCCGCTTTTTAGCATTGCAGGAAGAAACCCGCACCATGATATTTTATGTATCGCCCCACAAGCTGGTTAAAACCCTTGCTGAGTTTATACAGTATTTTGGAGAAAGCCGCCCTGTATCGGTATCGCGCGAGCTAAGCAAACTACACGAAGAAACCGTGCGCGGCACCGCTACCCAAGTACACGCACACTTTATCGCAAAAGAACCTAAAGGTGAAATTGTGGTGGTGGTTGGTGGTTTTGTAGCGGAGGGGAAGGTGAGGAAAGTTAGTAAATAAAGAATAGCTTTTAAGGTGTAAGAATGATAGTCAATAACGAGGTAAGAAAAATAATTCAGAGAGAAGAGAATAATTTAAAAAATATTATTTCCCCATCTGCAGCTATCGGTATTATTTATAATGTTATTCAGTTAAAGCTTCTTTATGATAATGAACCTAATATATATGTCCTTTTTAAAAAGCTTATTGAAAATTACATTAGAGTTATTAATAGTGCGGATTATGGTTACGACGATTTTAATAATGATAAAATTGAAGATTTACTTAAGAAACTTACCTATGAACAACAATTATCTATACTGCAATTCACGCTTTCCCGAATCACTCATGAGTTACCAGAATATGACAAAACATGGTTTCTAAAAAGAAAAAATATCGCAGAAATTCATTTAATATTAAGTGATAAGTCTGTGTCGAAATTTTATAAAATTATTCCATTATTTGCAGGACTGAATGCTTATGCCCTCATGTTTACTTTAGGTTTTATATTTTCTATTGTATATGCGATTACATATCCCATTCAAAATCCACCGTATGCGATTTTTGAAATACAATATGAAAATTACTCGTCATCGCAACTTTCGAATCACTTGTTAAATCTTTTGAGTGCTTTTGTAGATATAGATAATGATTTTAAAGTTATACCATTAAACGGTTATGCCGCAGCGATTAAAATTATTTGTAAATTTTTTTTTCTTTTAATAATTGCAAACTATTTTTACATTAAAGTAACGGATAAATTGACAACATAGTGAAAACATTTTTATTAATTGATTTACTGCAAAGAAAAGTAAATTCACTACTGTTTCGATTTACATTAGTAATATATTCAATTGCAATACTCACAGTTGAAAATAACTATTTTAATTTTTGGACATACTTTACGGCCATATTAATTTATGTTTCTTTATACCTTTATTGTATTAACAAAAGTTTCATTCGTTTATTAAATGATTTTGCATTAATAACAGTTGTCACTATATATAAGAATCCGGAGTTATATTATATTTTTATTTATTTAATGCTTCCAATAATAAATTCTGTCAATTTCTCAGGTAATAAAAAAAGACCGGAATTATTATATCTTTTGTCAATAATAATTTTTGTCATTCTGTATTTTTTATTTAATGAGAGATTAGACTATAAATTAATGCTGTTAATTCTCCCTGTTTTGGGATTAAAAGCTATTAATCACTACACACACTTAAGAGTCAAAATCCAAGCTTATAAGGATGACCTTATAGAAGTTGTTGACTCATTTTATACTACGAAACAAAATCTACAGAGGCCGCATAAAATTTATAAAGAACTTATTGTAACTATTAATAATATTTTTAAAGATAGAATTGTAGAAAATATTTATTGTTTTACTATCGTTAAAGATAGAATTATAGTTGTAAATGGCACGAATTTTATTTGGAATTTCACTTTTACTTCAAAAGACTTGGTTGCAAGAATAAGAGAAGAAAAGCAGATTTTTGGTGAAGAGGTGTTAATTGAAGAGAGACAAGTAAACTTAAGTTTACTTATGCATACTCAACTCGGTGATAATGAGTATTTTTATCTTTTCACCTTAAATAAACGAATACCACTATACTATTCTATAATAGGTTTTTTAGGTTTTATACAGCCTGTATTAAATAAAATATCTAACATTTTATTGAGTGAAAAAATAGTTCAGCAGATAAGATATGATGAGATTACAACACTTTCTGAAAAGCGTCAATATGTAAATAGAGCAAATAATATGATGCATTTTATTAGAAATAGGCTAAGTCCATTTGCAAATTTAACTGCCATGCTTGAAACACTCCCTAAAGTGAATCAAAATATTTTAGATGATTACAAGAAAAAGCTGAACGAGCAAAATAATAGAGCTAAAATCGAGTTAAAGAATATTACTGATAGAGCAGACGATATGCTTGAAAAAAGTAAAAATCCTTTTTTTTATTCTATTTTAGAAGATATCTCAATAGTTAGAGCTTACACAATATTTAAGAGAAGTTTTACAAATATTTTTCCAGATGAAGAAATAATTGCTGATATTGAACCACAAAAAAGTAAGTTTATTATAAAACTAAATATTGAGGGTTACGAAATTTTCATTTCTGATTGGTTAAATAATATTAAAAAGTATTACATTAAATATATTAAATGTACTTTTACAGAAGATGAAGAATATTTGTATATTATTTTTGAAAACGATCATGCTCAATCTAAAGAAGAAATAACAAATTTGATAAAAGATTTGGTTTCGAACGATAAAAATGAGATATTAAAAAGAACAACTCATGGGCTATATACGATTAAATCATTATTAAATGAAATGAATATAGATTATGATGTAAAGGAAGAAGGAAAAAACTTAATGCTTACTTTAAAATTTAAAATTTATGAATATGAAAGTAGCAATATTTGAAAATGAGTATGAGTCAGTTAGGATTGCTTTTGAAACAGCAAACTTAATCGAGTTTAATAATAATATCGAATTTATTGTATTTGCTTCTTCACAATCGGCTAACACCATCGATATTAATCAATTTGATGTAATATTTATTGATATTGATTTATCTGTAAAGAGCATTCTTGATGGTTATAGTTTAATTAAAAATCTAATTGAAAATAATTCAGAAATATCAAAAAAAATTGTTGTGTTGACGGGTAATAATAAAATTAGAGAGGCATTTGCTACTAAAGGTATAGATTCGAATACTTTTCAATTAATTATTAAACCAACTGATTTCATTCAAATAGCCAATTCCATTAATAAGGTTATTGGACAACAGGTGTAAATGATTTAATCTTATATTTCCCCGCTGGCGCGAGCCTCAGGCCCATGCTGGTAACAAAAACCATTATAAATTGTTGTGGTAAAGCACTAGCCTGAGACGCTCGCCAGCGGGATTGGTGTAATAAAACAAATAGATTGCTTCGTCGTTCCTCCTTAAAACCTCATCCTGTTGAATGCTAAACCCTACCTCCTATTCCTTTTACTATTTGTTATAAACACTTATGCGCAAAACACCTATGTGTTTTTAGGGTCTTATAATCAAAATCAGGTTAAAGAGGGTATTTATGTATATCAGCTGGATACGGTTAGTGGCAATCTCTCAAAAATTACCAGTGCCAAGATGGGCAACCCGTCTTACCTGACGGTAACTAACCATGGTTTTCTATACGCCTGTACCAACACAAAAACTCCTAACGAAGGCAGCGTAAGTGCTTATAAATTTGACCCAAAAAAGAAAAAACTAAGCTTTATAAACAAACAAAACAGCGAAGGCGAAAATCCGGTGTATGTATCGACAGATGCTTCGGGCAAATGGCTCGCAAACGGCAATTATACCGAGGCAGGTGTTACCCTCCACCCCATAAATCCCGATGGCAGTATTGGAGCAACAACACAAAACTTCAGGTACACCGAGGGCAGTGTCGACCCTAAGAGGCAGGAAAAGTCACATATACACTCAACTGTATTCTCCCCAAAAGGCGATTATCTTTTTGCCCCCGACCTTGGTGCTGATAAAATCAGAATATATAGTTTCCACCCCGAAAGCTCAGAACCATTGCAGTCCGCACCTCAATCTTTTATAAAGACCGTTGCAGGCAGTGGGCCAAGGCATTTTACATTTCATCCTAACGGCAAGTTTGCCTATTGTATTGAAGAAATGGGCGGGGCTGTTAGTGCATACACTTATAGCAATGGCAAATTGGACAACATTCAGCGCATTTACAGCCATCCCGAAACACTTACAGAAGGTTTTGAGAGTTCGGACATTCATATCTCCCCTGATGGGAAATTTCTTTATGCCACAAACCGTGGTAAAGAAAACAACATTGCCCTATTTTCTGTTGCAGAAAACGGCATGCTGAAGCACTTGGGCTATCAGCCTACTTTGGGCAACCATCCCCGCATTTTTGCCATAAGCCCCAACGGTAAATTTTTAATTGTTGCGAATGTTAACAGCAACAGTGTAGTGGTTTTTAAACGGGATAAGGCAACAGGACTTCTTACAAAAGCAGGAAATGATACTACTGTAGAACACGTGTCTTGCGTTCAGATTGCGGAATATTAATCATTAAACACAACAAACCATTCGTTAAAAAGTATATTTTTTTGTTTTTGTAAACTTTTCGTGTATACCTTTGCAATTCATGAAAAGAAAATTTGCATTATTTAATTTGGCCTTAATGGCAATAGTACAGTTTGCTATTGCTTACCAGTCTTTTCATGCCTTTAGTCACACACACTATGCCACTGAGCATACACACACTGAACTAAAAAAACAATCGAAACATACTATTGCACAAGATCAGGTTCATGATGATGAAAGCTGTTCTGTTTGTGATTTTCACTTCGATTTTTTTGTTGAGCCACAGCAATTTTGCCTAAAGCTCGACTTCGATTTCTTCCAGATTCCTTACTATTATGCCACAACAAAAAGCAATGCGTTTTTTGCAGGCAGTCTTTTTGCCTTAAGGGCACCCCCTATCGTTTAAGTATAAAGAGCCTCACCCCCGACCCCTCTCCAAAGGAGAGGGGAGTAGCTACACTCGTATTCTACAGTTACGTGTTGTTTTGCATATTGGTTTACATCATGATGCGAAGAAACAGTTTACATACGTAGCACATTTGAGTTACCCTCTCCTTTGTAGAGGGGTTAGGGGTTAGACTATCACACCTTAAAAGAATCTTTCTTTTTACCCCACATTCCACATGAAAATTTATTTTACGCTCCTGCTCCTACTGGCAGGCAGCCTGTGTGCATTTGCCCAGCATACTTTAAAGGGCAAAATAACCACAGTACAAAACCAGCCTTTAGATGGGGCACATATACATATAGGGCAACTGCACGCCACTACCCTGCCCGACGGCACCTATACCCTTACCGGGATTGGGTCGGGCAATCAGCATGTGGTGGTGTCTTACATTGGCTATAAAAGCGTGGTAAAAGACATTGAATTTTACGGAAATGAAACGCTAAATGTAAACCTGCAGCCTGAAAGCACCCAGCTACAGGAAGTGGTTTTGAACGAAAGTGCCTCCCAAAGGGAAAAGAAAAGCACGGCAAACAGTGTTGAGACCGTTAGCAGCGATTACATACGTAAAAATATGGGGGGCAGCCTTATGCAGTCGCTCGACAACATAGGTGGCATAAGTACCATTGCCATAGGCTCCGGGCAGTCTAAACCCATAATAAGGGGGCTTGGGTTTAACCGCGTAGTTGTAACCGAAAGCGGCATTAAGCACGAAGGCCAGCAATGGGGAGCAGACCATGGGCTGGAAATAGACCAGTATGCCGTGGGCAGCGTAAAACTGGTTAAAGGCCCGATGTCGTTACTGTACGGGTCAGACGCTATTGGCGGGATTATAGAGATAGAGAAACCCAAACCTCCAATGCCCAATACTTTTGGCGGGTCTGTAGAACTTACAGGCAAAAGCAACAACAACCTGTACGGCTCATCTTTAAACCTGTATGGGCGTAACCACAATTATTTTTTTGATGCCAGGGTTACTGCATTAGATTATGCCGATTATAAGGTTCCGGTAGACCACATCAATATTTATTCTTATAAGGCCCCATTATACAAAAACAGGCTGAGGAACACGGCAGGTAACGAACTGAACCTGCATTTGAGCACCGGTTATGTGGCAGATAATTTCAGCTCTATATTCTACATCAGCAACCTGCACACTAAGAGCGGACTGTTTGCCAATGCACATGGTCTTGAGCCGCGCAATGTAAACACTGGCCTCCATGATGCGTCTGACAGAGATATACAAAACCCATATCAGGATGTAGACCACTTTAAAATTATCAATCGCACCAAATTTAAAATAGGCAGCAACCATTTTGCCGAAATTGAGGCAGGTTACCAAAACAACTTCCGGCAGGAATTTAGCGACTACATAAGCCACGGGGCTATGTCTCCTGTATATCCTGATTATATGGTAATCCCTGAAACGCTGGAAAGGGAATTCAATAAAAATGTATATTCGCTTAACGCAAGAGACAAATTTACTGCAGGCAGTCACGAAATAACCGTAGGCTTTAATGCCGAACATCAGAACAACAATTCGGGTGGATGGGGCTTTATTATTCCAAGTTATGTGCAATCGTCAGCAGGGGTGTTTGCTTATGATAAGATAACATTCTCTCAAAAACTATTGCTGCACCTTGGTGCCCGATACGACTATGGACACATAAAAACCAAAAATTATTTTGATTGGTTTGCAACTACAGTAGATGGCACCCCACAATACCTGCAAAGGGCATTTGCTATGAGCCGTTCCTTCAACAGCCCAAGTTGGGCTGTGGGATTAAATTACAATCTTGAAAGCTGGTCTTTTAAAGCTAATGTAGGGCAAAGCTTCAGGATGCCTATTGTAAAAGAGCTGGCCTCAAACGGGGTTAACTACCATCAGTTTAGCTATGAGCTGGGCAACGCAGACCTTGATGCCGAAAAATCGTACCAGTTAGACCTTGGTGCATCATGGCAAAAAAACGGGTTTGAGGTAGAAGTGTCGCCTTTCCTCAACTATTTCCCTAACTATATATACCTCAACCCTACGCCTAATTATGATTTTGCTTATGGGGCAGGAAACCAGATATTTAATTATACACAAAGCAGGGTATTGCGCTATGGTGGAGAAGTAAAGGCAAATTACACATTCTACAGCCATTACACCGTGGGCGTTGTGGGCGAATATGTGTACAGCGAACAAAAATCAGGGCCTAAAAAAGGGTTTACACTGCCATTCTCGCCACCGGCATCGGCCTTATTCAGCTTTAACTACAATACAGATATTAAGAATTTTAAAAACCTGTATGCAGGTATAGACTACAGGCTTACAGCAAGACAAAACCTTATTGTTCCGCCCGAGAATAAAACACCCGGCTATAGCCTTATCAACCTGTCGTTTGGCGGAGATATACCGTTTTATAAACAACATATAACATTAAACCTGCAGGTGCAAAACCTGCTTAATGCAAGCAACCTTAACCATACAAGCTTCTACCGCATAATAGGCGTGCCCGATCCGGGGCGCAATATAGTAGTATCGGCTAAAATTCCGTTTACGTTTAAATAGTGAAACAAAAAAAATACATATACAGCATGCGCGCCATTGTACTGGTGCTTTTGTTTACGGCACCCCTGCTCGTAAACCCGCTGCATTTTGTATTTGTCAAGCATAAAACGCCACATAACCATAGCGGTGTTAAAGCTATGGTAGCAGAAAAAGAACAGGATTGCAGCTATTGCGATTTTCATTTTTCGGGGTTTATAACAGGCTTTCAATTATATGAGCCAACCCATTTTATAAACCACCTTTACAAAGCTGTTACCGCTTTTACTTATTGCATTGTACCTGTTTTTATAATCAGGCTTTATTCAGGCAGGGCACCACCAATGGTAACCGTACTTTTAAGCTTCCCATAAATGCCATTTAAACATATATCAATAAGAATACAATCATAAAAATGACAAAATACATATCTAAAATAACCGCAATTTTTTCTTTAATAGCAATCGCCTCATTAACTTCATGTAGTAATGACGATGATGCCGCACCGGTGGCCGCATTAACGGTAGAGTTTACCGAAGTAGGCCACGGGGGCACTCCGCCACACGCGCATGCAGGCGAAGACCTGCACCTTGAAGCAGAAATTTTAGCAGAAGCAAAAATTGCAAATGTGGTTATAGAAATACATAGCGAAACCGACGCTTCGGCTCCTGAAATTACAGCAGCTTACAGCGATTACAACGGGCTTCGCAATGCTACATTCCATAAGCATGTAGATATTCCTGCAACACAGCCTGCAGGTATTTACCACCTTCACCTAACAGTAACTGATGCTAATGGCCAGACAAAAACGGCAGAATCTAACCTTGAAATACTTCCCGCTGAAACCGATAGTTCTATTGCTATCGAAATAACCGAACTTGGACATGGCACTGCCGGCAGTTTTCACACGCATGTTGGCGAAGAAATGCATGTAGAAGGCACAATAACATCTGAACATGCCATTGCCACCGTAGTTGTAGAGATACATAACGAAAGTGATGCCACAGCTCCTGAAATTGAGCAAACATATACTAACTATGCCGGACAAACCAATGCTGAGTTCCACGAACATATAGCCATACCTACAAACCAGCCTACAGGTCATTACCATTTTCACATTACTGTGACTGATGATGAAGGACATTCGCATACAGAAGAGTATGAACTTGAAATAGAATAATAACCCTGTGCGGAGGCACAGCCTCCGCACAAAATTTTACAATGATTATGAAAAATATAAAATTTGCAGCCTTTATTATGGCGACAGCCTTTGCATTAAACTCATGCAGCAGCGACGATTCATCATCATCTATAGATGATGTTAAGCCTGCAATAGACACGTCAATATCGGGCGCGTTCCCAACAAGTTGCGCAACGGTAAGAAGAGGTAGTGTTATACCATTTAAAGCACTGTTCTCAGACAATGTGGCTTTGGGTGCTTACAGCATTAACATTCACAACAACTTCGACCATCATTCGCATGATACCGAAGTAGATTCGTGCCCTTTTGATGCCATAAAAACACCTGTAAACCCGTGGACGCAAACACTAACATTTACTATACCTGTCAACTCGAAAGAGTTTACAGCGCAACAGGAAATTACTGTTCCGGCTGATATAGATACGGGCGATTATCATTTTATGATACAACTTACCGATGCCCAGGGCTGGGCCACTATGAGGGGCATAAGCTTTAAAATTATAGAATAATTTAAATTCATCATTGTAAAAAATCCTTGCTGCGGTAAGGATTTTTTATTTTATAAAAATTTCATTAAAAAATTACAAATTAAATTATTAAATTTAGGAATGATTTAGAATTTGATATTAACTCAAAACTTGTGCTTATGAATTCACAGTTTACTAAAATCATCAGGATTCTTTTAGGACTCATCCTTATTGTATTCGGAACCAATAAAATTTACGCTTTCATCCCCCTACCCCAACCTCCTGCCGAAGCTGCCCGCTTTATGGAATCTCTTGCAGACACCGGCTATGTACTTACTGTAGTTGCCATCTTAGAGATCATGATAGGGATAATGCTCATTTTAAAACTTTATGTACCCTTTGCGCTATTGGTTTTGGTTCCCATTTCGCTTAATATTTTACTTTTTCATTTGTTTTTAGACATTCCTGCCATAGGGGCGGCATTGCTGGTGGTGGCACTTAATGGTATTTTACTATACAAGCACAGACGAAAATACAAGCCGTTGTTTAGCGAATAAACCATTTATTTTTTGTTACTTTTGTTTTAATCAACAATATGCAAATGAAAAAAACAATCGTAACCTTAGCTATGGTTTCCGGCCTTGGCGTGGCAGCACAAATGAATCAGAATATACCATACCCAAAAACACAAAAAGGTACTGTAACAGATAATTATTTTGGAACCACAGTACCGGATCCTTACCGCTGGCTGGAAGACGACCGCAGTGCCGAAACCGCAGCATGGGTTAAAGCAGAAAATGAAGTTACTTTTAACTATCTGAAAAAAATACCTTTTAGGGATGCGATAAAAACGCGTTTAGAAAAGCTGTGGAACTACGAGCGCATATCGGCTCCGTTTAACGAAGGCAGCTATACCTATTACTTTAAGAACAACGGTCTGCAAAACCAGTCAGTATTATACCGAAAAGACAAAAGTGGCAAAGAAGAGGTTTTTCTTGACCCAAATACATTTAGTAAAGACGGCACCACATCATTATCTAACATAGAGTTTAACAAAACAGGAACACTTCTTGCCTACATGATATCCGAAGGCGGCAGCGACTGGGGTAAAATAATCCTGATGGATGCCATTACCAAAAAACCTTTAGGCGAAACTATAGAGAACGTAAAATTTAGCGGTATTGCCTGGAAAGGCAGCGAGGGCTTTTATTATTCTACTTATGATAAGCCCGACGGCAGCCTCCTATCGGCTAAAACAGACGAACACAAACTATACTACCATAAGCTTGGTGCACCCCAAAAAGAAGACAGGGTGGTTTTTGGCAACGATAAAAAAAGGCGTTACATAGGCGGAATGCTTACTGAAGATGAACGTTTTTTAATTATATCGGCAGCAAACTCTTCTTCGGGTGGCGAGCTTTACATACAGGACCTGAGCAAACCGGGAAGCCCTATAATTACAATGGCCGACAACTTTGACAGCGACAGCCATATTATAGACAATGTGGGCTCTACGCTATACATATCTACAAACTACAAGGCTCCCAATACACGTATTGTAACCGTAGATGCTGCAAACCCTCAGCAGGCCAACTGGAAAGACCTTATTCCGGAAACTGAGAACGTGCTTTCGGCCAGTGCAGGAAGCGGCTATATTTTTGCACATTATATAAAGGATGCCATAAGTTCTATAAAACAATACGACCATAGCGGCAAACTGGTGCGCAACATAGAACTGCCGGGCATTGGCAGCGCAGGTGGTTTTGGCGGCAAAAAGAACGAAAAAACACTGTACTACTCTTTTACCAACTATACAACACCGGGCACTATTTTTGCCTTTAACCCAAAGACAGGAAAATCGGCAGTATACAGAAAACCCAATGTTGATTTCAATTCCGACGATTATACATCTGAGCAGGTATTTTACACCAGCAAAGACGGTACAAAAGTACCTATGATAATTACGTATAAAAAAGGTACGAAGCTTAACGGCACTAACCCAACTATACTTTATGCCTATGGCGGTTTTAATGTAAGCCTTACCCCTGCCTTTAGCATTGCGAATGCCGTGTGGTTAGAAAACGGAGGCATCTATGCCGTTGCAAACCTGCGTGGTGGTGGCGAATATGGCAAAAAATGGCACGATGCAGGTACTAAACTGCAAAAACAAAACGTGTTTGATGACTTTATTGCCGCAGCCGAGTTTTTGATTGAAAAAAAATATACGTCTGGCGATTATCTTGCGGTAAGAGGTGGTTCAAACGGAGGCTTACTTGTAGGTGCCGTTACCACACAGCGCCCCGATCTATTTAAAGTGGCACTCCCGGCTGTAGGCGTTATGGATATGCTTCGCTACCACACTTTTACGGCAGGTGCAGGCTGGGCATACGACTACGGCACATCTGAAGACAGCAAAGAAATGTTTGAATACCTTAAAAAATATTCTCCGGTACACAGCATTAAAAAAGATGTTAAATACCCTGCAACCTTTATAACTACCGGCGATCATGACGACCGTGTGGTTCCTGCACACAGCTTTAAGTATGCAGCCACTTTGCAGGAATACCAGGCAGGGCCTGCACCTGTCTTAATCCGTATAGAAGTTAATGCAGGGCATGGAGCAGGAAAATCGGTAGCACAGACTATTGCCGAGAATGCCGACTTACAGGCATTTACGCTATACAATATGGGTGCTTCCCCTAAATCGGGTAAATAAAAGTTTACAGCCGCAGTCGCGGTTTACAGTTGCAGCCGATTAATTGGAATAACTGTAAACCGCGACTGCGGCATTTATAATCTGTAACTCAACATAATTGATCCGTAATAGTAACCTGATATTACACGATTGCTGAGCTCTTTGCCCCGATAATTAAAAGAGTAGGAGTATGTCCAGTTATTATATCTGTACTTTACCCCAACCTCAGCATTAAACCTGAACGGTATTAAAGGAAACGTAACCGGAGGATTAGTATCGGCAAACATGCTGCCCTGCATTGTGGCATCATACCTTTGATAATTTATAACAGGATTTATATACAAAAATAGTTCACGTTGTTCTTTATATAATTCTTTATTGCAGTTTAGTTCCGCATTATGCAACGCGCTGTCATACATGGGCAAAAGATTTCTTTTAAGGCTAATTCGTGCCATGGGCCCTATAGACGCACCCATCCACACTGTGCCCACATTGAGCTCGCCCTGTATATGAAAATCTACTTTTTCATGATATTTTTCAGACAGTACTTTGTGCGAGTAAACCGCCTGAGCCTGTAAAGCAAACGTAGTGGGTATTTGGTATTGCCAGCCGTTTACAGTGGGCAATCCTAATGTTTTATGCAGCCCCTTCTGAAACTCTTCGCCCATTGCTTCGGGACCTATAACCCCAACCTGAAAATTAAGCTTTAATACGCTTTCATTTCTATAAAATGTGTTTATCCCTGCTTCTGTAAAAAGATAGCCTGCAAAAGGGCGGTCGTGTATATTGATATCCTCTGCCCTAACCGACTGAGGACTATAAATGTACTGTCCTGCACGAAACTCGGTTATTTTCTTAGCTACTTCTTCGTTATCTGAATTACCCAAATAGCGATAAATAAACTCAATACCATTAGTGTAATACTGGTCGTTTATGGGAGATGTGTAAGAATCGTTATCGCTAATAATACTTATCTCTGCTGGTTTTTGGGAGGTACATACAACAGTACACAATAACGCAGGGATTAACCAATACAGAGATTTCATGACTAATATTCAAGCTTTACATAGCGCATTAGCTTTACTATCCTGCTTTTGCGTCTCTCTGTATAAGCCGAAGAGTTTAATGCCTTAAACTTTAAGGGGTTGGGCAAAATAGCTGCAATTCCGGCGGCTTCTCTTTTTGTAAGGCTGGAACAGTCTTTTTTGTACCAGTGTTGCGTGGCTGCCTGTGCGCCATATACACCATCGCCCATTTCTATACTGTTAAGGTAGACCTCCATAATGCGCTCTTTGCTCCAAAGCAACTCTATAAGCACGGTAAAATAAGCCTCTAATATTTTACGCACGTAGCTTCTGCCCTGCCATAAAAAAACATTCTTGGCTGTTTGCTGGCTAATGGTACTCCCTCCTTTTATGCGCTTGCCTTTACTATTATTTTTATATGCCTTGAACATAGCATCGAAGTTAAAACCGTGATGAATTAAAAAACGATCGTCTTCGCTGGCAATAACGGCCTTTTGCAGGTTTTGCGAAATTTGTTCTATAGGTACCCAATCATGGCTGCTGTGCATTTCTTCGCCATTGGCTTTTTGCTCAAAAGCACGCGTTACCATAAGCCACGTAAATGGCACAGGCACAAAACGAAAAACTACCACTCCAAACACGGACAGCACTACGAACCACATTAAAATTTTATAGAAAAAACGGAGTATTTTTTGAACCATACAAAAGGGCTTAGCAAATGCGAAATTACGAATTTAGAGATTACTAAAAAGTGAATTTGTGGGGAAACTATTCTTCCTCCCCATCTTCATCGTCATCGTCTTCGCCATCCTCATATTCGCCTTCATAATCAGAAACCAGTTCCAATAATTGTTCCAGTTCTTCCTCTTCGGCAGTCCCGGGTTCAGCATTAAACAATTCTATTATACGTGCTGTTGCTTTTTGGTATTCTTCTTCGTTGGTTATTGGCTGAAGGCTCATAAATGCGTGTTTTAATTTTGATTCAAAGTTATGGCATACATTTTAATGTGGTGTGGTTTAAAAGGGAAAAAAGAATTTGAGGAACTCAATACTTATAATAAGGTATTTCGCATCGAAACAACCTGCCCGGTCAGCAATGGAAAAATACACCAAAACTATTATGAGAACCTACTAAAAAACCTCAAATCAGAATATAAGGAAAGTATCTGCAATGAGGATTTTTATAGGTACTACCGTGCAGGCAGGAAAGACCGCGACCATATTTATTTCAAACTCGGGCAAATCAATTACCGCAATGAGTTAAAGAGCGGTGTCGTTGAAATTGACTTCAGTTTCTCAACCTATTATGATAACAAGATAACCCATATTATAGCCAACGAATTACTTTACACTTATATGCTTACCAAAATGAACCCTGAAGAAAATCCCGATACGATTCTACAGGATCTGGAAGTGAACAAGGATATTTCGTAGACCAATTCTCAAAATGCGCTTATCGAATTGATATACGCTCTTTACGCCTCGAAATCCATTGCCTACGGAAAAATCGGTATCCGAAAATTGGCTTTGATTTTCCAAGTGCTGTTCCGAACGCCCTTACGGTACTGACCTTATTGGGCAAACGTGATGATAATGTAACTGCAATTATCTATACCAAAAGCATCAACGATCAGTTAAGATTAGATTTACAACGATACAACAGCCAATATCCACGGATTGATATTTTCTCCGATGCTCACGACCGATTTTTAATCATTGATGGGACGGAACTTTACCACATCGGGGCATCACTCAAAGACCTGGGCAAAAAATGGTCTGCTTTTTCGAGAATGGATATTGAAGTCGGTAGGATGCTTCAAATCTTGAATAAATAATAAAACCCTCCGAGTATGGAGGATTTATTTATGGGTTAGATGCTTTTATTTTTCAGTCAGTTGTTTTGCAAAATCTAATACAACGTCTTTGCCTTTTATATAATCTTTAATTGTTGGCTCAATTTTGTAATCAGGTTTTACGCCATCTCCATATTTTTGGTCTGGAAGTTCTTGAACATCTTGTTCCAAATCAACGATAGAGAAAGTTATTAAAAGTCCTGAATTTGGTAATCTGTAAGTAATTGGTATATGTCCTGTATGTCCGTAATATCCTCCCAAAGTTTCTTCCCCAATTACTACAGAATTATCATCGCTTTTTACCATACTTGCAAATAGCGAACCTGCCGAAGCTACGAAAGGACTGATTAAAAGATAAACCTTTCCCTTGAACGCATTAGGATTAGGTTGCCACACTTTATTGAAAGTATCGTTTTGATAGAATTCTCCGTTTTTAAAAATGCTATGTTCTTCTTTTAATTCTTTTTCCAAATCTCGGATTTCGTCCTTTTCTTCTTCTACAAAATATTGTTTTAAAGGAACGCTATTAAAAAGTGTAAAAGCCGACAAATTTTCTCTGAAATTTCTTTTGGTTAGATATGAATAAAGTATTAAATCATTCGGGTCATTTCCTCCACCATTTTGTCTGACATCTACAATAAGGTTTTCTATATTTCGATTTTTTAATTCAACAAAAACAGAATCAAGAAACGAAGCATATTTTTTATGTCCTTCACTTTTTGCACCTCCTAAAGCAAATGTATTTACGTTTAGTAATCCTGTTTTATTACTGAGGTATTTAAAGGAATATTCTTGTTGATTTTCTTTCTCGTAAGTCGATACGAATCTCTTTTTATAATTGATGATTGTAGTTTTATAATCAACTGCTTTTAATGTTGCGGTTTTTACGATATTGTCTTTTTTATATTCAATGATAAAATCAGTTTGCTCTCCATAAGCAAGATAAACGTAGAACGGCAACCAATCTGTTTCAAGAAAAGCGTATTTTCCTGTAAGGTTATGACCATCTGTACTCATATATTTTGATACGCCTTTTGAGAACTGTTCAGCATTAATTTTATTGACAGATAAAATTTCACTTCCTAACGGAATTTGTACACTATCAGAAATTGAATAAAGTTTACCATTCAAATATTTGAGCGGAATAGGAAAGAATATTTTTTGCTTACTTAGAGCTTTATCAAAAGAATCAGGATAAGTCAATCTATTATGAGAACTTCCTGTATAATCAATTACATTCCAAATGATGTTGTAAAATTCTCTATAAGTAGTTTTATTATTTATCAGTTTTCTGTTTGTAGAAAATGCACTATCAATTTCTTTTTTTAAATGATATTTGTAAAGTCCTGCATTGGCTTTTTCAAAAATGCTTTGAAAAATATCATAGTCTTCAATAAGTTTTTCTGTTGGTAATTTTTCTTGTGCGATACACCCGAAAGAGATGAATAATGATACAAGACCTGAAATTAATTTTTTCATTCAAATTCTCTTATAAAGTTAAGAGCCAAATATAGAAGGACATTAAATAACAGACTTGTAAAAAATTGGTATTTATTTTTTTAGTTGAGTTCTGTATTCTTTTGGGGATATTCCCACATATTTTTTGAAAGCGTGTGAGAAATGGGCAACATCGGCAAAATTGTATGAATAAGCAATATCTGTAATGTCGCAATCGGTAGTAAATTGATTTTTTGCAGAAAATACTTTTTTCATCAACACATAGCTCATCGGTGTCATTCCTGTTAGTGATTTGAATTTCTTGGAAAAAGAGAATTTATTAAGATGCGCAATTTTTGCCAATTCATTTAAGTAAATTTTATTATCCAAATTATGTTCTATAAAAGTGATAAGTTCGGATAAATATTCTGATTGAAGAGGTGATTGACTATTTTCTTTAACGATTTGGGAATATGGAAAAATTTGGTAAATGAATTTTTTCAATGATGTTTCTGTCGTCTTAATATTTTCTGATTTCAAATACTCAAATACTTGAACAAATGATTTATTGATTTGGCTGTTTTGAATTTGTCTTGAAGAGAATTCTATTTCACGTTTTTTAAGTATGTATGACATTAACTCCGTTGAAATATAAATAGTGTCAAAACAAACTTCTATATCCTTGTCAACAATCGGATTAGCGTGTATTTCATAAGGATTAGTTATTGAAATACAATTTTCATTGCTATATAAAAATTCGTTTTCCAATTCTATTTTTTCAATTCCTCTTTTTATCAATGATATGCAGAAGGTTTCGTGGAAATGTTTTGGAAAATCACATTTCTGATTTTCTATGGAAATGAAACTGATGTCTTGTACTTTTGTCAATCTTACAATATATAAAGTACAAAAATACAAATTAATCTACCTGAATAGACAAATCCGCCAAATCCTGCCCTATTATACTGCCTATGGCAATCCCCATACCTCCAAGGCGCACGCCGCAGTATACATGGTTGCTCAGTTGTTTTACAATGGGGTATTTACTGGCTCCCATACCCATAATACCACTCCAGCGGTGGGCAACAGTAAAATCGGTATCGGGTAAAATCACTTCACGCAATAATTTTTCGAGCTGGTTTTGAATAATAGCCGTGTTGCCGAAACTTGTTGTATTCTCACCTTCAAAATCAAGGTTGCGCGCTCCACCAAACAGTATGCGGTCGCCCACATTCCTAAAGTAATAATACCCCCGGTCTATGTGAAATGTACCGCGAATATCAAGACCGGGTATGGGCTCTGTTATGAGCACCTGAGCCCGCGCCGGCTTTACTTCGCCTCCCGTTAGGCTTTCGGCAAAACCGTTAGTGGCAAACAGCAGTTTTTTTGTAGTAAAAGAAAAATCACCAAGGCTAACCTCAACGCCATCACTTTTTTCATGGCAGGCAGTAACCGTTTGGCTGTTCAATATCAAAATGTTATTGGCTATGGCCTCTTTAAGCAAAGCCTGCATCATGCGTCCTGTATCTATCTGCCCTTCAAACGGATTGAATATCAAATAATCCTGGGTGTCTTTAAAGCCAAACCTATCGGTTTCTTTAGCAAAAACATCGGCTTTAAAAAGCGGTCGCAGTACATCGTTTACAAAAGACAGACGGCGCAGGCAGTTTTCAAAACCTTCTGTATCGCTGTTTAAAAATAACTCATAACCTCCGTAGGGCTTAAAATCGATTATCTCATCGCCAAGGCGTTTGCGCAAAAGCTTTAAACCTTCCCAACGTTTTTGTATGAGCGATATTACCTCTTCTTCGTTATGAAAATTAAGGTCGTCTATAATTTCTGAGAGGCTGCCAAAACAGGCAAAGCCAGCATTTTTGGTGCTGGCTCCCTGAGGCAAAGGCCCTTTTTCTATAATAAGTATTTTACTGGCAGGGAAGCGCTCGCGCAGGCGCAATGCAGTATGCAACCCGGTTATGCCACTGCCTACAATGGTATAATCTACATTGGCAAACCAACTGTTTATTTCCCACCAGCTAAGTTGCATTTATCGCGGCATTATGTTGGTTTCGTCATCATTAGCCTCATCAACTGCTTCCTCTTCGGTTACTTTATTGCCTTTAATGGCATTAAGAATAAGCGGCACAGTTGTCATTAATACAATGATGATGATTATATATTCTATGTAGTGTTTAAGATCTATATTAAACTGGGTCATAAACAATGTAGAAAGGTAGTGTCCTGCAAGTATTAAGGCAAATGCCCATGCAAAAGAGCTTACGATATTAAAGAACATGAACCTTTGTTTGTTCATACCCACCACACCTGCAATTATGGGTGCAAACGTACGGATTATCGGTAAAAAGCGCGCAAAAATAATGGCACGGCCACCATGCTTTTCAAAAAACTCCTGAGACTGTATCAGGTATTTCTTTTTAAACCAAAAAGAGTCTTTACGTGTGTATAGATAAGTTCCGCTTTTAGAACCAAACCAGTAACCAAAAGTGTTACCAATAATACCTGCTATTGCCACCATTACCGATAGCATGACCACATTTACGTGCTCGCTGCCAAAATCTACCACGGTTTCCATTAACGACTCGCTGTAAATACCTGCAAGGAACAAAAGGCTGTCGCCAGGCAGGAAAAAACCTGCAAAAAGACCTGTTTCGGCAAAAACAATAAACAATACTACATATATGCCAATAGGCACAGAACCTACTTTTAGGTTAATATAAAACTCCGGATTAAGCAAGTCGGTCCACTGAAAGCCCATTTTTTTTGTGTATTTATTTTTAGTTAATTCAATTTTTTGTTTCCCATTTATCTACCGCTGTAGTAGCAAGGGCATTTCCTAATACATTTGTAGCGGTGCGTGCCATATCGCAAAAGTGGTCTATGGGCAGTATAAGCGCTATCCCTTCGGCAGGAATATCAAACATGCCACAGGTAGCCACCACAACTATAAGCGATGCCCTGGGCACACCCGCAATACCTTTACTGGTAAGCATTAATACCAAAAGCATTAACAACTGTTTTTCTATAGGCATATCTATACCGTAAACCTGGGCTATAAAAAGCGAGGCAAAAGTCATGTACATCATGCTGCCATCCAGGTTAAAAGAATATCCTAAAGGCAATGTAAACGATACTATTTTAGGGTCGCAGCCAAAACGTTCCAGCTCTTCTGTAAGTTTAGGGAACACGGCTTCGCTGCTTGTAGTAGAAAATGCTATAAGCAGCGGACTTGCAATTCTTTTTAACAGGGCAGGCAATTTTTTTCCCAATATAAGATACCCCACGCTAAGGAGCACTACCCATAAAGACAGTATACCCAACGCAAAAGCAGTAAGATAATTGTAATACAGTTTCCATATATCAAAGCCATAAATGGCTACAGCACCTGCCACCGCACCAAAAACGCCCAGTGGTGCAACCCACATAATGTAAGACACCATCTTTAAAACCACATGTGCAATGGTATCGAGCGTGCGTATAACAGGTTTTGCCACTTCGCCCAAAGAAGACAGGGCAATGCCAAACATAATAGAAAAAATAACTATCTGTAATATTTCGTTCGTCGCCAAAGCTTCAAAAAGGCTTTTGGGCACTATATGGATAACAAAATTTTCTAGGGAAAAAGAGCCTGTATTACTTACCAAATCTGTTGCGGGAGCAACGCTCTCCATTGTAACACTGGTGTTCTTACCGGGTTTAAGCCAGTTTACAAGTGCCATACCCAACAGTAATGACATGAACGATGCCGAAAGAAACCATGCCATGGCTTTGCCGCCTACACGACCCACCATTTTTATATCGCCCATTTTTGCAATACCCACCACAAGGGTACTAAAAACAAGCGGAGCAATGATCATTTGTACCAGGCGTATAAAGAGAGTACCCAGTAATTTTATATTTTTTGCAAAAGCAGCAGCACTATCAGAATATTGGTAATGTACAAGTCCGCCAAGGGCTACACCCAGCACCAGGCCTGCTACGATAAAAATAAATATCTTATTATTGCTTTTCAAATACAGTTGTTTTAAGTGCGTGAAATTACTGATATTTTTTTAAACAAAGGTTTATTTACTTTATTATACAGGCTGTTTTTTTATTTTCATGTTTCGGTAACAGCTGCTTAACGCACGCTACTATGTATTTATAGCTAAAGGTTAGAAAATCTAAGCAACTATACTTTAAAATAGCATCTCTGTATTCTGTTAACCATAGAACAGCAATTATATAAAACCGATGTTGAGATTTTGATTACTTTTAAGGCTTCAAATTTTATTTAAATGAAACGCATACTTATTTTAACTTTAAGCATTATGGGATTATCTGCCTCGGCGCAACAAACAATGACCCCGGAGTTGCTCTGGAGCCTTGGCCGCGTGAGTGCCGTAGGCATATCTAAAGACGGAAAATCTATTGTATATAAAGTATCTACGCCCAATGTGGCCGAGAATAAATCAGACTCTAAATTTTATACCATACCCGTTGCAGGGGGCACCGCTACCGAGGTTAAAGAAATCAAAGACCTGCTTGCGGATAAATACCTTTCGGCTGACGGCAAATTGCAACTTACTTCTAAAGAAGTTAAAGTAGAAAAATTTTACGGCAACGATATTTATACCGACCTTGATAAAACCACAGCGCAAATTTATGACGGCCTTGACTACCGCCACTGGGACACCTGGAACGACGGCAGCCACAACCATGTGGGTTTTCATCCTGTAAACGACAAAGACAAGTTTACAGATATTATGGAGGGCGAATCTTATGATTCTCCTCAAAAACCTTTTGGCGGCGAGGAAGATTATACGTGGAGCCCAAATGGCAAAAGCATCATTTACGTTTGTAAAAAGAAAGCCGGAACTGCTTATGCCACAAGTACCGACACTAATTTGTATGAGTATAATCTGGCTACAAAAAAAACCACGAACCTTACCCCAAACAACCCCGGGTATGATACTTACCCTGCATTTTCACCACAGGGCGACCTGACATGGCTGCAAATGAAACGCGATGGCTATGAGGCCGACAAAAACGATATTATTGTGCGACATAAGGGTACCGCCATAAACCTTACTGCCGCATGGGATGGCACCGTTGACAGCTTTACATGGAGCAACGATGGCAAAAAAGTATATTTCCTTGCCCCTATTGATGGCACCAAGCAACTATTTGAAGTAAACTTTCCGGGACTTACAAAAATTGCAATAAAAGTAACACAACTTACAGATGGCTTTTGGGACGTGAATGGCATTGTTGGTTTTAGCGGCAACAGCATTATTGTAGAACGTGCCGATACTAACCACGCTTCTGAGATTTACAGCTATGACCTTAAAAAGAAATCGTGGAAACAGCTAACAACCGTTAACGACGCTACCTATAAAACCCTTGCATTGAGCAAAACCGAAAAACGCTACGTTACTACTACCGATGGCAAAAAAATGCTGGTTTGGGTAATCCTGCCACCTAACTTTGATGCTAAGAAAAAATATCCAACGCTATTGTATTGCCAGGGTGGGCCGCAAAGCGCGCTAACGCAGTTTTATTCGTACCGATGGAATTTCCAGCTTATGGCTGCACAGGGATATATAGTTGTTGCACCAAACCGCAGGGGCATGCCCGGCCACGGTGTGGAGTGGAACGAAGCCATTAGCAAAGACTGGGGCGGACAGGTAATGAACGACTATCTTCGCGCTATTGATGATGTAGCCAAAGAACCGTATGTAGATAAAAGCCGTCTTGCAGCCGTGGGTGCAAGCTATGGCGGATACTCAGTATTCTATCTTGCAGGCATACACAACAAACGTTTTAAAACCCTTATTGCACACGATGGGGTGTTTAATCTGCAAAGCATGTATGGCACTACCGAAGAGGTTTTCTTTACCAACTGGGACAGTGGTGGCCCTTATTGGGAAAAAGACAATGCCGCAGCCCAAAAAACGTACTCGCAGTTTAACCCGGTTAATTTTGTAGACAAGTGGGACACCCCTATACTTATTGTTCAGGGTGGCAAAGATTTCCGTGTACCTATTGGGCAGGGGCAGGAAGCATTTCAGGCAGCGCAGTTGCGAGGTATAAAAAGCCGCTTCCTTTATTTCCCTGATGAGAACCACTGGGTACTGAAACCGCAGAATGCCATGGTTTGGCAACGTGAATATTTTAAATGGCTTAAAGAGACGTTGTAAGCCTCTCCCCAACCCTCTCCTTTGGAGAGGGAGGAGCTACACTCAGATCTTTTAGCTTTGTTGAAAAAGGTTAAACATGTTTTATCTTAAAAATATATTACTCCGCTATATGCGGAGTTTTTTATTTAATGGCAGAATTTAAAATTCTTTATATCAAACGATATAGTATTTTTTGTAATCTTGCTGTAAATCTCTTTACCCTCAATAAAATGATTAAAAAGTTACTTACATTATTACATATCGGTAAAGCTACGGCGTTTGCTACGGCTTTACTTTTTGGGTTACAGCTATGCGCACAGTCTAAATACACTGAAACTGTAAGCAAATTTACCACAACCCGCATGAGGGTTATTATAGACAATGATTTTGGTGGCGACCCCGATGGTTTGTTTCAACTGGCGCACCAACTGCTTTCGCCGTCGGCAAAGGTAGAAGCTATCATAGGTTCCCACCTGCACAAAGGCGGTTTTTATGGCGCGCCCGGAAATCCTGACTTTGCCTGCGAACAGGCAAAAGCATTGCTTAAAACTATGGCTTTGCCAAACTCCCCCATAGTTTACAAAGGTGCCGATACAGGGTTGACAGATCTTAAAACACCCATAAGATCTGAGGGTGCCGAGGCTATTGTGCGTGAGGCTATGCGTACAGATACCAAATTACCTTTATATGTACTTTGCGGTGCAGGACTTACTAATATTGCCAGTGCCTACCTGATAGAACCAAAAATTGCCGAAAAGATAATATTAGTATGGATAGGCGGTCCTGAATATGCCGGAATGGCTGTACCCCCACCCAATTATCAGGCGTTTGAATATAACCTGAGCATTGACCTTAAAGCGGGACAGGTAGTTTTTAATACTTCTGATATGCCTATTTGGCAAATACCGCGCGATGCTTACAGGCAGGCTTTGGTATCTTATGCCGAGCTGCTGCATGAAGTTGGTGATAAAGGCAGGACCGGAAAGTTTTTAGTGGAAAGAATTGAAGATCTTTTAAAAAGAGCCAACAATAATTTAGGCGAGGCTTATGTTTTGGGCGACAGTCCGCTTGTGCTCTTAACCGCATTGCAGTCGGGTTGGGAGGCAGATCCATCTTCCAGCAGCTATGTTACTGTTCAGGCACCCAAAATAAACGATGCAGGCCAGTATATGACAAACCATAAGGGCAGGAATATCAGGGTGTACAATAAATTAGACATTCGCCTCATGATGCAGGATTTTTATGCTAAACTTGCATTGTTCAATAAAAAATAAAAACAACAGATGCCCGGCATTAAAAATATATGGCAGCAAAATAAGGCTACGATATTGTATAGTATCTGTTTAGCAATTTTGTTATTCTTCCTTAAATGGCTGGAGCTCCGTTTTATTATTTTTAATCATTCGTTAGAAATTTATATAGGCTGCATAGCCATTATTTTTACGGCTTTGGGTATATGGCTTGCCCTGAAACTCTCTAAGCCTAAAATAGAAACTGTTATAATAGAAAAAGAAATACCGGCAAACCACCGCGAAAAATTTGTGCCGGATGCATTGGCCATTGCCCAACACGATATAAGCAAACGCGAACTTGAAATTTTAGATTTACTGGCAGCTGGGCTCAGCAATCAGGAAATTGCCGAGAGACTTTTTGTATCCCTAAGCACCGTTAAAACCCATAACCAAAACCTTTTTGAAAAATTAGAGGTAAAGAGGCGCACCCAAGCCGTGGATAAGGCAAAAAAGCTGAATATAATAGCTTAAGAAAAATCATACTTTAGTATGAAACTTGCCTTAAAACGCTATAAACAGCCAAAAGTATGAGTGATAGAACAATCGTAATTGACCATATTTGCTCTTTCTAAAAACATTAAACAATGAAAAAAACTATTCTTATTTATGGTGTTATTGCAGGCGTTATTGTTGCTGCTTTGATGCTTATCAGCATGAATTACTTTAGCTATTGCGAAGGCAATGTAGATTATGACACAAGCATGCTTATTGGGTATGCGTCTATGCTTATCGCTTTTTCTCTCATATTTACAGGCATCCGTAATTACAGAGACAAATACAATGGTGGCGTAATAAATTTTGGCAATGCATTTAAAACAGGATTTTTAATTGCTTTAATAGCTTCTACATTTTATGTTGTTACCTGGCTTATTTATTCGCATTTTTTTGCGCCCGATTTTATGGAAAAATATGCTGCGCATTCAATCGAACAGCTCAAGGCAAGCGGTGCAGGCCAGGCAGAATTAGACAAACAGGCAAAAGAAATGGAAGGTATGGTTAAAATGCTTAAAAACCCATTTTTTCATGTACTGATGACCTATATGGAAATTTTACCTGTAGGCATAATTGTAACACTTATAAGTTCGTTAATTTTGAAAAAGAAAACCGCTAATTCTTAAAACAATGGACAATAAGCAAAACGAAATTGATGACAATACTACTCCAAAAGTAACCGGGATTGGAGGGATATTTTTTTATTCTGACGATGCAGCCGAAACAAAAGAGTGGTACACTAAAAATTTAGGTATAGACATTAACGACTGGGGTACATCGAGCTTTGAATACAGGAACATAAACAACCCCGAAGAAATAATACCACTGCAATGGGCTCCTTTTAAAAGAGAGAGCGGCTATTTTGCTCCTTCTAAAAAAGAGTTCATGATTAACTACACTGTTCAGAATATTGAAGGGCTGGTAGAAAAACTTAAGCAAAACGGCGTTACCGTTCTTGATGATATTGCGAGCTATGATTATGGCAAGTTTGTGCATATAATAGACACTCAGGGCAACAAGATAGAATTGTGGGAACCTGCTAAAGCAGGTAATAACACAAGCGAGGGATAAAAAACATATGCTCTTAAATTAATGAAAATTCGTGCAATTCATGTTATATCTGTATAATGTTCATCAATAGTTATCGTTTTGTAAATTTTATGTATTTTAGCACCTCAAAACGAATAAATTAAAAACTACTGCAATTATGTACACATTTTCTATAAAGCCGTTTGTAGCCTCGGCACTTTTGCTTGGCAGCCTTACTGCTTTTGCACAGGATAACCTTGTTAACTCACTTAACGGAAACCTGAGCGCAAACAGTAAAGACTCTTTTATTTTTAAAGACGTTCTAAGTCTTGATAATACATCGGTAAAAAACCAGGGATCATCGGGCACATGCTGGAGCTACTCTGCGAACTCATTCCTTGAGTCAGAAATGATCCGTATGGGCAAACAGCCTGTAGAGCTTTCTCAAATATATACTGCACGCAATGCTTATATAGAAAAAGGCAAAAACTATGTGCGCATGCATGGTGCCATTACACTTGGAGATGGTGGTGCACTGCACGACGTTATAAACATGTATCGCCAGTATGGTGCTGTGCCGCAAAGTGTGTACACAGGTCTTAACTATGGCACTGCAAACAATAAATTTGCCGAAATGGCTGCCATAAACGAAGGCCTGCTTGCCGCTGTTGTTAAAAATCCTAACGGAGAACTTACCCCTAACTGGGTTAAAGCCTACACTGCCGTTTTAGACAGCTATCTTGGTGCAGTTCCAGAAACTTTTGACTACAAAGGAAAAAAATATACCCCACAAACTTTTGCTAAAGAAGTTGTAGGCATTAACCCGGATGAGTATGTAGAGATATCGTCTTTTAACGATCATCCTTACTATGAAAAAATGGTACTAATGGTGCCGGACAACTGGTCTCTTGATCTTATATATAATGTAAAGATGAACGACCTTACCGATATTATAGACAATGCACTTAAAAAAGGATATACTGTAGGCTGGGCCGGAGATGTGAGCGAAAAAGGCTTTAGCTGGAAAAACGGTGTGGCTTACATACCTAAAAAACCATTTACTGAAATGACTGCCGAAGAAAAAGAAGGAATTTTCAGGGGGCCGCAACCGGAACTTGACATTACTGAAGATATGCGCCAGAAAGCTTTTGACAACTACCAGACTCAGGATGATCACGGCATGCACATTGTAGGCGTAAGCAAAGACCAAAACGGCAAAGAGTACTACATAGTTAAAAACTCATGGGGTGCAAGTAACGATTACAAAGGATACCTGTACATGACCAAAAACTATGTAAAGTATAAAAGCACAGCAATATTGGTAAACAAAGGCGGCATACCTGCCCCTCTTGCCAAACAAATGAACATTAAATAATTTTATTGTTTATTGCAAAATATAATCCCGGAGCTGTTTTTGACAACTCCGGGATTGTTTTTTATAAGTAAAATGCTATCTGTTTATTTAACAACGGGTACTCCGTGGTTTTGTACAACCATATCATCATCCTGCATATCTTCTGTAAATAATGGCTGAGACCTCCTGGCAATAAGTTTTTTTGTCTCGCTAACAAACTTTTGGGCTTCTTTTCCATAAGACTCCCATACTTTAAAACGATGGATTTTACCGTTTATAAGGCCTACGTTTATATATGTATATTTTTGGGACATTGTATAGGCCAATATCATTATGCCAACGCCTGCACCTGCAAAAAGTATTTTTTCATATACTTCGTGCACAAAAAAGGGTATAATAAAAAAAACCGACGGCAGCAATGTAAAAAACTTACCACTATTTGTAATGGCTCTGCCTACCGATATGCTTTTAATGTTTTGCGGCTCTATGAACTGCTTGTGCGATGCAAAAACAACTTTGTTTTTGTAGATCTTTCCGCAATTGTTGCTAAAAAAAGGAACTTCCTGTGTATTCATTTCATTATTTTTGGGGTACTACAAAATAAGAAAAAAAATTAAAACTAAACATTTTTTTAACACTCCATCAACATCAAACACTCAAAACCTTAACTAACAACAACTTAATCATAAATTATTATAACACTACACAAAGCTTATGTTATATTTAATGCGAAGATATGTTCGAGGAGTAATCCTATTTCATTTTCCGGGCAAAACATTTGCCGTAGAAAAAACAGCACTTGCAAGGCGTTCTTCGGCAAGTATAGCTTTGCTTTTTGCATCATTTTTTAAAAGCTGTTTAGACACCGATGCCGTAAACTTTTGTGCATCTTTTAAATTTTCCCGGGCAACCCTGATCTTAAGAGCGCCTCCGTTTGATGTGATTATTTTTATCCTGTATTTTCTCTGTGCCTTAATTATGCTCAAAACTAAAAACAGGCATCCCATTACATAAAACGATATTTTAATAACACCGTCTTCTTTACCCATAAGTTGGGGTAATAACAGTAACATTAACGGGAGTAACATAAAAAGCAGGCTGTTAAGCGAAATACTGCTACTTAAAGCAATTGACTTTATAGAATTTAGGGGAAGTGTTTTTTCACGGTTAGCTGAAGCAAGAACAATATATTCTTCATAAAGCTTGCCGCAGGTATTACCAAAAATGGGTTGTTGCAAATTTTTCATCTTTCTTATTTTATAGCAACATAAAAATATAGGTATTTTTTCCGCTGCAATAAAACTTAACATATTCACAAGATTCCTTAACATAAACCGCTAAAAACAAACAACTAAGGGCAATTATTTTACAAAACAAACATTTTGTGAACCTCAATATTATAAAGAACAATTCAAAATAAGCCGTTAAAACTAACTTTTAGAATAGGCGATAGACCAATATTGGCTCTATTCTTTATTTTTGTATAGCTGCACTCAAATTGTGCCGTGTTAATTGTATTATGAGAAAAATATTCATTGTTTTCAGCATAACATCACTGGCTATTATAGCCCTGCTTACTTACATAACCTGGAAATCCATACTGCTGCTTGCCATATTTTTACCACTTATTTTAATGGGTTTGTATGATATGTACCAGTCTAAAAAAACAATACGCCGCAACTTTCCGCTGCTTGGGCGCATGCGCTATCTTTTAGAATCTATAGGCCCTGAAATGAGGCAGTATTTTTTTGAAACTGATCTTGATGGTAAACCTTTTAACCGTTTACAACGAAGCCTCGTGTACCAACGCAGCAAAAAAGATCCGGATACTATGCCTTTTGGAACCCAGCTCGATGTTTACAACGAAGGCTATGAATGGATAAACCACAGCATTCGCGCCATTCCTTTTAGCCAGATAGATCTTTCACCAAGGGTTAAAATAGGTTCTTCCCAGTGCACACAGCCCTATATGAGCAGCCTTTTTAACATCAGTGCCATGAGCTACGGGTCGTTGAGTAAAAATGCCATAATAGCATTAAACAGGGGTGCCAAACAGGGAGGCTTTTATCACAACACTGGCGAGGGTGGCCTATCGCCCTACCATTTACAGGAAGGTGGCGATGTGGTTTGGAATATAGGTACGGGCTATTTTAGCTGCCGCGATAAAGACGGAAAATTCAGCTATGAGGAATATTCCAAACGTGCCGTGCTCGACAGCGTAAAAATGATAGAAATAAAATTCTCTCAGGGTGCCAAACCCGGTCATGGCGGTATATTGCCTAAAGAAAAAGTGACCGATGAAATATCTAACATCCGTTTGGTAAGCAAAGGACACGATATTGTTTCTCCGCCCTACCACTCTGCTTTTACAACCCCTTTAGAGTTGATGGACTTTATAAAACTACTGCGAAAAGGCAGTGGCGGCAAACCCATTGGAATGAAAATTTGTATAGGCAACAAGCACGAATTTATTGCCATTTGTAAAGCCATGGTACAAACCCGCACTTATTTTGATTTTATTACTGTAGATGGTGGTGAGGGCGGAACCGGTGCTGCCCCACAGGAATACAGCGACCACGTGGGTATGCCCCTTCGCGATGCCGTTGCCTTTGTGTACGACTGCCTTGTAGGCTATGGCATTAAAGAGGAAATTAAAATTATTTGCAGCGGAAAAATAATTACAGGGTTCGACATTATAAAAGCACTCTCTATTGGTGCAGACGTTTGTAACTCTGCCCGCGGAATGATGTTTGCCCTTGGCTGCATCCAGGCTTTGGAGTGCCACAACAACACCTGCCCTACCGGGGTTGCCACTCAGGATCCGCAATTGGTTAAAGGTTTGGTTCCCGAAGAAAAAAGCGTGCGTGTGTACCGTTTTCAGCACGAAACAGTAAAAAGTGCTATGGATTTAATGGCGTCGGCAGGCATTGCACACCCTGATGATGTAGACCGAAGCGTAGTGAGTATGCGCACAGACCGCACCACCATAAAAACATACGAACAAACCTACCCCGAGCCTGTGCCGGGCTGTATGCTTGAAGGACACTCTGTTCCTACAGATATGTTCTATTTCTGGAAAAAAGCAAGTGCTGAGCATTTTTAAAATAATTTCAATATCAGTCAATCCAAAATATCTTATATTTTTGCAGGTAACGCATAGATCATTAACCTATAAAATTAAAACAGCACAATGACCAAAAAGATCACGGCTTTAAAATCAATACTTGCAGCAGCAGCTTTATTGTTTATGTTTACCACTACTACAGTGGCCGCCCAGGATAAAGATGCCCTTGCAACGCTAAATAATTATATGAAAGAACAGCTTTCTTTAAACGAAAGCCAAAGTGCTAAGATTAACGAAATCAATCGTGCCTTTATGCAAAAAGCAAAAGACAATGAAAAAACCAGCCTTAGCAAGCTTGACAAAGCAAAAAAAATAAAGCTTTATGAAGAAGAAAGGGATAAAAAATTACAGTCGGTGCTTACAAAAGACCAGTACAAAACCTTTATTGCTAACAGGGCAGAAAATACCAAAAGATTAAAAGAACTTTTACCCGAAAAAACCAAATAACATTCAACCGGAGCTAACCCTCCGGTTTTTTTATGCCTGTTGATTTAAAATGCTGCCCACTCATTGGCATAAATGCCTGTTTCATTATAATTATATACCCAGTACATTATTAGAATAATAACTTTGCAGGATGCAGGAACAAAGTATAAAAAACTATCATTTAAAAACAGGGTGCATCATTTCGGTGTTTATTGCCCTGCTTGCCTTTATTCCGCGCATGGCTCAGGATGCTTCGCCTACTACAGCCACCTTTTTTGTCAATGTATTGCTTATTTTTATTTTCTCGGTTGCGTGCTGGCTCATCAATCAGCGTTTGGTACAATCAGGTCGCATACCTCATGGTATAACAGGACAATTAATAAAAATAACTCTCAGCTTTGCGGCAAGCCTTTTATTGTCTTTCATTCTGATTTTTCTTTTCAGGAAACATGTAACCACACAAACCTTTTTCTTTTTCAGGGAGCTCAAAGGAAAAAGGGCAATGCTGCGCATGGTTCTTGTTAGGGGCACTTTTGTAAACGCATTCCTTTATTTTTTATCATACGTGTTCTTTCTTTCGGCTAAAAATCAAAAGTCACTGCTCGAAAACGAAATACTAAAGCACGAAAATCTGGAGGCACGCCTTTTTATACTCAAACAGCAATTAAGCCCTCATTTTTTATTTAACTCGCTGGGCATCCTAAACACACTCACTGCCGATGAAAATGTGCACCGCTACATTGTGCAACTTTCAAACATTTATCGGTATTTGCTTAACAGCAATACCAATCATCTGGCAACATTAACAGACGAAATGGCATTTATAGAGTCATACCTCTACATACTTAAAGAACGTTTTGAAGATGCTTTACAGGTAAACATTACTATTGCCCCCAACCATCTGACTAAAAAAATACCTTCAGCATCTTTACAACTGCTCATAGAAAATGCCATAAAGCATAACATACTCTTAGCAGAAGAACCTCTGCAAATAAACATCTTTACCCAGGATAATTTTATTGTGGTATCAAACAACTTCAATCCTAAACCTTACAATAGTGGCAGCAGTACCGGCATTGGCCTTCACAATATTAACGAACGCTACAAGCTCCTTTCTCAAAACAGTATTAGCATTCAAAAAAACAACAGTAACTTTATAGTAAAACTACCACTCATAGCATGACAACAGTTTTAATTATAGAAGATGAAATAAAAACTGCCCGGCAAATTAAAACCCTCATAGAACAAGCCAATGCAGGTTTTAAAGTAGTGCACACTGTTGCATCGGTAAGAACGGCAGTACAATGGCTGGGTACAAACAGTGTGAACCTCATTTTTAGCGATATACAGTTAGCCGATGGATTAAGCTTCGAAATTTTCAGGCAGGTGCAAACCATAGTGCCCGTAATTTTTTGTACTGCTTTTGATGAATATGCCATACAGGCCTTTGAGTCCAACGGAATAGACTATCTGTTAAAACCCATAGAGCAGATTAAGCTCGATCAGGCACTTGCAAAATACAATAACCTTTCCTCTCTGTTTTCTTCGGCAACCAATTACCAAAACCGTTTACAGGCCACACTTAATCATTTAACCGCACCATACAAAACAAGCCTGCTCATACATCACCGCGATAAAATAATACCTCTTAAACTTGAAGATGTAGCATTTGCCCATTCGGAGAATGGCATAGTGGCTCTTTACACAATGGGTAACAGTCATTATAATGTAAACCACACTCTCGACGAACTTGAAAACATGATGAATCCGGATGTATTTTTTAAAGTTAATCGCCAATATATTGTAAACCGCAAAACTATCGAAGTTGCCGAACATTATTTCTCACGCAGGCTTCTGATAAAAACAGCCTTAAAAACCCCTGCACCCATTGTTGTAAGCAAAGCCCGTACCCCGGCTTTTATAAAATGGATGGGGCAATAAAACCACACAATTCGTCCATTCACACTGGTGTCCCATTCATAATACAAAATGTCCCGATCGCATTGGTTTTATTAAAAACAAAGATCAGGCAAGCTACATTTGACAATAAATAAATCAATAAAAAACGTAGTTATGTTAAATGTAAAAACCATCAAAAAAACAGCATTGCCTTTTTGCGGCATAATGCTGTTGGCACTAACTGTTGCCTGCAATAATGATGATGCTTCCTCATTATCGGCAATAACCCAGGAAGATGCTGCCGAAGCCATATCGGCATCTGTAACTTCTCAAACAAACGGGCTTGCAAAAACCATGACCGATGCATCGGCACTTGCTGCCACCGAGGCAGTATATACCACCAACGCCAATTTAGACTGCAACCGCCAATACACTGGTTCATACAACGCTGCGGCATCACAATCGGTCTACACTTACAATTATTCTGGCTCAAGAAATTACACACTGCACTGCCTGGACAATGAGCCTTCAGAATTTCAATATAACACAGCCCTTCAGGGAACCTACGACACCCCACGAATGTATTCAAACGACAGTTCAGAGAGTGCACTAACCATAAGCGGCCTCTCTCCTACTCAAACACTTGCGGTTTTTAATGGCAGTTATGTACGTAACGGCTATCAGGAAAGCAAAATAAGGCAAAGACGCAATTTTAATAGTGTTCTCACTTACACCGTCAATGCCATTACAGTAAATAAATCCACTCGACAAATACAAAGTGGTACTGCATCTGTTACATTTGCAGGTACAGGATCAGGCGGCAACAGCTACAACTACAGTGGCAGCATTACTTTTAACACCAACAATACCGCAACTCTAACATTAAATGGAACGATCTATACTATTAACCTCTAATCCCTATTCATCATGACAAAATTCATTGCAAAGAAACTATATTTTATACTCTTAGTAACCCTGACATTTACAGCTTGTGCAACTGCACAGGACAATATCGGCGAAGCAGCCACCGCTCTTACAGACAATATGAAAACCAAACTGGAGCTAAACGAAAGCCAGTATAAAAGTATCTATACCATTAACCATGATTTTTTAACCCAGGCCAAAGCCCTGAAAAACTCAGGTGAAGGAAAACTTCAAAAAGCAAAAGCCCTAAAAGCTCTTGGAGAGACCAGAGACGCTAAAATAAAACCACTGCTTTCTTCCACACAATACACCGCATATCTTGATATGAAAAAAGAAAACCGGGAAATGATCAAAACCCGAATGCAGGAAAAGAAAGCAGCCAAAAAACAATAACCAATCAGCACTATCAGGAGAAGCCAATTAAATGTTTGTTTATTATGTTCGCCCTCCGCCATTCAATGTACCTTTTACCTTTCCAAAAAAGGATACCGCTGCTCCCGGGGGCTAACGCCCATGGGTGATGCTTTCCGGCAGGGCGGGCTTCCCATCATCCCACAAAAAAAGATCCCCGGATGTTTTTTACCATCCAAGGATTCTTATATGTATAAAACAAGTGTCTGTATCTGCTTAGAACACGATCCTCTTGCTTACGCTTCCCTTCTCGGTAGCGATCTCAAGGATCAGCACCTGCTGCTCTACCTGTAATCCGCTTATAACGGTTTCTGGGGCATTGATGCCACCCCTTTGGTACACCTGCCTGCCGCGGGTGTCATAGATGGCAACACTGCTCATTACCGCACCCGGTGTTTTGATGTTTATGGCTGTACCCTGTTTAAACACTACCACGCTTTGTGCATCAAGGCTTGGGTTGTTGCCG
>NZ_WUMN01000013.1 GCF_009826935.1 Flavobacterium sp. Sd200
AATGATTGTAACCAAGATCGGTAGTGCTGAAATACCTACCGACCCCATGCCTATGGAGGCAGGTGACATGATTATCATCATGAAGAATAAAGACGAGTGGACTTCTGCCAAAACCACTGAAGAGCTGATGGCCAAAATGGAGGAAGCCCTGGAAGAAATACCGGGTGCCACTACCGAATTTTCCCAGCCTGTACAAATGCGTATGAATGAGTTGATGACTGGGGTTCGCAGCGATGTAGCCATTAAGATATTTGGCGAGGATATCGACAGGCTTGTAAGCGCCGGTGATGAAATAATGGAGCAGATACAGGGTATTAAGGGCATTACCGATGCACGCCCCGAACGTGTGGCCGGTTTGCCGCAAATTACCGTGAAATACGATAAAGATAAGCTTGCACTTTATGGCCTAAATGTGGGCGACCTTAACCGTGTGGTACGCATGGGTTTTGCCGGTGAAACAGCAGGTACAGTATATGAAGGCGAGAAACGTTTTGACCTTGTAGTACGCCTCATACAGGACAAAAGACAGGACATAAGCAACCTGAAGTCGTTATATATTACATTGCCATCAGGTAACCAGATACCACTGGAGCAGGTAGCCGATATAAAATTTGAAGACGGCCCTATGCAAATCAGCCGTGAAGATGGCCGCCGCCGTATTGTGGTAGGCTTCAACATACGGGGGCGCGATGTACAAAGCGTGGTAAAAGACATACAGGCAAAACTGGATAAAAACCTGAAACTTCCAGCGGGATACTACCTTACTTACGGTGGGCAGTTTGAGAACCTGCAGCAGGCCAACAAGCGCCTAATGGTAGCAGTGCCGGTAGCGCTGGGCTTAATTTTTATACTGCTATATTTTACATTTAAATCCATTAAGCAATCGGTACTCATCTTTACCGCGATACCGCTTTCGGCTATTGGCGGGGTATTTGCCCTGTGGATGCGCGGCATGCCGTTCAGTATCTCGGCGGGCGTTGGCTTTATTGCACTCTTCGGTGTGGCGGTGTTGAACTGTATCGTGCTGATTGCCTATTTCAATGAACTGAAAAAAGAAGGTATAACCGATATCTATGACCGCATAAGGGAAGGTACAAAAGTAAGGCTAAGGCCGGTATTGCTTACTGCTTCGGTAGCCTCGCTGGGCTTTTTACCTATGGCATTAAGCAGTGGTGCAGGTGCTGAAGTACAGAAACCTCTTGCTACTGTGGTTATAGGCGGGCTGGTAACCGCTACACTTTTAACCCTTGTGGTACTGCCTATATTGTATTATTTCTTTGAGAAAGGTTTTAAAGGGAATAACAATACTAAAAAGGGCGCAAAACTGGCGATAGTATTGCTTTTGGTGCTTCCTTTCGCAGGCTTCTCACAGCAGCAGCCCCTTACACTAGATAACGCCATAGCAACCGGGCTTAAAAATAACGGGGCTGTACAGGCTTCCAACCTTGATGTTGCGCGCCAGCAGCAATTACGTGGTACAGCATTTGATGCACCCAAGACGGAAATAAACGGTACGTTCGGGCAAATCAACAGCAGGGCACAGGATAAAAACCTCAGTATATCGCAAACGTTCAGTCCCTTCCAGTATGGTGCACGACGGAACCTGCTCAATGAAAACGTGAAGGCGGGCGAACTGCGCCTCGGGCAGACCAAACAGGATATTACTTTCGAGATCAGGCAAAGCTGGAATATGATGCTGTATTATATGCAGCTCAATAAAGTATTGGTCGAGCAAAACAGCCTGATGCAGCAGTTTGTGCGTGCGGCAGAGCTTAAGTTCCAAACCGGTGAAACCGGCTCATTGGAAAATGTAACTGCCAAAGCCAAGCAACTGGAACTACAGCAGCAGATAAAACAGAACGAGGCACTCATTGCCGTTGAGAAATCGAAATTGAAAACCCTTCTAAAACTTGATGGGGATTTTACAATATCAGAAACGGAGTTCAGGCCAAATGTTTTTGCTATAGGGCAAGACAGCACACAGGTATCTCAAAACGCTACACTACGCCTGGCACAGCAACAGGTTAATATAGCTACCGCAGAAAAGAAAGCGGAGCGCTCGCTGTTGCTGCCGGATATTTCAGCAGGCTATTTTATACAGTCGCTTACCGGTAGCCAGGAATGGAACGGTGTCAGTACGTATTATAACAATACACTGCGTTTTCAGGGATTCTCAGTGGGAATTAGTATACCACTGTTTTGGAATGCGTCGTCTGCCAGGATAAAGGCTGCTAATACCAATATCCAATTGCAAAAGGCCAATGCCGATTACCTCAAGGCTCAGCTTACCGGGAGCTATGAACAACAGGTAAAACAGCTGGATACTTACACGGCCATGCTGCAATACTATAACGATACGGCGCTGCCCAATGCCAATACCATTTCGGGTAATGCCACAAAGGCCTACCAGAACGGGGACATCAGCTACGTCGAATACGTGCAGGGGCTGGAAACATCTCTTGCTATCCGTATCAATTATATCAATGCTATCAATAACTACAACCAGGCTGCCATTAACCTGCAATACCTGCTTAATCAATAATATACAGCAATGAAAAACATAAAATTTAAAACCGTACTTTATATAATACTGGGCCTTGCCGCGGTAGTCCTGATTGATTATTACCTCTTACGCAATACCAAAGAGGAAGAAGGCCATGACCATGGCACGGAGCAGGAAGCTACCGGCGAGAAAAAAGAAGAAGGTGCTGCTGCCAAGGAAGTGGAGCTGAACGAAGCGCAATTCAAGGCTTCTGCTATTGAACTGGGAACGTTCTCGCAAAAGAACCTTAGTGAGGTGATCAATGCAAACGGCTATACCGAACTACCTCCACAGAACCAGGCAGATGTATCGGTGCACTTAACCGGGGTTGTGTCAAAAATAAATGTTATCGAGGGGCAACGCGTTACCAAAGGCCAGGTGCTTGCCGTAGTAGAGAGCCCTGAATTTGCTAAACTTCAGGAAGCTTATGCTACATCTAAAAGCAACCTTGAATTCCTGAAACTGGAATTTGAGAGGCAAAAGACACTGAGTGAGGAAAACGTAAACTCTAAAAAGGTTTTCCAGCGTACAAAGGCCGATTATGAAACGGAGCAAGCGCGTTTTGCATCATTGGGCAAGCAATTGTCGTTACTGAACCTGAACAGCAATTCGGTAACGGCTTCAATGCCGCTTATCGCACCTATTTCGGGGTACGTAACCAGTGTTAATATCAAAATTGGCAGCAATGCCGAAGTTGGCAAGCCGCTTTTAAGCATTGTTGACAACTCCAAGCTGCATGTCGACCTTTTGGTATATGAAAAAGATTTGGGTAAGGTGAAGCCGGGGCAAGCCATACGCTTTGTGCTTACCAACCAGGATGACAAGGAAATCAAAGGCAAGGTATTTAATGTTAGCCATTCTTTTGAAAACGAAACCAAGTCGGTAGCCGTACATGCTGAAATCCTTAATCCCGGCCCGAGCCTAATACCCGGTATGTATGTAAATGCGCTGATTGATGTGGGTGCTAACGTTGTGCCGGCATTGCCTAATGAAGCCATTGTAAAGGCTGACGGCAGGGAGTATATTTTTGTCCTGGATGAAGGGCATCAGGAAGAAAGCCATGACGGACAAAAAGGCCACAGCCATGAGGACGGGGATACCCATAAAGATGCCCATGACGAAACAGAAGGGCATTCGCATAACGACGGTGATACCCATGAAGACGAAGGGACAATCTACCATTTTAAACGTGTTGAAGTGAAAACAGGTACTTCGCAACTGGGCTATATACAGGTAACTGTGGTAGAACCTTTACCTAAGGATGCGAAGATAGTCCTTAAAGGGGCATATTACATACAAAGCCACCTGATCAAAAGTGCCGGTGGTGGCGGGCATGAACATTAATACATTTCATAAAAATTTATCCATCATGCAAGATTTAAAAGGAACTAAGCCACAAACTCCCGCAAAGAAAGTGGATGAAAATAGTTTTAATAAGCATTTGCCATTACTTAGTGCAATCGCCATACTCTTCCTTATGCTTGGGTTAGAATATGGGTTCAATATTATCCCTTCTTTTCCTACAAACCTTATCATATATGCCGTGGCATTTATCCTTTCCGGCTATAATGTATTAGGCCTCGCATGGCGAAAAGCAAAGCGTTTCGATTTCTTTAATGAATTTTTCCTGATGAGTGTGGCAACCATTGGTGCTTTTGCTATCGGGTCTTACAGTGAGGGTGTTGCCGTAATGGTATTCTATTCTATAGGTGAATGGTTTCAGGATGCTGCTGTAGACCGGGCAAAAAGGAGTATCAAAGCCCTACTGGATATCAGGCCAGACAGTGTGACGGTTGTTCGCAATGGTGAACGTAGTGTTGTCGACCCAAAGACCGTCGCTGTTAATGATATTATTGAGGTGAAGCCCGGTGAAAAAGTAGCCCTGGACGGTGAAATGTTTTCAGATTCAGCATCTTTCAACACGGCTGCCCTTACAGGGGAAAGTAAACCCGACACAAAGCGAAAAGGCGAAGCGGTTTTTGCGGGGATGATCAACCTCGATAAGGTTACACAGGTAAAAGTAAAGGCCCTGTTTAATGACAGCAAGTTAAGTCAGATATTGGAAATGGTACAAGATGCCACTTCACGTAAATCGAAGACGCAGCTATTCATCAGCAAGTTCGCAAAAATATACACCCCAATTGTTTTCGCACTCGCAATATTGCTCTGCTTTTTGCCCTACTTTTTTGTTTCTGACTACGATTTTCAGCAATGGTTTTATCGCTCTCTGGTGTTTTTGGTAATTAGTTGCCCATGTGCATTGGTGGTTTCAATCCCATTGGGATATTTTGGTGGTATAGGCCTTGCCTCACGTAACGGTATTCTTTTTAAAGGTTCAAATTTCCTTGATGTGATGACACAAGTTAACACTATCGTTATGGACAAAACCGGTACACTTACTAAAGGGGTCTTTAAGGTACAGGAAATTTCATCCGAAGTACTTCCAACGGAAGAATTGCTGAAGTATGCTGCGGCGTTGGAAAGCAACTCAACACATCCAATAGCGAAAGCTATTGTAGATTACGTTGATGGTAAATCTTTACTGCAAGCGGAAAATGTCGAGGAAGTACACGGTCATGGATTAAAAGGCTTAATTGACGGAAAGGCTATATTAGCAGGCAATAGCAAGTTACTGAAGAAGTTCAATATTAGCTATCCGACAGAAGTGGATGCTTTAGTCGATACCGTCGTGGTTATAGCAATTGAAAACCGCTATGCAGGCTTCATCACGATTGCTGACGAAATTAAAGAAGATGCTGTGAATACCGTCAAGCAGATGCACCGGATGGGTTTACAAACCGTGATGCTCTCCGGAGACAAACAGGCTGTAGTAGATAAAGTGGCGAATGCTTTAGGAATTGATGAGGCCTACGGTGACCTACTGCCTGAAGGAAAGGTACAGAAAGTACAGGATATTAAAAATGCAGGAAAACTTATTGCATTTGTTGGCGACGGTATAAATGATGCTCCCGTAGTAGCGCTCGCGGATGCAGGAATTGCTATGGGTGGCCTTGGCAGTGATGCGACTATTGAAACAGCAGATATAGTAATTCAAAACGACCAGCCATCTAAAATTACAGCAGCAATTAATGCAGGAAAGATAACCAAGCGCATTGTATGGCAAAATATTGGATTGGCTATGGGGGTTAAAATTATCGTATTAGCGTTGGGTGCCGGGGGGATTGCCAATCTTTGGGAAGCTGTCATTGCTGATGTGGGGGTCGCCTTGTTAGCAATCCTTAATGCAGTTAGAATACAAAAAATGAATATCATTTAAAGGTTATTGCCGGGTGTATGCCCGGCATTTCTTCTCATAATATAATGATAAAAAAGGTTTCTTACATAGTTTCTTAGTTATTATATACCCATCAATAATAGCAAGGTTGAAGAAAAGAGCTAGTCCATCTCCTCATAAAAAGTAATAAGATTTCCGTAGAGATCAGATATAGAGAAGTCTCGTTGCCCCCAATATTGTTCTCTAATGATGGTATTTTCATTATGAAGTATGTCCCGTGTTTTATATTCTTTAAATAATCCATCTATATCTGATACTTCAACCCTACAGCTTGCTGTTCCCGCGAGAAAAGATTCTGCACCACTCCAGACAGGTTTCAAAAAAAGCAGTAGGCTTCTGTATTTCCAGCTTTTGTCGCACGAAGCCCAAAGATGAATCTCTAATTCATCGCGTACAATTATGGCAAAACTTTCCTCACGGTGACGAACTTTAAATCCCATCTTATTTTCATAAAACTCAATTGCTTGGGAAATATTAATTACTGGAAGTGCCGGGATACTTTTTTTAAATTTAATCATGGCCAATATGAAAAAGGGAATAACTTAAAATAGTCCATACAAATTTAAAAAAAAATAGAGTTTTCATCTACTACTATCAGTAGGTTTCTATGTTCATTTTAACTAAATGTATTGGAGGTGAGCAAGGCCAGTGATTTATACAATTCTCCACATAATCAATCAAAATAAGTCCAATATATCAATTAAAACTTTTGATAAATTGCTGCGTTTTGCATTCTCTAAAAGCAATAGCAGTTACTATTTATTGCTCTACGAGTGCTTTATAATCCTCATAACTTAGTAAAGACGTTATGTCTGAGCCATCATTAATTTGAATTTTTATCATCCACGCCGCCCCAAATGGATTGCTATTAACTAATTCTGGCTGTTGCAGTAACACCTGATTTGTTTCAATTACTTTGCCTCCGACAGGCATAAAAAGTTCGTTGGTTGTTTTAACAGCCTCCACAGCTCCAAATATTTCATCGTCCTCAAAGTTTTGCCCAACGTTTGGCAAGTCAACATACACAATTTCCCCAAGCTGGTTTTGCGCAAATTCTGTAATGCCAATTGTACCAATACCGCCGTCCACTGAAAGCCAGGTGTGTTCTTTAGAGTAGTATAATTTTTCAGGAAATTCCATAACTTATTTAGTTTGCGTTTATTAATCTTTCGGCTAAATCATCAGGAAGCGGGCTTCCCTTTATCCCGTTGACTGCTTTATCAATATCATAGGGGATACGGATAAATTCAACCCTTACAGTATCTGGATGCATTGACGAGCTATCCCCATTAAGGGTAAGCAATACATAACAAGCCTTTGGGTTACCATCTTTGGGCTTGCCCACTGAACCTGTATTGATTATGTGCTTAAAATTATCTCCGTCTTTGATAATACGGTGGTACGGTTTATGGGAATGCCCAACACATAGTATATCGGCTTTAGCTTCCTTCATCATATCCAGTACATAGCTTTCTTCAAGGTCTTCGAGTAAATATTCGTTCACGCTTCGGATACTGCCATGCGCCATAACAATAGTAAGGTGGTCGTTGTTGAGCCGGTATTCTAATCGGAGGTGTGCAGGGAGGGTTGCCAGAAATTGCCTGTTTTGTTCTGAAACCAGTTCATAAGCGTAGCCGCTGTTTTTTAAATCATGGTTGCCCCTGATGGCTGCAATTCCACGCCTGCGCAACTCATTAATTACCTCATTAGGCCAAATATTGTATCCTATCAGGTCGCCAAGGCAATAAATCGCATCGACCTGCTGCCTTTCAGCATCCGCCAAAAATGCTTCAAAAGCAGGAAAGTTGGCGTGTACATCGGAAAAGAGTGCTATTTTCATGTTAACCGTTTCTAAGCATTGCTGCGTATTCGTTAGGGAGTGGGCTGTTTTCTACTGCCTGTGCTGCTTTTTCAACATCATATTCAAAGCGGATAAATTCCACTTTAATACTATCCTTATAGTTAATACCACTGTTTGCATCTACATGCAATAGCACATAACCACCACGGGGGTCTTTGTCTTTCGGTTTCCCTACTGAGCCGATATTTACGGCATGGCGGTAATGGTTGGCATCTTCGCTGCCGGAATTTAATACCCTATGGTAAGGCTGGTGGGTATGCCCAAAACATAATACATCGGCATCTGCCTGTTCCATAATACGTAGCATGCTTTTTGCATCCCGGTCTTCAAAAAGGTATTCGTTTACCTTACGTGGGCTGCCGTGGACTAGTAACACGTTCAGTTTTTCATTGTTTAGCTGGTATTCCAAACGGATGTGTGCCGGAAGCGTGCGCAGGTAAGCACGTTGGGCATCGCCAACAATTTCGTTGGTATAGGCAATAGATATTTTGCCCATTGCTTTTTCATCCTCTGTCTTATAGGCACAGCCACAATCATCGCTTGACCGCCCTATGCCAAAGTCATAGTTTCCTGCAATAGTCGGGATGCCGCGCCTGCGGATCTCGTCGATTACTTCATTAGGCCATATATTGTAGCCCACCAAATCCCCCAGGCAATAAATCGCATCGGGCTTGTGTAGCGCAACGTCTGCAAAAAATGCTTCCAGGGCAGGTAGGTTGGCATGAATGTCGGAAAAAAGTGCAATTTTCATCTTAAATTGTTTTTACGTTTTTAGTGGTGTAGTATTTTTTACGGAAGTAAAAGGCAAGGTTCACAAGGGCGATTAATGCAGGCACCTCCACAAGTGGGCCAATGACCCCTGCAAAAGCCTCGCCTGAATTGATACCGAATACCCCAATTGCTACTGCGATGGCCAGTTCAAAATTATTCCCGGTAGCTGTAAAGGCTATTGAGGTGGCACGGCTGTAATCTGCCCCAAAACCTTTCCCGATAAAGAAACTCAGTATGAACATCAGGGCAAAGTATATTACAAGGGGGATTGCGATGCGCACCACATCCAACGGTATCTGTACGATAAGCTGGCCTTTAAGGCTAAACATCACTACAATAGTGAACAGCAGGGCAATAAGTGTAATAGGCGATATGAAGGGAATGTATTTGTCCTGATACCACGTTTCCCCCTTTAGCTTTATTAAGGCGTAACGGCTTATAAAGCCCGCTGCAAAAGGAATTCCAAGGTATATCCCAACGCTTTTGGCAATTTCGCCAATGCCGATATTTACCGATAATCCGTCCATCCCAAACAAAGGAGGCAGTACTGTAATAAAAAAGTAAGCATATACGCTGTACAGCAGTACCTGAAAGATGCTATTTAGTGCAATAAGGCCAGCGGCATATTCACGGTTCCCATCTGCCAGTTCATTCCATACTACCACCATTGCGATGCAACGTGCCAGGCCGATTAAGATAAGCCCTACCATGTAGGAGGGATGGTCGCCCAAAAGGGTAATAGCAAGGATAAACATAAGGACTGGCCCCACTACCCAATTCAGCAGGAGTGATGCGGTCAGCACTTTAGTATCCTTAAATACCTCGCCCATATTCTCATATTTCACTTTTGCAAGCGGAGGGTACATCATTAGGATAAGCCCGATGGCTAAAGGTATATTTGTTGTACCGGTTGAATAGGAGTTAATAAATGTTGCCGATGATGGGATAAAATAACCCACGCCTACACCTATGGCCATCGCGAAAAAAATCCAAAGGGTAAGGTAACGGTCAAGGAAGCCCAGCTTTTTGCGCTCGGCTACAGGAAAACAATTGTTTACAGACATAATAAGGTTAGGGATTAATTACAGCATCCAGGTTCACAACAGGCATCAGTATCTTTTGGTTTTTCGGCATAAACGGTTATGCTAAAAATGCCAGCGCCATTGTCTTTGTATCCGGCCAGTTCATCACCGCTCAGGTGTTGCGCCAAAATATCATTGGGAATTGTAATGCTTTTTTCTTTTTGGACACTTATGTCTACAAACCCATTGGCTTTTATCAGTTCTATGTAAGCTTGTTTTTGTATGGCACCTGAAACGCATCCGGCATACATTTCTGCACTTTCTTTAAGGGCGTCGGGTAATTCGCCGATTAGCACAACATCGGATATACTGAAGTGGCCACCGGGTTTAAGCACCCTGTAAATTTCTTTGATGACTGCATCTTTGTTGGGTACAAGGTTCAATACGCAATTGCTCACAATAACATCGGCAACATTAGCTGTTACAGGCATGTGTTCAATATCGCCATAGCGGAACTCAACATTATTGAAACCCAGTTTCTCGGCATTGGCACGCGCTTTATTAATCATAGCCTCGGTAAAGTCAACACCGATTACCTTGCCTGTTTCCCCTGTTTCCGCCCTTGCGATAAACGCATCATTTCCTGCGCCTGAACCCAGGTCGATTACTACATCACCTTTTTTAATTTTTGCAAACTGGGTAGGCAGCCCACATCCCAATCCAAGGTCAGCATCAGCATTGTAGCCCTCCAAATTCGTGTAATCATCACTCATAATGTTGTATACTTCGGTACTGCATCCTGTTGCACCACAACATGAAGCCTGGTTGTCTTCCTTATCCTGCAAGGCGATTTCACTGTATTTGTTTCTAACCAGCTCTTTTAGGTCTTTTTCTGTATTTTCCATATTTTGGAATTTAATTGTTTTATTGCAATATTACGATTGATTTGGGTAAAAAAACACCTAACAACAAGCATCAGGGTTTTTATACGAAGTAAACAGCCCGCCGATTTCTTCCTGAAGCGTTGCCCACGCTTTGGGCTCTATACAATAACAAACGCTCACGCCTTCAATGGTGCCCTGTATCAGGCCAGCATTTTTTAACTCTTTAAGATGTTGCGATATGGTAGCCTGTGCAAGCCCAAGCTCATTTACTAAATCGCCACAGATACAGGCATTGGCTTTAATTATATATTGCAGTATGGCAATACGCGCAGGGTGTGCGAGTGCTTTAAGCATTACTGCAAGCCTGTTCTGTTCTTCCGTGAATATTTCTGTCTTTGTTAATCCCATAATTATATTGCAATATTACGATTAATTTTGTTGCTACCAATTTTTAGGCTATTTTTTTAAGAAAAAAAATCAAGGTTGAATCCTGAAGTGTTTGTGCTTGTCTTGTATCGGGCGGTATTTAGTACCTGGATTGTCCTTATTTGCAGGGAAATAACTACGGAGGGTCTGCTGGTTAATATCCTCATCACCATGTTGGAAGTATCTGCATATCAACTTTACCCATACCATCTCAGTAGAAGGCCGTAACAGCCGCACGCCATCTTTATCAGGAAGCCTGAGTTCACCAAGTTGCTGTATAACATCGACAAGTGTGTAGAGGTAGCCCTTTGTAATGCGGATTTTTTGGTCGGTCTCAAATACCTTCATGTCTTTGAGAAGCTGTTCCTTTAGCGCAAGCTGCTTTTTAAGCTCATTAATTTCAGAATTATATCGGGTAATGGTAATGTCTACAGGGTCAAGGTATCCATAGGCATTTATGGATATAAGATAATCCCGGAATACGCGCAGCATTTTAAGGTTAGCCCGGTTACGTCCGTGATTACGGGAAAAAGGCGATTCTTTTCTGAGGGCTTCTATATGGTCGGCTACAATTTCACGCACATGGGTATAAAACTCTGCTTCGGTACATTTACCGTTACTTACAGCGTATTTTAAATGATAGCCATAAAACGCTTCCTGTTCATCGTTGCCTATCTGATATAACCTTGCCAGGAAATGGTTATCATCATATAAGTTCCAAAAGCCTACCGGGCTGCCAATATCATAGCGGTGTTGCCTTTTCCTGAATGGACGGCGCATTTTGAAATAGGTATCTTTCATAGCAATTACTTTTAGAAATTTACACTAATGCAAAGAGGCAGCCATAAAAGACTGCCTCTAACAAAGGTACGAAATTATTTTCCTGTGAATTGGGCAGACGGTGTCTGACCTTTTGAAAAGCGCAGACACTGTCTGCGCTTTTCAAATAAGTGTCTTCCTATCCTAAAGCGACGTTCAGCCGTTCTTGTAGCCTTCCCATATCTTCACTCAATTTACTTTCAACAACCTTGGCATAAATCTGTGTAGTCCGGATACTGGTATGCCCAAGCATCTTGGAGACACTTTCAATCGGTACGCCGTTGCTCAGGGTAACGGTTGTTGCAAATGTATGGCGGGCAATATGAAACGTCAGTGTTTTGGTTATACCACATACATCTGCAATCTCTTTCAGGTAACCATTCATGCGTTGGTTAGAGATTACAGGAAATACGGTACTGCTGTACTGTGCCCGTGGGTCATCTTTATATTTATCGACTAATACTTTTGCCTGTGGTAACAGCGGTACACGGACACTCGTATCTGTTTTAACCCTGCTGGTTGACAGCCAAAGTCCACCGTCAATACCTTTGATGATATTTTCTTTGGTGAGCTGTGTCATGTCAATGTAGGCAAGGCCAGTATAGCAGCTAAACAAGAACATATCACGCACATGCTCCAGCCTGTCAATTTTAAATTCCTTGTTCGCAAGGCTTGCAAGTTCTTCTGCATTCAGGCACTGGCGTTCCACTTTATCAAAGTGCTTTTTAAAACTGGCAAAAGGGTCTTTAGGCAGCCAGTCTAAAGTGATGGCAAGGTTTACCATCTTGCGCAGTCTCTCAATGTGTTTCATAATTCCATTGTTGTTAAGGGGCTTTTGATGGTCTTGGGGTATGTAGGTAGCGAGATAGCTCTCAAAGTCCATTACAAAGCGGTAATTGAGTTCTGCAAGGGCAATATCATTCCGCTTGTACTTATCCTTGAGGAACTTTTCAATATACCTTTGTGTAGTATGGTAATTCTTCATCGTACCGGGCGCAAGCTTATGAGCTGCCTCCTGATTGTGGTAGGCTATGAGTTTACCAAGTGTCATCGTTTCTTCACCACCACCTATAAACAAGGATTTTACCGTATCTACAGTGACGGTCTTGCGCTGCTGCACCAAATCATTATAGCCGTCGGCTATAATAGTGCGTACACGTTCAATGTGGCTATTGAGTTTTATAATCTCTTCACGCTTACCTTTTGCTCGTCCCTTTACATCATCCCAATCTTTAGGCTGTACCTTTTGTTTAAGGGAGATTTCAGACCTTCTTCCATTTACCGTTATGCGGGCATAGACGGTCGCTTTTTCATTCTTTTGCTGCTTAGGCATCCTGATAACGAACTGGATACCAAATGTGTTCTTGCTTTTCATACCAAATACATTTTGGGTTAAACTGATACATTTTGCCCGAACCTGCTCAAAAGTGCTCACAGAAAGCGGATAAAAAGGGTATCAAACCGTAACAAAAAGCATTGAAATAATCGACACAATAACCTGTAATACAATTATTTAACTGCTAATAGGTGAGTAAATTTAAAACTTCAAATTCGCTCACGCAATTGCTCACATTCAGATTGATATTCTTTGGTATTTACTGGTATGGAATAAAAACAAAAAACCCGCAAATACTGATGATTTGCGGGTTTTTGACTGCCATTGAAGGCTTTTTAGTCGGGGTGGCAGGATTCGAACCTGCGACCTCCTGGTCCCAAACCAGGCGCGATGACCGGGCTACGCTACACCCCGAAAAGAAGCGGAGAGACAGGGACTCGAACCCTGGCGACGATTACTCGTCGACAGATTAGCAATCTGCTCCGTTACCACTCCGGCACCTCTCCTCCTTTATTTTGCATCGGGGTTAATCCCTTTTTGCGGTTGCAAATGTAATGCATTTATTTAATTGTTTGCAACTATTTTTAAAGGTTTTTTACTTTTTTTTGTATCTAATTTTAAAAGTATTTAACAATCAGTTAACTACAGTGTTTAAAATTATTGTATGCATTTCAATGTATTTATAAAATACTGCTCAGGATAATATTTTTGTCCCATACTTTCGCTTTGAAGCTCTTTTTTGATGTTATAATCTATAGTTTCGGTAGCATATTTTACCCTTATAAAGCTAATGGCCGATTTGTCAAGGTCTTCAAAAGAGTTTTTGGTAAACAAAAAGCTTCCTGTCAGTACTCTTATATTGTTTTGCTCATTGCTGTCATACATAAGGCTGCCACAAACTTCTTCACTCGCACTAATAAGAGTAACTATTTTTCCGTTGGCAAGTTGTATAAAAATTCTTGAGGCCTTATCGATACACTGCACTTTAGGGAAATCTTTTCCTTTAGCCAGCAATTGAAAATTAAGTACTGGCACTCCCTGAGTGTTGGAGAGCGAAAAGAAAACAAATTGAGAGTTACCGGCAAAAACCTTTTCATGCATCAGGTATTCGCGCGTAGTTTTTATTTCCTGGCCGTCTTCTTTATCGGTAACTGTATATTTACACTCGTCTTCCTGTGCACTAAGGGTTAGTGTTAGCCCCATTATGAGGGCAACAAAAAATGATTTCATTAATTTACTATTATAAAACTGAGCCCAAATATAAATAAATTTAACTAAGCCTCGCTTAAAGATTCATTATCTGTAATAATACAGATTGATAATTTTGGGAACCATAAAAAAATGGTAGTTTAGCAACAAATATTTCTCCCACCATGAAAAAAGTTCCTTTTGTTGCATTGTTGCTCGCTGTGGGCACTATAGTTCATTTTAGTTTTAAAAGCTCTAATGATTATAAGCCTGTAGTAAACGACGTTGTTGCAGTTGTCAAAACCCCTGCCGAAAATTATGCTAATTACTGCGCTGGCTGTCATGGCGAAAAAATGGATGCATTTACCGACAGGCAATGGAAACACGGCAATAAGCTTGAAGATCTGATTAAGGCTATTAAAATTGGTTATGCAGATGAAGGCATGCCGGGCTTTAGTAAAGCGTTTACCGATACCGAGATCAAAGAACTGTCGGAATACATTCTTAAAGGGATAAAAAATGTAGAAGCATATAATTTTGACAATGCACCTGTAGGTAATGTATTTAAAAGCGATAAACTTACAGTAAAGACAGAGGAAGTAGCAACCGGTATAGATGTGCCCTGGGGTATTGCTTTTTTACCCGGAGATGAGCTGCTGGTAACCAACCGCAATGGAGAGCTTTATCGTGTTAAGGATAAAAAGAAAACAGCCATAGCGGGTGTACCGCAGGTTTTGGCGGAAGGACAGGGAGGATTGCTTGATGTTGTTCAACATCCTGATTATAAGAATAACAGCTTTATTTACATAAGCTACTCTAAGCCTAAAAAAGAGAATGGCAAAACCCTTGCAACTACAGCCGTAATGCGTGCAAAACTTAAAGGCAACCAACTTACAGACCAAACTGTAGTGTTTGAGGCATTGCCCTATGCGTCTACAAGGCATCATTATGGCAGCCGTTTAGTGTTCGATGCTAAAGGTTTTCTGTTTATATCGGTAGGCGAGAGGGGCAACGAAAAGCAAAATCCGCAAAGCCTTGACAATAACCAGTTAGGTAAAATTCACCGTATAAAAGACGACGGAAGCATACCTGCTGATAATCCGTTTAAAGACAAAACGGGTAAGCCTACAACACTTTATACCTATGGCAACCGCAATCCGCAGGGGTTGGCTATACATCCTGCAACAGGTGTGCTATGGGAAAATGAGCATGGTCCGCGCGGAGGAGATGAAATAAATATTATACAGCCGGGCATTAACTACGGTTGGCCTGTTACCAGCTATGGAATTAATTATGACGGAAATATAATTACCGATAAGACCACTGCTCCCGGCATAAAGGATCCTGAGTTGTATTGGCTGCCTTCTATAGGGCCGTCTGGTATGGCGTTTGTAACCGGAGATGTTTACAAACCATGGAAAGGCGCAGTTTTAATAGGTTCGCTAAGGTTTAAATATTTAAACCTGTGCTATCTTGACGGTAACAAAATTACGGGGCAGGAAAAACTGCTTAAAAACATTGGCCGCCTGCGCGATGTAAGGGTAGGGCCGGATGGCTATATTTATGTTGCAGTAGAAAAACCTGCGGCAGCAGTGTATAGGCTGGTTCCTGTAGAATAATTTTTTATGCAGAATAATTTACTATTTTTGCACTAAAATTGAGGCATTGCATAGCATGCCCTTAAAGTATAACTAACATGATATTACCTATAGTAGGATATGGCGATCCGGTGCTGCGTAAAAAAGCGGTTGATGTAACGGCAGAGCATCCTAGCCTTAAGCAAATAGTAGCCGATATGTATGAAACCATGTATAAAGCCTATGGCGTGGGGCTTGCTGCACCACAGGTAGGTCTTTCTATACGTGTTTTTGTTATAGATACCCGTCCGTTTAGTGAAGACGAAGATCTTAGCAAAGAAGAGCAGGAGCAACTGGCTGGTTTTAAAAAGACCTTTATAAATGCTACTATACTTAAAGAAGAGGGCGACGAATGGTGCTTTAACGAAGGCTGCCTTAGTATACCCGAAGTGCGTGAGGATGTGTACCGTCATGAAAAAATTACCATAGAATATTACGACGAAGATTTTAATAAACATACCGAAGTTTATGATGGCCTTATAGCCAGGGTTATACAGCACGAATATGACCATATAGAGGGTGTTTTGTTTACCGATAAAATATCATCGCTTAAAAAGCGTTTGATACAAAAGAAACTGCAAAATATTATGGAAGGCAAAACAAGACCTGATTATAAAATGAAATTTGTTGCCAAAAAAGGCAGATAATTTTTGTTTTTAAACCCAAACATTAGATATTTGCCATCCCATAAAAAAACAAGAAGACAAAATGAGCATTGAAAAGATATTAGCTATTTCGGGCAAGCCGGGATTATATGAACTTAAATTACAAACAAGAACAGGCTTTGTAGCCGAATCGCTTGCTGATGGCAAAAGGGTAACCGTTGGTCTTCGCAGTAACGTAAGCCTTTTATCTGAGATATCGGTTTATACTTACGAGGGCGAGGTGCGCCTTAGCGAGGTTTTTCGTGCCATAGCCGAAAAAGAAGACAATGGCCCTGCAATTTCTCATAAAGAAGATAATGCTACCCTTGAAACGTATTTTAGGGAAGCACTGCCTGCCTTTGATGAGGACAGGGTGTATGCATCTGACATTAAAAAGATACTTAACTGGTACAACATGCTGCAGGCACGTGGCCTTGTAAACAAAGAAGCTGTTGTTGATACTGCTGCTGAAGAAGCTCCTGCTGCCGAAGAGGTAAAAGCAGAAGAATAGTATTCTTTAAAAGATATGTTGAATCCTGCTGTTTTATTAATGGCAGGATTTTTTATTTGTTTATGGTGGTAAGAAGTATTTTTATCGGTACATTTTAATTATGATGCGTTTTTCTTGAAGTTTAGCCACGAATTACACTAATTTTCACAGATTCGAGTAAATTTTGATTTATGATTTTTTATAAAATTAAAATTGGTGCAATTTGTGTAATTCGTGGCAAAAATTTTCATAGTGCATTTGCCGTGACAAATTAATAAACCTATTAGGTATAAAGCCTTAGTATTTTTACTTTTACACAAAATTTCAGCATGAACACAAGACAACAACAGCTTGATGCCTTTGGCAGGCTACTGGACATAATGGACGACCTTAGGGCTAAATGCCCCTGGGATAAAAAGCAAACATTGCAAAGTCTGCGCCATCTTACTATAGAAGAAACGTATGAACTTGGCGATGCGATACTGAATAACGATCTTATAGAGGTAAAAAAAGAGCTGGGCGACCTGTTACTGCATCTTGTTTTTTATGCTAAAATTGGTAGTGAAACCGGAGATTTTGACATTGCCGATGTAGCCAACGGCATTTGTGATAAACTGATTTACCGCCACCCACACATTTATGGCGATGTGGTTGTTGAAGATGAAGAGCAGGTTAAGCAAAACTGGGAAAAACTAAAACTTAAAGAAGGTAAAAAAAGTGTATTGGAAGGTGTGCCAAACGGCCTACCAGCCTTGGTAAAGGCCAGTCGCATACAGGATAAAGCTAAAGGTGTGGGATTCGATTGGGAAGAGTCAAGCCAGGTTTGGGATAAGGTTCAGGAAGAACTGAGTGAGTTTCATGATGAGGTACAGGCAGGTGATAAAGACAAGATCGAGGCCGAATTTGGCGATGTATTGTTCTCGCTTATCAATTATGCCCGCTTTATAAATGTAAACCCTGAAGATGCCTTAGAGCGCACTAATAAAAAGTTTATTAAACGTTTTACTTACCTGGAAAGTAAGGCAGGAGAATTAGGCAAGTCGTTACAGGACATGACGCTGGCCGAAATGGATGTGTTTTGGAACGAAGCCAAGAAATTGTAAGATGAAAAAAATACTGTTTGCATTACTGCTGGTCTCGGCTGCTGCCTTTGCTCAAAAAATAACTGTTGCCGATTTACAGCTTAAACTTGAGCCGTCGGATACTCAGGAGTTACTTTATGGTTTTGCCGAAGGCGACCGCATTATTTTTACGGTTGAAGAAGCTAACGGCAATTATGTTAGCGAGGTGAGTGTTGTGCAATATCCTGAAACTTTTAAATACAAAGGGCAGAATGTGAAAAAAGAAAAAGCCCGGGAGTTTACAGTTGCTAACAAAGGTGTTTTTGCATTCAGGTTTACCAATAGTACTAAGGGCAGGCGTGTGTGTAATGTTGCCATAATTCGTGTGCCTAAATCATCCAATACTAAAAACTTTAATACTGCGGTAAAATGGGTAACCAAACAGGACACTATTTATAAGTCGGTTACAAAAGATGTTGTTTCGGGATACGATACGTTATATGTTCAAAAAACGAGAAGGGTTGTTGCTTCTGAAAAGAAATTTGAAGAAATTGTACTTGACAAAAGCCAACGCGTTAGTGCTAAAAGCTCGCTGGGCGATACTAAGACCTTTGTAGATTTTACGCTGCCGTTAAACGCCATTACCAAAGACGAAACCAAAAAAGTGGTTGCCTGGGCTTATTGGGTTGGGGTAGGAGAAGAAAGCAATGAATTTTGGAAACAAAACCGTAAAATGATTGTAGGTGCAGTTCAGGGTGCTGCAACCTATTTTACAACTCCATTAGGAGGAATTGCAGCCGGAGCTGCTACCAATTTAGCCTTACCTGTTATTGGCGAAGATGTACAGTATGCTTTGGTAAACGAAGCTAATAATAAGCTGTTTTTAGACGATAAACCTTATAAATCATATGATGCCGGTAAGGGTGTGGCTGCTTATAAACGTTTTACAGATGCTGGCATACAGCAGGGCAGGTTTTTTATGGCTTTGGCCAACGATAATCTAATACAGCCTATAGATGTTAACGTAAAGGTTTCGGCTATTATAGAACATATTAAGTATAAGGACGAAAAATATACCGACACTACCATCACACCACGTTATACCAAAAAGATAGTAAGCGAACCCGAAATTGTTTCAAACAAAATTCCGGTTACGTTTGATTATAGGTAAGTACAAAAATCATATACTAAATTATAGTCGGCATATTCTAAATCAGTTAACGGGTTTACTCATCGGGTAAATTGTTTTCCTGAAAATAGTCGTTTGTTTGTAGCGTATTATATTGATACGCAACCAGAAACTAAAAACAAATTGACAATGAAAACAAAATTACTATTTACATTCCTTTTAGGAACCACCCTGTCTATGAGTGCACAGGAAACCCACATGATCAACTGGTTTAGGGGGGTAACTGCAAATGCCGCCTCAATGACCGTTAATACCGGAGATACCGTAATGTGGATGCTAACCGATGCCATGCCTCACACAGTAACCACCTCTGCCGGATCGGCCGAAGCCTTTGACAGTGGCATGCTAACAGCAGGCAGCAATTACAGCCATACGTTTACTACTGCAGGTACTGTGCCTTATGTGTGTTTATTTCATGCTAATATGAGCGGTGTAATAACCGTACAGGGTGTTGCAGGAATTAAAGATGCTAAGGCTTCAGGGTTTAGTTTTTTTCCAAATCCGGTGTCTAACATTATTACCCTTAGCGACAATGACGTTATAGACCATGTATCGGTTTTCGATATGGCAGGCAGGCAGCTATTTGAAGCCAACAGTACTACTGCTGTTGTAAAAGTATATATGGACAATTATCCGGCCGGGACTTATACAATAAAAGCCAGTATGGGAGAAAAATTTAAAATGGTAACTGTAGTAAAGCAATAGCTTTAAGATTAAGATATTGAACTGATTTAAACTTTTTTGATTGAAGCGAAAAAGTTTAAATCAGTTCATTTTTTTACTATTTTTTGTAGGCTTTAACACCTGCTTTAATATCGGTGTCCAAAAAGTTTTGCGATGGCGGTATAGGGCACGAATAATCATGATTGTATGCGCAATACGGATTATAAGACCTGTTAAAATCAATTTGTACTGTTTCGCCTTTTGGCATTTTCATATCAATATACCTTCCTCCGGCATAGCTGCCGTTCCCGTTCGTATTATCTGTAAAAGGCAGGAATAAATAGTCTTTATATTCTTCCAGCTTCATAAGGTCTGTGCTCTGAAAAACATCGAGTTTAAACGCTTTGCCGTTTAAGGTGAAACTTAGTTCTCCATACTTAGCATATTGTGCTTTGCGCCCTGTAGTAGTAGCCATATAAAAAGGCTTTTCGTTTGGAGTGCGTTTTATTTTTGCAGTAACACAATATTTAAGGTCTACAGCATAAAAATCTAATGCTTTAAAGGTTTTAATATCGGTTTTTGTAAGTGGCGATGTAGTTGGGTCGGCATATTCTGCATTAAGCTTTTTTTGTGCTTCTTTAGAGGCTGCCTCGCTGCATTCCTGTGCATTGCTAAAAGTTATTGAGAAGAACAGTGCAGCAGCAAACAAAATTTTCATAACGTTATTTTTTACAAAAATACACAATAGGTCAGTTTCTGTCAGTATTTATTTATGCTCATTTTGTTAATATTTAAGTAATTCCTAAAGAGTTGAATTCTTTAAATGATAAATATTTCCTAAATCCCTCCCGGTTTTAGTAATCATTTTACAGAAGTTTAAAGTTACTTTTCTGAAAAACAGCTCTTTGCCTATTTTGTTTAGGTGTGTTTTTAGCATTGCTTTAATAATAAGATAAAAATGGTTTGCTAACTTTATACTATACAAAGGTTTATACCTGTTTTAGTGCCTGTCAAACGAAGACGACGGGTTGGCAGGCTGCCGGGGAGGTTGTAACGGGCGCTGCACTTTCCACCCGTTCGTGCAGGGCATTTTAAACTAACGTCGGCGCGCAATTGCGGAAACCGATCAGCAACACGGCAGCAGGCAGGCAGTATGAAAAAAGGACAGGTAAACTGGAATGCTGCTTTCAAAGCAGTTTAAAAATACGTAAAAGCCATTCGGAACCGGGGTAGTTCCGGATGGCTTTTGTTATATTGCAACATCTAAGAGTTAACCTATGAACCCCGAAATAACTACACGTGCAGAGACTTTTCTTATAGGCAAAAAACAGATTATGTCGCTTGCAAATAACACTACTCAAAGTTTATGGGCTAGTTTTATGCCTTTATTGAGCACCATTCCAAACAGGTTAGGGGTAGATAGATATTCCGTACAGATATATCCTGAAAACTATTTTATTAATTTCAATCCGGTTACGGTTTTTGAGAAATGGGCTGCTGTAGAGGTAAACTCTCAAAAAGATATACCGATTGGTATGGAAGTATTAACTGTGCCCGAAGGTTTGTATGCTGTATTCCATTATAAAGGCAACCCTTCAAACGGAGCAGAAGTGTTTAAGGAAATTTTTACGGTATGGCTGCCACAGTCGGGCTATAGTTTGGATAACAGGTCTCATTTCGAAGTTTTGGGAGACAAATATAGAAATGCCAGTGATGACAGTGAAGAGGAGATTTGGATACCTATTAAGTAAAAATTTGTTTTGATAATAATGTATTTTTTACTTCTCATATTAGTAGCAATCAGTCGTATTGATGTGGTTTTTTTGTGATATACTTAAAAAAATAGTTTTTACTTTTTATATGTAGTATATTTACGGGCAATTTTTATATGTAAGCTTCCTGTTGAAGCATTTGACCGGGCCTGATGAAACGACTTCTTCTCTTTGTAATTTCCATACTGCTGTTATATTCTTTAAAGGTGCAATGCCAGGAGCTGCCATTGACGTTTTTAGATATAACCAATGGGCTGTCCAACAACTCGGTTATTACAATGCACCAGGATAATAACGGGTTTATGTGGTTTGGTACCTACGATGGACTTAACCGCTACGACGGCTATAATTTTAAAGTGTACCGCAACCGTATTGGCGACACTACATCGCTTATTAGCAACACCGTTTATTGCATTCAGGCAGATACCAAAAACAATATTTGGGTTGGTGGTTCAAAAGGAGCAGCAGTGCTCGACCAGATTTCGGGTAAGTTCACTCCGCTGACATATAGTTTGGGTAAAAAACAAAAAGCATTAAGTGATATCACCCATCAGATAAAACTAATAAAAAACGGAAATGTATTAATTGCGACCCAAAAAAGTGGTCTTATCGCTTTTAACAAAAATACTCATGCAGGAACATTAATTGAACTGCGGGTAAACAATAAAAGAATAAACAGCTATGATGCGCTTGCTATTGAGCCTGTTGTAAATTCTAAGTTCTGTTGGGTGTTTGTAAAAAACATAGGGCTTTGTAAATATGATACAGATACCGATAAGTTGAGTTTGCAATATGCTTCTGATCTTAAAGTAAACTGCCTTGAAACGGCAGGCAATAATAACTTATGGCTTGGGGCAGATGATGGCTTTTATTTTTATGATGCAGCTACAGGATCACTCTCTGCTAATTTTATGGCAAATAAAAGCAGTGTAACCAATATCCTTAACGAAAAAGGCACACTATGGATAGCTACCGATGGGGCAGGGGTGTACACCTATAATAAATCAGGAGGAGCAGTTCCTTATAAAAATGGCGATGCACGGATTGTAAAGAGTAACTCGGTTTGGAGTTTATATCTTGACGATAAAGCCAATAAATGGATAGGCACGCTTAGGGGAGGCATAAGTGTTATAGGTGCCCGTCCCATAGCTTTTAAGCACATAAAATATAAAGGGAGCGATGTTGCTAACCCAACGGAGAATTTTATACTCTCGTTTTGCGAAGATGAAAAAAATAACCTGTGGATAGGTACAGACGGAGCAGGCCTTCGCTATTGGGACAGAAAAAATGACACGTATGTTTCTTATAATAAATCGGCTGCGAGCCGCTATAAACTGTCGAGTAATTTTATTACCAGTATTATAAAAGATCCTGTAAACCGCATTTGGCTGTCTACCTGGGCTGGAGGTGTAAACAGGATAGACCCCAAAAATGGCTCTATAGAATATTTTTCGTGCTACAACCCCGAAACAAAACAGGTAGAAAAAAATGTTTGGTTTTTATATCAGGACTCAAAGAAAAATATTTGGGCAGGAGCCACTAACGAAGGCAGCCTTTACAAATTTAACAATGCAACAAACAGTTTCGAATTGTTTTCTTCGGCCATAAACAACCTGCAATGCCTTATAGAAACCAAAGACGGCAAACTGTGGGGAGGAAATTATACCTCTCTTATAAGTATTGATCCTAAAACCGGGCAAACTAAGAATTTCAGTGTTGGTTATCCGGTAAGGTGTGTACTTGAAGACAGGCATAACAATTTGTGGATAGGCACACAGGAAGGAGGCCTGTTGCTTTTTGAACGTAAAAAGGGTAAATTTTCGAGATTTACCACAGAGAGTGGTCTTACGGGCAACACAGTATTAAGACTGTTGGAAGATAAAAACGGCAACTTATGGATGAGCACCTACAACGGGCTTAGTCGGTTTAATTATAGTACAAAAACAAGCAGGAACTTTACCGTATCAGACGGATTACAAAGCAACCAGTTTAGTTTTAATGCCGGTTTGGCACTCTCGTCCGGCGAGTTTTTATTTGGAGGTATTAATGGTTTTAATATTTTTTATCCTAATACAATAAATGAGGCTGCACAAGCTATTCCTATACGTTTAACGGGGCTATTGGTAAACAATAACCCCATTCAGGAAAAAGACGGTTATGTAACCGCACAGCAACAAGGACAAATAAAAAATATACAACTGCCCTTTGAGCAAACCAATCTGTCTATAGAATATGTTGCCCTTGACTATGCAAAAGCCGGTGGCGAAACCTATTCTTATTTGTTGGAAGGCTGGGATGAACATTGGAGTTACAGCGACAATGGGCGTAAGGCAAACTACACCCACCTGCATGAAGGGAATTATATTTTTAAAGTTCGTACCCGTAATGCTAACGGAAAATGGGATAAAGCTGTGCCTTTGCTCAACATTCGGGTTTTGCCTCCATGGTATAGAACATGGTGGGCGTATGCATTATATTGTGTTACTGCTGCAGCTATTGTATATGCCTACATTAGGTACAACAGAAGTAAAGTGATGATGAAGTATAAAGTAACCATTGAGCAAATGGAACGCAAAAAGGAGAAGGAGCTTGCTGATAAGCAGCTTTCTATGTTTACTTATATTTCGCACGAGTTCCGTACGCCACTTTCGTTAATAATAGATCCTTTAAAAAGGGGCTTGAAAGAAAATATGGTAAACGCTGGCTTTAAGAACGATCTTGCCGTGGCACACCGTAATGCCCGACGTTTGCTTAGTCTTGTAGATCAATTGCTGCTTTTAAGGAAGGCAGAGAGCGATGCCGATGCCCTGAAGCTATCTGAGATAAACTTAAATGAACTTTGCCATGAGGTGTTTGAGTGTTTTACAAATCAGGCAAGGGAGCGGGAAATAACCTATAGTTTTGAGGCTACGCCAGAGCCTGTCTACATTACAGGCGATTATGAAAAGATTGAGATTTCTCTGTTTAACCTGATGTCTAATGCGTTTAAACATACGGCAAACGATGGAATGATCATGTTGAAAATAACTGAGACAGATCAAACGGCATCGGTTATAATATCAGATACAGGCAGTGGTATACCTGAGGCCGAACTGCCTTTTATTTTTGATAAGTTTAAACAGGCTAAGTCGGTTTCGTCTGCTTCCGGGTTTGGTATAGGGCTGTTTATAGTGCGCAATTTTATAGAAAAGCACAAAGGTTCTATAAATTGTACCAGTGTTGTGGGGCAGGGAACAAGTTTTGCAATACAGTTTAAAAAAGGGCGGGATCATTTTGCCGATATGCCAGTAACCAATGTAGCTCCTAAAATGTCGGGACTTGTAGAAGAGCTTATGGGTGACAGCCTTCCTGAGCAGGAAACAATACCCGAAGTTGTTGAAAATATTGCCAACACCCTTGAGCCTGAATTGCTGAGTGAAAAGAAAACGGTGCTTATTGTAGATGATAATACAGATGTGAGAAACTATCTGGCAAAATTATTTGCACCCTCTTATATTATTTATACTGCCGAAAACGGACTTGAAGGACTCAAATTAGTACAAAAGCATTTGCCCGATCTGGTAATATCTGATATCGCCATGGAAGGTATGGATGGCCTTGAACTGTGTAAAAAAATAAAGGAGAACGACGAGCTAAATCACATCCCCGTTATATTGCTAACGGCATCGGCCAATAACGAAACCCATTTACAGGGAATTAACGAAGGCGCAGACGATTATATTACCAAGCCTTTTGACAGCGATATACTTCTGGCTAAATCGGAAAGGCTCATAAAAAGCCGCAAAGACCTTCGCCGTTATTTCCTGGACAGCATTACCTTAAAGGAAAATACATTGAAAGTTCCCGAAGAATATCAGGAGTTTCTTAAAAAATGTATAGAGGTTATAGAGGCCAATATAGACAATGGCAATTTTACCATTAAAGACTTTTCCAGGCTTATGGGCATGGGGCACCGCACACTGTATTCTAAAATAAAGCTTATTTCGGGGCAAACGCTTAATGCCTTTATAAGATCAGTAAAATTAAGGCGTGCCGCAGTTATAATGCTTACCGAAAATATAAACATAGCACAGGCTGGAGCGCGTGTTGGGTTTGAAGACCAAAAATATTTCAGGCAGCAGTTTGTAAAATTGTTTGGCATTACCCCATCCGAGTACATCAAAAAATATAAGAACTCTTTTAACCAGGACCTGAATATTGTAAACAGGTAGGGTATCTCCGCTTTCAATTTTAATATTTACAGCATCATTTTTATCCTCTTTATAAGATTTAAAAATGATGCTGTATAGTTTTATCTCGTACACACCGTAGCGAAACCGTTATATAAGTTCCGATTTCAAAAAGTCAAATTAAAGCGCTTAAAATAAATTTTGTTTAAAAAAAGGTAATGGTTTGTGGTTTTTTCCAATTTACACCCTCTATTATTCCAATTTATCCCCCATCGAAATGGTTTATCCCCCCTTACTTTGCATTGAATATTAAGCTACTAAAACGTTTAAGTGTAGTTTAAACCATAAAAGGTTATTCATTAGTTAGGTTTAGATTTTTTATACCTGCCTGCATAAGTTGGGTTTAAGCGGGCAGGTAAAAAATCTTTATTCAATGCATTATCCTTCATTCAGTAACCCACAAATAATTTGTACACCATTACTATATAATATAACCTTTAAAGCAATTTTTGAAACTAAAACCAATGTATTGTATGATGTAACCCTCTTTTTTGATTTTTTAATTGAACAAAAAGTACTAACCATTTTTAACACGATTTTTTCAGGACTGCAAGAGGCAGTACAGGCAAAAAATCTTCAGACGATTTAAGTATGAAAAACTTTACGTTTTCAAGATCTAAAATTTTTACACAGGGGGGCATGCTGCTTGCCTTGTGTATGTGTGGTGCTACAGGTGAGATGTATGCAGCCAACACGATCTCAAAAATAGAGACAAGTGCCTTCTTTCAGGCTACTACAGTTAAGGGACAGGTAATATCGGGCACAGATAAATTGCCATTGCCGGGTGTAACCGTGCTTGTAAAAGGCACTACCAATGCTGTAACTACCGATATAGACGGTAACTATGAAATAGCGGTATCAGACCCGTCTGCGGTACTAATATTTAGCTTTGTGGGCTTTAGCAACCAGGAAATAGCTGTTGCCGGAAAAACAACAATAACGGTAACCCTTGCCGAGAACGCAAAAGACCTTGAAGAGGTTGTGGTTGTGGGCTATGGTACAAAAAAGAAAGCTACTTTAACAGGCTCTGTGGGAGAGATTAATGGTAAAGATGTAGCAAAAAGCCCTGCTGTAAACATTTCTAACGGTTTTGCCGGGAGGGTATCAGGGGTTGTGGCTACTAATAGGGGAGGAGAACCTGGATATGACGATTCTGGTATTTCGATAAGGGGAATTGGTACGACAGGTAATGCCGATGTACTTGTGGTAGTAGACGGTATCCCGGGACAGATAGGTGGTCTTAGCAGGCTATCGGCTCAGGAAATTGAGAGTATAACGGTACTTAAAGATGCATCGGCAGCTATTTATGGTAGCCGTGCTGCAAATGGTGTTATATTGGTAACTACTAAAAAAGGTAAAAAAGGTTCAAAAACTACAGTTAATTATAGTTTTGACCAAGGCTTTTCGTCGCCAACACGCTTGCCCGATATGGCAGATGCGGCTACTTATGCAACAATACGTAATGAGATAGCTTCTTATAATGGTGCACTGCCTATATATTCTCAGGAAGATATTGAACTGTTCAGGAATGGGTCAGACCCACTTGGGCATCCTAACACAGACTGGGCAAAGGCTACTTTAAAAAGTACGTCGCTTCAAAGCCAGCACAACCTTAACGTTCAGGGCGGAACAGAGAACAGTAACTATTTCTTTTCATTAGGTAAACTGTCTCAGGAAGGACTTTACCGTAATGGTGTAGCGAACTATGATCAGTATAATGTTAGGACTAATATAGATACTAATATTGGTAAAAGGCTTAAAGTTGGGGTTTCATTATCAGGCCGTAAAGAAGACAGACAATATCCTATACAAAGCGCGGGTAATATTTTCCGAGCTATATACAGGGGATACCCAACAGTTGCTGCGGTTTATCCTAACGGATTACCTTCACGCGGTATAGAAGGAAGCAATCCTTTAATAGATGCTTCAAGAACAGCCGGAATTAACAATAATCCTACTTATGTTTTTAACGGTATACTTAGAGGTAGCTTTGACTTTGGAGCAGGTTTCTCTGCAGATGGTTTCTATTCTGCCGATATAAGTGAAAGCCGTACTAAAAGCTTTGCAACTCCTTTTACACTGTACGATTATAATGCCTCTACAGGCGAATATGATCCGTTCTTAGTGGGTGGTGGTGCCGATCAGCAGGGATCGTTATATCAATCGCAAAAAAGCATAGACCAAACTGTTGCTAACTTTAAAGTCAACTTTAAGCGTCGTTTTGGAGAACATAGCGTTGATGCTTTTGTTGCTTATGAGCAGAGTGAGTACAAAGAGAGCCAGTTTGATGCAACACGTCTTCACTTTCCAACTACAGAGCTTCCTGAATTGACTCAGGGAGGTGCTGCAGGAACAGACAGCAGAAACAGCGGATATTCATGGAACTTTACAAGAGAAAGTTTTATAAGCCGTATTGCTTACGACTATAAAGAAAAATATTTGTTAGATCTTCAGGCAAGGGTAGACGGTTCGTCTAACTTTCCTAAAGGAGACCGTTATGGTTTCTTCCCTTCAATATCGGGTGGTTACAGGATCTCTAAAGAAGACTGGTTTAATACAGAAGGTGTTGTAAACGACCTTAAAGTTCGTGCCTCATGGGGACAACTTGGTAATGATAATATTGGAAACTTCCAGTATTACAGTAACTACGCATTTAATAACAGAAATGTAGTGGGAGGAAACCTGGTTTCGGGTATTGACCTTATTAAACTTGCCAACCCTAATATTACATGGGAAGTTGCTACGAAAACTGATATTGGTGTAAATGCTACATTCCTGAAAAATTTTAGTTTGGAAGCGGTTTATTTTAAGCAAAAAAGAACAAAAATGCTCCAAACAAGAAATGCCTCTATTCCGGGTTCTACGGGTATCGTAAATCCTTATGGGTCTGATCCTTTAGTGCCTATGGAAAATATTGGCGAAATGGAGAGTAAAGGTTTTGAAACTACATTAGGCTACAGGCACAATGGTGAATTTAGCTGGGGCGTATCGGGTAACTTTACTTATAACAAAAACAAAGTATTGTTTATAGACGAGGCACCGGGTATATTGAGCTATCAAAGACAAACAGGCCAGCAGTTAAATACTTATTTATTATACAATGCTGTTGGTATTTTCAGGACTCAGGAGCAACTTGATTCTACACCACACGTTGCAGGAGCTGGTTTAGGAGACCTTATTTATGAAGACGTTAACGGAGACGGCGTAATTAATCCTGACGATATGACGAGGAGTAAATACAGCAACATGCCGCGTATGGTATTCGGTTTAAATCTTGATGCTGCCTATAAAAACTTTGACATTTCAGTATTATTCTCGGGTCAGGCTCAGGTTAGCCAATATGTATTGACAGAGAGTGGAACTACAGGAAACTTTTACAGTACCTGGGCAGACAACAGATGGAGCCCAAGCAATCCTAACGGATCGTATCCGAGGGTAAGCGAAAGTACAGGTTCGTCAATAAACGGTGGTCTGTATAAAAACAACTTCTGGCTTCAGGACGCTTCTTTTGTAAGGCTTAAAAATGTACAGTTGGGATACACACTTCCAACAGATATTACAGAGAAATATGGTGTTGCCAACTTCCGTCTTTACCTGAGTGCCTTTAACTTATTTACTATTACTAAGTTTAAAGACTTTGACCCTGAAACAAGCAGTGAGAACGGACAGTTCTATCCGCAACAAAGAATCGTGAACTTCGGTTTTAACGTTCAATTCTAAAAAATACACTATGAAAAATATAAACATATTAAAATCTATACTGCTTGGTATAACAGCGTGTATCGTAATTACCGGTTGCGAAAAAGATTATCTTGAAATTACGCCTACTGACCGTTTATCAAACGCTGCGATTTTAGCAGACTCTACGCTATTCGAGGCTTTTGTTATAAACCGTTACATTGGTGTAAAGCTTACAAATAAAGAAGGAGATTCTAACATGCCTGGCTTTGGACGTGGTTTTGAGTACGGTATGTGGGGCTCGCTTACAGATGAGTCGATATACAACAATAATGACGATACATGGCTAATACAACAAGGACAGCTTGCACCAGAAAATCTTGGTATAGCAGGCGTGTTTTGGGCAAGAAGCTACCGTAGTATCCGCGAAATTAACTATGCACTAAATAATATTGGTCAGGTTAGCATGAGTGAAGGCCGCAAAAACCGACTTATTGCCGAACTTAAATTTATAAGGGCTTTTAGATATCATGACCTTATAAGGAACTACGGTAAAGTAGTGCTTATGGGCGATCGTGTTGTAGAACTTGGCGAGAATTATCAGGATCCTGCTCTGTTTGACCGCAGGCCTATAGAAGAATCTATGGCCTATGTTATTAACGAGCTTAATGATGCTATTGCCGGACTGCCAACTAATAACAGTAATATTTATGGTGAAGGAAGGGCTACTAAAGGAGCTGCAATGGCTTTAAAATCGAGGTTGTTGCTGTATGCTGCAAGCCCATTATATACAGATGGTGCTAACAGCTCTCAAAAATGGGCAGATGCTGCTCAGGCTGCCAAAGATGTAATGGACCTTGGTATTTACGGTATCTTCCAGGGTGGATATAGTGAGTTGTTTACTAATCAGCAAAGCAATTCAGAATATATTTTTGCAAGGTTCTACAACCTTACTGCCCGTCACCTGGCATTAGAAATTGCCAACGGCCCTAATGGCTACGGCGGCTGGGGTGGTAACGTTCCGTTGCAAAACCTGGTAGACGATTATGAAATGACAGATGGTTCTGCATTTAGCTGGAGCAATCCTGCTCATGCTGCTGCTCCTTATGCAAACAGGGATCCGCGTTTTGCCGCAACCGTTCTTTATGATGGAGCGCCGTATCGTGGAAGGACTGTTGAAACATTCAGGTCTATTGATACGGATCAGTATCCAGACGGACAGGATAGTGCAGGAGGCCGTGATAACTGGAATACCAGTAAAACAGGCTACTATTTAAATAAATTCATTCGCGAAGACCTGCCAATTGTTAACCCGTGGGAGGTAGCCGGTGTACAGAACTGGATATACTTTAGATATGCAGAAATACTGCTTAACTATGCCGAGGCACAAAATGAGGTTTCAGGTCCGGATGCTACTGTATATGATGCTATAAATGCTATACGCAGCAGAACAGGTGTTAACATGCCTGCATTGCCTGCAGGCTTAACTCAAAGCGAAATGCGTGAGCGCATCCGCCATGAGCGCAGGATAGAGCTTGCATTTGAAGAGCACCGTTTTTATGATGTTAGACGCTGGATGATAGCAGACCAAACTGAAAATGAAGCTGCACAGGGAATCAGCGTTATTAGAGCTCTTGACGGTACTAAAACATATTCTGTAATTACAGCTTTAACAGGCAGAAGCTTCCAGCAAAAACACTACTGGTTGCCAATACCAAGGTTTGAGATATTAGCATCTAACAACCAGTTGGAGCAAAATCCGGAATATTAATAAACAAATAAATTATGCCGGGTTGTGCCACGAGGGGCACTTCCTGGCTTTTTTAATTTCTGAAAATATTTAATAGATTATGCATATTAAAAACATATACAACAAATATGTATTACTAATAGCATGCACAGTATTTTCCTCGTGTGGCAGTTACAAATCAAAAAACAGCACTACAACCAACAGTGTACAACCTGTTGCATTACGTATAGATGATGCTGTTACCTATCAAACCATAGAGCATTTTGGTGCCTCAGATGCATGGTCATGCCAGTTTGTGGGCAATTGGCCTGATGCTAAAAGAAATGCTATTGCCGATTTGCTTTTTAGTCAAAATACAGACGTAAAAGGAAATCCTTTGGGTATAGGCCTGTCGTTATGGAGGTTTAATATTGGAGCCGGAAGTGCAGAGCAGGGAACTGAAAGCGGCATTGGCGATGAATGGCGCAGGGCAGAGTCGTTTCTTCAGCCTGATGGTAGCTATGACTGGAACAGGCAAAAAGGCCAGGTGTGGTTTGCCCATGCTGCAAAACAACGCAATGTAGGCAAACTTCTTATTTTTCCTAACAGCCCTCCGGTATCGTTAACACAAAACGGAAAGGCTTTTGCCAATAAAGACCTCAAAACCAATTTGCAAAGCAGTAAGTTTGAAGCCTATGCAAATTATCTTGCAACAGTGGCTCAGGGTATGCAAAAAATGGGACTTACTCCGGATTATATCAGCCCGATGAACGAGCCTCAATGGGACTGGAACGATGGCGGACAGGAAGGAACACCTTTTTATAATAATGAAATTGCACAGGTTGCAAAACTTCTGGATCAAAAGATCAGCGATAAGGGTTTAACTGCCAAAATAAACCTTGCAGAAGCAGGTCAGATAAATTATCTCTATGAAGAGCATAACAGAACCGGCAGGGCAAATCAGGTAAAAGATTTTTTTGTGCAGGGATCGCCTAATTATATCGGTAACCTGAAAAATTTAGATAATTCTATATCAGGACACAGCTATTTTACTACGTCTCCGTTTGCCACATCGGTTGCACAAAGGCAACAGCTTGCCACATCTGTAAACCAGATTTCGGGTCTTAAATACTGGATGTCGGAATATTGTATCCTTGGCGATAATGATGGGGAAATTAAAGGTAACGGTCGCGATCTTGGCATAACATCGGCTCTGTATCTTGCACGTACCATACATACTGATCTTGCAGAAGCACAGGCTACAGCATGGCATTGGTGGGTAGCCATTTCTCCTTATGATTATAAAGATGGATTGGTTTATATAGACATGAACAAAACCGATGGTACTTTTTATGAAAGCAAAATGCTGTGGAGTCTTGGTAACTATAGCCGTTTTATAAGGCCGGGCTACCAAAGAGTGAACATTGAAAATGTAAATAGCACCACAACAGATAAAAACTTTTTGTTCTCGGCTTATAAAGATGCTGCGACAGGAAAGTTGGTAACTGTAATAATAAACTCGGGCAATGACGCTGTTCCCGTTACATTACAGCACACAAAAGCTTTAAAAGGAGAGCTGGAAGTATATGTTACATCGGCAGATAAAGATCTGGAACTTTTGAAAGTAGAGGCTAAGAGATCTTTTACTGTACCGGCACAATCAATACTAACAGTAGTGTCGAAAAGTAAATAATAATATATACTTTTAACAAGAATACTTTACTATTTTTAAATAACAACAAATGAAAAATCAGATTGTGACAACACAAAGAATCCTGTTGTTTATTTTGGGTTTTACATGGATATCGGGCTTTGGCCAGTTATCTTTTGGCGATGCCCAAAAAATAAATGACGGTTGGAAATTTAATCTTGCAGACACACCGGATGCAAAAAATGTTGCTTTTGACGATGCTCAATGGCAGGGTGTAGACCTTCCGCATGACTGGAGCATTAAAGGACAGCTTAGCCCTACGCTTGCGAGCGCCACAGGATATTTGCCGGGAGGTATAGGTTGGTACCGCAAAACATTAAATGTACCTGCTGCCCAAAAAGGCCAAAAAGTATATGTATATTTTGAAGGTGTTTATAATAGGAGCGAAGTATTTGTAAACGGGCAATCGGTAGGCAAGCGCCCTAATGGTTACATATCTTTTGCTTATGACGTTACTCCTTTTATAAAATATGGCGAGGACAACATAATATCAGTAAAAGTAGACCACAGCAAAAGTGCTGATTCACGTTGGTACACAGGTTCTGGAATTTACCGTAATGTATGGGTAGTATATGCTAACCCTGTGCATATTGCACAATGGGGAGTGTATGCCTATCCAACAGTTACTAAAGGCAAAGGCGTTTTAAATGTAGAGGTAGAGGTAGAAAATGGCTCATCGTCTAAACAAAGCCTTACTGTAGTAAACGAACTTATTGCTCCCGACGGAAAATCGGTTGCCAAGAGTACAGAAAAACTATCGGCAACAGCCAATAAAAACCAAAAGGTTACTACAACACTAAAAGTTTCTAACCCTAAACTTTGGGATTTAAACAGCCCTAACCTGTACACGCTAAAAACTACCGTGCTTAAAGACGGTAAACAAATAGATGTATCTGCTGTAAAAACAGGTTTCCGTACGTTTACTTTCGATCCTAATAAAGGATTTGCCCTAAACGGCAAATGGCAAAAAGTAAAAGGTGTTTGTTTGCACCACGATGCAGGTGTATTAGGTTCGGCAGTGCCAAAAGATGTTTGGAGAGGCCGTCTTAAAACCCTTAAAGAAATAGGTGTTACTGCAATACGTACAAGCCACAATCCTCAGGCTCCTGAGTTTTATGAGCTTTGCGATGAACTTGGATTATTAGTGCTTAACGAAGCCTATGACGAGTGGGAATATCCTAAACGCAAATGGCTAGAAGGCTGGAACTATGGCACGCCGGGCTATGAAGGCTCATTTGATATTTTTGCCGATTGGGCAGAGAAAGACCTTGAAGATTTTGTGCGCCGCGATCGCAACCACCTTTCGGTATTTGCATGGAGCATTGGTAATGAGGTAGACTATCCTAACGATCCTTATTCGCACCCGGTATTGGCAGGTACAACGGCTACAGGCTTTACACAGGCACAATATGGCGGCTACAAAAAAGATGCACCTGACGCCATGAGGCTTGGTGCTATTGCCAAACGCCTTGTTGCAGCGGTTAAAAAATATGATAAATCGCGCCCAACAACCGCGGGTCTTGCTGGTGTTGCAATGAGTAACGAAACCGAGTATCCGGGGGCGTTAGACATTACAGGCTATAACTATACTGAAAGCAAATATGGCAGCGACCATAAAAAATATCCTAACAGGGTAATTTACGGTAGCGAGAATGTACACGACATTGAGCCGTGGCTTGCAGTTACAAATAACGAACACATTTTTGGTCAGTTCCTGTGGACAGGTATCGACTATCTTGGCGAATCGGGCAGGTGGCCTTCAAGGGGCTTTTACTCAGGCCTTGTAGATTTTGCAGGCCGCATTAAGCCTCGCGGTTATTTCCGCCAGTCGCTTTGGTCAGATAAGCCAATGGTTTATATTGGTACTTATATTGCTCCTGCTGATGAGAAAAAGCCGTCTAAAGATGCATGGCCTATCTGGAATTATGATAATGGTAAGACCGTAAGGGTTGTTGCTTACACCAACGGTGCAAAAGTTCGTCTTGACCTTAACGGTAAAACGGTTGACGAAGTTAAAAACTACGATAAAAATGTAGGAATCATTACCTGGGATATCCCTTATACCGCAGGAAAACTTGAAGCCGTTGCTCTTGATGCTAATAATAAAGAAGTGGCGCGCTATGCAATAACTTCATCTACACAGCCTGTATCGCTTTCTGTTAAAGAAAAATCGGTTACTATAGACAAACAAAAAGGCATTGCCCAAATAATGGTTGATGTTCTTGATAAAGACGGTCTTCCCGTAATACTTAGCGATAACGAGATTACCTGTACTATTAGCGGTCCTGCAAAACTGCTTGGCCTTGAGGCAGGCAACAACAGCGATATGACCGATTATACCGATAACGTTCAGCGTGCATTTAACGGACACCTTTTGGCTTACCTGCAAAGCACAGGCCAGGGAGGCACGGTAACAGTAACCTTTAGCAGCCAGTGGCTAAAACCGGTTACAGTAACGGTTAATATTAAGTAGATTTCATTGTAATCCTGTAAGATTTTTAAAGGCTTGTAGATGTGGTTTTTAAACCTACAAGGTTTTAAAAACCTTGCAGGTTTAGCAAACTGTTCGGTATCCTGCAAGGTCTTCAAGACCTTGTAGGTATGATGACAGGCCAAAACCTTGAGACACGTCTTTAATGATTAAGTGTAAATATTACATTTTTTTGCCTAAATTTATACCGACTGCATAAATAGTATGCAGGCAAATCAGGATTATTTAGCAATGATAAAAAAATCAAATTAATAAAACTGCTGTACAGGACTTTTAGGAGTTTTGTACGGCAGTTTTTATATCACCACTATATGAAAACAAGAAAATTACTTTTAGCCCTAACCGGGGCTGTTGTGCTGGCAGGATGTTCAGGCTCAAAGAACACAACTACGGCCTTTAAACCCGAAGAGTTTAAGCAATGGGCACAAACGCCGCCAATGGGCTGGAACAGCTGGGATTGCTATGGGCCTACTGTAGAAGAGCACGAAGTTAAAGCCAATGCCGATTATATGGCAAATAAGCTGAAAGCCTTTGGTTGGGAATATATTATTGTAGACATACGCTGGTTTGTGGAGAATGACAAAGCCGGAGGATACAACCAAACCGATCCACGCTATGTTATAGACCAGTATGGGCGTTATCAGCCTGCTGTAAACAGATTCCCTTCTGCTAAAGACGGTCAGGGCTTTAAACCTCTTGCCGATTATGTGCACAGTAAAGGCCTTAAGTTTGGTATACACATTATGCGTGGCATCCCTAAAAAGGCAGTTCAGGATAAAATGCCAATAAAAGGAGCTAACGGAATTACTGCCGACCAAATTTATACTACCGCGCTACAGTGCGAATGGCTAAGGGATAATTATACTGTACTTGCCGATAAGCCGGGTGCACAGGAGTATTACAACTCTTTATTTGAATTGTATGCGCAATGGGGTATTGACTTTATTAAAATAGACGACCTCTCGAGGCCATACCACCAAGGCGAAATAGAGCTTATTCGTAAAGCCATTGATAACTGTGGTCGTAAAATTGTACTGAGCACATCGCCGGGTGAGACGCCTGTTGAAAAGGCAGAGCACGTACAGTCTCATGCAAACATGTGGCGCATGGTAGACGACGTTTGGGATACATGGCCGCACATTACACACCTTATGGAAGTTGCCCAAAAATGGTATCCGTATATTGCACCGGGCACATGGCCTGACTGCGACATGATTCCGTTAGGAAGGATCTCTGTAAGGGGCGAAAGGGGCGAAGACCGTATGAGCCGCCTTACTAAAGACGAGCAATATACGCTAATGAATTTGTTTACCATCTTCCGTTCGCCTTTGTTTTTTGGAGGAGACATGCCAAGTAATGATGCCTTTACGCTCTCATTACTTACCAATAAAGAAGTGCTTAAAATGCACAGCGAGGCTACAGATGTTAAGCAGCTTTTCCAGACGGATGGCAAAGTAGCCATAACCTCTAAAAACGCTAAAACAGGCGATGTATATCTGGCATTGTTCAACATGTCAGACAAACCGTCGACAGAAGTTAGTGTAGCCTTAGAGGTCCTTGGGGTAAAACAAGGTGCAAAAGTAACCGAAATGTGGAGCGGCAAAGAGCTCGAAGCAACTTCGGGGGCTTCGTTTACAAAAATCTTTGCAGCCCATGCCAGTGGGTTATACAAAATAAGTAAATAACAGATTTACATAACTTTAAAAATGCCTCTTTGCGTAATGCTTTGAGGCATTTTTTATTTGTATTACTGTCTTAAATTAATTTGTTAAAATTTATTCGTAATACCTATAGTCATTTTATCTTTTAAGTTAATAAAAAACTATATATTTAGTGCCGTTAAAAAAACGTTGTAGTATTTTTGCAAAACCGCTAAAATACTATGCTTTAAAGCCTAAACTTAAAGATGAAAAAAGTACTGACTTTTGGAGAATTACTCATCAGGCTCCAAACCTCTACCCCGGCATTTGTACGCCAGGAAGGCATGACCGATAATATTTCGGCTTTTGCCGGAGGGTCTGAGGCCAATGTAAGTGTTGCCCTGGGGCATCTTAATATTCCTAATGCTTATTTTACTGCAATACCTCAAAATGCTATAGCTAAAGAAATTGTAGCTGTTTTAGAGGGCAATAATGTAGACACTTCTAAAATAAAATGGTCGGGCGACCGTATTGGTATGTATATACTGCTGTCGGCTAACGGGCTAACCAGTGGCGATGTAGTGTACGACCGTAAATATTCTTCTTTCAGCCAACTAAAGGCAGATGATATTGACTGGGATTTTCTATTTGAAGACTGCTCATGGTTTCATTGGACGGCTATTACCCCCGCATTGTCTGAAGATATGGCGCAGTTTATGAAAGCGGCCCTTGCAGAAGCTGACAAACGCGGCCTGACCATATCGGTAGACTTAAACTACCGTAGCAAACTATGGCAATATGGAAAAAGCCCACTTGAGGTAATGCCGGAGCTTGTACAGTATTGCGATGTTGTTATGGGCAATATATGGGCCGAAAACAAAATGTTAGGCACAACTATTGATGATACTTTAGACCGTAATACCACCAAGGAGGTTTACTTTGAAGCATCTAAGAACACGGCTGCCGAAATTTTTGCTAAGTTCCCGAAATGTAAACACGTGTCTAATACGTTCAGGTTTATGGACAATGCAAAACATAATTTATTTTACGGAGTGTATCATACACCGGAGGGAAATTATGCATCAGAAACCTTTGAAACCTTTAATGTTGTAGACCGCATTGGCAGTGGCGATGCATTTATGGCAGGGCTTATATGTGGTATTTATAAAAATTATCAGCCACAGGAAGTTATTGATACTGCTACACAAACCGGTTTTCAGAAACTTTTTGTACAGGGAGATTTTACAAACATGAATTTATAATTATGGAAGATATACTTAAAAAAATAGCCGATTATCCTATTGTGCCTGTTTATTATAATGATGATGTTGAGGCGTGTAAAAAGGTCGTGGAGTCGTCTTATAAAGCAGGGATAAGGGTATTTGAATTTGTGAACCGTGGTTCACAGGCAAAAGTTAATTTTGAACAGCTTATGGCATACAGGGATGCAAATTTTCCTGATCTTAAATTAGGTATCGGTACCATTAAGACACAGCAGCAGGCTTTAGATTTTATAGCCCTTAAAGCTGATTTTATTGTGAGCCCGATCGTGCTTGCCGAAATTGCCGCTGTAACGCTTGACAAAGGCATACTATGGATTCCGGGTGCGATGACCCCTACAGAGGTTGCCGCTGCCGAAGCTCTTGGTGCGCCTATAGTAAAACTGTTTCCGGGCGATACGCTTGGTGCACAGTATGTAAAGGCCATAAAACCATTGTTCTCCGGCCTTAAGTTTATGGTTACAGGTGGTGTTCAGCCTGAAGAAGGCAATATTAAAGAATGGTTTGGAGCAGGTGTTACAGCAGTTGGCATGGGGTCTAAACTGTTTAAGGATGATGACACTGCCGAATCGTTACAGCAAAGAATACAAAGCCTGTTTGGCTGGGCTGGAAAATAGGCAATTATATAGATAACTTACATTATTTTTTTTACTATTGCTATCATAATAAGCTATAAAAGAAGGCTGTTTCGTTTGGAAACAGCCTTCTTTCTGTTTAGAATATCGTTCATCATTTTTCTACATTGTTGCTTTTTTAAAAAAAGGTATCCATCTAAGGAGAACATGGTATAAAAGAGATATTTTTGTTAAAAAATATAAATCACCAACAAATATGAAAAAAATTATTCTTTCAACAGTGTTATTTATTTATTCCTGCTGTGCGGTTGCACAAACGGTAGAAATGGATGAAACTTTTGGATCCTATAATTCAGGAGCTTCCAGAATGTACTTCCGGGATAATGATGATGAAGTAAATGGCATATTAAATCCCGATAGCTTCTATAGCAATCTTTTTGGCAGTACGCGTAATTATAGCGGAACCTGGGATTTTGTATATTCAGGATATTTTCAAACAGAAAATACTGCCACAAAATACACTATAGATTTTAATGGCGGAGATGACCATGCTATGGCAGCCTGTAAAGGGGCAAACGGCTCAGGAAAAACTTACTTTGCCGGCTACAGCAGTAGCGGTAACACTACCACATTTGCAGTCGCATGCCTCAGGCCCGGAGGTTTAGACTCTTCTTTTAATATTACAGGCAAAGTAACAACGGCAATAGGCAGCACTGATGACAGGGCTTATGCCATATCTTTTCAAACTGACCGAAAAATTGTAGTAGCCGGATACACCACAACGGCTTCGGGTAAAGATTTTGCCTTAGTACGATACCTTGAAGACGGGAGCCCGGATACAACATTTGGTACCAATGGTATCGTAATAACCGATTTTTACGGTGGCGAAGACCAGGCCAATGCTATTATAGTACTGCCTTCGGGCAAGATACTTGCCGGTGGGTTTGCCACAAACAACGGACAAAAAGATTTTGCAGTTGTTAGGTACAATGCTAACGGTACACTCGATACAACGTTTAACAGTACAGGAAAGCTAACAACCCATTATTATGGAGATGACCGTATAAACGCAATGGTAAGGGATGCAGCTACCGAAGCGATATATGCCGTAGGCTCTACAGGCAATGCGCAAGGAAATCTTGATATTGCCGTACTTAAGTATAACAACAATGGTCTTAATACCTCATTTGATACCGATGGTATTGTAACAACAGCCATAGGGAATGGCGATGATGAGGCAAATGCTGTCTTTTTTAAAAATAGCTCGCTTTTTGTTGCCGGATATACTTTTAACGGAACATTTAAAAAAGCCGTTTCAGCAAAATATTCTGCTACAAACGGCAGCCTTATTACATCATTTGGCACTAATGGCACAATAGTTCAATCTGTAGGCGTAGGCGACGATGTGGCTACAGGCATTGCTGTAATGAGTACTAATGAGGTATGTGTTGCAGGTACGGGTTACAACGGCTGCGATAATGATGCCTTTATAACCTTCTACCAATCTAACGGAACGATAATGTCAGAATTTGGGTATAACGGACTATGGCTTACAGATTTTGATAACAGTGAGTATAATATTTCTTATGATACCAAAGTAGGTCCCGATAACAAAATAATACAGGTGGGTACCTCAAACACAAACGAAAATGCCACTGCTATATATACTGAGGATTTAGCAATTGTAAGGTGGAATGCCGACGGTTCTCCCGACACAAGCTTTAATGGCTGTGGGCGTTTAACCAAACATACCAATGGCAGTGACGACACTTACTACACGGTAGCCCTCCAGCCTGACGGAAAGATTCTTGCAGCCGGAGCTATAGGCAGTAACCCCGGAACAACACGGTTTATTGTGGACAGGTATAACGAAGATGGGACTCCAGACACTACATTTGCAGACCAAGGCAGTTTTGTGTTGCAAAACGCTATAAACTATAATTTCGTTAGCGATATAAAAGTAGCCCCCGATGGCACGATTTATTTTTCAGGGTCACGCAGTTACTACGGAAACTGTATAGTCAGCCTAAATTCTGACGGATCTTTAAATTCGGGGTTTGGCACCGGTGGTAAGATCGATGTAGCCCTCTTAAATGCTACCGGAGGCGGGCCCATTGAAATTCAGCCTGATGGTAAAATTATATTTGTAACAACTTACTCTGGCAGGACAGCATTGGCAAGGTTTAACAGTGACGGTAGCCCCGACACTACTTTTGCAGGAACAGGCAATATCATAATCAATTCCGGCATTGGTGTTAAAACATTATTGTTACAACCAGATGGCAAGATATTACTTTCAGGGTCAAGAAATCCTTCTACAAATATCTGGACGGTTGCAATTATGAGGTATAATTCTGACGGTACACCGGATACTTCCTTTGATGGAGACGGTGTGTATTACAGCAATGCAACTAGCCTGAATTCAGGTAGCGGTACCATTGCCTTACAGCCGGACAGCAAAATTGTTGTTGCCGCTAATACCGGCGGTAATATCTTATTATGGCGTTTAAACCAGGATGGTTCTAATGATGATACTTTTGAGACCAACCAGATAATAGGCGATATTTCTATGGATTACACCGGAGGCTCAGATAATGTAACCGACATTAACATACATCAGGGCAAACTCCTTATGTCGGGCTACTCATCTTCAACGCTTGATAATGCCTTTACTGTAGGCCGTGTAAGTATTGGTGATGTAGGCACCCCGGTGGCAGGTACCGACTTATTAAATGTTCAAAAAAAATCAGGGCTTATTGTTTACCCTAACCCGGTTAACGAAGATTCGGCTATTGATTTTGAGTTATTAAATAGCACCAAGGCAAGTGTAGAGCTCTATGATATTACTGGGAAGAGAGTTCTTATTGTGTCTGATAACCAAACTTTTAATTCTGGTAAAAATACCCTGCCATTACATTTGCCAATACATTTAGAGAAAGGTATTTATATTGTAGTATTAAAAACAAATTCTGATAGCAGGAGTTTCAAAATCGTAAAATAATTTTAATTTCGAAAAAATAAGTAGGGGCTGACTCATTTTTGAGTCAGCCCCTTTACTTTAAATTTAACTCAGAAAGTATTATCGTATCAGAGAAAAGTGTGCCCTAAATTCTTTCGCTTCGCCTCTTGAGGATGTATAATTTAACGTAAACCAGTAATCCGTGGCTGGCAACAGGCTTCCGTTAAGGGTACCGTCCCAACCTTTTTCTTCGGGGTTTACCTGGGCCACAAGTTTCCCAAACCTGTCAAAAATATAGATAAGGGCATTTTGGTTTTTAAGCCCTTTTACATTCCATGTTTCATTTATAAGGTCGCCGTTAGGGCTAAAGAAACGCGGATAGTTCAATGAGAACACATCTATCGTAATTTCTCCGCAGTTGTTCCTGTCCTTCACGGTCACTTCGTGTACACCGCTTTCTACATTATAAAAATAAGGCTCGTCCTGATAAGCACCGCCATCAAGGCTAAACTCATACTCCCCGGAGCCCGACGTAACTGTAATTGTAATGGTTTGGCTTGAGGTAAAGTCTTCACCACTTTCGGCATAAGCCACAGGCTTAGAAGAACCATTAACTGTAGTAGATACTGTTGTGCTGCATCCTGTTGCCAAATCTGTGACAGTAACGGTATAATCACCCGGTTCATTAGTATTAAGGTGTCCTACAGCGTTACTGATTACAGATCCGCCTTTTGTCCATACAAAGCTATAGGCATTGGTAAACAAACCGCTGTTAAGAGTTATCATGTTATTTACATTCGTGACAGGATCGGCACAAACATAATAAGTGCTTTGTAATACAGGTCTTGGCAAGCCTGTTACGGTTATTACTTTTTCGGTATAATCGGTACAAATTGTTCCTGTAGAATATCTGATAGTCGTTGTACCTAAACGGATTGGTGTTACAAGCCCATTAGCATCTATAGTAGCTACAGATGTATTGCTGCTGCTCCATGTGCCTGTTGTTGCAGCGTTGCTTAGTTGCAGCGTGCCATTTATGCATACAGCATCGTTACCTGTAATAGTTCCTGGAGACGGGGCGGGAGTAGGGGCAGGATTTATGACAATTGGTAGCGATACCCTCTCGCAGGTACCGTTGGTAATGGTAATGTAATAGGTGCGCCCGGCGTCGAGATTGTTGAACAAACGGGTTGTACCAAAATTAATACCGTCAATACTATATCTGTAGCCTGTATCTGTTGGGGCTGTAACAGTAATGCTGCCTTTGTTGTTCGTACAGTCAGGCTGAGAGGCTCTTCCTTGCGGTAAAGGCAGGAATGAAGGTGCTGCTCCCATAGCATAGTTAATACTCCTTGATGTACATCCGTGGCTATTTTTAACCGTAATGTAGTATGTGCGCAACGATGCGAGGTCTTCATATCTTATATCGGAAGTAAACGGTCCTCCATTCAAACTGTACGTATATGTAGGGTCTAAAGGAGACGAGACTTCAATACTGCCCAGATTACCCGAACAGTCGGGAGGAGTGAGTTGCAGAACCGGAATTGCCGGGGCTGTTGGTGCAGCATCTATGGTATATTGTATGCTTTGTGCTGTACATAGTGATATGTTTCTTACTGTAATCGTATAATTTCCGGCAGGAAGGGCATCAAAACGTGGGGTAGATCTATAGTTTGAGCCATTATCTATGCTGTACTCGTATTCTATTCCTATCGGATAATCTACTACAAGCGCACCAAGAGGATTATTGCAGGTTGCTTGTATGGCATGCCCTGTAGGTACCGGAGATGGTATGGGGGCAACTATAGTATAAACTACCGCCCTGGTAAGGCATCCGGTTGGCGATATACCTGTTATACTGTAAGTATCCGGAGGAAGATTTGTAAAGTTGGTAGTGGTGCCAAACGGACCGTTGTTGATGCTGTAAGTATAACCGGTGCCAGGAGATTGTATTACGATACGGCCAAAAGGATCTGGGCAGGTAGCCTGATATACCTGTGCATGTGGCGCAGGAAGTAAAGAACCCGGTGCTACAGTAACCCTTTGGTTTATCATACAGTTTCCTACCTGTGCGCTTATTATATGATTGCCCGAAAGCGCTGTAAAGGTTGTACCAAATTGAGGTGCGCCTCCATCTATAGAATACATAATGCCACTGCCCAACGGTGCTGTTATGGTTATGGTAGCCCTGCTGCTGCAATCGGTAGCGCCAACCTGGGCTACAATAGGGCTTAATGTTGTTGCCGGTGCAACTAGAATAGTATTGTCAGATACTACACAGTTGCCTAAGCGTGCTTCAATAGTATGTGAACCCGGAGTTGTTGTAAAAGTTGTAGTAGCCAGTGGCGTGCCCCCGTCAAGCGAATACATAATGCCGTTACCTATTGGAGATGAAATAGAAATTGTAGCTGTGTTCGTAGCACAATCTGTAGTACTAACCGTTGCAACAATAGAGTTTAACGGTGTTGGTTGTGCCACTACTACATTGTTGTTGGTAACTGTACAACTGCCCAATGTTGCCACAATGGTATGCGTACCCGGAGCAGCGGTAAAGCTTGTGCTTGCCTGTGGTGTGCCGCCGTCAAGAGAGTACATAATGCCTGTTCCTGTTGGAGCGGTTATGTTTATAGTCGCTTGGTTTGTGGCACAGCTTGTAGTGCCAACCGTTGCAACAATAGGGTTAAGTGGTGTAGGTTGCGCTACTACTATGCTGTTGTTGGTAACTGTACAACTGCCTAACGTAGCTACAATGGTATGCGTACCCGGAGCAGCGA
>NZ_WUMN01000014.1 GCF_009826935.1 Flavobacterium sp. Sd200
CGCGCTTATGGCCGATGCCATCGATCTCTACCCCGAATATACGGGTACCGGGCTGCTGGTTTTACTGCAGCCAGATCCTAAGGTGGCAGAAGCTGTGAGCAAAGAGCCGCAACAGACCTATGAATATGTGGACAAAGCATTTCGTAAGTGCTACGGAGTGCAATGGTTAAAGCCCATTGGTTTTAATAATGCCTACGCGCTGATGATGCGCCGGCAGCAGGCAGAAAAATTACACATCCGCAGCATTTCTGATTTAAAGGCGTACCTTGATGCGAAGTAACTTACTGTCTATGGATTTTAATTTTGATGAAATAATAAACCGAAAGGGTACGGCATCCATAAAATGGGATGCTGCGCCCTCACAAGATGTGCTTCCGATGTGGGTGGCGGATATGGACTTTAAAACCGCGCCGCCCATTATTGAGGCACTCCAACAAAGGGTCTCGCACGGCATTTTCGGCTACACTCAAACCCCTTTGGAGTTTTACAACGCCATTATAGGCTGGTGGGAAAAGCAGCATCATTTTATACTCGAAAAAGAGAACTTAATTGCCACTACAGGTGTTATCCCGGCGCTCTCTGCCAGCATCAATGCGCTTGCAAAAAAAGGCGATAGTGTGATCATGCAGCCGCCGGTGTACAATCATTTCTATATCACGCTCAGGAACAGCGGCGTTGGTATTGTGGAAAACAACCTGATTTATAATAATGGTAATTATGCTATTGACTTCGATGACCTGGAACGTAAAGCATCCGATGCAAGCGTAAAATTGCTCATCATCAGCAACCCGCACAATCCGGTTGGCAGGGTGTGGAACCGCGAGGAGCTCCAAAAGCTGGGAGATATCTGCCAAAAACACGGTATTGTTGTAATTTCTGATGAAATACATTCTGATTTGGTGTACGAGGGTTTTAAACATATCCCCTTCGCATCGCTTGGCCATGCCTACAGCGCGCAATCGGTTACCTTGAGCTCGCCCAGCAAAACCTTTAACCTTGCAGGTGTACAGGTGGGCTACCTCTTCACAGAAAACATGGAATTCAGGAATAAAATCCAGAAACAATTAGCATCTCAGGAAATGGAATTGCTCAGCCCATTTGCCATCGAAGCACTCATTGCAGCATACGATGGTGGACAACAGTGGCTGGACGCACTGAAGCTTTACCTGTACGATAATTATTTATACCTGAAAACATTTGTAGAAAAGCATATGCCACAATTAAATGTCACGCCCTTGCAGGCAACCTATCTTGTATGGTTGGATTGTTCCGCAGTGTCAAAGCCCGTGTCGGCACTTGCCTCACAATTATTACAGGATCATAAGCTTTGGGTTAATCCGGGGACGATGTACGGGGATGAAGGCCAAAATTTTTTACGAATAAATATTGCGTGCCCACGCCCGTTACTGGAAGAAGGCCTTGGAAAATTGCTGCTGGCCTTCAATAAAATGCTGTAATTGCAACGTATGCTATTGCCTTGCAAATATAAGTTCATGGTTAATACTACGAGTAGTGCGCTAACCGATACCCTTTAAGGATAATAGCCAATTTATACAACAATCATTAAAGTTAAGAATTGCTATGGGCTGATATCAGTTGTTGCCTCAGTAAGGCGACAAGTAATGAATCACTTTAGAAATAATAATCAGGACGGACTATCATTTTTACCCTCATGATAGCAGCGCGGGGACTATACGGCGCACCTGGCCCAGTATTCTACAATATTTAATAGCCGTTCCCCTAATGCATTGTAATCGGCAATACCGTGGAAGTAACCACTGGCTTGCACATCGTAAACACGCTTGAGCATTTCATCATTACTGCTCGCCGCGTATAAGATGTAAGGGAAACATTTACGTGCGAGTGTGGTGTCTGCAAGTATCCGTTCGCGAAGCTGTAGGCCGTTAAGAGCATTTAGGTTTATACTGCTGAATACAATAAACGGCTTTTCGCAGCCGGTAAGTACCGTCAAAGCGTTACGGCTGTCATCGATGACAATAAGTTCATTGTCAGGACTAATACTGTTGAAAAGCTCGCAAAGCAATTCGGCCTCTTCAGCATCGTCCTCTATTAATACAATCGGTCCTTTAGTGTTCATAGTGAGGTGAGGGAGTGCTTATTTTATTACGTAACAGTAGCGACAGCGCTACAATGGATAATGGCACCACCAGAGATATAAATAAGATTAGCTCCGCTATTATCATTACCAGCGCAAAATAATGTCTATACCAACCTGTTTTATGCGGTTTAGCCGTCTCCATAAGGTGCGGGTTTTTAGTAAAGCTACGATTTCCCAACAGCAGAAAAAATTACATTAACGTAACTTTGTACATTTGAAGTGTGACTAAAATTACATTACAGAATTTCAATATTTTCCAGGCAATACGCTGCCCTATTTACATAAGAAAGCCTTTCAGCCGCAGGACGGATGCCCGCTCCAAAAAATTGAAATTAACGACCAACTGGACGTGTTGTTACTCGATTCACAGTGGGCACTGATGGACTGGAACGGGATACCCAACCTCAACGACGATTGCGATATCAGGAGCAAAAGCGCTTTTCATACCGAGATTGAAAGCCAGCTCGTCAAGAGCCAGGATAAAACTGTGCTGGTTGCCTGTTACCATCCTGTTACTACCTATGGAAAATATGGCGGTACGATGTCTTTCGGGCTCAGCCCGCAGGAAACTGCCAATCGCTATTACAGGGAATTCAGTGACCGGATGCTTACCCTGGGCCAACGTTTTAAGAACGTGGTTTTCCTTGGAAGCCATGGCGCCGGCCTGCAATATATCCTTGACCATGATATATCTGTTATCGTATGCGGGTCAACAGTTGGCGGCGGGAAGGTAGTCGAACCTGTCCAGCTAAAGTGTTTATATGTATAGGAAATAGAATAGCTATAAAGTATTTGCCATGTATTTGCCATAGCTTTCATTTTAATGGTATAATAGCGTCCATCTGGATGTTTCTTAACACACCATAAAATTATCATAATTTTTTAAAGCCCTTATGCCGAAAGCCGCGCCAATATTGATAAAACTTTTATAAAGGTGTTCGAGAATTGTCCGGGCAAGTCCGGAACTTTTAGCATTGCGTAGGAAAGTTGAACAGGAAACAGGACTTCAATTCAATGCCGTGCTTTTAAACCTTTATTGTGACGGTAATGACAGTGTTGCCTGGCATTCTGATAAAGAACACAAGATTGGGCGCAATCCAAATATTGCCTCGCTAACGTTTGGGCAGACAAGGCCTTTCAGATTCCGACACAAGACAAATAAAAAAGCTGGGCAGGTTGAAATACCACTCCATCATGGTACCCTGCTATTGATGTCGGGCACTACCAATACACATTGGGAACACCATATTCCTAAGTCGTCAAAAGATATGTTGCCAAGGGTTAATCTTACCTTCAGGCAGTTAAAAAAATTCTAGTTTTTTAATTCAAATGTTTTTAGTGCGTACTTTTAAAACATGTAATATTCTGTTAATAGATTTAACTATTGTTGAGATTTAGAGTAACTTTACTGCTTAATTTTTCTTATGATAAAAAAAGGGGACATACTCATTATTGAAGATGATGCCGATGACAGGGATTACATCGAAGAAGTGTTCACGGAATTGAACGTTGCAAACACCAGGAAGTATGTTGCCAATGCCTACGAGGCTCTTGATTATATAAAGGCACACAGCAGTAAGCCTTTCATTGTCATATCCGATATCAATATGCCGATGATGAACGGGTTTGATTTGCGAAAAATTATTCTGGAAAATATAGAGCTGACAAAAAAATGTTCTCCCTACATTTTTCTGTCCACTTCAAATGATGCGGAATGGGTAAACAAAGCGTATGAGCTGGCAGTACAGGGCTACTTTCAGAAACCTTCCATCTATGAAGACCTAAAAAAAACAGTACAACAAATTCTGGATTATTGGAATAACAGCCTTACGCCGGTAGTTTAATACTATAATCGACTAAGTGCGAAAAACTACTCGCTAGCCATATTTGACCTTCCATTCTTTTTTTAAAGCACGGTATTCCGGATTAGACTCGGCGATTTTCCATAATTTATAGAACACATCCGCTGCTGCGGCTTTCTCAGCATCCCCGGTACCTCGTTCCAAAGGTTCATAATTATTGTCCTTGTCGTATTTTTTGCCGCCCTTAAAATTGGCATAGCGCCTGGCGCGGGTGTATCCCATCTGCAAATATTTTCGTGCCATATCCGCGCCCACAAATTCCCTTTTGTCCAGATAGGCAGTAAAGAGGCCATAAATTTTAGCACTGCTGTCTTTAGCAATCTCAACATTTCTAAACCTCCAGTGCTGGCCTATTTCGCTTTTGTAGGGCTCACAAATCAAAACACCCTGCTCACCTTTGCCTACCTTGTACAATTCCGGATACTCCCGGTAATTAATATCGGGCTTCCAGGGATAATTATCACTATCGAAATTTAGGTAGCTTGGCTTCTCCATTCTTGATTAACATATTAAATTACGGCTTGCGATCCGTTTCGCCTTCTTTTTGTAATACCGCAATCTCTACTTTTTCCTTTTTTATGGCCTGGCGCAGCAGCGCAAAAATACTCATGTAAAAATTGGCCACGAATACCAAAGCAAACCCCGCGATCAGGTAGCCTCTCCAACCGCTTAGGAGCAACTGAAATTCTGATAATGCCAGGAAAAGGGCACTGACGTAGTGGCTTAAACAATATTCGCAGGTAAAGAGATAAAAGAATTTCCTTTGCAACAATGTTTTGGAATTCTTGCTACAGGTAATGCAGTATTCCCTCGGTTCGCGGAATACCTCTTCATGGGTAACGGTCCAGGCTACACAGGCTATAGGAATCGCCAGTATAAAAAGCCATGTAATTTATTTGGGTGGTAATGCTTGTCATATCTCAATAAAACGTAATGGAATGTAAACTTAAAGTTATGGTAAAGCCATTTACGATTTGCATTAATTAGGCTAACTTTAAGTGAATTATAGCATTTACAGCCATGGCACTAGATAAATACAAACAAAAACGGGACGCTTCCAAAACACCAGAACCTTTTGGAGGCAAGGGCAATGAAAACAAATTGAGGTTCGTAGTCCAGAAGCACGCTGCCTCGCACCTACACTACGATTTCCGCCTGGAGATGGAGGGCGTGCTGAAAAGCTGGGCGGTACCTAAAGGGCCTTCTGTTGACCCGGACGTAAAACGGCTTGCTATGATGGTCGAGGACCATCCTTACGATTACCGCAACTTTGAAGGGATTATACCTCAGGGGCAATATGGGGGTGGCACTGTGATTGTTTGGGATGAAGGTTTTTATGAGCCTTATGAGTCGGAAGCTGCCACAAAAAAGAAACAGGACAAGGAATTGCGGGCAGGGTTGCACAGCGGAAAGATCAAGTTTGTGCTGCATGGCGAAAAGCTGAAAGGGGCGTTTGCCCTTGTAAAGGCGCATGGGCGTGGTGAGAATGGCTGGTTGCTGATGAAGCTTGATGATAAATATGCCAGTGAGAAAGACATTACACTGAAAGATAAGTCGGTGATTTCCAAAAAAACACTGGAGCAGGTAGCCAAAACCAGCAAAAACATATACGGGCAGAAACCAGCGGAGTCGCAGCAGGAAAAACTGGAGAAAAAAGTGGATACCTCAGAGAAACCAGAAGAACTGCAGGCGAATGACCTTTCAAAGAAAGGTAAAAAAAGTAAAATGCTTACCGAGGTTAAGCCTATGCTTGCCACATTGGTAAATGAACCGTTCGACAGCCCCGGATGGAGCTACGAAGTAAAATGGGACGGCTACCGGGCTCTGGCGTATGTCAATAAAGGAAAAACAGAGTTGCTATCCCGCAATATCAAGTCCTTTACTGAGAAATATTATCCTATTGCCGCAGTTATGGATTCCTGGAGTATCAATGCAGTGTTTGATGGGGAGATCCTGGTTATAGGAAAGGACGGCATAACTAACTTCAGTGCCCTGCAGAACTGGCGCAGTGAAGCAGATGGCGACCTTGTGTATTATGCCTTTGATATTTTGTGGTACGAGGGCAAGGATATTACCGGGCTGCCACTTTCAGAGCGGCAGGCGATACTAAGAGAGATCCTGCCTGCCAATGACGACCATGTGCGACTAAGCCGAGTGTTTGACATTAATGGGATTGATTTCTTTGAGGCAGCGCAAAAGATGGGACTTGAAGGTATCATGGCAAAAAAAACGGATAGCACGTATGCTATTGACAGCCGTTCAAAAGACTGGCTGAAAATTAAAGTCAACCAACGCCAGGAGGTCGTGATAGGGGGCTTTACCAAAAATGAAGGCACCTCTAAGCAGTTCAGTTCCCTGCTGCTTGGCGTTTATGAAAAAGGAAAGTTGGAGTATGTCGGTAAAGTGGGTACCGGGTTCAGTGATAAAAAACAAAAGGAGATGATGGAACTCTTCAAACCCCTTATCATCGATACGATGCCTTTTGATACCGAGCCGGATGTAAACAAACCTTCCCGCTTTAGGCCTAATCCCCCCAAAGCAAAAGCAACATGGCTAAAACCCGAGTTGGTATGTGAAGTAAGCTTTATCGAAGTAACCGCCGACGGGGTATTCCGTCACCCTTCTTTCGAAGGGATGCGCAGCGATAAAAAAGCCAAGGATGTGGTAAGGGAAACAGCCACAGCGACCGCCGCTATCACGACAAATGAGGACAGGAAGGAGAAATTAGTCGCCCCGCCGAAGCGCAGCAGCGCGACCACATTACTGAACCCTAAGGAAGAAACACAGGTAAAAAAAGTAAACGGGCATAACCTGAAGTTTACCAACCTGAGCAAGGTCTACTGGCCGGAAGAGGGCTATACCAAGCGTGATATGTTCAATTATTATCACCAGGTAGCCGAATATATCCTTCCACACCTCAAAGATCGCCCCTTGTCCTTAAACAGGTTCCCGAGTGGCATACACGGTAAAAGCTTTTATCAAAAAGATGTGAAGGGCAAAGCGCCCGATTGGACGAAGACCTATCCGTACCATACCAGCGATGGCGAGGACAAGGAATTTTTGGTAGGCAACGATGAGGCTACCCTGCTCTGGATGGCATCCCTTGGCTGCATTGAAATGAACCCGTGGTTCAGCAAGACAACACATCCGGACAACCCCGACTACTGCGTTATCGACCTTGACCCCGCAGACAAGACGACTTTTGAGCAGGTAATACAGGCGGCGCGAGAAGTCAAGGATGTTTTAGATGCAATAAACGTACCAAGTTATGTAAAGACTTCGGGCTCTACAGGCATACACATATATATTCCGCTCGGGGCAAGATATTCCTACGACCAATCCCAGATGTTTGCGCGTTTATTGGTCTCGATAGTGCATGACAGGCTCCCTGATTTTACTTCCTTAGAAAGAAAGATAAAAGACCGTAATGGAAAAATGTACCTCGACTTTCTACAGAACCGGCCCGGTGCCACCATTGCTTGTGCCTACTCATTGCGCCCCAAACCGGGTGCGACCGTTTCCATGCCCCTGCACTGGGATGAAGTCAAGAAAGGCCTGAAGATGAAAGATTTTACTATAAAAAATGCACTGGAGCGCATTAAAAGTGAAGGGGATCTGTTTAAAGGGACCTTGGAAGAAGGCATAAATATGGAAAAAGCACTGGAACAGGCACAGGATGCCTTTTATAAAAAAAACTGATATGGGGCTTGAACGGTTTACAGATGCGCAGCGCGATGTGTATTCGCAGGCGTTGGAGGAAATAGAAAGCGGCAAAAAACGCACACACTGGATGTGGTTTATTTTTCCGCAATTGAAAGGTTTGGGAAACAGTCCCATGGCAAACCACTATGCTATATCCGATATAGAGGAAGCAAAACAATATCTTAATCATCCCGTCTTAGGGAAACGCCTAATCGAAATTACGAAGGCTTTGCTGGGCTTACACGACACAACCGCTTCTGCTATCTTTGGATATCCGGATGACCTGAAGCTGCACTCCAGCATGACGCTATTCGGCCAGGTCCAAAACACCGACCCTGTTTTTCAGGAAACTATCGACAGGTACTTTCAGGGGAGGCCGGATAGTAATACACTTGAATTACTGAAGTACTACTAAAATGAAACTGTACAAATATCTTTCCAGGGACGAACAACTGCAACAACAAATTGTTTGGGAGATCGGCCTGCACCTTAAAACGCTGTACCGCGAAGGTTTCATGTACCTTCTTTACGCTGTCAACGATTTCTTTGTCGAAGTCCAGTATGCCGGCGTACCAACACAATCCTGCGCAAAAACTAATTTAAAGGCGGCGAAGTATTGGATAAATATTTGTTTTAATTACAATCACACAAAACCATTACCGTCTGATTTACTAAGCCTCCTGAAGGTAAAGCTCGATAAAATCGTAAAGGCTGCAAGTGCTATAAAGGTGTAATGAAAAGGCTGCGTCCGGTTCATCTCAAAAGCATCGGACTGGAAAAAAGAAAGTATAAGGCTTGCTACCGAAACACCGAAACTTACCGAGAGCTGCTGCATAATTACCAACATGGTATTTCCCCCGCTTTTTGTATTCTCATCCAGGTCAACCAGTGTAATGGTATTCATCGCTGACATCTGGATTGAGGTAAAGAACCCATAAAACACCATAAGCAGGATGTAGTAGCCTAGTGGTGTATCACGCTCCACAAATCCCAATATAATTAATACAACACCCAAAAGAATGGTATTGCTGATCAGTACTGTGCGATAGCCCAATGCTTTTATGATACGTACCATAAAAGGTTTTATAGCTACATTAGCCAATGCCGAGGGCAAAAGCAAAAGGCCTGATACAGAAGCCGAGTACCCAAAACCCGTCTGTAACATAAGCGGTAACAGCAAGGGAAGCCCGCCGATACCCAAGCGCGTAATAAGGCTGCCGGTGAGCCCAATCTTAAGGGTTTTTATGTTAAGCAGCCTGAGGTCTATAATTGGTTTTTCCGTTTTTTTGTAGTGGAGGTAATAGAATGCTGCCAACAGGTTGAAAAGGAGCAGTGCACCCAATATGGCTACCCAATGGGTCAGCCCTTTACTCACAAGCTCCAGGACTATTGTTATTGAGATCAGTGCGAGGCTAAAGTACACAAGCCCGCGAAAATCAAACCGCCCCACGGCCTTTTTAAAATTAGGCATTACCCGTTTAGCCAGTGAAATACCTAAAAGCCCGATTGGGACATTGACTAAAAAGATCCAGTGCCATGAAAAATTATCCGACAGGAACCCGCCAAGGCTTGGGCCGACAACCATTCCAAGCAATCCAAAGACCGTAATGAAGTTCATGGTTTTCAACAGCTCACTCTTCGGGTATTGGTACAATATGGCGAGCCGGGCGATGGGCACCATCATCGAAGCACCTATTGCCTGTAATATACGGGAGAGGTTAAAGGTCATTAGGTTAACCGACAGGGCGCAGCATAACGACCCGGTTACAAACAATGCCACGGCAATGATAAACATAGTCCTGGTCCCGAATTTATCAGCGAGCCATCCCGATAAAGGGATAAATAGGGCGAGCGTTAGCGCATAGGTTACAATGACTGAATGCATCGCTGTCGGCGAATAGTCCATGTCGCGCGCTATTGACGGCAGGGACGTGTTCAGTATGGTACCATCCAGCGACTGAATGAACATGGCGACAGCCGTTACCCAAGGCAAAAGGTTTGTGGCAATGCGTTCTTTTTTTTTCTTCTCTAACTTTTTCTCTGTCTTAGTAGGTGAAGTAAGTTCTTCCATATTTTGGTGACGGTACTACAATGAAAAAGGATTGCTTATCACAATCCTTACTTTTATTTTTTTAGGTATTCCTCAACTTTTTCAGGGCTGTTACTACCTGAATTTTTAACAGCATCTATCAACTCTTGGCTGCTAACACCAAATTTTTCCGACCAATAGCGCACTTCATAATCTTCTGATGTATTAATACGGTCACGGTCAGGGCTTCCTGTATAGTTCTTGTTATCACTCATAATTAAAAATTTATTATCTAAAATTAATTAATAAGTCAGACAAAAAATAACCTTTTAACGTCGCCTTATTACAATCTGTAAGAATAAGATAAGGAATTAAATTTTTAAGGAATGATAGTGAGTGCCAAAAGCAATTTATCCCCTTAATAATTAATTACCAAACCTTTATCTTTTTATTACAATATTTTGGCATTTACATAAGGTAACTTTATCAAAATACTAATTCCCTATATATACTATAGCAACTACGCATAAAATTTAAAAAACCAATTATATGAAAGCAGCAGTAATCCATGGGCCTGGAAGTATTAAATGTGATACCATCGACGACCCTAAAATCCAAAATCCGGACGACATTATTTTAAAAGTTACCACGACGGCCATCTGCGGTTCAGACCTGCACATCTACTCCGGCGGTATCCCACAACCCCGCCCCATGGTATTGGGTCATGAGTTTATGGGGATTATTGAGGAGGTAGGCAAAAATGTGACGCACCTAAAAGTGGGCGACCGTGTGGTCGTGCCCTTTCCCGTTGCCTGTGGTAGCTGCTTTTTCTGTAATCATGAGTTACCCGGCCATTGCGAGCACAGCAATCCCGAACATTACGGCCCGGAAGGCGGCCTGCTAACTGAAAAAGGCGGCGCGTTGTTTGGCTACACCGATTTATATGGTGGCTATGACGGCGGGCAGGCACAATATGTACGTGTGCCCTATGCAAACTTTGGTCCGCGTGTGGTGCCGGATAACTTAACCGATGAGCAGGCATTGTTCCTTACGGATATATTCCCGACCGGATATACCGGTATCGACTGGGGAGAGGTAAAGGGTGGCGAAACTGTAGCCATTTTTGGCTCCGGCCCCGTGGGTATCATGGCTGCTAAAAGTGCCTGGCTGCGTGGTGCCGCAAGGGTAATTGTCGTCGATACCGTGCAATACCGCCTCGATAAAGCTAAGGCCGCAGCGGGCTGTGATACTATTTTGTGGACTGACGGTCCTAAGGACGTAGTTGCACAGATACGCGATTTAACCCAGGGCCGCGGCGCCGATGTATGTGTTGATGCTGTAGGTTTTGAGCCCGACCGTAATTTCATGGACAGGGCGAAGGCGGTACTTAATCTTGAAAAAGGGTCGGTCAAGGTACTTGAAGCCTGTATGAGTGCGGTGCGTCGCGGGGGGATTGTATCCGTTTTGGGTGTATATCCAACCACGTATGATAATTTCCCGGTAGGCCAGTTTTTTGATAAAGGTATTATCCTTAAGGGAGGCCAGGCTCCCGCCCATAAACACATTGACAAGCTATTAGGTTATGTAACCGAGGGCAAGGTAGTGCTTGACGATATTATAACGCACAGGCTGCCCCTTACCGAAATTTCGCATGCCTATGATATTTTCAATAAAAAAGAAGATGGGTGTGTAAAGGTGGTATTGGACCCGTGGGCATAAACGCAACTATATTTAGAATAACAACTTAAAAACAATTTAAAAACATACTTATGACAGACTATAAAAAATATGCATTGATTACCGGTGCCACGAGCGGTATAGGCCTGGAACTCGCCAAGCTTTTCGCACAGGATAACTATAACCTGGTTATCGTAGCCCGTGATCAATCTGAACTTGATGCAACTGCCAGCCAGCTTTCAACTTATGGTATTAAAGTGGTAACGCTTGCCAAAGACCTGTTTGTACGAGATGAAGCGTTTTCGATTTACGATGAAGTTAAAGCTCAAGGAATTGAAGTTGATGTTTTGGTCAATAATGCCGGGCAGGGCGCCTACGGCCTGTTTCAGGACAACGATATTGAAAAGGAGCTTAAAATCATAGACCTTAATATCGCTTCAACCATTATCCTTACCAAAGCATTTTTAAAAGATATGGTTGCCCGTAACGGGGGTAAAATATTAAACTTGGCTTCTATTGCCGGCACTGTACCGGGCCCATGGCAAGCTGTATACCACGGCACCAAGGCATTTGTATTATCGTTTACAGAGGCGCTGCGCTCTGAGGTAAAAGATACCGAAATTACCGTAACCGCTTTGCTGCCGGGTGCTACCGATACTGATTTCTTTAATAAAGCCGGTATGACCGAAAGCAAAGCGGTTCAGGATAAGGCATCTTTATCCGACCCCGCCGATGTAGCCAAAGATGGCTATGAAGCCTTAATGGCCGGCAAGGACAAAGTGGTTTCAGGCTTTAAGAATAAGGTGCAGGTGGCATTGGGCAATATAACCCCCGATACCATGCTCGCCGATCAAATGAAAAGCCAGCAGGAGCCACTTAATAAATAATATCATGTAGGTTCAGGCAAAGAATGCCTGAACCTGTTTAATAATATGCCTTAATCCAATACAGTGCATATGAAAAAACGCATCTATAACCAAACATCGCTTTTTGGGCCGTTGTATGCCTTTTTAGTAGTGCTCTCGCCTCCGGAAGAAGTAAAGGCAGCCATTGCAAAAATAAAACGCGACCTCAACAATATTGCCGGTATAACAGAACGCAACCTCCACTCCATTGCCCATATTACCCTGACAGACAAGTTGACCGATGAAGATGATTTTGCCGCCACAGTTGCACAACTGTTAGCCGGGCAAAAAGCATTTCCTGTTATAATAAACGGCTGGGGTGTTTTTGACCACGGGCATAGTGTAACTGTATATCTTAATGTGGAAAACCCTGCCCCAATTATACAACTTGCGGAATGTTTAAAGTCTGCTGCAAAGTCGCCCCACATAAGCCTCGCAAAAAAAATACCGCACGAAACGTATACTGAGCTCCTTCCCTATCTGCAAAACCTGGATTTTTCAGCACAATGGCTGTGTACAGAAGTAAATGTGTTGCGAAAACTAATGCCTGAAAAGCACCTTGGTTTTAGGGACTCATTTAAAATCGCTCTTAATAACGCTGAAAACTAAAGTTTTAGCAAAACCTTAAGTGTCTGCCGTTAAAGGTATTTGTAAATTCAGGATGCTAAAAAAACTAACTACTATGGATGACATTACAAACGCACTTTTTGCTGCCTCAAGACAGAGCAATGTACCCGTGCTCAAAGAGATTTTCTCGCACCTGAAAGACCTTGATATAAAAGACGAGCGCGGCTTTACCCCGCTTATAATTGCCGCCTATAACAACCAGCCTGAAGCCGTAACAGCGCTGTTAGATGCCGGAGCTAACATAAATATGCCCGATAACAGCGGCAATACCGCCCTCATGGGAGCCTGTTTTAAAGGCTATGAAAATGTTGCCCAGGTACTTATTAACCGCGGTGCAAACCTTAATGCCCAGCATGGTAATGGCGGAACAGCACTAATGTTTGCGGCCATGTTTGGACGAAACAACTTGGTTGACCTGCTAATAGAAAGTGGTGCCGATGTTTTTATTACCGATGCCCGGGGCATGACCGCCGCAGACCTTGCACAACAACAGGGAAATAGCGTAGCTGTAGCAAAGCTGCAACAGTTAACCGCATAAAACACACTTTACAAAAACTGACTTACAATGAAAAAAAACAACACACCTCCTAACGAAAATGCCAAGCTGCAGGACCTGGAAAAAAACAGGGAATACAGCGATGGGCAGTTTATTACTACCGACCACGGCGTTAAGATAAACAACGACCATAACTCCTTAAAAGCAGGCGAACGCGGCCCGTCTTTGCTCGAAGATTTTATAATGCGTGAAAAAATAACGCATTTTGACCACGAGCGCATTCCGGAGCGCATTGTGCACGCACGCGGGTCAGGGGCGCACGGCTACTTTGAGGCATTTGGCAATGTAAGTGAATATACCAAAGCAGGCTTCTTAAACGACACCACTACCCGCACGCCGGTATTTGTACGCTTTTCTACGGTGGCAGGCTTTAGGGGCTCGACCGATTTGGCACGCGATGTACGCGGCTTTGCCATTAAATTCTACACACAGGAAGGTATTTTTGATATGGTGGGCAACAACATCCCCGTATTTTTTATTCAGGATGCCATGAAGTTCCCCGACCTTATACACGCAGTAAAGCCTGAGCCGCATAACGAGATACCACAGGCAGCATCGGCACACGATACCTTTTGGGACTTCATCTCCTTAATGCCTGAAAGCATGCACATGATTATGTGGGCCATGAGCGACCGTGCGATACCACGCTCTTACCGCATGATGGAAGGCTTTGGCATCCATACCTTCCGTTTTATAAATGCCGAGGGTAAATCAACTTTTGTAAAATTCCACTTAAAACCAAAGCTGGGCACACATGCCGTGGTGTGGGATGAAGCCCTTAAAATTTCGGGCAACGACCCGGATTTTCACCGCCGAGACCTGTATGATAATATCGAGATGGGCAACTTCCCCGAATGGGAATTTGGCGTGCAGTTAGTCCCCGAAGAAGATGAGCACAAGTTCAATTTTGATTTATTAGACCCTACCAAAATTATCCCTGAGGAAGTCGTGCCCGTAACCATAATAGGTAAACTGGTACTAAACCGCAACCCCGATAACTTCTTTGCAGAGACAGAACAAGTGGCGTTTCACCCTGGGCATGTAGTACCCGGCATCGATTTTAGTAACGATCCGCTGCTACAGGGAAGGCTGTTTTCTTATACTGATACGCAATTATCAAGGCTTGGAAGCCCTAACTTTCATGAAATCCCCATCAACCGCACTATTGCCCCAATGCACAACAACCAGCGCGACGGGCACATGAGGCAGGAAATTAATGTGGGCCGCGTGGCCTATAGCCCTAATACGCTAAACAATGGCTATCCGGCGCAGGCCAAAGAAGCTGAGGGCGGATTTGTAAGCCACTATGAAAGGATTGAGGCACACAAAGTGCGCGAGCGCAGCGAAAGCTTTGCCGACCACTTTAGCCAGGCTGCCCTGTTCTTTAACAGCCAGACTGAAACCGAGCAGAACCACATTATAAAAGCATTACGCTTTGAGCTGAGCAAGGTAGAAACGGTGGCCATACGTGAGCGTATGCTGGGCCTGCTTAACCAAGTAGATGCAACACTGGCTAAAAAGGTAGCATCTGGCCTTGGTATTGCAGTGCCTAAACAGCCTGAAAAGCCCATGAACCATGGCGTAGGCGCCGATGCCGACCCAAACAAACACGAACCTAAGCCAGTTGATAAAAGCTACAAGCCCAGCGATGCCCTGAGCATGGTTAAAAACCCAACTACTACAGATAGTATCGAAACCCGGCAGGTTGCCTTTTTGTGTGGCGGCGGCGTAAGCGAAAAATCACTGAACGCGCTTAAAAAAGCCCTGGAGGCTAAAGGTGCAGCGGCTAAGATTGTTGGCCCCCATGCAGGCAGCATTAAGGGCGATGCGGGTACGGAAATTAAGGTTGACTTTGCGTTTTTCTCATCGTCATCGGTATTGTTTGATGCGGTATATGTGCCGGCGTCTCAAAACAATGCAGTATTGGAAGAAAACGATAATGTAATTGAGTTTATTAACGATGCCTACAGGCATTGCAAAGTAATAGGTTTTGATGCCGATTTAAACGGGCTTATAGAAAGGACCACCATTGGCAACAAACTGTCAGGAGGCAAAGATGAAAGCCTGCCCGGCATTATAATAAACAACGGTACTGCAAAAGCGTTTACCGATGATTTTACGACCCAGATGGGCAGGCACCGTATTTGGGAGCGTGAGCCTAATATAACAGAATAATTTATAACGAAAGGAAGGCCCATGCCTTCCTTTCTTAATCAAAAAAACATGAAGGCAATCGATAAAATAATAATTGCAGGTATTGTGGGTACAAGCTTTATGACGCTGTACAGCTACCTGAGGTCTAAAAAAGAAGATGAAGAATATGTAGAGCCGGTTATGATAAACAAGCTGATTGATAACTCTGAAAACCTGCCCTCCATAAGCAACGAAGATGCCCATCCCGCCGGTTGGGGGTTGCATTATGCCACAGGCATTGGCTTTATGGCCGTGTACTGGCTAATCTGGAAAAAAGCCTTGGCACGCCCTACCAGGAATAAAATTCTCCTTTTAGGCATTTTAAGCGGTATGGTAGGAATCGCGGTCTGGAAAATGCTTTTCTCGCAGCATGACAGGCCTCCTCATAATTACCGTTACGGTTATTACAGGCAGCTATTGATTGCACATATTGTGTTTACATTATTTAGCGTAACCACTTATAAGCTGCTGGATAAAGAAAATTAAACTACCCGGTAACCAACTCATTCAGGCGTTTTGCATTAAAGGCCGCGTAACCTTTCTCATCGTTATCAAAATAAACAAATACATCTTTTTCATTTCCAGACCATTGCAGGCATCTTTCTGCCCAGAGGCTCAGGTCGGCTTCGCTGTAATTCCCCTGGTACTTGCCTTTCGGGCCGTGCAGGCGGATATAAACAAAATCGGCCGTAACTTCTATAGGCGAAATATGCCCTGCCAGCTGGTAAATGCAGAAGGCACAATTGTATTTTTGCAGTAACCGGTATGTTTCTTCCTGGTACCAGGTTTGGTTGCGGAATTCAAAAGTGTAGCGATACGCTTTCGGCAACAGCTTTAAAAAGTCCTCCAGCAATACGGTATCCGTTTTAAGGCCGGGTGGCAACTGGAATAAAACAGGGCCTAATTTTTCTTCCAGTGCCGAAACATTTTCCAGAAAATTGAAAAGCTCTTCCTGCGCATCGTGCAGCTTTTTAAAATGCGTAATGTACCTGTTGGCCTTTACAACATAAACAAAATCATCGGCAACGGCATTTTTCCAATTGATGATGGTTTGTTTGGCAGGCACACCATAAAAGGTACTGTTTATCTCCACCGTATTAAACGATTGGCGGTAAAGAGATAACAGCTGTGCCGGTTTCGTACCTTCAGGGTAAAACGTACCTATCCAGTGCTTATAGCTCCACCCTGATGTGCCTATGTAAATTTTTCCTGCCATGGTAAATAACTTATTGCCAATCGATTTTTATCTTACTGTCGCCATATACGGTATATTCCCTGAAATCCTTTGTATTGTTTTTGGGGGCTATTTCTTCTTTTGAACGGTTTGTACCCGCATATAACATGGTCTTTGGCAAGGATTTTCCTTTTTCGAGGGGTATAATCACTATCCTGAACTGCAAGCGGCTATCCCCCCGGGTAAAGAAGGTTAAGGATTGCTCCTGTACCCTGAATGATGTTGCCGGATATTCGCTAAATACCATAAACCCACCTTTTTTCACCTTAAAATACTGCCGGGGCACTATGCCAAAAGCAATGCCTGCCCCATATACCTCCTGCCCCACCTGGCCTGATTTATTCCAGCCATCCTGAAGGTCTTCCAGTGCTATCCATAAATTAGGGTCAATTTCTCCTGTCTTTACATCTTTGCCTCCGGCTATAGCATCCTTAGGCAGCATAGGCGGATAATAATAAGGCACCCTGTTGATGACATACCTGAGGCATTCGGCAACCAATAGTTTTACCGATGGCAAAAATTCATCCAGGTCATCTGCTTCTTTTAAAAATGTGTGCAATGCCGAGAAAACCTCCTGCTCTTCGTAAGCTGCGGTGTAAGGCGCGTCTTTTAATGGATATACAGCAAAAAAAGTGGGGTAATGCTTCGCATTGCCATACTCGCATTCCCAAAGCTGTACATTTTGAAAGATTGCCGCAATACACAGGTAGCTCAGGTTTAGGAAGGTTTGGTCTTTTGTTTCTTTATAAAGGCGTAAAAGCGCCCCGGCAGAGAACGCTGTATTATTAGCCTGGTAAAAGATATCAAAGCTTAAGCCATCTAATTTTTTAGCTGCCTTTATGGCTTCATTAAAATATTTCTTTTCGCCGGTAAGCTGCCATACCTGTACCATTAAATGCGCATAAGCCCCTGGCACGTCCTTTTCACCGCCCTGCCCTTCTACTGTTTCCTGCTTGACAACCTGTAACGTGGCCATTTTGTAGAATACAGGCCAGTCATACTCAAAATGGTGTGCCACTTTAATTACATAATCTATAGAATCCAGCACCAGCTTTTTAGCCATGGCATTGCCGTTTAGGGCAAGCCTCGACAGGTTTAGCAACGGATGGTGAAGGTACCAGGCATCCATTACTTCAGGGTGCTTTTGCTCTTCGCTCCAGTCCAGGTTCTTTTCCAGGGCGGGCAACCAGCGTACTATTGTCCCTATCTCTTCATCATAAAAATTTTCAAGGCCGTTGTGCAGTCTTTCAATCATAGGGTGATGGTCTTCGCCACTCCAGCAGTCATAATCGGTAAGCGGTAATAGCACGGCAAGCTGCACCATACTTTCAGGTGGGGTTTTATAGTCGCTTATATAGGCGTTAAGATAAGTGCGCCCGTCTGCAAACTTCCAGCAGCCTTTATGCTCATCCAGGTCTTTAAGCCCTTTGTGCAAAATATCCGGCCAGTCGTGGTACACGGTTTCAGGTCTGGGTATCAAAAGGTAAATAGCAGCGAGATGTTCAAGGAATTGCCGGGACATTTGATAATTATCGCCCGGCATCTTATCACTGAGCAGTACAAAAGCATCTGATATTATATAATCCTCCCCCTGCTTTAACGGTTTTTCAACATTGGTAACGGGCAGTTTAAGCCCCACTTCCGGCCAGACCCCCCCCACAAGGTCGCCTGCCGAGGTTTCGGTAGCTTCACAGAATTTATTTAAGGCAGTAAGGTTCTGGAAATAGAATACAGAGCCTGCCTCAGGCCTTTCCAGGGTAAAAAATAAGGTACCTGAACGTGTGCCTACCTGGCTGGCATGCACGGTACCTTTTGTATTTTGTGTTTTACCGCTGCCCTTATATAAAGGCATGATATCCCTCGGCCAATAGGGTATGATAAGGTCAAATGCAGGTATAATAGTTGTGGTATACCTAAAAACTGCTTCTGCTGTTTCAGGAAATCCAAGGTTAACCTTTATGTTGCCTGTATTTCCTGATAGCATTATAGTTGCTCCATCAGCATTCTCCATTACGCTTTCTACAATGAGGGTATCATTAGCCGCAAAGGCTGCCCTGAAGGCAATCCGTGCGCCATTACTCCATTCTACCGCAAACCAGAGGCAGAAATCGGCTGCTATAGCTTTCAGCTTATACCCTTTAATTTCCTTTTTGAACAAAAGGGTGCCGTTTTCCAGTTTATCCTGCGCTGTGGCAGTCCATGCAGAAATAGGGTTCATGCTGCCTAGGTTAGTTAGATAAGTTGCAGGTGAGGACGTATCTTCAGGTTTACAACATCACACCTTTGGGGTTGTGAAAGGCAGTACAGTACACTTGCAGCTATATCATCAGCCGTAAGCATTTCCAGCGATTCTACCTTTTGTAGTTTTTCCTCTGTCGGAAAATCCTGCATATCGGTATCTACCGCGCCGGGTTCTATAAGGGTAACCTTAATACCGTCTTTATTAACCTGCTTGCGTAATGATTCGGAAAATCCCTGTATGCCCGATTTGGTAGCCACGTAAACAGATCCGGACTCCTCCCTAACATCGGCGCTCATAGAGCCTATATTCACAATATGCCCCGCATTACGCATGCGTGTAAGGGCATTATTGCAGCAAGCCATATAGGAAAGGAGGTTCGTATTTACAACACGCTGCCAGCCTTCATAATTGCCTTCTGTAATGCTGCCAAAAGGAAGCGCAACATTATTGACCAGTATGTCTAATGTGTCAAAAGCCGAGTCAACTTTGCTAAACACCTGGCCTATGCCCTCCGCGGTACTTAGGTCGGCTATTACATCAAATACCTCACCCTTTGCCACTTTGTATAAGTCTTTCAGGGTATCCTCCAAATGCTGCTCGTTGAGCCCCACAACCATTACGTGTGCGCCAAGTTCGGAAAGCAACAATGCCGTTGCCCTTCCAATTCCTGTAGTGGCTCCTGTGATTAGTATTTTTTTATCTTTTACCGACTGCGGTAAATACTCATTTAGTTTGTCCATTGCTCAAAATTTAAATAGACTATTTTATACTCTCATTTTTAGAAACAGCCTTAATAATAGCGGCAGTAATTAAAGCCCCAAACAGGTAATAGCCTACTGTCAATGCCTTTGTCTTATTTGTTTTAGTAACGGGCTTTTCATCAAGGCCTAATGGTTCGGGCAGCGTTATAGCCCCAACCCCGGCCGCAAGGCCATATGCCAAGGCCCTAGGAAATACATTTTGTGGCCCTCCGTTACCAATAGTGGCATAGTATAATGCGTTGCTTATTATATCGCCCGCAAGGGTAGCTCTATACAGTGTATCTTCATTCGTTATGGACATGCCGAAGTAATTCAATGATTTTTGCAATGCCTCTTCGCCCAGCACATCAACCCTGGGCATATCTTTATCTTTTCTCTTTAAGCTTTCATGCAGGAGGTTCAGTGCAATAGCTCCGCCTAATCCGGCAACTATATTTTTTATCTTACTCATAATTTTTATTTAAGTGTTATTCTACTAAAGGTTTAAACACAGCTTGCTGGATGGAGAATTTTTTAGAGGGTACATTATTACCCTCTGCTATTTCACTGAAGTTAGCATTCATCACCCATGTATCATTACCAGCCATCGTAGCGGTTGAAGGATACGCAAATCGGTCTTCTGTAGCAGTTGACGCTACAACCTGCGCCGTCGCCCAATTATTGTCCGACTTAATTTTAAATACTTTATTTACTCCCCCGTTTTGAACCAGGGTTAGTGTATTGTTGTCATTTAGCAACAAGCCATCGGCTCCGGGAAAGAATTGATCAATTTTGACTTTAGACGCTGTTGCCGGATTTTTAAGATCTATCTTAACCAGTGCCCCTGAACCATTGTTGGCTACCATAATGTATCCGGAAGGATGGTATACCAGGCCGTTAGGTCCTACGCCGGCAGACTTCAATAATTCGCTTTGGCTGAATATTGCTGCATTGCCTTTATTATCTATCTTATATATTGCGTAGGCATAGCTATCAGTTATGTAGGCATTGCCTTTATCGTCAAACGCAATATCGTTTGGAAAATGCTCTCCGGGAACAAGCTGGGATAAATCTATATCAGACAGTTTTTTACCGGATTTTATGTCGATTATCAGCAACCTTGCCATTTTCTTTTTGGTTTCCGGTGTACTGAATTTGCTGTAGTTCGCGTCGCCCGCGCAGACAAATAATCGTTTACCATCAGGATGTAGTTTAACCCCATAGCTGGATTTAAGGCTTTTATCGGCATAAAGTTCTGTATACTTTCCGTCTTTAGTCACTTTTCCTACAGTTCCTAAACGTGCGGAAGAGATATAAAATACCTTGGCAGCCGTATCAAATGCAATACCTTCGGGATAGGATCCCGGCGCTTCAAATTCAATCCGTTTTGTGGGTTCCTGTGCCATTACTGTAATGCTCAGAAAAACGATAAACATATATTTTTTCATTGTTTTACTTTTGTTTAAGGGCATAAATAACACCGTTAGCATCGTCTGAAATATATACCGTGCCGTTCTGCGCAATGGCTACACCGGCAGGGCGGCCAAAGCGTTCGTCACCTTTAAGGAAGCCACTCAAAAAGTCTTCGCTTCCCGTAGCGTTTCCTTTACTGTCAAACTTTATAAGCTCGACCTTGTAGCCTGAAGGCTTTTCCCTGTTCCACGAGCCGTGCCAGCAAACAAGCGCGTTGCCCTTATTGCTGCCGCCTTCAAAAAATGTAAAAGCGATAGGCGCGCTATGTGCAGGAAATTCTATTACAGATGGATGTGATGCCTTAGCCATATTTTCCTTAGTATTGCCCACAGGGTCTTCCCGGGTCTGATCTACTTCCTGTTTACCGTAAGCAAACGGAAACCCGTAATTACCGTCCATCACAATATGGTTCAACTCCTCAGGAGGCCAGTCATCGCCCCTAAAATCCCCGCCGTTATCCATACCCCATAATTCTTTGGTTTGTGGGTGCCAGTCAAACCCGATAGTATTGCGCAGTCCGGAAGCGTATATAGTGCGTTTCCAGGTCACAGGATCTACCTGAAGCAGCGCCGCGGTTTCCTTATCACTTTCTTTACAATCGTTGCAAACACTACCCACAGAGATATACAGCTTGCCATCAGGCCCAAAATCCATCGTACGGTTAGGGTGCTGGCCGCCACTTGGAAGGTCTTTAATAAGGGTATCGGCTACTTTGCCCAATGTGCCATCGGCATTCACGGCATAACGCAACACTTGGCTACTGTTGCACAGGTACATATGGTTATCTTTGACGGTAATGCCATGCACCCCTGGAAAATCAGCCACACGGATCATATCCTCGAACTTTCCATCGTTGTCTTTATCGGTAAGCATTAAAACGTCTCCCGCATCACGGCGGGTTACATACAGCTGCCCTTTACTGCCAACATAAAGCATACGCGGTTTCCCTAAGCCTGTCGCAGCAGCGGTTAACGTCCATCCTGCCGCTGTCTTAAGGCTTGCAGCAAGGCTCGGTGAATATTCCATGTGTGTTGGGTAACTGGTATGGACTGTTTTTTCTGTATCCTCTTTAGGAGGAATTCCCTTTTGGGAAAATGCTGTAGATACGCATAGCAGTGCTGAACATACTATAGCTATTTTAAAAATCATAAGCTCTAAATTAAATAAGGCTCTCATGTAAGTGAAAGCCTTTGTGATTATTATATTACAGGCCTAAGGCCGATTTTAATTTCTTAGCTGCAAGTTCCTGAGCTTCTTTAGCCTGCGGCACCACGGCTGCCATACCAAAGAACTCGTGTGTTACACCGTCATACAACTTATAATCTACCTCGACACCAGCATCTTTAAGCTTATCGGCAAGAAGTTTACCTTCACTTTGCAATGGGTCAATTTCTGCACCTATTATTAATGTTTTTGGCAGGCCTTTAAGGTTTGCCTTAACAAGGCTTATACGCGGGTCGGCAGCTTTAGAAGCGTCTCCAAGATAGTTTTTTACAAACCATTCCATCATTGGTTTATTAAGCGGTTTTGCATTGGCATACTTGACATAGCTCTCAGCATTCATATTATTATTGGCCACAGGATACACAAGTACCTGGTAAAGCGGTGCCTGAATTTTTTTATCGCGTGCCATCATACTCACATTGGCTGCAAGGTTACCACCGGCACTTTCGCCGGCTACAGCAATTTTAGCCGGATTGCCATTGAAAGAAGCAGCATTTTTTAATATCCATTGGTAGGCATCAAAAGCAACCGTATGTGCGGCAGGGAATTTTTTCTCCGGCCCTTTGGGATACTCAACCGATACCACAATGGCACCTGTTTTTTCGCAGAGCGCCTGCGCCCCGGCACCGTATACTTCGATGTCGGCAATCACAAATCCACCGCCATGATAATACACCACAACAGGAAAGGGAGCTTTACCTTCTTTAGGGGTATAAATACGCACATGGGTTGTCCCTCCTGTAACCGGGATTTGTTTACCTATAGTATCACAAAGCGGTACGGGCATTGCCATGTTATGGTCTGCCATTACTGCCTTTATAGCATCGGTGGGTGTAGGTTGCTGGCGAGCTTCTTTAGCATCAAGGTTTTCAATAGGTTTTCCACCCAATGAAGCAAGCTTTTCTATTACCACCTGCATTTCAGGTTTTATAGATGTTCCCCATTCCGGCGCAGGCCCGGCAGGTTTCAGTTCCGCATCTTTATTTTCAGAAACAATACTGTCATTCATTTCTTCTTTTGACTCCAGGTCAGCATCTTTAGGCTTCTTGTCACATGATGTTACAGTCAGTGCAAGGCCTATATAAACCATGCTTAAAGTAATACTTAGGTTTTTCATAATTATTGAGGTTGGTTTAGGTTACTGTCAGCTTCCGGTTCTGCAAAATCGCTGATGGGGTGTTGCCCTGTTTGAGTTATAGCAGGCGCTTGTGATGGTTTCGATTGGCTGTCGTGGCCTTCGGTTTTTACAATTTTATTATAAATACCAAGCAGTAAGAACGGTGCAGCCCATTGACCTACAAATAAGGCGGTTTTGTCTTTACGCAAGCATTTTAAGGTAGCTGATGCCGCCATTGAGCCAAGAGCAGCCCAAAGGAAAACATCTGACGGTAGTTTAGAAGTTTGGTTTTCTATAGCCTTTGCCACAGGCCCTTCGGAATGGTCGTTTTGAATTACTGACATAATAATTGAGTTTTGGTTTACGCATTTGTTTACTCTCAAGGTTGTATGCCATCATAGGCTGCACAGTGATGATAGTGCACTGAAGCCGTGAATTATGGAATTACTTGAAGTAATACTATTGTTGATACAATGTTGATTTTAAGTTTTATAAAAACATAAATTTACAATGCACAATCAGAGCACTTATTTAAGGTGAGGTTAAAGATATTGTAAACTTTGCATCATTATTTTACAAGATAATTCCTGCATCTTTATTTAATGAAAACAACGCGATTGATTTATCAGGAATTTTGCTAAGAGTAATATTCCTTAAAACCAAAAATTATCTGACCAACAATGGAAAGAATGAATAGCACAAAAAAAGCAAGGGATAGCCCATTATTTCTTTAAAAGCGCTTCATGGCATTATAGTTTTGTTTTAAAATTTACAATACAAGTATCTCGGTAACTTAATTTTTTCTAAACAAACTGATATCATTAGTATTATGTCTTACCTGATAATATCTAGAGATTAAATAGAACGTTAAGCCCTATGCAATGGTAATGATTTATGTGGGAAGCAGTCCCTGTTTAAGGACATGCAACAGCAACGCATAATCTTTTTCGTTTTGGTTGGTGTAAGACATGGCGTATCTCGCAATCGTATCTTCAAACAGGTCATCTTGTCCCATATAACCGTTTAGGATGGCCGCATCCCCGGTTCGTGCGTGAGCGCGGGAGAGCGCCCAACCGCAGGATTTGGCGTAC
>NZ_WUMN01000015.1 GCF_009826935.1 Flavobacterium sp. Sd200
CTATGCTAAGTCCTGCGGCTGGGCACTTTCCCGCGCCCACGCACGTACCGGGGATGCAGCCATCCTAAACGGCTATATGGGACAGGATGAATTATTTGAAGACACCATCGCGAAATATGCTATAGCCTACTCCAATCAAAATGAAAAAGATTATGGGTTACTATTGCACGCCCTAAAGCATGGGCTGTTGCCCACATAAATAAAAGATGCAAAAACAGTCCTCCTATTCCTTTTTATACTTCCGGGCCAAAAACAGGATGATGATATTGAGTACAAGGGATAAAATATTTGTTGAAATTATTGCCATATCCTCTTTGTTGATGCCGTAGTAAATCCAGAGTGAATTCCCAAAAAGCAGCACGATGAACATCCCGAGGGACACATCGCCTGCTTTCTTTGTTTTTATCGTTTTAATAATCTGCGGAAATAACGACGCCGAGGTACAGAGCCCTGCAGTAATCCCTAAAATCTCAATGAATTCCATAAGCGTAAATTTTAGAAATCAGACCGTTAAGATTAAAGGTAGTCATTAAATTTTAATGACGCATCTGTACCGGTTTATAAAATTATCCACTGGTTTTATAATTTGACGAATGATACCCGTACTGCATACTAAAGTTTTCTTAATCAGGCAGAACACCCCAAACGATTGTTTTAATTTTAAGCAACACATCAACAAAAACTACTTAGGATGAAAAAACAAACTACACCTAAAAATGAAAAGCTGAAGGATCTGGAGGTAAACCGGGAATATGCCGATGGGCAATACATCACCACTGACCACGGCGTTAAAATAAACAACGACCACAATTCCCTTAAGGCTGGTGAACGCGGCCCATCACTACTGGAAGACTTCATCATGCGTGAAAAAATCACGCACTTTGACCATGAGCGTATCCCTGAACGTATTGTGCATGCGCGCGGCTCAGGTGCACACGGTTATTTTGAAGCCTATGGCAACATTTCTGAATATACCAAGGCTGCGTTTCTTAACGACACTTCGGTAAAGACCCCGGTATTTGTACGTTTCTCAACCGTAGCGGGCTTCCGCGGCTCAACGGACCTGGCCCGTGACGTGCGCGGGTTTGCCATAAAGTTCTATACCCAGGAGGGTAACTTTGATATGGTGGGCAATAACATACCTGTATTTTTCATACAGGATGCCATGAAGTTCCCCGACCTTATCCATGCGGTAAAACCAGAACCGCACAAGGAGATGCCACAGGCGGCTTCGGCGCACGATACCTTTTGGGATTTTATTTCCCTGATGCCGGAAAGCATGCACATGATCATGTGGGCCATGAGCGACCGCGCCATCCCGCGCAGCTACCGCATGATGGAAGGCTTCGGCATCCACACGTTTCGTTTTGTAAACAGCGAAGGCAAATCCACTTTTGTAAAATTCCACTTGAAACCCAAACTGGGCACGCATGCCGTAGTGTGGGACGAAGCCCTGAAAATATCAGGCAATGACCCCGATTTCCACCGCCGCGATTTGTGGGACAATATTGAAATGGGCAATTTCCCGGAATGGGAGTTTGGCGTACAACTGGTGCCTGAGGAAGACGAGCACAAATTCAACTTTGACCTGTTAGACCCTACGAAAATTATCCCTGAAGAACTCGTACCCGTTACGCCAATTGGCAGATTGGTACTCAACCGTAACCCGGATAATTTCTTTGCCGAAACCGAGCAGGTGGCATTCCACCCCGGGCATATTGTGCCGGGCATTGATTTTACCAACGACCCGTTACTACAGGGAAGGTTGTTCTCCTATACCGATACGCAGCTTTCCAGGCTGGGCAGCCCCAACTTCCATGAAATACCGATTAACCGCCCGGTTGTCGGTGTGCACAACAACCAACGCGACGGCCACATGAGGCAGCAAATCAACACCGGCCGCGTGAGCTACAGCCCCAACTCGCTGGCTAACGGTTACCCGCAGCAAGCCAAAGAAACCGAAGGCGGTTTCGTAAGCCATAACGAGCGCATTGAAGCCTACAAGGTGCGTGAGCGCAGCGAAAGCTTTGCCGACCATTTTAGCCAGGCAGCATTGTTCTTTAACAGCCAGACCGATATTGAAAAGCAGCACATAATTAAAGCACTGCGCTTTGAACTCAGCAAAGTGGAAACCGTAGCCATACGCGAGCGTATGGTGGGCCTGCTGAGCCAGGTCGATAAAAAGCTGGCCAAACAGGTAGCTGCAGGGCTTGGCATTGCCGTGCTGCAACCGGAAAAACCGATGAATAAAGGTGTTGGGGCCGATGCAGACCCTAAAAAACACGAACCGAAACCGGTTGATAAAAGCTATGCCCCTTCATCGTCCCTTAGCATGGTAGACAATCCAACCAATACGGGGAGCATCGAAACCCGCCAGGTGGCATTCCTGTGCGCAGAAGGCGTGAGTGAAAAATCGCTGAATGCCCTGAAAAAGGCGCTGGAGATAAAAGGGGCTGCGCCGAAGATTATTGGGCCGCATGCCGGAAATATTACCGGCGATGCCGGTTCTGAAATCATTACCGATTTTGCATTCTTCTCGTCATCTTCAGTTTTGTTTGATGCCGTATATGTGCCGTCAGCTGAGAATGTTATGTCCTTAGCCGAAAATGACAATGTCATTGAATTCATCAACGATGCGTACAAGCATTGTAAGGTAATCGGGTTTGATGCCGCATTGGACGGGGTGATTGAGAAAACCACCATTGGCAATAAACTGAAAGCAGGTAAAGATAAAAACCTTCCCGGTGTAGTTATCAATAACGGGACAGCGAAAGCGTTTACTGACGATTTTACAACCCAGATGGGCAGGCACCGCATTTGGGAACGCGAGGCTAAAATAACGGAATGAGGAGGACTGGGCAGCCAATCCTAATAAATCACAAAACAATAAAGCTATGGACCAATTGACTACTGCATTATTTGCCGCTTCCAGGCAGGGCAATGTACCTGTATTACAGGAAATATTTAAATTGATAAGCGATGTGGATAAGCGCGATGAGCGTGGCTATACGCCACTCATCATCGCCGCCTACAATAACCAGTATGAGGCTGTAAAGGCACTTTTATACGCAGGTGCGGACATCAACGCCACTGATGCCAGCGGTAATACCGCTCTCATGGGCGCAAGCTTTAAAGGCTATGAGGATGTAGCACAGCTCCTGATTGCCAACGGTGCCGATGTAAATGCAATGCACGGCAATGGCGGCAGCGCACTGATGTTTGCCGTAATGTTTGGCCGCAACAACATGATTGACCTTTTGCTGGATAGTGGTGCTGACATTAACCAGAAAGACCATCGCGGGATAGGTGTATTGGAAATCGCCTACCAGCAACACAACGAAATTGCCATTGGCAAGCTGCAACGCCTGGCTTCCTAAACCTATTGCCATTATGAAAACCACAGAAAAGATTATCATTGCAGGAATAGTGGGCACGACATTCATGACGCTGTACAGTTACATCAGGGCCAAAAGAGAACGGCAGCAGTACGTAGAGCCGGTACTGATTAACAAGCTGATTGACAACTCCGAAAATGTTGACTTGGACGATACGGCCAGCCATCCCGCTGGGTGGGGGCTGCACTACGCAACGGGTATCGCATTTATAGCTGCCTATTATTTTGTGTGGAAAAAAGCGCTGCACCGCCCCAGCACTGCAAGGATGCTATGGGTGGGAATCGTAAGTGGCGCCGTGGGAATAGCGGTATGGAAACTACTTTTTACCCAGCACAATAAACCGCCACATAATTACCGCTTTGGCTACTACAGGCAGCTCCTGATCGCCCATATTGTATTTTCGCTTTCGGGCATTGCTACATATAAGGCATTAGGTAACAGCGAACATGATTAAACACTAGATAAAATAAAAGTGCCTAAACAAAAACAGCCTTCAATTGAAGGCTGTTTTTGTTAATATAATAATGCCTTCTAAGGCTTTAATACCACTTTCACGCAGTTGTCTTCCTTCTTATTGAAGATATCGTACATTTTGGCCGCATCGCTGAGCGGCACCTTGTGTGTAATAATGTCTTCGAGTACTACCTTGCCGGTGGCAACCAGGTCAATAAGGTGGTCAATATAATTGTGCACAGGCGCCTGCCCGCCCTTAATCTGGATGCCTTTGTCAAACCACTGGTGCACAGGAAAGTTATCATATGGTGTTCCATAGACCCCAAGCACGGTTACAACGCCGCCCCGCCTCACGGCATCCAGGCAACGCTCCAGCACGCGCATGGTACCTACTTCGCCTTGTATAACGTTTAACGCTTTGGTCCATATGCCGTGATCGGCTTCCATACCCACTGCATCTACGCACACATCGGCGCCATAGCCACCGGTCATCTGCCTGATTTTCTCAACCGCGTCACCGTCATTGTAATTAATGGTTTCAACGTTCGCAGCCTGTTTGGCCTTGGCAAGCCTGTAATCCTGTATGTCAACAATAATTACGCGCCCGGCACCCTGTAGCCATGCCGATTTGGCCGCCATTATGCCTACCGGCCCAGCACCCCATACTACCACCGTTTCACCGCCTTTCAGGCCTGCCCAGTCAATGCCGCTCCAACCAGTGGGGAAGATATCGGTAAGGAACAGCACCTGTTCATCGGTAAGGTTATCGGGCACTTTACGCGGGCCGTAATCGGCATACGGCACACGCACATACTCTGCCTGGCCGCCGCTGTAGCCCCCATAAAGGTCGGTATAGCCAAAAAGGCCTCCTCCTTTGCCATTCAAAAGCCCGCCTTCGGGACCGTAATGTTCCGGGTTGGAGTTCTCGCAATGCGTGGGCAAATGCATATTGCAGAAATGGCAGGTGCCACAAGAAATTGGAAAAGGAACGACTACGCGGTCACCGACCTTCAGGTTGGAAATACCGGAGCCCACCTCTTCTACAATACCCATAAATTCATGTCCTAAAACCAAGGGTTTGGGCTGTGGGAAGAGGCCGTTGTAAATATGCAGGTCGCTACCGCAAATGGCCGTGGAGGTTACTTTAAGCACCACATCGCGGGCATCTTCAATCTTAGGATCTTCAACGGTGTCTACCCGGATGTCTTTCGGTTTGTGAAATACTGCTGCTTTCATAGTTTATAGTTGGTTTTTATTTAATAATCGCCGTTAACACCTTCTTTGTTAGCATTTATAGCATCCCTTTCACGCTGCGATGCCGGGTGCGAGCTCTCCTGCCTGCCATCGGGCTTCATGCTCGATTCCATTTGTTTCTCCATGTTCGAAGTAATCAGGGTATCAGGCGTAACAGTATTCATAGCCTTTTGGAATTTATTCATGGCTCCGGGGGCAACGGTCAGCTCGCCATTCATCAGCGCCTCATAACCGGCCTGTGCCACTTCAGCGGGGGTATATAAATCCCTTTCTTTATAGGTAACCGTATTTTCGGCTTTAGCCTTGTGGAAGAAATCAGTGTCGGTGGCATCGGGCTGTAATGCTGTGATGGTTACTCCCGTTTCCTTAAGCTCTTCGGCCAATGCCTCTGTAAACGATAGTACAAATGCCTTGGTAGCAGCATACACAGAAAGATACGGCGACGGTGCCTTAGACACAGACGAAGCCAATTGCAGTATTCTGCCCTCGCCACGCGCCACCATTTCTTTTACGTAGAATTTGGTAAGGCTTAATAGCGAGATTATATTCAGTTGCACAATGTCAATTTCACGCTGCAGGTCGGTCCTGATGAACCTGCCCCATTCGCCCTGGCCGGCATCATTAACCAGTACATCTACTGTAATGCCCAGTTCTTTGGTTTTGTCGTACACCTTTTGGGCGGCCTCCTTTTCAAAAAGATCGGCTGCGATTATGTGCGTGTGGATGTTGCTGTTTAGCTGTTCCAGTTCAGCAGCCACTGCATTAAGGTTTTCTTCGTTACGGGCGACAAGAACAAGGCTGTAGCCGTTTTGAGCAAACAGTTTGGCTAGCTCATAACCAATACCGCTCGTTGCGCCCGTGATTAAAGCATGTCTCTTTTCCATAGTTGTTTTTTATTTTGATTGTTGTTGAGGATTTTGGTCATCGTAGTCGGTAAGCAGTATAGTAACCACTGCCAGCCCGATAAGGCCTATATGAAATTTTAAGGCTACTGAATCTTTACGGATACTTTTAGCTGCTGTCAAGCCGCCTAATAGGGCAAGGTTGGCATAATCTACCTTCCGATGCGTTTTTACCGATACGATCGGGCTAACGCCCACACCGTGGTTGGTAATGCTGTTAATGGCAACTACATCCGCAGCAAAAGCATTATACATCTTTTGCGCCTTTTTATTAACGTTGAGCAGCCGGGGTACTATCAGCAACCAGGCAACAAAACCCCAGTCAGCAAGGCCATGCTGGCTGGGGGATATTATTTTGGGTATCATGAGCGTTACAGCCCTAAAGCCGCTTTAAGTTTCCTGGCTGCAAGCCCCTGCGCCTCTTTTGCTTGCGGCACTACTATAGCCATGCCGAAAAACTCATGGGTAACGCCCTCATACAGCTCGTAATCTGTTTCCACTCCGGCATCTTTCAGCTTATCAGCGAGCAGTTTGCCCTCGCTTTGCAGCGGATCAATTTCAGCAGCGATAATCAATGTTTTAGGCAGCCCTTTCAGGTTGGCTTTTACCAGGCTGATACGCGGGTCGGCAGCTTTGGCAGCATCGCCCAGGTAGTTCTTTACAAACCAGCCCATCATGGCTTTATTAAGTGGTTTCGCATTGGCATACTTTGTATAGCTTTCAGCGTTCATATCGTTATTGGCTACAGGATATACCAGCACCTGGTACAGCGGTACCTGTATCTTTTTATCCCGTGCCATAATACTTACGTTAGCAGCAAGGTTACCGCCTGCGCTTTCCCCGGCAACGGCAATCTTGGCAGGGTTACCGTTAAACGATGCTGCATTTTTAAGTATCCATTGGTAGACATCAAAAGCCGCCGTATGAGCGGCTGGAAATTTCTTTTCCGGCCCTTTTGGATATTCAACCGATACCACGATAGCACCGGTTTGTTCGCACAGCGCCTGGGCACCGGCGTTGTACACCTCAATGTCGGCAATTACAAAGCCTCCTCCGTGGTAATACACAATAACCGGGAACGGTGCTTTGCCTTCCTTTGGGGTATAGATACGCGCATGGGTAGAACCACCGGTAATAGGTATTTGTTTGCCTATCGTATCGCAAAGCGGAACAGGCATCGTAATGTTGTAATCTGCCATGACAGCCTTAACAGCATCCGTAGGTGTTGGCTGCTGGCGGGCTTCTACAGCGTCAAGCGTTTCTATGGGCTTACCGCCGAGTGAGGCTAATTTTTCAATTACCACCTGCATTTCAGGCTTTATATTTGGTGCCCAATCGGGTGCAGGTCCTGTAGGCTTCAGGTCGGCTTTTTTGTTTTCAGCCGTTATGCTGTCATTGGCTTCTTCCTTTGCAGGGAGGTCGGCATCTTTTGGCTTTTTATCACATGATGCAAGGGTCAATACAACGCCTACGCACAGCATCCTTGCTACGTTACTCAGGTTTTTCATATTATTTTGGTTGGTTTAAGTTGGTATCCGATTCCGGCTCTGCAAAATCACTTATAGGATGTGGTTCTGTCGGCTGGGATTCAATGCCTTTAGAAGGCTTTGATTTGCTGTCATGCCCTTCTGTTTTTACAATTTTATTATAAATACCAAGCAGCAGGAATGGTGCAGCCCACTGGCCTACAAACAGGGCCGACTTGTCTTTGCCGAGGCATTTTAAAGTTGCCGAAGCAGCCATGGAGCCTACCGCAGCCCACAGGAAAAGGTCGGACGGTAGTTTAGAAGTCTGGTTTTCGATTGCCTTTGCAACAGGCCCTTCGGAATGGTCGTTTTGAATTACTGACATAATGATTTAGTTTTTGGTGTGTGAATGGAATGTTATTTTTGTTTCCGGTTTGTTATGGCTGCCCACCGCCTCCTGCCGCACCATAAATTTGGCCGGTAGCATAGCTGGCATCATTTGCGGCAAGCTGTACATAAATGGAAGCCAGTTCTGCTGGTTGCCCCGGCCTGCCCATGGGCGTATCTCCACCAAACTGCGTAAGCTTTTCCATTGTTGCTCCGCCACTGACTTGCAAGGGTGTCCATATCGGACCTGGTGCCACACCGTTTACACGGATACCTTTTGGCCCTAATTGTTTGGCAAGTGAACGGATGTAATTGGTAGTAGCTGCTTTGGTTTGGGCGTAGTCAAATAATTCAGGGCTGGGATCCTGCGCCTGCACTGAAGTAGTACCTATTATTGACGCTCCGGGTTTAAGATGCGGCAATGCTGCTTTTATAATCCAAAATGGCGCGTAGATATTGGTTTTTATGGTAGCATCAAAGGCTTCAGAAGTAATATCCATAATCGATTCCTGGGTTTGTTGGCGTGCGGCATTGTTTACCAAGATGTCTAAACCTCCTAGCCCCTTTACAGCTTCTTCGACCAGTTTCTTGCAAAAGGTTTCATCCCGCAGGTCGCCCGGAATGGCGATGGCTTTACGGCCTTCGGCTTTTATTAGTTTGATGACTTCCTGTGCATCTTCTTCTTCATTCGGATAGTAGTTGATGGCTACATCGGCACCCTCGCGTGCATAGGCAATTGCGGCAGCCCTGCCCATACCGGAATCGCCTCCGGTAATAAGTGCCTTGCGGCCTTTTAAGCGTCCTGAACCTTTATAGCTTTTTTCCCCATGGTCAGGGCGCGGGTCCATTTTACTGGCCAGTCCCGGCCAGGTCTGGGTTTGTGGCTTAAAAGGCGGCTGCGGGTATTTTGTAGTTGGGTCTTCCCCTGCGTTTGTGGGAGTGTTATCATTATCGAGGCCGTTTGCTAGAGCGGGGCTTACTACCGTTGTGGCTAGTATTGCCCCCATACTGCCGATTGCCTTACGGCGGCTCATTGTATTTTCTGAACTCATAATTTAAAGTTTTGATTGTGAAAAACTTAAAATTACGATTGCTAAGAAGGCAGTAGCTATAAAAACCCGTTAAAGGTTACACAAAATATTAGTGTATAAATTATTGAGAGATTTCCTATCTATAAATGTGGTAAAATCTAAAACCTTAGGATTTTAAGGGTTTGGACTCAAAATCCGAAAAACCGGCCCTTACGGCTGCTGCCTCTATATAATGCGGATTTTTTGTAATCTTTCCATCTTTAATGACATAAGGATGGGTAAGCAATACTTCGGCAAGTGTATTCTGGCTAAAATTACTGACATCATACATGCAAATCAATGAACAGGAATATTTAGGTGTAAGCTCATTCAGGCTGGCTTCATAGGCCAGGAGTTCATCTGTCCCGGGAAGATTCTTGAGTGCCCATACCATATCGCCACAAGCCCTCACACTATCATACCCTGCCCTCGAAGCAGACAATAATGTGTTTTCAAGCATAGCGTACATTTTATCAGCAGCGAACTTGCCATCCTTTATATAGCTGTTTTCAGAGGATAATATTTCCAATTGCCCACTTGCCATTTTTTTGGCAATGGATATGCCATTGTCAGCGAGGCATCGGCAATGTTCGCTATGTCGATCGCTTTCAAGAATATTGATTACTTTGTCATTTGCGCCTAACCCCTCCATAATATATGGTATAATCACATCATATTGCTGTTCCCTGGAATCAAAGAAACCACAAATATGCATTGGTGATAATTATGTCTCCCCACATACCGAAAAAGGTGTCTGCTCGCTCATGGGTCAAATTTACATAATATTGTTTTGACTATTGTAATTTTTTGAATCAGTATAACTATCACTTTTTATAAATCAACAATCTTAAAGCATTGAACACCACGAGTAATGTGGAACCTTCATGTGCTATTACGGCCGGTCCTATAGAGGCTACACCTAAAATGGTAAGAGGAACAAGCACTGCTACAACTCCAAGGCTGATCCATAAATTCTGTTTGATAATACTTCGTGCCCTGCGGCTCAGTCCAATGGCAAAAGGAAGCCCTTCCAGTTTATCACCCATTAGGGCAATATCAGCAGTTTCCAGTGCCACATCGCTTCCCGCAGCCCCCATCGCAATTCCCACGGTGCTTTTTGCCATAGCCGGCGCATCGTTTACACCATCGCCTACCATCGCGACTTTTCCATGCTGGCTATCAAGTTTTTCTACGGCGGCTACCTTGTCTTCCGGCATCAGGTTGCCCATTACCTTGGTTATCCCAATTTCATTGGCTACCGCTTCGCCTACCTGCTGGTTATCACCCGTAAGCATGATCATCTGCTTTATGCCAAGCGCCTGCAATTCAGCTAACACACCCTTAGCTTCTTCCCGGGCAACATCCATTAACGATAAGATACCAATGAATTTGCCGTCAAAATGTACCAGTATTGTCGTATTACCTTCTGCTTCGAGTTTTGCCACCTGATCTTCAAGGCTTTTATCCAATCCGCCCTTATCTTCAAATAACGCTTTATTACCAATCAAAACGGTTTTACCATCGTACTCGGCACTGACGCCTTTGCCTACAATGCCCTTTACTTTTGAGGCATCGATAGCGGTAAGGTCCGGGTATTTTTCTTTAATACCGTTTACGATTGCTTTAGCCAGAGGGTGGTCGCTTTGTTTTTCTACTGCCATGGCTACCTGCAGAAACTGTTTTTCATCAGTACCTTCAAAAGGTAATATATTGGTAAGCTTTGGCTTGCCTTCGGTTAGTGTGCCGGTTTTGTCAAAAGCCACTGCTTCCAAGCTGCCAAGGTCTTCAAGCGGCTTGCCACCCTTTACAAGTACACCGCCACGTGCGGCACGGGCCACGCCACTAAGCACCGCGCTTGGCGTAGAAATAGCCAATGCACAGGGGCTTGCCGCCACAAGTACCGACATTGCCCTGTAAAAACTTTTGCTAAACGGCTCGTCTACCACTAAAAATGCCAGGCATAAAAGCCCAACGAGTATCAATACCGAGGGTACAAATATTTTTTCAAAGCGGTCGGTAAACAACTGCGTGGGTGATTTTTGCTGTTCCGCTTCATTTACAAGCTTGATCAGCCTTGCAATGGTCGAATCTTCAGCCTTACGGATAACCTTTATCTCAAGGGCTGCATAACCATTTATCGTGCCTGCAAATACGCGGTGCTCCGCCGGGATGTTCTTTTCCGCGGCATAGTCCCTGTCTGGGTCACTCACCGCCTTTTTATCTACCGGTACACTTTCACCGGTTATAGGTGCCTGGTTCACGCTGCCTTCACCTTTTACCAATACACCATCGGCAGGCACTTTGCTGTTAGGCTTCACAATTATAACATCGCCAAGCTCCAACTGTTCTACAGGGATTTCCTGTTCCTTCCCATCCCTCTTTACCAACGCAACCGGCGGTGCCAGGTTGGCCAGTGCCTCTATAGATTTTCGCGCCCTCGCTAGGGCATAATGTTCCAGGGCATGTCCTAGGCTAAACAGGAACAGCAGTAGGGCACCCTCTGCCCATTCGCCCAGTATACCGGCGCCAATGGCAGCTACAAGCATCAATGAATCAATCTCGAAAGTACCTTTCCTCACATTCTCCACGGCTTCCTTTGTTGTAAAGAAGCCACCGAAAAAGTAGGCCCCGAAATAGAGCCCCATGCTAATCCAGGTATTAAGCCCACCAACAAATGTAAGTCCATACCCGGCCCCTAAAAGGGCGCCGGATAATATGGCAAAATAAAGTTCGGTATTAGGGCCAAAAATACCTCCGTGCCCGTCATCATGGCTTTCGCCTTCTTTGTGGTTTCCAGCATTGCTTTCCATAATATTACGGTTTAAAAGTTATTAATGTTCATGCCCGCCACCACCGGCACTTTTGATAAGGTGGCTCTGTATATAATACGCGCCTTTAAGGACTATCTTCGCATCCTTCGGTAAAGGTTCTACAACAGTTACCTGTAAATAGCCCAGTTGCGAAGTACCTGTTTTTACTTCCACGCGCTTAAAGTGATACATAATGCCCTCATCTTCATGCGTATCACCATCGTTATGCGAATGCCCTTCAGTTTCATCATGGGCATCTTTGTGGGCATCACCGTCATCATGGCTGTGGCCTTTTTGCCCGTCATGGCTTTCTTCCTGGTGCCCTTCCTCCAGAACAAAAATATACTCCCTTCCGTCAGCCTTCACAATCGCCTCATTTGGCAATGCCGACACAACGTTAGCGCCTATATCAATCAATGCATTAACATACATACCGGGTATCAGGCTTGGACCGGGGTTAAGAATTTCGGCATGTACGGCTACCGATTTGGTTTCATTCTCAAAAGACTGGCTGACATTAAATACCTTGCCTTTGATTTCTTTATTATCCTGGTTGGTAAGCACAAAACGTATGCTTTGCCCAGGCTTTACCTTACCCAGGTCTTTTTCGTATACCAGAAGGTCGACATGCAGCTTAGAGTTGTCTACTATGCTTAAAAGCGGCTTGCCGACTTCGGCATTACTGCCAATTTTAATATTGACATTGGTTACATAACCAGAAATAGGTGCAATAACCGGCATTGAGGCTGTTGCCGAATTGCTGTTCAGGTTCAGCAACGACAATTGCTTGCCCAATGATGCAAAACGCGCTTGCTCCGTTTCATAATCGGCCTTGGTGCGCTGGAAAACCTTTTTAGAGTTTACATTTTCCTCACTCAGCGTTTTTTGCCTCTCGTATTCCTGTTTCAGGAATTCGAGGTTGCTTTTAGATGTAGTATAGGCTTCCTGTAGCTTCGCAAATTCAGGGCTTTCCACTACGACAAGTACCTGGCCTTTGGTAACACGCTGCCCCTCGATAACGTTTATTTTTGACACAACTCCGGTTAAGTGCACCGATACATCTGCCTGGTTCTGCGGGGGTAGTTCAGTATAACCATTGGCATTGATCACCTCGCTAAGGTTCTTTTGGGAGAACGTTCCCAGTTCAACGGCCGAAGCCTTAAATTGCGCTTCATTCAGCTCTACTTCCTTGGCAGCAGCACTTTCTTCTTTTTTCTCACCGGCAGCTTCCTGCTCTGTGCCATGGTCGTGGCCTTCTTCCTCTTTGGTATTGCGTAAGAGGTAATAATCAATCAGGACTACCACGGCAAGGCCCAATATGATATAAAGTACGGTTTTGAATTTTATGTTTTTCATTGCTGTATGTTATTGATTAAGCAGGTATTGCAGATTTATGGCAGCCTGGTTGTAATTATTGATTGCATTGATGTAATTGATACGGATGGCAAGCGAGGTTTCCAGCCCCTGTACGTATTCAACGTAGCTGATGTCCCCGTTTTGGTAGGCCTTTGTCGCATTACCCGAAATGGTATTGGCATTAGGCAGCGCCGTATCGGTATAGTATTGGAGCATCGCCGTATAGGTATCCAGCTGTTTTAGCTGTTGTTCATAGCTGCCGGTAAGCTGCGCCTTCAGGTAATCAGCATTGGCCTTTTGCACTTGGATATTGGTATTGGCAGCCTTTATCCTTGCAGACGACGCATTCCAAAACAGCGGTATGTTGATACCCACCGAGAACCCCTGGAAACGGAGCGCATTGTTATAATAGGTACTTACCCCATTCCACTCCTGGCTGCCGGTAAGCGACTGTATAAAATAGCCTGCTGAAATATCCGGTAGTAGTAATGAGCGCTCTGCTTTCTTTTCTGCGGTAGCTATGTTAACCTGTTGCTGCGCCAGGCGGAGTGTTGCGTTTTGCGACACCTGCGCACTGTCCTGATTGATTGCAAAAACATTTGGCCTAAACTCCGTTTCAGATACGGTAAAATCCCCATCAAGTTTTAGAAGGGTTTTCAACTTAGATTTTTCAATAGCAATGAGTGCCTCGTTCTGTTTTATCTGCTGCTGTAGTTCCAGCTGTTTGGCTTTGGCCGTTACATTCTCCAGCGAGCCGGTTTCCCCGGTCTGGAACTTCAGTTCTGCCGCACGTACAAACTGCTGCATCAGGCTGTTTTGCTCGCCCAATACTTTATTGAGCTGTGTATAATACAGCATGGCATTCCAGCTTTGCCTGATCTCGAAAATAATATCCTGTTTGGTTTGCCCAAGGCGCAGTTCGCCAGCCTTTACATTCTCATTGAGCAGGTTTCGTCGCGCACCGTACTGGAATGGGCTGAAGGTTTGTGATACACTGAGGTTCTTGTCCTGAGCCCGGCTGTTGATCTGCCCAAACGTACCGTTTATTTCCGTCTTAGGGGCATCAAAGGCGGTACCGCGCAATTGCTGCTGTCGCGTAACATCAAGGCCGGAAGCCTGTACAGCCCCGTTGCTTTTAAGCCCGGTTGCTATCGCATCATTTAGTGTAAGGGGCTGCTGCTGTGAGAAGCCTGCGAATGGCAATAATAAGAGCAGCACTACCGCCAGTTTTGGCCCTTTTGAGGTATCATTCCAAAAGCCTTTCTCGAAGAAATAATACAATATAGGCAGTACCACAAGGGTTAAAAGTGTAGCTGTTACCAGCCCGCCTATAACCACAGTGGCAAGGGGCTTTTGTACCTCGGCACCTGCACCGCCACTTAATGCCATAGGCAAAAAACCCAGTGACGCCACAGAGGCAGTCAGCAATACCGGCCTTAGCCTTACTTTAGTCCCTTCCCTTATGCGTTCATAAATATCGGTTATGCCTTCTTTTTTCAGCTCATTGAAATAGGCAATCAGTACGATACCGTTCAACACCGCCACGCCAAAGAGTGCAATAAACCCAACACCCGCCGATATACTGAACGGCATGCCACGCATCCACAGGGCGAGTACCCCACCAATAGCCGACAGCGGTATCGCGGTAAAGATGAGTACCGACTGTTTGATGGATTTAAACGTAAAATACAACAGTATAAAAATTAGCCCGAGCGCCACAGGAACAGCTACCATAAGGCGTTTGTTGGCCTGCTGCAGGTTTTCAAACTGACCGCCATAGGTAATGTAGTATCCCGCAGGCAGTTTCAGGTTCTTGTCCAGTTTTGCCTGTATGTCTTTTACCACGCTCTGCACATCGCGCCCGCGAACGTTGAAGCCTACCACAATACGGCGGCGGCCGTCTTCACGGCTGATCTGCATAGGGCCGTCCTCAAATTTTATATCGGCTACCTGCTCCAGCGGTATCTGGTTGCCCGACGGCAGGGTAACGTACAGCGACTTCAGGTTATTGATGTCCTGCCTTTTGTCCTGTGCAAGGCGTACCACGAGGTCAAAACGCTTCTCGCCTTCGTATACCGTACCGGCGGCCTCGCCTGCAAAGCCCATGCGTACCACACGGTTAAGGTCGCCCACATTAAGTCCATACAGGGCAAGCTTGTCTTTATCGTATTTCACGGTGATTTGCGGCAATCCGGCCACGCGTTCGGGGCGTGCATCGGTGATGCCCTTAATACCCTGTATCTGTTCCATTATCTCATCGCCGGCACTTACAAGCCTGTCAATGTCTTCACCGAATATCTTTATGGCTACATCGCTGCGAACCCCGGTCATCAGCTCATTCATACGCATTTGTACCGGTTGGGAAAACTCGGTTGTGGCACCCGGTATTTCTTCCAGGGCTTCTTCCATTTTAGCCATCAGCTCTTCCTTGGTTTTGGCAGAAGTCCACTCGTCCTTATTTTTCATGATGATGATCATGTCACCGGCTTCCATTGGCATAGGGTCGGTAGGTATTTCGGCACTACCAATTTTGGTGACAATCATC
>NZ_WUMN01000016.1 GCF_009826935.1 Flavobacterium sp. Sd200
GGACAACTATCCTTGGAAGCCGGATATCGATTACCGCAGGCATCCGGAGCTGTACAGGGTCGGTAAGGGGGAACAGGGCGTGCTGATCTGCGAGCCCTATAAGAGTGAAATCGGGCAATACTGGCGTTTTAAAGATATTGAGATAGCACAGGAAAGCAGCACCAAAATTTTGGAACTGTTTCAGCAATATCTGCATCGGGATGATTTCATCGGGGCCGATATGGCACGTAAATACCTGCAGATGGGTTTTACACGCGCGAGGCGGTATGCCAATTACAAAGGCGGGAAAAAATACGACCGCGAAAAAAACTACAGGCCTTTTGAAAAAGGAACCGGTGAACCTGAAAAGGCCATGGCGGCAGCCATTTTTTACAAATGTTGGAAAGAGGCGGAGGCTGACGAGAAGTACGCGAAGCTGAAGGTAAACTGGAAAAACAAGTTTGGATAATGCCATAACTATTCTGATTTAACTTCATTTTAAGAACGCCGAAAATAAAAGCGGTATCTTTATAAATTACTTAATTAGAATTTATGCAACAGAAACCATATAATCACATATTGTTGGCTGATGACGATTTTGATGACTGTGATTTTTTCTCGGAGGTTTTCTCTGCCCATTTTCCCGATATAAAAATTATCAATATCAAACGACGGAGAGAAATTAATGGAGTATCTAAACAGGCCGCCGGATCCTACAGCCGACCTAATATTCCTTGATTTGAATATGCCGGGATTGACGGGCTTCCAGTGCCTTGCCCAAATAAGGGAGGATACTAATTTAAAAAACAACATCATAATTATATTTACAACCAGCAGTAATACTGATGATATCGAAAAGTTGTATGCTATGGGCGCCAATTATTTCATCACAAAACCAACTGATTACAGTGACATGGAAAAGTTGATCAATACAGCTTTGGCGTTGATACAGGTTTCCGGGACTGCCCAGCCTGCATTTCAAGACTTCTACATTAGGGCGTAACGTTTGGCTAACTTACAGCAACGGTTTCATTTCTGCCAATACTTTCACAATTATAATTCCGACAACAGTTGTTGAATTTGGAACGTTGTAAATTTATAGTTAGTTGAGAAGCAGCTACTATATTTACGACAGTTTCCATGAAAATCCTACTAACCGGTGCAACCGGGTACATAGCCCAGCGATTGCTCCCTGTTCTCTTGGAACAAGGGCATCATGTAGTATGTTCGGTACGTGATAGTTCACGTTTTAATAAAAAACGCTACGCTAAGGACAGTAAGCTCGAAGTAATTGAGGCAGATTTTTTAGACAAGCAAAGCTTGGAACATTTCCCGAATGATATTGATGCTGCATACTACCTAGTGCATTCCATGAGTAGCCCTGGGGAATTTGGCAGTAAGGAAGAAGTTTCCGCACGAAATTTCATTGAAGCGATTGATAAAACAAATGCGCGCCAGGTCATTTACCTAAGCGGTATCGTTAACGATGCAAAACTTTCCAAGCACCTTGCCTCGCGCAAAAGGGTAGAGGAGGTACTCAATTCCGGTAAGGCCCCCGTTACGACGTTGAGGGCAGGTATTATTGTGGGTTCCGGTAGCGCTTCGTTTGAAATCATTAGAGACCTGGTTGAGAAACTGCCGGTGATGGTGGCACCGAAATGGGTAAAGACAAAGTGCCAGCCCATATCAATACGCAACGTCATTGAATTTTTATCCGGGGTGCTGCTCAAAGAATTTACCTTCGGCAAACACTTTGATATTTACGGTCCTGATATCCTTACCTATAAACAAATGCTAATGGAATTTGCTGCCGAGAGAGGATTAAAGCGTCGTATTATAACGGTACCCTTTTTTACCCCTAAATTATCCTCATATTGGCTGTATTTCGTTACGTCAACGTCGTACACACTCGCACGCAACCTTGTGGATAGCATGAGCGTGGACGTAGTGGCTGAACCGAACAACCTTGCCGAGCAACTTGTTATCAAACCGTTATCGTATCGCGAAGCCATCCGGATTGCTTTTGATAAAATTGAACAAAATTTGGTGCTTTCCAGCTGGAAGGATGCTATAGGAGGTACGTATTCAAAAAAGATGGTAGAGAAACAGCTGAAGGTACCCCAGTTTGGAGTCTTTACCGATAAAAAGCAGCGGAAGGCAGCTGACCCTGTAAAAGCACTCAAACGCATATTTGCTATTGGTGGTGCCTCAGGTTGGTATTATGGCAACTGGCTGTGGGAATTCCGGGGTTTTTTGGACAGGCTTTTTGGAGGCGTCGGTCTGAAACGTGGCCGTAAAAACGCCGTTGAAGTCAATACCGGGGATGTACTTGATTTCTGGAGGGTGATATATTCCAATACTGAAGAAAAGCGGTTGCTGCTATATGCTGAAATGCGGATGCCCGGTGAGGCCTGGCTGGAGTTTAAAGTTAAGGATGGAACCGTTTATCAAACGGCGACCTTCCGTCCCGTCGGGCTTTGGGGAAGGTTGTATTGGTACGCCGTCCTTCCATTCCATTATTTTATTTTCAACGGCATGATAAACAAAATTGTATCGGATTAGTTAAAGAGCAATGCTATAGCAATAATATTTGATCCTAAGATATATGTATAAGACTGAACCACATATTGATACTATTGCCGGTACTGCAATAGCAGGAATTATGCTCTTGCTGGAGATGTTAGTCTTTACTTTGATCGTACTTCCTTTATTAGTACTTATGCTGCCTTTCGCTTTTATACAAAAAGCCTTAAGTACATAAAGGCTTTCATCCTTTGTAAGGAAGCTAAGGCGCTTTCGTATAACCATTGAAAAGCAACGGATATGAAGTTTAAAAAGATACTTTCAGACAGTTTTACTATTTTTAAAGATACCATTAAGGGATTCTCTGAAGACAAGGGCTTGAAATTGAGTGCCTCGTTGGCTTATTACACATTATTTTCGTTTGCGCCACTATTGCTTCTAGTCATCTCGCTTGCCGGGGCATTTTTTGGAGAAGATGCGGTAAGGGGTACCGTGTTCACAGAACTGAATGGCCTACTTGGCAACCAGGCGGCGGCGCAGGTTCAGGAAATCATAAAGAATATGGAACTATCGGGGGATACCACGTTCTCACTTGTGGTAAGCGCAGTAACACTCGTAATCGGTGCCACTACAGTATTTGGCGAATTGCAGGATTCCATCAACATGATATGGAGCGTGAAGGCTAAGCCGAAACGCGGTTGGGTAAAGCTGTTAAAGGACAGGCTGCTTTCCGGTTCACTCATCATCGGGCTCGGTTTCCTATTGGTGGTATCGCTGGTGGTAAACGGTCTGTTGGACACGTTCAACACCCTGTTTAAAGACTGGTTTGCTGATGTTTCAGTGGTGTTATTTTATATTCTCAGCGTCGCTGTAAATCTTGTTGTGCTTAGCGTGGTATTTGCGGTGATCTATAAAGTGCTTCCCGATGCCAAGATAAAGTGGCGGGATGTACGTGCCGGTGCCGTATTCACTACCTTGCTGTTTCTTTTGGGGCGCTATGTTATCGGCCTCTATATAAATTCTTCGGGTACGGCCTCTACTTACGGCGCGGCAGGCTCACTCATTGTGATATTACTGTGGGTGTATTATTCGGCAGCGATTATGTATTTCAGCGCGGAGTTTACCAAAGCCTACGCTGCGTTTAAAGGTGAAAAGATATTGCCAGCCGAGTATGCTGTTTATGTAGAAGAGAAGGAAACTGAAAAACCTGCTGCTAATATCACTAAGGAAACGAAAAATAATCCGTAAATGGGTTTATGTAGGCATATTTCAAATAACTATCACTTGTTTCAGGAAATGTGGATGTGTTTGCAACCTTTTGAATTAAGAACGGTGAGTGCATCTTGTAGGCCTGATCCAAGATTGGCAGTAATTACCTTCAATATTTCAACCAAATCCCTAAAATCATTCGGCTTTACAAAATAGCATTGGGCACCAAGTATTAGGGAGTCATCCATCTCTTTCCGGTGCGAAGACGTGGAGATCATAATCACGGGTATGGTACTGTATCGCGGGTCGTCTTTCAGTACCTTGAGGCACTCCAAACCACTCATAACAGGCATGTTCATGTCCAAGAAAATTAAATCCGGTAATTCTTCCAACCCCTGTAATTGTTTCAATAATTCATCGCCATTAACAGCACTGTAGCACAGCAGGTCATCATTTATAATTTCCAATGCCTCCTGGAACATTTCCCTATCGTCCCTGTCGTCGTCTGCCAGCAAAATTATGTTTTGTCCCATGTCTAAATATCGATTTCTTTTTGCTGTAAAGGAAGTATTATAATAAATGTCGCCCCATTGCCGGGGATTCCCGTGGCAGAAATCGTACCGCCGTGGCGCTCCACGATTTTTTTGCATAGTGATAATCCAAGGCCTGTTCCCTCAAACTCATCTTTAGGGTTCAGGCGGGTAAAGGTCTCGAAAATGCTTGAGGCGTGATGGGGTTCAAATCCAATACCGTTATCAGAAAGTGTAATCTTTACAATCTTCCCATCTATTTCTCCTATAAGGGAAACCTGTGGCGGGATGCCGGGCCTGGCAAACTTTAGCGAATTGTTGATAAGGTTATAAAAGAGTTGGTACAACAGTACGGGGGCACCTTCAATTACAGGCAGGTTTAGATAGTGCATGCTGCCGTTTACTTTTTGCAGGGTAACTTCCAGGTCGGTTTCAATATTTTTCAATACTTCATTCAGGTCGACCCGTGCCGCCATTTGCGGTGCCGCATTAGTGGTGGAATAAGACAAAACCCCATCAATCATCGAAAACATACGGTCGGTAGCCACATGTATGCGCTCCATGAACCGCTTACCGGTATCATCCAGCTTTACGTCTAAATGGTATTCCAGCCTGCTGGTGTATGTTTTTATTTTACGTACCGGCTCTTTAAGGTCGTGTGAGGCAACGTGGGCAAATTGTTGCAGGTCTTCGTTAGAGCGTTGTAAATCCCGGGTACGCTCTGCCACAAGGCCTTCCAGCTTTTCCGTCATGGTTTTTTGTGCGGTAATATCTGCAGCGGAACCAAACCATTCCTGAATGTTGCCATACTGGTCAAAAATGGGCACTGCCCGCGAGAACGTCCATCCAAGGGAGCCATCCGCTGCAAGGACGCGGTGTTCCAGTTCAAATATAGTTTTAGTAGAAACTGCTGTTTCTATTGCCATTACTACAATATCGCGATCTTCCTTGTAGATGTATTTATCAATCCAATTCAGCATCGGTTCCCCGGTGTCGGTGAGGAAGCCCCGTCCTTCAAGGTTGCGCATAATCGTCCAGTCTGCGTTCATGCTATACACCATGTCGGAGGACGCATTTACCAAAGCACGGAAACGGCTTTCGCTTTCTTCCAGTTTTTTGCGCGCCGTAACCTGTTCGGTTACATCAATGGCTACCTGTATCATACCGATAATCTTTCCGCTTTCCCAAAGGGGGCGGTAAGCAATATTGTAATAATAGTCTTTCATGACACCGGTGCGCTTATGCGATACCAGTACTTCAGATTGGTTAAAAGGTATGCCTTCTTCATACACTTTTATAACCTGTCCCCAAATGTACTGCTGGGTTAATTCCGGCATATTTTTAAGCAGGGATGTGCCGATAATTTCTTTGCCAAATCCAATCATCTTCAGCATGGGTTCATTAATCTGTTCTACGACCAAATCATCACCCATCAGGATTAAGGTTGGTGCAGGGGTCTGCTGTATCATACCGCTCAACCGCGTTTCGCTGTGCTGTAGTTTCTCTTCCGCTTGTTTAATGTCGGTAATATCTCGGGTGGTTCCCGCAATAGCTTCTACCTGTCCTTCTTCATTTAGTACCGGTACAAGGATGTAGTCGTAAATACGGCTTCCCAATTCGGCATGTGGGAAGGAAACGGTACCCCGGATTGATTTTTTGGTAATTTTTATCTCATCAATTTCACGTTCGTGCATGGCAGCATGCCATTCTTCATAGCCGTTTTCGCGAAGGCCAACCCCGATGGCATCCTCGGCACTTTTACCCCACATCGCCAAAAGCGCTTTATTAGCGTAGGTAAAACGGTAATCGAGATCAAAAACATAAACCAGGTCAGGAGTGTTATTGGTAATAGAATCGTAGAGTCGTTCTTGTCGCTCTGCGGTATCAAGTGCTTTTTCGAGGGTTGACTGGGCTTCCTTTTGTTCGGTTATATCTTCGGTTGTTACTATAAGTAAATCTGCTTGTTTGGTAATGGTAATCCGCAACCAATGTTCATGACCGTTAATGTTGTAGCCGCGTTCCAGTTTAGACGTGATGCCGGTTTGGAAAACCTTAATCAGCAACTTAAAAATGCTGTGCTCTTCATAAATTGGGAAAAGGTCTGAATAATGTTTGCCAGTGCAGTCTTTTTCTCCAATCCAGATTAGTGCAGCATTGTTGCAAAGCTGTATAGTAAAATCAACAGGAACGCTTTCGTCGTTGTATTCGGGCTGCAAAACCACAATACCGTTTGATGCAGATTCGAACAGTGCTTGAAGAAGGGTTTTGTTTTTGATTAACTCCATTTTTTATGTCATTGCTTGAGTAATGGCATCACACTTAGCTAAGGTACGAAAATAGATAAAATATGCAACCATAGCCGTAAATGGCAAGGTAATTAAAGAGAGCTTCATGTAAAGCTTCTGAAATGGATTATGCCACTGGACTACTTTTAACATATTAAGGTTACCTATTAACGTATGGCGTAATGGAACACAATCCCATTAGTGGTAACTTTACATAAAACATACCCAAATGTCACTTACCATCCAAATTACCTGGCTTTTTCTGTTAGCAATCCCCATCGCCTGTGTGGCCTGGACGGTTACGCACGAAGAAGTATTTCGCGAACCCCGGGAGTATTGTGTCAATTGCAGCAAGAATTCAAAATCGCTATGGCGAAGGAAGTTTTTCTATTTGTTTACCTGTGAATATTGTTTCAGCCACTATGTTACGATTGTTTTTCTTACACTTTCAAATTTTCAGTTGCTGCTTACCGGATGGAAGGGATATATCATCGCAGGTTTTGCTTTGGTGTATGTAGCTAATTTTTACATGAGTATTTTCGCCCTGTTGCGCCAGGCAATAAAGAAAGAAAAAGTTGAAATAAAAGCAATTGAGAAAGAATCTCAGGACGACAAAAAGTGAAGTCTTTTAAAATTCACATATATTATCATAAATCAAAAATATATTGCATTTGCTTAACAGAAGCTTACCAGTCCTTAACAGAATGGCCTTAATGCTTGAAGTAATTTTACTGTGATCAGATTAAAATTAAACTTCAAGGTATGAATACACCCTCATTTACCAGTAAGGAAAACATGCTATATGATACAACTGTTTCGCATGCTAAGATAATAGAATGGACTAAATCCAAGGGAGGCAAACCTGCTGTATTGAAAGGCTATGACGGTAGGAAAAGCGATAAACTTCATATTAATTTCCTGGGTTTTGCTGAGGATGATGTACAGGTCTCATGGGACGAATTCTTTACAATTTTTGACAAAAAAAATCTGGAATTTACTTATATGGCAGAGACAAAAGAAAGCTTGGAAAACCGCTTCTATAAGTTTGGGTCTAGTGAACGCCTTTCTGATTAGATAATTGACGTTGTAAGGTAGTTTAATAATGATGCATAACTTTTTCAGTTACATTGCTTTTATGTTAGCAAAATAAGGACGATTTATGCAATACAAAGAAGAATTTGTAGTAAAATTGCTGTCGTATTAAATTTAAACTTTTTCTTCGGGGAATAAGTTTCTAGAAATATACATTAGTCTATTAAACTTTTCTGAGTTCGCTCAATACCGCCTTTAAATCAACGGCATCCTCAAAAAAGCCTTTCCACAAATCGCCTTTTTGCGCTACCCGTTTTGGTACTGTTTTGATGTTGTATTTCTTTAAGTCAAATTTACCGTTCAGCTCGCTCCATTCTAAGGGCATACTTACGGTAGCACCTTCACGCGGGCGTAGTGAATAGGCACACGCCATGGTTTTGCCTTTACCGTTTTGCAGGAAATCAAGATAGACTTTACCCACACGGTTTTTAGGCATACGCTCCAGGCTGGTAATATCTGGTAATGCGCTGTGAACGGTATGGCTTATAAGGTGTGAAAAGTCACGGGTTTGGTCGTAAGTATATTTTGGTTTGACGGGTATAAAAATGTGCAACCCTTTACCGCCGGATGTTTTCAGGTAGCCTTTTATATTCAGTTTATCCAATACTTCCTTTACTTTCTTAGCTGTTGTAACCAGGTCTTTTATAGAGGCGTCGTTAGGGTCGAGGTCAAAAATGATATAGTCCGGGTTGTTGATGCTGCCAATGCGGCTGCTCCATGGATTTATCTCGATACAGCCCAGGTTGGCCATATACATCAGGGTTTCCTTATCATTACAAATCAGGTATTCTATAGATTCCCCGTCTGCTGACGACTTCAATTTACGGGTCGTAGCCCATTTCGGTGCCTTGCCACTCATGTCCTTTTGAAAAAAACCTTCATTTTTAATACCATCGGGGTTACGGCGTAACGACTGTGGCCTGTCTTTTACATACTTCAGCACATATTCTGCCATAGCATCATAATACGCAATCACATCGCCTTTGGTGTAGCCTTCTTTCGGCCAGAAAACTTTGTCAGGGTTGGTTATTGGCACTTTTTCAGTGTCAAAGCCCTTTATTGTGCTTTTATCCTTCTCAACAACTTTTTTCTTGCTTACAGGCTTTTCTCTTACCACATCGGTTGCTTTTTTATCCGTTCGTAATGCAACAAATACAGGATGGCGCAGGCTTCCGGCCGCTGTCCACTCCGAATATTTAATCTGCGCTACCAGTTCCGGCTTTATCCAGTGTACACCGGGCTCTTTAGGTTTTTCGCTAAATGGGCAGGTTTTTACCTCAAGCTTTTTTAAAGTACTATGAAGCTCCTTTAATGAAGTTTCATTAAACCCGGTACCCACCTTGCCCGAGTAGATAAATGTATCACCTTCATAATAGCCTAACAGTAGCGCACCAAAGCCGCTACGTGCACCTTTTGGTTCGGTAAAGCCGCCAATAACCATTTCCTGTTCCTGGGTCACCTTTATTTTCAGCCAGTCTTTAGAACGTTTGTTTACATGGTAAAGCGAGTCTGCCTTTTTAGCAATCAGCCCTTCGCCGCCTTGCTTGGCAACTTTTTCCAATGCCTTTTTACCTTTGCCAACGGTATGGGCGGAATACACTATGCTTTCCTGTTTGGGCAATAGTGCCTCAAGTATGCGTTTTCGCTGCAGTAAGGGCAGCGGAGTAAGGTCGTAACCGTTGAAATACAGTATGTCGAATACATAGCATTTCAGTTTTCCCCGTTCGGGATTCTCTTCATAATCCTGCAACCACTGAAAGTGGCTCTTGCCTTTGGAATCTTCCGCAACAATCTCTCCATCCAGTATCATATCATCTTTTATACTGCCGAAGGCTTCTACCAGAGGTGCGTATTTTTTATTAAAGGACAGCCCGTTGCGGGAGGTCAGTTCTACCTTTCCCTTGTTGATTTGTATCAATGCCCTATACCCGTCATACTTGTTTTCAAACAGCCAATCCTCATTGTCAAATACTTCATCGGTTAAGGTGGCAAGTTGTGGTTTCCAGTCTTTCGGGAAGGTTTTTCGGCGTTTCGCGCCAGCCACGTCTTCGGCAGTAAAAGAGGGCGCTGAGGCTTTGTTTTTCGTAACGTTTTCCAGGATGTTGTCTTTATCGCCAGTCTTTGCACCGGCGGCCTTCTTACCGCTTTCCCAGGTATCAGAATCTTTATCTTTTGCAATTTGGGGAAGTGTACGCCCGGTAATTACCGAGTTTTGGTTAAAGTTCCGTTTTGTAGCAAACTCATCCTTACCTTTCATGAGCAGCCATTCTTCTTTCTTACCACTCATGCGCACCAGGTGATAGGAACCTTTGAGCTTTTCGCCCTGCATCACTACCTTAATGTTGCCCTCCTTGTGCATCCTGGTGAGCATTTTTTTGCTCTCGGCTACTGATTCTGCGCCTTCAGCCAGATAAGTACCGGTATCCCATACCATAACGGTACCTCCGCCATATTGCCCTTTGGGTATGGTGCCTTCAAAGTAAATATAATCCATGGGGTGGTCTTCCACGTGCATAGCAAGCCTTTTTACCGATGGATCGGCACTTGGGCCCTTGGGTACCGCCCAACTTACCAAAACCCCATCAATTTCCAGCCGCCAGTCAAAATGCAGGTGTGACGCTTCGTGCTTCTGCACCACGAAACGCTGCGCATCGCCCGATTTTTTGATTGTACCTTTTGGTTCAGCCGTTTTTTTGAAATCACGCTTTTTATGATATTCCGATAGTTTCATGGCAACTTAGTTTTTTATGGCTTCCAGGCTGGCTTTTAGCTGTTCCAGTAAATCGTCTTTCGCTTCAGGGGTTTTCTTTTTCCTGCGCGGGGCAGGGGCTTTGGCTCCCGGCTTAGCCGCAGCTTTTTTCTTGATCATCTTGATGAGTTCTGCCTTATAGGTATCTTTATACTTTGTAGGGTCAAAGGTGTCGGTAAGCTGGTCTATGATGTTCATGGCCATATCCAGCTCCTTCTTGGCGATTTTTACGTCTTTTGGTATCAGACCTGCCTCTTCGGGGTCGCGCAACTCATCTTCAAAACGGATCTGAATAAGCAATATGGCATCTTCTTCCACCTTTAATATCCCAAGGTGTTCTGTGGTACGCATTACAAACTTGCAAAGCCCGACCTTGCCTGATTTACGCAGTGCCTCACGCAAAAGGGCATATACCTTTTTAGCATCTTTTGCAGGCTCGGTTATATAGGGTTTCTCAAGGTATTTTGAGGGGATTTCCTCTTCCTTGATAAATTCAAATATATCCAGTGATTGTGTTTTCTCAGGGGCCGCTTTGGCAAAGTCATCTTTATCAAGGATTACATAGTCGCCATTCTCTTTGCGGTAACCTTTAGCTATATCTTCCCACGGCACTTCCTTGCCGTCTTTTTTGCATACCCTAACATATTGAATAGCGCATTTATCCTTCTTACGTACCATATCTAATGCAATACGATGGGTTTGCGTGCCGCTGTATATTTTAATGGGTATATGCACCAGGCCAAAGCTGATGCTGCCCTTCCATAATGCCTTCATAGGTTTGGTTTTTAATTATTTATGAATTTAGGGCTTATAAAAAACAATTCATAATAGTTTAATATTCCTTTGACGTAAATGCTAAAGTAGCAGGTCGCGCTAAATTTTAAGTGCCGTTTCCTAGGGTGAAACTGATCTTTTGCAGAATACGGTCTTTAAAATCAATATTCACTTTCAATTATAAAAGGAGCCACAGTTTTGTAGCTCCGTTCTTAAATTTCTGTGTTCGCCATTTGGAAGTAATCCGTTTAATCAAAAGCCCTGAGCAATTTTCCAAGGCCTTCTTCCAATATCGGGCGTGGGCACGCAATATTGATTCGTAAAAAATTTTGGCCTTCATCCCCGTACATCGTCCCCGGATTAACCCAAAGCTTATGATCCTGTAATAATTCTGAGGCAAGTGCCGACACGGGCTTTGACACAGAGGAACAATCTAGCCATACAAGATAGGTCGCCTGCAAGGGCGTGACATTTAACTGTGGCATATGCTTTTCTACAAATGTTTTCAGATATAAATAATTATCATAGAGGTAAAGCTTTAGTGCGTCCAGCCACTGTTGTCCACTATGGTATGCGGCAATGAGTGCTTCGATGGCAAATGGGCTGAGCAATTCCATTTCCTGAGATGCTAATTGTTTCTGGATTTTATTCCTGAGTTCCTTATTACCTGTGAAGAGATAGCCGACCTGTACACCTGCAAGGTTGAAGGTTTTGCTGGGCGAGCTCAAGGTAACCGATTGCGCGCTGTAGGCATGGCCGAGCGATGCGAAGGATATGTGTTTAAAACCCTCGTACACCAAGTCAGAATGTATTTCATCGGAAATTACAACAATACCGTGCTCTTGGCAGATATCCCCCAGCTTTTGGAGCTCCTCGCGTTTCCACACCCTGCCAACGGGATTATGCGGGTTGCTGATGATGAGCAATTTTACGCTGGTATCGGACGCTTTACGTTCCAGGTCATCGAAATCAAAAGTGTAATCGCCATCATTATAGATAAGGTTGTTTTCCACAATCCCGACGCCGCTGTTTCTGAGTGTGATATAGAAATGGTTGTAGACCGGCGGCTGTATGATCACCTTATTGCCTTTTTTTGCAAGCGCATTGATGCTGGCAGAGAGTGCCGGAATAACACCTGTAGTGGCAATTATATTCTCTTTTTCGAGTATAACATGATGCTGCTTCTCCCACCAGCCTATAATAGCGTTGTAAAACTCCAAAGGAGTTTGGGTATAGCCGAAGATGCCGTGCGAGACCCTTTTTTGGAGTGCCTCAATAATAGGCGGCGCGGTTTTAAAGTCCATATCCACCACCCACATGGGAAGGACATCTTCTGAGGGCGCAGCATCCCATTTTATGGATGCCGTACCCTTTCGGTTTATTATTTCATCAAAATTAAAATCCATAGACACTAAATTACTCCGCATTAAGGTACGCCTTTAAATCAGAAATACTGCGGATGTGTAATTTTTCTGCCTGCTGTCGGCGCATCATCAGCGCGTAGGCATTATTAAAACCAATGGGCTTTAACCATTGCACGCCATAGTACTTACGAAATGCTTTGTCCACATATTCATAGGTCTGTTGCGGCTCTTTGCTCACAGCTTCTGCCACCTTAGGATCGGGCTGCAGCAAAACCAGCAGCCCGGTACCAGTATATTCGGGGTAGAGATCGATGGCATCGGCCATAAGCGCA
>NZ_WUMN01000017.1 GCF_009826935.1 Flavobacterium sp. Sd200
CCCAGTACTTCCCTGGCATACACTACTTCGAACCTGTCGTTAAAGGTGCCTGCCGCTGTGCTGAAGGCGTAGCCGCCATCGGCAAGGTCGTGCGTCAGCCCAAGCTGGTTGTCTTTAAGGTAGATGTCCTGACCCTGGTCGAACAACCCGTCAAAACGGTCAAGGCTTAGGGTATAGTCTCCCGGTGTTACCGCCGTAAAGCCCATAGGCACTACATCGCCCACCTCAAAATCAGGCCTCGACTGTATCGCAAGGGATGTCTCACCTGCAAGGGAGTACAGCGCTATCCTGCCTCCGTCGTTCAGCAGCCTGCCGTCATATCCATAGTCAAGCTCCAATGTTGCGTCCGGCCTGTAGGCCACCATAGCCTGGCTAAAGCTGTTGCTGTTGGCTGCCGATGACAGGTTTAACCAATAGCGCGACATCGCTGCATCGGCTGCCTCCCTTTGTGAACCCGTACGGAAGAACGACTGGTTGCCCGAGGTTGGCACAGGCCTGCGCATGCTGTTGGTAAAGGTTATGTCTGCTGCCGTAGGGTCTTCTTTGGTCTGTACCAAAAAGCCCTGTCCCTGTGCTATAAGCCAGGTGCTGTTAGGACCTGTATAGAACGCTGCCTGGTCGCTGCCCCCGCCTAAGCCTGCATTGGCCGTAAAGCCTGCAAGGTTCAGCGTGGCATAAGAGCTTGAGGCTGCATCGTTGCGCTTCCTCCAGAAGTATAATGCAGAGCCGCCCTCAATAACATCGCTGTTGCCCTTAAAGAAGTCCGCAACGCTTATCGGGGAAGGGTATGGGTTACCAACGCCTGTATAGCGGTCGCCTTCCTGTGAGGCCCTCCTTGTAAGGGTACCGTTGTGGGCAACCCCATTAAAGGTACCTGCATAAACAAGCGGCGCGGTGCCGGCATTGTAGCCTGCAACGGTGCTGCTGTTTGGCATGCGTATCATGTAGGCTTTCGCCACATCAAAGGACGTAGTGGCAGCATTTACTATAAAGTACTGCTCTACATAGGAGTTCGAGGCTGGGTCAAGGTCATATTTGTATTCATAAAAACGGCCTGCCGTGGTCTGTGGCGAGAACGCCTGCAGGTTCTGCCCTGCCACAGGAGATGACCATATCGTGTAGTCCAGCCTGTACAGCGGATTGCTGTTCTTTATTACAGTGATGTTCCCGGTGTTGGCCGTGTCGTCCTGCTGTACAAGGGCAGCATTGTTCTGTACTGTAAAGCTTGCACCTGCACTTACCGTCACTGCGCCTTTTATTGTAAAGGTCACCCCAGAGGCAAGGCTTACCGCGCCGCCTGTTACTGCAAGGCTACACGCTGTGATGCTGCCACCACTGTAGTTGCCCGATATCGTGGCCGTGTAAATGTATGAGGTAGGTATCCCGTTGCTCCATGCCGTGCCGTTCCATGTGGTGGCTACTGCACAGTCCTGCTGGAACTCATAGGCGCCCATGTCTACCACACCTGCGTTGTATATCCTCTGCTGGCCGCCAAGGTCTTTGGCTACGCCCGAGAGGTCCGGCAACTGGCCTGCCGCATAGTAGGCATTGCTGCCGCTGTTTAGCGCAGGGCTGCCTATCCCGATGCTGTAGTCGCCGCCTGCCGCATTCGCAAACAATGGGTCCGAAGCTCCGCTTACATTGCCGTTGGCCGTAGAGGTAAGCCCCTGCACAAGGCTGTAGCTGTATACCGGGGCCGAAGCCGTACTGGTGTTGTAAACGCCTGTACCGTTGCCGTAGATGATCGTATTGCGCACCTGAGGAGACGAGAAGATGTTATAAACCGCGCCGCCCGTGCCTCCTCCGTTGGTAGAGGTATTGCCACTCATCGTTACATTGGTCAGCACTGCCGGAGAAGAGGTATTGTGCATGCCACCCCCATTGGTTGCCGTGTTGCCTGCAAAAAGCACGTTGGTCAGCACCGGCGAGGAGTTGATGTTGCACATACCGCCACCGCTCTGGCCTACCCTGTTGCCTTTTATGATAAGGTTCCTAAGTGTAGGGGAAGCATTGGAGTTGTAGATACCTCCGCCGGAGTTGTTGTTGGCATTCACTCCGTTTACCGTGATACTGCCCGAAGCATTTCCAAAGCCTGCCGTTACCGTAAAGCCGTCAAGCACTGTGGCCGAGGTTACAGGGCTGGCTGTCGTGCCTACTGCCATAACCACGTGGTAGGCGTTCTCGGTGTTGTTGATCCCGCCGTTGTCGTTATTTAAAAAGTCGCCGCTAAGGATACTCGCATTGGCCGCAAGGGTAAGGTCTCTTTCTTCAGGGCCCGATTCCGTGCCGGCAAAGCCTCCATATACCTGCAGGCCGTTTACCAGCACAAATGCATTGTTCCTGCCCTGAGGGCTTGCACCACTAAGGTCTGAGGCGTGGTACATCGGGGTATATGTTCCCCCTGCTACCCAAACCTGGGTTACCGTGCCCGGGGTGGCGCTGTTGGCCTGTTTGGCATATTTTAGCGCATCGGCTACCTCGCCAAGGGCATCACCCCAGCCTGTTCCGGTACCCGAAGAGCCTTTCTTTACATACAGTATGCCGCCTGCTCCGGGCTCCGGTGTTACCGTGCCGGGACCGTTGATCACCATTGTAATGGCGTTGCTTATTGCCGTAGCCGTGGTGGCACAGCTGGCATTGCTGGTAAGCTGTACCGTTACTATGTCGTTGTGCGCAAGTGTAGTGGTAGTATAGGTGGCCGAGCTGCTGCTGTGCACCGTGTTGCCGTTTACCTTGAACTCATAGTAAGGCGAGGTGCCGCCGTTGGTTGGCGTAGCGGTAAAGGTTACAGCCGTGCCTGCCGCTATAGGCCCGCTTACGTTGGCCGACAGCGATACCGCAGGGGTTACAGGGATGGCCTCGGTGATCGTGATCGATGCCGATGCCGAACAGTTGTTGTCATAACCTGCAACATCAAGGCTGTAAACGCCCGGGGCGCTTACTGTAATGGTCTCGTTGTAGCCTGCCGTTACATAATCGTAATATTCGTTGTTATGGAGCCATACCCCTTCGTAGTTCTCTGCACCGATGGCCTGGAGCGTTACGCTGCCTCCCTGGCAGAAGGTCGTAGAACCCTGGGCGATGATCGCCGCATAAGGCGCTTCGATAAGGTCGATGTACATGTCTTCGCTGCTTACCATAGTATGGGTGGCACATGCCTCAGGGCTTACCGTTACCGTAGCCGATACCCAAAGGTAGCCCGTATCCGGCAGCTCTGTCGTGTAAAGGCGGCCTGTAGCGCCTTCCTGTATCTCCCCGTTTACAGACCATTGGTACACCGGGTTAACGCCCGTGTGGGTCGTAAGTGCTGCAAAGGTTACCTGGCTGCCGCCACAAACGGTGTAAAAGCCTGTCTGCTCGTCATACCTCATGTCGCTGCTGCTGATGCTGATCGTTGGCTCGGCAGGCTGCTGCAGGCTTACCACTGAAGAGGCTCTTGGGCCTTCGCAGCCGTTCACTGTCTGTGAGGCATAATACGTACCTGCCGTTACCGTAGCCGTGCCTGCAAGGGCCGTGCCGCCCGTTTGGACTGTGTACCATTTTATGCCGCTACCCGTAGCCACAAGGCCTGATACCGTAGCCCCGTAGCAAAGGGTTTGCGGCTGGGTAGACGGGGCCACCGTAGTGGTAACCGTTACGGCAACTGCCGTACGGGGGCCTTCACAGCCGTTTACCGTTTGTGAGGCATAGTACGTGCGCGTAGTCAATGCTGTACTGGCCGCAAGTGCCGTGCCGCCCGTTTGGGTCGTGTACCATTTTATGCCGCTACCCGTAGCGGTAAGGCTGCCCACCGTGGCACTGTTACAAAAGTTCTGTGCCGATGCTGTAGGCGCGGCCGTAGTAGTGATCGTTACCGTTACTGCCCTGCGCGTGCTCTCGCAGCCGTTCAGGGTTTGCGATACATAGTACGCTCCGCTGGCAAGGGCCGTTGTCGTGGCAAGTGGTGTGCCACCTGTGGAGGCTGAATACCATTTAAGGTCGGTGCCCGTAGCCACAAGCCCTGCAACAGTAGTGCCTGAACAGTAGCTTTGCGAAGAGGCCGTGGGCTGGGCCGTATTGTTTATGGTAATGGCTACTGCTGTGCGCGGGCCTTCACAGCCGTTTACCGTTTGTGAGGCGTAGTAGGTGCGGGTTACCAGCGGTGCTGTAACTGCCAGTGCCGTGCCACCGGTCTGGGCGGCATACCATTTTATATCGGTTCCTGTAGCTACAAGGCCTGCAACGGTAGTGCCGCCACAGTAGGTTTGTGGCTGTGCCGTTGGCGCAGCCGTGGTTGTTATCGTTACGTTTACCGCTGTCCTTGTACTCTCACAGCCGTTTACTGTTTGTGAGGCGTAGTACGTGCCGGTGGCCAGTACGGTATTTGCCGCTAAGGCCACCCCGCCTGTTTGGGCTGTGTACCACTGTATACCGGTACCCGTAGCTGTAAGGGTGGTTACCGTAGCACCCTGGCAATAGCTTTGTGCCGGGGCTGTTGGGGCTGCTGTAGTAGTGATCGTTATGCTTACGGCTGTCCTTTCTCCCTCACAGCCGTTTAACGTCTGGGAGGCATAATAGGTAGCAGTGGTTAACTGCTCTGTTGCCGCCAGTGCCGTGCCTCCTGTTTCTGAGGTGTACCATTGAACGCCTGTACCCGTAGCGTTTAGCTGCGATACCGTAGCGCCCTGGCAATAGCCCTGTGCCGATGGGGCCGATGGGGCAGGTGTTGCGTTTATCGTTACAGTTACTGCCGCCCTCTCTCCTTCACAGTTGTTGATCGTCTGGCTTACATAGTATGTGCCTTCGGTTAACAGTGTCGAACCCGGCAGTGCTGTGCCTCCCGTCTGTGATGCATACCACTGAAGGTTCGTGCCCTGGGCAGAGAGCTGTGATACTGTGTTGCCCTGGCAGTGCACCTGCGTGACTTCGGCTATGGGGGCCGGGGTGGCCGTTACCGTAACCACAACATCTGAGGAATTGGCACTACAGCCATATTCTGTATATAATTCTAATCGGTAGCTGCCTCCCTCGCTTACGGTAAGGGCTACTCCTTCATAGGCCGCATCGTAATACGAATTGTCTTTTACCCATACTCCGATGCCATTAGCACCAATACCCGTAGGAACCAGCGATACGCTGCCGCCATAACAGAACGAGGTAGGGCCCTGCGCAGTGACCGTAGCAACAGCTTCTACTATACTGATCGACACTGGGCTGCTCCCGGCCGTAGTGGCTGTGTAGCAACCCGAACTGTCTGTTACCGTAATACGGCATTTTACCGAGATATCTGATGTTACATAGTAGTTAAACGTACTGCCCGTAAAACCTGATTGAACTACATCGTTTACCAGCCACTCATAAGAAGGAGCGGTGCCCGAATCCGTAGCATATGCCTCAAAACTCACAAAACCGCCACTCCCGGAACATAAATACTCCGAACCAACCGTCTGGCTGATAGCTACATAAGGGGTCAAAACTGAAGAAACCGTGACACTAACCGACGTTCTGGCGCTCTCGCAACCACCAACCGTCTGTGAAACATAATACATACCCGTCGATAAAGATGTATCTCCGCTTAATGCCAAACCTCCAACAAACTCAGAATACCATTT
>NZ_WUMN01000018.1 GCF_009826935.1 Flavobacterium sp. Sd200
TTGTTCGGTGTACCCACAAAGCTTCCTATGTAGCTGTATGAGGTGCTGCCTGCATTATAACCCGGAACCGAAAGGTTGCCGTTTGGCATACGGATAAGGTAGCCCTTAGCCGCTGTAAAGGTAGTGGTTGGAGGAACGATCAGATATTGCTCCACTCCTGCATCAATACCATACTCATAGAAACGGCCTACCGTGGTTTGTGGTGAGAACTCTCCAAGGGTTTGTGTGCCGCTTACAGGAGAAGACCACAAGGTGTAGTCTAACCTGAACAATGCATTACTGTTTTTAATAACGGTAACGTTACCTGTATTGCTATTCGTAGTAGCTGCTGTGCTTTGTAAAAGAGCAGCGTTGTTCAATACAGCTAAAACACCATTATTAGTTACAGTATTTTCTACACTAAGGGTAGCACCCGTGTTTACCGTTAAAGTAGCACCTATATTAACCGTAAGGTTGTTTGCAAATGCCGTTGTACCCGTTGCAATTACAGGGGCATTGGTAACATTGGCAATAGTTACATTGCTTGTAGCTGTTGGCACTAAACCACCACACCAGTTACCCGGTGTAGCCCAGGCTGTACTTGTAGCACCTGTCCAGGTATAGCATGCAATTGGTTCGCCCTGTTTAATTTCAAAATTATCAAATGAAAGATCATAATCACCGGCAGTCCTGTTTCCTGTAATCCTTATCTTTACATATCGATTAATGTAGGCTGCTAACGAATAAGTTTTATGAATGTAATTGCCTGTTCCAGCTTCGTTGGTTACGGTTGCAAGAGTATTCCAGGTTGTTCCAAAATCTGTAGATACTTCGACTGTAAAATTCCCCCATTCGGTTAAAGGAGCATAAGGAGAATTATAGTTAGATTGTTTGTAATCAAAACTTAATTCGAAGTTATTTGCATTTAAAGGCCCAATAGGTACAGTTGTAAAGTTGCCCGTTAAAGCAGAGCCATATAGATTTTTATTAATGTTATTTCCTGTATTACCAACGGCTCCTCTTCCAGCAGCTAACGACCAGCCACTGGTAGTCCATCCTGCAGGAGTGGCATTTGTAGCAAAAGGTTCTGTCCACGGTATTGGTTTTGTTAGAACAGTAGTAAAACTTACAGATTTCCATGGACTTTTTTCCTCTGTTGAGCATACTCTTCTTGCCCAAAAATAATAGGTTACACCACTTTGCAAAGTGTTTAAAGTAATTACATTACTATCAGTATTTGCCAAAACATCAGATGTTGAGGGTACTGTATTTGTAGTACTTACAAGATATTCATAACCATTTTCAGGGCTTACATTTGATGGGTTAGTAAGACTAATAGTTGCAGAATCGGGAGTTATATTTGTAGCTGTTAAAGATACAAGGTCTGGGCAGGTCGGTATTGGCTCCCAAATTAAATCATCTACATATAGGTAAGAATAAGTTGGTCCTCCAATTCTTCTTACTCCAATGTATCGGCCATTTCCAGTATAACTATCAAAATAAGCATTGTATTCTGCATAAGCTACGGTAAGTTCACGAAATGTTGCTATCACCTCTATATTTGCATTAGCGGTGTTAGAATCCAAAGCAACAATCTGAACCGACGTAGAACTTGGCGACGTGATGGTAGAGGTTTTACGTGCTTTAAAACGTAGCCTGTAAGTACCGGAAGAAAGATTGGTCAGTTCCGGGCTAACCAATATTATTTTTGTAGTGGCTAAATCCGTATCAGCACCGTTTCCATAAAAACTCACATTATTGGGTAATGAGCTGGCATCGGTAGTAGTAACATTAATTGTAGGGGTGCTGCTTGTGGCAGAGGTTATTATTTTAGTCCAACAATTTGGTAAAGCTGTACTTGTTACACCGTCAAAGTTTTCATAAAAATCACTTACAGCAGTACATGATGTAAAAATATTTCCGGTTGATGAATACGAACTTTCACAATCATTGCTAACACTTTTTGCCCTAAAAAAATATTGAGTATTTGATGTCAGATTATTAAGAGTAAGTGATAGTTGAGATGCCGGTACGGTAAATGGAGAGCCTGGTATCTGATTTTGAAACGTATTATTTGTAGCTACTTCAATTACTGTTTGTAAGGGTCTTACTGTGCCATTTTCCGGTGCTGGCCAGTTAAGTGTAAAAGAACTTGTGGTAATATTTGCCGTAGTAATTCCATTTACTGTAGCCGGACAATTTATAATGCTTGCTGTTAGCGGATTGCTTGTAAGATAGATTGGCCCTCCGCTACATGATGAGTTGACGGCATATATTGTAAAAGTATATTGATTATTACCCCTTATTCCATGATTATAATTATTTTCAAATGCAGTGTTGGCTCCATAATAACTTACATAGGCATTTAGTGAAGTGTTGTTTCCTGTAGTATAAGTAACACCGTTTGATGGAGTGACAGGTGTAACACCTGCGGGAGTACGTAAAATTAAATATCTGTCTGCAGCAGGTGAAGCAGCTGTAAAACTGCCGTTTATAATTATCCCATTATTGGTTAAAACTAAATTTGATGGTTGTGCCGTAGGTACTGTACATGGGGAAGGAGGTGTCCAGTTGTATGTTAATCCGGAAGCAGGCACAGTAGTTGTATTGGTGGTTATCTTACTGCTGCTTGAAGTGCCTGCACTACTTGTTGTCCAGTTGCTGTTTGCAACGCCATTGCCTAAGCGATTGTTGTAATCACTGGATGAAGATCCTCTTAAGCCTACTTCGACAGTACTTGAAGATGGAGTACCTGTATTTTGGATGTCATATATTATAGATATGGTATTATCTTCTTTCAGCCTGATCTGAAAATTCCAGTCCCAATAAGTTGTTGCTAATGTCGAATTTAAATAAGGTCTAAAATGTTTCCATTGGACTACGAATTCCCTGTTTGGAGCCGTACCCAAAACTTTATAACTAATATCACCTGTCAATCCATTGACATTGTAAAGAGCATGTAGATCTGCTGCCATGGCCGATACTACTGCATTATATGTGGTGGAAGATGAAATAGGATATGAATTGTTGGTCGCTACACTGCCAAAAGTTACAAATCCGTTAGCGTAAATATTTAACGATGTGTAACTATTGCCATTTATTGAAAAATTAAAAGGAATTGTGTTTGCAGGTAATGTGTAAACATTATCATCTATCGAATTAGTTCCGGTTAGGGCAGTAGGGGTGGCAATTATAGTTGGATCGGCAAGCACTTGATAAGTACTTGTTGTCTGGCTGAAATTATAGTTTTGTATCTGAGCAAAACTACACGTGCCTAATAATATTAATAAGTAAGTAAACCAGGGTTTGATACTAAATCCTGATCTACTCTTTGAGTTAATTTCATTCATTTTAGTGTGTATTTGGTTGTTATTTTTCTCTTGGAAGCAACTTGAGATAAATTATGAAGCAAATTTAATTTATTTAGATTTAATAAAAATAGTTAAATATTGATTTATGAAATTATCTTTATTTATACGATTATCCGCTAATTAATTTTGTCTTTTAACTCTTTTTTTATGGTGACAGAAAAAAAACACCTATTTGCTTTTTGGGGACATAAAAAAAACAAAATCCCCACGCAGCGCGTGGGGATTTAAGTTTTGGATGCTTGTTTAAAGCAACCGGGGGATTAGAAAATTATGCGTTTGCTGACTTTTCCTTTTACAGTGTCAACCTCTACAATAAGAACCTGCTGTTCTACCTGTAGGCCACTTACAACTGTCTCTGTTGCATTGATGCCTGATTTGGTATATAGCTGACGGCCACGTATGTCGTAGATCGTTACGCTGTTCATTGCAGCTGAACCTGTGTTGATGGCTATGCCATTGCCCTGTTTAAATACCATAACATTGTTGGCATTTAAGCTATGGTCGTCATCTCCCAATGATGGGCTGGCTGCATACACCACCTCAAACCTGCCGTTAAACGTACCGGCCTCGCTGGTAAAGATGTAAGCCTCTTCAAGGCTGGTTACCGTACCCAAAAGGTTGTCTTTTAGGTAGATCTCCTGGCCTTCGTCAAACAGGCCGTCTTTGCGGTCTATAGCAATGCTGTACTGGCCTGC
>NZ_WUMN01000019.1 GCF_009826935.1 Flavobacterium sp. Sd200
ACGCCACAGGCTTCGAACATATTTAATGGCGTGGCAGCCTCTTCAACACCACACTCCATAACCGTTACCGATACCAACGGAACATGCCCTCCTGTTACTGGAAGCATAACCGTAGCTCCCGGAGCAACATTGCCAACAGTTATAGCCTCGGCTACCGCAACCGACTGTGCTACACAAACCGCAACAGTTACCATAACCTCTACTTTGCCTGCAACAGGCATAACGTACAGCATCGATGGCGGTGCGCCACAGGCTTCGAACGTATTCAATGGGGTGGCGGCTTCATCAACACCACATACCATAACCATTACCGATACCAACGGAACATGCCCTCCGGTTACAGGAACTATAACAATACTTCCGTTAGCTAAGCCTCAAATTACAGGCATACAGGAATGTAGAGAAACCGTATATGGAAGAAATTATATAGTCGAAGTATTGCCTCTTGCTAATTCATTCGATGTAAACACCGCTACTTTTGAATGGAGGATATCAGGAGAGCCAGCAGTCATTGGAAACGATAATATTTTAAATGTAAAGCAATATGCACAAGCCAACGGCCTTACAACAAACGATTTTCCTATAGATCTTGAAATAACCGTTATTGTACCGGGCGGTTGCAGCGAAACAGCAATTTATAATGTACAAGGCATCTTCTGCGACATACCAAAAGGTATTTCTCCTAACAACGACAGTAAGAACGATAGCTTTAACCTTACCGGAATGAGAGTAACGCACCTTAGCATATTTAACCGATATGGTATGGAAGTTTACAGCAGAAGTAATTATACTGACGAATGGCACGGCCAACATAAAGACGGGAATGACCTGCCAACCGGGACATACTATTATGTAGTACAAACCGAAAGCGAATCGAAAACCGGATGGGTTTATATTAACCGACAGGAAAACTAAAATAGATTTTTTGTAAAGCCGCCCATAGGGCGGCTTTACTTTTTATTAACAAAGTTAACATTCAAAACACAATTAACTAATTGTTATATAACTATTTAAAAACAGGATTACGTACAAATACGCATAACTTCGGCCTGTTAAAACCATCTTAAAATTTTATCGGATGTTTGAAAAAAACAAAAGACAGGGTACACCAGTAATAGTGCTGCTCTTTTTTTTTGCGCTGCTAATTTCGCAACAAACGGCTGCCCAAATTTATCAGCATAATTTTGGCACAACGACTATAAATGCTCCGGCAGCATATTCTGTAGCACCTACTGTGCTTAACCCTAACCTCTCAGGATCATCCTGGACAAATAGTGCCGGTCCATGGACAAGCAATACGGGTGCTACGGGTCAGGCACTGCAATTTAGTACGGCAGCAGGCACAAACACCATAACTCTTACGTTTAATGTTGCGAGCGGTTTCCAGGCAAATATAAACGCCTACAGTTTTTGGACAAGGCGAAGTAGCTCCGGACCTCAAAACTGGGAGATGTCTATAAACGGAACAGTTGTAGACAGCGATTTAGTAACAGTTCCCGGAAGCAGTACAGGCAATACAAGTATAACTCCGCTAAATGGCTTAACAGGCACGGTAACTGTACAACTTACATTATCTAATGCCTCAGGAGGAAACTTCAGAATAGACGATTTCACACTTTACGGTACTGTAACTTCTAACTGTAACGGTGCGATTATTAACCGTATAGATCCGGTAAGCGGGCCTGTAAATACAGTGGTTACTTTTTACGGAAGCAATTTTACCAATACCACATCCGTAGCCTTTGACGGCGTGCCGGCAACAGCCTTTACTGTAATATCTGATACAGAACTGAAAGCAACCGTTCCACTTGGTGTTACGGCGGGAGAACTAAGCGTAACCTCCAACGGATGTACCGGTGCGGGAGCTCCCCCAGGTACTTTTACCCTCATAGATTCAAACTTCAGGAATCCCGACATTTATATTTCAGAAATTTATGATGCATATAGTGGTGTACCAGGAGCAATTGAGCTTTATAATCCTACAACTCAGCCTGTAGTACTTGATGGCCGCTACAGACTTTTAAGGTATGGTGATATTGGCGATCAAACCCCAAGCTATGACATGAGCTTAACAGGTACAATAAATCCCGGCCGCACATTTATCGTAGGTCTTAGTATTGGCTCGATCTGTCCGGGTGTTACCAGTGATTTTCCTTTAACTAACGGTATCAATGCAAACGACGAGTTTGAGCTTCTAAAAGATAATGATATTATTGATAACGCCGAGATACGTGCCGGAACCAGCGACCTTGGCGGAAGGGGCTATAGTCTTGTACGAAAGCCCAATGCACGTGCGCCAAAAATAAATTTTGATCCTCTAGACTGGGATTTATATGGCACAGAAAGATGCGACTTTCTTGGCTCGCACGACGTTACACCATTAAATGATCAGGTTACCATAACACACCCCCAAAGCCAGAATATTTGCGATAATACTTCAGTAAGCTTAACCGCAGCAGTCTCAACCGGCACAGGGTTAACCTATCAATGGAAAGTATTAGATGCCGCCGGTGCATGGATAAATGTAACCAACAACAGTACTTATTCCGGGGCTACAACAGGAACACTGACCATTAATGCCAACCAAAGCTTTGATGGAAGCCAGTATTACTGCAGCATCAATTCGACAACATTTGAGATAAACACTAACGCAGCACAGATAGAGATCCTTTCGGCAGGACCGGGTGTAACCACTACCCTTTCTCCAACAGACTGTTCTACCAATACCGCTACGGTAAGTATTAATACTGCTCCAGCCACAGGTATAACATTTACTTTAGGATCAAGGCCTTCGCAAAACTCAAATGTATTCAGTTCGGTTGCTCCCGGCACCTACTCTATTACCGTTAGCTTTGGTGCATGTACTTCAACAGGTTCAGTAACAGTTCCTCCGGGAGGCTTAGCTCCTCTTGTTGCAACTGTTGGCTCTACAGACTGTGCTACAAATCAGGCAACAATTACCATAACAGCACCAACAGGAACAGGTATTACTTATACGTTAGATGGAGGAACACCACAAACAAGCACAAACTTTACGGCTGCTCCGGGCACACACACAATTGTAGCCAGTTCTGGGGGATGCAGTGTGACAGATACTAATGTTACAGTAGCTCCGGGCTCAGCTTTAAGTCCAGTTATTGCAACGGTTGGCACTACAAGCTGTGCCACAAATCAAGCAACAATTACCATAACTGCCCCAACAGGGACAGGCATTATGTACTCTCTTGATGGTGGAACACCACAGGCAAGCACAAGCTTTACAGTTGCTCCGGGTACGCATACCATTGTGGCAACGTTAGGTAGCTGTTCAGTAACCAACAACAACATAGTAGTGGCGCAACCTACACCACTTAATCCACTAATTGCAACGGTTGGCACTACAAGCTGTGTAACAAATAGTGCAACCATTACCGTAACCGCTCCAACAGGAACAGGTATTATGTACTCCCTTGACGGAGGAACACCACAGGCAAGCACAAGCTTTACGGCTGCTCCGGGTACACATACCATTGTGGCAACATTAGGTAGCTGTTCAGTAACTAACAACAGCATAGTAGTGGCGCAACCAACACCGTTAAACCCTATTGTTGCAACTGTTGGCACTACAAGCTGTGCAACAAATCAAGCAACAATTACCATAACTGCCCCAACAGGGACAGGCATTATATACTCTCTTGATGGTGGAACACCACAGGCAAGCACAAGCTTTACCGCCGCTCCGGGTACGCATACCATTGTGGCAACG
>NZ_WUMN01000002.1 GCF_009826935.1 Flavobacterium sp. Sd200
AACACTGAACTCTTGTGAGAGTACAAGAACGGCAGTTGCAGTTACAATCAATACTACCGCTTCTCCAACAGCATCGGCACAGACATTCTGTAGCGGCGCTACTGTAGTAAACTTAGTGGCTAACGGTACTTCACTAAAATGGTACTCTGTTGCTACAGGCGGAACGCAGCTTGCTTCAAATACTGCACTTGCAACGGGTACTTACTATGTATCGCAGACTTTAAATAGCTGTGAGAGTACAAGGACAACAGTTGCAGTAACTATCAATATTACCGCTGCTCCAACAGCATCGGCACAAACATTCTGCGTGGGTGCAACGATAGCTGAGCTTATTGCTGAAGGTACTGACTTAGCTTGGTATTCAGATGCAACTTCAACAGTGGCACTTGCTTCTACCGAAGTACTTGCAACAAGTACATATTATGTATCGCAAACATTGAACTCTTGTGAGAGTACAAGAACGGCAGTTGCAGTAACCATCAACACTACTGCTGAACCAACAGCCGATGCGCAGACGTTCTGTAATGGTGCTACCGTAGCGGAACTTACTGCTGAAGGTACTGACTTAGCTTGGTATGCTGATGAAACTTCAACAGTGGCACTTGCTTCTACCCAAGTACTTGCAACAAGTACATATTATGTATCGCAAACATTGAACTCTTGTGAGAGTACAAGAACGGCAGTTGCAGTAACTATCAACACTACTGCTGAACCAACAGCCGATGCGCAGACGTTCTGCGTTGGTGCTACGGTAGCGGAGTTTATTGCTGAAGGTACTGACTTAGCTTGGTATGCTGATGCGACTTCGGCTACAGCTTTAGCTTCTACAGAAGTGCTTGCAACAGGTACTTATTATGTATCGCAAACACTGAACGCTTGCGAAAGTACAAGGACAGCAGTTAGCGTAACTATTAACACTACTGCTGCTCCAACGGCTGCTGCACAGACATTCTGTAATGGTGCTACCGTAGCGGAACTTACTGCTGAAGGTACTGACTTAGCTTGGTATGCTGATGAAACTTCAACTGTGGCACTTGCTTCTACAGAGGTTCTTGCAACAGGTACTTATTATGTATCTCAGACATTGAACGCTTGTGAAAGCGTAAGGACTGCGGTTGCTGTAACTATTAATACTACTGCTGTACCAACAGCCGATGCACAGACATTCTGTAATGGTGCTACGGTAGCGGAACTTACTGCTGAAGGTACTGACTTGGTTTGGTATGCTGACGCAACTTCAACTACAACCTTAACTTCTACAGAGATTCTTGCAACAGGAACTTACTATGTATCACAAACACTAAACGCCTGCGAAAGCGTAAGGACAGCGGTTGCTGTAACTATTAATACTACAACTGCTCCAATAGCCGATGCACAGACATTCTGTAATGGTGCTACCGTAGCGGAACTTACTGCTGAAGGTACTGACTTAGCTTGGTATGCTGATGCGACTTCGGCTACAGCCTTGACTTCGACAGAGGTGCTTGTAACAGGTACTTACTATGTATCACAAACACTGAACGCTTGCGAGAGTACAAGAACAGCGGTTGCTGTAACTATCAATACTACAACTGCTCCAATAGCCGATGCACAGACATTCTGTAATGGTGCTACCGTAGCGGAACTTACTGCTGAAGGTACTGACTTAGCTTGGTATGCTAGCGAGACTTCAACTACAGCCTTAACTTCGACAGAAGTGCTTGCAACGGGTACTTACTATGTATCGCAAACGCTTAACGCCTGCGAGAGTGTGAGGACTGCTGTTAGCGTAACTATTAATACTACTGCTGCACCAACGGCCGATGCACAGACATTCTGTACAGGTGCTACCGTAGCCGAGCTTGTGGCTGAAGGTACTGACTTGGCTTGGTATTCAGATGCAACTTCAACTACAGCCTTAACTTCGACAGAAGTGCTTGCAACAGGTACTTATTATGTATCGCAAACACTAAACGCTTGCGAGAGTACAAGGACAGCAGTTAGCGTAACTATTAACACTACTGCTGCACCAACAGCCGACACACAAACATTCTGTAACGGTGCAACGGTTGCACAACTGACAGCTGAAGGTACTGACTTAGCTTGGTATGATAATGAAACTTCAACTACAGCTTTAGCTTCTACAGAGGTGCTTGCAACAGGTACATATTATGTATCACAGACAGTTAACGGATGTGATAGTACAAGAACGGCAGTTGCAGTAACTATTAACACTACTGCTGCTCCAACGGCTGCTGCACAGACATTCTGTAATGGTGCAACGGTGGCAGAGCTTACTGCGACTGGCGATAACTTAGTTTGGTATGCTAATGAAACTTCAACTACAGCCTTAACTTCGACAGAAGTGCTTGCAGCAGGTACTTACTATGTATCGCAAACACTAAACGCCTGCGAAAGTACAAGGACAGCAGTTAGCGTAACTATTAATACTACAACTGCACCAACGGCATCTGCACAAACATTCTGTAATGGTGCAACGGTTGTAGAACTGACAGCTGAAGGTACTGACTTAGCTTGGTATGCTAGCGAGACTTCAACTACAGCCTTAACTTCTACAGAAGTGCTTGCAACGGGTACTTACTATGTATCGCAAACACTAAACGCTTGCGAAAGTACAAGGACAGCAGTTAGCGTAACTATTAATACTACTGCTGCACCGGATGGTCTAACCCAACAGGCATTTAACAGTACGGATAACGCTACTATTGCAGATATCGAAGTTATTGGCGAAGGTGTACTTTGGTATGCATCAGAAGATGAAGCACTAAATGGTGGTACTCCGCTATCTTCGGATACTGTTTTAGAAAATGCAGTTACCTACTATGCTACCCAAACTGTTAACGGCTGTACAAGCCAGACCACTTTGGCAGTAACGATCTCTATAATTTTAGGTAATGACCATTTTACTCAGGATACGTTTAAATACTATCCTAACCCGGTTGATACTGAACTTAACATAGAGTCGTCTCAAAACATCTCGAATGTGGCGGTTTACGACCTGCATGGCAAACTGGTATTTGAAGTGAAATGGAATGTCAATAAAGGCAAACTTAACATGAGTACACTTCAGGCAGCAAGCTATATTGTGAGGGTTACTACGGGTAACAAGGTTAAAAACCTTACGATTATCAAAAAATAATCCTTAACCAAATTATTATATTTAAAGACGGCCTAACGGCCGTCTTTTTTTGTACCTTTAATACATGGCAGAATTAGATTTTTATTTAGTTAAACTTCATATATTAATTAGAACAATTCTAAATAATAATTAATTTTGCATGACATCTACTGCATAAAACAACACCAATGATCAAAACAGTTTTTATTGCCGGAACCGAACCTTACAGTGGTAAATCTATTGTATCGATCGGGCTGGTAAACATGCTTTTGGGTAAAGCCCAAAAAATAGGTTACTACAAACCCATCATTACACAAAATCAACTGGAGGAAAAAGATAACCACATACACACCATATTGAATTATTTTGACCTCCCTATGACATTTGAAGACAGCTATGCCTTTACCTGGCAGCAGGCTATGCAACAAATGGAGACCGAAACCCAAGGTGAGGTTATTGATACGATTATACGTAAATTTAAATACCTTGAGAATAAATATGATTTTACGGTAGTTGAAGGTACAGATTATACAGGAGACGGATCGGCTTTTGAATTTGATATCAATGTGCAGATTGCAAAAAACTTACGTGCGCCGGTTATCGTGGTGGTATCGGGCGAAGGTAAATCTACTGCACAGGTGGTAAATGGTGCACTTACCGCCCTACACAATTTTGATGCCCGTGAAATACAGGTGCTCGCCATTGTTGCGAATAAAATAAAACCTGAAAATGTAAATGATATAGAAGAGTTGCTAAAACAACAACTTCCACCTGAAGTAGTTTTGGCAATTATTCCACAGGACAAGGGCTTACTAAGTCCCACCATGAAAGAGATCAACAAAAAACTAAAAGGTAAACTCCTTTTTGGTGAAGAATTGTTGAGCAATCAGGCGGACACCTTTGTAACCGGAGCCATGCAGGTCCCTAACTTTTTAAATTATATTAAAGAGAATGTGGTGATTGTTACCCCCGGCGACCGTGGCGATATAATTATAAGTGCATTACAGGCTAATCTTTCCACTACTTATCCAAAAGTATCAGGTATCATATTAACCGCAGGGCAGGAACCTGAAGAGCCTATCATTAAGCTCTTAAATGGACTCCAAACTGTTATACCGATTATAGCTGTTGAAACAGGAACATTCCAGACCAGTATTGACGTTGGTGCTATACGTTCTAAAATAACATCCGATAATACACGTAAGATTCAGCTTGCAATAAATACTTTTAATAAGTGTGTAAATACTGCTGAGCTTGATAAACGCATTGTTACCTCTACCCCATCGGGCATTACGCCGCGCATGTTCCAGTATCAGCTTACGGAATGGGCAAAGAGTTCTAAAAAACATATAGTATTACCCGAAGGCAAAGACGAACGTATACTTAAAGCCGCTGCCCGTCTTATCAGTCAGGATATTGTTAACCTTACCATACTGGGAGACGTAAACGAAATTAGCGAAAAAATAAACCGTCTTGGCATTCCTCTTGACCTGGGTAGTGTAAGGATCGTTAACCCTGCAGACGATAGTTATTATAACGACTATGTGGAAACACTTTATGAGCTTCGCAAGACCAAGAACGTAAACATGGAAATGGCCCGCGACATGATGACCGACGTATCTTACTTTGGCACCATGATGGTTTACAAAGGACATGCCGACGGTATGGTTAGCGGTGCTGTACACACTACACAACATACCATTAGACCTGCATTGCAGTTTGTAAAAACAAAACCCGGAATATCTGTAGTATCTTCAATATTCTTTATGTGCCTTCCGGACAGGGTTTGCATTTTTGGCGACTGTGCCGTAAACCCTAACCCTACTGCCGAGCAACTTGCTGAAATAGCCATATCATCAGCAGAGAGCAGCATTCGTTTTGGTATAGAACCAAGAGTCGCCATGTTGTCTTACTCGTCGGGTACATCGGGCGAAGGTGCTGATGTAGAGAAAGTGCGACGTGCTACTGAAATCGTAAAAGAACGCCGTCCTGATCTCAAAGTGGAAGGACCTATACAATATGATGCGGCAGTAGACCCTGTTGTGGGAAGCAGCAAATTGCCGGGCAGCGAAGTTGCCGGACAGGCAAGCGTGCTTATATTTCCGGACCTCAACACCGGTAACAATACCTACAAAGCCGTGCAGCGCGAAACCGGAGCTCTTGCCATTGGCCCCATGCTACAGGGGCTCAACAAACCTGTAAACGACCTGAGCCGTGGCTGTACTGTAGACGATATTTTTAATACCGTTATTATTACTGCCATACAGTGTCAGGAAAATTAATAATTCATAATCCCTATTTATACAAGTGAACATTTTTGTAATAAATTCCGGCAGCAGTTCTATAAAATATCAATTGTTTACCATGCCGTCTGTCAGTCCCATTTGTGTGGGGTTGGTAGAACGCATTGGTCTTGATGATGCCCTTATCATCCATAAAACGTATACCGATGGCGAAGAAACATCGCAAAGATTTGTACTCGATATACCCGACCATGAGGCAGGACTTAACGAAGTAAACAGCCTGCTTACCCACCCTGAGTTTGGCGTTATTAAAAATACAGCCGATATTGCTGCTGTGGGTCATCGCATTGTTCATGGTGGCGAATTATTTTCTACAACAACAATTATCGATGCCGGAGTTAAGGAAGAGCTTAAAAAAACCTTTCAGCTTGCACCGCTGCACAACCCATCTGGTTACAGGGGGATAGAGGTTGCCGAAAAGATCTTTACCAATGCCACACAGGTTGCTGTTTTTGACACGGCCTTTCATCAAACAATGCCATCCGAGGCATATCGTTTTGCACTTCCTAACTCTTATTATACTGATTATAACATTCGTAGTTATGGCTTTCATGGCACTAGCCATAAATATGTATCGGAGCGCGCCAATGCACATTTAGGTAAAAACGACACAAAACTTATCTCTGTCCACCTTGGAAATGGTTGCAGCATTACCGCCATAAAAAATGGGCAAAGTATCGATACAAGCATGGGCTTTGGCCCATTAAGCGGCCTTATTATGGGCACCCGTACAGGCGATATAGACCCAACAGTAGTATTCTATCTTGTAAATTCATTAGGCTATGATATAGAACAGGTGAGCAACCTACTAAACAAGCGTAGCGGTATGCAGGGCTTAACAGGATACAGCGACATGCGCGATATTACCAAAGCTATTAACGAAGGCGACGAAAATGCTAAACTCGCTTATGATATGTATGCCTACCGCATAAAAAAATACATTGGGTCTTATGTTGCTGCTCTTAACGGTATAGATGCCATTATATTTACAGCGGGCGTTGGAGAAAATGATGCCATGGTTCGCCAACTGGTATGTTCTGATTTAGAATATTTGGGCATCGAAATTAATACAGAAGAGAACAGCACCCGAAAACCCGGGTTGCGCGAAATAAACACAGTAGCCTCTAAAGTAAAGATATTGATCATACCTACCAACGAAGAACTCGAAATTGCAAACCAGTGTTATGAACTGCTGAAGTAGGTTTATTTAGAACGAAATACAATAAAATCTAAAACAAAAAATGAGGTGCTGATTATTTAGCACCTCATTTTTGTATCTGTATCTATAGAATTATTTTACAGGCTTAATCCCTTCTAAAGTTGGCTTAACGGTAATGATATTACCTTTGCTGTCAAACTCCAGTTTATCGATGCATACTTCGCGGTGAAAACCTGCAGCATCGCCCATTTTGTATCCGTTAGGATAACTAAACCTGTGGTAAACTATATACCATTCATCCTTGCCCGGCACCTGAACTACTGAGTTATGCCCTGTTCCAAATAGTTTTTTATCAGCATCCTGTTTGATAACAATATTGTCTTTAGGAATGGTAAACTTGCCCAATGGCGATTTTGCAGTAGCATACCTTACTTTATAGTTAGGACTGCGGGTATCGTCTTCGCTCCACAGAAAATAGTAAGTACCGTTACGGTAAATTACATACGTGCCTTCACGATATGTATTATCGGGTTTAAGAACTGTTAATGTTTTTTTGTTAATAGAAACCATATCATCATTAAGCTCTACTCCTGCCATGTAACCGTTACCCCAGTACAAATAGCTTTTATTGGTTTTAGGATCGGTAAATACATCCGGATCTATTTCCTGACCGTCTTTAATACCATCCGGCCTGAAATCTATTAATGCTTTTCCGCTGTCTTTAAACGGTCCGGTAGGATTATCGGCAACAGCCACCCCTACTTTTTGCGCGGCAGTAAAATAATAGAAGTATTTATAAACACCATTTATCTTTTTCTCTACAATACATGGTGCCCATGCGTTTCGGTTAGCCCAGGTAACATCTTTTTTAAGATCGAGCATAATACCTTCGTCTTTCCAGTCAACCAAATTATCCGAAGAGAATACTTTAAAGTAGTAGCCACTCCAACCATCAAAACCATCGCTGGTTGGATAAATATAATATTTGCCTGTTTTTTGCGAATATAAAACCTCCGGATCGGCATAAAAACCTTCCAAAGCGGGGTTGTTATTCACTTTAATCCCTTCAGGAGTACCCCATTTTGCCATAAGGCGTTTCAATTCTGTACGTGTAATAGGCATAACGGTGCCATGGCGTGGTTTAAAATCCATGGTAACGTCCTTATTGATAACCTTGAAGTCCTCAAGATCAGAGCTCTTAGTAAACTCATAACGCCCGTTCTTATAAACGTCATACATAAGGATGTACTCATCAGAATTATTCAGTTTAAACACCCCTGCACCTTCCACACTTTGCGTGGTTTGCTGTAGATATTTATCATGCTCCGTCCACTGGTTAGAAGTCAGGTTTTTAGTAGTAGCCACTTTAATACCGGCAGTATTATCTTCGGTTTTATAGAACAGATGATAAACACCGTCTTTCTCTACAATATCGCTATCTATACATGCACCTTTAGACTTTGGTATAAATAGTAACTTTGGTGCAGCTTCAAGGCCTGTAAAATCGGCATTGGCGTAGGCATAATAAATCTTATCAGGATCGTTATTATGCTGCATTGAGAAATAGATCATGTATTTACCCACAGAGGCATCATATACAGTTTGCGGTGCCCAAACACGCTTTAGGTTTTCGTTGCCCGGAAAGGTTTTCTGTATGTTCACGACCGCCGATGTCCAGTTAACAAGATCGGTTGATTTTAGCAAAACCATAGCCCTGTTAGAATCCCAACCTTTAGACGATGTCATATCGGTAACCACCATATAAAAAGTTTTGCCGTCATGTCCTCTCAAAATATGTGGATCTCTTACTCCCCCGGTAGAACTTATTTTTTTAGAATCGATAACCGGCTGGTTATTGTTTAGTGCTTTAAAGTTATAACCATCGGTGCTTACTCCAAATTTTATAGCTTCGTCTACCACATCGTTACCTGTAAAGTAAGTAAACAAATAAGCAACATAATCTTTATCAGGATATGTTGGCTGGTTTTGCGCAGTGGTTTTGAAACCAAAAATTAACGCAATAAATAAAAGAAGAGAAGAGCCTGAGAACACTTTTTTCATAAAAATAAATTATAGGTTTTAGAGGGATAGCACCCTGCGTTTAGCTATATCGTTTTAGTTTTAACAATCGCAAATTAAAGACTTTTAAACGATATATAAAGGGGGGTAAATTGAAAATGAGGGATGGTAAAATGGAAATTTATTCTGAAAAAGCCATTTTAGAACGATTAATTTGCAGGCATATTATAGCAATTTCATACTATTGTTAAACAACAAAAGCCTGCATTTTGCAATGCAGACTCTTGCTAAATAAATATAAAAATTTAAAAACAACTTCTAATTTTACACCTTACTTTATTAGGTGATTAGGAAAATCTTCAACCCTTTCACAGCACACCTGCTCCATTACCTGTTGCAGTTGTACTTTAAGCATAGATATAGCATGATTGCCACCTTCGTTTCCTAAAGCGGCAACACTGTACATAAAGGTACGCCCCATAAAGGTAAAATCGGCGCCACAGGCAAGGGTACGTGCAACATCTACACCGCTGCGAATGCCGCTGTCCATCATTACTTTTATCTGTCCTTTGTATTTTTCTACAATAGGGTGCATAGATGCTATGGCGCTCTGACCTGCATCAAGCTGCCTGCCACCGTGGTTTGAAACTATAACACCATCAAAGCCAAGTCGTATAGCCATTTCTACATCTTCTTCGCTGCCCACACCTTTAAGCACCAGCTTGCCTTTCCACTTATCGCGAATAGGGGCTATGCGCTCTTCATTCAGCCTTCCGCTAAAGGTGCGGTTCATAAACTGGCCAAGCTGTTTCATGTTCATACCCTTTTCCATATAAGGCTCCAAGGTTTTAAAGCTTGGTTGTCCATGAATAAGGGTTTTAATGGCCCACTCCGGCCTGCCTAATATTTGCAATATATTTCTTAAAGACATACTTGGCGGCATGGCAAGACCATTACGAATATCACGTGGGCGGAAACCAAACGTAGGCACATCGCTAAGTGCTACCAAAACAGGATATTCTGCTGCTGCTGCACGGTCTATAATACTGTCTCTAACAACCGGGTCGGCCGGATGGTATAACTGGTACCAGGCCTGACCGTGGGTGATCTCGGCAATACGTTCTATACTGGCTGTAGTAACAGTGCTTAGTATAAACGGAATATTGTGCTCATAGGCTGCCTTAGCTAAAATTTCAGGTGCATTGGGCCACATAAGCCCCTGCAATCCTACCGGCGATATACCAAAAGGCGCATCATATGTATGCCCAAACAGTTCGGTCTTCATTTCCGACTTAATGTGTTTGGTCAGGTAGTAAGGCTTTAGCTCAATATCGCGAATATCGGCTGTATTCTTTATAAGGTTTACATCTTCGTTGCAGCCTCCGTCAAGATACTCAAAAGCGAAGCGCGGAATTTTGCGCTTTGCCTGTTTTATAAGATCTTCCACCGACGGGTAATTGCTGTTGTATTTAATTTGCATTGTAATTTAATTAGTTATCCTAAATCTACTGATTATAGAATATGAATAATCGACACCGTTGTTATACATCAAAAAACAACGGAACCAGCTTTTTCATCCTGTAATTTTCCTTCAGGAAATTTGAGGTGATCTTTTTATCTGATATTACCATGGCTGCGCCCAGTGCAGAACCTAACGGAGATTGTGTAGACAAGACTTTGAAACTACTGAAATGGTGCGACATGAGTTTCATAAATACATCATTGTCGGTAAATCCACCATCAATATAGATAGTTTTAATATCGCTGTTGCCTATAGCACTGTTAATAGTGTCTATTTGTAACTCCATCAGCTCGATCATCAACTGATGATAAGCTTCCTCAAAAGTATCAAAAGGCTCGAGCTCGGTTTCCTGTGGAAGCCTTTGCAACGATATGCCTTCAAACTTGAAGTACATTGCTGGTTTTTGTATAAGCTTTAAGTATATATCCTGGTCAAACTGCACATTGCGGTGGTAGCCGTACTCCTTTTGGTAGTATGCCGATAGCTTTTCTACTTGTAGGCGATACTCATTACCCATAAAAAAACGAGATGCTTTTACACGCTTGCCATCTATTCGCAGGTAATTAAGACTGTTATTCTCTATATCCTGCTCCGTTAAGCTTTCAGAATTATAAGGGTTAAGCGCAATACTCCATGTTCCGGTAGATAGCAGCAGAAAAGGTTTTTTCTTGCTTAGGATATAAGGCAAAAGTGCCGATGAACTGTCGTGTATGCCTACACCTATTTTTATCTTCTTGTCTTTATAGGTAGTGTTTATGCTGGCCGATGTTGGAACAATTGGAGGAAGTATCTTATCGATGCCCTCGGCATGTACCCACGCATGATAGTCTTCTGCATCATAATCCCAAAGGCTTGTATGACAACCTATGCTTGTATATTCGCTAACCGGGATACCCGTAAACAAATAAGACAGGTATTGTGGCAGGTGCAGGCTATATTTTATCTGGCTGAAAACCTCGGGCTTTGTGGTCTTTATCCAATATAGCTGTAAGCCCGAATTAAGCATTCCCGCCGGGGGAGATGCCGTTTTAGCCGCTATGGTAAGCTCGTTACCGTATTTTTCATAAAAACCGTCAGTAACTGCCTGCGGCATATCTTTAGTATAATTGTACAGCGGTGTTAGTGCTTTACCTTTATAATCAAGATGTACAAGGCTTGCCCCATATGACGAAAAGTTTAATGTTTTTATATCAAACTCAGGGTTTTCCAACACTGTATCAAACGTATCTTTCATCCACTGGCGCAGGGCTTCAAGGTTTTCAGTCTCATAGCCGTCTTCATCAGTCGTTAGCGGAAGGTTTACATACTCGCGGTGTACCTCGTTGTAATCGTCATCAAAAAGAAAGAATTTTTTGTTGGTCTTGCCTATATCAAATACCGCATTAACTTTTACCATCTGTACTGCTTTTTATAAACCTGTAGCTTTAACGTTCATACCTCTTTCTTTAATAAGTTCGCCACGCACTGCAAGAGAGCGGTAAGCTGCCAATGGGTCTATTGCACCACCTGCTTTTTGGCGTGCTGCCTTAAGAATTGGCCTAACATCGGTACGGTAAGCATCCTGAAGTATTTCCTGACATTTAACCACATCGTTATCCTGCTGCGCTGCCCTAAGCTCGTCCTGATTTACCAGCAACGCCTGTGTATAAGCAATAAGTATGGCCTCAAGCGATTGTATAAGGTCTTCCAGAGGGTCTTTAGTATTGTGGCTGGCATCAATCATCCAGGCAAGATCAGGGTTTTGAGGATTGTTCTGCATACCGTAAACCAGCTCGTTGAAAATTAGGAATAACGGATAAGGCTTAATTGAACCTACAGTAACGTCGTCGTCACCATATTTGCTGTCGTTAAAGTGGAAACCACCCAGCTTGCCCCTCATCATCAGTGTAGCAACAATTTGCTCAATGTTTGTATTAGGCAGGTGGTGACCAAGGTCTACAAGTGTGTAAGCCCTGTCTCCGCAGGCATTAGCCAGCATGAACGAAGTACCCCAGTCCTGTATTACAGTGCTGTAAAAAGCAGGCTCATATGGTTTGTATTCTATAAACAGGCTCCAGTCTGCCGGAAGACCTGCATAGATTGTTTTAAGGCTATCCTCTGTATGTTTCAGTACGGTTTGAAAATTGCGCTGACCAGGGAAGTTAGACCCATCTGCCAACCATACGGTAAGCGATTTTGAGCCTAACTCCTGCCCTATTTTAACCACATCAAGGTTATGCTGTATAGCATACTCGCGCGATGCATCTATAGTGCTGCTCAATGAGCCATGTTTGTAGCTTTCCTTAGCACCCGGCTGATCCTGAAAGGTATTAGAGTTCATAGCGTCGAACACTATGCCGTGGCTTGCAGCCACTTCTTTTATTGCTTTTGCATCCTGAGGAATATCCCACGGAATGTGTAACGACACGGCACCAGCCGATTGTGTAAGGGCATGCAGTATACCTATATCGTCAAGTTTTTGCTCCAGTGAAGCAGGCTCGCCGCCATAAGAAAAACGGCCAAAACGTGTGCCTCCTGCGCCCAAAGCCCAGCTTGGTATTGCCACCTGAAAATCGGCAACTTTTTGTACAATTTCGTCAACAGATACTCCTTTTTTAGCGAACCTTTCTGAAATAATGTTCAGTTCGGCATTAAAAACAGTATCCTGCATTTTATTTAAGTCAGCTATTTGCTGTGCAGTAATCTTCATTTTTTGTATTTGTTTTTTTGCCACGAATTACACGAATTTTCTCAAATTGATTTAATTCAATAGTAATGATAATCCGTGAAATTCGTGGCTTTATAATTTATTAGCGAACAAAAGCATTGGCCATACCGCCATCTACATTTATAATTCCGCCTGTACTCTTATCAAGTATGCCCACGCAGGCAAATACACCGTTTGCTATATCATCCGGAAGGATAATTTCGTTAAGCAGGCTGCGTTTAGCATAGTGTGCAGGCAGTTCTTCTACAGTAATGCCATAAGCTTTAGCACGGCCTTCGGCCCAAGCGCCTTCCCAAATTTTACTACCCACAATAACACCGTCAGGGTTTACTGTGTTTACACGTATTTTATCGGCAGCAAGTTCGGCAGCAAGCAGCCTTGTCATGTGTTGCTGTGCAGCCTTAGCAGTACCATAAGCCACATTGTTAGGACCTGCAACAAGGCCATTTTTACTGGCAATGTTTACAATATCGCCACCAAAGCCCTGTTTCCTCATGATTGCCGTTCCATGCTGCGCCATAAGGAACTGACCTTTTACAAGAACATCCTGAAGTATGTTCCAGTCTTTAAGTGTAGTTTCTTCAATTGGTTTAGAGATAGCAAGCCCTGCAGAGTGTACAATAATATCTACACCGCCAAAGGCAAGACACGCTTCTTTATATGCTTTTACTACAGACTCTTCATCTGTCACATTACACACAGCACCATCTGCAAGGTCTCTTTTATAAGTAGCCAAAGCCACCTGAAGGTTCTCGGCATTAAGATCTGTAAGTACTACATTAGCACCTTCCTGCACTAACTTATCAGCAATAGCTTTACCAATACCACCTGCTGCACCGGTAACGATAGCAACCCTGCGGCTTAATGGTTTTTCGGCAGGCATACGGCTAAGTTTAGCCTCTTCAAGAAGCCAGTATTCTATATCAAAAGCCTCCTGCCTTGGCAAAGATGTATATTCGGTAATAGCCTCTGCGCCACGCATTACATTGATAGCATTAATGTAAAACTCGCTGGCTACACGTGTAGTTTGTTTATCTTTAGAGAAACTGAACATACCTACGCCAGGATAAATAATGATAACCGGGTTAGGGTCTCTCATTGCCGGGCTGTTAGGGTGCTTGCAGGTTTCATAATATTCTGCATATTCTTTGCGGTACTGCTCAAAAGCAGGCTCGATCTTTTTAAGTATCTCCTCTGTATTGTACACATCTTCGCTTGTACTTAGCGGAAGCACTAACGGCTGGATTTTGGTACGTAGGAAGTGGTCAGGACAGCTTGTCCCCAGTGGTGCAAGACGCTCAAGGTCGTTACTGTTAATAAACTCAAGAACCGTATCGCTATCGTTAAAATGGCCTATCATTTTCTTTTCAGAAGATGCCAGACCGCGAAGCAACGGCATTAGTGTAGCGGCTTTATCAAGACGCTCTTCTTTAGGAAGGCTCTGTATTTTTTGTCCGCCAAATACACTACCTTTTTCTTTTATTTTCTTCTCAATGTAAGCACTTGCAGCTTCAATAACTTCAAGGCTGTTGATGTAGCACTCATATGAAGTATCGCCCCATGTAAACAAACCGTGGCTGCCCAATACAATTCCGCGGATGCCCGGGTTGTCGGCAAGGCATTTTTCAAGCTGAAGACCAAGGTCGAAGCCAGGACGCTGCCATGGCACCCAACCCATAGTATCTCCCCAAATATCTTTGGTTACCTGCTCGCTGTCTTTAGCAGCAGCAACAGCAATAAGTGCATCAGGATGAAGGTGGTCTATATGTTTAAACGGAAGCAGTCCGTGTAATGGAGTATCTATAGATGGCGCTTTACTGTCAAGGTCAAAAATGCAGTGATTGAAAAGACCTACCATGCGGTCTTCATCTGCAAGGCCGCCGTACACATTTTTAAGGTCGCGAAGCCTTTTAGTATAAAGCCCTGCAATACCGCTGCGTGTAAGGGTACCAATATCGCCGCCGGAACCTTTTACCCACATAACCTCTACATCTTCATTGGTAAGCGGATCTTTTTCTATGGTTTTACATGATGTGTTGCCACCGCCATAGTTGGTTATCCTTAAATCGCTGCCCAGTATATTTGAGCGGTACAGGAACAAAGCAACCTGATCATCGCCAAGCGCAGCAGCCTTTTGCTCATCCCATAGATAATTTACATACTTAAATGTTTTTTCCATTATTTATATTTTTGAATTCGGTTTATCATTTTGATTCTCAAAAATAGGATGAAACAACGACGTCAGTATCCTGTGCTGTACTGCTTAACACCGTAATTATTATGTTTAGTATGGCACAAAATTTTGCAACACCTCTACATTATATGTAAAATACCCCTACTGCAACATTTTTACAATTACAGGATACTACAGGATGCCCGTTATACTTAAGATTTTTAATATTGATAAAAATTTACAATTATAATTATTGGCTGTATTTTTAAATCAGGTTTTTAAAAGATTTAATATAAAAACAACAACAGCTATTTTTTTGGTTTGGAAATATAGGAATAAATTTGCCTCAAAGCCGAAAACGATATAGCTTTTTTATTTACAGGCACTATAAATTTATTATATTATTATGCACGCATTACTTGGGGTTATTTTTCACTTAATAGGATCTACAGCAGCAGGCAGTTTTTACATGCCCTATAAAAAAGTAACCGGGTGGCGTTGGGAAATATACTGGATCGTTGGCGGATTTTTTTCGTGGCTTATCGCTCCTTTTATTGCATTATGGCTTACGTTTCCTGAATTTGCATCATTACTGTTCAGTAACCCAAGCGTAATGTTCTACACCATACTTTTTGGTGTATTATGGGGCATTGGCGGTTTGACCTACGGTTTAGGAATGCGCTACTTAGGAATGTCTTTAGGCAACTCTGTTATATTAGGTTTCAGCTCTGCGTTTGGGGCGTTATTACCTGCCATATATTATGATTTTAACCGCGAAGTGGGAAAAGTAAGCTTTACCGACATGTTGGGCTCAAGCGGTGGCCAGGTTATATTGTTTGGTATCGCACTGTGCCTTACAGGTATTGCACTATCAGGCAAATCGGGTATAATGAAAGAGAAAGAACGTGCCTTATCCGGGGAAGTTCCTGCAAAAGACAGCGAGTATAACTTTAAAAAAGGTATTGTAGTAGCGATACTTTCGGGCATATTAAGTTCTTGTTTTAATTACGGAATAGAAGCAGGGAAACCTCTTGCCGAAGCCGCTGTAGAAGCTGGTGTTAACCCTCTTTTCCAGAACAATATTACGTTCGTATTGGTGCTTTGGGGTGGCTTTACAACCAATTTTTTATGGTGTATATATCTTATTATTAAAAACAAAAGCGTTAGCGACCTTAACAACAAGAGTATGCCGCTTACCAAAAACTATATTTTTTGTGCCATTGCGGGTACTACATGGTTCTTACAGTTCTTTTTTTACGGTATGGGCGAAAGCAGATTGGGCAACGGTGCCAGCAGCTGGATACTGCACATGAGTGCTATTATACTTGTAGGCAACCTGTGGGGTATTTATTTAAAAGAGTGGAAAGGCGTTAGCAATAAAACAAAATATACTATGCTTACCGGGGTGGCTGTATTGCTGATATCGGTAATAATAGTAGGGTACGGAAATTCGATAGATTAAATATAAATTTCATTCAATATACTCGTTTGAGTTAGTTAATTTTTTGGTTAGATTAGGTTAGTTACAATGTTATGTTAGGCACTGTAATGATAAAGCGGCTGGGTGGTTCCTGCCGCTTTTTTTATTACCCCAAAAAACACTTATTACTTCCAAAAGAAGCTATTAAATATGCGCTATACAGCTAAAAAAAACGTTTGAATACTATACTGGCTAATAATAATTACCTACATTTAGCCTATTATTACTTTAGGTTCAAAATCATGTCACAATTGTTTGAAATACAGATAAACGAAAGTTCAAGGGTACCAAAATACAAACAAATTGTAGACTCCATTATAGGAGACCTTTCTACCGGAAAGATAAAAGTAGGCGAAAAAGTACCTTCTATAAATGAACTAAGCGAAAACTGCTATCTATCCAGAGACACTGTCGAAAAAGCCTACAAATACCTGAAAGAGCGCAATATAATCGTGGCTGTTAGGGGCAAAGGATACTACACCAGTAAAGCAGACCATGCGCTAAAATCGAACATTTTCTTTTTGGTAAACAAGCCAAGCACCTACAAAATGATGATATATAACTCTTTTGTAGATGCCATAGGGATACAGGCTAATATTGACATGTATATTTATCATTGCGATGAAACGCTATTTATAAATGCATTAGAAAAGGCCATGGGAATGTATGACTACTATGTTATCATGCCACACTTTAGGGATGAAAACTACAACCACGTAAGCTTTACGCCTGATGTGCTTAACATTTTAGAACAGATACCAAAAGACAAACTGGTAATGCTCGACAATACCAAACCGGGCATATCGGGCGATTATGGAACAATATACCAGGATTTTAAAACCGATATTTACAATGCTTTAAAGGAAGGTTTAGATAAAATAAAAAAATACGACAAGATAATTTTAGTCTACCCCAACAAATCGGCTAATCCATACCCAAGGCGTATTATGCATGGCTTTCAGCAATTTTGCCGTGAGTTTAACCTTGACCACGAGGTGCTTGACGAAATTTATGAAGACATGGAGCTTTCCAGCAAAGACGTTTATGTTACCATACAGGAACGCGACCTTGTAAATTTGGTACGACAGTTAAGGGCAAAAAACCTAACCTTGGGTGAAGACATTGGCATAATTTCCTACAACGAAACTCCACTAAAAGAACTTTTAGGCATTACCGTTATCAGCACTGATTTTAAAGCAATGGGCGAATCAGCAGCATATATGGTTTTAAAGAACAAAAAAGAAAAGGTTAAAAACGTATTTAAGTATATAGAACGCAACTCGCTTTAAAATATATAAGCCACGAATTACATTAATTTTTACAAATTGATGTAATTCGTGGCTTTTCCATTTTTTAAACCTGCAAGGTTAAAAACCTTGCAGGTTTAAAAGATTACTCCCTCACAAAAGTATGTATACCTGAGCCCACATTTTCCACTACAAGGTAATTACCTTTTACAGTGGCAGTAACTTCTTTGCCGTCTACTTTTAATTTTGCAGATGCCGATGTGCCTTTTGGTATATAAACCTCAGCGGTTACATTTACAGGAGATGTCAGCGTAAGCTCATACTTTTTAGCATCCTGTTTCCAGGCAAGGTCTATTACACCTTTATCGGTATTTACTTTACCCGAAGCGTGTGTAAGCTTACCTTTAAAATCAAGCGGCTTAACCTCTATAAGGTCATACTGCGGCTGCACTGCCTTAATCCCTAAAACATAGCGTTGAATACCGCTAAGTCCCGCAGTACCCCACGGGTGGCACATACTCTGGTTGGTCTCCAATGCATCCCAGGCCTCCCAGGTAGCAGTCCCGCCTTTGGAGATGGTTTGCGCCCAGCCGTCCCACTGAGGGTTGGTGTACAGCTCTAACAAGTGGGCAGCCTCGGCATTTTCGCCCAGAGCTTCAGTAAGGAAACGCACCGTAACCATACCTGCACTCATTTTACGTTCCTTTACTGCATTCACCGCTGCTTTTATGTTAGCCTGCGGCACCAGTCCCACCGCAAGCGGAAACATATTGGCATGCTGCGACACGTGCGTACTTAAACTGCCATCAGCCAGAAGCCCGTCGGCATACACACCCTGCGCATTAATAAAATATTTGTTGAATGCCGTTTTAATGGCATCGGCTTTGCCTTTAAACAGGGCAACATCGGCAGTATTGCCGATAACTTCAGCTATTTTAGAAATGATGATAAAATCAGTATAGGCGTAGGCGTTTATTACCGTACGTGCTTCGGCAGTCATATCATAACCGTAACGCATGGTAGCAGGCCAGTCTATAATGCCATACTCATAAGGACCTTTGCCACCTGCAAGGTTATGGATAAGCCCGGTTTTAACATTCGTATAAGCATCCACATAGGTCGCCACCTTTTTAATCTTGGCATAATTGTCTTTAAGAAATTGCAGGTTACCCGTTTGAATATAATAGTCCCATGCCCACATTAAATATTGCTGTGTAAAATCAGGTATATCGCGCTTGCCGTCGTTATTAGGGTACACGGCATTCATGCGCCCGTCAGGCCAATATTGGTCTTGTGAATCTATAAACTCAAGCAGCATCCTGTGGTTAAGCGAACGCTCGCCCATACTTAGCATAGAGGCCACACCTTGGCTGAACGCATCACCAAGGAACTCGCCTTTTTCGCGCGTGGGTGTATCTACAAAACCTTCCTGTGCGCCAAGCGTTAAAGAATGTATCATCATATCCCACACCTGGTTCAGCATTTTATCAGACGATGTAAAGTTTGCCTTTTCGGGTTGTAATTCAAAGTATCTTGTAACAAATGCTGTATTAGCCTTTGTAAGCGATACAGGCGAATTATTAACCTGCAAATAGCGGTAGCCCAAATACAGCTCCGGCCTGAAGGTTGCTTTCTTACCGTTCAGTACAAAAAAGTAAGACATATTAGTGCTCTGGTTTATTTTAGGGTTTACTGTACCGTCATCTTTCAGTACAAAACCACCCTGCATACTTACGGTATCTCCGGCTTTGCCACCTTCAAAAACAATCTCGGGCATACCGGCATACACTTTACCAAGGTCTATTAAGTAAGAGTTTTTACCCAGGCTTTTTATAGAAGCCACCTGTATCTTTGTTTCTTTAGAACGTGTAAGGTCAGGCTGCAATTCTCCTGTAAAAGGCTCTGTCGGATGCGCCCCAAGCACGGTGGCAGGCTGCCAGTCTTTATCATTAAATTTCGGGCTGTTCCAGTCGGTTATAATTTTGCGGCTATCTATTACATCTATGTAACCAATTCCCTCGCCCGGGTTACGGCCTTTACTGTTCGGGTCATAAGCCTCAACAGCTTTATGCTTCCATGTATTATCTGTACCAAAAACAGCCTTTGTACCGTCTTTATATTCTACAATAAGCTTAAGCAAAAAACCGCGGTCGCCCTTAGCCCTGCCCTGCCCGCCGCCATACCAGTGTGTCATAGCAGCAAAAGTGCTTTGCGCTTTTACGGCAGAAGTAACATCATAAGCGTTATAGTAGGCATATTGCGGGTAATGATAGCCGGGGCCTTTGCCTATCAGCTTACCGTCTATAAACAGCTCATAGTTATGAAATGCCGTAAGGTAAACCGTTGCCCTTTTTACGGGCTTGGCACCTGCTTTTATGGTTTTGCGATAATAGGTATAATCGTTAGCGTCTTTAGTGTCGCGCTTTATCCACACGGCCCCGTTCCAGTCTTTTGCGGTAAAAAGCCCGGTATCAAAATATGATGCTGCCGACCACGGGCTTACATTGCCGTCTTTATCCCACGTGCGCACTTTCCAGTAATATCGAGTGGCAGGAGCCAATGCCTTGCCTCCAAAATACACATAGTTTTGCTGGCGCGAATTTACCTTTTTGCTGTCCCAAAGGTCGGCTTTTTCGGGAGTAAGTAAATTTTCAGACGATGCCACTACAACTTGGTAGGCCGATTGGATTTCGTTAGCATCAACATCCTGTACGTACCACCCAAAAAAAGGTTTATCATCAGTACCCACGGGCTGTACTTTATCGCTTGCCCTTAAATTATTTGGGGCTGTGGGGTTTGCAGCACGCAGGTGCACCGATTGCAAAAACAGTATGCTGAACAGTAATATTGGTAATCTCATTTTAATTTGATTATGTGCTAACCTAATGCAGCACTATTAGTATAAGGCTGATTTATTTTGAGGTAAAGTTTACCACATTTTCGTGTATATCTTTTTTCTCGGCAATGGTAGTGGCGTTTACATTTTTAAGGCTGATGTTTTTTACAGGAAGTTCTTTTTGCCCCAGTATGCGCGACACAAACTTAACATCAGTGGCGGTTACATTCTCAAGATATACACTCTCTATAGGGGTAAGTTTTTTAATCACGGTAGGCACCAGGTTTTTCCATTGGTAAAGCACATCGGTTTCTATGCCCAGTATGCCCAGGTCTATCTTGCCCGATTTCACATTGCTCATATAAATGTTCTTTACATAGCCGCCCATGCGCTCGTTGGTTTTTATAAACAACAGGTGGAATAGCTTTGCACCATCCAGCACCTGACAGTTGTCTATAAATACATTTTCTATCCCGCCCGAAAGCTCACTCCCTATCGCCACAAGTTGGTGGCCGTTTTTAACCGTACAGTTACGCATTACTATATTTTTAGACGGAGTTTTTAAACGCCAGCCCTCAGGGTTGCGCCCTGATTTTATGGCAATAGCATCATCGCCCTGATCAAAAACACAGTTTTCTATAAGCACGTTCTGGCTCATTTCGGGGTCTACCCCATCGTTATTATGCCCGTGTGCATATACTTTTAAATCACGAAGCACCACATTTTTACACAGGTAGGGGTGTATGGTCCAGAACGGGCTGTTGGTAACCTTAACGCCCTGCATCAAAACATTCTCGCAACGGTTAAACTGTATAAATTGCGGGCGCAGGTGGGCTGTATCGTTTACCATTTGGCGCTGCTCCACCGGAACGTAATTAAACGCATCAGTGTACAGTTTCTTTATGCTTTCCATGTGTGGCTTGGGGCGCGAGAACCATTCTTTCCACACCTCCATTTTTGCCTTAAGCTCGCCTTCGCCGGTTATGGCAACATTCTCGCATTTGTAGGCATACACCAGTGGCGAATAGTTATAACACTCCATGCCCTCCCAGGTGCTGTGTACGGCAGGCAGGTAATCGTTAGGGTCTTCGCTAAACAGCAGCACCGCATCTTTATCAAGCTGCAGGTTTACATTGCTTTTAAGGTGCACCTTACCGGTTAGCCATTCGCCTTTAGGTACTACTACAATGCCCCCACCCTGCTCATTGGCTTTGGCAATGGCCTGCGCAATGGCCTGCGAGTTTTTTTGCTTATCGCCTGGTACAGCACCAAAATCAGTTATAACAAACTTTTTGGCCTTTTTAAAATCCGGGCTGGTAACCGTCACCGTACCAAACGGAGCCTTAACCTTTGTGGTTACAGAAGCTATCTTTTGTGCAAAAGCGCCGGTTAGCGAAGCAAAGACTAAAACCGAACATAAAATTTTCTTCATATGTATATATCTTAAGGCATAAAGCCCTTATTCTTTAATAATTATGCTGTGCAGCGATATGAAATCGTCGGTACTGCCGTAATTTGATTTTCGCTTGTCGCTCCATTTGCTGTGGTGGCCGCGCACAGTAACCGTTAGGATGTAGTTGCCTTTTTTAAGCAGAGGTGTTAAAAACAACAGCGACTTCACTTCGTATTTACTGTAGGCATCTACAATGGCAGAGGCTACTGCTTTGCCTTTGCTATCTGTCACCACCACATCGGCATAGCCGCCCACAGGGTTTGCTATACCATAAAACCCAATCTGCGTGCCAGTAAATTTCACAGAGAAGTTATCGCCCTTAGAGTTGGATCGTGCCGATGCAAATTCTCCATCAGTAGTTTTCCATTCTCCTTTGTAAGCAATGCTTTTATCTTCGTTATTTAATGTTTTACCTGTAATTTTTAATTCAGTCGCTATACCCGTTTTAGTATCAAGCTGCCAAGCCTCCTGATATTCAGGTATTGAAAGCACTGTGTTATTTACATGCAACGGCTGCCACACATAGGTTGCCGCCGATGCCTGATACGGGAATGACCATCGGTCTCCCATATACATATAAGTAGTTTGCTGTGTTCCGGTTACGGGCAACACAAAGCTGCATTGCGAGTTCCAGGTAAGCGTGCCTTTCGGGGCAACGTTGCCGCCATACGTCCACGGCCCTTTAAGCGATGCTGCGGTATAATAAAAATTATCGTTACGCTCCCAACTCGTTAGGTCAGATGCCAGCCAGAAGTAAACCCCTTCCTTTTTAAAAATCGTAGGCGATTCGCTGCCGTGCCATTTATTATCCACTACCTCTTCGGCTATACTTTTATAATCGTCGCTCAGTTTATACAGCAGCCCACTGTGTATTATAAGATAAGCCGAACCGTCATCATCCTGAAAGGTTCCCATATCCCATTTGCGAATGGGTTTGCCGTTAAATAATATCGGGCCTTTAAACTCATAAGGTCCCGTAATTTTCTTAGCCGTGGCATAGCCCGTAAACTGGTCTTTATAGGTAAGGGTATCGGCATGCATAAGCATAATGTACTCTCCGGTTTTAGGGCATTTTAAAACCTTTGGGCGTTCGCCAATGCGGTTAGGGCCAAGCTTGCCGCTTTTTTGTACAGGCAGGGCTGTGCTTTCAAACTTCCAGTTATAAAGATCATCCGACGAATAGCAGTTAAAACCTGCAAATGCAGGATTATCATCATAATGCTTTTCGCCAAAAAGATAGTATTTCCCGTTATCTTTTATAATATTGGCTCCGTGCGCGCTTACAGGATCGCCATTTTGATCGAACCACGAAACACCCGAAACTATACCGCGAACCGTTACAACTTTTTGTGCTGATGTAATGAAAACATTAGTCGAGAGAAAAATAATTGCAATAATTATTTTTAAGGATTTTATATTTTTTCTGACCGCTAATTTTGTATCGGGCATTTTTATTAGAGATTATGAAGTAAGGTATCAAACAAATATAACTATTACGTTTTAGGTAACCGTCATGGTCTATCCTGCATTTATTACAGGACAGCACAGGACACAATGCCCATGGCTAACTTTTATTTTTGAAAATAACATCAATACTTCTTCAAATACTATAACGTTTGCTATATTTACGTTTATAATAAATCAATTGCATTTAATTTATGAAACAATTAAAAACAAATTGGGCTGCCATTTTTACGGTAGCATCTTTTGGATTAACAACTCTTTCGGCTCAGGAGAGCATATCTGTTACTGTTAAAAACAATGTTGGTTTCGACCGTAACGAAGTAGTTGCCTTAAACAGCAAAAGCCTTAGCGGTTTTATGAAAGGTAAAAAGGAAGCCGACATACACATAAAAAATGCCATTACAGGCCAAAACGAGCCTTTGCAATGGATAGATTATGACGGAGATAAAAAGAGTGACGAACTTTTATTTATGGCCAATGTAAAAGCAAAAGGCTCTGCAAAATATATACTTGTAAACATACCAGGTGCACCCGCAGCAGAAAGTAAGCTTACTACCTACTCACGTTTTGTTCCTGAGCGTACCGACGACTATACATGGGAGAACGACAAAGTTGCCTTTAGAACCTATGGCCCTGATGCACAACAACGCACCGAACAAAAGCGCGAAAACGGTACTTTGAGCAGTGGTATAGACATTTGGTTGAAACGCACCTCTAAGTCTGTAATCAATGAATGGTATAAAGGTTATTTAACAGACCCAATGTTCTACCACAAAGACCGTGGCGAAGGCTATGACCCTTATCACGTAGGTGCAAGTCGCGGAACCGGCGGTACAGGAGTTTGGGAAAATGACAGCCTGTTGGTTTCTAAAAATTTTATTAGCTATAAAACTATTGCAACAGGTCCGTTGCGCACGGTTTTCGAGCTTGATTATGCCCCGTATAGTAACTATGGCGTTAAAGAAACCAAACGTATATCGTTAGATCTAAACACTAATTTCTCTAAATTTGAAATTACTTACAGTTCTAAAAAACAACTACCCAACTTTGCAACCGGAATTACACTGCACAATAACGAAGGTAAAGCCGAACTGTTTACAGAAAAAGGTATTGTGGCCCACCACGAAAAAATAGACGGTGTTTATATTGGAGAGGGTATTGTAGCTGTACCAGGCACTATACAAAAAGCCTTTATAAACAAAAGCAAGACCAAAGACCAAAGCAATGTAATTGCACTTTTAAAGCCAACTGGTAAAGCAGTTTATTATGCAGGTTTTGCATGGGCAAAGGCAGGACAGGCAACCAACGAAACCGAATGGAACGCCCTGCTTAAAAAACAAGCAGAAATTGTAGCAAGCCCATTGGTAATTACAGTAAAATAAGATTTTCTGAACTCAGCAAAAAAAAGGGATGATTGCATTAGTGCAGTCATCCCTTTTTTGTTTGTCCGTAAATAACACTGATTAACATTTAAAAAGGCTGATTGTATTTTTTGGTTAACGCTTTATTCTCTATACTTTTTGCAAAATTAGGAGTTTCCTCATGGTTGTGCGCATCAGAAGCATCCTGTCTTGCTTTGGCGGCCTGCTCTAAAGTTATGTTGTTGGCTTTTATAAATTCTAAAAACTCCGGTGTGGCAGTTGCATGAATACTATTGGTATACAACGTAGTATTATCATCAATTTTATCAGCTTTCAGTTCCCAAAGCACCTGAACTTTAGAGCGCCCTGCTGCGGTAATAGTATCTGAAACTGATAACATACGGCAATAATCTGCCCGGGATTCTGTAGCCACATAATGCTGGATGACCAATGCCGAGCCTACATATTCAACATTAATAGACATAAGCTGTCCGTCAAAATTTGATGTAATTCCGGCAGCGATGTGATTTACAGAGCAACGTTGATATTCTTCATCAGGTAAATTAAAAAGCCAGTCTGCAATATTTACTTTTTCAATTGGAGCATTGATAACAGCAGAAACAACAGATGCAGACAATGCATTTTGAGGTGTTTGTAAAATTTCCATGATTTTTGTTTTTAAAATTAACAATGTAAAGTTCTGCACTATTTATTAATTGTAAAAATGATATATTTAGATAAAAATAATCGATAATTTCGATTTAGGCTTATCTTTACATTAAACAAACATTCCATGGAACTACGTCAGTTAAAATATTTTGTGCGCGCAGCAGAGCTTTTAAACTTTACAAAAGCAGCCGATGAATTGTTTATTACCCAAAGCACACTTTCACACCAAATAAAAGAGTTAGAAACCAAATTAAAGTCACAACTATTTGACCGTATTGGAAAAAGGGTAAAACTCACCGAAGCGGGCAAGCTGTTTCTTGATCATGCAAGAAAAACAATCCGTACCTCAGAGGAAGGCCTACTGGTTTTAAGGGATCTCGACAACCAGAAAACCGGGAGCGTTTGCATTGGGGCTACTTATGGAATGACCGAATTATTGATCAGCACACTGGCTGAATTTGGTAAGGAGTTTCCGGATATACAAATCCAAATCGTATTTGGCTCTACTGATGACCTGTTGCAAAAGATCAGCCTTTACCAAATTGACTGCATGCTGTCGTTCCTTCCGGTATCATCCAAAAACGAACTATTGGAAATCACAGCACTTTTCAGTTCCAGGCTTTCCCTTATTGTTCATCGTTCGCATTCTTGGTCTAACCTAAACAAAATATCATTACAAAAAATAACAACCCTGCCTTTAGCACTTCCATCGTCAGGTTATAGCATTCGGATCTCATTAGATAACATACTTTGTAAAAACGCACTGAAACTAAATATAAAAATAGAGACCAACGATATACATAGCCTTTTAGAGCTTACCAATACCCAACAGTGGAGCACTATTTTAATGAACAGTTCTTTATTTGGTTATCCTGAACTAAAAGCCATTCCCCTCGAAGGAAAGACCATGATGCGGGAAGCCACCATTGCCTTTCCTAAAGAAGTTTACCGCAAAAAAGCCCTAATATCGTTCTACGAATGTGTTCAGCAACAATGCAAAATGTTTCGTGAGCGGTTCGATTAGCCGCTTATATATCGATTTGCTATAAAAATTCCAAAGCCGGATTCAATTAAATTGAATCCGGCTTTGGAATAGAAGTCAAATATTAAAATATTATGGAAGGAAAAATACCTCTTTAAGTGGTATGCTTACAGGAGAATTATCTGGGTTACTCTCCATAATATCTTTCATATAGGCCCACCATTTTTGCATTACAGGATGCGATGGCAGGTCATCCAGTTTCTCTTCATCACTTACAACCAATGTAGCAAAAAGGCTATTAGTGGTTTCATCAAGAAAAATATAATAATCGCTAACCCCGGTTTCGGCTAAAAGCTGTGCCAGCTCAGGCCAAATTTCATTATGCCGTTTTTTATATTCGGCTTCGAAGCCCTTATGCAGTTGCATTTTAGATGCTATTCTTTTCATAATTTATTGGTTTATTTTATTTAGCAGGCAAAACTTTATAGGTTTTTCCCTTCATAGTTTCAAAAGTAATGGTATAGCCTATAGCTGTTTTTTTGCTTTTCGCTTTTACTCCTTTTACACTGAAAGGTTGTGCATTGCGAACAGTACATGTTCCACCTATGTTAGAAGTAATAACAGCTTGTGTTAGTTTATTGCCATTCCACTCAATATCAACAGTAAAGTTGCCTTTGGCTACTATACCTTTAATTGCGCCCTCTTTCCACGCATCGGGCAAGGCAGGCAACAAATGTATTTCGTTATTCTGGCTTTGCATAAGCATTTCTATAACACCTGCCGTGCCTGCAAAATTGCCATCTATCTGAAAAGGAGGGTGTGCATCGAAAAGGTTTGGATAAGCACCCCCGTGTCCTTTAAAGGCGGGATCATTGTCTTTAGTCAAACGCAACTGGTTCCTGAATAATGTATAGGCATGGTTGCCATCTAACAATCTTGCCCACATGTTTACCTTCCAGGCAAGGCTCCAGCCTGTGCCGTCATCTCCGCGCAATTCTAAAGTTTTTCTTGCGGCGTTGGCAAGCTCCGGAGTTTTTAAAGGCGATATAATGTTTGCAGGATGCAATGCGTATAAGTGGGAAGTATGCCTGTGATGTGGGTCTACATCTTCAAAATCTTTGTACCATTCCTGCAATTGTCCCTTGCTGCCTATTTGGAACGGAAACAGTTTTTCATTAGCCTTTTGCAGTGTTTGCCTAAAATCTGCATCGGTATTTAAAATTTCTGATGCCTGTATAGTATTAGCAAAAAGGTCTTTTATAATACCCATATCCATAGTTGTTGCTACAGACACTATACCTTTTTGTTTATCTCCATAATAGAAATCATTCTCCGGAGAGGTCGATGGCATAGTAACCAATCTCCCTTCTTTATCTTGTTGCAACCAGTCTAAGCTAAACTCAACCGCCCCTTTAAGTATAGGATAAATTTCTTTAAGATATTCTTTATCTCCGGTATATTGATAGTGTTCCCATAAATGCCTGCTAAGCCAGTTGGCTCCCATATACCAGTTAGCCCATTTGGGGTCGCCTTTGCCAAGTTCTCCAACGGGATTGCTTGTAGCCCATATATCTGAGTTATGATGCACCACCCATCCCTTGGCATGATAAAAACTTTTGGCTGTCTCTGCTCCGGTAACCGCAAGGTTTTTTATTAGCCCATCCAGCGGAAAGAACAGTTCCGACAGGTTAGCTGTTTCTACCGGCCAGTAGTTCATCTGCACATTGATGTTTGTAGTATAGTTGCTGCTCCAGGGTGCACGGAGTTTATTATTCCAAATGCCCTGCAGGTTCGCCGGTGCATCTTTAGTACGCGAAGATGATATTAATAAATAACGTCCATACTGAAAAAACAATGCTTCAAGCTGTGGGTCTTTTTGTCCGGCAGTATATTCTTCCAGTCTTTTATCGGTAGTTATCGAAGATTTATCGATATCACCTTTGTTAAGGCTTAAAGATACCCTGTTAAAAAAATGCTGAAAATCTTTTGTGTGTTCTTTTAAAAGATCGTCAAAGTTTTTACCATCGTTTTTTTGAATACCTACAAGTGCCAGTTGATGCTCATCTTTTCCTTCGCTATCGGGGCATTTATCAAAGCCATTAAAGCTCGTGGCAGCAGAGATTATCAACACAACATCTGTTGCATCTTTAATAACGATTCCTTTTTCCGTAGTAGTAACTGTACCGTCTTTAACTATAGGTTTTACAATGAGTTCAAAGCGCATGCCACGACAGCCCGCAGCATCTTCATAAATAATAGGCTCCGGATTGTACTTTACATAGTTAGGATCGGCATGAGATGGAGCCTTACCTTTTAAAACCAGCATATTTTGCTGTACCGAATTTTTAAACGGCAATTGGCTGTTAGTGCCTACAGCTAATGAAAGTGCTTTGGGCTTATCAGCACTAAGCCTTACAACAATGGCTTCTCCCGGTGCCGATGCAAATATTTCGCGCTTATATTTTATACCATTAACAACAAAAGATGTAGTGGCAACCCCGTTGGCAATATTCAGGTCACGATAGTATTGTGTTGGTGTGCTGTTACCAAACTCCTGTTTCAGGCTAAGGTCGCCCAACGGCAAATAGCTCTCGCTATACAGCCCCTGCATATTTTTAGTTAGCTCATATGCTTTTTTATAATCTCCAGCTTCAAGAGCAGCCCTGGTGAGTGCCAAAGATTCAAAAGCCGAAGGGTTGATATTTTTGGAAACAGGGCCGCCACTCCATAGTGTTGCCTCGTTTAACTGTATCAGTTCTTCGCCCGCACGACCAAAAACCATAGCCCCAAGCCTTCCGTTACCTACAGGAAGTGCTTCTGTCCATTCTACTGCAGGTTTATCATAATGAAGTTTGAGTTCCTGCTGGGAGTAAACAACAGAAAAACAAAAAAATAAAAAGAACGAGCTGTATATCTTCAGCATAATAAGGTGATTTACAATTAAAAAAATATTGGTAACTAAAAATTAATTCAATTACCAATATACTGCATTCTTAAAAATAAATAACGAAATTTAAATTCCTATTTCAGTTTGTAAACCTCGCTTCCTGCCAGCAAAAAGCAACCAAGGCCATAATCTTCAAAATCAGGTTCTTTAGAAACTGATAGCGGCTGACCGTCTTTTGGCTCTTTACCTGTGCCCTGCACCCAGCCAAGGAAACCGTTTGGCTGTACACAGTCTTTTATCATGGCATCCCATGCCTTTAAAAGTACCGGAAGATAAGTATCCCTGTCTATAAGGTTGTTGTTTATACCATAGGCCATGCCATAAACGAACAGCGCAGTGCCTGTCATTTCTTTACCACCAAAATGTGTTGGATCATGAAGGCTTACATTCCATAAACCGTCTTCACGCTGAAGCGGAGGCAATGCCGAAAGCAGGTCTTTATAATCCTGTAAATATTCTTTATAATGTGGATCCGATTTTGGAGTAATATCCATAGTGCGCACAAGGGCAGCCACTACCCAACCGTCTCCACGGCTCCAGTAGCAATCCTGTCCATTAGGTTCTTTGTAAGGCGGATCAAAATCACCATCCCTCCACCAAAGTTTATCTTCCGGATTGTAAAGCCCATTAGCACCATGTTTATATTTTGTGTAGGCATACATTTGATAGTTGCGTTCAAAATATTTCGGATCATTATAGAGTACTCCCAACTTAGCATAGACAGGCATACACATTTGCAATGCATCGATCCAATCCCAATCATCAATTTTGTCCGTAGCCATCATTCTGTCTATCGACTCTTTAATATCCTTAACTCTTTCCGGATTTTTCTTCCCGTCCATTACATACAGATCAATGTACGTTTGCCCTGCACAATGGTTATCTGCATGGCGTGTTTGCACACCGCTGCGCAACCCCCATTTATGGCGCTCGCCCCACAGCACGGCATAATCATAATATTCTTTCTTAGGGTCTACAGCATACATGGCCATAAGCCCTTCATAATATACAGCCCTTGTCCATAAATTACTGGTCCTTTCCTTGCCACCGCCAAAGGTAGGTGCTCCCGGGTCGGGCCATTTTTGCATAAAGTAAGCATTGGTTTTGCGCATTGCATCTAACACATCGGCCTTCGCCGGAATTTTCTTGTCAGACGCCACCGCGCCCTTTTGAGAACCGCAGGCCGTTAAAAAAACACCTGCAATAAATAAACTTAATAGTGATTTGTATTTCATATTTAATTTGTGTTCAACATTAACCGTTAGTTCGCAAAAAATAAATGCCCTCAAACGGTAAAATTTTCAGCATTGATTTAAAAAGAATCCGAAAATTAGTAAATCTGTAATAAAAATTATCCTGCTGTGTCCTGCTATACCTTATTCTTCGGTAATAACAACACCCCAGGCAGGTATTTCCAAATTGTCGTTTTTATTGATGCTGCGCCCATCCAGCAGCGATTTAGCCTTACCGTAAGGGTAAGCAACCTGTTTAGGTTCGGCACTGTAATTAAACAGGTAATGTATTTTTTTACCTTTATCATTAGTGCCCTCCCTCAATATTACAGGAAATGTGTATTGCCCGTTTAGCGGCAGCACCCCGGCCCTTTGTGCCGATTTTTTTACGATTTTGTAAAGCAACTCGTCCGACGGTACTGTGCCTATATAAACCAGGTTACCTTTGCCATAGGCATTCTCGGTTACGGTAGCCCATTTGCCAAAGAACGGATGGTTTACAGTAGCCAATACCTTTGCCGTTTCGGGCACCAGGAATTCAAACCATGAATTAGCGGCAGCTTTGGTAACGCCAAATTCATTGTCCTTAAAGTCCAGTTTGTCTATGGTAGAGTATTCCTGATAGTAAAAGCCGCAGGCTTTGCGCAACGGCCCGGGTGCTTTCATGGCACGCACGGCATTATACTCATTGCAGTAGCCGCTTTTAAACAGCATTACCACCTCGCCCCCATCCTTTACAAACGCATCTATTTTTTGCAGCAGTGCATCTGTTGCCACATAAAGCGGCGGTATGATAAGCAGTTTGTACTGGCTGAAATCAGACATCAGGTCGCACGGAATAACATCTGCCTCAATGTTTTGGTCATACAGCGACTGATACAGTTTTTTTATAAACTCATAATGGTCGTCGTTAGAAAAAGGCATGAAACCAATGCCATAGTAAGAATCGTGGCTAAACAGCAACGCGGCCTTATTTTGCTTTTTAAGGTTTACCAGTTTATCGCCTATTTTATTCAGTTCCTTTGAAGATTTGGCAAATTCGTTATACACACGGTTAGGCTCCTGGTCGTGACCCAAAAGCCCGCTCCAGTAGGTTTCCTGCCCGTAATGAAGCGTTGCCCAATGCCAGTACTCTACCATATTAGCACCACTGGCCAAGTGACTGTACAGGTTTTGGCGCAATTGCCCATCATAAGGCGGGTAGTAACTTTTTAAATCCCAGCCTATACCGTTGGCGTTGGTTTCAGTAATAAGGTAATTGCCTTTAGCAACGGTACGCATGTAATCGCCCGCATAGGCTATGTAGCGCCCATCCTGCTTATCCTGCACTTTATTGTAAACATTTATGGCAGGATAGTCCATCTGTCTGAACGATTCCACATGGTCTATATCATAAAAGCGGGGCATAAAACAGTGCGTCATAAACTGGTCTTTGCGCTTGTATTCCTTAACAATATCTGCCTGCCAGTTTAAAAAATCGGCAAGTGCCTTACGGTTCCAGCGTTCCCATTCCAGTTTATAACTTGGGTTGGTTACGCCGTCGCGCTCATAAAACTCATCCCAGGTATTAATATTCATACCCCAATAGTTTAAGCCCCATTCTTTGTTAAGCAGTTTCAGGTCGCCCTTAAATTTATCTTTCACATAAGCTTTGTAGCCCTCAAAATAGTCTTTATTATTTACCCCGCGCGCTATAAGCTCATTATCTAACTGAAAGCCTATAACATTAGGATTTTTGGCATATCGCTCCATTAGTTTGCGAATTATGCGCTCGCAGAAAAAGCGGTACTTTGCGTTGTAAAAGTCCATATTCTGGCGTATACCGTAGTAGCTCTTCTCTCCTTCGACCTTTACCGAAAGCACTTCCGGGTAGGCCTTTGCCATCCATGCCGGGATACTGTAAGTGGGCGTGCCGAAAATTACTTTTATGCCCGCCTTTTCAAACTTGTTTACAATACGGTCCATCCATTCAAATTGGAAGTTCCCCTCACTGGATTCAAAAATCCCCCATGATGATTCGCCAATGCGCACCACGCTTACACCGCTTTCTTTCATCATCTCCACATCTTTGTCAAGGCGGTCTGTGGGAGTGTATTCGCTGTAGTATGCCGCACCATATAGCGGTTTGTCAAACTTATATTGTGCGTTAGAGGGTAACGCCCAAAGCAAGGAAATCAAAACGGCTACTACCTTATACCTTTTAATAATGCTTTTCATAAAATTGCATTTATAATGTTTTATACTCAAACCAGTCGAAAGCAGCACCGTTGCTGCTCTTAGCACTGTTAGCCGTGGCATACATGCCCACACCTGTGCCGTTAAATTTATTTACAGGGCTATCAGAGAGCACGTTTATATCCTGCACACCCCCAACAGGCTGCATCGAATTTTCTGAACTCCCCGCACTGAAACTCAGTTTTAAACCATCGGCAACAACACCTAAATAAACATCTGAACCCGTATGTGGCATTTTTGCCACAATTTCTTTCTTGCCGTTATCTTTCTTAATCAGCACAATACCTGCTTTTTCTTTGAGCAACATATAGTAGCTTTCAGAATTGCGGTAAAGGATTATGCCTGCCTGCTCATTACCCTTTTTTGTACTAAAATTTAGTTTAGTTATCGCACTAAAATTATGATGTTTAATTTTTTGGATGATGAGAGAAGGACTGACTAAACTGTCGGCAGTTTCAGGCTTAAGCTTAAGCATTAAACTACCTTTAGAAAACTCATAGTTATTTTCTTTAGGTGTGCGTATAAAATACCATTTTAAACCAAGTACTTTACCCTCAAAATCATCCCTGCCAAGTACTGGTTTTACCGGTGTCCAAGACAGGTTTGGGCGTTCCTGTTCGTTCAATACCCGGCCATATCCGGGATTAAAAACGGGCGTACCCTCTTCAAAAGCTACTTTACACAAAAAGGTTTCCCGCGAAAGCGGTGTTTCTTTCCCGACCAGCCTCTTGCCCAGTGCAACACCCCACCAGTCTCCGTTTTGCGTCTGCACAATATCGGCATGCCCTACGGCCTGTATAGGATATTCTTTGCCCAGTTGCCTGTGCGACAACACCGGGTTTATTTTATCGGATGTATAGGTGCCCATTACTGTTTCAGAATGGTGCGCCGTTACCGAATGGTAGGTATCTGTACCTCCTTCGGCAGTAAGCAACAGGTATTTGTCTTTTATTTTATACAGATGCGGAGACTCTGTATAGCTGGCATTATTGGCATGCCCATAGGTAAGGATTTTTCTTTCGCCCACCAATTTCTTTTGAGACAGGTCGAGTTCCTGTCCCCATATGGCACACTGACCGGGCCACGACTTTTTAAAGTCCCAGGTATTACCTGTATAGTAGCATTTACCATCAGTATCCCAAAACAATGAGGGGTCTATGCCCGGTGCATCTTTAAGCCACACAGGGTCAGACCATGGGCCGGCAGGGTCTTTAGCCGTAATATAAAAATTGCCCCCGCAACCGGAACAGGTTGTTATAAGGTAAAAAAGTCCGTCGTGGTGCCTTATGGTAACCGCCCAAATGCCGTCTTTATCTTTAAGACCTGTGAAATCTGCCTGGCTGCTGCGGGTAATCCCATGGCCTATAAGCTCCCAGTTTACAAGGTCTTTGCTATGATAAACCGGTATGCCCGGAAACCACACAAAAGACGATGTTACCAAATAATAATCATCTCCCACCCTGCATACGGAAGGGTCAGGATTAAAACCGGGAAGCACGGGATTTTGAAAATTCTTAGGGGGTTCCTGCGCTGTTGCGCAAAAAAATACAAACAAGGCAAACACAAAAACACATATGTGTTTATTGCACTTTAAGCTGTTAGCAGACCTGTTTGTATTGTTGCGCATTCTTTAATAACCCCAATTATTTTTTAAGATACTTATCCAATCCCGCAACCTTATCTTTTTTAATGGCACCGGCAATTATCTTAGCATTAAGCAATGCGCCCGGGCCATTAGTATGCGTATGGTCTTTAGGGAAATATTTTTTTGTGGCTGCCTCGCCTATTTTTTCATATTCGGCTATCACAAGGTCGTTTAACGGAATGAAAGATGCTCCCGTTTTTGTAGCTACCTCTTTAGCCCAGACGGCATACTTATCTTTTTTCATCTTACCCTTATCATCAAAATCAGAGCGCGGTATAGGCGAACAGATAACAACCGTGGCACCTTTTGCTTTGGCCTCTTTTACATACTTCGTCATGTACCAGCCATAAGTGTGCACCACCTCTTTTACTTTGCGTATGGGATTGTATATCTCTGTGCTATCGGTACCCGTACCCTGAATGGTTCCGCGTGCGCGGGCTTCATCATCCAGTGGGCCGCCATCATTATGGCCAAACTGTATCATTACATAATCGCCTTTTTTAAGCGTTTGCAATACCTTTTCCCAACGCCCTTCCGTTAAAAAAGTGCGGCTGCTGCGCCCACCCATGGCATGGTTTTGAATGTCTATCTTTAAGGTATCTAAAAAACTGCCCATATGGCTGCCCCAACCCCAAAGCGAATCAGAGCCTTTGCCCGAACCATTCTTTACTGTAGAGTCGCCAATGATGTATAATGTGGGTTTGGTTTTCTGCGCCACAAATGACATTCCTGTTATCGCGACAAATGTTAATGCTATTATGGCAAAGATGTTTTTTAATCTCATATTTATTGCTATTAATCCTTTTTCTCTTTACGACTTTTAAACTTTCTGCTTACTTACCTTTTACAATAGTAATATTTGGTTTAGGCACTTCAGGCATTTTTTCGTCCATATAGAAACTGGCATGAGGTGGCTGATTGTATGCCACATTTTGCCACGCAATGCTAAGCCTGTATTGTGGATTGTGCATTAGTGTGTACAGTCTGTGGTCTGTAGGTATAGATGTACTGAAAATACGTAGTTCGTTGTTATCTTTTGTCCTGTAAATTACTTCTTCACGCCAGTCACCAAAAAGATCTACCGATAATACTGGTGTCGATTTTGTTCCGTTGTTACTAACACAGTCGTAATTAGCGGCATCAAAAATAGTGTTGCTTTTACCGTTTATATAATCCCATTTGTCTATTACAGTACTGTTAAGTATTTCGCTAAGCATGTCTCCATCCCAGTAAATACCAAAATTGCAGGCGGGTGCCGTTTCAGATATCCTGTTACCTTTACAGTCGAACATACCGCTCATACCTGCACTGGTAGCCCAACATTCTGAACCCGGATAACGCGGATCTATATTTAACGCAAGGCCGCGTCCTGGCCCCTGGCCTTTATCTGCCTTAGAAAGAGAAGGTTTTTTCCAAAGCACCTCGCCTGTAGCACCATCTCTAAAGTGCATACCGGCATCGTCAAAACGTTCCTGGATGTCAAATATCTCTATCCCCGGATGTGTCGGGTCCAAATCACCCACATGCAAAGCATCGCCATGGCCAAAACCTGTACTGTTCAATCCTTTGCCATTGTCGTCTAACGTCATGGCACCATACACAATTTCATCTTTACCATCGTTATCTACATCGGTAACAGATAGGTTATGATTTCCCTGCCCTCTGTATTTTCTATTTTCTTCAGAACTGTCGCTATCAAACAACCAGCGCAGGCTTAGTTTCTTATCTTTAAAATCGTAAGCAGCAATCGCAGTACGGGTGTAGTAGCCCCTTGCCATTACAAGGCTCGGTTTTTTTCCGTCTAAATAGGCAACTGCAGCTAAAAAGCGGTCGCTGCGGTTACCATTACCATCTCCCCATATTTCTTTAAGTTGTTCCTGTGTAGGGTTTTCAGTATCCGGATGACGTGGCACCTCATATTTTACCGTGTGTATTTCGGCACCTGTAAGTCCGTCAAAAACGGTTAAATATTCAGGCCCCAAAAGTATATGCCCTTTTTCGTTTCGCCAGTCTTTAGAAGCGTCGCCTATTACTTTACCTTTTCCGTCTTTAGTACCGTCGGCAGTCTTCATAGCAATTTCTGCCTTACCATCACCATCAAGGTCATATACCATAAACTGAGTATAGTGTGCGCCTTCGCGAATATTTTTCCCTAAATTAATTGTCCACAATAATGTACCATCTAATTTATAAGCCTGAAATATCGGGTCGTCTGTTGGACCATCATGGCTGTTATCATGAGCTTTACCCGTTTGGTGCAATATAATTTCATATTCGCCATCGCCATCAAGATCTCCAACCGATGCATCTCCCGGTGCATAACCTTCCGGTGTTTTTAAGGGTATTGACAAATAAGGCACATCCCCGGGTTTAAGTGTAAATGAATCTTTAGATGGTAATTCTTTTTTACCTTCTAAAGCTTTTACCACATAGGTATTAGGCTTATTTTTATCGGCTTTAGCATCTAAGAAATTAGTACCTTTTGTTAACGGCTTCGAGTTTAGTTTCACTTCTTTACCATTGGTAACTTTATAAACATTAAAAGCTGTTTTGGCATCGTCAGTACCCAGCAATCTCCAACTTACGAAAACTCCGTTACTACTGTGGGTTGCCGAGACACCTCTGTTTAAATATTCCATTTGCTGCTGTGCCATAAGGCTTCCTGTGGCGCCAAAGAACAGCATCGCTGCACATGACACATCTCGAAATCGATTTAGTAAACAAGGTAAACTTTTTGCCATTTTAATGTTGTTTAAGTTATTGTTTTTAGATTGACGGTACAGGATGAATTATTCCTGACCGTTAAATGTAAACCTGTGGGGTTTGACGCCCACAGGCTTTTTAAATCCCATTCTTAACCCAAAAGTATGGTATTGTTTTTATAAAGATACCCCGCGCTTCCACGGAATAAAATCGTCCTGATTGAGCTGAACCGCTTTAGGTAACACCTCTCCGCTTGCTGCTTTAATACAGTACTCCAATATTTCCTCGCCCATTTGCTGAATAGTCCTTTCGCCTTCAATAACCGGTCCGCAGTCTATATCTATAATATCGCCCATGCGCTTAGTAAGGCTGCTGTTTGTAGACACTTTAATTACAGGGCAAACAGGATTTCCGGTTGGTGTGCCCAAACCTGTAGTAAATAATATTAAAGTGGCGCCACTTGCGGCTTTGCCTGTTGTAGCTTCTACATCGTTGCCCGGTGTGCACACAAGGTTTAACCCGGGTTTTGTTGCAGGCTCTGTATAATCAAGCACATCTACCACAGGCGATGTACCTCCTTTTTTTGCTGCACCGGCACTCTTAATGGCATCGGTAATCAGGCCGTCTTTAATATTACCCGGCGATGGGTTCATTGAAAAGCTCGATCCGGCATTCGTAACGATCCTGTCGTAGCTTTTCATTAAATGAATGAATTTCTCTGCCACCGGCTGACTCACTGAACGGTCTACAAGCTCCTGCTCAACCCCACACAGTTCCGGAAACTCGGCTAATAATACCTGACCACCCAATCCAACAAGCAAATCGGCACAATAGCCCACAGACGGATTAGCCGATATACCGCTAAAGCCGTCACTTCCACCGCATTTTACGCCAAGGCACAATTTGCTTAACGGTGCAGGCTTGCGCTCCAGTTTATTTACTTCCACAAGTCCTTCAAATGTCTTGCGAATGGCATCGGCGATAAGCTGTTCTTCGCTTTGCGATTGCTGCTGCTCAAAAATAAACAACGGCTTATCAAAATTAGGGTTGTGTGCTTTTAGATCGTTATTAAAATCCTGTACCTGTAAGTTTTGACAACCAAGACTAAGTACCGTTACACCCGCCACGTTAGGATGATCGGCATAGGCCGCAAGCAGTTTGCTAAGCACTGCCGCATCCTGCCTGATACCGCCACAACCACCCTGGTGGTTTAGGAATTTTATGCCATCTACATTTTTAAACGGCCTGTTTTGATTGTGTAACGATGGGCTAAGGTCTACCTCCTCTACCGATTCGCCTTTAGCATATGCGTCAAGCAACTGGTGTGTAAACTGTTTATATTTATGTGTTACGGCATAACCAAGTTCATTATGCATAGCCTCACGAATAACATCGAGATTACGGTTCTCGCAAAAAACGGTAGGTATGAACAGCCAATAATTTGCTGTACCCACTCTTCCGTCAGTACGATGATACCCATTAAACGTTCTGCCTTCAAACCTTGAGACATCCGGCGCATGCCATTCATAATCAACATCCCTGTAAGCATAAGGCTCAGCGGCATGTTTAAGGTTTTCGGTACTCATTCGGCTACCTGCCTTTACCGGAAGCTGAATTTTTCCAACAAGCACACCATACATGGTTACCTCATCACCAGGCTGCATATCCTGCATGTAAAACTTATGTTTTGCCGGAATGTTTTCCTGCAAAACATAATCACCGCCTTCAAAAGAAATAGTTTCTCCTTTTGAAAGATTGGTAAGGGCAACTATTACATTATCCTTACTGTTTACTTTTAAAACCTTATGATTCATTACTGTTGTTTTGCTTCCTGTAGCCCGGCTACGGTTTGCAGGGCGCCATTATTAATTATGCCTGATAACTGTGCTTTAACCGCCTCTAAAAAGCCCGGAAGTTGAGTAAGATCTGTATCCCAAAGCGATACATCTTCTAAAACAGCCTGTGCAACATTATTAGCTTCATTGTTTTGCCACGCCTCATAAAAATAGGCTGCTGAATCATCTTTTATTTCATACAACTCGCCGTTACGCTCGCCATAATATACATCGCCATCTTTTTTTACTGCTTTCATAAACAGTAAATAAGCAGCAAACCCTGTAGCCATATATTGCGGAGCTTCACTGTTTAGTTCATAATGACGCTGCAACAATGGTATATTGCGCATTTTCATTTTAGAGGTGTACTGCACAGTAATGCTGATCCATTGATGGTTAATAAAAGGATTGCAAAAACGTTCAAAAGTGTTTTTAGCAAAATCTGCCTTTATAGTTTCATCAATTTCATAAGGTATAGCATTGCTAATCTGTTTCATAAGCTCTTTGGCAAATATGCTGTATTCGGCATCGCCAACGGCCTCTCTTGTAAGGCTAAAACCGCTTAAATAAGCCAGTCCGCAATTAAAGCTATGTGTACCATTAAGCAGGCGAAGCTTCAGTTCTTTATATAAAGTAATATCCGGAACGATCTTTACAGCATCGTCTATAGCGTGGAACGAAAGAACTTCTTTTACTTTTTCGTCACCTTCTATAGCCCATAGCCTGAAGGGCTCGCTCATAGTAAGAAGCGCATCAGTATATCCTAATTTAGCTTCTATTTCCTGTAGGTCTGCACCTGAAGGCTTCCCGGGAACGATCCTGTCTACAAGGGAATTGCAAAATGTATTGCTGTTTTTTAACCAGGCAATAAAATCCGGATCAAAATTATTGAAACGCGCCAGTTGCAATACTATATTTTTAAGCTTATCGCCATTATCGGTAATAAGTTCTGTAGGCACAATAATGATTCCGCTCTCCTCCGACCCGTTGAAAGCCTTAAAGCGTTCGTGTAAAAACGCCAGCAATTTACCTGGGAATGACGATGGAACACCATTCAAAACATTTTCCTCTACAAGCTGTATGCCCACCTCAGTAGTGTTAGAGAACACTATCTTCATGTCTTTATTATGTGCACATTCTAAAATAGCAGCCCAGTCAGACTTTGCCGCAAGTACCCTGCTAACCGATGCATTTATAATATCTTCCGATACATTTTCTCCGTTTGCCACACCACGAACGCAAATAGTATAAAGCCCATCCTGCTGTGCAAACTCATCATTGCTTCCATCAGTAGATTTTACAATAACTATTCTGCCGTTAAAAATACCTTGTTTGTTGGCTTTATCAACAAAATGATCTGGAAGGCCACGCAGCAGTACACCTGTACCAAATTGTAATATCTTTTCGGGTAAAGCAAAAAGTTTTTCATCCGGAATTTCTAACCCCGGTTGTGCAATAATATTTTGTAAGTTGTTTTTAGTAAGTTGCATATTTATTTAGCTTGTTTCAATAACCATTTTGCAAATTCTTCGGCCGCCTGATAGTTAACAAAATCAGCAGGCATTTTTTTCCCACCCACATATTCGTTATAGATCCATGGGTCGCCAAGTGCAAACACGGTTCCTTTTCCATATTTTGCAACTGCCATTAGGTCGTTCTCTCCGCTTTTAAGCACCGTTTTGGCAGGACTGCTCACTTTTAAAGAGCTGTATTCTTTTACATACAGCTTTTTAGCAGAGCCAAATATTTCATGCCCTTCCGGTGTCATTACTGCTCCCTGTTCAAAAATGTCGTTCTTAACGCGGTTATGGCTGTCTTCGTTAAAATGAATGCCGAATTTTTCTGAAAGTATATTGAATTTTTCAAGCTCGCAGTTTCCTGTATCGTTGGTAAGCATTACCAATACACCGCCTTTTTTAACCCAGTCTGCAATAGCTTTAGCTGCTTCTGCATCCATATAATTAGGATTAGCGGTTTCTTTTGCCGTATCAGGATCTACAATAATATAAACCGATGCGTTTTTTAAATTGGCAGCAGTAGGCTTTTGGTCTAAAGAAGCAATTTTTGCCCCCTCTTTTTTAAATATATTACCAAGCTCTGAATAGCCTCCAAAAGTGGTGTCTTCCCAAGTGTAATGCCAACGATAGTCTTTACCTTCTTTGTCTTTTTTCCACTCGTTGTTGTAATAGTAGTCCAGCACCACTGTCTTTTCTTTTGCAGAAGCCTGATTTACCACAACAGGATTGTTGCTAACGGGTTGCGGCAATACGAGCATTCCTAATGCTGAAGCCAGAACCCTGATAGGATAGTTAAACATAATCTTTTAGTTTTTGTATTACTGTTCTGTTTTTTAGCTATTCAAACCACATGCCATTAATTACCGTCCGGTTTTGTAATACCAGCCTTACTTGCAGGCCAGTAAAAACTTTTAAAAGGTGTTGGTTTTTCCGGACTGTAATCGATTACACCAGTTTGGATAAACTTTGACAAAGATAAGTTTTGTTTACGAATACTGCTAACAACGCACTTAGATAATTCATAGGCACCATACATATTAAAATGCGTATTGTCTTCGAGGGCTTTGGTTTGGTTAGGGTATGTATTGGCAGGATAGTGCACCAATGCATTTTTAGACCCTTCTTCTCCAAGTGTTTCATACAATGTTTTGCTCATTGCACTAAGGTCTATCAGTGCAACATTTTCTTCTTTTGCAGTTTGCCTCAATGCTTCAGGATATTCCAGCAGCGTGTTTTCTATTTTGCCATCTGCACCAAACTTCCTGCGTTGGGTAGAGGTAACCAATACCGGTATCATGCCTCTTTTTTTAGCTTCGGCAATTTGCTGTTTAACCGTTTCTTTATAGGTAGTAAACGGGTCCAGATGATTACCCCCGGGTTTTTGGTCGTTGTGTGTAAACTCAATAAACAAATAATCGCCGGGTTTGGCCATGCTCCAAATTTTCGCAAACCTGTTCTCGCGCTCAAAAGCTTTTAACGTTTCACCGCTCTCTGCATAATTTGCAACAGCCACTTTGCCGGGAACAAGAAAAACAGGGAACATTTGCCCCCACGATGCCCATGGGTCCTCAGGCTGATCTGTAACTGTAGAATCGCCCGCAAGAAAAATAGTAGTAGCTGTTTTGTTAGGAATAATTTCTACCGCACAAATTTTGGGCAACGAGTCGTTAAACTCAATGGTAAGTAAATCATCCCAATGCTTATTTTGCCTTTCCCTGGGTTTTATTTTGGTTTTACTAACAACATTCCCATTGTTATCTCTTATTATACTGTCTCGAATGTGAACCGTAAATAATTTTTCTGCTGTTTCGCCTTTCTTAGTTTTTATGTTTTCCAGCATAAGTCTTCTGCTTTCAACACGAACGGTTGTTGCAGATGTTCCTTTTGTATCTCCTAACAGCAACTTTACATCATAATTACCTTCCGGCAGTTTTACCGAAAAGAAGAATGGTTCTTTAGCAGTAATATAATCGGCTGCAGCTCCTTTACCACCACTGTTAAAAGATTGTACTTTTGAGCCTGCTTCAAAACCATAACCCGTTTTATCGCTGTAGGCACTTTCAGGGGTAATTTTAATATAGCCTTTGGCGGCTTTACCCTGACCAAAATCAAATTTATAAGAAGACTGCTGTGCGGTTCCTGCAAGTGAAGTCAATGAAAGGACAACTAACAAGATGATTTTTTTCATATTGAGACTTTTAAGTAATTCATAATAAATAGTGTCGCACTTTAAAATCGGGAATATAACTCTATGGCTTTGAGATTGAAATATTTTTAATTGCCGTAGCTACTTTTGACTTTACGACTTTAGATTTTATAACTTTCGACTCACTTATTTTTTATAATACTGCAATGCGCTATCGTTAAGTTTAATATCAGAATTTTTAACAAGCCTGATGATCTCTCCGCCCGCCATAAGTACAGGGCCATAGCCATGGGCAGCGTAATTGTTTACCGGACGGTAGTAGTAAAAAGCAGGATCAAAGCCCATTCCTGTACCCACACAGGTACCTTCTACTTCGCCTTTGGCGTTTACTTTTGTAGCCACAGCGTTCCATGCAATCAGTACCATTGGGCTGTATGCCTGAGCATCAAGCCAGCCATTATTTATTCCGCGCGCAATACAATAGGTATATATGGCTGTCGCCGAAGTTTCAAGATACGAATCAGGCTTATCTAAAAGCTGATGCCAAAACCCTAAAGCTGACTGGTATGACGCAAGCCCTTTTGCATGAGCCTGAAACTGCGCCAATACGAACGGTCTGTCTGGATGATTTGCAGGCAACACGTCAAGCAGCTCTACAGCCGTAAGGAAAGCCCAACCGTTTGCCCTTGCCCAATGAAATTGAGGATGCGGATCCATACCCTCTATCCAACCGTGCATATACACGTTTTTTTCTTTATTAAACATGCGGGGCACGAACTGTTTAAACTGCTTTAGTGCATCGTCTAAATATTTTTTATCACCCGTAAGGCGGTTAAGCTGCGCCAATGCAGGCACACCCATATAAAGATCGTCTAACCAAAGTGCATTTTTTAAAGGGCGAAGGCGTGCCAATGTACCATCTGCTAAACGGTGTTCTTTATTAGTTATAAAATCAGAATAAATATCAATAGTCGGTTTTAATAAAGACTCATTGGCATTTCCTGTTTTAATGGCTTTTATCATCGCCGCACAAATGGCACCGCAATCGTCAAGCGCATGCGGTTCTATAGAACCACGCAACGGATAACCTTTTTCTTTAATGCGCCCGTCAGCTATTGCCTTTTTAACGGCAGGTATCCATGTTCCCATAAAATTAAAACGATTGCGAACATAGTCCGAATAACGCTTGTCACCGGTGATCTCGGCAACAGTTAGCATGGCACCATAAGTAACACCCCACTCATAGCTGTTAAGACGGTAGCTGCCAGCCTTAAGGGCTACATTGTCGTCTATTTTTTTGGTATCGGTAAAAGGCTTACCGTCTTTTTTAGACACCATTTCATAAGGAGTTTCTGCATCAAGATAGGTAAACACGCGGTCTAACACGCCTTTAACCTCGTCCGTTTTAGGAACCGAATAAGGTGTATCATAATCAGGTTTTAAAAGGTGCAATGGCGATGTAACATCATTGCCTTTTTTCTCTGTGTATTGTGCCGATGCGGTAAAACCCGCTATCGATAATATTGTAAAAAAAAAGTATTTTTTTTTCATTGTCATTAATTAAAAAAGGGTTGTTTTAAAAACTACATTAAATTATTATGCATTCTAAATCGCTAATCTAATAATTTCTTAAAAAAGCACTGTCCTGAACTATCCTGTATAAAAAAGGTAAAGCGGACCTAAAAGTCCGCTTTACTAAACTGTTATTATAAAAAATAACACTTACTTAATTTTCCACACCAATACGTCGGCAGTATTAAGAGTTGGTTTGCCCACAAGAATCTCAGTTCCCGCCGGAAGTTTCATCTCATATGGTTTATCACTATAGTTCATAGCAATACCAAAACCATCACGATATTCTACCGTTACCCCTGCCGGATAATTCTCTACAGGAATGTTAAGCTGTTTGTACAGTTTGGTAAGCACTGCCTGCTCTAAATCGCCTGTATTGCTATCAGGCCCCACATAGGTTACGGTGCCTTTGCCCAGGTTTGTAAAAGTAACCGCAGGCTTGCCCTCATAAAAATCGCCTGCATAAGTAGCCCAGGTTTTAGTGCTGCCTGTAGGCTTCAGCACATCGCCCCAGCTTGTCCAGGCATAACTTTGGCCTTCCATTTTTACATTGTCGGGGGCATGGGGTTTTAGCAGGTCGTAAAATTCTATCTCTGCACCAATAAGCGGATATATAGGCTCGGCATGGCGCGCTTCCCACAAATGACCCTGCTCGTCCTGATGCCCTGTTCTTGCAGAAAGCACCAAATGACCGCCTGCTTTGGCATAAGTCGTTAACTTGGCAATAAGCGCTTTGCTCATTTGCTGGTAGGCAGGCACTACTATTACCGGATATTGTTTAAAGTCTGTACTGTCGCGAATGAAATCTACTGGTGCGCCAAGCCCTTTAAGGGTTTTGTAATATTTAAGCACATGTGCCTCAGTGTTCCACACAGTAGTTTGCTTGTTTTGCCTTATCGCTACGGTATTATCCGGATCGTATAACACAGCGGTTTTACGTTTTAGGTAATCGGCCGGTACTTTGCCCGGAGACTGTTTTTTGCGCAGCAGGTTTATATCTTTGATATACTGTTCAAACTCAAGGCCGCCGCTTGTTGGTGTAACGCCGTCGGTACCAATTATACCGGCATGGTATTGCTCATAGCCATATATTGGCGCACGGAAACGGTAGGTACACATTAGCTTGCTGCCCCCCGCAAACACGTGCCATAGCCACAGGCGCACCGCACCTGGCAACGGCTGCGAGTTAATACTGCCCCAGTTTACCTGCCCCGGCTGCAGTTCCATAACCCCATAGTAAGGCGACAGCGGGCGGAAATAATCGTTAGACATTGCAATGCGCGAAAAATCGCCCACACGATAACCTTTAGTTCCTATACCATTATGCTCTCCATATACCATATAACGGGTGTAGGTAATATAGTCGAGTTCTTTACTGTTTCCTATATAACGCGACTCATAATTTGGAATGTAATTAGAAGTTATCCATTGCTTAGGAGTAGAATACTGACGGATAACCTTTGCCTGCATATCTAAAAAATCAGCAGTCTCATTATCGCAAAAACGACTATGGTCTAATTGGTGGTACAGGTTCATGCCCCACTGTGCATGCTGCGGAAGGTTTATCTGGTCGAAACTGCTGTAGGTAACGCTCCAAAAGTTAGTACCCCAGGCTTTATTAAGAGCATCAATATTTTTATACTTGTCTTTCAGCCAAACACGAAAGCGGTTTTGGGCATCAGTACCATAATCTACATTGCTTGCAGGCTCGTTATCAAGCTGCCAACCCATAATACGGTTGTCTTTGCCGTAATGTTTTGCCAACTCTGCAATCATTTTTACCGAATATTTACGATAAACCTCACTGGAAAATGATGCATGCTGACGTGAACCGTGATCATCACTGGTACCGTCTTCGTGCTTTTTTAATATTTCCGGATATTTACGTGTAAGCCAAACAGGTGGCGTGGCGGTAGAGGTACACATAATTACCTTAAGCTTATATTTTGCTGCAAGTGCTACTGCCCTATCCAGCCATGCAAAATCATATTTGCCTTCTTCTGGTTCAAGTTGTGCCCATGCAAATTCGGCAAAGTGAGTAAACTCAAAGCCCATTGCAGCCATCTTTTTAAAGTCGCGCTCCCATTGCGATTCGTCCCAATGCTCCGGATAATAATAAGCCCCTGTAGTGGTTAGCTGACTATCAGGAAAATAATTTTCTTTTTTTTGGGCAAAGCCATTGAGAGTAAGGCTAAGCATGAGTGCCGAACAAAGTATTTTTTTCATTTATTGTTTGTTTATTCTTTTACATCGGGTGATCCAAAGTAAAAATACAACGTTTTCTTTATAGTTGAAGTAATAAAATTAAGATCGCTTTCCGGCCCAAACCCTTTTACCTGATTTTGGCTGATTCCCATTTTAGAACCCACAGCTGGAATGGCATTAAGGAATGATATGTCGCCTACCGGAAGTTCCGGGTGTGGCTTGCTGCCGTTTATGGCATAAAAGTCAAACAGGCGAACAAACAGCCCTTCATCTGCCGAAGCTATGGTAAACTTACCTTCCATAGTACTGAGCTCCATCCACACAATATCTGAATAATAGCCTTTAAATTCAGGGTACACCCATGGTGCCCTGCCCGTTTGGGTATTGTTGTACATGCTTTCATACACCTCAAAAGTAACGCCTTTCATACGGTTTTTCCATACGCGATACGGGCCTTTGCCAAGCCATTTTGCACCAATCATCATCCCCTCAGGGTAGCTGAAACTGATGCCCGCAAAAGGATATTTGCCATTTAACACATATTGGTAATCCATTTGCAGCCAGCCGTTGGGCTGCATTGTCCATTTAACTGAATTAAGGTTGCCCGTGTAAGAACTCTCCACCACATAACTGCTCCCCTCTTTGTAATGTTTTAAAGCACCAAACTGCGCATTGCCGCTAACCATTACAGGGCCATTTTTAAAAGAAAGTCCGGTACTTTTATCATTGGCAAGTTTAACCAGCAGGCCTGTTTTTTTACTGAAACTAACCGATATTCCGTTTGCCTTGAGGGTAACAATGCTGTCGCTCTCCGTCATAACCACTTCAGATGTGGCTTTGTCATTAAGCAAATCCAACAGCAGTGTTTTATTAGGTTTAACTTTCCATACCCAGCGGTACAGCTCTTTTTTAGTATGGTCAAAAGCACGCAGGGCAAGGCCGTCATAATTTTTCCAGTCGGCAGGCAGGTTCAGTTTTAAAACGCCTTTGCCAAATGGCGCAACCGCAGGCCCTGCAAAATCTCCCTGCTTAGCCACCGCATGCCCTGCAACGCCATTTTTATCATTAAAATTGATAAGCTCCCATTTAAAAGAACACTGGTTTAAGTTGGTAAAATTAAAGCGGTTTTCTACCTCAATATCGCCTTTAAAATTTTCGGGCAATTCCTTAAGAGCAATTCTTACCGGAGAATATATTTCGCGTATGGAGTTAATGCTGCCCTCTTTTTCACGGTGCGGCCCCACAATACCATCGGCGGCATTAAGGCCGTTAACATCTATAATGTTGTTACGGTCGGTGCGCACAATGCCTTCATCGGCTAAATCCCAAATAAATCCACCGGCACCTTTTTTAGAGTTCCAGTGCAAATCCCACATATCATTCAGTCCTGCCGCTCCGCCGCCATCGTGCATGGCATGCAAAAACTCGGTAGGCATGTACAGGTTGGTGTCTGCCATAATTTTTTCGGCACTGTAGTAGTCTTCATAGTGGTTGCAGTCTATACCGTTTATGGCATTGCCCGGTTTATGGTGTGCATGGATAACAGTGCGGTTAGACAGGTCGTATTTTGCAAAATCGTCTACAAAGTCTTTATTATGCCCACCCTCGTTACCGTTGCTCCAAAACAGTACCGATGGTCGGTTGGCATCGCGCATAACCATTTCTTTAAGCAAAGGCGTTCCGGCAGCGGTGCTGTATGCTTTTTGCCAGCCTGCCAGTTCATCAATTACATAAAGACCAAGGGAATCGCACACCCGCAAAAAGTTTTCATCGGGCGGATAGTGCGAGCAGCGCACGGCATTCATGTTCATATCTTTAATAAGGTTCACATCTATCAAATCGGCATCAGGGTAGGTGGCACGACCATACTCCGGCCAAAAAACGTGTCGGTTAACACCTTTTACTTTTATCTTGTTCCCGTTTACATAAATACCGTCCTGCTTCCTGACCTCGATGGTGCGGAACCCGAATTTATCCTGCGTTTCATAAACCACACTGCCACAGCTCTTTACCCGAAATGTAACCGTGTACAGGTTAGGGGTTTCCGCCGTCCATAGCTTTGGATTTTTAACCTTAGTGTTTAGCTTAACCACCGTATCTTTTGCAGTAATTTTTGTAGATGCTTCGGCAACTTTTTTGCCGGTCGCGTCTGTAATTTGGGCAGTAACTTCATGCCCCGAAACAGGGTTATTTATGTACACATTAGCATTAAATGCACCGCTGGCTTTTGCATCTATAGCCGTCCAGGCAATGTGTTCTTTAGGCACTGCCTCCAGATATACCGGACGGTAAATCCCGCCAAATATCCAGTAATCAGCAAGGCGTTCTGCATTGTTAACCGATTTATCTGCCGACATTTTGCTTACCGTTACCTCAAGCAGGTTCTTCTGCCCTACTTTTAGCTTACTGCCAATATTATATTTAAAACGGTAAAATGACCCCTGGTGAATTGCGCCTGCAAACTGCCCGTTTACCTTTACTTCGGTATCGGTCATGGAACCTTCAAAAACTATAAATATTTCTTTGTCTTTCCAATGGGCAGGCACATTAAATTCGAGTTTATAGAACCCTTTTTCGTCATGAAAGCGAAAATTCTTTCCGTTGGTAACATCATCGCGCCCGTAATCATAATCGCCAAAGCCCTGCTGTTCCCAGTGCGACGGCACCTGTATGGTAGTCCACTTAGCGCTGTTGCGGCCTGCGCTTACCATAAAATCCCAGGTCTTGGTGTGCAACACATCGGTACCGGAAAGGTATTGTATTTCTTTCTTTGAGAGGTTTTGCTGTGCCCAAGCAGCCTCGCTAAAAGATATAGCGAGTAAGAACAGGACAAATTTAAAAATGTAATTTTTTATCATGAATGTATAAGTTTGGTATAACCTCAAAAATATTATTCAGCTATCGTAAATACCTAAAGTAATTACCAATTCAACTAAAACGTTTTCGAAAGCATCTGTAAAAACTACAACTTCAAAATTTTCACTTCTTTAAGATTTTTATCTTTTAAATCATTTACCCTGTGCGTACTGAAGCTGCTTACATCTTTCAGTTTAAACGCCTCAACACCGGGCATGGTTTGTACTTTAATATCAGAGAAATCTGCCCCTTTAACATCTTCCAGTATAAAGGCTGGGCGGTAATCGGGCGTATCAAATTCGAGGGTAATGTTATGCATTCTTATGTTTCTTGCATGACGAATGTAAAATCCATAAGCCGGAATGTCTCCAAACTCCTGGGGGTCTGGGTAAGAAGTTTCCTTTTCAGGAACTATTACCGCTGACTGTTCTTTAGGCGCACCGCCCTTTACCCTTATGTAAATGTTTGAAAGTACAACATCTTCAACATCATGCCCCGGTATGCCCATAAGCATGGAGCCATATTGCGGGTTAGATGCTGTAATGGTTACATTGTCTATAAGTACGCGCTTAAAGCTGCCCACTTTCATTTCGGCAGGGCCACGCATGCGTTTTCCCAACCTGAAAAAAAACGGTGCATTAAGCACGTCGTCCATTACAATATTAGATACGGTTATGTTTTCAAGGTGTGAGCCGTCTACCGTTTCCAGTGCCAAACCGCGACAGTGCTGAAACGTACAGTTTGATATGGTTATGTTCCTGAAATCTCCGTTACTTTCCGTTCCCAGTTTTATCCTGCCTGTAACCACACCTTTATCGGGTGCGGCTTTTTGGGTGGTTTTATAAGTGCCATCCAAAAAAGTACCTTCGTCAAAACCGTAAACAGCGCAGTTGGTTATGGTAATATTTTCGGTAGGTGCGGCATAGCCTAAAGCGTACGATGCCTTTAGTACCAATGCATCGTCGTTAGGCGAATTAAGCGAGCAGTCGCTCACCCGCACATGGCGGCAACAGTCTATATCTATAGCATCGCGGTTGGTGTCTATTTTTAAATTATTAATGGTAAGGTTATCAACCCCTGTGGTAATAATGGCAAAATGCCCACCGTGCAGTATTGAAAAATCACGCAATATTACATTACGGCATTTTTTTAAGGCGATAGATTTGTTGCCCAAACCCGGAGTGGCCCTGCCCCATTTTTGCAGGCCTTTGCCGTGAATTAATCCCGAGCCAAGAATGGAAACATTATCAAGCTCTTCGCCCCAAATAAGACTGTTGCGGAAATGGCTGTGGCCAAAGTCCTGATATTTTAAGGAATCGCCCCATACGTTGGGTTCGGGGTCGTCGTACTTGCCGGGATGTTCGTCCATATTGGCAGCCGTAATGGTACTGCCCGCACTCAGGTAAAGCGAGATATTGCTTTTTAGCCTGATGGAAAAACTAAGGTAATTACCCGCCGGAAAAACCACCGTGCCGCCACCGTCTTTAAAGGCGGCATCTATGGTTTTATTTATGGCATCGGTATCTAAAGTGGTGCCGTTGCCGGTTGCCCCATAATCTTTTACATTATAAAAAGGCTTGCCGTTGCCCGGCTGTTGTGCCAAGGTTGGTAAACCAAAAACTGTAAGCAGAAACAACAGGGCAATATACTTCATACCCTTATTTTTTAGAGAGTTTTAAAACAGATTTGCCTACCTCTTTTGCCGTAGTAACCTTTTCTTTACCGTAAGCCGATTTTATGGCTACGTTTTTGGTTTTGCTGCCCTGTACTTCTATAACCGTTCCCACGCTTTCTGCGGTAGTAAAACCGTCTATAGCTACGTTCTTTACATTTCTAAGCACTAATGGGGCACCTTTCTCTGCAATGATTTTTACATTCTTAAGGTTGATGTTTTCCGACTCTACTATCTCACCGCCATTCTCAGAGTTTACTGTAATGTTCTCAACGTTTATATTGTCGATATTTTTTTCAGGAAGCCCATTAAAAAACATGGCCCTTTTGGCACCGCTGCATATTACATTTTTAATGTAGATGTTTTTAAACACCGGGGTGGTTTCGTCAACTTTAGGCAGTACTTCAGTTTTTGGAGTTTTTACGCCTTCGTCTAATGTTTCCACTGCCGATTTACCCCCATAATACAGGTCAAAAAGCAACGGGTCGGTCGAAATATCAAACATGCTGATGTTATTGATGTAGATGTTTTCTACAACTCCGCCCCTGCCCCTGCGGCTTTTGAAGCGAAGGCCCACATCGGTACCCAGAAACTGACAGTTAGAAACCGAAACGTTTTTAACCCCGCCCGACATTTCGCTGCCTACCACAAAACCACCATGGCCTCTAAACACTGTACAGTTATATACAATAAGGTTTTCACACGGGAAAGCGCGTTTCCTGCCGTCTTCATCCTTACCTGATTTGATACAGATACCATCATCGCCCGCATCAAAAGTGCTGTTTACAATGATGGAGTTCTTGCACGACTCAAGGTCGAGTGCATCGCCGTTTTGCGAATACGAAGGGTTTTTGGCCAAGATGCCGTCTATAATTACATTTTCGCACATCAGCGGGTGCAGGTTCCACGCAGGTGAGTTTTGGAAAATCACACCCTGCAGCAATACGTTTTTACACTCCTGTATGCTTACCATTACAGGACGTAAAAAATCGTGTATAGATTCCCATTCCGCCTGTGTTTTTAAGTTGGTAGGCACATTCATGTTACTTATCGTGTCGCCCTTTAAAAATTGTGCCGATGGCACCCAATAATCTTTACGCTTAAACACACCTCCTTTAGAGGTCATTTCTTTCCACTGCCTGTCAGTCACCTTGTCTTTTTTAAGGGCGCGCCAATATTGACCGTTACCGTCTATAGCACCTTTACCTGTAATAGCCACATTGGTTTGACCCTTAGCCCATATGGGCGACTGGCAACGTTTTGTATCCAAACCTTCAAACGAAGTGTCGATTATTGGATATAATTTTTTATCAGGCGAAAACAATATAATCGCATTGTCTTCCAGGTGCAGGTCGATGTTACTTTTCAGCACAATAGGGCCTGTAAACCAAACCCCGGCAGGCACCCTTAAATGCCCACCACCTTTAGCCACAAGGGCATCTATAGCCTTGGCAAAGGCTTGGGTGTTTAGTGTAACGCCATCGCCCACACCGCCAAAATCGGTTATTAGCACCCTGTTTTCAGGAAAAACGGGAGCAGACAATACCGGCATGCTGAATGGCAGGTCTTTATAAAGATATTCGTAGGTGCTTTTTTGCGCAAATGCTGTAAGGCTGCAAAAGGCAGCCACAACGGTTAACAGTATAATTGATCTTTTCATTGTATATTTTATTTTCCTAATTCTAAACATCCCATAATAAAAGGTCCGGTAGCTTTGGCATCGTTATCCCTTATGCGCTCGTTAACATAGTATTCAAAACTGCCGTCTCGGTATGGCGTTCCACCCAGTCCGGCCACGGCACAGCATTTTGTAAGGGTCAGCGTTCCGTCGGCATTTTTAACAATAAGATTTTTCATCAGACCATCATATGCCTTTTCGGCTACCTTTCTATACTTGGCATCTATGTAACCTTTGTTAACGGCCTTGGCATAGCTATACATAAACATAGACGATACCGATGCTTCAAGGTAATTGCCCTGCTGTGTACCTTTGTCTACCACCTGATACCACAACCCGGTTTTGTCCTGATATTTAAGCAGCGTTTCGGCAAGCCCTTTAATAATATTGATAAGCTCTGCACGTTTAGGGTGGTTTTGCGGTACATAATCCAGTACATCTACCAATGCCATGTACCACCAGCCTATGCTCCTGCCCCAAAAATTCGGCGAATGCCCCGTGGTTTTATCGGCCCATTTTTGGTTTTTGCTTTCGTCCCACGCGTGGTAGTACAAACCTGTTTTGGCATCATACGTGCGGTTGGCACAAACTAAAAACTGGTTAATTACATCGTCTATCATTTCAGGTTTGTTGAACGTTGCGCCATACTGCGCCAAAAAAGGCGACCCCATATACAAACCGTCCAGCCATATCTGGTGCGGATACACCAGCTTGTGCCAGTACACCCCCTCGTGCGTGCGCGGGTGATGTTTCATTTGGTCCACAAGCCTGTCCATGGCCAGTTTGTATTTGTTGTTGCCGGTTTGCTTATATACGTCAAACAGTATTTTCCCCGAGTTTACATAATCTATATTGTAAGTATGCAGTTCATACAGATGAATTTCGCCTTTATCATTAATAATGGTGTCTGCCCATTTAACAACGTAGTCCAGGTATTTTTTGTCATTGGTTTTTTCCCAAACCTTAAGCATGGCAAGGCAACCAAGCCCCTGCGAATAGCCAAAGTATAAACGCTTGCCATGGTCCAGCTGCCACGCTTCGGGAAAGCGCTTCATCTCCGAATCAGCAAATAGCTTAGCCGTTTTTTGCGCTTGTACCATAGGGGCAAGTAAAAGCAATATTATTAGTATTAAAAAGTGTTTTCTCATATTGGTAATTTTCACCATTAATTAGTATAAATAGCCCTTTGCATTTATTGTCTCGCAAAGGCGCGAAGGCGCAAAGCGTGACGAAATATTTTTCAGCATAAAGCGGCTGATAAGCCGCTAAGCTTAGCGGCTTATCAGCCGCTTTATGAATTAGATTTTAAGGTTATCGCTCTGCGCCTTCGCGCCTTTGCGAGACAATAAACCGTAGATATAAACTCTTAAGGCATTGGTTTCAGTCCTTCCCAAACAATATCCCATTTGCCGTTTTTAGGGAAACCCGGTGTTGTGGTGGTTGCACCGTCCCACCCGGCACACATCATGGCTACGGCAGCAAGCATACCGCCATTGCCCGGCAGGTACACGCGCAGCCTTTCGTCCTGATAGTTGTGCCCATTCAACAAATAGGTGTTGGTACGCTTATCCATAAGCAGTGCACCCACGGCTTTTTCGGGCTCACCCAGGCGGGCAGCACTCATGGCTACCATAGGGTAATCCCAGCCCCAGGTTTCGTCCCAGTTCCAGTTGTCCCAAATCCAGTTCAGGGTGGTTTTCATGGTTTCGGGCTTAAGCAGTTTGGTTTGCGGCAGTATGCCCACAGCACCTAAAACGGCAGGGTGGTCTGACGTAAAGCGTACATCGGTATAGGTATTCAGTGCATCTTCAGAGGCAAGGTATAAACCGTCTTTTTCTTTAAGCGATGATAGTTTTGCTATAATTTTGTCCCACTCAGGGTTGCGTTTTTCGCCCATGCGCTCCCTCCACTTTTGCGCTGTGGAAAGTGCGAAATGCCAGTATGAAAGTTCAAAAGGCGGGTTTACAGTTTCAGATGCCCTAAGGGTTTCCTGCGCAGCAATAACCCCCTGAAGAATGTAGCGGTCTTTAGCCTTATCATAATCGGCAAACGATGCCATGAACTCAGCAGTTTGCTGTACCAGGAAGTTATATTTTTCAACCACTTTTTTATCAGGGTTGTTCCTGTAAATAAGCTCTGCCATATAAATAAAGTGTGGCTGCTGCCAAATAAGGAACGAGCCTACACCCGATGGTGCTTCTTCTGCCGAAGGGTCGGTCATTTTCATCCAGCGGATGCCTTTAAAACCCTGTCTTTCGGCAATTTGTTTAGCTATAGGATAGGCTTTTGCATACCAGTCCATGCTTCTTTCAAGCAGGTCGGCACGGTTCCAAAGTGCAAAATGGGCTGCGTGCCACCAATGCATCTCTAAGTGAAATTTGCCGAACCAGCTATTATATGTAAGCCCTGTTTCCTGCGGAGGATACATCCCTGCCGACTGTATAGCCATTAAATATTGCGACAGCATAATGCGGCGTTCCAGTTCTTTTGCCCTGGCATCGGTAGCTTTAGAGAAATCTATGGCACCTCCTTTTTTCCAAAAATCGTTCCAGTAGGTTTGTGAACTGTTGTAGGTTTCCTGCGCTGTGCCTAAAGATTTGGCAGGTGCCTTATCTGTAAATTCGCAGACAAAAGAAAATTCCCTACCCGATGGCGTTAGCACAAAATAATGCGGCTCTTTTTCTTTTAAAGTGGCTTTGCCTGTATATTTAACAGATACGTAATACACCGTGGTATCCAGCGTTCTTTTTAACGTAAACGATTGCGAGTCCTGCGAAAAAATTTCGGTTTTATGTTTACCGGGAGAAGTCCAGTCTGAAGCATCGTCGGTATGTTTCCCTGTAGGGTAAGGAAAACGGAAGTTGATGCCCAATTGTTTTTTGCTTATCAGTGCCGATTTAACAGATACCGCTATCTGGTCTTTTTGTGCACTGGCCGCTGTTTTTACGGTTACGGGGGTGCCTTCAACCATATAGGAACTGTTTATAAAACCGTTCCACAACTCCAGCTTTTGGTGTATGTTAGTAATATCTTCAGGCTTTATTGCACTACCATTTTTGTTTGTAAGTTCGAGCCCAACGTAGCCCAAGTGCAGCCTATGCGCATTGGCCCTAAAATAATTTGATGCATCCTGCTGCCTTCCCGGTTCTTTTATCTGTACAGAATAGGGTTCTTCTTTACCCCTAAAGTTGTAATTTTTTAAGGCCTCTTCATGTTTATAATTTTCTACATTAGGATAGCTGTGCCATCCCCATTGCGACTGTGTTCCCAGCGGTACACCTGTGTTGTACACCTCCGGAAAGGTTTGCAGCCCGGTAGCATCTACCGTATAAGCAAAGTTGCCGTTACCGACTGACAACGATGCATGTCTGTCAAACTTGGTTACCTGAGGGTTGTTGCGGTCAGCAAGCGCCTTCCGGTCTATTTTGTTTTGGGCGTTTACTATCCCGAAGGATAAGGCAAGCGCGCCAACTAACAGTTTCTTTTTTAATGTGTTGTAGGTCATTATAGTTTTATTGTAGGGTTTAGTTTTTAAGCAGAAGTTAATAGTTAGGGTTTAACATCTACTTTTTTAAGGACTACATTTTTAATAGCCTTGGTATTATCTATTAAACCTTTGTTGGTTTTAAGACTAATGTTCTGGAATGTAAAATCTTTAAGCTGGTATTTGTCTGAATCAGAAATATCGAAGCCCATTCCAACCTCCAACTTAATGTTTTTCATAACAATTTTTTGCGCGTAAGACATTAATGGTTCCGTACGGCCTTTAAGGTCAAAAAACTGGGTCCATGGCTTAATGCTTATTAGGCTGCCGGCACTGCCTGTAAGGTCTTCTACCGTAATGTATTCGTAGTTTTGAGGGGTGTCGGGACGCATTTTAAGGTGTAGTGTTTTTTGTGCACCATTCAGTTTGCAACGCCTGAAGATAATGTTATAATTGTGTATCGACTCACTGCCACAAGTAAGGGCACTGTGGGTAAAACCATACTCATTATCTTCAATTATAATGTTGCGGTTTTCGCCATTGGCTTCGTCTTTGTCTGAATATGGGCCTTTGCCGCCTTTCAGCGCAATGGCATCATCGTTGACCGACATGTAGCAGTTTTTAACCAATACGTTTTTGCAAACATCAAGGTCTATGGCATCAGTGCTTGGTGCTTTTACCGGATCTTTAGGCGATGTAATGCGCAGGTTAAGCAGTTTTACATTCTCGCATTTGTAGTAATGAGTAGTCCAGAACGGGGCATCTTTTAAGTTAAGACCCGACACCTGAATATTTTTACTGTTAGAAACATAAATAAGGCGCGGCCTCATTTCGTCTTTGTTGGTACATTTAGGATTCCACGAGCGGCGCAGCCAAAAGGCTTTCCAGTACCTTAGCCCGTTACCGTTTATGGTTCCGCTGCCGCTGATAGTAAAACCGTCTACACCATCGGCATTAACCAACGCTGGGAAGTATTTACAGGTTTCGCCCTCTATGCGAGTGGTTACCACCGGGAAATCGCTAATATCATCGCTGCCCTTAAGTACACCGCCCTGCTCTACATACAGGTGCGTGCCCTGTTTAAAAAACAATGCACCGCTAAGGTAGATGCCTTTAGGTACTACTATAACCCCACCGCCCGATTGTGCAGCCTTGTCTATTACCGCCTGTAATTTTTCGGTTTGCACCACTGTACTGTCTCCCGAAACTCCAAAATCAGTTATTTTATACTGTTTGCCCAGTTTAGCAATATTTGTTGGCTCACTTTTTTTGAACCAGTCCGGTATTACTGTGCCATCAGGAAATTTGTCCTGAGCAGTCACCAATACAGGGACTGCCAATAGCAGTAACAGAAGTCTTAAAAACGGTAAGGTTACGTTTTTCATGATAAGTTATTTAAGCTGTGTTTTTATCCAGTTAAGGATCTTTATTTTTGTATTATCTGATGACCAATGTTCATTTACAGGAGTAATAAGAGCGGTTTTACTTGCCTTAATTACATTATATGCGGCATAACTTGTAGTAGGTGGGCACGTATTGTCATTAAAACCCCAAGTCATGAAAACAGGTACTTTTATTTGTTTTGCAAAGTTCACTACATCATAATATTCCAGCGTTTTTATGATCTCGGGCTTGTCCATGCCTTTTAGTTCTTTAAACATGTGAGGGTATCCTCCTGCCCTATCGTGCAGGTATCCTACCATATCGCTAAGGGCAGGATAGCTTGCTGCACAAACCGTAACCCTTGGATCTAAACCAGCAGTAACTAATGCCAATGCACCACCCTGACTGCCGCCCTGGGCTATAACATTTTTACCGTCCCATTCAGGAAGCGACGTAATGTAATCGATTGCGCGAACACACGAAAGATAAACTTTTTTCATATAATATTTATCCCTGTCTTCAATGCCGTTTACAAGGTAGCCATTGTCTCCCCCACTAAAAGCTCTTGCTATTTCTTTATAAGTCTTGGCATCAAGATCGGGCCTTATGCCATGTATCTCGGTCTCAAAACGTATCAATCCATTTTCGGCATAGGCCATACTTGTAGGGTTAGACGGATCTACCACATGTATCCCGGCACCCGGAGGTGTAAATACCACAGGATATTTACCCGGCTTTTTAGGTATGGTTAAGTATCCATATATATTCACGTCTTCTTTATAGGCCTGTACCTTTACAAGGTAACAATCTACTTTATCTGTAGAAAATTCGGGTTTAAAAACCTTTTCGACTTTCATGGGGCATAAAGCGGCCTCTTCTTTAGCTTTGCTCCAAAATTCATTAAAATCGTTAGGATATTTTGTGTAAGGCTCTATTTTTTCCGGATCAAAGCCCACTTTAACGTGGTGTTTATATTGCTGTCCTTCTATCTCGGCAGTAAGCCTGCAATCTACAAAACCAGGCTTGTTTAGAGTACCTAAACTAAGCTCAGCCTTTCCCTTTACGAGCTTTATTTTTCCTTCTTTAGTAGCCTTTAACAGTTCCGGACCTATGCTGTATTTAATTTCTATGTCCTGAGGTATACCATAGCGGTAAAACTGTATGGTTACTTTAGCTTCTTCGTTTACTTTATACACCCAGTTAGTACTGCCAGGGGTTGTAACCCAAAGCACGTCACTGTTAGTTTGTGCTATTGCTATGCAATTGGTAAGTAATAAAATTAAAAACAGTAGTATCTTTTTCATGTTTATTTAAACAATTTAGCAATTGGTGCTTTTACTTTTTTACAATCGTCAACAAACAATTTTGCTACCCTTTCTGCTCCCTGAACATTTAAATGAGTGGAATCCTGTTTTTTATCGGTAAACAAAAACAACGATTTTGATTCTTTTGGCCCCATACCACCAACCAAATTTCGGGTAAGGCTTTCCATATCCACATACATGGTCTTTGTTTCTGTAGCAACCTCTTTGGCAGCTTTTATATAATCGCCATGACTGTCTATAAGGTTTCCTTTTCCATCAAAATGCCTGCGTACTATAGATGAACACAATATAGGTGTTCCTTTATGTTCGCGGGTTTCGGTAATAAATTTTTTAAGGTTGTCTTTATAAGAAGTAAAAGGCTCCGTATGACGATCAGGATTTGGTTTTTGGTCGTTATGCCCAAACTGTATAATAACATAATCACCGGGTTTAATGCTGTCGCACACAGCTTTCCATCGGTTCTCGTTTATAAAACTCAGCGTACTGCGTCCGTTTACGGCATGGTTGTGTACTGTAGCTTTATCATTTACAAGTTTACGTAAACCTTCTCCCCATCCCAATTCCGGAAAAGCATTTTTGCTTTTAGGCGCCATAGTAGAGTCGCCAATCATCCAAATACCTGTAGTCGCAGGTTTCTCCGGTGCTAAAATAGCTGTAGTAAAAATCAGGAGAGCAAATACTTTTATAAAATTCATAATACCTAAGGTTAATGTGTTATAAACTATTTTAAAAATCAGCAATTAAATATAAAAAAAGTAAATCAACACACAATAACAAAATTACTGTGCATTGATTTACAGGATAATTATATAATGTCCGCTACTATATAATAGTTAAGCATTTACATTTTTATAACATTAATAACCAGGGTTTTGCATAGCCTGCTTTTGAGCTGGCGAAAGTGGCACACCTCCCGAAGTAACAAGGTCAAGGAAGGTTTGCGGTATTGGCCTTAACAGGTGTTTGTCCTGAACGTTTGCAGATGCAGTAGGATTATATGCCTGAACTCGTTTTACAAGCGTTTTAGTTCTTGAAAGGTCTTCCCAACGGTGGAACTCTCCACAAAGTTCTCTTGAACGCTCATTCAATAAGAAACACATCATACGGTCGTAATCAGAACTATAGCCAAGCCTTGCAATAACGCGCTCGTCTTCTGTCGGTAAAGCATTGATGTTTGTAACAGCAAGGCTGGTAGCAGCTGTTGTAGTGGCAATGTGAGTAGACTCATAGTATGAATTCTCTGTCATGTATGAGTTGTCATTAGGAACCGATGCAGTTGAAGAAGCAAAGGCTGCACCACCATCTACGTAAGCGGCACGGTTTTCACCTGCTTTAAACGAAGCACGGTCGCGAACTGCATTTATGTAAGTTAAAGCATCGTTGTAAGAACCTGAACCCATTGCAGCTAACTTAATTTTTGCCTCAGCAGCAATCAGATAAGTTTCTGCAGAACGTGCAAGTATCTCGTCACGGAAACCATTAGTTTCATTAATCCCAAGCCTCGAAGCATCAAAGTGTTTAGACAGCGATGGGAAACGTGGCTCTAATGTTAGCAACTGATTTGAGGCATTGTGTGCCACATAAACACTTGGAATGGTTTTGGTAGTTGTAACCGGATTTCCATTTTCCGTAAACGTACGGGTGTAAAGAATGCCCGGGTCGTTATTATACTTCCTTTGTGCAAAGGTATTGTCATTTATATCATTAATCACGTACATAATACCTAGATCACCTTTAACATAGTAGCTTCCTGACGCGTTGTTAAGACGGTGTTTAGTACGGAAACTTTTCCATAAACGCGAATCGTTAACAAGGTCATAATTTTCATACGTATAATATGAAGGAGCCAGCCTGCTGTATGGGCGCATACCTGTAAGGTCCCTTTTCATCATAGGAAGGTCATCATATTTTGAAGCAAACACCACGTGCATAAAGTTTTTGGCAGTAGCACCCGGGTCACTTGTAAACTGAGCTGATAAGATTAGTTCCGGCAGCGATTCGTTGGCACTGTTAGGTGCTGTAAAATTCCAAAGGGCACTGTAATTAGCCGCCAAAGCATGGCGTGATATTACTTCGTCGCAAAGGGTTACCGTCTGATTAAGATCCGCCTGTTTGGTTGAACTGTTCCAGGTGTCGTTAATCTCACTTGCGCGGCTAAGCAATGCTTTAGCAAGATAATGTGCTGCTGCATCTTTAGTAATTTTAGCAGGTGCTCCTGTATTAGCCAACAGGTTGTAAGCCTGTGTAAAATCGGCTACAATCAGGTCATATATTTCCTGAGGTGTAGCACGAGTAAACTCAGTCTCTACCGTAGTTGTAACGTTTGTTTTTAAAGGCACGCCTCCAAATTGCCTAACTAAGCGCAGGTAGCTGTATGCCCTGAAAAAATAGCCTTCTCCTAAAGCAGTTTGTTTAATAGCTGTACTGGTAGAAGAGCTTTCTGTTGCATATTTAATGATCTGGTTCGCAATATGGATACCCAGATAAGTATCATCCCATTGGCGCTCCATGCTTATGGTATTACTGTTAATAGCATTTATCCTCGACTGAAATGCTACAGTATAATTGTTCCATACACCGTTAGAGTCATCCCCCCCTATTACAAATTCATCTGTCCCGGAGTTCATAGAGGTCATCATTACCTCTCCGGCAAAGGGAACAGCAAACATACGGTAATATCCTCCTATTACTAATGATTGTATACCTTCATCTGTTTTATAATAATCTGTATTTCGTTGCGTAGTAAGCTCTTCGTCAAGAAAGTCGTCATGGCACGATTGCGTAAGACCCATAGCAGCTACAAGCAGTGCTATGTTGATACCCTTAATTAATATTTTACGTGTTTTCATACTGTTTTTTTTAAATCTTAGAATTCAAAGTTAAGCCCAGAAACAAAGCCTCTGTTAAAAATAGCATTGTTTACATCCATGTCCCTAAAGTCTATTGCAGAATAGATCATTCCCGGGTTAAGCGCCTGCACGTACAGCCTTAAACTACTGATTTTTAATTTATCTGTTATCGATTTAGGGAAATTATACCCTAAAGATATGTTTCTTATTTTAATAAACGTAGCATCCTCATAACCTAAACTTGTAGCATAAGGGTCTCCTGTTCCTGAAGTATAGATTGGCTTTTGGTAATCAGAATTCTGATTTATCTCTGTATAATAGTTTAATTGTCTTTGGTTGTAGCGTCCTGTTAGAGCCTCCCCACCTGCATTATACATATATTTCAGCCTACCATAAAGGAATATTGAAAGCTCTATACCTTTATATTTAAAGGTATTGGTCATACCCACAACATATTTTGGCATGGTGTTACCTACAATTGTACGGTCGTTGTTTTCATCTATTTTATAGTCGCCATTTAAATCTGCCGGCCTTGCGTTACCTGCTGAGAATGTGTGACCATTAGCATTAAACCTTGCCATTTCGGCAGCATCTTCAGGTTTCCATATACCATTAGACTTATAACCGTAAATTACACCTAACTGCTCACCGATAAACCAGTTGTTCTGAATATCATCAAACTTACCTGTAGAAAGCGTTACAATTTCATTATCCTGTGTAGAGGCACTTAATGTAGTATCCCAAGAAAAGTTTCCTGTATCTATATTAACAGTATTAAGTGTAAGCTCTAAACCATTACTTTTTGTTTCACCAACGTTTGCAATGGTAGTTGTATAACCCGTTACAGAAGGGATGTTTTTAGTTAAAAGCAAATCAGTAGTATGTGCAGTAAAATAGTCTAACTGACCTGATATCCTGTTACCAAAGAATGAGAAGTCAACACCAACGTTATAGGCAGTGGTTTTCTCCCATGTAAGATCCTGATTGGCAAGAGCTGTATTTGTTACCGTACCGGCATTAAGTCCAGGCCCTGTTGGATAAAATAATGGAGAAAGCGGGCCTTTTGTAGAGTAGGCATCAATAGCAGAGTTACCTGTAGAACCCACCTCTAAACGCAGTTTTAAATTATCAAGCCAGTTTACATCCTGAAGGAAGCTCTCTTTTTTAATAGTCCAGCCTAAAGCCGCACTTGGGAAGAAGCCCCATTTGTCTCCGTCAGCTAGCTGAGACACACCATCATAACGACCAGATGCTGTAAAATCATAGCGATCATTAAAAGAGTAGTTTATACGCCCCATGTAAGAATATATCTGTCTTTCTGTTAAACCAGAACCCCATGATAAAAGAGCAACGTTTGAATTAGTTAAAGCATCCCACTTTTGATCTGAATAAGGTATGTTGTTTGCAGCAGAGCTGTTATACTCATATTTAAATTTGGTTTCACTTTGCAGTAACGTAAGGTCAAATTTATGTCTTCCAATCTGCTTGTCATAAAAGATAAGGTGATCTAAAGTATAAGACAGGTTGTTGTTAGCGTTAAGCGACGCATAGCTTGTTCCTGAACGTACTACTGAAAGCTTATCAAGGTAAAGACCATTTCGGTTGAATGACATATCCGGACCGAAGTTAACCCTATATTTTAAACCTGCCAACGGCGACCAAATTTTACCAAAATCTAACTGTCCGTAAAAACTGGCAAATATCCTGGTATTTACACGCTCGTCAAAAGAGTAATTTACCTCATCAATCACAGTCCTTACACCATCATCTCCACCAGGGAATATAATACGGTTTCCGGCATCATCATAAGGTAGTGCATAGCTAAATACAGCACGTGCAGTATCATACAAACTACCCGCAGTACTCACACTACGACCCGCCTCAGACTGTCCGTAGTTTTGCACACCATAGCTTCCGTTCATAGTACCTCCAAAAGAGAACCAATCCACCGGGTTAATATCAACACTTACTTTTCCTGTATAGCGCTCGTATGCCTGCCCTATAACTGTACCTTTACTGTCAAGGTAACCAAAAGATCCAAATGCTTTTACCTTATCAGAACCTCCGCTCACGTTAAGTGTGTACTGATTGGTTACACCAGTTTGTGTAACATAGTCTGTCCAGTCTTTAGACTGCACTCTTGATCCGTCCCATGTTCCTGTTTCCCAACCTCTGGCAATATTTGCAAATGCTGTTGGATCAGCAGTGGCATTAAATATAGCCTGGTCGTTTGCAAGTGTAGGCTGGTCACCCCTTGGAAAAGTAACAGGATTTTCATAGTATCTTGCCCAACGCCTAAAAGTTATGTAATCTGAAGCATTCATCATAGGCGCAAGATTGTCAATATTTTCTATGGTGGTAGCATAATTAAGGTTAACAGTAAATTTACCGTTCTTACCTTTTTTAGTAGTTACAATTACAACACCATTAGCACCGCGCGAGCCATAAATAGCAGTTGCAGACGGACCTTTAAGAATGTCTATAGCCTCAATATCAAGAGGGTTTATATTATCTATACCGCCTGATATTAACGGAATACCATCCACAACATAAAGCGGGCTGTTTGAAGCCGTTAACGAACGTACACCACGAATGTTAATAGACCCCATTGTACCCGGACGCTCGTTTGAAGTAATATCTACACCCGCAGCTTTACCCTGAATGGCCTGAAGCGCATTGTTTACCGGCCTTGACGCTATTTCTTTAGCGCTTACACTGGTAATTGCACCTGTAACATCCGATTTCTTTTTTTGTCCATAACCAACAACAACAACTTCTTCAAGTTCTGCCGCATCATCCTTTAAAGATACACTATAGGTTGTTTGGCTACCCACTGTAATTTCCTGTGTTTGCATACCCACAAAAGAAAATACCAAAACGTTGCCCTGGGCAACTTCGATAGAAAATTTACCATCAACATCAGTCTGAACACCTGTGCTGGTGCCTTTTACAAGCACGTTTGCACCCGGTATAGGTAAATTATTAGAATCTACTACTGTTCCGCTAACTGTCTTGCCCTGCGCAAACGAAATAGCAGGTAAGAGCGTCATGAACAGCACCAGTAATCTGAAAAAAAAGCAACTTGTAGTTTTTTTCATAAGTTCATAATTTATTAGTCTATAAAATAAATATCTCGTAGTAAAATTAACTTTTAGATAAGCTTTCACTATCCTGTGCTGTCCTGTTAGAAGTTATTTTTGCAACCGATTACATCGTTTTAGTTAATTTTAAGAATGTAAAATGCTCTAAACCACCCGTAAACACTGGGAATGCAGTTTACAACGTTTTCGTAATAAAAAACTAAACCTGTATGATTATTTAGCTATTTTGAGTATAAACACGCTTGAAAATTCAGTTAAAACACTTCTAAACTCGTCGTGATCGGGTAAATAAATCACAAAAAAAGAAAGTTTTTACACTAATCTGATAATTTTACAAGGGTAATAAAACAGATAATGTAATTGCATTTACCATATTTAAATACAGATGTAATGATCAGTTTATATATAGAAAATGCCCTGTAAAGTAACTTTTACAGGGCATTTTCTATGTATGTCTTAAAAGTGGATTATAATAATCCAGCCCGTTTCAGCAAAGCATCGGGTTTAGGTTCCTGTCCCCTAAAGCGTTTGTACAGTTCCATTGGATGCTCAGTCCCCCCTTTAGAAAGCACATTGTCTTTAAAACTTTTGGCAACTTCTTTATTGAAAATACCTTTTTCTTTAAAGTATTCAAAAGCATCGGCATCCAATACCTCAGCCCATTTATAGCTGTAATATCCTGATGAATACCCCCCCTGAAATATATGGCTAAAAGCGGTGCTCATAGCATTCTCTGCCACGTCAGGATATAGCTGTGTGGCGGCAAACTGTGTCGTTTCAAAATCTTTAAGATTTGCAATACCGGAAGGGTCTTCGCTATGCCAGCCCATATCGAGCAGGCCAAAGCTCAGTTGGCGCAGGGTAGCAATGCCCTCCTGAAAACTGGCGCTTTCTTTTATTTTGGTTATATATTCTATAGGTATTACCTCATCCGTTTGATAGTGGCGCGCAAAAAGCTCCAGTGCTTCCGGCTCATAGCACCAGTTTTCCATAACCTGGCTTGGTAGCTCTACAAAGTCCCAGTACACACTGGTGCCAGATAAACTTGGGTACACTGTATCGGCCAGCATGCCGTGCAGCGCATGCCCAAACTCGTGGAATAATGTAGTAACCTCATTAAACGTAAGCAACGATGGCTTGGTAGCCGTAGGCTTGGTAAAGTTGCACACTATAGATACATGCGGACGCTCGTTAATACCACCTTTTACATACTGCGATTTATACGATGTCATCCAGGCACCGTTGCGTTTGCCCTTGCGCGGAAAGAAGTCGGCATAAAAAATGGCAACAAGGTTGCTGCTTTCATCATACACCTCATAGGTAGTTACATCGGGATGGTATTTGTCTATATCCTGAACCTCTTTAAAGCTAAGGCCAAACAGTATACCCGCTATGGTAAAGGCACCATTAAGCACATTTTCGAGCTTAAAGTAAGGTTTCAGTTTTTCGTCGTCGAGGTTAAACAGTTTCTGCTTTAATTTTTCAGAATAGTAGGCACCATCCCATTTTTCTAACGTTTCTATACCGTCCAGCTCCTTGGCAAAGGCTGCCAGTTCTGCAAACTCGCGCTGTGCAGCAGGGCGCGCCTTATCGAGCAGGTTGTTTAAAAAAGCCTTTACCTTTACAGGGCTTTCTGCCATGCGCTCTTCAAGCACAAAATCAGCATGCGATGCATATCCCAAAAGATTGGCACGCTCGTGGCGCAGCTTAACTATTTGCAGTACTATTTCGCTGTTGTCGTGTTCATTGCCTTTAAAGGCACGTGCTCCAAAGGCAATGGCTATTTGTTTGCGCAGTTCACGGTTATCGATATAGGTAACAAACGGCATATAGCTTGGATAATCAAGTGTGAATATCCAACCCTCTTTATCTTCGGCTTTGGCCAGTTCGTGTGCGGCTTCTACAGCACCTTCAGGCAGGCCGCTAAGGTCTTTTTCATCGGTTATATGCAACTGGTAGGCATGGGTTTCTGCCAGTACATTTTCTCCAAACTGCAGGCTTAGCTTAGAAAGCTCCTTATCAATTTCGCGCAGCTTCGCTTTTTTATCTTCGGGCAGGTTGGCACCATTGCGGCTAAAGCTTTTATAGTTTTTTATAAGCAGCATAGCCTGCTCCGGTGTAAGGTTAAGTGTGTCTTTAGCTTCAAACACAGCCTTTACCCTTCCAAAAAGTTTGGTGTTAAGGCGCACGTCGTTGCCAAACTCCGACAGTAAGGGCGAAATCTCTACCGCTATTTTTTGTATCTCATCATTCGTTTCGGCAGAATGCAGGTTAAAGAATATCGACGAAGCACGTTCTAACACATCGCCACTGTAAGACATGGCCTCAATCGTGTTTTCAAACGTGGGCTCTTCGGGATTATTGGCAATCGCATCTACCTCCTGTCGGGCTATTGCTATGCCGTCTTTAAGGGCTGGTAAAAAATCTTCGGTGGTAATGCCGTTAAAAGGCGCGGTATCGTGTTTTGTAGTAAACTTTTGTGTGAGTAGGTTCATAGTGTTGATATCAGATACGTCCGTAATATTTGCGTATCTCTTTAGTAATTGATTTAAAACTGCTGCGATTATCAAAAACGGTTACGACTTCTATTTCGTTGTTTTTGATACGGTATAAAAATGAGGTTTGTTTGGTAACGATGCAAAGATGCAGATTATAAAAGTGTTTTGATTTAATACAACTTTCGGGAAATTCTGACACCTGATATAATTTTTCATCCAGTTGCAGCCTGAAATTATCTTTGACCTTAACAGACCATTCGTCAATTAAATAATTGAACAATAGTAAAAGTTTCTTTTCTGCAAGAGGTGAAAAATAGAAATTATATCTCAAGGCAATTTCTTTTTAAGGTCTTCCCACGAAATACGCTCTCCCCTGTCTAACTGCTCAATACCATATTGTACTTCAAGCTTTTGATCTTCTGTCAGTTCATCATAAAAGTCTCTTTTTTCTTTGGTGATTAGCTTGCGCACTTTTTCTATTAGTTTTGAATCCTCTAAATCAAGTATCATTTTAGCCAGTTCTATTTTTGAAGCCTGAATATCCATACTGCTTTTATTTAAAATATTTCGGATAATGTTTATGCATATTCTCATTTACAACTTCATGTGAAACAGTCTCTCCTCTTTCCACCTGCGCAAGAGCCTCATCAATAGCTCTCATTTGATCATTGCTTAAGCCATATTCATTTGAAACAAGTTCCTGAATTTTCTCAATCAGCGAAGCACTTTCTGTTTCCAGTATTGTCTTAGCCAGTTCTATTTTTGCAGCCTGAATATCCATAGCATTGTCATTTACTTTCAAATGTACAAAAACTATTCCGAATGCATAACCGCAACGTTTGTCAAACAACGTAAAAAAAAACCAGCCTGCAGAGACTGGTTCATACTTATTACTTAAGGCTTTCGCCGGCTTTAATCACGGCTTCTTTTAAACCATGCTTGTAGGCTATAATTTTTGCCTGAACTAATTTGTCGTGACTACCCAAAATTTGTGCGGCAAGTATGCCTGCATTTTTTGCACCGTTTAGTGCCACAGTTGCTACAGGCACGCCGCCCGGCATTTGAAGGATAGACAGCACGCTGTCCCACCCGTCTATACTGTTGCTTGATTTTACCGGCACACCTATAATCGGCAGCGGGCTCATACTGGCCACCATGCCCGGCAGGTGGGCGGCACCGCCTGCACCGGCTATAATAACGCTGATGCCGTTAATGTGCGCCGTTGTGCTAAACTCAAAAAGCTTCTCGGGCGTGCGGTGTGCAGATACTATATCTACAACAGTTTCTACACCAAATTCTTTTAATATATCTATGGCATCCTGCATTACCGGCATATCGCTAATGCTGCCCATTATTACTGCTACTTTCATTTTTCGTTTAGCCCCCTAACCCCCAAAGGGGGAATTCCTGCAGGGGTAACAGGCTTATAATTCATAACTGTTTTCAATACGCTACTCCCCCTTTGGGGGCTGGGGGGCTGCTATAACCCTAATGTTATTTTTAACCTCTTCGGCTATTTTACGGGCTTTGGTTATATCCTGGTTCACTATGGTAACATGCCCCATTTTCCTGAAAGGCCTTGTTTGCTTTTTACCGTATATATGTGGCGTAACGCCGTCGCGACCTAATATATTTTCGATATTTTCATACACCACATTACCGCTATGGCCTTCGGCACCCACAAGGTTTACCATAATTCCGGCTGCCTTGCTGTCGGTATTGCCTAAGGGCAGATTTAATATGGCACGCAGGTGCTGCTCAAACTGCGATGTATAGCTGGCTTCTATAGAATAATGCCCGCTGTTGTGCGGCCTTGGGGCAACTTCATTAACTAAAATTTGGTCATCTTCAGTTTGGAACATCTCTACGGCAAGCAGGCCCACATGGTTAAATTTCTCCGACACTTTCAGGGCAATGCCACGGGCATTGTTAGCCACGGCATCGTCTATACGGGCAGGACAAATAACATATTCCACCTGATTGGCCTCCGGGTGAAATTCCATTTCTACCACAGGGTAGGTTTTTATTTCGCCATCAGGGTTGCGTGCCACTATAACGGCAAGTTCATTTTTAAATGGCACCATAAGCTCTGCAATGCACTGCACATCGGGCAGGCCGTTAAAGCTTTCTGCATTGCGAATAACCTTTACCCCGTTGCCGTCATAACCTCCTTCGGTGCTTTTCCAAACAAAAGGCATGGTTACCTCTTCGTTTTCTACGGCAAGCTTCAGGTCGGTTAATGTTTCAAAACGCTTGTAAGGAGCAGTGGGAATATCGTTATCAATATAAAAATCTTTCTGCACGCCCTTATTTTTTATCAGCTTAAGTGTTTTGGGCGACGGGTACACCTTTACACCTTCGGCTTCCAGCTTTTCGAGCGCTTCAACATTAACATGCTCAATTTCAAAAGTAAGCACATCTGCCTGTTTGCCAAAATTGTAAACGGTGTCAAAATCCATAAGGCTGCCCAAAAAGAATTTGTTGCTGCCTATTTTACAGGGAGCATCATCACTTGGGTCGAGCACATAGGTTTGAATATCAAATTTTCGGGTTTCGGTAAGGAGCATCTTGCCAAGCTGGCCCCCACCCAAAATCCCTAATTTAAAATCAGAAGAAAAATAGTTCATTACAGCGTGTTGTTTGAAACGCCAAAGATACTGAAAAAATCAGGGTAATAATAAGCCACTAATTACACGAATTTGCACGAACAATTTTCTATCAAAATACAGGTTAGAAACCTGATGTGTTTTCAATCTTAAATTAAGCTATGGTTTATATACCAAAGAAAGCACTCCGGTTTCATAGGTTTTACTTTTAAGCAGTTTCATATCGAGCCATTCTGTACTGTCGGGCAAAAAGTGTTTGCCTGTACCCACAAAAGCAGGTGATACCGTAAGGTGAAACTCATCTGCAAGACCAGCTTCTACAAGCGTTTTACATAGCGTGAGGCTGCCCCACAAAATAATATCTTTACCTTCCTGCTGCTTTAGGTTTTGCACATACTGTACAGCGTCGGTATTTACAACCGTGGCAGGGTTCCACCTGCCCCATGGCGCATTTACCATTGTTGATGAAAAAACAAACTTAGGTGTACTGTTAAGCATAGGTGCTATAGCTTCTTTATCGGGGTCAGCATCGGGCCAGTAGTCTAAAAACATGCGGTAGGTATTGACACCTAACAGTATAGCATCTATACTTTCCATAAGTTTTAGCTGGTCGCTTTCCCAACCCTGATTGTAATCCGGAAACTCAAAAAAAGCCGTTGTGCCATCGCTGTCGGTAGCAAAGCCGTCCGCCGATATCCATTGCTGTACAATTAGCTTCCTCATAACTCCTGGTTTTTACATTTTGCTACTAATAAATTTACCAAACATTTAAACACACCTGTATTAATACCTTGTGAAAGTTTTGAAGCGACGCTCTCAGCTTAAATTTCCTGTACTATTTTTCACATAAGTTTAGCATTTTATAGCCTAAGTATTACAGATTTATATTCGTATTTTAGAGGTTCCTTTGATATGCCTGTTAACCTAAAAACGAAAATACATGAGACTATCTGTAGAAAGAAAGCCCGTAAAGGTATTGCCGGATACCAAACGCGTTATAGCACGCTACTTTTTTAACGGCGAGGAACGCGCTGTAGAGCTTATAAAAAAGATACTGGCATTAGGCAAAGAAGAAACCTTTGCACTTGTTTCTCCGTTGCTTCAGGACTTTTCCAAACGTCACCGCAACATTACGCGCAAGTTGCTGCGCAATGCAGAGCGTGTAAAAAAATATGTAAAACAGGCAGGCTTTGAGTTTGAAAAACTGGACGAAGACTGCAAACTGCTTATAGGTTCTTACTTTACTCACGAATATTCTATAGAGTCGGCTGCTTTTTTTAACCCCTCCATAGTTCCGGATCCGGATCAGAGCAACCTCGAAGAGGGGCAGCTGCGCGTTATTATAAGCTTTAGGGCGGTGGGTGAAGGACACGTGTCGTCGGTAGTTTTCCGCCGGGCCATTATAGACCGCAATAACGACATTACTGTTATACCTGCCGGAAATTATATAGACGAGGCCGAAAAAGTACACAACGTAATGTACCAGAAAAGGCTGTTCCTTAAAAAAGCCGAAGAGGCCGATATTAACGATGAATTTATAAACTCGGTAGTAGACAGTCTCGACGACCGTTTTAACTACGAGCAGCTTAAGGCACTTATAAATGAGGAAAGGGGAAAAACCAGCGACATAAAAACCCTGAAACAGTACAACCTTATACTAGCACTGAGCGACAGCTACAGGCGTATAAGCTTTAGCAGGGATACCGATATTAGCGACAGGGTTATTTTCCCGATATCCGACTTTGAAAGCAAAGGTATTGAAGACGCCCGTTTTGTATTGTTTACTGACGAAAACGGCAAAAAAACCTACTATGCCACTTACACCGCCTACGACGGGGTGCACATTATGCCCAAGCTGCTAAAAACCTACGACTTTTATGATTTTAAAACCAGCCCGCTTAACGGTGAGGGTGCCAAGAATAAAAACCTGGCGCTGTTTCCACGGAAGATAAACGGCAGGTTTGCCATGCTGTCGCGCATAGACGGATGGAACAACTATCTTATGTACAGCGACAATATAAACGAGTGGGACGACCCGGTTAAAATTCAGTGTCCTGAATATCCTTGGGAGTTTGTACAGATAGGCAATTGTGGATCACCTATAGAAACCGAATACGGCTGGCTGGTCATAACCCACTCGGTAGGCTCAATGAGACGCTACAGCATTGGAGCATCGTTATTAGACTTAGATGATCCTTCGAAAGAAATAGGCCGCCTTAAAGACCCGCTTATTGTGCCCAACCCGGATGAGCGCGAGGGCTACGTGCCAAACGTAGTGTATTCCTGCGGTTCTATAGTGCATAACGATGAACTCATAATACCCTATGGCCTTAGCGACCACAGCTCTGGCTTTGCCACCGTAAAGCTGCAAACATTACTGGACAGGCTGAGGAACGGAGGATAGTTTTTAGATTATTGGATGTAAGATTATTAGATATAGGAAACCCCGGAGTTTGTGGCTTCGGGGTTTTGCTGTTATTAACTTTTGATTTTAATTTTAGTATCCTTACTAATTGCCGTGGCAGGGATTATTATCGCATCATCGGAAGTTGTTGCACTACCAGAGTCACCATCCGATTCGCCGGAGGCCGATTCAGACTGGGGTGTTTCTGTATTTTCTGTAGTTTGCGCAGCAGGGGTTTTGGCGCTTGCTTTTGATTTAGCGGAACCTGAAGAACCATTGGTAGACTTTTTACCGTCAAACACAGTATATGTTAAAGAGATAAACCCTCCTGACTTGAAAGGTCTCCGGTACTCAAGATCTTGAGTAGACACATAAGATACCAAAGTATTATATAGTTCCGACTTTAATTCCTTTACCCTCACAAATGAAATACCGCCCGTTAGGTTAAATTGCTTATCCTGCCCAAAAAACAATGACACCCCCGCAAAATAAGCAATTTGAGGATCATCATTTATTGTTGCCCCTGCACCAATAGATGGGCCTATACCAAAAAATTCAGACAACTTTATACCAAAATTAGCAAAACCTGCAATGCCCACAGGAGCACTTTCATTTCCCGTAGAAACTAATTTATAACCCGATGATTCATTAATAGTTCCTGTCTCTACAACTGGTTGCCTTTGCCAGCCATATTGTTCAGAAGTCAATTTGCTGCCAATACCAACAAATGGGCCGGTACCAAAACTATAAAACCATTTATTTCTTACTCTTAATTTCACGCTTAATTCACTACTGTAAAGTGGTAGCCCCTTGAAAGGAGAAGAATCAGCAACTTCTGATGGTGTTATGTCAATATTTAAAGAAAGTTCATTACCAAAAGCAAAAATCGGTGGGCTTGTATATTCAAAATTTGTAGCTACAAAATTATTGCTAAAATAGACCAACTCTAACATTTTCTCGTCGGTTAGATTATCAAGAAAAGCTTTGAAATCGTCGAGTTCTTTTTTTAAGGTTTTTTTGTCATTTATAGATTTTTCGGCGACTGCTATCTGTTCCTTCAGACCGGCAATTTCACTGTTAATTTTATCTATGTTTTTCTTATGATTGTTTTTTTTGACCTTATCTTTTTCTTTGTCAAACAAATCCGATTCTTTCTTTAAACCTTCTTCTTTTTGCTTTAATGCTGTTTCATGCTTTTCTAATTGTTTAGTTTCGAATTCTAACAAAGTATTATTTTCAGCGTTCAAACTGCTATACTTCAACCTTAAATCAAACAATTTTTCTGATAAATTTTTAAATTCATCAAAATTTATAGATTCACAACAATCAACATCAACAGGACAAATGGAATTTGCTTTAATCGTATTTACAATTAAAGTATTGTAACTATCTTTAAAATCAACATAAGCATCAATAAAGTCATTTTCAATTTTAATAATGATTTTTTTGTTGGATTTATTATCTTGAATGGTATCACCGTCTGTACTTGCCTCAGAACCTCCACTTCCAGGTAAATTTTCTACATCTCTGTTTGAGTTTAATTTAGAGAAATCAAAACCATTACCTAAAAAAAACTGTTTAAACAAAGTAGGCTCCTCACTGCTGAACACAATATCATCTGCACTAACCTTAACATCATACAAATATCTGTTGATATTTATAATCTTTATTTGAAACTCCTCATTGTACCTCACCTTAATATCTTTAAGGCTTTTTACCTGCTTACTATTATAATAAAAGTGTTTACAGTTAAAATCATAAACTAACACATTTTCGTCATTAGGGCAGTCTGAACAATCTTTGTAAAGCCTTTTTTGCGCAGATGACTCAGCAAAAAACAAAAGAAATGCTAACATAAAAAATAAATATCTTTTCATAATTTAAAATTTTAGATTCCAACAAACCACAAACATTTTTAACAGAAAAAAAATACCTATTAATAGGTATTTTACTCTCATTGTCAAATAATTAAAAACTTTCATTTATTTTTGAAACTTCAAAAAATTATTCATACATTTGAACTATGGAATTTAAGGAAGCTAAAAATAAATTTGTGCAAAGCTGGGGGGCATTAGGCTCGCAATGGGGTATTAATAAAACTATGGCGCAAATACACGCCCTGCTGATGATAGCTCCTGAACCCCTAAGTATGGAAGACATAATGGAAGAGTTGCAAATATCTCGTGGCAATGCCAGTATGAATCTTCGCGCCCTTATGGACTGGGGCATTATATATAAGGAATACAAGCCGGGCGAGAGACGCGAGTTCTTTACATCTGAAAAAGACCTTGACGAACTTGCTGTTAAAATTGCACAGGAACGCAGCAAACGCGAAATTAAGCCTGCCCTTAAAGTACTTAAAGAAGTATCGTCGGGCACTAATGAGAATTCTGCCGAAGCAAAACACTTTACAGAGCAAACTGCTAAACTTTATGATTTTGTTTTAAAGGCTGACAACATGCTCGAGAAATCGATAGAATTTAAAGACAATTGGCTGGCACGCCTTGTTATGAAAATAATGAAATAAAAAAATTTAATACGTAATTTCAATTTTTTCTGAAAGTTTAAAATAATCAATAAAATATATAAATCATGAATCTAAACATCCCTAACTGGCTCATAATACTGGGAGGTATTGGCCAGATATTTACTGCGCTCATTTATCCTTATATCCGCCATCGTGTGTTTGACTGGTACAACGATGTAAAACAATTAAAACCACTTAACCAGGAAATTGCCAAAACCTACGGGCGTTACATACAGGGACTCAATTTTAGTTTTGGCCTCATAGCATTGCTGCTCACTAACGATTTAAAAAACGGTACACCTTTAGCCATTGCTATAACTGGTTTGATCGCCACATATTGGGTAGGCAAAGTAGCCACACAAATTGCCTACTACCCCATGTATGAGATTCCGAAAGAAAAGCTGTTTAAGTTTGGAGGTTATGGCATGAATGCATTGTTTGTGTTATTTGCAGCAGTATATTCTCTATTGCTGACTTACAACCTTGTTCATTATTATAACCTTTAAATTTTAAAGCAATGACAACATCAACCTTAGATCGGGACCAGTTAATTCATAAAAAAAACACTTTAGAAACAGTGCATTTTTATAATGAAGCCACTGAAGATTATGAATTTTGGAGCCGTGATTTTAATATGCACTTTGGTTACTATAATCCGTTTCGTACCAATCCTTTTAAGCGTGACAGTATGCTTAACGAAATGAACAGGCAAATCTTTAAACGTCTTGCTAATGCTAAAATGCTTTGCGACCTTGGTTGTGGTATGGGCGGCACTATGCGATACGGTTTAACTAACAATTCTGCCTTAAATATAACCGGAATAACACTTTCTGAGTTTCAGGCTTCAGAAGGCAATAGGCTGTTAGGAGGCCTCAACGGAAATATTACCGTTAACGACTACAACAACACAGGATTTAAAAATAGTACTTTTGACGGAGCAATTGCCATTGAAAGCTTTTGCCATAGCGGCCACAGCGAACAATCATTTAAAGAAGCTTACCGCATAATAAAACCGGGTGGTCGCCTGATAGTAGCAGATGCTTTTCTGAAAAAAGATTTTGAACAATTATGTATTGGAGGTAATTATTGTTACAAAGGTCTATGCGAGGGATGGAGCCTTGAGAAACTTGGCAACATACATACTGTAAATATCATGCTTAAAGACATTGGGTTTACAAATGTAGCCATTGAAGAAGTTTCTTTTAAAGTGGCGCCATCTGTACTTCACGTACCGTTTGCAATTACAGGTTTCATCTTCAAAAAAACACTTAACAGTCACCCCATCAAAGCTCAAAGCATTAAAAATCTAAAAGGGTCACTCTTCGCATTACTGTCAGGTTTACAAATGAATAATTTTGGCTACTACATCATAACCTGCACAAAACAAGTGTAATCCTACAAATGTTTTATTTACTACAAAAATCATCTCAAAACCCAAAAAATATAACATTACTTAAAATTCATTCTTGCGTAAAATTAAGGTTAGTCACACACATACTATGCAGGCATAACTTAACTCTTGGTTTCAAAAAAGTTACGCTTTTGTAAGCTCTCTTCCTTTTAACGCTTCCTTAACGTACTTTAAGGCTTAACACCTAATTTTTGCGGTACTAATCTAAAATACAACGCAAGAATGAAAAATTTTACCCGTTATTTTTTTACGGCTTTCGTTATGCTGTTCTCAGTAGTAATGATGGCCCAGGAAACCATTAAAGGTAACGTTACCGATACGCAAAACCTGCCACTTCCGGGTGCTACAGTAATGGTTAAAGGCACTAAAGATATTGCCACAACAGGCATAGACGGTACATTTACACTTAGCACATCTGCAACATCGGGCAGTGTTATCATAAGCTTTTTGGGCCACAACCAAAAAACAGTAGCTTTTACCATTACACCAGGCACACCTCTAACCCTTGAACCTATTATGCTTACAGAAGACAGCGAAGAACTTGACGCCGTAGTAATAGTAGGTAAAGGCGTTATCGACATGGCTCAGGACAGGCGCACTCCTGTTGCCGTGAGCAACATTAGCCGCAGGGAAATTCAGGAAAAATCAGGTAACCAGGAGTTTCCGGAAGTAATGAAAAATACACCCGGCATCTATGTGGCCAGCCAGGCAGGTGGTTATGGTGATTCTAAAATGTTTGTTCGCGGTTTTGACCAAACTAACACAGCATTTATGCTTAACGGCCAGCCAATAAACGGTATGGAAGACGGTAACATGTATTGGAGTAACTGGAGCGGCATGACCGATGTAGCCAACCAAGTGCAGGTGCAGCGTGGCTTGGGTTCTTCTAAGCTTGCCATATCATCTGTAGGTGGTACAGTAAATATTGTAACTAAAGCTACAGATCTTCGCAAGGGCGGCTTTGCCCAGTCTATGATAGGTAATGACAACTACAGCCGTACAACGGTGGGCTACAACACCGGCCTTATGGAAAGTGGTTTTGGTGCAAGTGCCATGCTTACAAAATGGAGTGGCGACGGATACAACCGCGGTACTTATGGCGAGGGATACAACTATTTCCTTTCTTTTGGGTATAAAGCAAACGACAAACACCTTTTTAACTTCTTAGTGTTTGGTGCTCCTCAGCAGCATGATCAAAACTATACAAAATCTATTGCCAACTATCTTAGGTATGGCCGTAAATACAACAACAACTACGGCTTTCTTGATGGCGATTACATAAGTGAAAGGGTTAACTACTACCACAAACCCGTAGCAAACTTTAACTGGGATTTTACTATCAGCGATAAAATGAACCTTAGTACGGTAGCTTATGCCTCTTGGGGTCGTGGTGGCGGTACAGGTAACTATGGCTCATCTGCCAACAAAAAATATACATCAGACGGACATATTGATTTTGGAACCATACGCACAAACAACAGGGCACTTACTGACGGTATAGGCACAGTAGCAAACTCATACCTTATACGTAACTCGGTTAACAACCATTCATGGTATGGTGTGGTAAGTAACTTTAACCACGAAATAAGTCAAAACCTCAGCTATAATGCAGGTGTAGACCTTCGTACTTATAAGGGCACACACTACAGGGAAGTATCAAACTTTATGGGACTTAACGGATTTTTTGTAGATGATAATGTGCAATATCCGGACTACACAGTTACAGAGCAGTTTAGTGCTAACCCGTGGAGTTCATTCACTAACAAGCCAGCCAACACTCAAAAAATTGATTACGACTATGATGAGCGTATTAGCTATTTAGGTGTTTTTGGTCAGGTAGAATATAAAACGGATGAATTCTCTGCGTTTGTTCAGGGAGCAATATCTAATCAAAGCCACGTGCGTTGGGATCGCCAGCAATATTCTAAAGAACAGGAAAAATCAGATAAAGTTAACAACACAGGCTACAACATTAAAGGTGGTGCAAGTTATACTTTTGCAGAGCAGCACACCCTATTTGCTAATGCAGGTTTTTATTCAAGACAGCCTTACCACGATAACATATACCTGAACTTTGGTAATGAGGTAAACAACTTTACAGAAAACGAAAAAATCACAGGCCTTGAAGCGGGTTACCGTTTTAGGAGCAACTATGTAGATATTAACCTTGACGGTTATATGACACGATGGAAAGACAGGGTTACTACAAACGCTATGTATAATGTACTTAATACTATTACGGGCAACGAAGAACAGCTTTTCAGCAACAACTCAGGCGTACATCAACTGCATACAGGCGTAGAACTTGAAGTTACAGCCCACCCTACATCTCAGCTTGATATTAAAGGTTTTGCTTCTATAGGTAACTGGAAATATGACGATAATGTTTATACAAGGGTATTTGACGAAAGCAGGAACATTATTCCTAACAGTGTTTATAAAACAACAGCAACCAGCACCAGCTTTATACAAAACGAAACTATAAACGAAGTAAAAGGCAGAAAAGTGGGTGGTGCTGCACAAACAGTATTTGGCCTTGGCGCATCTTATAAAATAGTTAAAGGCCTTAGTGTAGATGCCGACTGGAGAATGTATGATAAACTATACTCTTCTACAGTAACAAAAGATATCGTAGAGATACCGTCTTATGATCTTGTAGATGCCGGTCTTACCTACAGGCTAAACTTTACAAACACATCTTTAGTTTTCCGCGCTAACGTAAACAACGTGTTTGACGAAGTTTATTTAAGCGAAATAACATCTTCTAACGTAGTTACACCAACATCTGTTAACTACAGGGGCGTTAATGTTACAAACAACGTGTTCTTTGGCAACGGCCGTACGTGGAACTTTAGCATGAGATATAATTTTTAGGTAGTTTAATATTTTTTTGTTACAGGCGCCCTGCACACTTTGTGCGGGGTGCTTTTGTATTTAGTAAATCCCGCAAAGTTTCGCAAAAGAAAAACTGAAAAGCTTAAGTAAAACTTTGTGATCCTCTGTGCCTTCTCCGTGTAAATAATACCAAAATTATGTATATAATTCAGTCTGCCGGAAATTTACATAAATAGATTACAATTTTACCACAAAGGCCACGAAGTTTTCACAAAGCTCACAAAGCAGTACGAATAATTTGCACACGACGAACAACAAGTTGTCTTACTAAGTTCACAAGGCATTGTGACTGGTGCTGTTGGCAGATATAACTTTGTGAACTTAAAAGCGAAGCGTAATACCTTGTTCACTTCGTGAAAACTTCGTGGCCTTTGTGGTAAAAAACAATCCAGTTTAACCATTGGTTGAAAAGACTAATCTATATTCATAAATGCTACAAAACCCTAATAAACCCTATCTAACAAAAGCAAAAGCCCAAGCCAGATAATGGGCACGCTTTCTACCCAAAATAAAGTATAATACTTAGGCCGTTCAGGGTTGGCAAAAATGGTAAACAACCCTACCATAAGTATCAAAAAAACATTAACCAAAAGCTGTGCAGGATCAACAAAGGTTTTCAGGAATTCTAAAAAGTAAAAAACGGCAAGCAAGCCCATATTCAGCAACCTTGTATTTTTTACTCCTATTTTTTGCGGTACGGTTTTTAGCGCAGGATCGTCTACGCTCAGGTCGATGATTTCAAAAATCAGGATAAGAATGATCACAAGCAGAAAGCGTTGGCAAAACTTCAGCCACGCATCATGTCCAAGTTCCAATCCTGTATTAAGCAATGGCATCAGGGTGGTAACTCCTGCCCAGCATAGTGCAACAATGTATATTTTTATTCCGGCAAAATTGCGCAGGTTTCCTTTTGCCGAAACAGGCACCGCATACAGCACCGCAAATAAAAACAATATCAGAGCGGCAATTTGTGCTTTGACCGAGAGCATAAAAAAGCACCATGCCCCTATTCCAAGCGAGAATAAACTTAAAGACAAAACTGCCTTATGAAAATTATTTAAAGGACGCTTTTTGCGGAAACGACTTTCATACTTTATAAAGTTGTAACCGAAAACTGTTCCGAAAAAGGCAAAACCCGCCATAGGAGCATCAAATGGATTGTGGAACATATAGTTGGTCATAAGCACCAGCGAGAGCACAGCAACAGCCACATGCAGGCTGCCGTGAATGTATATATAGAACAATTGTTTTGCAACCTTCATCTTACAAAAATAATCAATATCACAACAGTTACTCATTTGCAATGAAAAATTCACAAAATGAGGAAATAAGTTGTATTTTAATTTGAATATAAATCACTAATTTTGCGCCTTTAAACTACAGCACACAACGCACATGAAAACAGATGCTTTTGCTTTAAGGCATATTGGCCCAAGAGAGGCCGACCTTCAACACATGTTTAAAACCATCGGTGTAGAATCTATAGACCAGCTGGTATATGAAACCCTACCTGATGATATCCGTATAAAGGCGCCCCTAAATCTGGATCCAGCCCTTACCGAATATGAGTACCTAAACCACATTACTCAACTGGGCAATAAAAACAAAATTTTCAGGTCTTACATAGGCTTGGGTTACCACCCAGCCATTGTTCCGGCACCTATTCAGCGCAACATTTTCGAAAACCCGGGCTGGTACACTGCCTACACGCCTTATCAGGCAGAGATAGCCCAAGGGCGTCTTGAGGCACTTTTAAACTTCCAGACTACGGTTATCGAACTTACCGGAATGGAAATTGCCAATGCATCGCTTCTTGACGAAGGTACTGCCGCTGCCGAGGCTATGGCATTGTTATTTGACGTGCGTACACGCGACCAGAAAAAGAACAATGTAAACAAATTCTTCGTAAGCGAAGAAATACTGCCACAAAGCCTTAGCGTGCTGCAAACCCGTTCTACCCCAATTGGAGTAGAGCTTGTGGTGGGCAACCACGAAACGTTTGACTTCTCGTCAGAATTCTTTGGTGCTATATTGCAATACCCGGGCAAATACGGCCAGGTATATGATTATGCATCGTTCATTCAAAATGCAAAATCTAAAGATATTAAAATTGCTGTTGCCGCCGATATACTAAGCCTTGTAAAACTTACATCGCCTGGCGAACTTGGTGCCGATGTTGTGGTGGGTACAACCCAGCGTTTTGGTATACCAATGGGTTATGGCGGGCCTCACGCGGCTTACTTTGCCACTAAAGAAGAGTACAAACGCTCTATGCCGGGCAGGATTATTGGTGTTACTATAGATACCAATGGCAACCGTGCACTGCGCATGGCACTGCAAACCCGCGAGCAGCACATTAAACGCGAAAAGGCAACATCTAATATATGTACGGCTCAGGTACTACTTGCCGTTATGGCAGGTATGTATGCAGTATATCATGGACCAAAAGGACTGCAATATATTGCAGATAAAGTTCATGCGGCTGCTGTTACCACTGCCGATGCGCTTAACAAACTTGGTGTTTACCAAACCAACACGTCGTTCTTTGACACTATCGTGGTTAAAGCCGATGCTGCCAAAGTTAAAGCTGCCGCCGAAGCTAAAGAAATCAACTTCTATTATGTAGATGCCGATACCATAGCGATAGCATTTAACGAAACTACATCTGTAAAAGACATTAACGATATTGTTGCTGTATTTGCAGAAGCTACAGGTAAAACTACTGATACTGTTACTACACTTACCGATGCTGTTTCAATTCCTGATAGTTTAGTTAGAACTAATGAATTCCTTAAGCATGAGGTTTTCAATAAATACCACAGCGAAACGGCTTTAATGCGCTACATTAAAAAACTGGAGCGTTTAGACCTTGCGCTTAACCACAGCATGATATCTTTAGGCTCATGTACCATGAAGCTTAATGCCGCTGCCGAAATGCTTCCGCTTAGCCTGCCTAACTGGAACAGCATTCACCCGTTTGCACCTGTAGAACAGGCAGAAGGATACCAAACCATGCTTAAAAAACTGGAAGAGCAACTAAACGTTATTACCGGTTTTGCAGGCACTACCCTACAGCCTAACAGTGGCGCACAGGGCGAGTATGCCGGCCTTATGGTTATTCGTGCTTATCAGGAATCTATAGGTCAAAGTCACAGAAACATTGCTCTTATTCCTGCATCTGCACACGGAACCAACCCTGCTACCGCACACATGGCCGGTATGGAGGTTGTGGTTACCAAAACATCTGAAAACGGAAACATAGACGTAGAAGATCTAAGGGCAAAAGCCATACTGCACAAAGACAACCTTGCGTGCCTAATGGTTACCTACCCTTCTACACACGGTGTGTATGAAGCTTCGATTATAGAGGTTATAAATATTATACATGAAAACGGCGGACAGGTTTACATGGATGGCGCTAACATGAATGCACAGGTTGGCCTTACCAACCCTGGCACTATTGGTGCCGATGTTTGCCACCTTAACCTACACAAAACCTTTGCTATACCTCACGGTGGCGGTGGCCCGGGTGTAGGCCCTATATGTGTGGCTAAACACCTTGTGCCGTTCCTGCCTACCAACCCTGTTGTGGCTACAGGTGGCGAAAATGCTATTACAGCCATATCGGCGGCACCATGGGGATCAGCTCTAGTATGCCTTATCTCTTACGGCTACATAACCATGCTGGGCGAAGAAGGACTTAAGAGTTCTACCGAGCATGCCATTATAAACGCTAACTATATTAAAGAGAGGCTTGCCGGTTACTACGACACGCTTTACACAGGCGAGATGGGACGTGCAGCACACGAAATGATATTAGAATGCCGTCCGTTTAAAGCAAACGGCATAGAGGTTACTGATATTGCCAAACGTTTAATGGACTACGGTTTCCATGCACCGACTGTATCATTCCCGGTTGCAGGCACGCTAATGGTAGAGCCTACTGAGAGTGAGAACCTTGAAGAGCTTGACCGTTTTTGTGATGCCATGATAGCCATCCGTAAAGAAATAGACGAGGTTACTGCCGATGATAAAAACAACGTGCTTAAAAATGCGCCGCATACTTTGGCAATGATCACTACTGATAACTGGACACTACCTTACACCCGCGAAAAAGCAGCGTTCCCATTAGAGTACCTGCACGAAAATAAATTTTGGCCGGGCGTGCGTCGTGTAGACGATGCATACGGCGACCGCAATCTTGTTTGTTCATGTGCGCCAATTGAGGCATACATGGAAAATTAAGTTTTATAAGGCTGTCTTCGGGCAGCCTTTTTTATTAAGCCACGAATTACATAAATTGCACTAATATTTGATTTTGCCAAATAGGTGTATTTTATGAAACTCGTGGTTTTTTTATTTATTAAAATGTATAACTTTGATAAAAACACTATTGTTATGGAAACTACTTTTCATTTTTCTTCTGCTGATGAAATTTCTCCTGATTTTATAGAAACCCTCAAAGCTGCTTTCAAAAAAAAGCCAATTGCTATAACTGTAGAAGAAGATTTTTATATACCTGCATGGCAAAAAGAAGAAACATTAAAGAGAAAAGAGCACATAAAGAATCATCCGGATTCTTTAACAGATTTTGACATCATGATGGCAGAACTCGAACAGGAAATGGATAATGAAAAATAAAAAATTTGTTGTCGACACAGTAAAATCTGACCTGAAAGAAGCTGCCGAATGGTATAACAATGCTAAAAAGGGATTAGGATTAATTTTTCTGAGAGAAATAAACCAAAATGTTAACAACATAGCCAATAACCCATTAATTCATAATATACGTTATTCAAATATACGAATCGCATTTTGTACTAAGTTTCCTTATGGCATCCACTATGAATATTTGCCAGAACAAAATCAGGTAAATATTCTGGCAATTTATCATACCTCCAGAAATCCTGATCTTTGGAAAGACTCTGATATCTAAATTTAGAGATAATTCTAAGAATGTTAAAGCTATCAACACCTACAAAGAGGCATATTGTAAATAGGTTTAGTAAAAAATCTCATTACTTATCTCAATACCGTTATGACCTCAATCATTAAATCCTTATAATTTATTACTGAAATTTGTAGTAAACATTATAGGTTATGAAAGACATAGAAAACCGCGAAGACCTCGAAAAACTGCTTTGGGAATTTTACACACGGTTGCTTAACGACCCAGGCATTAGCTATATTTTTACTGATGTAGCTAAGATAAACCTTGAAACCCACATGCCGTCGCTTACAGATTTTTGGGAGCAAAGCCTTTTTTATACAGGCAATTACCGCAAAAATGTAATGCAAATGCATTTAGACCTGAATGAAAAAGAAAGACTTACCGAAATTCATTTTGAGATTTGGCTCAACCACTTTAACATAACCGTTAATGATTTGTTTTTTGGCATAAATTCCGAAAAAATTAAAACAAGGGCGCAATCAATCGCAACTGTTATGAAAATAAAAATGGCAACACACTGAAATTGTCAATTTATTAACATAGATTTGTTAGCTGACGCTGCAATTAAATTTATATGCAGGCATAGCATTTTTAACAAAGCTATCCCGTTATTTATACTTAAATTAGCTTAAGCAAACAAATAGTATTGAGATGAACATAAAGATAACCGGTTCAGGCTGCTACATCCCTAACCGTATAGTTACTAATAAAGATTTCGCACAGCACCAGTTTTTAAATGAGAATGGTTCTCCTTTGTCGTATTCTAACGAGGTAGTAACCGAGAAGTTCAGGCAGATTACCGGTATTGATGAGCGTCGTTATGTTGAAGAGGATTTACTAACATCAGATATTGCTTTTTTTGCTGCCGAACGTGCCATTCAGGATGCAGGCATAGACCCGGAAACACTGGATTATATAATTTTTGCGCACAACTTTGGAAATGTTAAGCAAGGTGCTATACAGGCCGATCTTTTGCCAAGCCTTGCCAGCCGTGTAAAGCACAGCCTTAAAATAAAAAATGCAAAATGTGTTGCTTATGATATTCTTTTTGGGTGTCCTGGCTGGGTAGAAGGTGTTATACAGGCACAGGCATACATTAAGAGCGGTATGGCTAAACGCTGCCTGGTTATTGGTGCCGAAACCCTGAGCCGTGTGGTAGACCTGCATGACAGAGACAGTATGATATACAGCGATGGAGCCGGAGCAACGGTTATAGAAGCTACTGATGATGAAGGGGGCATTCTTTCACACGAAACCGCATCGTTTACTTATGATGAAGCTTATTTTCTTTTCTTTGGAAATTCATATAACAAAGACCATGATAAAGATGTTAGATACATAAAAATGTATGGCCGAAAAATATATGAATTTGCCCTGAGCCATGTACCACAGGCCATGAAAGAATGCCTGGAAAAAAGTGGTGTTGCCATTGGCGATCTTAAAAAGATACTTATACATCAGGCAAACGAAAAAATGGATGAAGCAATTGTAGAGCGTTTTTATAAGCTGCACGATGCTACAATGCCAGAACGTGTAATGCCTATGAGTATTCATAAACTGGGTAACAGCAGTGTAGCAACCATACCTACATTATATGACCTTATGATAAAAGGGCAACTTGCCGACCAGGAGCTCAATCCGGGCGATATAGTGCTTTTTGCATCTGTAGGTGCCGGCATGAATATTAATGCCGTTGTATATAAGGTTTAATAAAGCTTTATTGCAACTTAATAAACTTCTTTAAGGCTTGTTTTACCCACACATTTAACTGGTAAACAAGCCTTAACCTGTAAACAACCATTACTGTTACAAACACATAAAGACTTGTTTTATAAATAAGGTTCATAAAGTGCGAATCGGTTTTAGGTAATCCCCATACTGCAAACCCAGCAAGTAAAAATACGATTGCCATTTTTAAAAACTTACCGTCGAAAGGCAACAGATCAAATTTCTTTTTTAAAAATATCAGTTTACTTACGTTAAAGGTTGTCATACTTATAAACGATGCAAAAGCTACTCCCATTATACCATATCCTAAGCTAATGAACCAAATATTGAGTCCTACATTGAGAACCACCAAAGAAAGTATGGCGATCATATTGAATCTGTAGTATTTAGAATAGGTAATAATTTCTGTATTAAAACCTGTCGCCATATTTATCAGTACACTAAAACCAAGCACTTTAATAATGGGTATTGTATCTTTAAGCTTATCGTAAGCAGGAAGTATCCTAAACAATTCTTCCAAACCTAAAAAAATACATCCGTAAAAAATTGCCCCTATAAAAAAAAGCAATCGCGCTATTTCTTTATACTTTACATTTAATTCCTTATATCGTTCGGCTTTTAAATCCGCCGAAATAAGCGGAGCATATAATGCAAAAAGCCCCATTGCCGGAATCTGCATAGTTGATGCAAGCGTTACTCCGTTTCTAAAGATACCGTTTGCCTCTTCAGAGATATATTCGAATATTATTATTCCATCGATCCTAAACGCAAGTAAAGACCCAAGGCTGCCTGCAAACGAATATAAGCTGTATTTATAATAATCGTTACGGGGAATTTCTTCAAACAGTTCTTTAAAACTATAATTAAATCCCGGTTTATAATACTTGAAAAGATAAATACCAATAAGAAAAAAAATTGCTATATAGCAGCAGGCATATAGCGTTAAAGATGTATAAAACCCTACAAAGTTGTTTATTAAAAGTATAAATAAAAGCGGCAAAATTATTTTAGGAATAATTTTTTCAAATAAAGTTGGCACTGCAAGCCTTCGCATGTCCTGTGCCTGTTTTCTAAAAAGTTCAATATAGGACAACGCTAAAGCAACAGGAAATGCAAAATATAAAAGCTCTTTATTTTTATAATTCCCAAAAAAATTAAGTAGAACAATAACTAAGAAGACCACAACACCAATTACACTAATAGATGCCAAGCTGTAATTAAATAACTGCTTTTGATGTTTTTCACTTAATCCCGGATAGAACTTAATCAATGCGTGAGAAGCACCCAAAACCATTATCGGGAAAAGCATTTGCGAAATATTATCTATAAAACCTATTGTTCCTGAAAGCTCGTAATTAAGCGGATAAATAAACAATGCTGATATAACACCAATGAAAGTACCTGAGTAATTAATTATACTGTAAAGTATAGCCTGCTTTTGTAATTTACTTTTCAAGTCAGTAAAATATATTAATGGCAAATATAGTCCTGATTTTTATAAATGAGGATTACTTTTTTTTATATTTTTGAAGCATCTATTTAAACACGATGTACGAAAAAAGCTTTCCTCACAAACGATATAAATTAACACTTGAATTTCTTACAAAACATGTTTCTCCAGAGGAAAAGATTTTAGACTTAGGTATCAAAAATCCTTTTTCTGAAATAATGGAAAAAGAAGGATATAACGTTAGTAATACCGGAGGTGAGGATATTGATATCGATCAAAGTACAATCGTTGACAGACAGTATGATGTGTTAACGGCTTTTGAGATCTTTGAGCATCTGTTAAACCCATACACAGTGCTTAAAAGTGTAAAAAGTGACAAGCTAATCATATCAGTCCCTTTAAGGCTATGGTTTAGCCCTGCCTATCGCAGTAAAACCGATATGTGGGACAGACATTATCACGAGTTTGAAGAATGGCAGTTAGATTGGCTATTAGAAAAAACCGGATGGGTAATTAAAGATCGTAGCAGATGGACAAATCCCACAAAAAAAATTGGCATTAGGCCATTGTTACGACGTTTTACACCGCGTTATTATATTGTCTATGCGGAAAGGAATTCAAAATCATAGCCTATCGCAGCAAACTAAAATGTGACTTTACTTCCATAAACATTCCATTACAATCTGTGTAAGTTAGCACAAACCAATAATCTGTTGCAAAAAGAGCTTCAGAATTGAATTTGCCATCCCAACCACGCTCTTTCAGAGGATTAATTTTTTTTATCAGTTTGCCATAACGGTCATAAATTGTAACATTAACATTTGTCATGTTACTTATGTCTTTGATGGTCCAATAATCATTTATACCATCATGATTTGGTGTAAAATACTTGCTATAGGTATAAGTGGATTTGCATGGAGGTTCGCAGGGTTCTATACGGGCAAGATAGCTGTTCCCTCTTTTAATTACTGTCTTACCCCTGAGTACTATCTGCTTCCCTGCTTTCATGGTAATGTTTGAAGCAGAATTTTCAGTAATTATATAATTATTACTAACGTTTATTGAGTTTTCAGCCCAATATAAATACGAATTATTCTCTTCCGGATTTCTCAATGTGATGAAAGGATCGCAACTTACAATCTCATCTCTTAAGAAACTTTTTAAAATAGCCGTATCATTTTCAACCCTATAAGCATTTTTCACAGGATCGGGAACCATGACCAATTTGATCAATATTATTTTAAACAACAGCAACTTCATCATTGTTTATTTTTCAGTTTATCAATCTCTCTCTGCTGTAATTCTATTTTTTTATTCAAGTCTATTACATATAATGTGAGCTCTTCTATTTTTTGCAACAAAAGTTTATTCATTTCACCCAGTTCAATTCCGTCATTTTTAACCTCTTTTTCACTTGGTATGTGCATCAAATGCTTTTCTTTATTAATGTATGCTTCTACTTCATTTAATGTAGGCAAATTGTAATCTTCGTCAAATACATAATCGGCCCATTCCTGTTTTAATGTTACCCTTACTTCTTCAGTCAATATACCTCCCTCTACAAAAAGGCTGTAATAACTAACATCTTCGTTACCTGAACGGGTTGGAATCAGATTGGTTTTAATCCCTACTTTACCATTTGTATAAATGTTATCATTTATAGACATCGAAACAGTGTTATCAAGCTTTAACCAGTCAGAATCAAACTCAGCCGGAGCAGGAACAGGATATTCAAAAACATTACCACTACTATCTGTACCCAGTAAAAAATCAGGTGTTGTAGCGTTGCTTAAATTTTGAAAGCGTACCGTTCCATTAGTATGAAGATTGGCAGTAGGATTATTTGTATTAAAACCAACTAATCCATTAGTATACTTGGTATCGTTTATATTCATGGGCACGCCTCCGTCAGGTTTTATCCAATCAGCATCACTCGAAGCTACCCCACCCGTCACAGGAGTATATTTACCAACATTTCCTAAAGCATCAACACCTAAAATAAAGTTAGCAGCTGTTTTTTCACTTAAACCCTCAAAGCGTACTGTACCATTTGCATGAAGATTTGCAGTGGGATTAACTGTATTAAAACCTATGAGGCCATTGGTGTATTTAGTATCATTAACAGACATCGGCACATTCCCATCAGGCTTTAACCAATCTGCATCAGATGGCGTTGCAACAGGCACAGGATATTCAAATACATTTCCGCTACTATCTGTACCAAGCATAAAACTTGGGTTTACAGAATCTGCTAAACTTTCAAAACGAACTGTACCATTTGCATGCAAGTTAGCTGTTGGGTTGACAGTGTTAAAGCCTATCAGGCCATTAGTGTATTTGGTATCATTAATAGACATTGGTACATTCCCATCAGGTTTTAGCCAGTCAGCGTCTGATGTGCCACCACCACTCCCTCCACTATTTAACAAAGAAGCAGGGTATTCGAACACATTTCCGCTATTATCTGTACCCAGTATAAAATTAGGAACAGATGCATTAGCAAGATTCTCAAACCTTACAGATCCAACGGTATGTAAAAGTGCGGTAGGTGTTTCGGTATTGACACCTACATTTCCGTTAGCAGCAATTGTCATTAACCTTGTCGAAGAGTTTCTCCATTGAAATAAAGGCCTGTTTACTATTGCCCTGTATGTTCCTGCAGGCCCCCAAACAAATTCGTTAGTATTGGTAAATATAGGCTGTGTAGGAATTGTTGTTGTGAAAAGCATTAGCGGCGATGAACCATTATCTAAACTCCCAGCAATAGATGATGTAAATACCATAGAAAAAGAATTACTTGTATCGCGATAGGACCAAAAAGTAGGTATAAACTGGTTTTCATTTTGGGTACCATTAGAAACCTCAAGCCTGTCATTACCTGCACCTGCAACTGTAAAATTGGAAACACGTTCAGAACTCGATATACCTCCGGAAGATGAACTATGAGGGAATGCCACCTGAGCGGAAGCAATAACTGTAAAGAAAAAGAAAGCGACAAACAACTTCATAAATCGATTTTTTAAACCCTAAATTTAGCTAAACAAATTAAAAAATAAAGATATTTGCACTATTTCTACACAAAACATGAAATACTATGTAATTATTCCGGCGCATAATGAAGAAGCCTTTATGGGCATAACACTTCAATCGTTGGCAGAGCAAACCGTGCTACCCACAAAAGCCGTTGTAGTAAATGACAACAGTACCGATGCTACGGCTTCAATTGTTCAGGAATACATAAATAAACATCCATGGATAACACTGGTAAATAAACAGTCTGACGAGGTGCACATGCCCGGCAGCAAAGTAATACAGGCTTTTAATGCCGGTTATGCTACTATCGATGATAATTATGATATTATTGTAAAATTGGATGCTGACCTGATATTGCCCCCTGATTATTTTGAGAGCATTTTAAATGAATTCATAAAAGATGACACGGTGGGTATGGCAGGTGGTTTTGCCTATATAGAAAAAAACGGACAATGGGTAATAGAAAGCCTTACCGATAAAGACCACATTCGTGGGGCATTTAAAGCCTACCGTAAAGAACTTTTTATGCAAATGGGCGGATTGCGCACTGCCATGGGCTGGGACACAGCCGATGAGCTTCTTGCTAAATTTTATGGCTGGAAAGTAGTAACAGTAGAACGTTTAATTGTTAAACACCTTAAGCCCACTGGGGCTAACTACAATAAAGCTGCACGCTACAAACAGGGCGAAGCTTTTTATACTTTAGGTTACGGACTTATAATCACCACAATAGCGGGTGCAAAACTTGCCATGCGCAAAAAAAAGCCACTGCTTTTTATAGATTATATTATGGGCTTTCTTAAAGCAAAAAATGAAGGAAAGGCACTTTTAGTAACTAATGAACAGGCAAAATTTGTGCGCAGCTACCGCTGGAAGAAGATGAAAGAAAAGTTGTTTTAATACGATAAGTATTAAAAAACTATTAAGTATTGCCATTAACCCGATACAAATCGGTACATTAGCCATTATTTTCGCTTTATATAAATGATCAAAATTTTACACCAGATAGGCCGCTACTTCCTTATGCTTAAGGAGGTTTTTAACAAACCCACCAAATGGGTAGTAATGAGGCCACTGATATTTAAAGAAATAGACGACCTTATAGTAGGGTCTATGGGCATTGTAGCCTTTATATCGTTCTTTATTGGCGGTGTTGTAGCTATACAAACCGCACTTAACCTTACCAACCCGCTTATACCAAAATCACTTATAGCATTTGCCACAAGGCAGTCAGTAATATTAGAGTTCTCTCCTACTTTTCTTTCAATTATTATGGCCGGAAGAGCAGGTTCTTATATTACATCAAGCATTGGTACTATGCGCGTTACAGAACAAATAGACGCCCTAGAGGTTATGGGTGTTAACTCATTAAACTATCTGATCTTCCCTAAGATCATTGCTTTTTTATTGTATCCTTTTGTAATATCTGTATCAATATTTTTAGGTATTCTGGGGGGATGGCTTGCCGGTGTATATGGTGGGTTTATATCTAATGACGAATTTATAGGCGGCATACAACGAGAGTTTATACCCTTTCATATTATATATGCCTTTATAAAAACATTCATATTTGGGTTTATACTTGCCACTATACCTTCATTTCATGGCTTTTACATGAAAGGTGGAGCTTTAGAAGTGGGTAAAGCAAGCACAACATCGTTTGTGTGGAGTTGTGTGGTTATTATTTTGATAGACTATATTTTAACCCAAATACTTTTAAGCTAATGATAGAGATAAAAGACATAAGAAAGTCGTTTGGTGATGTTGAAGTGCTTAAAGGGATATCGACAACATTTGAAGCAGGAAAAACCAACCTTATTATTGGCCGAAGCGGATCGGGTAAAACCGTAATGCTTAAGACACTCTTGGGTATACACACCCCCGATTCGGGAACAATAGCCTTTAATGGCAGGATATACACAGAACTTGATCCCGATGAAAAAAGGGCATTACGCACAGAGATAGGCATGGTATTTCAGGGCAGTGCATTATTCGACTCTATGAACGTCGAGGACAACGTTGCTTTTCCACTTAAAATGTTTACCAACAAGCGCACAAAAGACATTAAAGACCGTGTTAATGAAGTGTTGGAAAGGGTAAACCTTAAAGATGCTAATCGAAAATTTCCTAATGAAATATCGGGTGGTATGCAAAAGCGTGTAGCCATTGCCCGCGCGATTGTAAACAACCCAAAATATCTTTTTTGCGACGAACCTAACTCCGGACTCGACCCGGAGACCAGTATAGTTATAGACGAACTGGTACAGGAGATCACTAAAGAATATAACATTACCACCGTTATCAATACACACGATATGAACTCGGTACTACAAATAGGTGAAAAGATCGTATTCCTTAAAAACGGGATTAAAGAATGGGAAGGTAATAAAGACGAGATACAGGTTACAAGAAATAAATCGGTAGTGGAATTTGTATATTCATCAGATCTATTCAAAAAAGTACGTGAAAGCCTTTTGGCCGATGCCGATGAAACAATCAACGGACATACCAATAAAAAATAGTTTCTTTTATACTTAAAAACAAGAAGACCCGGTTTTTTAAAACCGGGTCTTCTTGTTTTATATCATCCCTAAGAGCACAAACCTGGAAAGAGTATCAATACAATGAACTACACTAAAAACCTCTTAAAAGGATTAAAAATAGCATCTACATATCAATCAACACATACAATCTTAGTCTAAACAAAAGAGCCCGGCAAAAATTCCGGGCTCTTAAATATTATAAAAAGTAAAGCTTAGGTTTCCCTAAGCTTTACTGGCATTCCTAATTATTTCTTTGAACGTAAACCCATCCGGTAATTTGCTTATCTGCCATTTTTAAAACGTAGAAGTAAGTACCTGTAGGAAGGTCGCCTTTATCAGACTGTCCAAACCATTCTTTAGTATAATTGCTTTTCTCATAAACCTGTAAACCATAGCGGTTAAATATCTGAAGGTTCTCGACATTTAGATAAGTAAGATCGAAAACATCGTTCTTATCATCTGCATTATCCGGAGATATACCTCTTGGTATCATACAGGTTGTCCTTTCAACATCAATATTTCCATCTTTAACACAACCTGTAACATTAGTTACTGTTGCTGTATAAGTTGCGTTCTCAGTAAGACCTGTAATATCAACCTGAGACTCATTACCTGTCTCAGATAATCCAGGGCCAGACCATTTAATTTCGCGGGTAGCACCTATCTCATCAATATTAGCAACCTGAAGTATCAAACGGTTATTGATACAGTCTGCCTGTAATACTACTGTAAACGGATCCCTGTCTATTGTCAGGCTTGTGCTTTGAGGAGCTGACTGACAGCTACCATTAGTATCTGTAATAACAACAGCATAAACTACATCTTCAGTAGTAGTAACGTTTGTTAGAACACCACCTGTAAGGGTAGTATCTACCACACCATCTACAGACCATGTGTAATTTATATTAGAATCGCTAAGATCAAAATTCACTGGGGTAACCCTGATTGTTGTTGGTTGTCCAGGACATACGATAGGATTATCAGCCGCAACAGTAAACTGAGGAATTGCCGTAACTGTTACCCCTACGTTTGCAGAAGGATCAGAAATACATCCATTAACTGTAACTGTAACTGTATAGTCAGCAGTGTCAGCAAGTGCAGAAGTAGCAATAGTATAAGTATCAGATGCCGCACCTGTTATTGCGACAGTATTTTTATACCATTGGTATGTTGCACCAGCAACAACAGCGGTAGAAAGACTAATTGCACTGCCTTCACAAACCACAGCATTAGTTACAGTAGCAACAGGTTGTGCAGGAGTAGCGTTAAGCGTTATAGTTACATCGGCATCATCAGTAGCACCACAAGTGCTTGTTACCGTATATTTAAATACAAATGTACCTGCAAGGTTTGCTGTTGCAAAAGTCCCGTTAGCGGCATCAAACTCGGTTGTTAACGGAGCAGTAGCACTAACCAGTGTCCAAACAGCAGAAGCAGTATTTGGTGTAGCAGCCGTATCGAAAGCAGCTCCTAAATAATTAGTAAGTATCAATGTAGCACTTGAAGCCGTAGTACATATTGTATCATTACCATCTATACCGGCAGCCGGAAGTGGTGTTACAGTAACAGTGGTTGTTCCAGCTACAGAAGGACATCCGTTTACAGTTACAACAAGAGAATAAGCTCCATTGTGTGTTGCAGGATCTGCATTACTAATTACAAGCTGAGGAACAGCAGTAGTTACTGTTGCAGCATTAGGCAATGTCCATGTATATGTTGCCCCTGTAACCGCTGGAGTATCTATCTGTACAGTTCCATTAGCACAAACAATCAGTAGTGCCGGAGTAATAACAGGAGTCGCCGGAGTTGGGTTAAGATTAATAGTAACTATAGTATCATCAGATGTACCACATGCAGAAACTTCATACCTAAACTGGAACTGTCCAAACAGTCCGGCAGTATCAAATGCACCTGTTGCAGGATCAAACTGAGCACCTGCAGATACTGCACTAATGTCTGTCCATGTACCGTTTGCATCAAAAGAAGCACCAAGATATGCAGCAGACTCCAACATTTCTATTGTACCTGTTGCAGTATTACAAATATTAGCCGTTTGTCCGTTACCTGCATTAGGCATAGCCGTTACTGTAACCGTTACCGGAACAGAAGCCGACCTACACGCGCCGTCTGCACTAACCGCAACAACACTATAAGAACCTGTATTAGCTATAATTGCAGAAGTAAAGGTTACAGTATCGCCACTAACAGTTACGTTAGCCTCAGTATTAGGCAATGTCCATTCGTATGTCACACCCGGTGTAGTACTTACAGCTGTTAAGCTAAAAGTACTGCCTTCACACTGTATTGGCAGTGTAGTAACCGTTGGTAAAGCAGGAGTTTCAGTTATATTTATTGTTATTGTAGCATCATCAAAGCCACATGCGCTTGTTATTGTATATGTAAAATCAAAAGCACCGGCAGCAGTAAGACCGCTAACAACACCAGTATTAATATCTACAGTAGCACCAGTTGGCAGCGCAGTAACAGCAGCAAATGTACCTCCTGTCTGAGCATCTGTAGAAAGATAATCAGTAAGTGTAAATGTAGTAACCGCATCGCTACATACTGTTGGAACACTAAAATCGGCACCGGCATTTACAGGTGTATCTATAAGTGTGTAAGTAAGCGTTTGGTTAAGACATGATGTAGGATTTAGAGGGAAAGTAACATCTACCTCATAAATTCCGTCATGCGTTGCAGGATCATAAGGATTGAACGACAGTGTAGAAGTAGTACCTAAAGACACAGTACTTCCCTGTAAGTGCCAATTGTAAGTAAGGAACGGATAAGGAGTAGCCTCCAATGCTACCGGAAGACCAGGACAAACACCGTTTTGTGTAATAGCCAAACTTCCACCAGGAGTTACAGAAGCTATCTCAGTACCTGTACTACAATCATCCCTTACCTGGAAAGTATAAGCTACACCATCCTGTAAACCTGTAAATATATTAGACGTTTGTTCAGGAACAGTTATTGGCGCTGTTATACTATATCTTAATGGATTTAAGTTAGTAACACCCTGCGCTATTACCACCACTTCATTTCCGCCTGAAGAACATGGAGCAGTAATTACATTTGTAATTTCAGGAGCTCCTGTATAGCTAAATGTTGAAACTGTGTTTATACAACGCTCTACCGCAGTACCATTTCCGTAAACGTTAAAAGATTGTATTACTCTTATATTTGGGCTGTTTACCCCTGTAATAGAAGCACTTGTACCCGCAACATCCCAAGTAGCAAGGTTGGTGGTAATACCGTCAACACCGCCTGAAAATGCAGCATCATTAAAATTAATAGCATTGGTAGAGTTAAGAGCAGTTCCCGGAACATATACCGCTCCGGTTTGAGGGTGACCCCAAACACCTGGACTAACTTCTTTTTGAAGGAAATAAATAGCGCGTGTTTCGTTATTACCTCCCTGATCGTTTATAGTTACGGTAAAACTGTTACAAGCTCCTTCTCTGTTTATAACAGCAGTACGCTCATCAAAATGATACCCTACAATAGTTGTACGATATTCCTGAGTACCACAAACATCCCTTACGTTGAATACATAATCACCTTCAGGAAGCGAGTTAATATACAATACATCAGGGTTAAGACCGTTTGGCCCAACATTGGCATCTATATTAACCGGAAGTACCGGATTTGCTGCTCTAAATGCAGGAGGACCATCAACAATTTCACCACCAAGAATGTTAAGCGAAAGCAATTCATCAAATATCATGATAGAACCATCTCCTTCTCCACAACCCGGACGCTGATTATCGGTTAAATCTGCACCACCCATGTTAGGCTCTACAACAACCGTTTTAACATAAGTGTTTCCACACTCGTCTGTCATCGTAAATTCATAAGTACCCAATGGAAGTACACTTGTAAACATATGAGGCGCCAACGGGTTAATATCACCGGTCCTGTTAAGCTGATTAGCAGGTAGCCCCGGAACAGCACTGGTAATCATAATAGCTGTAGGTATTGTTTGGTTCCAGTTGGTATTACCCGGAGCCGGGTTAACAACTGTTCCTGTAACAGCACCAGGACCACCACAAGGAGTTACCTGTGTAAAATCTGCATCATAAGGAAGTATTCTCTCTATAACAACAGTTAATGTTATAGTACCATGATCCGGACACTCTGTATTAGTCACTTCCATCACATATGTACCGTTAGGCACGGTTATATCTCCACCTGGCTCATAATATGGAATTGTATTACCAAAAGAGAATGATGGGCTGTCAAAATTAGGATACATAGGGTTTGCTACAGCAGGATCAAATCCGGCAGGAAACGAAATAAAATTCACATGGAAAGGACCATTAGCTGTAACATTATTTAAAGTCACATCAATCAACGCCAAACAATGCCCAAAATTAGGCACTGCCTCGCCTTCAAATTCTTCATTCACCACAGTATTGCGTGTACCTATAACATTACCACACCTGTCGGTAGCAACTAACTCATAAGAATATTGTTGTCCTTCAAAGTATGGTAACGCAGGTGTTACGAATGGCAAACCTGCCACTAATCCACCAGCTATAGTCTGAACGATAGGCGGAGACAACACTACACCACTTGGATTGGTTACAGTATATGTAAACGTTAACGGATAGTTTAGTGATGTAAACGCCGGGATAGTATGCATACGGAATATATGGTTACAATCAGGCAGTGGCACCGGAGGATTTACAGGCACACCAGCCAGGATATTTATATTCGTTACAGCATTAGATATAATTACTGTTACATCTGTTTCACGACCACAAAAATCGGTCATCCTTACATTGTAAGTACCGGCATCAAGACCCGTAAATGTCGGGCTTGCCTGTTGTGGCCTTGTAACAGGGCTTGTAATTTCATAAACAAGACCTACAGGAGAACCTACAAGTATATTCATTGTTATAGCACCTGTACCCGGGCAGGAAGCCGGAGTAGCAATAGCACTATAGGACGGCTGCGGTGTTAACGCAGTTTCGTTAATAGTTGCCGTAGTTGTAGCAGTGGTCGTTACACCTGCAACAGTTTGTGTTGCAACAATGGTATAAGTACCTGCAACAAGGTTAGACATACTGGCTGCCGTAACGTTTGTGGTAACACCATCAGGCCCGGTAACAGCATAAGACACCGTACCACCCGGAGTGGCCCCTCCAAGAACAAAAGCAAGTGCTCCTGTACCGGGACAGCCTTCGTTGGTTACGGTAGCCGTAACCGATAATTGCGCCGACGCTCCCAGCGTGACCAGGAAGAGCAGTAAAGCGGCAAACAATGATTTAGTTTGTAAAGGTTGTTTCATAATTAGCTAATTTTCCAATAAATATAATAAGTTTACACTTACACAGTTTAGTTAACGTTTAATTTAACATAACAGGACAAAGCAACAATGCCCTACCCGGTTGCTAAATTATTTTATTTTTTTTAAATAATTGTTAATATTACAACTATTATTAGCCCGGCACAGGCTCAACTTCAGCATTTGGGTTAAATAAATAAATTTTCCCCGAACTCACCTCCATACATTCAAAACGTTTTATACGCTGTGCTCCCATCCTGAATACTTTGCCGTTATGTATCCTGAACAATGCCCCATAAGGAATCTGGAACACATAATTCTTCCCGGTATTTTCATCGAACTGCTTCAATGCCAAAGACAAAGTAGCATCAGTATCACTGCTTGCCTTCGGGTTTTTAAAATGCCTTGCAAGCAACGGCAACAACTGCACAGGAAAAACTTCCGGTCTTATAAACGGCACCATTAGGCGTTGAAACGTTAGCTTCCACTCGTTGCCATGGGGTTTTATATTTCTGCCATATTTTTCAAAAGCGGCAAGATGTGCAATTTCATGCACCAGTGTTATCAAAAAACGGTATTTATTAAGGCTGGCATTTACCGTTATACGGTGGTAGCCCGAAGCATCCCTATGATAATCGCCATGACGGGTTACCCGTTCGTTGACTATTTTAAGATGCACACCATACACTTTTATCAATTCAAAGAGTGCATCTACAGCATGCTCAGGGACATATTGCGCCAGTATATTTTTCACTAAGCAATTTATTTAAGGCGTGGTGCTCGACACCTGCAAAACCTTACCATTAAAATAAACATTACCCGTAAGGGCAAAATTGTAAATATAATCCGCTATTTGCGCAGCAGTTAAAGGTGCCTCATAGCCAGGGAAGGCTTCCTGCAACATCTCGGTATTAACAGCACCAAGCGCAAGAACATTAAAAGCAATTCCCTGCTCTTTGTATTCTTCAGCCAACAGTTCAGACAGTGTAATAACCGCACCTTTACTCGAACTGTAAGCCGCAAGTCCTGCAAATTTCATGGTACCCTGCACACCTCCCATACTACTGATGGTTACAACATGACCACCTTTGCCCATGAAAGGCAAAATTGCCCTGTTTAAAGCCGCAACCCCAAAAACATTTACTCTGTATATGTATTCAAAGTCTTCAGCAGTTATATCAGCAAAGGGTTTCAAAACCAAGGCACCTGCATTGTGTATCAAAACATCAACATGCTTCCAGCCCAACTCAATAAAATCTATTACCTGATTTAAACCATCTGCCGATGCAAGATCTACACTAAGGCAGTCTATGTTTTCATGATTTGACAACACTTCGGATATAGTACGCGAAAGTGCCAGCACTTTATTTCCGGCATTTGCAAATTGCAGGGCAAGCTGATAGCCTATACCCCTGCTTGTGCCGGTTATAATTATATTCTTCATTATTTTTTCATTACAATATCGCCTGCCGGAGCATTTACCATTTTATCGGTGACCGGAATCATTTGCTGTATAAATGACGTCATGTGTTTGGTATCCATGTGTTCAAAATCGTCTTCTACTTTATGATAATAGGCAAAATTCTCAAAATCGAATGTACAAATGGTCTGTGCAGGCTTTTTAAATTCGTTATAGAACGAGAAATTATCGCTCCTGCGGAAAAGCTGATATTTCATCTCCACATCAAGATAACCCACCAGTTTTTTACCTGCATACTCATTTATTTTCTCACCCATTGTGGTCATGCCATATCCGGTAAGGTAAGCCAGGATATCCCTTTTCATTGCCACACCCACCATTTCAAAATTAAGCATAGCATACAGGTTAAAATTTTGGGCCTTTAACTTAGCCGCAAGGCTTTGCGACCCCAGCAGTCCGGCTTCCTCGGCAGAAAAAAAGCAAAACATTATGCTACGTTTATTTGACTTGGTCTTACCAAAATAGTTAACCAATTCGGCAACGGTAGTTACCCCCGAAGCATCGTCATTGGCACCGTTATAGATACTATCTGTAGCTACAGGATTTTTTTCTGTACCGATATGATCGTAATGGGCACCAAAAACAACAAACTCCTTTTTTAATTTTGGGTCGGTTCCCTCAAGATACCCAACAACATTATAGGTAGGCTTATCAAAATTGGTAAGTGTATCTTTATAAGAAATAAAATAAGGCTTTACCCCATTTTTCTCAAAAACATCTTCAAGATATTGAGCAGCAGTCTCTAAACCTCTACTGCCTGCCAAACGGCCTTTTAGCGCATCAGACGATAAAAATTTTAGTGTTTCAGACACTGATTTTTCCTCTACTTTATAAGTAGCCGCAGTTGTCTTTTTTTGTGCATAAGCTGAAAAAAAACCTGCAATAAAGAAGAGTAAAAATATTTTTTTCATAAAGGTTTTGTGTTTGCTTCGCTAAAATAAGAAAAAAATAAAAATACCGTTGGTATTAATTACTTAACATTACACCCAATTACCCCTTTTTTTATTATTTAACAACAATTGTCCTGAAAGTTAAATTTACCCGGAGTTTTGTTACATTTTTTACAGGCGGAAGGCGATGTAGCCAATAAGTTTGCGTTTCATCTTTCATTACAAGGAGGCTGCCATGCTCTAAAAACACATTAACCACCTCTTTTGTTACCTTATGTTTAAATGCAAACCTGCGTTGCGCACCAAAACTTACCGATGCAATTGCCCCATTTTTCTTCAGGTCTTTTTCAGCATCGCTGTGCCATGCCATTCCCTCATCACCATCATGATAAAGATTTAGCAAACATGAGTTATAGGTTTCGCCTGTTTTTTCTTCCACAAGTTTTTTAAGCCCCAACAACTCCGGAGTCCACGGCAGGGCATGTTTTGTAGTATTACTGTAGGTGTACTCAAAACGCTGCTCGCCATACCAGGCTACTTTTCGTTTTGTAATGATGAGTTTACCAAAAATCACAGCTTCATCGTTTCTCCATTCGATACTATCGAGAAGCGTTTCCAAATAATAGCTGGCTTTTTCCAAAGGCCTTATAGCACCATAATAGTTTACAGTACCGTCATGAGGCAGCAGATTATTACTCTCATTTATTTCTCCGCTAAACAAATCCATATCATACAACAAGAATCTTTAAAGTTGGCACAAAATCTTTCACTTTATTAAGTAACCCAGAACTCATTGCTCCTTTATTAACCTCCAAAACTTTTAAATTAGGAGGCAAATCCTCTAATTTAATATTCTGAACCAAAGTATCGGTTAATGACAAATGCTTAACACTATGCATTAACTTAAAGCCGGGCGGAAGTGCTTTTAAGTCGCAATTTTCAATTCGTAATGTTTTCAGTTTATCAAGACTTGTAATTCCGGCAGGTACATCTGTTATTTCACACCCTCTAACTCTAAAATGTTCAAGGTTCTTCAAATTAAATATCCATTCCGGAAATTCAACAAAAGGCACATTAAGAATACTCAACTTCTTTAAGGTAGTTAAGTCTCCTATCTGTTCCGGGACATAAGGAACATGCTTAAGATGGATTTGGATATGTAAACTTTGAAGATTTACAAACCTTGAAAACTCCGCGCTATAATTATTCAAATTTTCAGGAAACTTTATACTAAGTTCCCTAACCGATTTTGGAAACTGAACAGCCCTATCAATACTATCGTACTCTCCAAACAAATATTCCTTAAGCTTTCCCACACAACTAAATTAACAATTTAAAACAAAATACCCGACCTGAAAACAGGTCGGGTATTTTTATAATTTAAACACTGTAGCTTATGCAAGCATCGTTACAGGGTTTTCTATATATTGCTTAAGCGTTTGCAGGAACTGAGCCCCTGTTGCGCCGTCAATTGTGCGGTGGTCGCAAGTAAGCGTAACCGTCATGGTATTACCTACTACAATTTGCCCGTTCTTAACAACCGGTTTTTGCACAATAGCACCTACAGAAAGGATAGCCGAGTTAGGCTGGTTGATAATAGAAGTAAACTCCTGAATACCGAACATACCTAAGTTAGATACCGTAAACGTACTACCGTCCATCTCTGCCGGAGTAAGTTTTTTGTTACGTGCTTTACCGGCAAGATCTTTAACCGATGTACCTATTTGAGAAAGGCTCATAAGGTCAGTAAATTTAAGCACCGGAACCACAAGACCGTCTTCTACCGCTACAGCAACACCAATACTGATGTGTTTGTTGTAAATAGTAACATCCTCTTTCCACTGTGTATTGATTTGCGGATGCTTGCGCAATGCCATTGCACTTGCCTTGATAACCATATCGTTAAACGATACTTTAGTATCCGGCACAGCATTAATAACAGTACGGCTTGCAATAGCATTATCCATATCAAGCTCTATAGTAAGGCTGTATTCCGGAGCAGTAAATTTAGACTCACCTAAGCGCTTAGCGATAACTTTACGCATTTGGTTGTTCTTAACCTCTTCGGTTTTAACCTCACCAGCCGGAACAAATGGTTTTGCAGCAGCAGCCTCTTTAGCAGGTGCAGCTTCTTTAGCCGCAGGAGCAGATGCAGCAGCAGCCGGAGTATAGTTTTCGATATCTTTTTTAACGATACGGCCATTTTCGCCTGTACCTTTAACTTTTGCTATATCTATACCTTTGTCTTTTGCAATTTTGCGGGCAAGCGGAGAAATAAATACCCTTCCGCCATCGGCAGTAGCAACTTCTTCGGTTTTTTCTTCTTTAGTATCTTCCGCAGGTTTTTCAGCTGCTTTTTCTTCTTTAGCCTCAGGTTTGCTTTCGGCTACTGGAGCAGCACCGCCTTTAGCAGACTCCGCTGTAATACCAGAAACATCTGTACCAGCAGGACCAATAATAGCAAGAAGACTGTCTACAGGAGCGGTTTCACCTTCTTTAACACCAATAGATAAAAGTGTACCAGCGTTAAACGACTCAAACTCCATAGTAGCTTTATCTGTTTCAATTTCAGCAAGAATATCGCCTTCTTTAACAGTATCCCCTACTTTTTTAAGCCATGTAGCCACAGTACCATCGGTCATTGTGTCACTAAGGCGCGGCATAGTAACTACAACAACACCTTTAGGCAATCCGGCAGCAGGAGCTTTTTTCTCTTCTGCTTTAGGCTCAGATTTCTCTTCTGCCTTAGGCTCTTCTTTAGCTTCCTCTTTCTTTTCGGCAGGTGCCTCAGCACCACCTTTACCATCAAGAAGTGCTTTATAATCTTCGCCTTCTTTACCGATGATAGCCAAAACTGAATCAACCGGAGCAGTATCGCCCTCGTTAATTCCTATATATAATAAAGTTCCTGCATCAAATGCTTCAAACTCCATTGTTGCTTTATCTGTTTCAATCTCCGCAAGGATATCTCCTTCTTTAATTGTATCTCCCACTTTTTTAAGCCACGTAGCCACAGTACCTTCGGTCATGGTATCGCTTAGGCGCGGCATGGTAATAATTTTTGCCATGGTGTATATTATAGTTTATGTGGTAAAAATGGATAATTTTCCTGATCATAAACAACGTCATACATAACGTTTGTTTCAGGATAGTCAGACTCTTCTGCAAATTTCTCACATTCTTCTACAAGGTCTTTTACTCTTTGGTCTATAGCCTCGATCTCAGCCTCTGTAGCATAGTTGTTTTCTTTTATTACATCAAGAACCTGAGTAATAGGGTCTATTTTACGATACTCTTCTACCTCCTCTTTAGTACGGTAGTGTTGTGCATCACTCATTGAGTGACCACGGTAGCGGTATGTTTTCATTTCAAGGAACGTTGGTCCGTCGCCACGGCGTGCGCGCTCAATAGCTTCGTTCATAGCTTCAGCAACCTTAACAGGGTTCATTCCGTCTACAGGGCCGCATGGCATTTCGTATCCTAAACCAAGTTTCCAAATATCTGTATGGTTAGCAGTACGCTCTACCGATGTACCCATTGCATAACCGTTGTTCTCTACAATAAACACTACAGGAAGTTTCCACAGCATAGCCATATTGAAAGCCTCATGAAGCGAGCCCTGACGTGCAGCACCATCACCAAAATAAGTAAGGGTTACACCGCCTGTTTCAAAATATTTATCAGCAAATGCAAGACCTGCACCAAGAGGAATTTGTCCACCTACAATACCGTGACCGCCATAAAAACCTTTTTCTTTAGAGAAAATGTGCATCGAACCGCCAAGACCTTTAGAGGTACCAGTACCTTTACCTAAAAGCTCTGCCATAACACGGCGAGGATCTACACCCATACCAATTGGCTGCGGGTGGTTACGGTAAGCCGTTATCATTTTATCTTTAGACAGGTCCATAGCGTGCAACGCTCCGGCAAGTACTGCCTCCTGACCATTATATAAGTGTAGGAAACCCCTAACTTTTTGCTGAATGTATAAAGCCGCAAGTTTGTCTTCAAACTTTCTCCAAAACTGCATGTCTTCATACCATTTCAGGTACACTTCTTTTGTAATTTCTTTCATTGCTCAATATTATTGTTGCTGGTGGTACTTTAAACCGTGTAAAAATATGCAAATAATTTTTAACATAAATTCGCGAACGGCAAAAATACTATTTCCCTTTAATAACTAAAAAATTTAAACCAAGTATTTTATTATTTTTTAAGAACGCTTTGTTAAATACAAAAGGGACTTACATAATAAATCCCTTTTGTTGTTTTATAAATATTCGCTGCCAAAAACCATAGGCAGCAGGTTTTTTAACGATTCTGAAAGATAAACCTTACCAGTTTCACCCATAAACCAAATTTCTATAGGTGTTTGCTGCTTTAGTTCATATTCACCAATAGACTGCCTGCACGCACCACATGGCGGTATAGGACTCTCTACAGGCTTTTGTTTTGAGGCAGCCGTAATAGCCATCTTTAATATCTTTACCCCCGGATACAAAGCCCCAGCCTGAAAAATAGCCACACGCTCGGCACAAAGACCCGACGGATAAGCTGCATTTTCCTGATTGGAACCTATAACCACCTTGCCATTTTCCAGCAACAACGCTGCACCTACATGAAATTTCGAATAGGGTGCATAAGCATTATTACGCGCACCTACTGCCTGCTGCATTAACGCATTAACATCGGCAGGAAGCGCATCGGCAGAGGGATAGACCGTAAAGGTAGATGTTATGGTGATGTTTTCCATCTATTAATATTCGTCGTATTCGTCGCCGAAGTTAAAGCTAAGTGAGAAACGAAGTGTGTTTTCTAACGGGTTTCTTACGGTTGAAGCAGAGAACAGGTAAGACACATCGATCTTTATAACCGTATATTTAAAGCCTGCTCCTAACGAGAAAAATTTACGCGCACCTTTTTGCTCGTTCTCATTAAAATACCCCAAACGAAGCGCAAAAGCATTATTATATAAATACTCTGCTCCTACCGAGTAAGTAATTTCTTTAAGTTCTTCACTAAATCCACCCGGGGCATCGCCAAATGATTTAAAGATACCAGACACCCAGTTAATATCGTTGTAAGCATTTCTGTTTTGCTGATTTTGCTCAGTGGCTTGCTCTCTAGATATATCTCCCGGATCAGTAAAATCACCATTATCATTAAGATCTATAGCCTCCACAAGACTCTTAGGTGTTGGCACTAAAAGCTTAGCGAATTCCACATTTACACCAATAGTGTTGTACTCGTCGAAAATAAAATCAAAACCACCACCAAGCCTAAAATTAGACGGAAGAAAGTTAGAACTCAGGTTAGGATCGTTATCATAACTGATCTTTGGACCAAGGTTCTGGAAGTTGAAACCTAATCGGTAACGCCCGTCAAAACTATCATAAGCCTCTTCTTCGCTTTGGTAAAAACCAGATAAATCGAATGCATAGCTTAATGCCGCACTGGCATCGCTACTTCCTCCTGACGCTTCAGGAATGCGAAGGTTTGAACTGATGAAGCGACCTGCAACCGACATTGAGAAACGCTCAGAAAGTTTTAGTGCATATGAAAGGTCTACCGCCAATTCGTTAGGAGACCTTGTTACTACCGGTTCATCCGGATCGGCAGTTTGCCTAAGCTCTATATCTCCAAGCCCGAAGTAGCGAAGGCTGGCACCAAAAGCCATCCTGTCCTGAAATTTATTGTAGTAAGTTACCTGCCCAAGAGAAATATCATTCGCTATACTGGTAAGATAAGGCGTATAGCTGGCCGAAAGACCATGCTCCTGCAAGGCAAAGGCATATTTTGAAGGGTTCCACTGCTGTGAAAAAACATCGGCAGATGTTGCCACACCCTGATCTGCCATACCGGCCGCACGGGCATCTGCAGATATCAGCAAAAAGGGCACACCTGTGGTGATAACCCGGTTTTCGTTTTGGGCTTTTGCTGCCTGAATTCCTAAAACACACAGGGCAGATAAAAGTATTTTCTTCATCAATTGTAATTTTAAAGGGTCACAAATATACTATTTTTATAGCAAAACAAGTTTTTCATATTTCTCTGCTTTTTTATTAGTAGTGGTAGATTTTACAGTTAGCTTGTAAATATATACGCCTTTACCAATCTTATCGCCAAAATCATCGCGCCCGTCCCATTTAAGGTCGCGGCACAAAAAGCCATCAGTAGTAACCGTTTGGTTTATGGTTTTTACTATTTTTCCGGTAACGGTAAACACCTGCACCTGCACATCAAGTGGCTCGAACGGCCTGTTATGGCTAAACCAAAATTCGGTATAACTAACAAACGGATTAGGGTAGTTAAGCACTTTTTCGAGCGTTACACCCTCGTCTCCTGCTACTACAAACTGTATTTCTGCAGTAACAAGATTGTTATAAACATCCCAAGCCCTAAACGTTAACGTATGCAAACCAGGCGACAGGTTAGCAAACGGAAAGCGCACTGTTCCGTGACTGTAATCATTAAGATCGGCTTCATAATAATCGTTCATTAAGTACTCTACAGTATCGTCGCCATCCAATATCCCAATAATATCATGCCCTATACCACTTGCCGTGTTTATACCATTAGCATCTTCAAGATAAGCCAGCAATATAGGAGATGCATTGGTTATCCCTCCTGATATAAACGTTTCTGTATTCATATACAGTTTTACAGTAGGAGCAGTGTTATCTACAGCCGCATTGGTATTAATACCGCCTACTTTAATAACGCTATTATAGCCCATGTGGTCTTCGAGCACGTTATTTCTTTTACTGTAAAAACTTATACGTCCATTACCCACCGGAATACGGATATCGCGCGGCACCACGAAGCTAAACTGAAACTGCCCGTTTGTTACCACGGCACTACCCCTAAAAATAGTTTCACCAAGGGTTGTAAAAGGAATTTTAAGACTATCATCTGAAGGAAAATCATTTGCAAGCGTTATCCTGTCTATATTTTTATCAAAAACCGCTACCTCTACCTCGCCATTATAACTGGACAGCATATTATTATTAACATCGGTTACAATACCGCCAAGTTTTACACGACCAAGCGACTGCAACACATCGGTAGACTGTGCAACCGGAACATCGTTAATAGTTGTAAGAAGAATATTAGGCTTAGGGATAGCCATTTTTAAGGCAGGATCGCCAATAAAGCATATCATTCTTATGTTAGGACTATTATTGGTTAATTTAGCCTGACGCATAGCCTCAGCCATTGTAGGATATTCGTTTTGGCCAAAAGCATACAACCTGCGTATAATCTCCGGATTGAAAAGATTAGCATTAGTAATAAACAATGCCCTTGTTGTAGTGATCATTGCTATAGCCCCCCCTGTAGGATTCCAGTAAATATTTTCCCCGGCAGTTTCCATAAAAGGGTTATCAAACTTGGTAACATCACAGGTTGCCGTAATAAATAAAGGATACTTATACCTGTTAGTAAGATTTTGCGCATCGCTGGTTTCAAAAAGCCTTTCGCTGGCCATTCCCGTTTCGCCACCATGCCCAAAATAATTTACCACTAACGCCCCATAATTTATAGCCCTTATAAATTGTTCTTTAGCATCAGGATAACGCTGCCCTCCTGATGACGACTGCTGCACATACGCATCAAGGTAAAATTTCCTTATGTTTACATAAGGACGCTCCCTTTCAAGCGGAACTACAACCCCACGTTCAATTACATTAACAAAATCCAGAGACCCATCTCCATCAAGATCATCTACTGCGGTTATAAATTCATTGCGCCACCTGCCGTAAGCTTCAGGGCTTTCATATTCAAAAACCTTGTTGACCATTTGCTCTGCCTGAGCCCTGTCTTTTACAAGCATCCTGCCCACAGCTATATCCAATTCTTCCAAAACACCCCCGGAAAGTTGAAGTGACCCTTCATTATCATCCATCAGGCCATAAAAATCGTCAGTACAAAAGGTATTAACTATGCTAAAATTTTGGTTTCCGGAAAATATAGGACTATATCCATGAAAAATAGGCACTATATTAGAATTGTTGCGAATCCGGTTTTTATAATCAAAGGAGGCATCGCCAAAAAGATTGATGTATTTTACACGCTTCTCCGCAGTCGACGCATTATTATAAACATACTTTATAAAGTTTCGGATAGCAGCTATATCCTGTTTACCGGATGAAAATTCCTGATAAATATTTTCAAGATTTACCACCTTTACATTTAAACCTGAGCGGTTGCGGTGGTAGGCTGCAAGGCTCTCGGCTGTGCCATTTAGAAAAGCGGGCGTTATAATAAGATAATCTATATCCTGAAACTGCCCCGTAGAATTACGAAATATTGTTCCTTTCAAATCCTGATTGGCCACGCGAGAGTTAGACTCGCGAAGAGGCGTGTAATAATCCGACCCTTCCACTGCAATATATTGCCTTACCTCACCCTGAACGGCCTTAAACGAAAACTGGTTGCCCGTGCTGTTCGTTATTTTTGTCGCATTATATATATCTGTAATATCCCACACCTCAGCGATACCGCCGGAACTTGTAAAATTATATTGTATTACACCTGTATTATTTGCAGCAGCATTGTAACGAAACCTGAACTGCTTTCCGTTTCCGTCTAAATTTCTTTTACTCCTTAATATTATATAATCAAGCCATGCATTTGCAGAAGGCACACCATTATTATTATAGGTAAGTTTTACCCTTACACTACCATCTGCCGAGGCAGTATAAGGATATGTAGCTGAATTTTCTGATGCCGAGATATTACTGTCTGTTGTAGGAGCAAGAGACAGTGTTCCAACAGCAGAACCATTAGCCTCGACAGACATAGAAGAAGTTGAAGCAGAATATGCAGCAGCAGCAACTGTTATCGACACAGGCTCGGTTGTTACAATATCGGGAACCGAAAAGGCAAACTCATGCACATTCGTAATATTGAACTGTTCTCCATGCCATTTCCTTCCAAGCCTTGCAATATTGACAAGATCTTTCTCATAAAACTGATAATCGTCAAAAACCGATGTTTGTGTGTTTGCGGCAGCAACAGGCTGTGCAGCTTCGGCTATCCTTTTACCGTTACCCCCACCCGATGTAACATAATAATAAGACCTGTCGGCATAAAGGTTGTTATGCGTTCCGCTGTCGGCATTCCAATTGTCTACGCCTTCGGCATAAAACAAAATATAATCGTTATTATCAAAACGTCCGTCTTCTTCACCTATAAACTTAATGGCATTCTCTACAAGATCGTTAGCATAAGGAGTACCGTTAAGCAATGGAGCCATGCGCCCGCCATGCCCATATATTTTTATAGTTTGCGGATCTACATTTACATTAAGCCCTATTTGTTGTAAAAAACTGCGGGACACACGGTAAACACCTGATTTTTCTACATAAAACCTAACCCACTCACCACCTGAAAGCACTGAACTTGTTACAGCCGCCACCGACTGCACAGATCTTTGTGCATTGCCTCCAAGGCTGTAACTGTAAGTAAAAGATTTAATCCTTTTAAATGAAGAGCCCTCTTTTATTACAGGAGACAAAGTAAGCCTTGCATATCTTGTATTACGGGCACGTGCAGATAAAATCGCAGCGTTAATATTTGAAGGAATATTACCCGAATCCAAACCGCCAAGCTGGGCAACCGTTATATTTTCGTAAACAACATTGGTAATAAGCAGAGAATTAGAATCAACTTCGCCTGCAACCTCAAACTTATAACCAAACAGAAGTTGTTTTAATCCAGGATCAAAATTCATATACTCAGAATCAAACTGCGGCATAACAAAAGGCTCCTGACCTATAAAAGTAGCAACATTATCTTTCCAGTTTAAAACGATATTTTCTCTCTGCTGACCGTAAGAAAGCAAAGAAAAGAGCAATACGAATAAAAATAACCTGTTTTTCATTGATATCAAAACGCAGACAGCAACGATATATTACTGCCAAAAAAAAATATTTTATAATCCTGATTGCAATATTACTTTAAAAGTAGCGTTATTGAAAGGTACATTTAACACAATTTTGGATTTTTATTAAAAATTTTAAATTAGTGTTGCAGTTTAATGGTTAATTATTATATTGCGCCACGAAATTTATTTACCTACAGAAAGATGAAAGTTAACAAAATCACGGCTTTAAGGATGTTGCTGGCAGTAGCGGTAACAGTGGGTTTTACCAGCTGTAGCAAAAAAGGCTCTGGCGCTGGGAGTAATGTCTCATCAGCTACGGGATGGAAGATCAATGACAAGAAAGGTGGTTTCCAGCACAACACCAAGTACAAGCAACAAGAAGCAGGCCCTGGACTTGTTGCGGTTGAAGGCGGAACATTTACCATGGGTAGGGTTCAGGACGATGTAATGCACGATTGGAACAACACACCAACTCAGCAGCACGTGCAGTCTTTCTTTATGGATGAAACAGAGGTAACTAATGTAATGTACATGGAATACCTTGACTGGTTAAAAAGAGTTTTTCCTCCTACGGAAGAAAACTATAAAAATATTTATGTAGGTGCACTTCCTGACACTCTTGTTTGGAGGAGCGCACTTGGTTATAATGAAACTATGACCAACAACTACCTACGCCACCCTGCTTACTCTAACTATCCTGTTGTGGGCGTTAGCTGGATACAGGCTACAGAATTTAGCAAATGGAGAACAGACCGTGTTAACGAAGGCATGCTTGAAAAAGAAGGCTACCTTAAAAAAGGTGCAAAAGTAAGCGATGTTACTGCTGAAAGCACTTTTAACACAGAAGCTTATCTTGAAAGCCCAAGCAAAGCATTTGGCGGTAACGAAGAAATTGTTTACAAAGGCCAACGCAATAAACTTGCAGGTAAAGAAGATGCTAAAAACGTTTATGCACAAAGAACTTCGGGACTTATTTTACCTGAGTACAGGCTACCAACTGAGGCTGAGTGGGAATATGCTGCTATTGCACTTGTAGGTAACCGCGAATACAACCTATACCGAGGTAACAAAAAATATCCTTGGAAAGGTCTTTACACACGTAACGGAAGCAGGACACGTAAAGGCGATCAGCTTGCTAACTTTAAACAAGGTAAAGGTGACTACGGAGGAATTGCAGGATGGAGCGATGACAATGCAGATATTACTAACGCTGTAAAATCTTACCCTCCAAATGACTTTGGTCTTTATGATATGGCTGGTAACGTAGCCGAGTGGGTTGCTGACGTGTACCGTCCGATAGTTGACGACGAAGCTAACGACTTTAACTACTACAGGGGTAACGTTTACATGAAAGACAGTATTGGCGATGACGGAAGGGCTGCCCTTGTTACTGCTGAAACTATACAGTATGACACTCTTGCTAACAAAAGGATTCAGTACAGAAGCCTTCCAGGCCAGATTGCCCGTATAAAAATTACTGACGAAGATGCTTACTTAAGGCAAAACTATACAAGAGGTGATAACAGAAACTGGAGAGACGGTGACGGTCAGTCTGTACGTAACTACGGTGGTGTTGGTTCTGAAGAAGATGCTGACGAAGAAAAATCAACAGCAAAAATGTACAACTCTCCACGCAACAGCGTAGAAGTTGATACAGCTACAGGAACTCTAAGAGGTATCGAAGATAAAGTTAAGAGATCTACACTTATTAACGATAACGTAAGGGTATTTAAAGGTGGTTCTTGGAGAGACAGAGCTTACTGGTTAGACCCTGCACAAAGAAGGTACTACCCTCAGGATATGGCAACAGATTACATTGGTTTTAGATGTGCTATGAGTAAAGTAGGTCCAAAATCAAGCAAAAAAACAGCAAGAAACTAAAAGCTGTTAAACTATAAAATCATAAAGAACCGCTTAAAAAGTAATTTTTTAAGCGGTTCTTTTTTTATTACAAAAGTCCTATCTTAGGGCTTTTATTTTTCACACCCCTTATGGAAACAACACTACTGTACCAGTGCTTTTTGCAGTGCACATCACTATCTACAGATACCCGAAAAATAGTTCCGGGTTCTATGTTTTTTGCCCTTAAGGGAGAAAATTTTGACGCAAATACTTTTGCAGCAGAGGCGCTGAATAAGGGCGCAGCCTATGTTGTAATTGACAATCCTGAATATAAAATAAGCGACAAGACATTACTGGTAGAGAATAGCCTCCAGGCATTGCAGCAATTAGCACAGCACCACCGAAGGACGCTTGGGTTGCCCGTTATTGCACTTACAGGCAGCAATGGCAAAACAACCACTAAAGAGCTAATAAACGTTGTTTTGAGTAAAAAATATAACACTACAGCTACCATAGGCAACCTTAATAATCACATTGGAGTACCACTCACTTTATTGTCTTTTACAAAAGATACTGAGATAGGTATTGTAGAAATGGGAGCTAACCATCAAAAAGAAATCGAGTTTTTATGCAGCATAGCCGAGCCTAACTTTGGCTATATTACTAACTTTGGCAAAGCACACCTTGAAGGATTTGGTGGCTATGAAGGCGTTATAAAAGGCAAGAGTGAGCTATATAATTATCTTGCTCAACATACAAAAACCGCAATTGTAAATCTTGACGATGCCATACAACAGGATAAAACCAAAGACTTATCCCGTTTTACTTTTGCCGCTAATAGCTACGACGGCAATGTAAGAATAGAAAGTATAGAGGCAAACCCCATGGTGAGTCTTATATACAATAACCTAAAAATACAATCGCACCTTATAGGTATATACAATTCAGCTAACATTAGTGCTGCTATTGCTATTGGCAATTATTTTAAGGTTGAAGACGAAGACATAAAAAATGCCATTGAGAACTATATTCCTGCAAACAATCGCTCTCAGCTAACCGAAAAGAACGGGCACAGCATTATACTGGACGCATATAATGCAAACCCGAGCAGCATGAGTGCTGCCCTCACTAATTTTATTCAGCTTGATGAACCACATAAAGCAGCTATACTGGGCGATATGTTTGAACTTGGAGCAGAGAGCCTTCAGGAACACAAAAGTCTTGTTAAGCGCTTAGAAAACGAACAAAACATACAGGTATATTTTGTTGGTAAAGATTTTTATGCAAACAGGACAACAAACTCTCATTTACATTTTTTTGAGACCTTTGATGATCTTAAAAATAACTTCCCGACATATATAGGCAATGGGACCAAAAAGACGATCCTTATCAAAGGATCACGTGGAATGGCCTTAGAAAGAGTGTTAGAATTGATATAATCAATAAACCTTCACCTATCGGATAAGGCTAAAATGACCTCTGAAATAGTTCCCATTTTGCAAGTCGGCTGTAAACCAGTAATCATCAGCAGGTAATTTACGATCCTTAAACTGACCATCCCAACCATAAGACTGTGGGGTTAATTGCGCCAACAACTTGCCATAACGATCATAAATATAGACTGCCGCGAAAGGAAATTTACGAATACCAGCTATTTGCCAAAAGTCGTTATCACCATCATTATTGGGGGTAAAGAATTTTGGATAGTCCAATAAGATGACCTCTCGCCAATCCAGTCCACAACCCTCACTATCTTTCACATAAACTTTATAAACACCTCCATCGAGGTTAGTAAACATATTGTTATTATAATAATTTATACCATCTATAGAGTAAATAAGATTACCGTCACCTGAAGCAACTATCTCAATAGTATTCCTGCCACCGGAAAGTTCGGTAAAATTAACTTTATCTATAACAGGCGGTTGAGGCCTGACTAAATTAAAAGTAAAAGAAACTGAACAGTTCATTCCATTCACATACTTTTGAACAGTAAGCGTGTATTCTCCGGCACTTGATAAATTTGCCACATTTGTATTAGAGACAGCTACACCATCCTGATACAACCACTGCCAGGAATCAAACCCGGGATTTGTTGTGAGCCGTATTGATGGTGTAGCGGCACATATTCCATAAATATCTTCCAGGCCAATTTCAGGTAGCCTGTTCACTATAAGTTCAAATTGAGTATCTGCATAGCAAAGATTATTTGAATTATGCATTACTCTGGCATGAATGATTTGATAATATGGAATAGTATTTTGAAAAAAATCAAAGGGAGAGCCTGATAACTGATTCCCGTTTGCATCAGTAAACAATACATAAACATCGGTCTGACTGCCTACTATTTGGTCTGTAACCCCGGAAAGGTCAAAATGTGCAAACCCATTACCTTCGTCGCAGGCATACAGATTTTGCGGCACTCCGCTAATTACAGGACGGGGAGTAGTTTTAAAAATAATAACCGTATCTGAGTAACATCCGGTATTTAAATTGGTAACTCGAGCAGTAATATTCTCAACAAAGGGAATAGTATTAGTATATGGATTGGATAAGGCAGGCAAAATATTCCCGCTAACATCATAAAAATCAACAGTAACATCCTGTTGATTACCCAAAAGAACATCAACAATACCAGACGTATCAAAATATTCTGATATACCGTCACCATCATCATCACAACCCATAATATCGCCAACTGCATTGGCAACTGGGGGCGGTTGGACTGAAAGAGAAAAAATAGTTTCGGCAAAGCATCCTGTCGCACTCGTTACCCTAGCGGTTATAGATTGCAGGTTAGCTGTAGTATTTATAAAATTTGTATTTAACAGCGAAGTTATCGGCTCACCGTTGCTAAAATAACTTACCGTCATACCCGTTTGTTCCCCTAAAACATCTGACTCCACCGTACTGAGATCAAATGCGGCAAATCCATCGTTGTCATCATCACACACATATTTGTTACTAACTGCGTAGGCATTGGGCTTAGGCATTACAACCAAATTAAATGTAGTCTCTGCATAACATGACATATCCTGGACATTCGCCACTCTTGCAGTAATAACCTGATTAAAAGCCTCAGTGTTGGTCATTGGATTTGGCAACGGCGAAGGTAATAATGCTCCTGTCAAATCATAAAATGTAACTACTTTTCGGGTTTGGCTGCCAAGAACACTCTCAACTATCCCGGATGTATCAAATAAACCTGAAAAGCCACTCCCCAAGTCATCCTGACAGGCAAAAACATCGGGTAAAGGGTTGGCAACAGGCGATGCAATGACCTGAACGTTTCTCCTAACATATTTTATTTCTCCAAGCACATTGATTACTGTAGCCACAACCTGATAGACTCCCGGCGCAGTAAAGTTGTGAGAGGTGTTTAAGGAAGAGGAAGTATTATTGGAGCCAGAGGAAAGATCACCAAAATCCCAGGATACACTAACAATATCGTGCTGATTGGTAAGGCTAAAGTTTTTGAGCATATCAGAGCAATTTCCCGCAACATCCATCAAATAAGGCCCTGCTGAAATTAACTGACCATTGACCGTAATATAAAACTTAGAACGCAACCTGTTCAAGTCTATATGATTGGTGTATTCAATAGTAGTACAAGTATTATCAACACCATTTTTATACCAGGACAGATCGTTATCCTCAGCTGTATCTGCACAAAAAATTGCGGCATTAAAATCTGAGCTTCGCAACTGATGTACTTCGACTAAAATCCTTTCAGTATAAGCCGGAACAGTAACCGGAGCAGCAAAATTAACAGTAACTATGCGTAGAGCGTCGCTGCCGCTAACCTCTACCTCCTGGCTGCTGCCAATTAGATCCAATTCAGAAAACGAAGCAGGAAAATTAGAATAAATCGCATAGATATTAAAAACGATCCTGACATTGGAATCTGTATTCCGATATCGTAATCCTATATTTCCGGAATTTATAACAAATTCATCACCCCTGTTGATGCCAAAATCCTGCAGAGTAAAAGTGCGCGCAAAATAAACATCTCCTCCACTACATGAAAGCCCATAATTGCCAATAAGCACATTCCCTAAATTATGAGACAGAGTTATTTGCGCCTGAACTTTGGAAACAAACAGCAATAAAAACAAAAATAAAAATTGGCAAAAACTCTTCATTTAATGTAGCCTTTTAAGCTAATCACTAAATATACACATTTTTTTCAAACCAAGATAGGCAACATTCTTCGATTGTAAGCATTAAGCATTTTAAAAGCTCATACCGCCTCTCTTTCTAAGGCAATAAAATGGGTGAGTTTGTTATTGTAATTAAACAGGGGAATGATATTGACCTCGCAAAGATATTCTTCGCCATTTCTCCTGTAATTAATTATAGATCCTTTAAAAGGCTTGGCTTGCTGCAAATGTTCTTTTATTATTTGCCTGGTCTTTGTAGAAGTATTTTTTCCTTGTAAAAAATTGGGGTTACGTCCCAATGCATATTTAGAAGAATAACCCGTCATATCAATAAAGCCTTTACTGGTCCAGCAAATTTTATTATCAATATCAGTAAGCACTATAGATTCATAATCAGAACTTAAAAAATCTTCAAGGTCGATATTCCAAAGATGTTTTATTGCAAGAACAGAAAGCTTCTTTAAATCGCCATTTTTAATATTCTCCTGATGCTTATCAAAACCAACTGTTGTAATATCCCAGCTTAACAAGGGTAGGCTCTTTTGGGCAGATTCAAGTCCCAGACTTATAGCAGCATACTCTTCGTCAGTTAACGAAAACAGATAAATATCAAGGGCCGACATTTTATTAATATCATTTGCTGCCACATCTAAAGTTCTATTAAATCAATGTAAAATTAAAAGATTTTAATACTAATCCTACAATTTTAAACATTTGTTAGTATTTATGGCATACTAATAGTACAACCTGAAATCGAGCATTTTACACAATGCATAATATTTTTGATGAAGCTCTTCGACTATTTCAAACATATCATCCATGTCTTCAAAGAGACTAAAGAATGCTTTATCTAAACCGCTGCTGCTCATTCCGCCTGAAGCAAACCCATAGCCTGAAACTGCCTTGGCTCCTGTTATATCTAAAAAATACTGAGCTTCTTCTTCATTTAGGTCAAGGGGCTTAGCGTTAGCAAAATGCAGTATCTTGCCTTTAAGCTTTCCTTCAAAAAGTTCAGCTACCTCTTCCATGCTGTAATAATAGTTGTTCAGGCAAATATTATTGCCCTCTCCCGGCATAACGAGGTATATTATTTCGTAATTCTTAAAATTATGGTCATCATAGAGCAATGCCCCAAGGCTTTCTTCAAGCCCTTCAATAGAGTCGCAGGTCTTGTATATACTTCCTACACCCTGATTAAAAGCAAGCTCTTCAAGACTTTTAACTACACTTGTAGTTGTTTCGTTCTCCACATCGGGTACAGCCTCAAGGCAAAAAATAAACTTTTCGGGGTCGTGGCTGTATCGCTGCAAGTTATTATCCATCTGTAAAATAAGTATTAAAATGGTAAAAAAGATGGCGGCAGGTTACCTCAAAGATACAAAAAACAGGCTAACCGAACCTTAAGCCCGGTTTTAGTTTATTGTTAAAACAAAAAACTCTCCGGTTTCCCGAAGAGTTTCTAATTATGTCGTCTTTATTTAAGACTTATTTTTTAACTGTATCAGTAACAGTAGTAGTTGTAGAATCAGTAACTACAGTTGTAGTATCACCAGCAGGAGTTTCTACAGTTTCAACTACAGTAGAGTCAGTAGTTGTAGTTTCCGGTGTAGCTTCAGCTTCTTTTTTACCGCAGCTTGTGAAAGAAAGTGTAGTAGCTAATACTACAGCGCTTAAAACGATTGCTTTTTTCATGATTGTTATTTTTAGTAATTAATAGTTCTTAGTGAGCGTGGTTTGTTGTAAGTGTATCTGCAGCAGGAGCAGTAGCTGTAGTATCTGCAGCAACAGTTGTAGTATCAGCTACAGGAGCCTCTACAGTTTCAACTACAGTAGAGTCAGTAGTTGTAGTTTCAGTTTCAGCTTTTTTCTCACCGCAGCTAACAAGTGCAGTAGCAACAAATGCGCTTAGTACAATTAGTTTTTTCATGACCTATATTTTTAAATTGTTTATTTCAGTAAATATGATGCAAATGTATCTTGTTTATGCACTCCTTAATTACAGAAGTGGTGAAACTGTGTTTTGACTTGGTAAAAGCAATAGGAAAAGCATATAAATTTGTTTTACTTTACATTGCTAATACTAAAAAAATGCATCGTCACTCAGTTTTACTGCTGTTTTTAACCATAGTTCTTTTGCATTCCGGCCATGCAAAGGCTCAGGACAGCCTGTCTCAAAAAAAGGAAACCCCGGCCGAAATTAAAAAGGCCACAAACAATCTTGAACGCAGTTTAATTGAAAACGACAACTCTAAAATTGCACAAAACTATGAGCTGTTGGCACAGGAACTGGCCGATAAGGAAGAGCTTGTAAAAGCCCAGGAATATTTATTTAAGGCCTTAGAAATTTATACCAATGCCAAAGATGTTGCTGCGCGCGCGCGCGTAATGAGAAATATTGCCAAAACACAGGAGTTTAATAACAAATGGCGTACAGCATCTAAAAACTATAAAGCCGCCGCCGAAACTGCCATTAACCTTACCAATAAGACCCTGAATTTAAACGACTATAACAGGCTTAAAAGTTCGGGTAATGCAACTTTACAGCAAAAGTATCTTAACGCCAACCTCCTGCTTCTTAAAAAGGAGAACAAAAAAAGCGAAATAGCCGATGCTTATATACAGCTTGCTCTGCTAAACCTTAAAAAGAGCGATACTATTAATGCCATTGAAGCTTACAGGCAGGCAATGCCCTATGCTAAAAATGTGCCAGCGAAAGTAAACCGGATTTACAGCAATATTGCAAAACTACAGGCCGCCGGAAAGCATTATGATGACACAGTTCTTACGATAAAACAATTGCTAAGCGAAGCTGAAAAAAATAAAGACTTAGGTATCCAAATAGAACAGCTCAGGTATATTGCCACCATTTACTTTGCCCAAAATGAGATTGAAAAAGCAACCGATGCTTTAAAGGAATCTTATAAAATTGCATCATCATCAGGTAAAACCTTTGAGGCCCAGGAGAGTCTTTTACTGCTGACAGACTATTACAACTCTACTGGCAATGACAGCATAAGCTTGGGGTTGTATGAAGAGTTTACAAAAAATTTGGACCGAATTATTCTTTCAGACCACTCGCTTACCGATGCCAAAACATTTAAGGTTACTGAAGAACGAATTCGCAGGCTTGAAAGTGAAAAGATGTTTAAAGATGAGCTCATTACCCGTAAAAATTCTTTCAACTATTTTTTGCTTGGAGCTATGATGCTGCTCATGCTGTTCTTTGCATTTATTATAAAAGCCCTGTACTCTATCAAAACCAAAAACAAAGAAATAGCGCTACAGTCGTTAAGGCGCGAAATGAATCCGCATTTTTTATTCAACAGCCTTAACAGTGTAAATCAGTTTATTGCACAAAACAACGAGCTGGAGGCCAACAAATACCTTACCTCCTACTCTAACCTGATGCGCAATACTATGGAGAACTCTAACAAAGACTTTGTAACTTTGGCTAACGAAACAGAGAACCTTACCAAATATTTGGAATTGGAGCATTTGCGGTTTAAAGACAAGTTCGATTTTAAAATTACTGTAGATGAGAACCTCGACCCCGATACAGTTTGGGTGCCTAACATGATAGTACAACCGCACCTTGAAAATGCAATATGGCACGGACTTCGCTATAAAGAGACCAAAGGTTTGCTAAAGATGGACATAGTGGCCGAAGGCAAAAAAATAATTATTACCATTGACGACGATGGTATTGGACCAACCAAAAGCAGCGAGCTTAAAACTCATAACCAAAGGGCTCACGAATCGAGGGGGTTAACGAACACTAAAGAAAGGATGACGCTTTTAAACGAGCTGTACAAAACCAAAATGAACTTTACCATGACCGAGAAACAAAGCCCGAAAACCGGAACGGTTGTAAAGATCGAATTTCCTTTAATATACAAGCCATGATGACATTTAATAAAATAAAGAGCGTTATTGTAGAAGATGAAACCGCAGCAAGAGAGGTGCTGCGCAGCTATCTTACAAAATATTGCCCACAGATAGAGATTGTTGGCGAAGCACAAAACAGCCGGGAAGCCGTGCCTTTACTGCATGAACTTAAACCGCAGCTTGTTTTTCTTGACGTGGAAATGCCGTTTGGCAATGCCTTCGATGTACTTGAGGCGTGTAGTGACCTATCGTTTGAAACTATTTTTGTAACTGCTTTTTCTGATTATTCTTTAAAGGCACTTAATATGAGTGCTGCTTATTACCTGCTTAAGCCTATAAGCATAGAAGAGCTTATTGCAGCCGTAAACAAAGTGCATCAACAAATAATGAATAAAGAGCTGTTTGACCGCAACCGTATTATTGTTGAGAATTACAAAGAGCCTAAATCCGAGAAACAACAGGTAATACTACCCACAATGGAGGGGTTTGAAATTGTAAAAATGGACGAGATTATTCGTCTTAAGGGCAATGGTAATTTTACCGACCTGTATCTTACAAACGGATCAAAGAAAATGGCCTGCCGTTTTTTAAAACATTTTTCTGAGATGTTGCCCCTGCCCTTTTTAAGGGTACATAAGTCGCATATTGTAAACCTCAACTTTGTAAAACTTTACAATAAGGGAGGATACATTACTCTGGACGATGGTGCTGAAGTAGAAATATCGCCAACCTATAAAGAAGATTTTTTAAAGAATTTTAAATAAAATAGACTACAATTATTTCAACAAAGCTTCAGCAACACTTTTACCACTTGTAAGTGCGGCCTCTATGGTGCCCATAGCAGCACCATCATATAAATACTCTCCTGCAAAAAATAAGGTTTGTTCAACAGGTTGCAGCAAAGTTTTTCTTGCGTGTGCACTCTCAACTTTATCGTAAGCATATGAGCCATAAGTAAAAGGCTCTGTCGTCCAGTTAGCCACATGCCAGGCTTTCAGTTTATTTTTAAGCTCGTCTATGCTCATTTTAAAAACATGTCCTAACGAACTTAAAGTTAACTGCAGAATGTCATCAGCAGAGATGTCTTTTAGTTTTTGCGCTGGCGGACCACCTACCCAACCTGTTAATAGTGGACTATGAGCAGGTGCCTGTGTCCAGAATGTGGGTACATCTTCATCCGCAAATAGAAATCCCATAGTACTAAGGCCTCCTCCCGCAAGTTTGGTAACTGCTTCGCTCTCCCAAAACACATCGTCAAATTCCAACAGTATTTTTAACACCGATCCAAATCCTATATTTTTAAAAGCCATGGTTTGCTCCGGTATGGGTGGCAAAAACTGCAAAGCACCTACAGCATGATGTGGCAATTTCAGTACACCTAACGGCAAGGCGATAATAACTTTCCCGGCTTCATAAACAACATTGTTAGTACATACTACTTTTACACTGCCCTTGTTCCATAGTATCTCCCGGGCTATGGTGTTAAGCAAAATAGTGTTCCCTAAATCTGCACAAACATGCTCAAGATAATCTATGAGCGCACCATAACCACCAGTAACTCTATTTTGAGCATCTGTATCTTCGTGGTTCCATTCATTGCGCAAAGAAAATGAGCTGGCATCGTGCACATCGGCAGTGTCATAGCCGGATACATAACCCTCTACCTGAGCACACATTTTGGCATACTCCTGTCCTGCAAAGTTTTGCTGCAAAAAATCATAAAAAGGCATATCTTCCTGCAAGGCATTAAGCTTTTCAAGCAATTCATCCCAACGCTCTACAAACTCATTGCTCTGTTCGAAAGTATCGTTATGGCACTGCCACATTTCAAAATCGACAGGTGCAGTTGCTATACCTGCTTCTTTGAGCAATCCAAGTGTTAGCGGCAGGTTGCCATGAACAAATTCTGCCCCCAGTTCAGTGGGGGCAGAAAAGTTTTTTGTAATAGTATGTACACGCCCTCCAAGACGGTTTCGGGCTTCAAGTATAGTGATGGTTTTACCTTGCTTTGCCAAGGTGTAGGCCGCCATTAATCCGGCAGCACCGCCTCCAATTATAATAACATCTGTAGCTTTCATTTGTTTAAAATGTAGCAGCAAGATAGTAATTTTAAAACAACCGCTTATCCTATCTCAGCCTAAACAATTATTTTGAACTCAATGTTACTTTAGCTGTTTTTATAGTAGGTGAAGTAACCGTAAGCTCAATATCTCCTTTGTACTGAGTAGTTTTAACAATTACCAATGCCTGCCCTTTCCATGCTTTTCTTTTTGCAGATACATAACTGTCGGTATCTTTAAGGTTGGCGTTTGCCGTACCCACAATTGTGCCTGCCCCATTAATTTCAAAAGTTAAATCATTTTCGGCATTAGGTTGTATGTTGCCTTCTGCATCGGTAAGGGTTACGGTAATATAAGACAGATCCTGACCGTTTGCTTTAAGAACGGTGCGATCGGCCGTTAGTTTTATTTGAGATGACTGTCCTGCGCTTTTTAAAACCGTATTTTCAACTTCTTTGCCATTTACTACGCCCACCGCTTTTAACTGCCCCGATTGGTAAGGTATGCTAAACACTGCTTTAAACTCTTCATTTCGGGTAGTGGGTTTTTCGTCAACCAACTTCCCATCCTGATATAACCTAACCGACGGATATTTAGAATACACTTCTACATCTATGCTCTTGCCCTCATGCCCCGGCCAGTTCCAGCTTTTCCATGTAGGCCATACTGACCATAGTGTTTCCTTTATTTCGCCATAATAACCGTTTGGCTCTTTAACTGCCAGATAGAGTTTTTCGCTATCGTTATACAGCATACTGCGATAGTGCGATATAGGCTTTCTCCAGCCTATCAAGTCTACATCGCCGCAATAGGCACCGTGCCAAGGAAAAAGGTCACGTTCCCAATGTTCGCCCTTAGGGTCGCCTTCATAGTAATACCTGCCAATGCCCGACTCGCCAAGATAATCCATAGCCGTCCAAACAAAATCTCCAATAATATAAGGGTTATCGTTAACGGCTGTCCAGTTTTTGAATGCCTCCCGCGGGTACGATTCAGTTTGTACAATAATGCGCGAGGGTACCCTTTCGTGGTCGCTCGCCGCCTTATGCATTTGGTAATTATACCCGCCAATATCGTGCAGGGCAAATAAAGGGTCAAAAATTTCCCATTCCTTATCCCAGGTGGTCATGGCAGATGTTACCGGCCTCGAAGGGTCAATTTTCCTTACAAGGTTGGCAAACTTAAATGCCGTTTGTAATGCGTCGAGCGATTTACGTTCAATAATTTCGTTACCAATGCTCCACATGATTATTGACGGATGGTTCCTATCTCTTTCCACAAGCGCGCGAATGTCTTCCTGCCACCATTTATCTATGTAAAGCGAATAGTCGTAGGTGTTTTTCTTTTCCCTCCAGCCGTCAAAGCTTTCATCTATTACCATAAGCCCTAACTCATCGCACGCCTGTAAAAAAGCTTCCGATGGCGGATTGTGGCTCGTCCTAATTGCATTAAAACCTGCTTCTTTCAGCAGTTCCACTTTTTTAAACTCGGCACGGTCATAGGCCGCTGCCCCGAGTGGGCCGTTGTCGTGGTGCACACACCCGCCGTTAATAAGCGTAGGATGACCGTTTAATACAAAAACTTTCTCTGCACTGTATTCTGCTTTTTTTATACCGAAAGGAATTGCCACTTCGTCAATCACAGTAGTGCCATTCAGTACCTGTACCACAGCACGGTAAAGGTTTGGAGTATCAGGAGACCATAAATTGGGCGACTTAACCGCAACGCTAAACTCAGTTTGCTGCTTGGTACTTGCAGCAATATCCGAGACAGTCTGAGTTTTGCCAACCAGTTTATTATTCTTATCATAGAGCCTTACAGCCACCTGAACTTTTTGTGCGCCTGCAGTTTCGTTTTGCAGGTTTACTTTTATACTTACTGTTGCTTCTTTCTTTTCAGCCTGCGGTGTGGTTATGGCAACGCCCCATGGAGCAACGTGCACAGGGTTTGTACTGATAAGCCACACATGGCGGTATATACCCGACCCGCTGTACCAACGGCAGTTTTTTTGCTGTGAATTATCTACCCTTACGGCAACTGTATTTTTCTGTCCTATTTTTATATAAGGTGTAACATCATAATAAAAAGATGAGTAGCCATAAGGTCTTATTCCTAAAGAAGTTCCGTTAACAAACACCTCAGCATTCATGTAAACCCCTTCAAAATAAAGGCTTAGCTTTTTATCTTTTTGACTCGGTTCAACAGTAAAAGTTTTGCGGTACCAGCCTATACCGGCAGGCAAATATCCGCCATCGTTACCCATGGGGTGTTTGGCATCAAAGTTCCCCTCAATGCTCCAGTCATGCGGCACGCTGAGCGACCGCCAACCTGAATCGTCAAAGTTTTGTTGCTGTGCATCAGGATAATCGCCCAGTTTAAACTTCCAGTCAAAATCAAAATTGGTTTTTCTGCCTGAAGATTGGGCATATAATAGGTTAGCACTTACCAGGGTAAGTGCTAACAGTATAACATATTTAATTCTATTCATTTTAAAACTTGTCACGGGTTCTTATCTCGTCACCCCAGTGGTGATCTTTTGCAAAAGGTTTTTCGTTCCAGGCACGCTTGTTCGTCCAGTCCTGCGCAGCATCTGTCCAAAAAGGGTGTGCTGCAGGCAATGCAAGCGGCATAAACGCCAACGAAGTCATGTAAAGACTGCCATTGTTAGTATACCAGTCAGACACATTCGGCTGGCTGCCTGTAAAACCAATGGTAAGATAACCTTTTGAATTGAAACTATGCCCGTTGTCAAACATTTTGTGCATTACGGCAGTCAGCCCTGCCCTAACCTGGCCGTTGGTTACACCCTCCGGCAAACGCTGGTATTGTGCCATAAGTGCCAATGGTTGCATGGTAGCCATGCGGTAAGGTATAGAACGCCCAAAGACCGGGAATGTACCTTCGGGTGATATAAAGCGCTCCAAAACTAATGCAAACTTTTGTGCACGCCTCAATTCTCGGTCATAATATTGCCAGTAGTCTATACGGCTATTAACACGGGCATCTTTCATGCCCTGACAGGTTTCAAGGTACATAGAGTGGAATACATAACTGCTGTAGTAATCAAACGCAAACGAAGAACCATCGGCATACCAGCCATCGCCCACATACCACTCTTCTACTTTACGTATGGCAGAGTTAACACGGTACTCATCAAACTCAGCTCCGGCCTTGGCAAGAAATGCCTCTATGGTAGATGAGAACAATACCCAATTGGTATACGGCGGATCTATACGTCGCAGTTGCTGAAACTCCTCTATATACCTCTTTTTAGTTTCATCACTCAGTGGTAGCCAAAATGTTTCGTAACCTCTTAACAAACTCTCGGCAACATAAGCTGCATCTACCAATGCCTGCCCATGCCCACGCCACAACAAGTAATCAGGGTTGTTGGGGTCTACCGCATTGGCATAACTTTTTAAAGCCCATTCGCGCAGCTCTTTGCGCATTTTTCCTTCTTTACTGTTGTCATCCGGCAGCGATAGCCACGGAGTTATACCTGCCATCAGTCGGCCAAAAGTTTCCATGTAAGTCACTCTTTTATCACGACCGTCCCATGATGGGCTAACTTCAACCAGCATATTTTGCTGTAGCTTGCCCTCAGCCATATTACTCAATACAGGAGCCGCCATTTTATAGGCAAGTGTTGTCCAATAAGCCCTGTCTTTACTGCTCTCGGTTTCTGCTTCAAGATAGCGCACATATTCGCACGATGCCAGCAGAAATGCCCCTACGCCGAAATTAGCCGTAGATTTAGCATCTACTACCTGACCGGGTATGGCCCTATCTCCTATAGGCTGCACATAGCCAATACGCCCGTCTTTTTGCAGGGCAGTGTTTTTTAAATAGTTCCAAGCCTTGTTTATTACCGGCATAAAAGTGGCTTTGTCAAGGTAATTGTTGTTTATACCCCATAGCATGCCGTAGGTAAAAAATGCCGTGCCACTGGTTTCTGCGCCAGGGGCGTGGTCTTTATCCATCATACTCCTTGTCCAGTAGCCTTCAGGCTGCTGTATGTCTGCAACTGCCTTTGCCATTTTTTGGAATTTTTCTACAAAAAAAGCGCGGTGTTTATAATCCTGAGGCAAATCTTTTAAAACCTTGGCAAGCCCGGCAAGCACCCAGCCATCGCCACGTGCCCAAAAATCTTTCTTCTCATTTACGCTTTTATGTTTAGGATACACATAGCGGGCATCGCGATAATATAAATTAGCCTCTTTATCAAACATAATACTGTCCGAAAAAGTCATGTATTCATACAGTTTGTCCAGATACTTTCGGTTATTGGTAATTTTGTACATTTTGGTCATAACCGGCATTACCATATACAGGCCGTCGCTCCACCACCAGTAGTCGTTTCGGGGCGTACTCATCTGGTATTCCATTACCTCTTTGGCACGGGCTATTTTTTTGTTTTCCGGCAAAAGATTATACAGGTCGGCATAGGTTTGGAAACATATCTGATAGTCTCCAAAAAGCACATACTCATCGGTTTCCCCATAGGTAGATTTCCATTTAGACTTATCATTGCCCTTAGCACCTTTCCACTCATTATATTCCGCCCAGTCTTCCGAGTATTTTCTGTATGTCTCATTGCCGGTAAGCATATAGGCTTCCATATTTCCGGTATGGTAGGCGGCATTATCCCAAAACGAGCGGGTTTCGGGCGAATTATTTTTTTGCCAGTAGGTGTTTACCTTATCTATAATTTTGCGTACCTGCTCCGGCTTGTCCTGGGCATTAACTGCTGTAAGGGTTAGAAAGAAACAGGACAGAATGTAAACAACAGGTTTGTAAAGTTTATTCATAGTTTTATTTAGATATAAAGGCTGTTGCATTGTTTAACCTAATGCAACAGCCTTATTTAAAAAGCATTAAAAGTCGTTAAGTGTCCATTTATCTTTCCACTCTAACACGGGTTTTCCGTTTTCGAGTTTAATGGGCAGCCAAATATAACGACCGTCTATAGGGTTTTTAGGCCTCCAACGGTCGGCCATAAAAATAAATGCATCTTTTTTACCTGCTACAGGCAGGATATAGGTGCTTTGCGAATCGAATGTAATATCGGCATCTTTGCCAATGCACGGGTTGCCTAACGATTCCCATGGTCCCCACATTGAAGTAGCTTTAAACGAGCGTGCCGCATTGGGGTCCCAGCCTGTACAACCAGACGTGATAAGATAATACACACCATTTTGTTTAAATAAGGCAGGGGCTTCGTTATGGCCTGCCGGTGCTATGGTAATGTAGTTGCTTGTAAAGTCAAGGTAATCATCTGTAAGTTCGCTTACGTGCAATGTAAGGTTATCTTCGCTGGAATGTATATGGTACCCCTTGCCGTCATCGTCTACAAAAAGCTGCATGTCGCGCGCCATTTGCCCACGGGCAAAATCACGGCGCACAAACAGGCCTCCTTTTACGGCTTCGCGCCATTTAGGGGTCCACCATTTTAGGGTATCCTCCCCCGGAACATTTTTCTTCCATTCTTCGTTAAAACCTTTCGGCCAATTGCCTACATTGGGCCTGTAAGAGCGTACAAAAACGTAAGGCCCGATAGGTTTATCGCTTGTGGCTACTGCGGTGCGGGCGGCTTTATATCCCTGCCCTTTAAGCTCCAGGTGAAACCACATTACATACTTTTTGGTCTTTTTATTATAAATAACCTTAGGGCGTTCTATAACACTGCCCGAGGTAATTTCAGAATTTGGATCTTTAGATACCGGCAGGGCAACCCCTTCGTTTTTCCAGTTGTACAGATCTTTAGACGAATAGCAGGTTACCCCCACGCGGGCATCGTTAGTACTGCCTTTATGCTCGCCAAACCAGTAGTAGGTACCATTGCTGTACAAAACCCCGCCACCGTGAGCGTTAATGTGGTTACCTTCGTTGTCTTTCCATATCTCGCCCGGTGTAAAATTGGTTAGCTTTTGGGTTTGCGATACCGACTTAAGACTCAAAAACAACAAGCCTAATGTTACTATATATTTTGTGTAGCGCATAAATAATAATTTTTGGTGCATAAAGCTATGCATTATAAAAGACTGATTGTATAAGTGTAGGTATATTTATTGTCTTTAAGCAAATATTGCTGATGTGGTAATGCACCCCAACTTGTATCTCCGCCCACACCGCGTTGTGCAAGGTCTATGTGCAGGTACACCTTATCTTCCGGGTGTACATCGTTTATGTGCCTGCCGTTTTTTTTAAGTCCCGGGTCAAGACTCTCTGTACTTACGTTAAGAGCACTAAAGCTAAGCGGCTGTGCACCGATAACAGTAAAGCTGCTGTTGCCATTGCTTAATTTTATCCAGCGGGCATCGGTTTTATAGCCACACTCCTGCGGGCGAATGTATTCCCAAACAAACTGGTTGGCAACTTTATCACTATGTACCCCTAAGAATGAAGCCGTATTGCGGTCGCTGTAATTTTCCCATGGGCCACGACCATAATATTCAAGATCTTTATAATTGCCGGAAAGCTCTACACGCATACCGAAACGTGGTATCTCTGGCAGGTTTTTATCTGTTTTATCAATAGATGCCGTTACCTTAATATCTCCGTTATTCTGTATAAGGTAGTTAACAACATAAGGAACATTGGCATCTTTAAGCAAATATTTTACCTCTACAGGAAGTCCGGCATCGTTTTTTTTGCCTACTGTAACCCCCTGAACCGTTGGGTTGCTGTGTGCGCTTTTCCATATCCCAAGCTTTTTAGGCATTTCATTTCCAAAATCGTTGTCTGTTGGTGCACGCCAAAAGTAAGGTGTGGGGAAACCTGAAAGTGTTTCACTGGTATCGCCTTTTTTCCTGTAGCTGGTAATCATACCGGTGGCAAGATCAAAGCTGCCTGTAGTTCCGTTAGCTTCAAAAGTAAGTGTATTACCTTTTTTCTTAAAGCTAAGCTTGCCGTTGTTTTCTTTTGTTTTTGCAAAAAAGTCGCCACCAATTTTAAACTGCTCGCGTGCAATTTCGTGGTTGGCAGGTATTAAATTCTTTTCTGCTTTTGTGTAAGCATATACATTTAGGTAATATTCTGCATTTTCTGCCGTATCAAGCACCAGCGGAATATCTGTTTGTTTACCCGGTTGTGTATTAGCCATAAAACTGCCCGACTGTACTGCTTCGCCATTTTTAAGCAACTCCCATTTAAAGTTATAATCTCTAAGGCTTGTGTAGAAGAAGTTATTTTTAAGCGTTAGTTTATTATTAGCAAAACTGAAGTTAACATCCTGATATACTTTTTTAACTTCAGGCACACCCGGATCGGGCACACGATCAGCAGTTACAAGTCCATCTGCGCAGCCGTTTTCATCATGTTGCAACTTTTCTCCACCAAGGTCTCCACCATAAGCCCAATAGTCTTTGCCGTTAGCATCTTTAGCTTTAATACCCTGGTCTACCCAATCCCAAATAAAACCTCCCTGCATGTGCTTGCTTGAAGCTATAATATCCCAATATTCCTGAAAGTTACCCGTACTGTTGCCCATGGCGTGGGCATACTCGCACATTATATAAGGTCTTGTAACGGTAGCTGCTGCATATTTTTTCATGCTGTTAATGCCCGGATACATAGGGCAAACAATATCAGTATCACTATTTTCTCCAGCCTGTTCAAACTGTACAGGACGACTGGCATCGCGGCCTTTAAGCCATTTGTAGGCATCATAAAATACGGGGCCGTTACCACACTCATTACCCATACTCCAAATAATTATTGAAGGGTGGTTCTTATCAGTTTCCAGCATTCGTTTTATACGGTCTAAATGAGCAGGGGCCCACTCTGGCAAATAAGCAGGGTGTTTGCTTTTATCGAAAGAATTTTGCAATTCGGCACCCATGTGGTGGGTTTCTATATTGGCTTCATCTACCACATACAATCCATACTCGTCGCAAAGATCATAAATGTATGGGTCGTGCGGATAGTGGCTCATGCGGATGGCATTAATATTGTTTTGCTTCATCAGGGCAACATCTTTGCGCATCATGTCCCTGTCCGGTGCATGCCCTTTTGTTGGATGATGCTCATGAAGGTTAACCCCGTGTACCATAACGGCATTGCCATTTACAAGGAGTTGTGCATTCTTAATTTCAACCCTTCTAAAACCAGTTCGACCGCTTATGTAACCTTTTTTGCCACCCTGGGCATCCCATTCTATAATATACCTGTAAAGATAAGGTGTTTCGCTGCTCCACTGGTTTACATGACTAATTGTTTTGGTAAATGTTACGGTAGCCCCGGCAACTGGTTTAACCTCACTGTAAACCTCTTTGTTTGTACTATCTAAAAGGGTAAATTTTACCGATGACTTTGCTTTCTTAGCATTATCTATAGTTACAGTAGCAGATAGTGTTCCGTTTACATAAGCATCGTCGAGGCCTGCTACTACTTCATAATCTTTAACCGATACTGCGGGTTGTGCCTGTAAATATACATCGCGCTCTATACCGCTAAGACGCCAAAAATCCTGGTCTTCAAGATAGCTGCCATCATGAAAGCGGGTTACCTGAACCGCCAGCAGGTTTTCTCCTTTTTTCAGGAATTTGGTAATGTCAAATTCCGCAGGGGTTTTGCTTGCTTTGGTCATACCAGCTTCCTTTCCGTTTACAAAAATGCGTGCATAGCCCGATATTGACCCAAAATGCAATACAACATTGTTGCCTGCCCAGCTTTCGGGCACAGTAAACGTTTTCCTGTAGCTGCCCACCGGGTTGTAATCGCCGCCAATAAACGGAGGGTTTTTAGGGAAAGGATATACAATGTTGGTGTAAATAGGAATATCATGCCCTTCCATTTCCCAGTTTGAAGGCACAGGAATGTTTTTCCAGCTATTGTCATTCAGGTCGGTTGCATAAAAGTTTTCAGGCCTGTCTGATGTTTTCTTTACAATATTGAATTTCCAGGTACCGTTAAGGCTTTTATAATAACCGGAAGCTGTAGGATTTTCCTTTACGGCATCTTCCTGTTTATCATACATTACATAGGTTGCATGGGGCTGCAACTTATTCCTGTCTACAGCCTTTGGGTTTTCCCATTCGTTTTGCTGGGCCGCAATAAACTGGGCTGCAAACAAAAACGAACAAATCAGAACTTTCTTCATGTCTTTTGTATTTATTGGCGTTGCTAAAAATCTCAGCAACATTGGTAATTAATTCAATTTTAAAAGTGTGGGCTTTTGTCAATGGCCTTTTATGCGCTGCACAGTAATGTTTCGTGCAAGATACTGAACAGGCTTTTTTGGCCCGGGCGCTCCCGATGATCCTTCCATCTGTAAATTGACTATAAGCCACATGGGTTTTCCTGTAAAATTAGTTTGGTGCTCTGCCTGTTTAACCCCGTCAAAATAGTAGGTAATACTGGTGTGCTCTGCATCAACCCTTTTTAAAACAGCTTCATAACTGTGCCATTGCTGCATTGCATCGGGCACGGTTTGTTTAACTGTGGTAACATCTTTAGGTGTTATAAATGTGTTTTGCCAATTCAGGCTGTCGCCTTTAAACTCTAAAATATCAGTCTCCGGCGGCCAGCCTTTTACGGCCGTGAGCCAAAACGCAGGCCATGTGCCTTTTGCAACGGGAGCTTTAAACTCTCCATAAACACGATATTCAGGATATTCCTCTGTAATGTTTATCTGGTGTTTGGCGTGTACTGCACCACTATGGTAGTTTATTTCGGCATACGGCAGATGCGGGCTTTTCCCCTCCGGTTTACTTACGGGCTGTGCTGTTAAAGTAAGCACTCCTTTTTTCACGTTTACCTCATCGGCATACATGCGTGCCGAACCGTTATGATCTATACCCCAGGGATAAAACATATTCCAGTTTTTATCAAAAACTTCTTTGTTTTGCAACGAGGCTGAGTCTAGCACCGTTTCCCACTTGCCGGGATGCTCATAATACAGCTTTTTTTGCTGGGCTGTTGAGGTAGCTGTAGCCGCCAGTAAAATATAAACAAGCTGTGTAAACCGCATAGATTGTAATTAATAAATACCTGCCCGCATCAACTACTAAGTGCGCAGGCAGGTATAAGTGAAGATATTTATAAAACTAAACCCAAATTTTCGTTGTATATAGTTGGAAGGTTATTCAGCACTGTCTTCATCCTGAACAGCGTCCTGCCAATTGTCCCACACAGGTGTACTAGGATCATAGCCGTCATAGCCATAATTCTGGCTTAATTTCCCCCTCCTGTTTGCTGTAATTTCATCGTTAGGTATAGGCCAGTAATTGTTACGCTTATCCATAGTATAATATCGGGTACCATTTGGTACTACAATACCCTGCGGATATTTGTTATAAAGCGAATAGTGTACAAGTCGCTGATACCAGTAGCTTCCCCCACTTTCATCTCTGCCTGATTGCTTGTCCCAAGTGTTTATGTCATAAGTATTGCCCCACTCATCCGGCGTCCTGCTTATGGCAAGACAATGCGAAATACGCTTCAGCTCCACGTTGCGCCATTCTTCCATATAAAGCTCGCGGCCCCTTTCGGCACAAATATCGCCTATGTTAACTGTGGTGTACATTTGCGATGCTCCGGCCCTTTGCCTTACCACATTTACATCTTCGGCAGCACCGGTAGCATTGCCCTGATACAAACGGGCTTCTGCTCTAAGCAAGTACGTTTCGGCAAGACGGTATAAATACATGTGTGCAATACTGCCTGTAGTAGCACCCTGAAAATCATTAGCACTTGGGGTACTTTCTGCAACAACATCATGATAATAAATTTTATATAACGGAAAATCAAACCAGTCGCGAATAGTATCCCTTGCCAATAATGTACCTGTAGGACCATACATCCTGAAGTTAGTGCCATAATCTGCCGATGTAGGATCGCTATATTTAAAATCTTCCATGTTAACCCAGTTACCCACTGTGCTGTTATGTCTTAAATCCTGCGTGTCTTCTATACCGTTTACCCTCCACATCGTTTCCTGCGAATAGTAAGAAGCACTAATGGTTGCAATACCACGGCCATAAGCTCTTTGATAGTCATAAATAGGATTATAGTTGGCATTGTTACCTGCCAGGCGAAGTGCCGCCGTTTTACCGTCGGTTGGAGTCTTTATGTTTGCAGACGCCCAGTTAGGCCCAAAAATACGCATTGAGGCAAAACCTAAAAACGATTGGGCTCCACTGTTAGGCATAACCATAATAGCTTCCGTATTCGCGCCTATAACTTTATTCTCCGGACGGTGAAGATCCCAAATAACATTTCGGGTTACGTTCCAAGTTTCCGGTTTTCCGCCACGGTCAAAAGTGCCGAATGTATTTCTCATCAGGTTATATCCTGAAGAATTGATAAGGATATTTGCCTGTTGCTCTGCTTCCTGAAAGCGACCCGATGCCAGATAGCACTTAATAAGCAACTGGCGGCAGGCACCTTTATTTACCATGCCTAAAAGACTAAGTCCCCTTTGTTCGGGCACCCATTCTACTGCCTTTTCCATATCGGCGGTTATCATTTGTATAATAGCCTCTTTTTTTGTAGAACGGAAATTCAGTTTCGGCACTGACAGGATTTTAGTAACCAAAGGAATATCGCCAAACTGGTAGACCAAATTAAGGTAGCGGTAAGCCCTATGAAAATAAGCCTGCCCTTTGTACCTGTTCCTTACTTCTTCAGTTAGTCCTTCTATACCATCAATATAGGTTAATATAGTATTGGCATATTTTACACCGTTGTAACCCTCATACCAGTAATATCCTAAATAAATACCATCGTTAGTGGCTGTAGCAAAAGACCCTGTAGGTACAATAATATTGGCATAATCTGCTGCAGTTGTACCAGCATCTGTCTTGCCATATTTGGCCATATCAGAGAAAACGTACTCTGTACCTATAGGGACACTGTTATTGGCATAATTGTAATGTATGTAATAGTTTCGCAACTGCTTGTCTGCTATAGACATAATAGCCTGCAAGCCTTCTTCAGTTGTAAGCGTGGTGCCCGGTTCATAAAATGATAGCGGGTCTGCTTCAAGAAAGTCTTCAGTACAGGAAGTAAGCATCAGGACGGCCAATGAAGCCTGAAGCATCCTTTTAAATTTTATATTGATATGCTTTTTCATAGTCATTTATTATAAAGTTAGGTTTAGACCGAAGTTAAACATGCGTGTGGCAAGTCCTCCCGTTTCCGGGTCTCCAAAATATTTCCAATCGGCAGCCCAGGTAGCCACATTCCTTACAGAAGCAGTTAGCCTAAAGGTTTTTATATTCCATTTTTCGGTAAATGCCCTTGGTATAGTGTAGCCTATAGATATATGATCTAAACGTATAAAGTTGCGGTTATACAATTTTCCGGCACTTGCTCCTGCCGGTGCAACAGCATCAAGACGTGCCCAGTCTTGTGTAGGGTTGTCAACGGTCCAGTAAGGATTTACAAATGCGTTGTAGTTGTTAGTGTACATACTACCTGCATTAAAATTATTCATATACCTCGTGTCTAACGATTTATGCCCCATATATGAATACATGTTTACAGCTATATTCCAGTTTTTATAAAGCGTAAATTCATTACGCAACGACCAGTTTATTGGTGGGTCGGTTTGTCCCATAAAAACCCTGTCGTTATTGTTATAAACCGGTGTTCCGTTTGCACCGTCATCAGCTGTATAAATATTAGCAATTTTAGGGTCGCCCGGGCGCTGGCCATATCTCCTTGCTTCTTCATATTCATCTTTTTGCCATATTCCTATAACCTTATGGCTCCATATAGCTGAGATAGGTTTGCCTATAAACCACCCATTGGCAATATCATCTCCCTCCCTTTGGCTTGTAATATTGCCATTTTCGTCAAACTCATATATCATATTACCATACAGCTTATTGATACGGTTTTTATTGTATGAAAAAGCAGCAAGCGTTCTCCATTCAAAATTTGGGGTTTTCATATTTACCGTCGTAAGGCTAATTTCATAACCTGAGTTCTGTACCTCTCCCAAATTCGTTACTATAGAAGGAAACCCGGTAAAGCCTGTAAGGCGTTCGGTCATGATCATATCGTGGGTTTTAGACTTGTAAACCTCTATAGTACCGGTAATACGGTCGTTTAAAAACCCAAAGTCAAGACCTGCATTAAATGCCGTTGTTTTTTCCCACTGCAGGTTAGGGTTTGCCATCCTGTCAAGCGTTAGGTATTTCATGTCTACCACAGCACCGGTAGTTGGGTTAATGTATCCCATAGTGGCACCAGTACCAGAACTAAGATTTGCTAACCAAACATAAGGGTCTGCAAGTGCCCTATTACCATTCTTACCATACGAAAGGCGCAGTTTACCCATATTCATTGGTTCCCATTTAAACCATTTTTCGTTCGCAAAATTCCATCCCACGGCAACAGAAGGGAAGGTTGCATAAGGGTTATTATTTCCAAAAGCAGAGTAACCGTCGCGGCGAATAGTACCGGTTATCATATAACGCTCATCATAAGAATAGAACAGCCTGCCCATTAAAGCATCGGCACTTTGGTGGCTATCACTAGTAGAGAAACCACTGTTTAAAAGAGTAGCATTTGATGTGTTGTGGAAACCCAATATATCTGTTGGAAGTATATTGCGGGCAGTTATATTATCTGACCAGTATTTGCGGTCTTCTGCCTCCTGTACAAATGTTGCTATTATGTGGTGTTTGTCTCCAAAGGTATGATCCCAGGTAATGTTGTTGTTAAGGTTATAATCAAAGTTCTTGGCATGCCCCCTGTTAGCACCTATGTTTACCGGATTCCACCCTTCATGCCCTGACGACTGGAAGTAGCGGTCATAAAAGAACTGGTATCTTGGTGCAATATTGAATGAATAGGTAATACCATAAGGTAAAGTTACCTTGGTATTAAACACCGTGTTAAGCACTGTATATCCTTTTTCAAGATCCATAAACTGACGGTCATAATAGTAGTTGTATCCACCAATTGTAGGCCCCATTGGCTGTCTTACATAAGCACCGTTAGCATCGGTAAAATCAGCATAAGGGCTGTTGCGCATCATGTTTGCATCCCAGTAGTTAGTACCAGTACCTACACTAATGTTACCGTCTGTACGATCCTGAAAGTTAACATTGGCACCTACTTCAAGCCAGTCGGTTACTTTGCTGCTTACTTTAAAGTTAGAGCGTATAGCCCTGTACTCATCTCCCACAATAGCACCTTCGGCATCCAAATAACCAACAGACATATAGTAATTGCTCCTATCGCTGGCACCTGATATACTCATGTTATAATCCTTATTAAACCCGGTACGGAAGGTACTTTTATACCAGTCCTGCGTTTTTCCGTTAGTAAAATTGTTTATAAGAGACGTTTCTACAATCCCTAAACGACGGCCCCAAATTTCCCTCGGTGTCCTGTTTACGGTTTCATTGGCAGGCTGGTAAGCAAGCCATTGGTCTAACGTAATGCCATATTGTGAAAGGTTATCAGGGTTAGAAAAATACCCCACCTGACCTGTTCGGGCAGCAACATAGGCTTCATACTGACCTGTTGTTGTATTAAATCCATAGGTTTTTGCCGTTTCCCAGTCTTCCCTGTATTTTGCATATCCATTAGCGTCATACACGTCGGGGTAAGCGCTTAAAGAGTTTACGGTCATATTAGAACTTATGGTAATAACCGGTTTACCTGTTTTACCCTTTTTAGTGGTAATAATAATTACACCTGCCGCCGCACGCGAACCATATACAGCCGTGGCTGAAGCATCTTTTAAAATGTCTATCTGGTCTATATCGTCAGGGTTAATTTCAGATAGCTCGCCATAAAACTGCATACCATCAAAAATGATAAGCGGCGAATTGTGGCTGCCTCCCGTGTAAACCGAAGTTTGCCCCCTTATCTGTAATGATCCTCCACCTTTAGCATCAGATGAATAGCCTACTTTTAAGCCCGGTACACCACGCAGCACGTCCTGAACCGTTTGTGGGTTTTGATCGGCAAGGTTATCGGCCTTTACCTGTACAACCGAACCGGTAAGGTCTTTCTTTTTCATTTTACCGTAACCTACCACAACCACTTCTTCTAATTGGGTAGTGCTTTCTTCCAACTTAATGTCTATTGAAAGCTGTCCTTTTACAGGGATCTCCTGCGTTTTAAAACTTGTAAAGCTAAACACCAAAACTGCATTTGCCGGAGCTGCAATGGTGTATTTACCATCAAGATCAGTAACCACAATATTAGAGCTGCCTTTTACAGCAACCGATACACCCGGCAGTGGCAGTCCGTCTGCCTTTGAGACAACGGTTCCTGTTACCGGAGACTGAAATAAGGGCTTAGACAGTTTGGTTAGTCCGCCCGCCCACAAATGATCAGGACAGGCACACATGTAAAACAAGAGTACCAGCCCCAGAATAGATCTTGAAAATCTAAAATGGTAGTTTTTCGCCATAATTATTTAAAGAGTTAGGTTATACTTTTTACCAACACATAATTCAACAATAAAGCAGCTCAAAAGACTACTTAAACGTTGTAGTAATGATTGATACCTACAAATTAAGGGGGCTTATGGCGATTTAGAAGGGGGGTAAATCACAAATTAAAGGGGGGAAAATTGGAGTTTTAAGGCTATTTAATACGATTTTAGATTTTGGATGTAAGAAACCCTACAACGTTGTAGTGAAATTAATATTAAGTTAAAAGAAAATCGCTTATTGCTTACTTTTGAATCACATTAAGTTCTTTATTAAAAGAATGGCGATATCTTTTAATATATTCCGATGGTGTCATGCCAAACAACTTTACAAACTGCTCACGGAAATATTTTTTGTCTTCAAAGCCCACCATAGAGGCTGCCTGAGCAATTTGTACATCTTCGGTAAGCATGAGCAATGCAGCACGGCGGAGACGTACAGACCTAATAAATCCATTTAGTGTTTGACCTGAAACCGCCTTTATTTTTGTGTAAAGTCCATTGTGGCTCATTCCCATAGCTTTTGAGAACTCTTTTATGGTAAAGCTTTCGTTATTTAGGTTTCGCTCTATTACTTCTATACAGCTTTTAAGAAAATCCCTGTATTCTGTAGGGACCTTTTGAGAATGTTCCCTAAGTGTAATGTTATCAAGAAAATAATTGCGCAACTGACCGCGATTGCGCAACAGTGTTTCTACTTTGGCCCTTAAAATATCATTATCAAAAGGTTTGGTCAAATAATCATCCGCACCATCTGTAATTCCCTGCAAATGGGTTTCCTGGCTTGTTGTAGCTGTTAGCAATATAACCAGTATGTGGTTAAGTCCTTCGCTTTCCTTAATTTTTTTACAAAGCTCGAGCCCGGTCATACCATCCATAGATATATCGCTAAGAACAATGTCGGGTAAATGCTTTTTAACCAACTTTAGTCCATCTGTACCATTATCGGCATTATAAACAATATAGTCGTTAGCAAAAAGGCTTACAAGATAATTGCGCACTTCAGTATTATCATCTATAACAAGTATCGATTTCTTATCAGTAACAATCTCTTCTTTTAATTGGTAGTTTTTTTCCTCTTCAACATTCGCAGTTACTTCGGCTAAATCATTATCCTGTAGGTTTTCACCTAATAGCTCTTTAACCAGTTCCGACATTTTTGAAGAAACTGTGTTTATAGGCAGATCTTCAAAATGATCGTAGCCTTTTTTAAACAACAATGTAAACACCGTGCCTTTACCGGGCTCGCTTTCACATTTAATATCTCCTTTATGTTTGTCAACAAAATATTTTACAATATATAGGCCAATGCCAAAACCTTTGCCGGGACTGGTATTTAAATTTACCTGACGGAACTTTTCAAAAATATGTTCCGCATCGTCCGGATTTATACCACAGCCACTGTCTTTAACAGTAACTTTTATATGCCCATTGTCATCTGTAAGAGACACCACAACACTCCCTCCTGCAGACGTATATTTAAATGCATTGGAAATAAGGTTGTAAACACATATTTCAATCTTATCAAAATCGCCTATTACCTGTACATCATGTTCAGGCGCTTCAAACCGATATTCTATTGCCTGCTCTTTTGCCTGTTGTAAGAAACACTGATATACCTCATCGCACAAATTATTCATGCTTATTGAAGATAGTACCAATTCATCGGCATCGCTTTCGGCACGCCTAAAGAGCAATAATTGATCTATTAACCTGAGCAACCTGCGCGCATTGCGATGTGCTATGGCAAGATCGGGTATAGCTTCCCCCCTCTCTGTTTGTTGTCTTAAGACTTTCTTTAACGGATTGATGATAAGTGAAAGCGGCGTCCTGAACTCATGTGATATGTAGGTAAACATAGAAATTTGTTTTTCAACAATTTCTTTCTCTTTAAGGCTTTCCATGTGTGCCAGTTTAACCTCATAGCGCATGCGCTCTTTGTTGCGGCTGTAGCGCAGGTAAGTATATATAGCCCCCCCTATGGCAATTATGTACAGGGTATAAGCCCACCATGTGCGGTACCAAGGAGGCAAAACATGAATGGTTAGCAGCGTCTCTGCATTATGCCATTTGCCCTGATTGTTTGTACTTTTAACTTTAAAGGTATAAATACCTTCAGTTAGCCTGGAATAATTCGCCCTACGGCTTTTGCCTACATAATTCCAGTGTTCATCCCACCCGGCAAGGCAATAGGCGTATTTTATTTTATCGGAATTTTCATAATCAAGTGCCACAAAATCGAGCGAGAGGTTGGTTTGGTCAAACGGCAGTCTTAGCGTTTTTAAAGCACTCCCGCCCTTCTCAAAATATCGCTGATCGTTTTGAACAGAATTGTTATTTATCAAAATATCAGCCAGAAGCAATTCAGAAGTATGTCCGGCATCTTTTATACTGCCCGGTATAAAAATATTAAACCCGTTGATGCCTCCAAACAGCATTTCTCCTGTAGAAAGACTAAGGGCGGCATTGTAGCTAAACTGATTACTTTGAAGCCCATCTGAAACAGAGAAGTTACGGAGTATATTTTTAGCCACGTCGAACATACATAGACCATTATAGGTACTAAGCCATAGACGACCGGTATCGTCCTGCAGCATTCTTAAAATAGTGTTACCCGGAAGCCCGTCGGCAGTTGTATAGCGTTTATACGTTTGGGTTTTCCTATCATATTTTAAAAGCCCTCCTTCTGAAGTACCTATCCACAATTTATCATCAGATGCTTCGAGAATGCAGCGCACAGGGTAGCCAACTTTTTGCGAGTGTATTTTTTTTCCTGCTTTATCTATAGCATACAGGTGTGTAAAATTGCCCGTCCACAACATGCCATCTTTAGTTTGTGTCATGCATATAAGTTCGGACAGCTTTGGATCATAAACCTCAAAACTATCCCCTTTACGGTTATATAAATAAAGTGCTCCTTCGCGGGTAGACGCAGCCCACAGGTTTTTAGAGGCATCTTCATATATAAACCAAACATTTTTTTCTTCACGCCGGGCATGGGCATTGTATAGGTTGTATTGCTTTATTTTATGTGTGTCGGGGTCTATTCTATTAATCCCGCCATACCATGTGGCTACCCATATATTATTTTCATAATCACGTGTAATGCCGGGAATAAAATTACTGCTGAGTCCTTCTGCTGTAGTCAGGCTTTTATAAGTATTTTGTTGCCTGTCCCATATCCTGATACCGGCACCATCTGTACCTATCCAAACTTTTTTGTTCTTGTCTTCGCAAAAAGAAAGCGTATAATTTTCCGAAAGATTGTTGTTCTCGCTTTTGATATGTTTAAAATACCTTTCAGAGTTACCCAGCATGCTTATGCCCCCTCTTAGTGTTCCAAACCATTTATTACCATCATTATCTTCATATAGCCCCCAGACGGCTGCGCTTTTTAATAATCGTTGATGACCGTTTGCCTTATAAACTCCAATACTCCTATTCTTATCAATATGAAATACTCCTGCCCCATCTGTAGCTATGTAAATTTCATTTTTCTTATCGACTAAAATATTGGTTACTATACTTTTATGAGGCAATAAATTTTCGCTGTATTGCAAAGTACCGGTGTTGAGATTATACAAGCCATCATCTGTACCCAGCCAAAAAGTACCTGTTTTGTCCTGCTTTATTACATTGGCCTGAATTTTAAGGCCATTGAAGGCCTGCAAAGTCGATGTGCTGATAATGTACTTATAAAGTCCGTAACTTTTAATAAAAACCCAGCAAAAACCTTTATCAATTACAGGCTCTAAGGCCGTAACATGATAGTTTGTGATCGTTTTACCCTTATGGTTAAAGTTTATCTTTCGCCCGGAATAGGCTCCTTTTTTAAATATGACAAGTCCGGATTTATCGCAGCCTGCAAGCATAACCGAATGTCCTATGTGTGCTATTTGCCCAACTCCCTCTTTTATAGCCTGTGTTGAAGAAAAACCAAGTCTTTGAAAAATACCTTTATCCGTTTTAAAGACACTGCCCCCGTTGGGGCCTCCAGTCCAGATATTGTTTTGGGCATCTCCCTGAACACAAAAAATATAATTTGCAGCGATAGAATTGCTGTTATTTATCTCGTTCCGGAAAATAAGAAAATCATATCCATCGTACCTGTTTAACCCATCATAAGTGCCAAACCACATGTAGCCCGATTTATCCTGATAAATGGAGTTGACCGAATTGTTAGACAATCCCATGGATATATCAAGATATTTTACAGGAAAATCCTGAGCACACAACTTTACAGCAGTTAAAAATATACAGGCAAGTATGATAATCCTAAACTTCATAAACAACAGTGCTTCGAACCTAAATAGTGAACACCGCTAATTTAACAATTAGAATAAAACAAAAAAATAGCTGTAAAAAAATAAATTTAAAAAATAAATTAGCTAATAAATACCGTATTGATATTACATGATGTTATTTTAAGAATTATTACGCTATTAAAACAGTAGTTTACAGAATATATCACACAGCAGTTTACAGGAAGCCTTATTTATAGTTAAAAAAACATTAAAACCGAAAGACAACTTACATTTAACTACGTAACACATTGAAATTGTAGTACTTTTGATTAAAAAATATAATTATGAAAACAAAATTACTACTCCTCTCATTAGTATTTGGAACTGCTGCTTTTAGCCAGGGTTTTGTCAGGGCATTTTACGCATTTACTGCTGAAGGCCTTACTGATAATTACACTATTGTAGAAAGCTCTGTAGACCTTAACGAAGCAGCAAGCACCGGGGCCAATGTTATTTGGAACTTTAACAACCTTACTGCTTTGACATCAACATCAACAATGGTTATTCCACCCTCTGCATCAGATATCGCTACCTACCCCGGGAGTACTATGCTGGTACAAAGCACTAAGGAAAATGGAGATGTAACCCGCTATTTTTTTGTACAAAATCTAACTGATGGCATATTGCTTGCCGGAGCGGAAACAACAGGATTTACATTAAATTACATTACCAATAATGCCTTTATAATGAATTTCCCTCTTAGTTACGGTGGTGGAAACCACGAGGAGCCTGATGCTGTTGCAGGAACGTTTCAATATGGAACTTACAACGGTACATTTACAGGCACAATCAGTACATTTTATGAATCCTTCGGAACCCTTACAGTAAACGTGGGTAGCGCAAACAATACGCCTGCTATGCGTCTTAAAACAGTGCAAAACCTTACGCTTACCGTTTTTGGCATACAGGTAGGTACAGCTACACAAACCATGTACAGCTATTATGGTGAAAACTTGCTTACAGGTCCTTTATTCAGGAGCATAACAACTGACATTGATGTGCCGCTTGGTGGGATAGACTCTACTACTACAGTTTACGAATCGTATGAAACTACGGCAATGAGCATACCGCAAGTTGCCAAAAGCAAGGCTAGTCTTGCCCCTAACCCGGTAAACGACGTATTGCATTTTGCAGGCATAGACAACATTAATAACATAACGGTTATGGATGCTACAGGCCGAATAGTGCTTACAGGCAATGGCAACAACGTTTCGGCTAACAGTCTTAATAAAGGAGTTTATTATGCCACGGCACAGACTGAAACTGGAAAACAAACGGTTAAGTTCATCAAAAAATAATATTTTTGAAATAACATGATAAGCTCGTGATTCATAGATCACGGGCTTTATTTTTATTCTGTTATATAAAATAGCTAAAAGACAGATTCTTTATGTGCGAAACAAAAAGGCAATTGCTTATATGTAAAGCAGTAAAATCACAAAACAATACTATTACATACTCTTAATTACAGAACTGAAATAACAACTGTTTTACAATCCTTCATACGTTTTGTCTATTAAGAATGAGAGCGACTCTTTAATTATTTTCCTGCCGTCTTCACTTGCGGTATCGATACCGCAAAAATTGCTCCCGTTAACAGCAGCATATAAATTAAGGTAGTAAGTACCAGCAATTAATATAGCCATAACTGCACGATATTTTTCTGCATTTGCGCCAAAATATGGATCGGTAATCGCCTGGAGCAAGTTTTCACCATTTGCCTCCTGCTTTTCGGTTAACCTCTTCAAGGACTCCCTTTCTTCAGACAATCTCCATAAAAGGATTTTTTGAAACTCTGCATTATTTTTTACATAATCAAACTGCTGTTGCAGCATTGTCTTTGTAAATTCATGCCCACCATCGGTAATTGTTACAGGAATCTTATCTCCTTTAACATTACTCCAAAAGTCGTGGGAATCTATATACTCATCCAACAATCCGTTTAAATCACCAAAGCATTTATTAATCATTTTCCTGTCGAGGCCTGCCTCTTCAGCTATCTGATTGGTCTTTAAAGCAGTATAACCGGAAGAAGTAAGGATTTTACCTATCGATTTTAAAAATTTTTCTCTGCTTCTGTCCTTATTTCGTATTGTTCCTGCTACTGTTTTTCTTCCCATGATATAGAGATATGAACGCTAAGATAATTATTATTTTAAAATATTTAAATAAGACCCAAAAATGGGTCTTATTTTGTTTATATTTACATCACGCAATTTACAATTGTTAAACATCGATCATTCAATCAATAAACGACAGAACAATATGCCCAACAAACAACTTACAGAAACGAATAAAGAGTAATTACTAAAAAAAGAAAAAACTCAAAAATGATTATCTATTGCTGCATAAGTTATGGCATGCTAAGGTTAGCCACACTAATGTGGTACAGTAACGAAAAAATGAACCTTGATTATTTTACTGTATTTATTGCCGTCATATGTACAATATCAATAGTCAGACTAAAAAAACTCTCGAAAGTAAAAAAGAAAAAACTGTTAGAAGATAACCACGCCATTGGAAATTAATACAAATAAGCAACAAACCTTAATTTAAAAAAATGGGAAAGAAAATATCCGAACTGACATTAAAAGAGTTAGAACAAAAAAAGAAAAAAATTACTGGGGCATACATAGGGCTTGGTATTGTAATGGCTGTAGCCTGTCCCGCACTCATATATTTTGCCATTATACAAAAAAATTATGCACTTATGGTGGTGGCTACAGGTTCATTTATATCACTAACCCCGGGATTAACCCTAATTACACAGATAAAAAAAGAAATTAAAGCCCGGAAAACAGAACAGCATTAAAGTGCTTCCGGAAAGTGTTTGCTTATATACATTACTTGTTAAATTCTAAAAAATTGCTATGAAAAAGAATTACATTTTTTTGCTGTTGTGTACAGCAATCACTTTCAGCGCTTATGCACAATTAAATTACATTGGCTTAAAAGAAGAGCTTACTGCACCACGGGAATTACCTTACAATAGCCTAAGACCGGAAATGCAGCTATTGGGCGACTATCTTTATGTACCTACATTTTCGGGTATATACAAAAAACAGTTAAACACGACCGCTACCAATTGGGAGCCATATGCTTTTGCAGGCCAACCCATACGCGACTTTGTAAAAAATGGCGACCGCATTCTTGCCATTACCAATAAGGAACAGGACAGCCTTATGCTTGCCTCTAATGATGACGGGGCTACATTTAACGATTTCACCCCAGCACATTTTTTAGAAATGGAAAACTTCAACCGGATGTTTCGTATTGCACAGAATAGGCAAAACCCCAACTCAATCATAGTGCTCCATTTTACCTACGGACTCTCTAAATCAACAGATTTTGGGGAGTCCTGGGTAAATTTAAATGATTACACCGGTGGCTATCAGGACAGGTTTGCCGATTTTCACCCAGCCGACAGCCTAACAATTAATTATGGCGGAGAAACTGAATTTTTCTCATCTTATATACAGCATACTGCCGACGGAGGACAAACATGGTCCCGTACCGATCTTAGCGATAATAATTGCACGCATTTTATAGCAGCACACCCTACTAATCCTGATTTCTTATTGTCCGGAAGTGAAGGACGTATATCACGTTCGTTAGATAGAGGTGCTACATGGCAGGATCCCTATTGGATAGAGGGTTATTTTTATATTTATAAGATACTTTTTGACATTAATAATCCATCTATTGTTTATGCCGCGGGTGCACGTAACGGAGCAAATAATACCGTTACAATATATAAATCCATTGATGAAGGGATTAGCTGGCAAATTGCTTATGAAGAGACTCTTGCACAGGATACCGGTGGTGTTGCCGATATGGTGCAATATGGCAACCAGCTTATATTATTAACATATAAAGAAGGAATGTATGCCTTAGACATTGATCTGCTAAAAAAAAACAAGCCTGTTTACGGGAATTTTATTGTATATCCTAATCCCACAAACGGGTTTTTAGAATATGAGAGACCTGAAACTGTAAAAGAAATTGTTATAACAGACATGAATGGCAGGACTCTTAGAAAATTAGCCGGTAACAAAAAACAAAGTAAAATAGATTTATCAGGAATAACACAGGGTACTTACTTGATAACTTTTTATTTTAAGGAAGGACAGGTAACTAAGAAAATAATTATTCAGGACTGATTTATCACATAGTTGATTAATGCTATCAATAAAAGTGGCGCATAAACTGGATTCAGTAACTTATAATCTTTCACAAAGCCATTAAAAGCGAACAATAAATTATTTGCTTTAAACTTTTTGAAGGATCAAAATTAAATTCCTGTATTGGATTTAGCCAACATATTCAAGCCCCCATTTATATAATTCATTAATAATTGGTTCCAGTTTTTCGCCCTTTGCTGTCAGAGTGTATTCTACCGTAGGCGGAACAGTTGCATACACTTTTCTGATTACAATTCCATTTACCTCCATATTTTTCAATTCCTTAACCAACATCCGGGTATTAATGCCGGGTATCAGGCGCTCCAGTTCGCTAAAACGCTTCGTACCTGAAAACAGGGCGTAGATAATAGACATAGACCATTTTCCACCTATTACACTCAGAATTTCCTGAAGAGCACAACGCTCTTCATTTTTTTTTATTTTTTTTTCGCTCATATATGCCTGATGTTGTTTATTCCTTTACCCGGTGTTATTACTATACATTAGTGTAACTACTTTCAAAAGTAAAGTATTGTATTTTACTTTGCAATTCATTTTAAATAAAATACTCATGGATGATACTTTAAAAGGGCAGGTTGCATTAATAACAGGCGGGACAAAAGGCATAGGCAAGGCAATTGCAGATATATTAAGCAATAAAGGTGCACAGGTGGTAGTAACCGCAAGAACAGTCCCGGCAGACAGTACGGAAGCGCATCATTTTATTGCATCAGACCTTTCTAAACCGGAAAGTGCGGAAACTATTGCTAAGGAGATTCTTGAAAAATATGGAAGGATAGACATCATAGTAAATAATGCCGGCGCCAACCTGAGCCCTGGTGGTGGCTTTAGTACACTTTCCGACGAACATTGGATCAACGACTGGGAATTGAATTTCCTATCGGTTGTACGAATCAATAAAGCCTTATTGCCTACAATGATTGTGCAGCAAAGTGGTGTAATCATTAACATTTCAACCGGTGCAGCCAAACAACCGATTTGGGAAATGACAATGTCGTATTCTTCAGCCAAGGCAGCACTCAATGCTTATAGCAAAGCATTAGCAAGTGAGTTAGGTTCTAAGGGCATACGCGTAAATGTAGTCTCGCCTGGTGTAGTAAAAACGCCGTTGATGCTGGAATTTATTGAAAACATAGCAAAAAATTCAAACAGTACTGTAGAGCAAACATTTAAAGCTGTTATGGATAAAGTTGGCGTGCCATTGGGAAGGATGGCTGAGCCTGAAGAAATAGCATCTGTAGTGGCGTTTCTCGCCTCTACTGAGGCGAAGTATATTACAGGTAGTAATTATGCTGTAGATGGAGGTGCTTCACCTACTGTTTAAAGAATTAAGGCCCCAAATAAAACCATTAGGTATATCACATAAAAAAGCAACATTGTCTTCCAATGTTGCTTTTTCTTTATATGGAGTATAAGGAGATTGTTATTAAACACTCAAACGCCGTTTTAACTTTTTCTAAAAAAACAATGAAGTAGTTAGCACGTTTACACCACTATTACTTTTACAGCCAATTTATATTTAAAATTTTTAAATTTGTACAAAATACTTTGGCTTACCGCGAAGCTATACTTAACATTTACACCTTCATTTCCCCGTCTTTGGCAATATAGCCAAACCCTTAGCGATTATTGCAAACACAGACAACTTAGATGGACGAATTCATTAAATTAATAAAAACAATTTACAATGTTGAAGACCAAGCCCTTCAACAAATGGCAGATATGCTCAAAACCAGGAATTTCCGAAAAGGAGACTTTCTTGTCAGAGCAGATGAAGTATCTAAAAACTATTATTTCTTATCATCAGGACTTGTCAAATTGTTTTTTGACAACGGAGATAAAAACTTTATAATGACGTTTTTTAAAGAACATAGTTTCTTTACCGAGTTAAGCAGCTTTAATTCCGGGGAGCCATCAAAATACATGCTTTCAGCTATTGAACCGGTAGAGTTGCTTTATATCAGTAAATTTGAAATCACTAAACTTTGCCAACAATATCATTCCATTGACACACTATTTAGAAAACTAAATGAAACTGCCTCTGCCCGAATGATGATTAGAATCAGTGAATTTTTAGAGTGTGATGCTAAAAATCGTTATTCAAATTTCCTGCAGCACAGCCCCGATTTACTTCAGAGGATCAGCTTGGGCGACTTAGCAGATTATCTTGGCATAACACAGTTTCCCTCAGCAGAATTCGTGGGCAAAAGTGATTTTTTATCATTTGTAAAAAATATTCTTTGTTACCCAAAATAAATTTGTGGCACAATTTAAATTAAAAAAATATGTCGCAAAGAATTAACGCCTACGCATTGGGCAACAAATCTGTAAATGCATTGCACGCATTAGGTGCGCAAGTTAACAACTCAACGCTTGACAATAAATTACTGGAATTGATTTATTTCAGAGCATCACAAATAAATGGCTGTGCCTTTTGTTTGGATATGCACTCTAAAAATTTACGGGCCAAGGGTGAAACTGAACAAAGACTTTTTGTATTAAATGCCTGGCGTGAGGCACCCTTTTACTCCGACAAAGAAAGAGCAGCTCTTTTATGGTGTGAAACACTTACAGTATTAAATGACCGTGAAGTTCCAAACAACATATTTAGCGAAGTACAGAGACATTTCTCAGAGACAGAAATGGTTGACCTGACAATGGCTGTCATTGCAATAAACAGCTACAACAGAATAAACATAGCATTTGGAGCAAACGTTGGTGCTTATAGCGTTCAGGAAACAGAATAACGGAAGACAACGTCATTGGGTTGCAATGGCGTTGCTTTATTTATGTGGAGAGACAGGAGCTGACTGAATGTATAAGTTATACATAATAATTTTAATCTAAACGTTTTAAAATCAAAGACCGTAAACGTTCTTCATGTTCATCTCCCCAATTCCCAATAGCCGAAATTACCGGAATCAGAGTTTTTCCGAAGTCTGTCAGGCTATATTCTACTTTTGGAGGCACAACAGGATAAATAACCTTAGAGACAAGCTCGTGCTCCTCTAATTCCTTCAGTTGAATATTTAAAACCCTACGTGAAGCATCGGGTATTTTACGCTGCAATTCACTTGGCCGCTTATGCCCTTGATCGATAAACCAAAGCAAACGTATTTTCCATTTACCATACAGCACTTCACCTATCAAATCAAGTCCGCAATTTAAGTTTGGTGTTGTTTTTCTTTCATACATATCGCAAAATTAAACCTATATCCCAATTTGTGCAATAGGGGAATAATTTATCCCTATATGAATCGTAACTCCGTACTTGTGAGGAACTAACGTACTCCCGAGATTTGTACAAAAGAAATTTAAAAAACAATACAAGATGGACTATAACAATGAATTATCGGGCAAAATTGCCTTAGTAACAGGAGGTACAAAAGGCACCGGAAAAGCAATTGCAGAACGGCTGCTTGAGGCAGGTGCAACGGTTATTATCACCGCAAGAAATGCACCCGAAAAAGAAAACAGCAAGCTGCATTTTATTACTTCCGATTTGAGTACAGCAGAAGGAACACAAAAAGTTATTAGCGAAGTTTTGTCGGCTTATGGGCGACTGGACATCTTAGTGAACAACCTTGGTTCTTCAACAACACCTGCAGGTGGATTTACCGCGTTAACTGATGAAGATTGGGTATCAACCCTACAGGCCAATTTGCTAGCCCCAGTTCGACTGGACAGGGGATTTTTACCGCAGATGATAGATCAAAAAAACGGTGTTATTATCCATATCGCCTCTATTCAGGGCATACTGCCCCAATATGATTCTACCCTGCCTTATGCCGCTGCAAAAGCTGCATTAAGAAATTACAGTAAAAGCCTGTCCAATGAAGTTACACCAAAAGGTGTCCGAGTCCTGACGGTTTCGCCGGGATGGATAAACACAACAGCATCAAAAGCCTGGCTGGGCGAAATTGCAAGAAACGCAAACAGTACTGTAGAAGAAGCGCAACAAAGCGTAATGGATGCATTAGGAGGCATACCTTATGGCAGGCCTGCCGAAGCGGAAGAGGTGGCTGAATTAGTAGGCTTTCTTGTCTCACCAAGGGCAGGCTACCTGACAGGGACTGAATATGTAATCGATGGCGGTACAGTACCAACAATTTAATAATCTTTAAAAATAACAGCATGAATTTACCCAAAGTAATTACAGATTTAATTAATGCACAAAACAGTTTCGATAGTGTCGCCTACGCCAATTGTTTTTCTGAAACTGCTGTAGTATTTGATGAAGGAAAAACGCATAACGGAAGACCGGAAATACAGTATTGGATTGAAGAATCAAATAAGAAATACAAATCAGTGATGAAACCTCTTGAATATGTAGAAAATGGTGCGTCAACTGTGCTATCTGCAGAATGTTCCGGAACCTTCCCAGGAAGCCCAATTACATTAAAATTTCATTTTGATATTGTTGATGGGCTAATCCAGCATTTGAAAGTGACAGAATAAGGACTCAGTTATAAAAGTTGTGAAGCAATAAAACGCAAACCTTCAGTGAAAACTGAAGGTTTTTTAGTGGAGGGCTGTCAGGGATTGGAATCGAACGTTTGACACCTGTCTTGACATTTTTCGGAAATATAAAATGGAGTATTTTTAACGTTTTGCGGATTGGTATATTCTGATTGAGAAAGCTCAAACTCTCGGTTAATTACTGATATTTCAAGTAAACAACCATGGTTAAATTAGCCTACGTAAGCACATATTGCCAAAACGACAATTACACCTACTTACTCTATCGACATTTCTATGCTTTTAGTTACTTTAGGAATATAAATTAGGTAATCATAACCCTTTATAACTCTCAATAAGTATACATCCTCTACTTTCAACTTGTTTTGTAAAATTGACTTCTTTAAAGGCCTTAAATCAAAACAGTACCATTGTTCATCTTTTGCCACATTTAGAAAAGATTTAAAACTAGTGTTATCATCTTTGTCTTCTCCTTTTCCAATGAGCATTATGTGTAACGATTTCCTGAAATTTGCCTCTTCGATATTAGAAATTAAATTGCCAATATCGTAAATATCAGTTTTTGTTAATATCGTTTCACCTTTTGGCAGATGATTCGCACCAAATTTGAAAAGATTTTTTTTATTTTTCCAATCAGGCATTTGCGTTAGTAAGATATTTTTCAGCAGTTGAATCCTTAACGGATGATTTCTATTAACATAAATCTGTCTACTTAATTTTAAGTCCTCAATTTGTTTTCGCTCTTTGTCAGAAAGTTTTAACTTTAGCAGTGAATCTATTTTTTGAAGACAATCTTCAGTTAACAGGTAGAATTTTTCTAAACCCTCTTTAGGCGCAAGTAGTTTGGAATTATTAAGCATTTGCTCATATATCGCAATCGCTCTATTATTCTTAGAAGTTTCTTTTAGACTTGAAATTATCATTTGATCTGCAAAAATGCTAATCTGTTCGGCACCATATATTTTGGTATTGTTTTTTATTAAATTCTTAAGCAAAGCAAATTCGCATTCATACTCCAAGAAAGAAAAGTTTGTACTATATTGTTTAATAAAAACATTCAGCTGTTCAGTAGATAGTGTTTTAATTTTTGTTTCGATAATATCTACTGAATAAGGATCAACCTCAAGAAAATAGTTATCAAACTTAACCTCATTAATAATAGCATTTGTAAAATAAGGAATTTCGTTTGTAAAATGAGTTTCTCCTAACAGAACAGAATTAGATTGTTTTATTTCTTCTAATAAAACATTCCATCCTTTACCCTGAAATGAACTGTTTTTATCATTTTGGAAAGAAAAACCATTCTGTTGAACTAAACTGTCCAGTAATATGTTTTGAGCATAGTTAAAATTTGTAAGGAATAATGTAAGGAGTAATAGTAGTATTTTTTTCATTTTGTATTATAGAAGGTTGTTTAGAATGTCGCAAAAACTTGTATTTACTCGCTATATAGAATATACCTACATCGATACACTACTAAGTCAAATGTATTTTGTTGCAATAGTACACAAAAATAGATATTATGATGCTTAATATATTGAGATTTATTTCTAAAACAATAAAATTCAAGGTAAGCGATTTGTGAAGTATATTAAACAAAAAAAAACACTGGAATCCAATGGTTTGTTCGTCTTTCTGTGGGCTGTCAGAGATTGGAATCGAACGCTTGACACCTGTCTTGAAGTTTTAAAATAAGCATTTAACTAGTCCTAAAGAATTTGTAAGTTTGCCTCCCAACCAGTTACCATGAAAAAGATTACCTCCCTACTATTGTTTTTAGTTGCAATGCTGCTTCACGCGCAAACCGATTTTAAAAATGCAACCGGTGCCGGTTTTGTTGAAAACAAAGGCCAGCTTTACAACCAGCACAACCAACCAAATACTAACGTTGCCTTTTTGCTGAACGCATCAGGCATGAACATACAACTGCGCAAATCGGGCTTTAGTTATGATTTTTACCGCACTGAGCAACACGCCAAAAAGGTAAGGTCTCAGGGTTTTTCGCCAGTACATAAGGATACGGTTGAATATACTTATACAACACAACTTCATAGGGTAGATTTTGACTTTGAAGGAGCCAATCCTTCGGTATTGATTGCAGGCCTTGATAAGCTGGCGTCGCACACTAATTACTACAATATGCCCTGGAAGTCTGGCGGGGTAGAGATGGTAAGCAGCTATAAAAAGATAGTGTACAAGAACCTGTATACGGGTATAGATCTGGTGTTTTCGGTTCCTGATGACACTGCAAAACCTGTAGAATATAATTTTGTAGTACATGAGAACGGCAATATTAATGACATAAAATTCAGGATTAAAGGCGCTAAGAGCAGACTTGAAGATAATGTTATAAAATGCCGTGTGCGTTTTGGAGATTTTGAAGAGACCATACCGTTGAGCTGGGCAGAATCGGAGGCCGGAAAAGAAACACTTGCCATTAATTATAGACAGGTTTCAAAAAATGTTTACGGTTTTAGCGCCGATTCTTCATTAAGAGGTAAGAAAGTAATTATAGACCCTGTGCCTGTAAGGCTTTGGGGTACTTATTTTGGTGGCTACTCATGGGCTTCTCCCGCAAGTATAACAAATGATGCGCTTAATAATGTATATATAAGCGGTGCTACAGGCAGTTCTGAGTTTGTTGCTACAACGGGTGCCTACCAGTCTACCTATGTAAGGGGTGCTACACCAGGTTATATAGCTAAGTTTTCGCCCGGTGGAGATCAGATATGGGGGACTTATTATGGTGTTTCGGCAGATAAAATAGCAATAGATAACGACTTTAATGTAATAATTTTTGGTAACAGGCTGAATGAATCGGTTAACATTACGACATCGGATTCGCATCAGCCAGACAAAAACTATCTAAATGATTGTTATCTTGTTAAATTTGATTCGCAAGGGCAAAGGCTTTGGGGGACATATTATGGTGGAAACGGTAATGATTATGCCGGCAACGTAGTTATAGACACCAACAACAATATATATATTGATGGAAACACAGGTAGTACTGACTATATAGCAACTCCCGGCAGCTTTAAACCCGCTGTTAGCGGTACGTTTAACAGTAATATTGAAGGTTTTTTGGTTAAGTTCTCTCCGGAGGGTGTACGTTCTTGGGGCACCTATTTTGGCGGAGATAATGCCGACGGATTTTATGGTTTGGATATCTCTGCGGACAACAGACTTTATGCTTCGGGTATCACCCATAATGATGGAATGGCCACACCCGGCACGTTCAGGCCAAACTGGGATGGTACGCCGGAAATTATTGTTGCAGAATTTGACACATCGGGTAACCGCATATGGAGTACTTATGTGGGAGGCAACGCAAACGACTATGTCTTTGGTTCTGTTTTAAAAGATGACATACTTTATATGTATGGCCGTACAAACAGTACTACAGGCATAGGCACGCCCGGTAGCTTCCAGCCCGATTTTATAACTATAGAAAATCAGTTCGAAAATCAATATTTAATAGCCTTTAACCTTAATAGCCAGTCAATAGTGTGGGGTAGCTATTCTAAAGTACAGGTTCAGGGCCTTGCTGTAAACCAGGCAGGCGAAATTTTTTATTCGGGGATTACTAATGAAAACTCCGGTATTACCACGCCCGATGCCTATATGCCTGAAAATAACAGTAATTATAAATCATTTCTTATAAAGCTTGGATTAGCCGGCGAGCGCATATGGGGAACCTATTATGCAGGCTCAAATCAATTTAATATGACTGTGGCATCTGTAGATAGCGCAGGAAATATTTATATGCACGGACGTACCAATAACGCTACAGGTATTGCCACTGATAATGCATTTCAGCCAAATATGTCGTCAAGCAATCAATGGGCATCCTATCTTGTAAAGTTCGGGGACTGCATTACTTCAGGTGCATTATCTTCAAACTCACCGGTATGCGTAGGCCAAACTATAAACCTTACCGCCCAGGGTGGGGCTAACTACCTCTGGACCGGCCCTGACGGTTTTACCTCTACGCAGCAAAACCCTACAATACCCTCGGCCACCACACTAAAAGCCGGTACTTACAGTTGTGCCATAACCGGTACAGTGGGCTGCGATGCTACCCAAGACATAGAAATAATAGTGGGCGACACCGAACTGCCCGTACCTACCGTAACCGACCTGCCACAACTAACTGCCGACTGTACCCTTAGTGTAACCCAAATACCTACGGCAACCAATAGATGCGATGGTATTATAAATGCCACAACTACAAACCCGGTTATCACTTTTACCTGTTAGTTTATACATTGGAACCAAAGGATAATTCCGCTGCTATGATTGAAGCCAAAGTAAGGGATGCCTTTGGTAAAAAACACAAGGTTACGGTGCTGGTACACCGCAAACAATCCATGCCCAAAAAGCGGGATAACGACCGTTGGCTCTTCAACAAACTTACGGTTAACGGTTTTCAGGTGGGGAGTAATCTAAATATTACCGACCAGCCGTTTGAAAGGGATTTAAAGTATTCGGTAAATTATTGGCGCAACCGCGCTTTATTGGCAGAAAGCCATTTCAATACTGCTAAATCACTTACCAATTCCGATGATGCACTATTGAAAAACACACTGCTGCATCAGGCTATTGTAAACAGCTGCCTTGGGTTCATAGAATTGTTCCTCGGCTACAGGCCAAACCGTGTGAATATCGGGCATCTATTCGCGCTGATGCAATTTATTACAGGTAAGGATTTCTCATTGTATTTCCGTCAGGAAGATGATAATTCATTGTACCTGTTGCTATCGGCTAATCCTGATATGATACGCTACAAGGTCGTAAACCAATACGCTATCGAGGACAGCAACAAACTGGAATTACGCTGCAAGGAATGTTTTTGGGAAATAAAACAACTGGCTTTTGCCAAACTTGATGCACTCTATAAATCACATCTAATTTTATAAGCTATGGAAAATGACGAAATCAAAGAAGCGATAGACTTCGCAGAGAAAATAAAAAATGCCAGCCAGTTCAATGTTTTTAATGAACGCTTCCGCAGGGAAGGTTTTGGCGTGGAACTAAGTTTTTCGGGATACAATGATCTCATTTTAACTATTATGGATATTATGAAGGTCTGTATGGCGGCACTTGAAGTAGAAGAGGATATTTTGCCTTCATCAATGTCGGTATCGCATACTAATATCTCATGCGTGCTGGGACTCGCGTATCAACTAATCCCAATGGAAGAGTCAATCATTCTGGACGAGTGTTACGCGCTACATCAGAAACTTACGATTCCTAAGAAAGAAGAAAGTGAGGAGCAGTAATTAATATTTTCTAATCCCTACCATTTCTTTTAACTGGAACTCGTATTTTTCGTAAGTATCAGTAAACGATATTTCACCTGTCTCAAGCGCCTCATGTTTTTTGAGATTCCAGTAAAGGTTATATGTTCCGTCTTTGATATAGATTTCGACGCGTTGGGTGGTGCCTTCAAAGTAATGGTTGATGTTTTCTACAAAAAAGTATTCGTTATTAAGTTTGCCTTTTAAGAAGGGAATGATGATATTTTCGCCTATCCGCGGCAGTTGATGAAGGAAGTGGGTAGTAAATGTGGCATTGACCTTATAGCTCTTCAGATAGAAAACATATTCAACTTTTGGGAACTTCAGTGGGTATTTGGTTTCATAATTAAACAGTGCTTCGTGTATCTCTGTTAATTGTTTTCTGATCTTATAAGAAGCTAAACCCGTTTCATTTGAAACCTGTGTCAGCGATGGGATTTCTATATTTTCATCATTATAGTAGTCTTTGGCACACATAAACTTTACCAACGTTGAGTATGCAGGGTCATGGATAAAATAATTCTTTACTTGTTCCTTTATCGAAAGTAAATCGATGAAAACCCTTTTTATGGATAATGTATCTGCCTGCATAATTGTTTTATAACGTGATAAATAAAGGTAGTGATCCCCGCTGAATTTTGATTAGGATCGTTTGAAAAATGAGGGTTATCTTTGTAAGTCAGACAATTTTAAGACCGGAAACGGTCTTTTTTTCATTAGCGAGAACGGAGGTGAACGATGGAACATGAGAAAAGAACTACAGGAGGAAGGATTTCTCCCGAAAAGGCATGGAACATGCTGAAATCCGAAGGTTTAGATGTAACTTTGGAGCAAGCCGGGGAGATATTGGATTTTTTGAGGAGGCTGGCAAACAGGACTGTTGCCGCTTATTTAAATACGAAACGGATAAAGCCAATTGACAATGAAAGTAAGTAAGATAGCAGACCTGTATATCAGGGTAAGCACCGATGAGCAGGCAGATAAGGGATATTCGCAACGCAATCAGGAAGAGGTTTTGCGTAAGTACTGCATGATTAATGATATTACTATACGTGAGGTAATATATGAAGATCATTCAGCAAAATCGTTTAACAGGCCGGCATGGAAAAAGTTGTTGGTGCTGTTGAAAAAGCAAAAGAATAAAACGGATTTGGTACTCTTTACCAAGTGGGACAGGTTTAGCCGCAATGCCGGGGATGCCTATCAAATGATAAGTACGCTTCGTAAAGTTGGTGTAGAGCCACAGGCTATTGAGCAGCCCCTTGACCTTTCTATCCCCGAAAATAAAATGATGCTTGCCTTTTACCTTGCAGCGCCTGAAGTGGAAAACGACCGCAGGGCGTTAAACGTATTTTATGGTATGCGCAGGGCTATGAAGGAAGGCAGATACGTTAGCCAGGCTCCGGTTGGTTATGCGAACAAATCAAAAGAAGACGGCAGGAAATACATTGCACTAAAAGAGCCACAGGCAGAAATTATGAAATGGGCATTTGAGGAGATAGCACGCGGTATCTTCAATACCGAAGATGTTTTACGTATGGCTCGCAAGAAAGGCTTATCAGTGGGCAAGAATGCGTTTTGGCTGGCGGTGCGTAATCCGCTTTATTGTGGAAAAATATTCGTTCCGAAATATAAGGATGAAGAAAGCCAGCTTGTCAACGGACAACATGAAGCCCTGATATCAGAGGAACTGTTCTACAATGTACAGGATGTCCTTGACGGTCGCAGCAGAAGCGCTAATTACAGGCCAAAAGCAGAGATTAACGTGGATTTACCCCTAAGGGGCTTCTTGCGTTGCCCTGTGTGCTTTAAAATGCTTACAGGAAGCAAGTCTAAGGGACGTAACCGTTATTACCTGTATTATCATTGTTTCGGTGGCTGTACCCACAGGATGCGAGCCGAACCTTTAAATGAAATACTGAAAGAAGAGCTGGATAAATATATGCCGCGTCCTGAAATTAAGGATTTGTATGTGGAGCTGATTGTAGAAGCCTATAATGAACAAACCAAAGGTGCGCAGGACGAAAAGAAAAAGATTCTTGCCCAATTGAAAGATTATGAAGGCAGGCTTAGTCATGCAAGGGACTTGCTAGCAACCCGTAAAATTGATGCGGATGATTACAGGGAAATGAAATCCGACTATGCGGGGATGATAAACAAATTGGAGGTTCGACTGGGAAGCATGAACAATGAGGCGGATGATATTGAGGAGCTGCTTAAAAACGGTATAGACCGACTATTAAACCTGAAAATGCTTTATGAACAGGGCAAACTGACAGAAACAAGGGAATTAATTGGTTCTATCTATCCTGAAAATCTCTATTTTGAAAATAACGCACTTCGAACCACAAGAATCAATGAAGCAGTGCAACTAATCTACCTGATAAACAGCGAAATAGACAAGCATAAAAAAAGGACAAAGAGTAAAAAAATTTCTTTGTCCTTTATGGTGGGCGATGAGGGGTTCGAACTTTTACATCAAAACCCGCGTCATTGCTATGTTTTCTAAAGTTCGTTTTGGTCGTGCCACGAACTTTCTACACTATTTTTAAATCGTCTTTAAACCTGCGTTTTCACAGAGCTAAAATTCTATAGCAAATGTAAGCATAAATATAATAATATATGTATTTCTAACACCTTGTCATCATCATAAATAACATAATATTTACGTAACAATTTTTGGAACATTTTAAAAGTGAAAAAAATCATAATAACAATTCTCTAGGTAATAGTACTGCTTAGTAACTAAAGCTTCTCTATAGCTAAATTCCTACTCTTTGACATTGGATTTACCGTATATGTATTAATCTCAGTTATCGATTTCCCAACTTTTTATCTGATTGAACATTTGCAGCTTGTAGTCTTTAAATTGCTTATGCCTATGACCATTACTGCCTGAAGGATGAGGGAAATGATTTAAATAAATATTACTATTAAGGAGATTATCTTCATTTAGCTTCGTAAGCACTTTGCTGACACAAGTGCCTAAAGGGATGACTAATTTGTTCTCAAAATTATTTATTTCAGGTAGAAAATTAGATTCGATAAAATTTTTCAAAATTTCCGTACGTAAAGGTAGCGGAGTTCTGCCTGTATAATTTTTGCCTTTATTAAAGGTCGGATATTTAATTATTGAGGTCGTATGTAAAATAGAATTTTGTTCATCAAACAATTGTGAAGTACTTAGAATGTTTAGTTTGTTATTTAATTCCAATTCATCCAACATTGTTATAAGATTATTTCTCATGCTTCCTGCAAAACTTGCCTGCTTCTTAACTTCCTTAGTGGCTTCCTCCCAATTTTGGTTTATACTAAAAGAAGTGATGGCTGTTCTATATGATTTCTCCATTTGTGACCATCCTGGAGTTATCCCGACTATAATAATTTTTGCATTTGGATTGATATAGTCAAAGGGAGCATAAAAAATTTCAATATTTTTCTCAGTTCCAAATGAGTACTTTTTAGTCTGTAAATCAGCTTTTTCGTAGCTATTCTTAATTATCTCACGTTGTAGGTTTTTAATATAATTCATTAGTATTTGGTTAGTTTAATAGTCATCGTTTCTATTTTTTACCATATTTTCTAAAGGCAGAAATAAACTGGTATATAAAATAACTTGTCAAAACTTTATTTATATAGTCGATTGATAATGTCCAAGCGCTAAATTCTCTTTTTTCTACTAAAAAATCATTCCTGTGTGTTAAGTCAATAAACGAAAAATAGTAGCCGATTAAAGTTGGGTCGAAATTTGTATCAATAAATATTCGTCTTACACTAATTAAGTACAATATATATAATACAAATGAAAATAGAGCAAACCATTTTAATGGGCGTGCTATAGATAATCCATGATTGTTGGACAAACTATTCGTAAATAAAATAAACTTATCCCAACGTGATATATCTTCAATTTTCATTAAAGCGTCATTGGATATGGCTTGTAGTTTTTGAGATTCATAAAAATTGCCAGTTCCTTCTAATTGCCCTTTTAATTGTAAGAAAATTTCATATTGATCTTTATAATATTTATCAGGTTTATTTTCCGGATAATGTACATTTTCTAAGGCTGTAAAATTTTCAAAACTTGTAGAGTTTGATGGAAAATCACATGAAGTAAAGGTTGTTTTTCCAAATTTGGTTCTGTAAAATGATATAAGCTTGTAAGAAGAAAATGCGATATTGTCAAACCAACTTTTATCAAGGTTTGATTTATGGATTTCTATTTTACTATCAATAGTTTTAATTGGTGAAATATTATAAAATGATGCTCCGGATTCTGTTGATAGATCTCTAATGTACCAATTGTTGATTTTTGTATTTTCAATTGATATGTTTCCCTTAACATATCCGGTTAAGCTTAGAGAATTAAATCTTGAGTTTATGATTTTCGTTTCTTTATGATCTATCTCAGACGAATATTTAATATAGAGGTTTATATTAAAATAATCTTTTTCTTCATCTGTAAGGAAATATCCAATTCTGTAATCTTTTTGACTTTCATAGGATCTCAAGTAGAACCCTCTTTTTTCAGATGTATTTTCATTCGATGAAAATGATAATTCTAAACAATCATAAATTCTATAATCCTGTTTTCTTTTAATAATGTCAATGTAACTTACGCTTAAATTCTGTAACATTCTACTCCAACGTTTAGGAAAAAGATTTTCTTCTGTATAAGAAATATGTATTGACTTAATACGCATTAAGAATAAAGCCCCTAAGATTATACAATTATTAAAATGTACTGACTTAATATTTTCATTATCAGCGCTTCCAGAAAGCAGTGTTGAATGAAATAAGATAGATATATTTTTGGTTTGGATATTTTTTAACTCAAGCTCTTCAATATAACAGCTTGAAAAGCTAAGACTAATATTTTTAAACTCGATGTCTTCCTCATTCTCAATTATAAGTTTTTTAAACTTACAATTCAAAAAACTAAACGTCGACCTGCCGTCAGTAAACATTATATCTTCAAAAACCTGTTTTGTGATTTTTATCGTTAGGTCTTGTAAATAGTCTTGGTCTACAATTTTATTATAAGGTGTAGGCTCTAATAATTGCATAATTTTATATTAAAATTTGAAACTGGTACAGTTTAGTTTCGCGACACACATTTTCTTTCTAAACAAAACTTTTCATATTTGTAAATCATCCTAATGATACTGCAAGGGCTTCAAGATGTCTAATTGTCTCCGGAGGATATGGTAGAACCGGTTTCTATAATGCTCTCCAAGAAATGAAAAAAAAATGAAAAAATCACTTCTCTGATAATTATATAGGCAACTCATTAAGTTGTTTTTTTCGCTCTTTCCAGTCTGGCAAGAACTGGTTCATCAAGAGTACAAATCTTTTGTTATGGTTTCGTTCGAGCAGGTGTACGAGCTCATGTACGACAATGTATTCGATACATTTTTTCGGCTTTTTTGCAAGTTCAATGTTAAACCAAATGTTACAATCGGTAGTATTACAGCTTCCCCATTTAGTTTTCATTTTCCGAATACCAAAACTTTCACTTTTTACATTTAACCTGGATTCCCAATGATTGATCATTTCAGCCAAAACTTTTCTTAATTCACGACGATACCAATTGTAAAGTACCTTTTGCTTGTATTCTATTGGAGAATTTGAAGGGGTCATTAGATCGATTACGTTGTGCTTTAAAATTACCTTCGTTGATAAGGTGTTTTCCACGGCATTAAGTAAGTATCGTTTTCCAAAGAAATAATGGCTCTCACGGGTAATAAAAAGTTTTTCAGCTTCTCTGGGCTGATTTAAAAATTTAGTTCTCTCTTTTCTTATCCATCCCAACTTGCCAATTATAAAGACTTTTACAATGTCTTTATCAACGTGGAGAGGTGCGGATACAGTAACGTTACCCATAGGTGGGTGCACACTCAAATGGATATTCTTTATATTTTTAAAAGTGAGCTCAATTTCAATATTGCTAATTGTAATACGCTCCATTTAATAGTCCAGTTTATTCTGTTCGATAATTTGGTAAACTGCCTCAACTTTAATTTTATCATTCAAGACTTTATGAAGCGCACCTTTTATCATATTCTGTTTTTGAATGTTTTCCCTGAATCCCTCCTGAATTGCATATTGTGCAGCTGTTTCACAAGCAATCGCTAATTGCTCATCATTTTCTAAGTAATTATATATAGCCCGCTTACCTTGAGTATTTATCGTTTTTGGTAGATTATCATCTTTACCTTTATTTGCTTTTGCAGCGAGTTCGGCAATTTTTTTCAAGTATTGCTGATATGAAAGTACTCCTCGTTTACGCTCAGCAATTAACTCATTTAAGAGGAATGAAATTTTGTCATAATACACAGGGTCAAGTAAATGGTCTTTAATGATTTTACTCCTTACATTATTTTCAATAATTTCCGCGACAGCTTCCTGATTGCCTCTTACAGATTCAGCTAGTTCTTCAAGAACTTTGAAAAGGTCTGATTCCATTAAATCTAAAAGAGAAATATCATCAAAAGGAGATATTTTAACGGCATCTTCAGCCTGAATATAATTATCAAGTAGATGACGCATATCTGCTTCGTAGGCCTTCAAATCTAATTGCTCATTACTTGCAATGCGAATGATTTCCCTAAGATTTAGATAAAAGTGTAACCTCTCATCAAAACGCTTTATTTCTTTTTCATTATAACCTGCGAGCTCTAATTCTCCAGCAATATTCGCATGAGCACGTATCAGAGATACTATTGCTTTGTATAGGGCAACTCTTTTGTATTCATTGGCTTTCAGTTCTTCCTCAATTTCTGAATTTCCACAGAAATAATGAATGTATTGCAAATCGTCTTTAGGTGGTGCTACATCTTCACATAATGCTTCAAGTTCTTCAAGGGCTTCATCCAACCGTTCACGTGACATTTTCAGCCTATCTTTTACCATAACCTGAACTTCCTGTAGGTTGAATTCGTCGGTATCCAGTTCTGAAGTATATACATTTATCGCATCTGTTACATTTTCAAAAAGTCCCATGTAATCCACGATATATCCGAAAGTCTTGTCATCTGTATCAAGTCTGTTAACTCTACAAATAGCTTGGAATAGGGTGTGATCCTGCATTTTCTTATCTATGTAAATGTAGGAACACGGTGGAGCGTCAAATCCTGTTAGAAGTTTGGAAACAACAATAAGTAGTTTCATTCTTCCCGGTTCCTTACGGAAAACAGATTTAGCATGAACCTCATAAGCTTCGGTTGCTGTTTTTCCTCCGATGGCGGAAATACCACTTAATAATTCTGAATATACTCGGTAAATTAGTTCTTTATCGCTATCTGTACCTGCACCACTATCTTCGGTTGTAATATCTTTTGTTGCTGGGTTATATGAGGTAACAATACCACAGCGTCCTCGTAACTCCGTCCTTTGAAAAAGTTCATAATATTTACATGCTTCATATATACTTGAAGCCACTAAAATAGCATTGCCCATGCTCGATGAAAGACGGGGAACCTTATTAAAATCGAAAAGAATGTCCATGACTATTTTTTCCATCCTGGAACGGGAACTTAGTACATTTTGCATAGTACCCCATTTCTTTTTCAACTCAGACTTCTGAAAATCATTAAGACCTTTAGTTTTTAATTCAAACCATTCATCAATTTTATCAGGAGAAGATATTTTTTGGTCTATGTCACGACCTTCATAAACCAAATCTTTTACAACCTCATCCTCAACAGCTTCATTAAATTTATATGTATGAATATATGTCCCAAATACTTCCATTGTCGTTTTCTTGTCCGACTTTAGTAACGGTGTACCAGTGAACCCAATAAATATTGCATTTTGTAAAATAGCCTTCATTGTCTGGTGTAATTTTCCGCTTTGAGTACGGTGGCACTCGTCAACAAAAACATAAATATCGCCAACCGTTTGTACAGGGTTTTCTTGTAACTCTTTTAAGAACGCTTCATGATCTGTCTCTCCCTTATTACCAAACTTGTGTATCAAGGAACATATAAGGCGAGGTTTTGTTTGTGTAAGCTGGTTGACTAGGTCTTTACCGCTTGTGGTTCGAGAAATACTTTCGCCTGCATCACTAAAAACACGCTCGATTTGTTCGTCAAGTTCAGTACGGTCGGTTAGCAAAACGATACGTGAATTAGGAACATTCTCCAAAATCCACTTGGCGAGTATAACCATCATTATACTTTTACCAGACCCCTGTGTATGCCAGATTATGCCGCCTTCCCTTTTTTTAATGTTTTGCTGAGCTTCCTTTAATGCAAAATATTGATGCGGACGAGGAAGTTTTTTAACTCCTCCATCAAATAAAACGCAGTTATATATTATATCGAGAAGCCTGGACTTTTCGCATAGTTTTAGAAGATACTTATCAAGCTTGTATGTGCTGTTATCAGCTTCATCTTCTTTCCAACTTAGGTAATATTTTTCAGGGGTTTCTATAGTGCCATAGCGTAGTCCCTGTGTGTTATTACCCGCAAGTATAACTTGCACTGTGCTAAAAAAAGTTGCGTGGAACTGGTCTTGCTGGTTCGATATATTTTGTCGAATGCTCTCTGCTATATCTACAGTACCGCGTTTTAGTTCAAGAACCCCTAACGCAATACCATTAACGTACAGTACAATATCCGGCCTACGCTCTTTAGCACCCTTAAGTGTTACTTCCTCCGCTATAGCAAAGTCGTTATTCTCTGGGTTTTTCCAGTCAATCAGAAAAACTGTTTCATTTTGTGCCCCAATATCTTCCTTACCCTTAACGCCATAACGAAGCAAAGAGTAGAAAGCTTTATTCTTATCATACAAATTGCCCGTGAAACTCCCGGCAACAGACTGTGCTTCTGCAATAGCTTTATTTATCAATGCTGTTGCATATCCTTGTTTTTCTAAAAACTGACGCAGATAAGCTTCCTCTATGTTAGCATTGCCTATACGGTCTTCCCAATTTCCATAATAATTGTAGCCCAACTGATCATGGAAAAGCTGAACTATGCGATTTTGGGTTAAGCGTTCTATTGGGTTGATCATATGTTTTAAACTAGGTATAGGTAAGGATTAATTTCTTCTCCACTTTGCAATAGTAATTCATTTCTCGACTGTAATAGTAAAATAACTTCCTCAGAATGTTTTTGAATTTGCCCGTTACCCCATTTTAAATTCGAGTTGGTCAAGTTATACATCTCTTTTTGTTTAGGAAGAAGATTTTCTTTATAGTATTTACCGTCTCTTGCTGCTTTCCCCGTAGGATGTTCGTTGTTCATCTTTGAGTTAGAACTTTTACTAATCAAGCATAAATTTCCTAAATTATCAAGCAAGTCTGCATTAATCTCACTTTTAAAAGATTGGGGCAAATGATGCTCTACTGAGTTACGGTATGTAAATTTAAATTCCGAGGGAGATTTTACCCAATACATATAATCAATAAAATTAAATAAAAAATGAGGAGTTTTAACACCTTGATGATATAATTCTGGTGTAATATTTTCAGAGAAATACTGCAATTTCCAATCGTCAAGAAAAATTTGAAAGCTAATGCTATCCACCCCAAATTTTGTCCTATCGTTAAAGAAGACTAATACATCCTGTAACCATTTCTTATATTTTCTATTTCGAAAACTGGTCTGTAATAGCGAAAGTGATTTTACCAATCGCTCTTGGTTGTTTTCGAAAGAGTTTTTGAATTTTAAGCTAGTAGTGTTTTTGACATCGTATACATATTTATAAGGCTTCTGTAGCGTCCATTTGTAATTATCCTCATCTTTTTCTTCTTCTGTGGCCTTTACAATATATCTATCAAATACCGTTCTATAATAAATTAGATCATTGATAAAATCAAGCGCATCAATTTTATTCTTTATACTCTCGTAAACACGTATTAAGTCCTTTTCATTTAATGGTATCTCTACTTCCGATCCATTATCAACATAATACTCATATTTTAGTTTAAAAATATGCATCAAAAAATTTGGAAAATCGATGATTGACTGATCTCTTCCTGAATCATCAATATCCGTGATACTTGAGCGGTTAGAATTTGTTTCTGAAGTTTTTAAAGCATCATTAATAGAAAAACCTTTTTCTTCAATTCCCACTTCTTCTAAATCAAAGTTTATAATGTTGATGTCATTATAATTATCCCCAAAATATTTTCTTCTATCTTCAGCTGAAAAAAGCTTTTGGATATGACTGTCCATTTGAGAGCAAGCATCCCATATTTTAGAGAATTCATCTTGCTGCTTTTCATAATAATTCCCATGCTCATCTTTTAATGTTTCTAACAGATAAGATTTCAAGATTTCATGCTTTTGCAATTGTTCCCCTCTGTTATTCATAATCTCGAAATAAGAAGCTACATCGGTATCTTGAGGGATTTCCACGCGAACAAGAACGACATTGTTGTATACAAAATTTCTAAATTCATTAAAATCTTCAACCTCAAAAAGCATTTTCGGTTTGGCTTCATCGGGATTGATGATAGAATGGTTTATTAAGTCAACGGCATTGACCAAGTGGGAAACTTTATGATTAAATTTTAAATTTTTAGTAGATTTAGTCTTGTAAAATGAATCAAAAAATTGCTCGACTTCTGGTCTCGATTCATAAAATAACTTAGGGTTTTTAAGTAAATCTAAGATTCTTAATAAAACTGATAAAGTTGTCAATCGTTGTTGACCATCTATCACTTCATAAATGCCATCCTTACGTTTTAATACTACTAAGCTACCAATAAAGTAATTAAGGGAATTGTTGATTGTATTATTAGATTTCTTAAAATTTTCATATAAATCCTGTAACAATTGACTTATCTCGTCTTCACCCCAGGCATAATTCCTTTGGTAAAGAGGAACAATATATTTACTGCGGAATATCTCTTTTAAGTTTTTATTAAGATTTTGAGTTTGCATTAGTCCAGGTTATATTTTTTTAAATCTAGTTTCTTTATGTCTGCCGATTCAAGTTTAATTTTTTGTCCTATAAAGAATTTGATTACCGTTTCCACATCTTTTTTACAAACAACTTTTTGATAGGCAAGCTTTTCTAATTTAGTAAGATCGGCAAAGGTTTTTGCATTTTCTATAATATTAAATATTTTGGTATCTGCCGGATATTGAGCAACACTTGCATAACGCACTTGTTCCTTTTCGATTCTTATTCTGTATACTAGCAAATACAAAATTTTATGGTAACGTTCTATTCCATCTTCACCAAACTTGTCAAATACTAGCATGATTAGCGATTTGTATAATTCTAAAAGATATTTATCTCCATCTCGATGCGAACCGCTATAAAAACAGTATTTAGACATAAAATTTTTAAAGTCTTTTAACTCTTCAAACTCTTTGTAAAAAATTCTTTTGTAAATTTCTACATAGGTTTCTGTATAGCTAAAAAAATCTTTTCCATTAATAACATTTTGATTGATTAATGAGAAAGGTGCGATGTTAGGCACTGATGAATTTTTAAATCTTGTTTTTATTCCATTCACTGAAACGCCTGATGAGCTAAAGTAATTTTGCATAATATATTGCAACAATTCTCTGTTTTGATAAGGAAAATCAATAGGGTTATTTTTACTTACCGTTATTCCTTTAAATTCATTAATCTGTTTCTTATCGAATGTAAATGCTGTTTCCTTTCGGCTCCATATACGAGTTCTGTACAATTGTTCGTTTATTAGTTGTCCCAAAAGATCAGTAACCTGATTACTGTTTTCTGTGCTCCGATATCTTGCCGCACCTTCCCATGTTTGATCACAAGCAATTTTTTCATCAAAAGAATTATCTTCCATTGCCCTGATATGATAAGCCTTCAGTAAGTTATAAGCTTCAAGCTCTTTACCACGTCCATTTTGAGAGTCAAACATCTGAAAAGCTTCCGACAAGTCATTTACACTGATTTCCACAAATTCACAACAATTTAAAAGATATTGTTCAAGACTATCTTTATTATTCCCAACGCTGTCTGCCAACCAAGTGTCAATAAAAAGTTTGTTGGCAATTATAGCTTTTTGCGAGTCAGCATGTTTATATTTAAGCGAGTTCCTAAGGGATTCACCTGTTTTACTTTCGAGTGATTTTAAAATTAACAATATGGTTGTGATCCTTTGCTGACCATCGACAATGTTAAGTTGTTTATCATTTTGGTTTAGTATAACGCTACCTATACGGTAGGAGCTTTTCCCGGCTTTCCAGCTTTGCATGATGTCTTCCAAAAGCAAGCGTACATTATTTTCTGTCCATCGGTAGGGGCGCTGGTAATTTGGTATAATCAAATTATCAACTAGAACATCACTCACTTTTTTTATCTCAGCACTAATTGTTTCAGTCATAATCTATACTTATCAATTGACAAATGTATCTCTACACAATGCCAGAACATGAGGTCCTTATTTTATTATTAGCCCTTCAGAATCTTACTAACCACCTCCAAATCCCGTTTTACATCCCTGACAATCCTGTGTCGGGAATTGTGATGGAAATCTGAGTAGTTAATTTCTATGAGCGTAATTCCGTGTTTTGGTAAGATGTCCCTTCTGCGTTTGTCGTAAAGCTTACGCTGTTCGTTTCTTGAAACGCCACTAACGGTAAGCTTATCGGGCTTGTCGAAAAAAGCAACAGCATTGGTATGTTGGTATTCGCGGTACTCAATCACCAGTTTCTTTTCGGGGTAGTAAACATCTACAGGGAGCCGGTGTCCTTTGTCGCCGAGTAAGAATAAAAAAAGGTGTTGCCGTGAACCCTTTAACCCTAATACCTCATCACATAAATTGAGCACGTAGGTTTCGTCTTTATCATTTATGGATTTAGTTGGACTCTTTTCTTTCTTGATCTGAACTGGATTAATTATCCTTTCTTGGTTTTGTGCCTTTTGCTGGCTGGTAAAGTACCAGTTTACGTTAGCGGCTTTCCTGTCTGCGAAAGCGCTGGGAATCATACTTAGTTGGTTTTCTTTATCAAGCTTACGTAGTATATTGCGTATGGGCAGACCATTTTTACTATCGCTAAGAAAAAATCCGGCTTGGATAAACTCCGGCATGAGGTCTTTAGCAGGAACAAAGCTTTGGTGCTTGTTCCTGCTAAAGTAACTTTCAAGCGTATGGTTTATGAGTTTAATTTTATCCATGAGGAGCGATATTTTTCTTCCACAAACGTAACCCGCTACAACGCCAAACTATGACGCTGTAACAATTTCTTTTGGCTGCGCAGCTGTATTTTTTATAAGCCTTATTTTACCGGTAAGCAGCTGCTGCATCATACCTTGTTTTATTTGCTGTGCTTTTTGAAGCTTTTGCTCAAGGGCATCAATTTCAGCATCCATGTCGCTGAGGATATTGGCAATTCGTTTTTGTGCATCAAAAGTTGGCGGAAATGGAATTTCAAAAATTTGAAAGGTTGGTAATCTTAATGAATCGACTGTTGCCTTGACAGAGTTTTCCATAGCATGTTTTCCAAAATGCTCTGATATGTATCTGTAAATATATTCGCCTGAATATCCTTCACTAAAATTACTAATTTTGTACACTCTCTGATGAAAATCAAATTTGCCATTTATGTAGTGAAATATTTTACCAATATTACCTTCGCCTGGTACTAATATAGCTTCTCCATCAAAAGAATAACTATTTATTCGTTCGATAAACTGAGACCTTACAAAAAAGGGATAAATTCCATTTTCTATCTTATCTTGGTTATTCTTTTTTCCCGTATAGATAGAGGATATTTCCCCCAACTTCTTCACCTCCCAATCCTCTTTAGGGGTTAACAGCTCCTGCATAGCACCTTGTTTAATCAAGCGCTTTTTAGCAATAAGTTGTTCAAGGCTTTCAATCCAATTATCGGCATCGCTTAAAGCAGTGGCTATAGCTTTTTGTTCATCTATATTAGTTGGATATGAAACTAATATATCTTTAAGAATTTTAGTGTTTAATGAAGCCATGGTTTGGCCAACTGCCACACTCCGCACTCGTTGCTTGAACTCTTCTTGCTGAAAGTAATAACTCAGATAATCAGAACGCATTAAGTTGGACAAACTTCGCAATCTTAATAATCGACCAGAGAAAAGCCAACCATCTTCATTTGTTTTAATTAATGAGTTTCTGTCTACTGAACCTACACGACTAAAAACAATATCTCCGTTTGTCAATGAGTAAGAAATCAATCGCCTATAATCCTTTTCAGAAACCATAGGCATATTCTTATGAATAATTCCTCGCTCTCCTAAATGTTCAACCGTTATTATTGGTATCCCATCAACAACATAATCACTCTCATGTAGAGTTGAACCGAACGGACCCGTTTTAACATTATAAAATTCTCCTAACTTTATTATTTGCCAATCCTCGGGAATGATGCCTATCTCTGTATTTTTAAAATTAGTCTCTACCATGCTATTCCCATTTCAAGCAAATGCTGTTTTACTTTTTCTTCAAAATCGGTTGCCTGTTCCTCAAGTTGCGGCAGGGTATCGTGGTAGCGTTCGGCAAGTTCTTTAATGCGCTGTGCCAGCCTTTGGCTTATGCGCTCCATTTCGCCCATTACGTTTTCCTGTAGGCTTTGCATCCATTTTACATCTACCACCAGGCGCTTTATGTCATCCTCGGTCAGGGTTGGGTAAAGCGCAATTACCTTTTTCTCCTGGGAAGCCAGTACAGCTTTTAGCATTGCGGTTAACTTAGTTACCAATTCAACGTTTGCTAAATACTTATCTAATACGGCTATTTCTTCTTTAGGGGCTTTCTCTGCTTTTTTAGCCTTTAGTAGTTTTTTTACTTCTCCGGCATTTACTTTTTCAAGGTCTTCAAACAGGCCGCCTTCTGTATTTTGTTCTTCTTCAATTTCTGCTATGGTCACTTTAGCATTTTCAGCATCGATTTGTAGTGAAGTAATCGCAAAGTTTTCATCTCTAAAATATTGTTCAACCAAAAGCTCAGCGGGTAGCATACGGCCTATAACCCCGGCAAGCCCTTCTGTCACTTTTTCTTTATCTTTCGCGCCTTCTTTTTTGGCTTTGGTAATGGTTACATGGCGTGTCCATTCTTTACCGGCCTGCCATCCGTCCAGCGATACTAAATATAAATCGTCCTGCATGGCCTGGTTCCAGTAATCCATTAGGTGTTGGTACACATCATACTCGTTTATAAGGGTATTGTCAGCAAACACCTGTAGTAATTGCTGCCCCAGTAGCTGTACTTCTTCTTTCGGGTGGCAGCCTATATCAAGCGTTTTCAAATGCTCGGCGGCATTGGCCGCCCAAGCTTTAAACTGCTTAGAAATGTTATAATGGTAATCCTGAAACTCCCCATGCGAAAATATAAATTGCTTTATTTCTGCTTCCGGTATTCTCAGTTTTACATACTTACTGTCTATATCTTCAAAAAGGTCATTACGTAGTTCAGGGTAGGCTTTCCAGTATGTTGCCAGCGCATCGATATCCGCTTTAGGAATACCGCCCTTTACATGAGCAAGCAAATCCTGTATATCTTCAGTTTCCTGACTGTCAATGTAGCGAGGAATATTCAGGTTGTAATCGTTTTTAGTATCCGCAATTTCCGAAAGCGGAACCATCCGACTGTATTTTGCCAATTCTTCCTGAGCGTTGAAAACATCGGTAATTTTACGAATGTCCTGCTCCCTAAGCCTGTTTTTGTTGCCATCTTTTACAAAACCTTTACTGGCATCAATCATAAAAATACCTTTACGATGTGCGGCATTTTCTTTGTCTATAACAATAATACAGGCAGGTATACCTGTACCGTAAAACAGGTTCGCAGGTAAACCTATAATACCTTTTATCAATCCTTTTTTAATTATGTTTTTTCGTATCTCTCCTTCGGCATTTCCTCTAAATAGTACACCGTGCGGAAGGATAACAGCACCCTTGCCATTACTTTTTAATGAGCGGATTATGTGCAGCAGGAAAGCGTAATCTCCATTTTTATCCGGTGGTACTCCCATAGAAAAACGCTCATACTCGTCGTTATCGGTCTGCACACCGTTTGTCCAGCTCTTAAGCGAAAAAGGCGGGTTTGCTACACAATAGTCAAACGTTTTTAGATTACCATTGGCTTCCTTAAAAAATGGCCGTGAAAGTGTGTTATCAGCATATATGGAAGCAGTTGGCGCATTGTGCAATATCATGTTCATACGCGCAAGGTTGGCTGTAGAAATTTCTTTTTCCTGGCCGTAAAGGTCAACCATTTTCTGTGCTTCAGCACCCACTTTTAAAAGCAGAGATCCCGATCCACAGGCCGGGTCATAAACTGTAGTTTGCGCTGTAGAATTTGATTTATTGATCCCAATAATCTTAGCCAAAACACGGCTTACCTCCGCTGGAGTATAAAACTGTCCTTTACTTTTACCACTCTCGGTAGCAAAGTGGCGCATCAGGAACTCGTACGCATCACCCATAATATCATCGCCCTCAGCAGTATTCTTACTAAAGTCGAGTTTAGGATCATTAAATATTAAAATGAGGTTACCTACAGTATCCACCAAATCTTTGCCTTTGCCCAGTTTACCCTCGTCGTTAAAATCAGGAAAATCAGACAGTCGGTTGGCTTCTTTAATTGGGTTCAATATTTTTTTATTGATGTCGTCGCCAATGTTAGGAGTACCCACCAATTTAAGCATGTCGTTAAAGGTAGCCCCCTCCGGTAACTGTATAGGAGCATAAGGGTCATCGGCATACTTGTCAGATATGTACTTTACAAAAAGCATTGTCAGTACATAATCTTTATATTGCGAAGCATCCATGCCTCCGCGTAATTCATCACAACTCGCCCATAATGAGCTATATAATTCAGACTTTTTAATTGCCATATAATCGTATTCGGGATATTTTGATAGGTAGCTAATATACTTAAAACAATGTTAACAGAATGGCGGAAAATCCCCACATTTTATCAAAAAGTATATTTTATTTTTGAACGTAAAATAAAAAAGAGACCACCTTTCAGCGGTCTCCATCAGTAACAGTAAAACGAGTTTACTATTTATTTAAAAGCTTCTCCAAGTAAGCTACTTTATCTTTTTCGGCTTGAACTAATCTCTCATAAAGTTCTACAACTTTATCGAGTGGATTAAAATTGCACGTGTTGTGAGTCCCTATCGGCCCTTGATTAATACTATTATCGCTAAAATTATTGAAATAATTTATCACAGCCTCCTCAGAAAAATTCTTAATCGCTTCCACAGTCACACCAAGAGCTTTGGCCACTTCAGCCAGTTTTTCATCTTCAACTACTTCACTGTTCTCCAAAATAGAAATAGCCTGCTGGTTTGTTCCCATTGCCTGGGCAAGGGCTTCCTGTTTCATATTACGCAGTTCGCGAATACGGCTGATTTTACGTCCTATATGGTTTGGTTTTGTCGTGTTCATAATCAAAGGTATAAAATTGAAAATAAAGTGCCACCCTGTAAAATACATTGAAAACCATGTACCATACATCGGAAATTGATTTGGTACAGGATAAGCAATGATTTACTTGTGCTTCATAACAAAAATACAATTTTTCAATGATGTACCACTTTAAAACGTAAGATTATGAACGATTCCATTCAAATTAAGCAAAGCGATCCTTCAGCAGGAATTCTCAAAGAATTAACCGAAAAGGTAATAAAGGTTGCCCCAATGCAAGATATTTATATCTCTGTCGCCAATACAGCACCGGAGACGAGATTTATATTGTTTGTAGATACCACCTTTACACGTATTGACAATGACCTGCTGGAGCCACTCAACCAGGTATTTGAAGACTATCTCTCGATTACCTATAATGTGTTTTCGGGTGATTATGCGGCTGACGCCATACGCAAGGGCAACCTCTATTTTATTGAGCACTGCGTTTTAGGCCAGCTGGCTTACACAAATACCGAAGCTAAAACTAACTTCCACCCTGAGAGCATACAGCCATCTATTTTAATTCCACGTGCCAAGAAACAATTTAAAAGGGCAATGGGCAAAGTAGATGGCAGGTATACCACCTTTCCTAAAAGTCTGAAGAATGAGAAATATGTGGATGCGGCGTATACATTACATCAAATGATGGAACAGCTGTTCAAAATTGCAGAAGAATTTATTTTAGGGAAACAGCTTTTTGCAAAAGATATTTCGGAACACCAAACTGCACTTACGGGCTATGTGCCAGGCATTGCAACATTATTTGACATCGAACACGAAGAAGATGTTTGCTTGCTGGAACTACTTCATTCCGCATACCTGGCATTCAGGCACAAAAACCATTTGCATATTTCCCGCGCAGATATTGAAAAACTTTTGTGTAAGACGCAATCCCTACGAAAAGAAATAGAACGGCTATTTATGGAAGCTGTTGCTAGATGCTACGAAAAAATAGAGACAGACCAGACTACTCCGGCTAGGGAGGATAAACACGAATTGGAAAACACAGTAAATGATGAAGCCGGAAAGGAATCCCCTCCGCGGCCGAAATTACCAAAATATATGTTGACTGATACAGAGGGTTATGTATGTAATCTTAAGTTCAGCAGCTACTTTGACCTGTTTGTGGTTATTGAAGACTTAATAGAAATTTCATTGCATACGCTGTATAATGCCGATTCTGAGAACAGTGGATTTGTCAGGAATCCCCATTATCACCTCGTAAGTGTACTAGAACTTATTAAGAAATTACTCCCTGGAGACACCGGCCAGACACTTACAGAGCTAAATGATTACCTGAATGCTGTAAATAATTTAAACGAGCAAATATCAATATAAATGAAGTGCTGAAAAGCTATAAATTGATGTGGCGATATGAAAAAAGAAAGAAAAAAAGCGATAAAAAAGTTCGCAAACGCAGAGACCAGAATGTGGATGTTCACCACATTAGCTGAGGATACAGGTGATGACAGCTTTGAAGCCCGGCTGCATTTTGATAGTTACAGTGACTTGATGTATACCGTTTCAGACCTTCTAAAGATTTCCATGCACGCAATGTATCACGATGGTGATACAAATTCAGGCGAGATAGCAGAGCCGGGTTACCATGTTATAAGCGTTTTGAGGATAGCATCCCAACTATTACCCTTGAATGAATCGGAGGTTTTGGATAACTGCCATAGACTTTATTTGAAACTGGAAGAACTTAAAAACAGTAAAAACTAAAAGGCATTTTCTATAATAAAAAATAAATCAATAAATAACAGTAAAAGTTTGGCGACTCACATCAAAAATCGACTCCGGAGATTTTTTAGCCCACTGCGCAAGGGCAAGTTGTTTTGAGCTGCTGAAGTATTTCAAGCAGCTCAAGACACAACTTGCTGTTGCTACGCGGCAACATTTTAGATAAAGGAAATAAACTGAAAAGGGTATCAAGCCCTTTTTGTTTTGTCCGGAACAAATCATCTTTTCCACAAGGAAAAAAAGGCTAATAAATTCAATAAACTAATCAAGTTTACCCCTTGATGGCATGCCTGTAGGGTGCCCACCCGAAGATTCAGTATATCATTTAACTGGTTTACTTGCCAAATAATAAAGCAGGTAGATTTAAAGGTTATATAGCTAACCTGGTGGCTTGGAAGTAGGTAATAAAACTATAAGGTTTTAAAAGTATAAAAGCGGTAAAGCGGTTTTATTACCTTTTTAAAATTTTACCAAAAAGCTTCTTTTTAAGGAGTGTGCTTTAGAGCTAAAGTGCAAAACAATTTGGTGATAAGGTAAAGTTAGAACACATCCTACCAGGAACCTATATTGGTCGGCAGTCCTGATGGCTGCCCGCTTGTATAAATTCCCTGCAAACCCACCTTTTTATAATCTTTGGCACCTTGCAGGGATAAAAATGTTGCTGCTAACTATTAACTATTCCAAAACAGCTGCTCCGTTATTTAATCTCAAAAAACAGAGGCCAAAAACTCAATTATTGACTGCGCCTAACAGGCGTGCTGAGCAATAAATAATATTTTGATTATAAATGATTGTGTTGAAAATATTTTGGTGTAAGATCGGCAACTACGTTACTAAATCATTGATTAGTCGGAATCTATTCAGTAACTTCGCACAACATGTTCTAAGCGGCAATGCGTGTCGCAGGCTAAACACAGGCACTGCGCCTAGCGTGGGAGTGTTGGTGTAATTTAGTTGCTGACATTACTATAATAATCACAGTTTGAAAAATGATAGGATATAATTATTTTTACAAATGCTAACTTTGAAAAAAGGTACATATTCGGGGGATGTAACTTGTGCGAAAAATATAAATGGCATTATCGCATGTGTTACTGATTATAATATCAATGATTATAATAGCTCAATGCATTGTCACGAAAATGCTCACTTAAGCTTTATGATACAAGGTGGTTGTGTGGAGAAGAAAAGAGATGCTTTTGATATTAACCCAGGTAGTATTCAATACTACAGTTCCGGCGAAATGCATCAGGTCGTAAAAATCGCTAAACCTTCTCGAAGGGTTAATTTAGAATTGGAAGAAAGTTTTTTTGCTCAGTTTAACCTTGACGACACACAAGCAAGAGTTGCTATTTTGAAAAATCTGGAATTCAAATTTTTAATGATAAAGATTTACAAAGAATTGCTTACTTATGATTCTTTATCAGAAATATCTATCCAAATGTTATTGTTTCAATTAATAAGCCAGGAGCAATATCATACCCAAACAAACAAACTCCCGCTTTGGATAAGTGCCGTTGAAGAATACTTGCATGATAACCCGGATGAAAAAGTATCATTGCACGAACTGGCGCTAATTACGAATATGCATCCCGTAACACTTTCAAAAAATTTTCCAAAATATTTTCATTGTACTATAGGGGAATATAAACGCCGCATAAAAATAGAAAAGTCGCTTACCCTAATTAAATCATCGAAATTGACACTAACTGACATTGCGTTAGAGTGCGGTTTTTTCGATCAAAACCACTTCATCAGAACATTCAAGCATATCACAGGTTTTTTGCCGATGGAGTATAAGAAATCATAAAATTCTTAATGGCTAAATTCATGCTATTTATTCTTTTCGACACAAAATAATTTTGCTCAATAACGTAAAATTTAGATGTCTGTGAAACAAAATAGAAAGATTTTATTTTTAGTCGTTACCCTTCCTCTTTTAGTAATTCAGTATTCCTGCCGTTCGGTAACTGCTCTAAATGGGAAAAAAGTAAGTGCATCCGATATTGACCACTTTATTAAAAAACAGGTTGATACTTTTCATTTACCAAGCGTATCAATTGCATTCATTGATGATGGAAAAATAGCTTATTATAAAGAGTTCGGTTATTCCAATATAAAAAATAAAAGTAAAGCTGACCGGAACTCTATGTACGAGGCATGTTCTATGAGCAAGCCTGTGTTTGCTTATTTCATAATGAAGATGAAGGAAAAAGGCATTATAAATATTGACACTCCATTGTATCAATATTTGTCTTATCCTGAAATTGAATATGATAATCGCAACAAATTAATCACAGCAAGAATGATCCTGTCCCATACTTCAGGTTTACCAAACTGGCATGAATATGAACCTGCTGATCCAAACCTTCATGTACCCGAAGGCGCTCAATATTTAAAGTTTAATCCCGGCACTGCCTATAATTATTCAGGGGAAGGATATCAATATTTGGTTAATGTTATTGCCCACTTATTGCATACTGATGTAAAAAGCCTGTCTGATACCGTATATAAGGAAGTTTGTAAACCCCTTCAAATGAAACACGCGTGTTTTGGCTGGAACCAATATGTTGCACAACATAAAGTAACGGGGTACCGTCAAAATGAAAATGATGGCAATAATATGCCAGGCACATTAAAAAAGTTTGAAGAGTTTAGTGCGGCAGGCGGGTTGCATACCAACGCAATTGACTACGCAAATTTTGTAATTGCGCTGATGGATGAAAAAGGATTATCAAAAAATACTTTTGAAGAGATGTTTGAACCGCAGATCAAGGTTCCTGATTCTGATGAAGCTGATTATTGGGGGCTTGGTTTGGCCATTAAAAAAACCAATTATGGAATCAGATATATGCACAGCGGAAATAATGGTGATTTTACGAGTTATTTCGTTATGTATAAAGATTTAAAAAGAGGTTTTGTCTTTTTTACAAACTGTAACAGGGCGGGTGACTTATTCGATGTTTTATTGCCGCTATTCGAAAATGGAAACTAACAACAAACATAAAAAAAATTAAAATGAAAAAAATTATCCTTGCATTGCTATCACTTTCTGTTAGTTTTGTTTTTGCCCAAAATCCGGTGTCCTATCCAAAGGACACTGCTATTTCAAAACCGGAATTAAATTTTGAAGTGTTATGGCATACTTTCGAAGACAACTATGCCTTCTTTAAGTTAAGGAATATTGACTGGCATGCCACCTATCAAAAATATAGGCCACTGATAAACGCCAATACCTCTGATGATTCTTTATATACGGTTTTTTCTCAGATGCTGGCTCCTTTTCATGACAATCATATCAACGTTATCGTTCCGGGAATAAAGCAATTCAAATCCGTGAAACCTTCGCAGTTCGTAAAAGAGTTCCCAACGGATAGTTTACGTAACGCTTTTTGGAAAATGGTAGATTCTTCCTTATCGCAAAAACATTTTAAAGCGCTGCAATACGCAGGTCCTGAATTTAATCATGTACCTCTGTTTGCTTATTCGACTTCAAATGGCATTGGATACCTGCGTTTCAACAGATGCTTCGTTGATCAGGATTCCGATAATGTACCTGATGCAGTAGTTGCAGGTAAACTATTGGATAAGCTGTTTGCAAATTTTAAAGATGTGAAATCAATTATCGTAGATGTAAGAGATAATATTGGGGGCAATGATGAATTTGCTTATGAAGTCGCCGGCAGATTTACAACTAGTAAAGTAATTGGGATGCATAAAAAAACAAGAATAAGAAAGGGAGGATATGAAGATTTTGGGCAACTGGAAACATGGTATACTGAGCCCAAAGGTGTTTTTCAATTTACAAAACCTGTAGTAGTCTTAACGAATGACAAAACAGTAAGCGCCGGAGATTTATTTGCTTCGATAATGAGAGAACTGCCCAATGTAAAAATCGTCGGTTCAAACACACGCGGCATTTACTCAAATATGTATGGCTTTACACTTCCAAATGGGTGGCTTATTTCACTCTCTAATGAGCGGTACTACGACAACAAAATGATTTGTTATGAAGGAATCGGCGCACCTGTTGACATTCATGTTCTAAATACCCAAAATGATTTAATAAACCTGAATGACCCCGTATTAGACACAGCTATCAAAGAATTATTAAAGAACCGTAATTAAAGGAACTACCGCCAACATCGGCTTCCCACCACGGCAGCGACTTAATAAAAACATACATTTTAAGCCGTAAACGTTAATCTTACTACTTTATAATTTTACTAGAAGGCTTCTTATTAAAGAATAAACTTTACAACTAAAGTGTAAAACAATGTGAAAATAAGATAAACAAGAATATATCCTACCGGAAACCAATATTGGTCGGCAGCCCTGATGGCTGCCCGCCCGCAAAATTCCCTGTAAAGCAACCATTGGCTATGTGTGGCAGCTTGTAAGGATTCAAAGCAATACTATACTATTGGCTATACGGCTGGCTTGCTTGTCAAAGATAAAATTATACAGCCTGTCAACTTACTAATTGTATCAATGTTGTGCTGTCTTGTTTTTTTGCTGTATCGTTGGCGAGCCTGCCAGACAGACAGACGTATTGCTGTACCGCTGTATTGCCAGCCGTACAGCAATATTTAGCTACGTAGCTATGTGTGTAGGTACGTACATACGTATTTACGTATGTACCTGTGTATTGTTGTACATATCTAAATACATATCTATTTACACAAGTATGTATATACATAAATACCCACATACTTATATGAATAGGTATACAGGTACGTATAAAAAAGCAGCGCTGCTTTGCGGGCTGCGGTTAACTATCAGTTGAATTGCAGGGCAACCGCCCCATCTTTGGCAAAGCCCCCGCACAGGTCGAAGGCTTTTTGCCCCCGTGCCTGTGCCGTACCGCCCAAACAAATGCTTTTTAATTTATCTTCATCCGTTTTAAAGCTGCGTACATTTTGGTAATAGCCCGTAACGGCATTGTAGGCACCAAACAAAGTGCCTTTGGTGGTAGCCATGCTTTGGGTATCGTCCGCCATAGCATACTTGAATGCAGCCTCACAGGCATTTTTATACATCGTTGAAAGTTCCTCGGTAGCCCCTTTCTTTAAAAGGTTGTAGGTTTCCTTGTTCGGACAAAGTGCCAACTGTATCAGCTGCTTAACCTGTTTATCTTCAATGCGCACGTTAGCCCATTGGTTAAAAATGCCCTCCAATTGTACCGATAGGTTATCAGCAACGCCCATAACTTTATGCGCCTGTTCCAAACGTTCTTTTGCGCCTGCGGTGTGACGTATGCGTACCACGTTGGTAGCGGTTTTCAGGGCTGCGTTTAATGTGTTCGAGCAAACAACCCTTATAGGCGTAAAAGCTGCCATAATTGAACCGCTGCCATCGTGGGAGGTGGTCAGGAAGATATACTTTTGTGTTACATCGTCCCCGTTACCCACACGGATATAGCCGGGCAGTTTGGCGGTAATAAATATGCGTTCCCCGTTGCCTAGTGCACCGGCTGTTTCATACAGTATGCCCTCGCCACCGCCTATAATGGCATCGAAAAAAGCGAACGCATCACTGTTTTGTACGATTTGGTAGTCTTTACCCACCACGCCAAAAACGGCTTTGGTGTCGGTGCGCATTGTGGCGTATTGGTCAGGTACTGGGTAACTGTCAAACTCACCTGTACCCCTTGCAAAGATCGGAGCTTTTGCTACTTCATAGTCCAAACCTGCAAACACTATCGCTTCACGGCTTGTCGGGTAGTCTTCTACGATTTGCCCAAGCCCATGCCATGCGGGCTGCTTTACGCTCATAAAAGCGTGCTGTCCTGTCTCTGTGTTGAAATTTAAATTATGTGCCATAATTTTTGAATTTAATAATGATACAATCGTTTTGTATCTCTTTCCAATCCTCAAATGTGGCAGTCCTGCTACGCTTGCGCTCCGCATAACTTTTTCCCAAAAAGAAAACCGAAAAAAGAAAGCAATAAAAAGGTGCAGGCAATTCGGAAAAAGCAAAAGGAAACGGAATAAGTCCCGAGGGGTGGGTTTGTGAGTGTGCGAGCAAAGCCATTATGCCGTAGTCTTTTGTCTTTTTTTGGATTGACAGCAATACCTTCGCTTGCTTTTATCGGTTTACTTGGGAAAAGTTTCTTTTCTAAACCTATCAAAGCCAACCGGTGCCATAAATCGCCGGAAGCGATTTACTGATTACATCAGTAGTTATCTTTATTCCAATACTGGCAGAAAAAACAAAAAAGAAATATAAGTGGACGATAACGGTACACATAAAAAGCATAAAGGCGGCAGGCATCCCAAAGATGACCGGGCAACGTTCCGTTATTCCATCAGCCTGACGGCTGTTGAAAATGCAAAGTTCCTGACCCTATTTGAACAATCGGGTATGAACGTCATGGCACATTTTATTACTGCCTGTATCTTCCAAAAGACTATCACTACAGTAAAAATCGATAAGGCAGCAATAGACTATCATGTAAAGCTAACTGGACTGTTTGTGCAGTTCCGTACCATCGGGGTCAACTATAACCAAGTTGTAAAAATGCTCTACAATAATTTTACAGAGAAAAAAGCCGCAGCAGCGTTATACAAACTGGAAAAACACACTATTGAACTTGCTACGTTAGGTCAAAAAATTATTGAGCTTACAAATAAATTTGAAGCCAGCCATCTTAAAAAGTAGTTTATGGTAGCGAAGATTGGCAGGGGGAAAAGTTTGTTCGGTGCGTTGGCCTACAATATGAGCAAGGTAAATAACAATACTGCAACGGTATTGGCAGGACAGAAAATCATCGAATCACCGGACGGTACGTTTACCACTGCTCAAATCTCAAATTCGTTCCAGGCATACCTTGTTGCCAACCGAAAAACAGAAAAACCGGTGGTGCATATCTCACTCAACCCTGACCCGGACGATACCGTAAACAACAACGATTATAAAGCCATCGCCAAAGACTACATGGCGAAAATGGGTTATGGCAAGCAACCATTTATCGTATTTAAACACAATGACATTGAGCGCAGCCACATCCATATTGTAACGGTTTGTGTAGATGAACAGGGCAGAAAAATCTCGGATGCCTTTGAAAAAAGAAAATCTATGGCAGCCTGTAGGGAACTGGAACGCAAGTATAACCTGAAAAGTGCTGTGGAAAAGAAACAAGACCGAACCGAACCCATTTTCAAACCGGTCAATTATAAAGCTGGTGATATTAAAAGCCAAATGGCTGCGGTTATCCGTTACCTGCCCAAATATTATCAATATACCACACTCGGCACTTACAATGTGCTGCTGTCATTGTTCAACATTACTGCTGAAGAAGTTAAAGGCCAATACGATGGTAAAGCCCGGCAGGGGCTGGTCTATTTTACACTGAATGAAAAAGGAGAAAAAACAAGCAATCCCTTCAAGGCCTCACTTTTCGGAAAAGGTGCGGGTCATAGCGAATTGCAATCCCACTTTGCAAAATCTAAAATGCAACTGCAAAACAGCCCAAGCAGGTCAACACTCAAAACCACCATTGAGCAAACAATACTGGCAAGCAAAAATGAAGATGAGTTTAAATCAGGACTGAAAGAAGTGGGTATCAATACGGTTGTCCGCCGGACAGCTGATAACCGAATCTACGGTATCACATTCATTGACCACCAATCCCGGTCGGTATGGAACGGTTCGCAGCTTACTAAAAACCTTAGCGCAGGCGTTTTCAACGACTGGTGGAATAACGGCAATAAGCCTGAGATTCATTTACAAAATCCAAACGATGTAAAATCAACAAATACTAGTCTTATGAGTGGACTCAACAGACCAGCTGAAAATGAAAAAATAAATTCAAACCTGTCCGATGCTGCGAATGCTCTCTCAGATATTTTTGGTGGTCTATTGCCGCAAGCTCAAGGCGAAGATTATGATGAAGAGGCATTTGCACGGCAAATGAAAAAGAAGTCAAAAGGATTGAGGAGATAGCCGGACTATCTCACGAAACAACCTGCCGTTTTGCAGCGGAGCGACACAGGAGCATAGCTGTAAATTGGCAATACCAAACTAAAGACTAAAAGGCTTTCCCAACAAAGGAAGGGAGTGCCTTTTGGTTTCTAATACCAGTTAAGGACATTTACTGCCAGCGAATGGCAGAAATATACAGCCAGCCATTACTAATACTATTTTCGGGCTATGAACTGAAAATGCAATGATGATGAGCGAGTATGTTACAAAAGATGACTTAAGGCAGTTCGGCCTTGTCATGATGGATGATTTCCGTAAAATCATTGAAGAGTCTAAAAAGGAGCAGCACAATAAACCAGTACTGGACTGGCTAAAAAGCCGTGTGGTACGCAAACTACTGGATATCTCGGCAGGTTCGTTACAAAACCTCCGGGTTACCGGCAAAATACGTTTTAAAAAAGTACTGGGTTCCTATTATTACAGTAAGGCCGACATCATGAATTTGTTTAACGACAAATAGCTGCCTTATGGAACTACAAAGCCTATTAAAATACCTGAAACTTTTTGAGCGTGACACCTCCCTTAACGTCTGGCACTTTGCGCTACTTAGTGCTATTCTGTACCTTGGTTACAAGCAGGGACAACCAAAAATAATAAAGGTCAGCCGAAGTAAAATCATGGCGCTTTCGCATATCAAAACATTACCCACATACCATAAATATTTTAAAGAGCTTCAGGTCATGGGTTATATCCGGTATACGCCTTGCTACCATCCGGGGTACAGAAGTGAGGTGGAGCTGTTGTTCAAAAACAGATAAACTGACAATTAAAAACTCGCACCGGTGGTGCGAGTTTTTAATTGTCAGTTTAATTTGTCTCATCACTGATGAGACAAATTAAATACACTATAAAATAATGACTTACAATTGTTGCCGCACTGAGGCAACAATTAGTAGAAATCCAATACCGCGTCCAATAAATTACTCTGAGATTGACTTTTACTATTTTACCAACAGGTAATTATTTTAAATTCTCTTTAAAAAATGTCTCCAGTTTATCAAATGGGATTTTATCTATCTGGTCGTACAAATCGGTGTGGACTGCATTGGGTACAACTACTAATTCTTTAGGCTCTGCTGCTGCTTCATAAGCCGTTTCGCTGAAATAGCGTGAGTGCGCTTTTTCCCCTGCGATAATTAACACAGGCCTTGGCGAAATCTCCTTTATGTAATGCAAAATTGGCGCATTCATGTTGGTCACAGCATTGGTCAAAGACCACGAGGCGTTAGAGTTGAGCGATCGCGGATGAAATCCTCTGTTTGTCCTATAATAGGCCGCATATTCTTTCACAAACTGTGGTGCATTTTCTGGTACGTTTGCTAATCCTGTAGCACCATAAGCCGGAGTTCCTTTTTCTGCATCTTTCCAGCGTTGTTCGCCTATCTGTATGTATTCTTTTGTGCGTTCTTCCAGTGTCTTTTTATCATAATAACCGTTTGCTGTACCTCTTGATATATCATACATCGTAGCCGTAGCAACCGCTTTGATGCGCTTGTCCGGTGCTGCCGCATTCAGGGCATATCCACCAAATCCGCATATCCCGATGATGCCAATTTTATTTCGGTCAATGTTTTTCTGTAATCCCAAAAAGTCTACAGCGGCACTGAAATCTTCCGTATTTATATCGGGCGATGAAATATTACGGGGTTCGCCACCGCTTTCACCTGTGTAAGAAGGGTCGAAAGCAAGGGTTATAAAGCCGCGTTGTGCTAATTGATTCGCATACAAGCCCGACGACTGTTCTTTCACTGCTCCATAAGGTCCGCTAATGGCAACAGCTGCAAGCGATGCAGTTCCACCATTCTTAGGAACATACAAATCGCCCGTAAGTGTTATTCCGAAACGGTTTTTAAACGTTACTTTTTGGCGTGTTACCTTATCGCTCAATTGAAACGTATAATGGTCTGTTGTATCTAATTGTTTCATTTCTTTTTTCTGGTTTTGAGCGCTGACCCCTAACATAAAAAGGGATAACATTGCTGTAATTATTGTCTTTTTCATTTTATTACTATTTAAATTGTTTTAATATTTTTTGCAGGGATGCCTGCTGCTACAGTATTATCCGGTACGTCTTTAGTGACTACAGCACCGGCGGCTACAACTGCATTTTCACCAATGGTCACTCCCGGCAGTATGGTAGCACCTGCTCCAATCCACGCATTCTTTTTGATGGTTATTTGCCCGGGGACAAGGGCATGCCTGTCCTGCGGTGATAGCGGATGCCCTTCTGAAAGCAAACTTACCTTGGGAGCTATCTGTACGTTGTCCTCTATGGTAATCCCCCCTAAATCCAGAAAAATGCAATCGAAGTTTATAAAGACGTTTTTGCCGATTTTGGTATGCTTGCCATAGTTGATGTGGAGTGGTGTAAATACGGCAGTGCTTTCGTGTATTTCGGTGCCGGTTATCCGGCTTAGCAGGTTTCTTATTTCAGCGGTGTCTGAAGAACGGTTCATTTCCAACACTATTTTTTTGGTGGCGTAAGAAGCTTCCCGAAGTAAATCCATCTGGCCATCATTAGCCGAAATGGTGTCCCCATTGTATAACCGTTCAAAAATATCGGTGCCCATAACTTTTGTTTTTGTCCTACTCATTTATAAGACAAAATTAAAAACAGAGCCCCGCAGTGGCTTTACTGCGGGGCTCAAATAGCTTTTCTCAGAAGCTCATTTCCATTATACTTCAGTGGGAGGTAAACCATACTGTTTTTTGAAAGCGGTTGAAAAATGGGAAGGATTTTTAAAACCTACTTCTACATAAACATCCTGTACTTTATGGCCTCCTTTAAGCTTTTCATACGCCTCTTCCAAGCGTCTTTTTATAAGCCATTTCTGTGGGCTAAGGTTGCTGATTTTCCTGAAATCCCTTTTGAATGTTGCCAGGCTACGCCCTGTATAAGCGGCAATTTGTGCCATACTCAGGTCATCGCGGAAATATTCATTAAGGAATTCTAAAATATCTATTTTCCAGGGCTCTGTAAAGTCAAAGAGTATCGGGTAAAACGCTTCGTTGTTGTTTAAAAGCGCATAAATACCTTCAAGCAGTTTCAGATGCACTACACCTTCTGTAGGCTTTACCTCTTCATCAAAGTAAGGGGTTAATGACTGGAACAAACTCGTTACATCAGCGCGGGGAGCCACTTTGAAAACCACTTCATCAGTAACGTTAACGTCAGCCGGTAATGCTGATTTATTCAGCTTACTGTAAAATTCCCTTAGTATTTTCCTGCTGAAAGTAAGAGAAATCCCTTTGTATAGTTCTTCCGTTGTACTGTTCTTGTACATCAAAAGGCGGTGGTCGCGGCGTATCAGCACGCACTCACCGGGTTTAATCACATATTTCCGGTCTCCGTATTCGATAATTTGTTCACCGGAATATAGATATAATAGCACGTGTTCCGGAGTGGAATGAATACACTTTTCACTCTGTTCTGAAAAACACGACAGGAAAATCCCCGAATAACTTATTGTCTTTAACTTATCTTCTATTGCCTGGTTCATAAATATTTACGGAATGTGATTCAGCACAAAGATATTGATTAACCACGATAGATATTTTTCTGAGAAGCTCACACAACTTTACTCATTGGCTCACTCCAAAAGACTATTTCGATAAGGAGCGTTCTTCAACAATTAAGAAATGTCCTTCACGCGCATGTATAAGCCACATGCCATTTTCAAAGATATAGCTGTCATCATATCTCACGCTGTAATCGGTCAGTACATCTTTGCCATCCACTTCCCGTATCATTTTTATTTGTGTGAAAGAAATACCGGTTGCTGTATTACCGTCAATGGTAATTTCATGCTGCCCATTTAGCGTAAAGTAAGTTTTAACTAATGCTGCATGACCGTTAAACTCCTTTTCCATTTGGTCTTTACCCGATACCTCTGATACCAAAGCGCCTCCCATAAAGGCCTTATATACAATTTCATCTGTAAATAAATTCATTTGTTCCGCTATTTTCTTCTGGTCTCCCAGCGTAGCATAGTCATCAATTAGTTTTCGTAATTGGTCTTTTGTTTCTAAAAATTCAAGTGACATAATTTTCTATTTTTTATATTAAAAAAGTTTTTTGGGAAGTATAAATACTGATCAATATTTCGTTTATCCATTGTCAAAATTATTTTATATTCGCTTACAATTTATTAGTTGTTACCTAAAGGTTAGGAACTAATCTAAATGAACCGAGAATGAAAAGAGATAATAATCCGGATGAGGTAAACAAAGAGTTTACTGACGAATGCCATAAAACGTTAATGGCCGTAAGCGATGCGCTTTATGCCATAGGTGGAAAATGGAAACTAATGATTATCATAGCTATAGCAAGGGGCAATAATCGATTTACTGAAATCCAGAGGCAGGTTAAAGGCATATCTGCCCGAGTGTTGTCAAGCGAACTCAAGGAACTTGAAATGAATGGATTTATTATTAAAAAGGTAGATGTGGGATATCCTGTTACGATCGAATACCAGTTATTACCCTACAGCCATACCTTAGAAGAAGTTGTAGGGGCTATGACCCGCTGGGGGATGCAACATCGGGAGAAAATAAGACAAGAAAGTGGTTCCGGAAAATAAGAATTCTTAGTGGTGCTTTAATAATGACCGGAATTATAGTAATCGAAGTTTTATCATTTTGAGGTTTATTGTGATCGAAAATCAACCGATTTTAATTCATATTTTTAAATTCTACAGGTGCCATACCCACTTTTTGCTTAAATAATCTTGTAAAGTGCTGCTGGTATTTAAAACCAAGCTCATCAGATACTTCTGTGATTGTTTTATCGGAAGCAAGTATTTTCTCTTTAGCAACCTCAATGAGTTTGGATTGTATGAAATCCAGCGCAGTAGTTCCGGTTTCTTTTTTAATGAGGTCGCCAAAGTAATTAGCCGATAAGTTGAGCTGCTCTGCAAAATATCCTACAGACGGTAGCCCTATGGTAGCAGGTTTGCCCGACGTAAAATAATTATTCAGCAGGTTTTCAAAACGTGTTAGTACATCATTATTTACGTGAGTACGGGTTATAAACTGGCGGTCATAGAAACGCATGCAGTAATTCAGGAACAGTTCTATATTAGAAACTATTAAGGTTTTACTGTGCTTGTCCAGGTTTAATTCTATTTCTGAAGCTATCTTCTCAAAGCAATCGTTAATGGTGGCACGTTCTTTTTTAGAAAGGTGTAGTGCTTCGTTAACCTCATAGGAAAAGAAGCTGTAGTCTTTAATTATTTTACCCAGATGGGTACCGATAATTAAATCCGGGTGAAATACGAGGGCTTTGCCCCAGGGTTTTATTTTTTCTCCTTTACTATCTATGCCGTATACCTGTCCCGGAGCAACAAACACCAGAGTACCGTCTTCATAGTCATACGGCTGGCAGCCATACATCATATCGCCGCACTTTATATATTTAAGAAAAACAGCATACACCCCCATATACCTTCGGAAATATTGGAATGATGGAATTTGGTCAAAATCCACTACCGTTACCAATGGATGTAGCGTGTCAGCTCCTACCGAATCGTTGTATTGCTTAACTGTATCCATCCGTTCTACCGTCTTCATATCAAATCATTTTAAACAAATGTATTGAATCTAATAAGTGGTTGTATCGATATAATACCAAATCAGTAAAAGTGGTATATATACCTGTAAAATGTATAAATGCTACTGTGTTGGTTATCCCGAAATTTGTGATAAACAATAATGCAAGATGATAAAACAATTAATACTGGCTGTGCTGATACTAACCGCGGCAGCCTGCAACAACAAACAATCGGAGAACAAAATGGAAACTACAAAAACTGAAAACACACCGCTTTTTCCTAAAGGCGAACGTACACCGGCAGAATATTTTAGAGGCAACGCATACCTGCACCCAATACAGCAACGTACCGCCAACAATGATTTTGTAATTGGCAGCGTAACCTTTGAACCCGGCGCGCGTACCAACTGGCATACCCACCCTAAAGGGCAGGTACTCATTGTAACCGAAGGCGAGGGCCTGTACCAGGAAAAGGGTAAAGCTGCACGCATAATCCGTAAGGGTGATGTTGTAGATATCCCGGTAGACGTAGAGCACTGGCACGGCGCAACGGCTAAAACCAAAATGGTACACATAGCAATAACCAACTATCTGGGTGAGGAAAATGCCAACTGGCTGGCGCCGGTTAGCGATGAAGAGTACAAACAGGCTAATCAATAAAATCAAGCTATGAACAGAAAAAGCATTATCAACACTTTATTGCTGTTTCTGGTACTAATTTCTACTACCATGAATGCACAAACTAAAACAGAAAACAATTCAGGTCTTGATACCCGTCAGCAAAATCTGGCAGCCATAGCAACACTAACAGCTAAAGGCAATACAACCGAGCTAAAAACTACACTGAACTCGGGTTTAGATAGCGGCCTTACTATAAATGAAATTAAAGAAGCATTGGTACAGCTGTATGCCTATTGCGGTTTTCCGCGCAGCCTTAACGCACTGGGTATTTTTAAATCTGTGGTAGAAGAAAGGGCTGCTAAAGGCATTAAAGATGATGAAGGTAAACCCATTGTGATAGAAAACCAAACAAAGGACAAGTATGAGCAGGGGCGTAAGGTTTTAGAGGAAATTAGCAAAACACCACAGCCCAAACCGGCACCGGGTTTCGGGAAGTTTGCACCACGTATAGATGCTTTCCTGAAAGAACACCTTTTTGCTGATATTTTCGTGAGCGATGTATTAAGCTACCAGCAGCGTGAACTGGTTACAATTTCTGCCCTTGCTGCCATGCCGGGAGTAGAAGCGCAGTTAAAATCACACCTTGGTATCGGAAAAAATACCGGAATTACTGATGCGCAGCTTAAAGCTCTTTGCAGCATTATTGAAAAACATGCGGGGCGAACCCAAGCTAATATATTACGAAGGAATGTTGGCGAGACCGAACTACCGCTAACTGCACCTGACATGATGGTTCGTGTTTCTGAAATTGAAATTTTGCCTGAATTTTTGGAAGAGTATAAAGCCATTTTACAGGAGGAATCTTCGGCATCGGTGGCAGTAGAGCCGGGAGTAATAGCCATTTACCCCATGTTCCAGAAAGAAAATCCGACCCAAGTACGGATTGTAGAAATATATGCCGACAAGAAAGCCTATGAGGCACACCTGCAAACCCCTCACTTTAAGAAGTATAAAGAAACTACGCTAAAAATGGTTAAGTCCTTAAAGCTGGTTGACATGGATGCTTTGGATACAGTCACAATGCCACAGGTTTTTAAAAAGATAAAATAATTATGAGTACAAGCAATAGTTTTTCAGCTGCCGATTTAAATAAAATAAATACGGCAGATGACCTTAAAATAGCCCCCTTCAGGGCAGATGGCGTAACCTACGGCACACCTACATGGATATGGAATGTAGTGGTAGATGGCAATCTGTATGTTAGGGCATATAATGGCAGGCAGTCAAGCTGGTACCAGTCGGCAGTACAACAAAAGGCCGGTCAAATCCATGCCGCCGGTATGGTCAAGGAAGTAGCGTTTGAACCTGTTGAGGATACAATTGTGAATGAACGGATAGACCTTGCCTACAAAGAAAAATATAGCAAGAGTCCATACCTGCCTCCAATGGTCAGCCAGCATGCCAAAGCAGCAACGGTAAGAATTACTCAAAAAGCAGAGAAATAAAAATATGGAAACATCGAGAAGAAAATTCCTTCAACAGGCAGCACTTGCCGGAACCGGGCTGGCATTGGCTACGCCGGCAGGGCTATTGGCCGGTGAAAAAGAAACTGAAAATAACACACTAAAAAACATTGATATGAGCAAACCTATAAAAACCAAAGGCTATGCCGGAACCGATGAAAAAGCACCACTGAAAGCATGGGAATTTGAACGCAGGCCTGTGGGCGATTATGATATCCTGATTGACATTAAATATTCGGGTATCTGCCACTCAGACATCCATACCATAAGAGGCCACTGGGGACAACAAAAATACCCGCAGGTACCCGGTCATGAAATTGCTGGTATTGTAGCTGCCGTGGGTAAAAAGGTAACCAAGTTTAAAGTAGGCGACAAAGCCGGTGTGGGGTGTATGGTGGATAGCTGTATGGAATGTACCAGCTGCAAGAACGGCGAGGAGCACCACTGCGAAACTACCGGAATGGTGGGCACTTATGGCGCTCCCGATACTACTTCACCAAGCGGTATAACACAGGGTGGTTATTCAAACAATCTTGTAGTTACCGAACATTTTGCTATTAAAATTCCGCAAAATATAGACCTTCAGTATGCAGCACCACTACTTTGCGCGGGTATTACAACCTATTCGCCCATGATGAAAACGGGTATTAAAAAAGGCGATAAAGTTGGTGTGGTGGGTATCGGCGGACTTGGGCACCTTGCTGTAAAGATTGCCGCTGCTAAAGGCGCCGAGGTGTATGCTTTTACCACATCTGTCGATAAGGTTAACGATAGTAAATCATTTGGGGCTAAGGAGGTAATTGTTGTAGATGAAAACCAGGAATCACTAAAAGCATGGTTTGGCAAGCTTGATTATATGATTTCTACCGTACCGTATGCATACCAAATGTCAAACTACATTTCATGTGTCAAGCCAAACGGGTTCTTTACCCAGGTAGGCCAGCCCGTAAACGGCGAACTGACTATCAATAACTTTAACATGATATTTAATCGTGTCAACTTTAACGGTTCGCTTATTGGCGGTATCCCTGAAACACAGGAGGTAATGGATTACTGCGCACTGAATAAAATTTATCCGCAAATACAAATTATCAAGGCTAACGAAATTAACGATGCATGGGATAAGGTAGTAAGCAAGCAGGCGCGTTACCGCTATGTAATTGACGCTTCAACATTTTAACAATAAATCATGAAAGAAGAATTTAAAGACAAGGTTGCAGTAGTTACTGGGGCCTCTATGGGTATGGGGCTGGCTGCCGCCAAGGCATTTGCCGCTGCCGGGGCAACTGTTGTATTAATAGATATATTGGATGCCACTACACAGGCAGAAGAACTTGTAGCCGCTGGATATAAAGCTGAAGCATTTTTATGCGATGTTGCTGATGAAACACAGGTTAAGGTTACTATTGATAAAATTGTAGCAAAGTATGGCAGGCTTGATTTTGCTTTTAACAATGCCGGTATACAGTCACCAGCACAGGAAGTAGCCGATGTGAGCAACGAAACGTACGAACGTATATTGGATATAAACCTGAAAGGCGTGTGGAACTTTATGAAGTACGAACTGCAACAGATGCGTAAACAAGGAAGCGGAGCTATAGTAAACAATTCGTCTCTGGGAGGCTTAGTAGGTGTACCGGGACGTGCTGCTTACCATGCTTCTAAACACGGTATTTTAGGGTTGACCAAAAGTGCAGCGCTGGAATATGCCCAGCAGGGAATACGGATTAATGCCGTTTGCCCTGGGATTATAGTTACGCCTATGGTAGAAGACATGCTGGCTAATGAAACTGACGCTATGGATATTCTTATGCAGCAGTTACCTATTAAACGCTTGGGCAAGGCCGAAGAAGTTGCTGATGTGGTCCTTTGGCTTTGCAGTAGTGCGTCTACCTATGTTATTGGGCAGGCTATATCGGTCGATGGAGGATATACAGTGCAATAATTTAAAACTACTGAAATGTCTTTAATAGAAAATTTAAACTGGCGTTATGCCACCAAAAAATACAATCCGGACAAGAAAATATCGGATGCTGATATTAAAACAATTGTTGAAGCTGCAAGGCTGGCTCCTTCATCGTATGGTATTCAGCCTTATAAAGTAATTGTTATAGGTAATCAGGAACTGAAAGAGAAAATCTATGGGGTTGCCTGGAATCAGCAAATTGTAAAGGATTGCTCGCACCTGATGGTATTTGCAGCCTGGGATAAATATACTAAAGAAAGGATTGAAGCTATCTTTAATCACACTACTGAGAAGCGTGGTATAGAAAGGGGAACTGCATTTGGTTCTCATACCGCCGTGATTGCAGCTTCGCAATATGAAATGGATGAGGAGGCTGCTTTTATTGATACTGCTAAGCAAGCCTGTATTAGTTTAGGTATGGCAATTGCGCAGGCAGCTGAACTGAAAATAGATAATACGCCTATGGGTGGTTTTGAGAACAAAGGGCTTGATGCAATTCTCGACCTCGAATCAAAAGGTTTTAAAAGTGTTTACCTCTTATCCTTAGGATACCGTGCGGATGAAGGAGACTGGTTACGGGATTTAAAGAAAGTGAGGACACCGATACATGATTTTGTAGATTATCGGCTTTAAATCAACTTTAGTTTATAATTGTCGGCACAGTGCGGCGACAAATCCAATCCGTTGCAAAACAATATTTTATAATTGTGCCATCAGTAATGGCACAATTATAAAATTATGAATTTAATTCAGGATAGACTATTTAATCAACTTCTCAGTTTTATCTAAAAAACCTTCTACTGCCTCTTTAATATCAATGCCTGATCGGTCGGCAAGCACGATTAGCCACCAGATGTTCTCGCCAAGTTTATGCTCCAACTCTTCATTCGAGCCCGATTTAGGCCAGCGTTTTTGCTCAGACATAATATTACGGCCTACTAGACCTGCATCGGTAAGGTAGGCAAGAGCATCTTCTTCAATAGTCCATTCTGAACCGTGGTATTGTACTTCCAGTTCATGGTATTTTTTGCGCAGTGCAAGGGAACGGTTAACAATATCGTCAAAGCTATTTTTACTCATTTCTTATGTTTTAAATTAAGTAGGCTTTTATAAAAGCAATTTTGTCGTTCTCAAAGGTAAAGTCAAACATCCCACCGATAACACCTTCAGGAAAATTACCTGCAAAATAGATTACTATAAAGCAAGCAGAGTATACATTACATAATGCCCAGTCTTGAATTTCCTGTTAAAGTCATATAACTTCCACATACATAATAGTATCTTTACAGAATTCGGGAAAAATTCTGGATATCCAAGCCATGAATTATTTCCTTGTTCTTATCGCATGTATTGGTATATACGCAATTGTTAACTTTATGGTTAACAGACGCCTGCACCTTGCCTATAGAAAATCGCTGGCCTATTCCAAAATTTTAGAAACAATATTATCTAATTATATTGAAAAAGGCTTTCAAACCATACAGATTTTTAAAGGAGTTAGTTTTGAGCTCTATTTGAGTAAAGTAAAATCGGATAGGCAAATACACCTATCCAAAAAAGCTTATGAGAGTTATTTAGAATTTAACCTTCTCAGAAGATTCAAATGTATCCGCTTTATTAATCAATATTCTTCCGAATTAAAAACGGTCATCATTGCTCTCGAAAAAAAATCAAGGCAGGTAACAGGCGACTGACCTGTTGTATATATCTGTAATTTAAAACATAATCCAAATCATGCACCTGTAATGAAATAGTTTTTGAACAATAAGAAGTAAAAAAATACGTTATCTTTGTATACTCCAACAAAGGAACACTTCCGAAAAAATTATTGGAACTCCAATACTATAGAATGCCCTCTCACCGTCCTGTCTCATTGATTGCATAGTGAATTTAAGGTTGTAGCTATGTCGTTATCATGACAAAACGTTTGAAATTCCCTCCTAAATCCGCCTTTTTCACAGCAGTCAGGCAACGGGTAGATGCCCACTTTTCCGAAACAGGAAAGCATAAGCATGCTAACACTGCGATGTGGGTCAAAACCCTCATTTTTCTTGGCGGTTTCTTTGGGTGTTATGCACTGGTGATTTCCGGTGTTCTTCCATCCTTAGCCATGCTTGGCTGTGCCGTGCTTTTAGGAATGTTCAGTGCCTTTGTAGGCTTTAATATCTGCCACGATGCTATCCACGGTTCGTTTTCGGCCAATAAACACGTTAACAAAGCACTTGGCATGGTATTCAACCTTTTGGGTGCCAGCCCTTACATCTGGAATATTTCCCATAATGGCATACACCATACTTTCACCAATATCCCCGGCCATGACGAAGACCTTGTTATTGCCCCGGGGCTGATACGTATTGAAGAAGACGACCCCAAAAGAAAAATACAGCGCTTCCAGCATTGGTACGCATTTCCCCTTTATGGATTAGCCAGCCTGTCGTGGGTTTTTCGTAAGGATTTCATGAAGATATTCCAAAAGAAGATAGGACAGGTTGCCGTAAAGCACCCGGCAAAGGAATACTTTAATTTATTTGCCTCTAAGGGCTTATATTACTTTTTGTTCATAGTACTGCCATTACTTGTCCTGAACATTACCTGGTGGCAGTTTATCATTGGTTTTGTTGCCCTGCACCTGGCACAGGGACTCACCATGGGGCTTGTGTTCCAGCTGGCACATGTGGTAGAAGAAACGGATTTCCCTGATGCCAATACCACGGGTACAATGGAGGAAGCATGGGCAGAACACCAAATGCGCACTACGGCTAACTTTTCCGCTGACTGCCGTATGGCAGCGTTCTTCCTTGGCGGGCTGAACAGGCAGATAGAGCATCATTTGTTCCCAAAAGTTTGCCATATACACTATGGCGAGATTGGTAAGATCGTAAAGCAGACCGCGCAGGAATACGGTTTACCCTATATTGAAAGCCCTACGTTCTTTTCTGCGATGCGCTCGCATTATCGTGTACTGAAAAAATTCGCACGTGAAGCTACCGCTTCAAAAGTTGGTTACAAAGCGGCTTAAACACACCTATGGACCTGTTACAACTGATAACCCTGTTGCTGGTGATAAGCGCCGGTGTTTCCTATCTCAACCAGCGTTTTGTAAAACTGCCCGGCACCATAGGGGTGGTTGCCATATCTGTGGTGGTCTCTATTGTTATTGTAGTAATCGGCAAAACCAATAATGAGCTTTCAGATAAGATTAGGAAAGTCTCAGCGAGTATGGATTTTTCAAGGATATTGCTCGATATCATGCTGGGTTTTTTGCTCTTTGCAAGCGCGCTCCATTTTGATTACCAGAAATTGCGCAAACAGCAGTGGCCTGTTTTTGTGTTGAGCACGTTGGGGGTTTTCATTTCGACGATTATTTTCGGGCTGTTGCTGTATTATCTGTGCAGCCTGTTCGGCATTGCGCTTCCGCTTGTGTACTGCTTTATATTTGGCGCATTGATATCACCGACCGACCCCATAGCGGTAGGGGCAATACTGAAACATTCCAAAATATCCGAAAAGCTTTCAACTGTCATTGCGGGTGAGTCTTTGTTTAACGACGCTGTGGGCTTATTGCTTTTTGTATTGCTGCTGGAATTTGTGCAGCAACCCGAAGCCATGATAAGTATCGGCACAGTTGGCAGCTTATTACTGCATGAAATCCTCGGTGGGATAGCCATAGGGCTTTTAGCCGGATACAGCGGGTACAAACTGATAAAGTCGATAAAGGACTTCCAGACCATTCTGTTGTTATCCGTGGCTTTGGTCTTAGGTATATCGTTCCTTGCCAATTACTTCCATGCCTCCATACCGCTTGCGGCGGTTTCGGCCGGCCTTATCATCGGCAATAACAGCTTCCATACCGATAAAGTATCAGACGATTTCCTGCTAAAGATGTGGAAAATGATCGACGAGGTGCTCAATACCATACTTTTTGTGATGATCGGCCTGCAACTGGTCGCCATGCCATTTTTAGAGGAATACTGGCTGCTTGGCCTTTTTTCCATAATTATTATACTGATCGCACGCACCGTCAGCGTTTCATTGCCTGCACTGTTCCTTTTGGGTAAGCTGAACGTAAACAATGTACTTATACTGGCCTGGGCAGGCCTGCGCGGCGGAATTTCTATTGCCATGGCCTTGTCGCTTCCCGATTCGCAATATAAGGAAGGCATACTTTCAGGATGCTATTTTATTGTGTTGTTTTCTACTATAGGCCAGGGCTTGTCCATCAATACGCTGATTGCCGCCCTTGACCGCAAAGCCCTAAAAAGGCAGGCAAAGCGATCTTAAAAAAAATCTATTTTATTGATTTTCAATTTTTTATTTTGAAAGTTTTCCAGATAAACAGGCGCTGCTAATTATATTTAGCTTACCTTTGACCCATATTGGTTCTCTGCCAATGCTCACGCTGATAAGCAAATTTGTCCATCTTGTAAAATTTGTCCTTTCTTACTCTTCAGTTCAGGCGTTTCAGTTGCCTTATTTAATTTAAACAATTTACATTATGAACATTTATGTAGCAAACCTGGGGTATGGTACCTCAGAAAGTCAGGTGCGCGATGCTTTCGCTGCCTACGGAGAAGTAACTTCCGTAAAATTAATCATTGACCAGGTTAGTGGCCGCGCTAAAGGATTTGGTTTTGTAGAAATGCCAAACACTTCTGAAGCGGAAACAGCGATTGAAGAACTGAACAATTCAAAGCTGGACAGCCAGGTGATTGTGGTGAATGAAGCCCGCCCTAAACCGGCAAATTCAGGTTTTGGTTCTAACCGCGGAGGCGGTGGCTATTCAAGGTCTAACGACAGAAGATACTAAACTCATGTATATAGATAAGAATGGCTTAGGCCATTCTTGTTTTTTTCTGCCTTTTGAATTTTCTATTCCTATAATAGTGACAGTTTTTGTTTATAAAATTCATCTGGTATTGAACGGGCGCTGCCCGGATTTATTCCCCGCATCGTACCATCCCGAGAATTTCAGGCCTTAAATAACCTTTTGGTATTTAGGCTACTACTTTAAACAAAAGCCTTTATGGCACACTTTATCATGACATTTGAAAATTTAAATATTTCAGCTCCCATACTTAAAGCTTTGGGGCAACAAAATTATACAATACCAACTCCCATACAAGGGCAGGCCATACCGGTAATCCTTTCAGGTAAAGACCTGATAGGCTGCGCCCAGACCGGCACGGGTAAAACCGCTGCCTTTGCAATCCCTATTTTACAACAACTGGCAGGCAGGCCGGCAAAAAAGCCAAAAGCCATAAGGTCGCTTATACTTACGCCCACGCGTGAACTGGCAATACAGATAAGCGATAACTTTACCGCTTATGGGCAACATCTTACCTTAAAGCATACAGCCATTTACGGGGGCGTATCGCAATTCCACCAGGTTAAGGCATTGCGTAACGGCATTGATATATTGATCGCCACGCCCGGCAGGTTGCTGGATTTACTACAACAACAATACATAGACCTTTCTAACCTTGAAATATTTGTACTGGACGAGGCAGACAGTATGCTCGACCTGGGCTTTGTACGTGATGTAAAAAAGATCATTACAAAGTTACCAACTAAAAGGCAAACCCTGTTTTTCTCGGCGACTATGCCTAATGCCATACAACAATTGGCTGACAGCCTGCTTAAAAACCCTGAATACGTAAGTGTAGCCCCAGTATCTTCCGCTGCAAAAACCGTAAGCCAGAGCGTTTACTTTGTAGATAAAAGGGATAAAGAAAAATTGCTGACGCATATTCTTAGTGATATAGGAATTTCTCGTTCGCTGGTATTTACGCGCACCAAGCGTGGCGCTGACCAGCTGGTAAAGCTTCTTGTAAAAGAAGGCATATTTGCGGCAGCCATTCACGGTAACAAGTCGCAGAATGCCAGGCAAAAAGCATTGCAGGGTTTTAAGGTAAACCAGCTTCGCGTCCTTGTGGCTACCGACATTGCAGCACGTGGCATTGACATTGACGAACTTCCACACGTGATTAATTTTGACCTGCCCGATGTGCCGGAAACCTATGTACACCGCATTGGCCGTACAGGTCGTGGCGGTAATAGCGGCACGGCGGTATCCTTTTGTGGCACGGAAGAAAAAGCAGACCTGAGAAGCATCGAAAAACTCATTGGCTTTAAGCTGGCGGTTTCCGCTTTGTAACCTCTTCAGCCAATCAAATCAAGGCACCAGGCAATAATACAGTATTTCACTTTTAAAATCATTTATATACGATGGCAGATTCTTTTTTTAAGAAAGAAAACAACAAGAAAAAGACCCTGATAAAAAAACAGAAGGCGCAAAAGCGACAGGACAGGAAAACGAGCAATAATAAAGGCAAAGGCTTTGAAAGCATGATTGTTTATGTAGATGCAAACGGGCATTTTACAAATACACCGCCGGAAAAGCAACTCGCGGAGGATGCCGATAAAAAGAGCATGCCCGGGCAACGCATACAACGTTTCAAACAAAACGAGCGAAACGCCAAATAATAAACTCCGTTTACGCCAGCTCATTCATTTTCTGATTGCGCCGTTTACATTAAAAACGATTAACAATGGCAGATCTAAAGACTAAAATAACGTTTGTAAATGGTGAAACACTTTTTACAACACATCAGGTTTACAACCTGGTGGGCAACAGGGAAGACAGTACCATAACTTTTAAAAGGAATAAAACCCTTTGGCTTGAAGGGACTGAATACAAAGTACTACATGTTGAATTTGTAGTTTTTGAGCGTGAAGAAAATGGCGTTACCTGTGAAGCACTGATACATATTCTCCCTATTAATAATCAATAAATAATGATAGGGCAGTATTAAGATTATGGGATACATGATTAAGATTGAAGTGCTCTTCAATAAAAAAAACTCGCGCCACCGGTGCGGGTTTTTCATTTAAGGACAGATTCTTATTTACACTATCTGTTTCAAACCAATAAATTTAACCCTCATTAAAACCGTAAAAAGAATACAACAACAGAGGATTTGTATTAACACCCACGCTTCAAATTGGGAGAACTTTGCACCGTAAACATAAAACATCAGAAAATGAAAAAAGTGATTTTGATTACAGGTGCCAGTTCCGGTATGGGAAAAGAAACGGCCATACACCTTATACAACAAGGGCACATTGTGTATGCGGTAGCCCGACGTATCGAACAAATGCAGGATTTAGAGCGTTTGGGAGGCCATCCCCTAAAAATGGATGTTACCTCAGAAACTGACATAGAGCGTGTTGTTGATACCATTATAAAGGAGCAGGGACGCATTGACGTACTTTGGAACAATGCAGGTTACGGACTTTACGGCGCTGTTGAAGATGTATCCCTTGAGGAAGCCCGTAAACAAATGGAGGTAAACGTATTTGGTATTGCTGCCATGGTTCAAAAAGTAGTACCGTATATGAGGGCTGCAAAGTCAGGCACTGTAATCAATACCTCTTCAATGGGCGGTAAAATGTATTTTCCTATGGGCGCTTGGTACCATGCGAGCAAGCATGCCGTAGAAGGGCTGAGTGACTGCCTCAGGTTGGAACTGAAACCGTTTAACATTAATGTCGTGGTACTGGAGCCCGGTTTCATCGCCACAGAATTTGGTTCTGTATTGCTGGAAGGCTTTTCAAGAATTTCGAAAAACAGCGCTTACCGCAATATGATGGATAAAATTATTGAGGGAACTAAAAAAGCCGCCGAGGGTAACGGTTCGTCTAAGCCGGAAGTAATATCTAAGACCATATCTGCGATCGTAAACAGCCGCAAACCCAAAACCCGTTACCGCGTTGGAAAATTTGCCAAGCCTATGGTATGGATGCGTGTGTACCTTGGAGATGCACTTTTCGACAAGATTGTAATGAGCCAGATGTAATTAATAGTTAACTTTAAATTTCAATATAATGAAAAAGCTAAGCTTGTATTTGTTGCTCCTATTGTTTACAGTGGGTAAGACTTTTGCCCAAACGGGAGAAAATGCTATTATTGGCATATGGGAATCCGATAAAAAGGATGTCCGTATGGAGATTTACAAAGAGAATGGGAAATACTACGGGAAGTATCTTTGGGGTGCTCAGATTGTGGAAAAAGATGGGGTTACCTCAAAAAAAGATAGCAAAAACCCCGAACCGAAATTGCGGACAAGGAATCTTATAGGCATTGTTAGCCTTACCGGGTTAACATGGGACGATGGGGAGTATGTAGACGGAAAAATTTATAATGCACCCAGTGGCGAATATTATAAATGTAAGGCATGGATGAAAGACGGTAAAATGAATTTACGCGGTTATATGGGCATTTCGTTGCTGGGGCAGACCGCTACGTTTCATCGCTACAAACCTTAAAGAATCAGCATAATCTCATACCAAATACTATGGACTTCTTTCAAAATACCATGAACTGGATAAAGGGCGAACTACTGGAAGCCGGGCTGATCCTTACCTTTGGGATAGTAACTGTTATAGCAGGCATTTTGTTTTTCAGGCTTGGGGCAACCCCGGCGGCTAAGGCATTGTTGTGGCCGCTAATTGTAACGGGTATTATTTATGCGGCAATTGGCAGCGGCATGCTGTACTCCAACAAAAAGAGGATGGCAGAATTCCCTGAACACTATAAAACCAACCGAAAGGAGTTTATTGTATCAGAGAAAAAACGTGTGGAAGATTTTCAATACGGCTATACCGTTTCTAAAGTTGTTGCTACGCTATTTTTTGTGACAACCCTGCTACTTTTTTGGTTTTCTAAAAACCCATTTTGGCAGGGTATTGGGATAGGCCTGGCGTATTTTGGTTTAGCGGGGCTGGTGGTCGATTATTTTTCACAGGAGCGTGCAAATGCCTATTATGCCGAAATTGTAAAGGCTGCTGATTTAAAGGCGCTCTATATTAAACGATAAACAGATGAAACCTATAATACACCTTCACAGCATATCCGACATTAATAAATTTGTAAAGGGTGTAACCCGTCATCCTTTGGTTGCCGTTATTGATTTCAGTAAGATAGACGAGTATTTTCAGGAAGAAATACGGGTAAGCTGTGATTTTTACTCCATAATGTTTAAAAATTACTGCGCTAACAAGATGCGTTACGGCAGGCAGGAATATGATTTCCAGGAAGGCAGCCTGGTGTGCATTGCACCGAAACAGGTGATGACCATGGATAGCGAAATTGAGAAACGTGATGATATGATGGGGTGGGGACTCTTCTTCCATCCCGATTTGGTTCACGGTACTTCCCTGGGGGCTAAAATGAAAGACTACACCTTTTTCTCTTATGAGACTACTGAAGCACTACACCTTTCCGATAAAGAAAAACAGGTTTTGTATGATTGTGTATTGAAAATCCAGAATGAACTTGAGGAAAATATTGATTTACACAGCCAAAACCTAATAGTATCGAATATTGAGGTGCTATTGAATTATTGTTTGCGGTATTATGGAAGGCAGTTTATTACAAGGCGCAACCCAAACAAAGATGTGGTAGCCCGTGTGCAAAAAGTAATCCGGGATTATTTTCAATCGGAAACGCTTGCCAAGAAAGGTATCCCAACAGTTACTTATCTCGCGGATAAAGTAAACTTGTCAGCCAACTATTTGAGTGATTTGCTTAAAAAAGAGACTGGCATGAATGCCCAGGATCATATACACTACCACTTAATTGAAGAAGCAAAAGTTGTTTTACTGAATTCTAATAAAAGTATTGGTGAAATTGCACATCAGCTGGGGTTTGAATATCCCCAGTATTTCAGTAAACTTTTTAAGCAGAAAACCGGGAATACGCCTCATGAGTTTCGTTCTCTGAATTAATAAAGTTGTATCAATATATCCGCGGATATGTTAAGCCGTTCCTTCAACGCACGTATCATTGATAGGCTAAGCTTTCTTTTACCGGACAGAATTTCAGATTTGCGTGAACGTGCGCCCAATATTTCAGAAAGTTCAGCATCCGAAATATTCAGTTGCTCCATCCTGTGTTTTATCGCTTCTATAGGTGAAGGCTCAGGAACAGGATAGTGTTCATCCTCATATTTTTTAACCAGCATGGAAAGAATTTCCAATTCGTCCGATTCTTCGCTATCCGGTTGCAAATCGATTTGCATCAGTTCGTATATACGTGCAAGAGTATTTTCATACTGTTGTTCGGTTCTGATTAATCGTAACATCTCTATGATTTAAAAAACAAATATAAAAAAACGTTACCGTATTGGTAACGTTTTTAGTTTTAATCTTGATTACTGTTTAGTTCTTCTTCATCTTCAAAAATATCGCTGAACTTTCGTTGCAACAGTTCCTTGTCAGGAAGTTGCGTGCGATATTCGGCAACCATTGTAGGTGAAAGGCTCCTGCTTAAGGCGTATTCTACTACCTGATTATCCTTATCTTTACAAAGCAAGATACCAATGCTCGGGTTTTCATGTTCTTTCTTTACGTCCCTGTCCAATGCTTCGAGATAGAAATTAAGTTGCCCGATATGCTCCGGTTTGAATTTACCAGCTTTCAACTCAAAGGCAACCAAGCATTGTAAACCCCGATGATAAAACAATAAGTCAATGTGAAAATCACTGTTCCCGACCATTAGTTTATATTCTTCGCCGATAAAAATAAAATCTCTGCCTAATTCCAGGATGAAATCCTTCATGCGGTTGAGCAATCCTTTTTGCAGTTCGCTTTCACTGTGTGAGTCTGGCAAATTTAGAAAGTCAAAAACATAGCTGTCCTTAAACACATCTTGGATATCTGTTTTAGAATTTTTCGGTATAACGGATTTAGGATTTTCGCTTGTCATCGCCCGTTCAAACAAGCTTGCTGATATCTGCCGTTCAAGTTCTCGAAAGCTGTAGTTTTCCTGAATGCAAAGTGTTATGTAATATTTACGTTCTTCCATTACTTTACATCGGGAGAATATCGCCATGTGGTGTGACCAACTGATTTTTGAGAGCATACTATCTTTAATATCTGCTGGTTTAAATTGTGTCAACACTGTTGGCACAATTACAGATGGTTGATTGTCAATATTTAATGATTTTTCAGACACAAAGAGACGGTAGTCTTTTGAATACGTTTCATAAAATTGAATCATCCTGTACAAGCCCCTTCGGCTGAAGCCTTTAATTTCCGGATTATTACGTTGGATATACTCTGATAAGTCAGCAACAGTTTTATCTCCCCAATCAGAAAGTTTTAATTTATTACTGATATACATACCCACATTCCAGTACAAGTTTATTAATTCAGCATTAACGACTTTAATTGCATTCGTGCGTGATTGTTTTATTATTTGAACGATTTCTAAAAAATTACTTTCCATGATTTAGACTTTTTTAAGATGAGTAGTTCCGTGAGACAGTGCAAGCAGTTCTTTCAGTTCCTGTATTTCCTGTTGCATTTTGGATATGATATCCGGTGACGGTGGCTCAGGTGTGGTTTCCTTACTGCTTAGCCGCAGTTGTAACTGTTTCATTTCCCTTCCAACCGATTGTTGTTCGGTAATGGCATACTCTTCAGTTTGCTTCACAGATTGGTGTCCCAGCAGTTCTTTTACCACATGGATAGGCACGTCATTATTCAGTGTTACGGTACTTCCGAAGGTGCGCCTGGCCTTGTGGGTGTTTAATGTGCTTTCGATGCCGCACAGGTCAGCTATTTCTTTCAGATAGGCATTCATCTTCTGGTTGGAGGTTACCGGCAGCACAGAATTACGCTCCAGGCAAAGCTTATGGTCTTTGTAGCGTTCCATAATCGCTTTGGCTTTTGGAAGTAGTGGGATATTGATATTACTGCCTGTTTTCTGCCGTTCAGTGATGATCCACATTTCACCGTCAATTCCAAACTTAATATCGGACTTCTTCAGGTTGAAAGCATCAATGTAAGCCAGCCCGGTATAGCACTGGAATACGAAGATATCCCGCACGGTAGACAGGCGCGGGGTGGAAAAGGTGTGGTTCTCAAGCTGGGCGAGTTCATAACTACTCAGCGGCTTTTTAGGAACCTTGATTTTCTTTGCCTTAAAACGCTTAAACGGGTCTGCGGTTATGATTTCTTTGTCAATGGCAAGTAATACAATCTTCTTGAAGTTCGTAATGTATTTTACCGCCGTGTTGTGGCTGATATTCTTCACCGTCTTCAGGTAAAACTCATAATCCTTTACAAACTCAAAGTTAAGTTCGCGGAAATCCATATCCTCTACACTGTACTTAAAGCATAGGTATTCCTTAAGGTGCTTCTTGGCTACCTCAAAGCGTACATGGGTGCCAATGGCATATTCGCCTCGTTCAACCAAGGCCAATAATTCGTCATTGTGCTTTTGAAATTCCTGGACGATTTTACTTTGCGATGCCGCTTTGCCCATCACATAGTCCATCAGTTTCTCACTGGTCACAGGCTTACCGGCATACATTAAATCTGTACGGTACTGCTGGATTTTCATTTCTAGTGTTTCCAGAAAGAAATTCACCGTTCGTGCATCCTCTTTATTTCCGGTCGCGCGCTCTTTGGACTGATCCCATCGGGTGGCATCCCAACGGCGGCGAGTAGAGGTTTCTTTTGGTACTCCGTCAACAGTAATCCTTAAGTAGATTAACCTGTCATTTGTCTCTTTTCGCGGGGTCTTCAGAAAGAAGGTTAACCCAAAACTTGTTGCTAACATAATTCAACATTTTAAAAATTAATAAAATTAGAATTATAGCGTCTGTAAATCAAGTCGTTAAGCAGGTTTACCTGTTGATAATCAAAACGTTACATTGGATTTTGTGGCACATTTTTAAAAATTTCTTTGGTGCCACAAAAAGTGCCACAAATTATGGGCATTTTTGTAAATTTTGATAGTGCAGGAGGGTAAAATAAAAAAACCTGCAACTTCGTAAAGTGCAGGTTTTCTGTGATTTAACTAACTTTATCCGAAAATAAAGCCTTGTAGTGGTGGGCGATGAGGGGTTCGAACCCCCGACCCCCTCGGTGTAAACGAGGTGCTCTGAACCAGCTGAGCTAATCGCCCCAATCTTGCAATCGTTGTGGTTACTTCCGTATTGCGAGTGCAAATATACTACAGTTTTTCATATCTGCAAGCATTGTTCTATAAAATTTCGGCCACTACAAAAGTACTCCCGCCAATATAAATAAAGTCATTCTCACTTGAATCCTGAATTGCAGCACTATAAGCATCATTTACTAATGTGAAAATTTTTCCGAAAAGTTTATATTTTTTTGCTTCTTCTGCTAAAATTCCGGCATCAAGCCCTCTCGGTACACTCGGTTTGCAAAAATAGTAGATTGCATTTTGTGGCAAAAGCGGCAAGATATCGCTAAGGTCTTTATCATTTACCACCCCAAAAACAATACGCAGTGTCTCAAAATGCTGCTCCTTTACCTGCTGCATAACCAATTTAAGCCCATGGCTATTGTGTGCCGTGTCGGCAATTGCTGTAGGATTACAGTTAATTTGCTGCCAGCGCCCCATAAATCCGGTATTTTTAGCAACATTTAATAACCCTTCAGTCAAATGCTCCTCAGATATATTAAAATGCCCTCTAAGTAATCCTACCGACTGCACAACGGTTTTGATGTTTTGGTGCTGGTATAATCCCTTTAGATCGGATTCATATTTTTGCACAACAGCATCCTGTGCAAAATATAATTGTGCATTACATTGTTCGGCTTTAGTTTCAAACACTGCTTTGGTTTCAGGCAGATACTCCCCTACCACAACAGATACACCCGGCTTAATTATCCCGGCCTTTTCTCCTGCTATAGCCTGTAAAGTATTACCCAAAAACTGAGTATGATCCATGCCGATATTGGTTATTACAGAAAGCAGTGGTGTTATAATATTGGTAGAGTCCAGCCTACCGCCAAGCCCTGTTTCAATTATAGCGACATCTACATTTTCAGCTTTAAAATACTCAAAGGCAAGACCAACAGTCATTTCAAAAAAACTAAGACTGTTAGCTTCAAAAAAAGGTTTATGTTGTTGCATAAACTGCATTATAAAATCTTTTGAAATATCCTGTCCGTTTATTTTAATGCGCTCCCTGAAGTCTTTTAAATGCGGCGATGTATAAAGCCCTACATTATATCCGGCAGTTTGCAGCACAGAAGCAAGCATATTGGACACAGATCCTTTACCGTTGGTTCCGGCTATGTGAACAGCCTTTATTTTGCCTTCAGGATGACCAAGATATTCCGCCAGCAACAAAGTGTTGGTAAGATCTTTTTTGTAGGCTGATGCTCCTTGTGTTTGATACATAGGGAGCTGGTTAAACATCCACTGTATGGTTTCTTCGTATGTCATAATAAAAAAATGACAGAGGTTAATCTGTCATTAAATTTAAAAAATACTATTATATTTTTATACTAATTGTTTAAGTGCAATTTCAAACGCTGTATTGCTTATACCTGTCTTATTAGGATTTTGAGCGTGTACGTTTTGTATTGCCTTTTTAATAATATCTGATGTATCCTGGAAAATAGCCTCATCGGTCATCGACACTTTTTTCTCCATAAAATAGGCAAAAACACGCGCCATACCACAGTTAGAAATAAAATCCGGTATCAGGCTCACTTTACTGTCTGTAGCTTCCATTATTGGGCCAAAGAAAATTTCTTTATCAGCAAAAGGCACATTCGCTCCGCAAGAAATAACTTCAAGGCCGTTCGCTGCCATAGCATCTACCTGTTCTTTAGTTACCAACCTTGATGCGGCACAAGGTGTAAAAATTTCTGCCCCAATGCTCCAAACTTCAGCATTCAGCTTTTCAAACGGAATCATATTATCAGCTACAAGTTTATTGCCATCTTTATTTAAAAACAGCTCTTTAATTTCTTCAAAACTATAGCCTTCCTTATTGATCAAACCACCATCACGATCTATAATACCAACAATTTTTGCTCCCATTTTGGCAAGATAAAATGCCGCAGCACTACCCACATTACCAAAACCCTGAACTATAGCTTTCTTGCCTTTTACATCGCCTCCATAAATTTCATAAAAATTCCTCACTGCTTCGGCAACGCCAAAACCAGTGATCATGTCGGCCACGGTGTATTTGCGCACTACATCGGGCGAAAACAAAGGGTTTTCGATAACTTTAACCACCCCTTGGCGAAGCTGACCTATACGGTTTATTTTGTCGGCCTCAGTTGGTTTAAAGTGTCCGTTAAAAACACCCTCCTGCGGATGCCAAACACCACACTCTTCCGTAAAAGGTATTACTTCATGAATTTCATCTACATTAAGGTCGCCTCCTGTTCCGTAATAACTTTTAAGCAACGGAGACACTGCTTTGTACCAACGTTGCAGCACGCCTTTTTTACGTGGGTCGTTAGGGTCAAAGTTTATACCTGATTTTGCACCGCCAATTGCCGGGCCCGATACTGTAAACTTCACTTCCATGGTTTTGGCAAGAGAAAGCACCTCGTTCATATCAAGGCCTTTTCTCATACGGGTACCACCACCGGCTGCACCGCCACGAAGCGAATTTATAACCGTCCAGCCTTCGGCATCGGTTTCGGTATCTTTCCAGTTAAAAACTATTTCAGGCTGTTTGTTTTCGTATATGCTAAGAAGATCTTTCATTAAATTGTGTTTTTTATAACAGTCGCAAAGATATAAAACATATTTTGCACAAAATTTAATTTTTATGTTACAACAGGAAACCGAACACTTATTGTTGCCCCTGCCCCCGGAGCCGACTCTATATCTAATTTACCGCCCAAGGCTTCGCTCCTTTTTTTAAGATTTTTCAGACCTATACCCTCTGCAGCTATAGCAGTATTAAAGCCAACACCGTCATCAGAAATACTCATTGCTATAAATCCATCATCCTGTTTTATAATAACAACAACATTTTTTGCCTGAGAGTATTTATTTACGTTTTGAAGCACCTCCTGTATAATCCTGTACACATTTACTTTGTGCGTATTTGGCAATAGCTCCCAATTTATTTTGGTATCTATCTCTGCATCAAATCTGGTATTGAAATTATTTTTTTGAGATGTTATCATATACTCCAATATACTCTCAAAACTTTTATCCTGATTAAAAGCTATATTTCTGCTAAGGTCATGCGATACCGCCCTTATCTCAGTTTCTATATGCTGAAGCTCTTTAATGTAGCCTTTTCTTTCTTCAATGGTTTTTTCGTCGGTCTTTTTATTGGTAAACTCAAGATTAAGCCTCACAGCATAGATATTATTTAAAATACCGTCATGAAGTTCCATAGCAATACGGTTTTTCTCTTCAGCACGGGCCCCTTCTACCTGCCCCTGCTGTTCAAACATAAGCATGTATATTTCTTCATTCGCTTTTTGCTGTTCCTGTATGTGCAATAGTTCTTTATTGCGCGAATTAAGATAGTAAATAATAAATATAGCCGCCACAAACAACAGCACAATTACCGACACACCTATTATAAAGGTATTTTTACGGGCCAGTGCTTCCTTCTCAACTACCAGCCTGTCGGTTTCATACTCGATCCGGGCAAACCTGTTTCTGTTTAATTTAGCTTTCTGCTGAAGGCTGTCGTTTAGCTGTATGTATTTTTCAGAATAGTAGCTGCTTTGGGTTTTATCTACATCTGCAAGCATCTTCAAACAGGTAAGCCTGTCGGTACTGCTGTTTATAGTATTTGCATCCCTATAAGCCCTTTGTAAATATTCAATGCCCTTAAGAGTGTCTTTTACTGCTATATAATACTCGCCAATGTATATGCGGCTTGAAACCATACCCGGCATATTATTAAGGCTATCCCTTATTCTTAACGACTGAAAAAACATAGTTGGCAAATCAGAATAATTGCCCTGCTTAAACTTAGCATAAGCCAAATTACTCAAAAGCTTTGCATATAAATTTGGGCTCGTTTTTTTTACATGACTAAACTCAATCCCCTCTTTAGATATTTGTATAGCCTTGTCATACTGTTTCATTTTTACATAAATGCGCCCCATGTTATTATAACAGGAGGCTCTGTAGGCATCTATAACGTCTACACTATAGCCTTCAGCTTTAAATTTTTCGATCTGCTCAAGGGCAAGCTTAAAATATTTAATTGCATCTGCATTATTATCCTGCCCGTCAAGCGCATTTGCAATAAGATTATAACAATTATAAATCTCTGTATTTACCTTTTGTTCCTGTAATTCGCGCAAGGCTTTAAAAGCTTCGGTCTCACAAAGCACAAACTCGCCAATATCATAATAAATGTAGGCCTTGTAAAGTATAATACGCCCAAGATCGGGGTCATTTAACTTTGCATATAATTTCTCAGCATGCTTGTAGGCAGCAAAAGCACTGTCTTGGGAAGTATTTTCATAATAAGATATACCCGATATATACAATGCCCTGGCCATGCTGATACTATCATTGGCATCAGTAGCAAGAGAAAGGCTTTTTTTGCTTACTGCAATAGCCTTGTTGTATTTACTTAAATAATAATAATTAAGTGCTGTTTTATTAAGCGCCTGTCTTGAAACACTATCATTTTTAAAATCTGATAACAGTACATAAGCAGAGTCAAGATAGGCCTCTTTTAATGAGTCTTCAAGCGCGGCGGAAGAGCCTTTTTCTAAAAAACCGTCTATTTTTTTAAAAGCGGCATTTTCTGCAGACCGCTTGCAGGAAGAGACGATTATTAAAATAAGCGTCAAAAAAAATACGTGACGGTATATATTCAAAATTTTTGAGGCAATAGTATTTGTACTATTGCCTCAAAAATATATAATTTTATGTTAACTGCCAATTATAACCTTGGACCAGTTGGTTTTGGAAGATCTACATCGCCAGGACCCGGTTTAGTAAAATCATCTGCAGATGTACTTTTTGTAGTTTCTAATGCGCTGTCATCAGTTGAGCAAGAAGTTGATGCGAAGCTAACAAGAGCAACAAGGCCTAAAGAAAAGATAAATTTTTTCATGATGTAGTAAATTTTTTAGTAATGATGTATTTTTCTGAATATTTATTTTTTAGCTAAACGGTCGCGTTTACCGTTTGTTTCTGAAGCAAAACTAATTACAAAAAAACACGAAACACTAATCTTTTAAGGCTGTTTAGTAAAAAGACACTCTACATGAGTAACTCGACCGATTTGAGTGGTAAAATGTAAAAAATAAATACAGAGATAAAATTGTATTTATTTACCCAATTTTCAAAACACAGAAAATCAGATTTATTTAACAGAAATTTAAGTTATATAATAACTTGCTTTTTATAACAGTGCTATAAAAAGCGTCTTAATACTGATCTAAATCCAAAATACCATCAGCAATAAATTATTTATAATTTATTTATTCAAACGTAACATTATCATTGAACACACTCCTGATTATGTTTATTTTACCCTTTTTCTTTACAAATACTCCGGCGCTATCTGCCTTATAATGGTTTCAACATTATCTTTAAAAGTCTTCGAAAACGAAACCGAGATCTCATTATTATCCAAATAACATAACGATTTGCCTGTATTGATTCGCGACACATAGTTGCTATTTACTATATAGCTATTGTGTATGCGGTAAAAAAAAGACGGCAGGTTATTTTCGTAATGCTTTAGGGTTTTATAAGCTGTTAACTTCTTACCGTTTTGCAAATGAAAATCAGTTGTATTGTTATCTGCCTGTAAATAAACAACATCGCGTAGTGCTATAAACTGATAATCGCCATACGATTTTATACAAATTTGAATATCAACTTCCGATTTTTGTACCTCGGCAGTATTCCTTGCATAATCAGCTTCCTCATTTAGCAACGCCTTCTTTTCTCTCTCTGTATTTATTGGCTTTACCGATTGTTTATTATCATATTGTGGCCAAAGCACCTGTTTTTTAAACCTGTAAAGGCATTTAATAAATGCAGGAGACGTAAAAGGTTTTTGTAAATAATCAAAAACTCCATGCTTTATTGCCTCATATGCAAAGTTTTGGGTATCTGCCAATACTATAAAATAAGGCAATACGTTTATATACCTGTATAATTCGGTAATTACAAAAAAGGGAAAGTTTGATTTACTTTTAGAATCTATGGTCAGGAAAACAAGTTGCGGTTGTGTTTCAAGGATTTTATCTACCGCATCGCTATCAGTAAAAACTGTGCCTATACAATAAAAGTCAGGAAATTCATCCAGCCACTCCAGTGTGTCTTTCGCATTTCCCTCGTCATTATCTACAACAAGATATGAATACTGCACAAGTTACTATTAAAATAAAATTAAGGCAATATAAACAATTTAATTCACTAATTTTACAACAAAGGACGTAATTTATTAACCCCCCGGAATATTGTCCCTTATTTATGATCAAAGAAATAAATGTTTTAATCGTCGACGATCACCCAATGACGGTTAACGGATATATCAATGTCCTTTCTGACGAGGAGTTTGAAGGACACAGGCTAATTTTTACCAAAGCCCTGGATTGCAAACAGGCTTACGATCTTATTACAGATACCGCCAACTCCTTTAATATAGCATATCTTGACCTTAGTTTACCTCCGTATCCGGAAAAAAATATAATGTCCGGCATAGACATAGGTAAACTGTTGCGCGAAAAAATGCCCGATTGCCTTATTGTTTTTCTTACCATGCACAGCGAAGCTACTTTGGTAGAAAGGCTTTTAAAGGAAATAAACCCACAAGGCATTTTGTGTAAAAGCGACATAGATATTGATGAGTTTTTGAATGCCTTTAAAATTGTATTTTCAGGAGACACTTATTTGAGCAGCAAAATTGTAAAGTCGCTTAAAGACCGTGTGTTTGACAATTACAAACTTGACAATTATGACAAGCAGATACTCATGCGCCTTTCTGAGGGAATATTGACAAAAAACATTCCTAACTACGTACCTTTATCATTACAGGATATTGAGCTGCGAAAAGCACGCATGAAAAACATGCTGTTGCAGGGCAAAGGAGGTAACGAAGAAGAACTTGTGGAAGCCATTAAAAAACTCGGAATTTTATAAACCTTTATATATAACACCCCCGGTGTGATCATGGGGTGCACCTGTAACACTCCCCAATACATTTATTTCGCCTCTAAGTTTGAGCACACCTAACAAGGCAAATATAAGAGCCTCCTTATATTGTATGGTCTTATCGTCGGGCACAACAATATTTGTATTGGGTAAAAGTTGAGCTAAACGGTTTATTAAAAGAGCATTGTATGCGCCGCCGCCCGTTATAAACAGGCTTGCGGAAACACTTTTACTGTTCACAACATTAGCAATTTGTACCGCCACATGCTCTGTAAAAGTAGCTAGTTTGTCTTGTGGACTTATGTTATAATTCTCTATAAGTGGCAGTACAGTTTGTTTTACAAATTCAAAACCTAACGATTTAGGATAAGGTTGTGCATAAAATTCAAGAGCATTAAGTTGTGATAAAAGAACAGGGTTTATAACACCAGATGCTGCAATACTGCCGCCATTGTCATATTCATGCCCCAGCACATTTGCATAATAGTTAAGTACCGTGTTAACAGGGCAAATATCAAACGCAATACGGCAGTTATCTTCTTCGAAAGATATATTGCTAAATCCGCCTAAATTGAGGCAATATTTATAGTCCGCAAATAGCAGCCTGTCTCCTATTGGCACAAGCGGCGCACCCTGACCACCAAGCAATACGTCGGCCACCCTAAAATCGCACACTACGGTTTTGCCCGTCAAATCAGCAATTTGCGGCAGGTTCCCAATTTGCAGCGTAATACCGTCATGAGGTCGGTGCAATATGGTATGCCCATGCGAACACACAGCGTCAAGCCCTTCAATATTATGTTGTTCGATGAAGCCGTTTATAAAACCGGCAAGCAGTTCAGTATAATTTTTATTCAGTTCCTTTAACTGTTCCTCATTAAATTCAATAGCCTGCTTAAGCGTTTGCACCCACTGAGAAGTATATGCTATGGTTTGGGCTTCTAAAATTTGATAGTTCCAAACATTGTTTTTAACAGTAAGAATAATATGGGCAATATCGGTTCCGTCTAACGATGTTCCGCTCATTACTCCTAAAACGTTGTAGCTTTCTTTAATCATGTGCTAAAATTAATCATTCATTTTGAAAAATCAGCATTAAATAACTACATTTGGGAGTAATAAAACAAAAAACCAAATTATTAATTATGGATTTCAAACTTACCGAAGAGCACCTGATGATACAGCAGGCCGCCCGAGATTTTGCCCAGGCAGAGTTGCTGCCGGGAGTTATAGAGCGCGACGAAAAACAGATCTTCCCGGCGGAACAAATTAAAAAAATGGGCGAACTGGGCTTTATGGGCATGATGGTAGACCCAAAATATGGCGGCAGCGGCCTGGATACTATTTCTTATGTGCTGGCTATGGAAGAAATATCTAAAGTAGATGCCTCCGCATCGGTAGTTATGTCTGTAAACAATTCGCTTGTATGTTGGGGGCTGCAGGCCTTTGGCACTGAAGAGCAAAAACAAAAATATCTTACCCGTCTTGCCACAGGCGAAATTATAGGGGCATTTTGCCTTAGTGAACCCGAAGCTGGCAGCGATGCAACATCGCAAAAAACTACAGCCGTAGATATGGGAGATCATTATATTGTTAACGGCACAAAAAACTGGATAACAAATGGAGGTACTGCCGATGTATATCTTGTTATTGCCCAAACTCATGCCGAGAAAAAACACCATGGCATTAATGCACTTATTTTAGAAAAAGGCATGCCGGGTTTTGAAATAGGCCCTAAAGAACAAAAACTGGGCATACGTGGCAGCGACACACATTCGCTAATGTTTACTGATGTTAAAGTCCCTAAAGAAAACCGCATTGGCGAAGATGGCTTTGGTTTTAAATTTGCCATGAAAACCCTTGCCGGAGGCCGCATTGGTATAGCATCTCAGGCACTGGGCATAGCATCGGGCGCATATGAGCTGGCTTTAAAATACAGCAAAGAGCGCAAAGCTTTTGGCACCGAGATTTGCAACCATCAGGCTATTGCATTTAAACTTGCAGATATGTATGTAAACATAGAAGCCTCAAGGCATCTTTGCCTTAAAGCCGCCTGGGATAAAGACAACCATTTAAATTATGACATTAGCGGCGCTATGGCCAAACTTTTTGCTTCGCAAACTGCTATGGACGTAAGTATAGAAGCAGTACAGATACATGGTGGCAATGGCTATGTAAAAGAATATCATGTAGAACGTTTTATGCGTGATGCCAAGATAACCCAGATATATGAGGGAACATCTGAAATACAAAAAATTGTAATTTCGCGTTCCCTTATAAATTCCTGATAATCTAAAGCCCTGTTTTACAGGGCTTCTTCTTTTTTTACAAGCAAACTTATTTGCCTGAAAACATCTTTAAACTTTTTTACAATAGCACCCTTAGTACGATCAAGATCTATTATAAAAACATTGTCCGGTGTTTTTAAAGATGCATCCTGCTTGTTACCTATTGCAAAAACAAAAGGCAATTCGGGTCTATATACTCTTACCATGTCTAAATGTTCAATCTCATCGTGCAAAAAAAATGCTATGGCATCATACTCCTCATCAGCATCGCTTTTATTTTTATACAGGAAAAATTCATATCCTTTTTTTATAGTACGAACGAGCATTTCGTAATAACCCAACTGGTTATCATAAACTAAAACTTTCTTCTTCATAACGGTTTATTTTTAGGGGAATTACAATTACAATATTTAAAATTTGATTATTAAATAATAACTATATATTTATAATTTATTTGTCTTTTAACGGTTAAACTGAACATTATATCGAATAATTGTGACACGCGTTTTGCCAGCGGATTTTTGTTTTATACATTTATCCAAGTAAACACAAATACAACAATATCAGCAGGCTTGCTTATTTGCTTGCAAAAACTAAAACTGAATATACATGTTTAGCAATGCAATGAGTAGAGTAAGGTAATTATTGAAGGGCGAGTGAGCACAAATCGAATTTAAGCACAAAATCCTTAAACAATAGTTATAAATAAATTAATTAAATTGTAATAAAACGCATCTCCACCCCAGACTAAAAAACACCACTAAAATCATGAATGTAATCGGACAAAGAATTAAAAAGTTAAGAGAAGAAAAAGGCATTACTCAGGACAGCATGGCTATACAGCTTGATGTTACACAAAGCAACTATGGCCGCCTTGAAAAAGACGACCGCAGGCTAAATGTGGTTAAACTTCTTAAAATCGTAAGGATACTAGATGTAAACATTATGTATCTTTTTAATGAGGTATTAGGCGAAGACCATGCACAAAGCACAGGGCTTAGCAACACCAATAAAGAAGTGTATGACATTTTAATTGAAAGCCTTAGAGCGGAGATACAGCATTTAAAAGACGAAGTTAACTTTTTAAGAGTAATTGTAAGAAGCTAAACACCCCTATTGCCCCCAAAACTGCTTATACTTAAACCACAGTTGTGCCGTTTAGTAATTATAATTGTGTATTTTTATAAGCATGGTACAAAAACCAAAAGCAACAAAATATAAAGTTGTAGCCGGCTATTTTTTACTGTTTATTACAGCAGTATTATCAGTATGGTTTGTTTATACTGAGATACTAAAAATAGCACGACCTGCACAAAACGCTGCCGATAACAATAAAATTATCCGCATAAGCAACACCATTGCCTCTTTGTATGCATCTGAGGCCATTGGACGCAGCTCTATACTTACCGGCAATGCTGCCGACCTTAAAAACTACAATCGCATTACCGATAGCATCAATACCGAAATTGAGGCTATAAAAAGCATTGTAGAACCAGCCCAGGCGCAAAAATTTGATACTGTTCAAATGCTGCTTTCCCGTAAAAAGGCCAGTATTGCAGAGATTATCAAATATCGTAAAAACTACAGTGCCGATAATACGTTTACCAAAGCCATAAGCGGCATACACATTACCAAAGACTCTATTTGGGAGAATATAAAACCTGTAAAATTCACTAAGTCTCATGAATGGCGCAAAGTTGTAAACTCGCTGCTTACGCCACGCCAGTTAGACTCGTTGAGCAAACTGCCCGTTTCTAACGACTCGTTAGCCATGGCTTTTGAAAAAGTACTTACTAACCTGCTTATAAAAGATAATAAACTGCGCTATCAGTTGTATCGCAAGGAACAAAAAATGCTGGAAGAAAACCGCATTATATCTGATAAACTGAGAGTTATATTAGCATCTGTAGAGCATGAGTTTGTACAAAAATCCTATAAAAACATTAACCAGTCTCAGGCAGCACTCGCCAAAACCATAAACACCATGGCATGGGTGGGGGCCGTAACGCTGTTTTTTTTAATTGTATTTGCCTACATCATTATAAACGACCTTACAACCCAGCAAAACTATCGCAGGCAACTGGAAATACTGAACACAGAAAACGAAGAACTGCTGCGCACCAAAAGTATGCTAATGGCCACTGTTACGCACGATCTGCAAACACCGCTGGGCAGTATAATAGGCTTTCACGACCTTATAAAAAAATTGGGGGTAACGCCGCGTCAAAGCCATTATCTGGCAAATATTAAAGAATCGGCCAATTATATTTTAAAGCTTGTAAACGACCTGCTCGATTTTTCGCGCCTCGAAAATAACCGAATAACCATAGAGCAGCAGCCTTTTAATTTTAAAGTAGCTATAGAAACCGCCTGCCGTTCGCTACAACCTATGGCTTTTGACAAAGACATTGAGCTTAACTGGGACATTGAAGATGAGCTGGATGCTTATTTTATATCAGACCCCTACAGGATTAAGCAAGTACTGACTAACCTTGTGAGCAATGCTCTTAAATTTACCCACGAAGGCTCGGTAGAAATTACGGCAAAGATTGAAGACAAGAACATAATACTATCTGTAATAGATACCGGAATAGGTATCGCCAAGCAAAATCACAGTGCTATTTTTAAAGAGTTTACGCAGGCACACACAGGAATAGAGAAAAAATTTGGAGGCACAGGCCTTGGCCTTACTATATCTAAAAAAATAATAGAACTGCTGGGTGGCACTATCAGCCTCGAAAGCCAGGAAGGACAAGGATCTATATTTACCATTACCCTGCCCTGCATACCTGCTACCGATCATGACATTGAGCAGCCACTACAGGAAAGGCACAATATTTATGATCTTTTAAGAGGGAAAAAGATACTTATAACTGATGATGATAATGTGCAGCTCATGCTGATGAAAGAGCTGTTGGGTCATTATCCTGTAGAAGTCACTACCGAAATTAATTCGGCAACAGTAATAAATCATTTACAAAACAACAATTTTGATATATTATTGACCGACGTGCAAATGCCCGTAGTAGATGGTTTCGAATTAGTACGACAAATCAGGCAGCACAGCAACCCAAACATTGCAGCATTACCTGTAATTGCCCTATCGGGCAAACAGGACCTCGCAGTTGACGATTATAAAGAACGTGGCTTTACCGCCCACCACACTAAACCCGTACAGTTGGAAGACTTGCTGGAACTTATTGCCGGTATTTTTGACCGCAGTTACGTTAAAAACGAAAGCACTACTCCAAACCCGGATAAAAAATCCAGTACAGGGCAACTATACAGCCTTAACAGCCTTTCTCAGTTTACTTACAATGACCCCGAAGCCCTGAAAGAAATTTTAGACACCTTTATAGAAAGTGCAAACGATAATTGTGCAGCATTACTACAGGCCGCACAGCAAAACGATATTGAAGCAACTGCCCGAACAGCCCATAAAATGATACCTATGCTCAGGCAAATGGAAGTGTACAGTATTGTACAAAAACTGGTTCCGCTTGAAGAAAAAACTTTAGTATTTACTCAACAAGAACTTATAACTTATATTGAAGATGTTTGCAGCAATGTAAATGTACTGTGTTCTAAACTACAGGAGGAAATAACAGTCTAAGCGCAACAATTTATAAATCTAAATTGTACAATTTAAGTTTATTATAAAGTGTTTTGCGGTCTATATCCAGCAATTTTGCAGCTTTAGATTTGTTATAATTGGTTTTTTCCAGTGCTCTTTTAATAGCTTCCTCTTCGTTATCTTTTGTATAACTAAAAGCTACTTCATTAATTACAGGTTCACGCATTTCGGCAGGTAAAACCTCTATATGTATCATATCTGATTTTTCGAGCAGTACTGACCTTTTAATGATATTTTTCATTTCCCTCAGGTTGCCCGGCCAGTCATAACTGCGAAACAATTGCACCACTTCCTGGTCAAAACCTTCAATATCTTTTTCAAGATCTATGTTTGCCTGGGCTAAAAAGTGATTGGCAAAAACCATAATATCCTGCTTTCTTTCGGCAAGACGCGGTGCCCTTATACTAAACTCATTTAATCTGTGAAAAAGGTCTTCCCTGAAATCGCCACGCTTTACAGCTTCCTGCAAATCTTCGTTAGTAGCTGCTATTACCCGGATATCGACATTAACCTCATGGTTACTGCCCACAGGCTTAATGCGGCGTTCCTGCAAAGCGCGCAACAGCTGTACCTGAACTTCGTAAGAGAGGTTACCTACCTCGTCTAAAAACAGTGTACCACCGTTTGCAGCTTCAAAGTGCCCGGTTTTATCGTTAACAGCCCCCGTAAAGGATCCTTTCAAATGCCCAAAAAATTCGCTTGAGGCAAGCTCTTTGGGTATAGCACCGCAATCTACTGCAATGTAGGGTTTATCTGCCCTTTTACTTTGCCTGTGTATAGAATGGGCAATATATTCTTTACCGGTACCACTGTCACCAATTATCAGCACCGACATATTTGTGGGTGCAACAAGAGCAATATGCTCATGCAACTCAGCCGAAGTAGTGCTTACCCCTTTTACAAAAGGCGCAACATTATTAGTCTGAATATTCTTTTTAGAAACTCCCGAATTGGCAGCACTCTGCTTATCGGGTGTTTTGTTTAAGGCCAGCCCGATAATATGCAATATTTCCTCAGGATTTATAGGCTTGCCTACATAATCAAAAGCACCAAGCTTCATGGCATTAACAGCCGTTTTGATATCGGTATAACCCGTCATGAGTATTACGCGGGCTTCCAAAGAAGATTCTTTGATATGTTTTAGTATCTGAAGGCCATCACTGTCGGGCAGCCTGATATCAGTTAAAACAACGTCGAATGTATGGTTTTTAAGCTCATCCTTTGCCTGCTCGCCATTAAAGGCATTTACCACCTCATAACCTTTTTTTTGCAGGAATGTTTTTAACATTACACAAAAAGCGGTATCATCATCAATTACAAGGATTTTCGAACTCATTTGGGGAAATATAGATATATACAAAGGTAATGTTTTTGATTCTTACAAAATGTTAATAAAAAACAAAAGGAGACGCTCCCGTCTCCTTCTATCGAAGAATAAATTCCTCAAATCACCTTACTATATCTTTTTCAATTACTTTTCTTCTTTTACAAATTCACCGGCTTCAGTAAAATACACTTTAACCGATTTTGTATCTTTGGCCACAGTAATTCTATACTCCTTATCTGCAGAAACCGCAGCATCGGTTATTTTGTAGCCTTCATATTTTGTTGATATTTCACTTAAAATGGCTGAAGGAACTTTCGACTCTTCAATCTTTTTATATTCTTTCTCCTGATGTAACACCACCTTATCTGAAACAGTGATCGTACTAACTGCTGCGTTCAAACCAATAGATAAGGCCAGTGCTGCTATAATGAATACCTTTTTCATGATTATTTAATTAGTGTTGTTATAAAGATTATTGAAAGAATTGTACCAAAATAAGATAAGCAAGCAATAAACCTGTAAAACCCTTATTTTACAACCACTTACTAAATTCAACACAAAATCATTAAACAAAAAAAGTGTAGAAATTCCACACTTATACTGTAGAAATTCCACACTTTATCAATTAAGTTGAATTAATTCTTATCGGATTAAAGCAAAATGCCCTCTGTGTATCCTTCCATCCTGACGATGAACCAAAAACCAATAATCGGTAGCTGGCAACGGATGACCATGAAATGTACCATCCCAGCCTTCACTTTGGGCATCAAAACTGGTAATAAGCTTACCAAATCGGTCAAATATATACACAAGCATTCCGGGCTCCATCCAAGAGTATCTGATATGCCATGTTTCATGCGTGCCATCGCCATTGGGTGTAAAATATTTAGGATAATTAAGCAGCACTACTTCTTTCGTAAGAAATCCACACTGAGATTTATCATTTACATACACAGTATAAATCCCCGGCCTCAATCCCCTGAACACATTGCTATCCTGATACTCATCACCATCTAACGAATATTCATATTCACCCTGCCCATCTGCAAAGACTGTAATAGTATTGTTGTTCTCAGTCCAGTCGTCAAGTTCTACGCTAATAGACTGCGGAGCTTCGGACTGCAACACCTCTATATCTACCGATGTTATACAGGCAGGCTGAGAACCTATAATCCTGCTTACGTTTACAGTATAGATGCCCGGCTCATAAACCTCAATAGCTGATGGCGAGAGTTGTGTTATAGGATGATTAGAAAGCCACTCATAAGCATCGTATCCTTCGTTAGCCGAAAGCACAAGGCGTCCCACATTTTCACAAATGTATTGTTTCTCCGGCATAAATAGCACAGGATTGAGAGTAGACCTTATTGGAAAAGATATTGTTTTAGGGCATACATTTATAAAATCATGTGTTACACGCGCATAAATGGTTTGCGGGTTTCTGACATTGGTATAAGGACTGGTTATAGGATTGTTACCACTCAATGCATCGCTTTGACTAACGTGATAAGTTACCGTATAAACCACGGGGCTTTGTGTTCCTAAAATTCCAGGTGTTAATTCCTCCAAATTAAATTCCTGAAACTCAGAATCACCAGACTCAATACAAATTTGCAGGCCACCTACCGGATTAGCAACAACAATATCAGGCAATGTAGATATATCCCTTAAGGTTACCTGTTGCTCTGTACAAACATTTTCTACCCTAAACCTGTAAGTTCCTGGATCAAGATTATTAAAAATAGGATTTGAGCCGTTATTTATTACAAAAGGCTCACCGTCCTTTTCATAAATAGAATAGGTTAACGGAGGCAAACCTGTAGCATCTACATAAACTGAACCCGGCAAACAGCCAACAGTATACACTTCATTAATTATAACGTCGTCAGAATAACTGAAAGTATCTCCAAATGGAGTAATACAATTTTTTGAAGTTACACCGTTTCCTATACCCTGAAAATACCTCAGAATCCTAAAAGTACCGCTATAATCAAAATTTACGTTATTTGTATTATTTAAGAGCTGAATTGAATTAGTACTGTCAGGCACAGTTCCTTCAGTATATTCTACTCCGGTTTCAGGGTTTACCCAACGCCCAGGCATGTTAGGATCTTCCATTTGAAGCCAATATGTTGCCGAACTTACTGTTGATACATCAAACAGCCCAACATTAAAAGCATTACATCTTGGATCTAATACAATAGCTGAAGCAGGCGGCACCTCTGCACCAACAACATTTACATCCAATATCTGTGTAATACCACAAAAATCTGCAACCTCAAATCTGTAGTCTCCTTCAGGCAAACCATCCACAAAAAAATCGCCATTAGTAAATATCAATTCATTGAGATCTACCGGGGTAACGCCTTCGTTAAACTCCGGAGGTGCACTTATTATTCTAACCAACACCAATGAACTATTTGGGCTGTCTATTTTTACACCACCAAAACCAACAGCACAATCGGGCTGGACAGTTGCAACAAAATCTTTCGGGACAAAAGCCGGAACTTCAATAACTTCATCATACCAATCACCACAATCATCCTGAATCCTTATCAGATATTCTCCAACAGGCAAATTATTAACCCGAAGTGTTCCATTCGAACCGATCATAGAAGAAACATCATAAGGCACAGGAGTGGTAAAAGCAGAGGGGCCGCGAACTATCTCTGCAAAAACTATCTCTCTATCAGGAATACTCGCTGTAATATAGCCAATAACCGAAAAGCAGCCATTATTAAAGCCTCTTAGAGTTGGATCTGGCTTTTCGCGAATAACATCCATAGAATTCGTAGTTGTCCTGCCACAGGCATCGGTAAGTTCAACTTCATAATATCCGTTAGGAACAGGATGCTCCTGAGTACCATACCACGTAACAGTATCTGTAAACGGGCCAGGGTAATCAGGATTAAAGGCCTGCGGATTAAACGTAGGAGGCGCATCTATAAAATTTAGCGTATAGGGCGGGACAAAGTTACTCGCAGTAAACGTAAGGGTATGCTGGTTACATAAAATCGGATTTTTACGTATTAATAAAATTGGCGTAGGGGTAGTTACCATTCCCGTTTTTACAGGAAATCTAATCCCACAACCATTTGTAACACTTATACTATATGTATCTACCCGACCTGGAAAAATTGGAAATGTATGACTAAACACGGCCTCAGCAGTATCACCCGATTCAATTGTTACCGTTGTAACCTCTGCCGCAGATCCATCACCCGGATGAAGTATGTACACCACCGTTAAAGGATATACAATCAATGTGCCCTGTGCATAAGACACCGTGTGCGTAATGTTTACCGACGTACAATCAGTAGAAAGAACTTCATCAAAAATTGGATCAGAAACCACCGGAGGAGTGTTGTCCGGTGCAGTAAGGGAAACGGACTGTGGTACTACTGCACCACATTGATCATAAACCCTAACCATATAATCTCCTTGCGGCAAACCTGAAAATACATTAGAAGATTGAGGCGGCACGGTAACCGGCCCCAACAACTCATACTGGACAGCTTGGCCTGCAGTAACATTTACAGTAATATTGTTACCGCCACCACATGGGTTATTGCCCGCCACTACCCTATAATTAAGCACACCAACAAGGTCCTGTATAACAATATTTTCAACTGATACGAAATTACTTTCAGCCCCTAACGTCTGAACTGCCACAACATTATAAGTTCCCCCGGGAAGAGAAACAACCGAGTTAGCACCTGAATATACTGGAACGGTAACATCAGGAAGCAAAAAAACAGAGTACAGAACAGTTGCACCCTGTGCAATCCCTGTAAGATTAAAGGTAAGCTGCCCCGTTCCATCGCAGGTTTCATCTAAAACATCGACAGTAAATTGAGGAACAGGCAGTTGTGCGCTCATTTCAACCCCGGTTAAAAGAAGCAATAAGAACACTATTCTTAATAACAGTTTCATAGCTGCCTGGGGAATTAAAATTTTAGGAATAAAAACATGATTGTATACAACGAAAAAATAAGGAGTAAATTTCACAAGAAAACTGCAAATATGCAGCATATTCAGATTATTTAACAATAATACACCAAAAACTTAACTTAATCACACAATCGACACAAAAAACGAAACTAATAAACATTAGGTGTAAATATATTCTTAAAAAAAGAGGCTAACCGTTTGGTTAGCCTCTTTATATTATATGTAAAATTTAGTAATTCCACATGTCCTGCTCATAGTTGCGAATCTTATCTCTAACGCGTTCTGCTTCGAGTAATTGCATTTGAGCATTTTCCTGTAAATATTCGTCAATACCCCTGTCTCCATAAATATTCTCTTCTTTAGTAACAACGGCAGAAAAACGCCTTGCATTAAGAAGGTGGTCGAATGTAATAGAAGCAGTAGAGTTTTTGTCGTTAAAAGCTTTAGCTTTATGCAACACATCTCTTGCACCAGGATAAAATATCCAGAAAAGCGATATTGGCTGAACATCTTCACCGGCTGTAGCCCTTGCTTTTGTAAAGGCATCCACACCCATTGGAGACAAACCTAATATTCTGTATTTTAACTCTCCCTGACGTTTATCAAAGTACCAGGTACCAACAATTTGGTATGCGGCAATATCACTTGGTTTTAAACGCGAAGTTGTAAAGTGCTCATCAGTCAAAACACCGTTTTTCCTAAGATCAGCCTTAATCTCATCTTCGTTCATGCCTTTATACTTCTTAAGACCCTGATTTCTGTTATAGATAGTAATACCTAAATCATTAATCTCTTCGAAAAAGAAACTTTTTTCGATATCCTGAAGAGTCTTTTTAGTTGTAAAGTAAGAATCGTCATAAACCTCTGTAAGTTTACCTCCCTGAATCGCTTCAATTAAAACATTGAATAATGATTTCCTATCACTACCCAGATTACCTCCGCTTCCACTGTCTTCAGTAGGGAAATATAATGGGTAGTTAATCCTCTGGTTAAGGTCTATAGTCTCCCATATCTTCTTAGAGAAAAGCACGTCCCTGTTACCAATGTAGCCGTAAGGAAGCGGTTTATCGTTATCTAAGGAATCCTCTGCAGCAGTCTTTTTACCTATTTCATCCGGCGTTTTTGCGTTAAGAAGGTTAGACTGGCCATAAGATGTAGCCAAACCTAAAAATAACGCAGCCATTACTGAAAACTTTCTACTATTCATAAATCTTGTTTTAATAAAAACGAATAATCAATTAAATTATTGTACCTCCCAGCTAAAGTTAGATGAGTCAGGTATTCTGTAACCACCTGCACCAGCAACAGTAACTTTAATATTACCGATAGTAACTATATCACCACGTTTTGCTTTAGCAATAGCTTTTTTAGCAGAGTCGTCAAATTTGTTACCTTGTACAAGTAGCCTTGGGTTACCTGGTACAAACACCTCGAAAGAGTTAACTGTAGTAGTAACATCAAACACGAAGCCAGGGAAAACAACACCTATCGTAGAAACAGAAAGGTCTTCCTTACTACCTTTTGATGAACCTTCACGACCCCTGATAGAAGGCATTGGCCTAGGAATATCGCGGATAACGAAAGTCTTTTTATCACTTACTGTAGAACCGTCAGGAAGTTTACCTGTTACAGTAACTACTGCAGACTCACCCGGAAGTGAAGTAACTGTCCAGTTGTATTGACCCGGCTTAGCACCTTTTTGGATACCAGGAGCAGATACTGTTACATCGCTAGCTGCAACACCTGCAAAAGATATACTCATTGGGTTGTTAACGCCACGGTAAACAGAGTTCATTTTATCAGCTGAGATAGTAGCTGAGTTTGGTCTTGGTACAACAACGTAAGTACTTTCGAATTTCAAAGGCACTTCTTTACCATCCTCAAGGAAAGTAAACTGACCTTTGATAGACTGCTCACCTACTGCACCAGCAGTCATATTAATTACAGCCTGACCATTCTCAATTTTACCAGGACCTTGGAAAGATGTAGGTTTAGTATCTGCATCATATTTACCAAGCACCACTTTACCGGTAACTTTCTCACCTTGGAAATAAGCATTTTTATCTAATACTACAAGAGCAGTATAGTTTTTCATTGAAGACGCATCAACAGCCGCTTTACCTAAAGCAGAGCTATAAACGCTTGCTTCAATTGTTTCAACACTGTTTTGAAGAGCAGATAATTTTGTTAAAGATGCAATTGCAGGGAAACCTTTATAGTGGTAGTCAAGATATTTTTTCTTAACACCTTCACCATCTACAACGTCACTTGTATCAAACTTACTATCTAATTCTTTAACAATTGATTTATATTTACTTTCATTACCAAGCGCTGCTTTCATGTCAGCTTTATACTTACCAAGAGCATCAACTATTTCCTGACCTTTTTTAGAATAACCGTCTCCTGCAAACCAGCCCTCATCAATTTTATCTCCTTTATCCATAGCCTCGTAAGGAAGTTTACCTTTCTCGGTTCTTTCAACTTCTTTGGTTATATCAGATTTTAAAGACTCTAAAAAGGTTACAAGTTGAGCAGATATTCCCTGAACTTTTTCAGCAACATTCTTTGCCTCAACAAAGTGAGCATCCTCACCTGCTTTAGTTGCCAAAGCATCATATAAACCTTTATTATTAATCGCCGCTTCTTTGTTTGAAGCCTCAAACTGTTCGTTCATCAAACCAAAGGCCGATAGAACTTCTTTTGACATGTTTAATGCCATCATTGCGATGAAAACCAGATACATCAGGTTCACCATCTTTTGCCTTGGGGTTTGTTTTCCTCCTGCCATTTTTACTTAAATAGTTTCTTTTGTTTTGTTATAAAAATAGAATTGGGAAAAATTATGCCCTGTTACCCATTGCAGAAAGCATACCACCATAAACATTGTTAAGAGACGCGATGTTTTTAGTCATAGCAGTCATTTCTTCCTGAAGTTTAGTAGCGTTTTCAGCAATTACTTTATTAGCTTCTGCATTACGTGCAGCGCTGTCAAGCTGTACTTTATAAAGGCTGTTTAATGATTCCATTTGTGCAGCAGCAGTAGACATTTCTTCGCTGTATTTTTTCTGAGAAGAAATTGAGTCAACTGTAGGAGCAATACCTTTAGCAGCAGATTCGAAATTTTTGATACTTGAACCTAAGCTAGCCATAAGTTCACCGTCGATTTTAGCCTCTTTCAATAAATTATCAAGTTTTTGAGATAGTAATCCCTGAGCTTCAGCAGGATTTTCTTTCTTCGCTTCTTTTTTCTTAGCCTCGCCACCAGCAAGCTCCGGATAAACTAACGACCAGTCAAGCTCTTTGTGGATTGGCTCGAAAGCAGAAAGACCAAAGATAAGAGCCTCAGTACCAAGACCAGCAATAAGCATTTCGCTCGCACCTGGCCAGTGCATAAGTTTAAATAGTGCGCCAACAATTACAACCGCAGCTCCAAGACCATAGGCCATGTTCATAACTCTTTGTGGTAGTGCCATAATAAAATAAATTTAGTTTTTAGTTAAGTTAATTAATTTAAATATTCAAAAAAATTCGAGTTGGTTACTTTAATTATTGGTTTCCTGTATTTTGTGTACCCATATAATCCTGTACAGTTCTGAAACCTATGTAGCTTCTTGCAGAGTCAGCATATTCCCAGTCCCTTGTACTTGTCTGAAGGAAATAAGCAACATCTTTCCAAGAACCACCGCGTATAACTTTACGCTTGTTGTTATAATCTGAAACGTTAGGGTTCATTGTAGAAACATACTCATAAGAGCTTCCATCATAAGATGAATCTGTCCACTCAGAAACGTTACCCGCCATATTAAACAAATTGAAATCATTAGGATCGAAAGAGTCAGCCTCTACAGTATAAAGAGCACCGTCAGCAGCATAGTCACCCCTGCTTGGTTTAAAGTTTGCAAGGAAACAACCTCTGTCATTCTTAGCATAAGGACCACCCCAAGGGAATGTACCTGATTGTATACCACCTCTTGCAGCATATTCCCACTCTGCCTCAGTTGGCAAACGGAAAGAGTTAGCAAACTCCCTGTTTCCTTTTGCTTTTTGATATCCACGCTTGTGCTCTGTCCTCCATGCACAAAACGCTTTTGCCTGCTTCCAGCTAATACCCACCACAGGATATTTACTGTATGCATCGTGCCAAAAATAGTCATTATGCATTGGCTCATTATAAGAGTAAGCAAAGTCTTTGATCCAAACAGTTGTATCCGGATAGATAGCAACCTTTTCAGATTTAAGGTATTTACTCCTTTTCTCCCTTGTATTGCCTGTAGTCTTATCTTTTGCAGCAGCCTGAATATCCATCCACTTGTACATATATACAAGTTTAGAAACATCAATAGTCCTGCCACCATTGTAAGATTCAGACTCCGGAAGATACATAGAGTCCATAACCTCTACATAAAACTCATCCGGATATTTTTGCGGATCCTGAATAAGTTTTGCTTTATGATTTAGCTTTCTTCCGGCATACGGATCATCACTAACACTGTAGTAATTATCTTCCATGTACTGGTCATAAGCAGATTTCTCTTCTTTTTCCTGATCTTTAAAAGCATACTCACCTATACCTCCACTGCCAGGAGTTTGCCCCTGTTCATCAGCAAGAATAGCAAGCCTTGTTCTGATCGTAGAATCTTTAACAGACTCCACAAACTGACGGTACTCGCTGTTTGTTATTTCTGTTTCGTCCATGTAAAAAGAACGAACAGTCACCGTCTTTGTAGGAGCATCCTGAAGATTAGCCAAATCGTCGTCAGACTTACCCATAATGTAAGCACCACCGGGAACTAAAGTCATACCATAAGGCTTTTCGGGCTTCCACTTCCTTCCTCTAACACCCACCAGTTCTCCGCGGTCGCTCGAACCACAGCTGATAAGTAACGTTAAAGTTGCTGTTAATGCAATGAACTTCTTCATAAATTTGGGTTATTAATGTAATCTATTTTTAAGGGCGTAAACCTATTTATTTATTTTGAAAAAAACAATTTTTTTTAGAAAAAATCCTAAGCTCGTCATAAACATTTGATAACTTATCGTAAAACAGCGTTTATTTGTATTGATAATGTTAAATTATGTTTTTTCTTTGAGCTTTCCATAATCTTTCAGGCACCTCATTGTCGCATGCATTAAGGTAATCCTTGTAACTACAGGGTAATAACGTATTATTTTTAACTTTATTATCTGTTACCCCCCCTGCCGGAACGGCTATCCACCACCTGTCTGTCCTGTCGCTCTTATAAAACACGAGTTCTTCGTCTTCTAAAGGAACTATATATTTTATATAATGCTCGCGGCTTCCAAAAGGATATTCATTAGAACGGTAATGTACCCCTTCTATAAAATACCACATAATTTGCGCAATAAGCACCGACTCCTGCCTGCTGTCATCGTGATTAAAGATACCAAAAGAGCTAACCTTATCACTTATACCGGCGTAGCGCGCTAAAGTACAAATTTCTTTGCCATCAAAACCATTTGGCACAAATTTAACAATATTTCCAGAATCGCTTGATTTTACTGCACTCATGTCAATACTAACCACATCGGCATCCCTAAATACAGGTTCGGCAATAGTAATATCATTACAAACCTCACCCAACCTGTAGGCATCAAAGTATAACTTTTCGATCAGATCTATCTCCTCCTGAGAGTTAAAATAAGTTTGATAGCCTATATTACTGTAATTAAAAAGATTATGAGGTTCCTCAACAATCATTTGCGTTACAAACGAGCGTGCAGACATTTCATCATCCTCTTTACCAAAATCAAAACGGCTGTCTACAGTTACAAAGTTAACCATTTGTTCCAAACGGTCGTATCCTCTGTACACAGCATAGGCCAAATCCTGGGAGCCACCTATTACTACCGGGATTATTTTTTGCTTTACCAGCTCTGCCACTACGGTCTTAAGCACATAATAAGTATCCTGTTGTGTTTCTCCGGCAGCAATGTTTCCTAAATCAGCAATAGTATTGTACCAATTGCCCGAATACAAACTGTAAAACTCCTTTCGTATATAATTTAAATGTATGTGCTTGCCATCCTGCTGCCCGCGATTATCTAAAACACCAATAAGTGCGATCTTTACATTTTCAAGATCCGGAAAATCGCCTTTGGAATGCACCAACACCTTCCTGCCCAATGCCTGATCGGGCAATGCAGCAGTAAAATCGGTAAAATCTTCGCCTAACGGTTGTAAAAATTCAAAAGCCATAGGTTGTTATTTCTTTTTTGCAGGTGCTTTTTTAGTTGCTGTGGTTTTAGATGCAGCTGCCTTTTTAGCCGGAGCTTTTTTAGCAGGGGTTTTCTCGGCCACCATAGCCTTTACCTGGTCTAATGTAAGCGCGGCAGCATCTATATCTTTATTAAGCTCTATTTTTATTTTGCCTTTGGTAATCACCGAACGTCCCCAACGGGCTTTCTCCACCCTAATTCCTTCTTCTTCCCAGTTATGGATTACCTTATCAATATCTTTTTGAAGCTTATCCTGTATAAGTTCAACAATATCGTTTTGAGTAAGACAATCAAAATTATATTTTTTACTTACATTTATAAAGATACCGTTCCATTTAATAAAAGGGCCAAAACGTCCTACACCTTTTTGAACCGGATGACCTTCATATTCTCCTATTGGAGCATCGGCCTGCTTCTTTTCATCTATAAGTTCAATAGCCCTTTGCAGTGTAACATCCAGCGGATCTTCGCCTTTAGGCAATGATATAAATGTTTTGCCAAAACGCACATACGGACCAAAACGGCCATTATTAACTTCAATTTCCTCACCATCCTGAGAACCCAGTATTTTTGGCAATGCAAAAAGCCCAAGCACCTCATCAAGTGTTATAGTACTCATATTTTGCTCAGGCAAAAGGCTGGCAAAAGTTTTTTCTTCATCTTCGGCATCTCCAATTTGTGCCATAGGGCCAAATTTACCTAAACGAACACTTACAGGTTTACCCGATTTAGGGTCAGTCCCCAAAATACGCTCACCCGATTCGCGATCGGCATTTTTCTCAACATCCTTAACGGTTGGATGAAAATGACTGTAAAAATCGTTCATCATTTGCGTCCAGTCTTCGCTACCCGAAGCTATGGCATCAAAATCTTCCTCTACCTTGGCAGTAAAGTTATAATCTAAAATAGTATCAAAGTGGTTAACCAAAAAGTCGTTCACAATGGTACCTATATCGGTTGGCACCAGCTTGCCTTTGTCTGAACCCACATTCTCTGTAAGCTGCTGCGCACTGATGTTGCCGTTTTTTAATGTGATTTGCGAATAGTTGCGCGGCTGCCCCTCAAAATTACCTTTCTCTACATAATTCCTACTGATAATGGTACTGATGGTAGGCGCATAAGTAGATGGACGACCAATGCCCAGCTCTTCAAGTTTTTTAACCAGCGCAGCCTCGGTATAGCGGGCAGGCGGGCGCGAAAAACGCTCAGTGGCCGTAATGTAATTATTGATAAGCTTTTCGTTTATCCTTAATGCAGGCAGCATTCCCTCCTGCTCTACATCTTCATCGTCGTGACCTTCAAGATACACTTTAAGGAAACCTTCAAAAGTAAGCACCTCTCCCGATGCTGTAAATTGCTCTTTATGATTATTGGCATCTATCTTAACATTGGTACGTTCCAATTGCGCATCGCTCATTTGCGAAGCCAGTGTGCGCTTCCATATCAGGTCATACAAACGTGCCTGGTCGCGATCTATATTAACACTGTGGCGTGTCATATCGGTAGGACGGATGGCCTCGTGCGCCTCCTGTGCTCCTTTGCTTTTAGTATTATAATTGCGCGGCTTGCTAAACTCTTTGCCATAAGAACGGATAATTTCGTCTTCGGCTGCTGCCATAGCATCCTGAGATAAGTTTACACTATCGGTCCTCATATACGTAATAAGCCCCGCCTCATACAGCCTTTGCGCAAGCATCATGGTAACACCAACCGGAAAATACAACTTACGCGCAGCTTCCTGTTGCAGTGTAGATGTGGTAAACGGTGCTGCCGGCGATTTTTTTGCCGGTTTGGTCTCAAGGTCGGCAACTTTATAAGATGAACCTATGTTTTTATTTAAAAACTCCTGCGCCTGTTCCTTTGTTGCAAAATTTTTAGGCAGTTTTGCTTTAAATGTCTTTCCTGCTTCATTGGTAAACTCGGCGGTAATACTGTAAGATGCTTCGGCTTTAAAGTTCTGAATTTCCCTTTCGCGCTCTACTATTAACCTTACAGATACTGATTGTACCCTTCCTGCCGATAGTCCGCTTTTTACTTTTTTCCAAAGTACAGGTGAAAGTTCATACCCCACAAGCCTGTCTAAAACCCTGCGCGCCTGTTGGGCATTTACAAGATCATAATTTATAGTCCTCGGATTGTCTATAGCCTTTAGTATGGCAGACTTTGTAATTTCATGAAAAACAATACGCTTGGTTTTTGTTTTATCCAGTTTCAGTTCTTCTGCCAGGTGCCATGCTATCGCCTCACCCTCGCGGTCTTCATCGGAAGCCAACCAAACGGTCTCGGCCGATTTAGAAAGATCCCTGAGCTTTTTAACCAAAGCTTTTTTATCGGGAGACACTTCATATTTTGGTTTAAAGCCATTGGTTACATCTACCCCCATTTCTTTAGAAGGAAGGTCGGCAATATGCCCGTAGCTGCTCTCTACCTGATAGTCTTTCCCTAAAAACTTTTCAATGGTTTTTGCCTTTGCAGGCGACTCAACAATCACTAAATTCTTTGCCATACAACATTTCTTTGAGGGCAAAAGTATGCGATTTTTTTAAATAACATATTTCATTTGCAACAAAACACACGCTTTTTAGAAATAATTACATTTTAGGCAACATCGTTTTTAAGCTTAAAAGCAATATTTTTTATACTTTTAGGCAATGGCTTTTTTATAATTTACTCCTTAATATATATAAGCATGAAAACAGTACACATAAAATTACTATTACCCTACAACTGGTGGCACCTGCGCAGCCTAAAAATAACCGACGGCAACAACCAGCTTTTAACCAAAGTAAAGCACGGCGGAGAATATAGCGTTGTGTTAGATGAATGTACTGAAAAACTTTTTATTAAGATAGACCATGTAAGATCTCAAGTAGACATTCCTGCAGATCAGGATACTTTACACCTAATCCTGTTTCTTGATTTCAGGGATGACTGGTTTCACAAATATATCGATGTACTTAAACGAAACTGTATAAAAGGGCGCTTTACAACCGCAGACGATTTTAATTCGTTCGATAGTTCATTTTATAAAAAAACAAACAACTGGCTTTCTGTTAACAAAATCAACAAGCCGCTGCTCAATTTTGGGCTAGCAATATCAGCAGCCCTTATAGTTACCTCTGTAATGCAACAGAATAACCCTTATCAGGACCTGTTGTTTTTTATTGGCACATGCAGTACAATATCCCTGTTATTCACTATCAGTCAAAAAAACAACATGCCTGTGTTTGACTACAAGAGCAGGATAATAGCTACTGCCCTATTGTTTGTTTTAGCTTATTTTTTCATCGCTCCTTCGGCAATAATCTCAATATTATTTTTCACTGTTATTGCGGCTTTTATAATCAAATCGTTATCTACGCTTAACAACCTTAAGGTTAATTAAAAGTAATATGCCATCTTGTCATAGTTTAAAATTTTAATAGTATCTTTGCCAACTTACAAAAAGAATGTTCAGTTGCGCTTATGGAAAAGATAATTGAAGAAAGCAAACAAGGCCAAAGTCTTGTTTTAGAGCAAAAAGAGGGCAATACTAAAAAACTGTTTATAGAGAGCTATGGCTGCCAGATGAATTTTTCTGACAGCGAAATTGTTGCGTCTATACTTGCCAACGAAGGTTTTAATACTACCCAGAATATAGAAGAAGCCGACCTTGTACTGGTAAACACCTGCTCTATTAGAGATAAGGCAGAGCAAACCGTGCGCAAAAGGCTTGAAAAATACAACTCCGTTAAAAAAATAAACCCGGGAATGAAGGTGGGCGTTTTGGGCTGTATGGCCGAACGTTTAAAAAGCCAGTTCCTGGAAGAGGAGAAAATAGTAGACATGGTTATAGGCCCTGATGCCTATAAAGACCTACCCAACCTGCTGAAAGAAGTAGAAGAAGGCCGCGATGCCATTAACGTTATTCTTTCTAAAGAAGAAACCTATGGAGATATTTCTCCTGTGCGACTTAACAGCAATGGTGTAACAGCGTTTGTTTCTATTACCCGTGGGTGCGACAACATGTGTACGTTTTGCGTGGTTCCGTTTACCCGTGGCCGCGAACGCAGCCGCGAGCCGCAAAGTATTATGGAAGAAATTGCCGACCTGTACAGCAAAGGCTTTAAAGAAGTTACTCTTTTGGGTCAGAATGTTGACAGCTACCTATGGTATGGCGGCGGACTTAAAAAAGACTTTGTAAAAGCATCTGAAATGCAAAAAGCTACTGCCGTAGATTTTGCACAACTGCTGGACATGGTGGCCACCACCTATCCTAAAATGCGTTTCCGCTTCAGCACCTCAAACCCGCAGGACATGCACCTGGAGGTTATAGAGGTTATGGCAAAACACCATAATATATGCAAATACATTCACCTGCCGGTGCAAAGCGGCAGTACGCGCATACTAAAAGAAATGAACCGCCAGCACACCCGAGAGGAATATATGCAACTGGTTGACGATATTTACCGTATTATCCCAGAAATATCGTTATCTCAGGATATGATAGCGGGCTTCCCTACCGAAACCGAAGAAGACCATCAGGACACCCTTACGCTTATGGAGCATTGCAAATATGACTTTGGGTTTATGTTTGCCTACTCTGAGCGTCCCGGCACACTGGCAGCACGCAAGCTGGAAGACGATATTCCGGACGAGGTTAAAAACCGCCGCCTTACAGAGATCATCAACCTGCAGCAAACCATGGCATGGGAACGCACCCAGCGTTTTGTAGGCCAGGTGGTAGAGGTGCTTATAGAAAAACCATCTAAACGCAGCGATGCCCACTGGAGCGGACGTAACTCGCAAAACACGGTAGTAGTTTTCCCTAAAGGCGATTATAAACCGGGCGACTTTGTAAACGTACTGATCACAGAATGTACATCGGCTACACTTATAGGCGAAGCCGTGGGGTATAGCCAAATAATGAGTTAGTTTTTTTAGTTTCAGGTTTCAAGTTTCAGGTTGTTGGAACCTCATCGAAACGTGCCCTCTATTTACGTCACTCAACTTTAAACCTGAAACTTTAAACAAAAGAAGATGGAAACCGTACAAGCCATAAAGCAACGATTTGAAATAATAGGGAACGACCCCAAGCTAAACCGTGCTATAGAAAAAGCCATACAGGTGGCTCCTACCGATATATCGGTACTGGTAACAGGCGAAAGCGGTGTGGGTAAAGAGAGTATCCCAAAAATTATACATGCCCTGTCTCACCGCAAGCACGGCAAATATATTGCCGTAAACTGTGGCGCCATACCGGAAGGTACTATAGACAGCGAACTCTTTGGTCACGAAAAAGGAGCCTTTACAGGGGCTACGTCTACCCGTGAGGGTTATTTTGAAGTGGCAGACGGCGGTACTATTTTTCTTGACGAGGTAGGCGAACTGCCGCTTACAACACAAGTGCGTTTGCTTCGCGTTTTAGAGAACGGCGAGTTTATAAAAGTGGGATCCAGCCAGGTGCAAAAAACCAATGTTCGCATTGTGGCTGCAACCAACGTTAATATGTTTGATGCCATAGAAAAAGGTAAATTTCGCGAAGACCTGTATTACAGGCTAAGTACCGTAGAAATTACACTGCCGGCACTTCGCGAACGTAAAGAGGACATACATTTACTGTTTCGCAAATTCTCATCAGATTTTGCACATAAATATAAAATGCCGCCCATAAAACTGGACGACGATGCGGTTAACCTGCTTCAAAAATACCGCTGGGGCGGAAATATCAGGCAGCTGCGCAATGTGGCAGAGCAAATTTCCGTTTTAGAGACCAAGAGAGATATATCGCTAAATACACTTAATGGCTACTTACCACAGGAGGGCAGCAATCTTCCGGCAGTGGTTCGTGAAAAGAAACCCGAAAGCGACTTTAGTACCGAAAGAGAGATACTATATAAGGTATTGTTTGACATGAAGAACGACCTTAACGATCTTAAAAAACTTACTATGGAGCTGATGCAAAACGGTAACACTTCTAAAGTACAGGAAACCAACCAGGGACTTATTCAGCGCATATACGGGCAGCAGGATGTTAGCCATCGCGATTTTGAAGATCTGCCAAGAACAGAGGTTTATGCCCCACAAAAGCAAAACCGTGCAGAGCCTGTGGTAGAGCAACATCATGACGATGATGATTATGACGACGACGGTCACTACCTCTATGCCGATACTGTAGAAGAAGAGGAAACACTGAGGCTGGACGAAAAAGAAATAGAACTGATAAAAAAAGCGCTTGAGCGCAACAAAGGCAAACGCAAAGCCGCTGCCGACGAGCTTGGCATTAGCGAGCGCACATTATATAGAAAAATTAAACAATTTGACCTGTAAGCCCATGAAGCGCACAGCAACCTTTATTTTTGCATTTATAACATTACTCTCGTTTAGCGGCTGCGGCATCTACTCATTTACAGGAGCAAATGTAAACCCTAACATAAAAACGTTTCAGGTCAATTATTTCCAGAATAATGCCGAAGTAGTTGAGCCGGGTATTGAACGTACGTTTACTTTACGCCTGCAGGACCTGATACAGAACCAAACCAACCTGAGCCTTACCAACACCAATGGCGACCTGCTTTATGAAGGAGAGATAACCCAGTTTAGGGTAACACCCATGCAGGCCACTGCCAACCAGCTTGCAGCACAAAACAGGCTTACCATTACGGTTAACGTTAGGTTTACCAATAAAAAGAACGAGGACGACGATTTTGAAAAACCGTTCAGTTTTTATTATGATTACAGCGGCAATGAGTTGCTTACAGGCAGTACACTCAATGCGGCCCTCGAAGAGATATTTGAAAGGATAACACAGGATATATTTAATGCCTCATTGGCTAAATGGTAAATTGTTAATTAGTTGTTAGTTGATGGTTGTTAGACAGAACCCGACAAATAATAACTAAAAACTATCAACCAAAAACTAAAAATGCGCATAGTCTATACAATAACTACTTTTATAATGCTTACGCTACTGTATGGCTGCGGCAGTAGATATTCGGCATCAGGGAGTAATATTGGCGAAGATGTAAAAACGTTTCAGGTCAATTATTTTAAAAATGAAGCCGAAATTGTCGAACCGGGCATAGAGCGTATTTTTACACAACGTTTGCAGGATCTGATTCAAAACCAAACAAGGCTTGACCTTACTGATACAGGAGGCGATTTGGTTTATGAAGGCGAAATAACCGAATATAAAGTAACACCTATGCAACCCACTGCCGGGCAGCTTGCAGCGCAAAACAGGCTAACGGTTACAGTAAACGTAAGGTTTAAAAACAATAAGAACGAAAACGACAATTTTGAGCAAACGTTTAGTTTTTATTACGATTATAATGCTAATTTTATGCTGAGAGGCACTGTTCTTACCAGCGCCCTCGAAGAGATTTTTGAAAAGATAACACAGGATATATTTAATGCCTCGCTGGCTAAATGGTAAATTGTTATTAGTTGATGGTTGTTAGACAGTATCCGACAACTAAAAACTAAAAACCATAAACTAACAACAAAAAGCTGAACACAAAAGACTATACATACCTGCTTAACAGGCCTTACTCTTTAAACGACAGGCAAACCACAGAGCTGGAAGGCTTACTGGTGGAGTTTCCGTACCTGCAAAGTGCTCGTGCCATTTATTTAAAGGGATTGTATAACCGTGACAGTTTTAGGTACAACAGCGAACTTAAAAAAACAGCCGCCTATACAACCGACAGGGCTGTGTTGTTTGATTTTATAACTACCGAAGACTTTAGAAGTATTGACCGCCATGTTCTTGAAGAGCAAAACAAAGCCTTAGCGCAAATTGAGGTAACCGAAAGTGTAGAGATAAAAAACAATATTGCAAGCCTGCCAACCGTAGACAAGCTGGAACAATCTATAAAACTGCTCATAAAGGAAGCTGAAGAAGAAACTCCTGTTACTGCTGAAACGGAAAAATTTGCCGTAACTCAAACAGAGGAGGCTATTGATGTTCCTATTACAGAGCCATCTTTTACAGCTCTTGCTAAAGAACAGTCAGTTGTTGAAATTACAGATCAACCGGAGCTTGCTGTTAAACCCATTGGAAGCCCTCTTGAGTTTAAAGAGAATGAAACGCATTCGTTTGCCGAGTGGTTGCAACTCTCTAAACTTAAACCCATAGAGCGCGAAAATACACAGCCTGAACCCGCAATTAATGAAGAGCTCGACAAAAAATATGAACTTATAGATAAGTTTATAGAGGCCAACCCAAAAATAATTCCGGTTAAAAAAGATGCTCCACCAGTAGCAAATCTTGCCAAAACACAGAGCGACAGCCCGGGAATAATGACCGAAACCCTGGCGCGTGTATATCTGGAACAAAAAAAATATACAAAAGCTATACAGGCTTATGAAATTTTAATTTTGAAATATCCGGAAAAAAGTGTTTTCTTTGCAGACCGTATTTTAGAGGTAAAGAATTTACAACAAAACATAAATAAAGAACAATGATCAATTTCACGATTTTTCTGGTACTTATAACAATCGTTAGCTTTTTGCTGGTAGTTGTAGTAATGGTACAAAACCCTAAAGGAGGCGGCTTATCATCTTCATTAGGCGGACCTCAAATAATGGGTGGTGTACAAAAAACAACCGATTTCCTTGACAAAAGTACTTGGACGCTTGCTACCATATTAGTAGCACTTATTTTACTTTCAAGTCTTAGCTTTTCTTCAGGCTACAGCGACGCTCCTTTAATGGACGAAACTGAACTGCCTGCGGCACCTGCTGCTAAAAGTGGCGAAGCTGCAAAACCTGCTGCTCCGGCTACTGCCCCAGCAACAGAAACACCTGCTCCGGCTCCTGCAAAATAATGCATACTATTTAAAATATTATCTTAAAAATGCCAGCCTGTCAACGCTGGCATTTTTTATATATGTAAATTTGGCAGATTTGCAAAATGGCACAATTTCTGACAAACTGTAAACGTCAATTTTAATTAACAAAAAACAAAATAAATAACAATATGGCTTTAAACATTAAACCGCTTTCAGACCGTGTTCTTATAGAGCCGGTTGCTGCAGAAACCAAAACCGCTTCGGGAATTTTTATTCCGGACACTGCTAAAGAAAAACCGCAAAAAGGCATTGTGGTAGCCGTAGGCAATGGCACTAAAGACCATGAAATGACCGTAAAAGTGGGCGATACTGTATTGTATGGCAAATATGCAGGTACCGAACTTAAATTTGAAGGTAAGGATTACCTTATCATGAAAGAAGAAGAGATCTTTGCAGTAATCTAAAATCTGTTTAATAGTTAAAAATATTCCATTATCATGGCTAAAGAAATAAAATTTGATATTGAAGCACGCGACGGCTTAAAGCGTGGTGTAGATGCACTGGCAAATGCCGTAAAAGTAACCCTTGGCCCTAAAGGCCGTAATGTTATCATCAGCAAATCGTTTGGTGGCCCTACAGTAACTAAAGACGGTGTGTCTGTAGCGAAAGAGATCGAACTACAGGATACTCTTGAGAATATGGGTGCACAAATGGTAAAAGAGGTTGCCTCTAAAACCAACGACCTTGCAGGAGACGGCACTACTACAGCTACAGTTCTTGCGCAGGCTATCGTTAAAGAAGGCCTTAAAAACGTAGCAGCAGGTGCAAACCCTATGGACCTTAAACGCGGTATAGACAAAGCCGTTACTGCTATTGTGGCAGACCTTGCCGGACAAAGCAAAGAGGTAGGCAGCACATCTGATAAAATTAAACAGGTTGCCTCTATATCTGCCAACAACGACGAAAGCATAGGCGAGCTTATTGCTGAGGCTTTTGGCAAAGTAGGTAAAGAAGGCGTTATTACTGTTGAAGAAGCTAAAGGAACGGACACTTATGTGGATGTTGTAGAAGGTATGCAGTTTGACCGCGGTTACCTATCTGCTTACTTTGTAACTAACTCTGAGAAAATGGAGGCTGAACTTGACAGGCCATACATTTTATTATATGACAAAAAAGTGTCTTCTATGAAAGACCTGTTGCCTGTCCTTGAGCCGATAGCACAAACAGGAAAGCCACTTTTAATTATTGCTGAAGATGTTGATGGCGAAGCTCTTGCTACACTTGTTGTAAACAAACTTCGTGGTGCACTTAAAATTGCTGCTGTTAAAGCCCCTGGTTTTGGCGACAGAAGAAAGGCACTTCTTGAAGATATCGCTATCCTTACAGGTGGTACAGTAATTGCTGAAGAGCAAGGTTACACTCTTGAAAATGCTACACTTGACATGCTTGGTACTTGTGAAAAAGTTGTTATCGATAAAGACAATACTACACTTGTAAACGGCGCAGGAAGCCAGGATAACATCAAAGCCCGTGTTAACCAGATAAAAGCACAGATGGAAAGCACAACATCTGACTATGACAGGGAAAAACTACAGGAACGTCTTGCCAAACTTGCAGGCGGTGTTGCCGTGCTTTATGTGGGAGCAGCAAGCGAAGTAGAAATGAAAGAGAAAAAAGACCGCGTTGATGATGCACTACATGCTACCCGCGCAGCGGTAGAAGAAGGTATTGTTGCCGGTGGTGGTGTAGCTTTACTTAGAGCTAAAGCTGCCCTTGCTAACATTAAAGCCGAAAATGCAGATGAGGCTACAGGTGTACAAATTGTTGCCCGCGCTATTGAGGCTCCGCTAAGAACTATTGTTGAAAATGCCGGTCTTGAAGGATCTGTAGTAGTAGCTAAGGTTGCCGAAGGTAAAGGTGATTTTGGTTACAACGCTAAAACAGATGAGTATGTAGACATGCTTAGCGCAGGTATTATAGACCCTAAAAAAGTTACCCGTGTGGCGCTTGAAAATGCTGCATCAGTATCGGGCATGATCCTTACTACAGAGTGCGCTCTTATCGACATTAAAGAAGATAACGCTGGCGGCGGAATGCCAATGGGCGGCGGAATGCCAGGCATGATGTAATTCCTGGTTATACAAAACTATATTATAAAGGAGCGTTATAAAACGCTCCTTTTTTTGTCCATAAAAATACCCTGAGTGGTGTTCTCAGGGCATTTTGTAACTAATACTGCTACAATATTGTTTATTGCCTTTCGTACTGGCAGCAGTGGTGCAGGTTTTTATAAGCTTCATCAGTCGCTTTAACCTTATCTGTATCATGTCCCGATTTTGCTACAGCGGCATGCACATCGCTCACATTGGCTTTGGTTTCATCCATTATAAGATGCAGTGTTTTATCATCTTCCTGCCATGCTGCGCTCTTTACTCCCTTTACAGTATAAGCTGCTTTTTCAATACGCTTTTTACACTGTCCGCAATTGCCGTTAACCTCTATATTGTGGTTAGCATTCTTACTCTTTTTTTCCTGTGCCTGCAGGGTTAATCCTGCAAACATTACGAATAGTACTAAAACAAGTTTTTTCATTTTTTAATTTATTTAGTTTGTCCTCTTAAACACCTGAGTGTATCTGCCCCCTCTCCTTTGGAGAATCCCGATAGCTATCGGGAGGGGTGAGGCCTTTTTTATTTCACTTTAAATCGAATCCCAAAATAATACATTTGCCCAAATATAGGCGCATATACAATAGAACTGTCAAAATACGCGCCAAAAGGGTCGCTTGCCCCTAAAATAGCTTTTTTTTGCTGATAATTACCAATATTCTCGGCACCCACATAAGCTTCAAAAACGCTGCTGAAAGTACGTGTTACCTGCGCATTGACCAATGAGAATGACGGGGAGTACCTTCCCATTTGATATTCTACAGGATTGGCAGCCGTGTTTGGCAGCCGCTGTTTACCCATTAGGTTATAGGTAACATCAAACTTCCATTGCCTTCCTCCGTCTACAATGTGTGTTTCATAGGCTGCATTGGCAAAAAAGCGGTTCTTAGCCTGTAACGGTCTTTCCTGCGCGCCCGTGCCTATATAATCGGTCTTAATATCATAGTATTTGTATGCCGTACGAATATTAAAATGGCGCGTAATCTCATAATTCAGTTCCAGTTGCAGGCTGTTAGCATATGATCTTCCTTCAAGGTTATAAAACAATACCTGTTGTGGCGATGCATAGACATCTGTCACCACCTGATTTTGAAAATCGGTACGATAAAAATCGGCCACAAACTCGGTATTCTTTCCAAAAAGGGTAAAATTTTGCACAAAGCTAAGCCCGTAGTTCCAGGCAATTTCAGGATCAAGGCCATATACCCTACCTCCTGCCCTGTTAGCAACAGCCTCTATCATTCGCGAAGTGGCAAAGTAAGCCTGGTTCTCGGCAAAAATATTGGCGGCACGCTTGCCCCTTCCTGCCGATGCGCGAATGGTGGCTTTTTCCCACGGGTTGTAGCGCAGGTGCATGCGCGGCGTTACAAAAGTACCCAGACGGTTGTGCACATCTACACGCCCTCCCAGCACAAGGCTAAAATCGTTAGCATTGTCGTAAGTATATTCAAAAAATGCCCCGGCAGAGTTGTCTATCCTATCGAAATCCTGACCGTAGAAACCAAGGGTGCGCGGTGACATTACATACTCATTATAATCATCATAGGTAAAGTTTATACCCGCGGCAAATTTATTAAGTGTGTTATTAATAATAGAGTTGAATATAAGGTTAGAATACAGGCTTTTTTGCGCCATATCGTAACGGTTCAATCCAAAGTAAGACTCCTGCCTGTGCCAGTTGAACGATGTTTGCAAACCTATACTTTGGTAAGGCATATCCGGAAAAACATAACCCAATTTTGCTGATACATCGGCCTTATCGGTATTAATTTCAGAACCCCAGTGGTTGGTAGTAAACTTATCCCTATCGGGATCAAAATCAACCTGCCCGCTTTGCTTTTCGTCGCGCATGTACCTTAGGTTTATAAAGCTTACCCAGCCTTTTTCGGCATCCGTAAACTGCCATCGGTTAAGCACGTTTATTTGTTGCCCTAAAGGATTGTCTAAAAAACCGTCGTTGTTCATATCATTCTTAGACAATCTTGTATTGCCATGAACAAATAACGATGAACTCCATTTATCAGACACTTTTTTATTAAAATGAGTATTCAACTCAAAACGGCTTCCGGTATCGCCATAAGCATTCAAAAAGAAGGGAATATCGTTTACAGGCTTTATTAGCTCATAATTTATTTGTCCAGAGATACTTTCGAAGCCATTAACAACAGGGCCGGCACCTTTAGTTATTTGTATACTTTCTACCCACGTACCCGGCACAAATGAAAGACCATATGCCTGAGACGCCCCACGAACCGATGGTATATTCTCTTCTGCAATTAAAAGATACGGGCTTGTAAGTCCCAGCATCTTTATTTGTTTAGTACCCGTTAAGGCATCAGTAAAGTTGACATCTATAGAAGGATTGGTTTCAAAACTTTCGGCAATGTTACAGCAGGCGGCCTTGAGCAGTTCTTTACTACCCATAGTCGTCACATTTGCTGCCTTTAGCTGCGAACGTTCAAGGCTTTTGCGGGTTTTATCTACCACTACCTCTTTAAGCTCGCTTCCTTTTTCGGGTTTCATAGTATGCGAAATATATTGTGATGCATGTACATGAAGGGTATCTGTAGTATAGCCTATATAACTAATTACAAGATACATGTTTTCCTGGCTGTAGGGTATTGTAAAGCTTCCGTCCTGTTCTGTAGATGTACTTATAGCAGTATCTTTCCAAAAAACAGAAGCTCCGGGCAGGGGCTGGTTTTGGTCGTCCAGCACTTTGCCGCTAAGGGCTTGCTGTGCCTGCATAAATGATGCACACAGCAGCAAAACCATTAAAAATAGTTTATGCATAATTTTAGATCTTAAATATTATAATTCCGTTGTCCTTTAGTTAAAAAGGAGGCTATAATAATTTAAGATCAGGCGTAAAAAATGTATTGGCAGTATAGTTTAAAGAGCGGAGGCGCATTAGCATCGCAATAAAAAGAAGGAGTTTGCTTTACTAAAACAGGTTCTTCGCTATAAAATAATGATGAGGGTTTCCAGTCGGCTACAGAGAAAAAGCTACCGAGTTCCATACTGATGGATTTAACCACACCCGGATCGGTCTTTTTTTCGAGCTTGACAAGACTATCTTTGCAGCACTTTTTTTCAGCTTCAACCTTTTTAGCACAGCAGCCAGAAGATTCTTTACTTAAATCTTTAGCAACTTTATAAGTAAGACTAACACCTGAAACATTACCATGACAATAATGCACATTAAAAGCCAGCCCAATATTGGCGAACAATATCAGGAAACTCAAAAGTGTGCTTATGTGCTTTGCAATTTTCATGTTACGCAAAATTAGGCATTTATAATTAACCACAAACAGTAGTTAGCCACCAATTACACTAATTTGCACAAATGTGAGCAACTATGATGCCAAAAAACCACATTTTAAAGCATTACTTAGTCAAATACTTCTGATAATAAAAAGCCGGTAAAAATAAAATAAGGAATAAAGGCTGTATTAAAAACCTCCTGATGTAAAATATTATAAGCAAGCCAGGCTCCTCAATACTTAAGGCCACATACAATGCTGCAATAAGCACAGCAAAAAACACCAGCAGCAGCAATGCCGACAGTTTAAGTATTGCTTTATCTTTAAACACCACCCATAAAACAGCTAATGTTATCAGGCTATTTAGCATATATCTGAAAGCCAGATTAAGATACAACAATGGGGCATCATAATCCGGGAGCTGATACTTTTTGGAAGATTCGAAGAAAATAAGGAGCGGATCGTAAAAAAGCGCCGTTTGAAATATGCGTATGCACACCAATAACACTAACAATACTACCAACGTTAGTGCACCTGCTGTGCTTAGCTTAAACTTTTGCTGCATTACCTCTAAATTTAATTACCCATGCCACCCAAAGTGCAAACACGACCCCATAAATAAACAACGGAAAAATTATATCGTGCAAAAGCTCCCTGTACTGCGGATAATGATACACACCAATGCATATAAGAGCGATCCTGATTATATTAAGCACATGAATAATCAATATTCCGGCAAGAATATAAAGTAACGTTTTTTTAAATGTACCCGAAAAAGCCACAACAAACGCTGCAAAAAGTATCACAACACTAACCGCATTGCATCCCTCTACAACACGGGCCACTGCTTTGCCATGCACAAAAAATCTCAGTGAGGCTTCGCCGCTGTGTGGCCTTAAGCCCGATTCTGCCCCAAAAAAATTAGCAAGGTCGCAACTTTGCTCCGCAACAATGCGCGTAACACCGTCGGGTTCGAAAGCTGCGGCATCAAAACGACTCAAGTATAACCAGTATAACCCCGACAAAACGAGATAGCTAAGGGCAAACTTTGCCAGAAAAACAAAAAAGGGTTTGTTTTTATCAAGAACACCCATCGGTACTATTTTTAACAAAAATATAGAAATAGCCACAGCTATAATAAATACTTTTGCAGTAAATTATAATTTAACATTATGACATTTGAAGAACTAAAGCCAAAAGTAATTGATATACTGCACCATGACAATGTTTTAAGAGATGAAAAACTATTGCAGCTTTGCCATTTACTGGAAGAAAATATAGATTATTATGACTGGGTAGGCTTCTACTTTCGCAATGGCGATAAAGAAGAACTTATTTTAGGCCCTTATGTAGGTGAAGAAACAGACCACACCGTTATTCCTTTTGGACGCGGCATTTGCGGCCAGGTGGCGGTATCGGGCAAAAACTTTGTTGTGCCCGATGTACATGCACAGGATAATTACATTGCCTGCAGTCTTACGGTAAAATCAGAAATAGTAATACCGTTATTCGTTAACGGCGAAAACATAGGCCAAATAGATATAGACAGCAACATTGCTGACGCCTTTACCGACCTTGACGAGCGCTTTTTGGAGTTTGTGAATGAAGAGGTAGCGAAGCTGTTTTAATTTGTTTCAGGTTTAAAGTTTAAAGTTTCAGGTTCTTACTCGGGTGCAACAGCAACAACCTGAAACTTTAAGCCTTAAACTATTGTGCATTTTGAAAAAAGGTTTACCTTTGCACCCAAAATCAGGAAACCCCTGATATTACATAATAATCATTTAAATAATATTAGCATGTACTTAACTAAAGAAGTTAAAGCAGAGATTTTCGCGAAACATGGCCAGACTGCAACCAACACAGGTTCAGCAGAAGGACAAATCGCGCTTTTCACATTCAGGATCAACCACCTTACAGGACACCTTAAAAAAAATCGTCACGATTACAACACTGAGCGTTCTCTTGTTAAGTTGGTAGGTAAAAGAAGGAGCCTTCTTGACTACCTGAAAAAGAAAGATATCAACAGATATCGTGAGATTATCAAAGAACTAAACATCAGAAAATAATCAAGATGAAAAGAGGTGCCTGCGCGCCTCTTTTTGTTTTATAACTTAATTGCCTTAAAACTTTTGGTTTTTCATTGGGTACTAAACAACTACACACAACAACAACACAACAATTACCCATTGTTTAATCAAAAAAAAATGGATTTCATGATTCCAAACGTAATTAAAGAAACCATCGATCTTGGAGACGGCAGGACCATCTCGATCGAAACAGGCAAGCTTGCCAAGCAGGCAGACGGAGCTGTAGTAGTACAAATGGGCAACGCAATGCTGCTTGCCACTGTAGTATCTGCCCGTACTGCCGCGCCAGGCATAGACTTTTTGCCTCTTACGGTAGACTACCGTGAGAAATTTGCGGCTGCAGGCCGTTTCCCGGGCGGCTTTTTTAAGCGCGAAGCCAGGCCAAGCGATGCAGAAGTATTAACTATGCGTCTTGTAGACCGTGTATTGCGCCCACTTTTCCCGGACGATTACCATGCCGAAACGCAGGTAATGATACAGTTAATGAGCCACGACGAAGAAGTTATGCCGGATGCTCTTGCAGGTCTTGCTGCATCAGCAGCACTTGCAGTGTCTGACGCACCTTTTTACACACTTATATCTGAAGTGCGTGTAGGCCGCGTAGACGGTAAACTTATCATCAACCCAAGCAAAGCAGAGCTTGAGCGCAGCGACATCGACATGATGATCGGGGCAAGTGCCGACTCTATTGCCATGGTTGAGGGCGAAATGAAAGAAATATCTGAAGCCGAAATGGTAGAAGCTATTAAGTTTGCCCACGAAGCCATTAAAGTACAAATTGCTGCACAGGAAAAACTAAGGGCAGCAGTAGGCAAAACCTTTAGGGAATATGAGCCTGAACGTAATGATGATGCTATACTTGCAAAAGTTCGCGAGCTGTCTTATGACAAATATTTTGCAATAGCCAGCGAAGGTTCTGCAAAACATGAGCGTTCTGAGAAATTTGCCGCAGTTAAAGAAGAAGTTAAGGCTTTATTTAGCGAAGAGGAGCTGCTTGAAAACGGCGATCTTATCAGCAAATATCTTTACAAAACAAACAAAGAGGCTGTTCGTAATGTTATTCTTGACAACGGCACACGCCTTGACGGACGTAAAACTACAGAAATCCGCCCAATTTGGTGCGAGGTAGATTATTTACCGTCTACACATGGTTCATCGGTATTTACAAGGGGAGAAACTCAGGCACTTGCTACAGTAACCCTTGGAACATCGCGCGAGGCTAATGTAATAGACCTTCCATCTGAACAGGGCGAAGAGCGTTTTTACCTGCACTACAACTTCCCTCCTTTTTCTACCGGAGAAGCTAAACCGCTTCGTGGTACATCAAGGCGTGAAGTAGGTCACGGTAACCTTGCACAGCGCGCCCTTAAAAACATGATACCTCAGGACAACCCATATACTGTACGTGTAGTATCTGAAGTATTAGAATCTAACGGTTCATCATCTATGGCTACCGTATGTGCAGGCACACTTGCACTTATGGATGCAGGTATACAAATGATAAAACCGGTATCGGGTATTGCAATGGGCCTTATATCTGATGATAAAACAGGCCGTTATGCAGTATTGAGCGACATTCTTGGCGACGAAGACCACCTTGGCGACATGGACTTTAAAGTTACAGGTACTGCCGATGGTATTACAGCATGCCAGATGGACATTAAAATTGAAGGCCTTAACTATGAGATCATGGAGAAAGCCCTTGATCAGGCCCGTGACGGACGTTTACACATCCTTAGCAAATTAACAGAAGTAATTGCTGAGCCCCGTGAGACTGTTAAACGTCATGCTCCTAAAATCATTAAAGTTACCATTCCGGGAGCTTTCATTGGTGCACTTATTGGCCCAGGCGGAAAAGTTATTCAGGAACTTCAAAAAGCATCGGGTACTACTATTGTTATTAACGAGGTAGATGAGCAAGGTGAAGTTGAAATTCTTGGTACAAGCCCTGAAGGTATTGACATGGTACTTAAAAAGATCGACTCTATTGTGTTTAAACCACAAGTTGGAGAGACTTATGAGGTAAAGGTTATTAAACTGCTTGACTTTGGTGCAGTTGTAGAATATACAGCAGCTCCGGGCAACGAAGTACTGCTACACGTAAGCGAGCTTGCATGGGAGCGTACAGAAAACGTAACCGACGTTGTAAATATGGGTGACGTGTTCAATGTTAAATACATTGGTATAGACCCTAAAACACGCAAAGAGAAAGTATCGCGCAAAGCGTTGCTTGACAAACCGGAAGGTTATAAAGAACGTGCACCACGTGAAGACCGCGGCCCAAGAGACGGCGGCAGGGACAACCGTGGTGGCGGTAGAGATAACCGTGGTTCAGGAAGGGACGACCGTAATTCACGCGATCGTGGCCCGAGAGAAGAGCGCAGAAATGATGCTCCCCGTTCATCTGAGAATAATGATTCGACAGAATCATAAACTATAAAGGTGTTAATTCAAATAAAACCCCTGCTGCTTAAAAAAGTAGCAGGGGTTTTTGATTTAGTAATCTTATTTTTTTGTAGAATCATAACGCGAAACTCCTACTTTTACTATAAACTAAATAACTAATGAACAAACTCTTAGTCCCTCTGCTCATTATAACCATTTGTTTTTGCGCAACAGGACAGGAAATAAAGTCCACTGGTTACAGAAAAGCACCAGCCTTATCAATAAAAGGAGATTTCGACGGCGATGGAATAACAGATATCCTAAGACAGTTTGTAAGTGATAGTCTTGGAAACGAACTCCGGCACATTGTTGATGGAGAAACGTGGGAGGACACAGTAATACTTTATAGCAAATATAAATATTACAACGCCTTTATTTTCAATAAAAAACCTGCCCACATACCTGCTTATGTAGCTGTAGGATTATATTGCCTTATAAATTTAGGCAATATTAATGATATCAAAGGCGATGAGATAGCCTTTGTACCGGATCTCAGTGATTTTAGCCGTCATAACTATTGCTTTATTTTTACTTTATGTGATGGAATATGGACTGAGTGTTTTGAATTTAGCATTCACGAAGGTGCTTTTGATTATACAGGAAACACCCAGCCAATATTTAAAAACATACCTGAAGCTTTAGAATTTAAAGACGGTCAATGGAAATATTATGATTATTTGGAAATGCCTTACGAAACACCTGAAGATGTAGGGAAAATGCTGCCTTTAAAAGTACCGGACTGTAAATAATGACAAGCGAAGCACTTTTTATGTATTTTTGGCTGCATGAACATTAAGCCCCTAAAAATGCAGCTAAACCCAAACAGCATATTAAACATGCTGTTAGTTAGCGTGTTTGCCTATTTTTACTGGCTTATGCTACAGCTTACGCTAAACTATGTGCCCTACAGCAGCAATGCCGGTTTTTTAATTATAAAACAAACCGAGGTTACCACCCTGCCGGAGTATCGTTACATTTTTTATGCACATGTGTACACCAGTATTTTTGTATTGCTCTTTGGTTTTATACAGTTTTTTAAGTTTAAATCGGCAGCGGGCATACGCCTGCACCGCGTTGCCGGATACCAGTATATTTTTCTACTCCTGGCCTTTGCCGCGCCAAGCGGGCTGTATATGGGCCTGCATGCCAATGGGGGCATACCGTCTAAAATATCGTTTATTATTCAAAGCCTGCTGTGGTGGGCAACCACTTTTATAGCCCTGCAAAAAATAAAGCAGCGCAATTTTACAGCACACCGCAACTGGATGCTGCGCAGCTTTGCGCTGTGCCTTTCAGCAATAAGCCTGCGGTTTTGGAAAGTGGTTATAGTATATTTGTTTCACCTGCCGCCCATGGATACCTACAAAATTATTGCCTGGCTGGGCTGGGTGCCCAACCTTATTATTGCCGAAATTATTATACAAAAAACAACCAATAAAACACCATTATGAAAAAAGCACTATTATTAACAAGCCTTACAATACTACTTATTTCCTGCAAAGAAGAAAAAGAAGTAATACAAAATAAAACTTTGGCTTATGCCGAGGTAGGCAAAGAATCGCATAAAGAGCTCTACGGAATTTGGTCGGGAAACATGGAACCGGTATGGCCTGAGGGAGACGAGAGTGAATATTATTTAACAGACGGCAGCGACCAGATGACCGACGGAACCAAAATGGTAACCGTTAAAATAAACAGGATAACAAACGATTCTGTTTTTGGGGTAAGCATTTCCGGCGGAAACCAAAGGCCGCTTGTGGGAGTGTTTCGTTCTAATGCCTTAGCCACTACTATGGTGCTTAATGAGCCGGGCGATGATAAATATGACGGCCGTTTTGAACTGGAACTTATAAACGACAGCCTTAGCGGCAAATGGATAACCTATAAAAAGAACCGTGGCCTAACGCCCATTAAAACCCTTAAACTTACCCAAAAGAAATTTAAGTATGACCCAAATGCTATGCTAAGGGCAGACACAGAGCTTATAGACTGGGAAAACCACAAAGAGGGCGAAATAGCTTATGAAGAATACGAAGACCCGGAGCTTACAGAAAACAACGAAGTAAACCCTGATTCCATAACAACCGATGAAGAACCTAAAACCTACATTGGCACTATATACAGGGTGGCATCAGACCAGGTTTTTGTTTTAAACGCTTCTAAAAATCTGTTAACCGAAGAGCAGCTAAAAAACCTGACAAAGCTTGATATGGAGATTATACGCAACACCATATTTGCCCGCCATGGCTATTCGTTTAAAAGAACTTCTTTACGTTACTTTTTTGAATCGGCTTATTGGTATGTGCCTATTTCTAATAATGTAGATAAAGACCTTACCAAAGTTGAAAAGCAAAACATTGCCCTGCTTACCCGTATGGAAAAATATGCAACCGATAATTACGAGCATTTTGGCCGATAGGCCTAAAAACTATAATATATTAAGCCTCTTATACCATTAATGAATATAGATTAATCTTTTTCGAACAATGGTTAAAACGGCTTATTCCTTCCCACAAAGTCCACGAGGTTTTCACGAAGTGCACAAGGCATTAACGCTTCGCTTTTAAGTCCACAAAGCTATATCTACCAACAGCACTAGTCTTAAAGCCTTGTGAACTTCGTAAGACAACTTGTTGCCCGTTGTGTACAATATTATTCGTACTACCTTGTGCATTTCATGAAAACCTTGTGATTCTTGTGGTAAAATTGTAATCAAATCATATTATTACTGACTGACTAAATTATACTTATAACTGGAATTACTTTAAAGTTTCAGGCTCTTTTTATATTCGACAATAAAGCACTGATATTTTACAGTTTGCAATTAAAAAAACAGTATTTTAGTAAAACTAAAACGTTTTTTTTTAATCCTGCAATCCCGTAAACCTGCCATGAACTTAAAAACCATCATTTATAGTTTTACTATCTTCTTAATTGCATTGGTAAATGTTTATGCTAAGGAAACTATTATAAATGGTAAAGTTGAAGGAAAGCTACCTACCGAAATAAGATACACAGCACCTGTAAACGGTAGTATGGGGTTTGATATGCATTATTCTGTTAAGCCCGACGTTCAGGGCAATTTTGTAATAAAATGTGATCTTACCGATATAACTGTCATTGACCTGTATTATGATCTTAAACCAGCCGGATCCGTAATTGCAACGCCCGGAGAAAGCTACAGCATTATTATAAATCGCGACAATAAAGAAAATCCTTTTGCCGTGCAGGGCAAAAGCAGCGAATACCAAAAACTGTATAACAAAATGTATGGCAACTACAAAATGGTTTTGGTACACGATTACAGCCAACAGTTTTGGAAAAAGACCGCAGCAGAAATAAAGCAGGAACTCAAAAAAAATGCAGATTCAGACAATGCTAAACTGGATGAACTATTAAAATCCAGCGCAATACCAAAAGACGTTTATAACTATTTAAAACAGGAGAGACGATACTTTCTTGCCTGTGCGGCAGGCTATGGGTCTTTTGTAAAAAGTGGCATGACACTGCGTGAACCTAATCCTGACATAGCAAACGTAATGAAGCAATGGTGCGACTTTTATACCGGTCTTCCTGCTGACGGCATTGGCATTAACAAAACGCCTTGGGGATACTTATTTTTAGATGGCTATGTAAATTATAAATGGCTTGAAGCCGGCAACTTTGACTATAAAAGGGCTCAGGAGATTGATGTAACAGAGATTGTGAAAAAGAACATCCCACCACAGTATATGGAGTTTTACATGGCCAGCGACCTGAACAACAATATTGTTGAAGGCTTTAAAGATGAGAGCATGGTAACTGCTTTTAATTTATTTAAGCAAACTTACCCAAACAGCACTTATATAAAACTGTTGGAGCCAGGTATGGACCCCATTATAAAGCTCCACTCTACCAGCACAAATCTTACCGAAAGTACAGCGTTTGTAGATAATTATTCTGCAATTAACTCGTTAGACGGGCTCATTAAAAAATTCAACGGCAAAAAACTGTATTTTGATGTATGGGCAACCTGGTGCGGCCCATGCAGGCAGGAGTTTGCACACAAAGATGCCCTCTATAAGCTATTAAAAGAAAATGGTGTTACCATAGTTTACATTTCTATAGACAACAACAATAAAGAAGAAGAGTGGAAAAAAATGATAAACTATTATGGCCTCGAAGGTCAACACATAAGAGCCGGTGAACAACTCAATGCCGACCTTAGAAAAATTTTTGACAACAACGGGTCTATATCCATTCCGTGGTACATGCTTGTAGGCGCAGACGGTAAGTTACCCAAAAAACACGCTTCACCACCATCTAAAATCGATCGACTGAAAGAAGAAATTGGCATGCTGAAATAGTATATAAGCTTTATCTTTGCTGTAAACATTCGTCAATGTCATCTAAAGCTGCTGCTACCAGACTTAATATACTCCAAAAAGCCTTTACGCTTGTGTACCAAAAAGGGTATCGCACTACCAGTGTAGACGAAATTATTGCCACAACACAAGTAACCAAAGGAGCTTTTTTTTATCATTTTAAAAATAAAGACGAGATGGGGCTTGCCATGATAAATGAGGTTATGTATCCAGGAATGATAGATGCCCTGACTGAACCCCTTTCTAAAGCACAGGATCCTGTTACAGAAATTTACAGCATGATGCACGGACTGCTACTTGAAAACACGTTTTTTGTAGTAAAGTATGGCTGCCCCGCGATAAACCTGGTTGAGGAAATGGCTGGGCAGGACAGCGATTTTGCAAAAGCTCTTTTAAACCTAAGCAATAAATGGAAAGATGCTATTGTTACCTGTCTTGAAAACGGAAAAATATCTGGAAAAATTAAACCCGAGACCAATAGCCATAACACTGCCGTTTATATTATGAGTGGTTATGGAGGAATTCGTAACCTTGGAAAAATCTACGGAAAAGATTGCTACATTCCTTTTTTACAGGAATTTAAAAATTACCTCAAGACATTGTGATATTTTTTATCCAAAAACATACCGATTAGTATGTTTTTAATTTACCTTTGCACATCATCAATTAAAGCACATCATGTATCAGACACTATTAGTCATCCACTCTGCCCTGCGTTGGCTGGTGGTGGCAAGTTTATCCTTGAGCATATATACTGGCTGGAAAGGCTACAATAAACAACTGCCGTTTACAAAAAGTAATAACTTGCTTCGGCATTGGGCAGCAACCATTGCTCATACTCAATTACTTATCGGAATGATACTATATACTCAAAGCCCTATGGTAAAATACTACAATAATGGCATTGGTGACATGACAGGTGAACCGACTTTCTTTGGCTTTACACACATTGCTTTAATGCTTGTTTCTGTAGTGTTAATTACAATTGGATCGGCAAAAGCTAAACGCGAACCTGTTGATTCCGGTAAGTTTAAAACAATGGCTGTTTATTTTAGCATTGCCGCAGTAGTACTATTTATAGCCATACCATGGCCGTTTTCTCCCCTATCTCACCGACCTTTAATTCGATACTAATTATGATACACTTATTAAAAAACAATATTGGCCGCCTTAGGATAATAGGATTTTTAGAAGGCCTATCACTTATTGCACTTGTATTTATTGCAATGCCATTGAAATATCTAAACAACGATGCCCTAATGGTAAAAACACTGGGACCAATACATGGCGCATTGTTTCTTCTTTTTATATTCAACACACTAAGCGTAGCCGTTGCTGAAGGCTGGAAGTTTAAACAAACTACCTGGAAAGTTTTAGTAGCCTGTATGATACCTTTTGGCACTTTTTATATAGATAGGAAGATATTGAGTACTGCAAATTGAAAATGATTTGCAATTTTTAAAAATATTTTTGTAATCTGCGCAACCTTTTTGTTTTTATGCAGACTATAGGGTATAACTTTAAATTGCTCATCATGAAAACGAACATTTACTTAGTACTAATTGCTGTTGCCACACTGGTATCATGCACGAGTGAAAACATTACAGAGAATGTTAATCCGTCACAGCAAAACCAGCTTACGTTACAAAGGGTAGAAACGTATTATCCGTCTAAAGATTTCTACGAAAATAGTACAGCGACAATACCGACAGGCAAAACGGTACAGTATTTTGAGGATGGCTTTATTGTTGCCGACAGTACATTTAACTCACACAGTTTAATATCTACTACTGTACGTTCATTAACAGCCACTTCTGCTTCACAAATTGTCTACAACACTAGCAATGAAGCAATAGAAACTTATCATTTTACTTACGACAACAGCGGCCGTATTACAGAGTTATCTGCAGTATCATCTGTATCGAACTACAGAAAAACCATAACCTATGCTGCTAATGGTAATGCTTCAGTTACATATCACAACGAAGATAACGGTACCAGCGAAAATATAGGAACTTATATTGCAAACCAGGATGGGCTTTTTACGCAACTTAACGCTACTAACGAAAATCAATCCTTGGTATTTGAGGGCGATAAACCTGTTACTTACCTGCAATCAATACTTGATAGCAATACCATAATAAACATGGAATATTACAATGTTGCTGTTCCTGAAAACCGCTTAAAGACCACAACACAGATAAATAATATTACAGTTGTAGGTAAACTGATAGACTCTGTAGCACAAAACTCTAATTTCTATTTAAAAAGCGTTTTAGGAATCTACAACAACGAGTCTGAATTTAACAGTCTTAACTACATAACCCACAATATGTATTATGATTTAATAAATAACGGCACTACGGAAACTTATTATTATTACAACGAATAGTTTTTAGCATCTTACATATAAAGACTTTCTTTTGGATCAGGAAAAAATCATAAAAGGCTGTATAAAGTACAACTCCCACGCACAACGGGAGTTGTACCTCTTGTATAAAGACAGGCTTTTTATGCTGAGTCTAAAATATTGCAGGAACGAGGCAGAAGCCGAAGATAATCTGCACAATGCTTTTATCGAGATATTTACAAACATTGGCAATTATAAAGGGAAAGGCTCTTTTGAGGGATGGCTAAAGCGCATTACTATAAACAAAGCCGTAAACAGTTATAAAAAAACGCTCCAACTTGTACCTGTAAAAGAAGATATACCGGATGATGTTACAGTTACTGATGAAGAGATGAACCTTCCGGCAGATTACATACTGGCACTTGTGCAACAATTGCCGGATCAGTATCGGCTTGTATTTAGTCTCTACGAATTTGACGACTATTCCCATAAAGAAATTGCGGCAATGCTATCAATATCCGAAAGCACCTCAAAATCTAACCTGCACCGTGCCAAGGCTATATTGAAAGAAAAAATTACAAACAGGCATTCCCACCCTAATTATATTATAAGCAATGGAAAATAAAAAAGACATAGGGAAAGCATTTCGCGAAAAGCTGGACAACCTGCAAAAGCAGCCGGACATTTCACTATGGGATGCTATTCACACTAACCTGCCTGAAAAAAAACGCAGATTTTTGCCCTTGTTTTGGACAGAGGCCTCTTCTATCTTGAAAATAGCTCTAATAACTCTTTCATTACTTTTTGCAATAATTACAGGATACCTTCTTAAAGATTACAATACCAACAATATAACGGAACCGGGAGAGAATAATACTGGCAACACTCAGAGCAATATACATCCTGACAAAAACAATAAAAGTGTTACTATAAAAGATATTTCGAATAAAGCCAATACTTCAAAGCATGTATCAGATAACGAAAACAATGAGCCGAACACTCAAATTTGGGAGGATAAAGAGACCTACACAACTGTAGAAGTTACCGATCCTACTAAACAAAAAGAAACCAATATATTATCCGAAACCAATGGTAAGGACGATAATGCAAATAGTACAACACAGGCCACTAACAGAACTTCCGGAGATAAAATAATAGTTTCAAGAGACAAAAGAGGGAATACCCCTAAGAAAACCAGGAGCAATAACATTTTAGCCTCCTATAATTTAAGTGAAACTGGACAGAAAGAATCACAAAACAACAATTATCTCACCAAAAACACAGACATTTCAGGAAATAAAAAAACGAAAAAAAGACTGCCTGTAAAAGACTCAAAATACGAACCCGACGACGACACAAAAGAAAGATTTGAAAGTTTAAATAGCATTGAAGATAATGCATCTGATAACAATATTGCTAATAATTTAATACCCGAAATGGATACTGAATTTATAGATACTATATCGCAACTTAAAGACAGCCTTAGTGTTGCTGAAGCAAAAGATTCTATAGCCATTTGCAAAGATGTTGTTGAAGAAAATACAACAAAGAGTGACAGTAGCACTATAGCCAATTTTAAACAATTTTATGTTTTTGCACATGTTTCTCCAACACAGTACATGCTTAATGATGCCTTGTTGCCTGACGCAAAACTATCTGCAAATAAAACAACCACAAAAGTTAGCTTTAACTACGGAGTATTTATTGGTTATAACTTTAATCGAAAATGGAGCCTGCGTACTGGTATAGCAATGGCGGGGCTGCAACACACTACTAAAAATGCTTTGCTAAAAAGTACATACAGCGTTGTTCCCGGTAATCCTGGTACGGTTACAACTGATAACGGATATGTGCATCTAATGCCTCCCTCAAATTACACCGGTATTAACTATACCCGAAATGGATCTAATGCTGCCATAGTAAAACATTTAGGTACACAGGCAAATGAGGCAATGGTCGACATAATACAAAAAATAGAATTTATAGAAATACCTGTTGAAATGACATATAACGTTTGTAATACTAAGCTTAGCGTAGGTATATTAGGCGGAATCAGCACGGTGCTAACAACCAAAAATATTGTATATGCACAAAACAACCGGGGCACAATGTGGCTTGGGGAAACTAAAAATGTAAAAAATGTAGGTTTTAGTGGTACAGTTGGCTTTCATTTCTCATACAAAGTAATACCTGAGCTAAACCTAAATGCAGAACCCGTTTTTAAATACTACCTAAATACTTTTAGCAACAGCACACCATATTCTTTTGGGCTACAGGCTGGGCTACAATATGATTTTAATTTATTTTCAGATAAAAAATAAAAACTTAAACGCCTTATTACCAAACAACAAAGCATTAATTCGTGATAATGTTTTTGTTAAATTTTAAATTTGAGGCCTTGCTTTGTAACTTTTTTGCAACTCGCTACGTATAACTACTGAATACTTAAAATAACTCAGGAATTTTTACATGAGACAATTAAAAATTACCAAGCAGGTAACCAACAGGGAAACTGCTTCATTAGACAAATACCTTCAGGAGATTGGTAAAGTGGATTTGATCACAGCAGATGAGGAGGTAGAGTTAGCACAACGCATTAAGGCCGGAGACCAAAGAGCTCTTGAAAAACTTACAAAAGCCAACCTGCGTTTTGTGGTATCGGTAGCAAAACAGTATCAAAATCAGGGATTAACGCTTCCTGACCTTATTAACGAAGGTAACTTAGGACTTATAAAAGCCGCTCAGCGTTTCGACGAAACCCGTGGTTTTAAATTTATATCCTATGCCGTATGGTGGATTCGTCAGTCTATACTACAGGCTCTTGCAGAGCAATCACGTATAGTGCGTTTACCGCTTAACAAAATTGGTTCTATTAACAAAATTAATAAAATGTATGCCCTGCTTGAGCAAAGCAACGAACGCGCTCCAAGTGCCGAAGAAATTGCAAAAGAGCTGGACATGACCGTTAACGATGTTAAAGAGAGCATGAAAAACTCCGGCCGCCACCTATCTATGGATGCGCCGCTTGTAGAGGGTGAAGATTCTAACCTTTATGACGTATTACGTTCTGGTGAGTCTCCAAACCCGGACAGGGAACTTATACATGAGTCACTTCGCACAGAGATTGAAAGAGCTCTTGAAACCCTTACGCCACGTGAGGCTGATGTTGTAAGGCTTTACTTTGGCCTTGGCGACCAACACCCAATGACCCTTGAGGAGATAGGAGAAACTTTTGACCTTACACGCGAGCGTGTACGCCAAATTAAAGAAAAGGCTATCAGGAGGTTAAAACATACTTCGAGAAGCAAAATCCTTAAAACCTACTTAGGATAATTAAAATATAGTGAAAAAGAGCCGCCAAAATTTCATATTTTAAATAATATTTGTATTTTGGCGGTTTAATATGCGCTATACTTTTACAAAAATATAAAAGCACAAACAGTTTCAATAACTGTTCGTTTTTTGATTGATGATTGAACTCCGGCTGATTACCGGAGTTTTTTGTTTTTTATACAGGCATACTTCTCTTAAATAACTAACTCTCTGTTATAACGATAGTAGCTTACAAAAATTGCAGGCAATTGTTAAAAATTTAATAAGAATTTTTGACCCAACAAAAAAGACAGCCACGAATTACACGAATTTGCACTCATAAAGATTGGTACAAATTCGTGTAATTCGTGGCTGCAGAAATATTAAAACGATAGGTTACCAGCGAGTGTTTTTAATGACACTTCACTTACTTTAGCATTATATTGTGCCGTGCTGTTGCGCGAAAGGGCGTTTACATAGTTAAGCTGTGCCGTGCGTACCTCAAGCGTAGTAATGGTACCTATACGATATTTCTCCATAGTAATATCGAGGTTTTGCTTGGCAATGGCAACATTTTTTGCCTCAAGCTCTACCAGCTCTAAATTGGTAAGATAGGTTTGATAGGCAGACATGAGCTGCGAATTGATCGTTTGTGTTTGCTGTTTAATAAGCACATCGGTATTCTCGATCTGTATTTTGGCTACTTTTTCATTACGGTTCTGTAAAAAACCGTTGAAAATATTTATCGAAGCTGATATACCATAGTTAAGACCACGCGAGGAATTCTCTCTTGCAAACCCAAGGCTCGATTCGCTTTCGGTAAATACATAGCCGGTGGTAACCCCTACCTGCGGATATCGCGCTGCTTTTACCTGTTTTAAATTAAGCTCTGCCACACGTTTATTGATCATTGCCATTTGTATTTGCGGGTTTTGTTGCCCGGCAAGGTTCATCAGGTCTACAAGTTTAAGCTTATTATCGGCAGTAACACTGTCTGCTACCACAAATTTACTGGCAAGGTCGCGTGCCATCAACTCATTCAAATACGTCTTTGTATTCTCATAAAGCTCTTTTTGGCGTAAAAAGTTAGTCTGATCGGTATTAAGGTCAACCTGTGCATTAAGCACTTCCAACTTGGCTGCCTTACCAATAGTAAAACGGTTTTTTGCTGTTTCAACCCTTTGGTTAGAAATTACAATAGCCGTATCAAGAGCTTTTAGCATTTGCTGTTGTTGTACCACATTAAAGTAGGTAAGCATCACATCATTAACACGGTCAAGAATGGTAAATTTAAGTTCTGTCTGCCCCAGTTTTTCAAGCTCTTCAAGCTGGTCATAACGGGCAAACATCCTGAAACCATCAAAAATGGTCCACCCAAGGCTAACCCCATAGTTCATGCTGTTGTTACGGGCATTGTCAAGGTTTTGGACTGTACCATCTGTTCTTATCTGGCGCGAGTTCTGGATATTATTATTTTGATTAAACGTACCAGAAAGCGTTGGCAGTAATCCTGCGTTGGCAAGGCTTACGTTTTGCTCGTCTATTTTAAGATCGTTGGCCGCAAGCTTAATATCATAATTATTTTTTAACGTGGCTGCAACAGCATCTTCTACCGAAAGAAAATCCTGTGCAAAACAGTTTGCCGTAAAAAGTGCAAGAAATATATAGAGGTAAAACTTCATAACAGGTAAAAATATTACAGGTCTTTGATGGCATCAAACTCAGGGCGGTGCTTTTTAGCGCGCGACCACATGTAGTAAATAGCAGGTATAACAAAAAGCGTTAGCACCAGTGAGAAAACCGTTCCTCCCACAATCACAACCCCCATGCCTATACGGCTGGTAGAGGCTGCCCCTAAAGACATGGCAATAGGCAATGCACCTAACGCAATGGCAAGACTGGTCATTAATATAGGGCGAAGACGGGACTCAGCAGCTTCCATAATAGCATCATATTTGGGCTTGCCCTCTTCCCGAAGCTGGTTGGCAAACTCTACTATCAAAATACCGTTCTTGGTTACGAGACCAATAAGCATAATAGTGCCTATCTGACTAAAGATGTTCCATGTCTGCCCAAAAAGCCATAGTGACAGCAATGCCCCGGCAACCGCCATTGGCACCGTTAATATAATAATAAACGGATCTATAAAGCTTTCAAACTGTCCTGCAAGAATTAAATAGATAAGCAACAATGCAAGTCCAAACGCAAACATAGTGTTAGAGCTACTCTCCACAAAGTCACGCGATTCTCCGCTCAGGTCGGTAGTAAAAGTATCATCGAGTACTTTGGCTTTGGCACGCTCCATAGCTTCGATACCGTCGCTTATACTCATTCCCGGCGCAAGACCAGCCGACACAGTGGCCGACATAAACCTGTTGTTGTGGTACAACTGCGGCGGGCTGCTTTGCTCTTCTACCGTTACAAGGTTGTCTAACTGTATGAGCTGCCCTGTGTTACTTTTAACGTAAATAGAGGTAAGATCCAGCGGTTTTTCGCGGTCGGGTTTATCAAATTGCCCTATTACCTGATACTGTTTGCCGTTCATCATAAAATAACCAAAACGCTGGCCACTTAATGATAGTTGCAGTGTTTGCGCCACATCTAACATCGACACGCCAAGACTTTGCGCTTTTTCGCGGTCTATAGTTACGTTGATCTCAGGCTTATTGAATTTCAGGTTCACATCAGTCATCGAAAAGGTAGGATCTTTACTTACCTCATCCATAAACTCCGGCACTTTTTCGCGCAGCTTCTCAAAGTTGGGTGCCTGAATAATATATTGTATAGGGAAACCACCACGACGGTTAACGGCAATAGTAGGCTGCTCTGACACTGACACCCTTGCTTCCGGATAGCGCTTGGTCCATTTACTAAGATCATCAGCAATTTCCTTTTGTTTGCGGGTGCGCTCTTCCGGTTCCTTAAGTGCAAGCCTGATACGCCCGCTATTTACAGACGCGGAGCCAAAACCAGGTGAAGTAATAACAAGATTCACTTTCTTTTCAGGGATGGAGTCGTTTATAAGCTGCTCCATTTCCTGCATAAAACGGTCCATATAATCGTAAGATGCACCTTCGGGTGCTGTAATGTTAAGTCCAACAAAACTGCGGTCATCATAAGGAGCCGTTTCTTTTTTAAGAATGCTGAAGAATAGTCCTATCAGTCCAAGACAAACTATAAGTATAGGAATACTAACCCATTTGCGTCTCATGAACGAGGTTAGCATTTCGGCATAACCACTGTTCATCTTTAAGAAATAGGGCTCTGTAAAATCGTAGAATTTTGATTTTTTATGTACGCCGCCTTTTATAAGATAGGCGTTAAGCATTGGGGTAAGAGTAAGCGACACAAATGCCGAAATAAGCACTGCCGAGGCTATTACGACCCCAAATTCCCTAAACAGCCTGCCCACAAAACCTTCTAAGAATATTACCGGAAGGAATACTGCAGCAAGTGTAACTGAGATGGAGATAACCGCAAAAAAGATTTCGTTACTTCCCTTTAATGCAGCCTCAATAGGACTCATTCCCTCTTCTACTTTTTTAAAGATATTTTCGGTTACCACAATACCGTCGTCTACCACAAGGCCTGTTGCCAGTACAATAGCCAAAAGCGTAAGTACATTGATAGAAAAACCTGCAATGTACATTATAAAAAACGTAGCAATAAGCGATACCGGTATATCCAGCAATGGCCTTAATGCAATAGCCCAGTCTCTAAAGAAAAGATAAATAATAAGCGTTACCAATATAACCGATATACCCAAAGTTTCTACAACTTCCAGCACCGATTTTTTAATGAATACAGTATTGTCTATGGCAATATTTAGCTTAAGGTCTTCGGGCAGTTCGTTTTTAAGCTGTTCGTATTGTTTATAAAAAGCATCGGCAATTTCAATATAATTGGTTCCGGGCTGCGGAATGATGGCAAGCCCCACCAGCTGCTGCCCATTGTTGGTCATCTTGGTTTCAAGATTTTCCGGGCCTAATTCGGCACGACCTACATCACTAAGGCGCACAATTTTATCGGCATCAGCCTTAACAATAATGTTATTAAATTCTTCGGGTGTGGCAAGGTTGCCCAATGTCTTTACTGTAAGTTCAGTATTGGCTCCTGTAAGTTTACCGGTAGGCAACTCTACATTTTGTGTGCTCAGGGCATTGCGCACATCGGCAACAGTAACACCATAGGCCGCCAGTTTTACGGGGTCTACCCACAGACGCATGGCATATTTTTTTTGCCCCCATATTTGTACGCTACTCACACCGGGAATAGTTTGCAGTCTTTCAGCAATAACATTCTCGGCATAATCGCTAAGTTCCAAAGGGTCGCGTTGACCGCTTTGCACGGTCATGGTAATAATAGGCTCAGAATCGGCATCGGCCTTACTCACCACAGGAGGTGCATCTATATCCTGCGGAAGGCTGCGGAGTGCCTGCGATACTTTATCGCGCACATCGTTAGCAGCTTCTTCAAGGTCTTTTTCGAGTTCAAACTCAATAGTAATGTTACTCGATCCCTGGTTGCTGGACGATGTTATGTTCCTTATACCATCTATAGAGTTAATCGCTTTTTCTAACGGCTCTGTAATTTGCGATTCAATAATATCTGAATTAGCACCCGCATAACTGGTCCGCACCGATATTTGTGCAGGGTCAATAGACGGAAACTCTCGCACGCCCAAAAAAGTATAGCCAATAAACCCGAACAGGATTATGGCTACATTCATTACAATAGTAAGAACAGGACGTTTTATGCTTAAGGTAGATAAACTCATAAATTATTTATTAGGAGTTACCGATACCTTAACCGGGGCATCATTTTTTAGCGTAAGTACACCTGTGGTAAGCACCGTGTCTCCCGGTTTTAAACCACTAAGCACCACAATGTCTTTACTTGTTCGGGTTCCGGTCTCTACCATAACCTCCTGCGCTTTTCCGTCTTTGGCAATAAACAGCTTTTTGCCGTCCTGTACAGGTACAATAGCCTCTGTTGGCACGGTGTAGGCATTTTGAGTTTTATCGAGCGTTAGGGTAATGTTGGCAAAAGTGCCCGGTATAAGTTTGCCATTAGGATTAGGTGCAAGGGCACGCATGCGCAATGTTCTAGTTGCAGCTTCGACAGCAGGCTCTAAGGCATATATGGTAGCTTCATGCTTTTGGCTGTCTCCTGCTACTGTAAACTGTATTTTAGAGTTTACCTTCATTTGTGAAGCATATTTTTCGGGAATCGAAAAAGTTATCTTTACCTCGCTGCTGTTTACCAATGTTGTTATAAGTGTTTGCGGGGTTACATAAGTGCCCGGAGATATGTTGCGCAAACCTATAGTACCTGTAAACGGCGCGCGAATTGAGGTTTTTGCAATTTGGGCATTTAGCAGTGCGGTTTGTGCCTGTGCAGTTTTAAAATCGGCGCTGGCAATATCATATTCTTCCTGGCTTATGGCTTCTTTTTCTAAAAGCAGTTTTGCCCTGCGCTCATTCTCAGATGCCAGATTTTGCCTTGTTTTGGTCTGGCCTGCCTGGGCACGCAATTCTATATCGTTTATCTTTACAAGCACCTGGCCTTTTTGAACTGTAGAGCCTTCCTTAAAATAAATATTCTGCGCAATGCCCGATACCTCGGTCGTAATCTGCACCTGCTCATTAGCCTCTATGGTTCCTGTTAACGAAAGGGTATTATTAAACTCTCCCGGTTTTACCACAACGCCGCTAACAGCCATAGGCGGTTTATTGCCGCCACCTCCTTTGCCGGAGTTCTCTGCATTTTGCTTTTTGTTTTCTGCTATCCTGTAATAAACAAGTCCGCCAAGGCCAAGCAGCAACACAGCATAAACAACATATTTAATTTTCATAAGGTGATTTTATTGTATATAGTTTAGCAAATCTAAAATAAACAGTTCGTTTTTTTAGGCTTTTAATATTTAAAAATGATGAATTTAATACACCACTACAATGTTTGAGACACTTTTTAAACCAAAAGGTTTAATGCCCCGCAGTAAAAATTTTATCTTTGCACCAATAACATAACTACCTGATGAAAAATACTTTTATTGCACCCTCTGTACTATCGGCAGATTTTGCCAATTTGCAGCGCGACATCGAAATGATAAACAGCAGCGAAGCCGACTGGTTTCATGTTGATATTATGGATGGTGTTTTTGTACCCAACATTTCTTTTGGCATGCCTGTGCTGGAAGCCATAAGCCGTCATGCTAAAAAGACCATCGATGTACATTTAATGATAGTGAACCCAGATCAGTATATCAAAACCTTTGCAAAGCTTGGCGCCAATAACCTTATTGTGCATTATGAAGCCTGCACCCACCTGCACCGCACACTACAGGCTATAAAAGCCGAAGGCATGAAGGCCGGAGTTGCCCTAAACCCGCACACCAATGTTAACCTTTTGGAAGATATTATTAATGATATTGATCTTGTTTGCATTATGAGCGTTAATCCGGGCTTTGGCGGACAAAGTTTTATTGAGAACACCTACACTAAAATTAAAAATCTTAAGGAGAGCATTACCCGAAAGGGAGCATCAACGCTTATTGAGATAGATGGTGGAGTGACCAACAAAAATGCCAAACAGCTTATAGAGGCCGGCGCCGATGTTTTGGTTGCCGGAAGCTATGTTTTTGGCGCACCCGATCCTGTTGCAACAATAGCAAACCTTAAAGAAATAGTAAAGGGATAACACTCTAAATAAGTAAATTAAAAGCAAATTCATACATACTAAAATATATTATTGCAGTATTTTCTTACTTAAAATTAGTTTTTAATAAGTTTTACTACTAATGAATTTTACAATATGAAGATATGTTAGCCCATCATCTTTAAAAATTACGCATAAAGAGTTAACAAATACACTCAAATTCATAAAATTAACAACATAATTAAATTAAATTAAAAAATAGATTGACTTAGCGTATTTTTTTACATAAATTTATTTCAAATTTAACATTGTGTTGCCAATTAGCCATAAGCCGCAAGTATTGGCTAATTGAAAGTTGTGGATGTCAACATAATTAGTGTATTTTTTTTCTTTTTGAAAGCATAAGCCCCGTTTCCCAGCGGGGCTTATTTATAATACCCCGTCAGAATTTGTTTAATAAAACTTTAGGCAATACTTAACAAAGCTTAAACAAGTCAAAGAGTAATTTTGAGACAAATCAAATCAACTCAAAATGAAAAAATTAATTTGTTCACTGGCTTTATTAGCTTTCGGCCTTGTTCAGGCACAGGAAACACCAACAACAGGCGGCGGTTTTAACCAGGGTGATATATTTATTACAGGTTCAATAGGAATAGGTTCTGAATCTACCGGAGACAATAAAACCAACTCATTTAATATCTCCCCCAAAGCAGGCTATTTTTTAACTCCTAATATAGCACTTGGTGTTGCATTAGGCTACACATCAGGCAAAGAAGAAGCACCAGGCACTCCCGATGTTAAAACAAGTGAACTATCGGTAGGAGCCTTTGGAAGGTATTATGTAACTCCTGCTAACAGTTTCTCTGTATTTGGAGAACTTGGTGTAGATTATATTCACTCTAAAATCGAAGCCGTTACCGAAGACAACAGTAACGCCATGCGTATTGGTCTTGCACCCGGTGTAAGTTATTTTATATCGCAAAACTTTGCATTGGAAGCTAAATTTGGGATTCTTAGCTACAGAACCGATAATCCAGACGCTGATGGTGTAGAAAATACTGACCAGTTTAACTTCGGCCTTAACCTTAGCGACATTAGCATCGGTGCCATCTACAGGTTTTAAACATCAATACACCTAAACAAGAGAGCCTGAATTCATTTAGAATTCAGGCTCTCTTGTTTTATCTAATAGGGTCTCCAAAAAAGTATTCATTATGACTCGAGTCAACTTTACATCTTCAAATTTTACATCAGCTAATTTTATTTGTAAATTTTATTAAAAATAATTTTTAGTCTAAACTAAATATTTACTTTTGTAAAGCTAATTATAAAATTACCCATGAAGATATTTTACATTATATGCCTGCTAACCAGCTTTACAGTATTTGCACAAACAGGAACAATTAAAGGAACTGTAACCGATGGGAAACAAACCATACCCGCTGCCACAGTAATTTTAAATCCAACAGGGAGAGCTATTGCTGCCGACACCGACGGAAATTATGAGATTAAAGAGGTATCTTTTGGTACTTACGAAATAATTTTTAGTGCCGTTGGCTTAAAAACTATCCGAAAGAAAGTGACTATAAACAGCACCGCGCCTGTAGTGCTGAACGTCACTTTACAGGAAGACAGCCAGGCACTGGAAGAAGTGGTAATCACCGGAACCATGAAAGAGGTTAGCCGAACCGACAGCCCCATACCTGTAGAGATCATAACTCCGAAACTTTTTAAAAAGAACCCCACACCCAGCCTGTTTGAAGCCGTGGGCATGATAAACGGCGTGCAGCCGCAGCTTAACTGTAACGTATGCAACACAGGCGATATTCACATCAACGGAATGGAGGGGCCATACACTATGATATTGATAGATGGAATGCCTATAGTAAGCTCACTGTCTACAGTATATGGCCTAAGTGGCATACCTAATAGTTTGGTAGAACGTATCGAGGTGGTTAAAGGCCCGGCGTCATCATTATATGGGTCAGAGGCTATGGGAGGCATTATTAATGTAATTACAAAAACACCTTATAAAGCACCGCAAATTAGTGCTGACTATTTTGTTACCAGCTGGGGCGAGCACAGCCTTGATGGTGCTGTTAAATTTAAAGCAGGCAAAGCAACCTCGTTATTAGGGCTTAACTACTTTAACTATAATGTAAAGGCAGATAAAAACCATGATAATTTTACAGATGTAACACAGCAGGACCGTATTTCTGTTTTTAACAAATGGAATTTTGACCGCAAAGAAAATCGCCTTTTCAGTCTTGGCGCCAGATATGTTTATGAAGACCGCTGGGGCGGCGAAATGCAATGGAATAAACAATGGCGCGGCAGCGACAGCATTTATGGCGAAAGTATTTATACCCGTCGTGCAGAACTTATAGGGCTTTATCAGCTACCAACCACCGAGCGCATTTTTACACAATTTTCTTATAACTGGCACGACCAGAACTCTTTTTACGGAGACACGCCTTATATGGCTACACAACAGGTGGGCTTTTTGCAGGCATATTGGGATAAAACTTTTGCCGGAGGGCACAACTTTTTGTTGGGTGCTGCAATGCGCTACACTCATTATGACGACAACACACCCGGTACTGCCGATGCTAACGGAAACAATAAACCACAGAAAACCCCTTTACCCGGACTTTTTGTTCAGGACGAATGGAAACTGAATGATAAACACACCGTTCTTGGCGGTTACAGGTTTGACTATGATGAACATCATGGAGGCATACACTCGCCAAGGGTGGCCTATAAATTTTCTCCTAACAATAACAACACTCTTCGCGCCAGCTTTGGCACTGGCTTTAGGGTGGTAAACCTTTTTACAGAAGACCATGCCGCACTTACCGGTGCCCGCGAAGTAGTAATTACCGAAGCCTTAAACCCCGAGCGTTCTTACAACAGCAACCTTAACTATGTACTGAAAGTGCCCACAGATGCTGTACATATTACATTTGACGCCACAGGCTTCTACTCTTATTTTACCAACAAAATTGTAGGCGATTTTGACAGCGACCCAACAAAAATAATTTACGACAACCTAAACGGGCATGCCATATCTCAGGGGGTATCTCTTAACACCGATCTTGTTTTTACAATCCCGCTTAAGGTTATGGCAGGCATTTCATACATGGATGTTTTCCAAAAAGAAGACAACGGTATAGGAGGTAAAACCAAAGTACAGCAACTCCACGCACCAAAATGGTCGGGTAATTTTATTGCCACATATACCTTCCCTAATAATTTTAGTCTGGATGTTACAGGCAACTGGTATGGACCAATGCGACTGCCAATATTGCCTAATGATTATAGGCCGGAATATTCGCCATGGTTTTGTATTGCCAACCTGCAGCTTACCAAAAAACTGGACTATGGCCTGGAGTTTTATGGCGGCGTAAAAAATGTTTTTGATTTTGTACCTAAATATGCGCTTATGCGTCCGTTTGACCCTTTTAATAAAACAGCCGATGACCCGGTGAGCAACCCCAACGGCTATACATTTGACACAGCTTACAACTATGCATCTTTACAAGGCAGACGTGTGTTCCTGGGGGTAAGGTATAATTTGTTTTAAGAAAGTTTAGTCACGAATTGCACGCAAACGAACTGGCAGGTCAATTACATTAGTGCTAATTTGTGCAATTCGTGACTATAAAAATTTACAACCTCGACTTTTCTTCGCTGTCTTCTTTTTGGGCTTTACCCTGTAGCTTTTGGTTTCCAAAGCGATACCTGAACTGTATCCTGAACGTTTGACTGTCGTTCCAAAGGTCGGCTGTACTGTACTGATTGCTGTAATTAGTTGTTATAGTTTGCCTCTGTCCTTTATAAATATCAGAGAACAGCAACGCTACCTCTGCCTTTCCATCGGCAAAAATCTTTTTAATATTGCATGACAGGCTCGACATACCGCTAATCTCATAGGCTCCGCTAACTACCGGTGACTGATAAAAAAAGCTTGCCTCAGCCAGCCAATCTTTCTTTTTACTCAGGTTAAAACGATTGTTCATATTGCCGTTGCCATACCATTTATTGTTGGTAAACAGTTGCCTGTCCGGCCCCATAAAAGTGTTTTCGCGATAACCGCCCTCTACCTGACCCGACAGCTGCCACCATTCAAAAATATCAAAGCTGGTATTGAAGCTAACACCTGCATCGGCATTATTATCTATATTGGTAAACTGTGTAATGGTGGTATTGGTGGCATAATCCTGATAGGTTATTTCCATAGCAGGGTCTTTGCGGTAGTTGTAATAAAGATCAATATTATACTTATTGTTCAGTGTATAGAGAATGCTAAAATTATGGCTAATGGCGGGTTGCAGGCGTGGATCGCCCGTGCTGTAGCTGTAAGGTGTTGCATACAACCTGAATGGGTTTAACGATGAATACTGCGGCCTTATAATTCGTTTGCCGTAAGACACCCCTATTTGGTTATTGTCGTTTGCCTTATACATAGCATAGAGAGTAGGGAAAATTTTAAAATAATCCTGAGTGTTAATCTGCGCTGTAGTAACAGAGTTACCCTTCAGTTTAGTATATTCCCCACGCAATCCGGCTTTAAGGTTCCATTTGCCAAACTCTTTTTCTGCCCCGGCATATCCGGCAAAAACATCTTCATCATATAAAAATAAATTATCGGTAGCCGTGGGTTGTGGTAGTTGGGTGTCTTCATTTCTTAGCAAAAAATCATTATCTGCATTTACATTACCATAGCGCAGTCCTGCCTCTATAGCAAAACCTTTAGCCTCTCCGGTGTAATCTGCCTGAGACGAAAAAAGGCTTATACGGCGGCTATCATCACTGTTAATAGTGTTGTATCGGTAAGGGTCGGCAGCCGGCAACGCAAAAACACTGTGCACCCTTTGATCCTGGTCAAAATGATGGCGGGTATAATCTGAACTGAAACTAACCTTATTTTTATTATTGAATTTATGCTCAAAAGTGGCTGTAACAGTATTGTTCTTTTGTGGATATTTACGGTGGTTATGGGTATCGAATCCCGACTCTAAGTCTCCCGCTGCATCATAAATAGACGTCGAGGTATTTACATTAGCTGTGCTTTTAAGGCTAAAAAAACCATTTACACCTGCACTGACCGTATTAAGGCTGTCTATCTGATAATCAGCAGCTACATTATAGCTGTTTTGCGATGTAGACCTGTAGTGTGTTACTTCTCTGTTTTTCCACACCGATTCGGGCTGTCCATTATCATCAAGGTAGCGCACCTCACCATTACTGGTTCCGTAATAATGCCCTGAGCCATACATATAGCCTCCATAAATAGAGAACTTTTCGTTTTTATAGTAATGATTGCTGGATAATACACCTTTTGGGTATCGGGTTTGCTCAAATGCACCCGAAAGCGACGATTTATAGCCCAACTTGCCGTTCTTTTTCATTTTTATGTTAAGCACAGCACTGCCCTGCGCCTCATATTTTGCCGGAGGTGTTGTAATAACCTCAATCGATTTTATGTCATCTCCGTTGGTATTTTCTAAAAGGTTGCGCAGCTCGGTTCCTGTAAGATACACTTTTTTATCGTTAATAGTAACCAGTATGCCTTCGCTACCCCTTATAGAAAGCCCGTTAACTCCGATAGTTACACCCGGTGTCTTTCGTAATATTTCCCAGGCATTATCACTTGAAAGTATAGAATTCTCCACATCAAATTCCAGCCTGTCGGCTTTGCGTTTTACTATAGGTCTTTTACTGTTTATAACCACATCGCTTAACTGTTTTGCCGCCTCACCAAGCATAATAACGGGTAGTTTAGTATATCCGTTAACAGTAACCTGAGAGGCATGTTCAGCAAAACCAAGAGTGCTTACTTTAAGTTTATAATCTCCGTTAGCAATATCTTTAATCTCAAAACCGCCATCTTCTTCAGTATGAGATTTTTGCACAACAGAATCCTGCGCAGTAAGCAGCAGTACATCGGCAAAAGCCAGGGGCTGCCCTGTTTTGTCGGTCACCTTGCCTGTAAGGGCAGGGCCTTGTGCAAACCCTGCCATGCATAACAATAATAAAATAGTAGTGATGATTGATGATGAACCCATTATATTTTGATAAGGTTGATTGATTGTGCTGCAAATCTCTGCAATTGCTTTAAATATATGGGTTAATGCTGGGTTAACGGAGGGTTAATGAGATTTCTATCCTCCTGAAACATCCTTACCTCTCCTTTTGTTCCTTATACCTTAAACCTCAACGTTTTTACCCTCAAGGTTAACGCACGGTTAACGCAAAAAAATTACTTCTGTAAAACACACAAAAACAGTAGCTTTGTATATTATAGATGTTTGTGACCAATGAAACACAAAATACCCCTACTCATTACCGGATGTGTTCTAACTGTGGCTGCACTGGCATGCATACAGGCTTACTTTATTAAAAACACCTATAAACTGTATGCACGTGAGGCCGACCACACGATAAGACAGGAACTTTTGGCTCTTGAAACCACGGGTAAGCTGGACAGCCTTAATGCTGTATGGATGAAAAAAACCACTTATTTTGTTGCTCAGTACAATGAAGGTACAGTTACAAAATCGCAATATGTAGACCTTATAGAAAAGATAAGAGATTCACTTTCTACTGTAACAAATGAGTTTATAAAGAAAAATGGCTTTTTCGAAGAATATGATGTAAGCTATAACAACTATGTCACGCAGGCAGTAGTATTCAGGGGCGGCGGGCTTAAAGCCGATACAATATTTAAAGGTAAAATGCTGCTGTATGGTAATAAGACTGATGAAGCCCATGAGATTCCTGCTTCGCAATCTAAATGGGATGGCAGCACCGTAGACGCCGGATGTTTAGGCAATAAGCGAGAATTTGAAGTTATATCATCGCGCACCTACAGCATAGCCAACTGGCAAAAACAGGTACTTGGCAAGATGCTGGGGCTGCTGGTATTTTCTATAATACTCATACTATTGGTAATTATACTGTTTTACTGGTCTATTAAAAATCTTATTACCCAAAAAAAGATAGCCGACATAAAGACCGATTTTGTAAATAATATTACGCACGAGTTTCAAACGCCAATTGCCGCCATGGATATTGCCGTAAAAACCCTTCAGCACAAAGAGGCAAAACTTACACCGGAGCAGCTTAGCAACACACTTGCCATTATTAGCAGGCAAAACCAGCGCATGCAAAAAATGGTAAGCCAGGTAACTAAAGCCTCATTAAGCCACCACAACATTAATACTGAACATGCCGAAGCATTAGCCTGCAACGACGTTAACGAAATGGTTCACGATTTTATGCTGTCGCACCCGCAGGTTACATTTACCTGCACTGCCAGCGAGGGCACATCGGTTTACATAGACCGCCTGCATTTGTGCACTGTATTGCATAACCTGCTGGACAACGCCATAAAATATGGAGGAACAGATATTGCCATAGCTTTTAAAAACACTGGTAAACACGTTACCCTTACCGTTACAGACAATGGCATTGGAATTCCGCAAAAAGAAAAAGTTGCCGTGTTCGACAAATTTTACCGTGTCGAAAAAGGTAATGTACACACTACAAAAGGATTGGGTTTAGGCCTGCATTATGTGCGCGAAATTGCCGAAGCTTATAAAGGCAGCATATCGGTTAGTGGTAACGAAGGCCACGGCAGCACCTTTACTCTATTGATACCTACGCCATGAAACACATTTTATTAGCCGAAGACGATTTTGATTATGCCAGTATTTTAAAACAGTATCTTGAGCTTTCCGGCTTTAAGGTTACCTGGGCTAAAGACGGTGCCGAAGCACTTACTGTTTTTAGTTCGATCAATCCAGATATTTGTGTTTTTGATGTAATGATGCCCAACATGGATGGCTTTACCCTTGCCGAAAATGTTATAAATAACTACTCAGATACCCCGGTGGTTTTCCTGACTGCAAAAGGTTTAAAGGAAGATAAAATAAAGGGGCTTAAACTAGGTGCCGACGATTATGTTGTGAAACCTTTTGAGGCCGATGAACTTATTTTGCGTATAAACAATATACTGCGCCGCTCGCAACGGGCATTTACAACCACCGCCACACAACCAACACATGATGACCTTGCTATTGGCGGATACACATTTAACAGCACCAACTATACACTCAACCACACCAATATACAGCACCGCTTAACCGAAAGGGAATCTAACCTTATTGCCTACCTCAATGCCAACCGTAACCGCATGATAAAACGCGAAGATATTTTACAGGAAATTTGGGGTAGCGACGATTTCTTTTCAGGCCGCAGCATGGATGTTTTTATAAGCCGCTTACGCAAATATTTTAGCGAAGACCCATCCATATCTATTGTTGGGTATCGTGGGCTGGGACTTGAGTTTAATGTGGGATAAAATATAGGCAACCAATCTTAAAATCATTATATCGGTAATAAAAAAAGCCGTTAGTTTTAAACTAACAGCTTCTAAACTTTTTAAACTTAAAACTACTTAAGTATAGCCGTAGGTTCTTTATTTTCATCTATGGCAACGAAGGTAAAACTGCCTGTTATGGCTTTTTCACGCTTTGTGCTGTACATATCTTCTACAAATATTTCAACCTGTACTTTCATACTGGTGTTGCCAATGTGTTCAACCTTGCCAATAAGTTCGGCAAAGGTTCCGGCTGGTATAGGCTTTTTAAAATCGATACGGTCGCTGCTTACGGTAACCACACGCTGGCGGCTAAAACGGGTTGCGGTTATAAAGGCAACCTCATCCATCAGGTGCATTGCCGCACCACCAAAAAGAGTATCGTAATGATTTGTTGTGTTAGGGAAAACGGCTTTAAAAATATGGGTTTCGGCAGCGGCAATCTTTTCTTCTAATGTCATTATTTAATTTTGTCGTGTTCTTAAATTGCCCCATACCGCTAAGCTGGCACCCCATGTAAAACCGGCACCAAAGGCTGTAAACAATATTTTGTCGCCCGGTTTAAAATCGGCCTGATAGTCCCACAGGCACAGTGGCAGGGTTGCAGCGGTTGTATTGCCGTAACGCTCTATATTTACTTTAACCTTATCTTTATCTACGCCAAGATTTTGACCAACGGCATCTATAATGCGTAGGTTTGCCTGGTGCGGCACTACCCAATCTATATCATCGGCAGTAAGGCTGTTGCGCTCTAAAACATCTTTACAGGCAGTTGTCATGCCGTTTATAGCATTTTTAAATACCGTGCGTCCGTCCTGTTGTACAAAATGTTGTTTTTGGTTAACGGTATCTTCGTTAGAACCTAATGCTGACCCTCCGGCAGGAACTGACAGAAACTGTACTCCCTTACCATCTGTACGGAAAATATTATCCTGTATTCCCACACCTTCGTGGTTAGGCTCTAAAAGTACTACACCACTGCCATCACCAAAAAGTATGCAGGTGTTACGATCTTCATAGTTCACTATACTGCTCATTTTATCGGTACCGGCAACAAGCACTTTTTTATAGCGGCCTGTTTCTACCAGTGCAGCACCTGTAGAGAGTGCATATAAAAATCCGCTGCATGCCGCATTGAGATCAAAAGCAAAAGCGTTTTGCAGGCCTGCTTTTTCGCACACAGTTACTGCTGTAGGTGCCAATAGCCTGTCGGGTGTAGAGGTTGCTAAAACAAGGCAATCAACCTCAAGAGGATCTATACCTGATTTTTCTATTAAATCTTTAATGGCTAAAACCGTCATGTCTGATGTTGCCATGAGCGGGTCGCTTGCAATTCTTCTTTCTTTAATTCCGGTACGTGCCACGATCCATTCGTTCGTGGTGTCTACCATTTTTTCAAGAGCAGCATTATCTAAAACAGTATCGGGCACATATCCGCCTATAGCTGTAATTACTGCATGTGTTGTATTCATTTTGTTCGTGACGTTGGAACGGCAAATATACCAACAATCTTACTTATAGAAAAATAAACATGCAGCAACTATTCTAAATATTGGCAAATTGCAAAGAGATGCCTTATACCATCTGTCCGCTAAATTTTTCGCGATACATTTTTGGCGTCATGCCTACCGTTTTTTTAAATAGTGCCCTAAAAGTTTTGAGGTCGTTATATCCGCTTTCAAGCATTACTTCAAGTATACTGCACCGCGATTGTTCCAGCATTTGTTTGGCAGCTTCAATACGGGTTTTTTGTAAATACTCTATTGGTGTTATGCCTGTTACCAGTTTAAACCTGCGCACCAAGTTGCGGCGGCTGGCAGGAACATCGGTAATAAGTTCTTCTATGGTGTTAACGCTACTAAAGTGCTTTTGTATTTTTTCCTGGGTTTGTTTTACCAACACATCGCCATGGTCGTGAATGGGGGTAAATGTACCAAAATAGGTTTGTCGGTTACGGTCAAGATCTATGCTAAAAAGCTTAGCAGCACGCACTGCCACTTTTTTACTGCAATAAATTTCGAGCAGCAGCATGAGCAAATGAAAAGTGTTGGTTGCCCCTCCGCTGGTGTACACCTTATCTTTCTCTGTAACCACTGCATGAGGTTGCAGCTCTACATTAGGAAAAAGTTTCGCAAAGTTATTTTCGGCATCAATATGTGTGGTTGCGGGCTTACCGTCTAACAGTCCGCTGGCAGCCAGCAAAAAAGCCCCTGTACAAAAACTGGCTATGGCAGCACCTTTGGCATGTTGCTTTTTTAGCCACGGTACCCACGGCATGTTATCTTTAACAGCATCGGCAATGCCATCGTGTTTAAAAGAAGGTATCAGTATCAATTCATAATCAACTGTATCGTTAGCTGCCTTTGGAGTATGCCCATTAAAATCAGGTGCATCATGCCCGGATTGGTACAACAGGTCTATAGCAAAAGGTTTTGGGTCGCCGTCTTCTTCATAAAAACGGTTTGCGGTTTCAAAAACATCCAAAAGTGCAGCCGCGCTAAGCAGGCGATGGTCTTTTAAAAGTAATATACCTACGTACATATACAATATTGAGATTGTTGGTTAAACAAATATAAAAATGTTTTGTCTTAAATGCCCCCTCATATTGACTTTTTAGCGGTCTACCGTCTCAAACATAACATATTAAATTTGTCATAGCAGTATAAAATTATTAAATTCATAAAAATTTAAACCAAACACCTTTATGAAAAAATTATTAAGTCCTTTATCGTTAGACACTGATGTTGCCGCCCTGCTGCTGCGCATTATTTTTGGTGGCATGTTTGTATATTATGGCTACGGCAAAATACAAAACTACGACACTATACTGCCCATGTTTGGAGACATTATAGGCATTGGCCCAAAACTGTCTTTTAACCTTGTAATTTTTGCCGAGTTCTTTTGTGGGTTGTTCATACTGCTGGGGCTTTTTACGCGCCTATCGGTAATACCAACATTTATTACCATGATAGTAGCCTACTTTATTGCCCACGCCAATGACCCTTTTGATGCCAAAACACCTGCATTTTTGTTCATGGTGCTGTCATTGCCCTTATTTGTATTAGGCAGCGGTAAATATTCTGTAGATGCGCTGATATTTAAAAAGAAAAACACCGATAATTAACAAAAAACAAACCTCATGAAAGTTTTAAAGATCATTTTAATTATTATCCTTGCACTCATAGCCCTGCCGCTTATAGCCGCGCTGTTTGTCAGCAAAGACTATTATATAGAACGCAGCATTGTAATAAACAAACCAAGACCGGAGGTATTTGATTATGTTGCCAGACTTAAAAACCAGAAAGACTATAGTGTTTGGGTACAGGCCGACCCCAACATGAAACAGGAATTTATTGGCACCGACGGCACTGTTGGCTTTGTAAACACATGGAATGGCAATGAAGAGGTGGGCGAAGGCTCTCAAAAAATAACAGCCATTGTACCTAACGAACGTGTAGATGTAACCATGCATTTTATTCGCCCGTTTGAAGATTTTATGGATGGCAGCACCATTACTAAAGATACTGTTGGTGGCACAAAGGTTACAAATATAGTTAAGGGCGTGAGTGCCTACCCTATGAATATTATGAACCCATTTTTAGACGACATGATAGCCCCTGACATTGAAAAGAACCTCAGCAACCTTAAAAATGTTCTTGAGAAATAACAGGCATTATGAAAAACGTCATTCTTCCAAAACATCCGGATCATACAATAGAAAACAAACGACAAGTTAACGCAAACAGGAACACTGTATATAAAGCTGTTACATTAGCCGGGCATCTTAGCAAATGGTGGGGACCAAACGGTTTTACAAACACCTTCAATAAATATGAATTAAAAGAGGGAGGCCTTTGGGATTTTGTGATGCATGGGCCCGATGGAAACGACTATCATAACCAATCGGTTTTTATAAAAATTGAAGAACCGAAAGTTGTGGTTTTCAATCATATTGTTCCTCCGGAATTTCAGGCAGTGATTACTTTAAAAAAAATCACACCAGAAAAAACACAGATAACATTCCAGCAGGTATTTGAAACCGCCGAAGCCTGTGCAAAACTGAAAGATTTTTGCCTTGAAAAAAATGAGGAAAACCTGGATAGACTGGAAGCAGAACTCGAAAAGATGAAATAATTACGAATTTCAAATTACGAATTGCTTCATCGGTCTATTATCTCAAGTCTATCATCTATTATCTCTCATTTCAATTCTCACATCTACAACCTCAAATCTAATAAGTCATGAAATTAGTCAACCCGTATTTGAACTTTAACGGCAAAACCGAAGAAGCCTTTAACCTTTATAAAGCTGTTTTTGGCGGAGAGTTTGCCATGATAATGCGTTTTAAAGACACACCCGGCTGCGAGAATATGCCCGAAGTAGAACAAAACCACATTATGCACATTGCCCTGCCTATAGGCAACAATGTTATTATGGGTACCGATGTGCCTGAGAGTATGCCGCAGGTAACCTTTGGCACAAGCATATCGTTATCTGTAAATGTAGAAAGCCGCGAGGAAGCCGACCGAGTATATAAAGGCCTTAGCGAGGGCGGAAAAGAAATTATGCCCATGCAGGATATGTTTTGGGGCGACTACTACGGCCAACTTACCGATAAGTTTGGCATACAATGGATGGTAAGCTACAACGAAGAATTCTCTAAACCCGAATAACCATGTTTTTGTTTGCCACCCTAAAGTTTGTTCCGCACAAAAAAAGGGCGGCAAACAAAAAAACCAAAACTAAAAACACCATGCCACAACAAATAGTAAATCAACTGGAAACCGCCCTTGGCGAAACCATTACATTGCTTTCGGGCTTTGATGAAAAAGACCTTAACACCGTTCCGTTTGAAGGAAGTTGGACGGCAGCACAGGTGGGCAGGCACCTGTTTAAATCGCAGGATGGTATAGACACCCTGCTCGCCGCAGCCACCCCGGCTGCAGACCGCGCACCTGATGCCCGAGCTGAAGAGTTTAAAAAAATATTCCTGGACTTTAGCACCAAGATGAAGTCACCCGATTTTATCCTGCCCGAAAATAAAGAATTTGATAAAGAAAGGCTGATACAGTCGCTAACGGATACTAAGGAGAAAATGGTGGAAGCCGTACAGGAAAACGACCTTACCGGCATTGCACTACTGCCGGATGCGCACCCACTGAAAGGCAGCACAAAACTGGAAATTGTTTATTTTGTTACCTACCACACTATGAGGCATAACCACCAGATAAAGAAAATCAGGGAAGTGGTTTAGAAAGTCGCATACCAAACCCCTGTACAAAGGAATAGGGGAGCCAACGGATGGCTAGAGTTGGGCAACAATTTATGTTTAATACCTATTATGAATATAATTTAGTCCGTCAGTAATTTACATAAATAAATTACAATTCTACCACAAAGGCCACGAAGTTTTCACAAAGCTCACAAAGCAGTTTGAATAATTTTGTACACGACGGACAACAAGTTGTCTTACGAAGTCCACAAGGCATTGTGACTGGTGCTGTTGGCAGATATAGCTTTGTGAACTTAAAAAGCGAAGCGTAATACCTTGTGCACTTCGTGAAAACTTCGTGCCCTTTGTGGTAAGAAACAATCATTTTTAACCTTTGTTTGAAAAAGAGCAATCTATATTAATAAATGGTATAATATGCTATATAAAACATTTGAGTATAGCTGCTTCCTCCCTTTTGGCTACTGTGTAACCACATATTTTTTTGTAGGCTATACCGCAAAGATTCGCAAAGGGAGCGCAAAGATACACAAAGAAGAAAGGAAGTTTGCACCATTTGTGCGAGAACTCAAAGCGATGACTTATAGTAATGTAAGAGCCAATAATCATCAATAAGAATTACATAACGCTTTGTGGTCTCATGCCAAAGGCATAAACTAAATTATTTATATAAGTATTTTTTGCCTTTGCGAATCTTTGCGCTCCCTTTGCGAATCTTCGCGGTAGAATCCACGAAATTTTATACGGCAGCTCCGAAAAAGACGTGAGCGGCTACCCTCAGGAGGACACCATGCATAATGAAAATATTTATTATGCCTTAAAATTGTTAAAAATAAATTTGGAAGCAAAGAAAAAATTACTACATTAGCCACATAACATTTACGCAATGAACACGGCAATATTTTTTAACACCTATTTTTATTTCTTCTGGAATGAGGACAGGGGTTGTATTGTTGTATAAGAACTAAAAAAGAAATAAAACAATAGATATAATCCCGATGCAAATCGGGATTTTTTTTTGACCTTATGGAAACAAAAATTGCAATACAGGGCATTAAAGGATCTTTTCATCATCAGGTGGCAGGAATGTGGTTTGGGGCAGACGCACCGTTAGACGAATGCATGTCGTTCCCCGCTCTGGTGCAGAGCCTTACTGAAAACCGCTCGGCACTGGCAGTGATGGCTTTAGAAAATTCTATTGCCGGGTCTATCATCCCCAACTATGCTTTAATAGACCACAACAACCTGCACATTATTGGCGAGCATTACCTTAATATCCACATGAACCTAATGGCACTTGGCGGTCAGGCTATTGAAGATATCACAGAGGTACACTCCCACCCTATGGCGCTGTTGCAATGCAGCGAGTTCTTCAGGCAATACCCACACATTAAACTGGTAGAAAGTGTAGACACCGCCGAGACTGCACAGCGCATACACAACAACAGCCTTAAGGGCATAGCCGCCGTGGGCAGCCCCATTGCCGCCGAAATGTTTGGCCTTACCATACTGGCAGCAGGTATACACAACATAAAAAACAACCAAACGCGCTTTGTTATCCTCAAAACACAAAACAAGGCACTGCCTAAAGAGGAAATCAATAAGGCATCGGTCAAATTTGAGCTTGAAGATACTCCCGGAAGTTTAGCAACAGTGCTTAACGTTATGAACAACTGCAAGCTGAACCTAACCAAGATACAAAGCATGCCTATTGCCGAAACGCCATTTAAATACTCTTTTTTTGTAGATGTGGTGTTTGAAAAGTATAAGCATTATGAAAAGGCAAAATCGATATTAGAACTAATGACCACCCATTTTAAAGTATTGGGCGAATATAAAAAAGGAAACGCATGATAGCAGCTGCGCAACGGCTTGAAGAAGTTAAGGAATATTACTTTTCGGCAAAATTAAGGGAAGTCAGGCAAATGGTGGCCGACGGCAAAAAGGTAATCAATATGGGTATTGGCAGTCCCGACCTGCCTCCGTCTCAGACGGTATTAGAAGCTATCAGCAGCTCTTTTACCGATGCCAAAGCACACGAATACCAAAGCTATCAGGGCCTGCCGGAACTGCGCGAAGCCATTGCCGGTTTCTACAGCAACCACTTCGGCGTAAGCCTTAACCCTGCAAACGAGATACTGCCGTTAATGGGCAGCAAAGAGGGCATAATGCACATTAGCATGGCCTTTTTAAACGAGGGCGACAAGGTGCTTATCCCTAATCCGGGCTACCCTACCTATACATCGGCAACAAAGCTGGTGGGCGGTGTGCCTGTGTTCTATAATTTATCGGACACCAATAACTGGGAACCTGATTTTGAAGCATTGGAAGCATCTGATTTATCGGGTGTAAAAATAATGTGGGTCAACTACCCGCACATGCCCACGGGTGCCAAGGGCAACAAAGCCATGTTTGAAAAACTTATTGCCTTTGCTAAAAAACACGACATACTACTGGTTAACGACAACCCTTACAGCTTTGTGCTGAATACAGAACAGTTGTCGGTTTTTCAGGTAGAGGGTGCAAAAGATGTGGCACTGGAACTGAACTCACTGAGCAAGACCTTTAACATGGCCGGGTGGCGCGTGGGCATGGTGAGCGGGAGTGCCGCCCATATAGATGCAGTGCTGAAAGTAAAAAGCAACATGGACAGCGGCATGTTTTACGGCATACAAAAAGGGGCCATTGCTGCATTAAACAGCAGTGATGAGTGGTTTACAAACCTCAACGAAATTTATGCACGCCGCAGGAACCTGATTTTTAAACTGGCCGACTTGCTTGGCTGCACCTATGATGCCAACACTGCCGGGCTGTTTGTTTGGGCAAAATTACCGGGTGGTATAGCAAATGCCGAGGCTTATGTAGACAGCATTTTGTATGATAAACATATTTTCCTAACGCCGGGAACAGTGTTTGGCAGTGCCGGGGAAGGTTATGTAAGATTTTCGCTGTGCGCACCCGAAGAAGTGATTGAAGAAGCAATTAAACGATTTTAGTTTCAGGTTTAAAGTTTCATGTTACAGTTCCTACACCTCAGAACCTGAAACTTTAAACCTGAAACCTAAAACTAAAAAAATATGAATGTAACAATAATAGGATTAGGTTTAATAGGCGGTTCCCTTGCGCTGGATATAAAACAGGCATATCCTGACGCTAAAATATCAGGCATTGATGCCAACGAGAAACACGTTGAGGAAGCTTTACTGCTGGGCATTATAAGCCACGGAGTATGCACAGGCAACGGTCAGGCCGAACTTACCGACATAGCCGCCCTTAAGGAAGCCGACTGGATAGTGCTCGCCATACCTGTAAACCTTATTACCAATGTGCTGCCACAGGTGCTCAATGTAATAAAAGACGACGCCATAGTTTTTGATGCAGGCTCTACCAAAGCAGCCATTTGCAAAGCGGTAGAAAATCATTCGCGGAGGCGCAACTTTATTGCCACTCACCCTATTGCCGGTACCGAATTTAGTGGACCATCGGCAGCCATAACAGGCTTGTTTAACGGCAAGACCAATATTATTTGCGAAGTAGAGAAAACCGCCTTTAAGCTACAGGAAAAAGCACTGGAACTGTTTAAAGCCGTAGGCATGCGCATCAGGTACATGGACCCGGTTTCACACGATACGCATATAGCCTATGTATCGCACCTTTCGCACATCAGTTCGTTCATGCTGGGTAAAACGGTTATTGAAAAAGAGAAAGACGAACGCGATATCTTCGACATGGCAGGCAGTGGTTTTGCCAGTACGGTGCGCCTTGCCAAGAGCTCGCCCACCACATGGGCATCGATATTTAAAGAAAACAAAACAAACGTTAGCAGTGCATTGCAGCAGTATATTGCTAATTTGCAAAAGTTTCAGCAACTGCTGGAGCAGGACGATTTTGAAGGGATATTTCAGGAAATGGAAGACACCAACAGGATAAAGGATATATTGAACGGGATAAAGTAGATGACAGATATTGGATTTGAGATTTGAGACATTAGACAAGAGATAAAAGACTACAGAACAAAGACATTAATAAAATATAAAAAGACATTAGAATATGGAAAATAGTACCGCCCTCCGCACATGGTTAGACGATTTCAAACTGGAACATCCACTGGTTATTGCCGGGCCATGCAGTGCCGAGACCGAAGAGCAGGTTTTAAAAATAGCACACGAGCTTAAAGACAGCGATGTGAGCATATACCGCGCAGGCATCTGGAAACCCCGCACACGCCCGGGCGGGTTTGAGGGCGTAGGAGCCATTGGCCTTAAATGGCTGCAAAAAGCCAAAGCCGAAACCGGACTACTCATGGCTACAGAGGTAGCTAATGCCACACACGTAAAGCTGGCGTTAGAGCATGATATTGACGTACTGTGGATTGGCGCACGCACCACGGTAAACCCTTTTGCCGTACAGGAAATTGCCGATGCACTAGCCGGTACCGATAAAATTGTACTGGTTAAAAACCCTGTAAACCCGGATTTGGCTTTATGGCTGGGTGGCGTAGAGCGCCTTTACAACGCAGGCATTAAAAAACTGGGGGTAATTCACCGTGGGTTTAGCACGTACGAAAAAACAAAATACAGAAATATACCGGAATGGCAGCTGGCTATTGAGCTGCAAAATAAATTCCCTGACCTGCCCCTGATTATAGACCCAAGCCACATTACCGGCCGCCGCGACCTGATACAGGAAGTAAGCCAGCAGGCACTCGACCTTAATTATGACGGGCTTATTATTGAAACACATACCGACCCTGACAATGCCTGGAGCGATGCTGCACAGCAGGTTACCCCTACCCGCCTTAAGCAGATTTTTGAAGACCTTAAGGTGCGTAAAGAAGTGGGTACCGATGCCGATTATGACAAAAGAATGGCAGGCCTGCGTATGAACATTGACGAGTATGACAACAAGATAATCGAAATTTTAGGCAAGCGTATGGCAGTAGCCGGACAGATCGGCGCACTTAAAAAAGAGTTTAACGTTGCCGTACTGCAAAACAAACGCTGGAACGAAATTCTGGATAAAATGACCGCCCAGGGTGCCGACAAAGGCCTTGGTAAAGATTTTATTGTAGATATTTTTAAGGCCATACACCAGGAGAGTATAAGCCAGCAGGAGAAAATTATAAATAACTAAAGAATTGCCTCATAAGTTTGGCCGCTGTTTAATATCTTTAACTATGATTATTAAACAGCGGTTTTCTTTTTTAATGGCATTTTTTTTTATGCTTTACGGAGCATGTACTTTGCATGCCCAATTACTACCCGACAGTATACACATAAACACTAAAATTTATGCAGTAGCTAATAATGGTAGTGACATATTTCAGAGCGAATATGGCACAACTTTATTAAAAGGTAAAAGTTCATACACGATAAAGGGCACAGGAAAAACCATTAGTAAAAAAAAGATAGAAAGTCTAATCGGTGCCAGTAGTGAAAGGATGTCTTTTGAAGAACATTTCAAGAATACAGGCATTGATACCCTGACGATTAAAAACAGGACACGACAACTCCTGAACGATGACTTTGAGTGGACACCCCTTCAAGCTGACTATATTTTACCTTTATTGCATGATATTAACTACTACAGAAGACTATACGAAGAGGGCTTTTACGCAAACGGAGACTTTAATATTGGCACAAGTCATTACCGTTTCAAAAAGAAATTTCATATTACAATCTACACAAAAAATCAAATTGCAGGTTTCGGCACTACGACATCCGTATCCGGCTGTGCCTTACCTTACACTACAAACGATGGCACAGAAAACTACAACCCAAAACTAAAAAAGCACTGGCGGCTATATTGCAAATAGAATGTTATGAAAAAAAAGGGCGTGAATTAACCCATGAACTCGCCAATAAAATAATTATTGACAATGCACAGCGTCTTCGTGAACTTCAGGCAGAAAAGCACAGCAGTTATATTGAGGACCTCAAAAAAACTTTTATTGTCGAAAATGCACAGGTAGATAAATTTACAAATATGTACCTTTTTTTACTTCGCACTGCTGATATGCCTCAAAACATGCATATAAACTTTTATGCTACAGAACAAAAAAACAGGCTCACCACGGCAGATTCACTTGTAGTAAAATATAAGCAGATAGTTTACAGAATAAACCAAATAAGTTTTATCAATAATTATTTGCAACAAGATCCTGAAACCCACCTTTATATTGAGTTTAAAAATCATAAACCTATTGATTCTGAAATTATAAATGAGGTTAATACGAATCCTGCACTATGGGCTAAACATGATAAATATCAAAAAGAACAGGAAGAACATGCTGAAAAATATCCGGAAAGCAAACAACATCTTTTTGATGCTATTCGGTATTCTGTTCAGCAGAATTGCGGATGCAACGTTCGCTATGACGAAAACAAAATAAAGGATGCTATATCTTTTAAAATTGTAACCCCACAGGCAGAACACGAAGGTAACGGCACATCAAGCTGGCTCCTGCTTCCCGACGGTCGCATATTGTTATATTTTATGCAAGGGGACAAGGCTATGTATTTTGACTACAGCACCTGGGGGAATAAATTTACGGGAGTTCAAAGACCCTGCAAGGTGTTCGATGATCAGGGAAAAGTCTTAAATTAGTTACTACCGCCTCTAAAAATTAGCATCGCGATATTAAGCATATTACTATCTTTGCGGCATGACAGGATTGGTTTATAAATCTACCGGAAGCTGGTACACCGTTAAAACCGAAGATGGGGCTGTATATGAATGCCGCATTAAAGGTAAGTTGCGCATTAAAGGCATAAAGAGCACCAACCCCGTTGCCGTGGGCGATGTGGTAGATTTTGAACTTGAAGAAACTGCCGATACTGTTACGGGCATTATAAGCAACGTGCAGGAACGCGATAATTATATTGTGCGCAAATCGGTTAACCTTTCTAAACAGGTACACATTATTGCCAGCAATATCGATAAGCTTTTTTTGCTGGTTACTATTAACAATCCTCCTACCACCACCAGTTTTATAGACCGCTTTTTGGTTACCGCTGAGGCTTATGGCATAACTGCAATTATTGTTTTTAATAAGGTTGATACGTATGACACTGCCATGGAAGACGAGCAACTTTACCTGCAATATGTGTACAGCAAAATAGGCTATAAATGCCTTAAAGTATCGGCACAAACAGGTAAAGGCATCGACGCTTTGCGCGAAGAAATGAAAGACTGCGTGAGTATGTTCTCGGGTCATTCGGGTGTAGGTAAGTCGACTTTGGTTAACACACTTCAGCCGGAGCTTAATTTAAAGACCAAAGAAATTTCGGCACAACACAGCCAGGGGCAGCACACCACAACCTTTGCAGAGATGTTCGACCTTGATTTTGGAGCTAAGATAATAGACACTCCAGGTATTCGCGGTTTTGGAATTGTAGACATGGATAAAGATGAAATTGGTGATTACTTCCCTGAGTTCTTTGCTCTTAAGGACCAATGCAAATACAACAACTGCCTGCATAAAGACGAGCCGCAATGTGCTGTTAAATATGCTCTTGAAAAAGACGAAATAGCCTGGAGCCGCTACCGAAATTACCTGCAAATGCTTGAAGGCGAAGACGAGCATTACCGCACTGATATTTATGGTGAGGGGAAAAACAATGAGTTAGAGTAGGTTTATTACACAAAGGCACGCAAAGAAGGCACAAAGATTCATAAAGAATTAAATGAACCCCACAACAAAATAATGAAAGCCGTACTGCAAAAGGTTAGCGAAGCATCTGTAACCATAGAAGGACAAAAAGTAGCCGATATTAAAGGCGGACTGCTGATACTTATTGGTATTGAGGAAGCCGATACTCAGGAAGATATTAACTGGCTGGTTGCAAAAATTGTAAAACTCAGGATATTTGGCGATGCAGATGGTGTTATGAATCTTTCGGTTCAGGAAACCGGTGGCGACATTATTGTGGTGAGTCAGTTTACACTGCATGCACTCACTAAAAAAGGCAATCGCCCATCTTATATTAGGGCTGCAAGACCCGAAATTGCCATACCAATATATGAAGCTTTTGTAAAGCAGACAGAAGCAGAATTGGGAAAAAAAATCCAAACCGGGCAGTTTGGGGCCGATATGAAAGTAGCCTTATTAAATGATGGACCTGTAACTATTGTAATCGATACAAAAAACAAGGAATAATGCTTTGAATTTTTAAGAAAAAAGTTATTTTTGATGCACCAACAATTTTAACATGTTCTTAAGAATCACCACCCTGCTATTGACACTTATGGCACTGCCCATGTGTGCTCAGCAAAACTACAGTTTTGCCTCTATACCCGAAAACCTTATTGAAAACGCCAATGCCGTGATACGCCTTGACCAAACGAATATTACTATAACCTCGAGAAAATCGATGACGGTAAAAACCACAAGCGCAGTCACGGTTCTCAATAAGCTTGGACTTACCTATATGGACGACAGAGAGTATTTCGATAAATCGACCAATATAAAATCTATTGAGGCAATTGTTTATGACCAAAACGGCATTCAGATAAAAAAAATAAAACGAAAAGACTTTAAAGAAGTTGCAGTATCTGAAGGCTCTATAACCGACAATAAAATGCTGTATCTGGATTACACACCTGTGCAATATCCTTTTACACTGGTTTTTACAAGCGAGACCGAAACGTCTAACACTGCATTTATTCCGCAATGGTATCCTGCAAAAGGAACTTTTGTAAGCACACAAAAATCTGTGCGGACAGTTACTTATCCACCTGATCTCGGATTTAAATTCAAAGACTATAATTTTGGAGAAATTGTACTGAACAAACAACAAACAGGCAATTCGCTTAGTCTTAGCGCAGAAAATATACCTGCGTTACGCAACGAAGATTATTCGCCATCATTTAATAAAATAATGCCACATGTACTTTTTGGATTAGAAAAATTTCATCTGGAAGGGGTAGATGGTGAGGCAACTACATGGGAAACATTCGGTGCATGGGAATATGATGCCCTCTTATCAGGGACTGATGAACTATCTATAGACACCCAAAATAAAATAAAAGGCCTTGTTGGCAATGAAACAGATTTACTTAAAAAGGCAAAAATAGTATACAAATATGTACAAGAAAAAACACGCTATGTCAGTATTCAACTCGGGATTGGTGGTTTTAAACCAATGAATGCCAAAGACGTAGACCGATTGGGATATGGCGACTGTAAAGCATTAAGCAATTATACACGTGCTTTGTTAAAAGTAGTAGATGTGCCATCGTATTATGCAGAAGTATATTCAGGAAAAAAACAAAGAGATTTTACAAGTGATTTTGTAAGTGTACAGGGAGACCATGTTATTTTAGCAATACCCTATAACTCCGGATATATATGGCTAGAGTGTACAAATCAAAGTGCACCATTTGGTTTTCAGGGTAATTTTACAGACAACAGGCTTGTACTTTTAGTTAAACCAGGCAAAGGAGAACTTGTGCGCACACATGTTTACCAAACTAAAGGAAACAGCCAGATTAGTAAAGGTACTTACACTATTACTGATAACGGTGCCATGAGCGGCGATGTAAAAATAGTATCTAAGGGTTTACAATACGACGATAAATATCATTTTGAAAAAGAGTCGCCCGATGAGCTTGATAAGATATACAAATCGCGCTTTAGCAATATAAACAACCTGAAACTTAAAAAAACAGGGGTACAAAATAATAGCGATTCACAGGAATTTACCGAAGATATTGCTTTAGAAGCGCAAAGCTATTGTAATAACAGCGGCAACAGGCTAATATTTGCCATTAATGCCTACAATCAAAGCAGTTTGATTCCGCAAAGGTACCGCAACCGTAAAATGCCATTTGAAATTTCTACGGGCTTTTATGATCAGGATGAAATAACTATAAATCTGCCACAGGGCTTTAAAATGGAAGCCAAACCTGAAAACACTACCATTACCGACAAATTTGGCGAATATAAAACCGAGTATGTTATTGTGAGCCCTACGCAAATGCTTTACAAACGAACACTGCAAATAAACGAAGGGTCTTATGCCAGCAGTGAGTATGAAAATTACAGGCTTTTCAGGGAAAAAATTGCCCGTAACGACAATGCTAAAGTTGTGCTTGTAAAAAACTAAGAGTATGCTTAAAAACATTCTGTGGGCTGTAGTGCTTTTTGCATCAATGGCAGGGCTTGCCCAAACAGCCACTGTAGAGCCTTTAAAGATCACAAAAGAAGACCTTACGGAAAAAACACATCCGCAGGACACTACCACCGCAGCAGCCTATCTGTACAGGTATGGCAAAACGTGGTATGAAATAAACAACAACTACTGGGTAATGGTTACTGAGGTATACAGCCGCATAAAGATCTATAAAAAAGAAGGCTATAGCTTTGCCAATCCTGAGATCGTGTTTTATTCGGGCGCCAGGACAGCAAACGGTTTTTTTAGTGAAGCCAGCACCTATAATCTTGTATCGGGAGCCATACAAAAGACTCCGTTGAAAGCCGACAACCAGTTTGAAAAAGAACTCAAGGAAGATTATATAAAAAAGTCTATTAGTCTTCCGGCTGTGCAGGAAGGCAGTATTATAGAATATAAGTACACTATAAAAACGCCTTATTTTGGAGAATTGAGGGATTTTAAATTTCAGTTCGACATTCCTGCCAACGATGTAAGGTATGACGTGCAGCTTCCAATATACTTTTACTACAATGTTTATACTACCGGGAAAGAAGTTATTGCCGACAAGAACAACGGCAAGGAAGTATATAATAACCGCACAGACGTTAAAGAAAAACATTACAGCTATACAGCTAAAAAAGTAAAAGCCCTTAAAGACGAAGCTTATGTAGATAATATAGACAACTATACAGCAGTTGTAAAGCATGAGCTTTCGGCTACCACAATGCCCAATCAGGGTGTTAAAAAATATGCTACCGACTGGAAAACAGTTGCCCAAACCATTTATGACAACAGCAAGTTTGGAAGGGAACTCAAGTTTAATTCATATTTCGAGGAAGATATAGACCCCATTCTGGCAAAAGCTGCAAACGACTCTGAGAAAGCGAACCTTATTTTTGAGTATGTAAAAAGCCGTATGAACTGGAATAAGGAAAATGGGTATTTATGCGACAACGGTGTAAAAAAAGCATATGCGGAAAGAGTGGGCAATGTTGCCGAAATTAACCTCATGCTCACGGCTATGTTGCGCCATGCAGGTCTTGATGCCAACCCTGTGTTGGTAAGCACCCGCGATAATGGGATTGCCGTTTATCCAAACCGTTTTGCTTATAATTATGTAATTGCCGCGGTAAAGCTTAATGACAAGACTGTTTTATTGGACGCCACCAGTAAATATTCTCAGGCTAATATTTTGCCCATCCGCACACTGAATTGGGAAGGAAGGCTAATTAAAAAAAATGGTGACACTGAAGAGGTAAACCTCCTGCCAGAACTGATATCCAGAGAGATTATAGCTGTTGTATGCACCGTTAATAAAGACGGCAGTATAAACGGAAAGGTCAGGGACCAATATGCAGATTACAGTGCCTATACCTTTAGGGAACGGTATGCAGGAACCAATAAAGACAGCTATATCGAAGAAATGGAAGGCGATTATAAAGGACTGACCATTGACGAATATAAAGTTACTAACGAGAAAGATATTACTAAACCACTGATAGAAGATTACTCTTTTTCATATAACATGGCGGCAGATATTATTGGCAATAAAATGTATCTGAACCCCATGGTATTTTTTACAAGGACAGGAAACCCATTCAAACAGGAAACAAGAGAATATCCTATAGATTTTGTGTATCCTCAACAGGACAAATACATCATATCGTTTGCAATACCCGAAGGCTACAAAATAGAATCGGTGCCCAAAGCAACTTCAATCGCTATGGAACAAAATGCCGGATCTTTTAAATATACCACGAATGTGTCGGGCAATAACATTCAGCTTTCTGTAATTTATGAGATCAACGATGCAAAATTCGCACCTGAGTTTTATAACACCCTAAAAGATTTTTTCCAGAAAATGGCCGATAAGCACCGCGAGAAAATAGTACTTATAAAAGCTTAATAAATAACCTTAAAAACACCACCCCCTATGAAACTTATAAAATTTGCAGCCCTGTTACTTTTTACAGGATTTTATGCCCAGGCACAAAAATATGAACTTGGCGAAGTAACTATTGCTGAGCTTGAAGAAAAATCACACCCTCTCGAACCTTCGGCAGGAGCTGCTATATTATACAGCAAGGCTTATACACGAATGGTATATTCTCAAAATTCGGGTTTTGACCCCATTACCGAAGTAGAGATGAAGATAAAAATTTACTCTAAAGAGGGTTATGAGTGGGCTAATAAAGCCATAGCTTTCTATAGTTCCGATTCGGAAAGGGAAAGTGTTAGTATATCTAAGGCCGTAACCTACAACCTTGTGGATGGTGCCATTAAAAAAACAAAACTTAAAAGCGATGGTGAGTTTACCGAAACCGTAAACAAATACTGGAAACAGAAAAAGATAATGATGCCCGATGTAAAAGAAGGCTCTATTATAGAGTATGCATACACTATACGTTCGCCTTTTGTGAGTACGCTGCCTGAGTGGAGGTTTCAAGAAAGCATCCCTGTAAATCACTCTGAGTTTACTACACGCATTCCTGATTATTACACCTATAATGTAAACTTCAGGGGGTTTCATGCTCCAAAAATAGTAAAGACCACCGGAAACGGTGTTTTTAATTCATTGCAAAGTAGTAAAGAAACCTACAAAGAAAACATTATTGCTTACTCGCTCGACAAGCTCCCGTCTATGAAAGACGAGCATTATGTAAATAACATAGACAACTATACTGCCGGTATTGAGCATGAGCTTGCCATGACCATGTTTCCTAACACCATGACAAAATCATACTCTATCAGTTGGGAAGATGTTACCAAGACTATTTATGAGTTTGACAGCTTTGGTGATGAGCTTAAAAAAACAGGTTATTTTGAGAATGATGTTAAAGCGCTACTTGCCGGGGCAGTAAATCCTGCAGAGAAAACGACCATACTGTTCAATTATGTAAAAAACCGTATGAACTGGAACAAGTTTACGGGCTATAGCTGCGATGCAGGGGTTAAAAAAGCCTATACAGACAAAGTGGGCAACGTTGCCGAAATTAACCTTATGCTTACTGCCATGCTGCGCTATGCCGGACTTAATGCCAACCCGGTACTTGTTAGTACACGTAACAACAAAATAGCACTTTTCCCCGCACGTACGGCCTTTAACTATGTTATTGCCGCAGTAGAAATAGACGGTAAGAATATATTGCTCGATGCTTCCACAAAATGGTCTCAGCCCAACATACTGCCCGTTCGCGCTATAAACTGGCACGGACGACTTATCAGGAAAGACGGTACATCGGCAGATATTGAGCTTACACCACAAAGTATATCTAAAGAGGTTATAAACATGATCGCTACTTTAGATAAAGACGGCAAGGTAAGCGGCAAGGCACGCGACCAGTATTTTGATTATAACGCCTACATGTTTAGGGAAAACTATACCGGATACAGCCAGGAAAGCTATCTGGAGAAACTGGAAAAACATTTTAAAGGCATCGAAATTAACGATTACAAAATATCTAACGACAAAGAGGCCGACAAGCCCCTTATGGAAGAATACAACTTTACGCACAGCAGTGTTGCCGATGTTATTGGCGACAAAATGTATGTAAACCCAATGCTGTTCATGTCGCAAACCGAAAACCCTTTTAAACAGGAAACAAGGGAGTATCCGGTAGATTTTATATTTCCGCACCAGGATAAATATACCATTGGTATTAACGTTCCGGAAGGTTATACTATAGAATCGATACCTCAGCCATTAAATATTGCTATGGAAGACAACCTTGGAAGTTTTAAATACAACCTTGTATCTAACGGAAAGACTATTCAGGTAGCGGTAACGGTAGATTTTAATGCCGCAAGCGTTGGCGCAGACCATTATGCCACCCTAAAAAGCTTTTACCAAAAAGTAATAGAAAAGCAAAACGAGAAGATTGTACTTAAAAGGATGTAGTGTTGTAAGTACAACGGCAAGGAGCTGCAGGACGAGCTGGGGCTTAATATGTATGACTATGGCTGGTGTGATTATGACCCTGCAATCGGACGTTTTAATAAACTGGATAGGTTTAGTGAAAAATATCACAGCATGACACCGTATGGTTACGGAGGAAATAATCCTGTTTTAATAAGAGACATTCAGGGTGATAGCTTATGGATTTCGTTGGGTACAGAAGGGTGAGCTTTCTACGAAAATGGTAAATTGTTTTCAAAAGATAGTGATGGAAAGTTTTCTGAGTATAAAGGTAAAATGGCCAGATTAGATAAGAATGGGAATGTAAAACACTATCGAGGGGATGTCGGTGGAATTGTTAATGCTCTAAGCGATTTACAAAACGGTTCACAGTTTGCTAATGACATAATAACTAGATTACAGAGTTCAGAAAACAATTTTAACTTTATAGTCGAAAATAAAGAAGTCAATAGGGTTCAAGTTGATTTGGGGCTTGGCAATGGCAGAACGGGCATTTTAAATAATAATGCTTATGCTTTTCAAGTTATAGAACAAGGAAAGAATGTCGTCAGCTATTCCCCATTTAATAATATAGGAAGTGGAGGTGATATTATTTGGAATCCTAAAACTGGAATAATAGGTTTAGGGCATGAATTAGGGCATGCGTACGATGCTAATTTTGGCATGTTAGATTCCAGAAGAATTTCAATTAATGGGGGTACCGAAGAGATAAGAGAAGTAAGAGGAGTCTACTATGAAAACAGGATAAGACAAGATTTGGACAAGCGATTACGACCAAATTACAGTGGCCCAAGTCTATTAGATGGAAATAAAAATCCAATATATTATCAAGGAATTTTACCAACAATTATGCTTTTAGGAAAATGAAAAAAAATGTGATGTTAATAATGCTCGGGCTTTTGTTTCTTAGATGTTCTTCTACAATCAATGAAAGAAAAATATTTAAAGAACGGCTCAATTTCACTAATTGTCTGTTAGAAGAGAAATCATATAATTACATCGACGTTAAATTGTCAAAAGGCTACTCAATCAAGAAGATAAATACAGAAGGGTTTTGTGAATATAGATTTATCTATAGAGATAGTTCCGTATTTTATCTGTCAAGTAACATCTACAGAGGGTCAAGATTGAATTATGACAATCTTATGTCGATTGGAGTTAATGGCTATAATCAACGAAAAACTATTTCATCCGACACAATTAAAAATGAAGGAATTAATAATAAACTTTATTGGTCAGAATATATACTTGGTGATTTTGTGGTAGGTTATGCCGGTGTAAAGGGGGAAAGGAAGAGTGAATTTAAGGGAATGGTTAATAATGTGAAATTATTAAAATAGGATAGCGTTGACATAATTGCCTAACTCGATGTGGTAATGTTTCAGATTAGGCGTTTTCATATAATATAGCTTTATAGTCTGAATAAAATAGAAATAACATATGAAGCATCAGTAATAAAAAGTGCTAGTATCAGAAAAAATCGATAAGCTATTCAAGTTTCATTTTTTTCAAGGGAGGAGCTGTGACCATTATTCCAACTGTAGTACTATTATTCCTAAACTTAAATAAAGACGTTATGAAAGTAGAGTTTAAAGTAATTACTGAATCCGATTTTAATAAAATGGATTCAGAATTGATTTTCAATACAGAACGTCCAAGATGCCATGGAATAATTTTTAATAAGGAAATCTCCTTTAAATTTGCATGGCAAAGTGACTTAATTATTCCGGAAATAAATGAGATCTCAGAAAATGTTTATTGTCTTGGCATAGATTTGAATTTTGCCATAATTGATTTTAAAAGTAATCTCATTATTTCAAACTTACTATTAGACCATTTCTTTTATGGCTCGAAAGTATATGAAGATTTCCTGTATGTTATTACAGAGCTTTCAATTATTAAAATTGAATTGGTAACATTCAGGTTAATCGAGACGTTTCACCTACCTGATATTTTTAAAGGAATAGTATTTGGTAAGAACATTGTAGAAGTGAAATGTTGGAACGATGAAATTGTTTACTTCAATATATAGCAAATAATAAGAAAATAGTTTTCCCTTTTTGTAATATTTCACACTATATATATCATAAAGCAATGCAATTAAACCGCTTAAACAACAGAATAAATTTCATATTAATAAGCTATTTTTCGTGTTCTTAACAGCACGACAAAGCCTTTCTTTTAAAGAAACCTTTAACCCTGTTATTTTTTTGGCGTATCTTTTGATGACTCTATAACATCACATTAACCAATGCTTTATGAAACATGTATTACCTAAAATTTGCCTTATTGTTTTTCTGTTAGGTTCGTTTGCTATAAATGCCCAAAATATTTTTAGTGCTAATTTGGGTGGGGCTGTTCAGCAAAAATATTTTACCACAATCCCTTACAAAGAGGTTAAAAGCAAAGTAATAGTAGAATGCTTTATAAATAACAAGCCCTATAAATTTATTGTAGACACCGGGGCTGCCACAACCATTACGCCTGCTTTATATAAAGAACTTAACCCCGAAATTATAAACCGTGTGCCTGTTAGCGACCAAAGCGGAAAAATAGACAGCCTGCAAATTGTATCGCTGCAAAACTTTAAACTTGGCGATGTTACTTTTAACGGTATTCCCGCCATGGTAATTAAAGGAGAACAAATGGTATTTGACTGTTTTAAGGTAGATGGGCTTATAGGCAGCAACATGCTTCGCAACAGTGCTGTGCAGTTTAACTCACAAACACACATGTTAACCATTACCGACCTGCCCAAACAACTCGACCTTAAAAACAAGTTTTCTCAAAAAATGGTTACCGACCCAGTACAGAGCAACCCGTTTATAACCATAAAAATTATTAACGGCAAAACAACAGGTACCGACCAATTGCTTTTTGACAGCGGCATGGACAGTTTTTACGACTTGTCTTACAAAGGTTTTAAAGAGGTGTTTGCTACTATTAGCCTTTTAAAATTTGAGGCACAGGCCATTGGAAGCTATTCCCTTGGCATGCACGGATTATCTGAAGAAGAAGAGAGTTACAGGCTGCTTGCCCCTCAGATAGAAATAAACGACTATGCCTTTAATAATGTAACCACCGTTACCACGCACGGAAACTCATCGCGCATTGGGGCAAATCTTTTTAAATATGGCATTGTAACGGTAGATTACATAAATAAGAAATTCTATTTTGAGCCTTTTAAGAAAGAAGCTACAGATCTTGCCGAAAAAAGCTGGCCGTTTATACCCACTGCCAAAGACGGTAAAGTGGTTGTTGGCCTTGTGTGGGACAAAGCCTGGGCAGGCAAAATAAACCAGGACGATATTATTGTTTCTTTTGATGGTAAAACCTACGAAAATACCGATGTGTGCGAGGTAATGACCAGCAACCACAAATCTCAAAACAATAAGGCTACCCTTGTTCTTAAAGACGCAAAAACAGGTTCAGTTAAACAATATGAAATTGCGCGGTAAATTTTAGTTTATTACAGTAAGGTTCTCAAAGAATACACAAAGGAGCAAAAAGATTTTCATAGTCTCATTTATTGTTCGAACGGACTATCTTTCTTTATTAGCTTGCTGGTATTCTAAAAAAACTATCCTTATCTTTACACTTTGGCTTTAGGGGTATTCTGAAAAGAATTGAGAGAGTCCCTTTGAACCTGACGCGGTTGATACCGCCGTAGGGAAAAGCAGTAAGGATGCATCATTCCTATTCTCCTTTTTACAGGAGGCTCTATAGCCATATTTACCTAAACCTAAAAAAATATGAAAGAGTCTCTTTGGCAATCTGTAGTTGCTGTAAAAAACAATTCTCCCTTAGTTCATAATATCACCAACTATGTGGTAATGAACAATACCGCCAATGCGCTTTTGGCAGCAGGTGCATCGCCCATAATGGCTCATGCACATTCCGAAGTTGAAGACATGGTGGCACTATGCAGTGCAACAGTAATAAACATTGGCACATTAGACGACTACTGGGTGCAAAGCATGCTGCTGGCCGCAAAAAAAGCACACGCCCTTGGTAAACCCTGGGTGCTCGACCCTGTGGGTGCCGGAGCAACCGCCTACCGCAACGAAACTGTTGCAGCTCTTTTACAATACAAACCAACCGTTATTAGAGGTAATGCATCTGAAATTATGGCACTTGCCCGGGTAAGCCAAACCAAGACCAAAGGTGTAGACAGCGTGCACCAAAGCACCGAAGCCGTTGCAGCAGCACAATGGCTAAGCACTACTTTTGGCAGCGTGGTGTGCGTAAGTGGCGAGACCGATGTTGTAGTATTATGCAATAAACAAATACATATAAAAAACGGGCACGCGCTTATGCAAAAAGTAACAGGACTGGGCTGTAGCGCTACGGCTCTTGTGGCTGCCTTTGTAGGCAACGATCCTGAAAATGCATTGCATGCCACTGCTGCTGCCATGGCACTGCTCGGCATTGCAGGGCAACTGGCACATCAGCAAAGCGCCGGACCGGGAACACTGCAACTGCAACTTTTAGACAAACTTTACAACATTACACAAGACGAATTTTACAACATCGTTAACGCACAGGTTTATAATGATTAATGATTTTCCGTACCGTTTATATCTGGTGGCAGGAGAAGCAGACTGCATGGGTAGAGACATTTTATGGGTAGCCGAAGAAGCAGTTAAAGGTGGTGTACAATTAGTGCAACTGCGCGAAAAGCATAAAACTACAGCAGCTTTTGCCCAAACAGCCTTTAGGCTTAAAGAAATGCTTGACAAATACAATGTTCCTTTAATTATAAACGACAATGTAGATGTGGCTGTAAACTGTGGTGCTGCCGGGGTTCATGTAGGAAATTCGGACATGCCGCCATCGGGAGTCATACAACAGTGGCCTCAGTGCGGCATGCTGGGCTATTCTATAGAATATTTAGAGCAACTCAACAGCATCGAAATGCATTATGCAACCCATTTAGGCATTAGCCCTATTTTTAACACCCCAACAAAAAATGATACTGTTACAGAATGGGGACTTGAAGGGCTCAAAAAAATAAGGATCCTTACCAACAAACCGCTGGTGGCCATTGGCAGCATGAACGCAGCAAATGCACACAATGTTATAAAAGCCGGGGCAGACTGTATTGCAGTAGTATCGGCAATATGTGCAGCACAGCATCCGGCAAAAGCCGCAGAAAAAATTCGCAATAACATAGAAAACGCATTATGAAAAAGTACACCTATCCGGCCATGCTTACCATAGCAGGGTCTGACTCCGGTGGCGGGGCAGGCATACAGGCCGATATTAAAACCTTTGCTGCACTGGGCTGTTATGGCATGAGTGCTGTTACGGCACTTACAGCACAAAACACACTTGGCGTAAGCGGCATACACAGCATTCCGCCTGATTTTGTAAAAGCGCAGCTAGATGCGGTGTTGACAGATATTAAACCACACGCCATAAAAATAGGCATGGTGCACAGCCCTGAACTTGTTGGTGTTATTGCATCGGCTTTAAAACAATATCCTGATATTCCTGTCATACTCGACCCCGTTATGGTAGCCACAAGCGGTGACCGGCTTATTGCACAGGAAACCGTTGCAGAGCTGGTATCTCAACTGTTTCCGCTTACCACGCTTATAACTCCTAACCTTGATGAGGCTTCTTTGCTTTGGGGAATGCCAATTACTACAGTAGACCAAATGCACACGGCAGGGCAGGAAATTATGCAACAAGGGTGCAATGCGCTTTTACTTAAGGGAGGACACCTGCAACAACAGGAGCTTACTACATTATTATTTACAGAAAATGGTAAGGTTACCGCTTTTACCTCAAACAAAATAGAGACCAAAAACATGCACGGCTCGGGCTGCACACTGTCATCGGCCATAGCAGCATACATTGCGCGCGGAGAAGATTTGCATAATGCCGTAGCCCTTGCACAAAAATATGTACACAATGCCATTTATAATGGTAAAGACGTAGTTACCGGCAAAGGCCATGGCCCATTAAATCATTTTTATAACCCAGAAAAAACCATACAACATGAAATGGAGTGAAACCACATGGCAGCAAGCCACACCCATATACAATAACATAACCGCCATGCCTTTTATACAGGAGCTGGCTGCCGGAACGCTGCACTTAGATAAGTTTAAATTCTACATGCAGCAGGACGCACATTATCTGGAATATTTTGCCCGTACGCTTGCAGTTATTGGTGCTAAAATAAATAATGTAGAGGCCATGCTCGATTTTATACGCTTTGCCGAGGGTGCCGTTGTAGTAGAACGCGCCTTGCACGATGGCTACTTTAAAGAGTATAACATAACGCAACGTGCAGCAATATCGCCCACCTGCCATCATTATGTGCATTTTATGCAAAGTATGGCCTATGGCGCAAATGTAGCTGTTGCAATGGCCGCAGTACTACCCTGTTTTTGGATTTATAGGGAAGTAGGGAATTATATCGTTCAAATTCAGAATACAAACAATAACCCCTATACAAATTGGATCGCCACCTATGCCGGAGAAGATTTTAATACTATAGTAAACCGTGCGATCGACCTGTGCGATGCAGCAGCTTTAGAGGCGACAAAAGAACAGCAAAAGGCAATGACTGCGGCTTTTTTAACCGCGTCGAGACTGGAATTTGCTTTTTGGGATAGTGCCTATAAAGTGGAAGAATGGTGGTAGAAATGTAGTTCGTCCGTCGTTTTGTGAAATATAACCGAATGTTAATCTATTCTTTGCCCATTTGGCAGGAAATATAGTACATTGCGATACACTTTTACAAATCAAAGTTTATTGTCTCATGAAAAAAATAGGAGCTTTAATTTTATTTTTATTCGTTGTTAATGCGCATGCCCAAAAAAAACCTGTCTATGTTACCGACAGTATAATGCAACTGTACAAACAGGATGGTACTGCTGCCAAAAATTTTAAATCGGAAGGCAGAACCGATGTTAAAAAGCTTAAACAGGGATTGTGGATTGATTATAAGATTGAAAAAGATTTTGTATGTTATAATGAAGACGGAGTGATAAAACAGCTTTTCGGATCATATCTTATATATGGCGAAGGAAGCTACTTTAATGGCAAACGCACCGGGCTTTGGAAGTTTTGTGTAATAGAAGACAAAACATTCAAAAAAATACTTTTGCAGGAAGCCACCTATAAAAACGGAGGAAAAGAAGGGCCTCTTGCCTATCTTTTGCCTAATGGCGAAAAGGGAGTTACCGGAACTTATCACCTTGATAAAATAGACGGCACTTTTAAAAATTATTATGCCAGCGGTGCTGTTTTTAGCGAGCACGATTATAGCGTGGGGGTTTTAAATGGGCCTTATAAATTTTACTATCAGGATGGCAAGGTTAAAAGCGAAGGCAATTACACCAACAACATTAAAGATGGAGTACAGCAACTGTTCTATCATACAGGCCAGGTTCAGGAAATATCTAATCTTGTTATGGGTGTAGAAGACGGACTTTATCAATACTTTTATACAAACGGACAGCTTAGTGTAGAAAAAGAATATAAGGCCGGGCTGTTAATGAATATTAAAGCAAGCAACTCTCCTGCCGGTGCCGCACGCGACAAAGGCACTATTAGAAACGGAAAAGGCACCGTTATAAACTACAACAACGAAGGTGCTGTTTATGCAGTACAAACCTTTAAAGGCGGAAAGCTAATCAGTGAAGACAAAAAAAATTAAACCATATTTACGGTATATCTTAAAAAGGGCTATTGCCCTTTTTTTTTGTACTACACTATTTGTTGCTGTGACAGGTTTATTTTAAGGCAACATTAAACCACAAAGATTTTAGTACCTTTGCAGTCTACTATTTTTGTAATTACAAAATGAAAAAAACAAGAATTGCCATTAATGGTTTTGGGCGCATAGGCCGCAACCTTTTCAGGCTTTTGCTTAACCACCCGCACATTGAGGTGGCTGCCATAAACGATATTGCCGATGCACGTACTATGGCGCATTTGATAAAATATGACAGCATACACGGCGTTTTGCCTTATGATGTTAGCCATACAGAAAACAGCCTTATTATAAACGGTATCTCCTACCCTTTTTTACGCCATGACAAAATAGCCGACATCAACTGGAATAACCATGACATTGATATAGCTATAGAATCTACCGGGCGCATAAAAATGCTGGAGGATGCCCAACAGCACATTACATCGGGGGCAAAAAGGGTAATACTCTCTGCACCGCCAGAAGACGACCGCATTAAAACAGTGGTTTTAGGCGTAAACGAACATATATTGGATGGCTCCGAAACGGTAGTAAGTAATGCCAGTTGTACCACAAACAACGCCGCACCTATGATGAAGATCATTAATGAGCTGTGCGGTATTGAGCAGGCTTATATTACCACGGTACACTCTTATACTACAGACCAAAGCCTGCACGACCAGCCACACAAAGATTTGCGAAGGGCACGTGGGGCATCACAATCTATCGTACCCACGACAACTGGGGCGGCAAAAGCATTAACCAAAATTTTCCCTGAATTTGTAGGTAAAATTGGCGGTGGGGGCATCCGTGTGCCTGTACCGGACGGTTCGCTTACTGATATTACCTGCTACGTAAAACGCGAAGTAACCATAGAAGAGATTAACACTGCTTTTAAAGCGCATGCAGAAGGAGATCTAAAAGGTGTTTTGGCTTATACTGAAGACCCTATAGTATCGGTAGATATTTTGGGCAACCGCAATTCGTGCCTTTTTGATGCACAGCTAACATCGGTAATAGACCGTATGGTAAAAGTTGTAGGGTGGTATGATAACGAGATTGGCTACTCTTCAAGGCTTATAGACCTTGTACTGTTTTTGGAAAAGAAATAAGCACCTATAAAAAACCGTTTACAGTCGCAGTTTACCTTACGAATCTGATTCCGATTCAGGTTTTGACTGCGACTCATTTTTAGGCTCTTCTTTATAAATATATACTATCCGCCTTACGGGTGCAGCCTGCATTATAGCATCAATATTAGAAAGAAAATCTGTTTCTTCTTCCGGTTCAGGTTCCGGTGGTGGTGGGTTTACAAAGTTACCGTTCTCGTCAAAACGCTTCATAAAAGCGTCCTGCTGTGGGTCGAAATCCGGTCGTTGCCAGTCATAAACAATATCTTTTTCATAATCGGGAGTTTCATATAGCCTCGAAAAAAGAAGCCCGCTTATAAACCCTCCCAAATGGCCTTCCCAAGACACCCCTTGTTCCACACCGGGGAAGACATACCATATCATTCCGCCATACATTACTACAACCGTTAGCGATAATGCTACCAAACGGAAATAGCGCGTTTGTATGCCCTTAAAAAAAATAAAGCTAACCAGTACATATATCAATCCACTTGCACCAATATGATTGGTATAGTCTCCGCCAATAAGCCAGGTTATAAAACCGCTCAGTAAAATACCGTAGCCTATTACTTTTAATGCCTGTGCCCTGTAAAAGTAAAGCATGGCAGCAATGAGTACAAAAAGCGGTATGGAATTGTTATAAATATGCTCCAGGCTGCCGTGCAGAAACGGACTAAAAAGTATGCCTCTTAAACCTATAAGCGTTCTTGGCTGTATGCCCCAATCTGAAAGATATATATGAAAACGCACCTCTACCCAGTACACTATCCAAAGTAGCAATACAGCGGCCAGGGGCCAAAGCAGTACAGAGGGCGAAAATTTAAATTGGTCATTGTGTTTCATGTAAAGCAATGACTCAAAAACATCTCCAAAATTGTAAGCCTGTTATTTTGTCAGTTTTTAATCGGTAATTTGCTACTCTTCCAAAACAAGCTCCATCATATAATGATTGCCTTCTACCCTGGCCCATTTCTCGGAATAAGATCGTCCATTCAACACATAGTTATCCACAAAAGAAAAAGTTTTTTTATCGCCTCCGGCAATCTCTAAAGCAGGAACCGCAGCTATGCGTCCTACTTTAGACCATACAAAATCGTTATCATGAACACCTCTATCCAGCTGCGGCAGAATAAACATAATGCATATACCCTCTTTCGGTACTTTTATTTTATAAGCAGATATATCGGCTTCAGCCCATTTGTTTCCGTTCTTATTTTCAACAGCAATGTCTTGAGGCAAAAGCGACTTTCCAGGCAATTTGGTTACAGTATCATAGGTATAAATATTTGCCATAAAAGGTAAATATTCCATGCCTTTAACGCCAAACACACTAATAACCCTAAACTTAAGCCTCTTTATATAACTATCATTTTGATAGGCAACAAATGTGGCAGCCTTATTACCCCAGCTAAAGTTTGTTTTAATACCTGCAAGTGTATCCTTTTTTTGCCTGTCGCTAATGTAAACCTCATCCAGTACATCTACGTGCTTTTTAAGAGAATAAACCTTTTTTATAAGAATAGAATCCCGCGTTATAGTACGCTTATAGTAAGCCACATGGTCTACAATAAGATTGCTATAACTCCGCCCCATATCAAACTTTACATTGCCGTTAAAATCGGTTGCGGCAACAAAAGCAGAATCCAGGTACACATAGGCATCTGTAATTGGCTTTTTAGTTTTACTGTCTACAAAACGCAGGGCCTTTTGCTGAGCACATAAGGGCAACGACAGGAGCAGCAACAGTACTGTAAATTTTAGCGGCATATAAAAAAGTGGTTGGTTATTAGCTATCAACGGGCTGTAATGCCCAATAGTATTTAGCATTTAAAAATACTCTATTTAATGGTAAATCTGTAATTTTACAGCTATGGAAGCACCTTTGGCAGAACGCATACGCCCACAGCATTTATCAGAATACATAAGCCAGCAGCACCTTGTGGGGCCTAATGGCTCACTCACACACCAAATAGCACGCGGCATTATACCGTCGCTTATTTTGTGGGGGCCTCCGGGCACGGGCAAAACCACGCTTGCGCAAATAATGGCGCAGGAAAGCAACCGCCCCTTTTATGTATTGAGTGCCATAAATGCAGGAGTTAAAGACGTACGCGAAGTTATAGATAAAGCCAAACAAAATAGCGGCATGTTTACAGCCAAAAACCCTATTTTGTTTATAGACGAGATACATCGCTTTAGCAAATCGCAGCAGGATTCGTTGCTTGCCGCGGTAGAAAAAGGCATTGTTACCCTTATTGGTGCAACTACAGAGAATCCAAGCTTTGAGGTTATTCCTGCCCTTTTGTCGCGTTGCCAGGTATATGTGCTTAATGCTTTTACTAAAGAAGATCTTGAAGCACTGTTGCACCGTGCCATGCAAACCGACAGCATTTTAAAAACCAAGAACATAAGCCTTAAAGAAACTGAGGCTTTGCTGCGCCTTTCGGGTGGCGACGGACGCAAGCTGCTTAATATTTTTGAACTAATTATAAATGCATCTGAGGGAGATGATGTAGAAATAACGAACGACCGCGTAATGCAGCTTGCACAAAAAAATACGGTGCTTTATGACAAAACGGGCGAACAGCATTATGATATTATTTCGGCTTTTATAAAATCGATGCGGGGGAGCGATCCTAACGGGGCGGTATACTGGCTGGCTCGCATGATAGAAGGCGGCGAAGACCTTAAATTTATAGCCCGCCGCATGCTTATTTTAGCCAGCGAAGATATTGGCAATGCTAACCCTACAGCACTGATAATGGCAAATAACACCTTTCAGGCGGTGAGCACTATTGGATATCCTGAATCAAGAATTATACTGAGCCAGTGCGCTATTTATTTGGCAACATCGCCCAAAAGCAATGCCAGCTATATGGCTATTGGCAAAGCGCAGCAGGTGGTTAAACAAACCGGCGACCTGCCTGTGCCGTTACACCTGCGCAATGCACCAACCAAACTTATGAAAGAACTAGGCTATGGCGACGAATATAAATATGCCCACGACTATGCCAACAATTTTGCCGAACAGGAATTTTTGCCGGATGAAATTTCAAACACACCATTTTATGAACCCGGCAACAACAGCCGCGAAAACGGCACCCGTGAGTTTTTAAGGAACCGATGGAGAGGAAAGTATGGGTATTAAAATTTAGGGGCTTCACCTCTAATAAATTTAGAATTTACACATTAGAAAAAAAAGGCTTGAAAATCCAGATGATTTTCAAGCCTTTTTTCTAAATCTCTAAGCTTCCCAAAGCCTCAGCAACTTAAAACTTAATATTCAATTTTTCGCTTATAAGCTTGTCGTTAACGTAGTATTCAAAAAACCAATCGTTGCCTTTTTTAAATATAACTCCGTTCTTGTTTTCGCCTTGTGCAGTGTAGTAATCCGGCTGAGAGGTTTTATACATTTTAGCCACTACTTTTGGAGTGGTGTCTACAAGCTGAAAACCGTTGGCTATAGGCTGTGCAAAAAGCTGGCCTTCTGTAACTACAGCTTGTGGGGTTGCAGCAGGCGTTGCAGATTGTGCAGGTGCAGGCACTGTTGCCGAAGCTACCGGCTGTGCAGTTTGAGCCGTTGCAGCCGGGGCAACATATTTATAGTTAAGCGACTCTAAGGACGCCGATGCTCTTCTTAGTGCCTCATAATAAGCTTTTTGATATTCTTTTTCTTTACTCCTACCCTCCTCTGACGTATAAAGCACTTTGCCGCTACAGTCTTTTAGCACTATCTGTAATTTTGTATTAAGCATACCCGATTCGTTAACGAGGTCGCCATACAGTGCCTTGCATTTGTTAAGAGCAAGTTCATCGGGCATTTTATCGTTGGCAAAAAAGGTAACAAAACCATATTTTTCAAAAACCATTTTGGTTAAAGAATTCAGGTTGTATTTGTTAGGTTCCTTTAAAAAATCGAATTTTTCGGGCACAATTACATATTTATAATTGTTTATGTTATCTGTCTGGGCAAAACCAAGAGCAGAAATAAATAATGCTGACAGCAGTAGTATCTTTTTCATAATTAGAGTAAATTCTTTAGTTCGAGCAGGTGGTTTACCTGTAGTATAGACGGGTGCGCTTCGAGGCGGTGTTCGTTAAAATAAATAGCATCAATGCCGCAATCAAGGGCTCCCTGCACATCGGCCTCAATGCAGTCGCCAATCATTATGCTGTCGCATTTCTGTACATTGGCAGCACTAAGGGCATATTCGTAAATGGCAGGATGTGGCTTTTTAAACCCGGCATTTTCTGAATTGGTTACGGTTTCGAAATAATGGTCTATGTTGGCACTCTTCATTTTAAGCGCCTGCACTTCATGAAAGCCATTGGTAATAATATGCAGACTGTATTTTGTCTTAAGATATTCCAGCACTTCTATCGCACCCTCAAACAAATGGTTATTGGTAGGCAAAAGGGCAATATAATCATGCGAGAGCTGTTGAATAACCTTATCGCTAACCTCATATTTAAGCGCCACGAAAACATCTTTAAACCTGCCATACCTTAATTCCTGTTGTGTGATGAGCCCATCGCGGTACAGTTTCCAGTAATTAACATTTGCAGGAATGTAGTGATGTAAAAAATCGTCGATTAAAATATTGATACCATTTTTGGGCAGCAAAACCTCAAAGGCAAGCGCAGAATTTTTCTCGAAATCCCACAGGGTGTGGTCGAGGTCAAAGAAAATGGCTTTTTTGGCAGACAGACTCATTACTTACTTACAATTACAGCGTTTTCTATATGATAGATCCAATCGTCTACATCGCTGTCGTTATACCTAAATGTTCCCTGGAGGGTAACATACTGGTCGGTTTTTAGTTTAGTGCCGGGATTTTTAAACTTTATACCCATTATAGTTTCCGGCCCTGCCTGCCCGCAAAAAAAGCATGATGCAAAAACATTCTTGCTAAGTGCATAGCTCTTATTGTCTATAGGCACAATAAAACCGCTCATGTAAATGGTTTTAGTGTTTTTAGCTTTAAGAGTTGGATTTATAATAGGGAACATTACACCTTCCGGATAATCTTTACTGGGCTTTTTAAGATATTTTATCTGGCCTAAAAGCTTCCAGTTAAGCGTATCTGAAAATACTGTGTTTACAGTTTTGTTAGTTACAGGCATTGCTGATCTGGCCGATGGGTTGCCCATAGACACCAGTATAAAACCTGATATAATTAATGACGCTATAAAAAACGTTTTACGCATTTGCAAGTGTTTTAGATATGTTTAAACGGTAGGCCTTAACGGCAGGAATTACAGCCGCAAAAATCCCTACAAAGATAGTAAGCCCAAGCAAATATCCTTCTTTTTGCCATACAAACTCAAACGGGTTGAACGACATTTTAAATTCTGATTCCGACTGCCCTGGAATGAGGCTTAACGCAATGCGTCCAACAACCGTACCGAAAATAAAACCGGTAACACAAAGCAACAGGCTCTCTATAAGTACCAGCCACAGTAGTTGCGTACGGCTTGCCCCATTAACGCGCAAAAGGGCAAATTCGTATTTACGTTCTTTTAAAGTATTGTAGAGCGCAATAAATATACTAATGCCAGATATAAGCATAATGCCATAAGCCAGATATTGAAGTGCCTGCAGCCCTATGCCAAACAAAGAGAACAGTCTGTTAACCTCTATGGCCGGAGATGCTGCCTGCATTTTGGTGTTTTGGGCAATAAGCCTCGGCCACATAACAATACCCATCTTGCTGCGGAATTTTATGAGCACTGCCGTAATTTCCTTACCCTCTTCGCTAACGACTTCGTCGTGGTGTTCGTCACGATGCTCATGCGCTTCATCGTGCTCATCTGCTTCGCTGTGTCCATACGCCTCATGGTGACCATGATCTTCCACATCCTCATGAATTTCGCTTTCGGAGTGGTGGTGGCCTTCTTCATCGTGCATGGCCCAAACGCTGGGCACGTTGCACAAAATAAGGTTGTCTATAACTTTGCCTGTTGGCGCAGCAATACCTGTAACAATGTAAGCATGATTTTCGTGTACTTCGCCCTCGGCGGCATCGCCATGAGAGCCAAAAAATTTGTCTCCTAATTTCAAACCCATCTTTTGGGCTACAGCACTGCCTATAACCACCTCAAAATTATGGCTGAAAATTTTTCCTTCTTTAAGCCCGTTGCCGTAAACTTTTAAATAATCAGGCGTAGTACCCACTATGCGGATACCTTTATAATTATCGCCAAACGCCAGCGGCACTGCGGTTTGCACAAAGCGGTGTTTCATCCAGGTCTTGGCTTCTGTATAATCTATATTTCCGGTTGGCGCATCGGCCTGATATACGGCAGAAAGTATGAGCTGCAAGGGGCTGCCCTGTGCACCCAGCACAAGGTCTATATTATCTATATTGCTGTTAAACTGCTTTTCAAACTGATCCTGCAATAATATAAGCAGTGTAATAATGGCTACACTTGCCGTTAACAGTATTATACTGAGTAAAGTATTTAAGGGCTTAAACCAAATGTTTTTCCATGCTATTCTTGCTATCATACTACAGGGATATTTGGTTAGGGAAACGGTCTTTTAAACGCTGGTCGTGCGTAACAACAATAAGCGCAGTACCGTATTGCGCAGCAAGTTGCGCGAGCATATCGGCTACTATAAGGGCATTATCATCGTCAAGGCTCGAGGTAGGCTCATCGGCCAAAAGTAAATCAGGTTCGTTGATCAGGGCTCGTGCAATATTTACACGTTGCTGCTGTCCAATACTAAGTTGTGAGGGCAGTTTGTGAAGTTGGTCTTTTAAGCCTAATTGTTCTATTAATTGTGTTGCTTTTTGTGTTGCCTGCTTGCCTGTAGAGAGCCATGAGGCCAGTACTACATTTTCCAACACCGACAAAGATGCTACAAAATAGGCCTGTTGCAAAACCAGCCCAATATGCCTGCCTCTAAATTGATCTAACTTTTTTTCAGATAGTGCAACAATGTTAGTATCTTCTATAAATACCTCACCACTTTGCGGTCGCAGTAAACCGCCTAAAATGTGCAGCAGGGTGGTTTTGCCTTTTCCGCTGCCGCCTGTAACAAGAAGGCTTTGCCCTTTAGAAACAGTAACATCCGGAAAATTAAAAGCCGTAGTGTTGCCGTAAGCAAAATGTATATTTTTGGTAACGATCATTCAGTAAATAATAATACCGCAAGTTAAAGAAAGAGGAGACACGAATTGCACTAATTATCACAAATTAACTGGTTATTTAAAATCAGATATTCAATTTGAATAAAAGTAAGTATATTGATTTATGAAAATTCTGTCTGAACAACAGATTGCCGCGCTCCGTTGCACTCCGCTCGCAATGACAGTACGTGAAAATAAAACGTGTTAAGGTTTCTTTATTCCTTTCTTCAAGCACCGTCATTGCGAGGAACGAAGCAATCTAAAAACATTCCGAAAATTCGTGGTTAAACTACTTATGCCGATGCTGCGGCATGGTCTTTTTTCATGTCGAAAATAATAATGCTCTGCAGTATGCCTTCCTGCCTGTTCTCATTTTCGTAAGCCTGCTCAAGATACAGCCTATCTTTTTCCATAGCTTTTATACAACACTCATATATAGCATCACGGCTTTTAAGGGCTCGCATACTAAGATTCAGCTTTATTTCCACTATCGAACGGTATAGGTGGCTGTTCAAATAGTGCCGTGCATAGTTGTGACTGTAATTTTCTGTAAGATTAAAGTCTACGAGTTCAAACTCCTTATGTCTCATTTTTTCCAAAACCATGTGCGGCACCTCTCTGTCACGAACACCGGGATCGTTGGGCAGATCGAAAATACCGTCATACTTAAACGTCATTGTGTAAGAGTCCATAGCAATTTTTTTATATAAAGTTACTGTCTTTAGTACAATTCATCATACAGATTAACATATTGATAATCTTAAATATTAGATAAATGATTACAGTAGTTAAACTTGTCATTCGTTAAAAATCACACCCCGGTTCATTCAAATAAAGTCTAAATCGTTATATTTGCGTAACCAATTACGTAATTAATTTTAAAATGGACTTTTTTGATAAAATAGGCAAAGTAGCCATAGGAAGCAGGCTTCGTATGCTTGCCGAAACAGTAACTGAAGATTCTGCAAAAATTTACAGTTTATATGACATCGATTTTCAGCCTAAATGGTTTCCTGTTTATTATTGCCTTGCCAACAGTGATAATAACACTATAACATCTATTGCTAAAGAGATTGGACACTCGCACCCATCTGTAAGCAAGATAATAAGCGAAATGGTAAAAGCAGGTTACGTGACCGATAAAAATGACAGTATCGATGGCAGGCGCAATGTGATATGCCTTTCTGAAAAAGGCAATGAGGTAACTTTGAAAATACAGGATCAGTACACCGATATTAACAGTGCTGTTGAAGATATGCTGAACCAAAGCACCCACAACCTGTGGAAAGCAATTGCAGAATGGGAATTTTTACTGGAACAGAAAACATTATTGAGAAGGGTTACCGAACAAAAGAAGTTTAGAGAAAGTAAAAATGTTACCATTGTTGATTTTGCACCCAAATACCTTGATGCCTTTATAGACCTTAATACCGAGTGGATATCTAAATACTTTAAGGTGGAAGACTCTGACAGGAAAGCGTTACACAATGCAGAAGAATACATTTTAAATAACGATGGGCATATTCTTGTGGCGCTGTACAAAGCAGAGCCTGTAGGTGTTTGCGCACTGATTAAACATCCTGACCCCGAATTTGATTTTGAACTTGCAAAAATGGCAGTTTCGCCAAAAGCGCAGGGCAAAAACATAGGTGGCCTGCTGGGCAATGCAATTATAGACAAAGCCCGAAGTGTGGGTGCCAAAAAACTGTATTTAGAAAGCAATACTGTTTTAAAGCCTGCCATAAATCTATACCACAAATTGGGTTTTGTAAAAATACCCAATCGCCCAACTCCATACGAGCGCTGCGACATACAAATGGAATTAGTGCTTTAATTTACAATGAACTGATTTAAACTTTTTTGATTGAAGCGAAAAATAGGGATTTTTGTTCCATATTTTAGCTTTTTGCATTGCATAGCAGCGCTACGGAGTAATAAAACAGGTAAAATATGGGGCAAAAAAGACCATTTTGCAGCCAATTGAAAAAAGTTTAAATCAGTTCAATGCTATTTTTTTGTACTTTTACTTCATTACAATGTTTTTATAAAATATCAGCAATAGCAAAGTCTTAGGCCTTTGCATTTTCCGGAAAGCAAATGGCTACCGGAATATCTTTCTATTGTTTACATTTTATAAATACACATCATGAAACCACATACAAAAATTGCCGTTATTGGCGGCACCGGAAAAGCCGGAACATATTTAGTAAATCAACTTATTGAAAAGGGATACTCTTTTAAAACGCTTGTTAGAAACCCGGAACGTTTTACCACCAGTTCTCAACTTGCAGAAGTGATCACAGGAAACGTTAGGGATTATAACAATGTACTTTCGCTTTTAGAAGGATGCGATGCCGTAATAAGCACATTAGGCATGGGTACACCGCCAAGCGAACCTACCATTTTTAGCATTGCTACAGGCAATATACTGCGCGCTATGGAACAGCTTAACATTAAACGCTACATTGTAATCACAGGATTGAATGTAAACTCTCCTCTTGACAACAAAGGCGCAAACAGCCTTGCTGCCACACAATGGATGTATGACAACTATCCTGCTTCTACAATAGATAAACAACAGGAATATGAATTGTTAGCGCAAAGCAATGCTAACTGGACCATGGTTCGTTTGCCAATGATCGAGCTAACCAATGATGAACCCCAAATTTCAATAAGCCTTACTGATTGTCCGGGGACTGCCATTAGCGCCACCAGCCTTGCTGAATTTTTAATACAACAAATAAAAGATACTGTTTACATAAAGCAGGCTCCTTTTATAGCAAATAAATAGTGATTGACGGGGTGTAACAGCCCCGTCTTCATTTTGGATACAACCATCCTTATTTTGGATAAATTTCGGTTAGACATTGTACCGAAATTTGCAATAGACATTACGAATTTTAAATTACGAATTACGAAATTGGGATAGTGCATATTTATTTAATACAGTGCTATCTTATATCTAAAGATCCAACATCTAAAAATCTAAAAAATGAGCATTAAAAAAGTAAATTTAGGAAATCAGGGACTTACAGTGCCCGCCATTGGTTTAGGCTGCATGGGAATGACTACCCTTGCCGGAGCAGATATTTATGGCAAAGCCGATGAGGCAGAGTCTATAGCCACCATTCACCGCTCGCTGGAACTGGGCGGAAACTTTTTAGACACTGCCGACCTTTATGGTCCACACCTCAACGAGAGGCTTATTGCCAAAGCCATTGCAGGAAACCGAAACAGCTATGTTATTGCTACAAAATTTGCATGGGAAATAGACGATAACGAGCAGCTTACATGGAAAATAAATGGTAAAAAAGACTACGTAAAAAAATCGGTAGAGCGATCGCTTAAAAACCTGGGCACTGATTATATAGACCTGTACTACATGCACAGGCTTGACCCGGAAACCCCTATTGAAGAAACCGTGGGCGCCATGGCCGATCTTGTTAAAGAAGGCAAAGTTGGCTACATTGGCCTTAGTGAAGTATCTGCCGAGACCATTAAAAGAGCGCATGCCGTGCACCCCGTGAGTGCACTGCAATCGGAATATTCTTTATTTGAACGAAGCGTTGAAGAGGAAGGAATTTTAGACACCCTTAAAGAGCTGGGCATTGGTTTTGTACCCTATTCTCCACTTGGCCGTGGTTTTATATCGGGAGAAATCAAAACTCCGGACGATTTTGCAGAAAATGATTTTAGGAGAAGCATTCCTAAATTTCAGGGAGAGCAATTCTATAAAAATATCGATCTGCTAAACGAGATCCATAAAATAGCCTCTGAGAAAAACATAACGCCATCTCAGCTTGCCATTGCCTGGGCAGTAAACAAAGGCTTTGTGCCTATACCCGGCACTAAACGTGTAAAATATGCCGAGCAGAATATTGCAGCCGCCAGCGTAGCATTATCTGCTGCCGACCTTAACCGACTGGAAAGCATAATACCACTTGGCACACCTACGGGCAACCGCTATGACGACTGGGGTATGACGCTGGTTAATCTTTAATTGCGAATTTCAAATTACGAATTACGGAAAGGTATAATAAAGCCACAAATACACGAATTAACAAATTGACAAATCGCCATTTTGTGTAAATTAGTGTAATTGCTTCACCAGTTCGCTTACGCTCGGGTTGTGGCTAAAAATGAATCTTATGAAAAAAGCAACCCGTGCCCCATTGATACTTAATACCATATCTCAAATGCACCGTGTAATGGAAATTCCGGAGCCGGAACATCCATTGGTAAGCATTGTAGATTTTAAAGATATTCGTGCGCACAACGAAATCCTGGCAGACGGGCTTTTACTTAATGTGTACATGATAGCCATTAAAAAAGACTACAAAGGCAAAATTATTTATGGGCAAAGCCAGTATGATTTTGACGAAGGTATGATGTCGTTCATTGCGCCGGGGCAAATATGTTACCAAAGCGAGCCAGGCTATGAACCATTGGCGGGAAGCATGCTTATTTTTCATCCGGACTTTATAAGGGGCTATGCGCTCGATAAAAACATAAAAGGGTTTGAGTTTTTTTCCTACTCAGCCAACGAGGCCTTATATCTTTCTAAAAAGGAAGAAACCATGATAGAAGGCATTTTTGAAAGCATTGCACAGGAATACCACAACAACATGGATCGTTTTAGCCATGATGTTATTATATCACACATTGAACTTTTGCTAACCTATTGCAACCGCTTTTACAACAGGCAGTTTATTACCCGCAAAATAAACAACAACAACCTGCTTACTAAGCTGGAGGAACTACTCGAAAATCATTTTAAGAATTCCGAAAATAAAGGGCTGCCCACCGTAAAGCACCTTGCCGACAGCCTGAATGTTTCGTCAAGTTATCTTAGCGATATGCTGCGTGCCCACACAGGCCAAAATGCCCAGCAACACATACATAACAAACTGATAGAAAAAGCCAAAGAGGTACTTACCACTACTCAGCTTTCGGTTAGCGAAATTGCCTACCAACTGGGGTTCGAATATCCGCAGGGGTTCAGTAAACTATTTAAAACCAAGACAAATATAAGCCCGTTGGAATTCAGGAAAATGTTTAACTAAATACACAAAAAAGCGGCCCGAAAGCCGCTTTAGTTTTGTTTGCACAAAATGCAATTATAATATTAGCATCGCATCGCCATAGGTATAAAAACGGTAACCTTCGGCAACAGCCTCTTCATAGGCTTTTTTCATAAGATCGTGCCCCATAAAGGCAGAGATCATCATAAGCAGTGTGCTTTTTGGCGTGTGGAAGTTAGTGATCATGCAATCGGCCACGCTAAAATCATACGGAGGGAAAATGAACTTGTTTGTCCAGCCCACATATGGGTTAAGCGTTTTTTGCGACGACACAGAGCTTTCCATAGCCCTCATGGTAGTAGTACCCACAGCACAAACTTTATGCTTAGAAGTTTTTGCTTTGTTTACAATATCGCAGGCATCCTGAGTAATGATAAGCTCTTCAGAATCCATTTTGTGTTTACTAAGATCTTCCACCTCTACAGGATTAAAAGTACCAAGGCCAACGTGCAGTGTAATTTCTGCAAAGTCAATACCTTTTATTTCAAGCCTTTTAAGCAGGTGTTTAGAAAAGTGAAGACCCGCAGTTGGAGCAGCAACAGCACCTTCTTCTTTAGCATAAATGGTTTGGTAACGCTCGGCATCTTCCGGCACTACCTCACGGTTTATGTATTTAGGTATTGGGGTTTCGCCAAGCTCAGTAAGCTTGTTCCTGAACTCTTCATAAGAGCCATCATAAAGGAAGCGAAGCGTACGCCCGCGCGATGTAGTGTTGTCTATAACCTCAGCCACAAGGCTGTCGTCATCGCCAAAATAAAGTTTATTACCAATACGTATTTTACGTGCAGGATCTACCAGTACATCCCAAAGGCGTTGCTCGCTGTTAAGTTCTCTTAAAAGGAACACCTCTATGCGCGCACCTGTTTTTTCTTTATTGCCATAAAGGCGTGCAGGAAACACTTTGGTGTTGTTAAGCACCATAACATCGCCCTCATCAAAATACTCTATAATATCTTTAAACAGCCTGTGCTCTATGGTTTTAGTCTTGCGGTTTACCACCATTAGCCTTGATTCGTCCCTGTTTTCTGTAGGAAACTCTGCCAATAGCTCTTTAGGCAGGTTGAAATTGAAGTTGGATAATTTCATTTCTGTGTTTTAAATTGAGTGCAAATATACTATCCTGAAACAGGCGTTGTCAAGTGTTTTGGGATTTATTTGTAATTGAGACTGAAAAACAAAACATTATCTACACAACTAACAAACATATTAATCCTTTTAAAAACTTTAATCATTCTTAATCTTTTATATAAATTAACCTGTTTCCTGCATTTAAGACTGATATTTTATGAATTTTAGTAATTTCGTAGACTTGAGATGTCCTTTTTATCAATGGTGGCTTTACATCATATAGATTTGGAATTAGCGAAGTTAAAGTATCAGCCCTTTTATACTCAAAGTTGACTTCTAAAATTAAAAAATTGAAGCTTTCAGGAGCAGTTATTAATGTATTGTCAGACCTTGAAAGATATCTACCAATCTTTCTTTTCATTCTCTTGGTAGGATAAACTTTTAAAGTATCTGTCTTTAAAGTCCTAAATTCTAATCTATCCCAATAAATACTATCGCTTATAGTATATAATGTATCATAACTTTTCTTAAAATCAACCTCAGAGTCAATAAATGCTGGCAACCTATGAAATCTTTGGTCATAAAACCCTCCATTAAACCCAACATATTTGGGATCAGAAATTTCGTAACACAATATTTTACTTTTACTGTAATTTTGTGCAATGCATAATGTAGAACAAAACAATATTACTATTTTGAAACAGATGGAAAAGTTAGCGGTAACGGTTTGCATGTTTTTCATTTAGTATAATTTTATCAGTTATAAAAACAGAACAGATATTTTTTAGCGAACAACAATTTAACATAAAACCGTCTTGCACTACTCCACCAAGTCTCCGACTTCGTGGCTTCGTTAGCAAATGACTTATATTCATTCAGTTACAAAAACAAAAAGGCTTTAAAACATCTCTATAAAGTCTCTAACTTAGCGGAGCATATATAACTAAACCTCCCTCATCTCAAACCCCAATACTTTCATATCTTCCCAAAACGTAGGGTATGATTTAGATACCACACCCGCATCCTGAATTATAAACGGCGTTTTTATAGCCAACGGTGCAAACGCCATGGCCATGCGGTGGTCGTTATAGGTTGCTACGGCCTCCCCCTTCCCCTCCAAAGCAGGGGTGAGAGCTTCACTCGGGTCAAATAAATTATGCGGCTCTAATGTTAAACTATCATTAGTAACCGTTATAGTTGCTCCAAATTTTTCAAGCTCGGTTTTTAATGCTTCAAGACGGTCGGTTTCTTTTATTTTTAAAGTGTGTAGCCCTGTTAAATAACAGCCTATACCAAGGCCAAAACAGGTTACGGCAATGGTTTGGGCAATATCGGGGGTGTTGTTTAGTTCAAAGTTTAAAGTTTCAGGTTTCAGGTTGAGTTTTGTTAGTGTTATGGCGTTGTCCTGAAAAGAAGTCTCAACCCCAAAATCCTTATAAATTTCTGCCAATGCGCTGTCGCCCTGCAAACTGTTTTGCTTGTAAGCCGACAATGTTATTGCGGTACCCACCTTAGAAAGCGCCACAATAGAATAAAAGTAAGACGCAGAGCTCCAATCACTTTCCACCGTTATGGTTGCTGGTTGCTGGTTGTTGGTTGCCGATTTTACCGTGATTTTGTTATCTGCAAAACTGTTTTCTATACCTACTTCATCCAGCAGTCCTAATGTCATTTTTATGTAGGGTATAGAAGTAAGCTCGCCCTCAAGGGTAAGCTCTAAGCCGTTTTCGAGTCTGCCTGCTATAAGCAATAAAGCGGTTATGTACTGACTGCTTACGCCTGCATTTATACTCACGCCGCTTTGCGTTAGCTTGCGCCCCATGATCTTTAGCGGTGGGTAACCCTCATTCTCTGTATATTCTATTTGGACGCCAAGGCTACGCAGGGCATCTACAAGCACGCCAATGGGGCGTTCTTTCATGCGTTGCGAACCTGTAAGCACAACCTCCCGCCCTTCCTGCAAGGCAAAGTAGGCTGTTAAAAAACGCATCGCAGTACCGGCATGGTGAATGTCTATAACGCTGTCTGTGCTTGCCAGTGCCTGCTGCATGGCGTGGCTATCGTCTGACTCAGATATGTTACCGATAATAATACCCGGATATAAAGCCTGCAACAGTAGCAGCCTGTTGGTTTCTGATTTGCTTCCTGTAATTTTTATTGCCGCAGAGGCTACGGGTTTATGCAGTTGTAATTTAATATCCATTAACAGGGAGGTTTATTTAAGCTTTTCGTTGTTATGATGACGGTCGTGATCGCGCTTGGTTTTAAGGTCCATTTTTTTATCAAAGGCTGCCTGCAGGTCTACACCTGTTTGATTGGCAAGGCATAGCACTACAAACACTACATCGGCAAGTTCTTCGCCAAGATCTTTATTTTTATCGCTTTCTTTTTCGCTTTGTTCGCCATAGCGGCGGGCAATAATGCGGGCTACTTCGCCTACCTCTTCGGTAAGCTGCGCCATATTTGTAAGTTCATTAAAATAGCGCACCCCGTGCTCTTTTATCCAGTTGTCTACGTCTTGTTGTGCGTTTTTTATGTTCATATAGCAATGTGTTTTTTATATGTGCGCATAAAGATAAGGTTTTATGTAATTTAATAAAACCACATAATGCCCGATATGATTAATAAGGCACTTGTCCTTATGAGCATATTTCTATAATATTTGTTTAATTGAGTATCAGTTGTTACAAGTAAAATTAGAGAAGGAATAAACATTGCAGTTGAGGCTACATTTCCAACTAATAACATATTGGCTCCTCCCGGCCAGTGCATCAATACAAACAATATACCTATGACTGTAACTGAAAGTAAGATACCTGCTACAATTGATAATGGTAAATTTTGTTGCTTTATGGTTTTATCACAGAAAAAATAAAATGAAAAAGGCAAGTACAACAGTGCTAAAACGGTTAATGCCGTTACAAGTAACATCGAACCTCCCGGTAGATGTAAAAATCTCAAGATAACGCCTGTTAAAGCGATGGAAAACAATACTGTTTCGGTTTTCATTAGGTTATTATTTTATCGGTGTTGAAGATACAATTTTAACAATTTCAAATCAAAAAACAAAAAAGCACCAGATTACCCGATGCTTTTGACTTTGTGACCTTACGACTTTCGACTTACTTAAAACCTGTTGTCTCCGTCCAGCAAATTGCCAAGGCCGCCTAATATGCTGCCTTCGCCGCGCTGCTGTCCGCCGCCCTGAGGTGCCGAAGCATATATCCTGCCGGCAAGCCTGCTAAATGGCAATGATTGAATGTAAACCGTTCCCGGGCCACGCAATGTGGCATAGAACAAGCCTTCGCCGCCAAAAATGGTATTTTTTATTCCGCCCACAAATTCTATATCATAATCTACTGTTTGCGAAAAGCCTACAATACAGCCTGTATCTACTTTTAATACCTGCCCCGGGCCAAGTTCTTTTTTTGCAAGCGTTCCACCTGCGTGAATAAACGCCAGTCCGTCGCCCTCAAGCTTTTGCATAATAAAGCCCTCGCCACCAAAAAGTCCGCGACCCAATTTTCTCGAAAACTCTATCCCCACAGTTACTCCTTTTGCAGCACACAGGAAAGCATCTTTCTGGCAAATAAATTTGCCATTAAACTGGCGCAGGTCTAACGGAACAATCTTGCCCGGGTAGGGCGATGCAAAACTTACCCTGCGCACACCTTTATCCTGATTTAAAAATACCGTCATAAAAAGGCTTTCTCCGGTTAGCAGACGTTTTCCTGCTGAAAAAAGCTTACCCATTATACCTTCGTTCTGGTTGGAGCCATCGCCAAAAATGGTTTGCATCTGCACGCCGCTGTCCATCATCATAAAGCTTCCTGCTTCGGCCACAACGGCCTCCTGCGGATCGAGCTCTATTTCTACATATTGCATTTCTTCACCATAAATTTGGTAATCAATTTCGTGTGCTGTCATATTTTTAGATTTTTTGATTGTTGCTTTATTAGATGAAGGTAAAAAGTTTTTGTTACATCAAACTAATTAAATTTTAATATTCTCCATCCTTATAATACCAGCTACCATCCTCAAACACAAACGTAGATTTTTCATGATGTACCTGCGAGCGCAGTCTTACGTCAAGATAATAGGCTTTAAACTCTACTGTAGTTTCGGTAGAACTCAGCACTTCAAGTTTTAACCACTGGTTGCTTTTAGCCCATTGCAATATGGCTGCCCTGCTATGATATTTGCGTTCTTTTGGAGCAGTGGTTTGCCATAAATAACCGTCGTTATGCGTGGCATAGGCACTGTAACGCGAACGCATAAGTGCCTCGGCTGTTGGGGCTTTTTCTTTTTGGGTTATGTAGGGTTCGCAGCAAAGGCTAAAGTCTTTACCGGAGCCACAGTAGCATGCAACTGCCATATATTTTGTGTTTTGTTTCTACCACAAATATATCGATTATTGATGTTTTGATATAAGTTAGCCAAACTGTTCTAAACGCTTTTTTAAGTATATTTATCGCTTAAAAAAACAAACACCCAAACAATGAGTTATCAACCCAACCCTACCCGTTACCAAAATATCGAATACCGCCGATGCGGCAACAGCGGCCTTAAGCTATCGGCTTTATCGTTAGGCCTGTGGCACAACTTTGGCTTTGTAAACGACTTTGAAAACAGCCGTAACATTATTCACACTGCCTTTGATAACGGCATTACCCATTTTGACCTTGCCAACAATTATGGCCCACCTCCGGGATCGGCAGAAGAGGTATTTGGAAAAATACTTGAAACCGATCTTAAAGGCTATCGCGATGAGCTCATAATTTCGACCAAAGCAGGCTATACTATGTGGGATGGACCTTATGGTGACTGGGGTTCTAAAAAATATTTAGTATCGAGCCTTGACCAAAGCCTCAAGCGCATGAAGCTGGATTATGTAGATATATTTTATCATCACCGTCCCGATCCAGAAACTCCTTTAGAAGAAACCATGGCTGCATTAGACCTTATTGTGCGCCAGGGCAAAGCATTGTATGCAGGCATATCTAACTATAAAGCCGAAGAAGCACAAAAAGCCATTGATATATTAAGGCAACTTGGCACACCTTGTGTAATTCACCAGCCAAAATACAGCATGTTTGTGCGCGACCCTGAAAATGGCCTGCTCGATGTGCTGGGCAATAATGGCGTGGGATGCATTCCTTTTAGTCCGTTGGCACAGGGATTGCTTACAGATAAATACCTTAACGGAATTCCTGCCGACTCGCGTGTGGCTACCAGTGGTGTGTTTTTAAATGAAAGCCACATTACTCCCGAAAAAGTTGAAGTCATTAAAAATCTGAACGCCATTGCACAGCAGCGCGGTCAAAAACTGGCACACATGGCTTTAGCATGGCTGTTAAAAGACAGCAGGGTAACATCGGTACTTATTGGAGCAAGCAGGTCCGAACAGGTTTTAGACTCGCTGCAAAGCCTTAAAAACATTTATTTTACTACGGAAGAAATTGATGCTATAGAGGGTGTTTTGAAGTCATAACCTATAAAAGAAAAACGCAAAAATATTTTTTTGAAAAAGTGTAACAAAAAAATGTTTTGTACGTCTTATAAATACAGGCCGTTCATCAATCAAAAAGACAACATACATTATTTTGCATAGGCCTGATGCAAAATAATAAACACATAGCGGTAAAGCCAACAGTTATGTGATATGATTTTCACCAAAATTAAGTAGAGTTAGTTTGGTAAAAAGCCCTGCCCATCAGCAGGGCTTTGTTGTTTTAAAGTAATACACAAAAAGAGAGGAGTGGCACGCCTACCACTCCCCTTCGAGCTAAAAAAATAAAAAAATACTATTTAGTAATGGATGCCTTTTTATAAAAAGCAGGCAGGATTTGACCAGATCGTAATTCGTGTAAGACAACATTTTTTTGAGAGAGAGCGAAAAATATTTTCGAATTAACTTACCTCCTGCCTAGCTTTTTTAAGGATACAAATGCCTCAATAAAATTTAACCAACTACAATTAAAATTCTTATCAGCACAGTCTTTATGCTTTTGTGCCCTGTAGCATTTGTTTTTATCCTGAGTCAAAAGTCCTAATAAAAAGTTAAAGACGACAGGTAGAATTTACCTGAATTATAAAAACAGGTAATTTTACGCATATCCTTTCATGACAGAAATTGATGTTTATTTACGCACTCGAATATCCTTTAATTCACTGAAATTATTGAATTTAGACTTGGTTTTACAGGGAATTTTCTATGTAACACCATAAGCTTCGCTAAGAAATATACAAAGCCTCACAAAGTTTATGTTGCGGGCATAGGCAATCAAATTCTTATATAAATCAAAATCCTATCTATATCAACGGGAGTTCTTCTACCTTAATGTGGCGGTTTTGTATGGCATAAATAACCAGCCCGGCAATATTTTTTGCCCCGGTCTTGGCAAACAGGTTATTTTTATGGCCTTCGGCAGTGCGTTGTGTTATAAACAGTTCTTCGCCTATTTCTTTGGCGGTTTTTTGCTGGCAGATGAGGCGCAGCACCTCTATTTCGCGTTCAGAGAGCAATTCTTCTTCCTGCAATACAGGCTTGGGCGATTTTGCAGGAATTTGTTCTCTAAGTACATCGAGCTGGTCTTCTTTAAAATAATAGCCCTGTTTGTAAACCGTGCGTATAACATCGGTCAATTGCACTGGCGATATACCCTTTGGTAAAAAAGCCGAAACCCCCGTTTTGAGCATAAAGCCCATAAATGTTTTTTGATAGTGCGATGACACTACAATTACTTTTATAGACGGGTAAAGGTTTTTTATATGCTGGGTTATTTCTATGCCATCCATACCATCCATGCGCAGGTCGAGCAACAGCACATTTGGCAATACATCTGCCCCGGCAAGGTGCGAAAAAAGCTGGCTTCCGCCATTAGCGGTAAATAAAACCTTTATGCCCGGGCAGTTGCCAAGGTAGCCTTCAAGCAGGCTTACAATAAGGGCATCATCGTCTGTAATTGCAATAAGAATATCGCTTTCTGTCATGGTGTGGTGGTTACAGGGGCCGCAATAATAACGCGGGTGCCTTTGCCTATAGTGCTTTTAACGCTGTGTGAAGCATTTAAAAACTGGGCACGCATCTCTAAACTTTGCAGCCCGAGGCCTGCTTTGAGCAGGTTTACATCGAAACCGCGGCCATTATCTTTCACCTGCAAAGTAAGTAATTTTTCGGTATGGCGCAAGTGTACCACAACGGTTGTAGCCTGTGCGTGCTTAACAATATTGGTAATAAGTTCCTGCACTATGCGCAGCAACTGTATTTTTACCTGTGGCGACAGTTCCTGTGCCGTGCGAACATCGGCAATATATTGCAAATTAAGCTTTTGTTTCCAAGGTTCTGTAAGGTTGGCAATAAGCTCCTGAGTAGTAGAAAATTCTATGAGAGGCGGTGTAAGATCATGCGATATGCGGCGTGCATCGGCAATGCTTTCGCCCAGCATCTCTTCAACATCTGTAGCCGATGCGCCCAACTGCGCCTTCATTCGCACTACGCTAAGCTTGCCAATAAGACTGTCGTGCAAATCGTTGGCAATGCGTTTGCGTTCGTCTTCCTGCACACGCAGGCTGGTTTCCATCAGCTTTTTTTGGTGGTCCAGGGCAGTGCGGGCTTCGCGAAGGTTGGCCTCGGTCATGCGTTTGTAACCGGTATATAAAATCCAGACTACAAAAAACAATATCACAAAAACCAATACCACGATAATCGCTATCCACAGTGCAATTACCTGCGGATCCTGCCATTTTTCCATAAACCTTAAACTAAAAAAGTGTCTTACAAAGACAAAAGTAGGTAATAAAGCCCAATAAGCCTAATGCCTGTTAAAGAAGCAATATACAACACGCAATATTTAACTGTAAGCTAAAGCCGTCTTGCCATTTTTAAAGATAAGGCTGAACAGATAGAGATAAAAAAAGGAAATTGCCAGGCCGTTTGCCGTCCAGATGTAAAAGACCACGCCGCTCGAATCGTTTACCAAAAAGTTGAAAGGCAGGAATATAATGGTATTAAGCGTAAAAAAAATAAGCAATACCGTATTGAGTTTAAAATTGCCCCATCGTGTTTCGTTAAAACTGCGCATTTTTTGATAAAAGAAGGCAAGTGCCATTATAATGATAACAAAATTATCGACCACCTTGGCATAAGGCTGAAACTGCTTTATATACATAGGATTGGCAAAATACTGCACTATTTCGGCAACAATATATACAGCAGCAACTGCACCCAGCCCTATAATAATTTTATTAGGCTTGTTTAGCATAAACCTGCTATAAAAATACACAAAGAACACAAGTTCTATAAGGCTGTAAACCAAAAGCACTATAAAGTTATTGCCCGAAATAAGAATGTTCCTGCTGGCAGTATCTAACAGCATCATGAGAAAGAGGTACACAAAAATATTTTTATGGAGGGCATCTAAGCTTTTGTAGCGGTATAGCCCCAAACACACAATAGCTATTAATACAACGCCTATTAAATTAGCCGATGCATTGCAAATTTCCTGAATTGTCATTAGTAGTTGTAGTGGTAATTAAAAGCGCAGGCAGTATAAAGCCTGCGATGCAAAAGTAGATAATAAATAGAAAACAAGTTTAATGAACAGCACACTCACAAACTTTAAAGGATTAGCTAACCCAACTGCATTTTACCCTGCTTTATGCCATTTTTCCAAATCAACGAGACTAAGTATCCATAGAACAGCAATATAAATACCATATTAGCTGTCCAAAAATAGAACTTTATTCCACTCGACTCATTAATCATAAAATTGAATGGTAAAAAGACCATAATATTGAATGTAAAATAAATAAGTATCACAGTATTAAGTCTAAAGTAGCCCCAACGCAACTCGTTAAAACTATTTATTTTCTGATAGTAAAAGGAAAGCGCCATTAAGATGACAATAAAGTTGTCTGCCACTTTAGCATAAGGCTGAAACTGTTTAACATCTAATGTATTAAACACAAAATATAACAACATCTCTGTTATTATATAGACACTGCCAACTATCCCGAGCCCCAACAAAACTTTATTAGGTTTTGCTAAAAGATGTTTATTGTAAAAATAGGCAAAAAACACCAATTCAATTAAACTGAAAACGGGGAGAATGACAAGGTTGTTTCCTGAGCGGCCTAATATTCTGCTCGATATGTCTACACCCAACATTAAAATCAGGTATAATAAAATGCTTTTGTGTAATGCATTAATACGGTTATAAAAATATAAACCCGTAATTAAGCCAACAGATAAAATTGCCGGAGCCATATTACCCATTGCTTTAGAAAAATGGTAGAGCGTCATTTAAAAAATGATAAACTGTAGTTGTTAAATTGCTGTAAAAATAAGCAATAAACCTATAAAATACGGGGCTTTACAATTATTCACCTTTATATAACCACAAAAAAAACAGATAGCAGACATCCCTAAATACTAACTACCTGTTTATCTATAAATTAAAAATTTACTTTGGGCTATCTGACAATTTTTCTATTTGCCCTGCCATTTATATAAATTAATGAGATAAGATAAATATAAAAAAACACCAATAGTAAAAGGTTACCTGTCCAGAAATAAAATCTTATTCCACTAGATTCATTTATTAAAAAATTGAATGGAAGAAAAACAAGAGAATTAAATGTAAAAACAATTAATATTGCGGTATTCAACCTAAAATTTCCCCATCTTGTCTCATTAAAATTATTTATCTTTTGGTAAAAGAAATAAAGAGCCATTATTATAATCACAAAATTGTCAATGACTTTTGCATATGGCTGATACTGTTTCGTATCTAAAGTATTAAAAACAAAATACTGTAACGTTTCTCCTACAATAAACAAAATTGCTAATATCCCAGCAACCATTATTAATTTATTCGGTTTTATGAATAGAAACTTATTATAAAAATATAAAAAGAATATCATTTCGATGAGACTAAATAGAGGTAATACTATAAGGTTGTTATTATAAATTTCTCCCAATAGTCTTCCGCTCAACTCTACCAGCAACATTAATATTAAATATAGTAAAATGTTTCTGTGAAAAACATCTAAGTTCTTCCAAAATAAAATTCCTCCCACTGCACCTAACGTTAATAAAGCAGGAGAGGAATTTGATAGAGCGTATGATATTTCTGTGAAACCCATTAAGAATTTATGCCATTAATCAAATAAAAGCTCGCTGAAGCGGCTGATGGATTTAAATAAGGAGGTACTGGCCTTGTAAAATCATCATATACGACTGTGCTCTCAAGGTTCTCCACAATAAGATCTATGGTTTTGCTTACTTCTGCTGTTGGAGTGCTTATTAATCCAAAATATAATTTTGTATCGGCACATTCAAAATCCTGCCTTGCTATATCAAATGCCTGAAACATGCCATAAGTACTGTTTACCTGCTCCGGTATCCATGTTTTATAGTTGTCTTTAAAGCGCTTTATACGGGCGTTTGCTTCTTTGGCTGTTATCCTGTTTGTTCCTGTACCTGAATTAGTCTTTATAGGATATACATAAGAGTTAGCACCTATGTCTGATGTGCTGTTATCATATATAGACGGTATAAGCACTAAATAGAACGTGCCGTCTTTTAATGCCGGATATGCGTGTACCGACCCACTGGTCAATCCGGTGAATGAATGATCGCATTCGAAAAAATAGCCTTGCGCAAAGGCCAATTCTAACTGAGGCACGTTGGTAAGTATTGCCGTCCAGGCAGCAACACCGTCTTTTACTTGTTGTGTAGTCCAGGTCATAACTTTGATTTGGTGGTTTACTTTAATTGATAATGTTTTCCCAAATTTAGCGATTTCTCCTAATAAATACAGGGACATTATATAAAATAAACATCATGTACAAATTTATAACCCCAACGCAAAATAGTGTAAAATTGTTATTAATTTAACGTGTAATTTTAATGGGTTTACCTTATTTATTTTGCCTGGCAATTTGTTGATTCGGTTATTTGGATGAAAATATCATGATAACTTTTAAATTCAGTTTTAACCACTCCGGCTTTCAGCTACCCCTCCATCAGAAGGGAATCTTTATTCAATCAAAAAATCAGAGCACCACATTACCTGACAAATTCACAAATAACCGAACCAACAATTCAACTACATTCGCCTGCCTCTAAAGTTCCCTCCGCCTCCGGGTGGCCTGTCTCCACCGGGAACCCTTTTGCCTCCAAACTGTTTAAGGCTGTAGGTTAGCGAGAACATAGCATAGCGTTTTAGCACCGTGTTCTCCTGATCTTCAATACTGGTAGCGGTAATAGAACGCGTAATGCCAAGGTTTTGATTTAGTACGTCATAGACTTTTATTTTAAACATAAAATGATTGTCTAAAAAACTGTATCCCAAGCTGGTATTCCATAAATAAAAATCTTTCCTGAAACCAGTGTCTATAGAGTTGTAGGTATAGCCAAAATCGTTACCAAAAACTACATTTTTAGGCCAATAGCTTGTAGTAGCCAGGTTAATGCGATGCACATAGTTAGAGGCCTGCGTTATACGATAGTTGGTATAATCGCTCTGGTTATAAGTATAGCTGTAAGACGGATTTATGGTAAGAAGCTCGCCATAGTCATAACTAAAGTTTAGGCGTGGACTAAGAGTTAACGAGCGGGCTTCATACTGTTGCGCATTAGTAAAACCTTTTGTAAGGTTGTAAGACGAGTTAAGCCCTAAATTGTACCTAAAGGTGTGTGCACCGCGCTTAATGCTCTTATTGTAATTACCTCCCACGCTAAGATTGTATGCCCCCGAAACGTTTTGGTAACTGGTAATCCTTGTACCATCGGTTACATCTATTTCTGTGAAAGACGCCACCTGGCTGTCGTAAAATCGGGCATTTCCATACAGGTTGTAGCCTGAACGTGTGGCAAAATCAAAGTTGCGGAAATTAATGTTTATGTTGTGCGATTTATTCGGGTCTAGGTCCGGATTACCCACAATGGTGTTGAGTGGGTTACTTACGTCTTCTACCGGGAGTATCTGTGTGGCAGTTGGCAACGAAGTATCGTAGTTATAATTAAACCTTAATCGCTTAGACTGACTAAAGGTTATGCCTGCCTGCACGTTTGCAAATGGCAATATGTAGTTTTTATTCAGGCTGTAATAATCACCCAGATATACAGAGTGGTTGTCAAAACTAATAATGCGTTGCCCCAGCTCTGTACTAAGGTCATACTTATTCTTGTCTAACTCAAAACCGGCAGTAGGTATAAAGCTTCCGGTGGTAGAAGACAGGTAGTTGGTAAGCAAATCGTTAAACGCCGAATATTGTCCGCTCGCCGCATCATAGTCAAAACCTTCACGGTTACGGGTATTCTGGCTGCTGCTGTAAGCACCTTTTACTTTTATGCGAAGCGAGTCGGTTATTGGCTCTAAATATTCAAGACTACCGCTGTAGTTGTCGTTTGTAGTAGTAGTTTGCTTTAGCTGGTCTACATTTGTGGAACTTCCATCGCCAAAATCAATGCTTTGGCGGTTTAAATTCTGCGTATCGTCTACACTATTATTGTTGTTAAATCCTGCACTTATTGCCCTCCCTTTTTTATCGAAAGCCCTGCGAATTTGCAGACGGTTGGTAAAGCTTCGGTTATCGGTGTCGTTAAAGGTGTTGTTATCGCTGCGGTTAATAAGATTGCCATCCTGGTCTACCGTTTCGCGCGATGTTACATTGCGTTCCTTGCTGTTTCCTGTAACAAACCTGGGATCCATAAAAATAGTGGTTTGTTTATTTAGTTTCCATTCAAACTCGCTGCCGGCATTGTGCACATAGCGGCTGTTATCGGTGCTCGATGTACTGGTTTCCGTTTGGCTTTTTTGAGTTGTGTCTCCCGATGTTGCTGGTAAAAAGGTAGTCTCCCGCGTGCGATTGTTGTTCTCTGTATCAGCACTGTTATAAAAATAATTAAGCGTGCTGCTAAAGTTTTTAAACCACTCGTCGTTATAGCTTCCCCCGGCCATGTTGCTTTGCGTAATGCCCTGCCCTATGCCATTACCTGCCTGCCTCACAGCTCCAAAAACACCGCTGCTCACATTGCGGCCGCCACCCATACTGTCAAAGATCTCATCCATAGAAAACCCTGTAGAGTTTATATTGTTGGATGAGGCCAACAGGCTAATGCGCTTTTTACCTTCAAAATAATTAAGCATGCCACTGGTTTCATAGCGGTCATCTGTACCATAGCCACCCATTATTTTACCAAAAAGGCCTTTGTTCTTTTTTTCGTCTATAGTAAAGTTAATACTGGAGTTGTTGCCGCTGGCCCTGCGGTTTAGCAACTCTTCTTCCTTGGTTTTGGTATCGCTAACCTGCACTTTATTTATAAGACTTGCCGGAAGGTTCTTAAGCGCAATTTTACCATCGCGGTCAAAAAAGGGTTTCCTGTTTACCAGGATCTGGTCTACCTGTTTTCCGTTTATGGTTATAACTCCATCACTGTCTACATCTACCCCGGGCAATTGTTTTAGCAGGGCTTCAACGTTGGCATCCGGCCGCACTTTAAACGAACCCGCATTAAACTCAAGCGTGTCCTTTTTTACACGTACAGGCGGTGCTTCGCTCACAATAATAACTTCGTTTAGGGTAGTTGCTTTGTCTGATAGTTTTTGCACGCCAAAATCCATGTTGGCTACAAGGGTTGTAAGTTTTTGTTTAAAATCGGCAAAACCCATGTAAGACACTTTCAGGAAAACGGGGTCTTTTGTAACACGGGTCCTTATTTCCCAACTGCCGTCTTTGTTAGTAACACTATAGGCTACCATGGCACTGTCTTTAACGGTGCTTAGGTAAACCGTGGCCGACTCCAATGGAAAATTATCCGGGTCGGTTACCTTGCCCTTAAGGGTAATGTTCTGGCTAAAGCCAAGAGCCGATGTAAACGCAACGAGTAAAAGCGTAAAGATCTTTTGCATAAAACTATATCGATTGAGGTGATTTGTATGGACTTTGACCATAAAAAAACCCGAAGGTTTAATCTTCGGGTTAAAATATTTTTTATCAGAACTTTGGAGGCATTAAAACCACCAGAACCTGTTGCCTTCATCGGCTTTCTTTTCGCCAAACTTATTAAGCTTAAAGGTTAGCGAGAACATTACATAGCGTTTTAGAACAACATTCTCCTCGTCTGTAATTCTTGTAGCCGATATGGTTCTTGATGTTGCAAGGTTTTGGTTAAGCAAATCGTACACTTTTACTTTAAATAACAGCCTGTCGTTATAAAAGTTGTAACCAATGCTGCTGTTCCATAAAAAGAAATCTTTTTTAAGCCCGCTGCCCAGTTGCGAGTTGTAAGTATATCCAAAATCGTTACCAAAAACAATATGTTTAGGCCAGTAGCTTGTGGTTTGCAGGTTTAGGCGATGCACAAAATTATCTGCCCTGTCTATAACATAATTTGTAAACTTTGTATCGCTGTATGTAAAGTTATAAGACGGGTTTATGGTTAACAATTCGCCATATTCATACGTTAGGTTTAGGCGTGGACTTACCCTGAGCGATTTAGAGTTATAAAGCTGCTCGTTCTGGAAACCTTTATCGCCATTATAATTACCGTTTACACCAATACTTGCTTTAAATGTATGAGCTTCTCTTTTAATAGATTTGCTCCAGTTAACACCAAACCATGTAGTAAAGGTGCCCGACACGTTAGTATATGTTGTTGTGCTAACAGCACTGTTATCTATCTCTGTAAAATTTCTCACAGAAGAATCGTAGTAGTTACCACCGGCATAAATATTATAGCCCGACCTTGTGGCATAATCGTAGTTCCTGAAATTGAAGTGTAAATTATAATACTTTTCCGGATCAAGTTCAGCATTTCCTATAACCGTATTTAAAGGGTCTGTAACATCGGCTATCTCTAAAATTTGCCTTGCAAGAGGAAACTCCACCTCATAATTACCTCCTATCCACAACGATTTAGATTTTGTAAAGCTATAATTCATTCCTGCCTGTAAAAACGGCAAAATGTAATTCTTGTTTACAGCATAATTTTGCCCTAAATAAGTTCCGTTGTTGTCAAACTTTGTAATACGTGGACCTCCTTCAACGTAAGCCCATATTTTACCTTTATTTACCCTAAAACCTGCTGTAGGACGAATGGCATTTCGTTTAGATTCAAGACTGTTTGAAAGCAGGTCGTTGTAAGCAGAATACCTTCCTGTTGCCACATCAAAATTATAACCGTTCCTGTCTTCTGTATTTTTATACATCGTATAGGTTAATCCAAGCCTAACTTCTAAAGAATCTGGTATTGGCTGCGTAAACTCTACGGCAAACACATGGCTGTCTGTTTTTTGCCTGTTGTACCTTATCTGGTCCCGGTTATCAGCCTCGATTGTTACATTTCCCTCTGCATCATAATTATATTTGTTGGTGTTGGATTTATTGAGTTCAGATCCCTCATCCTCTTTTATCTCATTATCCATCCAAACATCAATAGAACGTTTGCTTTTACCTAACACTTTACTAAACACAAAACTGTTGTTAAACGCAGTGTTGTCGTTTTCATTTAGAAACAAACCCTCCCTGTCGTTAAGCAGCGTATCGTCTGATAATCTTCTCGAAGCCTGAGAAGTTGTATTTTTTACCATACTGTTTGCCTTGCTAAACTTTGGTGCAACATATATGGTTGTTGTCGAGTCTATTTTAACATTAAACTCTGTATTAAAATTATGGGCATACTTATCGTTTTTTGTAACGGTTTGCGAGTTTAGCACATAGCTGTCGTCTACAAATATGCCCGAACCCACAGCGGTTTCGCGCAGGGGCAAATAATTTACCTCACGGGTACGGTTGTTGTTATCTGTATTTGCCGATGTAAAAAAATAGTTGGCACTGCCGTCAAAACCTTTAACCCATTCGTCGGCATAATTAAGTCCAATAATATTAGAGAGCGTAATACCCTTTCCGCCGCCAAACTGCATGCCGTTTATATTAAAGCCTCCATCATCGCTGGTCCATACATTCATATTACGGCCGCCTCCCATGTTGTCGAATATTTCGTTCATAGAAAAGCCCGTCGAATTGATGTTGTTAGACGACGCCAACAGGCTTATCTTTCTTGCACCTTTAAAATAATTTACAAGCGCGCTGCTCTCATAACGTTCGCTACTGCCATAGCCAGCCATGGCCCGTCCAAAAAAGCCTTTATTTTTATCTTCGTCTATAGTAAGGTTTATGCTTGCATTGTTACCACTGGCCTTATCGCCGCTCAGCTCCTCTTTTTTGGTTTTAGTATCGCTAACCTGCACTTTGTTTATAATTTCGGCAGGCAGGTTTTGTATGGCAATTTTGCCGTCTTTATCAAAAAAGGGTTTGCCGTTTACCAATATCTGGTTTACCTCTTTGCCGTTTACGGTTATTTTTCCTTCCTCGTCTATCTCTACACCCGGCAATTGTTTCAGCAATGCTTCAACACTGGCATCCGGGCGCACTTTAAACGACGATGCATTAAACTCCAGCGTGTCTGCTTTTACACGTATGGGCGGTGTTTCGCCTTCAATAACAACTTCATTAAGGTTGGTCGACCTATCGGCCATTTTTATGGTTCCAAAGTCTTTGCTTTCGGCAAGGGTTTCAAATTTTTGTTTGTGATCTGCAAATCCCACGAACGATATTTTAAGGAAAACAGGCTGCGTTATAGCACGTGTTTTAAGCTCCCAATTACCGTTCTTATTGGTAATGGTATAATCGATCATAGTAGAATCTTTTGCCGTAGTAAGATATACTGTAGCCGCTTCAAGCGGAAAATTGTCGGGGTCGGAAACCTTGCCTTTAAGGGTAATACTTTGACTATAGCCAATACAGGTACAGGCTAATAATAGCAATGTAAGCAGTTTTTGCATTGATTTTTGATTGATTGATGATTGTGCAATTATAACAAATAAATGCTTACAGTAGAGACATTCTGAAAGTAATTTTATTACACTTCTATAAAATTATTTTGGAAAAATTTAAGACTATTAACAAAAATACCTGATTGTCAACTATTTATTTACCACATCCTTAACCCTGTTACTGTAAGGACAAAAGTAATTTTACTTAAAAATACGCATTGCCATGAAAAAAATTGTAGTACCACTGGTTTGGGTAACCTGGGCCTGTTTACTGGGCTTTGTAATATGGTCTGTACTTGGCATGGCTTACCCACTATTGTTTGGCGTGTTCATTATTGGGCACGTGCTCATACTGTTTATGGTTTATAAAGTGCTTGCAAGCCCTTATACTTCCACTAAAAAATTTAAGCATTGGTATGAAGACCACACCCGTACCACTGTAAAATAATCAAACCGTATAAAGGGAGTTAGGCATATAAACTAATTCCCTTTTATAGTTTTATAACTTAGTTGTTAGCTGCCTAAACCCTCTGACTACAACAGCCAAGGTTTTAAATATTAGCCTTAAATACACTACTTTTGCCCTTTTTGAGTTATAATTTTTGTGATGCTTAAAAACGGGCTTTTATGGGTGCTTTTTTGTTGCTTTTCTGTCATTTACGGACAGGAAACCCCTGCGCCCTACAAAACAATAAAAGCACTTGCGCAAAACGACACCATAAGGGTAGACAGCGTTAGCATAAACCCCGCCTATTTTAAGCTCGAAGACCTCAATGGCACACCAATAGATACCAGCTTTTATAAAGTAAACTTCAGTACGGGTATTGTTACTTTAAAGAATGGTTTTTCGTCATCCGATTCGTTAACCGTAAGCTATCTTGCCTATCCTGAGTTTTTGACAAAACAATACAGCATGTATAACAGCAGCCGTGTGCTAAGCAACGATGCTAATACCGGTCAGCGATTTACCGTTACACGCGATGCCCAAAACACATTAAAACCTTTTAGCGGCCTAACCACATCGGGCAGTATTACGCGCGGAGTAACGGTGGGCAACAACCAAAATACGGTGGTAAACTCTAACCTCGACCTGCAAATTACAGGAAAGCTAAGCGAAAAGGTGAGCCTTAGAGCCTCTATACAGGACAGCAACATACCCCTGCAGGAAGGCGGATACTCGCAAAAGCTCGATGAGTTTGACCAGATATTCATTGAAATGTACAGCCAGAAATGGAACATCCGCGCAGGCGACCTTTTTCTTGAAAACCGTCAGTCGCGTTTTCTAAACTTTAATAAAAAAGTGCAGGGTGTATCGGGTGCCATTACTCTTGGAGACGACAAAGCCAAGACATCAATATTCGCTGCCGCTGCATTGGTGCGCGGGCAGTATGCACGAAGCACTTTTACCGGAACAGAAGGCAATCAGGGGCCTTATAAACTGAGGGGCAATAATGGTGAGTTATATGTTTTAGTAGTATCGGGTTCAGAGCGCGTGTATGTAAACGGTGTTTTGTTAGAGCGTGGCGAAAGCAATGATTATATTATAGACTACAACGCTGGCGAAATTATATTTACCTCCCTCTTTCCTATTACCAGCGAAATGCGTATTAATGTAGAGTATCAATACTCTCAGCAAAACTATACGCGTTTTGTTACCTACGGAGGCATATCGCACGAGCGCGAAGACTGGAGCATTGCAGGATATGTATATTCTGAAAACGACATGAAAAACCAGCCTCTGCAACAAAACCTTACCCAGGAGCAGGTGGCAATACTGCAACAGGCCGGAGACGACAGTACACTTATGAATGCGCCATCGGCCTACATAGACACTTATAGCGAAAACAAAATACTGTACCGCAAAGTTATAGAGAACGGCATGGAGATATTTGTGCAAAGCAATAACCCCGACGACGAACTGTATAATGTGCGCTTTAGCCTTGTGGGCAGCAACTTGGGCAATTACCAGCTTGTAAATGCTGCTGCCTTGGGACGAGTTTACCAATACATTGCGCCTGTAAACGGTGTGCCGCAGGGCAGCTATGAACCGGTTATAAACCTTACAGCCCCTGTAAAACTGCAAATTGCCACGGTACTCGGCAAATACAACCCAAGCGAAAAAACGCTTATAGACTTTGAGGCGGGCATTAGCAACAATGACCTTAACCTCTACTCGCCTATAGATGATGGGAACAACAATGGCCTGGCCGGAAAAATAAACGCCAAACAACGCCTTTATACAGGCAGTTTTGAAATAGATGCCTTTGCCAATTATCAGTTTGTACAAAAAGATTTTCGCACCATAGAGCGAATGTTTAATATAGAGTTTAACCGCGACTGGAACCTTACCGATATTGTTACCACAAACGCCAACCAAAGTTACCTTACTGCGGGCACAACCTTTAGGCTGCCTCAAAAAGGGCAGGTAAACTATCAGGTAGAAAAGCTTGATTTCTCTGATGCGTTTAGTGGCACACGGCACGTTGTAGACGGGCAAATGAAGCTGGGTAATCTTTATTTGCAAAACCGCGGAAGCGTGCTGGCAAGCAACGGCAGCTATTCTAAATCAGATTTTGTGAGAAACGAAGCCCTCACAAAATATCATTTTGGAAAAAATTGGGTGGGGGGCTCGTTAAGGCTGGAAGACAATAAAGAAACACTGAAAAGTACTGGTCTTTTATCCGGTCTTAGCCAGCGTTTTACAGAATATGGTGCTTTTACAGGCCGTGGCGACAGTACCAAAGTATATGTAGAACTGGGTTACCTGCAACGTACCAATGACAGTTTGCTCAACGGACTCTTGCAAAAAGTAAATACTTCGCGGTCGTACTATCTTAAATCGAGACTGCTCAAAACCGAAAAAAGCGACCTCTCTTTATTTGTAAACTACCGCAGGCTTACGTTTACCGATGCAGCCCGCAAAGCAGAACCATCGCTCAACTCGCGCCTTTTATATAACGACCAATACTGGGATCAATTGGTGCAGCTTAGCACTGCCTACGAAACCTCATCGGGCACCATAGCACAGCAGGAATTTACATACTTACAGGTAGAACCCGGGCAGGGTGTGTATCGCTGGAACGATTATAACAACAACGGCATACAGGAGTTGCAGGAGTTTGAGGTTGCCCCTTTTCCGGATCAGGCAATATATGTGCGGGTATATTTGCCCAACCAGGTATATGTAGGCACACACCAAAATAAATTCTCCGTTTCGGCAACACTTAATCCTAATAAATGGCAAAACTCTGGCGGATTTAAAAAACTACTGTCTTATTTTTATGACCAGATATCGTTTTTAAAGGATCGCAAAATATTACGCGATTCTGACAATTTTGACCTTAACCCTTTTTCCAACAGCGAACACAACCTTGTGGGACTAAATTCGTCTTTCAGGAACAGCCTTTTTTATAACCGCGGCAAACAGGATCATTCTGTAACCTATACGTATGTAAACAACCGCAACCGCACACTGCTTTCCATAGGTTCTCAAAGCAATCGCATACAATCTCATCAAATGCAGTATGCACACCTCATACAAAAAACATGGCTGCTAAGTTTTGCCGGGCAAATAGACAATAGTGCCAATACTTCCGAAAATTATGTCGAAAAAGATTATACCATAAATGGCTACCAACTTGGGCCAAAAGTTTCTTATATTTTTTCGCGCAATGCAAGCTGGGACCTGTTTTATGAATATCAGGACAAAAAGAACACCATAGCCCTTATGGAAACGCTGCAACAACAACGGTTTGGCACATCGTTTAGCTATGCATCTGAAAAGCAGTTTACAGCCAGCGGAGAGTTTTCTTTATATAAAAACGATTTTGCCGGAAACCAAAATACCGCTGCCGCCTACCAAATGCTTGAAGGATTACAGCCGGGGCAAAACCTGACATGGAGGCTGTTATTGCAAAAAAACCTCACGCAGTTTTTAGATGTCAATGTAAACTATCAGGGGCGTAAGAGCGAAAGCAGCAGTACTATACACACCGGTAGCATACAGCTTAGAGCCTATTTTTAAGTACTCCCCTAAAAACAGATCCCTGCCAAAAGCAGGGATCAAGATAAATTTTACAACGAATTTATAAACGCCAGCAGGTCTTCGCGTTCCTGGGCAGTGAGCTTTTTAAACTTTAGCTTTGCCTGCTCTGCTTCGCCACCATGCCACAGTATGGCTTCAGTAACATTGCGCGCGCGCCCATCGTGTAATAAACTGGTATGCCCATTAACGGTTTGTATGAGCCCAATGCCCCATAGTGGTGGCGTGCGCCACTCGCTGCCTGTGGCCAGAAAATCAGGAGTGTTATCTGCCAGTTCGCTGCCCATATCGTGCAGAAGCAAATCAGTGTAAGGGCGAATGGTTTGGTTGCGCATACCTGCAATAGCATGTTCGTTGCCCGTTTGCATTTTAGGTATGTGGCATGCCACACAGTTCATTTGGGTAAAAAGTTGTTTTCCCCTTAGTACGTTTTGCTCATTATATTTTCGCCTTATGGGCACTGATAGTGTTTGGCTGTAAAGCACTACGCTGTTAAAGTTAGCATCTACAATTTCGGGGCTGCCACCATTGGGTATTGCATTGCAGTCTACACCGGGAGGACAGTTTTCGTTAGGAAAAAGAGACGATGTAATGCCCATATCTCCGGAAAATGCTGCTGCCACCTGCTGCTTTACACTCGGTTGATTGGCCTTCCAGCCCAAGCGTCCCATTTTGTGGCTGTTGCTTTCTATATCAAACACATAGTTTGCACGGCCGGATATGCCATCGCCATTGCTGTCGTGTTCATCGGCAAAAGCTAAAAGTGTAGCCTGGGGCACAGCCTCGAGCAGGCCAAGCCCTACCATTTGGCTGGCAATGCGTGGCGATATTTGGAGCCCGGCAGCCAGTGATCCATAACCTAAATTATCGATGCGGTAAATGGGTTTTTGTAATTGTACAACCGTGCCATCGTCAAAAGTTTCGGTAATGGTTTGGTAAGTAATACCTATGCGCCCTTTAATTATAGGGCCGTTTATGGCGTTGTCCTGTAGCTGATGTCCGTATATTGGGTCGCCTATAGAGGCACCTGTATCATCAGTTCCGGGTAGGCTGAGGCGCAGCAGGAGCCCTTTGCCCAGCTCACCGTCAAATGCAGGCGGACGGCCACGACCGTCTTTAAAGTGGCAGTTGGAACATGATACAGCATTATAGAAGGGTCCAAGCCCATCGCGCGCGGTGGTGCTGGAGGGTGCCGACACCCAACTTTGCCTGAAGAGCGAATTGCCCACCCCGAAATCGATCCTGTCGTTTTCAGAAAGTGTGGCCGATGCAAAGCCAAAAGCTTCCTGTGTGGCATTAATTACCGTAGATGAACCTCCGGAATACTGCTCTCCCTCCTCTGCCGTAAGCGGCACATAATCTTCTTCATCTTTACTGCAGCCTGTAACCATAAAGCACAACATCACAAGGCAGGCCAATGCATTTTTTATCATAATGCTTAAAAACGTAAAAAGAGTGCCGCAAAAAACGGCACTCTGTAAAATTTAAAAACTACTCAAAAAAAAACTAATCAATACCGTTTACAGTAACACCTATGGCACCGGCTCCGGCAAGAAGCTGTTGCGATAATGCCCTGATATCTGAAGAGGCAGCGGCAACTTTTGCACCATCGGCAGAAGCTTCTCCACCAGATATAGCCTTATCAAACGGAACAGGTATAGCTGCTACTTTTGTTTTTGCATTATTTATAGCTGTAGTTATAGCAGCTGCTATTTGCGGGTTTGCTGCGGCCACAAGGTCTTCTATAGAAGCACCATCAATGTTGCCATATTTGCCCTGATAAACGTTTATTACACCCTGAAGGTTTAATATAATATCGCGGTGTGTATTGTCGCTAAAGCAAGAATGCTCGTCTTCTTGGCTTTGGTTGCGCAATGCAACACTCATACGCTCTGTTGGAAGTTCAGAATCTGAAAGGGTAATGATACCTAACAAAATGTTTGCAAGAGCTTCGTTCTCGTTAAGTGCAAGGAAAGTACTTCTGTATTCACCACCCGGTTTCCATGTTTGTACCATAAGATCAAGGTGATCAGTAAGTAAATCGGCACAAATGTTCAGGTACTGCCTTCTTCTACCCTCGTTGCTGGCGGTAGTTCCGTTATCAACAAAGTCTTCAAAAGTGCGCTGACCCGGTTTGTTATCTGCCGGATCGGTTAAATCCTGACCCCAAAGTAAAAACTCTATAGCATGGTAGCCAACGCTAACACTTTCTTCAGTCTCAGCACCATTAAGTTCCACTAAAACCTGTTTAGTAATATTTGGATATTCAGTCAGGTCGTTTATAATACCGCCATTAACCACCAAATTGGTCGTCGGGTCTACCACATAGTCAATATAAGCCTCGTCAAGTGGCCACGAGTTTAGCAAGCCTTCCGGGCCGTCTTCGGCATCAATAGGGCCGTTTGCAAACCTGAAAGCTTCAGATGGTCCGTAGCTTTCCCTTGCTTCTTTCCACTTGGTTTTAGCAATATCAAATTTTGCAGCCGTAGGTGCAGCAGTAAAATCGTTAATCGCTGCTTCAAGTTCTACAGCATCATCATAAGCATCTTTATAGTTTTGGTAAACAATATCGGCATAGGTTGATATTGCCTGTGCCTTTGCCGATGGTGCATTATTAGTATCGTCGTCGCTGCATGCTGCCACGGTAAGACCTATAGCAGCCAGTACAGAAAGAGTAAGCGTAATTTTCTTCATTGTAAACTGTTGGTTGAATTCTTATTTAGATTTATTAAAAACAAGACAAATGTATAAACTTTTACTTCACACACAACCTTAATTATTAAAAAATTTAATCTAAAACGAAAATTATTTAGAATTAATTTAGATAAGACGATTTTGTTTATACATTTGTCAAAATATTCCGCATGAAAAAAATATTACTTGCTATAATTTCTGTTGCCTTTGCGGCAGGATGCTCATCTGGCGATAACAATGACAGCACCGGTACCCAAAGATATGACAAGACCGCCCTGCTAATCCATTGGGCAGACAATATCATTATACCAGCCTTTACAAACTATCAGGCAAAGACTACCAGCTTAAAGACTCAAACAGAAGTATTTACCAACCAACCAACCATTACAGCCCTGGCTGCATTAAGACAGGCGTGGCTTGAGGCATACAAAGCATACCAATATGTAGGTATACATGATGTGGGCAAGGCATCAGAGCTTTATCTTATAGAATCGACCAACATTTTCCCTACAGATGCAACAGGAATAAACAACAATATAGCGTCCGGAAACTACAATCTTAACCAACCTATACAATATAGCAGGCAGGGTTTTCCTGCATTAGATTTTCTAATAAATGGGCTTGCCGGAAGCGATGCCGACATTGTTGCTTTTTATACCACAAATGCTAACTCTAATAGCTATAAACAATATTTAACAGCGGTTGCCACAAGGCTTAAAACCGTTGCCGACGCCATTGTTGCCGACTGGAACGGCACCTATCGTGAAACCTACATTAGCAGCAACGGGTCATCTATAAGCGCATCGGTTAATGTTACCACAAATAACTTTGTAAAAAACCTTGAAAAAGATGTGCGTTTTCCTAAGCTGGGGGTTCCTGCCGGGTTGTTTAGCAACGGTACTACCCACCCTGCAAGCGTGGAGGCATATTACAAAAACGACGTTAGCAAAGAGTTGCTTATCGATGCACTAAAAGCATCTCAGGATTTTTTTAACGGCAAAAACTTTGGTAATGCGCAAACAGGACCAAGCCTTAAAGGCTATCTTGATGCTGTAAATGCAGGTGGCAGTACACCGCTAAGCACTACTATAAACAACCAGTATGCTACTACTTTAACCGCAATTAACGGTTTAAACAACAGCCTTTCTACACAAATAACTACAAATAATGCACAGGCTGTATCGGCTTATAATGAACTACAAAAAATTGTAGTGTACACAAAATCGAGCATGCTTAGCGCGCTGAGCATTACCATTGACTATGTAGACGGCGACGGCGATTAATAATGCACCAAAAAATACAGGCATATTTTAGCTCCTATACAGATGCTGCAACGCTGGCGTTTTTCAGGCTGGCGTTTGGTATTATGATGTTTTTGAGTGTAGTGCGTTTTGCCTCTTATGGCTGGATAGATAAGTTTTATATCAAACCTGTTTTTCATTTTACCTATTATGGTTTTGGGTGGGTAAAACCTTATGGAATATATACCTACATCGCTTTTATTCTTTGCGGATTATCGGCCTTAATGGTAGCTGTGGGGTATAAATACAGGTTGGCAATCGTTACCTTTTTTGTAACATTTACCTACATAGAACTGCTCGACAAGACCACTTACCTTAACCACTACTACTTTATATCGGTAATAAGCTTTATCCTTATTTTTTTACCTGCCAATGCCTGCTTTTCTGTAGATGCCTATAAAAACCCGAGCCGGTATTTTGACAAAATTCCGCGCTGGACTACCGATATTTTAAAACTGCTGCTTGCCGTTGTATATTTTTATGCCGGGCTGGCAAAACTAAACTCTGACTGGCTTATTCATGCGATGCCCTTAAAAATATGGCTGCCCGCCAACAGCGATCTGCCGCTTATAGGCCCGCTACTGGTAAAACCCATAACCGCCTACATATTTAGCTATGCCGGCGCTATTTACGACCTCGTGATTGTTTTCCTGCTGCTCAACCGCCGCACACGCTTACTGGGCTTTGCAATGGTTGTTATTTTCCATGTGCTTACACGAATACTGTTCCCTATAGGCATTTTCCCTTATGTAATGATAGTAAGCTCACTATTGTTTTTTGACAGCGGTTTCCACAAAAAAGTATTGCAGTTTATAACCCATATTTTAAAATTGCCTTTTAATCCGCAAACAGAAGTAAAAATAAAGACAGAACCTAACACGCCTGCCAACAACCTTAAACTGGCTTTTTTGGCAACGTTTGTTGCCTTTCAGCTGCTTTTCCCTTTCAGGTACTTGTTCTACCCACAGGAACTCTTCTGGACTGAAGAAGGCTTTAGGTTTTCGTGGCGTGTAATGTTGATGGAAAAAGCAGGCTATACCGAATTTACTGTTACCGACCCAGCTACGGGCAAAGGACTTACTGTTAACAACTCTGATTTTTTAACGCCTTTTCAGGAAAAGCAAATGTCTTTTCAACCCGATTTTATAGTACAGTATGCTCATTTTTTACACCAGCATTACAAAACACTGGGCATGCACCACCCTGTTGTAAAAGTAAGCAGCTATGTAACCCTTAACGGACGTCTTAGCGTTCCTTATATAGACCCCAACGTAAACCTTGCCAAACAAGATGATTCATTCTCCCACAAAACCTGGATACTTCCGTTTAACGATACTATTAAAGGTTTTTAGCTGCCTGCTGTTTTTATTATCGGCAAATGTTGCAGCGCAAACCATCCTAAGCGGAACTGTTACAAACCCGCAGGGAGAAAAACTGTCCGGTGTAAAGGTAACCAACCGCACTACAGGTTCAGCTTTCACCACTGGTAATGACGGAACATTTACAGTAAACGCTGTACAGGGAGAAAACCAATTGGTATTTCATAAAGACGGCTACACCCTGCACGAACAGGCTATTAAACCCGCTGAAAACAGTACTGTTATATTACAACAGGTTACAGAGCTGAATGAAGTTATTATCCAGAAAGAAAAAGAAAAGCTCTTTGCTTTAGGCCATCTTAAAGACATAGAAGAAACCGCAATTTATGCAGGCAAAAAAACCGAAGTTATTGCTGTAGATAAGCTTACAGCAAACAAGGCGGCAAACAACGCACGCCAGATATTTGCTCAGGTGGTAGGGCTTACTATAAACGAAAATTCTGATGGAGGGTTGCAGCTAAGCATTGGCGGACGCGGCCTAAATCCAAACCGTACGTCTAACTTTAATACACGCCAAAACGGCTACGATATTAGTGCCGATGTTTTGGGCTACCCTGAAAGCTACTACACCACCCCTGCCGAAGCCCTTGAAGAGATACAGATTATTCGTGGCGCGGCATCGTTACAATACGGCACTCAGTTTGGCGGGCTGATAAACTTTAAACTACATACACCCTCAACTAAACCAATAGAGGTTATTACACGTACAACCGCAGGTTCTTATGGTTTGTTTACCAATTTTACATCGCTTAGCGGTACTAATAAAAAGTTTAGTTACTATACCTATTTCAACTATAAACAGGGTGATGGATTCAGACCCAATTCGGCTTTTAGCAGCAGGAACTTTTTTATAAACCTCAACTATCAATTTACCGATAAAACGTCGCTGCATTTTGATTACACATTATTCGATTACTTGGCAAAACAACCCGGTGGCCTTACCGATGCTATGTTTAACAGCGATATTTTTCAGAGCAACCGCCCACGCAACTGGTTCGATGTAAACTGGAATTTATTTGCGCTGAGGCTGAAACACAAGTTTACCGAAAGTGCCGATTTTTCGTTACAGCTTTTTGGCCTTGATGCCAGCCGAAACACTGTGGGTTACCTTTCTAACCGTGCCAATAACCCCGACACAGGCGAAGGAGGACGCGACCTTATTGTGGGCAAGTTTGTTAACTGGGGTGCCGAGGCGCGTTATCTTCAAAAATACACGCTTAAAAATCAAACGAGTGCTTTGCTGCTTGGTGCAAAATACTACCAGGCACGCAATAAAGCCATGCAAGGGGCAGGCAGCGCTGGCCTGGGAGCCGATTTTAACCCTGCTAACGATGCCTTTCCTTTATATCCAAGCCAGTCTGACTACACCTACCCTAACCTGAATGTTTCTTTTTTTGGGGAAAATATGTTTAAGCTGTCGCAGAGGTTTACTGTTACACCCGGTTTTAGGTTCGAGAGTATCCGGACACAGGCTGAAGGCTACTGGCGCAGGATAAACCGCGATAATGCAGGTAACGTTATATTGGATCAATTAGAGAATGAAGATGTGGTAAAAAGCCGCAACTTTATACTACTTGGCCTTGGACTTAGCTACAAACTCAATAATGGTATAGCAGTGTATGGCAATATATCGCAAAACTACAGGTCGGTTACCTTTAACGATATTCGTACTGCAAGCCCGGGGCTTATTATAGACCCAAACATTACCGACGAAAAGGGCTATACCTTTGATGCCGGACTTCGCGGCAGGATCGATGAACGTTTTTCCTATGATACCAGCATTTATGCCCTGATGTATCGTGATAAAATTGGTGAGACACAAAGTGAATCGGAGCTGGCACGCTACCGTACCAATATTGGTACCGCCATTACATATGGATGGGAAGTGATGGCCGACTGGAATATTGCAAAAACATGGTTTAAGCAAAACGAATCGCTTAAATGGAATATTTTTGTAAACAATGCCATTACAAAATCAGAGTATTTAAAGAGCGGACAACCTAATGTAAAAGGTAATGAAGTAGAGTTTGTACCGCTATATAATCTTAAAACTGGTACAACGGCAGGTTACAAAAACTTTTTGGTAAGTGTGCAGTTTACCTACTTATCATCTCAGTTTACAGACAGCAACAACACTACTGTAAACCCTAACGATATAGGACAGGCTACGGGTGTATTTGGTAAAATACCGTCTTATAATGTGGCAGATGTTTCGGCCTCTTATAAGTGGCGCATGTTTAAGCTTGAAGCCGGTATAAATAACTTTACCAATAACTATTATTTTACGCGCAGGGCAACAGGTTATCCGGGGCCGGGCATAATCCCGTCTGACCCAAGAACGTTTTACACAACATTGCAGTTTAGCTTTTAAATAAGGCAGTTTTTGTATTAAAAATACCCATAAATGGGTATTGACAGGCACGGCTATTTGCCATAATTTGCACCCCTGTAATACCACCTACAAAGGTATTTTTAAAACGTCAAAAACCACCAACAATTAGTTCTTATCCTCTGTAGCACCACATGCAGGGGATTTTTATTTTAAGACCGTTACATATTCTTTGTCAACAAAGACTACCTGTTGTAATAAGGGCTATCCCAAATAGAAGAATTAAAGTTCTTACCTTTCCAAAAGCAGTAATATAATGCAATACCACAAAACGATTTAAAGGTAAACAGGAATGCAATAAGCATAAAAACATCGGTTTGTGTACCCTCAAAAAACAATTCCGTAATTGCAAACGTACAAATCAGGCTTACTAATGCAATAAACAGCAGCAATGAGCCAAAATCACGCAGTGGCCTTACCGTCAGTTTTCGAAACCTACCAAGGTCGTTACCCCACTTATGTATCAAATAAAAATAGTTGTTTCCTATGGGCGCAAAAAGTAAAGGGTCGTCATAGCTTTCCAAATGAAACTGCTTAGACGGTGCCATTATCATAAAACCTGAAAGTGTGGTTTCATGGGATTTTTCGAGAGCCTTTATTTTAGACACTGCCTCAGCCGGAATACTGCTTTTATACAAATGACTCGCTAAAAAACGCAGGCGATAGTCTATACAAATATTTTTAATCTGCTCAATGTGGAAAATCCTCTCGGTTTCCAGCAGGTCAAAATTAAATTGGTTTTCGGCAGTCGGGTTCGCATTTCCAATACGGTTAACAATATCATTACGTTCCAGCTCATCGGCGAGTAAAATAGCTCTAACTTCATCTATGAGCGCGCTTTCACTAATGGTTTTGCGCCTGTTGTCGAGCAGTTCCTGTTGTAATGTTTTTTGTTTCCAAAGCATATCCAAAATAGTTTTGAATTCCGGCAACTAAAGTTAAAAAAATTAAACGCAACACCTTATAGGCAAAACTGTTAAATAGTAACACTACACCAAATACTCAAAACTGTCCATAAGCTCAGCCTCCGGATTATTTTCTGTAGCGGCACCCAACGCATAATATTCTCCCGAAAGGGCAATACCTTCAGGCTTGCGCTCTAATGTCAGTTTTAAAAAACCGTGCTTCATTATACAATGGTTCTCTAAATGCACATTATCCAGTAGACTATTATCGGTACTGTAGTTTTTGTCTCCAACAGCCACAAGATCGTGCAACTCATCAAAACCGCCTGCTCCGCACACCACAAACGGGAGTATTTTACCATCGTTATATGTTTTATGGAAGCGCTGATAGTTATGCACGTGCCCACTAAAAATAATATCAGGACGCACACCGCTTTCGTTAAATGCATTTTCTAAAAAGTCGATCATATAAAGGCTTGAACCGTGGTTAACATCGGCAGTATATGGTGCATGGTGCACACAAACAATTATGGCTTTATCAGAGCGTTGGGCAGCGGCCAACTTTAGCTCTTCTATAAACCATTTGCGCTGGTCGCTATCTATGTATCCGTACTTTGGCACATTGCTGTGCAAACCAATTATATTGGCGAGTGGTGTTTGCAGCGTCCAGTACACATTGGGCTGCACCATACTTTTACGCTGCTTATTGGTTATAAAAGGAATATCTCTGCTTTCAGTGTCGCAAAATACCGCTGCAAAAGCATCGAGGCTTTTGTACGGAATGGGATTGTCATAATTAATATCGCTATCGTGGTTGCCTGCTATGGCAAAAATTGGCCCGGGATACTCCCTGTATGGTTTAAAAAACTGCCTTTCATACTGTTCAGCCTCGCCAAAATGATACACAACATCACCCAAATGATATAAAAAAACAGGCGATTCGCCTTTGCTGTCCAGCGTTTGAAGATACATTTGACGCGCCACTTTTTGCTGACCTTCAGGATAGCGGATGCCTCCTGTATCGCCTACCATATGAAAACTGAATTTTTCATACGGAACGTTAGTAATGCTCTCAGCATCTAAATGATACGGATAGCTTCTGGATGGTGCAGGCAAAGGTAATTTTTTAAAAGTGTCGTCGGGCTGGTACAGTTTTATAACGGGGCGGTCGTACTTTTTGCGGGGATCAAAAGTCATAATAAAAGTATATTGAAAGGTAGTAATGCAATTATACCCGCAATATAAAACCTGTATTGCAAACCGTAATGCTTTTTTTACATTTTATAACTTATTGGTAACATTTAAGGGAAAATAAAAAAAGCCCCTTCTTTCGAAGAGGCTTTTGTGCACCTGACAGTACAGAATTCGAACCTTTTCTTGAAAGGTTTATCAATGCTATGCGATATTTCTACAATTTAGTTACTGAATCAAGGATGCGTTGATTAGGTATACAAAAAACTCAAAATGTTATAGAAATGTTAATCTTACTTCTCTATAGGTTTAGATTTTTGAAATTCGATTGAAAAACTATCTATCATGAAATCCACGTCTGTTAGTCTATTTTTAGCATTATTCGTAACCCTAATTACCTCATGCAGCAATTGTGAAGATGATGGAATCAATGTCGATAACGTAGCTATTCAATACCGGATTAATATTGATGAGCCAATTATTGCTGAAGTGCAATATAAAAATGCGGCTGGCGAGCTGATATCCGAGAAAATTGCAGGTCAAACCATTCATTGGTTTCGGACAGAATTTATCGATGAAAAGTTTTTGGCATATAAAAAGGTAAAATTCTACAATGTCAGCAGTGGACCTGTAAATTATACATTGAGATTATTTGTTGATGGTAATATGATTCAGAAAAAAGAAGGAAGTATTTCTCCGGAATCTGAAGTTACTGATGAATTACAGTACTCTGTCCTGGATTGATACATTTATGGCAGTTTCTTATATTTTGATACTTCAAACCTGAAGGGCAGATGTCGCTTGCTATAATCACCCATTGTTCCATAACTGACCTCAATTATAGGTCTATCGTTGTGTCTGAAGTGACAAAACAAACTTGAGTAGCCATAATATCCATCTGTTTCTGGGTCATACTCCACCATATCATCATAAGATATACGGGCAAAGCCGTGAAAATGATTGTAGCGATAATCCGGATTACTTATCCTTGGATCATCTTCCTCCAAATAGTCCCAATTATACTCTTTGTCAAAAATTATTTTGCAACCGTTATTGATAAATTCTAAGCCGTAGTCGTAAAAATCCCATAGTTCCATGCGGTACCACATCGGCTTATCCCTATCCACATCAGGGTACAATCTGTCGTCCGCCGAACGTACCATAAGTCGTCCATATATAAATTTCAGGTCAGGCTCATAGTATAAGCGGTCATACAAACCAGCCAAGTCTTTTTTAACCAGTTCTTTCTGAATTTTCTTTTTGATCGCCAAGCTTCTCTTTAAGGTCGTTGCAGCATTTTGGCGTTGTTGTTTCTCTACTTTTATCTTTGTATCTATCAGACGGGCCAATTGTTTTAACTTGGCCGATGGCATAAAGCTGATCTGCTTAAATAAATCTTTAAAGTCAAGGATATGTTGCGCCGCATTGAAACCAACCTGATTGGAAGTTACTACTGGGTAACGTTGCTGCTTTTTACCTAAAACAAGTATGAATAATTGGTCATAGTGCTCATATAATCCATGCTTTATGAAACTGGCTACGGTATCTTTGATTTTCTTTGAAGTGCCGGAGGACGTAACCTGAAATGCAATGCGGTTGTGTCTGTCTGCCAAGTCGATGGATGGCTAGTTATTTTGGTCAGCATTTACATTTTTTAACTCGTAGCCAAATACCAAATTTAGCAACTCACAAATTACCTGCTCCGAGATAATGTTTATATCTTGGAGGTTGACAGCATTCAGGTTTTTTATATTCACTTCCCAAACGGCCAATTCTTGGGCTATTGTTTTTAAATCTTGTTCTCTTTGGTTCACTTTGCGGAGGGTAAAATTATTGAAGCCCTAAAAAGGGTTTTACTACCTCAAATATAGGGGCGGCTAGCAGATTTGTAAAAGTGCCCAGCCCTACATCTTTCATAAGCGAGCCGATATTCATTAATTGTGGTTTAATATCCCTGTTACGTTCAAGTTGCGTAACTGCGTAATCCATTTCCATTGCAAAATCATTCCTAATTTGCTCATTGACTTTTTGAATATCTTTAGATAGCAGATCGAAGGCAGCTTTAACATCATCGTTTTTATAATGATTATGTTGAGTCTGAGTAGAATTATGCGAACTTTGCTGGAACTGGATTGGTGCGTTAACGGCTCCCATGTTAATGGTATTATAGTTTACTTCATGTTTAAGGTCAGTACTCACTTTTATAGGATTTTTTTCATTTAACCAGTCTTCAAAAAGACTAGCACGATCTTCATAGTTTTTTCTATTCTTTAATTTGGGAAGTATTACATATTTCATATGCTTGAGGAACTCAGTTCCACCATTCGGCTGCAAATTGACAAAGCTCCGATAATGATGTTCAGCAACGTCACCTAAGTTATAAATAGGCTTCCAGTTATTCAGTTTCTCAACAAACAGATTGTCGTAATCTTCCGGAACGGTTGCGGTATAATGATATTGACTTTCGGTATTTCTTGTTCCCCAATAATCACTGCCTCTGCGACCTCCTGTAATTGCGAATATTCGTTGCGCCCCCAAATTTCTTAATTGTAGGCTCTCATTTGGCAAATTCTCATTTTCACTTATATCGTAAAATTTGTTCATAGATCGAATATTGAGTTTTTTTTGGCTTTATAGTTATTGTACTAAATTTTGAAAGCAAATATGGATTTTGCAAGCTGACTAAATCCTGCTTAACAAAAGTTCTTGATAGAAGATACAGTATTGTCAGCGAACAGAATGTCATATACTCAGATTTAGATTTACTAAGGTACTAAATCGACATTTATCACAAACAGTTTTAAGTATATTGATAACAACCTCAACCCTAGGACAAGACATCAATCTTTGCGTTTCAACACTGATTATCACAGCTATTCAAGACGAGAAATAATTAAAGCGATATACCTTTGGAATATTGCAGGAACAGATGGAAACACTTTTGTAAATCATTTTGTAAAATTCAGGCTGTAAATGAAATTAATAAAACCCCGCCCCATCTGTTGCTTTATTTAGAGTCATAATTAATAATATATAAATTAACATGAGATCTATGTAGAAGTGCTCCTGGAATGAGCTTCAGCAATAGTTTACTTACATCAAGAAGGAACAAAAAATAATCATAGATATTTTAGCGGCTATCGATAGTCCATATAGGAACCATTAGGACCTGGGTCGGGATCGATAACTAATAAGAGTAAACTCTCGGACTTATTTGATAATTGCCTCCAAAACTCTTGGGCATCGAATCGGAGCGATCTCTGACCAAATACGGAACCCCGAATTCGATTACTTTCTATCCAATTTTTGGGAAGCCAAGCAGAGAAATTATCAATTATTTCGTATTTCTTCTCATTTACTCTTTGCGTCTTGACAACCTCCAATGTATCATCGTAACACTTTTCTACTAAACCGTCTTCTCCGAGATATTTATAAATTGTTGCAATAAGGGCAGATAAATAAATAAACTGCTTCGCCACTTCAAAACGATTCTTCGAGGTCAATTTACGCTTTAACCCTTCTTGCGCTACATTAAAATTAGTAATAGCTGACCAATAAACACTTTTTTTATCAATAGCCTTTTCTACCCCGGACAGTGTGCTGGCAGCGGCATTAAATTGCAGGTCTATTAGCAAACTAACTAAATCTTGCTCAACAAATTTCTTTATAGAAGCAGCATTATTTGCAGCGGACAATAAATCCATATTATTTCGGTTTAGGGTCACTAAGTTAATATATTGGCATATATCCTAATCACTTTTTAAGTATATTTATTTACTAATAAAGCGCATTTATATTATAAACAGAGTAAAGCTAAATGGAAAATTTTGAAAGAAAAGAATTGACTAATTCTGTTGCTAAAACACTATTTAGTGTAGTACCCTATGTGGGAGGATTATTAAATGAAGTTATATTTGATTACAGAGGCCGTGTTAAACAAGAAAGAATCAATAACTTTATACTCCTGTTGGCCGAATATTTTGGAAATAACCCTATTATTGACAACACTGTTTTCACATCAGAAGATTTTGGAGACCTATTTGAATCCGTGCTAAAAAGGGTAGCTCTAACTAAATCAAAGGAAAAACACATACGCTTCCGTGATATCCTTACAAATTTTATAAATTATCCTTATCCTAATGCGGATGATACAGATATCTTTTTGGATTTAGTAAATTATTTAAACGATACTGCTATTGTTATTCTCAAACATCATCAAATCTTTGATGATGAGTTTGAACTAAAGCACGAACAATTCGATTTGTTAAATCAGGAAGTGATAAGGATACAGGGGGGATTTACTTCAAATTTGCATTCTGCCCATGACCCAAATACGAGCCAAGATAAAACAACCAACGATTTATCAGATAAGCTATTGGCATTAAAAAACTTTGAGGAAGAGTTTAAGAAATTAAATTTGGTCAAATCGGCAAAGTTTTACGGTATCAGTGAGGATGCATTTCTCTATTATAAACAGATATTATTTGCACAAGGCTTGCTGTCAGACAAGGGAATAGGAGCCCTCAATTCGCCTCCTTTTACCAACATGAGTATTACAGAATTCGGAAGTAAGTTTATCGGCTTCATCATTAATAAAAAAGAAGAATAGTCAATTACTAAAATTCGTTATATCGAATTATTAATACGAATCCCAATCAATATTTACATTATCCGAATCTAATTTTTCATTCTTGTAAACTGGTAGAGAAAAATCGGTGTTCTTATTTAACATGGTCAACCAAAACAATGATGGATTAAAACGTCTCGCCTTAATTTCTAATTCACCTTTTGAAAGTACCATAGAAACTAAAGAGAATAAGCTAGGGATATTAAAACTCCCCAGCATGTCCGCCTCTTTATATTTTCTGCGTAAATTTTCAATGTTCTGTGAGTCTTCGCAACATTTTTCCACTAGTAGCTCCTCCCCTAGATATCTAAATATTACAGCTTTTAAGGCAGATACATAGCAATAATATCTACAGGCCTCGTCACATTTCGCACTATTGATTTTCTTTTTATAAATGGCTTCTGCATCTTCAAGATGGTTTATACATGACCAATAAGAATTTCTTTTATCGTTTGCAATCTCTGCATTAGCTAAGGCTTCAGCAGCTGCATCCAGTTGGATGCTCGCAAGGTGACTTAGCAAGTCACTTTCGACAAACCTTCTAATTGTAATAATGGATTGAACTGCTGTAATTAGTTCCATAATAAATATATAAAGGGAAAAGAATAAAAACAAATCGTGCTTATTTAACTGCACCAATTAATTCAACCTTATGATGAAACAAACCTTTATTGGAAATAATAATTATTAACTCTATAATATTATTTTAAATATATAACTTTTTCTTGGACGAGATTAGATGTGTCAAAGTCCAATCTTTTAAGGCATTCATAATGATCCATAAACAACACTAAGGCGTTTAGACTTCTATTTTTAGAAGACGGGTATATGATTCCATCAATTTTTTTGCCATCACGCCTTTTAAAATTGTAACGCAGGAACTCAGTAATAATTTGTGTAGGAACATATTCGATATGTGCGTAACTGTCGCGAGAAATAGGTGCTGAAAATTCCCTAAGGAAGCGGCGCAAAAATTCCACCCTATCATAGAGCTCCCAGTTTTCTTGGTCGAAAGGACTTATGACAGGTATCTTACTGAGATCGATGAGTAGGAGGTCTTCTTTAGGAGTGAAGATTGCCTGTGATAAAAAAGGCTTTGTTCTATCTGACCTATCAAATGTCTCAAGCTTTGCTGTTTCTGCGTTTAATGCACCGTAAAACATCGCGATACCTGCTGGACTCATTCGATTTGGATTAACCGCATGTTCCGCTTTTGGCGCGCAAATATCGCTGGCTTCGGCTACTTCACTCATTTTCAAATGCTGACGACAGCGATATAGAGCCGTTCCTGTTGGGATTTGTGTTAGCATACGTTGCCGGCGAATATCTCCAATAATCTGTTTAAGGAAATCCCTCGCAGTAATCGTTTGATGCCCGACACGGAATTCTTCTTTACCAATAAAAAGAAAGCGTGACTGATGCTTAACGATATGTTTAAAATGCAGCCAACCTTCATACTTGAAATCTGATAGTGCTGACTGTTGGTCAGCCCAAGGGGTGGCATGGTCAAAACTGTTGTATAGGTCGTCCCACAATATCTTGTCAGGTATATTAAGCCCAAGATTTTCCAACATCTCCCAAGGCCCTTCAACTTCTCCCAAGTAACCACCTTCCGACGAATCGTAGGACATAAAATTAGCTGGATCGGTATAAAAATGAAGAAGCGCATCTGTAATAAAGTACAATAAGGTGTCCAGTTGAATAACAACTCTGGTATTTCCGCAATAATCACATTGCCCTTTTTGGCCGGTACGTTTTATAAATCTCCTTATTGCATAGTCAGCAATATGCTTTCCACATAGTTGTTTATCCGGTATAGTGCTTAATCCGCGATCCCAAGCCTCCATAGCTGCGTCCATCACCATACTCATCTTTCGTTATTTTTAGGGTCAATATTTCAGCAATTTCCATAGCTTGGGGAATTAACAATTTCCCTTAACTTGATTTGAAGTCCTTCAAAGCCATTAACGACATGAACATTTTTTGCTGCCACAATTTTTAATTTTTCTTCATATTTATCAATAGTAGAACAATCGATAATATAGTGTACATACTGATCATGTAATTTCAACGTAATTTGATGATTATTGCTGAAATACTCAGCATCCGTAGAAAATATACAATTTAAAATTAAGGGAAGATCGTTGATTAAAACGCTAAGCACCTTTGTCGTATATTCTATGTTAGGTTGTAAGTAATTTGAATGATAGTAATATCCGTGTGGTGTAAATGTGATATAGACGATAGTCTTTTTCTGTTCGGATACACGATATGGTTTGAATAGTTCATTTAAGGGGCCGATGATATGGTTCATTCCCGATATCCCCTCTTTACGACATACGACTGCGCCTGCTTTGTCTCCCGCTAATTCTGTCGCTAGATCTAATAGCTCCTTATCAGTGTAAGGGAAGGTAGTTGAATATTGTGCTTTTAGAAATTCATTGAAAACCCCGGCGACCGCCTCATCCTTTGGATATGCAGGATGCCCCGGAATGATGCGATGATCAGGCACAAATTCTAACCCAACGATTTGATCGTCTGATGGCTTTAAAGAAAGGATGCGAAAGTCGCCAATCCTTGTTAAACGTCCTTGTTTAAAATGCGTCCATAAAGTTTCAAATATAGCATGGCTGCAAGTTATTCTGAATTGATTACCTTTTTTACGTCCAACAGTCTGGATAAAATTTGAGTTATATTGTTTCCGTAATTTTTCACAAATAACAGATGCCGGGAGGTGACTGCAATTTTCAAGTTCGACTTGAAAGGCAATTCCTGCCTCACCTAGACATTTATCATTAAAACATCCTGCAATTTGTGCAAACACATCAAATATTTCGTTGTGATCATCTTTCGAAAGGTAGAAAATTGGTTTTAAGCCTGAGTCTAGATAGTAACTATTTGCGATGTTTGAGCTAACATCACTACTTTTTAACGGCTGGATTATAAAATGCTGTTGAGTAGGTTCCAAAGTATGCCTGAACAATACATTAATGTACGGATCAGAAAAACTAAAACCAACAAAAACGATAGTATGATTTTTCCATAAATATTGGAACAGTTCCTTCCAAGTAGAATCATCAGAATAAATATTTGCAAAACCTTTATGACCTAAAATGACTGAATCTGGTATTGAAACCATCCCATGACAGTGCAGTATGGGTTTATGATGGATGAATATTTCGTTATTTAGCCATTTCTTCAAATATTCCTCAGACTGATAAGACTTTACCGCAGAAATTGCGTTAACATACCCCGCTGCTTCCCGTGAAGCTGAAAGACCGAGATCGAAGTTAGTAGTTATATATCCGTCAAATGGAAGATCAATTAATTTTTTGTATATATCACTAATACCCTCATTATTAGAAAACTGTTGTTCTAGAAATTCGGATATAAATAGCTGATCTGCTCGCTTTATAATTAAATCAAAGATTGCTAATAAATCTTCGCCTATAACTTTTTGAATTGACTGAATTTCTTCTTCAGTAAATATACCTCTACCGATAGCACTGAACAATAAATTTTCAATTAACTTTTTCCAGGAAGGAGCATATTGCATATTGGCTCCTGCGCCTACAAAGCATATAACTTTCCGGTTGCCATCATAAAGCCTTGAACATAAATTATCGATATTAACTTTGTTTGATTGCCAGTCTAACATTTCTGAAAAGGTTTAGGTTATTGTATTATTGCTAAGTAAAAATAGCAAAAAAAGCAATTAAACTCCACAAGTACAATATTTTACCTTTCAATTTATTTCTAAAAATTAGCATCGTAAAAACTCCGACTTCATTGAAAACCGAAAGTCATTAGTCTTAGCAGCATACTGACAGCATAAAACGCCGCGCAATCCCCTGACGAAGGAAGCCGATTGCGCGGCGGCGGGCATTAGCCCACCTTTATTGAAGTACTGCTAAAGTTTTTCAGGTTCATAAAAAATCCCCTTGTATCGGTCATGCCTTCCCTGAACAGGTTCCACAGCAATGATGCCGCCATGTTGGCAATTGTGGAATTGATGAACAAATCCTGCTTTTCGAGTGCCTCGGCAAGGGAGCAGCTTGGTTCGTTGCTATCGTCCTGCACTTCCAAAGCCGTTTTAAATTCTTTGGTCACAAACGGTAAATCTGCGACAGGTTCGTACCGTTCGGAATTAGGTTGTTTGATAAAACTGATAGTAGCCAGTACAGCCTGCCCCGTATTTTTGGAGTTGCCCAAATCAAGCCAATACAATGGCTTGTCCCTTTGCGCCCTGCCGTCAGTGGCAAGGGTTTCAAGGGCTTTGGCTATATCAAACCGTGCAGCGGCGGTATCCACGCAGGTAATATAAATATTTGCCCTCCCCCGTTCAGGCAACGCGTCAATACCATTGCCTGTAAAAGGTTTGGTAACCGCTTTCCAGTTCGTGCCGAAAAAACGGTTGGTTCGGTTAATCAGCGCAACAGCTTTGTTCAGGCCGACTTCGCAATCGGCAAAAAGCTGCCTGCCTTGGTTGGCCGTCGTGACCACATCATCATCGTACAGGCTGACCTGCAAGCCTGTATGGCCTAAAGCCAGTAAGCTGTGGTTCATCCGCGCCAGTGCGGTCAGCGTTTGGCTGCCCGTCCCCCCTGCCCCAATAAGATTTACCGTTATAGGGTTGGTGGGGTTAATCAGGCAATTATCTGCAAAGTGCATTTTGGTTTTCATTTGAGCAGGTTTTTAAGGGTGTAACGTGTTTGGACAAGGGATTTGACAGGGAACTGCTTTTTGGTGCGTGCAAGGCGTTGCCATAGCTGAATGATGTTGCCTTTCACGGGGCTATCGCCAAGGGTATGGCTGAAATAACTCTCAAAAAAGCAACGTTGCCACTGCTGCATAAATTCTTCCAACAGGCAGTCGGCAGGTATGCTGATTTTAACCGTCCCCATGCACACTTTACCATCGTTATACAAGTTAAAGAACGGTGCGCGGTAGAGCGGCGTTTCTGCGGTAACTTCGTTATCATCGGCAAGGGCATATATCCAAAGGGTATCCTTTGTAGCCCTCCATACAAGCGGCGGTATGGAAGCTATGCCGTTTGGAATTTTAAGACTGTCGGTAAAGTACAGCATTGCCCTTTGCCTCGGGGTTTGCCATACCATATAACCGCCCTGCGTGGGGTTGATGTACAGGACATTTTTAGGCAGCAAACCTTCGGACTTTAAGAAATTGCGCTGCAATTCCTCCGATGTATCAAGGGCTTTGGCAAGCGCAGTAGCTTCCTTTACGCTCAATGGGTGGGCATTGATGGGGCATCCGTTATCGTCCATATCATAGCTTTCAACATAACGGTGCTGTTCTGCACCGTCTTTTTCGTAGACTACAAAGGCTTTAACGGGATGGTACAGCGTTCCAAAAGACTGGGTTATATCGTTCATGGCAGGTTATTTAAGAGGTAACATATATTCTCAAGCAGAGCAAACGCCCTGCGCTCAAAATCAAGGGTAGCACCGTCAGACAAATAATTACGGTCAAAATGTTTGGTTAAGGTGGGCATCTCGGTCACGCCGCAATTGCCAAACTCCTCGTTTATCATCTGTTCCATTTGGTTATACAATGCCCCTTCGGTTTCGGCCACAAAAGAGATGTACTGCTGCGCACGAACAACCTCATCATCGTACCCTTCGGGGTCGTTTACCTCCGTATGCATAAACAGGTTGGCATCGGGGTAATCCTGCAAAAGCTTGCAGGCTTTTTTGGCAGCTTTCAGCACCTCATGCTCCATTTCAGTTATGGGCTTATAAATATCGATGCGCTGCTGCAACTGTTCAAGATGGTAGGGACTGTGCAGCTTGCGCTGCATCACATCGCCGTAATATTTTGCGGTACTTAGTTCCGCTAATATTCCCTGCGCATATTCATCGCCCTCGCTCTCACGGATTTCCGTATGCCAATCCTCTATGTATTCCAACTGGTTACAGATGTATTCATAGTCGTTTCGGTAATACGGCACCCCTGCATGACGGTACAGGTAGCTGCAAACCGACAGCAACAACTCTGCGGTTTGCTTTTTCTTTTTGTCTTTTAACAGGCGGTACAGTGGCACAACGGGTATATAGTAAAGGGTGTCGCCTGTATAGAGCCTTTCTGTTGTAGCAAGGCAGGTATCGCCTTTGTCGTCCTGCTCAACGGACAACGTAATTCCCCTTCCCATTGCCGTTAATTGCTGCTGTGCCCTGGTGTGTGCGAGCAGGACATTGTATGGGTACGGTTTTCCCGTAAAATCAACGGCTTTCAGGTTATATTCCTGTACCACCCTGTCAAGGGAGGCAAAGAAATCCCATTCAATGTTGGGTTCTTTTGGCGCAACTTCCTGCCCGTACAGGGGCAGGAAGCTATGCCTTAGAAAACCATCGGCAGGAGCGCAAGCGGTGCGCCCTGCGCCCTGTTTGCCCTTGCGGCCTCCGCATCGGGCAGCGTGTTGAGGCTTTGTGCGAAGGTGCCTAATTGTTGGTGCAGTTTCCATTGCCTTTTGGTTTTGAGGTTCTCGATTTTACCTGTTTTCATAGCTTATCCTTTTACGCCGATTTGGGCGGCAAATTCATACTGTATGGTATCATCCTTAATGACAGGCCCCTGTATGGTGGCGGTCGTGAGTATCGGGTAGGTTTGTGCATAAAAATCCAGCACGGCCTCGGGGCTGAACGTATCGGACGGGTCGGCAAGGTGGATATCCTGCCCGTTGTCCTTGAATATAAATACCCGTTCTAATTTGGCTGTAACTAACATGGCTATACGGTTTTGGGTTCGTTAAACAAATCGGGGGCGAACTGTGCAGAGAGTGCCGCTTTACGGGCGCGCAGGGTTTCCGCATCTTCGGGGTAGTCCTGTGGCGATGGCACTTTCATCCAAGCCTCTTTAAATTTGCCTTCGGCCTCCAGTTCGTCCACCTTTTTCATGGCTTCCTCATATTTCTTTTGCTTATCGGTCTTGTCCTTGTCGGCTTTGGCGGTCTTATCTTTTTGCATTTGGGATGCGGCTTTGGCCTCTTCACGCTGTTTCAGATAGTCTTCCATGTTGGTAAACAGGGCGGCGGTTTCCTGTACGGGCTGCGATACCGCTTCAAAAAAGCCCCCGTCCAGTTCGGCAGGTGTGCCTTTGAGGATAATGGGCGGCAAACGTTTGCGCACATCATCGCCCACGCTGTCGTTATAGAACAGTACCGATATTACCCATTTGCCTGTAGGGTTATTGGTGATATTGATTGTCCATCCGCCCCCCACATGGAGGGCAGCGATGGCCTGAAAAAAGTTCGTTTCCATAATGATAAATTTGTTAGTGTCCTGTAAGCAGTAAAAGGATAGCAGCTACCATCATTACCCCCGCAATCAGCATCAGTATTTTTTCTATTGCGGTGGTAAAAAGGGCTTTGCCGTAGCTTGTAAAATGCTGCATACCTCCCCAACCCCTACGGTTAAACCTGCGCCTGTTGACCCAAAAGCGTATCAGCAGGGCTAAGCCCAAAAGGGTCAGGCTTTGAGGGTGTGTTTTGATGAATGCTGTTATCGTTTCCATAGTGACTACGATTAGATGTCGAATAATAAATCTGTTGCCAAAAAGAATTTACGGTTAGCAAGCTGCCGTGTCTTGGCAAAGGCTATGAGGCAATGCACGGTGTAAATCGCCTGATAATGGTCGAACAGTTGGTCGGAAAAAAGCCTGCCTTTCTTGTGTAGCCCTTTGCCGTACAGTTGGATGATGCGCTCTGCCTGCCCTGCAAGCTGTAGCCAAAAGTCAAAGCCGAATAATCCTTCCTCCCAGCCTGCACGGTGCTGCGCCTCGTTTTGCAGGATGGTTTCGCTCATGCCCTGCATGGTTTCCAGTAAGGCAGGTATCTCGTCGGGAAACCACGTGTGCAGTACCCTTGCTTTTTCTACATTGTTCATTTGCTTTAAAGTTTTCATGGCGTATAGTATTAGGGGACTGACCTCTGGCCAGTCCCTATTAGCTTGTATCAGTTGAATAGAAAAATATCGTTGCCGCCCTTGGCAAAGCTGCTGCACAGCTCAAAGGCCTTTTGTGATTTGCCCTGCGCCGTACCGCCCATAACGATGGATTGCAGTTTTGCTTCGCTGTCCTTGTAATTGCGCACATTTTGGTAGTAACCCGTTACCGCATTATACGCCCCGTAGAGTGTGCCGCGTGTGGTGTCCATTTGCTGTGTATCGCTGAGCATGGCGTAGGAAAAGGCATTTTCAACGGTGTTTTTAAACAGGGTCGATAATTCATCTTCCGCCCCCCTTTTCAAAAGGTCAAAGGTTTCTTTGTTCGGGCAAAGGGCAAGCTGTATCAGTTTTTTTACCTCCTTATCCGATACCTTCACGTTTGCCCACCCGTTAAAAATGCCCTCCAGTTGTTCGCTCATGGTATTGGCAAGCCCCATGACCTTGTGGGCATCCTCCAAACGCTGCTTTGCCCCTGCGGTATGCCTGATGCGTACCACGTTGCTCATGTTGCCAAGGGCAGCATTCACGGTATTCTGACAAACCACCCTTATCGGGGTAAAGGCTGCGGTGATACTGCCCGAGCCATCGTGCGAAGTGGTCAGGAAGATATATTTTTCGGTGATGTCCTCGCCTTTTCCCACACGGATATAGCCCGGCAGTTTGGCAGTAATGAAAATGCGTTCCCCATTGCCTAATGCCCCTGCAGTCTCGTACAGGATGCCGTCCCCACCGCCTACGATGGCGTCAAAAAAGGAAAAGGCTTCTTTGTTCTGTACAGTATGGTAGTCTTTACCGACCTTACCGCCTAATATTTCCTCGTTATCGGTGCGGAAGGTATAGAAGCTATCCTTTGACAGTACCGATTTGCCGCTTGGGAGTACGTGTGTATTAGGCAGTTTGGCTACCTCGTAGTCCAGCCCTGCATGTTTGATGGCTTCCGCGCTTGTGGGGTACTCAGTTACGATTTGCCCTAAGTCGTGCCATGCTTTTTGCTGTACGCTAAAAAAGGAATATTTGCCTGTATGCTCGTTGAAATTCAGATTATGTGCCATGATGTTTTGATTTAAGAATTAAAAAATTGAATGCTTTGCCGCTTAAAATGGCAGGTCGTCGTTATCGGCTGCGCTGCGCTCGGGTGCTACGGCCTTGCTGTTTTTAGGTTTGGTACTGGCCTCTGCGCCCTCCTCTTTTTTACCGCCCCCGTGGAATTTGATTTCTGAGGTGCGGAAATTCAGTGCCGCCCGAAGCTGCCCGTCGGTATCTACCCACGCCCGTGGGCTTATCCTTCCCGAGAGTTCCACCAGTTTACCCTTGGTAAGGTATTGTGCTATCTTGGTGGTACGCCAATAGGCGCAGTCCACATACGTTACTATATCGGTTCGTTCCCCTTCCTTGTTGCGGTAGCTCTCGTTGAGTGCCACCGAGAAATTCACGACCTGCTGTTCTTCCGACACATTGCGCACCTGCGCATCCCTTGTCAGCCTTCCGATAATGTTCATAATGATTCGATTTTGAATGTTAAATCCTTTTTTCCTGCTGCCCCAATCCCACAAAATTTATTCGGCAATGAGAGGAGGCGCTGTTTCGTTTTGCCTTTTAGCTGCTGATGGATGTTGTTATTGATCCCTGACATTTTTTTTATTCGTGTAAAGAGCCGGAGTATGCTGGTTTCGTTTCAAGGGCAGGATAAGGCGGCCACTCAGGGGAGCAAGGTTTTGAGCAAAAAATACGACCGACCAGCGGGAGCGTGGAGATTTTTTGCCAAACCCGAAGGGCATGACCTTGAAACCCTAAAAGGGGGCTGCCATACCTTCGCCCTTAAGAAACGGGACCAGCGTACGGCTCGCAGCAATAGATAACGTGGAAGGGATGAAAAGAGGAAAGCACGTAGGCAAAGGAGACAGCGGGACTACAGGTGCCCGAAAACAATCATTGGTGTTTTAGATGCTGTTATTCGCTAAAGCGCTAAAGCAAGCCTAAGGTGGCTACAGGGCAAAAAAAATCCGGCACTGGGCCGGATTGTATGAGTTTATGGATATTTAAGATAACATTAATGCATCTATGACATTTACATTATTTAAACTGTTCCGCCTGTTCGTCCGCTTCAACGGCAAGTTCCCTCACATAACCAAACATGAAAGCATCCACCAGTGAAAGCGCGTACTCGCGATCAATAGGCAGCTTATCGGGCGTCAGTATTTCTTCATCAATGAATTTCTCAGCATCCCACAAGGATCGGATCAACTCGGGGTTTTCCAGTTCGATACGCTCCACGACGCGCTCGAAGGACTCATTCGCTGCGGTAATAAATTTTTCACGAGCCTCCTCATCAAGGGGCAATGAGCTTATTTTCACAGCCGCTGTGCTTGTCGCAGAATCCTCCCGGTCCCATTCAATTTGGTCATCATCGTCTTTTGACAACCTGTAGTCTTCATAGTAAACGTCCTCTTGCCACTGTAAAAATCCTTCTTTAAAGATTTTCAGTTTAAATTCATCTTCAAGCTTTACGTTATTTGAGGTTTCAATATCCAATACATATTGATCCCAATCCCGCACTTCAAGCCTGTCCATGTTAGTGTACAGTAGAACTGAAAGCTCAATTTTTGCTGGCGACGCTGTTGACAATTCCGTCCATTTGTCCAGTCCGCATAATTTCGCAATGATGTGCTGGGCGTTCATCAGCGTGAATTTTTCTTCGTTAATGCTAAAATCATCGACAAGCAGGTCGAACTTAAAAAATTTCGGGTCGTACCCGTACACGTTACGACGCAGTTTGGGGTCGTAAGAAATCGTTTGTGTTTTAAAATCTTTGTGCAGATTTTTTGCTTGGAGTTTTAGATACTCAATAGGTTCCATAATACATTCCTGATTTAGACCTACTTTATTATCCGGGGTATTGCGTTCGTAATCTTGTTTGGATAATAAGCAGGAAGGTTTGCATTATTAAACAATTAACTGGCTGATCAAATCTTTGCACGAACGGGCACGCTTGCCATGACGTATGTACAAACTTAGGAAAAATCAGTTACAATACTTGATCAGCTTAAATTATTTCGATTATATACATTGATATTTCATAAGCTCAGGTATTTAAGGACGGTTTTACAACCCTATGGTAAACAAAAAAGTGCATCAGGGATTGAAGCGGGTATCCTTTTGCCGTAGGTAAAGATAAGAGCGGAAAGCCCGGCCTAAGGGAGATGCCATTGAAAAAACCCCTCGGTATCACTCGCCAACTGTAATCATCCTGCCCATTAGCCTTGCAGCATAACCAAATCGCATTGACTCAAGTTAGCCTTTCTATTACTCTGTAAACTAAGACAGCGGATAAACTTAAAAATCCCTGCCGCATTACGCGGACAGGGATTCAAGCAAATGGGAGGGATTATTTTAGAACACTATTTTTTTGCTTATTTTGCCGTTAACAGTGTCAATTTCCACGATAAGCACCTGTTGTTGGACCTGTAGTCCACTAACAGCTGTTTCTGTAGCATTTATGCTGTTTTTAGTATAAAGTGCTCTGCCATGTATGTCAAAAACCTTTACACCGCTCATCAAAGCCGTACCTGAGCTTATATTTATAGCTCCACCTTCTTTGTAAACTATGATAGTATCAGGATTTACAGACCCTGTATTTATATTTAAAGCCTGCTGCCCTGTATAAATAATTTCGAACCTGTTATTAAAGGTACCTGCCTCAGTCGTAAAATTGTAATCCTCATTTAAAAGCGTCAAGCTATTCAGAACATTATCTTTTAAATATATTGCCTGTCCGGTATTAAAAACTCCTTCCGTATGGTCTAAACTTATCGTATACCTGCCTGCCTGTGCAGCATTGAAACCTAATGGCACGACATCACTACTTGAAAATGAGGGCCTCGCCTGGATAGCAAGCTCGGCTTCTTCTGCCAATGTATACAATGCGATCGTATTGCCCTGATTCATCCTCTTGCCATCGTAGCCATAATCTATGCCGTTAGTGGCACCGTCCATATAGGCTATGGCCGTCTGGCTAAATGCCTGATTCCCTTTAAGATTTAGCCACAGCCGTGAAACGGATGGCTGAGCAGTCCTGAAAAATCCCTGACCGCCGGTAGTTGAAGCAGGCCTTCGCATACTGTTTGTAAAGATAATATTGGGTGTAGAAGGTGCCTGCATTGTTTGTACAATGAAGCCCTGGCCCTGAGATATTGTCCATGCTGAAGTTTCTCCCGTATAAAAATCAACTTGCTCATCTCCCCCGCCTACTGCATCATTAGCAACGCATCCAGCCTTAGTTAATGTGGCATACGATGTAGCTGTAGAATCGTTCCTTTTTCTCCATAAATACAACGCTGTATCTTCTTCCAGCACGAGCGAATTTTGGTCGAAAAATTCCTCCACGCTTATCGGCGAGGGGTAAGGATTGCCTATTGCGGTGTAGCGGTTACCATTCAACGAAGCTTCCCTTTGGTAGGTGCCGTTGTTGGGAATCCCTTTAAACCTGCCTTCAAAAACGATCGATTGCTCCCCTGTATTATATCCCGGTGTGCTATGACTGTTTGGCATACGCACAAGATATGTTTTAGCGGCTTCAAAATTTGTATAAGGATCTACCTGAAAATACTGTTCGGCATAGGCCTGCATGTTGGTGTCATAGTCGTACCTGTATTCATAAAATCGACCTGCCACTGTTTGAGGCGAAAATGATTGCAGCTGTTGTCCACTTACCGGCGATGACCACATGGTATAATCCAGCCTGTAAAGGGGGTTGCTGTTTTTTATAACGGTGATACTGCCCGTATTTGCATCGCTGTTATCCTGCATTAAAGATGCGTTGTGTTGTACTGTAAGTACACCGGTAGCACCAACCACGATACTGCTTGCCGTTCTAAGAGTACTTCCCGTTTCAATTGTAAGGCTTGCACCATCTTCTACGGTCAACGTTTTTGCCTGTGCTACGCCTGATACCACTGCTGGCTGGTTACCTGGCTCTGAAGGTATCAGTACATCCTCATTTAATGTAGGTATCCTGCTGCATGCCCAGTTGTTCACATTATTCCAATCTGTACTGACAGTACCTGTCCATGTATATGTTTGCGTTACCGTTACTGCAACAGTATCAGAATAGGCCACACCACAGGTAAGATTACCTACACGGGCTCTGTAATACATACTTGTTGCTAATGACGGGGTAGTATAATTAGGGGTATCTCCGCCAATTCCGGCAGTAACATCTGCCCAGTTGTTTATTCCGTCTGAAGATTGCTGCCATTGAACGGCACCGAATGAACCGCTTATACTTACAGCTGCTGACCCGTTCGGACATACAATTTGATTCCGGCTTACTTCTCCTGCGCTTGTATTTCCTACGCTAACCGCAATAGGACCGGATGTAATCGCGGCGCATTCAAACCCATCAGGATATACCACGGCATAATAATATTTAGTGCCCAGCTCGTCTACCGAAGGAAAGTAGACACTTTGATTCTCCCCTTCAATCAACGTTCCTCCGGTATTAGAGTTATTTGTACCATTATAATACCACTGATATTGCGGGTTGTTTCCTATAGCCTCCACGCTTATGACAGTAGGGCTTGCCTGACAGGTCACAGACCCGTTCTCTGAAGTTATAGCGGTGTTCAAATACGCAGTATCCGATAAAACCGAACCAGATCCATCGATGATAAAGCAGGTATAGGCGGCTGCATCGGATTCGCTGACATTGGTTATCGTAAGAGTTGGCGTGGCCGTTCCGCTTACATTTCCGTCATCAAAAATAGCTTCACCATTTTTACGCCAGATGTAAATAGGTTGCTGTTGTCCCGTTAGATTTAAAACGACCGTAAACTGCGCCGTGACACCATGGCACACGTTTACTGACTGCGGTTGCGAAATAATAGTGGATGATGGCGCAAGAGTTGCTACATTTCGCCAAAAATCATTAATTTCCGCAGCTGCCATGCTAATCGAAATTGGCATAAAAAGCAGCGCTAAAAGATAAATTCGTAAGGTAATTTTTATTTTCATATTTAGAGTTTTTGCACTTGCAAAGAACCCCTTTCATTTAATAAGGTTATGTTGTACAGGAGTTAAACACTGTTAATAATAACCTTTATAAATACCTATAATTTAACATAATTCACGCTCATACTAAAAATTTAATAAATAAATAAAAAGTCACATCCTGCTTATTGTTAGTGACTTGGAATTATAGCCGATTGCTTTACGGAAAGTTTTATCTTATAAAAAAATGAATATGCTATATCTGTGTCCCTGAATTAGGGACGCTGTATTTCTATACTTATAAAAGGTTATTCCTTTACCGATAAGAATAACTAAAAGCCTTGAACTTTAGGAGAAGCAACAGCCTTATTTTTCAGGGCGGAAAGTGGCGGTTCCTTTTGCAGAGGTTTACTACTTTTTCGGAGAACCGGTAGTTTTTTAAAACCAAAGAAAGCAGAGATTGAGCCGCAGGCATATATTTCATCTTAGGCAACAATCCTCCCCTATCAGGTATCAGTCAAACAGTTTCCGATCATCCCCATTTAAAAGTCATCATCGGCAAAACGTATCCTGCGGCGCAAGCGTGTGAAGAGGTAATCGTTTAAAAGATTAAAATATACATTTTGAGCCTGGGTCTGGTGGCTCTCCGAAATCCCCGTGCCGTGTAAGGCTACATCCAGAAGTATACGGGATTCGAGGCTTTGCTCCAAGGCGGCCATCGCACTGAAGATTTCATCGCCGCCCGAGCACAGGCGTAGTTCGCGGTATGTTTTGAAAGGTTCAATGTTGACCTGCATTTCCTCACGGAATACCTCCGCAAGCTGGTCCGCGTCTTCATCACTTTCCCCATAGCCTGACATCAATGCCACCATGGACATGAACCCCACAAAGTTTTCTTTGGTACCCTGCCACCGGATCTTCCAAAATTCAGGGTTGCTTAACTGTTCCTTGACAGAAGCGGGCAAATTAAGGCGCAGGGCTATTTTTTCTAAGGATTGATGGATCGCCTTGTTAGTTTCTGCGGCATGGTCTTCCAGCCTTGCCATAAGTACCGGTAGCGATCCCAAACCACCGATATTTGCAAGAATCCCGGCAATGGTTTGTATATCCCAGGTACTGTCTGTTCGCCGCAACACTTCCAGCAATGTCAATTCCCCTTCCCCATCCGGTGCCGCCCTAAGCGCCTTCAGGGCTGCTTGCCGTACCAGGAGGTCGCCTTTGCGGATGCACTCCCTTATTGGCTCCAGGTCAGTACCTTGAGGCAATCGCAGGACACTGATGAGGCTGAGGAGCGACTGTGAAATGATAGGGTCTTTATCTTGAAGACCTTCCAGCAGGCAGGTAGCCGTCGCAAGATCAGGGGCGTCCGGAATGATCCGCTGTAATACCAGCCGGGCGATAGCTCGTTTAAAAGGTTCGTTTTCCTTTGCAATAAATCGACAAAGGTCGGGAAGGTATTTAATGTAAACATCACGGTCTAAAGCACGAAAATTCTCATCGAAGGTAAAAGGAGGCTCGCCTGGTTGAATAGCTCCCTGTAACAACTGGGTGACGTAGTGGTGAATATCTGCCATAATAATCATTTTGGATGGACACCTATCACAAAGCTATTAAAAATCGAACTGTCAAAAGAATCGATAAGCCTTTACTTTATATCAACGGCATCTTTTTCAGGTATTTTTCCAAATGTTCGCCCTGCCGGAATGCCTGTTTGCCTACGATCTTATTGGTAAAAGCGTCATAGACCACTTCTACATAAAAGCTATTGATGCTGTAGAGCTGGTAATCCAAATTGTTGTAGATAACACTGTCAATGTAAACCCCATGCCCCCATACCGCCCTAAACTGCTGTTGTTCATCCAGCATTAAAAACTCATATAGCATCATGAGGCGGGATATTGTCCTGTAATAATTCCAAGGTCAGCGGGTCGAAGTAGCCCCCAAAATACTTTAACAACACTTCAGCAAATACGGGATGCGTATTTTCAACCTGGGCAAACAGGGTCATGGAAGACCTGAGCTTTATATCATCCGGCGAGCCCAAAATTTCCAAGGCGGTCCTGTCTTTGTGGTGCAGCAGTGCAGAGCACGCTTCAACAAGGTTTTGACCGAGCACAGGGTGTTTGAGATAATCGGTTGCTTCCTGCAAATCTTTTATGGCATAAAACCGGGCAGTATCACTACGGCCCAACCCGGCAAGTTGCGGAAAAATAAACCACATCCAGTGTGAGGTTTTCTTTCCTTGTTTAATTTCATCCAGTGCCCTTAAGTACATCTGGTTTTGTGCGTATAAGAATCTTGTAAGTCCCGTGGAACCCATAGAAAACAATATTAAGATTTTATCAGGGTATAAATTTAAGTCATTTTCATTTGCCCCACCCCTGAAATTTCATAATGCCCACACCAATTTTTCAACAGGTTTACAAAAATGAAGGCTGCCTTTCACAGCAGCCTTCTAACAAACGAAACCCCAGAGTAGCTACGAGCTATAATACCCCGTCAATGTGACTAGGGCATCAATACACTCCAAGCTAAATGTTTAACTAACTACAAATTTTTCCAAACAGACTGGAGCTATACCTTACAGAGCAGCTCACTATCATGGGCTGTTACAAATAGTGGGATATTGCCCCAGCTAAGCCCCTTTTTTAATGCCGCTTCCTTTGCAGCTTTAAAAAGTTCTTGAAGCCTCAGTATAATAATCAGTTCACATATATCGGCCACCGCCTCATTTTCTTCATCTTCCCAATCCTCATTTTTCATGTAATTCTCATAAGCGGCCTGCAACTCCTCAAATCCGGAAATCGAAAAATAGTGGTCATACATTACATCATAGTCGCCTAACCAATCTTTGTCTTCAAGATCCTCATATTTTTCAAAGGCAAACAAGCTGATGAACCATAAATCATAATTGATCGTAAAGCCATTCATCTCGGCATACATTGCTTTAATCGTTGTTTTGCTCGCTAAAGTCGTATAAAAATATTCGATGTATGCGTTTAATTCATCCACCAGATGTAACAGGTTTATACCAATTACTTTATGAAAGTCAGTTTTTACATGCTGGCTCAGTTCTTCCTCCGCAATGCTTATCGCCTGGTCTAACTGTCCATGCGATACCAACTCACGCAATTTATTTTCAAGTTCAATATTCATAAAAAGTCTATCTTGATTAGCTTAATACCAAGCGTTTTACGCTTTACAACTGAGTCATGATGTTAATAAAAATCCAATTCTATAGAGTTATTATATTTTACCTCCAATCCCGTAATTTTACAGTCAAGAAGAAAATCAATTAGTTTTTCCGAATAAAAAGGTCGGGGCGTGGCTTGAATATTAATTATATCTTTTCCAAAATGTATTTTGGAAATAGCTATTTTTTCAAATCCACCTAAGACATTTTTTTGCCTAAATTCTAAATACTCGTCTCTGTTATCAATCTTGTGGTAAATGATGTTATTAGTGGCCTTGTGCCCAGTTATCACCACCGACTTTTTATAGTTAATTTCGTCTAAGCGTATCGTTTCAATAAACATCATAAAGTATTTTTGCTGTACATCATTAATATTTACTTCAAAAGTTGTACAATTTCCAATGTCAAAAGCCTCAAGGATTTTGATATACTTTTCACTATGTAATGATTTTATAAAAGATATATTTTCCCGATAACCCATAATATCTGTTATTTTTGCTTTCTTTAATAACTTAGCTTGTATAACAGGTATCTTTAAACTTTTTATTTTGTCTTGCGTTTTCCAAAAATCAGTGTTTTGGGTGCTAAAAAAGTTTAAGAAATCATTAAATGCATCATCTTGTTGCATTGCTTTTTTATCTATTTCAACTTGATGAATGCCATTACTGACTCCAATTATTTGCGGTTCTGACGATACATCGATTTGATAATACTTCATTTTATATTATTTATTCATTAACAAGAGGTCTAAAGTAATCATTTAGTTTCTGTCCCGATTGCAAAGCTTCGTCTATCTTTCCTCGTAAGTGCCCTTGCAAGTTTTCAATAGAACCAGGAGTGATTCCAATATCAGATTTCATTTGTTCCAATAGGTTTGTAACATACTTATTATACTGTGGATGATTTCCATGAAACGGCACCGGCAAATCTATCAAATTGGCTTTGCCATCCCTTTTCATAACACCCGCCAAATCGCCTGCAAATTCTTTATAAACAGCTTTAGGAATAATATGATGAGATTGTTTGATACCTGTAAATATCACCCCACCACCAGGGATCATTGCTCCTAAACCTAATCCGGCAGCAACATAATCGCCTCTCACTACCGAAATACCTGCATTAATAGCATCCAATGGCTCACCTGAAACAGGAACCGCTCCTAAGTAGTCAAGGGTATTTTGCAGGTCATCCCACTGTTGCTCCGCTACACCATCGCGTAACCATTGGTAGTTGCAGTTGATTAAACAAGTTATTAAAAAACAAAGCCGCCCCAAAAGAGCGGCTTAAATCGGTAACTAGGTATATTCACAAACTCAAATTGCAACTCGAGAGAAAGACATTTGCAATAAAAATTTGGCTCCCAACAAATATAATTAATAAGGCCATTAAGTTTATTGAAAGTGAATGTGCCAATCTCCACCTGATTCTCTTTTCACAGTTTCTTCTGATTCGAAGCCTATAAAAACTCTTTCTACAGCTTCAATTGGATAATTGTTGTCAAGCAATACCTGCCTAAGTTCACTTCTCAATTCTTTATTAGATTCTAGCGACTGCTTTTCGTTATCAGTATCAACACAAATCCAATAGACCAAGTTTTTAGGATCTAAATCATAAGCACCGTAATATAGTACATCAAAGTCTTTGCTAAAATATTTGGCAACTACCCTTTTAATGTCCTTTTTAATTTTTTCAACTTTTTGTTGTAAAGAATTTTTGTAAAATAAACGATCTAATAATCCCATAATTAATCGATTAAATGTGTTATAATATTTACTGAATTAGATTCTAATACAGGCTTTTCTACAGTATTCCAAATACTTTGAGCTCTTGGTCCGGCTGTAGTTGTGATAAAGTCTACTGTTCCAGATGCGCCTTTAGCAAAGTTCAACGATAATTTATTCCATATAGGTGTTGATACCGATCTAGGTAAATATGGACTGATGGCATTCATTAAACCTCCTTTAAAGGTCATTTCCAAAGTCTTTCCGCCATTAGCCTTAGCAAATGCCATAGCTGCATCTTTAGCCGCATCACCTCCCGACCAAAATACTCTGGTAGTTGCTTTACCACCAATTTTCAATCCTGTAAATGCCCATCCTCCTATGGGGATCATTGCCCCCATGCTCAAGCCAGCAGCAGCATAATCTCCCCTTATTGCGGAGATACCTGCGTTTACAGCATCAATTGGCTCACCTATAACAGGAACTGTTCCTAAATAATCAAGGGTAGTCTGTACCTCATCCCACTGTTGTTCTGCCACGCCATCACGCCACCATTGGTAGTTGCCGCTGTTCCAATACACATGGTCTTTTATCCTAATGCTAAGATATTCCTGCAAGCCACGGCCATAATTATCTTTACTAATTTGGAGCTCGGGCAGCGTTTCCCCACTTTCTCGGGAGTATTGGTCATACCATTGCTGCTTATCGCTGGTCCATATCCCCGAATTATTTACCCATTTAGTGATTGGCGCCCTGGATAGATCGAAGAGATCCATCAATATTCCTTTTATATCGGGAGACAACCCCGTTGGGTCATTAAAATAGACAGGGTTATTAAACCCAAAATGGTAAGGCGTTAAAGAATACGACCTATGTGCCAGTGCATCTGTAGTAACAAACCTTCCGAGTGCAGGGTCGTATTGCCTGAAACTCATTTCGCTCATGTTCAACCCAAGCGATTGCTCAAATTCCTGCCCATTATATTTATAGGCATGAACAAGCTTGCCGCCAGTGCTCACAGGAGGATAGAGTACAATTTCATCTTCGATCTCCTTGTACTCCAGGTAATCCATATTGTAGTTAAGATGCCTTAACCCAAATGGATAGTAGTGGCTCTCCTCCTTAATCTTAAGCCCTCCGGGATCGGTCTTGAAAGGAGGCGAGTAGGCATAGTTCATCCGTACATTGCCCAAATGGTCCCTGTACTGATACACATAATTATAGGTACCACCAGTTCCTACGGGTGTATAATCCACATATCCTTCGGCAGTAGGAAAGAACTGCAAAGCACCGTTCTTGTACTGGAAGCCACTCAGGTAGTCTATAACAACAGTGTTGCTGTTTTCAACTACTGTCTTCTTTAGCTTAACACCTGCTGCATTGTAAAGGTAGGTAATACTGTTGCCGCCACCAAAAGAAATTACTACAGGAAGGTTAAGGTGATTATACGTTATGCCCATGACCCTTTTATTGAGGTCGCTAAGCATGTTTCCGTTATCATCATACGCATATTCCGCCGCATCAGGTGTGGCGGTAAGATCAGAAAATCCCTGTGGGCTGTAAGAACTGTCATCAACCCTGAAAAGCCTGTTACTGTTCTCATAGTATTTTAACTTTAAATTGTCGATGTTTACAACTGTATTGGGATCATCCAGCCCGCCTGTACGAATAATCCTTTCAATATTGCCATTGATATCATACATCAATGATTCATTATAGCTGCCTGCCTCAGGGACAGCCTGCCCTGGTTTTTGATAATAGGCATCCTTCAGGCGGTTGCCACTATCATAAGCATAACTGTACTTGCGAAGCACATTATCCTGAGCACTTATCCATTGCGTTTCCGATATATTGCCGTTATACAGCGGTTTAATCCTATCGTTCAGGTCATCACCAATCGTGTTGTAATTTATCCTGTAGGCAAACAGATCCTCAGGATACAAAGTCTCTGTTTGAAGGCTGTCTACATTATTAATATCCGTAAGCCAACCCCGGATGTTGTATTTATAGTCTACCTTTTGGTAAGTGCCTAAAGAGTTACCTAACATAAGCGCGCCACCCACATTTTTCGAGACTAACTGACCTAATTCATTGTATGTATTGGTCGAAAGCTTTTGCCCTTCCAAGCTGTTTATCTGATGGGCATGCCCTAACAGCCTGCCTTGATCGCTGTATTCAAAGCCTTCCCAGATATTTGTTACAGTGCCCGAACTTAGCTTTCTAAACTGTATTTTGGAATATAACGGCGTACCAATAAAATCAAACTTACCGTCTTCCTGTGTGTACCCGCCCAAATAGTTCGTTGCCTTGGTGCGCAGCGCCCTGCCCCTGTAGTCGTAATACCTGTAGGTGGTTTCACCTACTGTAGAAGATGCACCCTCCAAAGCACGTACCCAACTACCCGTCAAAAGGCCTTTGGTGCTTAACGAAATCTTTACGCCCTCTACCTGTGTGCTGGCTGTTGGTCTGTCAGACTGGGCCATCCATAGATAATTATCATAATAATTTACCGATAGCAGTTTAAATGATGTGGGCAACCCGGATGGTGTATTATATCCTAATGCGATATTATCTATAGTACTACTGCCCCTTTTTGCATATATAGGCACACCATTATTGTCATTTTGTAGGGTAGCCCAGGCAGAAGCGTCTACGGTTTGCTGATACCAACCGGTAAAAGCTACCCTGCCAAAAACATCATAATAGGTGCGCAGCCAGCCTTGGTCGGCCGCTGTAGCGGTAGCACCACCAAAAGGCGTTAAGGTTGGGCCAGTAGCTATTACCCTGTCCTGGCTGTCATAAACAATATACTCCGTTCGCTTGCCCGGTAGCTTCTTTTCTACAAGACGGTTGCGCTTGTCATACTTGTACCTGTAGCACAAATTTTCAAGATAGGTGATCGTTCCTTGCGCTTTAGGCGGCAGCACATAGGTGAGGTTGCCAAACTGGTCATACACATAATAAGTGTCCGCAGTTACCCCGTCAATATATGCACGCTGTAAAATGAGCTGCCCATCCTTGTTTCTAAATTCCTCCGTTGTATTGTTCCTGCCGCTGGTCCAATTCTCATCTTTAGTAACTGTTTTATACAATTTCCCTACGGCGTAATTGCCACCGTTTACAAATGTCGGCTCATAAACAGACCCGACCAAGTTAGCATTGGCTTTAAGCCTTCTTACTTCATTAGCTACATTAACCTGCTGGCTGTATTTAATGGTCTTGTCATTATCATCGCCCTGATTTCCTTTCCATGCCGCACCCGGTGCACTTTGCTTAAGCACCCTGCCAAGGGGCGAAGGCTCTAAAAAGCTTTGGGAGTATGCAATTGAATCATTGAATTTGGTTACATAGTAATTGACAGTATTTGTACGGGCAGCACTATCAAATTCTAATGTAGCCCTGTCGGTAGGATATGGCAGGTATTTCTTTACCTGTCTGCCATAAGAGTCATACTCAATATGGGTGATGATATCCATGCCACTGGCACTCATCTTTCCGGCCAACTGCTGTATAGGCCTGCCAAGTCCGTCATAGTACGTTACGCTTTCATGCGGCGCCAGCGTATTTGTCGTATCCCGGTAGATTATAGTCTTCACATAATTCTGGTCCTGAGACTGCGCTATTGCCAAAACAGGCAACAGCAGTAGTAGGTATATAATTTTTTTCATAATGTTCTGCTGTTATTCTTCTCTGTAATGGTATTCGGTCTCTGATAGTGTCCTGAAATTGTCGTCTGGGTCTTTCTCTTTTACAAACTGCAACCTTCCAAAGGAATCATAAGTATAATAAAGGGAGTAGTTCTTTGGGTCGGTAACATTGGTAACACCAACCAATTGCTTATAGCCATAGGTAGTTACCATTGCATCAGGCAGTAGTGTGCGTATGTTAAGCGGTGCAATGAACATTTGTTTTACCGCTTCTTCAGTAGTGCCTAAGGCAGCCAGCACACTGTCAAACTCTGCGTTTTCAATCATCGCAATAGGATATTTTCCATTATATCCCCACAGATAGCTGACATGGACACCCGATTCTTTTTTTACTTCCAGTACATTGCCGTTTGTGTGGTCTATCTTTACATATTGTATGCGGTTCTCGCTATCTGCTGTACCTTTTGCCGATTTAATAAACTCAGGTGCCAGGAGCGTATCGTTCCATTTTCTATAGACGGTTTCCTGTTCGGAGAGTTTGATACCGTCCCTGAACGACTGGGTGACCAAAGGAGCCATGATGTTTTTAGCCACGAGATCGCCAGCATGGGGTTTGGTTGACATCTCCGGGTTGGTAGGGTAAAAATACTTAGTGGTCGCGGTGCCGTCGCTTGTAGTACTCTTTTGTTCAGCTACATTGTAATGATTTTCATAGTCGTAAGTATAGTCCGTAGTGGTTACAAACTCACCTCCGTTGTCTAAATAATCAGTGCTGGTACTTCTTAAAAGATCCATCGCACCACCTACCTGGTGATAAACCTTGTACATCAATGTGTGGGCATTAGGGGCTGGCGCCGCGCAAAAACGGATTATTGGAAGGCGGAACAACGTCCTGTTTTTTACATATTCGGTGTTAGCACAATATATAGGCATCCCTCCCGATCCCGGTGCAGGGCAATCCTCTAATCCATCTTCCAATAAATTTTTATAATAAATAGACCTGAACAGAGAAACATCGGTATACTCGTTCTCCGTTTTTTTAATCATGCTGAACGAACCGTTAGGATTGCTTTTATAAGCCGTTACAGTCAACGGTTTGCCTCTGAGCCATTCATTATCTGTGGGAGGATGATAAGGGAATTTATAATATAGACCCGAATCAGGTGTCATGGTAAAGGTGTGAACGGTTTTACCTAAAGTATTGCTGCCCTCCCCAATATATTCGGTAACAGTGCCATAGCCGAGACTCTGTTCCTGATAAGTAACAAACGGAGCTCCCGGCACATTGCCGTAAGGCTCGAATGTGATCCACTCCTGACCCGCAATTGTAGTGGTAACTTCTGCTATGGAACGGAAATTTGCCAGACCAAACAACTCGCCACTAGACCTGCCCGTACTCGGGTCATTATAGTCATAGGTCATTGTTTTACCTAAATGGTCTTCAGAATCCCAATATTCTATCTTTTTGATCCTCTTACCTCCTGCATAGATAGGATCGTTACTGTCAACAACAGATTCCAGCCATTTTATATCTACGATAAATGTATCAGGTTCGTTGGTAGGGTCGTTTGGGTCATATAGTATATCAGGATTGCTAGGATGAGATATGAGATTAGCATCATTTGTCGGGTCATGATACCGTGTAGGTGCCACTTCGAGTGTGTAGGTTCCCGGTTCCAATATTATATTCCTTCTTTGTGTGGTGCTGGCGGTTTGATTTAAAGGATAAAAATGACCATTCCCTCTGATGCCTATATTAAACTTACATTGAGGGGTATTACTTGGATAACTGCATCCCCTTGTATCGCCAATAGAAACCATATAGCTGGGAGTTCCCACCATGGCTTCCGAAATAACGAATTCCTGCGTGTACAAGCCATGCCCAAGTCCGGCACCTGATGTATAAATATTTGGATTATTATAATCTATATTGGAGATGCGCGCATATTCGGTTCCATAAGGGTTGGTATTGACAAAGAATATATCTTTCGGCAGATGGTTGAATACTTTATTGTGCTCATAATGAAACGCAGTATGCCCGCCGTCAGGATAGATAATTTTTTCGAGCATGCCTGCCCTTGACATGATCGTGTCGATACTCCTTCCGCCAACTATATTGGTTTCTCCGGGATCTTTAAGGCAAAATCCATTATCCTTGCCATTATAATATCCCCAAATATCCTGAGAATTGGAATGCCTGTTGGGTAGTGGAGTTGTATTGTATACAAATTGGTGCGGAGGCAAAGCATTTCCTGACGCATCCTTTACCTGCACCGTTTTAAGGTACATACGCTTCTTAGCCCATGTATCAATGCCTCTTAGAAATGGATGGATCTGCGCATCGTCGTTTGCAACCACATATTCATGGGTAAACTCCACCTGCTTGATGACCACCTCATTTATGTCGCGAAGGATGATTTTCTTCAGACAGCCGCCTCCGTTTATATCTTCCCTTGGTTCATATTCAAATAAAACACTGCCTTTATCAAAATCTATCCTTTTGTGCCTGTCCTGGTTGCTCTCTACACGCTTTACATAGCTCCTGTAACCGGAAGGGGAAGCGCCCGGCACAAATTTGTCGTATGACCTGCGCCAAAATCTTAGTATTTCGCGTTCGTAGGTAAAGTTAATTTCGGGTCCCTTCTGGGTTTTAATTTTCCCAAGGTGCCATGCACTGGAAACTACAGGGATTTCAGCACCTCCATTCATTACGACGTTAGTGCCAATTTCAATTAATTCCCTCCCTTCGTATGAGTATTCAATATCACCTTCATCCAGTGAAGCATTAAAGATGTAAGAATTTCCTTTATCATCGCCTACTGAGCCTAAGCCCACTTTAATGTTGCTGAATTGCTGCACTACCGGCTGTCCATCCGTATAGTCCCGTATAAATTTACCGCTTATACCATTCGCATTAAAATAGTACTGATCGGGTATTTCATCTACCGGGCCACCAAATTCCTGGGCATTTAAGGCTTCCTCAGTCCTTTTTTGCTGATCCCAAAATATGTTATCATAGTCAATAACATCATTGGGATATTCATCGGGTTCATCCCTGACCTGCCTTGATATCATACCGCCGCAGTTTAGTGTCCACCCCAATCCTACGCGCGAGGCTATTTCTGCTACTTTTATACCCCTCGCATGGTAGCTGATACTGATAGGTACAGTTACACCGCCTGATTCTATCTCGAATAAGGGTATTGATATATTAGGCACCCCTGTGTATAGCGACACAGGAACTTCTGTAAATTTAAAAACTTGTGATGCTTCCGGCGAGGGAGGTGCTATATTGGGCATATCCTGCGCAGAGCAGGCAATATGCATTATAAATGCTATGAGTAAATATTTAATTGAATTCATGGGTATTGGTTTATTGGTTGGCCTGTATATTTTCATTTTTCATGCTGTTGTATTCTATTTTGCGCCTTTCATCACTTTAACCGAGTCGGTACCCTTGTCGGTCTTTACCTCCACGATGTAAACACCCTCAGGGTAAGACCCCATTTCAAGGGGAATGGTACGTGTGGTTACCGGAAAGCTTTGCAGCTGCCTGCCCGAGAGGTCAAATAAAGAAGCCGTACCGCTGTTAAATTCAAAGCCCACAATAATGTTGGTAAACTGCCCTGCAGGGTTGGGTATGGCCTCAAGCTGTGTCTTGCGCCTTTCTGGCTTTTCCTTCTCCTTGTCCAGTAACTTTACCACCCAAAAGTCGTTCGAGCCCTTGCCGCTGTTCTTATCCCTCGAAATATCCCCTTTAGAGGTACCTGCCAATAGGTAACCGCCATCGCGGGTCTCAATAAGCTTTTTTAGCTTGTCCTCACCATTGCTGCCAATGGTCCTGCGCCACAATTCTTCACCATCATGGGCTATTTTTATGGCTACATAGTCATTAATGTCTTTCTTATCCTTTTTAGTGGTTCCCATAACCTCGGTCTGGGCATAGCCGCCTATCAAAAATGTACCATCGCTGTTCTCTACCAATGAGGTTAAAAGGTCTACCTTGCCTGTATTGTAGGTTTCCTGCCAAAGTACTTCCCCTTTCTCGTCAAGCCTCAGTATCCAGTAGTCCGTGCCTTTCTTATTCGCCTTGTTTTTGTTGCCTGTAGTAGACGATGCCGAATTCCCCCCAACAATGTAGCCGCCTCCTTTTAATTCGCTGACAACATACAGGTGGTCGTCTTCCTCGCCGCCAAATACCCTTTGCCATTCGGTAGCACCGTCTTTGTCCAGTTTAAGTATCCAGTAGTCACCTGCTCCATAGCCCTGCTCTGATTTATCCTGTGAGGCAGGCGAATTGGAGTACCCACCAACAATATACCCTCCGTCTGAGGTGGGCTCTATGCTTTCCAATACGTCGGAATATTTGCCGCCAAGGGTACGCTGCCATTTTACAGTGCCTTTATCGTCAAGCTTTACGATCCAGAAGTCTAGGCCGCCACGGGAGTTTTCTTTTTTACCGTAAGGGTCGTTTCCGTTCTTGAGTAATATATGGCTGATAGGGGAAGATGATGTGCCGCCAATGATGTAGCCGCCATCTGCCGTAGGGGCAATGCTTTTTACGATATCCTGGCCACCGCCGCCAAGGGTCTTTTGCCATTCTTCGCCTCCTTTGGCATTGAGCTTTACGATCCAGAAGTCTTCGCGCCCACGGCATGAATCTTTCTTTTGAAGGTCTGCGGGTGATTCTGATGTGCCTGCAAGGATAAAGCCGCCATCGCGGGTGTTGCGGATGCTGTACAAAAGGTCGGGGCCCGAACCGCCAAGGCTCTTCTGCCATTCAAAATCGCCTTTCTCATCCATCTTCCATATCCAGTAATCAAGGTCGCCTGCATTGTCGTCGGTCTTATTGCCGTTCTTACCTGAGAGCGAACTGCCTGCCAGGATAAATCCATAATCTGCCGTGGGTTGTGCATCAAGGAGGTATTCGGCCTGCTTGCCACCATAAGAACGCTCCCATAGGATGTCCTGCGAATAGGCAACCGTCAGGCATAAGAATGCCACTGCGCATGCACATAAGTTTTTGTGATTCATAAAATGAGTATTTTTTAGGTGCCGCTCAGCTGATTAGAGGTGGTACCTGATTGATGCTGGAAAGGTATTGAGCAGCGTTGAGATAAAAATCCCCATCGATGGGGATTTTAAGAGAAGTTATGAACAACTGAAAAACAATGCTTTACAAATACCATTATTGAAAAATATTCAGACATCATCCTCTATTGCTACTGTTATCTCAAAAAAAGCATCTCAAATTAGAGCTGTCTTTAAAAATAGAAAGAGCCGCAAACTTTCAAAATTGTACTTATTAACAGGCTTTCACTATTTTATGAAGTCAAATACTACTAATCCATTTTGAAAAAAACATCAAATCAACCAATCATATATGTGTGTTTTTAAATGAGATTTAGTTTTTCTTTCAGGTTTTATCCAAACCATGAAAGGAGAGATTTTCGAGATAATAATACTGCAACTTGACTACCATTTAATTGAGAAAGTTCGTGAACTCAGGGTCAGGCATAGCCCATATATTTCCATGCTCAGGCTATCGCAGGAATTGGAGCTGGGAGATAGTTATATCAGCAGTGTTGAAAATCCCAAATTGAGGGTCAGGTACAATCTACGGGCTCTGCATAAAATTGCCACTTTTTTTAGACTAAAGTCTTATACAGAACTTTTTCCCAAAAGAGTATTACCCCACGAGATGGTTCGTATAAGGCTATGCAAGATACCCGTAAAGAAAGGTAAAGCAATACCAGAGGAGAAGCCATACCAGATTATTTCTATAACTCCGCTTACCGAGGAGGAACTTAAACTGTGGCAGGCCAATAAACTTCCCTACCTAACCTATATTGACCAATAATAGGTCTTGTTGCTATTAGGAGATAGACAGATATTTGATAGTGACACGTTTTAAGAAGTCTTAAACAGGTGCATACTCAAGAAATTAATAGATTTGATACCCAAGGTCACCTTTAGAAATAATTAAATGAACCGGAGCAATCACTTTATTTCGTTCCTCAAAGGAAAGCCCGCGATTCCTGAGCTTTCCGGCTTTATTCCTAGACTAAAACTTTTTGCATGGATACTCCCCCTCATGCTATTAGTGATAATACTTTCAGCATTACTCCAAATGTTGCTTGTTCGTTTAGGAATTACAGATGCCGTAAAGTCAACAGGCATGATTCCGGACTACATGAGAACGATGCCTTCGTATAGAATCATTTTAGAGATTGTAATCCTCGCTCCTCTTTTGGAAGAAACTGCATTTCGTGGAGTGTTGCAACGTAGGGTCATATGGTTTAAGACCGGAATATTTTCACTTACTTATCTGATGGTTTGCCGCATTTTAGAGTTAAATTTCTATGAAGTCACTTTAGCTACTTCCCTGATATTTTGTGTCGCTTCTTTTACTTTCTTATTGAGGGAGAAAAGTATTCTACCGATAATCGCAATGTTTGACAGGCCACCTTTGCGCGCAATGACTATTTGGTGTTCGGCTATAGCTTTTGGCTTTTGGCATTATTACAATTTTGACTTCAGCGATGCAAGTTTTTTTACCATCCTGATTAGCCTGCTACCCTTTATAATAAATGGCCTGCTTCTCTCCTATGTGGCAGTAAAAGGTGGCCTTCCTTTGAGTATTCTTCTCCACATGGCCAATAATGCCTGGCCTCTCTTATTTTGGTTATAGCTTCAAAATTTCGTTAGCCGATAAAGAGCAACCCATAATATTGCTGTAAGCTTATTTTTTGATGATCAAATGCGCCTTCGCAGGGTCTTCCAGTAGGTGCTCAATCTCAAACCGGATAATATCCTGTATATCCTGCTTTACCTGTAGGTAATTGCGCTGCACCATGTTATTATCCAACTTGCGTATAACCTCTATTTCCCGGTAATTATCCTGTTCCTTTTTTAGTGCCGCATGGTCATTCAATACCTCACAGTGGAACGCTTTCAGGTCGATCCTGCAATCGGGATCGTCGGCAACCATGCCGACAAATTCGCCGGAACTCAGTGCCGATATTTTGGAGGGCGGGATAGCCGAGTCAAGCTGTTTGGAACGGCTGATAGAGGTATCACCACTGTTGATCGATAAGCTCTCCCTATCCTGCATAATCTTGCCAAAGCGCTCGGATAATTGCTTGGCGGTATCACCGGTCACCTGGCCTGCCACGATGTTTCCGGTAATGTTCATAATGACATCAGCCTGCTCACGGCCGTAGTCTTTCCGAAGCTGGCTAAAATCCTGTATGCCCAGACAGGTGGATACCTTATTGCTCCTTGCCGTCGCGATCAGGCTATCCATATTGTTGAGATAAATGGTCGGGAATTCATCAAATATCAGGCTGCTTTTAAGCTTGCCCTTTTTATTGACCTGCTTCACAAGGCGGGTTACATACAGTGACAATACAGCTCCATAAATTTGTATCTTTTGTGGATTATTGCCCATGCAAACGATTTTAGGATCATCGGGATTATTGATATCCAAAGTAAAGTCGTTACCAGACAGCACATAATAAAGCTGTGGTGAAGACAGCCTTGCCATTGCTACTTTTGCTGAAGCAATTTGCCCCTCCAGCTGCTCCATAACGTCATTTTGGTATGCGTTCACGAAAGGATTAATGAGCACTTCTATTTCCTTTTCCGTACGTAAGAGTGTAAAAAGGTTGTCGTAGTCTACCTGCATAAGCTCAATGACATGCGGAAGCGTACAAAATTCACCATCTTTATATTTTTTCAGGTACCATATTATAGCCGTCAAAAAATTGATAGGTGACTCCACAAAGAAGTCCCCTTGCTTTTTGATCCATTCCCGGTTCAGTCCCATCAGTATAGTGCGCGCCGATTCTGCGGCATCGGTTATGTCAGTCATGGAAGAAGGTTCTAAAGGGTTACAGCGGTGCGTTCGTGAAAGATCATCAAAATTAATGACATAGAATGCCGGCGGCTTGTCATACTTGTCTTTGTTGTTAAGCCAGGTATTATAAGCTATTTTGGAGAGGTCATCAAACTTAAAATCATAGACGAACATTGTAAAACCTTTACGGATATGCTGGGTGATAATATGGCGGATCACAAAGTAGGACTTTCCGGCACCCGGTGTACCTAGCACCATAATCGCCCGAAAGGGGTTGATGATATTAATCCAGCTTTTGCGAACCTTATCACGAAGGTAATATTGCGCGGGCAGGTTAATAGAATATTCATTTTCAAGGAGCCGTTCTTCTTGGGGAAACGTCTCATTTTCCTTGTTGAAAATATCCTTATTATTTAGCCGCTGCCGAATAATTCTGGAAAGTAATGTTCCTCCTGTCAGTATCAGCAAGTACCCTACGCCTGCTATCATTATATAGAGGATAGCAAGATAATCCATCCGAAGACGCAACTGCAGCGCAAGGTAACTGGCAAAGTAGAGAAGCAATCCGGTTATGATATAGGCAAACGCCGTTTTATATCCCAGCTTTTCATCTTTACGGCCTTTAGCCCCGAGTAATGATATGGCCAAGAATCCAAGTGCAATAAATTTGGATTTGTGAAAGCCTGACAGCAATCCGGTTCTGTAAACATTTCCCAGAAGCCTATCCGTGAACTCGCTTACCAATCCCCAATGACGGAAGGCCGCATAACAAAAATAATAGCAGTGAATGATCAATATTATTATACTGATAAGCCGCGTCATATCTAAAATTTTACGCAGTGCCTGTTCGTTTTCCCCTGTTTGTGTAGCCATAACTCTTAAAATTATTTTTCCCGTTCAACACTTGAGAAAGCTTTAACACTTCACAAAGCGTATATCGGCTATCTTTAATAAACTAAACCTTCTTTGAACAGCTATCAAAGCCTATGCTTAAAAATGTTTACCTCTGTGATGATGACCCTGATGATAGGGAGTTATTTCAAAACGCTTTGCAGCAAATAAGCCCTGACCTTTTATTAACCGCAAGTGGCGATGGAGAGGAACTGCTGCTCCAACTCTACGATTCCTTTTCCAGCCTACCTGATATTATTTTTCTGGATATTAATATGCCCGGAAAAGACGGACTTGAAACGCTGCGCGAAATCAAATCCCACTTGCATTTATACAATATCCCCGTAGTCATCTACAGCACAAGCTCCCAGTCCGATACTGTCCATGCCACCTATAGCCTGGGTGCGAAAAGCTATCTGGTAAAGCCCGACAGCTTCAATGTGCTGAAGAAGGCTTTGACAATGCTGATTGACAATCAGTCCACATCCACACCGAAGTTTTTGATAACTTAATCAACTTTGGTCTGCGGCCGGATCATTTGTTCGGCCTCTTACCTTTTCTCTTTTTACCTGAGTTTCCTTTAAGGGGATAAGGGACATAATCAGGTAACTGTTCGGCTTGTGTAAGCACCTCCAAAATGCTAGCCTTTTCAGACTGTTGTTCCATCCTCTCGGTTTCTGCCGCCGAAGCCTCGCGAGGCGGTTGTAACCTCCCTTTCAAAGGGGATGCATGGCCCGGCAAATGCTGCCCCTGCACCAAAGCAGGCTTACAGCGTTCCAATATAGCTTTGGCACTGTATGATTTACCCAGTTCACTGCCATTAAAAATGCATTTGGTCGTATGATCCACATAGGTGATCCCATAGACGGCACCACTATCGCTTTGCCGCAGCACAATGTGGATGCCTTGCCTATTGAGTGCAGCCATAAAGTCCGGCAGACTTATCTTTTCTCCCAAAAAAACCATGTCAACAGCATTGGTTACGCGGCTTCTGTAAGGAGTTCGTTTTACCTTGTTTGCGGCGTATTGGGACTCCAAAAATTTCAGGGTTGGTTTGTTGTAAAAGGAACTGGACTTGATGGGAATACCTATGGGCCTGCCTTCATCATTTAATATATGGTAGAGCAGCCCACCCGATCTGAAAATCCTTGATCCTTCCTTGCCCTGGTCTGCTAACATGTTGTACTGCCGCAGGACGGCGTTGAGTTCTGCAAGGCTGGCATATTTATAATGGTTTAGCACATTATCCAACACCACCTGGATCGCTTTTTTTGAAGCTGTGCGACCATAGTTTACCTTTGCCAAACGTGCGGGCTCTTGCGTATTTTTAATGTTGTTTTTTTGTCCCTGTGCAGGCACCAGCCCGAACACTTTTTCGATCTCCTTTCGCGCCGGTTCCGATTTATTGATACCCAGATGGTGCAGGCTGATTCGCTTGGCCTCGGCCGTTATATTAGTAGTGACCAAATGCAGGTGTGGGTGCCCTGCATCGTTATGCCGGTATACTAGAAATGGCTGGTCTCCAAAGCCTATTTTTTCCATATAAGTTTCAGCTACCTGCATCATTTTTTCATTTGGTAAATCACCTTCGGAAGGATCAAAATTGAGCGAGATGTGTACACTGTTCACCTTGACATCTTCGCGCAGCTGCAACTGTTTTACAAGCCGGTTCAGGCGTATATTGAGTGAAGTTTTTTCCGGGTCAAAGGGATAGTTACCCGCGCCAATTATTTCCGCTTTGCCTTCCTTAACCTTGTTCTCATTGTAGTTGAAAATCCGGTGAATGGAACGCCCGGCCTTAATCACCGCAACCATGATTCAGAGACCTTTTGCACATGCTGCTTAATGCCTTCGATCTTGTTATAAAGCGTGTGCTTTTCCACCTCAAAAGTCATCAGCCATGTCCTGAATTCCGGAAGTCCTTCCAGGGTATGAAGGCGTTTAACGGCCTGGTTGAAATTGTTGCCAATGGCGTTAAGTTCCTGCCTGAGTCGTGCCATTTCGATCAGCTGGTCATCCTGCGCGGCATTGCGGTAAATAGTTACCAGCGGCTTTTCCAGCAGGCAGTGCCTAATAAAATCACTGAGCTTATTACATGTAGATGCCTTATACCGACGCTCGATTTGCGTGTACTCCTGCGGTGTCACCCTGAAGATCACGCGCCTTGTCCTTTTTGAATTTTCCTTTTCCATCACATCATCCTTTAATCCATATTCAAATCCCTTTGCTAAAGATCATCACGAAATTCCCTTTCGCTTTATTTCACATTGCATACGCTTTGCACATCGTATCAAACCCCGCCCCCGAGTTCCGAGGATTAGGGCGGCAAGATGTCCGGTGTATGACACCGGTTCATCTTGCCGTTTGCTGTAACGGGCAAACTGATCCTAAGCCTTTTAGTGGTTTCAAATGTAGGGCAGTCAAGCAGAAAAAACCTAACCTATACGAATTTCGAACAGCATGTTAACCACCGAATACTGGTCAATTGGAAGCCTAAATACGGATGTCTGTCACTGAAACTAAAATTCAGTTCTGTGATACACACTAATAATCGTAACCAAAACATGCGTATATTTCCGTGGCGGTGGCGAGATTTTTTCAACTATTGTCATGATAACTTATGAAACAGATCCGTGAATATTTCGAATCCACCTCCCTTCTTTCAGACAGAGACTGGGAGTGCTTTGCATCGATGCTTACCAGATCAGAATATCCCAAAAAGCACCTCTTACTAAGCAAGGGAGAAACGGAAGGCTATCTCTCCTTTATTGAAAAAGGTATTGTCCGTATGTTTATTCCTAAAGAGTACGATGACCTTACATTTGGTTTTAGTTTTGAAAATAGTTTTACCAGTGCCTATGACTCTTTTCTAACCCGCCAGCCTTCGGTATACAGCATTGAAACACTGGCATCGACCACCTTATGGAGAATCTCTTTCAAAGACCTTCAAAAGATATACGAACAGACCGCAGTTGGGAACTTAATTGGCCGTAAGGCAAGCGAAGAACTCTTCCTTAAAAAGAGCCGCAGGGAACTTTCATTATTGAGTGAATCAGCAGAAACACGCTACCTGAAACTGTTCACCGAGCAGCCTGAATTAGTCAGGCAGATCCCATTAAAATATATTGCTTCTTATATAGGAATAACCCCTCAGGCATTAAGCAGGATAAGGAGGCGAATTTCTTAACCTGGGTTCATTGTATCTTAAGTAACATATACCAAACTTTGTCCAAAAAAAATGAAACCACTACTCGTTTTGCTTTGCTTATTTGGACTGTCCCTGGTCGCTACCGCGATGTTGTGGGGTACGTTAAATTTTGCATTTTCGGGCAAGGCCGCACTTGCCGGAATGCTCCTGTTTACCGCTTCTGCGCATTTTGTTTTTACCCGTGGAATGACAATGATGGTTCCAGCATTTATACCATATAAAAAGCAGATAGTGCATCTGACAGGTGTCCTGGAGATTGCCGGGGCAGCAGCACTTTTTATATCCCGCATTAGCATCGTTACCGGCTGGTTGCTGATCGCTTTTTTTATTGTATTGCTACCTGCCAATATATACGCTGCCATTCATCACATAGACTATCAAAAGGGTTCCTATAACGGTAAAGGATTATCTTATCTATGGTTTCGGATTCCGCTGCAACTCTTTTTCATCTTCTGGACCTACTGTTGGGTAATATTGGGCTAACTTTTTGCTCGTGTAACCAGGCATCGAAATAATGTATAAATTCAAAGTTCACTGTAGAGGCACGACAAATCTCGATTGTGTAGGTTTATCAGCAAATAATCCACCCATCCCATTAGGCCTGTCTACTGATGATGGTCAATATCAATTGAAAAACAGTGATAGATCTTCTGGCAGCTGAAAGCTGGCATCGATACAGGACAGATCCTCTTTGAAGGGGGCACATACTCGGGACAGCAACCATACTAATCAATTTAGTCCGCAGAGTTATTTCTTTAGAATTTAACTTTTTATTACAAAAGTATTAACACGCGTGCCAAGTAAAGATCACTAAATTTGATTGAACCTTCATTTGTTACTATTATTGGATTTCCGCATGGCGAAAGGGTCTGCAAGCGTTGTCAGATCCTTAACCATGCAGGATAACTTAAATTTTTCCGTTTTTAGTTGTTAGTCATCTTACGATTCGTTTGTATAGGGCCTCTTTATGAGGCTCTTTTCTTAAGCAATAAATAGTTAGTGGTTTAACAACAGATTAACAAAATAAAAATTATCAATTGTTATTTTTACGACACATAAAGAATCATATTGAAATCAACCAAACCTTTATTTTTACTAAAGTTGAAATTTACTTTTCATTATTTAGTTGGGGCCATCAATAAATCCGATAAACTTTTTTACCATCGCTAGGAGCCTGCCATGTGCAGGCTCTTAATTTTCTACTAATATTACTGTTGGAATTTCGAACAGGATACCTATCTGCCGATCAGCTATTTTTGTTTAAAAAATAAGGTTCAATTAAACACTTGAAATTATGTTGACAAAAGATGATGCTGCACGGGTATTTGATACAATGTTAAGTATTCCTGGTATGAATGAGATGGTAAAGATTGACCTGAAGATTTCGAGGAAAAACGTATTGCTGTTAAATCAGGTAATAGGGCACGGCCTGAGCGCCGAAGGAGGCGAAAAAGAAGCAGGGCTGCTCTCAGCTATTGCTAAGGAAAACCTACAGGAACTGAAAGACATTGCGCAGGAATGCCTGCAAAAAGCGGGACTTATAGAGTTCAATGAAAAGATAAATAGCCTCGGAAACTCTAAATAACTGATCAAGTTTTAGCAAAAGGCAGCTGTTCACCAGTTGCCTTTTTTTTGAGGCTTTACCTGCTATCTACTGAAACTGTACCAAGGTGGCCATTGCCTCCAATGCATTACGGCGTTATTTTAGGTTTAATCATCGAAAATGAGGAAACCCGTAAAAATATTTACACCGGCTATTGTACATTGTCCGCAACCCCAAAAACATCGGTTTTTATAACGTAATAAAACCAATGTCACCCATGAAAACAGTTCATTATCGCAACCGCAAACTCCGCTTGATCGCGGCTTTCACAGCTTCTTTTTATATCCTCTTTCATGGCCGTCCCTTTGACATTTACCGGGCATTTACATCCGTTAGCTTTTACATTGCCTTTGCCGTTAGTTTCGGTATAGGGCTTTTGCTGGTCTACGCCATACACCGCGCCACGCTTTGGCTCGACACCAGATGCAGCTGGAGAGAAAGACCTATTGAACGAAGCCTCATGCAATTTACCCTTGGCATACTCGCACCCGCAATCATCGACCTGCTTTTGATCTCTATATATTTCCAGGCATTGGGACAGGATGTACTTAATAATGGGTTCCTGCTCATCGACTATCCGGTAATCGTATTCTTTATTATTCTACTGAATGTTTACTACCTCATACACTACCTTTTGCTGTCCGAGAGTCATTTCCCGACAAGTCAGAAAACTGAATTAACTCCAATAGAAAAAAAGCAGGATAGTGGTCAAAGCAACAGCAGGCAGGGACAATTTGTGCTGTATTACCAGCGCGAAGGGAAACAGGTACGGGCAGTAATTAATCTGGGGTCGCACTATCTACTTAATACCACTATAAATTATATTATCCACGAAAGTGATGACCGAACATTGTGCCAGATCAACAGGCGTATGATCATTAATTATGAGATAATTGACACCTATCAGCAAGGAAAAAACAAGACTTCTCTGACGATTAAAATCAAACCTGATTATTTAAACCAGATGGAAAATTTGCTTCACGACAGTCTCCAGGTAACAAAAGATAAAAAGGAGGCATTTCTTCGCGGATTTTATGATCACTATCAATAAAATTAAACCGTTATCCCGCATCTGTACTCGTTGACCCGCATCCGCCAAATTTTATTTATCAGGTTTATTTACCTTTCAACGATAAATTTCGTTGACTGGTATCTTTTATCCGTTGACTCGCATCCCAAGGAATAAAAGCTATTGACTTTTAAACCATTACAGAATACATTTATATCAAACTCATCAACTGCATGCATTAAGTTGAACCCCGAACATAATTGCTTACCTGATCAATAAGCAAAAATGTAATGGGATTTCAAATGAGTTCGTTGGCTAGTCAATTGTAGTTTTCAAACACGGTTATAAGGTGCATTTAAAATGTAGCCTTTCGATGCGCAACAATTAAAGAAATAACTTCAATAATTGGATATTTTCTAATCTTAGGCTTATACCATTTTGAGGCGAATTGGCGTCAAAGCAGGTTGATTTTCCTGTTGGAAATCTCTTGAAGCAAGCCTATTCCACATTCAATGTGAACCAATTCAATCTACTGTTATGATGGAAAATATTATCCGTAAGAAGCAGCCGCAACAGCTTTCTTACAAAGCCAATGAAAGGTTGGTGTTTATAATTACTTTGATAGGCATTTTCTTGTTTTTATATACCGCTTATTCAAAAATAGCAAATTACCAATCGTTCAAAAATGGTCTCTCCAAACTTCCCATACTGGAGGATTACACTGGCTTTTTAGCCTGGCTTATCCCCGGAAGTGAGATTATCATCGCGGTGCTGATGTTGATACCTAAGACCACTAAAACAGGTCTGTGTGCTTTTACGGCTTTACTGATTGTATTTACCAGTTACTTAATAGCCTTGCTATTATCCGGCACGAAGCTTCCGTGTTCCTGCGGTGGGGTTATTCAAAGCCTGAATTGGTCACAACACCTTTGGTTCAACCTTGGCTTTATTGCCCTTGGTTTAACTGCCATCTATTTAAGTCGAATTAAAAAATAATATAATTCATTATCGTATGAAAAATTTACACAAACTTGCTTTTGGACTGCTGGTAGCAGTTCTTGCTATCGATTTTAGCGCTTTTACTAATGCTCCACACAAACTTGTTGGGAATTGGTATACTATCAATAGTTCTTCTGGTGACGTACTGCCGAGTGATGATGAAGCGCAACTTTTCACGAGTTATGACCCTGATTCTTCACAAGAGAACCAACCTAACTGTGGAGGTTCTATTAATGTTTGCGCAGCGGAATTCGCGAATGGTACCGGCCAGCCGCCAACTGCGTTTTCATTAAGAAACTAAATTAGCAAAGGGTAAAGCTTGACTCATGAAACATATTTCAAGCTTTACCCCTTTATTTTAATGCTGTAAATAGTATATATGCTTATTTGATATTATTTTAAGCATCAAAACTTTCTTGTCCGATTATTAAAATAATTAAGGTAAATTCTTTGCATTTGGATTTTTAGTAATCACGATCACCTCTGTAGGTTCTTCTTTCTCAATGAGCTTTAAACCATAAACGCCCAAAGATTTATTTACAGTACTCACACTTGACATGTCTCCGTTAATCTCAATATTTATCTTACCCGTGTAACCAGTCCGGTTCACCACCGGTACTTTAACTTTCAGATAAGGCTGGAGTTGAGAAAGAAAATATGCTATTGGTTGGTTTGCTATTCTGAGAAATCTGTCACCTGAAATTTTAATTGATTCTCCCGAACCCTGTTTGAAATTATAAAGATTCTTACTTTCATTGTAAACCAGGGCTAAAACTTTTCGGTTGATTTTCTCGGGATGAACCTCAATTCCATAGCGACTAAAATATCTGTTAAGATCCTGTTGCATCATTTCAAATAGCCCGTCAGTTGTAAAAAAAGTGTCACGCACAGCAAGTTCATAGCTATAAGCATTCGTCTTAATATTGTTTTTCCAGTTATTTATTAGAGCTTCAGATTTAAAAATCCCGATTTTAGCAGAATCAGTAAAGTCTGTGAAACCCCTGCAAACCACTCTATTCATGTCGAGCCAGGAAAGGTCGAATTTTCCGTAAGCGCATTGGAATAACCTCACAATGGAACTATTGATACATGCGATAAAGTCATTATTTATACCCCTTGCATAACTTGGGTTTAAATCCTCTCTATATTTTGTCACCATTGAATGATACAAAAATTCATCGCCCAGTACAACTTGCTTGCTGGCATATGGGGGCTTATGCGTGTCGTATTTGATGGTGCGGGGTTTGTTGTCAATCTTAAGTGTATTCCCATCGATCAGATCATGTATACTATCATATGTAACACCGACTTTTTCAGTTATCGCCATCACAATACCCTTTTTATCTATTAATATGCAATGAGGAATGCTTTGATGAGGAAAATACTTTTCAATTACTGAATCTTTCAAAACAGTCAAAAAAGCGGGGGGATTATTTGAAAATTGTCTATTTAATACCCCATTAACCGTTTTGTCACCTTCACGAGTAACACAAATAACCATAAGATCATTTCTAAATCGCCTTTGTAACGAGTCCAGGAACGGCAATGAGGCAACACATGGAGGACACCATGTAGCCCAAAAATCTAACAGGATAGCCTTGCCTCTAAAGTCAGACAGTTTTAATTGCTCCGATGGTTTACCATATATATGTTTTAATTGCAATTCGGGTAACTTACTACCTATTTCTGTTGGGTTTATTTTTTGTGCACAGACTGTATTATAGAATATACAACATAGTAAAACCTGCCCTAAAATAATTCTAAGTGTCATTTTCGATAAATTCATGTTAGTTATCTTGGGTTTTGCTGCATTCCCGATAGTGTAATTATATCATCAGGCAAAGCCAATGCAAATCTTAAATCGTTAGCAGGTAAAATGTAGGTCTGTCCATTTAAAATTCTTTTCAGACTAATTCCATATCCTTCTTTATTCAGCCGCTTTATGTCCATCCATCGAGTTCCCCTCATAACCAATTCCTTTTGACGTTCCAACAGTATTTTTGATAATGCATCAGACGGGTCTGATGCAGTTAGGGGGATAAAAGCGCCTGTCTTATACCTTTTAATTAAAATGGTATTGAGATCGCCCATGGCTGCGCTGATATTTGTCGCTCTGGCATGGCATTCAGCTCTTATCAGATATACTTCATCAGTGGCAATACCACTAAATAATTGCGCAGTGCCGTAATAACTTCCTCTAAAAGCCATACTACCATCTGCATTTACTTTAAAGTACAGCGTTTTTCTGAGATCATTCGATGCGTAAAGCCGATATAATACCGTGTCAATTTTAGCATTAGTTATATTAGTTAACTGTCCTCCGGCACCACCATTGTATGTATTGTAGATTACCTCTTTGTTAAACTGAGTTATAGGGTATGCCGATGCAGTATTGAAAGTATTGAAATCAACTAAGGTATTATATATCTTTAAACATGAATCCGCATACAAACCAGCCTTATTATATTGGCGCATTGCCAAATAGGCTTTTGCCATAAGGGCATAAGCGGCTGGTTTGCAAGATCGCTGAGAATGAACTGAGGTATTGGGTAGCAAACGAACAGCTGCATTTGCATCTGTCACAATCTGGTTATAAGTCTCTGCAACTGTTGATCTGACAGAAGGTATATTGAAATCCGAGGTTAGACGCAAAGGTATTCCCAAATCTGATTCCGAAGTTCGGTCATCGTAAGCCAGAGACCAGATACTTGCAGCTTTTAGAAACGCATATGCTCTTAAAAACTGGGCTTGCCCTTTGACATTATCCCAAGCTGACGCATTACTTTCTGTTTTGACAATTTTATCCAGATTATCTAAAACCACATTTGCGATGTATACGGTGTTATACAATTGCGTCCAATCATTTGTGACATTTGTATAAGGGTTGAACACATTGGTAGGTTGCCATGTATACAAATTCCTGAACTGCTCATATGAAAAAGATTGAAAGCTAGCATATGACACGTAATAGTCATCAGAACTTGCCGCATCGGCATTAGGGTTCATTCCATTTACAGTAAGGTCATTATCCAACAAACTCTGTAAATCCTGAACTGTACTTATTACTACAAGAGATTGATCAGATTTAGCATCCAAATATTTCTTGCAGCTGGTAAGTATTGTAAAAGACGCTAAGAAAAATATGATAGAGTTTCTTTTATTTTTCATTTCAAACTAAATTTATAGGTTAGCTCTAATTCCAATGGCAATATTCTTTGCCGGGGGCATCAAAGTGGTTGTAGATGTATAATCAGGGTCTATTCCCAAATCATTGGCACGCCAGATAATTCCTAAATTATTAGCATTTAAATAGACTTGTAATCCGTTAAATGGCAGCCAATGGTAGTGCTTTTTTGATAAATCGTAAGCAACGGTTATATATTGCAAACGAATACAATCTGCTTTTTCGATGAGCGTCTCAGCCCCTGCATAGAAGTTATCCCTAGCAGAGTTTATTGGATAGTTAAAAGCAGGAACATTAGTTGTATTCTCATCTCCTGGTTTTTGCCATCTATTTGAGTAATCGGCATGTCCCACCGAACTCGCCAGTGTGGCATAACCGACAGACTGTCTTTTGAAATAATTTCCAAAATTATAGGTTACACGGGCGGTGAAAGAAAGTCCCTTATAACTTAAGGTATTTCCTAACGTGCCATAAAATACTGGAAATCTTGGGCCATTATAAACCAAATCAGCTATTTGGGTACCGCTGCCTGTCAATGAAGCGTAATTTTCACTTATTTGTCCATTAAGGATACCTTGTGGATTACCGTTTGAGCTAAGCCCTGCCCATCTATAAGAATAGACACCCCAAACAGGTCTGTCCAAAACCGGGTTTTTAGTTCCAACTGTATATATACTTCCCGCTGTTGTAAGAACAGTGTACTTGGTTACTTTATCGCTGTAATAATTTACATTAAAGTTTGTTAGCCACTTAATACTTCCGTCAATATTTAGGCTGTTGATCTCTACATCAACACCGTTTCCTTGCATTGATGCAACATTTTTTGTCAGAGTAGCAATTCCCAAACCTACTGTGTAATCTACTGGCACAGTCGCATATAAATCTGTGCTTTTTTTCCGGTAGTAATCAATGCTTCCATAAATCCGGTCACCTTTGAATCGGAAATCCATTCCGAGATTAAATGTCCCAACCTTTTCCCATCGGAGACTTGGATTGGAAAAATTTCTCACTTGGGCGTATGGAGTACTTGTATAGATTGATGTACCCAAATAGGAAATTGTTGTTACAGCAGATCTGCTGGGATCAACATTTCCGCTATATCCATAGGTCGCTCTTAATTTGAGATTGGAAATAGCTTTTACGCTGTAAAAGTTTTCTTCTGATATATCCCAGCTTACGCCGGTGGACCAAAGAGGCGTCCATTTGTCGTTTGTGTTAACACCAAAAAGATTAGATGCATCTCTTCGCATACTTCCTGACAGAGTATATTTTTTATCATATGTATAAGCACCATTGGCATAAAAAGAAACAAACCTATTTCGCGTCTGTGACAAGGAATTATTATAAGGAATAGCAACTAAACTCTTTGTGACATAATTTGGATAGGTGGTACTATAAGTAACCGGAGAAGTGGTCAATAATGAATTGTTATATCCGTAATTGCGTGTTCTGTTGGCATCAGTAATTACTTCCCGCAATTCTTCGCCAGCTATCATAGAAACTGAATGCTTCCCCCAATCCCTTGAATAGTTCAACTGGCCACGAAGATTGCTTGCCGTCAAAGTGCTATTCTGTAAGTCAAGGATACCTCCTTTAGGTATTGGATTCGTAACAGAACTTCCATTAACCTGTGTGTAAGAATTAATCAGGTTCCGAGCGAAATAACTCTCAACATTGTAAGTGGTACTGGCATTTACCAATTGCTTTTCAAATTGATATTTAACATCAATACTGAGGCCTTTCAGAATTTGGTAATTTGCTCCAAAATTTAATAAAATATCCTGTGTGCCAGTAAGTGTGTAATTATGCTGGTAATCGGTTAGCGGATAATAATTCCAGTCTAATAATTGTCCCGTTTTAGCGGCATTATCTTTAAATGCCTGGCTATATGTTTGAGCTACTGATAAAGGGTTACCGGCAGTATCCGCGAGCATTTGGTAAGGCTGCTGCAGGTATCCGAAAGCTGTTTTGCCACTTCTGTTATTACTTTTGGTATAGGTCAATCCTGTGGTGAGCTGCAAGCCTTTAACCGGATTAAAAGAGGCATTTGAGCGCAAATTAAGCCTCTCGTATTTTGCTGCAAGGTTACTTATATCTTTGTTGTAACCAACTGAAAACAGATAAGTTGATTTCCCGTTGCCACCGCTTAGATCAATATGATATTGCTGGTTTACCGCCTTTTGATAGATAAACTTTTCAAAATCATCCCGTGTGTCGTTATTTGTTAAAGAATTGATCTGCTGTTCTGCCTGCGCTGGAGTAATTGAGCCATTCGCTGCTTTCACCAGTAATTGGACTACGGGAGAAACTACAGGGTATTGTGCACTGTTAATTTGATTATTATAATATCCCCTGCTGTATAAATCTTTTTCAAAAGCTATATAATCAGCACTTGACATTAAAGTAAGGTAATCCAGATCGGGTTTATTGCTGATTGTAACGCTAGAATTAAAACTTAGCTTTAAAGGTTGGTTCACCTTTCCCTTTTTTGTAGTAATCACGATTACTCCGTTGCCTGCTTTTGTACCCCAGATAGATGCAGCTGCTGCATCTTTTAATACTGTTACTGATTCCACATCATTTGGGTTAAGATTATTGATATTTCCCTCATAAGGAAAATTATCAACAACGATCAAAGGACTGGTAGGACCGTTAATGGTGCTGATACCTCTTACCATCAATTGATTGGTAGCAGTAGAATTATTCCGGTAAACAGAAACACCATTAGCTATATATTCCAGACGACTGAGTATGTCTGTACCAACCTGTTGATTGTAAAGTTGATTGTTGACTGTCGTAAAACTTCCGGTTGCCCGTTCTTTAGGCAGAGTCTGATACCCCGTAGAAACTACTACCTGATCCAAGGCATTGTTAATACGCCTGAGCACAACCTCTTGAAAAGGCATACTATCGCTTACTTTCATGATGTACGGACTATAGCCTATAAAGCTTACCGTTACCTCGTCACCCGGTTGGGCAGAAAAAGAAAACTCTCCATTGCTATCAGCAGTATATGCCTTATTGCTCCCTTTTATATGGATAGCAGCTCCCGGTAATACAGCTCCCGTGGTATCGGTAACTTTGCCCTTTACTTCAACAGGCAGAGATAGGGCTGTTTTCACTTTTTTTGATAAACTCTTGTCTTTGGCCTTAACGATGATCGTATTGTCGACAATTTCATACCGGAGCGCGAGGCCCTCCAAGCATTGGTCCAATGCTTGTGAAAGCGTTACCTCCTTTACCGCAATATTGACTTTCGGCATCTGCCGAAGCACTTCGTTATTATAAAAGAAACTGTAGCCGCTTTGCTGCTCAATTATCTTGAAGACCTTTGACAGGGGGGCATTTTTTTCATTCAGGGTAATGGTTTGTGCATACACGGATGCGGATACTTTAAAACAGGCCAGGGCAATAAGAAGTACAACAAGCTTCATAACGACCAATGCTTTAATAAACCGCTCCCTATAGGAGGAGAGCGTAGAAATATTCATACTTTTGTTGGGTTAGGGTTAATCAATAAATCTTCGAAGGATCGTACCGGTTTACCGGGTTGTTGGCCCAGCATCAGGCCGGTGAGTGTTGGAAGCACTCCCGGCCCTTGTTTTGGGCATTTATTTAACTATTCTATTAACTAAACTTCTTTCTACATAGGCATTTTTGTTTTAAGGGTTTTCGAATTGGGTTAAGGTTTTACGATTAGTTTACTACCTTCTATGGTGGCATTGATATCGCTTGCACGAAGTATCTTGATAAGGCCTGAAAGATTGGATTTACGGGAAATACCCCCAGTAAATAAGGCATCTGGGATTTTCCCTTCATATACAATTTGCACATTATACCAACGGCTTAACGACCTCATAATAGTCGGAATGTCAGCATCCCTGAAATAAGTACGACCGTTCTTCCAAGCCACTGCAGCCTCTACATCCGCTTCCCTTATTATGATCCCCTCACCTACCAGCGCCTGTTGCCCGGGTTTGATGATCTTCTCAAGTTTTGACCTGATTACTTTGACAGAACCCTCCAGTAACGTAGTACGTACTTCCTTTTCATCCTTATAAGCCATGATATTGAAATGCGTGCCTAATACTTCGACGGTTTGCCTGCTATTCAACACCTGGAAAGGTTGCGATTTATTATGGGCTACCTCGAAATAAGCTTCTCCGGTCAATTCCACTACTCTCTCTTTTAATCCTGTAAAGGCAATGGGATATTTTAAAGAAGAGGCTGCATTCAGCCATACTTTGGTACCATCGGGTAGCTGCACCTGGTACTCTCCCCCACTTGGGGTTTCAATAGTGTTATAATTATTGGCAAGTGGTTTACCTGCTACGGTATAAATGACCTGTCCATTGGCTGTTTTAACAATCTTAACACCGGGCTGCGTTGCTATATTCCCATTTTTTACAGCACTTAAATTGATCTTACTGCCATCGGCAAGGGTAAGGGTGGCAATGCTGCCGCCTGGCCGGGCATCGGGCTCATTTTGTGAAACATGTATTTCATTAGCATCTTTTTTCTTTGTTATAAGCATAATGCCTATAAAAGAAAGCCCCAGTAATATCATGGCAGCAACAGATATTGCAGGAAGAAGCCTTTTTATCCTGCTCACCGGCTTTGTTCTGCTAAATATCTTCTTTTGCAGGCTGGTGTCGATCTTATAAATTAATGCTTCGTCACCCTTGGCATGAGCATCTTTCTCTAATTCTTTTTCAATGAGTTCCGACAGGATAACCTTATCCTCATCCAAATTAAAATGATCCAGAAGCTCCTTTAACTCTCCCTCAGTTAATCGGTTGTTCAAATACTTACCGAACAGGGTACGGATGTGATCGTATCTTTCCAAAGCTTTTTATTAGTAATACGCTTGCGAAAGAAAAAGCACACAGCCTACATTGAAATAATGTAAACAAATTATGAAATAATACTCCTTGGCCGATAGATGCGGTTAAAGAACCCAGTTTGCATAGACATAAAAAAAAGAGGTTGCCCATCGGACAACCTCTTAACGATTAACTAAACTATTAAACTAAGGAAGATATTCGATCTTGAAAGTCAGGCTACCCGAACTTACCAGTGCTCCGCTGGCATTGGTTTTTACGGCAAGGGTACTTTCACTAACCTGCCATTTAACATAGCCCAAGATCGGTGTCGGTGAAACTAACAGGATGGAAAGACGGCCCCTGAATGCCATAGAGCATTGTATGCCGTAATATTTTATAACATGGGGATTCATATTCGCGAGATAGTCCGCCTGCGGTGTGGTCAGGCTAAAATTGGAAGTCATCCAAAGCTTAAAATCGGATTCCACAGCATCGGCCTGTGCAAAAAGCAGGCTGTCTGATAAGGCATACAGTTCGGTTGTTTTAGCTGTTACACCCGCCGGGGTAAATGGTTGAGATGGCATAATTTATAATTTGTTCGAATTTTTAATAGATTAAATAAGGGCATACAAAATTGTCTACCACGGTAAGCCCGTTTAAGATATGTGAAGACAAATCTCAAATACAGTAGTAGCAAAAAGATTTGGATAGCAAGTGGATGAGATCCTCTGCATATCATATTTATAAGACAGGGGAAATGATTTTCATAGATTTTGTGTTTAGAGTTAATAAATAATTCTTTGAAGGATCGTACTGCCCTTGGCAGTGCCATTGAATTAATGCATGTTGGAAGCATGGCATTTTATGGCATAAGGTAGTTGCTTTATTTTATCATAGGCATCAATTAAAGTCAATCAAAGAAATCAGTATTGATTTTATTGCTGAACTTATAACTCGTAATACGCGCTAAAGAAAGAAACTACACATTCCATATTTAAAATTCTTTCAATTATATATGCGCAAGGTTCTATCTAATCCTGCTTAACCTGTTAAAAGAATTACTTTATTTTTATTGGAAGATGTTTTTTGCATCTGAATTATATTTATATTTAATACCATAATTTAAACTATAAGCAGTTGGTATATAACTATTAAACAAACATTCAAGATACAATCAGATGTGCGATTCGATACCCGGAAAATTGAATTCATCTTTGGCCATCTTTTTATTTACCACGTTTACACATCAAATGAACTATTGTTAATTTAATTTTTCAGGTTATGGCCGAGGGAAATGCTAACGACGAACTCATTGAACAGCTTAAAGTGCTTATCAAAAAATTGGAGAATCCCAAAAAAGATATGAGCGCCTGGGTGGGATTAGCCATTTCATTTTTATCAACGGTCGTAATCGCAGGATTGAGCCTCTATTTCTCAAATCTGGAATCAGAAAGGAGCAACGAATATAATCTAAAGCAGATAGAGGTTCAGAAAGCTAACCTGAGGGTAGAAGAACTCAAAGCACTGAATTCCCTTATTCCTGCTCTTTCAAGTAAAGATACTGCTGTAAAAAGGATTGCTTTTCAAATGCTGGAAGCCTCGCAGTCGGCATCTCCGTCGGAAACAGCAATAAAGAAAACAGATAGCCTTTTTAAAAAGCCCGATACCACTACTCCCGTAATAGCAGAATTTTATAGATTACTTAAAATTGCAGAGTCGCGTAGCCAACCTATTGAAGCCAGAACAGCGGCTCTTGAGAAAATAGGTAAAGTCACATTTTCTTCTAAGCTACCAATTACAGAAAGAAATAAAGTCATTAAAGTAGCGACTACAATTGCTTCGTCCCCATCTGAACCTGAGAGCATCAAAAAAACAGCAACGGCTATACTTGAAAATATAAAAAACATCTCCCTATCCCAACTTGAAAGTACTTTAAAAAGTGAGAGTGTATCTAGGGTGATCGATGGAATTATTATCCACCATACAGGTACTCCTTTTTCTACAGAAAAATACAATGGCCTATCTAGCGTAATGAATATCGCGAAATTTCAGGTAACTCAGTTTAGCTGGAATAAAGTTTCCTGGCACTACCTGATCGCTCCGGACGGCTCAATATGGCTCGGAGTACCGCTTAACGAAGGTGCGATCCACACTCCCGGTCAAAACAAGACTACAGTTTCCGTCTTGCTATTTATGGATGGAGATGTCGAACTTCCTACCGAAGCCCAACTGCTGACTCTTAAGAAGACCGTTGGTTTGTTATCTGACAAACTGAAACTTGGAACGCAATCTGTACACACTCATCACTATTTTAATACAAACAAAACCTGTCCGGGGAAAATGGTTACTGAACAATATATTCAGGAACAGCTATCAACTTCCGATTAAAGGGTTCGCTTTTAGTGTAACACTTAAGCACATTTTCGAAAAAGAAATATCAGTTGATTGATTACATGGTATCAATTATTGTTGATAACAATAAACCTAAAGTAATTTGAGAACGCGACCTTTGTGAAAAATATTCCTTTAGAAATAAATTAGCCCGATACATGTGATTATTGATCGTACCGGTAGTGATATTAAGTAATCGGCTTACTTCCTCATAGCTTTTGTCTTCCAATTTGCAAAGCACGAATACTTTCTGTTGCTGGGGTGGTAAAAGGCTTATCGCTTTGCTAAGCTCAGCCTGATTCTCCTTACGAAATATCGCTTTTTCAATATGCTCATAGGAACTTTGTGTAGCTATAATTAAATGTTCATAAAGGCGTTTATCCCTACCAGCCTTTCTGAATACATCATACGCCATATTATGGGCTATTTTATATAAGTAAGCATTCAGCGACTGTGTGGTATCTATCCGATCACGTTGCTCCCATACTTTGAGAAAAAGATCCTGCAAAAGTTCCTCCACAAGCTGGGGCGACTTTAAAAGGCGTAATGAAGCCGAAATGAGCCTTGTTTTGTAAAGGTGATAAATTTTCTCAAAGGCAATATGATCCCCACCTTGCAGTCTTTCCAGCAAGTCCCTTTCTTCATTTGGGTTGATCATTTTCATAAAGGAACCGTAAAATAACAATTATTTAATACAGTATCAAATAATTGTAAACAGTTCCATGAGTCCGAAACTGCTTCCTTAAGCAGGATCGTATATAATTTCTATGGTCAATTCTTCTGCAAATTCTACTTTACCATTTTGGTGGAATATTTGCCATTTGCATCTTTTGCTCTTTAGCCGCTTACTGCTCTTCGGGCCACCGGGATTCAAAATTGATAGAACAATGGGTGAACGGGCGCGGACTGTATCGGAAACTTCTCCTGAAATATAAGATAAAAAATCACCTGTAAAGAGATCCAAAAACTCGTCCTGATCAGGGGTCAAAAGAAAATTATCCCTCACCCAATCCTTAAACTGGGTTTGTATGAGGTCAGCCTGGGCATCGAGTAAGGGGTTAGTCAAGGCATATAATTCAGTTTGCTTGTCTATTACACCGGATGGGTTGAAGGGTACTTGTGCCATAATCATAAAGTATAAAAGTTGAACATGGACTAAGGTCTACCCCCCTTAAAGCAATACATATTCCAAATATGTTTAAGAATCGATATATTTGAAAATAGTGATCACTCAGGTTACCGGGTATCATGGATATAAGCTATAACGACAGATATTTCAGGTTTGCTCTTGGTTTCATTGCAGCGCATATCATTGTCATGTACAATGAGCCGGATAATTTCCTGCAGGCACTCTTTACCCTCTCCTACCTTAAAGGACTGACAGGCAGTTTTGCTATTGCCATGCTGCTCATTGAATGGGTACATCTCACCGCAATGCGGCTGGACAGGCGCTGGGACTGGCACCAAGATACACTCACGCGCCTTTTCTGGCAAACGGTACTGGGATTTCTGATCCCTGCTGTTTTAGCCTTCCTCATGGCTGCACTCTTTTTCTATGCCTATGGTTATAATATCTTCAAGACCACCTACATGAGTCAGGACTATACCCTTATCCTGTTCATGATCCTTGCCATCAACATCTATTATTTCGGCCTGAACTCGTTCCTGCGCCTGCGCGGGACATCCATCATAAAAAATGAAGATGTAGATAGTACAACATCGTCCAAAGAAGTAATTTTGGTAGATACGGTCAACCGCTCTATACCAGTGAAGGTAGAAGATATAGCATATTATTATATCCTCAAAGGTGATGTCTACATGAGAACAAAGGCAATGTCCAATATGGAAGAAAGTTATCCCATACAGGATAACTTACGGGCTCTCGAACAGAAGTTAGACAGACGCATGTTTTTTAGGATCAACCGACAGATGATCGTGAGTTTTCAGTCCTGCCTTTATTATAAACCGGGAAAAAATAAAACTCTTGAGGTTGCCCTTACCCCTGCTCCCTATCAAAATGTGGAAAGTGTTCCTGTAGAGCATGCCCGGCTTTGTATCGTCAGCGAAGACCGCGCAGTATCGTTCCGCAAATGGATGGACAGGTAAGTGACTATATATACTACATTTGGTACACCCGTTGTATTTTTTTCTGGTCAGGCCAATCCTGTTGTCGAACGGCTTCTTGTCTCATTCCTAAGTTTCCGCCATTCCCCCAAATTAGTGCCCCGCATCCCCTTCAGATTTTGGCAGTCCCCCAAAAATCACGCTGAATGCCTTTCAACATATCGGTATTTGTTAACCGATAATCGATTTTTCCCTGATTTTAGATGATGATTTTACAAACAGGCTTAATATGCACGCCTATAATGCAAAATCATAAAGCTATGGATGCTACCCAACATTTTTCGGAAGCCCTCGCCAATGAATATCCTTTAGTATGGCTTGATACACTGATTACCTACACGCTGAATCCGAGCCGTGCCGAACACACGGGACTGACCAATGAGCGAGCACTCTATCTCTATGAGCAGATCGACCTGGAGGAAGCAAAATTGCAGCTCCTTATAAAGTCAAGGGTTTTCGCACTCAACAAAAAGAACGAAATTGAATTACTAATCCGGCGCTTTCATTCCTCACTGGTCATCCTTTTGGACCATAGCCTCGAAAACAAAAAAAGATCAGGCTTCAAAAATCCACTCATCAGCAAAATTCACAAAGCATTGTCAGCCTGCCTGGAACGGCTGTTAGCTTTTATCGAAACCCGCTTTTCAATTTATCTCGGGTTGGAAGAAAGGGTTCCCGCAACTTATCTTATGATGGCGAAGAAAGAGTTTCAAAAGAGGCTGGACAAGATAAAAGTTTTAGCCCAGAAGCAAACAAGTTCAATACCGGTCTTCGAAATACTGCTCCAAAACCTAAATGCTTTTATCGCTGCACATCCTTTACAGGAGGAAGCAACTTTTCGCAGCGTACTTTACCGCAAAGAATGGCTGAAGCAATTAGAAGGGCTCAATTGGGATGCTGCCTCCGATGTCTTCCAGGTAAAGTTGCATGAACTGCTGGTCTATATGAACTTCAACAGCAAAGCCTACATCAAATATCTTACAGGGATCATCGAAGAAGAAATTACTGCTAAAGAAACGCCCGTGGAAAAAATGGACCTTCTCCTTTTCCGTTACAAAGCCTTTAACCAATTGCAATCCAAGCCGGGAATGGTACTTAACCCTAAATACCACGACTTAAAATTGGTTGTTGGAAATTGGTTCGTTCAGGAAATACGCTATATGGAAAAAAAGTTACAATGGTCTGCCTTACCTTTACCAGAGAGTGCGAAAGCACTCAAGCCAGTAAAAACACAGCATAAAGTTATTGATAAAGTCCTTTTGGAGTTATCCTCGGATCAGATTGGCTTAATTTTCCGCGCAGCAGATGATTTAAGGATATTGGTAGCCAAATCACTTAGCCAGGTCTTTCGGAGCATTACCCCCCACCTCTCCACACCGTATAACGATACTCTTTCCTACAAAGGCATGCGAACACAATCGTATGTTGCCGAAGACAGGGATAAGCAGATTGCTATAGATGCACTGGAAAGAATCATTAAAAAAATAAAAGAATACTAAAAGCCCCTAGATTATGAAACAGCTCTTACTTTTTTTCTCCCTTATTTTATTCATAAGTTGTGGACGAAACGACCTGTCCCATGAGGAAGCTGCCAGGCTCCTGAAATCAAAAACTGGATTTCCACGTAATATCGATTATGAAATATACAGGGGCGAACCCCGCTATGCCAGAAGGCTAATTCAGGCAGGTTTGGAAAGAGAAGGATTCGTGAAAATCCAAAAAGATTATGAGAAGAATAACGACAGCAGACCCATCATACATTTTACAGACAAGGCAAAGCCGTACCTTTTATTTGTAGCACCGGACAACCTGGAATACTTTACCTTTGATATACAAAAGGTAAAACTTGCTGAAGAACAATTTCAAAAGGTCAATAAGGTGACTGTATTTGCCGATGTGGCTACAGTCGAATATACCACCATTTATAAAAACCTTACTCCATTTGCAATATTGATCGGCCTCAAGGAAAATAAAAAGATCACCAACAAAGCTATTTTTATGCTGACCGGTGATGGATGGGTACTGCAGGAGAAATAACGCTTTTTATCTTATCGTTTAAATTAACTGCCAGCCAAACGGCAAACGGGTATGGCTGACTTTACTCAAACTGATTGGTAGTTTAATATGGAAATTTAATTAAAACTTTGTTTCATCTCTCGAATGCCCCTACTCAGGTAATGTTCACCGTCAGGCCAAAGCGTCTGCCCTTTGACAAGCCATGCAAAACCGAAAGCTTCTACGGCAACCGTCTCAAATACATAAACCATTGGAAACGGCTTTAGGTCAAAACCGGCAATGAAATAAACTCCCAAAATAGCAAGGGAACCAATAATAATCCAGCCACAAGTGATAAATACAATATTCCTCTTGGCCTTTTGGGTGCGCCTCCCGTCAGGTTTTAATTTTTGTTCACCTTCTTTAGTCTTGGTAAAATAAAAAATCGAAATGAAGGAAAGGCTTAAAAGGAATATCGCTGCAAAGGCGAAATGCCAGCCTGTTCCGTTCAACGAAGGAAGTATACCTCCCTCGCCGGTATGTACGCTAAGGCCGCAATCACCACAGTCTTTTTTAGTTGGCACAAAAGCTACTCCCATTCCGCACACCCCAGCCAAGAACGTTAAGGCCCGCTCTGTCAGCGTGTAACCTTTATAGGTGATTAGAAATGTTCCGATCACGCAGAGCATAACGACCAGGATGTCACCACGGTCAGTATAAAAATAGTCACTTATTGATGGTTCAAAACCATTATACTCTGATGTTCTTGCCGGTAATACTGCCAATACCACAGGCAATAGCATACCCCCGAAACCGATCAGGTTCCTCAAAGTAAGATAAGAGAAAACCAGCTCATTATTGGCCTCTTTGGAAAGGTCCATTTGTTGTGTAGCATCCATATTTATCTTGCAGGCATTCACTGCCACATTAAGCATTTCTATTTATATCACTCTTCGGTTTCTTTTCCTAACTCTTCAATTATAGCCTTTACTTTTCCGGGAATTGAGAGGTAATCCCCCGATACAACAGAGCCCGCTAAAAGGATCAATTGGGCAGTAATATCGATAACCTTCTGCACGGTTTGGATCGTTTTGATCGCTTTATTTAACTTACCGGTGGCATCCTGTAATTGCTCTAATGCCTTTTTACCTTCTTCCGCAATTTGGATAGCGGTCATTGCATATAAAGTTTTGCTTGCAATTATAAGGTCGCGCGCGGTATCGCTTAACGCTTCGATCTCCTGGTACGGATGCGTTGCCATTTCATCCTGAACCCTCTTATTAATAGTCGTGGCAGCGGACACCATCGAATCTGCCAGTGCTTTAAGTTGATATTGATCGGCCATGATTAGTTTGATTTGTCGGTTAACAATTTGATGTTAGTATAGATTAGGTAAACCTCTGCGCTATGCTGGTTAATAATGTCTTTGACGGCTTGTGCTGTCAGTTTGCTATTGGCAAGAACTGTAGCTGTTTTATTATGCTCATCCTTAATTTTCACCAAGGCTTCCACAAGCTGCGTGATCTGTGTTTTGTGCTTATCCAGCTTTATTTTTTCATCATTGTAAGCTTTGGTCAAATCAGCTTTCTTTGATATCTCCACATTCGGGTTGGCTAAAATCAGGCTGTATTTTGAGTCTATCAATGCCTGGTCTGCCGCAATCAGCGGCAATAGCGCGTTATTAAAAATATCGATCAGGGTCTGGATACTTTTAGAAACATCCCCATCGTAACCAATAATGACCTCCCTTATTTTCTTTTCGCGGTAAGCCCCCATCAACTTGGAGGTAAAGACAGTTGCAATTTTTGCGGCGGCATCTACCTTATCGTCACTGGTTACTCCCAGTTTGGCTTTAAGAGCGGCATCCGCCTTAATATTATCACGGACAGCATCGAAATTATAATTGACCAGGTTTGGATCGGATAACTTGGTTAATGCTTCAAAATAAGCGGAAATACTTTTTATATAAAAGGTAATTGCCTTGTCAGCATCGGTTGCCATTTTGGGTTCGTTGGCCACTATTATTGCCTGAGGCAGCTGTAGCGTATTCCCGACGATGTTCCCAGTCAGCTTATAGGCATTTTGCCCCAATGTGTAGGTATAATAACTGGAGGTAAAGTTATAGCCAATATCATCATAGGAAATAATAGTCTTTACCGCCGTTTTAGAAAAATTATTGACATGCTTTAAATCAGCACACCCTACTGCAAAAATTGCAGCAATGAGGGAAACAATGAGGTGTTTTTTCATGACAAGTGAGGTTAAGTTTGAACCTGTCCACAACACGTTTCAGGAACGACGAAATGGAAAGATATTATATGTTAAATATATTAAAAAATAAATTATAACTAATTATTTATCAATAGTTTATTTCTAAAAAAAAATCTAATAGTAACCAGAAAGCTATTCACAAGAACTTATATACCGATTCAATAGAGCCACTACTAAACAACAGGTTTCAGGGTTGCAACTTGGGTTACAACTTCAAAGTTGAAACTGACCGGCATTCTTCTGCACCCTTACTTTGCTTTCAGAAACGATAACAGCCCGCTCACTGCGGAACATTGTGTAACGATTTAAATGAGAGCATATGTTTACAGGTATTTCATGGCAAAGCTATCTGATGTTAGTGGTTGCCTCTTCAGCTATTTATTATTTCTATGTCGCGGTTCGTTACTATAGCAGTGACCTGACAGCCTGGATTTCCAAAAAATCAAGCCGAAAGACAGCATATACCACGGTGACGAGAAGTCCTGTGCCCACCGAGCCGCTCCCATCCAAAATCATATCTGACAACTACGAAACATCAGAATCTGCTGAAAGCGATTACGATGAATTGGAATACCTGATCGGGAGCATACAGAAAACCATCAGCGATGCGGCGGCCCGCAGTATGAAACCCAATGAATTGAAAGGCGCTCTGGGACTGGTATTACAAGAACACCCTTCCCTTAAAAACGACGGTATGCGCCCGGCCATCAACGAGCTGGTGGCCTCCGAATGTGCCAAACAAAATATCCCCATAAGCGAGTCCGAAGCAGACAGGCTTTGGGAAAATCAGATATAGCGGAGCGGGCCTCCCTGTCCACGCCGGTGCGTTAGGGCAAGTGTGACAGATAGATGGAGCGATGTGACGGCGATGCCCCTCCGTTTTTTACTTCCTCTTTTTAAAAACTTTTTAAACGTGTGAGTTATGAAAATGTGCAGTTGGATTAAAAAGCCAGCCCTGCAAAGGGCTCTTATTGCCGGAATTTTATTGTTTCTGGCCACCGTAAATGCCTTCGCGCAGGACGGTATTGAGGGTATTAACGAAGCGAACACCAAAGTACGCAGTTACTTCTCCGCAGGCACTAACCTCATGTATGCAGTCGGTGCTATCCTTGGGCTTATAGGCGCTGTCAAGGTGTACCAAAAATGGAATGCGGGCGATCAGGACACAGGCAAAGTAGCCGCCGCATGGTTCGGCAGCTGTATCTTTTTGGTAGTGGTTGCCACGGTGATCCAGTCTTTCTTCGGCATCTCTTAAAAATCAGTCATGGTAGAAAAACTAAAAGAAAAATTGTGGGCATTTATTGTCCACAATAATCCTGACGTGATGCTGAACCTGCAGAAGGATTACTCGGTAACCCACTATCTGGACGAGAAAGTAAACGGCATCCTGCCGATGGTGGATAAACTTCTTGCAGAAGATAAGCCGAATTACATTATCGAGGAACTTGCCCTAAACGAGCTTACCGCGGATCTCAAACCTTCTAAATTCCTGTACATCCGCTCGGTTTTGGAAGAAGAATTTCCCGATGACTTTAAAAGGCTATCGGAACTGGGCGTGCTGACTTCTGAGGTAGTGAACCTCATTGCAGCCTGCATGGACGACTTCGAGGCGTTCGATTTTTCCGAGGAGACATACGATGACCGCCACTTGCGGTATGCGGTAATTACGAGGGTACACGATCACCTGCTATAGGGTTAATAATCTAAATATCATGGCAAACAGTGTCTATCAGATCAACAAAGGCATAAACGCCTCAATAGAGTTTAAGGGTTTGAAGGCCCAATACATCTGGTATTTGGGCGGCGGAGTGGTTGGACTTCTTATTGTTTTTGCCGTCATGTACCTCATTGGCCTGCCTTCCTGGCTTTGTATCGGGGTCATTCTTTTGAGCGGAACCGGACTGGTGGTAAAAATCTACGGGATGAGCAACAAATATGGTGAGCACGGCCTGATGAAGGTGCTTGCAAAAAAGCAAGTCCCTAAGGTGTTACGCTCCCGCAGCCGCAGGATTTTTCTGGTGGTTAAATAACTGAATGACGAACAGGATAAATGATAATGAGATGGAAAAAGTGCTGGATGATATTTTACCGATAATGGATGTACAACATGACTGCATCCTGAGCAAGATGGGTGATGTGACCATTGCCTTTAAGGCAGAGCTGCCTGAGATCTTTACACTTTCCGACCAGGAATATGAAGCTTTCCACCAGGCATGGATCAAGGCCATCAAAATTCTTCCTAAACAGACAGTGTTGCACAAGCAGGACTGGTTCCTCCAAACTGGTTACAAACCGGACTTTACCAAAGATGACAATAGTTTTTTAAGTCGTGCCAGTGAGCGTTTCTTTAACGAACGCCCTTTTTTGGACCATAGCTGCTATATCTTTTTAACCAAGAAACCGCAGAACCGCCAAACCGCGACCTCCATGTTTTCGAGCCTTTTAAAAAGGTCTATCGTGCCGGAAGAAACCCTGAAATCACAACTCCTCCAGGACTTTTTAGATAGCGCCGGACAGTTCAGGCGTATTATGGAAGACAGCGGATTTGTCAAGCTAAAAAGACTTACCGAAGCTGAACTACTGAGCCAAAGCAGGTCGCATGGCATTATTGAAAAATACTGTTATCTCTCGGAAAGCGACGACAGCTTTATTGTCAGTGACCTTGCCTTTAATGAGGGCTTACAGGTTGGCGACCGCCACTGTCAGCTTTATACATTATCGGATGCGCAGGACCTGCCTGCATTATGTGGCAGCCGTATCAACTATGATAAGTATTCGACCGACCGGACCAATTTCAGTATCGGTTTTGCCTCGACATTGGGTCAGCTTTTGCCCTGCAACCACATATACAACCAATACATCTTTATAGAGGATGCACAGAAAATTATACAGAAGCTGGAAGCCAAAAGGCTGCGTCTGCAATCCCTGTCTGCCTACAGCCGGGAAAACATGATCGCGCGTGATGCCACCAATGACTTTTTGAATGAAGCCATCGGCCAGCAACGCCTCCCGGTAAAGGCACACTTTAATGTACTGGCCTGGACAGATGACAAGCAGGAACTCAAAGACCTGAAAAATATGGTATCGTCGGCACTTGCCCAAATGGATGCGGTAGCCAAGCAGGAAACAGTCGGCGCAGCGCAAATATTTTGGGCGGGCATACCGGGCAATGCCGCAGACTTCCCGATGAACGACACCTTCGACACGTTTGCCGAGCAGGCCACATGTTTTTTGAATTTGGAGACCGGGTACCACACCTCACTTAGCCCCGTAGGTATACGCCTCGGTGACCGCCTCACCGGCAAACCCGTACACGTGGACATCAGCGATGAGCCGATGACTATGGGAATTTGTACCAACCGCAACAAGTTCATATTAGGGCCAAGCGGATCAGGCAAATCCTTTTTTACCAACCATATGGTCCGCAGCTATTACGAGCAGGGCACGCACGTAGTGCTGGTGGATGTAGGCCATAGCTACAAAGGCTTATGCGATATGGTAGCTGGCTATTACTTCACCTATAGCGAAGAGAACCCAATACGTTTCAACCCTTTCTTTATCGGTGAAGGGGACAGCCTGGATACTGAAAAGAAAGAGAGCATTAAAACGTTGCTCTTGGCATTATGGAAAAAGGATGATGAGGCCTTTAAGCGCAGTGAATACGTAGCCTTATCCAATGCAATTACCGGTTACTATGAACATTTGAAAAGTGACACCGGTGTCTTTGCCTGCTTCGATACCTTCTACGAGTTTTTGCAGGATGCCTATAAGAAGGTATTGGAAGATGACCGGGTGAAAGAGAAGGATTTTGACGTGGATAATTTCCTGTATGTGCTGCGCCCGTATTACAGGGGTGGTGAATTTGATTACCTGCTCAACGCCACCCAAAACCTGAACCTTCTGCAGGAACGATTTATCGTTTTTGAACTGGACAATATAAAGGACCACCCGATTCTTTTCCCTGTGGTAACCATCATCATCATGGAAGTTTTCATAAACAAGATGCGCAAAATGAAGGGTATCCGCAAGATGATTTTGATTGAAGAAGCCTGGAAAGCACTGATGAAAGAAGGTTTTGCAGAATACATTAAATATCTTTTTAAAACCGTAAGGAAATTCTTTGGGGAAGCCATCGTGGTAACCCAGGAGGTGGAAGACATTATTTCCTCACCCGTGGTAAAACAGGCCATCATCAACAATAGCGACTGCAAGATATTGCTCGACCAGTCCAAATACCAAAACAAGTTCGACCAAATTCAGGAGCTGTTAGGGCTTACGGAAAAGGAAAAAGCATTGGTGCTTTCTGTCAACAAAGCCAATGACCCAGCCCGTAAATACAAGGAAGTTTTTATCTCACTCGGCGGTATGCTCTCCAAGGTGTACCGTACAGAGGTGTCGCTCGAAGAATATCTGGCCTACTCAACCGAGCAGACCGAAAAGGTAAAACTGATGGAGTATGCTGCAAAATTCGGCGGGGATATCCGCAAGGGGATTGCAGCGATGGCAGAAGATATCAGAAGCAAAAGTAACATTTAAAACATACTGTAATGGAAAATCAAAGCTTAATACAAACGCTGAAAGCCATTTGGGCTACTATATGCATCTTTTGCAGCCAACATACCCAAAGCACGGCAGCCATGAAAAAGGCTTATTTAAAGCAATGGCCGGGAGATACCGCCTCCGACGGCCACACGCTTGTAGCGATATCGGTCATCCCCTATGGGAGCATATTCAAAGTTCATCAACTTTACTATTTACAGGGCGAATTGCAGCGGCAAAAAACCTGGCTTGCCACTTACGGATGGCACTCAAACGGCCACCTCATAGAAATTGGCGGCGACCGCCATTGCATCTTTAACCCTGCCGGAAAAGAACTATACTTCGAATACTTCGATGCAAATGTCGATAAGGTAACCGAAACATATAAGGAACTCTAAAAAACTAACCCATGAAAAAATTCATCAGAGTCTTAGGGTTGGCGCTCGTGCTATGGATAGCACCACCTCCCCCACCGGCCAATGCACAGATCCTGGAGGTCATTAAAGTCGCAGTGAAAAAAGTTATCAGGGCGATGGACCTACAGGTACAACGACTGCAGAATAAGACTATATGGCTGCAAAACGCGCAAAAGACACTCGAAAATACCCTCAGCAAACTTAAGCTCGATGAGATCGCCGACTGGACCGAGAAACAAAAAGAGCAGTATGCCCAATATTACGAGGAACTGGCTAAGGTTAAAGCCATTATCAGCTACTACCAGCGCATACGCGATATTACCCAAAAGCAGGCGCAACTCGTGCGTGATTACCAGTACGCCTGGAACCTCTTGCAACAGGATGAGCATTTTACCCAAGAAGAGATACAGTACATGGGCAAGGTCTATTCAGGTATACTGGAAGAAAGCATCAAGAACATCGACCAGATCACCCTTATCGTGGAATCGTTTACGACCACCATGAGCGATGCCAAACGACTGGAACTGATCAACCAGGCAGCAGACCGGGTGGATGAGAACTACAGCGACCTGACCCGCTTTAACCGCCAAAATGCGCTGCTCAGCCTACAACGCGCCAAAGGTGCGCATGAGGCTGAAGTGGTAAAAAGAATATATGGTCTACCTTAAAAAAACAAATAGTATGTCAGCATTTACCGCCAATGACCTTTCTAAGCTATTTGAAGTTAAGGGGTACACCGGGCTTACACAATTCTATTCCCCCTCCTTTGAGTTTTCTGACACTATCGAAGCAGGTTTGAAGCGGGTACAGCAGGAATTTTCCGGACAGCAGTGCCCTAATACTTTCAGTCTGTCTTCTTACCCAGTATGGAATGGGCAGGGCGCCCCCTATGTATCGAGTTATATTTCCTGCGCATACCAAGATGAACAATTCAGCATAAGGCTTTTGGACCTGAGCTATAACAATGGTACCTACAATGGTGAACTCTCAAGACAGCTACTAAAGGAACCAGAAACTGAAAAAATTCCTGACAAACAGTATTTAAGCGATACGCTCAGGGATCTGACGGCACCGGTTAAGGAATTAAGCAAAAGAAATAGTAAACGTTTTAAGCTATGAAAGCATTTTTGATCACATTTATCGCCTTGGCAACATTTAATGTAGCCAACGGCCAAACCTGGAGCGAATGGTTCAACCAGAACAGCACCCAAAAGAAATACCTCCTCCAACAGATCGCCGCGCTAAAAGTGTATATCGGGTATGCTCAGAGGGGCTACAAGATCGCTAAAGAGGGCCTGACTACAATTGGCAATATCACAGGAGGTGAATTCGACCTGCATGATACATTCTTTACTTCTTTAAGAGTGGTCAACCCTGAAATTAAGAAGTATGCCCGAGTGGCCGACATCATTGCGCTGCAAACCAAGATTATGCACGATTACACAAGCGCCTACAGTTGGCTTTCAGAAAGTGACATCTTTCACGGCAGTGAATTGGAATATATTCAAAGGGCATATACCAAGATGCTCGATAACTGCGAAGCCATCATTGATGAGCTCATCGCAGTAACTACAGATGGGCAGCTTGAGATGAAGGATGACGAGCGTATGGCCCGAATCAATGCGCTTTATACGCAGATGCAGGATAACTGGGAGTTTTGCCGTGGTTTTGGCAATGAGGTCAAAACCCTTGCTATGGCAAGGCTTCACCATAAAAACGATGCAATAACCATCCGCAGCCTAAGCGGTATTAAAACGACAGAGCCATGAAAAAGGCAGTAACAATCCTATTGCTGGGGCTATTCGGAATAGCCTCCGTAAACAAGGCTTCGGCCCAATCGCAGGAAGTGCAGCAATTGCTGCTCAATATTGAAAAGCTCACCCAGTTCAAGCAGATATTATCCGATATGAAAAAAGGCTACCATATATTAGAAGGTGGCTACAATACCATTAAGGACATATCTCAGGGGAACTTCAGCCTTCACAAAGCCTTTCTTGACGGGCTGATGGCTGTGAGCCCTGCCGTGCGCAATTACTACAAGGCCGGTGAGATCATTGACTACCAAATAAGGCTGGTAAGTGAATACCGCAGTGCCTATAACCGCTTCCGCGCCGATGATAATTTTAACCCGCAGGAAATTGGCTATTTGGCAAAAGTATATGACAACCTTTTAAAGGAAAGCCTGCGCAGTCTCGATGAGCTACTGCTAGTCATCACCGCAGGACAGGCGCGCATGAGCGACGATGAGCGCTTACAGACCATTGACCGAATCCACTCAGAAATGGTGGACAGGCTCATGTTCCTGCGCAGCTTCAATAACGACACTTCGGTACTGGCCTTACAACGGGCAAAGGAGCGCAACGATGCCAGGATTTCGAAAAGTATCAATGGTATAAACGACTAACCCCCTCTATCATGAAACGAACTACGAAAACCGCTTTACTCGTGGTAACAGGATTGCTTTTGCCCTTTTTTAGCAATGCACAGGGCATCGGTTCCGAATTGCAAAGCATGCATGGAGTGCTTGAAGAGTTGTATGATGAGATGATACCTCTTTGCAGCCAATTGATCTCCGTGGGACAGGGCATTGCCGGGTTTGCAGCGCTGTGGTATATCTCCTCACGTGTCTGGCGGCACCTGGCCAATGCCGAACCCATTGATTTTTATCCGCTGTTCCGGCCGTTTGCCTTAGGAATGTGCGTCTTGATGTTCCCATCGGTATTGGGAATTATCAATGGCGTAATGAAACCTACGGTTACTGCGACCGCTGCCATGGTAGAAGGCTCCGACAAGGCTATCGAACGGCTTTTAGCTGAAAAAGAACGCGCCATAAAAGAGACCGACACATGGAAGATGTATGTAGGGAGTGATGGCAATGGCGATCGTGACCGCTGGTATAAATATACCCATGATGGTGCTGACCCTGATAATGAGGGTATGGTCGCCGGTATTGGGAATGACATCAAATTTGCCATGTCCAAGGCCATGTACAATTTCCGAAACTCCGTAAAGGAATGGATGAGTGAAGTGCTGGAGGTACTCTTTCAGGCAGCTGCGCTTTGTATTGACACCCTGCGTACTTTCCAATTAGTGGTACTGGCAATACTTGGGCCGCTGGTATTTGGGATTTCCGTGTTCGACGGATTGCAACATACACTCACTGCCTGGCTCTCCCGCTACATCAATATATTCCTCTGGCTGCCCGTGGCCAACATTTTCGGAGCCATTATCGGAAAAATTCAGGAAAAAATGCTGGAACTCGACCTTCAACAGATAGGGCAAGCCGGTGACACCTTCTTTAGTAAACAGGATGTAGCCTACCTGATATTTATGATCATCGGCATTGTCGGATATTTTACGGTACCCTCTGTGGCTAACTATATCGTCCATGCTGGTGGGGGTAGCGCATTAGGCCAGAAAGTGACCAGCATATTCTCCAGTACCACCTCCGGCACGGTTCAAATGGTTGGTGGAAGAAGTATGGATACCGCTAAAAGCATTGGCAACATGGGCTCAGACTTTAATAAGGGGCTATCCGGACAGGAAAGCGGCAGCGGGTTAAGTGGAGCAGTTGGGCGCAGTGCAGGATATGGCGGTGCGTATATGGCAGATAAGTTAACAGGCAATAAAGAATAAAGAAAGGAACAGCATGTTTACAAAAATGAAAAACATCGATACGGCAGTCCGCCATTTAAAAGCATTCACCATTTGCGTAGTCATCGGTTGTATCGCCATCTGCTGCTTTGCCATCTGGAAAAGTTTTGACATGGTATCGGAAGTCCAGTCAAGGGTGTATATCCTATCGGGTGGCAAAGCACTCGAAGCATTTTCGGCTGGCCGCAAGGATAATGTGCCGGTTGAGGCGCGCGACCATGTAAAAACGTTCCACGAGTTTTTCTTTACGCTTGATCCCGACGATAAAGCCATTGCAGCCAACACTACAAAAGCGCTGTATCTGGCCGATGGTAGCGCCAAGCGTACATATGACGATCTGAAGGAGAACGGCTATTATGCAGGACTGATCTCCGGCAATGTCAGTCAGACTGTAAACGTAGACAGTGTGATGGTGGATGTCAGCGAATACCCCTACCGATTCCGCTGCTATGCTACCCAAAGCATCACACGGCCTACCAGTCTTACTACACGAAGCCTGATAACCGAAGGTGCCTTGCGAAACGTCTCCCGCAGCGACAATAACCCGCACGGGTTTCTGATCGAGCGGTGGAATACCATTGAGAACAGGGACCTGAAAACAGCCGCAAGGCACTAAATCGTAAGGTAATGGGACTCTTCACAAAAGCTAAAAACAAACCAGCATCACCGCTAAAGCAAATGGCCACTGCCAGGATAAGTTCGGTGTATAATAGAATCAAAAATATGTGGGCACGCTGGGTGGAAACGCGCACAGCAGCCTTTACAAAGAAGAACTGGCTTACAGCAATTGCCTGCCTCATAATCCTCATGGGGGGCTACAGCGGCTACCTTATTATGAGCGCCTTTACAAGCGAGCCCACCGCCTTCCTGAAGGTCGGATCGATACGCAGGCCTGCCCATACAGGGAACACAGGAGATACAAAAATACAAGAATTTATTTCCGAGGGTGAATATAAAAATATTGAAAGGTTTCATCGGTATATGGACAGCATCGCCCGTGACCCGATGGGCAGAAAAGAGTATGACAGCATAACTAAGGCAAGGCCGGGACTGATGGACAGTATCAGTCAGTTCGAAAGGTATTATCAGCAATTTAAAGAAAAGTAAATCATGAAAAAAGAAGAGATCACACCGAAAATGCAGCGCCAGCGCAAGTTCATGCTCATGCTCCCGATACTTGTATTGCCATTTTTAACCCTTGCATTCTGGGCATTGGGCGGCGGCAAAATGGAGGCGGCAGAAGCGGCGTCCCTTGAAACCAAAGGGTTCAACCTTAACCTGCCCGGTGCTAACTTACCGGAGGGTAAACCGATGAACAAGATGAGCTATTACGAGCAGGCTCAGAAGGATTCTACCAGACTTGGTGAGCAAAAGCGTAACGACCAGGCCAATTTGAGCAAACCCGGACAGGAAGCCTTTGGCAATCCATTCAAGGATAATGCGACGACTCGCGGGCTGAACACTTCAATAGGCGGTGGGTATGGCAATGACCCCAAGACGGAAAACATTTACCGAAAACTGGAACTGCTCAATAAGGAACTGAATAAACCTGCGACCATCCCTGCCGCAGGCAGTACTTCCGTTACAACACCTCGCGGCGGGACAGCCACAGGCAGGACCGATGCAGAAAAGCTTGAAAAAATGATGCAGGCCATGAATGAGCCCGGCAAACCTGACCCCGAACTGGCTCAACTCAATAGCATGCTGGAGAAAATCATGGACATCCAAAACCCCGGCCGTGTTAAGGAACAATTGGACCGGGCTAAGGAGCAAAAACAGGAGCTGGCCTACAAGGTAGAGGCGGTAAGCGACGCGGCGGTCACACTGCTCGATAATAACCTCTACTATCAAAATATGGGCAACGGCTTTTATGGGCTTGATGATACTACAAATGATACAACCACCCAAAATGCAATACCAGCCGTCATCCATGAAACGCAGACCTTGGTAAATGGAGCGATTGTAAAGCTGCGCCTACAGGAAGCTATTTCGGTAAACGGCATCAAAATCCCTAAAGACAGTTTCATCTTTGGGGTAGCCTCGATTAGCGGTGAGCGCCTGAACGTTGAAATTACCAGCATTCGCTATGGTAATTCCATATTTCCGGTGACTTTGCAGGTGTTTGATATGGACGGCCTTGACGGCATCCATATACCGGGTGCCATCGCCCGTGACGTGGCCACTAATTCCGCTGACCGTAGTGTGCAGGGCATTGGCCTTTCCTCCCTTGACCCGACATGGCAGGGACAGGCGGCCAGTGCCGGTATTGAGACCGCTAAAACACTCTTTAGCAAAAAAGTAAAGCTTGTGAAAGTTACCGTCAAGGCTGGCTATCAGGTACTGCTGCGTGATAGCAAACAGCAACAGGCAACAGTTCAACCCGACAACCAACATTAAATAACAACGATATGAAAACGATCAAAGCATTTTTAGTACTGGCCACAGCCTTTTTACTAAATGGTATCACGGCCTATGCACAACCTGAAATAAAATCGGTGCCGGTTTACATAACTGCCATCAAAACAACCAACATTATTTTTCCTTAGGCCATCATCAGCGTTGACCGCGGCAGCCGGTTTATCCTTGCGCAAAAAGCCAAGGGTGTGGAAAATATTTTGCAGGTAAAAGCCGCGAGGGACAGTTTCCCGGAAACTAACCTTTCGGTCATTACCGCAGATGGCAGGCTGAGTTCCTTCGTGGTCAACTACAGCAGCCAGCCGCAAAATTTGAATATTTCAATTACTGAAAGTACCCCGAAAAACAGCATCACCTTTTCAGAGGCGAATTACAATAAGGCCGAAGTCACGCGATATGCGAAAGCGGCATTGAATAGTGACGTTAGCAGTAGTCTTTCCCGCGATAAAAATGCAGGTATTAGTTTATCTGTCCTCGGTTTCTTTACCCATAACGATGTCATTTATTGCAGGCTGGAGATAGAGAACCGTACCAACATCGGATACGACATTAACCAATTGCGATTCTTTATCCGCGACCAGCAAAAAGCCAAACGTACCGCTACCCAGGAAATTGAGGTAACGCCCATACTCTCTGAAAAGGAAATATCTGCCATAAAAGCAAATAGCATGCAATCCGTCGTCTTTGCTCTTCCAAAGTTTACCATTCCCGACAAGAAGTATTTAGCGATCCAGCTCATGGAGAAGAATGGCGGCAGGCAACTGGAGGTGCACATAAGGAATAAGAAGCTCGTCAGGGCAAGGCTCTTACCATAACATTAGGGAAGCGATGAAGATAGCAATCAATGATTACGGCTTAGTCATGCAGGGCTTGGCCGAGCTGCATGTCGAAGGGTATGCTTATATCGCCTTTGACCCTGTTTTACCCGTGTCGGACCTAAAGGAATTAAATGCATTTGATGACGGCTACGACGTGATAGAGTACTGCCACGAAATGAGCACCGATTTGGATCTTTACGACTATGAAGCCATTTGGCCGCTATATCGGGCAATGGAAAAAGGACTTGAAGACAGCAGCCTGATTACCATTCAGGATAACTTCATAGACCTATCTGCCCTGCTCAAAACTTACTATCACATAGAATCTGAAACTGTAAAACTTAAAAATAACATGGACATGAACCAGAAAAATTTGGACTACCTGCAAGACCAGGTAAAGTACACAGGGTTTGGCGAGGGATTGTCAGGTGACCTGAAAAGGAATATTGAAAAAGGCGGCGAAGAGTTTAAACTAAAGCACAACACCAAGTTTGGCGACGACACTGTTGATGCTACCCTCAATTTCAGTAAGTCAAAGCAGAGCGACATGTATTTCTTTAACTCTTATAATGTAAGCCTCCAAAAAGAGGGCAGCCCTGAGAAATTCGAGCAAACCTTCTATATCAACAAAGGCCAAAATATCACCCTCAAAGAAGCCTACAACCTTATGGAAGGCCGGGCGGTAAACAAAGACCTCACCAACAAAGAAGGGGAAAAATACAACGTTTGGTTACAGATGGACATGAGGCAAAGTGACGACAAGGGCAACTTTGCACTCAAAAAATACAGCGAGAATTACGGCTATGATTTGAATGCGGCCTTGTCCAAACACCCAATAAAAGAGTTGCAACGCAATGATTTTAAGGATGACCTGATAGACAGCCTCAAAAAAGGCAATATCCAATCGGTGACCTTTCAGGTTGATGGTGCCGAGCAAAAGCATTTTGTGGAGGCCAATCCTAAATTTAAAACGGTCAATGTATATGATGAGAACATGCAGAAGTTGGGTGCCCGTGAATCTAAATCTGAGAAACAGGCTGAGGGCGCAAGCCAATCGGCTAAAAAAGCGGAAAAAGCTGAAGTGGCTGATGCAGAAGCACCGGGCAATTCCAAAAAGGCTAAAAAAGACGTGGGACAGAAAGTGTAATGCACAAATCCTATAATCATGAATATGCAGGAACCCCTGAACAGGGTAGCCATAGCCCTACAAGACTGGCGGACAAGAGAACAGCGCCTGGAGCAACTGTTTTCGGTAGATCCAGCCCAAAGCAGGGCACTACTTTTTGAAAAGCTCCGCAATTACGAGCGTATTGCTGCCAGGTTCAGGAACACGGATAAAACGGAAGAACGTATGGCCCTGCAGGTATTACAGCAGGAAAAAAGGCAGGTAGAGCAAAAACTTTATCCCAATTTTTTCCTGCGCCTTTTGCGCAGGTTATTTATCAACCCTAAATATTTATACAGATTAAAGAGCTGTTCGTGGCTTACACTCACAAGAAGGCAGCTGAACAAAACAATGCCTCGCTGCAATTACAGTTGCAGCGTATCGGATTGAGCACTGTGGCACAACAGTTAGCAAAAAATATAGACGAGGGGCACCAGCACTTCAGCATTCCGGTTTCCGGTTACCTCAATGAAAGTCAACGGCTCGACCGGGAAGTATCATTCGCTAAAGACGATGCAGGCCATTACCGATTTGGAAGGTTATAGAGCCACTTTGCATGTTGAAGGCAAACCCGAAGAAAAACGCCAGCATTATTTCGGTATGAAATACGGGCATGAAATAAATCCTACGCAGGCTTATAATCTTTTACTGGGACGGGCTATTGAAAAGGACGGGAAGTGGTTACAATTCGACCTCAACGATAAAGATGCCCAAGGGAACTTCCGCGTAAAAGAATTTCATTCGGGTTACGGCTATGACCTTGATAAGTCGCTGCAATCCCTACCACTCAGAGATCATAAAAATGGGGCTGAGATTGCAGCTATAAAACAACAGCTACTACAGGGCCAGCGCGTTGAAGTTAGTTTCTTAAAAGACGGCAATGAACGCAGATATTTTATTGAGGCAAACCCACAGCATAAATCGGTCAATATCTACGATGAGCATTCGCGGAAAATATCCCTCAACACTGCACTCAGTGCGAAAATTATCGAAGCTGTTAAAATAGCCGACTACGAGCAAGTTAAAGAACTGGAAAAGCAGCCTAAGAAATAGGGCATGCGAATAATTTAAGCGCTAGTTATGGACAGGTTAAAGCCTTTATCGGATTTTCTATCTCTGGTGGCTCAGGATGGCCGTATCGGCCCAACCCACATCGCTGTATATGTTGCACTGTGGAAGATCCGGCTAGACAGGGGCTTTGAAAATCCTATACGAATATTCAGCCGCGATGTTATGTATGTGGCAAAAATTTCATGGCGCAATACTTTTTATTCCTGTGTACATGACCTGCACGAATATGGCTACATCAGCTATGCCCCTTCATTTAAACGAACCCAGGGAAGCTTAATATTCTTCTCCGGCGATAAGGAACCAATGTAACCCACTCAACAAATTTAAAGCCCAATTGGGCTTTTTTTAATTAGAACAGGAGGTGAATGATGGACGGTGAAAATGATACAATCCTGCCTGAGAAAGCGATGAAACTCCTTCGGGACGACGGAATTGACGTAAATCTTGAACAAGCTACAATTATCCTGCATTTTCTATCGCATATGGCTGAAATAGTGGCTGATCAATACTTAGATCGGGCAGATATTTTGTAAATTTACGTATCAAGCGAACGGATTACACAACCGTAAATATTTGGATTTATGAAAATAGCGGATTTATACGTACGTGTAAGTACAGATGAACAGGCAGATAAAGGATATTCCCAGCGCGACCAGGAAGAGCGCCTGAGAAAATATTGTGAGATCAACGATATACAGGTGCGCAAAGTAATTTATGAGGATCACAGCGCTAAAACTTTTGACAGGCCGGCATGGGCTAAATTATTAATTGACCTTAGAAAATACCGAGGCCAATCGGACCTCGTGATTTTTACTAAATGGGATCGCTTTAGCCGTAATGCAGGTGATGCCTACCATATGATCAGTACCCTTAGGAGATTGGGAATCGATCCACAGGCAGTGGAGCAGCCTTTAGATTTATCTATCCCCGAAAACAAGATGATGCTCGCGTTTTACCTTGCAGCGCCCGAAGTCGAAAATGACCGTCGGGCACTCAATGTATTTCACGGGATGAGAAGGGCAAAAAAAGAAGGACGCGTCATGGGTTATGCTCCTATAGGCTATGTAAACAAGATCAGTGAGGCAGGGAAAAAACATATTGCAATAACCGACAAAGAAGGTTCTATAATGAAATGGGCTTTTACCGAACTGGCACAGGAAGTATATAATACCGAACAGATTTGGAAAATGGCTCAATCAAAGGGTCTCAAATGCAGCAAAAATACATTTTGGATGGCCATACGAAACCCGGTATACTGTGGTAAAGTATTTGTTCCTAAATATAAAGATGAAGAAAGCTCTCTTGTCCAGGGACAGCATGAAGCCCTTATTAGCGAAGAAATGTTTTATCAGGTTCAGGACATCCTTGATGGGCGTAAAAAGGTTCAAAGAACAAAAATATTAGTAGACCCAGAATTACCACTCAGGGGATTTCTGCTGTGCCCAAGGTGTCACAAACTATTGACAGGCAGTGCATCAAAAGGCCGCAGTACCTATTACTATTATTATCACTGCACTTCTCAATGTGGGTTCAGGCATAAAGCACCTGAAATGAATGAAGAAATTGTCAGAGAGATCAAAAAACACGTCAGCCCTATCGGAGAGCTGAAGCTTTACCGGGAATTAATTGTGAAATTCTATAAAGACAAAACCAAAGGTTACAATTCTGAAATACAACAGACCCGCCAGCAACTTGATGAGCTGAATGTAAGGCTATCAAAAGCCCGCGACTTGTTATTAGCCGGAGATATTGATGCTAATGATTACCGTACTATAAAATCAGAAATTGAAAGCAAAATTAACCGATTGGAAGCAAAGCTCACTTCCTCCCTTAAGCCTAATGCTAACATCGAAGAGGTACTGGATAACGCTCTTATCAATGTTGCCCAGCTTGATACGCTTTACTCCCAAGGCACTGTAAATCAAAAGAGAAAGATAATTGGTTCGATATTCCCCGAAAAATTGACATTCGACGGTGTCGGTTATCGAACCACAAAAGTCAACGAAGCATTAGTACTTTTGTCGCTGTTTTCCAATAAGTTACGGGGCAAAAAAAATGGGACAAATCAGTCATTTGACGATTTGTCCCGTGATGTGCGGGTGAAAGGACTCGAACCTTCACACCGTGAGGCACCAGATCCTAAGTCTGGCGTGTCTACCAATTTCACCACACCCGCAGGTATATAAAAACAGTAGTTTTTATCATTACAAGGCTGCAAAGATACAATTAGTTTTTATATTTCAAAGGAAATTTTAAAACTTATGCAATTAATTACTTCCTTAATATTTTTTCCATCGCTTTTCCTTTGGCAAGCTCGTCTATAAGTTTGTCTAAGTAGCGTACTTTTTGCATCAGTCTATCTTCGATATCCTCTACCCTGTAGCCGCATATCACTCCTGTAATTTTGTCTGCATTAGGATTCATTAGAGGAGCCTGTGCAAAAAAAGTTTCAAAATCTACCCTGTTATCTATTTGCTCCTGTAACGCTTTTTCATCATAGCCTGTAAGCCAGAAAATAATGGTATCTACTTCCTGTTTCGTGCGTTGCTTCTTCTCGGCCTTTTGTACATACAGCGGATATACCCCAGCAAATACCATCTTATAAACTCTCGAATTATCCATACCGTTTTTATTTTTTATAGGTTCCGCTACCGTCTTTAAATGCCCAGTTAGCCATTGCGTCTATAACAGGCATGAGGCCTTTTCCTGAAGTACTGAGCCTATAGGTAACAAATGGCGGAACGACAGGCTTAGCCTCTCTAATAACAAGACCGTCTGCTTCAAGTTGTTTAAGGTGCTGTATAAGCATCTTTTCTGTAACTGCCGGAATAGCACGTTTTAGTTCGCTATACCGTTTATCTCCCTGAGATAGATGATAAATAATTATAGGCTTCCAGTAACCACCTATTTTTTCCATTACATAAGTTACAGGGCACTGCTCGAGGGCATACTGCTTGTTTTCCTGAATGGTAGAAGTTTCTTTAATAGCTGTCATAATCAAACCTACTTTAGGGTAAGTACTTGCACAAAAGTAAGTACAAATATACCTTTGTTCCTATAAATAAAAAACATTTTTATCATGAAAATCATCATCACAGGCTCTTTAGGCAACATAGGTAAACCTCTTACTCAAAAATTAATCGCTAAGAGCCATGAAGTAACCGTTGTTAGCAGCCAGGAAGATAGAAAAGCAGCTATTAATGCATTAGGCGCAAAGGCCGCTGTAGGTTCGGTTAGCGACACTGAATTTCTTACTAACATTTTTGCAGATGCCGATGCACTTTTTGCCATGACACCTCCAAACCTAGGCGGCAGCAATGTAATTGCCAACACGGTTGGCGCAGGTAAAGCTTTTGCCAATGCTATAAAACAATCGGGCATTAAGCGCGTGGTTTTGCTGAGCAGCATTGGTGCCGACCTGCCATCGGGCAATGGACCAATTAAAGGGCTTTACGAAATAGAACAACTGTATAATGACATACAGGACGTTAGCTTTACGTATTTGCGTGCCGGATATTTTTACAACAACTTTTATAATGATATACCGCTTATTAAAAATGCAGGAATTACAGGCGCAAACATTCCGGCAAACGCAACTATTCCGTTAGTACATACTGTTGATATTGCAACGGCAGCCGCCGAAGAATTGACGCAAACCACAGCAAAGAACAACATCCGTTATATAGTAAGTGATGTAAAAACTCCTACACAGGTAGCTGCCGCTTTAGGAACAGCTATAGGTAAACCCGAACTCCCGTGGGTTGAATTCAGCAATGAAGAGTATTTAGGAGGAATGACGCAGGCCGGAGTACCGGAAGAAATTGCAGCCCTGTACACCGAAATGGGAGCTGGTTTAGCTAACGGTTCTATTGCAAATGATTTTATTAAAAGCGGGGCACCTGTTGTGGGTCAAACCAAGCTGGAAGAATTTGCAAAAGAATTTGCTGCGACATTTTAATGAATGTGAATATAAAAAAAAGCTCCTTTAAACTTTTATTTAAAGGAGCTTTTTTAAATTCTGTAACACAGTGCTATTTTTTGATAAACTTAGTTGTAGTATTATCTATTTTCAGGATGTAAACACCGCCCGGAAGCGCGCTTACATTAACCGTACTATTGTTTAGTTGTTGATTTAGTATCTGTCTGCCCGTAAGATCATAGATTTGGACTACAGCATCAGAAGCTAAATTTTTACCGTTTACAGTAAGCACATCTGTTACAGGATTAGGGTAAATATTGTAAGACGACTTAACACTGTTGTCTTCTCTTCCCATAATTGTAAACTGAAATCTTGCACTTACCGGAAGGTGATTTGATGTAGTGTTGTAGTAACGACTGATTACCGATGGCATTGTGGTTTCCTGTGCCGCACTGTTAGCTATATAATTATCAGTAAGTTCGTCAGAAATAATAATATTTTCAATTATAGGTCTTTCGCCAAAACGCCTGTCAGCATCAATAATGTTTCGTGTAATACCTGTATAGTTCGCTGTATCGCTGTCAAAATTATCATAAGGAGACACCGTACAATTACAGGCTTCACTCGATGTCCCTATTAAATAGTCATTAAAATCGCCAATAAGTATTAAGTTCCTTGTATTATAGTTAGTTCCATCCAGTATGGTCTTTAAAGCCTCAGACCCACCCAACCTGCGTGTGTAACTTTCGGCGTTATTGTCTTCTGCCTTGGCATGTATGTTTACAAGCGAAACCGGAATGGTAGAGCCACCTACCAAAAGATTTACATTATATAGTGCAGGATATCGACCGCTAGACCAGTTATAGTAATATGAATTGCCCTGCGAGGCACTGCCGCTGCTTAACTGCGAAGCACTTACAAACTGTACTTTTGCCCTTTTATAAATAAGCGCCTGCCTTTGGTTACAGTCGCCTGTGTTAGACGGCACAATAGTTCCGCCCCACTCTTCGCTGCCTAAAAGCGTTACCAAAGTTTCTACAGTAGGCGTATCCAGCGTATTGGAAACTTCCTGAATACAGTAAATATCAGAATTCATGGAGCGCAATGCAGCAACCACATTATTTACCTGCAATGTTTCATCGGTAGGTCCAAACTGCGTACATCCAAGCCACTCAGTATTCCAGTTAGTAATTTTAAAAGTACCGCTCTGCCCAGGGTTAGTGTTGTGCGGTTCGCCCACAACCCTAACATTTTTAATTTCCCAGGTGGCACTTGCCGATGCGCTGCTCATGTATCGGAATGCAATTCGAGAGTTTTCAGACCTTGCCCCTTCCGGCACTACAAGATTACCCGAATTTATATACTGCCAGGCAGTTGTAATATTTTGGTTAAGCCCGTCGAGCTCTATCCACTGTGTAGTTAGCGGATCGCCTGTATAATCGGCAGTGGCAAAAGCCTTGTACCAGCCTTCCTCTACTCCAACATTCATTACGGCAGCACTGCCACGGGTGTGGCTAAAGGTAAGCACCACATCGTCCATTTCAGCAAGGTTCATTATAGGGCTTATAAGCCAATCTTCGTTCTCAAAACTTTGTCCGCCTGCATATCCGCTGCAAACCGCACCATATATTTCCCTGAAGTACCAGTTTTGTGTGCCTGTTACACTCACAGGTGTAAAAGTACCAAAACTGTCTTCTGTCAATAACGTTTCGTCAAGTATTGTGGTTTGTGCCTGTAGCATGTTTAGGTTAAGACCCAAAAAGGCAAGCAATATAAATAACCTGTTCAATTTTTGCATTTTGCGTTCTGTTGGTAAAATTTGTTTAAAATTATTGAGCGGTTTTGTTACAAAACTGCAAGGGGCAAATATAACAGTTTAACTTTAACAAAAAATAGTGCAATATTTTTTTATCGTTAACATTACCAGCACACAAGCTTCAACATGAATACACTTACTAACAAACAAAATATATTGATACCTTTACAAAAAAACTCATGCAGGAACAGCACGAAGAGACAATCCATAAAGCATATAACGCTTTTAACTCACGAAATATAGAGGAAGCCTTATTAGTAATGCACGCACAGGTGCACTGGCCCAAGGCGTGGGAAGGCGGACACATTGTTGGACACGATGAAATTAAAAGCTATTGGACAAGGCAGTGGAGCGAAATAAACCCCACTGTAAAACCCATAGGCTTTCGCGAAAGACCGGATGACGGTTTAGAAGTTAGCGTTCATCAAAGTGTAAAGGATTTGGAGGGCAAACCTGTTTTTGATGGTATTGTAAAGCACATTTATACTTTTGAAAACGGACTGATAAAAAGAATGGATATTGAGATTTAGTATAATCTCAAAAAAACCAAATTAAAAGCCGTCTGAAATTACTTCCAGACGGCTTTACTATTAATTTTCAACGGATGTTTAAATTGTAAACCAATAGGTTCCGTTATATATCAGTATAATTCCTCTTGAGGTAGTACCGCCAAACTCATTAAAGGTAGAAGTTCCGTAATTAAAGCCACCATCCCTAAAGAATTTGCCATTAGGATTTATGGTAGCGGCAATATTTTCAGAAAAAAAGTACAAAGTTTGCCCTACAGCCGGGCTTGACGGCAGCAACACTTGATAATTACCCATGATATATACAAACTGGTTAGCAGTAGTGAGTGTAGTACCACTGCTTGAAATGTTGATTACAGACATTGGCCCTGCTGTTGGCGAAGCCCATTGCCCGTCTCCCCTTAAGTAAGTAGAAGAAGAAGCCGTGCCGCCTGCACTAATTTTTGCAGGTGTTACCGCTCCGTTTGCAATAGTAGTAACTGCCAAAGCATTTATGGTTACATCTCCTGTAACTGTTTGCGGAATTTGAGGTATGCCGTTAGCCGCAGTGACATAAACCTGACCACCGGTAATTCCGTTTACAAATCCGGCACCAGACGTACCCTGTGGTCCTGCAGGGCCAACTGGTCCCACAGCACCCGTTGCACCATCGTTACCCGCAGGGCCTTGCGGACCGGTTAAACCCACAGGACCAGCAGGACCTGTAGCACCAATAGCTCCGGCTGCACCTGTAGGACCCGTCGGGCCCGTTGCGCCAACGGCACCTGTTAAGCCTATCGGACCTTGAGGACCTGTAGCTCCGTCGTTACCTGCGGGGCCTTGGGGACCAATAGGACCTGTAGGACCCACTGCACCAACGGCACCTGTTAAGCCTATTGGACCTTGCGCACCTGTAGCTCCGTCGTTACCTGCTGGACCTTGTGGACCGATAGGGCCTGTAGCACCCACTGCACCAACGGCACCTGTTAAACCTACTGGACCCTGTGGACCGATAGGGCCTGTAGGGCCCACTGCACCAACAGCACCTGTTAAACCTATTGGACCTTGCGCACCTGTAGCTCCGTCATTACCCGCCGGACCCTGTGGACCAATAGGACCTGTAGGACCCACTGCGCCAACTGCACCTGTTAAGCCTATCGGACCTTGCGGACCTGTAGCTCCGTCATTACCCGATGGACCCTGTGGACCAATAGGGCCTGTAGCACCAACAGCACCGGTTAAACCTATTGGACCTTGTGCACCTGTAGCTCCGTCGTTACCTGCGGGACCCTGTGGACCGATAGGGCCTGTAGCACCAACAGCACCGGTTAAACCTATTGGACCTTGCGGACCTGTAGCTCCATCGTTACCCGCTGGACCTTGTGGACCGGCAGGACCTGCGGGGCCAGCCGCACTATTTGCAGCATAAAGTGCATAAGGAACACTCATAAGTTCATTAGTTCCAGATATGGTATAGTTAGAACCTCCAGCCGGATCTATTTCTGTTTCAATAAAAAATGGACCCGAAGACCAGTTGATAGCACCAAAAGTTCCGGTAATTGCAGTACCGCCACCTATTTCAAGACTCAAAAGCCCGTTAGCATTAGTACTAACATTGTGTGTTTCAGAAAACACAACAGTTCCTGTAGCCGAGCCCTGTAAAACACTTATCTGCACCCCTACGGCAGAATTTGTAATAAGATCGCCACCTGTATTGCGAACAACCGACTGGTAGCTCATTTTTCCAGGAGCTTGTGCCAGTAGCGTAGCCGAGCTTAGTAATACCAATAGAGTAATTATTCTTTTCATGATCTGTCTTTAACTATTTTAAATGTTTTTAATTCATATCCGGCAGAATATACTTTCAGGATATAGACTGCTTCAGGAAACAGCTCCATCGAAATAATGGTTTCGGTGTCCTTTACATTATTTTGATAAAGTAATCTTCCGTTAAGGTCAAACAATTCATACCTTAGTCCGGTTAGTCCTGCATGGTCAATGCGAAGTGCAATATTTGAAATAGCAGGATTAGGATAAACTATTGCATTAAGGGTAATCGATTTATAATCGTCCTTTCCCAATACAAAAAACTCATAGGGCTGCTGTACACCCTGCGTGGCTACACCACCACTGCCCGAAATAGTAGTATAAACTACCTGCCCGGCAGAAACCGAGGCACTGCCTCCACTGCCTGAAGCTTCGCCCCCCGAGGCGGTTACTGCCTGTTGTGCAGCAATATCGGGTGCAGCAAAGACAGCCGCCAGAAAAAGCAAACATCTGATTGTTTTCATAGATTTAATAATTATGTTGGATTGCGATTTTAGCATATTTTTATACATGTTTTTAAATTATTTTAATTTTAAACCCTGTATTTTTATGCTAAATCTAAATTAGAGAACAACCTTGTTTACACCCTGCGTATAATTACCTAATTTCATTAACAAGTAATTATACCTGATTTACAAGTAATTAATATTTAAAAAACAACTATTAACACAATCAGAAAGCGTAATAGCGAGTAAAGATTGGAGACCGTATTTTAACTAAATTCGTTTTGTAACTACTAAATAGGAGAGAAGAAAAGTTAACAAAATTTCCAACTCAAATTAAAACAGCATTTTGAACATTACAATCGATTTAAAAAGCTGTTGTTTTAAAGGAAAAATAACTAATGAGAGTCAGACCTCACACATTACCAATAAAGTGTTAAAAAATATATTTTCAATCTAAAAAAGTAAAAAATAAACCATTATAATTATTTTTTAAATGAAAAAACCATTGGTTTAGGAGACATTCGTAGACCTAAACAATACGTTCTGAAGAATTGTAATAAAATCGTCTACTAATTGTTTGGGCTACAGGTTATGCATATAAAAGAAAAAATCGCGCTGGTGGGCGCGATTTATAAGTCCTTAATAAAAATCTACTCTTCTATTAACTCGTAAGACTGTGGGCCAATTATTTCGACCAGTGAATAATTTTTTCATCAAACGTTGCAAAGTAAAATCCAACTCCATCATAAGGTTGGTCAGAAATTTTAATTGAAAAATGAACAATGTGTAATGTTCATCGGGGTTCGAACTTAATCCGGAAACCCCAATGTTTACAGGTGTTTTCAAAGTTGCTGTTTAAAAGCGCCACGAAAGCGCCACAGAATTAACCGTGGCACTACATATCGTAAAAAACTCAAAAACAAGCACTTGTGACTGCGGAGGGTTTCGAACTAATGTCTGGGAACCCCAATGTTACAGGTGTTTTCGAAGTTGCTGTTTGAATGCGCCACGAAAGCACCACACAAAATACAAAAAGCTTACTCAAGGTTGCTTTACCCCAAATAAGCCTTTGTGACCACGGAGGGGTTCGAACCCCCAACCCTCAGAGCCGAAATCTGATATTCTATCCAGTTGAACTACGCGGCCAATATTTTTAGTTTCAGGTTTAACGTTTCATGTTTGACATACTGAACAGTCAAAAAAACTTTAAACCTGAGACTTTATTTTTTTTAAGATAACGCTTTTTTAACTGCGTTGCTTATAGTTTTGCCATCGGCACTGCCGGCAAGTTCTTTACTGGCTATACCCATAACTTTGCCCATATCGGCCATGCCGCTAAAGCCATTATCAGCTATTATCTTTTTAACCACTGCCTCAACTTCTTCTTCGGTTAACTGGGCAGGCAAAAATTTCTCTATAACAGCAGCCTGTGCAATTTCAGGATCTGCAAGATCCTGGCGGCCTTGTTGTATATAGATCGCTGCACTGTCTTTGCGCTGTTTTACCAGCTTTTGCAACAGTTTTATTTCTTCTTCCTGAGACAGCTCTTCTTTAGCACCACTCTCGGTCTGAGCTAATAATAAAGCTGATTTTACCGCTCTAAGCGACTCTAATGTTACAGTATCTTTGGCTTTCATGGCGGTTTTTATACCCTCCATAATATCGTTTTGTAAGCTCATAATTTTATTAATTGTGAACGCGAAGATAAAAAAATAACCCGAAAACACCATAGCATTTCCGGGTTAAGGTTTCACATTTGGGTTAGTTAATCTACGTTATCGTGTAGGAAAGAATTGTTAGAACGCAACTGTAAGTCGTCGTTACTGTCAGTCCCTAAAGATAATCTCGATTTGCTATTGTCAATACGCGAGTCGTGCAGGTCTATACCCATTCTTTTATAGGCAGGCTGTTTTTCATACTCGTCTATCCTTGCATTGTTGTTGTGGAATTTATGGTTAAACTCCTTCATTTTCCTCCTTCGCTCTTCTGCCCTTTGGCGAAGCGTTTCCTCAATGGTCATTTCCATAGGAGAAAGATCGGCCGAAAGGTCATGGTGGTTTAGCTGAGGAGCCTCACTTTGCCTTAATGTAAACTTCAGCTCTTCGGCAATTGGTTCTTCTTTTGCAACAGGCTTAGAGTTTAGTAGTTCATTCTCTTTTTCAAGATATTCCTCAAGCGAGTAACGAATAACACCACTCTGGTTAAGCTCTGTTACAGGCACTACCTGTACCGGCTCCTGAACTTTTATATTGCGGGTATCATCGTTAAGGTTAAACAGCATTTTTTCTTCGCTCTTAGCATTATCTACAGATAGGTCAAACGAAAAAGTGTACTGGTCTTCCGGAGCTTTATCTACAATAACAAACTCAGCATCCACCACCTCAATTTCCCTTACGTCTTTGATAACCGGAGCCTGATATACAGGCTGTACGGGCTGTTGCGCAATAGGCTGCTGCGTCACAGGTTGTGGTGCTGCCTGATACTGTGCTGAGGGTTGCTGATATACCTGCTGTTGTGGCACTACGGGCTGTGCTGTTATAGGTTGCTGCACTGCTGCAGGAGTAACCTCAAACGTTGGTGCCGGGGCTACCGGAGCCACAGGCTGTGGCACTGCCACAGGAGCAGGTTCTGCTACCTGTGCTGCGGGAGTTGGACTAACAATTTCAAAGAATACATCAAGGTTGTTTACCGCTTCCGAAGACGGCATCACATCCGCTTCAGCTATCGGCTTTTTTTCCTCTACCTCCTCCTCAAGCGCATACACGATTTTATCTTCAACATCAGGAGTTTCGGCTTTACGTGGCTCCACTGCTGCCGAGAAATCAAAGGCTGCCACTGTTTTTTGTGTAAGGTCGCGCACCATAGTCTGGTGGTCTTCCAGAGCATGTACTATTTTTTTAGGCTCGTTGTTTACTATTTCGTTTTGCTGCTCTACATTAAAACCTGTAGCAATAATAGTAACCGCAATACCATCGCCAAGAGACTCATCTTCGCCCACACCCATAATAATGTTTGCGTTGTGGCCTGCCTCGTTTTGTATGTGGTCGTTGATCTCGCCTATCTCATCGATAGTAATCTCTGTAGTACCCGATACAATTAGCAACAGTACGTTTTTAGCACCTGTAATTTTATTGTCGTTTAGCAACGGAGAGTCAAGAGCATCTACAATTGCACTTTTGGCACGCGAATCGCCTGCTGCAAGCGCAGATCCCATGATGGCCGTACCGCTGTTAGAAAGTACTGTCTTGGCATCTTTAAGGTCAATATTTTGAGTGTAGTGGTGTGTAATAACCTCTGCAATACCTTTAGAGGCTGTTGCCAACACTTCATCTGCCTTAGAGAATCCAGCCTTAAAGCCAAGGTTGCCATATACTTCCCTAAGCTTATTATTGTTGATAACAATAAGCGAGTCTACCTGTTTCCTTAAGCGTTCTACACCATTAAGAGCCTGCTCCTGGCGCACTTTGCCCTCAAACTGAAAAGGAATGGTAACTATACCTACCGTTAATATATCGCGCTCTTTAGCAAGCTGTGCAATAACCGGGGCAGCACCTGTACCGGTACCACCGCCCATACCTGCCGTAATAAAGATCATTTTAGTGTTGGTATCGAGCATTTTCTCAATATCGCTAATGCTCTCAAGGGCGGCCTGTTGGCCTACCTCCGGGTTTGCACCCGCTCCAAGACCTTCTGTTAGGCCTACACCAAGCTGAATTTTATTTGGCACAGGACTGTTTTGCAGTGCCTGAGAATCGGTATTGCAAATAATAAAGTCAACACCTTTTATCCCCTGTTTAAACATGTGGTTAATAGCGTTGCTTCCGCCTCCGCCAACTCCTATCACTTTGATCACGTTTGATTGGTTTTTAGGCAAATCGAACGAGATACTTCCAAATTCTGAATTGCTCATCATATCTATCGGGTTTTTATTCTGCGTTATCTAAAAAATCTTTAATCTTGTCTATGTACTTATCAAAAAAGGATCTCTTCACCCTCTTTTCAGTGCTCTCTTCAATTATAGGCTCCGGCTTTCTGGCTGCTACGGTTTCAAGCTCGCGTTCCGGTTCCGGTTCTGCTATTACAGGAGCGGCTACTGCTATCGGCTGTGGCTGCACCTGCTGTCTTGGCACATATTGCGGCACAGGCTTTTGAAGCTCTACCAACGGCGTGGCACTTTGCGTGTGATTGCGAAGACTGTTCATTACAAGACCAACGGCAGTGGCATACAGCGGACTCGAAATTTCTTCGTTACTGTTGCCCGCAAGGTGCTCGTTAGGATAGCCTATGCGCGTATCCATTCCGGTTATGTATTCTACCAGTTGCTTTATGTGCTGAAGCTGAGAACCACCGCCTGTAAGCACAATGCCTGCAATTAGTTTTTTGCGTGGATCTTCATGGCCGTAAGCTTTTATTTCGGCAAATACCTGTTCGATGATCTCTACCACGCGGGCATGGATTATTTTAGAAAGGTTTTTAAGCGAAATTTCTTTTGGCTCGCGACCGCGTAAACCGGGTATCGAAACAATTTCGTTATCCTTATTCTCGCCCGGCCATGCCGAACCGAATTTTACTTTAAGCAGCTCTGCCTGTTTCTCTATAATAGAGCATCCTTCTTTAATATCATCAGTAATAACATTACCTCCAAACGGTATTACAGCCGTATGACGGATAATGCCATCTTTAAAAATAGCAAGATCGGTAGTACCGCCACCTATATCGATAAGCGCAACACCAGCCTCTTTTTCTTCCTGGCTCAATACGGCATCTGCCGAAGCCAAAGGCTCCAGTGTAAGCCCGGATAGGTCAAGACCTGAACTTTTGATACAACGGCCAACGTTGCGGATAGACGAAGCCTGCCCCACAACAATATGGAAACTGCTTTCCAGCCTGCCGCCATACATGCCTATAGGCTCTTTTATTTCGCCCTGGCCATCTATTTTAAATTCCTGCGGAAGCACGTGTATAATTTCTTCACCCGGCAACATAGCAAGTTTGTGCACCTGTCCAATAAGCAGATCAATATCAGCATCGCCAATTACTTCTTCAGGATTGTTCCTGCTAATGTAATCGCTGTGCTGCATACTGCGAATGTGCTGGCCGGCAATGCCCACCACCACGTCGTTAATGCGGTAGCCCGAGTTTTGCTCTGCTTCCTGCACGGCCTGCTGTATAGACTGTATGGTTTGGGTAATGTTGTTTACCACTCCCCTTGCCACACCAAGGCTTTTGGATTTTCCAAGGCCAAGGATCTCCAGCTTACCATACTCATTTTTTTTGCCTATCATGACAACTATCTTGGTTGTCCCGATATCTAAACCTACTGCAATGCTGTCTTTTTCCATAACTCTACTTTTTGGTGCACACCACCTGTTGCGTAAACTTCAGGTTAACTGTCTTGTAATTTGTAATCAATGTGTCTTTTTCCGCATCCTGGAGGAATGCCTTATAATTTTTAAATTTCCGCTCAATGTTTATGGGTTTGCCAAACACAATATCGTAGTCGTGCCCTCTGCTTTTAAATATCATGTTGCCAACTGGCGAAACCGTTAAACCAATAATATTTTTCTTTAAAAAGGTGTCGTCATAAACATAATTCAGCAATTCGTGCAGTCTCTTTGCATCTGCTTTGGCAATCTCCCCAGTTACCAAAAGCACCCTTGCTGTTTCGTTGTCCGATAGTGGCATTTGCCTGCCCTTATAATCCAGATAATACGACTTTGAGCCGTCAAAAATTCTCGCAACCGGCTTTCTTTGTCTTACAAAAGCTTTAAGCTTACCATCTACTGTAGTGTAAACTTCTGCCTTGTCGACCATTGGATTAGACTCGAGGCTTTTTTCCACCTTATTCAAATCTACTTGAACTTTTTGGATGCCTGTAACAGCTCCATAATTTTGTATTAACAAGTTATTAACCTCTTCTTTTGTAATATAATTCTCATTATCAGCAAACTCAACGCCCGTTTGCGTCATTAATCTGTGCTCATTTCTATTAGATGTAAAGGCATACAAAAACACCACTACACACAGTATAGCAACCAGTCTTATGTTATCCCAGTTAATTTTTTTCATCTAATATTTTTTTAATATCCGGCACCATTTCTCCAATATCCCCTGCACCTATGGTTACAATAACCTGTGCATCCGTCAGCCTTAAAAGCGGCTGCAAATCGGTCTTACTAACCAGCCTTGCGTTAGGATTTTCTATCTTTTCTAAAAGCCATTGGCTTGTAATACCTTCAATAGGCAACTCTCTCGCCGGATAAATATCTAACAGCACCACGTCTTCAAACTTAGACAGGCTTTTTGCAAAACCATCGGCAAAATCACGCGTGCGGCTAAACAGGTGCGGCTGAAATATTGCCAGCACTTTTTTATCGGCATACAACTCGCTCACGGCCTGATATACGGCATCGATCTCGGTTGGATGATGCGCATAGTCGTCTATGTAAACCAGGTCTTCTTTTTTTATCTGATACGAAAACCTTCTGCGCACACCTTTAAACGTTTCGAGTGCCTTTGCAATATCGCTTAGCTCAAGTCCGTACACATTTGCCATAGCAAGGGCAAGCAGCGCATTGGTTATATTATGATGGCCCGGCAAACCGAACCTTACATCTTTATATGTTTCTTTTGGGCTAACCACATCAAACACATACCAGCCGTTATCTATACGGATGTTTTGTGCCGAATACTCCCCTTCGCCCACGCCAACGGTTACACCTTCAAGCGGCAGCCCATTGGTAACGAACAGATGGTTTTTATCCTGAACCTTATCTGCAAATTCCCTGAACGATGCCTCGATAGAAGCCGTATCGCCATAAATATCCAAATGGTCGGCATCCATGCTTGTCACACAGGCAATATCCGGATGCAGATGCAAAAACGAACGGTCAAACTCATCGGCTTCTGCAACGGTAACCGTTTTGCCGCTGCCTATAAGGTTACTGTTGTAGCCCTCTACCACACCGCCTAAAAAAGCAGTAACATCTACACCATTGGCAAACAATATATGCCCCAGTATGCTCGATGTAGTGGTCTTGCCGTGCGTACCTGCAACAGCAAAGCAAAATGTATCTTTTGTAATAATACCCAAAACCTCGGCACGCTTTTTAACCTCAAAACCGTTATTTACGAAGTAGTTCCATTGCAGGTGGTTTTTAGGGACCGCAGGGGTTACTACCACAAGCGTATTTTCTTTATTCAAATATTCTAAACCTATCAGGTTTGTATTGTCTTCAAAATGGATGCTGATACCCTCTGCCTTTAACTCGTCTGTAAGATGGGTAGGCGTGCGGTCGTAACCGGCAACGTTCTTGCCTATAAATTTGAAATAGCGCGCTAAGGCACTCATGCCAATACCGCCGATTCCTATAAAATAAACGCTATGTATTTGGTTTATATCCATCTCTCTTTAAAGGTGCTGAGGGAATTAAGTGCTTAGAGACTGAGACAGTGCTCCTACCCTAAAACCGCATCAACAATATTCTTTTATTTTTTGATTCCCTCAGTGTCTTACTCCCTTGGGGTTTTATTAAGTTTCTTAGACACTTAGAGACTGAGGTTCCTAGAACTCTTAAGTCTCACCCATATGTGGTTCATGTCTATTATCTTACGTCTATTATCTATTATCTGCTTTCTAAGTTTTTAAGAGCCTTACAATCTCTTCAACTATATCTTTCGTAGCATTTACTTTTGCCAGTTTTTTTATATTCTCCCCAAGCGTTCTTTGCTTTTCTTTGTTCGACAGCAAATCTGCAAAAACAGGCTGAAACTGAGTATCAAGTTGGGTTTCTTTTAACAATATTGCCCCTACTTTTTCTACTATGGCCTGTGCGTTCTTGGTTTGGTGGTCTTCAGCCACGTTGGGCGATGGAATAAACAACACTGGTTTGCCAACTATGCATAGTTCTGATACTGACGATGCCCCCGAGCGGGATATTACAACATCGGCTGCGGCATAAACCAAATCCATCCTGTCTATGAACGATAGCACCTGAACCCCGTCTTTATCGCCATAGTGCTGGTACTCTTCAAAATAAAATTTACCGCACTGCCATATTACCTGAACGTTTTGTGCCTGTAGCCATGCCAGCTCTTTTGCAATAAGCTGGTTGATGCGTCTTGACCCTAAACTTCCCCCCAACACCAAAAGCGTTTGTTTGTTTGGGTCGAGCTTAAAGCGTTGCATTGCTTCTTCCCTTTTATCTTCTGTACCTATCAGGTCCTGTCGCACCGGGTTGCCTGTAAACACAATTTTAGACACCGGAAAAAAGCGCTCTAAATTATCGTAGGCTACACATATTTTACTGGCTCTTTTTGCAAGCCACTTGTTGGTTATGCCCGGAAAAGAATTTTGTTCCTGTATTACCGTTGGCACACCTTTTCCGCTGGCAGCCCGTAGCAATGGCCCGCTGGCAAAGCCCCCGGTACCTATGACCACATCTGGCTTAAACTCTTTTATTATTTTACGCGACTTAACTAAACTGCTTATAAGCTTAAACGGAAACATAGCGTTGTCTACCGTTAGCCTGCGTTGTATGCCCGCAATCCATAACCCTATTATTTTGTATCCTGCCTGCGGAACCTTTTGCATCTCCATTTTATTGCTGGCACCCACAAACAGTATCTCGCTGTCAGGAAAACGTTCCTTTAACTCATTGGCAATGGCAATTGCAGGATAGATATGCCCTCCTGTACCACCACCGCTTAATATGAATTTTTTAGGTTGTCCCATCTTTATTATTATCCTCACCCCCACCCCCTCTCCAAAGGAGAGGGGAGCACTCATGCCAAAGGGGTTCGTGTCTATTATCTATTATCTTACGCCTATTATCTAATGTCTAATACCTCAATACTAACATCTATTTCCCAAACACCGCCCTCATGGGATTAGGTTCTGTCGAATCATCTTCTATAGAAAAAGCAGCCGGTTGTTCCAATCCCTGTGCTTCGGCTTCTTCGCGTTGCTTTTCGCGCAATATGTGTTCGTCTATCAGTTGTTGCAGGGCAGCCTCGCGGTCTTCTTTCTCTTTAAGCTCCTGCGCTATTTCCTCCTCTTTTTTAGTTACGCTGATGATGATCCCTATGGAGATACACGTCATCCAGATAGAACTACCACCACTACTGATTAGCGGAAGTGTTTGCCCTGTTACCGGAAGCAGCTCTACCGCCACACCCATATTTATGAGTGCCTGAAAGATGATAGGGAAACCAAGCCCTACAATAAGCAGTTTGCCAAAAAGCGATTTTGCCTTGTGTGCCGTTACTAAAAAACGTGCAAATAAAAGCAGGTATAACGACAACACTGTTAGTCCGCCAACAAGCCCGTATTCTTCAACAATAATGGCGAAGATAAAATCGGAAGAGGATTGCGGCAGGAAGTTCTTTTGCACACTCTTGCCCGGCCCTACGCCATACACCATTCCAGATGCTATAGCTATCTTTGCTTTTTCTATCTGATAATCGTCTTCGTTGGGCGCATCTGATGTAAAACGCTCTATACGGTTCATCCAGGTGTCTACCCTGTTGGGCATAGCATCTGGAAAAGCTTTTGCAAACGCCACGAACAGCACCAGCATAGTTATACCCGTGCCTATTATCATGCCCAGGTATTTTAGCGGATACTTGCCCACAAACACCAGCATGCACACCATACTGAAAATTAGTGCTGCGGTACTAAAGTTAGAGGGTAATATTAGCGCCAGTATTATAAATACCGGAATCCAAAGCTCTATAACCGATTGCTTAAAGGTTACTTCTTTACCATCTGCTTTTGCAAGATAGCGTGCCACATAGATCATGAGTACTATCATTGCCAGTGCCGAGGTTTGGAAGGTTACCCCAATAAACGGCACTTTTATCCATCGGCTGGCATTGGCACCGTCTATAACCGTTCCCTGAAAAAACGTGTACACCAGCAATACTGCCACAATAGGCATAGCCAGTTGCGATAGTCCGCGGTAGTAATGGTAAGGCACTTTGTGCACCATGTATATTAGCGCAAAACCAATAAATATATGAACGAGATGCTTAACTAGATAGCCTATGGTAGACCCCTTGCCTATTACATACACAAGGTTGGTACTTGCGCTAAAAACCGGCATGAACGAAATAAGGGCCAGCAGCATTACAAACGACCAGATCCCTTTGTCTCCTTTTAGGTTATTGATTAATTCTTTCATTTTCTTTACTCTGTTTTATTCTTTCATCCATTTGTCACACGGTCAAAAGACTTTATGACTTTCAACTTTAAGACTGTATTAAAGGTTTTGCACAGCAGCCTTAAATTGCTTGCCCCTGTCTTCATAGCTTTCAAAAAGGTCAAAACTTGCACAGGCCGGAGACAATAATACCGTGTCGCCTTTCTCAGCCATTTTTTGTGCTATTTTAACCGCTTCGGTCATGCTGGTAGTTTCTACCATTACATCTACCACATTTTTAAAGGCATCAATAATCTTGGCATTCTCTACACCAAGGCAAACTATCGATTTTACCTTTTCGCGAACCAACGACATCAATTCATTATAATCGTTGCCCTTGTCTACACCGCCTACTATCCAAACTGTTGGTGTGGTCATGCTGTCAAGCGCAAAATAGGTAGAGTTAGTGTTGGTAGCCTTACTGTCGTTAATATATTCTACGCCCTGTATTTTAAGCACTTTTTCAAGCCTGTGCTCCACGCCCTGAAAGTTAGACAGGCTTTCTACGATCGTCTTCTTCCTAATATTTTTAAGCTGTGCTACGGTTATTGCTGCCATTGCATTCTTAACATTGTGTTTCCCTTCTAAAGACAGTTCGTTTATTGGCATGGTAAAATCTCCTTTTTTTAATGTGCTTATAATTGTGTTATCCTTTACATATACCCCTTTTTTGTTGTTGCCCGAAAGTGAGAAGGGGATTTTTTTAGCCCTCACTTTGTTGTTCTTTAGCCATTCGGCTATCTTTTCATCATCTGCATCATATATCAGATAATCATCTTCCGTCTGGTTCATGGTTATCCTGAACTTTGCTGCTACATACAAATCATAATTGTATTCGTAGCGGTCTAAGTGATCCGGACTGATATTTGTTATTACTGCTATATGTGGCCTGTAATTTTTTATATCATCCAGCTGAAAACTGCTTAGCTCCAGCACATAGTCCTCACTTTTATTCTCGGCCACCTGCCAGGCAAAGCTTTTACCAATGTTTCCTCCTATTGCTACATTAAGACCGCCCTGTTTTAGCAGATAATGTGTTAGCATTGTAGTGGTGGTCTTGCCGTTGCTTCCTGTTATGCCTATGGTCTCTGCCTCAGTAAAAGGAGCGGCAAACTCAATTTCAGATACTACCTGAATGCCTTTTTCCTTTATTTTTTTTACTATGGGCGATTTATCCGGTATGCCCGGGCTTTTCATTACCACATCGGCATTCAGTATTAGCTCCTCAGTGTGCTTTTCTTCCTCCCAGTCCAGTTTATTAAGTGCAAGAACTTCTTTATAATTATTCTTTATCTTTCCAAAATCCGACACGAAAACATCGTATCCTTTTTTCTTCCCGAGAATGGCAGTACCTATACCGCTTTCTCCACCACCTAATATTACTAACCTCATACTATCGCAGTTTTAGTGACACTAATGAGAATATAGAAAGCAGTATAGCAACGATCCAGAAACGTGTAACGATCTTACTTTCATGATAGCCCTTTTTCTGGTAGTGGTGGTGCAGTGGCGCCATTAAAAAGATGCGCTTGCCCTCGCCCAGTTTTTTCTTCGTATATTTAAAGTAGCTTACCTGCATTACTACCGAAAGGTTCTCTGCCAAAAAGATACCGCACAATACGGGTATCAAAAGCTCTTTACGAACCGCTATTGCAAGTACTGCTATGATGCCGCCTATAGTAAGGCTGCCCGTATCGCCCATAAACACCGATGCCGGATAGGTATTGTACCACAAAAAGCCCACAAGCGCACCCACAAAGGATGCTATATAGACCGTCATCTCACCAGAGTTGGGTATGTACATTATATTAAGATAGTTACTAAATATAATGTTACCCGACACAAAAGCGAATATGGCAAGGGTGAGCACGGCTATTGCCGATGTTCCTGCCGCCAGTCCGTCTATACCATCGGTAAGGTTAGCCCCGTTAGATACTGCAGTGATGATGAAGATTACCACCGGGATAAATATCAGCCAAGCATAATCTTTATAATCATCGCCCATAAAAGACAATACCTCGGCATAATCAAACTCATTATTTTTAAAGAACGGAATGGTTGTAGCTGTAGATTTTTCCTCCACCGGAGCAGCACTTATTACGTTTTGGTCTGTTTGGAAAATGTTGGTTGTAGAAGTATCTGTACGCACCGTTACCGCCGGATGAAAATAGAGTACATAGCCCACTATTAAACCAAGGCCAACCTGCCCAACAACCTTAAACTTACCTTTCAGGCCTTCTTTATCTTTCTTAAATATCTTGATGTAATCGTCTATAAAACCTATACTGCCCATCCACAACGTGGTAACAATAAGCAGCATGATATATATATTATCAAGCTTTGCCAGCAACAATACAGGTATAAGGGTAGAGAATATAATTATAAGCCCACCCATGGTTGGCGTACCTGCCTTTTGGCTTTGCCCCTCAAGGCCAAGTTCGCGAACGGTCTCCCCAATTTGCTGCCTGCGTAAAAAGTTAATGATCCTTTTACCAAAAACCGTAGATATAAGCAACGAGAGTATAACGGCCAAACCGGAACGGAACGTTATGTACTGGAATACACCCGCTCCCGGAAAATCCAGTTGTTTGTTTAGATACTCAAATAGATAATAGAGCATATACTGTTATTTGTTTAGTTGCTTTAAAATTTCTTTTACGGTCTCCATATCATCAAAATCATACTTCACACCTTTAATCTCCTGATAGGTTTCGTGGCCTTTGCCAGCTATCAGTATAATGTCGTTAGGGCGGGCAAGCTGGCAGGCAATTTTTATGGCCTGCTTGCGGTCTACCACAGCCACTGTTTTTTTATAGTTAATAGGCTCTACGCCTTTTTCCATATCTTCAATAATATCTTCGGGCACTTCGCTTCGCGGATTGTCAGAAGTAAAAATGGCCCTGTCGCTCATGCTCGATGCAATGTGGGCCATAATAGGCCGTTTGGTCTTATCCCTGTCGCCGCCACAACCCACAACAGTTATTAGCTGTTCGTTTCGTGTACGGATATTCTCTATAGTGCTCAGCACATTTTCAAGCGCATCTGGCGTATGGGCATAGTCTACAATGGCAGTTATTTTGCTGTCTGACACTATAAACTGAAACCTGCCGGAAACACTTTCCAGCTCGCTAAGCAGGCGCAATGCCTCACGGTCGTCTAAGCCAAGGTTTACTGCCACGGCATATATTGCCAGCAGGTTGTAGGCGTTAAAAGTGCCTATAAGTTTAACCCAAACCTCTTCACCATTTATTTTTAACAACAGCCCACTAAGCTGGTTTTCCAGTATCTGTGCACGATAGTCGGCATAGGTCTTAAGGGCATAGGTCAGTTTTTTAGCTGCGGTATTTTGCAGCATTACCAGCCCATTCTTATCATCTACATTAACCAGCGCAAATGCCGATTTTGGCAAATGGTCAAAGAAGGATTTCTTAACATCCCTATACTCTGCAAACGTTGCATGATAATCCAAATGGTCGTGAGAGAGGTTAGTAAACACACCGCCCACGAACGTTAATCCTTCCGTACGGTTTTGGTGTATGCCATGCGAGCTAACCTCCATAAAACAATACTCTACGCCAACGTCTACCATTTCCCTCAAATACCTGTTTATGGTAAGCGAATCGGGCGTGGTGTGTGTGGCAGGATATTCTTTATCGTTAACCAGTATTTTAACTGTACTTAGCAGCCCTGCACTAAAACCTGCATTTTTAAAAAGCTGGTTTAGCAGCGTGGCTATCGTGGTCTTTCCATTTGTGCCTGTAACACCAACAAGCTTAAGGCTGGCCGACGGATTGCCGTAATAATTAGCTGCCATAAAAGCCAGTGCCGAACTGGCACTGTTTACCACCACATAAGTAACGGTATCTAGAACTGTATCGGGCAATACTTCGCATACCACAGCCACAGCCCCAAGGCTAATAGCTTTTTGTATATAATCGTGTCCGTTGCTTTGTGTGCCTTTTATGGCAACAAAAACATCGCCCTCTTTTATTAAGCGCGAATCGAACTCAATTTTAGACACAGATATATCGGTAGGGCCTTTTACAAGCTCTATCGCCGCCTTATATAATATGTCGCGCAATAGCATCACGATAATTCGAGTATTATGGTTTGATCTTTATTAAAAGCCTGACCCGGTTTTAACGACTGTTTTTTAACCTTGCCCACGCCAATTACCTGTACTTTTAACCCTATGTTGCCCAACAATGCAACGGCATCCATACCGCTCATGCTTATTACGTTAGGCACCATGTCTTTTTTTATTTTGTTTTGCTTGTCATAATAAGAAGCAAATAGTTTTTCCTGTTCCTTTATCGTAGCATCAAGTTTTTTAACGTTGTTGGTAGAAGGCAGATCGGTAAATATCTTTTGTGCTATCCTTCTAAACACCGGACCCGAAACATCGGCACCATAATATCCCTTGGCTACGTGTGGCTTATTGATAATAACAATGCACGAATACTGCGGCTCATCTGCCGGGAAGTACCCCACAAAGGTTGACGAGTAATACATATCTCCATTAGTCTTACCTCCTTTACCATAGTTAACCTGAGCCGTACCCGTTTTACCCGCCATAGAAAAATTAGGCGAATAGAGTTTACTACCCGTACCTTTTTTAACCACGTTCTCCATAATGGCACGTACCTGGTCAATGGTTTCCTGCGAGCATATTTGCGGGTTCATTACCTCTTTATCAAACTTTTTAATGGTTTTGTCCCACTCTTTAATTTCCTTTACAAAAAGTGGTCTTACCATCTCGCCATTATTGGCAACCGCATTATAAAAAGTAAGCGTTTGTAACGGAGTTAAGCTTACATTATAGCCAAAGCCCATCCAGGGCAATGTTGTGCGCGACCACATTTTATCATTTGGTTGCGGTATATATGGTTTACCTTCCCCTTTTATAGAAACACCAAGCCTTTTATTGAGCCCATATTTATTAAGGTTATTTACAAACCCCCATGGATTGTCTTTGTAGCTCTCATACACCGCCTGAACCAGTACTGTATTAGAAGAGAGCTCAAAACCTCTCGCCAACGATATTTTACCATAACCACCTTTGTGCGAATCTCTTACGTGTCGGCCATTAATAACTATGTCACCACCCTTAGTATCATATACTTTACTGGTATCTACCTTTTTATCTTCAAGCATAGAGATAAGTCCGGCAAGCTTAAAGCTCGATCCTGGCTCTGCCGACTCGCCCACGGCATAGTTTATTGTTTCGTAATACGACCCATCGGTAGCACGACCTAAATTTGAGATAGCCTTTACATAGCCTGTCTTGGTTTCCATAACCACCACACAACCATGATCGGCCTCATAATACTCCAATTGTTTTAACAATGCATGGTGAGCAATATCCTGTATATAAACATCTATGGTAGATATAACATCATAACCGTCTACAGGTTCTACTTCGTTAACATCGCTAATAGGTTTCCACTGGTTGCGGGCAATTTTTTGCATCATGTGACGTCCATCTTTACCGTTTAGGTAAGAAGCAAAAGCCCCCTCGATACCCACATACAGCTTTTCGCCATCATCATCAATACGCTCATAACCCACAGTACGCTCGGCAATTTTACCTATAGGATGCTCACGCACCGTTTTTTGTTCGGTTATTATACCACCTTTATAAGCCCCAAGTTTAAACAACGGAAAGCGTTTTATGCGAAGTAGCTCTGTATAACTAAGCCCTTTTGCTATAAAATGATACCTGTCTTTATTGGTACGTGCTCTTCGTAACTCATTAAAATAATGATTAGACGATTTGCATAGCATTGCCGAAAGCGAGTCGGCCAGCGGCTCCAGATATTCATCAAAATCCTCCTGCTTGGGCGCAAGAGCATCAAACCTGATAATATAATTAGGTATAGACGTTGCCAAAAGGCTGCCATCTGCGCTGTATACATTGCCCCTGTTTGCCGGAATGGTAAAGTTTTTAACGGTACGCTCTCGCGCAAGCTGACGGTAATAGTCGCCCTCAACCCACTGTATATTAGTGAGCTTTACAGAAACAAGTATAGCCATCACAAAAATTGCGAAGGCTACCAGGTATATCCTGTAAGAGACTTTTTTATCGTCTGTTTTTACTTCCATATTCGTTGCCACAAATCCTTTTCTTCTTTCTCAGTAACCTTTATCTTTTTGGGCGGTGCTGCCGAAGGATAAATTTCTCTCTCTTCCATTTTGCGCGCCACGGTGCTTTCCATTTTAAGCTCCATCAGTTCGCAGCGGCGGTCTATAGATTCCGACCTCAGCTCTTTAATTTCGCTTTCCAGTGCGGTTATATAGTAAAGCTTTTGCTCATAGCTGTGCGAATTTGCAATCATCAGCATAGCCATAAGTACTAAGAACACAATAAAGCCCCAGTTCTTCATAGACCCATCGTCTACAAGATATTTTGCTTTAAGTAAACTGTACACCCCGCCTTTCATAACCCTATTTCTTTTCGGCCACCCTAAGCTTTGCGCTGCGTGCCCTGTTATTAATTTGTATCTCCTCTTCTGTAGGAACGATCAGTTTTTCGATGCTCTTAAAAGGCACTTCAAAATTCCCGAAAAAATCACGCTCCGGCTCGCCTTCAAACATACCGTTGCGCATAAAGCGTTTTACAAGCCTGTCTTCAAGCGAATGATAGGATATTACGCTAAGCCTACCGCCCGGTTTAAGTATTTCAAGAGACTGCACCAAAAACTCTTTCAGCACATCCATTTCCTGATTTACCTCTATACGTATTGCCTGATATATCTGCGCCAATATTTTATTGCTTTTATGCCCCGGCAAAAAACGGCTCAATACAGCTTTAAGCTGGTTGCCATCGGTTATTGCGGCATCGCGGCGCGCATTAACAATAACATTTGCCATAGCACCTGCATTTTTAAGCTCGCCATAATCAAACAAAACCCTTTTAAGTTCTGCCTCATCATATTCGTTAACTACCTTAAAGGCATCAAGGTCGTTCTTTTTGCTCATGCGCATATCGAGTGCGGCATTAAAGCGCGTGCTAAAGCCTCGCTCTGCCACATCAAACTGATGCGACGAAACACCCAGATCGCCCAAAATACCATCTACCTCTTTAACCCCATGAAAACGCAGGTATCTTTTTATAAACCTAAAATTTTCGGGTATCAACACAAAACGCTCATCATCTATTATGTTAGCCTGCGCATCTTCATCCTGGTCAAAACCAAACAATTTACCGTTTGGTCCCAGCCTCTTCATTATTTCGCGCGAATGACCCCCACCACCAAAGGTTACATCAACATACACCCCGTCGGGCTTAATATTAAGTCCGTCTACCGTTTCTTTAAGCAGCACAGGGTTATGATATTCCATCTTCGTCATCATTTAAATTTCCCATCACTTCTTCAGCAAGACTCGCAAAATCATCTGCAGACTCGTCTATAGAAGCCTCATACTTCTCTTTATCCCAAATCTCCACGATATTCACCGCCGAAGAAAGCACTATATCATTTTTAATCCCGGCAAAAACCACCAGGTCTTTGGGTATCAGCAACCTTCCGGCACTATCCATCTCTACTACTTTAACCCCAGCCGTAAACCTCCTTATAAAATCATTATTCTTCTTTACAAATCGGTTAAGCTTGTTTATTTTCGCCATCATTTTGTTCCACTCCCCCATAGGGTAAAGCTCAAGGCAAGGCTGAAAAACCGAGCGTTTTAACACAAAACCCTCCTCCAGGCCTTCATGCAATTGCTTCTTTAAAGGAGCAGGCAGCATGAGCCTTCCCTTTAAATCTGCCTTACATTCGTATGTGCCTATAATGGTATTCAAGCAGTTAGGTTTTTAGTCTTAACAAAGCAAATATAGAATTTTTTTACCACTTGTTACCACCCACTCCCACTTTGTTGATAAGTTTTACACTTTTTTTACCACCTGCTAACATATTGCTGCATTTTGAGCCTGCCACATGCTTTTGCATATTTTGACACTCAGTTTTTTAAACCTGAAGATTGTTTAAAATTTTAAGAAAACTTAACAATCATATTACGAAACCCTAAAAGTTTATTGATTTAGGAATATTACAGCCAAATATCTTTATTTAACTAATTTTTAAAGTTTGAATAATTGTAATGCAACAGATTAGAAAGTGCTATATAAAATTTAAGCCAATTTATGACAGCTTAAAGTCTACTTAACTTATATATTTATATATTTGTGCTGATTTGAATGTTTACAACCAAGATGCAAAGCACACACAAAGACGGAAAATACAGCTACTATGAGGCTGGCGAAGGCACCCCAATTATTATTCTTCATGGCCTAATGGGCGGATTAAGCAACTTTGACGGTGTGGCAAAATATTTTCCGGAGCATGGGTATAAAGTGGTAATACCCGAACTGCCTTTATATACCCAAAGCATTTTAAAAACCAACGTTAAGGCTTTTGCCCGGTGGGTTAAAGATTTTATTACCCACATGGGTTTTGAAAGGGTTATACTTTTAGGTAATTCGCTTGGAGGACATATTGCACTGTACCATACAAAAATGTATCCTGAAAAAATGCTTGGGCTGGTTATTACAGGGAGCTCGGGCCTTTATGAAAGTGCTATGGGCGACAGCTACCCGCGCCGTGGCGATAAAGAATACATTAGAAAAAAAGCACAGGAGGTTTTTTATGATCCTGCCATTGCTACAGATGAAATTATAGACGAAGTATATGAGGTGGCCAACGACCGCATTAAGCTTATAAAAACATTAACCATTGCCAAAAGTGCCATTAGGCATAATATGGCAAAAGACCTGCCTAAAATGCATGTTCCAACAGGCATTATTTGGGGAAGGAACGACACTGTTACTCCACCCGATGTTGCCGAAGAGTTTGACAAACTTTTGCCGAACAGCACCCTATACTGGATAGACAAATGCGGGCATGCTGCCATGATGGAGCACCCGGACGAGTTTAACCGCCTGATGCACGAGTGGCTAAAGAAAGCGGGGCTGTAAAAGAATTTTAGATTCAGGAATTCAGACTGGGCTTCACCCGAATCTTTTATCATAACCAAATAAAATACTAACCTGACGGCAATACGTCAGGTTTTTTTATTTGAAGACACCCTGTATGACACTTTATTACCTTCTTTTATGCCTAATTTAAAAATCGCTACCTTTGCGACTTTAACGGCAAATGCCTCCAAAACACAATCTCATGAAAATTAATACTGCCGAATTTATTGTAAGCAACTCTGATGTTAAGCTTTGCCCTAAAGAACTTATACCGGAGTATGCCTTTATTGGCAGGAGTAATGTGGGCAAGTCGTCTTTAATAAACATGTTAACGGGGCGCAACAGCCTTGCTAAAACATCGGGCAGGCCGGGTAAAACGCAGTTAATAAACCACTTTAAAATTAACAGCAACTGGTTTTTGGTCGATTTACCGGGCTATGGATATGCGCGTGTTTCTAAATCTACTAAAGACACTTTCCAGAAATTTATTACCGATTATTTTGAACGTCGCGAACAGCTGGTGTGCGCCTTTGTGCTTATAGACATTAGGCACGAGGCCCAAAAAATTGATCTTGAGTTTATGAACTATCTGGGTGAGGCGCAGGTACCGTTTTGTATAATTTTTACAAAGGCCGATAAAATTAGCCGTGGCAAAATAGATGCCCATGTTGCCGCCTACCGCAAGCAAATGCTGGCAGGAGACTGGGAAGAAATGCCACAGCATTTTGTAACCTCATCTACAGAAGCCACAGGCCGCGACAGTGTTCTTGACTACATTGAAACCGTAAACCAGGGGATTTTTGACAATCAGGGATTTTTATAGTTAGGCAAGGCTACTCATTAAGGTAGCGTTGCACGAATTCATTTTTATAGACCTCTCCTAAGGATATTTCGTGCTCAGCAATATACAGGTTATGGCTGTCAAAAGAGTCTACCACCGCAAGGTTTACAATATACGATTTGCTTACACGCATAAAATTCAAAACAGGCAGTTTTTGCTGTATGGTTTTAAGGTTCATGGCTGTAATGAGTTTTTGAATTTTGGTATATAGCACCACATAATCTTTTAAACCCTCAATAAACAATATATCTTCAAAATTGATTTTGTAATACCGCCTGTCTGCCTTTATCACAAGAAACTCGTTGCCTGCTTTTTCCACCACGCTTTTCTCTGTTTCGTCAGATAGTAGTTTTTTGTATAAAACGGCTTTATTAATAGCTTTTTCGAGCCTGTCTTTTTCAATAGGCTTAAGCAGATAATCCACCGCATCGAGTTCATAGCTTTTAAGGGCATACTGCGAGTAGGCAGTGGTAAAAATTATTAGTGTTTGGGCAGGGATCTGTTCAGCAAACTCCAAGCCTGTCACCTTTGGCATCTGTATGTCCAAGAATACCAAATCAGTCTTATTGTCTTTTAAAAAAGCCAGTGCTGCAGGGGCGTTCGAGAACATTCCCACAATTTTAATATCCGAAACTTCCTCTATAAGTTCCTGCATGCCCTGTCTTGCCAAAGGTTCGTCGTCTACAATTATACAGTTCATAGCGGAATGTTTAGGTTAACGGTATATTGTTTGGCCGTTTCTTCAATTGTAATTTGATAATCATCTTTATATAACAGCTCCAGCCGCCGTTTAATGTTTGCAAGCCCCAGTCCGCCTGCTTTGGTGTTTACAATAACCTCATCGGGGCTTTTAGTATTACTACAGGTAAAATTAAGGCGGTCATCATGCATCGTTAAAACAATTTGTATTACAACCTCATTACCCATAATATCTACACTGTGCTTAATGGCATTTTCTACAAAGGTTGTAAATATATTAGGCGGAATATAAATATTGATGGGGTTGGTTACACCGGTCTCGGTTTTTATACTGAAATTAAAATTATCCCTTCGTATCTTCTCAAGATTAAGAAAGTTAGAAAGAAACTCAGTTTCGGCTAAGAGCGAGGTTTTTTCTTCGTTATTATCATACAATTGGTAGCGCAAAAACTCAGAGAGTTTTACTACTACGGCAATGGCTTTTGCAGGACTGTTTTTTATAAGCACATTTACATTGTTTAGCATGTTGAACAAAAAGTGCGGATTTATCTGGTTTTTAAGCGCATCGAGTTCCATACGCACAGTAATATCGTTCAGCTCGCTAATTCTTTGCTGGTCTTTTATCCACTTTTGCATAAGCCTTGCTGCAGTTGTGGCTAAAATAATCGGAGTCACAAAAATGGTGGCAGCGATTATTTTCTTGACATCGGTTATTTCGGGTTTTATTCCTATGCGATAGGGCTCAAAAAAAGTATCTGTAATATAATTCATAAAAGAAAAACCTGTCATTATAAGCAACAGCACCAATACAAAATACAACAGATAGCGTCCTCCAAAAAAAAGAGGCATAAGCACATAAATATTAAAATATATTATGATTGCAAAAACCACATGCGGCATAATATTATGGTAAAACTCAATGTTGCCGCTAAATTTATTTAACTCTCTTAAATTAAACAGCACTCTTGCACTAAGAGAGAGGGCAACAAAGCTGGCAATCATGCATACATGACGTAACAGCCTGTAGCGGTCATCTATTATAAGGCTTATTATCCTGTTATTTACATCTGTACTTTTTTTCAGCATTTTTCAAATTTACTTGTACAAAAATAGCATTGCTTTCTGTCGCCAACAGCTATTTTGTACAAAACCTGCCTTTTATTATACCAAATTGCCTTAAAAGGGATTTTGTATAAAATAAAGGGTGGTTTGTATAAATAAAAAAATAGCAGCGATTGTTAGCTGTTTATTTGCAGCAAAAGTTAAGCCATGAGTTTTAATAAACTACAGCTTTTAGCAGACGAAATATGCAACATGCCCATTTGCGAAGCAGAAAAAGAAGAGCTGCTGATGCAGGCTGCCGGGCTTATAAGGTTTGCCGAATGCTATGATAAAGAAATTATTATTAAAGAGCACAGAGGGGTTCTTAGCATTATAGGCCATAAAAGTAATAACAGTGGTGTTGTCCTGTTCGATGCAAGGCACGCCGGAGCTCTTATGCCTATACCCGCCGTTAATATCCAGGCCATAAAGCAGGCTAAAGAAGTAAAAGAATTTTGGTTTGTATATATAGCCGACTATAAAGAACATGTACAACAAAAAGTGCGCGACTTTATTGACGCAAACAATTTGCGCACTGTTTATGACAGGCTTTTTGTTTTCGATTTTTTTAAGGCAACCATACATACCCTTTAAAACCGCTCCACAATGTTTAAGTTATCTTCGACTTTAAAATTATTGCTTCCGGCAGTTATCATTATGTCTCATAAAGCCAATGCCCAGGCTAAGGACACCACTGCTACAAAAAAAATAATAAACTATGCTACAGATAAATTTCCTATTACGCGTTTTTTAAACGTAGAGTTCAATCAGGTAGCTCCTTTTACAATTAAACCAAAATTATACGGAAGCAGCCTTCCTGAACGCGATGTAGAAGCCTTCAACCAGGCAAGGGTTAGTGCCAATATTAACTTTATAAAATCTAAACAATGGATTGTAGGCACAACTTTGCTGTACCGCTACATGCATTCTGAAACAGAATATACAAACCCGCTGACAAATATTGGGGTTAAAGACAATTTTGATTACCATTATTACTCGGCATCGCTAAATATTACACACTTTTCAAGGCTTGCTAAAAAACCTGTTATATATAGTGCCAGTATAATACCCGATGGTGGCAATGAGGGCATAGAAAGAGTAAGAGGATTTTTATCGGCTACAATAGTCTTGAAAGCAGATGCCAAAACCAAAATGACCGTGGGTCTTCTTGGCTTTATTGACCGAAGCGCACAAACCCCGGTAATACCATCGTTTTCTTACGAACGCAAGCTGAACAACGGATGGATAGTAGATGTTATATTGCCCAAACAGCTTTTTATGAAAAAGAACATGTTTACAAACGGCAGGCTTTCTTTAGGTACAGAGCTTGATGCAACGATGTTTTACTTATATGATTTTAACGGAGATACCTCAAATGTGTATCAGTTTAACCAACTCGAAATCAATTCCGGACTGACCTATGAGCATTGCATAGGCCCGTTTATCGCCACACTTAAAACAGGTTTTAAATCGATACCTACATCGAGGGTTCTTTTAAAGAACGACAAAAACACCGATTATGTTTTCGAGGCCAAAAGCAATGGTGCTTTTTACCTCAATTTAGGAGTATCGTTCAATCCTAAATTATGATAATTCGTACTATCCCCGGTACTTTGAAGGCCTAATTTGAAACAACTGTACAGACTATACTTCTAAGTCATGGCTAAATCTATTTGTAATATCTTTACAAAAAATTAGAGCTATGCCAATCCTTACCATAGGTCATCGCGGGGCTAAGGGCCATGAACCCGAAAATACGCTGGCATCTTTTGCCCAGGCATTAGCATTTGGCGTGCATGGTATTGAGCTGGATGTGCATGTATGCGCCTCCGGAGAGCTTGTGGTTATACACGATTTTACCGTAGACCGTGTTACCAATGGTTCGGGCGAAGTGCATAAAATGACCCTGTCTCAACTTAAAGCCCTGACCATTGAGCCCGATCAAAGCATACCGACACTTGAAGAGGTATACACCCTGATAAACAAACGCTGTTTTGTAAATATAGAAATGAAAGGCAGGCACACCGCACAACCGGTATCTGACTTTATTATTGATCTTGTGGCGAATAATGGTTACCAATATTCTGATTTTTTAGTATCAAGTTTTCAGCATGAAGAGCTGGAGGCATTGAGCAACCTAAACCCCAAAGTGGCATTAGGTGTACTTACACAGGCCAGCGTTACCGAGGCCATGGAGTGGGCAGCACAGCTTAAGGCTAAGGCTATACACCCTCATTTTTCTTTACTAACCGAAAGCAACGTGCAAAAAGCGCACGATGCCGGGCTTAAAGTATATACCTGGACGGTTAATGACCCGGAAGATATAGCGCGTATGAAATTGTATAATGTAGATGGCATCATCTCTGATTATCCCGAAAGGCTATGAGCAAGACCTATGATATTATAATAGCCGGAGGCGGTGCAGCAGGCTTTTTTACTGCTATTAATATTGCAGAGGCTAACACAAAACTAAAAATAGCCATTTTAGAACGCGGCAAAGAAACGCTTAGCAAAGTGCGCATATCGGGTGGTGGCAGATGTAACGTTACGCATGCCTGTTTTATACCTAACGACCTTGTAAAATTCTATCCGCGGGGCGAAAAAGAACTGCGCGGCCCTTTTAACCGTTTTGCCGCAGGCGATACCATAGAGTGGTTTGAAAAACGTGGGGTAGAATTAAAGATCGAAGAAGACGGACGCATGTTTCCAACAACCGATAGTTCGCAAACCATAATAGACTGTTTTAACGCTCAGGTAAAAAAGCTGGGCATACAGGTGCTTACAGGCCAAAGCATACAATCGTTATACAAGGCAGAACATCATTGGAAAATAGAAACACAGAACGAAACTTTTATAGCTGCCAAACTTGTTATGGCTACAGGCAGCAACCCAAAAATGTGGGACATGCTGTCAGACCTTGGGCATACCATTGTTCCGCCCGTGCCATCGTTGTTTACCTTTAACATAAAAGACCCGCGCATAAAAGACCTCATGGGAGTATCGGCCATGGCAACCGTAAAAGTAAAAGGCAGTAAACTCGAAGCTTCGGGCCCGTTGCTCATTACCCATTGGGGCATGAGTGGGCCGGGCATATTGCGCCTTTCGGCATGGGGAGCAAGAGAACTATCTGATAAAAATTACCAATTTGTGCTTCAGGTAAATTGGCTTAACGATGTTGATGCCGAAGACTGCGACACCGTTTTAAAAGAACTGAAGCAGGAACATGCAAAAAAAACAGTCAGCAAAAAATCACCGTTCGATTTTCCTAACCGTTTATGGGAAAGCTTTGTTACCGCAGCGGGCATAGCGGCTGAAACCAAATGGGCAGACCTTAACCGCAACCAATTGCAGGCACTGGTAAACCAGTTGGTAAATGCAGAGTTTAATGTTAATGGCAAAAGCACCTTTAAAGAAGAGTTTGTTACCGCAGGTGGTGTAGATCTTAAGGAAGTGAATTTTAAAACCATGGAAAGTAAACGCATAGAAAACCTATATTTTGCAGGAGAGGTTATAAACATTGACGCCATTACAGGTGGGTTTAACTTTCAAAATGCCTGGACAGGTGGGTTTATCGCAGCGCAAAGCATTACAGGTATCGAATAAAAACAAAAAACACCCCGTGGTTTAGGGTGTTTGGTGCTTTTAATGGCAATGCTTTTAAACTGCCGCTTTCTTCTCTGATTTTTGTGTAGAGGTTTTTTCCTTTAAAGTGGTGTTGAAGGTTAAACAATATCCAAAGTTTTTGCTTTGTTTACAAGGTCTACAAGGTTTGTAACATGCAGCTTTGTAAGCAGGCGCAATTTGTAGGTACTTATTGTTTTTTCGTTAAGTTCCAGCAACCTGGCAATTTCCTTATTCTTTTTGCCTTCGCTAAGGTAGCGCAGCACCTCTATTTCGCGCGATGAAAGCTTGCGATACAGCCTTTCCGACTTTTTACCTTTGTTAAGCAGCGCAAGGTTCTTTTTTACGGCATCACTAAATACCACTTCGCCATCAACAACTTTTTTAATAGCACTTTCCAGCTCCTCCATTTTTGCGCTTTTGTGCACATAGGCAGATACACCTGCTTTTAGTGCATTGGGGGCATAAATTTGTTCGGCAAGGTTGGTAAATATAATTACTTTGGTTTCAGGAAATTCCTTAATAAGGGATTTTACAGAACTAATACTTGTAAGCCCCTCGAGTTCCAGGTCTATAACGGCAGCATCCACAGTTTTTTTACCCAACACGTCAAGAAGGCTTTCCAGATTATTTACCACCCCCGCAAAATTAATTTGTGGATTATCGCTAAAATACGACTTCATCCCATAATGCACCACAGGATGATTATCCGCAAGGCATAATTTAATCATAATTGCGTTTTTTAGGGTTTATACATCAGTAAAGTTAGCCATTAGTTTCTTAAAGTATTGTGAATGAAAGAATTTTATTTCAAATTTAAGGGAATTTCACAAACCGGTATGGGCTGCATCTTATGCTGGTTAATAGTATTAAGTCTTTTATATATTGCGAACACTTCTTTTTGGCGGCCTTCAAAATCATCTGCATTTTTGCCTTTATCATTTTCTTCCATAGCCCATTCCAGTTCTTCATAGCTGGCACCAAGCTGGTCTTCGTCGCTGCGGTCGTCGCCAAAAAGACCATCGGTAGGTGCTGCGGTAATTATGGCATCATGAACGGCAAGATAGCCCGCAAGCAGGCGCACTTCGGTCTTGGTCAAATCGGCAATTGGGCTAAGGTCTACCCCACCATCGCCATATTTGGTGTAAAAACCCACACCAAAATCTTCTACTTTATTACCTGTTCCGGCCACAAGGGCATGGTTTATACCAGCATAATAATACAGTGTGGTCATGCGCAGGCGTGCACGGGTATTGGCAAGTGTAAGATCTGTAGTATGCTGGTCGCTGCTTTGAGGCATTAGATTTTTAAAATCGTCAAACACCTGCGTTAGGTTGGCTTCTGCCGATGACACATTGCTAAAACGCTCTTTGAGCAGTTTAATATGTTCTGTTGCGCGGCTAACATGGCTTGCCGCCTGGTGTATAGGCATTTGCACACAAAGCGTGGGCAACCCGGTTTGGGCGCATAGTGTAGAGGTCAGGGCAGAATCTATTCCGCCCGAAATGCCCACAACAAAACCTTTTACTTTTGCGTTAGTGGCATAGGCACGCAGCCAGTTTACTATGTGGTCGTTAATGGCTTCGGCCTGAAAATTAGTGTGTGTAGGCATAGTACTATATTTATTAAAAGTATGTTAAGTATATTTGCCATAAAATTAAAGAATCGGCATTAAAAAAATTAGCAATAAAACCTTAAAATGAAGAAATATATACTGTTTATTGCCCTTGGGTTGCTTGCCCTGTCCTGCAAAAAAGAAAATGCGGTAGAAGAAAAAGTGGCATCTGTAAAAGTAGGCAATATTGATATTGAGCGTTTTGACGATGCTTTTTATAACAGCAAACCCGAAGACCTGCCCAAACTTAAACAACGCTTTCCGTACCTTTTCCCTGCGGGTAATGAAGACACGGTATGGACAAACAAAATAAAAAACCCTTTGTTGCAGCAACTGCATCAGGAGGTAGATAAAAAATTCCCCGACACTAAAAAACTGGGGCAGGATGTGTACGACCTTATGCAGCACATTCGCTACTATTATCCGCAAACACCTACACCAAAGGTTATTACGCTGATATCTGAAATGGATTATGAAAACCGCGCCATTTATGCCGACACCCTGGTACTATTGTCGTTAGATCTTTATTTGGGCAAAAACCACCGTTTTTATGTAGACTTCCCGACCTATCAAAGGCAGGAGTTTGAGCCCACGCAAATTATGCCCGACCTTGTTTCGGCGTTTTCTTACGGCAGGATAGCTCCTCCGCGCGACCGCACATTACTGTCGTTAATGATATATTATGGCAAGGAACTTTATTTAAAAGATATGCTGTTGCCCGACACGCCCGACCACAATAAAATTGGCTATACCAAAGAGCAACTCGATTGGGCAAATTTGAACGAAGACGAAATGTGGCGTTATTTTGTAGAGAATAAACTTTTTTACAGCACCGATATTAAACTTCCCGGAAGATTTATTAACCCTGCACCTTTCAGTAAATTCTATCTTGGTTTCGATAACGAGTCGCCGGGCCGCACAGGCCAATGGCTGGGCTGGCAAATAGTAAGGGCATACATGCAAAACAATAAAGGCGTAACTTTGCAGCAGCTAATGGGCACCGATGCCAAAACTATTTTTGAAAACTCTAAATACAAACCCAAGAAATAATGTCTGATACAATTTTAAAATCGGAAATAAATATAATTGTTGAACTGGATGACAACCGCGTTCCTGAAAAACTGAAATGGACAGCCCGCGACGGTGGCGTGGTTAACCAGGAAACCAAAGCCCTGATGCTATCTGTATGGGACAGCAAACCACAGGAAAGCATGCGCATTGACCTTTGGACAAAAGACATGCCTGTAGATGAAATGAAGGTGTTTTTTCATCAAACATTAGTATCTATGTCAGAAACTTTTGAACGTGCTACCGGCGACAAAAAAATGAGCGAGACCATGAAAGATTTTTGTGATTATTTTGCCGAAAAACTCGAACTGAAGAAAAAGTAAACTATTGCTTTTTTCCATTTCGAATGAAGCGCAGCGAAATTGAGAAATCTCTTTAAACCGGGATCCCTCCTTCCTCAAAATGGAATAGCATTTTTCTAAATCATACAAAGCGGCCTGTGCCGCTTTTTTTATCAATAAACCATGCAAATAAACCTACGCGCCTATCAGCCCGAAGACATAGAACAAATTGTTGCCCTGTTCAGGAATACCATACACACAATTAACATAAAAGATTACTCGCAGGAGCAGGTAAACGCCTGGGCACCGGAAACCATTGATGCCCAAAGATGGGGCGCAAAACTCTTAGAACATTATACCGTTGTGGCACAGTATAACAACATAATTATTGGCTTTGGAGACCTGCACAGCAATGGCTATTTCGACCACCTTTTTACGCACAAAGATTATCAGGGCATAGGTGTGGCGTCTAAAATTGTTGAAGCCATAGAGGCACATGCCAAACAGGAAGGGATAGAAGTCCTCAAGGTGCATGTATCTATAACGGCTCGAACCTTTTTTATAAGTAAAGGCTATAGCGTTGTAAAGCCCCAGCAGGTAGAATACAACGGGCAGGTGTTTACAAACTACGTTATGCAGAAAAATATTCAGTAGTACCTGTATTTACAAAAAAAACAAAGAGCGCAAGCCTAAACGGCCTGCGCTCTTCTTTCAAAAATAAAACCCAAAATTAATTTTTGATAAGCCTTATAGTTTGCGATGCATTGCCCATTGTTACTTTAGCAAAATAAATTCCGGCTGCAAATGACGTAGCATCTACAACAGACGTATTACTGGCGCTAAATATTTCTTTACCCGTAACATCTGCAATACGAATACTGTTTATACTGTTGTTGCCAGCATTGAAATTCCATACATTTTGTGTTGGATTTGGGTGTACTGTAATAACAGAAGCCGAGAAATCATTACGCAATGCTGTTATATCCATAAACATATATTCTCCACTAATTCTGTCAAACATTACATTATAAGTTCCTGCTACAATTACAAAGTTAGGTGCATCGGCTTCTGTATTGCCAGTACCTACAGGAAAATCAGTACCGCCCCAGTTGGTCCATGTCCACACGTGGTTAAGCCTGAATTTAGCCTCTCCCCCTGCAAATGTAAAATTAGAGAGCGTGTAGTTAAAACCATTGGTAGTACTAAGGTCTACATCGGTGTCCCAATTAACAACCCCGGCACCAATAAGACTAATGGTAACATAGTTAAAGCTGTAAGCACCTGTATTTTTATTAAACGTAATATTATAACTGTTGCCCAACACAGGGATACTTTGCCCCAAAACTGCAACCCCGGTAGGGAAAGACGGACTTCCCCAGCCTACTGTAGCATCGTTAATCCTGAACGAAACATCACCTGTATCCAAGATGGCATTCTCGGCTGTATAGGTTATACCATCTGCCGTACTCAATACAAGAGAACTGCTGCCCACTATGCTAACCTGATCGTAGATAACGCCGCTTGGCAAAAAGGTATAAGCACCTGTATTTTTGTTAAACGTAACATCCCACGTTCCGTTAGCTGCCGGGATGTTAGGTCCGTTTTGTGAAGCCGTTCCGCTAGGAAAACCCGAACCGCCCCAGTTCATACTCCAGGCATCATCCTGTCGGAATTTTACACCGGGGTCTACAGGAGGAACACTAATAACTACGTTGTTCAGGGTATAAATAATCCCATCGGTAGTAACCATATCCACATCAGATCCCCATCCGTTAGGCATAGAGCCGCCAAGCATACCAATATTGGCATGCTGACCCATCATCATTGCCGTGCCCGCTATGAACACTGTGCAAAACGCAAGTAATTTTTTGATCATAATTTTTAAAATTTAATTCAAGAAAACGTTTTAGTAAATTGGTTAAAAAAATGGCTGTGCCATTACAACACAGCCAATATTGTTACATTACTTCGTCAGTATCCAGTACTGCCATGGTTTGGCATCAAGTTTTTGACCTTCGGTAAGCGTTATTTTTTCCCCGGTCATATAGTCGGTAAACGTTCCTGCAACCCGAACAGTAAACGCCTGTGCCGACTTAGAAAGGTTTGCTATATAATACACCTTCTGATCATCTTTAGCCCTTTCAAACGCAAGTACTTTATCATCTGCCGATGTCTTAAGCCTTGTATAAGAAGCAGGTTTTTTGCCCCCATTAAGTGCTATATTGGTATTTTTAAGCCTGCCCAGTTTTTCATACACGGCAAACATTTTCCCTTCAGTCCTATCAATTGGGTCCTGCTCGAAAAATTTAAGGCGGCGTTTGTTGTCATACTCCTGCCCGGTGTAAATTAGCGGCATGCCCGGCATGGTATAGGTTAGTGCAGCAAAAGTTTCAGCAGCATCTCCCATGCGCTCATACTCGCTGCCGTTCCAGGCATTTTCGTCGTGGCTGCTGGTAAGGTTCATCATAATATCATCGTTCTCATATTTTTCAGAAAGATGTGTCATAAGCTTATCCCAGTCGGCAACCGTTTTAGTGCCTTTTACAATATCGTTCATTACATGGTGCGCTTCAAAGCCATAACCCATATCAAACTGACCCTTAAGCAACTCCGGCTTTTCCGACTCCATAAGCATGAACAGCGGTTTAACCTCCTTAAGTTTCGGGATGGCAAAGTTCCAGAAATCAGTAGGCACATTATCGGCCACATCACAACGGAAACCGTCTATGTTTACATCCTTAACCCAGTACAGCATGGCATCCTTCATAGGCTCATATACCTTTTTGTTAGTATATTCCAACTTGGCAACGTCTGTCCAGCCCCATGGCTTGCCTGTGTTAGGGTCTATCGGGTCGGTTACTTCGCCTTTGGCATTGTGCTGATAATATTCAGGGTGTTCGGTAATCCATTTATGGTCCCAGCCTGTGTGGTTTGCCACCCAGTCTAATATTACATACATGCCGTTATCGTGGGCAGTTTTTACCAGGTTTTCAAAATCCTGCAACGTCCCCATATCGGGGTTAACAGCCGTATAATCGGTAATGGCATACCAGCTGCCCAGGTATTTTTTCTTTTCGTTAGGGTCGGTAATATCTTCAATAGATTTATCGCCCGTTGCCTTGCGGCGCTTCATCGAAATAGGGTAAATAGGCATTACCCAAAGTATTTTTACACCCAGTTGCTTTAGCTTCGGGATGTCTTTTGTAAAGGCATTAAACGTACCCTCTTTGCTGTAGTTGCGAATGTTAGCCTCATAAATAACGCTGTTCTCTGCCGTCGCATCACTCACAGGCGGCAGTGCCGCAGCATTAGTTTCTGTCTGGGCAACAACCTCTTCGGTTTTTTTATCTTCTTTACAGCTCCATAACAGGGTAAGCGCAAGAAGTGTTATTATTGTTTTTTTCATGTATAGAAAGGTTTGGTTATCATGATTATTTCAATTCCAGCACCAGCACCGATTTTGCCTCCATAGTAACATCGCCACTTAGGTTTACAGCTTTGCCCGTAATAACATCTGTACCCGATTTATGAGTTTTAATACTCTCGGCAAAGCGGTTGGTTTTAAAGGTTTTGCTTTCGGCACTGTTGTTAACAGCCACCATAACGGTTTCCTTGTCGTTATGCCTAAAATATACATACACGTTATCCTGCGGAATGTATTGCGTGGTTTTGCCTGTATGCAGCACCTCTTTGCCTTTGCGCCAGTTGAACAGCTTAGCCGTAAAGTCAAAATACTTTTGCTGTTCTGCCGTGCGGCCTGCTTTAGTAAACGCATTGTTTTTATCGCCTGCCCAGCCACCCGGAAAATCATGACGGATGTCGCCATCGCCTTTGCCTTTGTCGCCTGCCATGCCTATTTCGCTGCCGTAATACAATTGCGGTATGCCCCTTTCGGTAGCCAGTATAGCCATAGCCATTTGGTATTTTTTAAAGTCGTTTTTATAGATCTCATTAAAACGGCCTGTATCGTGGTTCTCGGCAAACGTTAGTATGCTGTTGATGTTAGGATACAAAAAGTCGTTAGCAAGGTTGTTGTACATTTTAAACATACCCCTGTCCCAGCCGGCATCGTCTTCGTTAAAAGCCTGCGCAAGGGCATCCATACCTGTAAAATCCATAACGGTAGGCAGGTGCGAGTTAAAGCTTTGTATAGCGCCCACCTTGCTATCTTTTTGCCAGTAGGCCATTTGTGCCTGGTCGTTCATCCATACTTCGCCTGCAATATTAAAATAAGGGTACTCGTCGGTAATGGCTTTGGTCCATTTAGAGATTCCTTCCTTATCATTGTACGAATAGGTATCTACACGGAAACCGTCAAGGTCGGCATACTCTATCCACCAAATGGCGTTTTGGGTAAGGTATTTCAAGACTAATGGGTTAGATTGGTTAAGGTCGGGCATACTTGGCACAAACCAGCCGTCTACACACTGCCTTTTATCTATTTTAGAAGCGTTGGTATCAAACTGTGTAGCCATGCGGTAGTTGCTTTGCGAATAGCCCGGAAACTGGTGCACCCAGTTGTACATAGGCAGGTCTTTATACATCCAGTGCTCTGCGCCCCAGTGGTTGGTAACGTAGTCGAGGATAAGTTTCATACCGCGCTTTTTCAATTCTGCCGAAAGGCGCAGGTAGTCTTCGTTAGTGCCATAGCGCGGGTCTATTTTATACACATCGCTCTGGCCGTAACCGTGGTAAGAGCCGCGCGCATCGTTATCTTCGCACAACGGTGTAGACCATAATGCCGTGGCACCAAGTTCTTTTATGTAGTCAAGGTTTTTAATAATACCCTCTATATCGCCACCGTGGCGTCCGTTAAGGTTGTTCCTGTCGGCTTTCTCGTTGGTGTTTTTTGTACTGTCGTTGTTTGGGTTGCCGTTGGCAAAACGGTCGGGCATGATAAGGTACACCATATCTGACGAATCATAACTTTGCCTTGTGGCCGAATTTACCCTACGCTCTTTAAGCGTGTACTTTTGGGTAAATGCAACCTTATTTTTGCTTTTGAACGAAAACGTCAGTTCAGATGCCGGAACGTTTTTAGTATCGATGGTTACAAAAACATAGTTTGGGTTTTCGGTTTTAACCACATCGGTTATCACCACATTGTTAGATACCGATGGTGCATACTGTGCTATGTTCTTTCCATAGAACAGTATCTGCAACTCCGGGTTGTTCATGCCTGCATACCAAAAGGGCGGTTCTACCCTATCGGCCTGTGCAAAGGCAACACCCGATGTAAAAAGTAATAATAAAAGTAATTTTTTCATTGTTGTTGTTTACTCCTGCAAGGTTTTGAAAACCTTGTAGGTATTAATAATTATAGTTAGACCTCACCCCCAACCCCTCTCCAAAGGAGAGGAGTTGGGGGTGAGGTTTATATTACACCGTTACCAGCGTATTAGGCTGTACGGCAACTTCTTTACCATTTACAAATACAGTAAGTTCTTTATCGCCCTCAAGGGTAAAGCCTGTGCCTGTGGCCTGTACCGATATTTTTAATACCTGCCCCCTAAAGTTTACCTTAAACGAGTAACCTTTCCATTGCTCCGGTATCCTTGGCTCAAAGTGCAGGGTATCGTTTTTAACGCGAAGGCCGCCAAAGCCCTCTACAATACTCATCCAGGTACCGGCCATACTGGTAATGTGCAGGCCTTCCTCTACTTCTTTGTTATAATCATCAAGGTCAAGGCGTGACGTGCGCAGGTAGAACGTGTAGGCCTGCTCCATCCTGCCCAGCACTGCTGCCTGTATAGAGTGCACGCATGGCGATAAAGACGATTCATGCACCGTAAGCGGCTCATAAAAATCAAAGTGTTTTTCAAGGTCTTCTTTGCTAAAATGGTCTTCAAAGAAATAGAAGCCCTGAAGCACGTCGGCCTGCTTGATATAAGGCGAACGCAGTATCCTGTCCCAGCTCCATTTCTGGTTTATTGGGCGTTGGCTGCGGTCTAACTGGCTAACAGGCACAAGCTCTTTATCAAGGAAACCATCCTGCTGAAGGTACACTCCATGCTCTTCTGAATATGGGAAATACATATCATCCGACACTTTTTTCCACTCCCTTATTTCTTCGGCTGTAAGGTTTACCAATGCCATAATACGGTCGTGGTCGGCACTGTACTCCTCCTTAACTTTAACTATTTGTTCTACGGTATAGTCAATACACCATTTGGCAATATAGTTAGTGTAAAAATTATTGTTTATGTTGTTCTCGTACTCGTTAGGGCCTGTTACTCCTAAAATTACGAATTTATTTTTGTTGGTAGAAAACGTGGCCCTTTGGTGCCAGAAACGCGCAATGCCAATAAGCACCTCCAAACCTTTTTCAGGAATGTAGCTGTAGTCTCCGGTAAAGCGGTAGTAGTTGTAAATGGCAAAAGCAATAGCCCCGTTACGGTGAATTTCCTCAAAGGTAATTTCCCATTCGTTATGGCACTCTTCGCCGTTCATGGTAACCATGGGATACAAAGCTGCACCATTTTTAAAGCCAAGTTTTTCGGCATTCTCTATAGCCTTACCTAACTGGTTGTGCCTGTAGGTAAGCAGGTTTCTTGCCACCTGCTGGTCTTTGGTAGCCATATAGAACGGTATGCAGTAGGCCTCGGTATCCCAATAGGTGCTGCCGCCGTATTTCTCTCCGGTAAAGCCTTTAGGACCAATGTTCAGCCTTGGGTCTTTACCTAAATAGGTTTGGTTTAGCTGGAAGATGTTGAAACGGATGCCCTGTTGTGCCTTAACATCGCCATCTATGGTAATATCGGCCATTTCCCAGATAGATGCCCAAGCCTGTTTTTGCTCTTCAAGCAGCGTGTCATATCCTTTGGCTTTCGCCGATGCTATAACCGCCTTGGCGGCATCTATTAGCGCATCTTTGTCATGGTTAAGCGATACGGTATAACCGCCAAATTTAACAATGCCACTTGTGTCACCCTGATTAACTTCAACCCTGTAGCTTAGCTGCACACTGGTTTTTCCTTTTTCAGTGGCCACAGGCTGCACTTCCTGGTCGTCGCCATTTAAAATAATGCTGTTACGCATAAAGGTTGCCACACTAAAGTGGGTTTTAAATGTGCGAGCCGTTACAAAGCCCTCGTTGCCTTCATGACGCAGTGCAAGGGGTTCCCAAAAGGTTTCTTCCCAATTGGCATCCATGTTTTTAACGCCTGCATCTACATAAGGTTTATAAACTATAGTAGCGGCACCGTTTACTGGAGTAACCTCATATTTTATTACACCCAGTTCGTCGTTATTGATACTCAAAAAACGGCGCACGTTTACCTTAACTTCCATACCGCTTGGCATTACGGCTTCAAAAGAGCGGTTGTACCAACCCTCTTTCATATTCAGCTCACGCCTAAAGTTTACCACCTCGCTGCAAGTGGCAAGGTCCAGGGTCTCGCCGTTAATTTCTATGTCAATGCCTATCCAGTTTGGGGCGTTAAGCACCTTTGCAAAATATTCGGGGTAACCGTTTTTCCACCAGCCCACTTTTGTTTTATCGGGGTAATAAATGCCTGCTATATAACTACCCTGAAAGGTATGCCCTGTGTATGTTTCTTCAAAATTGGCACGCTGCCCCATGGCACCGTTACCTATACTAAATAAGCTTTCGGATGATTTTACCCTTTCCGCATCAAAGCCCTCTTCTATTATACTCCAATTGTCCGGTATTATGTAATCCTGGTTCATCTTATTTATTAACTAATGTTTCTAAAAAATGTGTGTCTATTTCTGTAAAGTCGTTAAAGTTGTATTGGGCTTCGTGCAATATGGCTTTATCGCCAATGCCAATACTTATCATTCCGGCAATGTTTGCTGCCTGTATACCCGCCACCGAGTCTTCAAAAACTATGGCGCCTTCGACATGTTTGCCAAGCTGCTGTGCTGCCTTAACAAAAACCTCGGGATCGGGTTTTGCATTGGTAACATCGTTACCGTCTACAATAACCTCAAAGTAGTTCAGTATGCCTACTTTTTCAAGTATTGGCCTTGCATTCTTACTTGCCGATCCTAATGCTATACCCTGCCCGTTCTCTTTAAGCCAGTTGAGTACAGGCATTACACCTACCAGGATCTCATCGGCCTGCATATTAGTAATGTAGTTAAGATAATCTGTGTTCTTTTCCAGCAGCCATGCCTCTTTGTCGGCATCGGTTGCCTGTACGTTGCCAAGACCAAGGATAATTTCGAGCGAACGGATGCGGCTCACGCCTTTTAGCAGCTCGTTGTGTTCGTGTGTAAAATTGATGCCCAAACGGTTAGCTATTTTTTGCCATGCCAAATAGTGATACTTGGCCGTGTCTACAATAACCCCGTCGAGGTCGAAAATAAATGCTTTTTGATTCATTATGTGATTGATTGATGTTTATGAGTTTACTACAGTGTCATCCGTATCTTTAACACGGGTAACAAAGAGTGCCGCGATAATAAAAGATATACCGCTCACTACAATAGCATAAATGGGGTTGCCATGATACAGGTATTTTACCATTGGCCCGCCTATAATGGCATTTACAATTTGCGGTATTACCACAAAAAAGTTGAAAATGCCCATATACACACCCATTTTTCGTGCAGGTATTGCCCCGGCAAGTATAGCATAAGGCATTGCAAGTATAGCAGCCCAGCCCACGCCCACGGCCATCATAGAGGCAATAAGCCAGTTAGGGTTTGGCACAAAGTAGACCGAGATTAACCCTGCACCTCCTATTAGCAGCGAATAGAAGTGCGTTTTTTTACGGCCTATTTTTTTTGCTATTGCCGGAAGAAAGAATGCAATTACTGCCGATACCGCATTGTACACCCCAAAGATGATACCCACCCAGTCGCCTGCCTGTTGATACAGGGCATTCTCTGCTGCGGTAAAATCTTTAAGCTCTTTTAATGGGGTACCATACAAATGGTGTGCAATGGCGGGTGTGGTAAACACCCACATGCCAAAAAGGCCAAACCAGCTAAAAAACTGCACCCAGCTAAGCTGGCGCATGGTTTTAGGCATTTTTGCAAAATCGTCGAAAATGCTTAAAATGCTGTGGTTCTCTTCTTTTGCAACAGGTGTGCCTGTTTCGGCCTGCGCGGCTTCAAATACCTCCATTTGCTGCGGAGTGTATTCTTTAGTAGTGCTAATGGTTAGCAATACAGCACCTACAAGGCATACCGCACCTATAATGAATGACAAAATGAGGTGATACGGAACCTGCCCCGGTGCAGCCTCGCTACTAACGCCAAACCAGTTGCTCAGCGCATAGGGCAGCCATGAACCAATAACGGCACCAAAGCCAATAAGAGCTGTCTGCACGCTAAAGCCAAGGGTTCTCTGGTCACTTGGAAGGATGTCTGCCACCAGTGCACGGAAAGGCTCCATGGCTACATTAAAAGAGGCATCCATTATCATAAGGAAGCCCGCACCCACCCAAAGGGCAGGCATTAATGCAGTAAGCGCCCCGGCCTGCGGCATACAGATAAGACCCAGTGCAGCTAAAAGCGAGCCTACAAAAAAGTAGGGCTTGCGGCGGCCAAAGCGTGTCCAGGTACGGTCGCTGTAATGGCCTATTATGGGCTGCACTATAAGCCCCATTAAGGGCGGGATTATCCAAAACCAGGAAAGGCTGTGCACATCGGCACCAAAAATTTGAAGGATACGGCTGGCATTTGCATTTTGCAGTGCAAATCCCATTTGGATTCCAAGATACCCGAAACTCATGTTCCAGATTTCCCAGAAACCTAATTTACGCTTTTCCATTATCGTAATTTAAATTATTAATACGATAAGCGCGTATGGCTTATCAAAACTATAAATTGAGTTGAAGTGGATCTATAAGCTTTGATAATCAGTACAAATATAATTGTTTTTTGATCGGAAAAACGCAGGAGTCAAAAAAAATTTCGGCGCAAAGGCCGAAATCCATTTTTTTAACTATTTAAAAACAAGTAGGTTATAAAAAACTACAACGTTGACGTATTGTTGATAAGTCACAACTACTTATGACGTACTCTCCCTTTCTACAAGGTGGGTTTCAATCAGTTCGGTGCGGTATTGCTCGTTTTCTTCCTCCTCTTCCAGCTCCAGGCGGTCTATCAGCATCTTGGCGGCACGGCCTCCCATATAGATACCGTTCTGGCTTACAGTGGTAATGCTTGGGCTGCTGTATTGCGATATAATGCCGTCAGTAAACCCAATTACCGATAGCTCTTCCGGAATTTTTATGCCCATTTTGGCAGCAAGTTTAATGCTTGTAACGGCAAACAGCTCATTCACAGCAAAAATGGCATCGGGTTTCTTGTCCTGCAGCAGTGCCTGTATCTTAGAGGCACAGCCTTCTATGTCTTCGATCTTAACAATAAGATCTTCGTTTATGGGCAGGTCATTATCTTTCAGGGCGTTAATGTAGCCATCGGTGCGCAGGCGGCCCACGCTCACATAGTCTACCGTTGTAACCAGACCAATGTTCTTAAAGCCTTTTTTTATAAGAAACTCCACCGCATCATAGGCTGCAAGTTGGTCGTCTATAATAACCTTATCACACAGTACATCGTTGGTAATACGGTCGAACATTACCACGGGCATGCCCTGATTGATAACCTCCTGTATGTGGTGAAAGTCTTTTTTTTGCTGGGTTTCTTTAGAGAGCGACATGATAAAACCATCGGTACTGCCGTTGGCAAGAATATCCATGTTTATTACTTCTTTGTCAAAGCTTTCGTCGCTAAGGCACACAATTACGTTATAGCCGTTTTCATTCGCCACCTGCTCTATGCCGCTAATAACCGTGGCAAAAAAGTGATGCACAATTTCGGGTATTATAATGCCTATTGTCTTGGTTTTTTTGTTCTTTAAACTTAGGGCAATATTGTTGGGTTTGTAGTTATAAAATTTTGCAAATGCCTGAACTTTTTGTTTTGTGTCTTCGCCTATCTCAGGGCTGTTTCTCAATGCTTTAGAAACTGTGCTTATAGACACGTCTAATTCCTTTGCGATTTGCTTTAAAGTGACCTTTCTCTTCATAACTCCAAATAGATTATTAAATTACAAATAAAGCGAATTGAAATTTTGATTTATGATAATTTTAACGCTTAAAAATGAAAAGTTTTCAACACGCCAACGTTTGCGTAAGCCTATTTCACGAAAACGTTTTTTTGGTAACACTAATTTAATATAATTTTATTCTCTGAAGTGAATTTATAAGCATAAAACCCAAATTTTAACCTAAACATTTTGTATGAAAACTATGTATCTAAAATTACTGTTTTTATTGCTGATGATGCCCCTTGGCGTGCTCGCCCAAAGCACGATTACGGGTGTTGTTCGCGATAATACCACCGGAGAGCCCATTCCCGGTGTAAATGTAATTGTGCAGGGCACCCCAAACAGCACTGCAACCGATCTTGATGGTAAATTTACCATTGGGAACCTAAAGAACGGCGACAAGCTGGTTTTTAGTTCTATAGGTTTTGCAAACCAAACCATTGCCTATACCGGACAAACAACTATTGATGTTGTTATGCAGGACGATGCAACCCAGCTACAGGAGGTGGTTGTAGTTGGCTACGGCAGCGTTAAGAAAAAAGACGCAACAGGTTCTGTAGACCTTATTACCACAAAAACTTTTAATCAAGGTTTTAATGCTACGGCAGAAAACCAGATAAACGGTCGTGTATCGGGTGTTACTATTGCAACAAACGGTGCTCCGGGTTCCGGGTCAGATATCCGTATAAGAGGTGGTGCATCGTTAGGTGCAAACAACAGCCCGCTTATTGTAATAGACGGTTTACCAATAGATAACAATACAAGTGGTGGAGCCACCAGTATTTTAGCTTCTATTAACCCTAACGATATCGAATCGTTCTCTATATTAAAAGATGCTTCGGCAGCTGCGATCTACGGTTCAAGGGCTGCTAACGGTGTAATTATCATTACAACCAAAAAAGGAGGCAAAGGCGGACTTCAGGTTTCATTTAACTCTCGCGTTACTTATAACACACTGGCTAAAAAAGTCGATGTGCTTTCGGCAAACGAGTACAGAAACCTTGTAAACACTCCGGGAGTTGCAACACCTGCGCAAATAGCGCTTTTAGGCGATGCAAACACCGACTGGCAGGATGAAATTTTTAACAATTCATTATCTGTAGACAACAACCTTACTTTAAAAGGTAACCTGCTAAACGTAATACCTACACGTTTATCTATTGGATATACTGATATTCCCGGTATATTAAAAACAGGCGAATTTAAAAGAACTACCACATCGGTAGCACTAAACCCATCATTTTTTGAAGATCACTTAAAAATCAGCCTAAATGCTAACCTTTCATGGCAGGATAACCGTTTTGCAGATGAAGGAGCCATAGGCAACGCTATTCGCTTTGACCCTACGCAGCCCGTGCGTGATGCAAACTCATATTATGGCGGTTATTTTGAATGGCTTGAGGCCGATGGTGACAGGGTAGGAACAGGAGCGCAAACAAACCCTGTTTCTATGTTGGAGCAACGCAGGAACGTTACAGATAACCGCAGGTTGTATGGTAATGTGCAATTTGATTATAAATTCCACTTTTTTGAAGACTTAAGAGCTGTATTAAACTTAGGTTATGACAAACAGGATGGCAACGGAACCAACACGCTTAGCAACCTGAGCCCGAATGGTTACTCTACCGGAACTTATAGTGGCGGCAATTTTGTAAACTATGGTTCGCGCACGTACTTTAATGATAAAAGAGAGAATAAACTTTTAGATGCCTACCTTGTTTACACCAAAGAGCTTGGCAAATTAAATCTTGACTTTACAGGTGGTTATACTTATCAAAACTTTACTGCAGTGCAATACAACAGCGGTAATATGTATGACCCTAACGCCATATCTGATGTAAATACAGAGCCTGTTGTTAATCTTCAGTCTTATTTTGGCAGGCTAAATTTAGGTTTTGATGATAAGTACTTACTAACCCTTAACTACCGTAGGGACGGTACATCGCGTTTTTCTAAAGAAAACCGTTGGGGAGACTTTTACGGAGGTGCTCTTGCGTGGAGAATTTCTAACGAAAATTTCCTTAAAGACGTATCGGCTATTTCAGAACTTAAACTACGTTTTGGTATTGGTGTAACCGGACAGCAGGATATAGGCGACCGTATGGCATATATACCCCGCTATACAACCTCAACAAGCCTGCAGGGACAATACCAGTTTGGCGATCAGTTTGTAAGTTTTGGACGCCCACAGGGTTACAACACCGGACTTAAATGGGAAGAGACTACCGATATGACCGTTGGTTTTGATTACGGATTTTTTAATAACAGACTTACAGGATCTTTTAACTACTTTGATAAAGAATCTAAAGACCTTCTTGCTACAGTTCCTTATCCTGATGGTTCTAACCTTACCAACCAGGGCTTTAGAAACTTCGGAAGCTTTACATCAAAAGGTGTTGAGTTTAATGTAAGCTATGACATTTTCCGTACTGAAAACTTTAACTGGAATGCTAATTTCAATGTATTCTATAACGAACGTAAAATTACTTCGCTGGCCAATGGTGTAGACATCCCTACAGGAGATATACAAGGTGGTGGCGGTAATACTATACAAATGCAGTCGGTAGGCTTTATACCAAACTCATTCTATGTATATGAGCAGGTATATGATGCTAACGGCAAACCGTTAGAGGGTGTATATGTAGACCGCAACAACAACGGTATAATAGATCCGGACGACCGTTACCACTACAAAAAACCAAATGCCGACTATACATTTGGTTTCCAGAATAACATGAACTACAAAAACTGGGATTTCTCTATGGCATGGAGGGCAAGTGTAGGCAACTACATGTACAACAACGTGGCCTCTAATACCGGAGTTTTACAGGCAGGTATTCGCTATAGCGATGTTATCAGCAACATTCACCGCGATTACTACAACTCAGGCTTTTTACAGGAAGGTAACAACCGTTTCTTCTCTGACTACTACATACAAAACGCTTCATGGCTTAAGTTAGACAACATTGTTTTAGGCTATACGATTCAGGACCCTATGGGTTACAACAACTCAAGGCTAAGGCTTAACGTGGGTGTACAGAACGTACTTACAATTACCAAATATGACGGTGTAGACCCTGAAATATTTAGTGGTATAGACAACACGATATACCCTCGTGCAAGGATGTTTATGTTTGGGCTTAACTTAGACTTTTAATAAAATTGACAATGAAAAATATAAAATTTATAACCGCTAAAGCTTTATTGCTGTTGTTTGTAGCAGTAATAACAGCTTCGTGTACAGATGACATGGACGTTACTCCAAAAGATGACGACGACTTTACATCTGAAGTATACTATCAAAACCCGCAGGCCTACAGGATGTTTTTAGCAAAACTATATGGCGGCCTTGCCCGTGCCGGTAATGGCGATGGCGATGGCGGTGAGGATATAGGTGGTATTCGTAATGACTTTAGCCCTTACCTGCGCTCTTTATTTACCATGCAGGAAGTTAGTACCGATGAAGCCAGTATTGCATGGCAGGATGGTAACCTTCCTTCTATGAACACGCAAACCTGGGCTACAGATAATGAGTTTATCTATGTAATGTATTCGCGTACTTTTTACCAGATAAGCCTTGCCAACGAGTTTTTAAGGCAATCTACAGATGCGCTTGTAAACAGCCGTCCGGTTGATGCAGCCATTAAAGCCGACATGGCATCATACAGGGCTGAAGCGCGCTTTTTAAGAGCACTTTCTTACTGGCATGCGCTAGACCTTTTTGGTCGCATACCTATTGTTACAGAGAACGATCCGGTGGGTTTCTTTTTCCCGGAACAAAAATCTAAACAGGAAGTTTTTGATTATATAGTGGCAGAACTTAACGCTATTGATGCCGACCTGAAAGCATCTCAGGCTAACGAATATGGCCGTGCCGACAGGATCGCTGCAAAAATGCTGCTTGCAAAAGTATATCTTAATGCAGAAGTATATACCGGAACTGCGAAATGGGCAGAAGCATCTGCTGCACTTGCCGATGTTTTAGGTTCTTCATACCGCATTGCACAGATACCTTTCCGCAACCTTTTCATGGCCGATAACGACAGGAACGGTGCTCAAAATGAAATTATTTTCCCGGTTAGGTTTGACGGACGCTATACAACAGGTGGCGGTACTTATTATATTATCCATGCTTCTATACTAACCACCATGAATGCCAGCGACTATGGTGTTAATAATGGCTGGAAGGGCCTAAGGGCACGCAGGGAGTTTGTAAACAAATTTAGCGATGTTACCGGTGCTACAGATAACAGGGCTATTTTCCACACAGAAGGACAAACACTTGATATGCCTGATTTTAGTAATGAAGCGTTTGGTTATGGTGTAACCAAGTTTACAAACCTTACTTCTACAGGAGGCGTTGGTACAGACCCATCGTTAAATTTTGTTGATACTGATTTCCCTATGTTCAGGCTTGCCGATGCTTACTTAATGTATGCAGAGCTTGCAGTAAGAGGACAGGGATCTTTAAGCCAGGCCGTTACTTATGTTAACGAGTTGAGAACAAGGGCTAATGCCCCTCTTATTACTCAGGCAAACCTTAACAGCCCTAACTTTATATTAGACGAAAGAGCCCGCGAGTTGTACTGGGAATGCCACAGGCGTACAGACCTGATAAGGTTTGGCAGGTTTACAGGTGGTTCATACTTATGGCAGTGGAAAGGAAATACCGTTAATGGTTCACCTACATCTACTGACCGAAATGTGTTCCCTATCCCGGCAAGGGCTATAACTGCAAATCCATCTTTACAACAAAACACCGGATATTAATTCACACTAATCTTATTCAAAATGAAAAATATAACCAAATCAATATTAATATTGCTTAGCATTTTTGCTATTTCGTGCGAGACTGACGATGTAGAAGACAGACCTGTGGCTATACCAACCGATGCTCCTGTACTTACTGCCCCGGATGATAACAGCCCTTATGTACTTAATATTACAGAAGCCGAAAGACAGGTTGAGCGTTTTGTATGGACCTCAGCTAATTTTGACCAAAACGTAGTAGTAAACTATGCTGTAGAGTTAGATAAAGCAGGTAATGATTTTGCCGCCCCGCAGGTAATTGGTACTGCTACAGGAAATCAGGTAGCAGTTACTACCGAAGTTTTAAACGGTGCAGCAATGGCCGCCGGAGGTGTGGCTTTTGAGGCAGGACAATTTCAAATAAGAGTAAAAGCAAGTCTTAACAGCACAGGCGAACCACTTTACAGTAATGCAATTACCGTTACGATTACACCTTATGTTACCTATCCTTTTAAAGACCTTTATCTTGTGGGTGATGCTACAGGAAGCGGATGGGATAATACCGCAACCAGCAACCTGTATGCCATGTACAGGGATCCTGAAAACCAAGACATCTATTCTTACACAGGACAATTTGCTGTAGGCGGATTTAAACTTTTACGCGAGAAAGGCCAGTGGGGTAATTCTTACGGATTAAATGGAACAGCTCTTGCATACAGGCCTACAGAGGCTGATCCTGATACTGCAAACTTTGCAGTAACTACAGCAGGTTATTATACGCTTACAGTTAACGTAGCCGATCTTACTTACACGTTGGTTCCTTATGACGCATCTGCGGCACTTATTTATCCTACCATAGGTATTATAGGCACTGCAACAGCAGGAGCATGGGAAAATGACACAGACATGACACAATCAACCTTCGACCCACACATATGGTATGTGCGCAATGCGGCACTTACAGCAGGTGGCGAAATGAAATTCAGGGCTAACAATGCGTGGGATATTAGCTGGGGAGGCCCTACATCTTATTCTGGTGTAGCAGGTATGCCGGGTACTAACATTCCAATCGGTATATCTGTAAATGGTGCTTACGATGTTTGGTTTAACGACATCACAGGCCAATATATTTACATACCTGTAAACTAATATTTAAAAATAACTAACCGGCTACACTTTAAGGGTATAGCCGGTTTTTATGTATTTATCATGAAAAAATTTACATTATTACTATTTTTAATGCTTACCACATTGGGATACGGGCAGTTAAGCACTACCCCGTCTCCGGCAATAGCTTCCGGTCAGGTAACATTAAATTTTAATAAGGCAGGCACACCAATGGCCTCTTATACCGGAACCATATATGCTCACATTGGCGTTACGGTAGACGGGCAACGCTGGCAAAACGTTAGGGGCAGTTGGGGTGTTAACAGCAGCCAGCCTACGCTAACATTAGTATCGGGCACCACATACAGCCTTACACTGGGTCCTGACCTTTATACTTATTTTGGCGTGCCTACAACCAGCACCATATCTGAAATTTGTGTGGTATTAAGGGCCGCGACAAACAGTCCGCAAACCACCGATGCTTTTTTGCCCGTAGGTGCTTTTCAGCTAAACCTTACGGCACCCGCAGCAAACAGCACTACCATAATAAATTCGGGCAGCAACTTTACGGTTTCGGCTAACAATACAAACGGCAATGCTGTTTACAGCCTTTCGGCAAACGGAACAGTTATAAATACTGCTACCACGGCAAACTACAGCTATACACACAACGCTGTTACAACCAATCAAAGCTATACGCTTACCGTAACACAGGGAGCTGAAACCATTACCCGAAGCTTTAACGCAGTGGTAAATCCAAATACCGTAAATGAGGCTATGCCACAGGACGTAAGAGACGGTATTAACTATCATGATAACACCTCTCAGGCCACATTAGTGCTTAACGCGCCAAACAAAGACTTTGTTTATGTGGCAGGAAGTTTTAATAACTGGCAGCCATCAACGGCTTATGCCATGAAAAAAGATCCCGCTACAGGTAAATTCTGGCTACAGCTTACGGGACTTACTGCCGGGCAAATTGAAACTTTTCAGTATTGGGTGGTAGACCAAACCCCGGTTGCAACCAGCCAGGCCATGGTTAAAACTGCCGACCCGTTTTCTACACTGGTGCTTTCGCCATTTGATGATCCTTACTTAACGGCTGCAGAATATCCTAACCTGCCTCCATATCCTGCCGGGCAAAACTTTGAGGTATCGGTGCTGCAAACAGGCCAAACGCCATACAACTGGCAGGTAACCGATTTTGTGCGTCCGGCTAAAGAAGACCTTATTATTTATGAAACATTAATAAGGGATTTTGACTCGAACAAAACCTGGGATGGCCTTGCAGCAAGAATAGACTATTTTAAAGGGCTAAATGTAAACGCCATACAGCTAATGCCTGTTATGGAGTTTGAAGGTAACATATCGTGGGGCTACAACACTGCCTACCACATGGCTCTTGATAAGGCTTATGGCACTGCTGACAGTATGAAAGCCTTTATAGACCTGTGCCACCAAAACGGCATAGCGGTTATTTTAGATCTTGCACTTAATCATGTTTACGGACGCTCTCCTTTAAACCGCATGTGGTGTAACGACCCAGATGGCGATGGTTTTGGTGCAACCACTACAGAGAATCCTTACTGTAATGTTGCAGCAACACACACCTATAGTGTGGGTACCGACCTTAATCATCAAAACGAACTAACCCAATACTACAGCGAGCGTGTAATTGAGCACTGGATGACCGAGTTTAAAATTGACGGCTATCGTTGGGACCTTACTAAAGGGTTTACCCAGGTTTGCGGAAACGTAGATAACACCTGTACCGAGGCTTATCAGGCCGACAGGGTAGCGATACTTAAACAATATGCAGACTATCAGTGGAATATTGACCCTGATTTTTATGTAATATTTGAGCACCTTGGCGGTGGCTCCGGACCAAACAGCTCTGCGGCTGAAGAGACTGAGTGGGCCAACTATCGTGTGGGGGAGGGCAAAGGTATTATGCTTTGGGCCAATAACAACTACCAATACAATCAGCTAAGTATGGGCTACGTTGCCAACAGCAATTTTAGCAGCATGGATTTTGAGAACAGGGGCTTTACCGCTCCGCGTGCCGTGGGCTATGCCGAAAGCCATGACGAGGAAAGGCTAATGTATAAAAATCTTACCTCGGGCGCGGCTGTACTTAACTACAGTGCACGAAACCTTGCCACAGCATTAGAAAGAACCAAAGCTATTGGAGCCGTTTTCTTAACTGTGCCCGGACCAAAGATGATATGGCAATATGCCGAACTTGGCTTTGATTATGGCATTAACCGTTGTGCAGATAATACTTATGCCAATGCCTGCCGTACAGACCCTAAACCGGTAGCTTCGGAAATTGGTTATACCACCGACGCTTCAAGAATGGCAGTTTATGATGTATGGTCGCAAATAAACAGTTTAAGGCTTAACAACCCTGTGTTTAAAACCACTACGTTTACTATTACAGCGGGTACTTTAACCCCAAGAATTGATATTTGGGATAATAATATACCTGAAACCGAACTAAAAGCGGTTATAGTATTGGCTAATTTTGGTTTAACACCGCAAACAGTAAATACTAATTTTTCTATAGCAGGCGATTGGTATAATCTTATGGATGGCACAACCATCAGCAGTACAACAGCAACCCTGACCCTGCAACCGGGCGAATACAGAATATTTGGCAACAGGCCTGCTGCACTTAAAAACGATGGTGTTAGTGCTACTAAGGCAGTGCTTTATCCTAACCCTGCAAACACGCAGTTTAGCATTAGCACAGCAGCTTCAAAAGTAGAGGTATATGCCATTACCGGGCAGTTAGTAAAAACCTTTGGTGCAAACGCTTCAGGTGCAGCTTATGATATAAGCACACTGGTTAGCGGCATCTATCTGGTAAAAATCACCGATAGCAACAATCGCCAAAGCACTATTAAACTTGTTAAAGAATAAAAATTTTGAGTTAGTTTATAAGTTAAGTTTTTTCATGAAAAAGGTTTCCCCGGTTTATTGGGGAAACCTTTTGTTATTTATATCATAAACCTTTATGAAAGGCTTTGCTTATGGGTTATCTTTAGGGTTATTTACTCGTTTAAAAATGAAAAAAACAGCACTATTACTGCTTTTCGCCCTATTTATATTTAGCTGTAAAAGCGGTAGCAAAACAACTGGCAAATCAGACAAAGCCGATGTTGAAACACACTATCGTGACGACTTTAGGTCGGCAGATGCTAAAGAAAAAAGCACGCTGCTTAAAGACCTGAAAGCCACACAGGCCAACTATAGTGTATTGATATTTACCCAAAACTTTAAAGGTGAAAAAATAGTGGTAAGCAATGCTGCCAAAAAGCTATACAGCAATTATGTAATATCTAACCTTAAAACAGGTATTGCCGACAAAACACGCATAGATAATACTGCCGACACTAAAATTTTTGACAATCTTACAAAAACCGAAATTGTGCTGCCTGCCAAAGAAACCGCCAAACATAAATTTATTTATGTAATGAAAAATACAGGGGGCAACAGTACTTTTATGGTTACCTACAGCAATACGCTACGTCCGCTTCAACCTTAAATTAAATCAAAAATTAAACGGTTTGCACAGGAGTAAAATAAGCATCGGAGGCATGCTTAAAAATAATCTTATTCACTATTTCCTGTGTGCGGTTAGGATAATCTACCGCAATAGGCTCGCCGTTAAGTATCCAGTGGGCAATAACATCTTCATATTTTGGCTTTAGTCCTTTTATAACAGGAACACCCATTTGCTTTAAAAGGGCAGCGTTTAGATGTTGCTCATATTGGTTCTTCATTGGTATAACCAGCAGTTTTTTACCAAGAAACATGGCTTCGGCAGGTGTTTCAAAACCGGCACCGCACAACACCCCGGAAGATGATGCCATACTTGCCGTAAACAGTTCGTTGTTTATTGGCCTGATGGTTATGTTTTTATGCACCACCTTTTTATGGTTGTGCTTACTGAACACATCCCACTGCACCGACGGGAAAACCGACAGGCGTTTTATAAGCGTCTTATCATCATAGGCAGGAAGATAAACCGTATAGTGGCCTTTATCTGAAACCTGCATATCGCGCACCTGCTTGCGGATGACAGGCGTATAAACACCATCGCCATGAGACTTAAAATGAAATCCGTATTTGGCAGTAGCCGGGGCATAATGCTCTAAAATAAGCCTGCCCATCCTGTCCTGATGCTCAGGTTGAGGAAAAGCAGCATTAAGCACTGCACTTTGATGACTTAACGATATACAGGGCTTATTTTTAAAATAACATGCCCATGCCGATACGGGTTCAAAATCATTAACCACAAGGTCATACTCCTCTACCGGAAGGTTCTGAATATTCTTTATAAGTTTTGTAGGGTTGCTGCGCCTAACGGTTTTCCAAAGGTCTACCCCACCGCTTTTGCCAAAAATAAAACTCAGCCCCTTAAACTGGTATTTTACTTTATAGGGCAGCTTGAGATCTCCTTGTATACCGCTTACCAGTATGTCTACCGCACCATGTTTTTCAAGGCACGGAATTACATCTATGGCACGGCTCAGGTGACCGTTACCCGTTCCCTGTATGGCATAAAGTATTTTCATGGTTTGTAGTGTGTTTCAAATTTTTTGTTGTGTTTAGTAGCAGTTGTTTGTGTGTTGCCCTTTAAAAAATCGCGCAGCCAGTATCCTGACTGTTTAATGGTGCGCTTTTGGGTTTCGAAATCTATATGTATCAGCCCAAAGCGCGCATGATAACCTTCTGCCCATTCAAAATTGTCGGTAAGGCTCCATACAAAATAGCCCTGAACATTTACTCCCTCCTGTTTTGCCTTCAGCAGTTCTTTCAGGTGCTCGTTTATGTAATGGGTTCTCAGGGCGTCGTTAACGGTTTCATCTACAACCTCATCGGCAAAAGCAGCACCGTTCTCAGTAATAATTATTTTATTGATTCCCTTATACTGGCTGAATTTGTGCAGCAAATGATACATGGTTTCAGGATACACCTCCCACCCCATTTCGGTAACCGTATTTATACCTCTCTTTTTAGCAGGGACGAGCCTTGCTCCAAGATAGGGTGTAAAGAACGATGCCTTTACCACTTCCCGTGTATAGCATTGAAGGCCTGTAAAATCAAAATCGAAAGCCATGGCCTCAATATCTCCGGGCTGCATGTATTTGTTGAGCCTTTTGAGCACCGGCAAATCGCTCTGCGGATAGCCCATCCCTAAAATAGGTTCTATAAAAGCACGGTTCAGCAGGGTGTCTACCCTTTTTGCCGCTGCTACATCTCGTGGATTTTGACTTGCAGACTCTATATATGTACAGGAAAATGTAGTACCTATGTGTGCATGGGGTAACTCGCTCCTCAAAATCCTGCCTCCTGCTGCGGTGGCAAGTGTAACATGGTGCACAGCCTTTATAAAATTGGTTATGCCCTTTTTGCCCGGAGCATGTATGCCAAAAAAATAGCCTGCTCCGGTAAACACCGATGGCTCGTTCATTACCATCCAGTGTTTTACACGGTTGCCAAAACTGCGTGCGCAAACTGCGGCATAATCGGCAAACCAGTTTACACATTCGCGGTTGGTCCATCCGCCTTTAAGCTCCAAGTCGTGCGGAAGATCCCAATGGTATAAAGTTACCCATGGCTCTATGCCGCATTGCAGCATAAAATCGATTATTTTATTGTAGTGGTCTATTCCGGCTTGGTTTACCGGGTGCTGCCCTGTGGGCATTATGCGCGACCAGCTTATAGAAAACCTGAAATTGGGAATATGAAGCTGACGAATGAGTTCGATATCGTCTTTAAAACAGTTGTAAAAATCGCAGGCATCCATGGCATGGTGTCCGCCTTTTATGGTTCCTCTTTTGGCCGTAAAAACATCCCATATTGAGAGACCTTTACCGTCGGCATCATGGCTGCCCTCTATCTGAAAGGCCGCAGTAGACACACCCCATTGAAAATCATCTCCAAAAAGGGCTCTGTCAAGATCAGTAACAGGAGGTACTTGCATCCGGCTAATAACAGTGCTTTATTAGTGAATAAAAGTAGACTTCATTGCCCTTAGCAACAGCCACTCCTTAAACCATAAAAGGGGTTTTAAAAAGAAATTTTTCATGATACTGCTTTTCACTCAAAATAAGACAATTAGCATTATTTTAGAGTGAGGTGATGGTTATGAAATTGTTAAATGAGATTTGAGTATTTCCTGGTAGATAAGAAATGTAATAAGTATGATTTTTAAGCCTTCTATCGAGGCTTTTTTTGCACATTATACAATTTTAAAAGCTTTTACAATTATCTTTACAAGCCCGCACAATAAAATGCGCCACACAAAAGTTAAAAAAGTAAAAGCACACTATGGCATCAAGGAAAACAAAACTGGTTCTCTTAAAGATATTCAGCCTGTTTTCTGTAGTTCGCGGTTACAACATTCCGGTAATAGCACTTGCGCAATACCTATCGGCCATATTTATTTTAGATAAAGAACGCCGCGCACTCGACGTGATCCTTGACGGAAACCTGTTCCTTATCGTGCTGGCATCATCACTTACCATTGCTTCGGGCTACATTATCAATAACTTTTACGATGCCAAAAAAGACCTAATAAACCGCCCAAAAAAATCAATGCTCGACAGGCTGGTGAGTCAGGGTACCAAACTACAGGTATATTTTGGACTTAATTTCCTGGTAGTAATCCTGGCCTTTATGGTTTCGTGGCGGGCAGCGTTCTTTTTTTCGGCTTATATTTTCCTTATTTGGTTTTACAGCCACAAGCTTAAAAAATATCCTATAATTGGCAATCTCACTGCGGCCCTGCTTGCAGTATTGCCGTTTTTTGGCATACTTATGTACTTCAAGAATTTTTATGAAGTAATATTTGCGCATGCTACATTCCTTTACCTGCTCATTCTTATCCGCGAGCTTATAAAAGACCTCGAAAACCTGCAGGGCGACCTTGTGAACAACTACCGCACCATACCGGTAATTCTTGGCGAAAAAACAGCCAAAGTAATCATTGCTGGCCTAACACTGCTTACGGTTATACCCGTGTACCTGCTTATAGATGTTTATGACGTTGGGTATATGGATATTTACTTTTATACGGGCATGATCGTTATTATTTACTTTCTGTACAAACTGCAACGCTCCCAATCGCGTGCCGATTATCTATTGCTGCACAACACCCTTAAAGCCCTTATAGTTGCAGGCGTTTTTTGTATTGTGCTTATAGACCCTTCTGTTTTAGTACACGGCAGGCAGTTGTTAGCGGCTATTTAATTATCTTTGCAAAAAATTAGTGCATAATGAGCAACGGTAACAGCAATAATGGCGGCGCCCGCGGGCGTGGCGGAAATGACAGAAGGAAGAGCAGCAACGGCCCGTCTAAACCTCTCAATAAACTTAGAAAACCTACAGCCAAGAAGGCTGCACCTGCATCTGCCGATGGGGCTGCGCCTAAAAAAGAAGTTTTTAAAGGTAAACCGTTTACAGAAAGAGAACGCAAACCGGCTGTTGCCAAACAACCTGCAAACCCTAACGAGCTGAGACTAAACAAATACATATCTAACTCTGGTGCATGTTCGCGCAGGGATGCCGACCTGTACATACAATCGGGCAACGTAAAAGTTAACGGTGCTGTGGTTACAGAGATGGGCTACAAAGTGCAGCTTACCGACAGGGTTGAATTTGACGGCAGGCTTATTACTCCGGAAAAGAAAGAATACCTGTTGCTTAACAAACCTAAGAACTTTAGTACCAGTGGCGATGCCGAAGGCGATATGCGCAACGTTGCTGAGCTGGTTCGTAATGCAACTACAACAAAACTACAGCCTATTGGCCGTATGGATAAGAACACTACCGGACTTCTTATTTTTACAAACGATACAGATATGATAAGGAAGTTTGGACTGCCAAACCAAAAATCATTCAAAATATACCAGGTTAGCCTTGACAGGAACCTAAAGTTTGAAGACCTTGAAAAAATTGCAGGCGGTGTAACCCTTGACGGACACAGGTTGTTTATAGACGAGATAAGCTATATTGACGGAGAGCCTAAAACCGAGATAGGGCTTAAACTGCGCACACAGAACATAAAAGTAGTTCGTGCCATTTTTGAATCGTTTAAATATGACGTGCTTAAGGTAGACCGCGTGGCTTATGCCGGGCTTACTAAAAAGAACCTTCCGCGCGGCAACTACAGGTTCCTGACAGAGCAGGAGATCATCAACCTTAAAAATTCGCAATAATGCACCAGCCTAAAGATTTAGAAAATATAGCCCTACAGTGGCTTGAGGCTTTTAATGCCCGCAACCTCGATGCGCTTTTGAATCTTTATGCTGACGATGCAGAGCACTTTAGCCCTAAACTTAAAGTGCACAAACCTGAAACCAACGGGCTTGTAAAAGGCAAAGCCGCCCTGCGCGACTGGTGGGAAGGGGCTTATTTAAGACTTCCAACGCTTAATTACAAAGCTACTAACCTTACAGCAAACAGCAACCGCGTATTTATGGAATACATTCGTACGGTTGAGGGCGAAGAAGATATGGCTGTTGCCGAACTGTTTGAGGTTAAAGACGGCAAAATAGTGTTCTCACGCGTCTATCACGGATAAAAAAACAAGGGCTGTTTTAGAAAAACTATTGCTTTTCTAAAACAGCCTTTACCATATTATCTTCTTTAAGGATCATTTCATAATAATCTTCCTCACTTAAAAGCTGGCGGGCAAACTCGGCTGCAAGGTAGCGTTTTACCTTATCTTTATGCGCTTCCAGTTTAAACACCAAACCATTCTTTAAAAGGTAGGCATTAAAGGCTTTAAAATATTTATCGGTACTGGTAACCTCATCAGTAATTTTATCGGCAGTAAGACCTTCAAGTTCTTTTCGGTCTTTGTCGAGCTGCTCAAAAACAAAATAGCCTGTAATACCGCTTTGCATAACCATGCTAATGGCCTCATCTCCATGTTTACCTTCAAGCGGAACAAACACATCGGGCACAATGCCGCCGCCGCCATATACTGTGCGGCCTTTTAGCGTCTTAAATTTAAGTGTATCGGCCACTTTAATACTGTCGGCAGCATAGAGTTCGCCACTCTCATAACGCTTCTGGAAATCGTTAAAATATTCCTCGTCGCCATTGGCATAGCTGCGCTGTATAGATCGGCCGGACGGAGTGTAATAGCGCGCCACTGTTAAACGTACTGCACTGCCATCGCCAAGTGGCATTTCGCGCTGCACAAGACCTTTACCAAAAGAGCGTCGGCCAACAATAGTTCCACGGTCATTGTCCTGTATGGCACCGGCAAGAATTTCGCTGGCACTGGCACTGTTTTCGTTAATCAGCACATACAACTGCCCGTCTTCAAAAATACCTTTAGCCGTAGCATCAGTAACATCTACACGTTCTTTTTTATTTTTGGTCTTAACAATAAGCTGTTTGTCTTTTAAAAACTCATCGGCAATCTCAACCGCCTTTTCAAGATATCCGCCGCCATTATCCCTCAAATCTACAATAAGCGATGTTGCTCCCTGTTTTTTAAGGCTTTCGAGCGCGCTGTGAAATTCGGTATAGGTAGTTTCGGCAAAGCGGTTTACTTTAATATAGCCCATTTTAGGAGCAACCATAACAAAGGCATCAACGCTTTTTATAGGCACTACATCGCGGGTTACGTTTACTTTAAACTTCTTTTTATCGCTTTTGCGATAAATGGTTAGGGTTAATTTAGATCCCTCCTCTCCCTTAAGTTTAGAAAAAAGCGTGTCGTTAGCCAGCTTTCGCCCAAAAAGTTTATAATTGCCTGCATACAAAATGCGGTCGCCTGCTTTTAGCCCGGCTTTGTCGCTTGGGCCTCCGGGAATGGGTTTTATTATAGCAACCGAATCTTTATACATATAAAAGTTTACACCAATGCCCACAAAATCGCCTTTCATGCTTTGGGCAACCTCTTCCATTTCGTTCTTTGCAATATAGACCGAGTGCGGATCGAGCTTTTCGAGTATGCTGTTAACCGTAAGATCTACAATACTGTCGGTATTAACATTGTCTACATACTCGCTGTCTATAAAATCGAGAAGCTTGTTGAGCTTGCTTTTGTTACTGCTGCCTGTAATGAGTCCTGCCTGCTGTGCCGGATAGTTTAAAAAACTGCCCAACAGCACCCCAACAGCAAGTGCGGTAGCCAACAGTATGGGTATGTAAATTTTATATGTTGTTTTCATTTATATATGGTCTGCGTTGGGTACACATTCTACTGCCACCCCTGCCCTCTCTAAAAAGCTAATGCCGGAGTTGTCTTTATAAGCCTCCTGATATACCACACGGGTAATACCGGCCTGGTGTATTAGCTTGCTGCAGTCTTTGCAGGGCGACATAGTAATGTATAGCGTTGCGCCTTCGCACGATTGTGTTGAACGGGCTACTTTTAAAATAGCATTGGCCTCGGCATGGAGCACATACCATTTGGTAATGTTGTCGTCATCCTCGCAGCAATTTTCAAACCCCGACGGTGTCCCGTTATAACCGTCGGATATTATCATCCTGTCTTTAACAATAATTGCGCCAACTTTTCGGCGTTTGCAGTAAGACAATTGCCCCCATTCGCGCGCAATGCGCAGGTAGGCTTTATCATATTTATTCAGTTTCTCTGTCATTTCAATATAAAGGAACACCTGCATTAAAGGTAGTGCAGATGCTGTTATGTTAGATTAAAATTACCAAAATTTGTTTTCGATTATCATAGGCACTACCACCCCAGCCACAAACGCTGATGTTACCAGTACCCAGTCGCGTTTTTGGAGCCCGGCGAAGCGTTGCAGCGCAAAACCTGCCAGTAGCGAAATTATTACCACAATAAGCTGCGCAGCCTCTATGCCCAGTGCAAACTCTAACAACGGCAGCAGTTTGGCATCGTGTTTTGCGATTATTATTTTAAAATAGTTGCTAAAGCCCAGCCCGTGTACAATGCCAAAAACCAGCGTAGTTAATGCCACAAAGTTTAGCGCACTGTTATTAGCCGACTTTTTAGCCGATATAAAAATGTTATATAAAGCCGTGGCGAGTATGGTTATGGGTATTAAAAACTCTACAGCGGCACTGTTAACCGTTAATACTCCGTAAACGGAGAGTATTAGCGATGTAGTATGCCCAATGGTAAAAAGGGTTACCAGCAGGAGAATGTTTTTCCAGTCTTTAAAGGCATAAGGCACGGTTAGCACCAGGAGGAACAGCACGTGGTCGTAAGCATTGATATCTAAAACGTGGTGCAGGCCTATATTGAAGTAAAGCCAAAAATCGTTCATTGTTGAGCATTAGTTAATGGCTGTAAACTTACGGTATTTTTTTTATTGGAGTTAATTTGTGGATTTGGTTATTTGAGAATCTGCGGTAATTATGATTACGCAGAATCCGCCCGCAGGCTTAGCTTCGTGTTCTATTAACACAAATTACCAAATCCACAAATTATCAAATTCACTCCTTAGATATCTTTAGTAACAATCTGTAACGTTTCGCGGCTTAGCTGGCGCACCAGTACTTCTTTGTTTTTAGCCACGGCATCGGCACTGTTTTCATTAAAATGCCTAATGGTGTATAAAGATACATTGTCGTTATAGGTTACCTGGAATTTTTTAGAAAGCACGCTTTTCAGTTCCTGGAAGTTGCCAAACTTATCGTCTACACAAACAGAGAAGCTAATGGCAGTGTTTTGTATTAGGTGTACCTTGATCTTGTATTTGTGCAACAGCATAAATATTTCGCTGATGTTCTCTTCCATTATAAACGAAAAGTCGAGTGATGACAGCGATATAAGCAACTGGTTCTTTTTAACAATAAAACAAGGGGTTTGCGGCTCCAGGTCGGCGCCTTTACTAACGCTTGTACCCGGCAACAGCGGATTTACAAACGATTTTACGTACAACGGAATCTCCTTTTTTTGTAACGGCTGTAGCGTTTTAGGGTGAATTACTGTTGCACCATAAAATGCCAGCTCTATAGCCTCTCTGTAAGATATTTGGTTTAGAAGTATTGCGTTTTCAAAATAACGCGGATCGGCATTAAGCACTCCCGGAACGTCTTTCCAAATAGTAACATTTTCGGCATTAAGGCAGTAGGCAAAAATAGCCGCTGTATAGTCAGACCCTTCACGGCCCAGCGTGGTAGTAAAATTGTTCTCATCGCTGCCAAGAAAACCCTGCGTAATGTTAAGCGTTTTCTTTTTAACGTTCTTAGAAATATTCTTTTGTGTTGCCTCCCAGTCTACCACGGCATCGCGATAGGTGTTGTCGGTCTTTACAAACTCGCGCACATCGAGCCACGAGTTTTTAAGCCCAAGATGATTAAAGTAATGGCTAACAATTGTAGTCGATATAATTTCGCCAAGGCTAACCACCTGGTCATATACAAAGTTATAGTTTGGCGACTTGTTGTTTTTAAGAAAACTTTCAAGATCGGTAAATATCTTGCCTACGGCTGTAAAAACAGCATTGCTTTCATCATCAAAAAGTTCAAGCAATATTTGGTTATGATACTTTTTAACTTCCTGTATGGATGCCTGTAACTCGGCCGATTTATCAAAATAGTTCTTTATAACCACTTCAAAGGCGTTAGTGGTTTTGCCCATGGCACTTATTACCAGCAGCACGTTTTCGTGTCCTACCTGTTGCAGTAAATTATATACGTTTTTTATACCCTCGGCATCTTTAACAGACGCTCCTCCAAATTTAAATACTTTCATTAATACGTTTCTTGTTTCGGTATGTTCTTAGTTCAGTTGGGCAGTAAAAGTGGCTATGCCCTCTTCGTTCATTTGTGCCACACGCCAGTCGGCAAAAACCTTTGCGCCCGATTTTTCGTAAAAGTCAATTGCCGGGGTGTTCCAGTCCAGCACGGCCCATTCTACACGGCGCACACCCTGTGCTTTGGCAAATTTAAAGACTTCTTTATATAATGCACTGCCAATGCCGCTTCCGCGCATGCTCTCAGTAACTATCAAATCTTCAAGATGTATGGTGCGCCCTTTCCAGGTGCTGTACCTGTAATAGAACAATGCCATTCCTTTAATAATACCTTCAACCTCTGCAACAAAAATTTCAAACATTGGGTGTTCGCCAAAGCCATCGTTTTCAAGGTCTTGTACAGTTACTTCCACTGCCTCAGGTTCTTTTTCAAAAACGGCCAACTCTTTAATGAGTTCCAGCACTGCCGGCATATCTTCTTTTACTCCTTTACGAATATTCATAAATCAAATTTGCACAAAAATACGGTCAAAACCGCAGGCAGATAATAAATTATTTTCATATCACAAAAATGCAGATATTTGTACACAACCATAACTATAACGAGATTAGCAATGGAAGAAAGAAACAAAACCTTAGGAGAATTTATTATTGAAAAGCAGGAAGAGTTTATGTACTCTTCGGGAGAGCTTTCGAGGCTCATTAACTCGATCCGCCTGGCGGCAAAAGTGGTAAACTACAAAGTAAACCAAGCCGGACTGGTAGACATTACAGGAGCGGTAGGCTCGCAGAACATTCAGGGCGAAGACCAGCAAAAACTGGATGTATTTGCCAACGAAACCTTTATTGAAACCCTTGTAAACCGCGAAATTGTGTGCGGTATTGCCAGCGAGGAAAACGACGATTTTATTGTTATTAAAGGCAAAGATGAGTGCCATAACAATAAATATGTCGTGCTTATGGATCCATTGGACGGTTCAAGCAACATTGATGTTAATGTGCCGGTAGGGACCATTTTTTCTATTTACAGGCGCGTTACACCTGTGGGAAGCCCCGTTACACTCGACGATTTTTTACAGCCCGGCGATGCACAGGTGGCAGCAGGCTACATTATTTATGGCACCAGTACTATGCTGGTGTACACTACAGGGCATGGGGTAAACGGTTTTACACTTAACCCGGCCATTGGCACATTTTACCTAAGCCACCCTAACATGCAGTTTCCTAAAGACGGAAATATCTATTCTGTAAACGAAGGTAATTATGTTCATTTTCCGCAGGGAGTGAAAGATTATATTAAATACTGCCAGCGCGAAGAAGAGAACAGGCCTTATACCTCGCGCTATATTGGCAGCCTTGCAGCCGATATTCACCGCAACATGATAAAGGGCGGCATCTATTTGTATCCTACCAGCTCTAAAGCCCCAAAGGGCAAATTAAGGCTGTTGTATGAATGCAACCCTATTGCCTTTATTGCAGAACAGGCAGGAGGCAAGGCAAGCGACGGTTTTGGCCGCATTATGGAAATTAAACCTACCGAACTGCACCAACGCGTTCCGTTTTTTTGCGGAAGTTATAACATGGTTGCCAAAGCAGAGGAGTTTATGGCGAAAGCCTCGCCACAACACACAGCAAAACCGGAAGGAGCAGCTACATTGTAAGGTTTAAAGTTTAAAAAAGTAATAGAGATGGCCATAAATCCTGAAAATGGATTTGTGGCCTAATTATTTTCAGGCTTAACTTTAAAATAGTGCATATAAATCTTACCGTCTTTTACCTCAAGTTGGCCAAATAATTTCTTGTTTTTCATGGCAAAAGCAATGGTTTTGTTAAGATACAGATTGCGGTAGTTGTTATCATATCTTGTTGAATATATACTATCGGCAATTGTGGCAACAGGAATTATTTTGCCATTTTCTATTTTAGCAATGTATTCTTTATTGTTGTCATTTACAATAAATCTAATGCTGCCGTTATGAATAAAAGTAGGGCCAAAACAAAAGTCATCCGTACGCTCATATGTTATATCCCCTCTATATAGATTCCTTATGCCTTTGTCGTAACCTCTAACCGAACGCTCATAAAAAACACGTATGCCATTTTTACCTAAAAACCTTTTATAATTGCCTTTCCCTATGTTTTCAAGTTTTTTAGGATCATCTATCACATTTACTTCGTTTGGGCTTATCAAATAATAAGAACCTTTAAATTTAAGTATTTCAGGCGTTAAAAATCCGGCGGCTTCATATTCCACTCCTGTTTTTTTATCTTTAAACCATGTTGCACTTCCCCATTCGCCATAATCAAGAGATGTAACATAATATTCATCATCTTCAAAAACAACATCGTCAACTGTTTTTACAGATACAGATTTCTCGTTTTTTTCATCTAAAAAAAATGCTTCAGGATCGTAATATGATTTTATAATTACACTGTCATTATGAATGAATATATCATCACGTCCAAACTCTGCTCCGTCGATGGAACATTTTATTTTTCTGATATTACCATCAGGATCAATAATGCCAACGTGTGAAAATCGGTAATAGCCAAGGCTGTCTTTAGCGAAAGAAGAATAATAGTATTTATCGTTATAATGCAATAAGGGCCGTATTGCTTCGTGGTCGGTTATAACAATGGTATCGGTAATAATGGTGTAACCATTTGTTTTTACACTGTTGCCCCATATAAAGATAGCTTTATCATTATTGCATGAGATGAAAATCAGGGCAAAAATTAAAAACAGATATTTTTTCATTCTTTAAAATTAGAAAATATAACAAAACAGGCAGCTTTTTGGGCTGCCTGTTTTTGTTTTTAATTACGGGTGCATACTACCAACTATCGCCGGGGCCTTTACCATCACTTTTAAAAGCTATGGCCAAAGCCTGCGCATTGGCAGTAAAATAGTTCTCAATAAGGTTTTTCACTTTTTTATCGGCAACTTTGCCAGCCGCTGTATAAACAGACGTTAGCGGATAACTCTCCCTGCTGGCACCGCCCTGTTGGGCATAAATGCTGATATTGCCGTAGGTAATTCGTGCTTTGCCGTCTTTAAACTCCAAGCTTGTTGTATATGTTGCAGTATAAGAAACATCCTGCCCGTTCTTTGTCAGGGTAGTAATACTGGCATCGGTGGTGTCATATATTAACGATTTTCCGGCATTATCCCCGGTAAGGGAAATTTTGGTATCGGCAGACTTTGTTTCGATATATTTTTTTGCCGAGGCATAAAGCGTATCGGCAGGAATTCCCGGAGATTCTACAATAATATAATCTACCTTGCCGTCTTTTTTAGAAACTAAACCACCTGTTTTAGAAACAACAAAACCCTGCGAAAACCCTGATGTAAAGGCGCATAGAAATAGTAGTACAATTGCTTTCATAGTTACTTTAGATTTGTTTTAGTCTAATTTACAGCAAAAACGAAAGCCAGATTTAAGACAACGGCTTATTTACATTTTTTTTAACAGCACCGGTTTTATTGCACTTTACGAAACAATATCGGTCATAAAAAAAGCCCTCGGCTGAGGGCTTTTTACTATTTATTCATGTGCTGCATTTCATATACAAAAGTGTCGCTGTCTACATTTAGCACCAACAGCGAAAGGGCTTTGTCTACAATATAAGCCACGTTGCCCGGTGTAAAGCCAAGGGCTAGGGCAAAGCGTGTAAGTATCTCTTTTTGTCTTGGCCCAAGCACGTGGTCGGCATACACCATACGGCTAAGGTCATACAGCCTTTCAAGCCTTTGCACATAAAGGTGCGGCGGGTTGATAGGAAATTTATAAGGGTTTGCCAAAACCTCTTTATATTCATCTTCCGAAATTTCAAGGCGTTTGGCCAGCTTGTCTATAAAGTGCCTTTCTTCTTCGCTAAGGTGGTTATTTTCCATAGCAACCCTTACAATAGAAGCAAAGTGTCCTTTGTTCCTTTCTTTAAACCCGCTGTCAAACAAATCTGAAATAGACATAGTATATAGTATTTTTCGTGAAAATTTCGGCAAATATACTTTTATATTTTTTTATGTAAATAATTTTGGTAAAAGATTTTACCCTGTGCACATTGCCGCTACCTGTGCCCTATCCATAAGTATGCCAATTTTGATGTTTCAATAATTGAGTTGTTTGACTATTTGCAGATTTGTTAATTGGTAAATTAATAAGCCAACAAATAAGATGGCTTCGTACCTCGCCATGACCGTGCTCGAAAAAAAAAGTCAATCGCAATCGTGGCATTCCCCTCCTTTGGAGGGGTGGCTGAAAGCTGGGGTGGTTAAAACTCATTGAAAGTATATTGAAAAAAACAGCTTTACCAACACATACAAATGATTTTTCAGAAAAAAAATCCTGAACAATTCGTTTCACTCTTTTAGATGTTTCAATTCCGCTACGCTTCATTCGACATGGAACAACCAGATCATCAAATAAACAAAAAACAGAAAAACCTGCACTGGGGGCAATGCGGGTTTTTCATATTGCAGTAGTTACGGAAAATATCTTTTGGGGACCAGATATTTTAAAGAAGTAGTGCAAATCGATAAAGCTCTGGGGGCAATGCTTTTTCATATTTACACTACAAAGATAGACCTGAATAAAAAGATTTGTAAGATTTTTAGACCATGAAATAGTTTTAGTCGGCAAACAGCTATAATGTATCGACGAACGTGTTTTTACTCCGCTTTTTTTATCCTTTATCTTTACCTCCCATTTTAATTTTTACCTTGCCGTCTTCGCCATCCTCGGCCGTAAGATGCACTACTATGCCGCGCTTGCGGCGTTTGGCAAGCTCTTCTTTGTCGTCTATATCTTTATCCTTTTTAGGATTTCGCAGCGGCACATCTACATAGATTTTTGTTCCGCGCCCAAAAGAATATATTCCTTCTACATCCATATTAAGTACGCTGCTGCTAATTTGCATGGGATGTATGGTAACCTTTTCGCCTTTAAGGTCAAATTTGCCTTTAAGGTCATAAAACTCAATATTCTTTACATCGCGCAACGGGAAAGCAAACTTGCCTACCTTAGTAACCGGTTCAAAATTATAAAGTCCGCCCTTTTTCAGGTCAAAATTTACGTTGCCATGTATAGATCTCGGCACGGGTTTGCCTGCATTGTTTATGGCTCCAGTTACATTTGCCTTTGCCGAGAAAAGCCCTTTAAGATTTTTTGAACTCAGGCTCTCGAGCCCAAAATTATTAAAGGCATGCATAAACTTACTGATGTTTACATTGCTAACCACAGCGTTAACATTATAGTTATTGTGGCTGCCCTGGTTCAGGCTTCCGTTTATAAGCAATGTACCTCCGGCATGGGCAAGCCCTGCGTTTTTTACAAGCACATTGCCTTTGTCTGTAAGCAGCACATCGGCACGGGCATTGGTGGCATAAAAACTATTGTAAAAAAGCTTGTCTACGCGCAGTTTCATGTTTACGCTGCTTTTTTCGAACAGCAGGTTCAGCTCATCTGTATAATTGCCTTTCCGTGTTTTTTTAATGGCTGCCTGTGTCTTTTTACGAGTACCCAAAAAGCCCATAAACTCGCCCAAATGCAACTGCGGACTGTATATTTGCCAATCCAGCACCAATTTTTGCGGCGCGGTGTAATACAGGTTTAAAAAGTTTTTAATGCTGCCCTCCATATTCACCACGCTCCTGCCGCTTTTAAGCACAATTTTGCTGATGAACAGGTCGTCTTTATTAAAGTTGAGCGATACATTTACATCATTAAAATCGAGCTTTCGGGGCACATAGCGCACGTTGGCATCTTTAACATCAATGCGCCCGTTTACAATGGGCTTTGTAAGTTTAAAGTCAACAATATCGGCCTTAAAGTCAAGTTTTACAGCAGCCGTGCCCTTACTGAATTGTAAAAGATCATCATCAATAAGAGTACGCAGCTTTTTCATGTCGAATGCCGACGTAAAATCGCCTACCGCCACCGGGTGTTCTAAATTGAGTACCGATGCCTTTTGCATGGCAATGGGCAAACCGCTATATTGCCCTTTAAAATTAAACAGCTTTATGGCCGAATTGGCATCATTAAAGCCTTTGGCTGAAACATTGTTGTTGGTAAACACCCCAAAGAAATTACACTTTTCTACATCGCCCCCGGGCGTAACCAATACATTGTTTTTTACAGTGGCATTGACCCTTATAAGCGGATCCTCCCGGTCGTTAAAACTTCCCACAAGGTCGCACTTAACGGCAATAGGTTCGGTAAGGTCAAACATCAGGAGCTTTTTAGTAATGTTGGGCGACAACAGGTTAGCAGCATCTTTCCACAAGATGCTTTTGTTCTCTATATTTATCGAAAATTTACCCGATGCACCCGTGTTTATATTAGCGGCAATATCAAACTTTTCGCCACCAATATCGAGCCTCTTTTTATGGAAAATGATAGTTTGAGAATCGTCATTATACACCATATCAAACTCTCCATCAAGTTCCCTATCTTTAATAAAACTGCCACGCACAGTATTAAAAGCCATACTGTGGGCAAAACCTTTTAAGGAGGCGTTGGCCTCCCATCCTGTAAAAGTATAATTAACCGAGGCTTTAAGGCTGTTAATGCCAAATTTATAGAGCTTGTTTGTTTTTTGATTATCGGCAGTAAAAATTACATCATTAAGTGCAATTTTTTTTAGCTGCGGAAAGCCAGCTTCTTTGTTCTTTTCTTTTTCGTCTTTAGCCCTTTTCCTGAAAACCGATGTGTTACTATACCCATTCTTGTCGGTATAAAGGTCTATTGCCGCATTACTGATGCTTATTTTTTTTATTACCACAGCACCCCGCAATAGCGACGGCACGTTTATGGCAACATCTGCACGGCCTGCTCTGAGCATGGTACGCCCGTGGGTTTTAAAAAGGCTGTCGCGCAGCGCAACATTTTCGAGCCGCAAGGCCACATTAGGAAAGGCCGAAAAAAAAGTGGGTTCTATATTGCCTATTTGCAGTGTGCCGGCAATGCCTTGGTTGAGCTGTGTGGTTAGCTGCGCCAAAACTTCTTTTTTATGCGTATTGATGTATAACGCCACACCTGTAAAAAGCAATACTGTGATCAGCACTAAAGCGCCAATGCCACGCACAACTATTCTTGCCCAACGGGGCAGGGTTAATTTCCAGAATCTTTTTAAGGCAGAATAATTTTGGTTCATGGGCAGGTGCAAGTAGAACCTCTAATTTAACGAACGGCTTACAGAAATTGCTTTAATCTTTGTTAAATTAAAATACAAATCAGCGCATTAATAAATAAGAAATGCGGGCGTTGTTACGCCCGCATTGCCCCCAGAAATAAACACACTAAAAATCGACTATTAGTGTATACTAAAAAAACACATTCCACAAATTAGGCTGGCACCACATCATAGGTCTGCGAGGACAAAAATAGGCGTAAATCTCTTTTTTTACCATCAAAACACTATAGACAAAGTATAGACAAATCTGCTATTTTACACTAAACACGGGCTTTTTAAAGAATTGTGATGAAAATAAGTGTAAAATCCTGTTTTAAGCAATTGCATTAAAAACCCTTTATTTAAAAGCGGTTTTAATCTAATTAAATTATAATTACATCGTAGTCAAAATAAAAATAATGTCGTTAATCTGCCTTAAAATGCATTACATCGAAAAGTAGCATTATCCTGACATAATTAGTTAAAAACCCGTTAATTTAGACCCCATCCTAACTCCACCTACTATGAAAAGCAGTACTAACCCAGTTGTATTTAACTATTATGTTTTAAAGCGAATATTTAAAATATTGCTGCGCAGGCAAAGATCAATATCTATGTTATACATAGACTATGCCTGGCTGCCAAATGAAGATATAAATGAGGTAGAAATAAAGTACAGGTTCAGGAATGCTTTGTGGTTTAAAACAAACGACAAAACAACCATGAACAACCGCATTACTTTGCCTAAACCAAAGGAAAGTAATGAGGTAAAATTAATAGTACAGGGGTTGTTTAGGAAAAATGAGTACAGGTTTAAGCTAATGCACGACCATATACTTTTACTTAAATAATTGTTTTAAATGCTGGTTAATATTAGGGGTAATTTAACCAGCATTATTTTTTCTACCAGTATTGGCCTGTTACTGTAAACCCAATACCAAAATTGTTTGCCTTTTCCCAGCTTCCCTGGCTGGTTGCCCTTAGCATCATTGGGGTTGTACCTTCAGAAAAATCTGCAGAGAATTTAACGGCTTTTGTAGAGCTTTCTATCCATTCAAGGCTAACAAAAAAGCTTTCTTCCACAACAATATTATAGGGTGTTAAATCTACTTCAAGCAGTGTGTTGTTTGCTGGTGGTGTAACAATTATGTTTTGGTTAATGATAGGCTTATCCGGTTCGCCGTCTTTTACACTATAAAAGTTAAGGCGCATTTTTAATTTAGGGTTTTTAATGGAGGTAACCGATGCCGTAAAGGTTTTTAGTTTCATTGGCGGATATCTCACGATCATTACCATACCTATTTCGTTACCCAGTTTGTTGCTTGTAAAACCTACACTTCCGCTTTGCGACCTCGTAGGGTTACCCATAATGTCTTCTTTAGGCTCTGTATTTTCGTTTGTAATTACAAGCTCTTCCAACTCTGTAGCCTCCTCCTGCATCAATACCACAGGGTCTTCTTTAAGTTGTTTTTGCATTAGTCCTAAAGGTATATCTTTAGTAGCATAGCCAATGGCAGATATCCTTACTGTATCGGTTTCATTAATTTTTGGCACTGCCAAATGAAAAACACCGTTATCATCGCTCACAGTACCAATATTCTTATTCAGTAAGCCTAAGTTTACAAAAGGCAGCGTTTCGCCCGATGCAGCATCTTTAAGAGTTCCTTTTAAAACGGTTTGGGCACTAAGGCCAAAAGTGATAATAAAAAGACAGGCAGATAAAAAGCTTTTCATAGGATATAAGTTTAAGACACGACTAAGATAAACAACAAATTTACAATACTGTTTATTATTTTTACAAAAAGAATGCCACAATGCAGCACAGCCTTTATTTTATAGCGATTATACCTCCGGATGATGTTTGCACTGAAGTTGATGCTTTTCGTAACGATTTTAAAAACAACTACAACAGCAGGGCTGCTTTAAAAAATGTGCCGCACATTACGCTCAAAGCTCCTTTTGAGGCAGCACCAAAACAACACAGCACAATTTTAGACTGGTTTGGCAACCTGAATATTAAGACTGAACCTTTTAGCATTGACCTTCAAAATTTTGGTGCGTTCGACAACCCCAAAAATCCTGTAATCTATGTAAAGCCTTTATTGACCGATAATTTGACGCAGTTGCAAAAGGAAATTATTACAGCTTTTGAACTTTCCTTTCCGGACACCACACTCCATTATCATGAACGTCATTTTGCACCTCACCTAACCATTGCTTTTAGAGATCTTTCCTATGAGCAGTTTAAAAAAGCCTGGACAATTTACAGTAATAAACACTATACAGCACAGTTTGCGGTTAACCATTTATGTCTGTTTAAACACAACGGCACGGCATGGCAGGTAATTGCCATCTATAATTTAGGCTCCTAATTATTAATAGTCTTTAAGCTAAAAATGTCACGCAAAGGCGCGAAAGCGCAAAGCTGTATAGTGACATTTCATCTCCGGGCGACTGATAAGTCGCTAAGTTTTGCGCCTTTCAGTCACTTCATTCAAATGAAGATTGGGGTACAGCTTTGCGCCTTCGCGCCTTTGCGAGAAAAACAATAAACGATCCGGAATAGTTTGCACCACTCCGGATCGTTTATTGTTTTTTTATCCTTTTTAAATGAACATTCCTCCTGATACTTCTATGCGCTGAGCGGTTATCCATTTGGCATCATCGGTACATAAAAAAGCTACCACACCACCAATATCGTCTGGCAAACCAACACGTCCAAGAGCCGTTTGCGATGCTATACCTGCATTAAGCTGGGCATTATCGCGCACAACGCCACCGCCAAAATCGGTCTCAATAGCACCGGGAGCCACAATATTTACATTGATACCCCTTGCGCCCAATTCTTTAGCCTGATAGCGTGTAAGAACCTCCATGCCACCCTTCATGGAAGCATAGGCAGCATAGCCCGGAGTAGCAAAACGCGCCAGTCCCGATGATATGTTTATAATTCCTCCGCCATTGGCAAGCACAGGCAATGCCTTTTGTGTAATAAAAAACGGTGCTTTAAAATGTATGTTTACCAGTGCATCAAAATCCTTTATAGTAGTATCGGCAAAGGCCGCATGGATGCCTACCCCCGCATTGTTTACCAGATAGTCTATTTTATCTGTACCAAAGGTTTGGCTCAGCGTTGCCGAAAGCTGTTCAAAAAAAGCATCAAAACCATCCGTGTTGTCAACGCTTAATTGTAATGCCGCGGCTTTTTGGCCAAGGCTTTCAATTTCAGCTACTACTGCATCGGCATCTTCTTTTTTACTGTTGTAGGTAAGTATTACGTCAAGGCCTTTTTTAGCAATGGCAATTGCCATATTTTTTCCGAGCCCACGGCTGCCACCGGTAATAAGGGCTATTTTAGATTGTGCCATATTGTATTATTTTTATAATTTGATATAGCAAAGTTAAGACTCCGGTAAGGCTAAAAAATGGTGTACTCTTCAGTTTTTTAGATTGCCGTCAAAACAGATTTACAGAACAGACAATTAGCTCAAACTACTTCTTCTGAGCCAAATATTCGCTGCCTTTGGCTACAAGATAGTCCGTAAGCTCAAAATCTCTTTTAGGATCCAGCAGGGCATTGGTTTCAGCACCTTTATCACAATACACCAAAAACAAGCCAATTTCGTCTTTAGGTATCTTAAGTGTTTGTGTAAAAAAGTGGTAGGTAAACCGCTCTTTTACAACCTCTGTAAAAGATTTAGAAGTGGTAAGCGAATAAATTTCGCCTCTGTCCTGCTTTTTATCGCTGCGTTTCTTTTTAAAGAAGGTTTCATAAATACGCACAAAGTTTACACCTGTAAGCTGGCTACCCGTAATTTGTGTGGGCAGGGCACCATTTTGGTTCATATCATACTTATTGCGCTGTACGTTATATACTTTCTCTTCGCCCACATTGGTCATAGTAGATGCTATGGCCTTAGTTTTTGTTTTGCGGCTGTCGGCAATAAGGTCGCCAGACAATACATTGGGTGTAATAACCACCTCATCAAGCACGGTTACATTAACATTAAGCCTTATGAGCAATCTGTCTTCCAAAAAATGGGGTTCGCTAACCACCAGGTAGGCCGACCGGAACGATATACCAGAAAAATAAAGCGTATCTGTAGGGCGCGCATAAAGCGTAAACAAACCGTCAGTATCGGTAACAGCACTAATGTTAGACGTTATGTTTTTAACGGTAAGATTGTCTACTGCTATAGAATCGGCAATTACCTTAGCGTGCAGTAGCTTTCTGGGTTCGGTTTTTTTCTGGCTGTAGGCTGCCAGCGGAAGCAAAAAAATAAAAACGAGTATGTGCAAGGCGGTTTTCATAGCTGGTTAGTGCTTTAAGTGCAGCACCCTTATAAAGGTACTAAAATTGTAACGCAAATTGTGTTAATTTTAGTTTGCCCGTGCATATCTTTTCTGTGCTTAATGAGCAACAAGCCTGTTTTAAATTTCACGCAAAGGTGCAGAGATTAAATAACTTTATAATGGAGACAATGGAGACCAAAATTTAAAGAAAACTTCCTATTGTCCTGCAATAAGTTTATTGTATCTCTCGGCAAGCACCATTAATTTAAGCTTAGCCAATTCATTGTTTTTTGCTTTAAGGGCTTTGGAAAATTCAACATCTTCTACGGCATAGAACAAAAAACCGTTTACATATTCGGCAGGAACTTTAAGGTCAGATATTATTTGCTCTTCGGTATAAATATTATCTATGCGTTGCATGTCAAATTCCTTGCGTTCTGTAGCCAGTGCTTTTTTAAGCATTTTGGTACGTCCGGTAATGGCATTTATAATAGCATCTGCAGATACAGATACCCCTGCCATAGTGCCCACACCTATTGTAGGCGAAAAATCACTGGCAGTTTTAAGCCTCCTTTCGGCCGGGGTATATTGTTTTTGCCCTTTAGGCACAATACCTAATTTTTCTGAGGTAACCTCATTAATAACAACCTCTTTAAGTTCGTAACCGTTTAAGGTAACTTCCATTGTATAGGGAGCTTCTTTAAACGAAAAATCATTAACCGCAAATTCCCGTGCTGCTATATTGGGGCTGTACACCGCAAGCCTGTCGCCCACACGGGCATCAAGGCAAAAAAGCCCGGCATTGTCCGTCTTTACTTCCGCGCCTGTGGCCTTGTTAATTACAAACACGCCTGCCACCACACTCTCGCCCGAAACGATCTTGCCCTGCAACGGCTGCCTTACCTGGCCAACTAAAGGCAGGCTTATAAACAGAAGTATATACAAGAGGTGTTTCATTTTTATTCTTTAATTGCCACAAGATAGTTCTTAGCTAAGTCTATAAGTAACAGTTTTATAAGCGATGTATTGTTATCTTTAACCGCAGCAGTAAGTTTTTCGTCTTCGGCAGCATAAAAAATAAAGTCTCTCACTTTTTCCGCAGGAATTTCAAACTGCTCTGTAATCTCGGGGTCGGTGTACAATCCGTTCAGGTTCTCAATAACCGTTTCTTTCTTTTCGGTTTCCGTAGCTTTTTTAAGCATTTTAGAACGTCCCGATATTTTATTGAAAAGGGCATCTATACCATCGTTGGCCGTAAACTCCCTGCGCTCGGCAACAGTAAAACGCTTTTGGTCTTTAGGCACTATTCCCAACGATTCTGATGTAACTGTAGTTCCCTGTACCACCACTTCATTAAGCTCGGTCGATTTTGGGTTTACTTCCAGCACATAAGGCACCTCTTTAAATGATTGTGCGTTAATTACAAATTCGCGTGCATCTATATTGGCATTATACACCGCAAGCCTGTCGCCCTCTTTAACATCAATGCTAAAATTGCCGGTGTTGTTGGTTTTAACCTCTGTGCCGGTAGCTTTATTTATAACAAACACGTTTTGTATGGGTGCGCCGCCTGCAATTACAAGTCCCTGTAGCGGTTTGCGCTCCTGGCAAAAGGCCGCAGTGCAAAACAGCAGTAGTATGGCAAGCAGTTTATTCATGGTTAATACGGTCTAAATAGTTTTGAGCAAGCCCTGTAATCTTAAACTTGGCAAGACTTTCGCTCTTATTGGCAAGCAAAGACTGTACCTCTTTATCTTCTGTTACAAAATAAAGAAAACCCTCAACGTGCTCGTCCGGAATTTTAAGATTATCGGTAATTTCTGTAACCGTACAAATATTGTGCAATTTTTCGAGTAATTGTTCACGCTTCTCTAATTCTACCAGCTTTTTCATAGCTTTTGTACGGCCGTTTATAGCATTTATAACCGGGTCCAATGGCATAGAACCGGCTAATAAGCCCAAAAGCATAATAGGTTTAAAATCGCCTGTGGTATATAAATGCCTTTCGGCCTGAGTAAATTGCTTTTGATTTGCAGGTACTATGCCCAGCTTTTGGCTTGTAACAGAAGCATCTACTATAACCTCTTCAAGCTCTTCGGCACTCATTTCAACTTCGATCACATACGGATTTTCTGTAAATGAAGCCTCGCTAACGGCAAATTCGCGCACAGTAGTCCTGGCGCTATAAGCAACAATAACATCTCCGGGAGAAACGTTAAGAGTGAAATTTCCGCTACTGTCGGTTTTAACTTCGGCTCCTGTAGCCTTGTTAATAACAAAAACAGCCGTGAGTCCCATTTTATTAGCCTCTACTTTGCCATATAATGGTTTTCGTTCCTGACAAAAAGCAGTAGTACAAACCAATAACAGCAAAGCAGTTAGTTTTAGCATATAAAAATAGGTTACTCTTTTAAAAGCGCAATATATTTTTCGGCAAGGCCTGCCAGTAAAAACCTCGCCATGTTTTCGTTTTTGTCTTTTATTGCGTTGGCAAAATATTTATTCTCTACAATATAAAATATAAAGCCCTGCACGTAGTCCAGCGGAATTTTAAACTTGTTTACCAGCTCATCTTCTGTATAAATGTAGTTTATTTTTTCCATCAGGTTCTCTTTTTTTTCAGTATCGGCAGCGTTCATCAGGATGCCTGTGCGACCTGAAAAAGCATTGATAAGCGGGTCTAAGCCCAACGGGTTCATCCTGCTCCCAGAAGCTGTTGCCAGCCTGCGCTCCTGCGGGCTGAAACGTTCCTGATTTGCAGGCACAAGCCCAAGCGATTCTGAATTTATGTGGCTGTAGTCTATAATAACCAGCTCGTTAAGCTCATGATTGAGCACATCGAGCTGAACAAAGAAAAGGTTGTTTAAAAAATCGGCTTCTTTAACCACTACATCTTTTGCCTCAAATTGCAGCGCGCTAAAAATAAGGGTGTCGTTTACTGCCGCATTTATGGTAAAATATCCGCCACGCGTGGTGGTAACCGATTTTTCTGACGACTTATTAATAACATAAATGCCCTCTAAGGTATCAAAATCAGAGGTTACTTTGCCGTTCAGGGGCTTGCGCTCCTGGGCAAATAACGAAACACTAACCAATGCTATAAAGAGTATTATACTATTTTTCAAAACAAACCTTTTTTTGAAATTGATACTTTGCAAGAGCGATGAAGCCTCCGATTTATTACCGCCGCATAAAAATCTTTGTAACTTTACCTTTTCTTACACTTATTTAAACGAATGAAAAAACTAATTATTGCAAGCACCTCTACCCTGCATGGCGGCGACTACCTTGATTATTTAACCCCTGCATTGCAGGAGCATTTTAAAGGTTGCACATCGCTGGTATTTATTCCCTATGCCCGCCCGGGCGGCATTAGCCACGAGGCATACACAGAGCGTGTTGTTGCATACTTTGCAAAATTAGGCATTAGTGTAAAAGGTTTGCACGAGTTTGAACACCCCACGCAGGCGTTAACCGACGCACAAGCCGTGTTTACCGGGGGTGGCAATACTTTTTTGCTCGTAACCCAGCTTTATAAAAATGGTGTCATGGCTGCGTTAGAGCAAGCCATTAAAACCGGAACACCCTATTTGGGCACCAGCGCAGGCAGCAATATTTGCGGCCTGACCATGCAAACCACCAACGATATGCCTATAGTATATCCGCCAAGCTTTAAAACCCTTGGGGCAATAAATTTTAACCTCAACCCGCACTACCTCGACCCGCAACCCGACTCGCAGCACATGGGCGAAACCAGAGAGACCCGTATTAAAGAATTTCACGCCTTTAACACCCCTCCGGTGCTTGGCCTGCGCGAAGGAAGCTGGCTTGAAGTAAACGGCAACACCGTTATTTTAAAAGGCAGTTTACAGGCGCGGTTGTTCCGCCAGGGCAAAGAGCCTGTAGAGCTTGAAGCAGGGAGCGATTTGAGCGATTTAAGGTAGAAATCTTTTAAATTGTTATATTTGTAAATGCAAAACCAGTTAAAGCATGAAGTCTACAATGTCCTTTCAGGAGCGGTCGAAGTTAGGTTTGGAGCAACTATCCAAGCAATTGCCCGTTACCTTAACAATGGCACGGCGCCAGGCCGAAGAACTGAAGAGTCAAAGCACTTCAAAGAACAAGAAGAACAGAGATTAAAGGATTATATTACAGCTAATGGTCTCTGGATAGACAGTATCGATTTTTCGCAGTACATTAGTGAAGGCGCAGAACAAAAAGTTTATCTTGAAGGTTTTAATCGGGTTTTCAAATTAAACGATTCGATTTATTACAATTGCTGGCAGGATTATTTTTATAATTTACTGCTGCACAACTTCTTCTTTACCGATACTGCTTATAATTTATTAGGCTTTACAACAGATAATGATACTCTTTATGCAGTGGTACAGCAAACTTATGTATACAGTACCGAAAAAACAGATCTTGAACAGGTAAAGTCTTTTATGCTTCAAAATGGTTTTGAGAATAATCGCAATAATGATTACATAAATCACGAGTTGGGAATTATACTTGAAGATTTACACGACGAAAATGTACTGACACAAAATAAGATGCTGTATTTTATTGACACGGTATTTTATTTGACCGATAATTTTTGGATGGCTTAACCATTTTCTATTTCATACCTTTATGCAATGCAAAGCACATTTACAGCATATTTTAAAGAGCACGGCATTCCGGATACCGATATAAACGCCCTCGCGGCCATTGCCAAAACGCGCACATTGCGACGCAATGAGTTACTGCTGCAGGCAGGAGAGGTTTGCCGCCATAAAATATTTATCGTAAACGGCCTGCTGCGCACTTTTACTACCGGAACAAACGGTAACGAACACATATTGCACTTTTCGCCCGAGCATACATGGACGCTCGATGTTGAGAGTTTTGATAAGGAAACCCCATCGGCCATAAACATTGCAGCAACAGAACCTACAGAGGTAATGCTTTGGCGCAAAAACGACTTTAACAGCCTGCTGGCTGAAATGCCCGAACTTAAAAATTTGGCTCAACAGCTCATTTCACGCAATATATACAACAGCCGCCAACGCATACTTACAGCCATTAGTGCCACCCCTGAAGAAAAATATGACGATTTTATGCGCAATTATCCGGGGCTTCTATCGCGCCTGCCCCTGCACATGATAGCGTCTTACATGGGAATATCACTAAAAACACTTACCCGCATCCGTCACGCCCAATTGCACCGATAAAAGTAAATCATGGTCAAATGACTCTGTTTTAAAAACGCTCCTGCCGTTACTTTGCTGTAATTTAAAACCATAAACTATGAGAGTATTTGTTACAGGAGCTTCGGGTTTTGTAGGCTCTGCCGTTGTAAACGATCTTTTGGCAGCCGGGCACAGTGTGCTTGGACTGGTAAGGTCTGAAGGTGCCGTTCAAAAATTAAAAGATGCAGGAGCCGATGTTCAACCGGGCGATGTAAATAACATTGAACTTATAAAACAATGCGCTACTGCCTGCGATGCCGTTATACACACTGCTTTTAACCACGATTTTTCGCAATACAAAGCCAATTGCGAGGCCGACCGCCTTATTATACATGCTTTTGGAGAGGCATTGGCAGGCACAGGTAAACCTTTGGTAATAACATCGGGCATTGGGCTGCTACGCTACGATCGCGCTGTTAACGAAGACGATGCATTACAGTCAGGTTCTGAAGTTGTGCCCCGCGCTGCCAGCGAAGAAGCTGCCGCAACCGCCACTGCAATGGGTACTAACGCCTATGTAGTGCGCCTTCCGCCCACCGTTCATGACCGCGGAGACCATGGTTTTGTACCCATGATTGCCGCAATGGCTAAAGAGCGTGGTGCATCTGCCTATATTGGCAACGGACAAAACCACTGGCCGGCAGTGCACAGGCTCGACGCTGCCAAAATTTACCGCCTTATTATAGAAAAACAACCCATCCAAAAGGTATTTCATGCCGTGGCAGAAGAGGGCATTGCTTTTAAAGAGATAGCCCAAAGCATTGGCGCAGGTTTAGGCCTGCCTGTAAAAGCTGTTAGCGGAGAAGAAGCCGAAAAGCATTTTAGCTGGTTTTTACATTTTGCCGCTATGGACTGCCTGGCTACAAGTACAAAAACACAAAACACGTTAGGGTGGCAACCTGTCGAAATTGGGCTTTTAAAAGATATAAAGGCTAATTATTTTTAAATAGTAGCTTCAAGCATTTTAACTTAAACCGTCAGACTATAAATAAGTCCTGACGGTTTTTTTCATCATCAGACTGTTAGCCTTAGACACTAAATTAAAGTTAAAGAAATGTTTATTAACAGGGGCATTGCTTTTGTGTTTTTTAAATTTGGTTGGCACGCAAAACTGCCATAAAAAATATACACAACCACGTAAAAAACATTTGTATGTCAAACCAGGCCGAACTGATAGAAGCACTGCAAAGGCAAAAAATAGACGATGCCCGCCAGCTTTTAAAATCTGAAGAGAACATTCCTGATAATCTGGACAGTTTTAAAAATGTAGCACTATTTGACATTTTACTGCGAACCAAAGCTTTTGATATTATAGACCTTTTTATTGACAAGGGTCTCATAGAAACCGATATTTATGAATATGACACTCTTGAAAGGACTTTTTTTGATGCCGCTTTCAGGATACTGGAAGAAGACGAAGAGTCGGTTGCCTTTATAAACAACCTGATGCCCAGGCTTAGCAGCATTAACGATGCAGTGAGCAACAAAACCCTGTTGGGGCTTGCCATAGACCAAAAGGCCAAACCGTTAATTTTAAAAGCTGTAATAGATGGCGGTGCCGATATAAACACTGTTAACAATGCCGAGAACACCTACCTGCATCAGGTAGCCAATAATTATAATCCTGATGCCGCACTCGTATCGCAATATGCACAAATACTTATAGACAACGGTGTCGATGTTAATGCCCGAAACATTGTGGGAGAAACCCCGCTTATGGCTGCAATATCGCGCAACCAGATAAAACTTGCCGAAGTATTGCTGCAAAACGGAGCCAGCACTAACGAGCAGAACAAACAGGGCGAAACCCCCTATTATCTGGCAGTTGTAAATTTGCTCAGCCTGCCGTTTTATGAACTTTTAAAAGGCTATGAAGCTCCTGATTTTGACAAAAAGACCAAAGATGGCGTGGCTTTCTTTTTTGAATTCTTAAAGCGCACCAACAGTCCGTCAACCACAGCAAACGACCTCTTGAAAGCAATGATTGCCGATGGTGCCGATCTTTTCCAGACCTCAACACATTATAGTGTAGAAAAAACGGCTTTTGACATATTGGCCGAAAAACCTTTTGAGGTTTTCGAAACTGTTTTTAAGTCCACCGATTTAGATGTTGCACACACAGACGACCAAGGCAACACATTGCTGCACAAGGTGTGCGCCTATAATGTAAACTACGACCAGAATGCCGCGCGCGATACCTACAAAAAAACCAAACTGCTCATAGAGGCTGGAGCCGATGCCAACGCCGTAAACGCACAGGAGCAAACGCCAATGATGCTTGCATCTGCCGACAACCTCAAATCTAAAACAGTTGAACTTTTACTGCAACACAGCCGATAATCCCTGCAAACTATGTCGATATCATTTATTATAGCCTGCGAGTCGGGTAAAAGGAAAATTGCCGAAATATTGCTAAAGAACAACGAAGTAGACGTTGCCTATACAGACGAGCAGGGCCGCACCGCCCTGCACTATGCCGCCCACAATGGTTATCTTGATATAGTAAAAGGCCTTATAGAAAAAGGTGCCGATATAGACTATGAAGACCATGCCGGAGAAACCCCGTTGTATTTTGCCTGCCTGCAAAAACAAAAGCAGGTGGCACTCTACCTGATAGAACAGGGTGCCAACACCGCAATAAACGACCACAAAGGCAACAGCCTGGTGCACCTTACGGCAAACCTTGGCCAGGCAGACGTGCTTGCAAAACTGCTTGACAACGGCCTCGACGCCAATGCAGAAAACAAAGAGTCGCAAACGCCATTAATGCTTGCTGCCTATTGTGGCTTTAGGGATGTTATTAGCAAACTGGCCGATGCCGAAGCAAACCTTAATGCTACAGATAAACACGGCAACACAGCACTGCTTTTTGCAGTACAGTCTAAAAACCTGCAGGCTGTGCAGGCACTGACCGAAAAAGGTGCCGATGTAAACCACATGAACCAGCGCGGCGAAAGCCCGCTGCTTTTAGCGTGCTATCAAAACAACAACATGATAATAAAGCACCTGCTGCAAAACGGTGCCAATGCCAAGGCAGCATCTAACACAGGGCTTTCGCCAATTTGGTTTGCTGTAAATAACAACCAAAAAGAAATTGTAAACCTGTTTTTAGAGAACGGCATAGCCGTAAATTATGCCAAACCGCTTGCAGGCAACGATAACAACATGGACTCTTATCTTGACTGGGTGCTTACGGCCAACGATCTTGCTGCCGATGGTAATTTTAACCTAAACTCCGGTGCGCACGGTGCCGAAAGCCTGCTGCATGCAGCGGTCAAGAACGGGCATTTGAGCATGGTAAAGTTATTGACCGAAAAAGGTGCAGCCATAAACGCACAGGATCAAAGCGGCAACACGGCACTGCATTATGCCGCAGCAGGGGGCAAAAAAGATATTGTGAAATACCTGCTGGATAACGGCGCCGATACAGCAGCTGTAAACGTTAAAGAACAAAAGGCCATAGATTACAGCAACGTAAAAGGTTTTAACGAAATTACCCAAATGCTGGTTAGCAAAAGCCCGGCCGATACTGCCACACTGCAACCCCAGGCACAGCCATCTGCTAATGCAACGAACAACGGTGGTGTTGCCGATAAAAAGAAAGCCCTGCTGGATATTAAAGAGCTTTTGGATGCAGGTATATTAACCCAGGATGAGTTTGACACCGAAAAGCAGAAGATATTGCAGGGGTAGTGTTTAAACAACGCAAAAGTGACAGTTTCAAAAGTTTGACGAAGTAGAATAGAGAAATCTCTTCAAGTGGTTTGAAGAGATTTCTGTATGGCGGAAGCGGAACATCTTATGGTCATTAACATTTTTAAAATGGCCTTTTTACCTGCTTACTTTGTTTCGTCTACAAAAACATATAATTTTTGTACTTTATTATTTTCTATTACAAATAAGTCCATGCCGGTAACGGTTGAGGGTTTTGTTTTAGAACCAAATTGCCAGTACAGACGTACAATGTTATGATGCGCCTCTACAGATTTTGCTGTAAACCTGAAGTCGGGGTTTTGATGCTGAAGCTTAGCTACAAACCCTGCAATTTCATCGTTGCCCGTTGCAATAAAGTGGCGGTCAACCATTTCTATGTTTGCGGCATAGGTGCTACCCATCAATGCTGCCCGTTTTACAGCATCTTTCTCGTTCCATATTTCAAGATGATGTTCAATCAGCAGTTTGGATGTAGCAGTATCAGTAACATTCGGTTTCGATTTAGCAACCTCATCTTTAGGCGACCATAATATTGTTTTAGGATTGCCCTTTTGATATCCTTTACCATTGGGATATGAAACCAGTTCCATTTTAGAGCCCCATGGCGTTTCAAAATACACCCACGACTCTCCTGCCGTATCTCCTGAAGGTGTAGTAAAAGGTTCTCCTAAAACCTTTACACCTTTACTTTTAAGATATTTTACAGACGCGTTGATATCTGCAGTATAAAAAGCAATGTGGGATGCGCCAATATCATCTGTATTAGGGTTCGTAAGGCTTCCTTTGTTATTGGCATATTCAAATATTTCTATGCTTGCCCCTGTGCCTGCGTTTATCATTTTAATTGTAAGCGCCCCCGTGTTGGCATTGATCCTGTTTTGTTCTTTCCAGGCTGCATCAAGCGGAATTGGGCCTAACTGGGTTACAGGTACAAATCCAAGAACCTCTGTAAAAAATGGCATTGCAGTTTTAAAATCGGGCACATTTATTCCTACGTGGTCTACACCAATAATACCGGAAGTGTTTTGGGCTGAAATATTTTCGGAATTGGAAAAGAACAATACTAAATTCATCAGGGCAATAGCCGATGCCTGTATTTTTTGATTTGATTTTATATTCGTTTTCATGATTATCTTGTTTAAGCAGTGTATAATTATATGTAAGTGTAGCTTTAATTAGTTGCTGTAAGCGGCAAGCCATTTTTTCTTGATCTGGGCGCGTGCTTCTATAAACTCCTTATCGGTACCCTGTGCAATAGCATCTAACGGAAGACGAAGCGGACGCTCTCCTTTTTTCATATTTACAAGTTCAAGAATGCCATTGGCTATGGTTTGCGGATCCATATCAAACTGTGCCATTTTTCCAAACAGCGCAGCACCAAGTGCATTAAACCTGTTTTGGGCATCGTCTCCATAGCTTTCAATTATATCCTGCTTATCGGCATTTATACCTGCTTTAGAGCCATTGTTCATCTCTGTAGGATATACTCCCGGCTGGATGCTTACGTTCTCAATGCCATAAGCGCTAAGTTCGTCCTGCATACCTTCTGTAATACTCTCCACTACCAGTTTAGATGATATGTAAGGAATCATAAAAGGCAGTGTATGCCCACTGGCACCTGTGGTAATATTAATTATCAGTCCATTTTTTTCTTTTCGCATAAAAGGAAGTACTGCATTATAGGTGCGCAATACGCCATATACATTTACGTCGAACATATTGCCAAACTGTTGCAGAGAATAGCCTTCCAGCAGCCCGAAACCACTTACTGCGGCATTATTTACAAGCACATCTATTTTGCCGTATTTTTCAATTACGCTATTAATCGCTACTGCTACAGACGCATCGTTGGTAATATCTACATCAACTACCTCTATGTTTGCTATATTTGAAAGCTCCTGAGCTACAGCAGCATTTTTACCGGTTGTATTTCGCATACCTGCAATTACTGAATGGCCCGCATTAGCTAATGTTAAAGCAGTAAGTTTACCAAATCCGGTACTGGTACCTGTAATGAAAATTGTTTTTGACATGATTTCTATTTTTTTATTGTTTATAATGTTTCTTTTGAACATTACAAAGTTGCGGCAATGGCAAAAGCTGCACATTGATTAGAAATAAGTAAAAACTTGATGTAGATCAATAATCTCGAAAGGGCATAAAAAAAGGAGCCTAGTGCTCCTGCCCGTAACAAACTATTTATTAGCCGTTTGCCTTCTAATCCTGCTAAGGGTTTCGGGGGTCATACCAAGATAGGAAGCTATCATGGCTTGAGGTATGCGCATGGCAAAGCCCGGATATTTGTTTACAAAATTCAGGTATTTTTCTTCGGCTGTAAGGCTTAACGATGCCTGTATGCGGTTTTGGGCAGCAATAAAGCTTCGTTGCAAAATAGTATGTATCATGTTATTAAAAGCCGGTATCTCCCTGCACAGCATTTCAAAATTTTCATGAGTAAAAAGTACCAGTTCGCAATCTTCTATGGCATCAATATTAAATCGGGAAGGTTGCTGTGAAAGCAGGCTCTCCCTGTCGCCTGTCCACCAATTTTCCATACTAAAACTAATAACATGTTCGCTGCCCTTATCATCTACAGAGTACGTGCGCAGGCACCCCTTTGTAATAAATGCGTCATACTTCCATACATCGCCTTCCTGTAGCAGGTACTGCTTTTTTCGTAGTTTTTTGGTAATTGCAAAAGACCTTATTCGCTCGCACTCAAATGGTGTCAGCGTTGCGTTGTTGTCAAGGTATTTTTGAAAAACATCATACATAGATGCAGTAAAGTTATAAAGAATTGACATTATAACCACATTTAAACTACCATGCCGCCTAAGTTAACGCTGGGTTAATAACCCTGCCTGTATAGTTACACCCCAAAAACTTACATTATTTTTGGATGCCGGAGTGGGTTTTTAAAAGCCTCTTTGCCGTAATTATTTAAGATGCAAACAATTAACACCAATAGCCTAAAAACAAAAAAACCTCCCGTATTTGGGAGGTTTCCTGTTGGTCTACTAGGACTCGAACCTAGAATGACTGAACCAAAATCAGTAGTGTTACCATTACACCATAGACCATACTTGCTCATTGCGGGTGCAAATGTAGCACATATTTTTATTAAAGCAAACTTTACACTAAAAAATATTAAAAAAATTATTTCGCCGTTATTGTAAACATTTAATCTGTTTTCTTTGCAGCGGCTTAAAACCTTTATAACCAATTATGAATAACACCACCTTTAAAAAATACAACAACCTGGCCGGATGGCTTCTTTTTTGCATTGCCTTTATCGTTTATACCCTAACGGTAGAACCATCGCTCAGTTTTTGGGATTGTGGCGAATATATTTCTACTTCGGCAAAGCTTCAGGTAGGGCATCCGCCGGGGGCACCGCTGTTTCAAATGGCAGGTGCCGTGTTTGCGCTTTTTGCTACAAGTGCAGCAAAGGTGGCCTTAATGGTCAATATGCTTTCGGTGTGTTCGAGTGCGCTAACCATACTGTTCATGTTTTGGTCGGTTACCATTGTGCTTAAAAACGTAGTTACTGCAAAGGCAGAACTTAGCACCCAAAACGGGTTTATGGTTTTAGGGGCGTCGGCAGTGGCATCGCTGGCATTTTTGTTTAGCGACAGCTTTTGGTTTAACGCCACAGAAGCCGAAGTATATGCCATGGCGTCGTTATTTATAGCCCTGCTGCTTTGGGCAGGACTGCGCTGGGGAGAAGACATGCACACACCACGCGGCAATCGCTGGCTGTTACTCATATCTCTGTTAACGGGGCTTTCGTTTGGGGTGCACTTTATGGCACTGTTAACCATCCCTTCTATAGTGCTTATTTACTTTTTTAAGAATTATAAAACCGTTACGGTTAAAAACTTTATAATTGCCAATATTGTAATGGTACTGGTACTGTTTTTTGTATTTGGCTTCCTGCTGCCTTACACGCTGGCCATATTTGGCAAAACAGAGATCTTTATGGTAAACAGCCTTGGGCTGCCGTTTAACTCGGGCACCGTGTTTGTTTTTGTAGCCATAGCCGCACTGTTTTACTTTGGGCTTAGATATACGCAAAAAAAGAATCTCCCTTTATACAACACTGCCCTGCTGTGCATATTGTTTTTATTTATAGGCTTTAGCACATGGCTAATGCTGCCCATTCGCGCCAATGCCAACGTGGTTATAAACGAAAACCGCCCAAGCGATGCTGCCGAGGTACTGGCTTACTACAACCGCGAGCAGTATGGCGAGCAAAAAACATTTTATGGCCCCATGTACACCCAAACCTATGCCGGGCTGGATGCACAAAACCCTTTTAAAGATGCCAAACCCAATTATGAGCGCAACCTTGCCACAGGCAAATATGAAATTGTAAACAAATACAAAAACGCAAGGCAAAACCCTGATGAGAACCACAACGGATTTTTGCCAAGAATGGGCAACGAAAAAAAGGCCGCCAATTATATGAACTTTGTGGGTGTGCCAAAATTCAGGATAAACCCCGAGTATGATTTTAGCAACGATCTTGCCGGCTATGGCATAGACTTAAACTCCCTTACCGAAGAGCAGGCAGGCCTTGCACTGGCAAAAGCCCGTGGGCAGTTAGAGCAAATTGTGGCCAACTTTAAAACGTCTTATGCAAGGGGCGAAATTGGCACTACCGAATATCATCGTTTTTTAGATGAGTATAAAGACTACCTGATAGTAGAAAAACCAACCTTTGGACAAAACATGAGCTTTATGTTCGAATATCAGTTTGGCTACATGTACTGGCGTTACCTTATGTGGAACTTTACAGGCCGCCAAAGCGACGAACAGGGCAAGTATGACAACATGAACGGCAACTGGCTTAGCGGCATTACGTTTTTGGATGAAATGAGGCTGGGGTCTCAGCAGCACCTTAGTAGCGATATGAAAAACAACAAAGGGCGAAACGTATATTATTTCCTGCCATTTTTACTTGCTGTTGCAGGTATGGTATATCATGCAAAAAAAGACCTTAAAAGTTTTTATGTACTGCTGGTACTGTTCCTGTTTACCGGGATTGCACTTAAAATTTTCCTTAACGAAAGTCCGTTCGAGGTGCGCGAGCGCGATTATGCCCTTGTAGGCTCATTCTATGTTTTTGCCATGTGGATAGCCTTTGGCGTATATGGCATATATGACTGGATTAAAAAATACATTCAGCCTAAAATAGCCGTTCCTGCTGTTTTGGTTGCCTGTTTACTGGCTGCCCCTGTACTTATGGCTAAAGAAAACTGGAACGACCACGACCGCTCTCAGCGTTTTACAGCCATAGCATTGGCAAAAGCCTATCTTGACTCGTGCGAACCCAATGCCATACTGTTTACTATTGGCGACAATGACACATTTCCGCTATGGTATGCACAGGAAATTGAGGGCTACCGAACCGATGTTCGCATTGTATGTTCTACCCTTATGCCTACCGACTGGTATATAGACCAGTTAAAGCTACGCTCTTATGAGTCGGCACCGCTGCCCATATCATTCTCCCACAAGCAATATGTAGACGGCACACGCGATTATATTTTGTACAGCCCCGGCACCGACGAACGTATAGACATAAACGAGTTTATGAGCTTTGTAAAAAGCGACGACCCACGCACACAGGCAGAACTGCGTAGTGGGCAGGTGGTAAATGTGTATCCTACAAATAAGATAAAAATGAAGGTAGACCGAAACACCATAATTAAAAACAAGGTGGTTTCGCCTCAACGATATGATTCTATTGTGCCTTACATAGAGGTAGACCTGCCAAAAAGTGCCATATACAAAGGCAACCTTATAATGCTCGACATTATAAACAATAATAACTGGGAGCGTCCTGTATATTTTTCGGGCGGAACTTTTGATAAAGAAGAGTATGCCTGGATGACAGACTACCTGCAGGTTAGCGGCCTTGCCTTAAAGCTGGTTCCTGTAAAAACTGCCATTCCGGATGACGGTTCGCAGCTTGACATGGGGTATATTGACACCGAAAGCCTTTATAAAACCGTAATGAGCTGGGACTGGGGCAACAGCGGCGGCGATATTTATCATGATCCTGAAACAAGAAGATACAGCATATCCTACCGCACCACGCTGGCACGCCTTATGAATGCGCTTATACTGGAAGGCAAAAACCAAAAAGCACGTAAAATTATAGACCTTGCACTTGCTAAAATGCCTATAGACGAATTTGGTTTTTATACCATATCTGAGCCATTTGCAGGTGGTTTGTATCAGGTGGGAGATAAAAAGGCTGCCCGCGAATTGCTTACAAAGCTCTCGAAAAAATATATCGAAACGCTAACCTATTACAAATCGCAGTCGGCACAAAGCCAAAACATTAACCATTCAGATATTATTGCCAATATAGAACGTTACCGCAGCCTGCTAATAGTAATGCAGGAAAACAACGACTTTGAGTTTTACAACAATGCTAAAGTACAATTTAATAAATGCAACGGATGGTTTGCCCGCTTTGGCAGGGAGAACGAGTAATGTTTTAGATATAATCATTTGTTTTAGGAATGATATTTATATTTGTAAGAAAAACCCATGATTTACAAAAAGATCTGCAATATTGTTTTATTGATCATACTGTTCTACGCCAAACCATTGGCTGCACAAAGTATATATGAGCAGGACTTTTTAGAATTCTGGAACGATTTTAATGACAATTATGCCTATTTTGAACAGCAGGGAATAGACTGGAATAAGGTTAAAGAAATATACCAGCCCCGGGCAAAAACTTTAAAAAGCACCCAAGATTTAATCATGTTACTGGAAGCTATGACCTATGAGCTGCACAATGGGCATGTATCGCTTCAAAATAATTTAAGTACATCTAACAATATTATTCCCAGTGGACAGGATATTTTCGCCGAAAAAAAAGAAGGCCGTTTTATCATTACAGATATACGTAAAAACAGCAAAGCCGAAGCAAGCGGATTAAAACCCGGCATGCAGGTAATTAAATTTAATGGCATGTCCATTGAAGGGCAGTTACAATCATTTTACCCTAAATATACCGGGAGCTACAATGAGGCTATGGATTTATATGCCCTTAACATGCTTTTAGCCGGAACTCATGACAGGCAAAGAGAAATAAGTATATTGGAAAACGGGGCAGAAAAAGTGTATCGCCCTGACGAATATTCTATTAACAACATAATGCACTCCAATATCGAATTCCGGATACTTGAAGGAAACATAGGGTACATTAAAATAAACAATTCGTTAGGCAATAATGAACTAATTAAAGAATTTGACGATGTGCTCGACAAACTTCTAAACACCAAAAGCCTGATATTAGATCTTACAGAAACACCCAGCGGCGGCAATACAACAGTTGCAAGAGGCATTATGGGCAGGTTTATTACCAAAGAGCTTCCTTACCAAAAACATGTGCTTGACGAAAAGCAATATAATACCACACGCTCGTGGATAGAATATGTAACTCCCCGAAAAACAGTGTACAAAAATAAAGTTGTTATAATGGCAGGCCATTGGACAGGCAGTATGGGAGAAGGTATTGTTATTGGTTTCGATGCTATGAAAAGGGCTAAAATCACGGGAACAAAAATGGCCGGACTTATTGGTGCGGTATATAGTTTCAGAACAAAAAACACAAACATTGGCTACCAGATACCTACAGAAAGAATGTATCATGTAAACGGCACTCCCCGTGAAGATTTTATACCCCGATATCTTACCTCCAACACAGAAGAAACCTACAATAAGGCTTTAAAATTAGCCCGATAAAACATAGCGACATTTGACGATCAAATCAATTAATCTTCAAATTAGACCGCACAAATTTTTCCTTTGGCAAAAAAACAGTTTCTTTGCATATCAATTAAATTAGGGAATAACTCATATTACATGATAACATTCAATTACAAAAAATGGAATACCATTCTCGGATGGGCCGTTTTTGCCATTGCGCTCCTTGTTTACTCGCTTACTGTAGAACCTACCCTTAGCTTTTGGGACTGTGGCGAGTACATTGCCACCGCTGCAAAACTGGAAGTTGGCCACCCGCCGGGAGCACCGCTTTTCCAGATGATGGGAGCGTTCTTTGCTATATTTGCCCCAAGTGCCGATAAGGTTGCGCTGATGGTAAACATGCTGTCGGTTTTCTCGAGTGCATTTACAATATTGTTCATGTTTTGGAGCAGCACCATTGTTTTAAAAAATGTTGTCGCAAAATTCTCTGAAGTTAACACCAACAACGCCATTGCCATTTTAGGAACATCGGCAGTAGGTGCATTGGCCTATACTTTTTCAGACAGTTTCTGGTTCAATGCCGTAGAGGCCGAGGTATATGCCATGGCATCGTTGTTTATAGCCCTGTTATTATGGCTTGGCCTGCGTTGGGAGCAGGAAATGCACACCCCGCGCGGCAACAAATGGCTGCTCATAATATCGCTTATAATTGGTTTATCTTTCGGGGTGCACTTTATGGCACTCCTTGCATTGCCGTCTATAGGCTTTATTTACTTCTTTAAAAATTACAAAACCGTAACGGTTAAAAACTTTATAATTGCCAACATTGTAATTGTAGCCATACTACTGTTTATCTTTAAGTTACTACTACCTTACACAATGGCTCTTTTTAGAATTACCGAAATTTTTATGGTAAACAGCCTTGGGCTTCCGTTTAACTCGGGCACCATATTCGTGTTTGTTGCCATAGTAGCATTCTTTTATTTTGGGCTTAACTATACGCGCAAAAAAGAGCTTCCGCTCTACAACACTATATTGCTGGTAACACTGTTTATACTTATAGGTTTCTCTACATGGCTAATGCTGCCCATTCGTGCTAATGCCAACGTGGTTATAAACGAAAACCGCCCAAGCGATGCTGCCGAGGTGCTGGCCTATTACAACCGTGAGCAGTATGGCGAACAAAAGCTGTTTTATGGCCCTATGTACAGTGATACTTATAGTGGACTTGACGCCGAAAACCCTTATGAAGATGAGAAACCAAACTACCAAAGGGATTTTAAGACAGGCAAATATATTATTGTAAACAATTACAAGAACGCCAAACAAAATACCGACGACAACCACAAAGGCTTTATGCCACGCATGTGGAGTGCAGACCATGCCGCCAACTACATGAGGTTTACTAAGCCGCTGGACTTTAAAATAGACCCGAACTACGATTTTACCGAAGACCTTGCACGCATGGGACTGCCAATAGACCGCATGAGCGACGAAGACTTAGGCAGAGCATCGGCAGAGGCGCGCGACAATGTGCAAAGCACTATAAACGACTTTAAAAGAGCGTTTAAAGGCGGACAGATGGATTATGACGACTATCATAAATTCCTGAGCTCATACAGCCGATACCTGATTATAGACAAGCCATCGTTTTTTGACAACATGCAGTTTATGGTAGAGTATCAGTTTGGATACATGTATGGCAGATACCTTATGTGGAATTTTGCCGGACGCCAAAACGATATTCAGGGTCGATATGACAACCAGGACGGCAACTGGCTAAGCGGAATCAACGCTATAGACCAAATAAGGCTTGGCAACCAAAGCAGCCTGTCTGACGACCAACGCAACAACAAAGGCAGAAACCTGTATTACTTCCTGCCGTTTATACTGGGGGTTGTAGGATTTCTTTTCCATGCTAAAAAAGATCCTAAAAGTTTTTATGTGCTGTTATCCCTGTTTTTATTTACAGGTTTAGCACTTAAAATATACCTTAACGAAAGGCCTTTTGAGCCACGCGAGCGCGATTATGCCCTTGTGGGTTCGTTCTATGTGTTTGCCATCTGGATAGGCTTTGGTGCCTATGCCATTTATGATGGGGCTAAAAAATACCTTCAGGCAAAAATTGCAGCTCCTGTAGTTATTGCAGTAACATTGCTTGCCGCCCCTGTGCTTATGGCTTCTCAAAACTGGGACGACCACAGCCGTGCGGGTAAATATACGGCACTGGCCATGGCTAAGGCATATCTTTCGTCGTGCGATAAAAATGCCATACTGTTCACTATTGGCGACAACGACACCTTCCCACTGTGGTATGCTCAGGAAATTGAGGGCTACCGTACTGATGTGCGCATTGTAAACACCAGCCTGCTTATGACTGACTGGTACATAGACCAAATGAAAGCCAAAGCTTATGACAGCGACCCTATGCCTATTAGCTTTACGCACGAGCAATATCAGCCGGGCACACGCGATTATATGCTGTTTATACAGAATACAGAAGCACGCTGGAACATTGCCGATTATCTTAAATTTATAAAATCAGACGATCAGCGTTTTAAACGAGAGCTTAACAACGGTCACTTTATAAACTTCTACCCAACCAATAAAATAAGGGTAAATATTAATAAAGACGAAATTATTAAGAACAAGGTGGTTGCCCCGGCGCAATACGATTCTATTGTTCCTTATATAGACATAGATATTAAAGGCGATGCATTGTATAAAAACCGTCTTATAATGCTGGATATGTTTTATAACAACAACTGGAAACGACCTATTTATTTTACCGGTGGCAGCTTTGGCGACGACGACTATCTGTGGATGAAAGACTACCTACAGCTTGACGGTTTGGTTTACAAACTGGTTCCGTTTAAAACCCCGATACCTGAAGAAGGCAGCCCATTGGATATGGGGCATATTGATACTGAAAAAATGTATAATATTGTGATGAGCTGGGACTGGGGTAACAGCGAAAGCCCTAACATTTATCATGATCCGGAAACACGCAAAAACAGCATTACCTACCGCACTAACCTTGCACGCCTTGTAGAGGCTCTTATAAACGAGGGCAAAAACGATAAGGCTAAAAAAGTGGTAGACCTTGCCATGGCAAAAATGCCGATAGACTATTTTGGCTACTATACATTGCTTGAGCCGTTTGCATCGGCCTATTATGAGTTGGGCGAAAAAGACAAAGCAAGGCAACTGCTGGCGCAGCTAATTAAAAAATACCAGCAGGAGCTTACTTATTTTAAAAGCCTTTCTGTAAGCGGACAGAACAATACCAAAATAGATATTGTTACCAATATAGAACGCTACCGCAGCCTGCTGCTTATTATGAAAGACCATAATGACACAGACGCCTACAACAAGGCCCGAACCGAATTTAATGCCTACAACCAAAAGTTTAAGCATTACGGCAGGGACAACGAGTAGCCCGGAAAAGCGTTAGTTAATAAAAAATATTCCTTAATCCGGGGTTCGGGTTAAGGAATATTTTTTTTGATACATTCAACTTGTGTAATCGATTATTATGGTAAAAACCACAGTTAAAAATAAAAAATGCAACGCTTTTGTCAGAAAATTCAGTTTTCATTAGCGATGAAAATGTCATTCAGAACATTATTGTGCTAAATTTTAATTCAAATAATAACTAAAAAATATCAATAAATTCAGGTTGGCTTAACGTAAAAAAAGGTTGGGATTTTAGGCAAATTATAGATTTTTACAATGCTTTATTTTGAGTCAAAACAATAAAAATCAATACGTTATTTAAACTTAAAAGCCTGACTTATTTTTGCAATAAGTCAGGCCGTAAATAAAATAAACCCCCGTTTACTTTGAATTTCATCTCTTTAAAAAGAGTGGTATGAAATCTAACGCAATTTAAGAGATATTATTGTGTTTGCATAATATTTTTAGATATAAAAATACGTACATCATAATTGTAAGTTTTTTCACAAAACCATTTAAATAAAATCTAATTAAATTAACAAAGGCTTATGTATTAAGGCTACGTTAAATAGCATAAAACATTAACAGTTAAAACCTACTTTTAAATATGCATTTAAATTTAGCATATTATGAAAGCGCCTGTAAAAAAAATAGCCCTTAAAGTACTTAAATGGACAGGTATTTTTATAGCCACCATACTTTTTTTAATGTTTATTATACCCATACTGTTTCCGGGGACTATTGCAGAGCAGGTAAAAAAGGTGGCAAACAATAACCTCGATGCCAGGCTGGATTTTACGCGCTCAAAACTTTCATTTTTTACACACTTCCCCTCATTAACCGTATCGCTAGACAGTTTAAAGCTAACAGGGTCTGCCCCCTACTCCAACCAAACACTTTTAGAGTCGAGGCAGGTTGCCTTTGGCATTAACCTTAAACGCCTTATTTTTAATAACGAGGTAAAAATAGACAAGCTCTATGTTAGCGATGCTTTTATAAACGTAATGGTAAACCAAAAGGGGCAGGCCAATTACAATATATATGTACCCAAAAACGAGCAGCCTAAAGACACCACCGGAGAAGGCGCTGCCATAAGGCTTGACCGCATAGACTTTGAAAACTGCCACATAAAATACAACGACCGTTCGGCAAAAATACTCGTAGATGCCCATGGGTTTAACTATGTGGGCAAGGGCGACCTTAGCGAAGATGTTTTTGATTTGCTTACCGATGCTAATATCGACTCTATAGATTTCTATTACGACCGCATTCCGTATCTTAAAAAGAAACACCTTCATGCCGATCTTATTACGCGCATAAACACCAATGCCCTTTCGTTCATACTGCAAAAAAACGAGTTGCGCATAAACGAACTTCCTTTAGAGTTTACAGGTTTTTTTACCATTTTGCGCGATGGCTATAATATAGACATTAATGCATCATCTCAAAACACTACGCTTGAAGACATGCTGTCGGTAGCACCCCCACAGTACCTGAGCTGGATGGAAGAAACTAAAATTAAGGGCCGTGCCGATTTACTTTTTCGCTTTCGCGGACGCTATAATGCGGCAAAAAACCAGCAGCCTAACCTTGACTTTAAGCTAAAAGTGCGCAAAGGAGCCATAGAATACAGCGGTGCACCTGTGCCTGTTAGCGACCTTGCCGTAGACCTTGAGGCAGCGCTGCCGCAGCTTGATGTGCAAAAACTGCAAATAGACCTTAAAACACTCGCCTTTAAAGTGGGCGACAATGATTATTTCGATGCCCGCCTAAACACAAAGGGACTTAGCGAAATGGCTGTTAAAGCCCGTATTAAAGGATCGCTCAACCTGCAAACGCTCGATGCCGCCCTTGGACTGCAAAATATAGATCTTCGCGGAAGCCTTAAAACCGATATTGAAGCAAACGGCCTTTATAGCACCGAGAAAAAACTGTTCCCCAAAACCAAGGGAGGTATAAACCTGCAACGCGGTTGGCTTAAAACCAGCTACTACCCTAACCCTATTACCGATATTACTTTTGTGGCCAATGCCATTAACAACCGTGGCACGTTTGATGATCTTAAGGTTTCGGTAACTCCGGCATCTTTTAATTTTGAAGGTAACCCGGTATATGTAAAACTTGCCGTGTCTGACTTTGCCGACATGTATTATGATGCCATTATAAGGGGCGAACTTAATGTGGGTCGCATTTATAAAGTGTTTGCTCAGGATGGGCTCGATGTTACGGGCTATGCCAAGGCAAACCTATGGCTAAAAGGCAGGCAAAGCTATGCTACTACAGGGCAGTACAGCAAACTGGACAACAAAGGAACTATAGAGCTGCGTAATATTAAGACCACATCCGAATTATTTCCTAAGTCGTTCTTTATAAAAGAGGGCTTTTTTAGGTTCGAGAACGAAAAAATGTGGTTCCAGAAATTTGGAGCTACCTATGGCCGCAGTGATTTTTCTATAAACGGCTACCTGCTCAACACCATTAACTACTTTTTAGAATCTAACGGAACGCTGGCAGGCGAGTTTAACCTTAAATCGAAGCTTATAGATGTCAATGAGTTTATGGCTTTAAAACAGGGCGATAATACCGACCGAAAAACCGACGTGGAGTATGCAAAAGAAGACAACCCCAAAGCAAGCGGTGTGGTTGTGCTGCCCACAAACCTTAATGTATCGCTCATAGCTAATGCCGACAAGGTAGAATATACAAGGCTAACCCTAAACAACCTTATTGGAAAAGTAGGCATTGGCAAGGGCCAGCTTTATTTAGAGAACACCACTTTTAATATTATTGGATGCAATGTGGGCATAGATGCCCGTTATGATGACGAAAGCCCACTCACAGCAAATTTTGACGCACACCTAACCGCAAAAGACTTTAGTGTGCAGCGAGCCTACAAAGAGATACCTATGTTCAGGGAAATGGTTACGGCTGCCGAAAAAGCTGAGGGTATAATATCGTTAGACTATAAAATTAAAGGTGATTTTAATGAAAATATGGGTCCTATATATGAATCGCTCGAAGGTGGCGGAATCATAAACCTGCGCGATGTTAAAGTAAGCGGACTCAAAATGTTTAACACCATTAGCAGTAAAACATGGCAGGATGCGCTAAACAACCCTAACCTTAAAGGCATAGACATTAAAACCACTATAGATAATAACCTTATACATATAGAACCGTTTACATTTAAGGTATCGTTGTTCAGGCCTACCATAAAAGGAACCACCAGTTTTGACGGGCTGCTCGACATAAGGGTGCGCCTTGGCCTGCCGCCAGCAGGGCTTATTGGCATACCTGTAGTGGTTACAGGAACACACAGCGATCCTAAAATAAAGGTATTCAGTAAAACAGGGCAGCGCATTACCGATGCCATTTATAACGAGAAAACCAACAGTGTTGTAAAAGAAGAAAAGCGAAACCCTACCAAAGAAGAACTCGAGAAGATGAAAAAGGATTAGGGCATAAACAAAAAATCCGGCAATTTAAATTGCCGGATTTCTATATTTTAAAAAGATCTTAAGCGTTTATAGCCTCAACCTTAATTTCGTTATCGTTAAGCATATCTTTAAGCATGTTCTCTATACCGCTTTTAAGAGTAAAGGTGCTGCTCGGGCATCCGCTGCATGCTCCCTGCAAAAGCACTTTAACGCGCTTGTCTGCCTCATCATAGCTTTCAAAGGCAATATTGCCGCCGTCAGCCTGTACGGCAGGTTTTACATACTCTTCCAGTATATTTATAATTTGCTGGGAAGTAACATCCAAAGCATCAAAATAAGCCTCCTGCTGTTTTTCGGCCTGTGGCATTTTTTGTATCAGCGATTCGTCTATAACCTCATTGCCATTTTCAAGATATACCTTTATAAAGCTGCGCACTTCGGGCGTAACCTCATCCCATTCGGTCATGGCATATTTGGTAATAGAAATATAGTTCTCATCCATAAACACCTCTTTTACGAACGGAAATTTAAACAGCTCCCTTGCCAGTTTCGATGCAGCGGTTTCGTCTATGTTCTTAAACTCGGCACTGGTCTTAGTAAGCCTTTTGTTTGCTACAAACTTAAGCACTGCGGGGTTTGGTGTGGTTTCTACATAAACGGTTGCCGGCAGTTTCTTTTTAACTTCGGCACTTTCCTTTACAATTTCGCCTCCAGTGTTTACAAAGTCGGCAATTTGGGTAGCCACTTCATCCTGCACATCCGCCCACTCTACAATAGAATATTTTTCTATCGCCACAAAGTTGCCCGATATATATACGGTTTTAACAAACGGCAGGTAAAACAGTTTTTTTGCCAGGGGCGAGTTTGCTGTTTCGTCTATGTTCTTGTATTCGTAATTATTATTATTGGCTATAAAATCGCTGAACTCAAATTTTACAATGGCAGCATTTTGCGTAGCCCTTATAGTTATAGTCTCCATAATATAGGGTAAAAAAATTTATACAAAATTAACCTAAAAAAAGTTATGTAAGTGCTTTTAACATTATACGTTTGCACAGCAAATAATAATTAACGTTTTTTGCGGTTTTAAAAGCAGTTAGTGTTTAGTATTTGGTTATTAGGTCTATAGCACAATAGTGCTGAGGGTTTGCAGAATAAAATAATGATGCCGAAAACATGGGTTTGATGCACATTTATCTATGAAATGCTTAAAGAACGGCATAAAATGTAAGCTCCACAGGCACAGGCAGCATTTTTTATAATAATATTTAGAATATGTAACCAACCTAACACAAAAATTTATATATTTGACCGCTATGGAAAATTACTGTAAAGTGGGCATGTTACGAAGGAAGAAAAACCTGTAAAAGATGAGCTTAAACAATAATTACCAACGGTCTAAAACTAAATAGCGCATTTTTCATTAAACGATAAGGTCAACATGAATTTTAAAAAGGTTTATCTAATTTTCGGATTTTTATTAGCTCAGATGTCTTTTGCACAGGAAGGCGTTGCGGTTTATTCGGATTACCTGTCAGATAACTACTATCTGATACACCCATCTATGGCAGGTGCTGCAAATTGTGCTAAAATAAGGGCTACCGCACGTTGGCAGTGGTCTGGTCAGGACGATGCCCCTGCATTACAAACAGCAAGTTTTAACACAGCACTGGGCACCAGTTCCGGTATAGGTGCAATTGTGTTTAATGATAAAAACGGTTACCACTCTCAAACAGGAGCAAAACTAACCTATGCCCACCACCTTCGTTTTTCGCGCAGCGATGACGATTTGAACATGCTTTCATTCGGTCTTAGTGCAGGCCTGATACAAAGCCGCCTTGACGAAACCGAGTTTACAGAGTTTGACCCTATTGTACAGGGAGGTATGGAGCAAAAAGATTCTTACTTTAACGTAGATCTTGGTGCATCTTACCACTATCTTGATTTTTACGCACACTTTACTGCTAAAAACGTTATTAAAAGTAAAAGAAACCTTTATACTGATGTAGAGAGTACAAACCTTACATCATTGATATTTAGTGCGGGTTATGTGTTTGGCGTTGCAGACGGATGGGACCTTGAGCCATCTGTAATGTTCCAGGCTATTAGCGAAACTAAAGAAAAAACTATCGACTTTAACATTAAAGCTTACCGCGAACTTGACTTTGGACGTGTTTGGGGAGGTTTATCATACAGAAGAGGCTTAGAAGGTGCACAGTACACTACAAGCTATACTGGCCCAAGAAACATTAAAGAGCAGCACCTACAGTACTTTACACCAATTATTGGTGTAAACTACAAAAGCTTTATGTTTGCTTACACCTACTCTTATCTTGCAGGAGATGTACAGTTTGACAACGCTGGTTTCCACCAAATAACAATTGGTATCAACCTGTTCTGTAAAGACAAGCCATACGAGTGTCATTGCCCGGCTGTTAACTAATTATAAAGCATTATATTTATTAATTCTGTCCCGATATATCCTATCGGGACATTTTATTTTATACAACTATGGTTATTAAAGAAGTAAGGGGGAAATACCCGCAAATACCCGAAGATTGTTTTGTTGCTGAAAATGCCACCATAGTGGGCGATGTTAGCTTGGGTGCGCAATGCAGCATTTGGTATAATGCCGTGCTGCGCGGCGATGTACACTACATTAAAATTGGCAATAAGGTAAACATACAGGATGGGGCAGTAATACACTGCACTTATCAAAAACACCCAACAACCATTGGCAATAATGTTTCTGTAGGGCACAATGCCATAGTGCACGGCTGCACCATTCACGACAACGTGCTTGTGGGCATGGGCGCCATTATAATGGACAACTGTGTGGTAGAAAGCAACTGTATTATTGCTGCCGGAGCCGTAGTAACCCAAAACACCGTGGTAGAAAGCGGAACCATATATGCCGGAGTTCCTGCCAAAAAGGTAAAAGACATCAATGCCTCTGATTTTGCAGGAGAGATAGAGCGCATATCTAACAACTATGTCATGTATTCATCCTGGGTAAAAGAATAAACCTGTAAAGATTGGATTATTTGTGGATTTGCTGATTTGACAACTCATGCTGTTGCAGCATCTGTATATATTACATGCAAATTACCAAATCCACGAATTGCCAAATTACCACATAAACAGCAACTTAAAAATCAATATGCTCTGCTGTAAACTTAGTACCAATAATGCTTTGCAGCACGTGTGCATCGGCATTAGTATAAAAGGTATTATACACTTCGTGCAAATCTGTATTTAACAGATCCATAGACTGCAACACTTTTTTAGTTTGCTTGGCAACAGGTTTGCCGCTGTCTATAATAGTAACACTTTCGGGCAATATTTTGCGCATTTGCGGAGCCAGATATGGGTAGTGGCTGCAACCCAGCACCAGATAGTCTATATTGGCCTCTATCATTGGATTGAGATATTCTTCAAGGAGTATTTGCATCTCTGTCGATTCGAGCTTGCCGCCCTCTATAAGCTCAACCAGCCCATGCCCTACCTGCTCTATTACATTTACACCGGTAAAGCCCGAAACGGTTTGATTAAAAAGCTCGCTGCTAAGCGTGCCTTTAGTGGCAAGTATCCCCACAGCATTGGTTTTGGTGTGTATAGCAGCGGGCTTTATTGCCGGCTCTATACCTATAAACGGAACATTGAAATTTGCCCTGAGCTCTTTTATGGCATTAGTGGTGGCGGTATTGCAGGCAACCACAATAATTTTGCAGCCGCGTTCTAATAAAAATTTGGTATTTTTAAAGCTAAGATCTATAATTTCCTGCTTTGGGCGCAGGCCATAAGGAGCATTTTTACTGTCGGCAAGATAAATGGTGTCTTCGTTAGGCAAAAGGCGGTGTACCTCTTTCCATATAGAAGTTCCTCCAATACCGGAGTCAAACAATCCTATAGGGTTTTTGCTTGTGTCCATTTAGCAAATATAAAAAAATTTACAGACGAATACTGCCGGACAATAAGACCTGTTGGTTTGCAGATTTGTCCGGACTTAAAACTGAGACTGCAAACTAATTCCTTCCCCTTTCCTCAGGATAAAGCTCATACACAGCATCGCTTTGCCAATATTCTTTAGTATCTGCATCCATAATGGTTAACGGCCCTTTAAAGGCAGCCCCAGTGTCTACATTCCAAATATTAGCCTTTTGCACAGGCACGGTCCGGTCTATGCGGGTAACGGGAGTATGCCCAATAAAAATTTCTTTGTAATGGGTAAAACGCTTAGGATACAAAGGGCTCTGCACATCTATTGCCGGGTCGAGGGCAAGGGCGGTTTCCCACAGGGTACGGTCCCAATACAGCAGTTTAGGAAAATACTCGTGTGTAACTCCGTTAAGGTTTGTAAATCCTGCATGTACAAACAGGCGGTTATGCTCATCTAAATGATAAGGCTGCAGGCTCTCAAAAAACAATATGTGCATCTGCTTTTTATCAGCCGCAAGTTGGGTGTACATATCCATAGTAATGCGGCCGCCGTGGTTAAACCATTGCTCGCTGTATTCGCCTGTTTTGAGCCAGTTTAGCAAAAGCTCGTCGTGATTGCCAAGCATAAAAATGCAGTTGTGGGTAGCTTTGAGGTTTATTAAATGATCTATTACTTCGGGCGACTGCCCCCATCCGTCTACATAATCGCCAAGAAAAACAAGAAGATCGTTCGGGGTTGCCTTTGCACGTTCAAGTATTTGTATCAATGCTTTGTAGCTGCCGTGAATATCGCCTATAACAAGTGTCCTGCTCATTAGTGTAATAAAATTTATGACAAAATGCTAAGGTAGCCGTTTTATTTTGCATGCAAAAATAGTTTTACAAACCATTGGCAATATTTTTAGCCCGGCAATAATAAACACGCTCTGTTTTATTCAACCAATCTATTTATCTGCTACCTTTGCTATACAACAGTAAGAACTATACTAATGTATAGTAGTAATTAGATTTTTATGGGAGATATTTCTCACCTCACTTTAAACGAATGCATGGGCATGATACGGCCCGTGCGCGATGCACTCGATGTGCTTAGCGGAAAATGGAAACTGCCCATTATGGTTTCGCTTATGTTTGGAAACAAACGCTTTAGCGAAATTGCCCGCGATATACCCAAAATAACCGACAGGATGCTCTCTAAAGAACTGCGCGACCTTGAAATAAACGGGCTTGTAAAACGCACTGTATATGACACTGTTCCTGTGGTAGTAGAATATTCGCTTACCGAATATGGCCATACCCTCGACAAGGTTATGAAAGAGCTTTATGAGTGGGGCGTTAAGCACCGCGAACGTTATAATGAATAATATTCAAAAAAAACTGCGTTGTGGCATATTTTATGATGCATGCCCAATGCTTAACTTATACCGCAAATGCGACGTTTTCTTTTAATTCTTCCGGTCATTGCACTAATTGCAGAGATCTATACTTTTCAGGCAGTAAAAGCCGCAACAAAAACCAAATGGGTGCACTGGGTGTATCTGGCAGTTTCAATACTGGTAATTGCCTATATAATTTATGCCTTTACACAGTTTGACAGGCGCACAGGGCAAAATCGCCAAAGCCTTTTTGCTATAGGGCTCATGCTTATTACCGTTATCCCTAAGCTTATTATTGCCTTTGTAATGCTTGGCGAAGACCTCATCAGGGTTTTTACAGGGCTAACACATACAATTTTAGGCAATGCCAAGCAGTCGTTCCTGCCGGAACGAAGGCGGTTTGTTAGCGTTGCCGCACTGGGGCTTGCAGCAATACCGTTTCTTTCGTTGCTGTATGGAATGACCAAGGGCAAATACAATTTTAAGGTTTGGAAAAAAACGGTTTACTTTCCTGACCTGCCCGATAATTTTGATGGCATGACCATTACACAAATTAGCGATATACACAGTGGCAGCTTTGACAATAAGGAAAAGATAAACCATGCCATAGACCTTATTAACGAGCAAAAGAGCGACATCATTTTATTTACCGGAGATATTGTAAACACGCATGCCACCGAAATGCACCCGTGGATAGATACTTTTAACCGCATAGAAAACCCACCAATGGGCAAATATTCGGTACTGGGCAACCACGATTATGGCGAATATATAGAATGGCCGTCAATAAAAGCCAAAGACGACAATTTTGCCGCCATTAAAGATCTGCACCGCCAAATTGGCTTTACCCTTATGCTTAACGAAAACATAACATTCGAAAAAGGCGGACAGCATATAGCCCTTGTGGGCGTAGAGAACTGGGGGCACAACTTTAAAAAAGCCGGCGATCTTGCCAAGGCATCTAAAGGTTTAAAACCTGAAGATTTTAAGATACTGATGAGCCATGACCCATCGCACTGGGAATATGAGGTTAAAAACCACCCTGATAATTACCACCTTACACTTAGCGGACACACACACGGCATGCAGTTTGGTATAGAAATTCCGGGAGTTTTTAAATGGAGTCCGGTACAATATGTTTACAAACAATGGGCCGGATTGTATGAAAATTTAGGCCGGTACATTTATGTAAACCGCGGCTTTGGTTTTCATGCCTATCCCGGAAGGGTGGGCATTTGGCCTGAAATAACCGTAATTACGCTAAAAAAAGGCTAAAAAATAACAGCATATTGTAAAAGTGCTATATTTGTAGTAGTTTATTCATAATAAAAGGTTTTAATACATTTAGTTAAACTGCCATTTTATGTCAAAATTCGGAGAACTAATCAGCTCGAATGTTCCGGTACTTATCGATTTTTATACCGAGTGGAATGAGCCGTCGGTATCTATGCATCCTGTAATAAGAGATGTGGCTGCCGCACTGGGCGACAAAGCCAAGGTTATAAAAATTGATGTGGACAAAAATCAGGAACTGGCCGAAGCCCTAAGGATTAAAGGCCTGCCAACGCTTATGATTTATAAAGACGGGCAAATGGTATGGAGGCAAAGCGGAGAGCTTGACGCCAACACCATTATAGGCCTTGTGCACGAACAAATTTAGGACAGCACACCAAACTCATATCCTTTTTCTTTTAAATGCTTAATAGCTTCCGGTAGTGCGTGCCGAAGGTTAGCCGATGCTTTTATGCTGTCGTGAAATATTATAATGCTGCCGGGCGCAACATTATTTATTACATTTTGCAGGCATTGCTGCGGTGTAATGGTTTGGTCAAAATCGGCACTAAGAACATCCCACATTATTATTTTATAGCCCATTTGGCGCACTGCTTTTGCCTGTGCCGTTTTTATTTTTCCGTAAGGTGGCCTGAACAGTTTAGAATTTACAACTTGCCGACCTTCAATAACAGCCTCACACTTTTTAAAATTTTCAATATAGGTTTTAAAGGTGTTTTGCCAGCCGTTTAAGTGGTTAAATGTATGATTGCCTATGATGTGCCCATCGGCAACTACCTGCATAAAGGTATCAGGATGTTTTTCTATATTATGACCTATACAAAAAAAGGTGGCTTTAATGTTATGCTGCCTTAGCACATTGAGCACCCAAGGCGTGGCTTCGGGCACAGGGCCATCGTCAAAAGTAAGGTACACGGTTTTGTTTTGTGCTGGGCCATCCCAAACAAAACTGCTAAAAAGGCTTTTTATAAACCGATGTGTTTTTACCCAATACAGTTTCATAGCTCAAAAATACTTATAATTTTTAAGGAGACAGAATGCGTCTTCGCATTAAAAATGCAATGCTGTAGATTCTTTAATGTAGCTCATTACAAATGAGCTTTGCACTTTACTGATGTTTGGAACTACCGATAACTTTTTAGAAACAAACTCGTTAAACGAGTCCGGGTCTTTTACTACAACTTTGAGTATATAATCAAAAATGCCTCCCGTAACATAAGCTTCGACCACTTCTTCAAGCTGGGCAATATGCCTTGAAAATTCCTGCACGTATTCTATTTGCTGGCTATTTAGCGATACCGACACTATTACTGTAAAGTTTAACCCTACTTTTTGGCGGTCTACAAGTGCCACATAGTTTTTAATATATCCTTCGCTCTCCAGTTTTTTTATACGCTCGTAGACCGATGTTCTGGACATATTGAGAGCATCCATCAGGGTATTGATCTCAAACTTAGAGTTGGCTTGCAATATCCTTAAAAGTTGTAATTCCTGCGGGGTAAGATTTGCCATGCTTTATTTTTTCCGTAAAGTTATTAAAAGCCAAGCTTGTTTTCGTACAAATTCTTTAAAACAATACCCTTATAAGGTTTAAATACATATATTTTAAACGAAAACCGAACCTTGTTTTGATTTAAATACATTTGTTGTTCTAAAATACAGAACAATGAACAAATATATAGCTATGGTGTTGCTTGGTGCGGTTAGCTATGGCATGCTGTCTTCTTTTGCAAAAATTGCTTATGGGCAAGGTTATAATGCAGCGCAAATTACCTTTTTGCAGGCATCTGTAGGCGCAGTCATACTATGGGTAGGAACATTGCTAAGCAAAAAACAATCTGACGGAGCAAAACAGCCATTTGAGAAACTTCTGCTGGCTGGCATTGGTGTAGGGGCATCATCATATACTTATTACCTTTCGGTACAATACATTCCTGCATCGCTTGCCATTGTTTTGCTGATGCAAATGGTATGGATAAGCATTTTTGCCGAATGGGTTTTGTTTAAACGCAGGCCACTTGCCATAGAAGTCTATGTTACCCTTATTATTCTTACAGGCACTGTGTTTGCGGCAGATTTACTGCACATGGGCGAAGCCAGGATTTCTGTAAAAGGTGTTGTTTATGCGGTATTGTCGTCAGTAATGTATTCGGTTTACATAATAGCCGCGAGCAGGCTTGGTAACGATGTGCCTATGTTTAAAAAAAGTGCCCTGATGATGACAGGATCGGCAATGGCAATATTTTTAATAAATATAAAAACGCTTACACAGTCTGCCTACGATCTCAACTTACTGGGATGGGGTTTGTTCCTCGCCATTTTCGGGACTGTAATACCTCCGGTAATGTTTACTAAAGGAATGCCTAAAATTGGCGCAGGCCTCAGCTCGATACTTTTAACTATGGAAATGCCTGTTGCCATAATGTTTGCGCATTTTTTGCTGAACGAACAAATCTCTGCACTGCAACTCTTTGGGGTGTTTTTAATACTTGGCGCAATTGTATGGCTCAACATAAAAAAGATGAAGCAGGCAAAAAAAGTTATAGCTCAATAATTGGTTTTTCTGCCAAATAATCAAATCTACTAAAAAAGCAATCGAGATATTCCCCTCCATAGGACGGGTGGCTGAAAGCCGGGGTGGTTAAGGTTTATTGATAAAAGAATACGCATTAGCAGAGAGCATCGTTCCGCTATTTAGATTTCATTAGTCCGCTGGACTCTAGACTCCGGGTCATCCAATCAACTCGCTGTTCCATCGCCCCTAAGCTGCCTGAACTGCTTGCGCGATTCTATAAAATAAATACTGTCCTGATGTTCAAACAGCATTTTTTCATACAGCGGCTTGGCTTTCTCGGGCTGTTGTAGTTTTTTGTTGTAGATCTCGGCAGAGAAGAACAACGCTTCGTCTACATAAATGCCGTCTTTATAGTTGTCTATAATTTGCTGGTAGTTTTGCAGGGCAAGGTCATACTGCGCCATGCTTTCATATATTTTGCCCATGCGAAGCAGGCTAACGTCCTGTATGGCCTTGGTTTTATCTGTAGCCAAAAGCTCTTTAAAACCGGCAAGAGCCTCCGTTTTTTTGTTTTGGTAAAGCTTAAAATCGGCTGCGGCAAACCTTTTAAGAGCAGTTTGCGTACTGTCTTCGGCGGTATTATCTAAAATAAGCAGATAGATCTCAAGGGCATCGTTGGCAATAAGCTGTGATGCGTTCGATTTTAAAACCTTAAACTGCTTTTGTGCCCATTCAAAATCGCCTTTATAATAGCTGGCTTTAGCCATTTTAAGGCTTGCCTCGTGCCCAACAGCATCGTTTTTAAGATCTTCTTCTACCTGTGCATAATAAATTATGGCCTGGTTGAATTTGCTTTCGCTAAGCAACACATCGCTCAGCTTCATTTTAACCTCAGCTACCTGATATTTGTTGAGCTGGAGCTCTAAAGCCTTATTAAGCGTGGCAGTTGCAGCCTTTGCATCGTTAAGATGGAAAGCCTCAAAATCGGCCTTTAAAATTTGTAGGTCGAGCGAATAAGGCGTTGCGCCATACTGTGCCAGCAGTGCATTTATACGGGCTGTTATGCCTGCAAGGTCGGTTTGCTTGGCAACGGCAATATCCATGTCCAGCAGGTAATAATTGGCATCCATCAGGATATCAGGCTCGTTGGTATTTGCCAACACATACGTAAAAATCTCGCGGGCAGTTGCCTCTTCCCCATCGTCGGCAGCCATTTTTGCAAGGTTCACAATGTTTAAAAACAGTTCAGGCTGACGCTTAAATATGGCCTTTTCCTGTATAAAAGCCTTGGCATAATCTTTTTGCTGTACAAAAAACCAGCTCAAAAACTGGTTCCAGAAAATATCCTGCGTTTTTTGAGTATTGAGCAGCAATGCCTTGCGCAACGTGCTGTTAAAGGCTTCGCCACCCTCTTCGCCCATAAAGCGCGAAAGCTGGTTTTGCACCATTACAAGGTTTTGCGGATTGTTGTAGGCATAGCTAAGCAGTTTGTCTATCATTAGGTCGGTGTTGCCCAGCTGTCCCTGCAAGAGCGCCATCTGATAGTCAAAATTCATGCTTTTGTTTACAGCGGTAGCGGCCTCATAGGTTTTTAGAGCCTGCTGCACCAATACTTTAGCCTCGAAAGTATTGGCCACCATGTACACAATATTAGGGTTTTCGGTAACGGCATCTATGGCCTGTTTGTAATATCGGTCTGCCTTGCCCTGGTCTTTTCGCAGTTGGTAGTTATAGCCTATCTCTACTAAAAGAAGCGCCTGCCTGGTGCGGTCGTATTTTTCCTGAAGCAATTTTCCGGCCTTTTCATACTGGCTGAGCTGCTGGTAACAGGCTGCTACTTTTTGGGTATAGAAAATATTGCCGGGCTGGGCTTTTTCGAGATCCTGGTATATAGAAAGCGCCTTTTCAAATTCGCCTTTTTCGAAATAGTTATGGGCAAGCTGGTCGTTTTGCGCAAATGCGACAAACGAGAAAAACAGGAATATGCAGGTAAATAGTTTTTTCATACCAATAACAATGCTATTTGATGGAACGCGGATAACGCGGATTGGGCGGATATTCGCTGATTATATCCTTTTATTGCATTTTAATTAAAACGCAAATGACACCGATTTAGCATATTGATAACGAATTATAGATACATAAAATCCGCGTTAATCTGCTAAATCCGCGTCATCCGCGTTCCATTAGTATCAAATATACTAATTTATTATATCAAAGCCTGTATACGGCCTCAAAACTTCGGGTATTACAATACCTTCCGGCGTTTGGTAATTCTCTAAAAGGCCTGCCAGTACGCGTGGCAAAGCCAATGAGCTTCCGTTTAGCGTGTGTGCCAGGTGGTTCTTGCCGTCTTTATCGCGAAAACGCAGCTTAAGGCGGTTAGACTGGAAAGTTTCAAAGTTTGATACCGAGCTTATTTCTAACCAACGATCCTGCGCGGTTGAGAACACTTCAAAATCGTACGTCAGTGCCGATGTAAAGCCCATATCGCCACCACAAAGGCGCAATATGCGGTATGGAAGCTTAAGCTCCTGCAAAAGGGTTTTTACATGTTCTACCATGCTGTCTAAGGCTTCATAGGACTTGTCCGGGTGTTCTACACGCACTATCTCTACTTTATCAAACTGGTGCAGGCGGTTAAGGCCTCGCACGTGTGCCCCATAAGATCCTGCCTCTCTACGGAAACATGGCGTATAGGCTGTACACAGTTTAGGAAGATCTTTTTCTTCAATAATTACATCGCGAAAAAGGTTGGTAACCGGAACTTCAGATGTTGGAATAAGATACAGATCATCGGCAGCATCATGATACATCTGGCCTTCTTTATCAGGCAGCTGACCTGTTCCATAAGCCGATGCTTCGTTTACAAAATGCGGCACCTGATATTCGTTATAGCCCGCTGCGGTATTTTTATCTAAAAAGTAAGCAATAAGGGCACGTTGTAAACGGGCTCCTTTACCTTTATAAACCGGGAAACCTGCGCCTGTAATTTTTACACCAAGCTCAAAATCTATAAGATCATACTTTTTAGCAAGGTCCCAGTGTGGCAATGCGCCTTCGTGCAGTGCAGGGATTTCGCCTTCGGCAAAAACCTCAAGGTTGTCTTCGGGAGTTTTACCTTCCGGCACGATATCGGCAGGAGTATTAGGCAGCTTGTACAACGCCTGTAACAACTCTTCGCTAACGGTTGTAAGGGTTTCCCCTAACTCTTTGCTTTTATCTTTAAACTGAACTGTTTTTTGTTTAATAAGTTCGGCTTTGGCTTTCTCGCCTGCCTTCATTAACTCACCAATGTCTTTAGACAGCTTGTTGGATTCAGAAAGTATGGAGTCGAGCTCTGCCTGAGTGTGTCTTCTTTTCTCGTCGAGTGCTATTACTTCGTCTACCAGCGGTGCGGCATCTATGTTGCGTTTTGCAAGTGCTGCAATCACTTTCTCTCTGTTTTCCCTAATAAATGCTGTTTGTAACATGGTTGTTAAATTTTATAAAGTGAGCAAATTTAATGATTTGTTTTAATTTACAGATTTTAACGTTAATTAAAAGCAGGACAAACACATTATAAAAATGCATATTATTTGATGTTCTGCGACACTGACACGCCATCCTTAAAACATTTACTTATAAACGCAAAAAAGAGAGACTTTTAAAAGTCTCTCTTTTTACTACTTAGATTATGGCAACTACCGGGAATTATGCGGCTTCTTCACGAATAAACTCTCCGGTTTTTTTATAATATGCGGCAACATCTTTACCGTCTTTGGTCAATACCAATTTGTAGTTACTACCGTCTTCGGCAACAAGTGCCTGTACAAGAGAGTAGTCTTTATATTTAGCTACAGCCTCTTTTAGCACAGCAGGTGCAATTTGCGACTGAGATATTTTATTATAATCTTCAGACACTGCTGCTGTAGCAGTTGCCGGTTGTGCCGGAGTTGTTGTTGCAGGTTGCGCTGTAGCCTGTTGTGCAGGTGTAGCGGCAGGTTGCTGCATTGTGGCATCGGGCTGTGCAGTTGCCGGAGTTGTTGTGGTTGTTTGCTGCGGTGTTGCAGGGTTTGTTGTTTGTGTTGTATTATCTGTTTGTGCGGTGGCTACTGCTGTAAAAGCCAGCATAAAAGCGCCAATAAATAAATTTTTCATGGTATATATGTTTATTTAAGTTAATCTGTTTAAGGATAGTGAAATAACCATACCACGAAAGAAAAAAAAACAACAAACCTATGATTTTCAGAACATTAAATAATTTTAAAGTTTTTCAAAAACCTGAAAAATTCTACAATTGTGTAGAGAAGGTCTACAAAAATTACGTGATTTTTAACAGTAGGATAGATAACAGACGGCAGATAATAGATGATAAACATTAGAAGAAAACAAATTGCTCCGTGCTTAGCAGTAACAGTATGTGAAAAAGTTTATACATAAAAACTGAACCAGGCGTGATTTCTGCCTGGTTCAAAAACCAACCTGTGCAAAAAATGCACAGGTTCAAAAATTGGTTTAATAAAAACTCTTCCTGCTCACGGTTTTGTTTACATCTATAACATAAAAGAGTGCCTGAACGTCGTTTAGGTGCAGGCGGAAGTCAGTAAACTCGGGGCTGTCGTTAAGGCTGTGGCAGGTAATGTAACCTTCTTCGGTGTTGTGCTCTATAATTTCTTTAAGCAGGGGCATTTTGCTTTGGGTGGTATAAATAACCCAGTACGGGAAATCGCGGTAACGCAGCTTGCCGTTCCACAGGTGGCGTTGAAGCTCGCGGGTACTTACAATACTGTTACGGGTAATGGCACTGCTGCTGCCATCGTCCATACTGTCTCCGTTTACCCTAAAGGCCACATAGCGTCCATGTACCATTTTATCTACAAGAATGCCATGCTGACCCAAATCGCCCAAAAAATCAGCATCCTGGTAGCTGCTCAAAAAACCAGCCTGAACATTAAACTCAGCCAAAGGCATAAGCATATAAAACTGTCCGTTAGGCAGCGGCACGAAGCTATTGCCGTTCTTATTCTCTAAATTGTCTATAATTTTAACCTCTTCGTGGGTAACAGATTTATTATGTATATCACGCTGCTCTAACACCTTGTGCAATATTTCACTTTTGCTCCTCGGTATAGGCCTGCCCTTTTCATAATTAATAATTGTTTCACGACTTGCCCCAATAAGGTCGCCCAACTCCTTTTGTGTGAGCCCCAACTCTTCTCGCCTTTGTTTTATTTCTAAAGCCTCCATAATCAAACATTTACATAATTATCAGCAATAATTTTCACGCAAAGTGAAAAAATTAACCTGAAATGATTTTGAAATGTGGAATATTCCACTTAATTTTGCATCATACTTCACAAAGGTACAATAAAATGCGTAATAAACAACTTTTAACCAAAGAAATAGCTATGCTCAATGCAATAAAAAGTGCATACAATCATTACTTAGCTTCTGGAAGATCAGTTTTTGAAGTGGAAAATGCCACTCAGGTGCATTATAATTTGTATGTAATAAACCGCACGCTGAGGGAACTTTACAGGCCTCACCCCCAGCCCCTCTCCAAAGGAGAGGGGAGCAGCTACACTCAGGTGGGCATTGAACATCGGACTTCGGATATCCGACAACCAAAAACCATCAACCAAAAACCAACAACTAAAAACCAATTGACCAACCACTTTAAGCAACTGGAAATGAAAGCTATTATGTTGTTTAATGCAGACAGGAGGTTTACGATTACGGAGTAACGGGCCTCACCCCCTCCCGATAGCTATCGGGACTCTCCAAAGGAGAGGGGAGCAGCTTCACTCGGGCGTACATTGGACTTCGGACATCCGACAACCAAAAGGCCTCAACCACAGCCCCTCTCCACCCGAGGCTGAAAGCCGAACTGGCGAAGCAAAGGAGAGGGGAGCAGCTTCATTCGGGAGGACATTGGACTTCGGACATCCGACAACCATCAACTATCAACCAAAATCTTTCAATCTTTCAATCTTTCAATCTTTCAATCTTTCAATCTTTCAATCTTTCAATCTTTCAATTTATAAATCATTAAATCTAAACGAAAATGACAATCACAGGAACAATCGAGCACATTGAGTACCGCAACACAGCCGGACATGAAAAAAAAGTAGTAACCCTTGCGCCCGATGGCAGGCAGAGGGCATTTGTAGAGTTTCGCGGTCGCCGCATGGAAGACCTTGACCGCTACAAAGAAAATGACGAGATACAGGTTACCGTTACCCTGGAAGGTAAAGTGAGCAAGAACAGCGGCATACAGTATAACAATTTAGTGGTGCAATCGGTTAATTAGTATTTGGTTGGCGGTTGTTGGGAGCTTCAATCGTCACTAAAAATCCTCACCCCCCGCCCCTCTCCAAGGCTATCGTGTGGACACAAATATTAAGTTGATTAATTCTGCCAAAAGTCCTCTCCCCCAACCCCTCTCCGAAGGAGAGGGGAGCCAACGGACGGGTACAGTACGGCAAAAAACACCGTCATATTATTGCTGAATCGTTATCAACACGTATGAGTGAAGCTCCTCCATCCCCTTCGGGGAGGGTTGGGGTGGGGACAAAAAAGATGTGTCCACACGATAGTCCCTGAAGGGAAGAGAGTAGCTTCACTCGGGCGGATGAACAGCTTCTGACATCCAACATCGGACTTCCGACAACCGAAAGACCTCACCCCCAGCCCCTCTCCAAAGGAGAGGGGAGCAGCTACACTCATACCGGAAAAGGGCTTCGGCAGCAGACATCGGACTTCCGACAACTATCAACTAAAAACCAACAACTTTAAAACTTTCAACATTTAACTTTAAAAACTAAAAAGAAAATGAACTACAAAATAAAAGGCATTATAACTGCTGTGGGCGATGTAAAAACCACCAAACTTGGCACTGCAGTACAGCAGCTGCATTTTGAGCAGGAAACGGGCAGAATGTTCTACCCCTCGGCATTAGGGACCAAGATTGAGTTGCTGAGCGACCTGCTTCCGGGCGATGTGGCCGAGCTTGAATTTCATATTTCGGGGTCTAAAGGCACATACAACAATGTGATTATAGACCACATTGCAAGGGTGTAATGAAAGACCCTGCTTTTTTGTTCTACCCCGGCGATTACCTTCGCGATACACAGTGCCTGGGCGAGGCGGTACAGGTGGCTTATGACCGCATTATGTGCGAACATATGCGCAACACCTGTATTGCAGAGGCGCAGCTAAAATTCTTCACAAAAAATTTATCTGATGACGAAATCGCCCAGTTAAAATCGGTTTTAACCAAAACTCCCGATGGTTACCAGATTGCATGGGTGGCCGAAAGTTTTAATAAACGTAAGGCTTACAGCGAATCGCGCCGTAAAAACCGAAGTTCTAAACCTAAAAAAGATACGCTGAACACCGGCAATACATCTACATCATATGAACTACATATGGAAAATGAAATTGAAGATGTAAATGAAAATGTAATTGAATTTGAAAGAGGAAAAGAGGGTACGGGAGAAAAACCGGATGCAGTGCGGTTTGCTGAACCGCAAAGTGTAGCTGGCTCCCCTCTACTTGGGAGAGGGGCCGGGGGTGAGGTTTTAGTCATGCCTTTCGACACTCCCGAATTTGCCACCCAGTGGCGGGCGTGGAAAGAGTACCGTGCTACAGAGCATCACTTTACCTACCGCAGCATTCAGGGCGAGCAGGCGGCACTGGCAGAGCTGGGCAACCTCTCTAAATTTACACAGGCTACCGCCATAGCCATACTGCACCAAAGCATGGGCAAGGGCTGGAAAGGTTTTTTTGAACTGAAGAACGATGGAGCAAAACCAACTGCCACAAAGGGCAAAGTGCGCTATAGCGACGATTTCAAACGAAAAATTGCTCAGCGTTTACAGTCCGGATAACTGCATGCGCCACGCCCGCAAACTTACAAACATGAGCGTAGCTATGAACGCCCCTGCCCCTACCCTTGCCGCCATTAGCCGCGAGAAAGGTAAGGAGTTTTCGGTGGGGTTAACCATGGGGTGGCTGGTGTATTTAAACGACATTTTGAACCTTAATAAACCCATGACCGAAGACCAGATAGAGCTGTGCGCCATAGAGGTTATTGACACCTATGGCTCGCTAAAAATGAGCGACCTGACCTTTCTTTTCCGTAAAATAATCAGCGGACAGTTCGGCGAGTTTTACGAGAGCCTGACTATTCAGAAGGTGCTTACGTTCTTCCGCCAATACTTTGACGAACGCTGCAACCTTGCCGAACTGGAAAGCGAACGCGCCCATGCCAATTTTGCAAGTGTGGATACGTTTAACTACAGCAGGAATTTGAAGAGGCTGTGGAAGCCCCCAATCCCCCAAAGGGGGAGTAAAGGGTATCGTTAATCTTGGTTATTTGTGAGTTTGGTTATCTGCCTTTAAGACTTGGTGCGTTCTTTGACATAGTGGAAAAATCAGTTAAAATATAATTATTAACAAGTTATTATGCAGATGCATTAATTATTATATTTGGTTAGACGTTTACATAAATCATAAAACAGACATAAAACAGACATAAAACAGACATAAAATACACTTTTAAGTGTATTTTTGTTTGTAAACTAATAATATTGTGAATATATTTGCTTTAGAAATTTGGGACGATGAAGGTGCTGCATGTACATTTTACACTGTTAGGCATGATGATAGCGACATTAATGAAACCGATAGATTTTTTGAAAAATATCATGCTGTAGACGCTTACAGAGAGTCTGCCGAGGAACTTTTGGCATTTATTATACATGCAATTGGAGGAGACCATGGAGCTATTGACGCTTTATTTAACCGAGACGAAAATGAAGTAAAAGGACTCCCGGTTCAGGGTAAAGCTACAATTAAAGAAATCACATATCATTACCCTGATTTTCCTTTGCGGATATATGCGCTAAAAATTTCTACAGGTATTGTTGTGCTTTTTAACGGAGGTGTAAAAGATGGCCCTACAAATCAAACAAGTTCACTGTACATGGAGTGGCGGGCTGCTTGCGAATTTGCAAAACGGATAGAAAATGCACTTCGCGATGGCTCAATTATTGCAGATAATAAAAACAGAATACTTAAAAGTTATGATGGTAGCACTGATATCATCCTCTAAATATAAAACATTATGAGAAGTAAAGTAGCCCAAAGAATTTTGGCAGAAACACCCGAAGAAACAAAAGTGTTTGCAAGGATGTATGCCGACATAGTTGTGCGCATACATGAGTTATTAAAAGAAAACCATTTAAACCAGAAAGAACTGGCTGATAAATTAGAAAAAAGGCCATCTGAAATAAATAAATGGCTTACTGGCGAACATAACTTTACACTGCGCTCACTGGCTAAACTACAGGTAGAACTAGGTGAGCCCATTATAAATGTTCCGCATAGAAAATCCATTACCGCTGCAGATGGAACAGCAGGATATGTAACAGTATATAAAAACACTGCCGCTATAACTAACGATGCCGAATTTAAAACGGTATGGAAAAAATCCAAGCCTAATACAAAAACTCCATTAGCCAATGTCAGCTAATTTATTACAACCCGAAAAAATACATATCATTACATTCAAAATTACGAAAGGGCAAATAAACAGCCCTTTTGAGTTTGACACAGTAAATGTAGAAGGGCATAATTATAAGTTAGATTTAGACCTTTCTTTTAATCTTGGTGAACAATTGATAAGAGCCGACTTTACTGTAACCGTAGAAACTAAAAGCACAGAACAAGTAGCCGAAGAAGCCGCTGGTATTTTTAGCTTTACATTTGTTTATAAGATTGAAAATATAGAAGAGTTAACATCTTTGGAGAATGGAGAAACTATAATAATGCATCCTGCTTTGGCAAATGCTATTGCATCTATAACTTACTCTACATCAAGAGGCATACTGCTTACCCGCTTTCAGGGCACGGCATTAAGTAATTTTATACTGCCGGTTATTAATCCTAATGATTTACTATAAAGCCTCATAACCGGGGCTTTTTCTTCACCCAAAATATTTCCCTAACCACCACCTCATGAACGAAGCCCTACCCGCTTCGGCCATACATAAAACCGCACGAAAAACCTATAGCGATGCTTACCCTGCCCAGGCCACAAAACTGTGCCTGCTGGGTGCTACCGATGCCGATGTGGCGTCTTACTTCAGCATAAGCATTACCACGCTGAACAAGTGGAAAAAAAATCACCCGGAGTTTGCCGAGGCTTTGCAGCGCGGCAAAAAAGCAGCCGATATAGAAGTGGCAGTATCGCTCTACAGTGCTACTATAGACCGCATTGTAACGGTAAAACAGGCCATAAAGTGCAAGGAAATTTATTATGACGAAAACGGAAAACGCGTTGAAAAAGAACGCATAGAAATTGTAGAAGTCGAGAAACATATTCCGGCCGACTTCAGGAGCCAGCAGTTCTGGCTGCGTAACCGAAACCCTGCCCAGTGGAACGAAAAGTATGACGATACAGACGATGCCGCACCGGGCAGCATTACCCTGAATTTGGGCTCCGGCCAAAACCCTGTGGGTGATGAAACTGCTGGTTAAACAGGAGCACGCCGTGTTTTACCTTAAAGACACCCTTACCGAAGAGGTGCTGTATGGCGGTGCGGCAGGCGGCGGCAAAAGCGCACTGGGCTGCCTCTGGCTTATAGAAATGTGCCAGAAATATCCCGGCACGCGCTGGCTTATGGGCAGGAGCAAACTCAAAACGCTTAAAGAAACCACCCTGAACACTTTTTTTGAACAGGCCACGCTGCTGGGCCTTGGCAACCAGTTTGCATACAGGGCTGTAGAGCATGTAATACAGTTTAAAAACGGCAGCCAGATACTGCTTAAAGACCTATTCTCTTACCCGAGCGACCCTAATTTTGACAGCCTCGGTTCGCTCGAAATCAGCGGTGCTTTTATAGACGAATGCAACCAGGTGGCCTATCACGCCTGGCAAATTGTAAAGAGCCGCATTCGTTACAAGCTTACCCAATACGGGCTTATCCCTAAAATGCTCGGCTCGTGCAACCCTGCCAAAAACTGGGCATACAAAGAGTTTTACAAACCGCAGCGCGATGGCAAACTGCCACTGTACAGGCGGTTTATTCAGAGCCTGCCTACCGATAACCCACACCTGCACCCCAGCTACCTGCAATCGCTCCTGCGGCTCGACAAAAATAGTCGCGAACGCCTGTATTATGGCAACTGGGAGTATGACGACGACCCCGCCACATTGATGGATAACGACAGCATTGCCGACTATTTCAACCCCGCCCACCTTAAACCCGAAGGCATTAAGTACATGACCATAGACGTTGCCCGCAAGGGTCGCGATAAAACGGTTTTCCGCATCTGGCATGGCTGGGTGTGCATAGCCCGCGAGAGTATTGCCCGTGGCGGACTGGACGAGGTTGTAGGCCGTGCCAAAGTACTGCAAACGCGCCACGGCATTGCCCTGAGCAACATTGTGGCCGACGAAGACGGTGTGGGTGGCGGCGTGGTCGATTTTTTAAAATGCAAGGGGTTTGTAAACAACTCGGCACCGCTCGAAATGCAGGAGGGCAATGTGTATATAAAGCCTAATTATGAGAACCTGAAGAGCCAATGCTCCATAAAAATGGCCGAAATGATAAGCAACCGGTTTGCCGGCGAACTGTGCGATAATGATGCCATTATGCAAACTACAGTCGAAGAAATGGAACAGGTAAAACTTAAAGATATTGATAAAGACGGCAGGCAGGGCATTATTGCCAAAGACCGAATTAAAGAACTGATAGGCCGCAGCCCCGACGAGTGGGACAGTATCATGATGCGTTACTGGTTTGCACTGCGAAAGAGTTATAATGCCCGCGTTAGGGTGGGGTAGTTATTTCACATAGACAGGGAGGAGACACGGATTTAGGTCTCACCCCCTCCCGATAGCTATCGGGACTCTCCAAAGGAGAGGGGAGCAGCTTCACTCCTGCTTTTAATCTTATGCTATTTTCTTAATGCACTAAAGAAATCTGTGGTCATTCGCGTTCCATCAAATAACCGAATTACCACATAACCAAATCATCACTAATGAAAAACATCACTCTAAAACAATACACTGCCCTTAAGGATACCTTTATTTACGACAGCATGCTTATGCACCTTAACCCTAAAAACAGCTTTGCCAATCGGCAAATGAACGTAAGTCAAATGCCTTATGCCAATGTAAAATACTGCATACGCCAGCTGCAAAAGGTTAACAGCTGGCAGGGCATACAGCAGCTGTTTGTTATTTGCTATGGCATAACCGAAAAAGACTTTTGGAAAGCGCGGGTGGTAGAATATTTTGCCGCCCGCAGGTTTATGATTGCCGAGTTTGAACGCATTATTGCCACCGAAAACAAACTGCTTGCCACGCAAAACACTAACAGTCACCTGTGGGAAATGGCCGGTGCCGACAGACTGAAAAATTACAGTGACACCCTACCCCTGCTTCAGTTGGGCAGGCTCTTTGGGCAATACCCTTTTGACCTTGGCCGCAAGCCCTACAGCGAAATTTTTAACCTGCTGGTGCAGACTAAAACGCAAAATGAGGTGGAGGCGGAGTATGCAAAGCTGGGCAGGAATGGTTGATGAGTGTTGGGTAGAGACGTTGCATTGCAACGTCTGACACTAATTGCGTTATTGTTTCTTCGCGCACCTTTGCGAAGGCAAGATGTAATCTTATTCATGCTGTAACGCAAAGTTTCGCAAAGAAGGCTCAAAGACACACAAAGATTTTAAAGCATTAAATTTCGATTTACTTTCTTCACGCACCTTCAATGCAAGGCACGAAGCGATCTTTTACAGGTTATTCATTTCGAATACATTACAACAAGATTTTTTTGAGATTTTTCGACTGCGCTGCGCTGCGCTCAAATTGGAACTGCATACCTTCTCGCGCTTAAAGGTTACCTAATCCGACATAAGGATTAGCTAAAGACAAGATCGCTTCTTGCCCCGCGATAATAGCTCTTAAAATAGATTGCCGCGCTCCGTGCCTCCGCTCGCAAAGACAGTGCGTGAAGAAATCCGCGTTAATCCGCTCAAATCCGTGGCATCCGCGTTCAATTAAGCCTCCATCAATTACCAAATTACCAAATCCCCAATACCAAAAAATGACAGACATAGTACACATCCTCCGCAACCTTGCGCAGGACAAAAACCTGCATTACTACTACGGTAAAAAAGCCGCGCTCAACCTACTGGACGGCACGCTTGAGACCGATAAAATTTTCCTGCTGCACGAGTTTACCAACCGCAAGAGCGAGTACAACAGCAGCGGCACTAAAATTACGGCTGCCAATTATGAAGGGAAATTCTTTTTGGTAAAACATGCCGATTACGATCTGCCTTATTTTGCCGAGCGCAACACTCCCGAAACCTCTAAATATACCACAAATATTGCCCCGCTACTCTCGGTTTTTGAAGAACTGGGCAATGCCCTTGCCTGCACTGGCGCAGAGGTAGCACAGTGGGACAACATAGACGTTACCGATGCGCTCGATGCAAATATGGACGGCCTGCTGTGCAGCTACAAAATTCGCATACCGGCAACTTATGAATAGCCTTACGCACAGGCTGCTTCTGGCCGACGAGTTTGAACTGCTCAAACAGGAAATCATAGCCGCCTATGAGACCAGCGATATGGAAAGCAGCGGTGACTGGGCCAACAGCGTTAAAGCCGAACCCACCCTAAACGGACATCGCCTTACAGCAGCCGATTATATAAACGGTCGCGATCCGGGCAAGCCGCCACCCAGCGAGGCTATTGAAGAATGGATCGTTAAAAAAGGAATTGCCGTACGGCTCGAAAAGAACATAACCCTGAGTAGCCTTGCTTTCTTAATTGCCCGAAAAATTGCGAAACTGGGATGGAGACCTAAACAAGGCACTGAAGACATTATAGAGCAGGTGGTTACCCCACAACGCATTCAGCAAATACTGGATAAAGTGGGCGAAAGCTACCTTATCGATTTTACCGATCAGATTATTAACCATATAAAACAAGCTGCACTATGAGCATAATTTTTAGCACACCACTATCCGAAGATAAACTGCACATGGCCTATAACAATAGCGTTGTTCGGTTTTACAGCGACAGTACGTTGCAGGTATCGCATGCCACGGTGGGTGCAACAGGGTTTAGCACTACGCTCTATCCTGCACCCAACGGGTCTTTTTACTTTAATTTTAAGCCCTATATATCGGCATTGATAAATACCAAAAATTTTGAAGACACGTTGCAAACTGCATTGGACAGAACCAATCCTAACAGCTTTGTATATGACTGTACTGACGGAGCCCTGCTGGAGAGCCTTGTCTCTTTTGCCATATATTTTACCGATCTGAGTACTGACGTTATTACGTTGCTATCTCCAATATGGCTGGCAGGTGTACAGCAATACGGCAACAATGTCCATTTAGACCGATTTGAAAACCACATCCTTTTTCCGTTTAAAAAAGATACCGCTAATAGCTATTATTTAAAATACTGGCAGGGCTACCCGTTCGACCTTTCGGTATATTCTCCCGATACTGTATTCAGGCTTACCAATACCACCAACCTGCTGGGTGCACAATTCGACGTTCCGGCAAAGGCCTTCAGGTTGGTGCTTAGCGATGGCGACGATGATATTACGCTCGAAGATGTTTTGCCCTTAGTACAGGGGTTTAACACGATCAGAATAAAACAGCAGGAGACTGATCAGGATACCGATAAGTTTTTACTACTTGAAAAAGTGCCTTATAAACAGGGCGTTTACCTAAAGTGGCTCAACAGCCTGGGTGGCTACAGCTATTGGCTTTTTGAAGACACTTACAGCATAGACCGCAGTACGAAACAGCTTGGTGAGCTCGACCGCGATTTTTACAATCTCGATGACAGTTTTAGCCGAACCATACAAATTGGCAAAGAGAGCCAGGACACGCTCAAAATTGTTGCCGAACTGCTTAACGAAGACGAACGCCGCATTGTAGAAGAGCTTTTTGATTCGCCAAAAATTTACCTGTTTACGGGCAAACCTTTTTCGCAAAGCGATTACAGGAGCTGGATAGAGGTATCGCTTAAAACCACACAGGCACGCCTCAAAAACCCACGCCAGCCGCTCACTAACTTTACACTCGATATTGAGCTGCCGGGAAGGTTTACACAAACACTTTAATTAGTCGTAAAGTTTATGACTAACAGTCCTCACCCCCCAGCCCCCTCTCCAAAGGAGAGGGGGAGCAGCTACACTCGTGCTTAACAGGTCCGGGCATTTAAAATCTACCTTTCCGGCATGAGTGTAGCTTCAATCAACTAACAACCGAAAACCATCAACCCTCTTCGGCATGAGTTCCCCTCTCCTTTGGAGAGGGGTTAGGGGTGAGGCCAAACCTGAAACTTAATATTCCAACAATCAAAAAAAATGTCTCTACTCCTCTACATAAACGGGCAACTGACCGACCTTGATGCCGGTACGGTTATAGCCCAGACCAAGCAGGTAAACGACCTCAACAGCATAGACAACCGGCAGGCTAATTATACCAACAAATTTAAACTGCCCAAAACCGCAAACAACATGCGCATTATGCAGTTTTTAACCCTGCCCGGAAATGCGTCGAACGTACCCTACCAAAAAAACGAATGCTCTTTGTACAGCCATACCGGCGAATGCTTTGTGTATAAAGGCTGGGCGGTGGTTACCGATGGTGGCGACAGTTATGACGTAGCGGTTTATGACGGTATTATAGACCTGTACAAAGCCATTGAGAATAAAACCCTTGCCGATGTTGGACTACAGCAACTTGACCATATTAAAAACGTATCGGCAGTTATAAACTCATGGCAAAACACTTCTTTGCCTTACAGGTATATTCTTGCCGACTATAACGGCGACACAGGACTTACCAACGGCACCCCTGGCAATACCCAACCACAGGTAAACATAGACTATTTGGTGCCCAGCGTAAATGTGGCATGGCTGTGGAACAAAATTTTCGAAGAGTTTAATAACGGCATTCAGCCCGGCGGGTCGGTGTTCTTAACACAGGCCTTTAAACAACTCTGGATGACTTTCCCTAAAGGTCAGGTGCGCACAGAGACCAGTGATGTAAGCCTCTTTAAATGCGCCGACTATCATTTTATACAAAGCACGTCCTATCCGGCAGAGCGCAAAACATATTATGCCAAGTTTATATCTACCAGTGTGTATAATTCAGAACTGCTTTCTAACACGGGCGGCATACACTTAAAAGTTTTAAACACTGCAACCTATAAACTAAAAATAAAGGCAAAGCTTTACGGACACAGAGACCGTGCCTCGCACATACACAAAGACAGCTACCTTAAAATTGGTAAAAACTGCGAAAATATTATCGCAACACGCACGGGCAACAATATAATTAACATTTTTGACCAGGAGCCCTACCTTATTTATGGTGAGGAGTTCGAAGCTACATCCAATCCTTTTCAGCTTAATGCCTACGACAGTATATGTATGGTTATAGGCGGACAGGGCACTGATAGTTATGAACTTAATGAAAACTGGCCCGGTGATGAGTTTGAAGCAGAACTGATAAGAACAGACCCCCTTAGCATAGATTTTAGCACGGCTCTTACCGATTTTAGTATTAAAGACTTTATGAACGAAGTGGTGCACCGCTTTGGACTTACTTTGTTTAAAGACAAGTTTAGCAGCGATTACACATTTTTAACCCTTCAGGAACAATTACAAGCTGCTGATGTTGCAGACTGGAGCAGCAAATTTGTAAAAAAAGTAACCGAGAATTATACCAATGGTTCTTACGCTAAAAAAAACTGGTTTAAATATGCCTATAACGACAAAGAAAGCACCCATAACGACGGTTATATTGGAATAGAAAACGTAAACCTCTCTGACACTCGCGATGTTATTAAATCTAAAATATACAGTCCCGAGCGCATACCCACCAGGTATCTGGGCTATGACAGCAACGTCTATAAACTTTGGGAAAAAGAAACCGTAGAAAACCCTGAACCTGATGAACCCACCGTTACTTATAAAGCCCTGGACAAACGCTATTATTTTATAAATGCCGCACAAAATACTAACAGGCCAATTATTGTGCGCAGCAATGACCTGAACATTCAAAGCACCACATCTGCATTTTACAGCGAAAGCTATTATGGACTAAAGTTTCAGGAAATTATAAACCAATACTATGCGCCACTGCAAAGCGTACTCAACAGGGCAGTAACCATAACGGCACAACTATGGCTTACAGATGTTGATATAGCCAACTTCGATTTTAAAAAACTGTATTACATAGAACAGCTTTCCTCTTACTTTTTGGTCAACAAAATAAACAATTACATACCCGGAAAAATTACGCAATGTGAATTGGTAAGGGTTCAAAACAGCAGTATTCCTCCTGCCGAACCTACTATTGAGATTAGCAGCATGACCACGTCTGACCCTTATTTTTACAGCTACGGTAATACTTTTATCATTGATTATACTGCATGGGGCTTTATACCTCCCATTGGTATTAATAACTCTCTCGTGGCAGAACTCTCGGCTGACGGAAGTACCGCGTGGAAGCAGGCATCACAGCCCATTACAGCAGGTTCGCAAAGCTTTACATCCCCACAGTCGTTTATACCGCTCCCCTATATTAGGTTAAGGCATATTTCATCGGGTACGGTCTCTAATGTTTTTCAGTTTAATTTCTAAATGTCCTAAGCATGATACATCAACTTAAAACCATAACTCCGTTTATAGATTTTGGCTTTGGAATAACGCAGCTGAACACAACGGCAAATACACCTTTTACTGTGTGGCTGCAAACACTTTACAACCAAAACGCCTATACATTTACACTTATGGCTACGAATGGACAGGTAACGCAAATTTCTAACTATGAATATATTGTGGTTTACCCCGAACCCGGCACCTATCAAATTAATATAACCGTAGATTCAGCCAATAAAAGAATAAGCCTTGACAGCAATATTTTAACCGTAATTGTTACATAATAATATGGCAAACGAAAAAATTGTACTTGCACAGCTTGATATAGACATTAAAGGCTTAATTGCCGCCGCAGGCGAAGCTACCGCTGCCTTAAAAAAAATAAACGATGAACTGCAAAACCTAAAAGAATCAGGGCAGGAATCATCGCAATATTTTGCCGGAATGCAGCAACAGGCACAGCTTTTTACAAAACTGCTGGAACAACAAAAAACAGCTTTACAGGAACAAATAAAGCAACAGGAAAAACTTGCCGAGGCACAAAAAAATGTAGCCGGGGCCTTAGACAGTACTGCCCGGGCACAACAAAACCTTACTAACAGTATGGCAGCCGGACAGGATTTGACCGCTGAATATGCCGACAACGCAGCCGATGCTACAGATGCTATTAACGGTCTTAACGCTGCTCTGAATCAAAACAGGGCACTAATGGCTGATAATGCAGAAACTGAAAGACAGGTAAAAACCTTTAATGATTATAAAGAGCAGGTAACAGAATCTTTTAATTCTATAAACATTTTTAATGGAGGATTAGGCGGGCTCATCAGTCGCGCGCAGGAGGCAGGGGGCACAGGAACATTACTAAAAAATGCCTTTAGCGGTATTACCGGAGGTATAAAAGGCATGGGACAAGCCATAGCCGCAAACCCACTGGGCATACTGCTTATGGTGCTTGCACCAATTATAGAACAGTTAAAAAACTTTGCGCCATTAACCAATGCCGTAGAAAAAGCAATGGCAGCCCTTAGTCCGGTCATAGATATTGTAACTGCACCTATACAAGTACTCGCACAGGGTATTACATGGGTTGTAGAAGGATTTACTAAACTTATGGGGGCTATGAGCAGTGCGGCAGGAGAAGCCTCTAAGCTAAAACAGGCCGAACAGGAACTGGCAACTCAAATGACACTACAACAATCAGTTAACGAAAAAGTTAAACAACAAACAGATGAGCTTATAAAAAAATCGCAGGACCATACTCTCAGTGAACGCGAACGCGCCAATGCACTACGGCAGGCTTTTGCAATTGAAAATAAAAATTATTCCGACCGCAAAAAACTGGCTAATGATGATTATGCCAACAAACTGAAAAACCTCCAACTCTCCAAAGATCTATCTGATTCAGACATTCAGATACTTGAAGAAGGTACTGCGGCTTCAGTACATAAACTAATGCAGCAAAAAAACATTAGCAAAGAAGAACTTGATACACTTCAAAAAGCAAAAACCACAAAAATGGGAATTGCTGCCGAAGAAACAAACATAAAAAAGCAACAGGCAAATAGCTTTAAAACTATTACAGACGAACTTATACAAAAAAGCAAAAATCAAAAATTAAGTGAGGAAGAAAGAATTAATGCACTAAAGCAAGCCACTGCTAATGAGATTGCATACTATAAAGACAGGAGAGCACAGGCTACCGCAAGTTACAATCAGGCAATGGCCGACGCTTTTAAAAATAAAGGCATCAGGAAAGAAGACATTGACGGCCTTTTGGCTCATGGCAATGCCTATAAAGAAAAAGCACGGGTACTTAAACTTATGTCTCAGGAGGAAATTAACACCCTAATAAATGCTCATGCCGAAAAACAACGTCTAAGCAGGGAAGAAATTCAGATGCTGGAAAACCAAAAGGCAGCCGAAAAGCAACTAAAAGACCAGATTGCCGCCGAAGAAAAAGCTGAGGCAGCAGAACGTCAAAGAGCACAACAGGAACGCCAGAAAAAAGCGGCACAGGATACGGCTCAAAAGCTTAAACTGGAACTGGACCTGCTAATGGAGAACGAAAGCCGCAAAACCAAAACTCTGGAGCAGGAACTGGAACTTGCAAAAAAGGTGGCTGCCCAAAAAAAAGCCATTGCCGATGCAGAGTTTGCCGCAACAGACAAAACCGGAAACGACATACTTGCTAAAAAACTTGCTTATGCTAAAATAGACAATGAGCTGGCACAGGAAGGAATAGAGAATGCGGCAAAAGTAGCACAGGCAAAAGTTGATGCGGCAGGCAAAGAAGTGCAGGAATTTATAAACGCCAACCAGAGTAAATTAGACGATGATAAGTTTTTCTCTCAGGAGTCGTATAATGCAGAGGTGGCAAGGCTGGATTCTATTGCTCAAAAGCAGGAGGAATATCAAACTTTAAGAAAAAATCTTGGAGTGATAACCGAGCAGGAATATCAGGATGCCATAAATGCCATACATGATGCTAATAGCGCCACCAAAGACGGGCTAAGGGCAGAAAGAGAAGAGGCAGAGAAAACAAAGTTAGCCATAGACCTTGAAAACAAACGCGCAGCCGACACTGCCAATATGGATTATGACCTGGGCTTTCAGCTGGATAAACTGGATGCCGAGAAAAAACAGGAACTTGACGCTGCCGAAAAAACCGGAGCTGACAAAAAGCTTATTGAAGATAAGTATGCAAAGCTTGAAAAAGATACCCGCATGGCGGTAATGAACAACAAGCTCGACCTAGCAAACAGCACTTTTACAAGCCTGCAGGGCATACTGGGCAAAGAGAGTGCAGCGGGCAAGGCTATGGCTGTGGCACAGGCTACTATAGATACTTACAAAAGTGCCGTGTCTGCCTACAGCTCTATGAGCGGCATACCCATTGTGGGGCCGGCACTGGGTGCGGTTGCGGCGGCTGCAGCGGTGGCAGCAGGTATTGCTAACGTTAAAAAAATTACCAGCACCAAAGCACCTAAAGCAGAGAAAGGCGCACTGTTTAGCATTGGCGGCAACCGCCATAGCAACGGCGGCACTATGTTTACCGGGGCAGACGGCACCCGCTTTGAGGCCGAAAAAGGCGAGCTTATTGGCGTAATGAACCGTAATGCTGCTGCACACTTTATGGCTTTTAACAACGCATTTCCGGCAGGGGGCAGCAGTGCCCCAAACTATTTTGCCAATGGCGGCATAGTATCGAGAGAGATTGCTTCGCCCAGCTTAAACGTAGATGAACTTGCTACAAAAATAGCACAGGCCAACACCACCATACCTGCACCGGTAGTTGCCGTTCAGGATATTATTGCACAGGGTAACAGCTATGTGCAGGTGCGCGATGCTGCTAATTTTTAGTGGTTAATGAGTGTTAGTTATTGGTTATTGGTTATTGGTTGTTGGAAGCTTCACTCAAACCTACAGGCTGGCAACTAACAACTGGCAACCATCAACCAAAAACCATCAACCATCAACCGTTATTGAAACAGGCAATTAACTACACCCTGAATTTTTTGCCCTGTGGCAATGGGCATTTCCAGGTCGTCTACTATAACACTCGTAATTTTTTTAGCTTTAAGCTTATCTACCAATTCGCCTTTAGGAGAAAAAAGCACATGATAACGGTACGATTTGTCTTTAACAAACTCAGCAGCAATATCATTGGTCTTTACAGTAAGTGTTTCTCCCTTTTCCAATACAAGCGTTGCCTCACTTACAGGATTAACTCTTCTTGCCCCAAACAAAATAAGGTAAACGGCGTATGTGGTACCATCGCTGTCAATATCTTTAGATACCGAAGAGCCATCGCCCGTGGCAACTTCTTCGGTTGTGCCAAATTGGCCTTTATGTACTGTTTTATCACGGCAATAAAATCCATCAGGCACAGCCAGTCCGCCAATTACTTCGAACGGATATCCGTAATCAAATTTTTCGTTGTATATATAATAGAGCTTCAGGCTGTTTGCCCCTTCCAGCGTTAGCCTTGTTTTTACCTCGCCAAAACGTGTTATTTTATCTATTGCTGTTACCTTAAACGTTTGTCCTCTTAAAGCCGTAGCTTCAGTATATAACGAGGCACTTTTAGCAGGCATGTATCGCTCTGTCTGCTCTGAAGTAATGTTGGTGTAAAAATCCGGGTATCCTAAATTTTCGGCAGTCTTTGTGCTGATAACTTTTACTGTTTTGCCCTTTAGTAGCTCCGGCATAGTACCCGGATAGTTTATTTGGGCATTGCCTGATAAAGAGCATAATAACACTATAAAAAACATAAATTTTTGCATGGCATCTACTTGATTTTAAATTATACAGCCTTTGTAGCTGCCCTGCAATACTACATTTAATACTTTTTTCAATTTTACGGAAAACCTTTTTTTGAAGATCATGGTAAAAGAAATTTTATCGGGCTGGAAAAACTACCTCGAACGCAGTGAAGTTACAGAGGCTGTTGCCCAAAAAAGAGCTGCAATTTGTGCCGCCTGCCCCTATGCCAAACACGGCAAATTACTGGCTTTTATTAAAGACAGCCTTACCGAAATTGAGGGTGCTTACTGCAACATTTGCAAGTGCCCGCTTAGTGCCAAAGTGCGCAGCACAGATATTTGCCCTAAAAACAAGTGGTAATTAATGACCCGATATGAAACCATAACCGCCCTTGGCGACAACTTTATAAAACTAATGGGCAAGAGCCTTGTACCCGTGCATCTGCTGGACTGGAAGGTGTATTATGAGGCCTACCTTAAAGAGCTGGAGTGCCAAAAAAAGTATTTTAAAAAAGTGCGAAAAACAGCCGTGGTTGCCACCGTGGCAGACAATTACAACATTAGCGAGCGCAGTATGTTTAATGTTATTGCGTTTATGGAGGGATGCTAGTTGTTAGTTAATGGTTGTTAGTTGATGGATCACTCCATCTCCACCCTTTCATTGCCAATAATAATAACGGGTTTGCCGTTTTCGTATCCGGTTGTAAAGTTGGGAGTGTTTATGTTGGTTTTAATCACTCTAAATTCAGGGTTGGTAAAGCTTACAAAAACCAATGCCCACAAAGATGTGTTTTCGTCCCACTGCTGTAAATATACTCCCGTGGTCGATGTAGTTAGCCATTCGGCAAACAACTTACGCTCCAGTTCAAATACTTCCGGATAGCTTTTAAGATAAATATAATTACTCTCTTCTCCCGGAATCGTACTAGCAAAACGGCTGTGCAGTATAAACCCGCTGCCCTGAAAAAAAGTGCCCCAGGCATTGAGCGCAGGCAAATCGGCAATTACAGTTGGCTTTGTGGTTTGTGGTTTCTTTTTGCCGAAGAATTTAGAGAAAAACATAAGTAGGTCGAAAGTTTAAAAGTCCTAAAGTCGAAAGCAGCTAAAGTAGTGAAAACCGATTAAATGAAAGTTCAGGAAAATTGTAAAGTTGAATGAATGGATGAAGTCCTCCCTCTCTCCAAAGGGTAACTATATAAATTAATCCTGCTTATATTTTAAATAGCACTAGTGAACTTCTAATACACTTATAAAAACTAAATAGTATTTCATAACAACTTAACGACTACACAGTATTGTTATAAATATTTTGTAATATTGTTAAAATAATATCTTTTTATGACAGCAATTGTAGGTGTTTTAAATTCACAAGGTATAGCCATTGCAGCGGATAGTGCAGTAACGGTTTCAGGGAATAATGTAAAGAAAGTTTATAATCGAAGTAATAAAATTTTCACGCTTTCAAAATTTCATCCGGTAGGGATTGCCATTTATAACAGTGCTGATTTTATGGGTATTCCTTTGGAAACTTTAATAAAAATGTACAGAAAAAATCTTACTGATGAAGCTTTCGATACAGTAGAAGAATATAAAAATGATTTTATAGCTTTTTTAAAATCTCAATTGAAAAATGTTAGTAAAGAATACAAAGTTGATTCATTTTATAGATTTTGTTCATGGGCGCATATGACAATAATTAACAATATTATCCAAGCTTTAGATGAGCATGAAACAGATATCTATAGTTTAGAACAAGATGTAAGAACGCCTATATTTCATGATATATCAAATGACATATTAAATAAATATTCCATAAAATTAGATACTTTTGATAAAGTGAGCTATATGGATGTAAGTTTTGAGGACTACTGTAGCCAATACAACGAGGAACTAAAAACAATTAAGAATTATATTGAAGAAGAAGTTAATAAAGAGTACGATGGATTTACTTTAAATGACGAACATTATGAGCAAATAAAAAATATATTATATAAGCTTATTAATATTGAATTCATTTTTGAAAATTACTGTGGATTAGTTTTTATAGGATTTGGTGAAACCGAAATTTATCCATCAAGTCATCATGTATTAGTTGGAACATCAATCATCGATAATACTCGTATAAGAATGATGGATGTAATAAAAATTAATCCTGGGGTGCTTAATTCCTTATGCTCAGGCTGATGTTACGACTACTGTATTAACTGGTGTAGACCCCAATTATAAAGATGAGGTGAAAAAATCAGTTAAAAGTGCTTTTAATACAGCCTCATCACAAATCTCAACAATTCTTGAACATAATGAATTGTCAAGGCAAATTGATGATGCAATGACAAAAATATCAGATGAGCTTATACAAAATCTTGAAATTTACCAGTGGACAAAAATCACAGGTCCGCTGTTAGAGATATTAGCTCATATGGGAAAAGAAGATATGTCAGAACTTGCCGAGTCGTTAGTTAATATTACATCTTTAAAGCGTAAATTTACGTCGTCAAATTCTTCTGATGAAAGTGTTGGTGGTCCAGTCGATGTCGCTGTTATTTCTAAAGGCGATGGTTTTATTTGGATAAAACGTAAGCATTACTTTGATTTATTACACAACCAACCATTTAAAGATAAGTATTTTAAATAATGATATGAATAAATTAAAGAAACAACAACTTAGCGAAATATATCTACCGAAGGTTATTAAGGAGTCTACTGTTATAATAACAAATACTAGATTAAAAGCGGAAAATGTATTACGACAAACATATCCATCAATTTCTGTATCTGACGAAATTGAGAATGTTGTTAAACGGGAATTTAATAAAATCAGGATAAGTATTAATCCTGAAGGTTAATATAAACTGTAAACTGGTTTATAGTTACCCTTCAAACGAGAGGGGGAACAGCTATACTCATACTTATTAAGCGCTCTGATAATATTTTATACTACAAACAGGAAACAATCCAATAACCTAAATAAAAATCAGGCATGAGTGTAGCTTCTGACAACCAATAACTATCAACCACTGCACCCACCGCTTCAGTAAACAAATAAAAACCCGCCGTACCTTTGCACTGTAATTACAACAATACTTTAAATGTTGCCCGGGCATTTAAAATTTAGAATTCAGCATTTAAGATAAATATTTCAATCATTCAATATTTCAATTTTTAAATAAATGAATGACAGGAAACATTTATATCTCCGGCCAGATAGGCACGTTTGACGGCACCGCAGGCATAGAGCTTATAGATGTGGTAAGCCAGGTAAAAAAACAGCCCAAAGCCACTGCCTTTAATGTGCACATAAACAGCGAGGGTGGGTTGGTAGACGTAGGGTTTGATATTTACCAGTACCTCAAATCGCTCAAAAAGCCCCTTACCACCATAGGCAGTGGAATTGTGGCCAGCATTGCCACCGTAATTTTTATGGCAGGCGATAAACGCCAGGTTCGCGAAAACACCCCTTTTATGATTCATCTGCCGTGGGGTGGCTCTATGGGCACTGCCGATGAGCTGGAGCAGTTTGCAGAACAGCTTAGGAGCATTGAGAAAAAAATGGTGGCCTTTTACAAAAAAACGCTCAACGTACAGGAACAGGCCATAATGCCACTCTTAAAAAACGAAACGTGGCTAACGGGTAGGCAGCTTGCCAGCCTGGGCTTTACTACCTCGCGGCAGGTTAAGGCCGCAGCAAAAGCTTTCATTAACACAAACTCCATGAGAGGAACATTTACAGAGAAAGACAGGCACTGGATGGAAGGCCTGTTTACTAAAGTGCTGGGCAAGTTTAAAAACACCCACATTTTTAACAAAGTGGTACAGGATGCCACAGGTGCCGAAATTGATTTTACTGAACTGGGCGACGACGACCTTATTGAGGTGGGCGCCACTGCAACACTAGACGGTGCACCTGCCGAAGGCGAGTACCTTATGCCCGACGGTTACACCTATGTGTTTGAAGCCGGAGAGCTTACCGAGATTATTGAACCCGAGGAAGAAGAGGCTGAAACAACAGCTTTGCGTGCCGAAAACAAAGCCCTGAAACGCCAGTTAAACACCATTAAGAGTGAAGTACTTGCGCTTAAAAAACAGGTGGGCAGCAGGTTTAATGTAGATGGTAAAAAAGTAGCGCAGCGCAGGGGCAGTGAAGCCGACAAACTTGCAGGCATGAAAGAATATTTGAAAAACAACCGCAGGAAATAATGGCAAAACTGATAACAAGCGACTTAACCCTGGGCGCACGCGAGGCCGAAACCGTAAGCTCTGTAATTTTTGAAAGGGTATTTAACGAAAGTGACCTTGCAGAATATCATGATATTGAAACGGGTATTGATGTAAAAACCCAAATTGCCTTTGCCGGAAGGCTGGGACTGTTGGGCAAGGTTCAGGATACCGACAGTTGTGCGCCCGAAGAATCAGACGGGTTTGTGCTGAGCGAAAAATTCTGGACACCTGTGTTAGAGGAATTCAGGCTAAGGCACTGTCAAAAAGATCTCGATGGGCTAATAAAAATATTCAGGAAAGCCCAACGCGTTAACCCCGACTTTTTTGATGCCGTAGGCTCAGAAGACTTTGGGATTATTATTGCCGCAGTAGAAACTGCCCTTAAAGAGAACATTCACCGCAAGGTATGGTTTAATGATAAACAGGCCGCAATACAGCCCACAGGCGTGTTTACTACCGGCACCGACCTTGATTACTTTAACTCGTTCGACGGCCTTTTTAAACAGATCTTTGTAGATGTTACTGCCAATAAAATTAGTCGTGTGCCTGTTAGCGTTAATGCCGCTGCAACTTACACTGCGCAACAACTGCCCGAAGATGCCGCCCTCGGTATTTTAGAAAAGCTGGTTACCACTGCCGATGAAAGGCTTGTAGCTGCCGACGATGCTTTTATATTGGTTACACGCTCTATTGCCGACAACTATCGTGCCTCATTGCGCAACAAGAACCTTGGTTCCGGCTTTGTAGAGGTTGTAGAGCAGGGACGCCCTAAACTGTATTTTGACGGCATAGAGATTAAAGTGCGCTACGACTGGGACCGATATATTAAAACCTATCAAAACAACGGCACTAAATACAACCTGCCGCACAGGGCTGTGTTTACTACAAAAAGCAACATTCCGGTAGGTACGCTAAGCGACCAGGACCTTGCCAAGCTTGATGTGTTTTATGACAAAACCCAAAAAGCAAACTTTATAGATGCTGCCTATACTATAGATGCCAAACTGCTGGAAGACTATATGGTGGTAGCGGCGTATTAGGCTTAGCTGTTTCAGGTTGGGCCTCACCCCCTACCCCCCTTTCCAAAGGAGAGGGGGGAACTCCTGCCGATGCACTCATGCTTTTTAAACTATGTGGGGCGTAGAGACGTAGCACTGCTACGTCTAACAACAGGCACAGGCAGAGACGCAATGCATTGCGTCTCTACTAAAAAAATGTATCAATTAAGACGTTGCAATGCAACATCTCTACAAAGATTTGTGGGAAGAATTGAAATAAAAAAATCAAAACAACATGCCGGTAACAAACGATTGTACAGGACTTTTAACCAACGATATATTATTTGACTGCGCTAACGCTCCCGTGGGTGGCATAGAGCAAAACGTTGTGCTTATTAATAAAGAAGATATAGATATTACAGCCACAACGGTTAGCACAGCAAACAAGCTGCAAATTACAAACCTGCAACTAAAACCCGGCAAAAAGGGTTTTAAGCTGACAGGTGTAAAACAAAGCAATGGCAAGGCATGGGAGCTTGTTAAAAAAGAGAATGCTCCCGATAAATTTAAGCACACTTTTAGCGGTGTGATATTTACGCCAAGCCTGGAAAATAAAGAACAGGCCGACAACCTTAGTCAGGGAGGTAAATATGTGGTTGCGATAGAACAGGTTTGGAAAGGACAGGGCAATGCCGATGCTTTTGAGGTGCTGGGCTACAACAGCGGCCTGGAACTTACTACCATGACCAACAGCTCTAAAGAAAACGACAACATGATCATGTTCGAGCTGGCATCGGCCGATGGGTTTGAAGAAACCTCTATGCCAAAAACACTGCTGCATACTGATTATGCTACTACTAAAACAGTATTTGATGCTGCATTTATAGAATCGGCTTCCTAATGATCGATTTTTTAACTATGGATATTGCAACCCTTACCCGCAGTGTTACGGGTAAGGGGGTGCGATACCTGGAGCTGTTCCTTAAAGAATATACACGGGTATTTAATACAAAAGTAAACGCCTCGTGCCCTAAATGTTTACAGGGATATTTAACCAAATATAAAAACCATTTTTTAGCTATGGCAAATACATCGCAATACAGGCTACATGCCAAATATGAGAATATTCCGTTGCAGTTTGGCTCACCCATACTGATTAACAACGCCAACATTACCGATGAGTATGCAGAAATACTGCTGCAACGCCCCGGAGCTGAGTGCCTGTTTGCAAAAATGCCCTCTAAAGAACCCGTTGCTGCCAGAACAATGCGCATGAGTGCAGAGGTGCCTGCAAACGATCCTTCGGTTTCTGCAGAACCACAAAATACTATTGAGGGGGCTGACGATTTTGATTTAAGCAGCCTGACATGAGAACCCTACTTATAGATGTCTGGAAAAGGTTCACACCCTGGAGCAAAAGCACCGATGTGTATGCCAACGATACAGATAATGCCTACCCCGAACGCATGGACAGGCTTATAAACAACAGCGTTACTGCCAAAAGCGCAGCAGCTATTATGGTGCAGTATTTAATTGGCAGGGGCTATGGCACAGAGATTGACAGCCTTATTATTAACAAAAGTAAAAACCTGAAGCTTATAGATTTTGCCGATGACGTGGCAGACGATCTTGTAAAGCAGCGCGGTGTATTTATACACATTAACTGGAATGCCCTGTATCAGATTGCCGATTTTAGCGTGATGCCCTATGAATGGTGCCGCATTGGCAAAAAAGACAGTACTGATTATTCCGGAAAAATAGCCGTTAGCACAGACTGGCCTAACCCTAAAAAAAGCCAGACAGAGCTTATAGACGTTTACAACCCTCGAAAGGCGGTAATAGATGCACAGGTGCAAAAAGCAGGCGGATGGGAACATTATAAAGGCCAGATACTGTTTGTAAATATGGATACCAAACTTATCTATCCGCTTAGCCGTATAGACCCTGTTGCAGAAGATTGTGACAGCGAGGCGCAGGCATCTGTCTATAAAAACAAACTGCTTCGCAAGGGATTCTTTGGCAATACGCTTGTTGTAACACGTCCTCTTGTAGGCGATGGTCTTGAACCGGGCAGCCGTGCCCTGCAACAGGCCGAAACTGAGAGGGAGGTTTTTCAGCAGGCCATTAAAGACAGCCTTGGTGCACAAAACACAGGCGGTGTACTTTGTCTTGAAATGGATTTTGCAGGCGAAAAGCTGGACGATGCCATTTTGATAAAACAGATAGAAAGCAAAATTGACGACAAGCTGTTTAACTATACCGAGGCCAGTGTGCGCGAAAACATTTTGGTAGCCTTTAACAACCTTCCTGCCGGGCTTGTCAAGACCAACGAGTCGGCACTGTTTGGCAATTCCGGCGAGGCCATTCGGGAGATGAAACGCACCTATTGGGAAAACACCTGTAAGGAGCGCAATTTACTCACATCGGTCATCAACCAGCTCCTGCAACACTCGCAGGATCTTTCGAGCCTTGTTGTTCAACCCCTAAAGCTTACAGATGATGCAGCCCCTGATAACCCGCAGTGATATTGCCCGGTATAAGCAGATTTCTAAGACCCCATTTGACGATAAGCTGCACGAACAGATACTCGATGCACAATTGCTCGACCTGCAACCCCTTATTGGCGAAAGCTTTTTTAATAAAATTATTGCCAACCCCGATGCATACAGCAATTTACTTGGCGGAGGCGTTTATATGCACGACGGCATTGAATATACCCACTATGGGCTTAGCATGGTGCTTACTTACTTTGCCTATGCACGGTATATGATGTTTTCTTCGGTTACAGATACACCTTTCTCTGTAGTGGAAAAACTTAACGACAACAGCCGCCCTGCAGATACATCGGCAAAAAAAACGCTGTATAACTTAAACCGCGAGGCCGCCATGCAGGTTTGGCAAAACGTGCACAACTACCTAGTGCGCACCAACCACCCAGACTATAAGAGAGCCTGCAATGGCACACCCGGCAGATTTCGATTTAAAAAAATTGGCTGAGCATGAATATTATAAGCACTGTAAACGACAAGCGTTTTAGCATTAACAACATTCGTTATTTAAAAAATTACATTACTTCCATAAATGGCAACAAAATAGAGATCTTTAACTGCTATGAGCGCCACGATGTGCTTGTACCGTTAACCCATTACAGCAATTTTATGGTAGATGGTGTAATCTACCCCAATGTTGCAGGGTTGCAGTCGGCATTGTTGCCTGTGTTGTATTCAAGAAGTAACCTTGGCGGAGACAGCCCGGACATTGACCCCGATAATATAGATGTTGTAAGGCACATTCGTGCTGCATCTACAAATAAAACCGATGTTGTGGCTGTTATAAACAATTTGGAAATGTTTGGTATAGACGACAAACAGAGCCTTTGGTTTTGGGTTCTTATTCCGGGCGATGAAAATATTGACGGCAGGATAGGTCACCCGGTATTGTGTAAATACAAAATGATAAACTATGGCAAAGGCACTTACGGGCTTGGAGCATTTCAGTTAGAAGCTGATGATATTGAGCTCATCAGTACCTCTAAAGTCACGGTAGATGATATTGAATCAGACCCGGATACCGATGTTATAAATTATGGAAGCCTAACTACACAAAGCATCTCTAACTGGCTAAGAGCGCAAAATCCGGCAATAAACATACAAGCACCAGCTCAGGGCTATACTTTGTTTAAAGGTAGCGTTAACGGTGTTGAAACTACTTATTTATGGCTTGGAGGTACCGGAATGAGCAATGAATTGACTGTAGGACAAGTTTATTTCATGACTATGGATAAGCTTGTTGTAGCGGGCAATCAGGACAATATAGATATTAAAAAAGACTTTAGCTTAGCCAGCCGTGTGTATGACCAGGCAACTGTACTTAACTTAATAAATAGCCTGCCTGCCTATGTTGTAAACGAAAACCAGTCGGTTTGGTTCGTAGGGAGGCATTCCGGAAGAATTCCCGGTTTTCCCGGCATTCCAGGAAGCGGTTTTATAACCAACCCTTTTATTGTAAAGTATAAAATGCTCAACAAAGGCAAGGGAATTTATGGCACAGGCCACACACAGTTAACCACAAATGATATTGAATTAGTGTACAGCAATGAAGCTTCGCTAAACGACCTTGAGTCGGTTACTACCACAGAAATAATTCCGTTTACATTGGCAGAGGAACAAACTATTAGTGAGTGGCTTAACACACAACTTTCTCCATTTACAATCAGGCCACAGGAAGACGGTTATACCATTTTTAAAAGTCAAATTGCAGACGACGAATTGTCTTATTTATGGATTGGCTATGATGGTGAATACGGATATGGAGAAAGCCAGTCTTCCATGGATGATTTTCAGTTACTAAATGAAACCGTGTTGCCTGTAAATCAGGATAACGTAGATATTAAAAAATCGTTCACTATACCCGAAACTTATACTACAGCAAGCATATTAGATATTATAAATGACCTGGAAAGTTATGAAATACAGGAAACGCAATCGGTATGGTTTGTGGGCATGCAACGAAGAAGGCCAGGCGGTTTGTGGGGTATATCGTTGAATTTTAATCCTGTAATCTTAAAATACAAACTGCTTAACAAAGGCAAAGGTATGTATGGGCGTGGCGGAATACAGTTGCTAAGCAGGGATATAGAGTTGGTTTACAGCAATGAAGCAACCGTTAACGATATGGAACTCGACGTAGAGACCCAAGTTGTCAATGCTGACCCAAATACAGATCAAAGCATTAGTGAATGGCTAAACGAACAAATACCTGCAATTGTGTTGCGCCCGCAGGAAGAAGGTTATACCATTTTTAAAGACGGCTCGGGCGAAGAAGAGCGCTCCTGGCTTTGGATAGGTTATGACGGCACTTATGGCGATGGTGAAATACAGAGTTCTGATGCCGATTTTCAGATACTGAATAAAGTCCCGACAGTTCCGGCAACACTGCACAGACCCGTAAAAATTATTAATACAGCATCGACAGGTTTTGATAGCGGAACTTATACTTTGCTTGCCGAAGACCGCGATATGTGGCTTGTATTTGAGATTCAAACTGATTTTTTTGTAAAAATCCCCACAAATGTATTTACGGCAAATACACTTTTAGAGGGTGAAAACGCAGATACAGGTCAGGCAACCTTTATTACCGATGGCAATGATTTAATATTGCATCACGGAGCATCTGAACTACCAAAAACAGCCGAAATGAACAGTGTTTTTGGTTTAAAGTTCAGAACAGTAAATGATGTATCCTTATTTGGAAAACTCGAAATGATATGAGCCCTGTAATAGCGTCGGGCAGGAAACGTCCACAACATCCTGCTTTTATATCTACGTGGAAAACAAACAACACAAGCACTGGTAGCAGTAATGCAAACCAAATAACCTTGCCCTTGTATCAGGACGGAATTTATGATTTTAAGGTAGACTGGGGTGATGGCACGAGTTCTCATATCACCTCAAATACCCTTGAAGAGGCAACTCATGATTATGCTATATCAGGCACCTATACTCTCACCATAAAAGGGACTCTTGTAGGGTTTCGTTTTAATAATGTAGGCGATTGTTTAAAATTGTTAGAAGTACATCAATGGGGTTGCTTAAGAATCGGTAATTACGGTTTTAATTTTATGGGCTGTAGTAACCTGATATTAAATCAGGTTGCAGACGTAATAAATATTAAAGGCGTTGATAACCTTCAATATATGTTTTGTTACTGTACCTCTTTAAATGTGATCAACAGGATCAATGAGTGGGACATGAGTAACGTTACAACAATAAGGGGACTATTTTTTCAGGTATCGCAATTTAATCAGCCATTGAATAACTGGGATACATCCAATATTACTGATATGAGTAATTTGTTCTATCAGGCTACGAGTTTTAATCAACCATTGAATAACTGGAACATCGGCAAGGTAACAACACTGGAATCAACCTTTTATACCGCATCAGCTTTCAACCAGCCATTAAATAACTGGGACACTTCTAATGTTACAAGCATGCTTCAAACTTTTGGCAGGGCAACATCGTTTAATCAGCCACTGAATAACTGGAACACAAGTAAGGTAACAGATATGAGAAATATGTTCAGGTTAGCCTCAGGACTAAATGGTCGCTTTAATCAGGATATATCTTCATGGGATACCGGAAAAGTTACTACAATGTTCTACATGTTTGCCTACAACACTATTTTTAATCAACCTTTGGACACATGGGATGTTTCAAGTGTATTTGAACTATCATCCATGTTTAGACAGTGTAAATCTTTTAACCAACAATTAAATACCTGGATCACTTCCAAGACAACAGATATGGACTTAATGTTTTTGGAAGCTCAAAACTTCAATCAACCGCTTAGCAATTGGAATACTGAGAATGTAACAACTATGGAATTTATGTTTCAAAGCGCTCCAGCTTTTAATCAGGATATCAGTAACTGGAACATACAAAAAGTTTCCGGCTTCACTAATTTTATGGCTTTAAAAACTTTTGCAAATTATTCTACTGCAAATTATGATGCCCTTCTCAACTCATGGAGCACTCAGAATGTAATTACAGGCAGAACAATCCATTTTGGTACCATCAAATATACTTCTGCAACTCAAAATGCCCGTAACATACTCATCAATTCTAAAGGCTGGACAATTTATGATGGAGGTATGGTCGTTTAGCTTTGCTCAATATTTGTAAATATGTAGCATGATGAAAATAATTCAATCTCTGTTTCTCTCAGTAATAGCCTTTTATATCCCTTTACAGGGAATTCTCGTTGCGGTAGGTGCTGCTATTGCATTGGATACCTGCACCGGAATTTACAAATCCTTTAAAACCAATAAACCTATTTACAGTCGGCGCTTTGCCGATATTATTCTTAAAATGTTAATATACGAACTGGTAATCTTAATGATATATACTATAGATTATTTTCTGTTATCAGAGTTTTTTAAACTTTGGTTCTCTGTCGGGTATTTCTTTACTAAAGCCTGTGCCATGGTACTCATCTTTACAGAGATGATTTCTATAAAAGAAAACATCGAAGAAGCTCATAACATAAATATTCTTAAGCAACTTCAAAATGTTTTAAAACGCACTCACGATTTAAAAAAAGATATACTTGACCTAACCGACATCAACCATGGATCTAATAACTCTCAACCGTATTAAATTGCTGCACCCGGCCGTAAGAACCGATACCCTTGATATATATCAGTATATAAACAGCAAATTATTAAGCAAAAATGTACGTCTCCGCTTTGCTCATACATTAAGGTCGTTTACCGAACAAGATAATCTCTATGCCATAGGTCGTACAAAACCCGGCAAAAAAGTAACCAATGCCAAAGCCGGACAATCGATACATAATTACGGATTGGCATTCGACATCGTATTACTGACAGACAAAAATAGCGATGGTAATTTTGAAACCGCATCCTGGGATATTAGAGCCGATAACGACAAAGACGGACAGCCTGACTGGATGGAAGTGGTCAACTACTTTAAAAGCAAAGGATGGATGTGGGGTGGCGACTGGAAATCTTTTCCTGATTATCCTCATTTTGAAAGAACTTTTGGATACAACTGGAAAATTCTTCAGGAAAAATATAATTCAGGAGATGTGTTTACAGAAGTAATTGACGGAATAACTTACAAATGGGTAAACTTATGATAAAACACATATCTCATTTAGTAATATTTATACTGATAATCGTCTTGCTTTTATCTGTAAACAAATGCAATGGCATCCAAAAAGAACTTAAGGCCAATGCCATTACTTTAACCGATACCGTTACTTATTTAACTAACGCTTTGGGTACTAAAACTGCAACTGTTTCAGCATTGCAATTAGAGAAATCTGAGCTAAAAAAGCTCATCATGTCTAAAGATGCCGAAGTCAAAGCCCTTGCCCAATCATTTTCTAAAATTAAAGCAATAACCAAATATTCCGAAGTCATAAAATACGACACCATCACAGTTTTCTTTAAAGACAGTCTACCTTGCTCATTCAACCGAACAGGCAATATCAAAACTAAATGGTATGCATTTAGCTATAAAGCCTCTCAAAAAAGTTTTATAATAGACAGTCTTACAATGCCCAACCAAGCCATCATTATAACAGGTTTTAAACGAAAGTGGTTCTTAGGAAATGAAGTTTTAACCACTCAGGTAACCCATTCCAATCCGTATATAACGGTAACCGGAATTACATCAGTCGAAGTAGCCCTACCCCAACCATGGTATAAAAAATGGTATGTTTGGCTGGCTGGAGGAATCACAGGCGGGTTACTAATCTCAAAATAGATCAGTTAAAAACCTCACGCAACACTTCGAGCGATCTTGGTTTAATAAACCCATCGAGGTGAAGGGCATAATAATCCATAAGAATTTTTAGCAGTGCCTGCCTTTCGGTAATATGAAAGGCTTTGGTACTGTTATCCAGTTTTAAAGGCATAAGCCTTAAGAGTAAAGCCGTTTCGTGACTGTTAAGGCAGGTTATCGATGGATATTCGATAAAAACACCTTCAGTCATTTCAAAAAAATCATAATTGCTTTGAGCATTGTTAGGATAAAAACCCAAAAACTTGGTAAGTTCCAACAACAGTATTAAGTGAAAATTAGCAACTTCATCATGATTGTCAAGCCATAACAAAGCTGTTTCTAAAAAATAATATAAGCTCTCATTTTGCTCTTCCTCTCTAATACTATGATGCAGCATTTCGGCAATAAACATGGCTATAGAAGCTTTAACCATATTAGTTGTAACACTTTGATAGTTATGCGCCAACCTTACTTCTTTAAAATATTCAAGGGTATTTTTATTTTTATGCGAAGCCTCTATTTCGAGTATATTTAGCGGCCTGAAATAAACCATTTTCTGGTTACTTTTTTTTGAGGTAAATGCATCACGCACATAGTATGACTTTAAACCGCTACTTTGGGTAAAACATTTTACTACCAGGCTTTTTTCCTGATAACGCAATGCACTAAGCACTATAGCTTTGGTCTTAACTAACAAACTTTTTAAATTACGAATTTCAAATTACGAATTATGAAGATAAACCACGAATATCGTAATTCGTAATTTGAAATTCATAATTATCTTACTATCATCACTTTCTTTACCTTGGTCAATGTAGCATCTTCAGATGAAATAAAAATCATATACACTCCTGAACGCACTTTGTATTTTCCAAAGGCACGCGTATCCCACAATATAGTACCACCCTCAGATGTAGCTTCATAGACAAGATTGCCCTCAATATCTGTAATTTTTACATTTGCCCTGTTTACAAGTCCGCTAATTTTTACGTCTCCCTCAAAACCCGGGCGCACAGGGTTAGGATAAACATATACATTGTTAAGGTCGTCTTCGGCAGCAGTACTCGTTCCTTTATAAGAAACCATCCCCCTATCGGTAGCAAAAAAAACTTCACCGGTAGTATCGTCAATCTCAATGTCGTTTATATTATTGCTGGGCAATGGCGAGTTATCTTTCGTAAAATGAAAAAGAGTACTCTGCCCGTCGGGCGATACTAAAAATGCCCCGGCTCCTGCCGTAGCTATCCATTTATTGTTGGAACCATCGGTTTTTATATCGGTTATACTCTGCTCATACATTAGTTCCTGCGCAACACCATCTTCCAAAAAAACAATATTGGTGGCTTCCAGGGTGTTTTCCGTAACAAAACGGTCTACACTCTGTATTATCCTTAAACCACTCACTGTACCTATCCAAAGACGGTTACTGTTGTCTATTTCTACACACTTGACATAGATATTAGGCAATCCGCTGTCCATGTTTATAACGATACCTTTATTGCCCAGGCTTTCGTTAAAGGCCACTAACCCACTGCCAAAAGTAGGTATCCATTTTGTACCGTTTTTATCAATAACCAACTTACCAAACTCATCCTTTTCATTAGCCATTATATTTGCTAAACTGAATTCTTGCATAGTGCCGCTGGCAGGTAACATTTTTAAAGGCTCTGTAACCCTTCCGTTAGTCATCCAAAGGTTACCATTAGCATCAAATGTGCCTCCGTTTATGCGGATACTCCGATAACTACCATCTATCACAGGCTCAAATTTAGTTCCGTTTGGTGCGGCATCTGTATACATAATAACCGGAACATCATCTTCCAGCTTTAGCAAGCCGTTATGAAACGAATTTAGATACACCTCCCTTTCGCGATTGGGATGAATGGTTATATCCGATATAGACCGTAAAGGCCCAAATGCAGATAATGTGCTGTAAGGTATATTAACCCACCCCCTGCTTGTAAACTTGCTAACACCATACTCTTCGAGGCCGGGTACATACATGTAGCTGTAAGTACCAAAAACAGCCCAAAGATTATTGCGCGATTTTTGTATCGAAAAAACATTGTTGCGCAAAGGCCCGTCAGGAGTTATATTTTCAAAAGGTGCCGAAAAATCTAAAGGCACAGTAAATACGCCCCGCTCCTTGGTGCCTATATAAAGCATGGGGCCTACAACTGTGGCACGGGTGTAAGTAATTGTATCTGTTTCGTTGGGTATAGCGTTTATTTGCAATACCTGCTGCAACTGGGCATTGTAAACAATAATTTTAGAAGCACTGGTAGCGATTAAATACTGCCCAGACACCCTAAGATCTGTACCCGGGGCTAAAAGTGCCCCAAAAGCAACCCTGTTGTCGTTTACAAACCTTGCAATATCGCCTGCGTTATCTACAGCAATAAGCATATTGCCAAAAGTAACAATACCATTCCACCAGTATCCCGGGTAAACGGTATCCCACTGATTGTAATCGTTAAGATTAGGATTATTAAGCCTGCCTTTTTTTATACCATAACCCAAAAAAGTGGCAGCATAAATATTGCCTTCATAAATGGTAGCCTGTCTTACAGGAATTTCAGACCCATTTGGACCCAAATAAAACGTATCGCCAAATTCAAGTGTTTCAAGATTAAATACAACTATACCAAAATCAGTACATATATAGACCAGCCCATTGTTTTCATAAAAACTGTTTATCTTTTTTTTAGTAGCCACAACAGTGGTTTCTTCTACAATTCCGCGCCTGCTAACAATACTGTTATTAGCGTTAATTATCAAAAGAAGCCCGTTGCTGTTCCCTACCAAGGTCCGGTTATATTCTGAACTGTGATATATGGCCGTAATGCCTTCTCCTTTTAGCCCGTCTACCGATGTTATGGTTTTAAGCTCCCCGCTAACAATATTCTGTATAAAGGCGGCACTTTCACTGGTGCAAAAAAAACGGCTTTCAGACTGCGACATATCCACCACATTGGTGTACGAAAAATAACTGCCCCACTGCTGTCGGTTGCTCTGGGCATTAATACCTATACAGAAAAAGAAAATAAGTAAACGGAGAAAATGTTTCATCAGCAATTATTTGCGCAAATATAGTTAAAACGCGCTTATTGCTGTTTTTGTATATGGCAGATAAAATTTAAATGATTCAGACTAACTATTGGTTACCACATTCAAAAGAGTGGCAACCCATTTTCTAAATCTCGGGCATTTTTCGAGCATCATATTAATTGTGGTTAGCTCCGCAATCTCAATACCGTCAACAATTTTTTCATACCTTTTTCCATCTGCTTTATAGATATCCTGTAGCCTTTTAGAAGGTGCGCCATACTCTGTGCCATTAATATCTTCTATGTTGGCGTACTGATTATAAACCTCCAAAACCCTATTCAGAATTGCATCGCTCTCAAAAGCAAAACCCTCCTCAGGATTAGCAAACAGTAATGTTTCCATTTCGTGTTTTTGGATATATGGAATGAAAAACCGATACTCCTTTACCGATTGAACAACCTGATTAAGGCAGTTTTCTAAGTAAGCAACTTTATCATCGGTAGCATTTAGCCGATGACAGCCGCCGTAGCCTGGCAATTTTGTTTCGCTGTTTAACCTGAAATAATCAATAAGTGTTGTTACCACAGGTTCAGATTTATAATTCAGCACAGGGGTAATAGTATTTATAAAGTGCTGAATATTATTAAAGCCGTGCCCGCCGCCACTCATTGTAATAGGGTATCCCTGAATGTGACATTGTAACCCCTGAGAATACAAATACGGAATCAGGACTTTATTAACAAACTCTAATTCTGTTTCTCCTTCTACAATAAAATATAAATCTCTCATGGCCTGCCTCCTATTACACTTTTAGCCCAAAGGTCGCCCAGAGTATAGTCTTTTATCCAATCCTTCAAATCTTCACCATCCAATCGTTGGAATACTGACTGACCTCCTTTCCTATCGACTGTAATAATATCTACTGCATCAAAATTATCAACAAGGTTTATTGATTGCGTAGAAATAATTATCTGGCTTGTAGCTGAAGCTTTTTTTATTAACCCTGCTAACTTATTAATAGCAAATGGATGCAAGCCTAATTCAGGTTCGTCTATAATTATCGTTTTAGGTAAATTAGGCTGGAGCAACAAAGTGGCTAAAGCTACAAAACGCAATGTACCGTCTGACAGATGCATAGCACTAAAATAACTATCGGGATGATTTACCTCCGTCCATTCTAACCTTACTATATTAGGATTAAGCCTGTCGGGCTTTAAATCAAACCGTTCAAAAAATGGCGCAATAGATTTTACAATACGTTCTATCTTCGCAAAACTCTTTGGTTCAAGTTGTTGCAAATAATACAAAAAAGCAGGCAGGTTGCTACCGTTTTCTTTCAGGTAAACATTGTCGTTTAGTTGACATGATGAGCGTAAGGGCGCATTAACACTTGTATCGTGAAAATGATAGATTTTGAAAGATTTTAGATATTTATTTACATATCCACTTTGACCATTATTAATAAGCTGTATGATACTCTCCCAAGAATTTCCGTTAATCGTGTAGTCTGACCAACCATGACCATACCATTCTGGATTACTACCTTTACTTTTATTGTAACTTGTATGCTCCTCTAAGACAAAAAGTTTATCATCGTTAGATGGCTGTAGCGTAAAACTATATGCATTAGTTTCTTCGAACTCAATATAAGCGTTTAAAAAAGATGTGGTTTTTCTTCCAAAATGCAATAAATTATCAGCTCCCTCAGTCAATGAGTAATTCTCTAAACGCTGTTCATATATAATATTAAGCAATTTAAAAAAGGATATAAAATTAGATTTTCCCACACCATTGGCACCAATAAGCACGTTGATTGGAGACAACTCTAACTCGAGTTCTCTGATAGATTTATACCCTGCTATTTTTAATTTATTAATCACAAATATTATATATATACCAAACTTACAAAAAAAGCACCAATAAAAAAGCGCGCCCTTGTGTGGAGGGCACGCTTTTTAAAGTATAGTTAGTTTTTGTTTTATTACTTGACGCTCGCAAAAAGGAACTCCCTGTTCATGCGGGCAATATTTTCAAGCGAAATACCTTTAGGGCATTCAACCTCACAGGCACCAGTGTTGGTACAGTTACCAAAACCCTCCTCGTCCATTTGGCGAACCATGTTCAATACACGCTGTGTAGCCTCTACTTTACCTTGTGGCAATAAAGCATATTGAGATACTTTAGCACCCACAAACAGCATGGCACTACCATTTTTACAACTTGCCACACAAGCACCGCAGCCAATACAAGCAGCAGCTTCAAAAGCCCTGTCTCCGTCGTGTTTAGGCACCGGGGTAGCATTAGCATCTATAGTGTTGCCCGAAGTATTTACCGATACGAAACCACCGGCCTGCTGTATCCTGTCGAAAGACGAACGGTCTACAATAAGGTCTTTTATAACCGGGAATGCTTTACTTCTCCACGGCTCAACATAAATAGTATCGCCATCTTTAAAAGAACGCATGTGCAGCTGACATGTGGTTACTTTACTTGCAGGACCGTGTGCCTGGCCGTTAATGTAAAGCGAACACATACCGCAAATACCCTCGCGACAGTCATGGTCAAATGCTACAGGCTCTTTTCTTTCGCCTACAAGCTGTTCATTTAACTGGTCAAGCATTTCCAGGAACGAACTGTCTGTGCTAACGTTATCCAGTTTATAAGTTTCTATAGATCCTTTAGTTTTAGCGTTTTTCTGACGCCATATCTTAAGGGTTATATTTATATTTTTATTAGAAGCCATATCCTTTAGTATATATTATTTGTAATTCCTGGCTGCGATTTTAATGTACTCGTAGTTAAGAACCTCCTTATGAAGAACCTCATTGTTAATGTCGTCGCCCTGATATTCCCATGCGCCAACAAAATTAAAGTTTTCGTCATCACGAAGTGTTTCACCTTCAGCATCCTGATACTCTTCCCTAAAGTGACCGCCACAAGATTCTTTACGTTGTAAAGCATCGCGCGCCATTAGCTGACCAAGGTCGATAAAGTCGGCAACACGAAGTGCTTTTTCCAACTCAGTGTTAAGCTCGTCTGAACTGCCCGGAACGAATACATCTCTGTAGAACTCTTCTTTAAGAGCAGCAATTTCGGCAATAGCCTCCGTAAGTCCCTGCTCATTACGTCCCATACCTACTTTGTTCCACATAATGTGACCCAGTTTTTTATGGAAGTGGTCTACAGATTTTGTACCGTTATTGTTAAGGAACGTATCGATCTGACCTTTAACGTTAGCTTCTGCCTCGTCAAACTCACGGGTATTCGTTGGTATCTTACCAGTACGTATCTCATTAGCAAGATAGTCAGACACTGTGTAAGGCAATACAAAATAACCATCGGCAAGACCCTGCATCAAAGCAGATGCCCCAAGGCGGTTAGCACCGTGGTCTGAGAAGTTAGCCTCTCCTGCCACGAAACAGCCCGGAATAGAACTTTGAAGGTTATAATCTACCCAAACACCACCCATAGTGTAGTGTACCGCCGGATAAATCTTCATTGGTACTTCATATGGGTTCTCGTCTGTAATTTGCTGATACATCTGGAAAAGGTTACCATATTTCTCCTCTATCCATGCTTTACCAAGTTTAATAACCTCTTCATCGCTTGGGTTGTGGTTACCCTGAGCATAGGCGGTTTGTTTACCTTTGCTAATGATCTCTGAAGAGAAATCAAGATAAACACCCTCGTTAGTATCGTTAGCCTCTATACCAAAACCGGCATCGCAACGCTCTTTTGCAGCGCGGCTCGCAACGTCCCTTGGTACAAGGTTACCAAAGGCAGGATATCTTCTTTCAAGGAAATAATCCCTGTCTTCTTCTTTAATATCTGTAGCTTTAAGCTTTCCTGCACGGATAGCCTGAGCGTCTTCTATCTTTTTAGGAACCCAGATACGACCCGAGTTACGCAGTGACTCAGACATCAGCGTTAGCTTACTCTGGTTGGTGCCGTGAACCGGGATACACGTAGGGTGGATTTGCACATAGCAAGGGTTAGCAAAGTAAGCACCTTTTTTGTGTATTTTCCATGCAGCAGTAACGTTACTGCCCATAGCGTTTGTAGAAAGGAAATATACGTTTCCGTAACCACCCGATGCTATAATAACTGCGTGAGCCGAGTGTCTTTCAAGCTCACCTGTAATAAGGTTGCGCGCTATAATACCGCGGGCTTTGCCGTCTACTTTTACAATATCAAGCATTTCGTGGCGGTTGTACATTTGCACGCGACCAAGACCAATTTGCCTTGAAAGCGAAGAATATGCACCTAACAAAAGCTGTTGTCCTGTTTGACCTGCGGCATAAAATGTACGCTGTACCTGTGTACCACCAAAAGAGCGGTTATCAAGCATTCCGCCATAATCGCGGGCAAAAGGCACACCCTGAGCCACACACTGGTCTATAATATTACCCGATACTTCTGCAAGGCGGTGCACGTTAGCTTCGCGGGCACGGTAGTCGCCACCTTTTATAGTATCATAAAAAAGCCTGTATATACTGTCGCCATCGTTTTGATAATTCTTAGCGGCATTAATACCACCCTGTGCAGCAATAGAGTGCGCACGGCGTGGAGAATCCTGAAAACAAAATGCTTTAACATTGTAGCCCATCTCGCCAAGAGATGCAGCAGCCGAAGCCCCTGCAAGGCCTGTACCCACCACAATTACATCGATCTTTGGCCTGTTGTTTGGAGCAACAAGTTTAAGGTGGTCTTTATAATCGGTCCATTTTTTTGAGATATGACCCGCAGGTATTTTAGAATCTAACTTCATATTGATTGACGTTGATTATTTGTGTAAAAAGTGAATGTAAAGTGGTATGATAGCAAACAATGCCGGAACTATAAAAGAGAAGCCCTTGCCAAATCCTTTTATTAATCCGTTATATTTAGGATTGTTGGCACCAAGGCTTTGGAACGCACTACCAAAACCATGATACAGGTGAAAGCCCAGCGTTATCATTGCTATAACATATAATATTGTAGCAATAAGACCAAATTGCGGGTCTTTAAAAAAGTCTACAGTTATTTTATGAAGGTCTTTATATCCTTCGGCAAAAAATATTTTTTCACCTTTATTGTCTTCTGCACCTTTAACATCGGTACTGCCCGGCTGAGGGCCGTTTATTACTGCATAGAACTTATTACCTTCTCTAACAAGGCTTTCTCCGTTTACCTGAGCTACAGGCAAAAACCTTGCAGAACCTGTTCCGGTAGTAATATAAAACTGCTGATCCATCCCTTCCTGCGGACCTTTTATGGTTATGGTTTGCAAAGGCATATCTTTTTTAAAGTGCATTACTGCCCAAAAGTTTACCATGTGCGTAACAATAAACACAAGAATAATGGTACCTAAAACCGCCATGTTACGCGATGCCCAAACAGTGTTTTTTTCCGGTTTGTTCATAGCATATTTTACCGGCCTTGCTTTCCTGTTCTGTATAGTAAGCAATATACCGTCTACAGCATGAAAAATAATAGAAAAATAAGTTAGGTAAGAAAGTGCCTTTACTGCAGGATTTGTTGTCATGAACAACGCATAAAGGTTAAAAGCCAGCGCATCGGCAAAAATAAGTTGTAAGTTACCAATTAAATGCCCTACAAGAAACAGGCAAAGGAATAAACCTGTTAAAGCCATCCAGTATTTCTTAGCAATGGAAGACTTCAAAAATGCAGATTTTGCCATAATGTTTGATTAAAGTATATAAGGTTTTAAAAAAATCAAACAAATTTAAGGGTAAATGAATTTAACCACAACCCCCACAGGCTAATTTATAATGAATTTAAAGTGGGTATTTTTTAAGGTATTATCAGTAAAAAATTGCAAATTGTATTTTTTTAACCTAAAATTATCTAAAAAAATTCAACAGAATCAAAATTTGGCAATACACAAATTTAGCACCCTATATTTTACTAAAACGGTGTAGCTGTATTTTGAGGATAAATTTCAGTGTTTTATTTAGCACAAAAGGATCCATCCGTTCTAAGTTATACGATATGCAATACTATTATGCACATAATTGAATTACAGAATTAACAAATCCATAAATAAACATCTTACTACTCCACCCATTTATAATAGCGTGCTCCTACCAGGTTAGGCAGTTCGTGTTCTATTGCATCTAAAACCCATTCGTTTACAGGAGCAAGCACACTGTATTGCTGTTCTTTTTTGTGTAATTTTTGGTACGTATCAAAATCTATGGCGGTGCTTTGCTCAAGCGTTTCAAAAAGACGAGCATTTTGTGCAGCGGCTTTCCAGCCCGGTTGCAGCACACCTTCAAACACCTTCGACTTAGATCCGCTGCCATAGGCAAGGAATCCGATTTTTTTCCCGTCAAGATCTGCGTCATTAGCAGCAAATTTAGCCAAAACCGAAAGCAGTCCCATAAAAATAGACCCCGTGTACAGATTGCCTATTAAAGACGAAGCAGGTTCTGCAAGCTGCAATTTCTGACTTACAAATGCTCTGTAATCATCACTCTTACTGATTTCGCGCAGGCGGGTTTGGTAGTCTGCCGGGTCTTCATTGCCTGTTAGCAAAGGAGTTTCGGCATCAAGGGCAAACAGTTCGGCAAACATGCGCCTGCCCTGAAAAGCATACGGCAGGTGCATTACAATAGCCTCCCAGGTATTGTATAAAGAACCTGTTGTATTGGTAAGTTTTTTAAAGCTGTTGTATGCCTCTCGTGTACGGTCGGTATAGCAGGTATTGCTGTACTGTCCATCAAAAACGGGCTGGTCTTTATGTATTTCTATAACCGCCTCAAGGTTGCCAAACCATGGTTCGTTAGCATCTATGTTGGTAATATCGCTTTTTTTAATGGTACGATAGGGTTTAAAAAAGTCGAAAACTCCTTTGGTGCTCACCGCCCAGTTATTTTCTATAGCCAAAATACGCGGGTTAGCCGTTACAAGCAATGCCACCGCACCGGCTCCCTGAGTGTATTCGCCTGTAGATTCTAAATCATATTTGGCAATATCTGTTGCAATAACAATAGCTTTTTTGGTTGGGTTCAACCTCACAAAATCAATACAGTTGTGCAGGGCATCTACCGCACCAATACAGGCAAAAGTAAAATCTACCGTATCGCAGCCTAAAAAAGAATCATGCCCAAACTTTTGCTCCATGAGTGCCACCAAATAAGACCCAATAGGTTTAGAGCTATCTATACCACTCTCTGTACCAACATAAATACGGGCAATATCTGCCGGGTCAAGGTTGTTATCTGTAATCAGGCGTGTAAGCGCATTTGCACCAAATACAACAGTATCCTGATGCACATCAGGCAGAGTCATTTTTAACAGGCCAAGTCCTTTTTCAAGTTTATCAGGATCAATATCCCTTGCATGTGCAAGGGTTTTTATAGGAAGGTAAATTTTAGCAATATCGTATGCAACAGCATCTATTCCGGTAGTCATTATGGGTAGTGGTTTTTCAAAGAAACGCAAATTTAAAAATAATAGTCTTATTAAATTAGCAAAGCCTCGAATTACACGATTTTTCATCTACGCTATTTATCGCAATGTGTTTAACTTAAGCAGATTGTTTTTTTACACTAATTACACTAATCACTCCTGATTTTTACACTATCAATTATGACAGGTCATAAACACGTTAAATTTTAAGTAAATTAATTGCTGAAAATTCGTGAAATTAGTGCCGCCTTCCTTACTTTAGCAGTGTTATTTATAATCATTATCAATAAATATGAAGCTATATTTTCTTTCGGCACTGCTTTTTATAACCGCAGCCCTGCATGCACAGGATAAAACCCCTTATCAACTATACAGTAAAGACGGCAAAAAAACCACCTATAAAAAACTGATAAAAGCCGCTACGGGTGCCGATGTGCTCCTTTTTGGCGAACAGCACGACAACGCATTGGTGCACTGGCTTCAGCTTGAGGTTACAAAAGACCTTGCCGATGCAAAACCACTTGTGCTTGGCGCCGAAATGATAGAGGCCGACAACCAAAAACAACTCGACCAGTATTTGGCAGGACAACTCGACCAAAAAGCTTTTGACACTCTTGCCCGCCTGTGGAACAATCATAAAACCGACTATAAGCCCCTTGTAGATCTTGCAAAACAAAAAAAGCTTGCGTTTATTGCCACTAACATTCCGCGCAGGTATGCCAGCCTGGTTTATAAACAAGGATTTGAGGCACTTGACAAACTAACCGATGAAGAAAAAGCATGGATAGCCCCTTTGCCTATTGCTTATGATGCCAACCTGCCGGGATACAAAAACATGCTGGCAATGGGCGGTGGGCACGGCGGAGACAAACTGCCAAAGGCACAGGCTATAAAAGATGCCACCATGGCACATTTTATTGCCCAAAACCTTAAGCCCGGAACACTTTTTATTCACTACAACGGAACATATCACAGCGATAATTATGAGGGAATAAACTGGTATTTAAAAAAGAATAAGCCAGGCGTTAGTATTGTTACCATTGCTGCTGTTACCCAAAAGGAACTTGACAGCCTTGAAAAAGAATATCTAAATCTTGCCGACTTTATTATTGTGGTAGACGAGGATATGACAAAAACCTATTAATTTATTTCGCCGCCAGCTTCCATAAATCAAAAAAAAAAAATGGTTTGTTACAATTAGTGGCTTACCTTTCTATAGCTGCTCTGTTATTTTGCGAAGCATTACTATTTGCCCAAGGTGGTAATAACTGTGTTCTATAATGCCTTCTAAATTGCGGTGGTAAGTGCTGTATTTTTCATCCACAAAAACATCGCGCAGCCTATCGGGCGGTAGCTGCTCTACTACCTTCACGAAGGCTTCGGCATTGGTTAGAAGTTCAGACACCAACACATGCCATTCGGTTTCCGATTGTATGGGCGGAACATCAAAACTATATTTATCGCTAATATCGAGCGCACCGCCGTTAAGCACCCTGAGTACACCACCCAAATAATAATTTATATGATAGGTAAGTGCTGCAATGGTGTTTAGTCCGTGCACTTTTAAGGTGGCCTGCTGCCATCCTGTTGCCTCCAACTGTTCTTTATAATTGGTGTTGGCAATCCACTTCCCGTCGAGAAAAACTTCGCGCAGGCGGTTGGCTATAAACTGGTTTGATTGCATTGCGGTGTTTTTTATAAAGATAAGGAATTTTAAAGTAGAGACGCATTGCCATGCGTCTCCAAAAACACACAGATTATGTTAGACGCAATGCATTGCATCTCTACCAATACGGAACGTAAAAAATTCTCGAGGAGAAAAGACGAAGCGATCAAAACCTCTAATTATTTGCCACATAACAAAATTAAACCTACAAGGTCAGAAAAAAACCTTGCAGATTAGCAGCGAGTTCCTGCAAGGTTTTAACAACTTGTAGGTATTGATAAACTGTAGAGATGTCTCAATTCCGCTGCGCTGCATTCGACATGGAAAACCCTACAGCCGGATGCGCTGTTCCATTTTGAGCGTAGTGCAACGAAGTCGAAAAATCTTAAATCAGGTTAACAGATGGCTTCGTGCCTCGCCATGACGTGCTTGACGAAAACACCGCATAACCACACAGTACCCGTAACCGTCTTTGCGAGGAGGAACGACGAAGCAATCTAATTTTTCATAGCAAAATTAAACCTACAAGGTCAGAAAAAGACCTTACAGGTTAACAGCGAGTTCCTGCAAGGTTTTAATAACCTTGTAGGTATTGACAAACTGTAGAGATGTCTCAATTCCGCTGCGCTGCATTCGACATGGAAAACCCTTATAGCCGGATGCGCTGTTCCATTTTGAGCGTAGCGCAGCGAAGTCGAAAAATCTTAAATCAGGTTAACAGATGGCTTCGTGCCTCGCCATGACGGTGCGTGAAGAAAGGAATAAATTATGAAACCCACCAAGTAATAAAAAACGCCCCTTAAAAAAGAGGCGTTTCATATATCATCTAAAAAATAAAATTACATTTTCATCAGCCAGTTTCTAACCGAAACCTCTTCGTTTATAATGCCGCGCAGTTCAGAGATGGCAACCCTGTCCTGTTTCATGGTGTCGCGGTGGCGAATGGTTACTGTTTGGTCTTCCAGCGTTTGGTGGTCAACCGTAATACAAAACGGTGTGCCCAGTGCATCCTGGCGGCGGTAGCGGCGGCCAACGGCATCTTTCTCATCATAAGCCACATTAAAGTCCCACTTAAGGTCGTCTATAATTTGGCGGGCAACTTCCGGCAGGCCGTCTTTTTTAACCAATGGCAGTACCGCAGCCTTTGTTGGCGCTAATACAGCAGGAAGACTAAGCACGGTGCGTACAGAACCATCCTCAAGCGTCTCTTCTTTCAACGAAGTAGAGAACACCGCAAGGAACATCCTGTCTAAACCTACCGATGTTTCTACCACATAAGGCACATAGTTTTCGTTTAGTTCAGGGTCAAAATACTGTAGTTTTTTACCACTATGCTCTTCGTGCGCCTTAAGGTCGAAATCAGTACGGCTATGAATACCCTCAAGCTCTTTAAAGCCAAACGGGAAGTTAAACTCAATATCGGCAGCAGCGTTGGCATAGTGCGCAAGCTTTTCGTGGTCGTGGAAACGGTAATTTTGTTTGCCCAATCCAAGCGAAAGGTGCCATTTTAAACGGGTTTCTTTCCAGTATTCATACCACTGCATTTCTTTGCCAGGCTGTACAAAAAACTGCATTTCCATTTGTTCAAATTCCCTCATTCGGAAGATGAACTGGCGTGCAACGATTTCGTTACGGAACGCCTTACCGGTTTGTGCAATACCAAACGGAACCTTCATCCTGCCGGTTTTCTGCACGTTAAGGAAGTTTACAAAAATACCCTGTGCCGTTTCCGGGCGCAGATACAGGTCCATAGCATTGGCAGCCTCAGCGCCCAGCTTGGTGCCAAACATAAGGTTAAACTGGCGCACATCGGTCCAGTTTTTAGAGCCTGTATCGGGGTCGGCAATTTCAAGCTCTTCAATAAGGGCTTTTACATCGGCCAGATTCTCTGTTTCAAGGCTGCGCGCCATGCGTTGCAGTATGGCATCTTTGCGCTCTAAATATTCTTTGGTGCGTGCATTGGTAGCCTTAAACTCTTCTTCGTTAAAGGCATCGCCATATTTGGCACGTGCTTTTTCTATTTCTTTTTGTGCTTTCTGGTTCAGCTTTTCGGCATAATCCTCAATAAGCACGTCGGCCCTAAAGCGCTTTTTACTGTCTTTGTTATCAATAAGCGGGTCGTTAAAAGCATCTACGTGGCCACTGGCTTTCCAGGTGGTAGGGTGCATAAAAATTGCGGCATCTATACCCACAATGTTTTCGTGCATTTGCACCATGCTTTTCCACCAGTATTCGCGGATGTTCTTTTTTAGTTCGGCACCGTTCTGACCATAGTCATACACTGCACTTAAACCATCATAAATTTCGCTCGACTGAAATATGTATCCGTACTCCTTTGCGTGCGAGATAACGTTCTTAAATTGATCTTCTTGTTTTGCCATGCTGCAAAAATATAAAAAGGGATTATTGTGGTGTATAATTTGTTAAGAAAATTTACCTTCTTTACGCTACGCTTTTTGGGTTATACCACAGAGATACACAAAGGCAACTTTACCATCAACAAAAGGAAATTAAGATATAGCCTTTGGCTTGCCCCCAAAAGACATGATCGTCCTGATCAGCCGCAACTTAAGATTCGAAGTCATTATTACGTTTAGTCTTCCCGCAACTAAATGGCAAACTTCATTTCTCCAGATATCTCTATGGCATAGCGGGCAAATCAGAAACCAAATATTTTCTATATTAGCGCAACTAAAAACCCTTCATGTTTAAAAGCCTTGTAAATCTGTTCTTTCCTGCTACCTGTGCAGGTTGCGATGCACTGCTGCTTGAAGGCGAACCCGTAGTGTGCACCACATGCAGGCACGAACTGCCTTTTACCCGGCATCATTTAGACAGCCAAAACGAAACGACTAAACGGTTTTATGGACGGCTGCCTTTAGAGCATTCGTCGGCACTGCTGTATTTTCATAAAGAGGGCATCGTTCAGGAGCTTGTTCATAATTTAAAATACAGGGGGCAGCAACAGGTGGGCGGTTTAATGGGCAGCCTGTATGCACCACAACTTAAAAGCGTACCTGCCCTGCAAAGCGTGACAGACATCATCCCCGTGCCCCTGCATCCTAAAAAACTACGCGAACGTGGCTACAACCAGGTTACCGAATTTGGAAAGACCATAGCCGCCATACTGGGTGTTGCTTATACTGATGATGTTTTACTGCGAAACACCTACAATAAAACCCAAACCCTTAAAAACCGCGAACTTCGTGCAGGCATTATTAACAGTGCCTTTGCGGTTAATTATAATGATGTGCACCACAACAAACACTTTTTACTGGTAGACGACGTTATTACAACCGGAGCAACTCTCGAAGCCTGCGGAAAGTTACTGTTGCAAATTCCGGGGGCTAAACTCAGCATTGTTACCATTGCCTATGCCCATTCTTAAGTTTAAAAGGGTTCTTAGGTAAAAAACATTTCGGTAGCATTAAATATAATCGTTATTTTGTAGGGTGAAAATAAACTGTATGCCAAAGTCTAAACTACTTATTTTTATTATAGGCCTTTGTGTGGCCATTACAAGCTGTGCAAAAAGAGGCAGCATTACCGGAGGTTTAAAAGACACCATCCCTCCCACGATAGTAAAGAGTACGCCCAAAAATATGAGTACCAACTTTACAGGCAGCGAGATCCGTATTGATTTTGATGAGTATGTAAAAATAAAAGATGTAAACAAACAGCTTATCATCTCCCCACCACTAAAAAACCAGCCGTTTATTATGCCGGCAGGATCGGCCAGCAAGTTTATAAAAATAAGCATTAAAGATACCTTACAGCCTAATACTACCTACAGTTTTAACTTTGGGCAAAGCATTACCGATAACAATGAGGGCAACCCCTACTCTCAGTTCAGGTTTATATTTTCTACAGGAAGCTATATTGATTCGCTCTCGCAATCCGGCAGCATTAAAGACGCCTACAACCGCGAGAACGATAATTTTGTGACCGTAATGCTCTATGAGGCTAACGAAACCTTTAACGACAGTACCATATACAAACAAAAGCCACGCTATGTTACCAACACTTTAGACAGCGCTGTGGTGTTCTCGCTGCAAAACCTTAAAGCCGGAAAATATCACCTGTTTGCACTTAAAGATGTGGGGAGCAACTACCTCTTTAACCCTAAGACCGATAAGCTTGCGTTCTTAAATAAGACCATTACTGTTCCGTCAGACACTTTACATCAGCTAAAACTGTTTAAAGAAAAAGGGCGTTACAAAGCCGTAAAACCCACACAGGCATCGTCTAACAGGCTGTTTTTAGGATATGAAGGCAAAGACCCTAAAGGCATAAAGGTAGATGTTAAAAACGGCACCGGAACTACCAGCCTTGCCACCACAGTTACAACCATGCGCGGAAAAGATTCACTGCAAGTATGGCTGCCGCGCGAGGTAAAAGATTCGCTACAGGTAAAGGTGACCAAGAATGATGTGGTGAACGATTTTGTAGTGAAGATAAAAGAAATGAAGGCTGCCGACTCGCTTACTGTTGATGCTGTTCAAAGGGGCGGACTGCACTTTAGGGAGAAGTTTACACTCAATCCTTCTACACCACTGGTTAACATAGATGCGTCTAAAATTACGCTTGTAGATAAAGACTCTATTGCTGTGCCTTTTACACACAAGTATGACGATTTTAATAACGAACTGGTTTTTGACTTTAAGAAAGACGAAAACCAAAAATATAATTTTGTGATGATGCCGGGTGCAATGACCGATTTTTATGGTAAAGCTAACGACACCCTGAATTATAAACTAACCACCCGAAGCTATGCCGATTATGGCAATCTACAGGTAAACCTCGAAAATGTAAAGCGTTTTCCTGCAATTGTTGAAATTACCGATGCTAAAGGAAAAGTCTATGCAAGCCATTACACCGAAAGCGAGACCAAAATCTATTTTGACGCCGTAATGCCAAGCAAATATGTATTGCGTATTATTTATGACGACAATAAGAACCGCGAATGGGATACGGGAGACTATCTGAATAAAATTCAACCTGAAGAGGTAATTTATTTCCCTAAAGAAATAGATGTACGCGCCAACTGGGATGTAGAACAGCCTTTCCCGGCCGGGGGATAACATGGCTTTGGTTAGGCATTCAGAATCATGGCAATGTGGTCAAAATAGCACTTTTTTACGGAGACGCAATGCGTAGCGTCTCTACTGAAGAAACTGCACTGAATATACCGAACCGTCATGCGAGGTAAAGGGCTATTTATTAAATTACTATAGAGATTTTCCGACTTCGTTGCACTACGCTCAAAATGGAATAACGCACTCAAATAGGGTTCTTCCATTCCGGGTTCGTCACAGAGGAATTGAGGAATCTATCTAAACTTTATATCCTGCAACATGAATCAGTACATGTTTAGATCAACTTAAAATCATCCCTATCATTTAAAAAGGCAAACTTTTTACGGGTTTCCAGCAATGCATCTTTATCAAGAACAACGGTTACTACGTCATCCGTTTCAAAAGGTTCAGTAATATAAGCACCTAACGCATCTATAACCTGGCTGTGACCGCTATAGGCATGGCCATTACCATCTACTCCCACACGGTTTACTCCAATGGCATAGCTAAGGTTCTCAATGGCACGTGCACGCAGTAGGCTGTCCCACGCAAGGGTGCGAATTTGGGGCCAGTTGGCAACATACAGCAGCAGGTCATATTCTTCCACATTACGCGCAAAAACAGGAAAACGCAGGTCATAACACACCAACGGGCATATCTTCCAGCCTTTATACTCTACTATAAGTTTTTCGGTTCCGGCAGTATAAAATTTATCTTCACCTGCAAACGAAAACAGGTGGCGCTTGTTGTAGGTTTTTACTTCGCCATCGGGCAGTACAAAAAACAGGCGGTTGTAATATTTTCCATCCTTTTCTATTACCAAACTACCGGTTACCGCACAGTTGTTTGCCGCAGCAGTTTTTTTCATCCAGGCAACCGATGCCCCGTTTTCGTTCTCGGCAACTGCCGAAGGATTCATCGTAAATCCTGTAGCAAACATTTCGGGTAGAACGATGAGGTCGGTACCCTGTTTGATCGCTGCTATTTTTTGTGTAAAATTATCAAGGTTTGCCTGCGGGTTTTCCCACACAAGCGATGTTTGTATAATAGAGATATTCATACTTTTTATTTAAAGTTATAAAAATACTGATTTGTGTTTTATTGTTACACAGAGACAAGCAGAGATTTTCCGTAGAGATTCACAAAGAAAATCATACAACAATCTATCTTATCTCTTCAGTAAACGCTATTTCGGCATTCAGTATTTCGTTGATGAGCACTACAAGCTGTGTCCTGAAATTTTGGAGCATAGCAGCATCTACAACATCCTGCACTGCAGCCGATCGGTCAAAACCATCTTTAAAACTAAAGCCCATAAAACCGCTCTTCATGTTTTTAAACGATATTATACCTGCCTCCATTTCGAGTCCGTTAGCATGCTGCTCATACATAAAGGCATAGCACAACAGCTGGATTATTTTATCGTTCTTATAATCAGCCGTAAGTCCGTCCCAGTTTTTAAGCGTAACGTTATTTTTTTCTACCTTTCCGGTTTTATAATCGGTAATGCGAATGCGCCCATTGCGTTCTTCCACCCGGTCTATATTACCCGATATTACTACTGTGTAAGGCAGTGCACCGTCTGTAAGCTCCCTTCGGAACTGATGCTCCAAGAACAATACCTTAACGGCATCCCCTTCTGTAATTCCCTTTTTTTCGAGCTTTAAAAAATTATGCACGTTGCGCTTGGCAACTTCAAAGGCCAACAGGTTGCGCCCTTTTTTAATTTCACCTTCTTTATAAACACTTACAAACTGGTTCATAACCTCGGCATCGGCAAGTGTCGCCATACTGTCTATATCCTGAGTGGTTAAAAATTTGCCTAATACAGGTTTGTACAGCTCCTCTAATGCACCGTGTATAATGGTACCCAGTGTGTTTAGGGCGATGCTCTCTTCAACCTCATCGGCCTCGCTAATGCGCAATATGCGCTGATAATAGAACTGCATTGGGTTGCGCAGATATCCGGTTAATGCCGATGGCGAAAACCCTTTTACCGTAGCAATTTCGTGCAGCCTTGCCATAACCTTTTCGGTCTTGGCAACCTCCATAGGCTCATAGGCTTTTTCGGGCAGGTGGGCATTATATATAACACTGCTGAGGTTGTGTGCTGGCTGTTTCTCTATTTCGAGCTGGGTTAAAAAACGGCTGCGCTCTCCTGCATCAAGCCCTTCGCTCTCGGTGTTATACAGCAAATACACATTTTTTGCCCGCATGAGCAGGTGGTAAAAGTGGTAACTGTAAATGGCATCCTTTTCTTTGTAGGTAGGCAGTCCGAACTCGCGTTTAACATCAAACGGTATAAATGAATTTTGTGTTTTGCCCGATGGAAACTTGCCCTCGTTCATAGAGGTAATAATAACATTTTCAAAATCAAGCACACGGCTTTCGAGCACTCCCATTACCTGCAATCCGCTCAGGGGTTCGCCTTCAAACGAAACTTCGGCAAGGTCTATTACCTGTTTGTAAATGGCATGCAACACCGGCAGGCTGTCCATATGCGGGTGCGCTTCCTGATAGTTGGTAAGCTTGTTCAGCACTTTAAAGATGGAATATAAAAATGCCTTTGCTATTTTGTCCTCTTCGTTATCGTTGCTTAAGTAGGACTTCAGTTCCAGCATTATACTGCTAAGCCTTTGCAATATATGGCCTGCTGTGGTATCCCACCTGTCAAAAAGCAGTTTAAAGAACGGCGTGGCATTGCCCTGAATTTCAAACAGTTTAGCCAGCGAAAAGAACGTTATGTTATTACGGTTTATGGTATCTACCAGCTTCGAAGCCTTTGCATAGGGTTCTACCAACGGATGTGTGAGTATATCTAACACCTCGCGATAGTACAGTGTATAACTTTTTTCATTTCGGTTAATGGCGTTGGTATGCATTTTAAAGAGCTTTTGCACCAATATTTGCGCCGGGTTGTTGCGGCTACCATAGCCCATGGTTATGTTAAGGCTACCCACATTTGCCGGAAGGCTGTACAGCATGGGTATGAGCAGGTTTTCTTCGCCCAGCACCAGTGCGGTTTTGTCAAGACTGTGGCCGTTGTTTTGAAGCTGCTCTATAATTTCTCCTGCAATTTTTGCCTGACCCACCGTTTTGGGCGTACCAATTATTTGTATGTTCTTAGGTTCGCTAAAGTTGTTGCTGATCCATTCAAAATCCTGAAAGGCATACTGCTTCCATTCTTTTTTAAAACGCCTTATAAAGAGCCCTGCATCGTGATAAGGGTCAGAGAGAAAGGTGTAGTCTATATCCCAGTACACTTTTGCCTGCCCTAATGAAAGCAGGTGCTGTATAATTTTTTCTTCGGCAGCATTTAAAGCATTAAAGCCTGCAAAAACAAGCGTGCCTTTATGAACGTTGCTAAAATGGTTGATGTTGTTTACAGCCTCCCTGTATATAAGCCCCTGATAACCCACACCTTTTTGCAGCAGGTGGGCATAAAAAGTATTATAATAAGACGGCAACAGTTTCCAAAACTCCAGATAGCTTTCTATCATTGGGGTGCGCTTATCTGTATCTACAGCCCAGTGTTCTATCTCCTGAATGTTCTCCAAATAGGTTAAAACATGAGCCGAATTGAGCAGATAGCGATCTATTTCGTTAAAGTCCTGCAGGAGGGTTTTGCCCCAGTTGGCAAAGGTGTCAAACGGCTGTTGTTTTTCTTTAGGGGTAAGGCCAAGATAGGTACTGTAAAACTCAAACAGCAAATCTATGGCATCTATAGACCGAATACCCGCCACATCCTGTATAAAATCTTCTATACTGGTAATGGTAGGGGCAAACACAGTGCCCTGTATTTGCTTTTTTAAAGCCTCAAGCAAAAATATTCGTGCCCTCTTATTGGGCAATACAATGGTAATATTTGCAAGGTTATTACCATAATCGGTTATTATCTGCGTGCTTAGCCTGTCGAGAAATGTTTGGTGTGCCATGCTATAAAAATAAAAAACGCCCCCGGAAATCGGAGGCGTTTTCTGTATTTATTTTAAAGCTTTAAAACTTAGTTTGTTTTAACAAGTTTTACTTCAACCCTACGGTTTTGAGCTTTACCTTTTGCAGTTTTGTTAGATGCAATTGGTTTAGTTTCACCAAAACCTGTAGATGTTAGCCTGTCAGCAGCAATACCGTTCTCTACTAAGAAGTTTTTAACGGCAGCAGCCCTGTTCTCAGATAAAGTTTGGTTTAGTTTGTTGCTACCATCGCTGTCAGTGTGACCTTCGATGCTGAAGCTAGCGTTTGGATATTCTTTGAATATAGCTAACATAGCAGCAAGTACCGGCATAGTTTCTTCTTTGAATGAAGCTTTACCACTGTTGAACAGGATAGTTCTTGCATACTCGTTAAGACGTTTTACAACTTCTTCAGTTACTTCAGGACAACCACGGTTAGCAGCAGTACCTTTTACTGATGGACATAGGTCATCTTTGTCAAGTACACCGTCGCCATCTGTATCTGGCCATGGGCATCCGCCGTTTTCTTTAGGACCAGCAACTGTAGGACATTTATCATCCTGATCTGCAACACCGTCGCCATCTCCGTCAGGACAACCTTTAAGTTCTTTAAGACCTGCTACTGTAGGACAAGCGTCAGCTGCATCAGTTACACCGTCACCGTCTGTATCAGGACATCCCTGGAACTCAGCAAGACCTGCAACTTCAGGACAAGCGTCATCTTTATCAGGAATACCGTCACCGTCTGTATCAGGACATCCCTGGAATTGTTTTAGACCAGCGATTTCTGGACAAGCATCGTCTTTATCATAGATACCGTCACCGTCTGTATCTTTACCGCCAAACCTAAAGGTTAGACCTGCAAAATGCTGCATGTGCCTTGGCACGTTAGCTTCAGCCTGATCTTCGAATGTATGTTTGTAAGTAGTTTGTACTGTAAGACCAACATTTTCTGAGAACCAGAAGTTGATACCAAGACCACCGTTAAGTGTACCGTTACCCTGCTCGTCTAACCAAGTGTAACCACCACCAAGGTGTACATAAGGGTTAAACCAGCTTTTAGTTAAAAAGCCATACTTAACAATAGCGTCTACGCCATAGTAAGTAACATCGCCAGGGTTAGTTACTACGTACTCCTGAGTACCAGGAACGCGGCTAACCAATTTGTCTATTTTGTTTACAGATCCTGTAACACCTACTGAAAGGTTGTTGCCAATAGCCCTTGATACGTTTAAGTAAGATACTGATGGAAGAATGTTCCAGTTGTCTTTTGCATTGAAGAAGTTACCAAACTGATCTTCAAATTTAGACGCAGCACCAAAACGGGTATCTACCGCATTAACACCAAAGGATATAGCCCAAGGGTTGTCTTCGTTCTGCGCGTGGGCGTTCAGACCCACTGCCATAAGGGCAGCAACGAATAGTTTGTTTAGATGTTTCATACTTTTTTGTTTAAATTACATATAGGTTATATGAAGCAAAATTACAGTGTTAAAAAATAACAGCAAAACGTTTTAGTACAAAATGTCTTACGAATCCCCCCAAAATATAGTTAAATTACACTTAATATTTTGCCAACCTCTATAAATGAGGCTATTGCCGCATCAAGATGATCCTTTGTATGAGCCGCCGAAAGTTGTACTCTTATTCTTGCTTTTTCCTTTGGAACTACAGGGAAGAAAAATCCTATAACATAAATTCCGCGCTTTAAAAGTTCGTTTGCCATGTTTTGAGACAGCTTTGCATCATAAAGCATTACCGGTACAATAGCAGAATCGCCATCTATAATATCAAAGCCTGCTTTTTTCATTCCCTCTTTAAAGTAATTGGTGTTCCACTCCAGTTTATCGCGCAGGGTAGTATCTTTCTCTAAAAGCTCAAATACTTTTAACGATGCCCCTACTATTGATGGCGCAAGTGAGTTGGAAAACAAATAAGGCCTTGAACGCTGCCTTAGTATTTCGATGATCTCTTTTTTTCCTGTAGTATAGCCACCCATGGCACCTCCAAGTGCTTTGCCAAACGTTCCGGTTATAATATCTACGCGGCCCATAACGCCTTTAGCCTCAAGTGTGCCCTTGCCTGTTGCTCCAATAAAACCTGCGGCATGGCATTCGTCTACCATTACAAGAGCGTCATATTTATCGGCAAGGTCGCATATTTTGTCTAACGGAGCCACAAGGCCATCCATACTAAACACACCATCTGTAACAATTATCTTAAACCTATGGCCTGCCTCGTTGGCTTTTATAAGCTGCTGCTCAAGGTCGTCCATGTTGCTGTTCTCATAGCGGTAGCGGGCTGCTTTACACAAGCGCACACCATCTATAATAGAAGCATGATTAAGGCTATCGCTGATAATTGCATCTTCTTCGCCAAGCAATGGCTCGAACACACCACCGTTTGCATCGAAAGCTGCGGCATATAATATAGTGTCTTCGGTACCATAAAATTTAGCAACGGCTGCCTCAAGCTGTTTGTGTATATCCTGCGTTCCGCATATAAAACGAACTGATGACATACCGAAACCGTGCGTATCAAGCGCGTCTTTTGCAGCCTGTATCACTTCGGGGTGTGATGATAGCCCAAGATAGTTATTGGCACAAAAGTTCAGTACCTTTTCGCCGGTCGTCAGGGTTATCTCGGCATCCTGCGGCGATGCTATAATGCGCTCTGTTTTGTATAAGCCGTTTTCTTTGATAGTTTCAAGTTCAGCGGCAAGGTGTTGTTTAATCTTTCCGTACATAGTTAAAAAGTTTTCAGTCGCAGTCGCAGTTTTCAGTTTGAAACCCTAAGTATTCAGTCACATTTGCTTCAGAATTTGCAAGTGGTTGAACTTAAGTCCCCATCAATTAAAACTTAAACGCTTTGCGAAATTTATATTTAGTTGTTGTTCTTTATTTTATTGAGCATCCAAATCTTGCAGGATTGTTTATCATAAAATTTATAATTTTTCCCACTTCATTGTTTCGGTTGTAAAGGTCTGAATATTTTTCCTGAGAAATGTAACCGCATTTAAGAGAAAATTCTAACCACACATTAGTTTCAGAATTTTCTGCATCGCTATCAGTAAGCTTACTTATAAAATGATTCATATATCTGCGTTTTCTGTAAGCCTCGGCAATATTTGCGCAAACACTCGTTGAGGATCTTCGAATCTGATCGGTTAAAGAATATCTTTCATCAGATGGAAACGATTTCGACAATTGAAAAATTTCCATTGATAAATCAAAAGCTTTTTGATAGGCTATTAATTCCCTAAAATCCATGTAACATATATTTACTGTTTACTAATGTTTAAATCTATCCATCACAGCTCTGAAAACTGTGACTGTAAACTGCGACTGCTATTAAACATTCACCACCTCAATCTTTTCTCCTATATATACAATAGCTTTCTTTACAACATCAAGTCCCATTTGTTTTAATGAAAACTCGTAGCCCTGCAACTGCTTTTCGTATTTATTAAGATGCTGCCCCGTTTTATAATCCAGTAAATAGGCTTGATTGCCATTAATAGCCACACGATCGGGTTTAATGTTTGGCATGTTGGGAGCAATAATGCTTTGCTCGTTAAATATAATATTGTCGTCAGCAAAAAACAGTTCAAGGTCAGGATGCAGCACAACAGCTTTAAGCGTTTGCTCTACCTGTTCTCTTTGCGAATGCACAATAAGGCCATTTTCTATGGCTTTAGTCAGTGCTAAATCTACATCATTGGCTGTTTTTATGTAGGACAGTATTTCGTGGGTAACGTTACCAAACTCTATGGCCTGCGCCTGAGAGTTACCCCACATTAAGGCTTCGCGCTGCGCAATTTTAACCGCCCGCGGATTAAAATGCTCTTTTACTACCTTAATTACATGCTGCTCTTTGGTGTGTTCTTCAGCAGCCGAGAGGCGTTGCGGGCTGCCAAATTCATACTCTGCCACCGCGTTGTTAAACATCCCTTTATTAATAAGGTATTTTATAAAGTAAGACGACATATTATTAGTCAGCTCTCCTTTAGCAGTAAAATTACGGTTAGAGATAATATACAGTTGTTCTTCGGCACGTGTAAGCGCCACATAGAGTATGTTTATATTATCCAACAATTCTTCCTGGCTTTTTATAAAATACAGTTCGGCTGCTTTTTCGCCATATTCGGCAACGGCTTTGCTGGTATCAATAAGGGCTTTTTCTATTTTCAGGGTGTCGTCGTCCAGTTCCAGCCACATTTTGTCGCGCTGCGAGCGTGCATAATCTTCTTCAGCAAAAGGAAAGATCACTACCGGAAACTCCAGCCCCTTGCTTTTATGTATGGTCATAATGCGAACGGCATCGTTCCCTTCGGGCGAGGGGATGCTGAATTTAGAGCCATTGTTATCCCAGTATTCTAAAAAGTCGGCAATGCTGCTCAGTGTTCTAATATCCCTTTCCAGCACAAGGTCAAGAAAATACTGCACATAACTTTGGTTGCTCTTTTGCTTAATAAACGCATCTACAATAGTTTCCACCGCTTCATACAGCGACTTTTTACGGCAGTTTTTAAACGAAATGTGTATGTTGTGTGCTGCCAAAAAGGTTTCGAGGGCATCTTCTGTAGGCTGTTCCATGCCTTCGGCAATAAAATCGTGCCTGCCAAAGTTGGTCTGGCTTGCGGCAAAATATAAAAAATGTGCCTTGGCCTCTTTGTTCTCGTTGCTTTTAAGATAGCGTAACAGGTTGATGATGAGTTTAACCTCGGTAGCATTCTCTATAAGCAATGTTTCCGACGACAGTATGGGCACGCCATTCTCTGTAAGATAATTGGCCAGCAACACCCCCGGCTGCCTTTTGCGGGTAAGCAACACAATATCTTTATATAAAAAGCCGTGGCTGCGCGCTTTGTTAATGGTAGTTAGTGTGGCAGCAAGATACAGATCGTTTTTATCTATCTCTTCAGCTTCTTCATCCTGTTCAAGTTCCGGCAGGAACGATATGTTTACATAACCGCCCGCTTTTTCATTTATTAACTGCGCACTGGCGGCATACATATCTTTATAATCGGTATTGCCAAACTCGTTTGCAATACCGGAAAAAAACTCATTATTAAACCCAATAACCTCGCTATAGCTGCGATAGTTGGTATCGAGTTGCAGCGTGTTTTTATCAGGGTTAGAGAACGGATTAAATTCCGGTTTACCCAGTTCTATAAACTGCTCAGCCCTGCCCCCGCGCCAGCGGTAGATAGACTGCTTGGGGTCGCCTACCAGCAGCAACGAACCGGGGCCAAGCAACGGGTCTTCGCCCGCAAGGGCATTGTCTATAAGCGGAATGAGGTTATGCCACTGCATTTGCGAGGTGTCCTGAAACTCGTCTATAAAAAAGTGGCGGTAGCGCTCGCCCAACCTTTCATAAATAAAGGGCGCGGGCTGGTTTTGTATCTCTTTGTGTATAATGGCATTAAACTCTGATATCGACAATACATTCTGCTCCTCCTGTATGCGTTTAAGTTCCTGCCCTATGGAGTTTAAGAGCGAGAGTGGCGTAATATTTTTAAGGAAAGCCGTATAAAAGTTTTTACGCTCATAGTTTTTGTACACCTTTTTAAGCAGGCCGAGTAAATCGGGCAGCAGGCCTTCTATAACGTCCCTGTCTTTGGCGGTTTTGTTAATGGCAACCTCTGCCGCCTCATAATATTTTTTATGGGTAGGTTTAAGGTCGTTGTTACGTATATAATCAATATGGTTGGTAAACGTGCCACGCGAAAACGACTTTGGGTCTACACCATTGGCTTGTAAAATATCGTTCATTTGGTGACCTAACGCAATGCTTTCAGCTTCGAGTGCCTCTACGTTTTGACGCAGCTTTTCGCGGATCAATAAAAAATCGTCGATGGTGGTGTTTTCAAACTGTGCCAGCTCATTGCGGTTATTTTCGTCTACCAGCAGGCGTCCGGTATTAAATAGCTCATGGGTAACGTCCCAGCTTTTGTCGTTGTCGGTTTTATCTAAAGAGAAATCAACAAGCAACTGTGTAAGCACCTCATCGTCTCCCGCCTTGGCAATCACGGCATCTACGGCCTCCTGCAAAAGGCTGTCGGTTTCGAGCGACACATCAAAATTGACCGAGAGTTTAAGGTCGTGCGCAAAGGCACGGATAACCTTGTGCGTAAAACGGTCTATGGTACTGATATCGAACGCGGCATAGTTGTGAATGATGTTTTTTATTATGGCACGCGATTTATCTTTTATTGTAGCTATGGACAGGCCTGTTTCTGCCGCAAGGATTTTCATAAGCACAAGGCCACGCTCTGAGGTTTCGTCTTTTGCAAAGTCAGACAGGTTGAGCACAATGCGGTTTTTCATTTCCTCTACGGCCTTGTTGGTAAAGGTAATGGCCAGTATGCGGCGGTAGGCATCATCGGTAGGCGATTGCAGCAATATACGCAAATATTCTTTTACAAGCGTAAAGGTTTTGCCCGAACCTGCCGAGGCATTGTAGATAGAAAAGGCTGTTTTTTGCATATAACAAATATAGGGGAAAGCGGGGTGATTTTAACTTAAGTCACGAGGGATAAAACTTATGTGTGAATAATAAATTTCAGTAAATTTGGTTATTATCTGATTGTTATGAGTACAACTTTAAGACTTTTACTATCCCTGCTATGCATCATCTGTGTTGATGTCCATGCTACATCATACCCTATTTCGCCACGGCCTCTCAGAAAATTAGTTATTGAAAGTGACGCTATTATTGTTGGAAATGTAATTAAGGTTTATAAAAAGGAAACACCTAAAAAGAGAAAGAAGAACATCAGTTATACTAATTACAGTTATGCTCGTATCGTAATTTCAGAGGTTTTACAGGGTAATGTTTATAACGATACAATAGAAATTCCTTTTACCCCTAATATGGTTTGTCCTGCACCGGCAAGGTATTATGAAAAAACAACGGTGCTAGTTTTTTTAGATGTCACACAAAAAGGATATACTACGCATGCCCTATCGTATGGCGCAAAAACTTTAGACTCCGTCGGAATTAAAATTTACAAAAGCAGGATACTTGAAATGCAGGACATCTTAAAAATATCCAACTCAACCTCACAAAAAAATGAAACAGTAGAATGGTTGGTAAAATGTTCTGAAAATCCTGTAACCTGTTGGGAAGGTGTTTTTGAGTTAAGCCCGGGGAGCGATTTTATGTCATCTTATTCACATGATACCGACCCTACTTTTGGTTCATACCTCAATGCAGCGCAAAAAGCAAAACTAAAGGAGGCATTCCTGTCTTCTTTAGATTTCAACTATCATGATTTCGGTTTATCAGACCTGGTATATAAGGAAAATCAAAAAGAAATAGACACTGTACTCCTTGAGAAACTTAAAACATTAAGCCCTAATAAATATTGGTGTGCATGGGATTTTATGGCAAGGCTCAAACATTTGAACAATTCGCCTGAAATGGAAAACCTGTTAAAAATACAGAAAGAGTTAGAATTTAAACACAATAACGAAATTGAACGAAAAAAGGTTATTGATGAGTTTGTGAGCCTTGTAGAGAAAAATCATTGATATTTTCTAAAAAGGCAACGTTATGCGCTTAAAATTTTTGTGTATAAATAAATGCCTCACAATCAATTTCTCTAATTACCCCCTCAAATAATAACAAATTCTTATTTTTTATAAACCGTAAAATCTGTAAATTTGAATTAAAATTAATATTAATCTTTTAAACGGACTATACTATGGCTTTTGAATTACCAAAACTACCTTACGCATACGACGCCCTTGAACCGCATATTGATGCTAAAACTATGGAAATTCACCATACTAAGCACCACAATGTCTACACTACAAACCTTAACGCTGCCATTGCCGGCACCGACCTTGAGGGCAAAACTATAGACAACATTCTTTTAAACCTTGACCTTAGCAATGCTGCTGTACGTAACAACGGCGGTGGTTTTTACAACCACAACCTTTTCTGGACAGTACTTTCTCCAAAAGGTGGCGGCGAGCCTACAGGCGAACTTGAAGAAGCTATAGACAAAGCGTTTGGCTCTTTTGAAGAGTTTAAAGCAAAATTTGCAAAAGCAGCTGCAACACAGTTTGGCTCTGGATGGGCATGGTTAACTGTGCTTAAAGGCGGCAAACTTGAAGTAGTGGCAACTCCTAACCAGGACAACCCGCTAATGCCTGAAATTGGTGGCGAAGGCACACCTATTCTTGGCCTTGACGTGTGGGAACACGCTTATTACCTAAACTACCAAAACCGCAGGCCTGATTATATTGAGGCTTTCTTTAAAGTAGTGAACTGGGAAGAGGTTGCAAGACGTTATGCTTCTGAAAAATAAGAATCTTTTTTTTAGATTTAGATAGGAAACGGGTATCGAAAGGTATCCGTTTTTTTATTACCGTAATTATGTTTTTACTAACTACGCCTTTAATTTGCAAATACCTCATTTTATCAAATACAAAATAAAAAAGGGAAAACTGTACAGTTTTCCCTTTTTCGGCCCCCAAAAATACCGTAAAATAAAAATTTTACTAATGCTATTTTGCTACAAACATATACTTATACAAACATGCCGCCAAAAATTTTAGACGAAATGCATGAATAATCGACAAAATGCACTGTGTTTTGATGTTTTAAGTTTTTTCTTATTAATTATTGAATAAGATTTAAAGTTTAAATAACAAAAACTTCAAAATCAGTTATATTTTTATAAAATTATAAAAGCAGCCTGTAGAGAATTGTTAATTCCTAATTTTGTGTAATGAGGTTTTTATGCCCTTTATTAACGATGAGCTAAAGCCCTCATGCTCCATTTCGTTAAGTCCGGCAATAGTACATCCTTGTGGCGTAGTCACTTTATCTATAAGCTGCTCAGGGTGTGCATTTTCCTGCAAAAGCATTTGCGTGGCACCCATGGCGGTTTGGGCTGCAATAGCCAATGCAGTTTTGGCATCAAAGCCAATTTCTATGCCCGCCTGCATACTTGCCCTAATGTAACGCAGGGCAAAAGCGGTTCCGCATGCGCCCAAAACTGTGGCAGCATCCATTAGCTTTTCATCTATAATAACGGCCGTACCCACTTTGTCGAACAGCTCTACAACGGTTTTAGTGTTCTTAATATCTTCTGCTGCCGCAGATATACATGTTGCCGATGCACCATATTGCGCAGCAATATTGGGCATAATACGCACTACCGTATTAGTTCCTGCCACTTTGTTGTTTAAGTGTTCTACGGTAACTCCGCTGGCACCGCTGGCTATTATTTTACCATTAACGTGGGGCAAAATTTCATCGAGCACGGCATCTACCTGCCAGGGTTTAATGGCAAGTATAACAATATCAGCATTACCTATTCCATCAATATTATTATCAGACGTGGTAATGCCATATTGTTTTAAATGCTCTATTAGCTTTATGTTGCGTCTAGTAACGGTAATGCTGTTGCCTGCGCTAAATTGTGCCAACCCTATGGCAATGGCACTGCCAAGGTTGCCCCCGCCTATTATATGTATGTTCATTTTGCGATGCTGTTATTGGTTTGGGCTAATATACTAATTGCCTGTCTAACAATTAGCATTTACTTTTAAAACCTCAGCAAAGCAAACTATCTACCCTTCGGCAGCAACTTTTTCTAAGGTTTCTAAAAACAGGGCGGGTTCCTGCGCTCCCGATACGGCATACTTTCGGTTAAACACAAAAAACGGAACTCCGCGAACACCAAGCTGCTGAGCTTCCTGTATGTCGGCAATAACCTCATCAGTAAAAGCACCCTGTCCCATTGCCTGAGCAAACTCATTGGCATCCAGCCCAAGCTGGGCGGCAAAGCCCATAAGCGTTTGGGCATCGTCTATATTCTTACCTTCTGTAAAATAGGCTCTAAACAATAGCTCTTCAGCCTCATTTTGTTTACCGTGCTGTTTTGTAAAATGTAAAAAACGGTGTGCGTTAAAACTGTTTGCCGGAATGGTCTTGTCAAAATTATATTCTAAACCAACCTGGGCGGCAATGTGTGCAACGGTATCGTTCATTCCGGTGGCTTCGTCAAGGCTTATGCCCTTATGTTCTGCTAAAAACTGATGTATGTTTTTAGACGGATCGGTCTTCATTTCGGGCGAAAGCAAAAAGCTTTTCCATTCGATCTCTACAGTATCTTTATTTTCAAATTGTGCCAGCGCAACTTCAAACTTGCGCTTGCCTATATAGCAAAACGGACACATAATGTCGCTCCAAATCTCGATTTTCATGGTATTCTGATTTTATGCTGTAAAGATACTACAGTAATAGTTCTTATAGTTGCAGATGTCGAAGCAATATTGGCCATCGTTAAGGTAGGGTAAACCCCGCGCGATATGTTACACATTTATAACACAAACCTACTAATTATGAGAACCTTATTTTTTTCTTTGCTGGCAGTGCTGGCCTTTGGTTGCAGCAGCGATAATACTGAAACTGTTTTTACACCCCAAACCATCGACCCGGTTATTATAGGCAAAGGCTTTGTAAACCTGAGCCATGATTTTGACGATGAAAACCGCGTTATACATACCGGTGCGCAATGGCAGGAACTGATAGACCAGATGGAGGCCGCACGGGGTGGAATTACCGATAACTTTACTGAAACCACTATTGATTTTAGCCAATATGATGTAGTGGCTTCATTTACAGTAAGCAGCAGTGCCACCACTATTGACATGACTAATGTTACAGAAAATGAAGATAATGTAACGGTAATACTTCAAAATTTACAACTTGGTTTAACGCAGGATGTAGTTCACCCATTCCATATAATTAAGGTTGAAAAAACAGGCAAGCCCTTTATTTTTGACGACCAGACCGGGAGGTAAATAAGCACTAAACGGGCATACTACCCCACCGGAAGCAAAATAGTAAACTGGGTTCCTTTGCCAATTTCGCTTGCTACGGAAATATGCCCGTTGTGGTTTTGCACTATTTTTTTGCACAGTGCCAGGCCAATACCCGTACCGCTGTTATCGGTAAGGCGTTTAAACATTTTAAATATCTGCTCGCCATACTGTTGGTTAAATCCTATGCCGTTATCTTTAAAAATAATTTTTACATAACTGCGCCCCGGGTTTAGCTTAGGGTAGTATTCCAACTCTGTTTGGGGTACTTTGAATGTCTCAATTTCTATGAGTGGATCTTCTGAACTGAATTTAATAGCATTGCTAAGCAGGTTGCCAAACAATTGGTGCAACTGTATAGGTATGCCTGTAATAACGGGCAACGCGGTGTGTTGTATGGTTACACCTTTTTGTTCTGTAAGCAAATCAAAATCTTCTTTTACGGTTGCAAAAATAGTGTTGAGGTCTACGGTTTCGAACAGTTCATCGGCACGGGAAAGCTGCGAATATTTAAGCACATCTTTTATAAGGTTAGACATGCGCCTCGAAGCAGTTTTAATTTTTTCGAGGCTGCGCATTGCCCCCTCTTTTTGGTTCTCTTCAAGATCATTCTCAAGCATTTCGCTAAATATCTGAATTTTGCGTAGCGGCTCCTGCAAATCGTGCGATGCTATATAGGCATATTCTTCGAGCTGTTTGTTTCGAAACTCTATATCTTTAGCATAATTTGCCATTTGGTCGTCGGCCAGTTTGCGCTCAGTAAGATCGCGTGTAACTTTACTAAAACCAATAATATTATTGTCGGCATCGTGCAGCGCCGTTATAACAATAGATCCCCAAAAAGCCGTACCGTCTTTACGCCTGCGCCAGCCCTCGTGCATAGCACGCCCGGTGTCGTGCGCCTGCTTAATAAGCTTTTCCGGCAGCAGGCCAACCCTGTCATGATCAAGATAAAACTCCCTGAAATTTCGACCCAGTATTTCTTTCTCGGTATAACCCTTAATTTTTTCGGCACCGCGGTTCCAGTTTATAATAAAGCCTTCGGTATCTAAAAGGACAATGGCATAGTCCTGCACCTCTTCGATCATTTTATGGTAACGTTCCTCACTTTTTTTAAGGCTTTGGGTACGCTCATCTACCTTACGCTCCAACAGTTCAGACAGCGACCTGTATGCCCTGTCGTCTGCTTTATCGGCCTCACTCTGTGTCCTAAAAATACTGTCGGTAAGCACCACTATTGCTCCGCTTACAGTACCATCGCCGTTATGGGTAAGTTTTATGTTTACTGCAAATTGTTTTAAAGATCCATAGGCATCTTCAATAATGATCTCACTTTGGTTTATGTCTTTTTCTTCTGTCAACGCACGGGCTACCGGAGTATTTTCATAGTCAAGCGGCAATCCTTCAGAATTAAAAACAGTAAGCCCTACATACCATTTGTCATAGCCTACTTGCAGGGGTTTACCCCACAACTTTTGAGCCTCTTCATTATACCAGATTATTATGCCGTCTTTATTGCAGGTATATACTGCTGCCGGCAGTGCCTGTAAAATAGAAAAGCCATCGCTAAATGTTTGCATACTGATTATAAGGATTATGTGGACACTAACTGCTATGGTCTATAAAATAAGGCAGTTCTTCGCCCGATAGCAGGCGCTTTAATGCCCTTGTAAGTATGCCCAGCCCCGGTGGCTTTACTAAAAAGTGCGATGCACCAAGGCTACGGGTATCGTCTATATCTTTACTATAGGACGAGGTAGTATATATTATAACCGGAATGTTGGCAAGCTTAGTATTATTCTTTATGTGTTGCAAACACTCTTTGCCGGGCATGAGGGGCATGTTGAGGTCTAAAAAAATAATATCGGGTGTAAACGGGGCATCTGCATTTAAAAGCGCAAGGGCATCTGGGCCACTGCTTGCTGTAATGCACGAATACGAATTGGTGGCTTTTTCAAGCGCCAGCGAAAATATTTCGCGGTCGTCTTCGTCATCATCAATTAAAAAGCAGACTTTGGTTTTCATTCAAACTTAATTAAATGTTAAAAGTAGGCATTTAAGTCCGAATAAATATAATTAAACAAATGTTAAAGAGGTGTTAAAGAGAAAACATTGCGATGTAGTATCAACAGTAACTAAAAATTACTGCAATTTAAACAGTTTCTCAAAATTTATAAGAGGCGTCTCATAATAAGCCTTCTCGAAATCAGTTAATGGGTAATCTTCATGATTTTGAATTGTAAATCTCACATTCCCTTTGTATAAATTGAAATGAATCTCTAATTCAGCTTTGCCAAATTTATCCTTATCTCCCAGTTCTTTGTATAAGTTTTGAGCAACCGTTTTTAAAGATGATTTAGGATCAAGATACAGAATAGTGTTACTGTAAATAGTATTTATCCTGATTGTATGCGCTTTATTGGGCTCAAGATTCTTTAATTTATCCAGTTCAGATGTTTTAAATACATAATAGACAAGACTGTTTTGAGGCATCCATCCCTGATTTATAGATTCATATTTATAGAATCCATCTTTGTATTTTTTTATAAGGATTGTGTATGATGAATCGGCAATTTTAACATTCCTGTGCTCTATGTAAATAAAATTTTCCCTGTTTTCCCCAAGGCCATGATGTTGAAAATCAATCAGTGTCTTGTATTCTTCCTCCATATTTGCAGGAATCTTGTTCTTTCTCGAAGTCCATTTTCCCGCATCATTCTGCAGCCAGCCAGTAGCTTCTGTAATTCTGCCGTTAGCAACAGCATCTATTACAGGTAGGGATGCATTTACCCTGTCCTGAGCAAATGTCAAAATAGTAATTAAACTAAAAACGATAGTGTAAAATTGTTTCATTTTCTGGTTTTTGTATATCTGGCAAATATATTATTTTACACCAAAAATGTTAGACATACTATATTTTTTTTGACCTCTTATTTGGCATGACCTATGACCCTTTCTTAAAAAAAATCGTTACTTTCGCAAATTGATTTTTACAAGCATATAAAATGAGCACTAAATTTACTGAATACAAGGGGCTTGACCTGCCGACAGTGGCCAGCGAGGTACTTGATTTCTGGAAAAAAGAGAATATATTTGACAAAAGCGTAACTACCCGTCAGGGCAAACCGCAATATGTGTTTTATGAGGGGCCACCAAGCGCCAACGGCCTTCCGGGCATTCACCACGTTATGGCGCGTGCCATTAAAGATATTTTTTGCCGCTTTCAAACCCAAAAGGGCTATCAGGTAAAGCGTAAGGCAGGGTGGGACACCCACGGCCTTCCGGTAGAACTTGGCACCGAGAAAGAACTTGGCATTACTAAAGAAGACATAGGAAAAACCATAACCGTAGAAGAGTATAACGAGGCCTGCAAACGCACCGTAATGCGCTACACCGATGTTTGGAACGACCTTACCGAAAAAATGGGCTACTGGGTAGATATGGAAGACCCGTATGTTACCTACAAGCCTAAATATATGGAAACTGTATGGTGGCTTTTAAAGCAAATATATGATAAAGGCTTACTTTATAAAGGCTACACTATACAGCCTTATTCGCCAAAGGCGGGCACAGGACTAAGCAGCCACGAGGTTAACCAGCCGGGTGCTTACCGCGACGTTACCGATACTACTATTGTGACACAGTTTAAGGCCATAGAAAGCTCACTGCCTGATTTCTTAAAAGGTTTTGGCGCTATAGACATATTGGCATGGACCACCACACCGTGGACGCTGCCAAGCAACACCGCGCTAACCGTAGGACCAAATATTGATTATGTATTGGTAAAAACCTTTAACCAGTACACCTTTGAACCAATAAATGTGGTACTTGCTAAAAACTTAGTAGGCAAACAGTTTGCTGGGAAATATTTTGAAAGCACTGAAGCTGCTGATTTTGAAAATTATACCCAAGCCGATAAAAAAATACCATATCAGGTTTTAGCCGAAGCCAAAGGTGCAGCCCTTGTAGGCATTCGCTATGAGCAGTTGCTGCCGTTTGTATTGCCGTACCAAAATCCGCAGGATGCCTTTAGGGTAATTAGTGGTGACTTTGTTACTACCGAAGACGGGACAGGTATAGTGCACACCGCACCAACTTTTGGTGCAGACGATGCCAAGGTAGCGAAAGAAGCCAAGCCCGAAGTGCCGCCAATGCTGGTACTGGATGCTAACGGCAACCCTGTGCCGCTGGTAGACCTTCAGGGTAAATTTACAAGCCATTTGGAAAGTCTTGACAATCCGTCCGGCAAACCGTTAGAACTTGCAGGCAAATATGTTAAGAACGAGTATTATGATGCCGGTACTGCCCCTGAGCGCAGTGCTGACGTTGAAATATCCATCTATTTAAAAGAGAACAATAAAGCCTTTAAGGTAGAAAAATACGTACACAGCTATCCGCACTCATGGAGAACGGATGAGCCGTTATTGTACTACCCTCTTGACAGCTGGTTTATAAAAATGACCGATGTTAAAGAGCGCATGTTTGAGCTTAACGATACCATTAACTGGAAGCCTAAAGCTACAGGAGAAGGCCGTTTTGGCAACTGGCTTAAAAATGCAAACGACTGGAATCTTAGCCGCTCACGCTACTGGGGTATTCCGCTTCCAATATGGAGAACTGAGGACAAAACCGAAGAGGCTATTGTAGGCAGTGCCGAAGAACTGTATAACGGCATTGAAAAAGCTATTGCCGCAGGGTTTATGACAGAAAATCCGTTTAAAGGGTTTGAGCCGGGCAACATGAGCGAGGAGAATTACAACCTTATCGACCTGCACAAAAACGTGGTAGATGCCATAACACTGGTATCTCTGTCAGGCAAGCCGATGAAACGTGAGGCCGACCTGATAGATGTTTGGTTTGACAGTGGCGCCATGCCTTATGCACAGTGGCACTATCCGTTCGAAAATAAAGAGCTTATAGACAACAGCGAGGCGTTCCCTGCCGATTTTATTGCCGAAGGTGTAGACCAAACCCGCGGTTGGTTCTATACACTGCATGCCATTGCCACCCTTGTGTTTGATAAGGTAGCTTATAAAAACGTTGTGAGCAACGGCCTTGTGTTAGACAAGAACGGGCAAAAAATGAGTAAGCGCTTAGGCAATGCGGTAGACCCTTTTAGTACTCTTGCCGAATATGGCCCCGATGCCACACGCTGGTACATGATTAGCAACGCTAACCCATGGGATAACCTTAAATTTGATATTGAGGGCGTAGCTGAGGTTAGGCGTAAGTTTTTCGGAACGCTCTACAACACCTACTCTTTCTTTGCGCTGTATGCGAATATTGACAACTTTACGTATGCCGAGCCGGAAGTTCCGTTAAACGAAAGACCTGAGATAGACCGATGGATATTAAGCGAACTGAACACCCTTATAAAAGACGTAGACACGTTCTATGCCGAATATGAGCCTACAAGGGCAGCACGTGCTATATCTGACTTTGTGCAGGAAAACCTGAGCAACTGGTATGTGCGCCTGTGCCGCCGCCGCTTTTGGAAAGGCGAATATGCACAGGATAAAATTGCTGCCTACCAAACGTTGTACACCTGTTTGGTTACTGTTGCCAAGCTAAGCGCACCTATTGCACCGTTCTATATCGACAGGCTTTATAAAGATTTAACACAATCTTCACAGATTGATGCGTATGAGAGCGTACATTTGGCTCCGTTTCCGCAATATGCTGATAACTTTGTTGATAAATCGTTAGAGAGCCGCATGCAAAAGGCGCAAACAATATCATCATTAGTGTTATCTTTACGCAAGAAGGAGATGATAAAAGTGCGCCAGCCACTGCAAAGGGTAATGGTTCCTGTTCTTGATGAAAAACAAAAAGCTGAAATAGAGGCCGTAGCCGAACTGATAAAAGCCGAAGTTAACGTTAAGGAAATAGAACTTACCGATGATGCAGGGGGTGTACTGGTAAAAAGCATTAAGCCTAACTTTAAAGCATTAGGGCCACGCTTTGGTAAAGACATGGGACTTGTAAGCAAAGAAATACAAGGCTTTACACAGGAGCAAATAGCAGCTATAGATGCAAAAGGAGCGCTTGATATTATAGTTTCGGGTAAAAGTATTACTTTAACCACCGATGATGTAGAGATAACCTCTCAGGACATACCGGGATGGCTGGTGGCCAATGCAGGCAGTATTACCGTAGCATTAGACATTACTATTACCGATGATCTTAAAAAAGAGGGAATTGCACGCGAGTTGGTAAACAGGATACAAAACATCCGTAAAGACAGCGGTTTTGAAGTGACCGACAGAATAAAGGTTTACTTACAGAACAATAATGTGCTCGAAGAGGCCGTTAAGGCAAATGAGGGCTATATTAAGAGCGAAACGCTTACCGACGAGCTTATTTTTAGCAACGAGGTAATTAATGGTACAGAAATTGAGTTTGACGATATAAAAACCTTATTATTAATTTCAAAATAGATAGTAGATAATGGTAGATGAGCAGCAAATAAGATACTCTGATGCGGATCTTGCAGAGTTTAAGGAATTAATTACGAAAAAAATTGAGAAAGCTAAAGCTGACCTCGACCTGATAAGAAGTGCCTATATGAACGACCTTAATAACGGTACAGACGATACATCGCCTACCTTTAAAGCGTTTGAAGAAGGCAGCGAAACCATGAGCAAAGAAGCAAACTCGCAGCTTGCCATACGTCAGGAAAAATTTATCCGCGACCTAAAAAATGCGCTTATCCGTATAGAGAATAAAACATACGGCATTTGCAAAGTAACCGGAAAGCTTATCAATAAAGAAAGGCTAAAACTGGTTCCGCATGCCACTATGAGCATCGAAGCAAAAAACATGCAGCGATAACAGCAATACTTTTAACCGCCCTTATACAGGGCGGTTTTTTATTTTTTTACGGCTCCCTGTAGAGACGCAATACATTGTGTTTGTATTTCAACAAACCATCCCTATCTTCATGTACTGGCATTGAGAGACGCAATGCATTGTGTCTCTACAGGAGAAACCTTACAGGCTTTTTTTCCTGATCATAGGAATTAAGGAACAGTATTACTTAGTCGTTCCTCCTTATAAAGACGTTGTGGGTGAAACATACTTTATATGGTTTGATCATACTTATCCCATGCAGGTATAAGTCTCAAACTTGTACACAAAACAACTCATTAAAACCTCGGTAGTTTTTCATCCCAAAACACTTAATCCATTGTCGTTTTGTATATTTTTACAAAATGCCGACATATTCTATATAAAAAACCAACAAAACCAATACATGAAGAAAACATTACTTATTCTGTTATTATTATCTCCTTTATTCGCTATGGCAAAATTTTATGAAGGTCAGGTTACCTTAGCCGATGGCTCTGTCAAAGCAGGATTTATAAATATTATTGGGAGCGATACTAAAATTAAATTTAAAAGCGGTGAGGATGCCGATACAGAAAAAATAAAAATAGAAGATATTAAAGAACTCTATATTATTAACGGAAGTAAAATAGAATTCGTAAGCCTTTACCTGGCAGATTTGCATCCAACCAAAGGCTATATCGCCAGTAAAAAGAAATATTTGGTTCGGATTCATCGTAAAGGCAAAATAAATTTGGTATCATATTATATGGATGTAGCTCCTATTGGACCAACACCCAGATATACTGCACGTCATTTTTATTTTCAAAAACAGGGGGCAGATACAGCCCGGTTTATTTATACATCACAAAAAAACCTTGAAAATGAAGACTACCATGTACGTGCTCAAAAAACAATAGAAAAAGTTGCGGCCAAACAGTTTGAAGAGGAATGCCCTGATATGATTGCAAACTTAAACAGCGATGCTTTTAAAGAAAAAGGCCTGCCTTATCTAATTGAACTTTACGAACAATACTGCGGTAAATAAAGTTTTACAGCAGGAATACTTAAGACTTAAAACCAAAAACCAACACTAAACCAGGTGTAGTGTTTATGCACCTCCGGAGACCAGCTGTGTTTAACCTCGATAGGGCCAATAAAGGTTTCCAGCCCATAGCCCACAGCATAACCAGAATATTTAGGCCACGATAGCAGTTTTACGTCTTCATAAAGATTGCTGCCCAGGTTGGCATAATTAGCCGTTAGGTTAAAGTGGTGTTTTTTTGCAAATTCATAATCCAAATTAACCACCCCTTTTAGAAAACTGTTACCCGATATACTTAAAAAATCGTAGCCAAAAAAGTGCCTTACGGTATGAAACGGCTGAAAGCCATAACCGCCCAATATAAAATCGAAACTGGATACTTCATTCTCTCCGAGGGCAAAACCGGTCTCGGCCTCTAACTTAAGCGTAAAATTGCGTGCCAGCCTTTTGGCCGTTGCAACTTCGCCACGGATGATACTGAAATTATTATACATTCCGGTAAAATCCGAGGAATAAAAATATGCCTTTGCCTCACCGTAAAAATAATATCCTTCGGTAGGAAAATGCTTGTCGTCATAGGTATCGAGCTTAAGATAGGCATAGGATGACAAATAATCGCTATCGTCAAACCTTGAGTCAATAGTGCTTTGCACCGTCGCCGATTTAATTTGTATGTGCTTATGTTCTACACCTCCGCCTATTAAGAACTGCCTCCACAACAGGCTCTGTATATATATCTGATTGGTAAAATCGCTAAAATCTACATTAATGGCCTCGATGTTTAGCTGGTCGTTAGGCGGCCCCACGGCATAATCGGCCGTAACATTTCGGTTAAAACCATAATAATGCGAATGCAGTCCGTAGCTAATATAAAAACCGTTATCTATATAATAATCAAAATTATACCTAAAGTTATCGCCTAAAATAATATCGAGCGATGCTACGTCGTTTCGCTTAAGCAGGTTTTTTTGCGTCAGGTTTACCAGCACGGCACTTTTAAACAAACCGTCATAATGAAGCCCAAATTTGAGTAAACGGTTAATAGGGTTTTCTTTAAGATCAAGCTTCAGTACCTCGCCCCTGCCGTCGCTATCGTCAAAAGAATAAGAAAGCGATGTAAAGTTATGCGTGGCATTAAGGTTAGAGATCCCGTTGGTAATATCGGTATGACTAATAGTATTTCCCGGCTTAAAATTCAGTTTACCAATAACATAAGAACGGGTGTAGTTTTTAAGTCCGTTTATTTCGATCCTGTCAATGCAAATAGAGTCGCGCACTGCCAAATGCGGCCTTTTAAGCGGAGTACCTGTTCCTAAAGTTTTCAGGGTATCTAAAATTTTAAGTGCCGCCTCTTCACCCTTTTTTATAATAGCTTCACCATCTTCAAAAGACACCACAGTAAACCCCGAAATATCAGGCTTTATATAAACATCAGTAGCTTTGCTTTTAGCTTCCATCTTGCGGATCATCTGGTAGTTGTTTATTTGTACCAGTATGCCCGTTGCTCCCTTAATCTGGTCGCGCGTTTTTAACGGATCCTGAACATCGACCCCGATAATAATATCGGCACCCATTTTTTTAACCTCTTCAATAGGATAGTTGTTGGTAACGCCACCGTCTATAAGCAAACGGCCGTCTATCTCAACAGGGTTGTATAACGACGGAAAAGCACCACTGGCCAATATGGCATCGGGCAGGGTTCCGCCATGCAGCACTACCTCTTCGCCTGTTTCCACATCGGTAGCAATACAGACAAAAGGTATAGGGAGCTTATTAAAATCCCGCACATGGCGCACGTGTTCCGTAAGCCTGTTTACAGTAGTATAATTATATAGACCTTTAGACAGCGCATTAGGGAAACCTATTTTAAAGTTTTTGAACGGCAGGGTAATGGCATACATTTCTTCGTTTCGCTTTTCGAAGAAGTTTCGCGAATCGCGGGGAGTAAAATCCTTTAAAAGTGCATCGGGATCGAGTCCACGAAAAATAGAATCGAGCTCGGTAGCCGAATAGCCCGCTGCATAAAGCCCGCCAACAATAGCCCCCATGCTGGTACCGCCAATGTAAGACACCTCAACACCGGCTTCTTCCAGCACCTTAAGCACACCAATATGGGCAAGCCCTTTGGCACCGCCACCGCTAAGCACCACACCAATTTTTGGCTTTTTGGCAGGCATGTGCTGCTCCTGCCCCATAACGGAGCTAAAAAAAGACAGGCACAAAAAGAGCAGCAGCGTATGTTTCATAAGGTAAGATTAAATTAAATCACTAATATTATCTTGAAAGACATATTGCCTGTGATACTCTAAATAAGCCTCTCGGTTTTCGGGGTAAATTCGCAAGTTATTTTTGGCTGTAGGATTAATATTTAATTTTTCCCAAGTGTATGCAGACAATAGGGTTCCACACACCAAATCTCCATTATCTTTAAAAGTTATATATCCCTGATCAAATAATTTATCATAAGTAGGAGTTAAAGCAAGGCCATTCAAGTAATCTAACGCCTGATCTTCTCTACCTTCTTTAATACAGATTCTATAAGGTTTGATATGACTTGCTATAAGTAATTTTTCATCAGATATCCTTGTAAAAGGGCATTGTGGCATGTGATCGATTACCCTTTTTCGGTAAAGTTCAGCTCCTTGTCTGCCACCAGCTTTTAATAATTGTTTTTTTTCAATAATTATTTTTTCAGCTATATCTGTTGTGGAATCTACTAGTTGAGGATGTACAATTGTTCTATATTGATAATCTAAGAAAACCCGAAAATAAAATAATGGTTGTTTTGATTGTCCATCATTTATAATGGGTATGAGTTTTAAAATTGAAACATAGCTAATTTTTGGCAAAACAATCCTTCTCCAAATATCCCAAATTTCATCGTCAGAGCGGATATAACCTCTACTTAACTTATTATCGGTAAGGTCTGAAACGTCATAAATCGAAAAAAAAATTTTATCTGTTGGAAGCAAACTTACTCGCTCAATATATTGATCGTAGAATAGCGATATATCGTTATGATATATTTGCTCTTGTTCTTGATATTCAACTCGAGCATCGTAAAGGTATTTTATTAAATTAGTTTTACTAAAGAAACAATTGTTTGACTGAAAAATAGGGTAAGTCCTTTTTCCATCAATTTTAGTATTACCCCAATTATTGTATTCAAAAAAATCGCTCAGTCTTTTTCCACTGTTTCCCGAATAACTTCCTACGTATTTTCTTGCTTCACCAGATCCTCCATAGGCAGAAAGTTTGTTCTTATGAAAGATAAAACTATCTTCTGCTCTTAAATTTTGAATTGAGTCAATTATAAAATACTCTTTCCTTTCAATTTGTATTTTTTGAAAGTTCTCCATTATTGCTTACTTGTGTATTTAGTAATATCCATCTGCTTTAATAATGCAATCAAAACATCTACAACGATGCTGTTTCCTGCCTGCCTGTACATTTGCGTATCACTTACAACCTGCTTAAAATCATCACGAAATCCCATAAGGCGTAAACATTCCTTTGGAGTAAGCTTTCTTATTTTACCGGTATGTGTAACATAATTATCAACTCCAGCGCGGTGCATCTTATGCATTGATTGTAATAAGGGGCGTGCAATTTCAAGATCTGTTTTAACAGATGTTTTAAATGTTTTTGTACCGCTGCTCAATACATAGTCACGGACTTTATCTGACAGGTAATATTTTTCTTCTACCTCGTTTACATCAAAAATAAATTCATCAAATTCGCTTTTATCCTGCTCTTCAAAAACAAAGTCTCCATGCCAATTAAATTGCTGATTGGCTTTTTGGCACAATGCTATATCTCCGTTTATTTGAGTATAACGTTTATTCCTGTTCTTTGAACTGGTAACAAACTTTACACCTTTTTCTCTCAGATAATATTTACTGTCAGTATAATCTTCTAAGAAATCTTGCATTTTATGCTCCAAATCAATAGTTTCAGGGAAAGTGAAGCGAGTATTTTTATCTTTAAATCCCACAACAAAAATACGTTCCCTATGCTGTGGTATTCCATAGTTTTTAGCATTCAAAACCTGATAAAAATATTTGTATCCTAATTCATCGAAAGTTGCTTTAATAATTTCAAAAGTGTTCCCATTATCATGGTTGATAAGCCCTTTTACATTTTCGAATATAAACACATTAGGCTGACTTTCTTTAACAACTCTTGCAAATTCATAAAAAAGTGTCCCTCTTGTATCGTCAAACCCCCTGCGTTTCCCAACCATCGAAAATGATTGGCAAGGGCTTCCTCCCACCAATAAATCTAATTTTCCTTTATATTTATTACCATCTATCTCATGAACATCATTATACCAATTGCTCTCCGCTATTTCATAGTTTGCAAAATAACTTTGCTTGGCAAAATTGTCTATATCGCTGGCAAATTGTATTTCAGAATTGAGGTTAAGCCTCTTTAGTGCATATTCAATAGCTCCAATACCCGAAAACATAGTACCTATTCTTACAGTAGCCTCAGGGTTTGAAAATCTTTTTTCCCTCCAGTCTTCATCAAATTTTATTTGCTTTTGTTTAGAGACATAATTAGTCAATTGCTCATTTACAATATTCAGCACATCTTTATATTCTGGATACTCTCTCAACTCTTCAATTATTTTGGATGACAAATGATAATTCAAAAGAATTTTTTTGTCTGTTTGTAGGATTTGGCATAAATTATCTAAAAGCTCAACGTTCATGGGGCGCTCATCTTTCTCAATCTTACCAAGTGTTGAAGGATCAATATTTATAAAAGAAGCTACTTTTCTAAGAGGAAAACCTAATTCGTTTCTTTTCAGTCTTATATACTCTCCAAATGTAATTTCCATCATATTTTCTTGTTTTTGGACTTATTTGTCCAAAAATATGGAATTGTAATTTAATGTGCAATTAATGTTTAGCTACTGTTTTTAGCCTGGTAAAATTCCGTTATTTTTTTGGCTTTGGCAGGGCCAACCACTTTGGCAATTTCATCTTCAGACGATGCAGCCATACGCTTAACCGATTTAAAATGGGTTATGAGCGTAACCATGGTTTTTTCGCCAATGCCCGGTATGGTCTCTACCGATGTTTTTAGCGCGCCCTTGCTGCGTTTGTCGCGGTGGTGGGTAATACCAAAACGGTGTGCCTCATTGCGCAGGTGTTGTATAATTTTTAACGTTTCGCTTTTCTTGTCAAGATATAAAGGTACCGAGTCGCCCGGATAAAAAAGTTCTTCCAGTCTTTTGGCGATGCCAATAATAGTTACTTTGCCCCGCAGGCCAAGATCGTCTAAACTTTTCAATGCCGATGAAAGCTGGCCTTTACCACCATCTATAATTATAAGCTGTGGCAGCGGCTGGTTTTCTTCAAGCAGGCGTTTGTATCTGCGGTACACCACCTCTTCCATACTGGCAAAGTCGTTAGGACCTTCAACGGTTTTTATATTAAAATGGCGGTAGTCTTTTTTGCTGGGTTTGCCATCTTTAAAAACCACACAGGCACTCACGGGGTTCGTGCCCTGGATGTTACTGTTATCAAAACACTCAATATGTCGGGGCTCTTCGGGCAGGCGCAGGTCTTTTTTCATCTGTGCCATAATGCGGTTAGTATGCCTGTCCGGGTCAACTATCTTTTCCTGCTTAAGCTGGTCCATCCTGTAAAAACGGGCATTGCGCTCGCTTAGGTCTAAAATTTGCTTTTTATCTCCAAGTTTGGGTACCGTTACAGTTATCCTGTCGCCCAGATCTATAGGATAGGGCACCAATACTTCTTTACTCATAAGGTTAAAGCGATCGCGAAGCTCTACCACTGCAAGTTCTAAAAGCTCTTCGTCAGGTTCATCGAGCTTCTTTTTAATTTCCATAGTATGCGAACGTATAATAGCCCCGTGGCTTACCTGAATAAAATTCACATAAGCCATGGTCTCGTCGCTGATTATGGTAAACACGTCTATATTAGAAATGCGCGGATTGAACACCGTAGAGCGCGCCTGATAACTTTCAAGAACTTCTATTTTTTCTTTAATGCCCTGTGCCTCTTCAAAGCGCATATCGGTTGCAAGCTCCATCATTAGCTTCTTAAAATCTTTAAGGCTTTCTTTAAAATTACCTTTCAATATCTGGCGAATAGCCTCTACATGATGTTGATAAACAGCAAGTTCTTCGTGGCCTTCACACGGGCCTTTGCAGTTGCCCAAATGATATTCGAGGCACACTTTATATTTGCCCGACTGTATGTTGTGCGCACTGAGGTCGTAGTTGCAGGTGCGCAGCGGATACAGTTCTTTTATAAGGTCCAGCAGTGTGTGCACGGTTTTAAAACTGGTATAGGGACCAAAATATTCGCTGCCGTCCTTAACCACATTGCGGGTAGAGAACACACGCGGAAAAGCCTCTTTTTTAATGCATATCCACGGGTAAGTTTTATCGTCTTTGAGCAGCACGTTGTAGCGCGGCTGTAGTTTTTTTATCAGGTTGTTTTCCAGTAGCAGGGCTTCGCTTTCGGTAGGCACTACTATGTGCTTAACGGTAACAATTTTGCGCACCATTACGCGGGTGCGGCCTACCTCGTGCACCTTATTAAAATAAGACATCACCCTCTTTTTAAGGTTCTTTGCCTTGCCCACATAGAGCAGTTTCTCGTCCTTGTCAAAGTATTGGTAAACGCCCGGGCTGTCGGGCAGAGTTTGTATTTGTAGTTCCAGCGGAGTTTGCATGTAACAAAGTTAAAAAACATTATCCATAAGTTCAGTTATGGTTACAAATAGTATAGCTAATTCAACATGCCTTTTATGTCTCATGTTCGTCGATCGCTTATGTGCTATGACACAAAGATGCGCAGAGGGAACGCAGAGATTCTCAAAGAAAAACATCTAAACTATGCATTTAGAGATTATGCCCAGGCATGAGTTCACGGAGCTAACGCGCTGCCATATATATAACAGTACTCCTTTGTGTTCCTGCAACAAAGTTGCAAACTCTCTTTGTGTATCTCTGCGCTCCCTCTGCGCATCTCTGTGGTATAGCCTGTAAAAATGAGGCCACACTTACAAAGTTAAAAAACAAATCGATACCTATAAACGGCAAAAAATGGGTATTGTTACATCAAATTACTATTTTTATGGCTTAACAACTGCCTATGAGCCATAAAGATATTACTATACTTGGAGAAAGCATACTGCCCGGCGAGGGTAAAACTATTAATATGGAAATTGCCCGCCTGCACACCATGACCAAGCTTAAAATACCTATAATTGTAGAGCGCGCAAAGCTGGACGGCCCCGTGGTGCTGTTTAGCGCAGGCCTGCACGGCGACGAAATAAACGGGGTAGAAATCGTTAGGCAACTTATTGTGCGCAAGGCCAACAAACCCAAGCGCGGTACCATTATATGCATTCCGGTAATTAATATTTTTGGGTTCGTAAACAAAACAAGGGAGTTCCCTGACGGGCGCGACCTTAACAGGGTTTTTCCGGGTAGTAAAAAAGGATCGCTCGCCAGCCGTTTTGCCTGGTATATTTTAAAAGAAATAATTCCGCATGTAGATTATTGCATCGACTTTCATGCCGGGGGAGCCAGCCGTTTTAATGCACCGCAAATTCGCATCGTACCTAATAATTCTGAACTTAAAGAGCTGTCAGATATTTTTAATGCGCCTTTTACACTCTATTCTAAAAACATCCCGGGCTCTTTCAGGAATGCATGTGGAAAATTAGGTGTAAAAATGCTGCTGTTTGAAGGTGGTAAATCGTTAGATATTAATGCCGATGTTACTAATGAAGGTGTACATGGTGCCAAGCGTTTTTTGCAGCATTTTGATATGCTGAACCCACAAAAAAGAGTGAAAGAAGCAACATCTGCGCCTATTTATATACAAACTTCTACATGGGTGCGGGCACGCTACAGCGGACTGCTGCAAAACCCTGTACCGGCAGGCAGCTATGTAAACAAAGGCGATGTTATTGCGCTTATAACCGACCCGTTTGGGAAACTCGAAAAAAAAGTAAAAGCCCCAAACAGTGGCTATATTATAAACAGCAACGACAGCCCTATTGTCTATCAGGGTGATGCGATTTTTCATATAAGCCAGAAGGTGGGATGATAAATAATTAATTTAAATAAACGAATATATTCATGACTTTTGAAATTCCTTTTGACACTTCTGTGTATCAAAGAAAAAATAAATTATTTTTTGATTCGGCCTTAGCCAAAACAAAAAAGTCAATTAAACGTTTTCTGATTACTTCCGCTATTTTTATAGGTTTAGGCACTTTAATGGTTATAGGAAAAAGTTCTTCAGGAAGTTTTTATATAATCCTGGGCAGTGTATTACTCATCATCCCATATATTCAATACACTTTTCTTAAAAAAAGCAAAAAGAAAAACCAAGAATATATCGAGAAAAACATAAAATATAGCATTGAAAATAAAGAAATTACCACTATTAAATTTCAAGAAGATTATTTTAGCTATAAAGATTCAAAAATGGATTTCAATTTAAAATGGATAAATTTTTCTAGCTACAAAAACATTGATGAAATTCTATTTATGTATACAAATTTGGGAATACATTTTACGATTGCTATCAATGAAATAGGTAGAGAGAACTTCGTTAAAGTGCTTAATTTTTTAGAAAAAAAGAATATCAAGATTACACCAGACCTTACTTAAATAGTTAAAGTCGTTACAAGAAACTAAGCGATCCTTGTGCGAGATTCTTGCTCGTACCCAAAAGACAAATAACATTAAGGAGGCCTCATTCAAGCATAGCTTCTTAAAATCAAAACCTACACTAAACCCATTCTTTTGTTATCAATATAACAATCCCTAAACTCCTACACCGATTTCTGTTGTTGAATATTTATTTTTATCTGAAAAAAGAAATGTAAAATTAAATTTTTCCGATATTTGTTATATGAATATGCAATGGCAGGGTTTATTGCCCCATTTAAAGTATTTGATAAAGCGCAGTCCCGAATGAGCGGCCTGTGCCTATAGCATCATTGTATCATTTTAAACTACACACCAATGCCTATATATCATAAACTGGGGGATTTTCCTCAAAAACGACACGTACAGTTCGAAAAGCCAAACGGTGGCTTGTACTACGAGCAGCTTTTTGGCACAGAGGGGTTTCATGGTCACTCATCACTGCTGTATCACGTGCACAGGCCTACACAGGTAAAAGAGATTTTAAGATCTTACTCTGTAGAGCCTGAAATTGCCATCGACAAGAACATTAAATCGCTACTTTTTAAAGGTTTTGAGCTAAAACCCGAAGCCGATTTTTTAGACAGCCGCAAAGCCATGCTTGTAAACCGCGACTGTATTATTGGACTTGCTGCTCCACAGGAGTCACTTCGCAGCTATTTTTATAAGAATGCCGACAGCGACGAAATGCTGTTCATCCATAAAGGTACCGGAACACTGCGCACACTAATGGGCAACATTCCGTTTGAATATGGCGATTACCTTATTATTCCGCGTGGCATGATCTACCAAATAGATTTCGACACAACAGATAACCGCCTGTTCTATGTAGAAAGCCACTCACCTATTTACACTCCAAAGCGTTACAAAAACCAAAGCGGACAGCACCTGGAGCATTCTCCGTTTTGCGAACGCGACTTTAAACTGCCCACCGAACTGGAAACGCACGACGAAAAAGGCGACTTTCTTGTCAAAATAAAAAAAGAAGGCATGTTGCATGAAGTGATGTATGCCACGCATCCGTTTGACGTTGTGGGCTGGGACGGCTACAATTTCCCGTATGCCTTCAGTATTCATAATTTCGAACCTATAACGGGGCGTGTACACCAGCCGCCTCCGGTGCACCAAACTTTTGAGACCGATACTTTTGTAGTGTGTTCGTTTTGCCCAAGGCTTTATGACTACCACCCTAAGAGTATTCCGGCTCCTTACAACCACAGCAACATAGACAGCGATGAGGTTTTGTATTATGTAGACGGCGATTTTATGAGCCGCAACAACATAGAGCAAGGCCATATAACCCTGCACCCTAAAGGCATACCTCACGGCCCCGCACCGGGAGCCATGGAGCGCAGCATTGGCAAAACCATAACCGAAGAGCTTGCCGTAATGGTAGACACGTTCCGTCCGCTAATGGTAACCAAAGAGGCTATGGGTTTGGATGATGGAAAATATTATAAAAGCTGGGTAGAGTAAAGGCCTCACTTGAATAAAAAGGCCTCACCCCCAGCCCCTCTCCAAAGGAGAGGGGTGTAGCTTCACTCAAATGTGCTTACTCATTCGGCATGAGTGTACTTGCTCCTCTCCTTTGGAGAGGGGCTGGGGTGAGGCCAAAAGAAACTTTAGAGTTTGAGTGAAGGTCCTCCCTCCCCTTCGGGGAGGGTTGGGGTGGGGATAAAAAAATAAAAACAACCCGGCACACACCGGGATTTAAAACATAAACTATGAGCAACGAAATTAAAAGTGTAGAATATGGCCTTGAAAAAATATTTGAAGGCGCACAGGACTTTCTTCCCCTTATGGGAACAGACTATGTAGAATTTATTGTAGGCAATGCCAAACAGGCTGCCCATTATTATAAAACCGCATTCGGGTTTCAGAGCGTGGCCTATGCAGGGCTCGAAACCGGGCTTAGAGACCGCGCCAGCTATGTGGTTAAGCAAGACAAGATCCGTTTTGTGTTTACCACACCACTAACCGCTGACAGCGAGCTTAATAACCACATTGTAAAACATGGCGATGGCGTAAAGGTAGTTGCCCTATGGGTTGAAGATGCACGCAAATCGTTTGAAGAAACCACTAAGCGCGGCGCTAAAGTGTACATGGAACCAACCGTTGAAACTGATGAGTTTGGCGAAGTGGTGCGTGCAGGTATTTACACCTATGGCGAAACCGTACACATGTTTGTAGAGCGCAAAAACTATAACGGCACATTTTTACCCGGCTACAGGGAGTGGAAAAGCGACTACAACCCTGCCCCAACCGGACTAAAATATGTAGACCACATGGTGGGCAACGTGGGCTGGAACGAAATGAACACCTGGGTTAAATGGTATGAAGAGGTTATGGGCTTTGTAAACTTCCTGTCTTTTGACGATAAGCAAATTACCACTGAATACTCGGCACTGATGAGTAAGGTAATGAGCAACGGCAATGGACGTATAAAATTCCCTATCAACGAGCCTGCCGAGGGTAAAAAGAAATCGCAGATAGAAGAATATCTTGATTTTTATGGCGGCCCGGGCGTGCAGCACATTGCCATTGCTACCGATGATATTATTAAAACCGTTAGCGACCTTAAAAGCCGTGGTGTAGAATTTCTTTCGCAACCTCCTCAAGCTTACTATGATGCCGTACCGGCACGCCTGGGCGGACACAAAGATGCCTTTAAGGAAGACATTAAAGAAATACAAAAACTGGGCATTATGGTAGATGCCGATGAAGAAGGCTACCTGCTGCAAATTTTCACCAAACCAGTAGAAGACCGCCCAACACTTTTTTATGAAATTATACAGCGAATGGGTGCCCGTGGTTTTGGTGCCGGAAACTTTAAAGCGCTGTTTGAGAGCATAGAACGCGAACAGGAACTGAGAGGAACATTATAGAAACGCAATATTTTTGAAAATAATTCAACAATGAGCCATATTGAAGCTATTTATTTTGAAAATGTTAGTTAAACTTAATTTTTGATAAAAATAATTCAAAAATAGATGTACCTTTGCACTCGCAAAAAGATAAGATGATAGTTGGTTAAATCTTTTTGTAGGTAAATTTTCATAATTTATAGTTTTTGGTTGGTTAATAGCATAAAAACCCGGTCTTTATTTTGGACTGGGTTTTTTTGTTTAGTAAATTTGGAACAGAAATTGCATTCTTGCGTTTATACAAAAACCCAACATATAAAATTTACTATGAAAAGATTACTTGCAATTATCATGTTTTTTGCTGTAGGAGATGTTTTTTCGCAGGATGCATTTAAAACCGGAGAGTTCTTTAAATTTCGAATACACTATGGCATTGTAAACGCCGGATATGCCACCCTTGAAATTAAGGAAGCCGTGCGCAGCAATAAAAAGGTGCACCACGTGGTGGGCAAAGGCTTTACTACCGGCATGACTAAATTTTTCTTTAAGGTAGAAGACAATTACGAAAGCTATTTTGACAAAGGTACGGGCAAACCCTACCAGTATGTGCGTAAAATAGACGAAGGCGGGTATACCAAAAACCAGGAAGGCTTTTTTAATCAGGACAACAATACCGTACTGGTAAAAGACTATAAACATAAAACCCAAAAAACCATTTCGGTTACAGAGAATGTTCAGGACATCGTTTCGGTGTTTTACTACCTGCGCAACCATTCTGCTGTAGACAAGATGAAAGTAGGCGAATCGATAGGAGTAGATATGTTTTTTGATGACGAAGTCACAAAATTTAAACTCAAATTTATTGGCAGGGAAGATATAAGCACTAAATTTGGCACCGTAAGCACAATGATGTTCAGGCCACTTGTACAGGCCGGACGTGTGTTTAAGGAAGAAGAGAGTTTAACCGTTTGGATATCAGACGACGAGAATAAAGTTCCGCTTCGCATAAAGGCCAGCCTTGCTGTAGGTTCGCTTAAAGCCGATCTGGACGAATACAAGGGTCTTGCACATACCCTGAAAATAAAATCTAAATAACAATGATGGAGATTACATCGCCAATAGCTGAAAAGCTTGAGGAACTGGAAAAAAAATTCAGTGCAATAAACCAAAAAACAGAAACTCATTTGGAGGGTTTACTGTGGTCTAAACCTATTACCTACTGGGATTATATAAATACTGATGCCCTGCTGAACCTCCAAATACAGCGCACAACACTGCCCGACGAAATGGTGTTTATAATGTATCACCAAATCAATGAGCTGCTGTTTAAAATGATACTGTGGGAAACCTCCCAGCTTTGCCACACCGATATGCCTACTACCGAATTTTTTACGGAAAGGCTAATGCGCATAAGCCGCTATTTTGATATGCTTACTACATCATTCGACATTATGGGCGATGGCATGGAGGTAGAGCAGTACATGAAATTCCGCAATACACTTACACCTGCAAGTGGTTTCCAGAGTGCACAATACCGCCTTATAGAGTTTAGCAGCACCGATTTGATAAACCTTATAGACTACCGTTATCGTGCCACTATAGACCGCAATACTCCTTATGAGCATGCCTTTGAACACCTGTACTGGCAGGCTGCCGGGAAAGACTACCATACGGGCGAAAAATCATATTTGCTGCAGGAGTTTGAGCGCAGGTATAAGGCAGAATTTATTCGCCACATGGAAGAATACAACACTATAAACATTTGGCGTAAATTTAAACAGCTTCCGGCCGAAAGCCAGGCAAACCCTGAGTTGGTAAAAGCTATGCGCCATTACGATTATACAGTTAACGTTACATGGGTAATGGGTCATCTTAACACTGCCAAAAAGTATATAGAGAGCACATCAGGCCCACAGGAGGCAACGGGTGGCAGCGACTGGAAAAAATACATGCACCCAAAATACCAGCGAAGGATATTTTTCCCTGAATTGTGGAGTGAGGACGAGCTTCGCAACTGGGGAGAAAATGTATAACGGACAAAACAAGGACACTTTTGAGATATTTTTTAGCTATACTGACATTTTTAACCCTAATAGCCTGTAATAATAAAGAACAAGAAAAACAAAAGCCACAAAAAGCAACCGTAAAAAAAGAACCTATTGTTAAAGAGTTTGGCTTTACGCTAAACGATTTTAAGGTTGTGCGCGACACTATACAGCGTGGCGATACGTTTGGGCATATTCTTGGCGAAGAGGGTTTTGATGCAGGGCAGATACATACCATTACACAACAAATTAAAGACACTTTTGATCTTAGGGACATCAGGGTAGGAAAGCCTTATACCCTTCTCAAAGACAAAAAAACACCAAACGGGCTAAAAGCTTTTATATATCAGCCGGACAATCTTAGCTATTATGTTATAGACCTTAGAGACAGTATTCCGCATGTAAAAAAAACCGTAAAACCCATAACTGTAAAAAGGCGCATTATTACTGCAGAGATAGAGGGTTCGCTTGCCGAAACGCTTAACAAAGCCGGGGCTGGCCCTGCGCTTGCACACGAGCTGAGTGAAATATATGCCTGGAGTATTGACTTCTTTAAAATACAAAAAGGCGATAAATTTGCTGTAGCAGTAAACGAACGCTTTATAGACGATACTATTTATGCCGGAATTGCCAATATAGAGTCGTCTTACTTTGAATATAAAGGCAAAAAAATATATGCTTTCCCTTTCAAACAAAACGAGAACGACAAGAAAGCCTCGTTTTATGACGAAGAGGGTAAGGTACTGAAAAACATGTTCCTTAAGGCACCGCTCAAATTTAGCCATATTACCTCAAGGTTTTCGCCTAAGCGTTTCCACCCTGTACAAATGCGCTGGAAAGCCCATAACGGTACTGATTATGCCGCTCCGCACGGAACCCCAATCATGACCACGGCAAGCGGTGTAGTAGAGCGCACCGGATATACATCGGGGAACGGAAATTTTGTTAAAGTAAAACACAACCGCACCTACTCTACCCAATACCTGCACATGAGCAAGATTTTGGTAAGACAGGGTCAGCGTGTATCGCAGGGCGATGTTATTGGCCGTGTAGGAAGTACAGGTCTTGCAACCGGCCCACATGTGTGCTATCGTTTCTGGAAAAACGGTGTGCAGGTGGATGCCCTCAGGCAAAAACTGCCAAATTCTGAACCTATGGACGCTAAGCATAAGCCAAGGTTTATTGCCTACATGACCCCTTTAAAAAAAGAGCTCGACAGTATATCTAACATAAAATTTAACCCCAAAAACTAAGACCAATGGCATTACAAAACACAAACCCCACAGCTACTGCCGCATGGCAGGCACTGAGTGACCATTTTGCCGAAATGCAGCATGCCTCTATGCAGGAAATGTTTGCTGCCGACTCTCAAAGAGCACAGAAATTCCATATTAAATGGAACGATTTTCTTGTAGACTATTCTAAGAACATTATCAACGCACAAACTTTAGAGCTGTTACAAAACCTTGCTAAGGATGTAGACCTTAAAGGGGCTATAGACAGCTATTTTGGTGGCGATACCATAAACCGTACTGAAGGCCGCGCTGTGCTACACACGGCTTTACGCGCTCCTGAAAGCGCTAACGTGCTTGTAGACGGCGTTAATGTATTGCCGGAAGTTTATGCTGTTAAAAACAAAATAAAAGCCTTTACGGAAGAAATTATAGGCGGTGCTAAAACCGGCTATACAGGCAAACCGTTTACTACTGTAGTCAATATAGGTATTGGCGGAAGCGACCTTGGCCCTAACATGGTGGTTGAAGCCCTGAAACATTATAAAAACCACCTTGAGGTTAAATTTATAAGCAATGTAGACGGAGACCATGTTGTAGAAAGCCTTAAAGGTCTTGACCCTGAAACTACGCTGTTTGTAATTGCATCAAAAACTTTCACAACACAGGAAACCCTTACCAATGCAGAAACTGCCCGTGAGTGGTTCTTAAAGACCGCTACACAGGCCGATGTTGCCAAACACTTTGTGGCCGTTTCTACAAATATTAAAAAAGTAACCGAGTTTGGTATAGATGAGGCTAACATTTTCCCAATGTGGGATTGGGTTGGCGGACGTTTTTCTTTATGGAGTGCCGTTGGTTTATCTATAGCACTTGCTGTAGGATTCGACAACTTTGATGCGCTGTTAGAGGGTGCCAACGAAATGGATGTTCATTTTAAAGACACTCCGTTTGAGCAAAACCTTCCGGTAGTGCTTGCATTGCTTAGCGTGTGGTACAACAACTTTTTTGGCGCCGAGAGCGAAGCCCTTATACCTTACACCCAATACCTGTCTAAGCTTGCACCTTATTTGCAACAGGGCATTATGGAGAGCAACGGTAAAAGCATAGGCCGCGATGGTAAACCTGTAAACTATCAAACGGGTACTATTATTTGGGGAGAGCCAGGCACTAACTCGCAACACGCATTCTTCCAGCTAATACACCAGGGAACAAAACTTATCCCAACCGATTTTATTGGTTTTGTACAACCGCTGTATGGCAATCAGGACCACCACAATAAACTGATGTCTAACTTTTTTGCACAAACCGAAGCCCTTCTTAACGGCAAGACCGAAGCTGTGGTTCGCGCTGAGTTCGAAAAAGCAGGCATAGCACAGGATAAGGCCGATTACCTTACTCCGTTTAAAGTATTTACAGGCAACAAACCTACAAATACATTGCTTATTAAAAAGCTTACGCCAAAAACCCTTGGCTCACTTGTAGCTTTATATGAGCACAAGATATTTGTACAGGGTGTTATATGGAACATTTTTAGCTACGATCAGTGGGGTGTAGAACTTGGCAAGCAACTGGCCAACTCTATACTTGACGAAATTGTGAGCGGAGAGGTTAAACAACACGACAGCAGCACTACTTTCCTTGTAAAAGAGTTTCTTAGTCAAAAATAGTTTTGAGTTAGCAGTTATTGGTTGATAGCTGACAATCAAGTTACAAATACAAACCCCAAAGTTTAAACGCTTTGGGGTTTTGCTTTTAATTACTCTGTGTCGTATTTCTTTTGTACCACAGCCTAATACTGATGTTTTTGTATATTTACACCAAACCAACAACTAGCAACTAACAACCAACAACAAAATGAACCTGCTCCATATAAACCATGTAACACTTTCGGCACGAAAAGAAGGCCAGTGGGTACCTATTGTAAAAGACAGCTCATTTGTGCTGCACCAAAACGAGATATTGGGCATAGTAGGAGAATCAGGTTCAGGTAAATCGGTTACGTCACTGGCGGTGATGGGACTGCTGCCCAAAGGCATTTTAGAGATTACCAATGGTACGATAGAATTTGAAGGTAAAAATATATCGGCTCTAAGCCAAAAAGAACTGCGCAGCCTGCGTGGTAATGATATCGCCATGATATTCCAGGAGCCAATGAGCTCGCTCAACCCGTCGCTTAAATGCGGATTTCAGGTTGCTGAGATTTTAAAAGAACACACACAACTATCTGATAAAGATATTAAAGCAACCGTGCTGGCGTTGTTTGACAAAGTAAAGCTGCCCAATCCCGAAAAGATATTTGAACGCTATCCGCACGAAATATCGGGTGGGCAAAAGCAGCGCGTAATGATAGCCATGGCTATTGCCTGCAAACCTAAAATACTTATTGCCGATGAGCCTACCACCGCGTTAGACGTTACCGTGCAAAAAGAAATTATCCTGCTGCTTAAAGAACTGCAACAGGAAACAGGCATGAGCATTATTTTTATAAGTCACGACCTTTCACTTGTAGCCGATATTGCCAACCGTGTACTGGTTATGTATCGTGGTGAAATTGTAGAGCAGGGCAATGCACAGGACATTTTTACAAACCCAACACATACATATACTAAAGCATTGATAAACTCACGCCCATCGCTCGATGTGCGTTTGGAACGCCTGCCCACTATACAGGATTATCTTGCCGGAACCGTAAATTCTACCGAAATAACCCCACAACAGCGCGAACAAAAACATAAAGAACTGTACAGTCAGCCTGCTTTGTTAGAAGTAATTAATGTAGAAAAAGAGTATGTATCGTCTGCCGGACTGTTTGGTAAAAATGTAAGCTTTAAGGCTGTCAACGATGTAAGCTTTAAACTATATGAGGGCGAAACTCTTGGCCTTGTGGGCGAATCGGGTTGTGGCAAGTCAACTCTTGGCAATGCTATATTGCAACTGGACAAAGCCACTGCCGGTAAAATTTTATACCGTGGCAAAGATCTTACAAAACTATCGGTAAAAGAGATACGCGAACTGCGCAAAGAAATACAGATCATTTTTCAGGATCCCTATTCATCGCTCAATCCGCGCATAACGGTGGGCAAAGCTATTATGGAACCCATGCAGGTGCATAAACTGTATGCCAACGATAAAGAAAGGCGCGCCAAAACCATAGAGATACTAAACCGCGTTGGTTTGGGCGAAGAGCATTTTAACCGCTATCCGCACGAATTTAGCGGTGGGCAAAGGCAGCGCATTGGCATTGCCCGAACCATTGCGTTACAGCCTAAACTTATTGTTTGCGACGAGTCGGTTTCTGCATTAGATATTTCGGTACAGGCACAGGTGCTTAATTTGCTCAATGAGCTTAAAGAGAACTTTGGGTTTACTTATATATTTATTTCGCACGACCTTGCCGTGGTTAAATACATGAGCGACCAGGTGCTCGTAATGAATAAAGGTAAAATTGAAGAAATAAACGAGGCCGATGCCCTCTATGCCCATCCGCAAAAAGAATATACCAAGAAGCTTATCGCTGCGATACCGCATTAAGGGTATTGGGTGTTGGGTAGCAGGTGTTAGGCGTTAGGTATTGCGAATTGAAAAAACAAACCCCGATAGTATTTTTAGGAAGTTTTAGCATGGTTAAAAACTCTTGAATCACAATAAGAGATAAAGTATATATTTTTATGAGAATAGTTGTTTATACCTTCCATTGAGCAATTCGATATACTTTTCCTGCATGTCTTTTGATAAAAAGCTCTGCTCTATAAAAGCTATAAACACTGGCTGCAGCTTACTAAATCTTTTATAAATATGCTCCAGCGGCTTTTCCTGTATGTGTAACGCCCCTGCAAGTACATTAAAGTCATTTCGCTTCAGTTTGCTTTTTTTACCATTTATATTAAGGGCTGATTCTTCTTTATCATCAGGAATAACCAATGCCGTGTTTAGTAAATCATAAGCTGGTGAAAACTCATATTCACCCAAAGCATTTTCTATTAGGCTATAGTTCTTCAGGTGCATATCAGCGTTACCGGTTAGATAACAAAACAACACTGTTTCAAATAAACGCTGCGCTTCAAAACCCTTATTAGTTGTGAAGTTATTGGCAAGCCTGCCAACCTTTTCAATAGAACCCCGATATTTATGCTCGGTAAGGTTTTCACTCAACTGGCAAAAATCTTCAACGGCAATTTTTACTCCGTTCTCTCTGTCAAACCGTTTAGTGAGATAGGCCAGCTCACCCGAACTCAACCGGATCAAGGAATGTTTAGCCGTTCTGATTTTTGCCAGTTCTGCAAGGTGCATTGTCAAATCCTCGTTTTCCGGCAATTCCTTGTATTCAGACGATGGCGGTTTTAAGATATAATCGCCCTGCAAGCCAACGATAGTTAATCGCGATGATTCATTATTGCTTTTTTCTAAATTCAATGATAGTTTAGGCTGAACACCTGTTACAGCAACACTCTTTATAACAATTTGCTTTGCCAGCTCTTCTAACTGTTTTAAGTCAAAATCAATGATAGGCTGTTTTTTTGTACCAAACATCTTTTTGACACATGACGGATGAAAATCGGTTTCAATTCCATTTAATAACTGATAGCAGTATAAACACTTTTCCATTATTAATTCTCTTTATGTAAAACAGAAACACAGCCAATACAATCTCTGCATAATGTGAGTAACAAACCAAACCTATCCCTTGCATTGATTTTCCAATTGCTTATTGCAATGTTTAATAGCCAGCCTTCGGGAATTAACCCATCAAAAAAGGGAAATAGAATTTTGCTCTCGTAGATTTTCACTTGTAGAGGTAATGTAAGACTTACAGGCTTTGAATTAATGTCTTTTAAGTAATCTTCATTATACTGAAATGTATAGCCATCATCATTTTCAGTGATAATACCTGCCAATGCATCTTTGTAAAAAACTTCTGCCTGTCTCATCCCTCATTTTTTTTTACAACTCCAATCTCGGAGCCGAATAAAGCCAAAACCTGATTTACCTTGTCTAAACGAACCGACTCTTTCCCTTGCTCCAATTCCCGAACAAAGCGAAGCCCTACCCCGGCACGTTCTGCCAACTCCGGTTGGGTTAGCTTAAGTTGTCTACGCTTCTCCTTTATGAAATCTGATAATAAAACACTCATATTATACCCTTTAGGGTACTAAAGTAATAAATTTTATTACATTATACCTCATCGGGTATAAAAAACAAAACATACAATAATTTTATACCCGACGAGGTGTAAAGTTGCTTTTTATAACTTTCTGAATTGCTTTAAATAAGTATGGTAACCATATCTCATAAAAAAACCTCAGCGTTTGCTGAGGTTTTGATAGTGCCTAAATACGAGGTAAAAATCAAAAGTTATGATTACTCCGTATTTTGCATTTATAACATTATGGCTTTTAGCCTTATTTCATTACAGGTCAAAACGGATTCCCTGTGCCAATGGCAACTGTGAACCGTAGTTAATGGTGTTGGTTTGCCTGCGCATGTAAGCCCTCCAGGCATCGCTGCCACTTTCGCGACCGCCACCGGTTTCTTTTTCGCCACCAAAAGCCCCACCTATCTCAGCACCCGATGTACCTATGTTTACATTGGCAATACCACAGTCAGATCCGGCTTGAGAAAGGAATAACTCCATCTCTCTCATACTGTTTGTAAATATCGAAGACGATAAGCCTTGCGGAACACCGTTTTGCAGTTCTATTGCCTGCTCAATAGTACTGTATTTCATCAGATACAAAATAGGAGCAAACGTTTCGTGCTGCACTATCTCATAATGGTTCTCTGCTTCTACAATACAAGGGGTAACATAGCAACCGCTTTCGTAGCCTTCGCCCTCAAGCACCTCGCCTCCGGTAACCACTTTGCCGCCTTCGGCCTGCGCTTTTTCTATAGCATTTAAAAAGCTCTGTACAGCCGTTTTGTCAATAAGCGGGCCAACATGGTTGTTGCTGTCTAAAGGGTTTCCTATTTTTAACTGGGCGTAGGCACTTTTAAGTACCGATACTGTTTTATCGTACACACTTTCGTGAATTATAAGTCGGCGTGTTGTAGTGCAACGCTGTCCGGCAGTACCCACAGCACCAAATACGGCACCTACAAGCACCATAGAAATATCGGCATTTTCAGATACTATAATGGCATTATTACCACCAAGCTCTAATATGGTTTTACCAAAACGCTCTGCAACGGTTTTAGATACATGGCGACCTACGTTAGTAGAACCCGTAAACGATACTAATGGAATGCGTTTATCGTTATTTAGCAGTTCGTTGCAGGCTTCGCCTGTAACAAGGCTGCTAATGCCCTCTGGCAGGTTATTATTCTCCAGTACGGTTTTCAGTATGTTTTGGCAGGCTACAGCGCACAGCGGAGCCTTGCTGCTTGGTTTCCAAACACAAACATCGCCGCAAATAAGTGCCAGCATAGAGTTCCAGCTCCATACCGCTACCGGAAAATTAAAGGCAGATATGATACCCACAATTCCAAGCGGATGCCATTGCTCATACATGCGGTGCAGGGGTCTTTCGCTATGCATGGTAAGGCCATACAACTGGCGTGAAAGCCCTACGGCAAAATCGCATATATCGATCATTTCCTGAACCTCGCCAAGACCTTCCTGCAGGCTTTTGCCCATTTCATAAGACACCAGCTGACCCAGCGGCTCTTTATACTTGCGAAGCTCCTCGCCCATCTGACGAACAATTTCGCCACGCTTAGGCGCAGGCACAAGCCTCCATGTTTTAAAAGCTTCTTCAGCCTTAGCCATTACGGTTTGATAGTCTTCAGGAGTAGAAGTTTTTACCTTTGCAATTAGCTGTCCGTCTACCGGAGAGAATGATGATATAACTTCGCCATCGGCAAAGCTAACAGTTCCTGTAGATGTTCCGTTGTTAATTTCGGTTATGCCCAGTTGGGTTAAGGCTTTTTGTATTCCGAAGGTATCGGTTAGTGTTGCCATTTGTAACTTTTTTGTTGTTTGTTGTTATAAAACACAAATGTAAAAAAAATTAGGAGGCTTTACACAAAGGTTCACAAAGAAGACACAAAGCCTGTCAAAGGTTTTTTAACTGATTTTAAAATAATTAACGATACTAATAAATTAGTTTCCGTCATATTGACAGATCTTAGTGAATCTCTGCGCCTTCTTCGCGAAACTTTGTGAAATAGTTTTTTTTGAAAACCATAACTACGACTCAAGGCTGGCTTATTTCAATTTTAAAAAGGTATCAGCTTCGCTGTAAGGTATCAGGATTTCTTTTTGCTGCTCAGCATAGGCGGCAATCTCGTAGGCATTATAATACAAAAGCAATCCATTCTCTTTAAAGAAAATGTTTTGTGGTAGCACAAATTTGTCACCTTCAAACATTAGTCCGGTGGCATTGATGCTCTGCCCTTCGGGTATTTTGTATTTGGCCCTGAATTTCTTTTCTGCCAGGGCAGTAAAACCTTTTTCGTCTTTAAAAATATCTTTATAGACCAGGCTTCTTCCGGTTTGCGCATTAAACAACAACGAGCGGTCGCCCTCATAGCCATGGGCACCTCCGGTAAACATGTAATTATTCAGTTTAATGTTTATAAGGCTGTCGGTTTTATAATCAACGGTAGCTTTAATTTTAGCCTCCCAACTCAGTGCCTCATCAGGAAACTCTTTAGCCAGCTCCTCATACGATTTTATGAACGAATCCATAAGTTCGTCATAGCTTTTGGCGTTGGTTGGCTTTTCGCCAAAATATACAATACTTCTAACCGTCCTGAATATTTTGTTGTTAATAGTGTCGCTTGCCGCAGGACTACCACCTGTAGCTTCGGGTATGCTTATCGATACATACGTTCGGGGTTCTTTGCCGGGCAATGCTGTTTTTTTACTGTATTCTTTAGGTTCAAAAGAAAGTGCTGCAACTTCAGAAGTTTCTGCTTCGGGAGTTCCTTCTTTTTCATTTTTACATGCACTTAATAAAAACAGCGCAAGGAGTAAGCCTGTAAAATATTTCATATCGGCAAAGTGTTATTGTTATGCAAAAGGCAGGCGTACTTGTTACGCAGCTGATCTATTTGTGTAAATTTGCCTAAAATTTTACGACATCATACCATCTTTATATGAAATTTAACACTAAAACCATACACGGCGGTCAGCAAACCGATCCCAGCACCGGCGCAGTAATGCCCCCGGTTTACCAAACCAGCACTTTTGCACAAAGCAGCCCCGGCGTGCACCAGGGATATGAATACAGCCGCGCGGCAAACCCTACACGTACAGCCTTAGAAAATGCCCTTGCCAGTATAGAGAACGGTGTGCGCGGACTTGCTTTCTCGTCTGGCCTTGCAGCTACCGACACTGTTTTAAAACTACTGAAACCCGGCGATGAGGTTATTGCCATGGACGACCTTTATGGAGGAACTTACCGCATGTTTACCCGAATTTATCAGGATTACGGTATTGTTTTTCATTTTGTAGATATGAACGACACAGCAAAATTTGAGTCGCTCATAAATGAAAAAACAAAGCTGGTTTGGGTAGAAACCCCAACCAACCCCTTAATGAAACTTGCCGATATTGAGGCCATTGCCAAAATTACACAAGCTAAAAACATACTTTTTGCCGTAGACAACACTTTTGCCACGCCTTACCTGCAACAACCTTTAGACCTTGGTGCTAATATTGTTATGCACAGCGCCACAAAATACCTTAACGGACATAGCGATGTTATTGCCGGGGCATTGATAGTAAAAGACGAAGCACTGGGCGAAAAATTGCACTTTGCACAGTTTGCCACGGGCGGCACGTTAGGTCCACAGGATTCGTTTTTAGTATTAAGAGGTATTAAAACCCTGCACCTGCGCATGCAACGCCATTGCGAAAATGGTGCTAAAGTGGCAGCATATTTAAACAACCATCCTAAAGTTAAAGCGGTGTACTACCCTGGTTTAGAGAGCCACCCGCAACATGAAATTGCCCAAAAGCAAATGAAAGGCGGTTTTGGCGGAATGGTATCGTTTACCTTTACGTCCGGCTATAAAAAAGATGCCATTACGTTTCTTGAAAACCTTGAAGTGTTTACACTGGCAGAATCGCTTGGCGGAGTAGAATCATTAGCCAACCATCCTGCACTAATGACACACGCCTCGATACCTGCTGAGAAGCGTGCCGAAATTGGCATTACCGATGACATGGTGCGCCTTAGCGTAGGGGTTGAAGATGCCGACGACCTTATTGCCGACATAGAGCATGCACTATCTTTAGTATAACGCCTCTCCAAACGTATTTTTACACCCCTGTTCCGGATCCATTTCGGCAGGGGTGTATTTTTTGTACCTTTGTGCATTCTAAGATGCTTAGTCACTAAGAATCTAAGAACTTTTATTTGTAAGCAACTAAGAATCACAAAAAAATGATCGAAGATAAAAACCAGCAACGCACCAGCCTGGGCAATTTGGGCGAATTTGGCCTTATAGAGCACCTAACCCACGATATAGAGTTATCACAGCCCGGCACTCTAAAGGGCATAGGCGATGATGCAGCCGTGCTCGACTTTAAAGATAAAAAAGTAGTGGTAAGTACCGATCTTTTGGTTGAAGGTGTGCATTTTGACCTGTCTTATATGCCTCTAAAACACCTTGGCTACAAAGCGGTGGTGGTAAATGTGAGCGATATTTATGCCATGAATGCCAAGCCTACCCAAATTACAGTTTCTATTGCCGTTAGTAACCGTTTTCCGGTTGAGGCCCTGGATGAATTGTATGACGGCATTAAGCTCGCAGCAAAATCGTATGGGGTCGATATTGTAGGTGGAGATACTACATCATCTCAAAAAGGGATGATATTGAGCATTACTGCCATAGGCGAGGCTGATGCCGATAAAATTGCCTATCGTAACGGTGCTAAAAACAGCGATCTGTTGGTAATAACCGGCGATGTGGGTGCCGCCTATATGGGGCTTAAAGTACTTGAAAGAGAAAAGCAGGTATTTGAAGTTAACCCACAAAACCAGCCGGACCTTGATGCCTACAGCTATCTTATAGAACGTCAACTGAAACCCGAAGCACGCCAGGATATCAATGGCATACTTGCCGCCCTTGAAATTAAACCTACTTCGATGATCGATGTATCAGACGGATTATCGAGCGAGATAATACATCTGTGCAAACAAAGTGGTGTGGGCTGCAATTTATATGAAGAAAAAATTCCGGTAGACCCGCAGCTTATAAACGTATGCGAAGAATTTAATATTGATATTACAACTGTTGCCATTAACGGTGGCGAAGATTATGAATTGCTTTTTACCATTGCCATGGAAGATTATGACAAGATAAAGGGCAACCCTAACTTTACAGTTATAGGCCATATGACACAGGAAAGCGAAGGCATACACCTTATTACCCGAGCCAATACCAAAATACCTCTAAAAGCAAGAGGATGGAATGCCCTACAGGAAGAATCTTAGTTATACTTTACTTATAAACAAGCTTTTACATAAACAAACAGAGCGCCCAAAAAGGCGCTCTGTTTTTATTTATAATAAAGGTATCGTTAGTTAACGACCACTTTACGAACTTCTTTACGGCTTCCGTTTTGTACAGTAACCATATAAATGCCGCTTTGTGCATTTTGAAGGTTTATACTGTTGTTAAACATGCCTGTAGCAGTGTAGTTGCTGCTAAATACCTCACGGCCTCTCATATCGTGTACTTTAATTACAGTAGCATCCTGAGATTGCGGAGTAAACTGTACATTAAAGCTACCGTTATTTGGATTAGGATATAATGCAAAATCTTTAAGATTAAACTGTGTTGCACTAAGCGGTGTAAATACCTGTCCGCATATAGTTAGCGACCAATTGTTTAATGTACCTGTATTTTGCGCAGCATTATCAGAAACAGCAAGTGTCCATGTACCGTTAGCCTCCTGACCATTAAATGCAGAAAGCGGTGTAGATGGCTTGTAAGTAAAACCAAACTCTGTAGTTGCACAAATTGCGTTAGAGCCTGCATCACTAAAGTTTATAATAAGGTCGTCATTAGTAGTACAACGCTGCTGCCATAATATTACCTCAGTTCCAACAGGATTAATTGCCTTAACAATAAGATCTCCAACACCTGTATGTGTTATATTTACGTTTACAGTTACTGATGTAACGTTGTCTACACCATCTGTAACTTCAATAGTGCTTGTAGTAAATGCCGGATCATTATCCGGTATAGTTACAGAAGCTGTATTTGCGTTAGTATTACACTCTTCAGAAACCGAAACACCAATTGCAAAAACAGAAGCATTAACTGCATAATATATATTGTCTACAGGCTCTACTTTTATACGGCAGTTACCGTTCAGGATATTTGGAACTGTAATAGTTTCAGACCCATCGTTATCTGTCGCAGAAGCAAGAACTGTATCAAAAGTAAGACCACTATTTGTAGAAAGCAGTATATTTACCTGAGATGTATTGACACCGCTTCCGGTTGTACCGGCCACATCCCATGTAATGGTTTGCTGTTCACCCGGAATCCATGTAATGCCAGCCTCAGCCTGAGAGGTTACAACAAAAGGACCTACATTTCTAACGAGAACACTGGTCCCTCTTTTTGATGTTTGTCCACCAAGGGCACTATTATCCCTTACAGTGTAGGCAAAAGTCAGCGTACGTGCTACCGATGGTATAACCTCCCAAGTTGGAGTAAGATTTCCCGCTAACACATCTGAAAGCTGAGGGAAGTAACGGTCTCTTTCTGTGGTTGGAGGCAACGACCTAAAGTTAGGCCCGTTTGTAGATGTAGCTGTCGGCCTGTTTACATTAGTACCATTTGCATTAGTTTGTTCCCAGCTATAAGTAAGGGCATCTCCCTCTGCATCTGTAGCTTCACTCCCTTTTAAAATAAAAGCAGTCCCATAAGGTATACTACGTACACCAACCGTCGGAACATCCGGTGCTGTATTATTAATCGTTGTCTCTACTGCACAGCTTGTAGAACGCAATACTGCATATATTTGGTCAAGCGTTACTGTATGAAAGTAGTCATCAGAGTTAGTTTGTATATCTCCTGTAACACAAAGTCCGGCATAGGCCATTATGGTAGTACCACCACCCGGCTCTACAGCATAAGCAGGTTCCTGATTTCCCTGGCAGCTGCCGCTTATACCGTTAAACGTGTGTGACCCACCAAACTGGTGACCTACTTCGTGAGCAACAAAGTCAATATCATAAGGATCGCCTACCGGTGCGCTGCTGCCTGTAATACCACGGGCTTTATTATTTGAGTTACAAATAACACCAAGACCGGCCAAACCACCACCACCTGTACTAACCGTGTGGCCAATATCAAAGTTAGCAGTACCAATAGCAGCCGTTATAACTGTTTGTGACTGTGTAATAAGTGTATTGGCATTAGTATTATCAAAACTATCTGAAGTTATGAAAATAATGTCCTCATTATTTGGAACCAGCTCAAGAGTTACGGCAAGTTCTTTCTCATAAACACTGTTTACACGGGTAACGGTAACCACCATTGCGGCAAGAACAGCTGCCTTTTTTTGAGCTTCTGTTCCGTTAGTAAGGCCAGCCCTTACATAGTGGTAACGTGCATACTCTATTGTACATGCCATTGCAAGACGGTATGTTCTAAGGCTGCTGTCATTAGAAAGAACTGATTGCTCAGACTCTATAGCCCTTTGAGCACTGGTCTCTACTTCTGATTCTACATGACATGTAAACTGTCTGTCTTCTACTAGATCAGATTTTTTATATACAATGTAGTTTTTAAGATCTGTAGTATATGGATCTATAAAATAAGTTCCTTTAGCCGAAAGCACCATGCCATGAAAACCCCAGCTTGTAACGCTAATGCGGATAGTAGCTGTAGGATCTTCCACTCCCTGACCGGTATATGATTGCATATCCTGATGCTTAGCAGCAAGCTCCGGACTCATTACACTCGCCTCGTATAAACGGAAATGCTGTAATTTTCCGTCAGTACCCGGAAAAGCCACAATAACGTTGCTTGGCACACCTGCTTTTCTTGACGGAGCAGTATGTAATGTGTTATTTAGCTGCGCAAGATCTACGCTAAAAAGATGATAGGCAGAGGGCATTGCCATCCTCTCGGTTTTTTCCAGACCAGCAAGGTTGCCATTATTTACCGGCTTCCAGTACTGAGCCCGGGCATTCCCTAAATTTAATAGCAAAAGGGATGCTAACAGTAGTAATTTACTTTTCATAATTGTTTTAGGTAAAAAACGCAAAGTTAGTTGCTTAATAGACATTTACTAATGTTTTATAGTTAATTTTTCACTGAAAAAGCATATTTGTCGGTGATTTCGCCAAATGTGTCGGCAAAGCATTAAATTTTATGTATCGTACAATGTGTTTAACGGGGATAAAATTTAACTTTGCCTAACTTTTAATGCTTGGGTTTGAAAATTTTTAACGCAATACAGGAGTTTTCGTCTCCTGCTAAAACTGTTGTTACCCTGGGTACTTTTGATGGTGTACACCTGGGGCACAGACGCCTGCTGGATAAACTTATAAAAAACGGTAAAGAACTTGGCTGTCCTACAGCAGTGCTTACCTTTTTTCCGCATCCGCGAATGGTGCTGCAGCCCGACGCCGATGTTAAAATGCTAAACACCATTACCGAAAAGGCTGCCTTACTGGAAGAAAGCGGCATAGACAACCTTATAATACATCCGTTCAGCCGTGAGTTTTCGCGCCTTACTGCAGAAGATTTTGTAAAAGACATATTGGTAAAACGGCTTAACATTGCAAAAATAATTATAGGTCATGACCATCGTTTTGGGCGCAACCGTACCGCCACAACAGAAGACCTTGTAAGAATGGGTAAAGAGTTTGGTTTTGAAGTAGAGCAAATTACCGCACTCGATGTAGACGACATTACTGTTAGCTCCACAAAAATAAGACATGCCCTTACAGACGGCCAACTCGATATTGCTAACAACTATCTGGGCTATCCTTATTTTATTACCGGAACCGTAACCACAGGCAAGCAGCTTGGGCGCACTATAGGCTACCCTACTGCAAATATTGCGACAGAAGATTATAAGCTTATACCTAACAAGGGCGTATATGCTGTTTCGGCACTGATTAACAATACAACCGTTTATGGCATGATGAATATTGGCACACGCCCGACTGTAGACGGAACCCATCAAACCATAGAAGTCAATTTCTTTGATCTTGATGCCAACCTGTATGACACTGAATTAAAAATAAGCCTGCACCACCGCCTTCGCAACGAACAAAAGTTTGACGGCATCGAGGCTTTAAAGATTCAGCTTGCCAAAGACAAACAAAATGCCATAGCTTATTTTAACCAACAATAAAGCCCCGCATGATAAACCGCCTGCTAAAAGAAACAGACAACGCACCCTTAATAATATTCAGGATATTTTTAGGCTTTTTGCTTGCCTGCGAAACTTTTGGGGCAATTATGACAGGCTGGGTTAAGAGCAACTTTATTATCCCAAAGTTCACTTTTTCGCATATTGGCATGGAGTGGCTGCAACCGCTGCCCGGCAACGGAATGTATTTTTATTTTGCCCTGATGGGCTTGCTGGGATTAATGGTCATGGCAGGATACAAATACCGCTTTAGCATGGGGTTGTTTACCCTACTATGGGCAGGAGTATATTTTATGCAAAAAACATCCTACAACAACCATTACTACCTTTTGGTACTTGTTTGCCTTATGATGACATTTTTGCCTGCCAACCGATATGCATCTATAGATGCAAAACTAGACCCCACCATAAAAAAACTAACCATGTCCACCTGGTGCTCCTGGGTAATGATAGCAATGGTTAGCATTGTATATTTTTACGCTACTATAGCAAAATTTTATCCGGACTGGCTGGATGGTACTTTTACAAGAAACCTAATGTCAGGAACTATTGGGAGGCCATGGGTTAGAGCAATCGTTACACAAAAGTGGTTTTACATGTTTTTGGCCTACGCAGGCATTGCTTTTGATATGCTTGTGGTGCCCTGCCTGCTCTTTAAACGAACCCGTACCATTGCCTTTATAGCATCGCTTATCTTTCATTTATTTAATTCCATAACACTACAAATAGGTATTTTCCCGTTTTTTGCACTAAGCTTTGCTGTATTTTTTTACCCCCCGGAAAAAATCCGCAAACTGTTTTTCCGTAAAAAACCTGCAATCGAAAATTATGGCATGACCACCGAAGGAATAAACATTTTAAAATATTTTTTTATTCCCTATCTCATTATACAGTTTTTGCTCCCCCTGAGGCATCATCTTGTAAAAGGCGATGTTTTATGGACCGAAGAAGGCCATAGGCTAAGCTGGCGCATGATGCTTAGAAGCCGTAAAGGCAGCACACATTTTAAGGTTATAGATAAGGCCACGGGTCAGGATATGTTTTATGACATATCTAAAGACCTTACCCCAAAACAGGAAGCCAGCATGGGCACACGCCCCGATATGATATGGCAAATGGCGCAACGCATAAAACAAAAATATGCTGCAAAAAATATAGATGTAGCAGTGTATGCCCTAACCAACATTGCCATAAACAGCGGTCCTTTCTTAAAACTCATAGATGACAAGACCGACCTTGGCACTGCCAAATGGAATTATTTTTGGCATTGCGACTGGATATTGCTTTATGATAGTAATAATATTCTGATTAAATAAATATTTTAACAAATTCTTAGTTTTAGTTTATTTATTTTATTAAACTTTTACTAAATCACATTAGCTTCTGCTGTTTTATAGCTAAATTCGGTATAAATAATAACACCTGCACCTTTACACACAAATGGGCTGAAATGTTATCACTCCTTTTGCAAACCATTGTAAAACAAAGAGTAACTGAATAAGAACACAAAATAAAACAATTATGAAAGCTTCAAGGATCATTATTAACGGCATAATAATTTTTATAGGCATTGGTTTGTTTTTCCTGCTTATGGAGGTTATGGGACTATCAGACAATATTTATCTAAGATTAGTAAACTTTGTATTTGTGATTTATGGTATTAACCGAACCATAAAAGCAAATTTTAACGATGATATAGACGGTTATTTCACCAACATAACATCGGCCATACTCACAGGACTTACAGGGCTTATTTTAGGGGTATTTTCGTTTATGATGTATGTAGAATATAAGGGCGGAGAAGAATATCTGCAAAAATATGCGTCTGATTATATTTTCGGTGGCGGCAACCCGTCTCCCTACCAGTTTGGAATAGGATTATTTATAGAAGGTTTAGCATCGTCAGTTATAGTATCGTTTACACTGATGCAGTTTTGGAAAGATAAGGTAGAGAAAATAAACGCTGTAGATGACAGGGCACACAACCCTCACTAACCTTAATGATAAAACAACACAATAAAGCTCCGCAAAACGGAGCTTTTATTATTAACAACCAAACTCTTTTTACGAAACACACACTCTTAAACCCAAACAAAGACTACAACAAAACTGACGTTCAGCCATTTAAAATAAATATTAAATTTTATTTGGATTGAAAGAACAAATGCCGTAATATTGCACCCACAAAACCGGTCCTATAGCTCAGTTGGTTAGAGCACCTGACTCATAATCAGGTGGTCCCTGGTTCGAGCCCAGGTGGGACCACTGGTTTTATAAAAGCTTTCACAACACGTGAAAGCTTTTTTGTTTTTAGGATTTTGCCTACACAAATAATACTACTTTAAATATTTTTCCACACTCTCAAATCGTCCCTTGCTACACCAAAAAAAACACCTATTTTTACAAAAACTAATGTAAAAGAAATGAGCGGAGATAAAGAAGCTAAACTAAAGGCGTTACAGCTTACACTGGATAAATTAGATAAAGCTTACGGCAAAGGAACCGTAATGAAACTGGGCGACCAGGCTGTTGAAGAAGTTGAGGCAATACCATCAGGATCACTTGGTGTAGACCTTGCACTTGGCGTAAACGGCTACCCTCGCGGCAGGATAATAGAAATATATGGCCCGGAATCATCGGGTAAAACAACACTTACACTACACGCCATTGCCGAGGCTCAAAAAGCCGGAGGCATTGCAGCATTTATAGATGCAGAGCATGCTTTTGACCGTAATTATGCCGAAAAACTGCATGTAGATGTAGAAAACCTTATTATTTCTCAACCGGACAATGGCGAACAGGCTCTTGAAATTGCCGAAAATCTTATTCGTAGCGGGGCTATAGATATCGTGGTTATCGACTCGGTTGCGGCACTTACTCCTAAGAGCGAAATTGAAGGCGAAATGGGTGACTCTAAAATGGGGCTTCACGCACGATTAATGAGTCAGGCATTGCGTAAACTTACAGCCACTATCAGTAAAACAAACTGTACAGTTTTCTTTATCAATCAGCTTCGCGAGAAAATCGGTGTAATGTTTGGTAACCCTGAAACTACTACAGGTGGTAATGCCCTTAAATTCTATGCATCGGTACGTATAGATATTCGCCGTTCGGCACAAATAAAAGACGGGGAGAATGTTATTGGTAACCGTACCAAAGTAAAAATAGTTAAGAACAAGGTGGCACCACCATTTAAAACTGCCGAATTCGACATTATGTATGGCGAAGGCGTTTCTAAAAACGGCGAGATATTAGACCTTGCCGTAGAGTTCGAAATTATAAAAAAATCGGGCTCATGGTTTAGCTATGGCGATACCAAGTTGGGCCAGGGTCGCGATGCCGTTAAAACCCTTATAAAAGACAATCCTGAAATGGCCGATGAGCTCGAAGCAAAAATAAAAGATGCCATTGCCCAAAGCGTGGCATAACCAAAAAAGAACTAACCCGAAATAATTTCGGGTTTTTTTATATTTATACGCAACCTTTACACTTTTTTGCATCTATAGTGCATAGAGTTATCTATATTTGATTTATGAAACGATTGATAAGCAGGATTTTAATAATGTTTTCGGCACTGATTTTAGTAGCCGGATGCTCGCTGAATGATGACGGGAACAATGATTTTGTTATACAATTTATACCTATTGAAGAGGTAACGACACCCCAATATGTAACACCCGGGCAAACCTACCCCATAACTATGTATTACCGTAAGCCAAACGATTGCTATTATGTATCTGAGGAACCGTATTACGAAATTTGGGGAAGTACACGCACAGTGGCCATTCAGGCTATTTTGTTAGAGCGTGCCACGTGCAACACGATAGATTATACGGCACCTGAGAGCAAAACCATAAATTTTGTATGCCCACTTACGGCCGAGAGGAACATTCTCTTTAAATTTTTTAAAGGCAACGATGCACAGGGCAATCAGCAGTATATAGAAGTAACTGTACCCGTACAACAATAATAAAATAAATGGAAACCATTGGGGTTAGAGCAGCTCATAAAAGAATGTCAGCAAAACAGCATAAAGGCGCAGGAGCAGCTATACCGGCTCTTAGCCCCAAAGCTGTTTGCCGTTTGCCTTAAGTATTCGCGCAACCGCGCCGATGCCGAAGACAATATGCAGGACGGCTTTTTGCTCATCTTCAATAAAATTGGGCAGTACCGCTTTCAGGGTTCTTTTGAGGGTTGGGCAAAGAGAGTAATGGTTAATAATGTACTGCAAAAGTACAGAACGCAGGGCATTTTTGAAATTGTGAGCGAAAATCTGCCCGAAGAGGCGGATGTAGAAATTGATGCAGATGAAGTGTCTATGGATTTCCTGATGCAGATAATACAGGAATTGCCCGACAGGTACAGGATGGTTTTTAACCTGTATGTGATAGACGGCTATTCGCACAAAGAAATTGCAGAGATGCTTAGTATTACAGACGGCACCTCGAAATCTAACCTTGCAAGGGCAAGGATGATACTTAAAGAAAAAATAGACTCCCGCCAGGGGAACACTATACCAACGGCAAAATGAGTGAGAAAAAGAACATAGACAGGCTTTTTCAGGAAAAGTTTAAAGACTTTGAAGCCACCCCGCCCGAATTTGTTTGGGATAATATAAAGGAGGCACTGGAAGAGAAAAAGAAAAGAAGGGTTATTCCGCTATGGCTAAGGCTTGGGGGTGTGGCTGCCGTATTGGTATTGGGCCTGTTAACAGGTATTTTTTACCTTAACGGATGGGATGGTGCACAACAGCAGGATCCGGCTATTACTACCGCGCCAAATAGCAATAATGAGCAATCGCCTCTACAAACCCTGCCAACCGATGTTAATACAAATACCCTTATTGATTCTGGCAAAAACCGTAAAAATCCGTCATCAGGAATAGATAAGAATGCTGTAGTTGTAAGCTCTAAAAATAATGACCAATTAAACCAAGTTCATAGTTCGCAAAAATCATCGGCTTCGGATAAAATTCAGAATAATACAGCACCAAAAACTATTAGCCCTAAAAACAATGCAATAGTAAACAACTCTAAAAACACGTATAATAACAACAGTGGTAAAACAGGAGCAAAACAAAACACACTGCTACCACCTGATAATAACACCATAGTAAACCGCAACAATCAAAAAGGTAAAGGCATTGCGCAACCCAATAATGCTGTGGCTAACAACAGTGCTATGCAAAACAATAACAGCAAGGATAATACTGTAAAAAGTGGCATTACTAATACCAATCGTATTGGGCAACCTAACACCGCTACCGCTGTAGCCGAAAACAACAATGTTTCTTCCAGAAATGATTCGGCAAACAAAAATAACTCGACTAATAGTGCTCCAGGCAACAATTCAACCACCAACAATAGTGCTTTCAATAAGAACAATAGCATAGCTAACAATAACAGTGCTACAAATAAAAATAATGCTGCACAGGGCAATACAAAAAATGGCATTGCTATAAACAGCAATACACAAAACAACAATTCTGTAGCAGAAAATCAGAAGGCTGAAAACAATGTCATCGATACCGATGCCACCATCATAGACAAAACAACTTCAATAGAAGATAAAGCAGTTGCTGAAACAACCGTAGACACCACGGCAACAGAACCCGAAAATGAACTTGAAAAATTATTAAGGGAAAAACAGGAAGACAAAGACAATAAAAAAGACAAGCAGCTTGCCGATAACAGCAACAAAAGCAGATGGAATGTAAAACCACAGGTAGCTCCTGTGTTTTACAACTCCATGTCGTCTAACGGGTCACCTATAGACGATCAGTTCGCAGGCAATACCAAAAGCTATGACAACAACCTCAGTATGGGCGTAGGGGTAAATTATGCCCTGACCGACAGAATAAACATACGTTCAGGCGTAAACACCGTAAACCTGAATTATGCCACAAAAGGCATTGAATTTTATGCTTCGCTAACGGGTCAAACCAATAATGTAGCGGCAAGAACATCCAGCGCCAACATTGTGGTACAGGATCAGGGCAGACCTAATGTACTGGAGGCTTTCTTTGCAGACAGGCTGCCTAACGAAACCTTTAGGGGCTCTATGATACAGCGAACGGGCTATGTAGAGGTTCCGGTAGAAATGTCGTATGCACTGCTCAATAAAAAATTCGGTATCGATATTATAGGCGGTGTAAGCACACTGTTCTTAAACCAAAATAACGTAAGCGTAATTTCTACACAGGGCTATAGTACCAATGTAGGTAAAGCGCAAAATCTTAACGATATACATTTTAGCACAAACCTTGGTGTTGGCTTTAAATACCGCTTCTTTAAATCGTTCGAAGCTAATTTTGAACCCATGTTCAAATACCAGGTAAATACCTTTAGCCGCGATGCAGGCAATTTTAAACCCTACTTTATAGGGCTTTACTCAGGCATTAGTTTTAGTTTTTAGGCTCTTTGTTGGTTAGGGCTTAAGTTAAGGTAAAAGCGCTCCAAAAAGGAGTGCTTTTATTTTTTGTATAATTATACCACATGACAATTTTTGGAATTTAAAGAATATCTGAAAGATAGGTTTACGAATCACGTAAAGATTTTTACTGGCGTGAATAACATTTAAATCAACTCAAACCGGAATTGAGGGTTCTCTCAGAATGTTCATTACAAATGAATTTACTCTTGGTTAACTTCAATAAACATTCTCACAGATTTGCCTCATTACCAAAAATTTCTACCTTTGCAGCGGTTCCGCCAATAGGAGCCAAACGACATATTTTATTTTTTTCTCACTTAAAACTGTGATAGCATGCAACTGTATAACACTTTAAGCGCAGAAGAAAGAACCGCCCTGATAGAAAATAGCGGTAAACAGCGCCTTACGCTGTCTTTCTATGCCTACGCGCACATTTTAGACCCTCAACAATTTCGCGATTCGCTTTTTATGGCCTGGAACCCACTTGAGGTTTTAGGACGAATTTATGTAGCTACCGAAGGTATCAATGCTCAACTTTCGCTGCCTGCCGATAACTTTTACACCTTTAAAGATCATCTGGACACCATTCCGTTCCTTAAAGACATCCGCCTGAATGTGGCTGTAGAGCAGGACGACCTTTCGTTCCTGAAACTTACCATTAAAGTGCGTAATAAAGTGGTGGCTGACGGACTGGACGATGCTTCTTTTGATGTTACCAACAAAGGCATACACCTTGGAGCCAAAGATTTTAACCAAATGCTGGAAGACCCTAACACCATTGTGGTAGACTTCCGTAACCATTATGAAAGCGAAATCGGGCATTTTCGTGGTGCGATAACACCCGATGTTGAAACGTTCAGGGAATCATTACCTATCATAGAAAACCAGCTTGCCGATTATAAAGAAGATAAAAACCTGCTGATGTATTGCACAGGCGGCATTCGTTGCGAAAAGGCTTCGGCATTCTTTAAGCACAAAGGCTTTAAAAATGTGTACCAGCTTGAGGGCGGTATTATAGAATATACCCGCCAGGTAAAAGCCGAAAATTTAGAGAGTAAATTTATAGGTAAAAACTTTGTATTTGATGCCCGCCTTGGCGAGCGCATTACCGATGATATTGTGGCGCAGTGCCACCAGTGTGGTAAACCATGCGACAACCACACCAACTGTGCTAACGAGGCCTGCCACCTGCTGTTTATTCAGTGCGATGATTGTAAAGAAGCCATGCACAACACCTGCTCTAACGAATGCCTTGAAATTATACAATTGCCCGAAGAAGAGCAAAAAGCGCTTAGGCGTGGTGTAAACAAAGGCAACATGATATTCCGTAAAGGAAAATCAGACAAGCTGCAGTTTAAAAAGAGCGGCGAACTGGGCGATATTGCCCTTGCTACGGCTCCAAAGGCAAAACGCAGCCGCATTCGCAAAACGCTTATTGGCAAAGGCGAGCACTATTTCCCTAAAGCACAGGTAGGCCAGTTTACTATAGAGCAGGGCGAACTTAAAGTGGGCGACCGCATTATAATCAGCGGGCCTACAACAGGAGAGCAACAGCTAACAGTTGATGTGTTGCGTGTAAACGGGCAGGAAGGCAACATTGCCAAAACCGGAGATAAAGTAACGTTTAACCTGCCATTCAGAATTAGGCTTTCAGACAAGCTTTATAAGATTATAGAATAAGGCCAACCATTATAAATGAAATTATTTTTTGCAATACTATTAAGTCTCGGTTCATGCTTATGCTTTAGCCAGGAAAAGATTAATGTTATATTAATTGGTACTTACCATTTTAACAACCCCGGTTTTGACAGAGGGAAAGTAATAGAAAGAGACATTTTAAACAAGAAAAATCAGGCTGCCCTGGAAGAAATTACAACTGCAATTGTAAAAAACCACCACCCTGATAAAGTTTTTGTAGAGTTTCCGTTTAATGAAAAAGAAGAACTCAATAAAAAGTATTTGTTGTATAAAGATGATAAGCCGTTTTATAAAGCCGACACTTTAAAAAGTGATTTTTTGAAGCGCATGTATGCAGAGAATGAAATATTTCAGTTTGGTTTTAGGTTAGCTAAAAAGGCCAATAACAGTGCCATATATTCTACAGATCATAATTTAGAACAACGTTATGATTTGCTTGGCGGCAAACTCGAAAACAGCAAACAAGTTAACGCTGAAACATTTCAGGGCAAAATGGCCGCCCTTAATAATTATATGAATAGCTGCATTGCAGAAACAGAACTTAAAGATGTTTTTAAGTGTTTAAATTCTGACGAACAGATGAGGCTTAATAAAGGTCTGTATGTTGCTACAATAAACAGGCTAAATGATGAGAATGAGTTTTTTGGTTCGGACTTTGTTGCAAGCTGGTACAAAAGAAATCTTATAATGTATGCCAACATACAAAATCAGGTTACTACAAAAGACAAAACCATAGTAGTAATTGTTGGAGCCGGACATGCAGCAATAATTCAGGATTTCATAAAGAACGATTACCGTTTTAATCTTTTGGATTTTAAGAAGGTAGTAAATTAATAGTTACACCTATCAACACAAACCTGCACCAATAAAGTGCAGGTTTTTTATTTTGAGGCTTTCGAACTGATCATTAAGTTTACAAACAGTTACTCAACTTACGTTTATAATCATTATGTGGCAATGAAAAAAACAGCGACAAAATTACTTACTGTTTATTTTTCAGCGAATTATAACAAATTAGTGCTACATAAATTAGTTAAAATTATTATAATATTGACAAAACCGCTATATTTGGGGCTTCTTAACAATAAATAAATAACATTTATGTCTATCTGGAGAAGAAAACCCTTACAAACACTGCTTGCAGAAGCAACCGAATCTGAGAAGAGTTTAAAAAGAACCCTTACAGCATGGTCGTTAGTTGCTTTAGGCATTGGTGCTATTATAGGTGCGGGCTTGTTTGTAAGAACCGCTACTGCTGCTGCAAACAACGCAGGTCCGTCGGTAACCATCGGGTTTATAGTTGCAGCCATTGGCTGTGCACTTGCGGGTTTATGTTATGCAGAACTTTCTTCCTCCATTCCAATTTCGGGTAGTGCTTATACCTATACCTATGCCACTATGGGCGAATTTTTAGCATGGATAATAGGCTGGGATCTTATCCTTGAATATGCAGTAGGTGCTGCAACAGTGGGCATTGCCTGGAGCGAATATCTCAACAACCTGCTGGTCTCGGTGCTGCATACAGACCCTATACCTTATGCTCTGTCTCACTCACCTTTTCAGGTATCTGCCACAGGAGAACACGGACTTATCAACCTCCCTGCCCTGTTTATAGTAGCAATTATAAGCCTGCTATTAATAAAAGGCACTCAGGAATCGGCATTTGTAAACGGCCTGATTGTTATTGTAAAAGTTGCCATCGTTATCCTTATAATTGTAATCGGCTGGCAGTTTATTAATCCTGTAAACCACGAACATTATATTCCTGCACCGGCCACTTATGTAGATGATGCAGGTGTAGACCATAGTTTTGGAGGTATAGCGGGTATTCTTGGTGCCGCAGGTACTGTTTTCTTTGCCTTTATTGGTTTTGATGCCGTGAGTACCGCAGCACAGGAAACTAAAAATCCTAAAAAAGATATGCCAATAGGTATATTGGGATCGCTTGCAATTTGTACTGTATTATATATTTTATTTGCCCACGTGCTAACAGGTGTAGCTACTGTAGAAGATTTTAGAACAACAGGTAAAGAAGCTTCTGTAGCGTTTGCCATAAACAAATATATGGCCGGGTATGGCTGGTTAGGCAATTTTGTAACTATAGCCATTCTTGCAGGTTTTTCATCTGTAATACTTGTAATGCTTTTAGGCCAGAGCCGTGTGTTCTATGCTATGGGTAAAGACGGCTTACTGCCATCATTCTTTAGCCACCTGCACCCTAAATTTCAGACGCCCTATAAAGCCAATCTTGTAATACTTGTAATAGTTGGCCTTTTTGCAGCGTTTATACCGGGCGATATTGTGGGCGACATGACCAGTATAGGCACCCTGTTTGCGTTTATATTAGTATGTATATCTGTAATAGTGCTTCGCAAAACAGAACCTAATATGGTTAGGGAATTTAAAACCCCTTTAGTGCCATTAGTGCCTCTATTAGGTGTAGCCGTTTGTCTTGCCATGATATATGGCCTTGGATGGCTAAACTGGCTACGACTTATAGGCTGGATGGCTATAGGCGTTATTATATATTTTGCCTACGGAAGCAGGAACAGTGTTCTTGGCAAAAAATAAGTTAACAACAATCACAAATATTTTTCTAAATCCCGATAGCTTTATGGCTTTCGGGATTTTTTATGGCCTGAAAAGCCACCTTATTTTATATTTGTATAAATACTACGGATAATGACAAAACAAGAACTGAGGCAAAAATATAAAGCAATGCGTAATGCGCTACCCATAGACCGTATTGAGGCAGGAAGCCTTGCTATTGCCAACCTTTTGCTGCAACTGGATATATGGGGCAAAACCTATTTCCATCTCTTTTTATCGATAGAAACACAAAAAGAGGTACATACAGATGTTATACTTAACATACTTGCAGGAAAAGATAAAGAGGTTATTGTATCCCGATCTGATTTTGACTGTTGCACAATGGTGCATTACCTGCTTACAGACAACACAAGACTTGTTATTAGCCCGTATGGCATTCCTGAACCCGTAGAAGGCATAGAAGTGCCCTCTAATAAAATGGATGTGGTATTTATACCCCTATTGGCTTTTGACACAAAAGGACACCGTGTAGGCTACGGAAAGGGCTTTTATGACCGTTTCCTTGAAGAGTGTAAACCTAATGTAATAAAAATAGGGTTATCGTTATTTGAAGCAGAAGAGAATGACATACCATACAACGACACAGATATCGCCCTAGATTACTGTATAACACCTAAAAACATATATAGGTTTTGATTGTGATAGGTAAAGCCAAAGCATAAAAAAAGCTGCCCATAACAGGCAGCTTTTACTATTAAAACGGATAAATAAAAAACTTATACGATCTCAGTTACCCTAAGAGTGTTAACCATACCGCGCTCTGTTACAGGCATTGCGGCAAGGTTAATAAGGATATCGCCTTTATCTGCAAAGCCTTTTTGCTGGGCAATTGCATTTACATCCTCTACAGTTTCATCTGTACTAAGCGATTTATCATAATAAAAAGCATTTACACCCCACAGAAGGCTCATTTGTGTAACGATCCTTTTGTTATCTGTAAACACCAATATATCTGCAGCAGGCCTCCAGGCTGATATCTGGAAAGCAGTATAGCCACTGTTTGTTAGCGTAACAATAGCTTTAGCCTTAATAACGTTTGCCATTTGTGCAGCGTGGTAACAAATAGATTTTGTTATAAAACGCTTAGTGCGCACCTGCGGCGTGTTTTGAGGCACTGTGATTAGCGGAGAATCTTCAACCGCCTGTATGATAGATGACATTTTTTCGATAACCTGTACCGGATACATACCTACAGATGTTTCACCAGAAAGCATTACCGCATCAGCACCATCCATTACAGAGTTAGCCACGTCGTTAACCTCTGCCCTTGTTGGTGTAAGACTTGTAATCATGGTTTCCATCATTTGTGTAGCCACAATTACAGGTATACGTGCAGTTTTAGCGCGGTTTATCAGTTTTTTCTGAATAAGCGGCACTTCCTGAGCAGGAACCTCAACACCAAGATCGCCACGCGCTACCATAAGGCCATCGCAAAAAGCAACAATTTTATCTATATTCTCTACAGCCTCAGGTTTTTCTATTTTAGCTACGATAGGAATTTTATAGTCGCAGTGCTGTGCAATAAGATCCTGAAGATCCTGAAGATCTCTTGGAGTACGCACAAACGATAATGCTAACCAGTCTACCCTTTCGCCAATGGCAAAAATGGCATCCCTGATATCTTTTTCAGTAAGAGCAGGTAACGATACTTTGGTATTAGGAAGGTTAACGCCTTTTTTAGATTTAAGCGGACCACCCTGTACTACCACAGTTTTAACCTCATCTACTTTATTGGTTTCTATAACTTCAAAAATAAGTTTACCGTCATCAAGAAGTATCCTTTCGCCCGGATTTACATCATTAGGGAATTGCTTGTAGTTCATGTACACCCTTTCGGCAGTACCTAAACTGTCTTCGGCAGTTTGGAAAGTAATAATGTCGCCTGGATTTACAACAATATCATCTTTCATTACACCTACACGAAGCTTAGGACCCTGCAGGTCGGCAAGTATAGAGGCGTTGTAGCCAAATTCTTCGTTAAGTCCCCTTATTATATCTATACGTTCTTTAACATCAGTATAATCGGCATGCGAAAAGTTTATCCTAAACACATTTACACCGGCTTCAATCATGTCTTTAATGACTTCCTTGGTGCTGCACGCAGGGCCTAACGTGGCTACAATTTTGGTTTTCTTTTTTGTCGGCATTCTCTTAAAAAATTAAGTTGTTTTTCGATTTTAGTTTATTGTGGTCTATTTTATAGGCTGTGGCAATATATTTTACTGCAAGCAATGCCCTGATCACATTTTCTTCGGTTTCTTCGTTATCCACTTTCAATATATAATCTACCCGCTTTAACTCGGGCAGAAAAAACACACTGGTGGTAACCCTGTATTCTCCTCCTGAGAATAGCGATGATTGGGCGTTTTCTGGTGCGCTTACAATACTGTTTTTATTTTGAATAAGGTTCCAGGCCACATCATTCTCTTCGTCTTCAAACAGGTACCTCGAAAAATAAGCCTTGCTCTCCTTTTGTATAAAACTTATATCGTTTGGGCATTTTTCAAGCCGTATCTCAAGTTCACGGTTTATAAAATATGCCAGGCGGTAATCTTCTAAAGACGAATGAATGGCGATCAATGAATAATCGACACTATCAAAGTCGTCTATCATTAATTTATGTACAGCCATAACACTTACATCCAAATAAGCTGTAAATATAACACTTATAACTTACATAGAATAGTCTTAAAATTAAGTTAACGCAAATTTTTTATCGAAAACGTTTGAGAAAATAACAATACGATTTTATTTTTTGTTAATTTTTTCCTGAAATGCAAAAAAAGCTCTCTGAGCCGCTTTTTCCTCAGCTTTCTTTTTAGATGTAGCACGGGCACGGGCTACTATTTCTCCATTGATTTTTAGTTTTACGCCAAAGTGTTTTTGCCCCTCTACGCCGTTGTCTTCATAAATTTCAAAAAGAAAACTTTTCTTTTCTTTTTGACACCATTCAATTACAAGGCTTTTGTAGCTTATAACCTTACCTTCAAGCTTTGGTATATCTACATAAGGAATAATAACTTTTTGCTGTATAAACTGCTCGCAATAGCTAAATCCACGGTCTAAATATATAGCGCCAATAAGCGCCTCAAAAAGGTTACCATGTATGTTCTCTCCAAAATGCTGCGCAGATACTTTGCTCTCTACCCATTTTATAAGGTTAAGATCGCGGCCAAGCTCATTAAGGTGCTCCCGGCTAACAATTTTAGAACGCATTTTTGTAAGGTAGCCTTCATCTCCAGTGGGCACCTCATTAAAAAGGTGCGCCGCAATTACGGAGCCCAACATGGCATCGCCCAGAAATTCCAGCCTTTCGTAGTTTACCGGATTTCCTTTTTCATCGGTCTTGTTAGATGACCTGTGCGTAAAAGCCCTGCGGTAATGATTTTCGTTTAAAGGCTCAAAACCCAGCACCGACTGCATTTCGGTAAAAAAAATCCCGCCTTCCTTTGGGGTATGGCGGGATTTAGAGAATATATTTTTAAAGAAACCCATATACAGTTGCTGTCAATTTTATTCTTCAAGCTTTTTAATAAGTACGCAGGCATTATGACCACCAAAACCAAACGTATTGCTCATTACCACTTTCATATCCCTTTTTTGGGCAGTGTTAAAGGTAAAGTTCAGTTTAGGGTCTATGTTTTCATCATCGGTAAAATGATTAATGGTTGGCGGCACTATACCATGCTTTAAAGAAAGTATGCACGATATGGTTTCTATCGCCCCGGCTGCACCAAGAAGGTGACCCGTCATAGACTTGGTAGAGTTTAGATTTAGTGTATAGGCATGTTCTCCAAATACTTCGAGTATTGCTTTACTCTCGGCAATATCGCCAAGTGGCGTGCTGGTTCCGTGCATGTTAACACCATCTACATCTTCTGGCTTAAGACCTGCATCTCTAAGACAGTTTATCATTACATTGCGGGCACCCAAACCTTCAGGGTGTGGGGCAGTAATGTGGTGTGCATCGGCACTCATGCCGCCACCGCCAATTTCGCAATATATTTTTGCACCACGCGCCACTGCGTGTTCATATTCTTCAAGTATAATAGTACCTGCACCCTCTCCTAGCACAAAACCATCGCGGTCTTTATCCATAGGGCGGCTTGCGGTTTCAGGACTGTCGTTTCGGGTAGAAAGCGCATGCAGGGCATTAAAACCACCCATACCTGCAATGGTTACAGCCGCCTCGCTGCCACCTGTAATAATTACATCGGCATGACCAAGACGAATGTAGTTAAACGCATCTATCATAGCATTTGTAGATGATGCACAGGCCGATACTGTTGTAAAGTTTGGCCCACGGAAACCGTAACGAATAGATATATGACCACCGGCAATATCGGCGATCATTTTAGGTATAAAGAACGGGTTAAACTTAGGCGTATTTTTGCTGTTCGTCCAGTTTATTACCTCTTCCTGAAAAGTTTCAAGACCTCCAATTCCGGAGCCCCATATAACGCCAACCCTGTCTTTGTCAAGAGTTTCAAAGTCAAAGGCGGCATCTTTTACGGCTTCGTCTGTAGCTACAACGGCATATTGCGCATAGCGGTCCATTTTGCGTGCTTCTTTGCGGTCTATAAAATCTTCAACGTTGAAATTTTTAACCTCGCACGCAAATTTGGTCTTAAAGTTTGTGGTGTCAAAATATGTAATCGGGGCAGCGCCGCTCACACCGTTTATAAGACCTTCCCAGTACTCCTGTACTGTGTTGCCTATGGGGGTTAGCGCTCCAAGTCCGGTAACCACAACTCTCCTTAATTTCATAAAGCTAATTTTATAGTTTTAAATAATAACAACAATACCCATGCAATTCTTTAAACAAAAGTAAGAAAACATGGGCAGCTGTATAGTATAAAGCCACAGGCTTTGCCCCCGGCATAGTATGTTTTTTTTGTACATGGCTGTAATACAGCCAATAAATAATAACATCCATGTAATTTTAAGGCTACATGGATGCTACATATTTATTATTTTTTTGCTTCTTCTATGTAAGAAATAGCCTGACCAACAGTAGAGATGTTTTCGGCCTGATCGTCTGGAATCTGAATATCAAATTCTTTCTCAAACTCCATTATAAGCTCAACAGTGTCTAGTGAATCAGCTCCTAAATCGTTAGTGAAGCTTGCCTCTGTTACAACTTCGTTTTCGTCAACACCTAATTTGTCTACGATAATCGCTTTTACTCTTGATGCAATGTCTGACATAATCTTTAATTTTAGAATTTAAATTGAACGGCAAAAATAAAAAACTTTATCTTAAAACCACTGTTTACCTAAAAAATGTGAGTACTAAAGTAAAAAATTAATTTTACATTAAAGTGAAAACAGCGTTATTTTGCAGGATATTATTCTTTTTTTTGCACTCTCAAAACTGTTTTTACATGAAAAATATAGTGCTTTTTGCATCGGGTGGAGGCTCAAATGCCGAACAAATAATGAGGTATTTCTTACAAAGTAATGCTGCAAAAGTGGTTTTAGTGCTAACTAACAACACAAATGCAGGCGTTTTGCAAAAGGCAGCACACTATAATATACCTAAATTGGCTTTTACAAAAGACGAACTTAACAATGGTTTTGTACTGCGCCATTTGCAAGCATTTAATCCTTCCTTAATTGTACTGGCGGGCTTCCTGCTAAAATTTCCGGCAGATATTATAGCCGCCTATCCCGGCAGGGTAATAAACATTCATCCGGCACTGCTGCCTGCCTATGGCGGAAAAGGCATGTATGGCATACATGTGCACCGTGCCGTGCTGGAAAATAAAGAAAGAGAAAGCGGCATTACCATACATTATGTAAACGACAATTATGATGAAGGCAACATCATTTTTCAGCAGGCGGTGGCAATTGAAGAGTGCCTTACAGCGGAAGAAGTTGCCCTAAAAGTACTGGCACTGGAGCATGAGCATTTTCCTGTTGTAATAGAACAGTTAGTTAATGGAACAATGTAGCAATTAGTTAATCCGGTTATTTGTGTATTTGGTTATTTGAAATTCGATTTTAAAATAAATATTTAGTTTTAAGGTAATTCAAGCACCAAATAACCAAATCCACAAATAGCCAAATAATAAAATCAACAATTAAAAATGCACACCGTACACATATATACTGATGGCGCAGCCAAGGGCAATCCCGGCCCCGGAGGCTATGGCGTGGTCATGGAGCTTGTAGGCCAAGCTTATCGAAAAGAGTTTTATGAAGGTTTTAGGCTTACTACTAACAACCGCATGGAACTCCTGGCTGTTATTGTAGGCTTAGAAAAGCTGCGAAACCCCGGCATGAGCGTGCTTGTAGTAAGCGACTCTAAATATGTGGTAGACTCGGTTACTAAAAACTGGGTGCTGGGATGGGAGAAAAAGGGTTTTGCCGGAAAGAAGAATCCCGACCTGTGGAAACGTTTTTTAAAAGTGTACCGCCTGCACAAGGTAGATTTTAAATGGATAAAAGGCCACAACAACCACCCGCAAAACGAGCGGTGCGATGAGTTGGCCGTAATGGCATCATTACAGCCTGTGCTTAATGTTGACGCCTATTATGAAGAGGTTGGCAGGTTTGACAAGTAGTTTTGTACAGCGGCAGTCTTTTTACAGTGCATGAATAATATACATAACCGCCATGCCAATTGCTACGGCAGGTACTACACTGGAAGCCAATATAATAAACGCCATTTTTGTAGAAATATCAGCTTTTTTTTCAGTCTTTTTAAATTGTGGCAGCATAATTTGATGTTTTAAAGTTCCTAATAAAGTTAATTAATCATTAATTGTAGTTGTGTTAATATAACGATATAGTTAGTCTAAAATTATGCCAATTTTAAATATTAACATTTGAGTTTCAAAATGTTATAAATGTATATCAATTTGACTAACGCTCATCCTGCACACGCTCTAAAATACTTCTAACCTCTTCTATAACCCACTCTGTAAGTTTTTGGTTGTTAAAGGCAAACCAATCGTTGCGAATTTCCGATTGCTCAATGTATTTTTTAAAATTCCTAAAAGGCTTTTCATCATCAAGTATATCCAGCAGTTCAGACTTACGCTTTCCGTCGGGCAGATCCAGTACAAAATCTTCCATAAAAATAAACTGGTCGCGAGATCCCGGCCTTTCAATCTCCCTATAGCTATAGCTGTTCTCGATCTTTTTATAAAGTTCCTCCCAGGGCTTTACATAATCTATACGGTCTTCATCGGGCACAAAAATAATTTCTCCGGTCTTAATGTGCAGGTAGCATTGCATGCCAATTTGAAGTTGTTCGACTATTTGCTGTATTTGCTGAGGTGTTAATTGAGACATATTATACCATATTTATAAAGAGTAAATATAGCAAAATAGCTTGTTTATCACTACTTATCAGGCTTGCCATATATTATATAAACATGCCTATCCTGCCATAACTTAAATTGATGGCACACATATTGCCGTTATAATAGTAAAGCACTATCTTTGCGGCTTCTAAAATTGACGCATTTTTATGAATAAATTACTCATTGTGGGTACTGTAGCTTTTGATGCTATAGAAACGCCTTTTGGCAAGACCGATAAAATATTGGGTGGCGCTGCTACTTATATTGGCCTTTCGGCTTCATTTTTTAATGTTAAGTCGGCTATAGTGTCGGTAGTAGGCGAAGACTTCCCTCAGGAATATCTTGACCTTCTAAGCAATAAAGGCATCGATATTTCGGCTATAGAAGTAGTTAAGGGTGGCAAAACCTTCTTTTGGAGCGGCCGCTACCATAACGACCTTAACAGCCGCGACACACTGGACACCCAATTAAACGTACTGGCCGATTTTGAGCCTAAAGTGCCTGAGAATTTTAAAGATGCCGATGTGGTAATGCTGGGCAACCTGCACCCAATTGTGCAAACAGGGGTTTTAAACCAACTTACAGAAAAACCAAAACTTGTAGTGCTGGACACTATGAACTTTTGGATGGACTGCGCATTGCCCGAACTTTTAGACGTTATTAAACGTGTAGACGTTATTACAGTAAACGACGAAGAAGCGCGCCAGCTAACCGGAGAATACAGCCTTGTAAAAGCGGCTGCAAAAATACACACCATGGGCCCTGCCTATGTGGTAATTAAAAAGGGAGAGCACGGTGCACTGCTTTTCCATGATAAAAAAGTGTTCTTTGCCCCTGCCCTTCCGTTAGAGGAGGTGTTCGATCCAACAGGTGCAGGCGATACTTTTGCAGGTGGCTTTACAGGCTACATTGCACAAAGCGAGAACCTGTCGTTCAAGAACATGAAAAACGCCATTATATATGGCTCCAACCTGGCATCGTTTTGCGTAGAGCAGTTTGGCACAGAACGCATGGAGCAACTGCAAAAAAGCGAAGTGCAGGAACGCTTGCAACAGTTTAAAATGCTAACCCAGTTCGACATAGTGCTGGAAGAAGAATAAGTAAAAATACTAAGGCCTCTTTGTGGGGCTTTTTTTAATATAACTACACACAACAAACAACTATTATGAGCGATGCAATAAAACACGAATGCGGTATTGCTTTGTTAAGGCTATTAAAGCCTTTGGAATATTATAAAGAAAAGTATGGTACAGCCTTTTATGGCATTCAAAAAATGTACCTGCTTATGGAAAAACAGCACAACCGCGGCCAGGACGGCGCAGGGTTTGCCAGCATAAAGCTGGATGTTAAACCCGGCCAGCGCTACATTAGCCGCGTGCGTTCTAACCAGCCACAACCCATACAGGACGTTTTTGCGCAAATAAACCAGCGCATTAACGAAGAGCTTACTAACAATCCTGAATATGCAGACAACGTTGAGTTGCAAAAAGACCAGATACCTTATTTAGGCGAGGTTTTTTTAGGCCACGTGCGCTATGGTACTTTCGGAAAGAACAGCATAGAGAGCGTTCACCCGTTTCTGCGCCAAAACAACTGGATGCACCGCAACCTTATTGTGGCAGGTAACTTTAACATGACTAATGTTAAAGAGCTTTTTGACAGCCTTGTAGAATTAGGGCAGCACCCTAAAGAACTTGCCGACACTGTTACGGTAATGGAAAAAATTGGCCATTTCCTTGACGACGAGGTTAGCGACCTGTATCAGGTATGTAAATATGAAGGATACAATAAACAGGAAGCATCGGCAGTAATATCCGAGAGGCTTAATGTTGCGCGCATACTTAAGCGTGCCTCTAAACAATGGGATGGTGGCTATGCCATGGCCGGCATGTTTGGCCACGGCGACTCATTTGTTTTTAGAGATCCGGCCGGTATTCGCCCTGCATACTACTATCAGGACGATGAAATTGCCGTAGTAGCATCAGAGCGTCCTGTAATACAAACTGTATTTAATGTAGATTTTGATGATGTAAAGGAGCTTGAGCCAGGCAATGCCATAATCATCAAAAAAAGCGGAGGCATATCGATACACGAAATTATACCTCCGGTAACTAAAAAAGCCTGTTCGTTTGAACGTATTTATTTTTCGCGCGGAAGCGATGCAGAGATATACCAGGAGCGCAAAGACCTTGGTAAATTAGTATTGCCACAGGTACTTGAAGCCATAGACAGCGATACTGACAATGCTGTTTTCTCGTACATTCCTAACACTGCCGAAACATCATTTTATGGTATGGTAGAGGCTGCACAGGACTTCTTGAACCAGCGTAAGAACAAACACATTTTAGAACACCGAAACACCCTTACCGAAACTACACTGGAAGAGTTGTTAAAGGTTAAGATACGTACTGAGAAGATTGCCATTAAAGACGCCAAGCTGCGTACTTTTATTACTGAAGACAGCAGCCGCGACGACCTTGTGGCACATGTATATGATGTTACTTATGGGGTTATTAAACCACAGGACAACCTTGTTATTATAGACGACTCTATTGTGCGAGGCACCACGCTAAAAATGAGCATCATTAAAATGATGGACAGGTTAAACCCTAAGCGCATTGTAGTGGTATCGTCGGCACCGCAAATAAGGTATCCTGACTGTTATGGAATAGATATGGCCAAGCTGGAAGGTTTGGTGGCCTTTCAGGCAGCACTGGCTTTATTGAAAGAACGCGGATTGGAGCACATAATACACGATGTATATAATAAGTGTAAAGCACAGGAAAACCTGCCCGACAGCGAGGTGATAAACCACGTTGTGGAATTCTATGCACCGTTTACCGATCAGGAAATATCAGACAAAATTGCACAGATGCTAACCACTAAAGATATTAAGGCTGAAGTTAAGATTATCTTCCAGACAGTAGAGAACCTGCACATTGCCTGCCCTAAAAACTTAGGAGACTGGTATTTTACAGGAGACTATCCTACTCCTGGCGGAAACCGTGTGGTAAACAAAGCCTTTATTAATTTTTATGAAGGTAATGATGCCCGTGCATATTAAGTAAAAACCCTTAAACGATTATTTGCGTTATTGAACGAAAAAAATTGCAGGGCACGCATAATACCTATATTTTTACCCAAAATAGCATTAGTAAAATTTAATTTTACGGTATTTTTGGGGGCCAAAAAAGGGGAAACTGTACAGTTTCCCCTTTTTTATTTCCAGATATATTTCATTGTTAAACAATAATTTGCAATAAAAACAGTATCTTTATTCGGGTTAAGGTTTTTATCACAACTACATCTCCGCCAAATTAAACCACTTTAATTTCTTAACAAAACTTTAACTGTAATTTGGTTCGGACACAACCGAACTAACCGAACTAACTTTGTATATTTGCCCAAATTTTCATCTTGAAGCAATGGAAGATTTAGCAAAAGAACGCGAAGAACTGATAGAGATGTTTGGCGTACACTTTGAGAGTGTGCACCACCTCCCTCCTTTGGGTTCGCGCATACTTGCCACGCTTATACTGGATTCGGGCTCACGCAAGTATTCGTTTGACGACCTTGTAGAGATAATGGGAGCAAGTAAAAGTTCGGTATCTACCAACCTTAGCCTCTTGGTCAAGTTAGGTAAACTAACCTACTACACCCTGCCGGGAGACCGTAAAAAATACTATCGCCCATCTCAGTTTAGCGAACGTTTTGACAACTACATGCGCATGATAGCTTTTGAAAAAGAAATTATGGAACGCATGGTAACCTACCGCCAGCAAACCGCTACCTGTGCCGACGATAAAGAACTTGAGAAAACGCTGGCCTATAAAGAGCACATACTGCAAATGGAAGCACTGCTTATCAATACTATCCAGAAGTTTAAAGACCTCGAAAGTAAATCTAAATAATCATCATCTTTTTAAATACAATAGAACAAACAGAATGAGAAACAAGTCGTTTTTAGGCGCAATGGCCGCCATTATAATGCTTAGCGCATGCGGTAAAAAAGAGGAAGCCCCGCAACAGGCTGCGGCTGCCCCGGTACCCTTCCCTGTACAAACGGTTACTAAACAGGATGCCACCGTATTTGAAGAATATACCGCTAACCTTGAAGGCCGCCAAAATGTAGAGATACGCCCAAAGGTTACAGGATTTATTACCAAAATATTTGTAGATGAAGGACAAACAGTGAGAAAAGGCCAAATACTTTTTAAACTGGAAACCCAAACCCAAAATCAGGATGCTGCTGCTGCAAAAGCTGCTGTTAATGCTGCTCAGGTAGAAGTTAACAGACTTGCACCGCTTGTAGAACGTAAAATTATAAGCAATGTGCAGCTTGAAACTGCCAAAGCAAACCTTGCACAGGTACAGGCAAACTACCAGGCCATAGCTACAAACATTGGCTTTGGTACCATTACCTCTCCGGTAGATGGTGTTATTGGCAGCCTTCCGTTAAAAGAGGGGGCACTGGTAAGTCCAACATCTGAGGTTGCATTGACCACAGTGAGCGACACAAGGGTAATGCGCGCTTACTTTGCTCTTAACGAGAAGCAAATGCTAAACTTTAGTAAGACCTTTAAAGGTGCTACGCTAGAGCAAAAACTAAAAAACACACCTGCTGTTACTTTACTATTGGTTGATGGTAGCGAGTATGACCAGAAAGGTCGCATAGAAGCCGTTACAGGTCTTGTAAATGCAACAACGGGTACAAGCCAGTTCAGGGCAGAATTCAAAAATCCGCAGGCAATTTTAAGGAGTGGCAGCAATGGCATAATCCGTTTGCCAATTAACTATAACAATGCCATAGTGGTACCGCAAAATGCAGTGTTTGAACTACAGGGCAAGCAAATGCTTTATGTGGTTGATAAAGATGGTACTGTAAAATCTAAAGTAATAACCACAAGAACTACATCGGGTACCGACTTTATTGTTGAGGAAGGGCTGGAAGAAGGCGAAGTTATTGTGGTTGAAGGGGCTTCTAAACTTAAAGACGGTATGAAGATCATTCCGCAGGAAGCTAAAAAAGAGCAGCCTGCCGATGCACCTATTCAGGACACTGTTGCCAGCTCTGTGAGCAAAACTAAAACCGTTACTACCAAAAAATAAAACTGAGAAATGCTTAAAACGTTTATAGAAAGGCCGGTACTCTCTACCGTAATTTCGATATTGATAACCATTCTGGGTATCCTGGGGCTGCTGTCGCTGCCTGTAGAGCAGTATCCGGAAATTGCACCTCCTACCGTGCAGGTAACAGCAACCTTTACAGGTGCCAATGCCGAGACCGTACTTAACAGTGTTGTAATTCCGCTTGAGGAAGAGATCAACGGTGTAGAGGGCATGACCTACATGACCAGTAGTGCCGCCAACGACGGTACGGCCAACATTACCGTTTACTTTGAATTGGGCGAAGATCCGGACATTGCTGCGGTAAACGTACAAAACAGGGTATCGCGCGCTACGCCAAAACTTCCTGCTGCCGTTGTGGCCACGGGTGTAACTACAGTTAAAAGGCAGGCAAGTTCGCTAATGTTCCTGTCTATGTACTCTAACAACCCGCAATATGACGGTACATTTGTACAAAACTATGCCAAGATAAACCTTGTGCCTAAACTACAGCGTATTAAAGGTGTGGGCCAGGTAAACGTGTTTGGTAGTAAAGACTACTCTATGCGTATTTGGATAGACCCTGAAAAAATGGCTACCTATCAGCTTACCCCTGCCGATATACAGGCTGCACTTAACGAACAGAACGTTGAGGCCGCGCCGGGTAAATTTGGTGAAAACGCCAAAGGTATTTATGAATATGTAATTAAATACAAAGGACGTTTATCTAAAATACAGGATTATGAAAAGATAGTGGTTAAGGCCACAGGCAATGGAAACTTTGTAAAACTGGGCGATGTTGCAACAGTAGAGCTTGGCGCCTTTAGTTACGGCTCTAACAATATGGGTATGGGCAAAGAAGGTGTTGCCATGGGTATATTCCAAACATCAGGATCAAATGCCCAGGATATTATTGAAGAGGCTAACAAAATCATGGAAGATGCCAAAAAGAACTTTCCTGAAGGCATCGATTATGTGGTGCCATTTAGTACCAAAACGTTCCTTGATGCATCCATCCATAAAGTAATTTCTACTTTAATCGAAGCCTTTATACTGGTATTTGTGGTGGTTTTCCTGTTCCTTCAGGATTTCCGCTCTACGCTAATCCCGGCCATTGCAGTTCCGGTGGCCATTGTAGGTACGTTCTTCTTCCTTTCAATGTTTGGATTCTCAATCAACATGCTTACGCTTTTTGCGATGATCCTTGCCATTGGTATTGTGGTCGATGACGCCATTGTGGTTGTAGAGGCGGTGCACGCCAAACTCGACGAAGGCGAAAAAGACCCCAAAAAGGCAACCCTAAGCGCCATGAGCGAAATTACTGGTGCCATCGTTTCGATTACCCTGGTAATGTCGGCGGTATTTATCCCGGTATCGTTCCTAAAAGGGCCATCGGGTGTATTCTACCAACAGTTTGCCGTAACGCTTGCCATATCAATTGTAATATCGGCAGTAAATGCATTAACGCTGAGCCCGGCATTGTGTGCGCTGTTCCTTAAGCCGCATGACGACCACGACCACAAAAAGAAAAACCTTAAAGACCGTTTCTTTACAGCGTTTAATACAGGCTTCGATGCCATGAACAGTAAATATGTGGGCTCGCTGCGCAGGCTTGCCCCACGCAAATGGATAACCGTGGTTATACTGCTTGTATTTAGCGGCATTACTTACTGGTTGTTTGTTACTACGCCATCGGGCTTTATTCCAAGTGAAGACCGTGGGGTAATCATGGCCGATATTACCATGCCTCCGGGAACAACGCTGGAAAAAACACAGCTTACTGTAAACAAGCTTGACTCAGTACTGCAGTCTATGCCTTTAGTTGAGGCAAGGATGAGTGTTGTGGGCTTTAGTTTGCTTAACAGCGTAAACGGTGGTTCGTATGCTTTCTGTGTAATTAAATTAAAAGACTGGAAAGACCGTACCGAAGAAAACCAAACAGTGCAGGCTGTTACAGGCGAGCTTTTTGCCCGCACGGCCGGATTTAAAGATGCACGACTGCTGTTCTTCTCGCCACCAAGCGTACCCGGTTTGGGTAGTGCCGATGGTTTCGAGTTCAAAATTCAGGATACCGGAGAAGACGACTGGGCAACGGTGAGTAAAGTGAGTAACGAGTTTCTCGCCGAGCTTAACAAACGCCCAGAGATACAGTATGCGCAAACCAACTTTAACCCTTCGTTCCCGCAATATCAAATGGATGTGAACATCGAGAGGGCTAAAGATGCAGGTGTATCGCTTACAAATATTTTCAACACCATGCAGGGTTATTATGGCGGATTATATACCACCGACTTTAACCGTTTTGGTAAGCAGTTCCGTGTAATGATACAGGCACAGCCGGACCAAAGGGCAGACGAAAACTCTATAAACAAAATATATGTGCGTAACAATGCAGGCCAAATGGTTGCCATAAGCCAGTTTATAGACTTTAAACGAATTTATGGCCCTGAGGCTGTAGCACGTTTCAACCTCTATAAGGCTGTAAACGTAAACGGTGCTGCCAAGCCGGGATACAGCTCCGGAGATGCCATTAAGGCTATACAGGAAGTTGCCGCACAGCACCTGCCAAAATCATACAGCTATGAGTTTAGTGGTATGACCCGCGAAGAAATTATTGCAGGAAGCCAGGCTGCAGGCGTGTTCCTTTTAAGTTTGATATTTGTGTACTTCCTGCTTAGTGCGCAGTACGAAAGCTACATTATTCCGCTTGCGGTAATCCTTTCGCTGCCTGTGGGTATTGCCGGAGCCATTGGCTTTGTAAAACTCGCCGGGCTGGAAAACAATATTTACTTCCAGGTAGCACTCATCATGCTTATTGGTCTCCTTGCCAAGAATGCCATCCTTATTGTAGAGTTTGCCGTTCAGCGACGCAAGCATGGGCTAAGCATTGTAGATGCGGCTGTTGAGGGCGCACAGGCACGTTTAAGGCCAATCTTAATGACCTCTTTTGCCTTTATCCTTGGATTGATGCCGTTGGCACTATCTGCAGGGGTTGGTGCTGTGGGTAACCGCAGTATAGGTATGGCAGCCGTGGGTGGTATGCTTATAGGTACTGTATTTGGGGTATTTGTTATCCCAATATTGTACATCATATTCCAGGCATTGCAGGAAAAAATATCGGGCAAGCCTAAACAGGACCAAACAGAGAACGCTGTTGCTTAAACAAGTATAACATGAACGCAAAGAAATATAGAATAATTATACTGGCCGGAGCAGGCTTGCTGTTGCAATCGTGCTTTGTTGCCAAAGAATATAAAAGGCCCGATGTGAAGGCAGAAAACCTGTATCGCACAGAGGTACAGGTTCAGGACAGCACATCGCTGGCAGATATATCGTGGGATAAAATTTTTACAGATAACCTTTTACAGGGACACATTAAAAAAGGGCTTACCAATAATTTTGACATTCGCGTGGCGGTGCAAAATATTGTGGCTGCCGAGGCTTACCTGAAACAGGGTAAAGCAGGCTACCAGCCTACCTTTAACCTTGGTGCCGACTGGACACACCAGGAACTGTCTAACAACTCGCAGCTTGGCGCACTGTTTAGCCAGCAAACCGGTGGTGGAAGAGTGCGTGTAGACCAATACCAAATTACAGGCTCTTTGGCTTGGGAAGCCGATATTTGGGGCAAGATTCGCAGCAACAAACGTGCGCTTAATGCTACTTACCTGCAAACGGTTGCCGCCAAACAGGCTGTGCAAACGCAGTTGATATCGGATATTGCATCTACATATTACCAACTGCTTTCGTTAGACATGCAGCTTAAAATTGCAGACTCTACCCTTGTAAACCGAAATGAGAGTATAGAGGTAATACACGCACTTAAAGATGCAGGCAATGTAAATGAAGTTGCCGTTAAGCAAACCGAAGCTCAAAAATATGCCACCGAAATTATTATAGAAGACCTTAAGAACAGCATTGTGCTTATGGAAAACTATATGAACATACTTTTAGGCCAGGCTCCGGGTCCAATACAAAGATCGGCATTTGAAGACCAGCAATTAAATCCGGAAATTAAACTTGGTTTTAGTGCTTCACTGCTTCGCAACAGGCCCGATGTTATTGCCGCCGAATATGCTCTGGTAAACACCTTTGAGCTTACCAATGTAGCCCGTGCTAATTTTTATCCGGCGTTAAAAGTTACCGGCACAGGTGGTTTACAAACCATAGATATAGACAACCTTTTCAGTGCCAACTCGCTTTTTGCTAATGTAATCAGCGGATTAACGCAGCCGCTATTCAACCAAAGGCAAAACCGCACCCGCATGGAAGTTGCAAAGGCCAACCAGGAGGCAGCTTATGTGCAGTTTCAGCAGGCTGTGGTTAGCGCAAGCCGCGAGGTTAGCGATGCCCTTGCCAATTATAACAACGAAACTAAAAAAATTGGCATACGCGAACAGCAGGCTGATGCCCTTACTAAAGCTGCCGATTACAGCGACGAACTTTTAGAGTATGGCCTTGTTAACTATCTTGAAGTACTAACCGCAAAAGACAATGCGCTTAACACTCAGCTTAGTCTTGTAGACAACCGCTACCAACAATATTTAGCCATAGTAACCCTATACCGCGCACTTGGCGGGGGATGGAGGTAAAACCCATAATTAGAGTACTTTTCTCTTTAATTATTTTTTAGATTAATTGTTTGTTTTATGTAAACCACCCGTTGCAGGCAACTGCAGTGGGTGGTTTTGTTTTAAGTGTACTTTAACACACGTTCTATAACACATTACGTGGAATATTATAAAATCTAATCTGCGATTGTAAAGTAACTTTGCATATTACAGAATATGCATTTGGTTTGAATAAAAACGGCAACATAGTAGTACTTGACAACAGCAAAGACAATGCTGCGCTTATTGGTACAGCAATAAATGAGGCCGGGCATAAAAACAAAGTAGTATTGTTTGATGATGCCGAAGCAGCAGGCCATTACCTGCGTGAAAACCAAAAAGAAGTGTTTATGGTGCTGCAAAACAATGCTACACCTGCCATACAATTGCCAGACAGCCGGAATATGGTGTACATGAACGAAAAGTTTAAGAGCAATGCCATACCTTACATGTTCCTTGTACTAACCGAGCATGAAAAACCCACAGGCAGGCATACATTTATACACTGCTATTATAAAACAGATGAAATTACAGGATTGAGCGAAACCCTTACCAGTGTGGTAGATTTTTGGAAAGACCATGTTTTTCCGCCAAGGGTTAACTACTATCAGCAATAACAATTTTACATTTTTGGGAGAAAAGAAGGCCTCATACCGTAATGGTGGAGGCTTTTTTTGTTTGTGTTTTCAAATACTTTTGCCTATTTTCATTTTTTAAATTTCTACCCAAAGCATGAGATCATTTAGTACACTAATAGCTATTTTGAGTTGTATATTCCTGGTTAACTGTCAAAAAGACAAAAAAACCGAAGAAGATGCAGACGAACCGACAGATAGTAAAGTTCTTGTTTCTGAACTTGATACTTTTTATCTGGGCGGAAAAATTGTAAGGGTGGAAAAAATAAAAAAATCTGATTTTGATGAAGCAGATGCCCCTGTTGCAATAGATACTTCTGAAATAAATAATCTGGAAAGAGACAGCGAAATTGTGAAAAGAATAGGTGATACACTATTGTTTAAAACTGCTGCGAAAGAGGTTACATTGATCAATAACAATTCTGATACCGATGAATATGCCCGATATACTTATTATGGTTATAGAGAGGATATGGATCAGTTTGTTGTGTTTGGCGGCTTTTACGAATGGCATAACTATATTTTGGTAGATGCCCAAACCGGAGATCAAACCATATTGTGGGGACAACCCGAGGTGTCACCGAACGGAAAACTTATCGTATCAGGAAACAGCGATCTTACTGCCCAGTTTACAGATAACGGTCTGCAATTATATCAAAGCACTCATGCTCCTAAAGTATTAGGCGAAAAAATTCTTCAATCATGGGGACCTGAAAAAATTAAGTGGTATGATAACAATACCCTTTATATTAAAGCAAATGTTGTAGACGATAATTCGCCTGATTTAGAAACCACTACCCATTTTAAAGTTATTCTTGATTTATGACCAAAACTATGTTGATAATATTTTCTAAACTCAGTTAGATTATTTTCTTATAGTTTGTAATTTGCATCTCTATAAAAAGAGGCGAATTATGAATGCAGAGAAGATAAAAGGACAAGGTGCGGTTGTAAACATTCACAATCATTTTGAAAAGAACCGCTACGAAAAATCCATATATGATGATGATTTTGAAGAGCCGGTAGCTAAGACAGAGATATTGGAAGTTTTTCCGAAAACTATAGTAAACCCGGTTAAAAGTCCTGATCTGCATATGGCCTATAGCATGAACCCCTATCAAGGCTGCGAGCATGGCTGTGCCTATTGTTTTGCACGCCCAACACATGAATATTGGGGGTTTAGTGCAGGCGTAGACTTTGAGCGCAAAATAATGGTTAAAAAAAACGCACCGCAGTTGCTGGAACAGTTCTTTAAAAAAAGGGGTTACAAGCCGGAATCTATTTTACTGTCGGGCAATACAGACTGCTACCAGCCTATTGAGCGCAAAATGCAGATAACCCGTCAACTATTACAGGTATTTTTAGATTACCGCCACCCTGTAGATATACTTACTAAAAATGCCCTTGTGTTGCGCGATATTGACCTATTGAAACAATTGGCAGAAAAAAATCTGGTATCGGTATCGTTGAGCATCCCTACTATTAATGAAGAACTAAGGCGAAAACTGGAGCCAAGAACCTCATCAGTAAACAATAAGCTAAAGGCTATAGAAACACTGTCGGCAAATGGCATTCCCGTTCACATAATGGTTGCCCCCATTATACCCGGCCTAAACAGCGATGAAATACTACCCATTGTAAAAGAAATAGCTGCACGTGGTGCTAAAAGCTTTGGCTACACCCTCGTAAGGCTTAACGACACTGTGGAGCCTGTTTTTATAGACTGGCTCAACGAACATTACCCCGACCGCAAAGACAAAGTGCTAAACCATATTGCAAGTATGCATGGTGGCAAACTTGGAGAGAAAAACGTTGCGAAACGCAAACGCGGCGAGGGCAATATTGCCAACATGATACACACGACTTTTAAAGTTGGCAGGCAAAAATATTTTTCTAATCATGGCATAGAGCCACTGGCCACCAATTTGTTTGATGGCACTAAGGGCGAGCAGCTTAGATTATTTTAACAAAACACTATTAAGAAAAGACTTCTTTTTTCGTGCTTCAAAAAATTATAAAGGCATGTTTTTTGCGGTACGATTAAAAACCTTACTTTTGAATAAAACAAATCACCATGGAGTTAAAATCTAAAAACCCTTTCTTAAACAACAAGTCGTACACCACCGCTACAAAAACAAATGTTTTTGATGCCGACGGCCGCCCCATTAACATTATAGACTATAACAATACCATGAGCGTTCAGGGAGCTATAAACAAAAGTTTTATACTTTTTGCTTTATTGCTTTGTGGAGCAGGCGTAACCTGGTCTATGGCTTTTGCAGGACAAAACCCCATAGTTTTAACCATTGCCGGAGCCATTATAGGGCTTATACTGGTTCTTGCAGCATCGTTTTCGCCTAAAAATTCGCGATTCCTTGCGCCGGGCTATGCTTTTTTTGAAGGTTTATTTATAGGCGGACTTTCTGCCATTTTCGAGGTACGCTATCCGGGTCTTGTAATGAAAGCTGTTGCAGGCACAATGGTAACCTTTGGTGTATGCCTTGCACTATACAGGTTTGGTGTGGTTAAGGTTACAGAGAGGTTTAAGTCTGTAGTGATAGCCTCTACCCTTGCCATTGCTACCTATTATTTTATCTCTATGCTTTTTTACTGGATAGGCGGCATATCTTTTTTCCATACCGGAAATTCACTACCTAGCATAGGCTTTAGCGTATTTGTAGTAGTACTGGCGGCATTGAACCTTTTCCTTGATTTTGACCAAATAGAAGAAGGTGCACAACGCAGGCTTCCAAAATATATGGAATGGTTTGGCGCTATGGGCCTTATCATTACGCTGGTATGGCTTTATGTAGAATTTTTAAGGCTACTTAGTAAACTGCAAAGCAGAGACTAAACAATGCAGTGAGGCAACTCACATTTATATAGTACCATAAAAAGGGTTGCAACTGCTTGTGTTAGTACACAAAATGGCTGCAACCCTTTTTAATTGACAGGTAGTTAAAACATTCCATAAACACTTAAAGGATACTGTTAGTTTAATAAATTAATTTATTTTTGCCCTAAAATTTAAAAAATGTCGTTAAAGAAAGCCTACTTAATTGTAATACTTGTATTGCTTGTAGACCAAATATCTAAGATATATATTAAAACCCACTTTAGGCTAGGAGAAGCCAAAGAGGTTTTTAGCTGGTTTTACATACAATTTATAGAAAACGATGGTATGGCCTGGGGTACTGAGATTCCCGGATGGCTTGGCGGCAAACTAACTCTTACCCTTTTCAGGATACTGGCAGTGGGTGGTATAGGCTGGTGGTTGTGGGACAGCGTTAAGAAAAAACAATCGCCTTACCTTATTGTATCTATTGCACTGATACTTGCAGGAGCTTTTGGTAATATTATAGACTCTGTTCTGTATGGTTTGATATTTGACCATAGCCTTCCCGGCAAAGTTGCCACTTTTGACACCGCAAACCACTACGGCACTTTTTTGCACGGCAAAGTAGTAGACATGCTTTACTTCCCTATCATTAAAGACGGACATTTCCCTACATGGCTGCCTATTATTGGCGGTAAAGAATTCTCGTTCTTCAATGCAATTTTTAATGTAGCCGATGCAGCAATATCAGTAGCGGTGGGCATTCTTATCGTTTTCAACAAAAAAGCATTCCCTAAGCACGAGGCATAAATCCATCGGCAATAACAGCGCGGTTTGTGCGTAAATCAAAGGGCAATCGTTACCCAAGTTATCTTTATTGATGGTAGCAAAATATATCGCAAAAAATATATAAATTGCACCACATGGATATATACAAAATATTAAAGATTAACCAGTACATTAAAAGCCTCCGCATAAAGTTTTTGGGGCTTTGGGCATTGTCTGTGCTTAATAAAAGGTATGTATCTATACAAATGGATCCTGTACTGGCGTGCAACCTTCGTTGTAAAATGTGCTACTTTAGCGACCCTGATTTTGTTCGTAAGAACATGAAAGGCATGTTTAAAGAAGACGACCTTGAGCCTTTAGCAAAAGCCATTTTTAAAAATGCCCTTAAACTTCAAATTGGCTGCGGCGCAGAGCCTACCCTGTTTAAACACAACACCAAACTTATAGAACTGGCCAAAGAGCACAAAGTGCCCTACATAAGCATGATTACAAACGGCAATCTTTTAGACGAAAAAGATATATCCTCTTTTGCCAATGCCGGACTGAACGAAATTATACTATCACTTCACGGAGTGCACAAAGCTACCTATGAAGATTTGATGGACAAAGCTTCGTTTGAAAAATTCCATTCCATAATGGAGGCTTTAACTGAGCAAAAAAAGCTTACGCCACATTTAAGGATACGTATAAACTATACGTTTAACAAAGACAACTTTTATGAGCTGCAAGATTTTTTTAAAGTTTACGGCAACTATGCCATAGACATTATTCAGCTTAGGCCTATAGACAAAATTGGCGATACCGTTTACGACCAGTTTAGCCTTAAAACTATTGAGAACGACTATGTGTGCGTAAGCAGTGCTATGAAAGAGGAGGCAGAAAAGCGTAAAATTACCATGCTGTATCCGCAATCGGTAATGCGCAACGAAGAGCAGTCATTTAAAATAAAAACCTCTAACGACAGTTCGTTCCTTATACCCTATACTTATTTTTACGTATCACCAAAATTTTCGTGGAAAGAAGATTTTGACTGGCGCACCGAAGATTTTGAATCATGGCGAAAGCGCAGCAACTGGAATAACACGCTGCTTAAAAATGCTTTAAAATCACGTAAAAGCTTAGACGACACCAACCGCAACATGCTAAACTACTCTGTAGATATAAATTAGCAAAAGCATATTAAACCTACTATTTAAACCCTGAGTGTTTTTTACGGCAAACGGCATGTATAGTTTAGCGTTTACCGCATTCCCATAAAAAAATACTATCTTTACCCCCAAATACGTTTTAATAAACACGAATCGTAGTGGCACAGCCACGATCTATCATATACAACAAAACACTATGGCATGTACAAGCTGTTCTACGGGATCTAAAAGTGGTACCCCGAGAGGATGTAAAAATAATGGCACCTGCGGCACCGATAGCTGCAACAAACTAACTGTTTTCGACTGGCTTTCCAACATGTCGCTTCCGGGCGGACAGGAACCTTTTGACTGTGTAGAGGTGCGTTTTAAAAACGGCAGGAAAGAATTTTACCGCAATGCAGAGAAACTAACCCTTAGCATTGGAGACATTGTAGCTACAGAAGCGGCACCGGGGCACGACATTGGTATTGTTACCCTTACTGGCGAACTGGTAAAGATTCAAATGAAGAAAAAAGGCGCTAAACCCAACGGTGAAGTACCTAAAATATACCGCAAGGCATCGCAAAAAGATATAGACATTTGGAGCGAATGCCGTGCTAAAGAAGAGCCAATGAAAGTTGTGGCACGTGAAATTGCCATTAAGCTTAACCTTGAAATGAAAATATCAGATATTGAATTTCAGGGCGATGCTTCTAAGGCCACGTTCTACTATACGGCTAATGACAGGGTAGATTTCCGCCAGCTTATTAAAGATTTTGCGCGCGAGTTCAGCATCAGGATCGAAATGAAGCAGGTTGGTTTCCGCCAGGAGGCAGCCCGCCTTGGAGGTATAGGGTCTTGCGGCCGAGAACTATGTTGCAGCACCTGGCTAACCGACTTTAGAAGTGTAAACACGTCTGCCGCACGCTACCAGCAACTGTCGCTAAACCCGCAAAAACTTGCAGGGCAGTGCGGCAAACTTAAATGCTGTCTTAACTATGAATTGGACACTTATTTGGATGCTCTTAAAGGCATGCCAGATATGGATACCAAATTGTATACAGAAAAAGGCGACGCTGTTTGCCAAAAAGTAGATATTTTTAAAGGCCTTATGTGGTTTGCCTACCTTAACGACATGGCACACTGGCATGTTATTGCTGCCGATCAGGTTAAAGAAATGGTAGCTATAAACAAGCAAAAAGAAAAAATATCGGCGTTAGAGGATTATGCCGTAGAAGTAGCTGCTACCGAGCCTGAAAAGAACTTTCAAAATGCGGTAGGGCAGGACAGCCTTACTCGTTTTGATGCACCAAAAAACAAAAAAAGAAAGCCGAACAACAACAAAAAGAAAAAACCGGCAGAGGCTACTGCATCTAACATAATTGTACCTGCCAATAATGGTTCGGCATCTGCAGGCAGCAACAACGCTCCGGCAAACGGTGGCAACAACAACAGACCAAACAACGGTAACAACCCTAACAACAATAAAGGCGGCAACAGAAATAACCGAAACAGGGGCAGGAACCAGGGACCTAACAACAAGAAAGATTCAAATGATAAAAAGTAGCTTTTTAGCCCTTGGGCTGCTGTTTTTATTTTGCTCCTGCGATAAGGCAAGGGTTTTTGATGAGTATAAAGAACTGAATGGCAGTTGGGATAAAGACAGCATTGTGTCTTTTACATTTGCCCAAAAAGATACAGTATCTAAATACGATCTTTTTGTTACCATGCGCAATAACAATAGTTTTCCTTACAGCAATATATATCTTATTGTTCAAATGGAGGAGCCTGCAAGCAAGATTGTAAAGGTAGACACACTGGAATACCAAATGGCTAACCCGGACGGCACGCTTATGGGCAAAGGCTTTAGCGATATTAAAGAAAGTAAGCTTTGGTATAAAGAAAAAGTACGTTTCCCTAAAGTGGGCAACTATACTGTAAAAATACAGCAGGCCGTTAGGCAGGCAGGTCAGGTACCCGGAGTACAGGAACTGGAAGGCGTTACCGAAGTGGGTTTCAGGATAGAATCAACAGAATAGATCAAAAAATATTATGGCAGTAAAAAAGAATAGCAACCCCGCAGAAAATTATTCGCGCTACATAAAAACGTTTTGGAAGGTATTTGGAATAGGTTTTTTATGCATCGTACTATTTTTTCTGTTGGCCTCATGGGGCGTTTTTGGCGCAATGCCTACGTTTGACCAATTAGAGAACCCAAACTCTAATGTGGCAACCGAGATCATTTCTTCTGACGGGCAAACCATAGGTAAATTTTACCTTGACAACCGCACACCCGTAAAATATGCCGACCTGCCCAAACATCTTGTAGATGCTTTGGTGGCTACCGAAGATGAACGTTTTTACGATCACTCAGGCATAGATGGCCGTGGTACTCTAAGGGCTGTTTTAAGCCTGGGCAGCAGCGGTGGTGCAAGTACCATAACACAACAGCTGGCAAAAAACCTTTTTCATGGCGAGGGCTCTAAAAACCTTTTAATGCGTATAGTACAAAAAGGTAAAGAATGGATCATTGCCACACGCCTTGAACGCCAGTACACCAAAGAAGAGATCATTGCCATGTACCTAAACACCGTAGACTTTGTAAACAATGCGGTTGGAATACGTTCGGCATCAAAAATATACTTTAATAAAGAGCCTAAAGACCTAACTATTGCCGAAGCAGCAGTGTTTGTTGGCATGCTTAAAAACCCGTATTACCTTAACCCAAAAACGTTCCCTAAAGCGTCTATGAACAGGCGCAACACGGTGTTGTACCAAATGGTTAAGAACGGTTTTTTAACCGAAGAAAAAAAAGAAACCCTGGCTGCAAAGCCTATAGAGCTTCGTTATTCGCCCGAAAGCCACAAAGAGGGTATGGCTACCTATTTTAGAGAATATCTTAGGGAGTTCATGAAAAAATGGGTTAAGGAGAACCTTAAGGAAGACGGCAGCGAGTATGACATTTATACCGACGGGCTTAAGATATATACCACTATAGACTCGCGCATGCAAATGTATGCCGAAGAAGCTGTAGATGCGCACCTTGCCAACCTTCAGGAAGAATTCTTCATCCAGCAAAAAAAGAATACCAATGCGCCTTTTATCAATATATCTGATGCAGAAACTAAGAGGATATTAGACAGGGCTATGCGCAACTCTGAACGCTGGAGGATAATGAAAGCCAAAGAGTTTACCGAAGACCAAATAATAGCATCATTCAGCAAAAAAGCAAAAATGACGGTGTTTACATGGCGTGGTGAGCGCGATACGCTCATGACCCCGTTAGACTCTATCCGTTATTACAAGCATTTCCTGCAATCGGGCCTTATGAGTATGGAACCTCAAACCGGACACGTAAAGGCTTGGGTGGGCGGTATAAACTACAAGCACTTTCAGTATGACCACGTAGCGCAGGGTGCAAGGCAGGTAGGTTCTACCTTTAAGCCGTTTGTGTATGCAACTGCTATAGAACAGCTGCACTACTCGCCATGTGATTCTATATTAGACTCTGCTTTCAGCATGCCTAAAGGAAAATATGGCATAGATGCCGACTGGCATCCGCAAAACTCTAACGGGCAGTTTAGAGGCATGGTTACACTTAAACAGGCACTTGCCTACTCTATTAACACAGTATCGGCTAAGCTTATAGACCGTGTAGGTCCAAAAGCCGTGGTAGATATGACCAAGAAACTGGGAGTGTCGTCTAAAATTCCGGAACAGCCAGCCATTGCTCTTGGAGCAGTAGAAATTACGGTGAGCGATATGGTAGCAGCCTACAGTACTTTTGCCAATCAGGGCATGTATGTAAAGCCAACTGTTATTACTAAAATAGAAGATAAAAATGGTGTAGTGCTGTATCAAACCACGCCGGAAACACATGAGGTAGTTAATAAAGACATTGCCTATGCGGTGGTAAAACTGCTTGAGGGTGTTACCGAAACAGGATCGGGTGCGCGCCTTAAATGGGGCGGTGCAGGCGGAACAGGCTACAACCGCATGACAGGTTATCCATATAAAATTATAAACCCAATAGCCGGTAAAACAGGTACAACCCAAAACCAATCTGACGGATGGTTTGTGGGTATGGTTCCCAACCTTGCCACAGGAATATGGGTAGGTAACGAAGACCGATCGGCACACTTTAAGAGCCTTATTTATGGTCAGGGTGCTACAATGGCCCTGCCTATATGGGGTATATATATGCGCAAGATATATGACGATGACAACATGGTGTTTAAGGTTTCTGAGAAACCTTTTGAGCGTCCGGCAAACCTTTCTATAAAAGTAGACTGCTGGAAACCACCTGTAAAAGATACTACAGCTGTTGACAGTTTAGATATTGGCGACGAGTTTGGATTATAATTCATAAAAAAGAGCTTCGATTGAAGCTCTTTTTTTATATATTTATATCTCAATTTAAAATAAATTGTATGATTAATAAAAAAGTTAAAAGCGTAGAAGAAGCGCTTAAAGATATTACCGATGATGTAACTATTATGCTGGGAGGTTTTGGCCTGTGCGGCATCCCTGAAAACAGCATTGCACAGCTGGTAAAAAAAGGAGTAACCAACCTTACGTGTATTTCTAACAATGCCGGGGTAGACAACTTCGGGTTGGGTTTACTGCTGCAAAAAAAACAGATCAGGAAAATGATATCGTCTTACGTAGGCGAAAATGCTGAGTTTGAACGCCAGATGCTTAGCGGCGAACTGGAGGTTGAGCTTACACCACAAGGCACACTTGCCGAAAAATGCCGTGCAGCACAGGCGGGTATTCCTGCTTTTTATACGCCTGCAGGTTATGGCACCGAAGTAGCCGAAGGCAAAGAAGCCCGTGAGTTTAATGGCAAAATGCACATTATGGAAGAAGCCTATAAAGCCGACTTTGCCATTGTTAAGGCCTGGAAAGGTGACGAAGCCGGCAACCTTATTTTTAAAGGAACCGCAAAAAACTTTAATGCCTGTATGGCCGGAGCTGCTAAAATTACTATTGCCGAAGTAGAAGAACTTGTGCCTGCCGGAGAACTTGACCCTAACCAGATACACATTCCCGGGATATTTGTAAAGCGTATTTTTCAGGGAGAAAAATATGAAAAACGTATAGAACAGAGAACGGTGAGGACAATACTATAATGTGAAAATTTTTTAATGTAACAATTTTAATGTGCAGAAGGAAAATATTATAGTTATAAAGACAATTGATTTTGCTTTAGAGATCATTACATTTTGTGAGCTTCTTGAATATAATCGCAAGTTTGTTATTGCTAAGCAACTTCTAAAATCAGGAACCAGCATTGGCGCAAATGTTCATGAAGCACAGAATGCTGAAAGCAGAGCAGATTTTATTCATAAAATGAAAATTGCAGCCAAGGAAGTCGAAGAAACCAAATACTGGCTTTTGTTGTGTGAAATGTCGGACTCTTTCCTTTCAATCAAAATCTGAAAACAAAAATAAATGAAATCGGTCTTATAATTTATAAGATTTTAAGTTCAAGCAGAAGTGTAAAGTAACATTTGGCAATTGTTACATTGATACATTTTTAAATTTAAAAATTAACAAATGGCATTAGATAAAATAGCAATAGCGAAAAGAATAGCAAAGGAAGTTAAAGACGGCTACTTTGTAAATTTAGGTATAGGCATACCCACTCTTGTAGCCAACTATGTGCGCAACGATATAAACGTAGATTTTCAGAGTGAGAACGGCGTTTTGGGCATGGGGCCTTTTCCGTTTGAGGGAGAGGAAGATGCTGACATTATAAACGCAGGTAAGCAAACCATTACTACGCTGCCGGGAGCATCGTTTTTTGACTCTGCAACGAGTTTTGGAATGATACGCGGGCAGCACGTAGACCTGACTATTTTGGGAGCCATGGAAGTGGCAGAAAATGGTGACATTGCCAACTGGAAAATCCCCGGAAAGATGGTTAAAGGCATGGGTGGCGCTATGGATCTTGTGGCAAGCGCCGAGAATATAATAGTTGCCATGATGCACGTAAACAAAGCAGGCGAAAGCAAATTGCTAAAACGCTGTACACTGCCACTGACAGGCGTGGGCTGCGTTAAAAAAATTGTAACCGAGCTGGCAGTTTTAGAAATAGTACCCGAAGGTTTTAAACTGCTGGAACGTGCCCCGGGAGTAACCGTTGACGATATTATTAAAGCAACCGAAGGCAACCTTATTATTGAAGGTGAAATACCTGAGATGGTTATTGAGTAATCGGATCTATATATAACAATTGCGGTAATTACAAAATGTAATTACCGCAATTGTTTATACCCTGCCTTTTAATCTTAATGCGTCAGTATTACCTAAAAAACGCACGCTATTCGGGATTCCTTTGGTTTAGTATAGCAATACTAATTATTGAGGCACCCATAATAATCCCTAAAGCAATCATAGCACCATTGATATTGGCATTTTCGGTAATAAATGTTTCTCGTGTTCCCTCAACATATGCCTTTCGAGTAATATCAATATTATACTTTTCACTACTGTTATAACTCTTTGTATCAAGCACAGAATAGCTTAAAACAGTTATCATGAGTACACCTATTAAAATCAACAATCCAATTGTTAGATAGTTTTTAGAAATAAGTACTTTGTTATTAATCGCGTCTTCCACCAGATTATATCTTTGTTATAGGTTAATTGTATAAGATTACTCTATTATATTGTTTTATTTACAATCGTTGCACTCGCCTGAGCGGTAGGAAGCACTAAAAGATCGGCAATATTAACATGATACGGTCGTGTAATTACAAATGTAATGATATCGGCTATATCTTCGGCTTTAAGCGGCTCAAAGCCTTTATATACGCTTTCAGCACGCTCGCGGTCGCCTTTAAAACGCACCTCGCTAAACTCAGTATCAACCATACCGGGATTTATGGCCCCAACTCTAATTCCGTACTGGTTTAAATCCATGCGCATTCCCTGGTTTATAGCATCCACAGCATGTTTAGTAGCACAGTATACGTTACCATTGCTATACACCTCTTTACCTGCAATAGAACCAATGTTTATAATATGTCCGCTGCGGCGTTCTATCATTCCCGGTATTACTTCTTTACTAACATAAAGCAAACCTTTGATGTTAATGTCTATCATAGCATCCCAGTCTTCATAATCGCCATTTTCTATAGGATCAAGACCGTGTGCATTTCCGGCATTATTTATCAGTACATCTATATTGGCAAAGTCAGGCGGCAATGAGGCTATACTCTTGGCTACATCCTTACGCTTGCGCACATCAAAATTAAGAGTATGCACGGCAGTAAGCGCACTAAATTCGTCCTGTAATTCGGCAAGACGGTCTTCGCGTCTTCCGCATATAATAAGCCTGAATTTATTTTTAGCTAAAAAACGTGCCGTTGCCCTTCCTATACCGCTTGTTGCACCTGTTATAAGTACTGTTTTCATTTTTACTATTTCAGATTTATGATCTTAGATTTCAGATTCTACGCCATAAAAATAAATCAAAACCATTATAAACAAACACTTTTTACTAAAAATAAAATTTTATGCACGCATATATTTAAAATATGTTTTTTTGAGTTGTAAAAAACTAATTCTTAATTAATTTCAGCACAGATGTTTTGCCCGATGCCGTGGCATGAACCATATAGGCCCCGGCACTTAACTGTGATACATCTATTACAGATTGAGCGCTGTTAAGCTGTTTATAACAAACCTTTTGCCCCATTATGTTATATAATGTAACTGTTTCTATTTCAACATCAGAATTAAGCACAAAAGAATTTGTTGCCGGATTGGGAGACAGGATAATTTGATTTTTAGCCAAGAGCTCTTCGGCACTTAGGGTACTTGATATGTAAACCCCATAGTCTTCTATATCGCCAAAATAGTATGGAGTAGTACAGCTTCTGTTGGCATCTGTTATTTGGTTTATGGCGCCTGCCACCCTCATGGCAAGCATGGTGTTTTGCACCGCATCGGCAGGTATAATAATATCCTGGGTGTGTACTACTGCCTCTGAATGCACCGAGGTGCCACTCATTACCAGCTCTGCATTTTCAAAAATACCGTTATTGTTATAATCTATGTAAGCTTCATAGCTACCGTTAAAAGTGCCGTGGTTCGCATTCATGGTAACAGATAGGTTGTAGGTACCTCCGGCATACAATAAAGTATTGTCTGTACAGCTAAAGTTGGTGTAAGGCCCTGTTCTGTTTGTAGACCTGTTAATGGTATTGAGAGTCACATTTTCTATCATACCATAAATTATATAGTCAGACCGTGGTGTGCAGGCTGCAACCACAGGTTCGGCAACCACAAAAGCATCGCGCTTTGTTACTGATGTAACACCGAAACGGCTGGTAACCGTAAGCCTAACGCTATAGATTCCGGGTGTACTGATCGTGCACACCGGATTTTGAGAGGTAAAATCATAAACATCAGTACCGTTGGTAATTCTCCATGCAAAAGATACGTCAGGACAACTGCTGTCGGCTAAAAATGTATTGGGTATGCAACTGGTCTTGTCTATCAGGCTAACAAGTTCTCCGGCAGCACAAACCACCGCACCCGATGCAATTTCAAAATCAGCAACCGGAGCCAATGGCGAAACAAGGCTGAGGTTTCCGTTTATGGGCAAAAAGCTGCTTCTAAAAAAGGCTATTGCCATGCGCATCCTGTCTTTTTGATTTTGAGTAAAGCTATTAGCACATTCGCCGCTGTTAAAGCCCATGTAGTTCTTTACAAAACTGTCATCTGTACTGCTGTTGTCGCAGGTGTTTGGGGGCGTTACGCCAAAGCAATCGCCCAAAGTGCGTTTGTGTGGTGGTGTATCTGCACAGCAATCGCCAAGGCCGGAGCCACAACCATCGGGCAACGGACAGGTCTCTCCATCACTGTCGCCTTCATAAGTATGGTATAAATACAACGCATGTGCCATTTGGTGCACATTTGTTTTTGCCAAAGGATCTATAAACTCAGATGCCTTTATAACGGCCCCGTCGCTTGTGCTGCCGGGATAAGATGCATAGCCGCTTATTGAGGCATCGCCACCGTCAAATTCAGATACGATCCAAATATTATAATAATTATTCTGATCCCATTTAGAGATATCTTTCAATCTGTAAGCTGCCAAACCGGCGTTGTTATAAAAAACTCCGCTTTCCATATAGCTTAAGTACCCGGTCATGTCTATACGGTTAATACCATTGGTACATTTATCATCGGGTGTTCGCACGGCAAGTACAAATTCAATCCCCGTATCTACTCCGCTGCCATCGCCCGGTGTCCCCGGCACTTTACGGAAACGTTCGTTCAGGTTTTTAATAGCCGCCCTAACAGCATCATCACTCAGGTTAGTACCTGTTCCTAAAGCCTCTCCCTTGTGCATAATGTGTACCACTACCGGAATCCGGTATATTTCGCTGCCGCTTTGCATGCGCTGTTGCAGACTGTAAGTATCAAAATCGTGCACCCTTTGAGCATAGTCCCTATCTGTAGCAAGTCTTGTGCGATGCAAATCATCAGTACCACAATGCAGGTGTTGCGCAAAAGCCGCGACACTAAACAGAAACACAAATATGGATACTAATTTTTTCATAGGGATTCCGCTGATTCAAACAACTACAAAGCCTTACTACAGACAATTTTAGCATATTGTTTTGAATGCGTCAATTTATCGCTTTTTTCAATGCGTTTTATAAACTAATTTAACATTTTTTAATAATAAAATAACAAATGATTTTATCCCGAGTATTTAGAGATTTTAACAATTAAGACGGCTGCAAACTGCATAAATCGCAGAAAATAGTATTGATTTAAGGTTGCCGGCATATTAAAAAATTAACACTTTAATACTTTATTTTAAATAGTTTCGTTCTAAAGCAGCCATTTCTGTAAACGTAAACATTAAAAAACAGTTTAAATTTGACAACAGAAGATAGTGTAAGGCAACAAATTAGAAAACAAATCACTTTATTAACAACACATTAACAGAAAAGTCAATTTTTTCGGCAATGAATTTGCATTGTAAAAAAAGCTTATTAAATTCACACTCCAAAAATTTTATATACTATGGAAGATAACACCGCCGCTTTAGATATAAGGGCTATAAATGAAAAAATAGAAAGAGAGAGTGCCTTTGTCGATCTTCTTGTAATGGAGATAAACAAAGTTATTGTTGGTCAGAAATACATGATAGAGCGTTTGCTTATTGGGCTTTTGGGTCAGGGGCACATCTTGCTTGAAGGCGTACCCGGACTGGCAAAAACACTCGCTATCAACACCTTATCTCAGGCGGTGCACGGCAGCTTTAGCCGTATACAGTTTACTCCGGACCTTCTTCCGGCAGACGTTGTGGGTACCATGATATACAACGTTAAGCAAAACGAGTTTACTATTAAAAAGGGACCAATATTTGCCAACTTCGTTCTGGCCGATGAGATAAACAGGGCTCCTGCAAAAGTACAGTCAGCTCTGCTTGAAGCGATGCAGGAAAAACAGGTAACTATTGGCGAAGAAACATTTAAACTGGAAAAACCGTTTCTTGTAATGGCAACCATGAACCCGGTTGAACAGGAAGGTACTTACCCGCTACCGGAAGCTCAGGTAGACCGTTTTATGCTTAAAGCTGTTATCGACTATCCTAAAATGGAAGACGAACGCCTTGTAATTCGTGCCAACCTGAAAGGTGCTTTCGAAAAGGTAAACCAAATTGTATCTATAGACCAGATATTAAGGGCACAGCAAGCAGTTCGTGAAGTATATATGGATGAGAAGATCGAGAAATATATTCTTGATATCATCTTCGCAACACGTTATCCTGAAAAATATAAACTGGAAAAACTTAAACCGCTAATCAGTTTTGGTTCATCGCCAAGGGGTAGCATCAACCTTGCCACTGCTGCAAAATGTTATGCATTTATTAAGCGCAGGGGTTATGTAATTCCTGAAGATGTTCGCGCTGTTGTGCACGACGTATTGCGCCACCGTATTGGCATTACTTACGAAGCAGAAGCAGAGAACATAACATCTATAGACATTATTAACAAGATCGTTAACGAGATAGAAGTTCCTTAATATTTGTTTCAAGTTTAAAGTTTCAGGTTTCACGTTCTGTACGTAAACCTGAGCACGGCCAGACAACGAACGAACTGGCAATAACTTTAAACCTTAAACTTTAAACAAAAATTTATGGATACAAAAGAGATATTAAAAAAGGTTCGTAAAATAGAGATAAAAACCAAAAGGCTGAGCAATCATATCTTTTCGGGAGAATATCATTCGTCGTTTAAGGGTCGGGGTATGACCTTTAGCGAGGTGCGCCAGTATCAGTTTGGAGACGATGTTCGTGCCATAGACTGGAACGTTACGGCGCGCTACAACGAACCTTACATAAAAGTGTTTGAAGAAGAGCGAGAGCTTACCATGATGCTTATGGTAGACATTAGCGGCAGCGAAAGCTTTGGTACACAAAACTCTTTTAAGAAAGATATTGTGACCGAAATTGCAGCTACCATGGCATTTTCTGCTACTCAAAATAACGATAAGATAGGGCTTGTGCTTTTTTCAGACCAGGTAGAGCTTTACATTCCGCCTAAAAAAGGGAAATCACATGTACTGCGCATTATCCGCGAGCTGGTAGAATTTGAGCCGCAAAGCAAAAAGACCGACATTAGCGTGCCGCTAAAGTTTATATCTGGTGTAATTAAAAAAAGGGCTATAGTATTCCTCATCTCTGATTTTATGGGAGGTGACTTTGAACATACACTAAAAATTGCCGCCAAAAAACACGATATTACAGGGGTGCGTGTTTATGATCCACGCGAAGAAACCATGCCTAATATTGGCCTTGTAAATATGGCCGATGCCGAAACGGGAGAAACTATGTTGGTTAATACAGGCTCTAAAAGCGTGAGGATTCAGTATGAAAAATACTATCAGGAGCGTGTAAAATATTTTAGGGAAACCTTTAGTCGGTGCGGTGCGGGGTCGCTTAGCACCCGTGTAGACGAATCGTATGTAACAAAACTGTTGGGCTATTTTAAGGCCAGGGCTTAATAAATTTTGAATTTCGTCAACAGTGTTGACGAAATTCAAACAGAAATAAATAGTTGTAAATTATAACTAAATAATGATCACCAAAAAACTATATGCCATACTGTTTTTTTTAGTCGCTGTTACTGCCTTTGGGCAGCAAAAGCCGTTAAAAACCAGTATAGACAGCACCAAAATAAAAATAGGCAGCCAGGCAAAGCTTACGCTTACCGCCACGGTAGACACTGCCCATAAGGTTAGCTTTCCGGAAGGTAAGAACTTTGGCCAACTGGAGGTTATCAACTCTTTTCCGGTAGATACCATTCGCAAAGGGGCTATATATGAGCTGGTAAAAAAATACGGGCTTACACAGTTCGATTCGGGTCGTTATGTAATTCCGCGTTTGCCTGTTGTTATCAATAACAAGACCCTGCAAACAGATTCGCTTGTTCTGCAAGTCAACAACATCAAGGTAGACACCCTCAAGCAAAAGCTTTTTGACATCAAACCCATTGTTGAGGCAAAAAGCGACAATAGTTTTTGGTGGTATTTACTTGCAATTGTATTGGTACTGGCAGCTATTGGCACTGGGGTTTGGTGGTATTTTAAAAAATACAGAAAACCTGTTGTTAAAGCAGAGCCTGTTGTACTCAAATCGCCTATAGAAATTGCTACAGAACAACTACAGGATCTTGAAAGAAAAGAACTTTTGCAGCGTGGAGAGGTCAAGGAATATTATAGCGAAATGGCCGATATTGCCCGAAACTACATAGAAGAGGCCATACATATTCCGGCAAAAGAGAGTACTACAAGCGAGCTTATTGAAGCCATGCGTAGTGCTGTTATGCGTCGCAAAATGACACTTAGACAGGATACTTTTGAAGAGCTTGAAAGTGTATTGCGAACTGCCGACATGGTAAAATTCGCGAAAAGCAAACCACTCGACTTTGAAATTGCCCAGGACCGCAACCGCATAGAGAAAACCATAGTGGTTATAGACCGCAGTATTCCGGAAGAAACCCCGGAAGACGATACACACACACAGCTTTGGCTGGAAGCCCAGCGCAAAAAGAAAGAACAAAAACGCAGGCGTACCATTATATGGTCTTCTGTGGCCGCAGGCATTGTATTGCTAATTGTTCTTGGGGCTACTTTTGGACTGAACTATTTGAGGGATAATTATTTAGGGCATAACACTAAAGAGCTGTTAGACGGCGAATGGGTGCGCAGCGAATATGGCGATCCAGGTGTTACGCTCGAAACTCCACGTGTGCTTAAGCGAATGAATGTTGAGGCAAGCGTGCCGAAAGAAACCATGGCGCTTATTAAAGAAATGAGCACATTTGCCTATGGATCTTTAACCGAGAACTTTTACATTGAAGTATCGACCCTTAGCTATAAAAAGGAAACCAATGTAGACCTTAATGAGGTACTTGAAGGCGCCAGTAAGCTATGGGAATCGCGTGGGGCATCTAACATATTGCTTAAAACAGAAGACTTTGCCACCGAAAAAGGTATTAGCGGCATGCGCTCTTATGGCAACATGACCCTGCCCGACCCTATTACCAAAGCTCCTGTTCGCGCTTACTATGAGCTGTATGTGTTTAAACAGCAGGGCGGCCTGCAACAGGTAATGGTACAGTTTAGAGAAGGCGATGAGTATGGCACACAGATATTGGAACGCATTAAAAATTCGATAGAACTTAGAACCCTGAACCAGCAATAATTATGAAAGAAGTAACTTTTTTGCATCCGGGTTTCTTTTGGCTTTTTACCGTCATTCCGGTAACAATAGCATGGTATATCTGGCAACGCAAAAACCAGTCGGCCAAACTAACTATCAGTACCCTTAACGGCTTTAAGGCAGCACCATCTGTTTTGGCAAAGCTAAAGCCGGTACTTTTTGCCTTTCGCCTTTTGGCACTTAGCTTCATGATAGTAGCTTTGGCCAGGCCAAGAACGGTAGATGTTAGCAGCAAGATAAACTCAACCTTTGGTATAGATATAGTAATGGCAATGGACGTATCCGGCTCTATGCTTGCACGCGACCTTAAGCCCAACCGCCTTGAGGCTCTTAAAAATGTGGCTGCCGACTTTGTAGACAACCGCCCTAACGACCGCATAGGCCTTGTGGTGTATGCAGGAGAGGCTTACACTAAAACTCCGGTAACGAGCGATAAAGAATTGGTAAAACAGGCCATAGCATCGGTTAGATATGACGATGGAGTGCTGCAGGACGGTACCGGCATTGGTGTTGGTCTTGCAACAGCCGTAAACCGTTTAAAAGACAGCAAAGCTAAAAGCAAGGTTATTATTTTACTTACCGATGGGGTTAATAACTCTGGCTTTATAGACCCGCGCATGGGCGCCGACATGGCTAAAGAATATGGTATTAAAGTATATACTATAGGAATTGGAACGAACGGGAGGGCAGAATTCCCTATTGGCAAAGACCCCGTTACAGGCAAATGGGTTTACCAAATGATGGATGTAAAAATAGATCAGGATCTTATGAAAGAGATTGCTAAAAAAACTGATGGCACCTATTTTCGTGCTACCAGTAACAGCAAGCTAAAAGAAATTTACGAGCAGATAAACAAGCTGGAAACTACGGAGATAGAAGAGCAAAGGTTTTACAATTATGACGAAAAATACCGCCCTTGGGTATGGGCAGCCTTTGGGTTGCTGCTTGCCGAAGCGGTATTGCGCAAAACACTTTACAGAAGCTTTATATAGTTATGGATTACGAGTTAGACGAATCAAAATATTTATACCTGCTGTTCATCATTCCGGTGATCGTGCTTATTTTCCTTTACAACCTGTATTGGAAACGCAAAAAACAGCGCGAATTTGGAAACCCCGAGCTGGTAAAAAAACTTAGCCCGGAGCGTTCTACATTTAAATCGACTTTAAAGCTAATTGCCCTGTTATTAGCTTTAACCAGTGTTATTATCGCATTGGTTGGTCCAAAAATTGGCACTAAGACCGAAACCGTTAAACGCGAAGGTGTAGATATTGTTTTTGCAATAGACGTTAGTAAAAGTATGCTTGCCGAAGACGTACAGCCCAGCAGGCTTACAAAAAGCAAGCAGATAGTATCGCAAATTATAAACAGCCTTGGCAGCGACAGGATAGGTATTATTGGCTATGCCGGAAGTGCTTACCCGGTTTTGCCTATTACAACAGATTACAGTGTTGCTAAGATGTTCCTGCAAAGCATGAATACTGATATGGTATCGTCTCAGGGAACCGCCATTACCGATGCTCTACAGCTTGCCGAAACGTTTTATGATAACCCTAAAACGAGCAAGTTGCTTATATTGGTATCAGATGGTGAGGACCATGGCGAGGGTAGCCAGGAAGCCGCAAACGAGGCAAGGAAGAAAGGAATAAAAATTATTACCATAGGGGTGGGTACCGAGAAAGGTGGGCCTATACCATTACGCGACGGCAACGGCCGCATTACAGGCTATAAAAAAGATATGCAGGGCGAAACGGTTACTACAAAACTGTATCCTGATGCACTTAAAACTATAGCAACAGCAACTAAAGGCGGCTACGTATATGGCGGCAGCACCAAAGAAATTACAGATTATGTAAAGAACGCACTGCAAAATATAGAGAAAACCGAGTTTGAATCGAAAGAGGTAGCGTTGTATGAAACCCAGTTTCAATGGTTTTTAGGAGCGGCATTTATACTGTTGTTCCTTGATATTTTCCTTTTGGAACGCAAAACACGCTGGATTAAAAAGCTGAACCTGTTTAACGAAAAAGAATAATGAAAAAAGTACTTACATATAGCCTTATGCTGTGTGCCGCACTGGCTTTTTCGCAGGAAAAGAAACCCGAAAAAGACCAAAACCTGCCGTTGGGCAACAAGCAGTTTGCCAACAAAGAGTATGCCGATGCCGAAGCTAATTATCGCATAAGTAACAGTAAAGATGCTACTAAAGCCGTAGCTACTTATAATCTTGGCAATGCCATTTATAAAGAAAAAAAACCGGGCGAAGCACTGTATGCTTACAGCAAAGCTATAGAAGTAGCTAAAGACAAACCGCAAAAACATCTTGCCTACCACAACATGGGCAATGTTTATATGTCGCAAAAAAACTATCAGGCAGCGGTTGAAGCCTATAAAAATGCGCTTCGAAACGACCCTACAGATGAGCAAACGCGCTACAATTATGCCCTTGCAAAAGAGATGCTAAAGAACAATCCGCCGCCACCGCCTAAAAAAGACGACAATAAGGACAAGGATAAAGACAAGAACAAAGACAAAAAGGACGACAAGAACCAAAAGCCTGAAGACAAAGACAAGGATAAGAAAGATAAAGGCGACGATAAGGATAAGGACAAAAATAAGGGCGACCAAAAAGATAAAGACAAGGACAAAGGCGACCAGAAAGATAAAGATCAGGGAGAGGGCAAAGACAAAAAAGACCAGGGACAACCCCAGCCTCAAAACGCCAGCCCAAGCAAACAACGCATGGAAAACATGCTCGATGCAATGAACAACGAAGAGAAAAAGGTTCAGGATAAACTTAATGCCAAAAAGGTAAAAGGACAGCCAAAAAGACAGGAAAAAGACTGGTAAGTTATTAAGCCACTAATTGCACGAATTTTCACAAATTAATTTACGATAAGGTGCAGATTGTTTCGTGTAATTAGTGAAATTGCTTCGCCAGTTCGCTATTGCTCGGGTCGTGGCTAAACCGGATTACTAAAAATAATGAGAAAATATATTTTAATAGTTTTTTTAATGCTATCACTACAGGGGCTGTTTGCACAACAGGCTCCTGTGGAGTTTAAGGCTACGCCCAGCCGCAACAAAATTGGCGTTAATGAGCGCGTTCGTGTAGAGTTTAGCATGAACCAGGACGGCGATAATTTCAATCCGCCGTCGTTTGAGGGATTCACCGCTTCGGGGCCCGGGCAAATGATAAGCAACTCGTGGGTAAACGGGGTGCGTAGCTTTAATAAAATCTATACTTATGTACTGACGCCAAAAGCTAAAGGAACGTTTACCATTGGTCAGGGAACCATAGAAATAGGCGGAAAGACGTACAAAACCAGTCCGTTTAAAATTGTGGTGGGCGAGGCTGTGGCCAATCCTAACCCGCAACAACAGCCATCTTATTATCCGTACAATCCTTACCAAAGGCAACAACAGCAACAACAGGATCAGCAGTTGGCTCAAAAACCGGGCGAGGGTATACACCTTGTTGCAGAAATTGCCAATACAAATCCTTATGTAAATCAACCGGTTAATGTGGTTTACAAATTATATGTGAGCACCAAAAGCAGTGTCACTAACTTTTTTGAAAAGGAGAGTCCGCAGTATAATGATTTTTGGAGTCAGATCGAAGCAATAGACGGCCAAAACATGAAAGTGGAACAGGGCACTTATAAAGGAGAACCCTATCGTTATGTTGTGCTTCGCAAAACGGTGCTGTATCCGCAAAAAAGCGGCAGGCTGGTACTCGAGCCTTTGGTAGTGGAACTCAACACCGAGGTCTTTACAGGCAGGCGCGATATGTTTGGAAGACCCGAAATGGAGGAAGCCAAAACAACCGCAACCACAGGTAAAAAATACATTAATGTAAAGCCACTGCCCGAAGCAGGAAAACCTGACTCGTTTACAGGAGCCGTGGGCGATTTCGATTTTAAAGTTACACCTAGCAAAACCACCCTTAAAGATGGTGAATCGATGCAGTTAACCGTAACTGTATCGGGTAAAGGCAACCTCAAGCTGTTTACATTGCCTAAGCCTGAAGTACCATCGGCTTTTGAAATGTATGATCCGGAACATAAAGAGAATGTGAAGACACCGCTTACGGGAATGACCGGAAGCATTACAGATGTTTATACCATCGTGCCTAATAAAAAAGGTAAGTATCCTATAAAACCATTATCTTTTTCGTGGTTCGATCTTAGTACCGGTAAATATAAGACGGTTACATCTAAAGAAATCATGGTCGATGTGCTTAGTGTGCCGGGTGGAAACAGAGAGCCGGATGCTGTAGCTTCGTCTAAGCAAAGGCCTGATGGCAATGCACAGTTTAACCCTATATATCCGGAAACAACCCTTAGGCCTATTGGAAGGGATGATTTCTTTGGATCAGGACTGTTCTATGTGTTGTTGTTCGCTCCGTTTGTGCTCATGCCTGTTGTAGTACTTCTTAAAAGGAAAAAAGATGCTTATGACAGCGACGTTGCAGGTGTAAAAATGCGCCAGAACAATAAGCTTGCACGTAAATATCTTGGCGATGCCAAAAAACAGCTGGGCAACAAAGAACCGTTCTATTTGGCACTGGAAAAAGCATTGCACAATTTCCTTAAAGCAAGGCTAAGCATAGAAACATCTGAACTTAGCAGGGAAAACATTCAGGAATTGTTGCTGGAACGAAACGCAAAACCTGAAACCGTTAATGAGTTCAGTGTTATAATGGACAGCTGTGAATTTGCCCGATATGCGCCGTCATCGGGCGTGGCAATGCAACAGGATTATGATAATGCGGTTAGTGTTATAACAGCGTTGTCCAAGCAAATTTAAACCTTATTGCTAAAAAGCTTTGTGAATGAAATGTTTAGATTTGATTCCTGCAAGGTTTTAAAAACCTTGTAGGTAATAAAGTAAAAAGAATTAAACCTACAAGGTTTTTAAAACCTTGCAGGTTACTTATATTTGGAAGGAATGAAGAACATAGCATATATAATATTATTTTTATCGCAGGCGGTATTTGCGCAGTCTTTTATAAAAGGCAACGAGCTGTACCGTAAAGGCGATTTTGCGGGTGCGGCAAAGCAGTATGAGGGGCTTTTAAAAGGAGGAGAAGAATCGGAAGAGGTGTATTTTAACCTGGGAAATGCTTATTATAAACAGGAAAAAGTTGCACCTGCAATTTACAATTATGAAAAAGCCCTCCAACTAAACCCACGTCATACAGAAACCGAAGAAAACCTTGCCTTAGCTCATAAACTGGTAATAGACGACATTAAGCCAACGCCACGAACAGGGGTTTCTAAAGCATTATACAGCCTTACCGGAAAATATCATTATGACAGTTGGGCATGGGTTGCAGTAAGTTTTTCCGGGTTTTGCCTGGTGTTGTTCCTAGGCTATTACCTGGCTGAAAGCACTGCTATTAAACGAATCTTCTTTACAGGTATGTTCGTGGCTATACTGGGCATTGTTTTTAGCATACTTGCCGCTGTATTTGTGCGTTCTAAAAAATCTAACGAACACCCGGCCATTGTTTTTGCCGAGGTTGTTGCTCTAAAAGCCGATCCTAACGAAAAGGCAAAAGATGTATTTATTCTGCACGAAGGCACAAAGGTAAATGTAAATGATACCAAAGGTGGCTGGAAAAAAGTTGTACTTGAAGACGATAGTGTGGGTTGGATAGACAAAGACGCTATTAAAGAACTGGAATAATAGTACAGCATTAGGTTATTAACCTTTATGCATCCTTATGTGCGGAATATCATCTTCAAGATATCCTTCACCATCCTGTATAAAACCATGGCTTTCATAAAACTTTTTGAGGTATAGTTGAGCCGATATGGTAATGGCATCCTGACCATAGTTCTCTTTGATGCCGGCAATAGCAGCCTTTAGAAGATCGTGTCCCCATTTGCGGTCACGATAATATGCATCTATCACCACACGGCCAATAGAAGCATTATCAAAATAATATCCCGGGGCAAAAAGACGTGCATAGGCTACAATGGTGCCTTCAAAAACACCAAGAAGGTGCAGAGCTTTTTCATCCTTACCGTCAACATCGGGGTAAGGGCAATTTTGCTCTACTATAAACACATCGCTTCGCAATTGCAACACTCTGTATAGTTCTGGCACAGAAAGCCCGTTAAAAGGCTTTATTTGGAATTCTATCATATAAATTTAACCGACTTGATTATAGATTCAAGCTCTACAATAAGATCGCGCTTTGGAGATGATGGGCTGTAAATAAAACCCTCAATTATTAAGTAGTATTTGTTCTTATCGTCGCGAATGGCATAATTTACAAATGGGCCATTCATAAAATCATTCTTCATTTCCCAGTTGCCACGCATTTCAAAAGCATGCTTTTCTTTAAAACTGGTCATGAATACATAAGGCGAATAGGCTTCCTCGGTAACCATATAGGTGTCCGGGTCTTTGCCATGAATATATTTAATACCTATAGAATCGCGCATTTTAATGATATTATTTATAATATCCTTGTTGTGCTCTACTGTTGCAAAAGGAACGCGGTAAAGCAGCATATTGGTGTTGCCTCCCGGAATCTCCTTTTTTAGCCATATAAAATTATCGTCCTTTAAAACCGCATTATAGGCCAAAGGCATTTTTATAGATATACCATATTTTTGCCTGAACTTAGAATCGTCCATAAGCCCCGCCTTTTCATTGCGGTATTGGTTTACTGCAATTTCAGTTTGCCTTATGGTCCTGATTATTTCATCTGCATGCATTTGTATTATCTGCAACAGTTCAGCAGTATTTTTACCACTAATTGTAAAAGTATTTTGAGGTGCGCAGGTTCTATCCTGTTTAAAATCGAAGTCTTTTTCTTCGCCTTTTTCTACAAAAATAATATTGCGCCCACGTTTGAGGCTTCCTCCAAAAGACTGGCTATGATATTGGTTTATCGTAAAAATAGGCTCTTCCATTGTGAGGCCGTCTACCGGGGCGGCAAGTTTTTTTCGCAGGCTGTCGCCCACCTCGCCATTCCAAAGCACATCACTAATGATTATGGAAATCTCGTTTATTTCCCCTTCAGATGATGCTACATCGTCTTTATTGCTACAGCAAAGGGTGCAACAAACAATTGCCACCAAAGCCATTATTTGCTGCACCCTTTTCATTATAGGATAAGTATAAAACATTATTAGTTTACGTCGCCCACTTTCAGTTTCATTCCGGGCTGTATGCTCTCGCCTTTAATTTCGTTCCATTTTTTTAGGTTCTCTACCGTAACACCAGGGTGTTTCCTGGCAATGCTAAATAGTGAGTCGCCTTTTTGAACAATATAAAGCCTTGCTTCCTCATAGGTTGTAGTGCGCTGGCGTTTTACTGCCGATGCAATTGCAGGCTTACTGTCAGCAGCATTGTCATCGCAATCTCCTGCCTCAGCAAAAGCTAAAGCATCCTGCTTAGACTGAGCCCCTGTTTTAGATTCAGGTTGTTTAGCATCGTTAGCAGCAATTGCCTCTTCGGGTTCATCATCAATAACAGGTACTTTAACCGTAGTAGTTTTAACGATCTTTATTTTTTGCCCTGCCATGATATTGTTGCCCTTAATTTTATTCCACTTTCTAAGATCAGCAATACTAACACCATATTTACCTGCAATCTCACCCAAGTTATCACCACGCTTTACAAGGTGTGTTTGTGTTTTAGTGGCAACACTTGTATTCTTTTTATATGAAGGCTTAGTGTAGTTAGAAGCTATAGCCTCTCTCCTATTTGGTGTTACGCTAAAGTTTGGCCTTTCGCGTTTGCTGTCTTCATAATCAATGTAAGCATAAATACCCTTTTCGTTGCTTGTAAACAATGCTATTTTGTTTTTAGGCAGCCTAAGATAATGTGCCTTGTCTTTTGTGTACGGAATAACATCAAGCTTGTAAATAGGGTTAAGGAACTGAAGCTGTTTAACCGGAACATCTAAAACACTTGCCAGCTGCCTGAACGACATTTGGCGCTTAACCATAATAGTATCAGTCTCAAAATAAGTCAACGGAGCTTTTTTACCCTGTATGCCGTGCTCCTTTGCATATTCATAAATATACATCGTAGCCAGGAACGTTGGGTTATAGGCTTGTGTTTCCTTAGGCAGGTTTTTACGGATATTCCAGTAGTTCCTGTAAGTTCCTGAACGGCGTATTGCTTTAGTAACATTACCCGGACCCGCGTTGTATGATGCTAAAACCAAATCCCAGTCGCCAAAAATATTATAAAGGCTTGTAAGATACTGGCATGCAGCCTCGGTAGCTTTAAGAGGGTCGCTCCTTTCGTCTACATAGCTGTTAACCTCAAGGTTGTATTGCTTGCCTGTTGGGTACATAAACTGCCATAGACCTGTAGCACCTACCCTTGATTTGGCTCTTGGGTTTAGTGCCGACTCAATTACGGCAAGGTATTTAATTTCTAAAGGAACGTTATACTTGGCAAGATGCTCTTCGAACATTGGGAAATAATATTCTGAAATTGCCATTAACCTTTCGTAAGACCTTGGCCTGTTTTTAAGGTATGATTTTATGATGTTCTCCAAACCTTTGCTGTACTCAATATTGAAAGGCGACTTTGCATCAAGCGCGGCAAGCCTTTCTTTAAGCAATTCAGTACTAAGGCTAAAGTCAACATCTTCATCAGGATTGATCCTTTTAAGGTCGTCCTGCATATTTTCAAACAGGTCTGTATTGGCCATTTCCTCCATCCAAAGACTGTCTATACAGGCCATCTCTTCATGGTGTACAAACGTAGACTTTATAGAATCAAGGAACGATAATTTAACTTCCGGCTTTACGATAGCAGCATCGGCCTGCAGGCTGTCCTGTGCAAACCCGGCAACAGAGACCAATGCGGCAATAAATGACAATGTTCTTTTTTTATTCATAATTTACTCCTTAAATTATAACGTATTGCAAAGCAACAATGTTACGTATAACTTTAAAAATTGTAATGTATTGTAAACTTTAACACTACGCCTCCTGTATTGCAGCAATACCGGGCAGTGTTTTTCCTTCAAGCATTTCCAGCATAGCACCACCTCCGGTAGATACATAGCTCATTTTTGGCTCAAGGCCAAATTGTTTTACCGCAGCCACACTGTCGCCACCACCCACAAGAGAGAAAGCGCCTTTATCTGTAGCTTCGGCTATATATTCGCCAAGGGCAATAGTGCCTTTAGCAAACGTTTCCATTTCAAAAACTCCAAGAGGGCCATTCCAAAGAATGGTTTTAGAGTTTAATATAACATCCTTAAATATCTCTAACGATTTTGGACCTGCGTCAAGACCTTCCCATCCGTCAGGAATAGCCTTAACATCAACCACCTGAGTGTTTGCGTCGTTTTTAAAACCATCGGCAGCCACAACATCTACAGGAATGTAAACCTTAACATTGTTGGCTTCCGCTTTTTTAAGTATGTCAAGAGCAAGGTCAAGTTTATCATCCTCGCAAATAGAGTTACCCACTTTGCCGCCTTGGGCTTTAGCAAACGTAAACGTCATACCGCCACCAAGGATAAGGTTATCTACTTTATCAAGAATATTTTCGATAACTGTAATTTTAGACGATACTTTACTACCACCCAAAACAGCCGTTACCGGTTTCTCGCTATTTTTAAGAACTTTATCTAAGCTATCGATCTCCTTAGCAAGAAGCTCGCCAAAAACTTTATCTTCAGGGAAAAATTTTGCAATAATTGTAGTAGAGGCATGTGCACGGTGTGCCGTACCAAAGGCATCGTTAACATAAACATCGCCCAGTTTAGCCAGTTTTTCGGCAAAAGCCTCATCTCCTGCTTCTTCTTCTTTATAAAAACGAAGGTTTTCTAAAAGCAATACTTCGCCTGCTTTAAGGTCGGCAGCCGCTTTCTCAACTTCTTCGCCAATACTGTCTTCAACAAACTTAACGGCAACGCCAAGCAATTCGCTCACTTTTGCAACAATGTGCTTAAGTGAATATTTTTCCTCTTTACCTTTTGGACGTCCAAGGTGGCTCATTAGGATAACGCTTCCGCCGTCTTTCAGAATTTTATCGATAGTTGGTTTAGCAGCCTCGATCCTGTTGGCATCAGTTACGTTAAAGTTTTCGTCCAGTGGAACATTGAAATCTACACGAATAACTGCTTTTTTATCTTTAAAATTAATTTCCGAAAAAGTTTTCATAAGTTGTTTTGGCGTTTGTTTAAAAATTGTTGAAAGGCAAATATAGCTTTTTTTGTTAATAATTAGCTAAAAAAATGTTGACAAACATTTTTAAACAACATGTATCATTTTGTTTTACAGCATTTTAACCTCATGTTAAAGTTTCTAATTTTACATGAAACGGAAAAATTTTGTAATGAGATTTCAGGAGAACTGCAAACGCAAACGGTTGCGAATTGCGCTTGGTATTGTACCGAATTGGCATTTGTTGCAAAAAACTTATTTTTACACAAGTCTTAAATATAAAAAAATGAAATACTTACTATTATTTGTTCTCCTGCCGCTGCTTGGTTTTTCGCAGTCTGCCCCTATGACTCAGGAGGAGGCGAAAGAATATTTCAAAAACAACAAAACCGAGATATTGGGAATATGCGAGAAACAACCTCTTTATGAGGTCCTTAAAGGGCATAGGGAACGGGAACTTATAGAAAGTAACGGAAAATTAATGCAGATTACAAGGATACACCCCGATGCCCAATTTTGTGTAGGCTATATTTTTATGGATGCAAAGAAACTATCTGAGGAAGAAATTAAAGAAAAAAGAGAACAGATATTTAAAAAACATCAATCAGGAATAGCATTTAAAGACCTGATAAAAGAATACAACACTGATGGCAACCCAAGTGCCGACTTTTACTCGTTTTCGGAAAGAGGAATTGTACCACAGTTTACCGAAGCGGTTAAAAGCCATAAAACAGGCGAGGTTTTTACCATAGATGTTCCGGATAGAGGATGGTATTATGTAGCTATCCGTAACGAAGACAACAAATTGCCTGTGTATTCGGTTAAGGTAGCAGCCTTGCCGAAAAGGTGATTGTTTTCATACACTGTCTTTGGAACGACGAAGCAATCTAATTTTATAGTGATAATTAAACCTACAAGGTCAAAAAAAGACCTTGCAGGTTAACAGTGTTGTTCCATTTTGAACGTAGCGCAGCGAAGTCGAAAAATCTCTATTAAGGTTAACAGATTGCTTCGTCGGGCCTCCTTGCAAAGACAGTACCTAAAGAAAGCAATCAAAAAGTTCTCAACAGGCACTCAGCATCTTTGTTACCCCGCAACTCAGTAACTTTACTATCTTTGCCCTATGCTTTTCTCAGAAATTTTAGGTCAGGACCACATTAAAAGCCATTTAGCCACCAGTGCAGGCAGCGGCCGCATACCTCATGCCCAGCTGTTTATAGGCCCCGAGGGTTGTGGCACCTTGCCCATGGCTATTGCCTATGCCCAATATATTTTGTGCAGCAACGTTAATGCCGAGAACACCGGAGGCAACGATGCCTGCAACCTAAAATTCCGCAGCCTGTCGCACCCCGATCTGCACTTTGTGTTTCCGGTAGCAGCAAACAGCGAGGTGAAAAGCCATCCCGTGAGTGCCAACTTTTTAAAACACTGGCGCGAATTTGTTCAGGAAACACCCTACGGCAGCCTTTTTGACTGGTACAAAAAAATAGATATTGCCAACAAGCAGGGCCAGATTGGTGTAGACGAAGCCACCGAAATTGTGAAATCGCTTTCTTTAAAGGCTTATGAGGGCGGATATAAGGTAATGATTATCTGGATGGCCGACAGGATGAACACTGCCACAGCCAACAAATTGCTGAAACTACTGGAGGAACCGCCGCAAAAGACGGTTTTTCTGCTCATTGCCGAAAGCGAGGATGATATTTTGCAAACTATATTATCCCGTTGCCAGGTACTCCATTTTAATGCCCTGCCCGAAAAAGTAATTGCCGATGCATTGGTAAACCGTAACAATATGGTAGACAATGCGGCACGCAAAATGGCGCATCAGGCACAGGGCAACTACAACCGTGCGCTGCACCTTTTACACAAAACCAACGACGAACTGCCTTTTGAAGAGTGGTTTGTACAATGGGTTCGCGCGGCCTTTAGGGCAAAAGGCAATGCTGCTGCCATACACGACCTTATTGCATGGAGTGAGCAGATTGCAGGAATAGGCCGTGAGGCGCAAAAACAGTTTTTAAACTTTTGTATAGAAATGTTCCGTCAGGCACTGTTGATTAACTACAACGCCAAAGACCTTGTGTACATGGAACCTGCGGTAGATAAATTTAAACTCGAAAATTTTGCGCCTTTTGTAAACGGCAGCAACATTCACGATATTTTTAAAGAGCTTAGCGATGCCCTGTATCATATAGAGCGCAATGGCAATGCCAAGATTATTTTAACCGATCTGTCTATAAAACTTACACGATTAATCCATAAAAAATAATATTATGATACCTAATATGCAACCTGTTGTAATTATTACTTTATTGTTTTTTGCCATTACTTTTATACAGTCGGGTTACGACAAAATAATGGACTGGAAAGGCAATATAAACTGGCTAAAAAGCCATTTTGCCAATACTCCTATAAAAAATATGGTGCCGCAGTCACTGCTACTAATACTCATACTTGAAGTTTTAAGCGGTGCTTTTTCGGTTATAGGCATTGTACAGATTGTTGTAAACGACGGGCTTGATTTTGCGTTCCTTTCAGGAATCCTATCATGTCTAACACTTCTTTTCTTATTGTTAGGCCAGCGCCTTGCTAAAGATTATGATGGTGCCCGTACTATTGTTATTTATTTTATTCCTGCCATATTGCTGCTTAGCTGGCTGTAATTGTTAATTTTTAGGCTATGAATACAATATTCATGCTTTAAAAAGCCTATGGTAGGTTATTCATCATTAACCCAAAACCCACCAAATTGTTAAACTAAACATTGTTAAGAAGCATAAATCGCAAAATAGTGTAAAAATAACACCTGTATTGTTACCACATTAAATATTAGGCATTAGCAATGGAGGTTGATATAAAATCTTGTACATTTGTTCTTTAATTTATTGCTACGTGAGTACAAGTCACAAACACCTGAACAGGTTAACAATGGGTGGCCTGCTGGTAACCCTTGGTATTATCTATGGGGATATTGGTACTTCTCCCCTTTATGTAATGAAAGCCATAATGGGTACTGTGCCCATAGAAGAAGAAGTAGTGCTGGGCGCCCTCTCCTGCATCTTCTGGACCCTTACATTGCAAACCACATTTAAATATGTAATCCTTACGCTCCAGGCAGATAATAAGGGCGAGGGAGGTATATTTTCTTTATATACCCTTGTAAAAAGGCTCAAGAAAAAAGGCCTTATACTTCCGGCAATAATAGGCGGCAGTGCCCTGCTTGCCGACGGTATTATTACCCCACCCATCTCGGTATCATCTGCCATCGAAGGTTTAAAAATTTACAACCCAACCATAAATACAGTGCCTATTGTAATAGGCATTTTATTCGTCCTTTTTGCCATACAAAGGTTCGGCACATCGTTTATTGGCAAGTTCTTTGGCCCTATGATGCTGCTTTGGTTTGGCATGCTGGGTGTGCTGGGCATTATACCTATGCTGCACAACATTACTGTTTTAAAGGCGCTTAACCCATACTATGCTATACATTTATTGAGTGTACACCATGACGGCTTTTATGTGCTTGGCTTTGTGTTTTTATGTACCACAGGTGCCGAGGCGTTATATAGCGACATGGGGCATTGCGGGCGCAGCAATATTCGTGTAAGCTGGATATTTGTAAAAAGTATGCTTATGCTCAACTATTTTGGGCAGGGTGTTTATTTAATAGAGCACAGCGGCAAAACACTTACTACACTTAGCGGAAATCCTGACATGCCGGGCAACCCGTTCTACCTGCTAATGCCGGACTGGTTCCTGCCGTTTGGTATAGCCATTGCAACGGCTGCAGCAGTAATTGCATCTCAGGCATTAATAAGCGGTTCGTTTACCCTTATAAGCGAGGCCATGAGGCTTAACCTGTGGCCAAAAGTTTCTATTAAATTCCCAACCGAACTAAGGGGGCAAATATACATTCCGTCTATAAACTGGATGCTGTTTTGGGGCTGCGTGTTTATAGTACTGCACTTTGAAGAATCGGGCAATATGGAGGCGGCATATGGTCTTGCCATTGTATTGTGTATGATAATGACCACTACCCTTTTGGGCTATTATATGGTCATGAAACGCTATAACCCAATATTTATACTTAGTGTTATAGCGGTCTACTTTGCCATAGAGTTTTCTTTCCTTGTGGCAAACATGAGCAAGTTTCACCACGGAGGCTATGTATCGCTCATAATAGCCGGACTATTGGCCATAATAATGGGTGTATGGTTTACTGCAAAACGCATTCGCAGCGAATATACTGAGTTTACTAAGATCGAAAATTACAAAAATGTTTTGGCCGAACTTAGCAACGATACTTCGATACCTAAATATGCAACCCACCTGGTGTATATGACCAATGCCCATTTAGGAGACGAAATAGAATCTAAAATTATATATTCCATTCTCCAAAAAAGGCCTAAACGAGCCGATATTTACTGGTTTGTGCATGTAAATGTGGTAGACGAACCTTACAGCATGGATTATCGTGTTAGGGAAATTATGAAGGACGATGTTATTCGTGTAGATTTTTATCTTGGCTTTAGGGTACAGCCCCGCATTAATCTTATGTTTAAACAGGTAGTGCGCGATATGGTTAAAAAAGGAGAGGTAGATATTACCAGCCGATATGAATCGCTTAACCGAAATAACGTTATTGGCGACTTTAAATTTGTACTCATAGAAAAATTTATGTCTTATGACAACGAATTGCCTTGGTATGAACGAATTATTTTAGATATTTACTTCCTGCTTAAAAAGGTGAGCCTTAGTGAAGGACGTGCCTTTGGCCTCGACAGCAGTTCTGTTAAGGTAGAGCAGTACCCAATTGTAATACATCCGCCGGAAGATATTAACCTGAACAGGATAGATGACCCCCATCAATCCCATATATAAATTTTAAAAATGAAACGACTGCTTTATATTTTGCTGTTTATGATGCCTGTTGCACTGTGGGCTCAGGAAGAAACTGTTTTTTCGGTTTATTTTGAATTCGACAAATACAACCTCGACAGTAAACAGGGAGATAATTTAGTAGCGTTTGTAAAAGCAATAGATACCACACGCATAGAAACCATACAAATTTATGGTTATACTGATGATCGTGGCAAAGATGCATACAACTACAAGCTCAGCAATAACAGGGCAGGCACCATTAGAGACGCACTTACTAAAAAGGGTGTAAAAAACAAGATCATTATTACCATAGAAGGCAAAGGCCGCATTTTGCTGGAAGAAGATATAGACAACAAAAGCGAAGCCCGTTCTAAAAACCGCCGTGTAGACGTTGTAGTTAACTTTAAGCCTGCCCCACCTGTAAAAATGGAACCGGGCATGTACAACAAAGTTAAAGGCGACCTGATTGTGGGCGACAGGGTGTATTTGGAAAATATACTTTTTGAACGCGGCAGCAGCCAGCTAACGGGTAAATCGCGCCTGGAACTCGAAAAAATAGCCAAGCTGCTTAAAAAACACAAAAATCTTAATTTTGAAATACAGGGGCACATATGCTGCACACCTACTTTCCAAAAAGAGGCCATAGATAAAGGCACCAAGAAAAGAGAATTGAGCATAAACCGTGCTAAAACGGTATACAAATTTTTCCTTACTAAAAAAATAGAGGCCAAACGCATGACCTATAAGGGTTATGGCAACACCAAATCGTTAGGCAAAGGCACTGAATATGATCGCCGTGTAGAGTTGGTTATTACCAAAATTTAATCAATTAGTGTAGCAATTCTTAAGTTTACCAATACCCCAATTATTGCTCTGCATTAATTTACAGATTGATTGATTTTTATATTAAAGAATTGAATTAATTGCTACATTAGCATATTATTACATTGAAAATTTAATAAAAATGAAATTATACTCTGTAGAAAGCGGCAACTTTAAGCTGGATGGCGGTGCAATGTTTGGCGTAGTGCCCAAAACCATTTGGAACAAAACCAACCCCGCCGACAGCAATAACCTAATAGATATGGCCGCACGCTGCCTGTTGGTTGAAGATGGCAATCGTCTTATACTTATAGACACAGGTATGGGCAACAAACAGGGCGATAAGTTTTTTGGATACTATTCTCTTTGGGGAGACCACAACATAGATAAATCGCTGGCAGAGCACGGTTTTAATCGCGATGATGTTACTGATGTTTTTTTAACACACCTGCATTTTGACCACGTGGGTGGTGCCATACAGTGGAATAAAGACCATACAGGCTATGAACCTGCTTTTAAAAACGCACACTTCTGGACCAATGATAATCATTGGCAATGGGCAACAAAACCCAATGCGAGAGAAAAGGCATCTTTTTTATCTGAAAATATTTTGCCTATGCAGGAAAGCGGCCAGTTAAAATTTGTAAACCGCCCTGAAGCTGATTTCCTGGAAAAAAGTGAACTTGGGTTTGGGATTATTTTTGCCGATGGGCATACCGAAAAACAAATGCTTCCGCAAATAGAATATAAAGGCAAAACCATAATTTTTGCGGCAGATATGCTGCCAACTACAGGGCATATTCCGCTGCCGTATGTAATGGGCTATGATACACGTCCGCTTATAACTATTGAAGAAAAAGCCCGGTTTTTAAACAACGCTGCCGATAATGGTCATTACATCTTTTTAGGACACGATGCGCACCACGAGATAATTACCCTTCAACATACCGAAAAAGGAGTGCGGCTAAAAGAAGTTTTTAAAGCGAATGATATATTAATGTAATGTTAATGTGTACATTTGTGTAACAAATAGAACATACTTTAGACTAATTTTCTACAAAAAGTAATTTAATTAACTAATGAAATTTAAATCCATTTACCTTTCTGCTGCATTGGCTTTGTTCCTTGCAAGCTGCGGCGCAAAAAAGATAACAGCAGAGCCTTTGGCTATTACAACCCCAATAACTGCTAAAAAAGCCGAACTTACAGAAGTTCAGGAAAAACGCTGGAGCGACCTTGACCTTTTAAAAGATACTATTCCGGGAATGAGCGTAGACCGCGTTTATGAACTTCTAAAAGACCGCAAAAGCACTAAAGTTCTTGTAGGCGTAATAGACAGTGGTGTAGATATTGAGCACCCTGACTTACAGGGGGTAATATGGAACAACCCTAAAGAAATTGCAGGCAACGGCATAGACGACGATAACAACGGTTATATAGACGACGTGCACGGCTGGAACTTTCTTGGCGATATAGAACACGAAAATATGGAGTTTGTGCGCATCCTTAAAAAAGGAGATGACGGCAGCGAAACCTACAAAAAAGCTTTAGCAGAATATGACTCTGAAATTGCGCAGGCAAAAGCCGGAAAGCAACAGATGGATTTTATATTGAAAGCCGATAAATCGTTCCAGGAAAAAACAGGCAAACAGGATTATACTGCTGCCGATCTTGAAGCTCTTAAAACTGATGACCAAATGCTTAACGCCATTCGTGGCCGTTTTGTACAGATACTTAGCAATGTATCGCGCAAAGAGCTTATGGACCAGATAAAAGGCGGTGTAGACCATTACGACAGCCAGCTTAAATACCACCTTAACAAAGAGTTTGACGGCCGTAAGGTATTAAACGATAACCCAGACGACTTTAGCAAAAAAAGCTATGGTAACAACAACGTAATTGGACCTGAAAAAGAAGGTGCCAAACACGGAACACACGTTGCCGGTATTATTGCTCAAGGCAGGGGCAACAACCTTGGTGGCGATGGTGTTGCTACAGAACATGTAGAAATTATGTGTGTGCGTGCCGTGCCGGATGGTGACGAGTATGACAAAGATGTGGCAATGGCTATTCGTTATGCTGTAGACAATGGTGCTAAAGTAATCAACGGTAGTTTTGGTAAATACTACTCTACACACAGCGACTGGGTTTATGATGCCCTTAAATATGCAGGCGAAAAAGACGTACTTGTTGTATTTGCTGCCGGTAACGAAGGTACAGACCTTGACGCAGACAAATCTGAGCGTTATCCTAACGACGACAAAAACACACTTACAGAATATACTAACAACGTGCTTACCATTGGTGCTATAAGCTACAACTATGATGCTGAGCTGGTTGCCGATTTTTCTAACTACGGTAAAACAAAAGTAGACGTATTCTCTCCGGGTGTTCGCATTTATGCAACAACACCTAACGACACTTATTCATTCCTGCAGGGAACGTCTATGGCATCGCCTAATGCAGCAGGTGTAGCAGCACTTATCCGTGCTTACTATCCTAAACTTAAGGCTGCTCAGGTAAAACAGATCATTATGGAGTCTGGTCTTCCTGTTACATTTGATGTAGTTCTTGGCGGAGACCCTAACACTACGCGTTCATTCTCAGACGTGTCTCGTTCAGGTAAAATAGTAAACGCGTACAATGCTATTATCCTTGCCGATAAAATGTCAAGGCAGTAATAAGTTATAGCTTTTAAATACTTAAAACCCCTAATTACTGATGTAGTTAGGGGTTTTTGTTTTCTTTAATTTTTCAGGGCATGTCATCGCGAGACACAAAACGATCTATAAGCATTGTTACCCTTTCATCCGGTTTTGAAGAACACACAACAGTAATTTTAAGGTCAAGACAATCTTGTCATATCATTTTAAAAAACAGATCGCTTCGTGCCTCGCGATGACAAGTCGTGAAAAACTACCAAACTTTCGACTTTAAGACTTTTCAACTTTAAGACTTTTTTTTATTTTTAACCCATGAGAACATTTATCGCACTGGCGCTACTATCGGCATCCGGCCTTTTTGCGCAAAAAAATCCCAATGCGGGTTACTGGCAACAGCACGTTGATTATAAAATGGACGTGGCAATGGACGTTAAAACCTTTAAATATACAGGTAAACAGGAGCTGGTGTACACCAACAATTCTCCTGATACGCTTCGCCGTGTGTATTACCATTTATACAATAATGCGTTTCAGCCCAACAGTGAGATGGATGCACGCCTTCAGGCCATTAGCGACCCGGATAAACGCATGGTTAAAAGCTTTAAATCGGGCAATAATACCGTTAAAGAAAGCCGTATATCTACCCTTAAACCAAATGAGCAGGGATATTTAAACATAACCAACTTTAAGCAGGATGGAGCAACTGCCAAAGCCACTACAAAAGAAACGGTACTGGTGGTAGATCTTGTCAAGCCTTTATTGCCCGGTAAGTCGACCACATTTACACTCGATTTTGATGCTCAGGTACCTTTACAGGTGCGTCGCAGCGGTCGCAACAGCGAAGAGGGCGTGGCACTGAGCATGACACAGTGGTACCCGAAAATTGCCGAATATGATTTTGAGGGCTGGCATGCAGATCCTTACATAGGCCGTGAGTTTCATGGTGTGTGGGGCGACTTTGATGTTAAGATCACTATAGATAAAAGCTATACCATTGGAGGCAGCGGATACCTTGAAAACAAAAACGAAATTGGTAAAGGCTATGAAGATGAAGGTGTAAAAGTAAACACCCCTAAAAAGGCCAAAACCCTTACATGGCATTTTGTTGCTCCAAACGTGCATGACTTTGCCTGGGGGGCCGATCCTGAGTATATTCATGATAAAATAATGGGAGCCAACAATGTAGAGCTTCACTTTTTTTACAAGAACAATCCGGAGTTTAAAGAGAACTGGAAAAAAATGCAGCCTAAAACGGCCGAACTGTTAGAGTTCTATAACAAAAACGTTGGCCAGTATCCATACAAGCAATACAGCGTGGTGCAGGGTGGCGATGGTGGTATGGAATATGCAATGTGTACGCTTATTACAGGCAACCGCAGCTACGGAAGTCTTGTTGGCGTTACGGCACACGAGTTTGCCCACTCATGGTTTCAGCACATTTTGGCAAGCAACGAGAGTAAACACGAGTGGATGGACGAAGGGTTTACCAGCTATATTAGCGACCTTGCTATGGAAACCGTACTGCCTGCAAAAGTAAAAGAGGGCGAACAGCCGGAAAGTCCGTTTAAAGGAGCTTATGACAATTATTTTTATATGGTTAAAACAGGCAAAGAGCAGCCGCTTACAACCCATGCCGACCGTTATGACCAAAACATGCTATACAGCATTTCGGCTTATAGTAAGGGAGAAATATTCCTTTCGCAACTGGGATATGTTATAGGTCAGCAAAAGCTGAATGAAACTCTTAAACGCTATTATGCCGATTATAAGTTTACACACCCAACACCAAATGATATTAAGCGTACAGCCGAAAAAGTGAGTGGTGCCGAGCTGGACTGGTATTTGATCGACTGGTGCCAAACCACCAATACAATTGATTATAGCATTAAAGAACTTAAAGAAGAAGGTAACACAACAAAAGTTACTTTAGAACGCATAGGACGCATGCCAATGCCTTTAGACCTTATTGTAGTTTATGACGACGGAACACAGGAAAGCTTTTATATTCCGTTAACGATGATGCATTATGTTAAAGATAATCCTTATCCGTCGCTTAAAAGAAACGTTCTTAAAGATTGGGACTGGGCACACCCTACTTATGAGTTTGTGCTGAACAAACCAAAGTCGGCTATCAAAGTTCTAGTTATAGATCCTACCGAGACTATGGCCGATGTAAACAAAGAAGATAACGTTTATATGAAAACCAACTAATACCCGGTTTAAAAACATACATTAGCCACTGAGCAGCACTTAAAAGTGCTGCTTTTTTTTATTACAGAATTACGGTTCTCATTACCTTTAGCTACTCCCAACTGTTAATTGACCATTTTTTATCATCTTATTTTTTTCGGTTCTAAATAAAATGAATAGCTTTGCCATTATTTAGATTGATTACAAACAACAACCAATTTCTAATGAAAAAAATAAACACATTACTTGCCCTTACTTTTGTAGTATTATCGGCCATTTCATGTAAAAAAGAAACCACTACAGAAACTACAACTGTCGAAACCAAAGACACCCTGGCAGCACCTGCCGCAACCCACAAAATTGTATCGCTTAACGGTGCCGTAACCGAAGTTATTGCAGCCCTTGGCCACGAAAAAGAACTTGTTGGTGTAGACGTTACGAGCACTTATCCTGAAAGTGTAAAAGCCACTGCTAAAGATCTTGGGCATGTACGTACAATATCTATAGAAGGCATTATGGCGCTAAACCCAACGCTTATTGTAGGTACAGATAAAGAACTAAGCCCTGAACTTGTAGAAAAAATCAAAAAATCGGGTGTTAAGGCTGAGATCTTTACACAGGAATTTACTCCGGATGGTGCTAAAAAACTTATTGCTGATGTAGCAGGCGTGCTTGAACATAAAGATTATTCAGCACTTACTTCTAAAATAGATGCCGACCTTAAAAACGTTAAGCCAATTGCAACTGCTCCAAAAGTATTATTTATCTATGCACGTGGTGCAAACATGCTAATGGTTAGCGGTACAGGCACCCCGGTTGAAAAAACCATTGAGCTTGCAGGTGGTAAAAATGCCGTTACTGACTTTGCAGATTTTAAACCTTTAACTCCGGAAGCTCTTATTAAAGGAAATCCTGATGTAATATTGATGTTTGACTCAGGTCTTGAAAGTCTTGGCGGTATAGATGGTGTTCTTAAAATTCCTGGTGTAGATAAAACAAACGCAGGTAAAAACAAAAAAATTATAGCTATGGACGGCGGCTTGCTGTCGGGCTTTGGTCCACGTGTTGGCGAAGCTGCTACACAACTTAATGGCCTGCTGAGCAAATAATGCAAAACAGGTTACCGGTTTATATCTTCTTTAGTGTATTACTGCTGGCTGTGCTGGCAGTAATATCGCTGTATATGGGGGTATATGAGTTTGAAAAACATTCAATTATCGATGTCTTTAAAGGCATTATTAATAACGACGGCAGTATAGGTGCCGCCGAACGCTTTGTGTTGTTAGACCTGCGCCTGCCCCGCATTGTTATGGGCATCCTGATAGGAAGCGCACTTGCAGTTTCGGGCACGTGCCTGCAGGGAATGTTCCGCAACCCGCTTGCCACACCCGATTTGATAGGCATAACCGCAGGGTCATCGTTATTTGCCGCTATAACAATAGTTTTAGGGTCTTTTATAAAACCCTACATACCGCAGGTGCTGCATTATTCGCTCTTAAGCTTTATGGCATTTATTGGTGCATTATTAACTATGATACTCGTTTACCGGATATCCACCATTAACGGGCGCACCAATGTGGTAATGATGCTCCTTAGCGGTGTTGCCATAACAGCTATGGGTTTTTCCGTAATGGGTTTGCTGATATATTTTAGTAAAGACGAAGAGCTGCGCGACCTTACCTTTTGGAACATGGGCAGCCTTGGTGGTGCCACTTGGATTAAAAACGGTATCTTAGCAACGGTAATTGCCGTGTCGTTCTTTTTTATAATTAACAAAGGTAAAGCCTTGAACGCCATGATGCTTGGCGAAACCGACGCACAACACCTTGGTATTCCGGTAGAGCGTGTAAAAAAACAAATAATACTGTTAACAGCGCTAATGGTGGGCACAAGTGTTGCCTTTGCCGGAACCATAACATTTATGGGGCTTATTGTGCCTTATATACTGAGGCTTATATTTAAGTCAAACTATCATTATATACTGCCGCTTAGTGCAGTATATGGCAGTATTTTGCTGTTAGTGGCAGACACCATTAGCAGAACCATAGCACCGCCAAGCGAAATACCCATTGGTGTGCTTACTGCCTTTATGGGCGCGCCCATTTTTATTACAATACTAATTCGCAACCGCAATACCATGTAACGCCATGTTAGAAGCGCAAAACATATCTTACTCGCACCGCAAATTCAGCATACTGGAAGGTATAAACGTATCTGTAAATTATGGCGAACTGCTGGTTATTTTAGGACCCAACGGTGCCGGAAAAAGCACACTGCTTAGTGTTTTGGCAAACGAACTGGCAAAACATGAACAGCCCATTTATTTAAAAAAGAAAGCTTTTAAAGAGTGGGGCGATAAAGAACTGGCACACAGCAAGGCAAAATTTTCTCAAAGCAACAGCCCGGATATTCCGCTTAGTGCAAAAGATGTAGCCATGATGGGGCGTTACCCTTATTTTTCGTCGATACCACAAAAAAAAGACGAAGATGTTGTGCTAAAGGCCATGGCTGAAACCGATGTTGCTGCGCTTGCAGACCGCGCCTATAACTCGCTTAGCGGTGGCGAAAAACAACGTGTGCACTTGGCGCGCGTACTGGCACAATTAGACAACGATGTTGAGAACAAAATGGTTTTTTTAGACGAGCCTTTAAACAACCTCGATGTGCTGCACCAGCACCGCATATTGCACACCATTAAAAATTTTACTGAGAAAGGCAATGCTGCCATTATGGTGCTGCACGACCTTAACCTTGCGGCACAGTTTGCCGACAGGATAATGCTGTTAAAAAAAGGAAAGATCGTGGCACACGATGTTCCCGACAAAGTATTTACTAAAGAAACCATTAGCAGGGTATATAATTTTCCCTGCACTATTTGCCCTAATCCGGTAAATAATAATCCTTTAATTATTTTTGGAACTTAATTTATATCGAAATATGAGTACGATTACCAACACCCTGAAACAACAGTGGGATGCGCTTAAAGCCGAGAACCCGCATTTAAGGATTCGCAATGCTGCCGATAAACTTGGCGTTAGCGAGGCAGAACTTTTAGCCACACAAACAGGCGAAACGGTTACGCGACTTAAACCGGAGTTCACCGCTATTCTTAGCGAAATAGAGAGTCTGGGCAAAGTTATGGCGCTAACCCGCAACGAAGAGTGTGTACACGAGCGCAAAGGTGTTTATCTTAACCCGGACTTTAGCAACCCGCATGCAGGACTGTTTGTAAACGAAGATATAGACCTTCGTATATTTATTGGCCATTGGGCTAAAGCCTATGCCGTAGCAGAAAAAAGCGAGCATGGCGACCGCAAAAGCCTTCAGTTTTTTGGTAAAGACGGCCTTGCAATACATAAAATATATTTAACTCCGGACAGCGATGCTGCTGCATTTGATGCTCTTGTTGAAAAATACAAAGCCGAAGACCAGGGTACAGAAGAAACAGTTACAGAAGTGCCTTTAAACCTTGACGAGAAACCGGATAGCGAAATTGATGTTGCTGCTTTCCAAACGGCATGGTTGGGTCTTAAAGACACCCATGAGTTTTTTGGAATGCTGCGCAAATTTGGCGTAAGCCGTACGCAGGCACTTCGTCTTGCTCCTAACGAACACCTTGCTAAAAAAGTAGAAAAGGAAGTAGTTGTAAAAATGCTTGAAGGCGCAGCCGAGAGTAAACTGCCAATAATGATATTTGTGGGCAACCGTGGCAACATACAAATACACACTGGCCGTGTTCGCAAAACCATGTGGCACAACGACTGGTTTAATGTTATGGATCCGGATTTTAACCTGCACCTTGACATGAGCAAAATTGCTCAGGTGTGGGTAGTGCGTAAACCTACAGAAGATGGCGATGTTACTGCCATTGAAGTATTCAATGAACTTGGCGAAATCATCGTTCAGTTTTTTGGCAAGCGCAAGCCGGGCAATCCTGAACTACAGGAGTGGAGAGATCTAGTGGCTTCTTTATAATTATCAGGTTATATTTTTAAGAGCCGTTCTGCAAAGAGCGGCTTTTATTTTTTAGATACGCCATAAATTTCGCGTTTAGATAGATAGATCAGTAGCAGCATAAAAGATTATTTTCTTACTATTGCAAAATTAAATCTAATAATACTATGGTTTCTTTACGTGTAGGCGAATATATAGAGGCAAAGGGCATTAGCTATTATGCTTTCGAGAACAGCCTTGGGGCAAGCCGTGGCAGTATCAGTAAAGCTGTTAAGGAAGGCAAGAGCATAGGCAGTAATGTGTTGGAAAAAATAATGGCACTTTACCCCGACCTTAATCCGCACTGGCTTTTAACAGGTCAGGGAACTATGCTATTAGGAGCGAAAGACACTCCTACCCTACAAACTTTTAATCTAAAGACCGACAAACCTGTAGAGACCCAACAAATACCGCTGTATGATCTTGAAGCCTTTGCTGGGCTTGTGCCTTTATTTGGCAATGTAAAAAATTTGCAGCCTGTAGATTATATTTCAATTCCGCACCTGCCCAAATGCGATGGTGCCGTTTATGTAAAGGGAGACAGTATGTATCCGTTGCTTAAAAGTGGCGATATAGTGCTCTATAAAATTATTGAAGACATTAATAACGGCATTTTTTGGGGAGAAATGTATCTTATTGGTATTGACATGGGTGGAGATGAATACATCTCGGTAAAATACATTCACAGGTCTGATAAACAAGGACATGTAAAGCTTGTTAGCGAAAATACTTTCCATCAGGATAATGATATTGAAATTGGCAGAATAAGGGCTCTGGCACTTGTAAAAGCCAGCATAAGGCTAAATGCCATGAAATAATAACAGTATTTTATCTATACGTAGCGTTAAATAGCTGGCAGTTAATTTCTAATGGCGGCAACTTTGTATGTAACTATAAAAGTTGCCATTATGAAAACATTATTTTTTAGCCTGTTCGTGCTTATAAGCATAACGGCTGCAGCGCAAACCTCGCCTGTACCTACTGTGCCGGACACTATAACCCCAAAAACAGAATCGCTTAAACCGGACGTAAGAAACCTTGGTAAGGCTTCGACTACTACAACAATTACCGAAACCCGAAAAGTGCGCAGGAAAAAAAAGCGTGAAGAAAAAGCCCACGCCAAAACTGTACAACAATATACAGCCCCTAAAGATACGGTTGCCGTTAAAAACGACACCATAACAATTTATAAAAAAGACAGCATTAAATAATTACGGTTTTCACTGCCGTTACATTTCCCGGTCGTTGTGCCGGTTTTTTTATGGCATGCCGGAAAAAGATTTCTACAGCAAAAATCTACAGGTTTCTACAAAACGTAATAGGTTTCTACAGCGCAGAATTAAATAGCTCCTACCCTAATCAAAATAATAAAACACTGATATACAGAATATTTAAAGACTGAAATCAAATCATTTTGCAGCAAGTTCAAAAACAGGGCATTAAAGTTGTCTTTTAAATTGGTATAGAAATTAATTGAAAATCTTAAACCTATACACAATGAAAAAGTTACTTTTAAGCGCACTTATGCTAACAGGATTTTTAGCAGCTGCACAGGAAACTAAAACTACTACTCCGGCACCAACACAAACAACTACAAAAACAACCGAAGTTAAAAAAGAGGCTACTCCTGCTGCCACAAGTGCTACGACCACTACAACAACTCAGGCAACAACTGCCCAACCTACAACAGTGACTAAAAGCGAAGCTACCGTAAAAGAAGACAAAGCTGAAGCAAAAAAAGCTGACCCGGCTAAAAAAACCAAATAAAACTTTTTAGCGCCAATTATACATAGTTCTTTTTAAAAACAGGTTTTCTTATCTATTTTGCCTGTTTTAAAAACCTCTCATTACAACAATGAGAGGTTTTTTTATGAGAGCAAAAAACAGATAAATCCTTTTGTTTGATTTAAAAAAGTACATTAAAGTTTAGCGCAATAAACAGAAGGCTCGTTAGAACGCTAATTGTTAGTATTGTAAACGAAACGTTTGCTTTTTGCTGAGATAAAACCGCTCCGTTATAGATCATACAAAATATGGTTACAAAAAACAACTGTACCATTTGCAATGGGCTGGTTCCGCCCATTAATATAAACATGGCTGCAAAAGACCCCAGGCAGCTTTGCCCAAGTATGCTAAGGGTTGCAAAACCTATAAGACCACGTTTGTAACTTTCCTGATATTTTTGATAAGTGCTCATGACTAAATGCTTTATAATTATACCATCAAAGGTAGGTTAGCAATAAGCCTGGGCTTTATGACCCTAATCATAAAATCAAAAAATCTGTGCTTTTTTATAAAATTTTAATCGACCAAAATATTTTCTCGCAAAGGCGCAGAGGCGCAAAGTAGGAGATGCGTAAATAGTTATATCCAGGCGACTGTAAGTCGCAGAATTTTGCGACTTACAGTCGCCTTTCCGGAATACCAATCAGGATAAAACTTTGCAAATCTGCAAGAAAATTAAACAATACTGAATTTACTCAAAATAGTATTAGCTTATTTTTATCTGTACACTTTGCGGTCTTCAATAATAAGCAGGCCTTTCTTTTCGAGTGCTTTAATGCTCCTTATCACGGTTTCGACCCGCAGGCCTGTCAGGTCGGCAATTTGCTGGCGTGTTAGTTCTACTTTATATTTATCCGATGGTTTGAGCCTGTTTACATTTTCTTTAAAATAGTCAATAAGTTTGAGTATGCGGTGTTCAGGTTCCTGAGAAGATATCTCAGATGCCATTACCGATTTAAAGTACAGTCTTTGTGCTAGGTTTTCGGTAATGCTTAAATGCACCTGTGGATTTTGCAAAAGCAGCTCAAAAAACACCTCTTTGGCAAGGGCATATACCTGAGTATCGGTAATGGCAACCGCATTAGCCGGATAAGGTTTATTTATAAACAAGGGTGGCTCGCCAAAACTGTTGCCTGCTGTAAAAATGCTCTGAATAAACTCTTTGCCTTCGTCGTTAAAATTGTTCATTTTAATTTCACCCACCTTTACCTGATAAAAATAGCGCGCAGTATCGCCTTCATAAAAAAGAGTTTCCCCCTTTTTTAACGATATAATGCGTGCATCAAAAGCAAGTAAAACGTCTTCTCCTATCATTTTAATAACGGGCTGCCATAGTGGCATTTGCACAAAGTTAGCATTATAGGTTTTATGCCGGGTTGTTTCTTTGGCCTTTTTAGAAGAAAGCACTGCATATATTACAAAGCCAGGCGTTTACACAAATCGCACCGTTAAAAAAGCCGTTTTAAAAAAATAGGGCGTACCTTTGCATTTCTTAATGGTACACTTTATGCAAAGTACAATTAGTAACACAGCAACAATACAAATGTTAGATATACAGGCCATAAGGGCAGATTTCCCTATACTCGACCAAACCGTTAACGGCAAACCGTTGGTTTATTTTGATAATGCGGCAACATCTCAAAAGCCAAAAGTGGTTATCGATGCCATTAGTGAGTATTATAATACCATAAACGCCAATATTCACCGCGGGGTGCACACGTTAAGCCAGCTGGCAACCGATGCTTATGAGGTTTCGCGTCAAAAAATACAAAAGCACATTAATGCAAAGCATTCGTTTGAAGTGCTTTTTACCAGCGGAACTACCCACGGCATTAACCTTGTGGCAAGTGGTTTTGGTAAGTTTGTAAAGCCGGGCGACGAAATTATGGTTAGCGCACTGGAACACCACAGCAACATAGTGCCATGGCAAATGCTGTGCGAGCGTACTGGAGCAAACCTTACCGTTATACCTATGAACGATAAGGGAGAGCTTATAATTGAAGAATTTGAAAAGCTCCTTTCTGAAAAAACTAAACTGGTATCTGTTAACCATATAAGCAATGCACTGGGCACCATAAACCCTATAAAGCACATTATAGATAAAGCACATGCCGCAGGTGCAGCCGTATTTATAGACGGTGCACAGGCAGCACCGCACCTAACCATAGATGTACAGGCTTTAGACTGCGATTTTTATGCCTTTAGCGGACACAAAATGTGTGGCCCTACCGGCACCGGAATATTGTATGGTAAAGAAGAATGGCTAAACAAACTACCGCCTTATCAGGGTGGTGGCGAGATGATAAAAGAGGTTACGTTTGCCAAAACCACCTATGCCGACCTGCCGCATAAATTTGAAGCAGGCACGCCACATATAGAAGGTGGTATTGTATTAGGCACAGCAGTAGACTATTTAAACAATGTTGGCCTTGCAAACATAGAGGCTTATGAACACGAACTGTTAGAATATGGCACGCAAAAACTCAGCGAAATAGACGGACTTACGCTGGTGGGCACGGCTGCGAAAAAAACATCGGTAATATCGTTTAACCTTAACGGAATACACCCGTATGACGTTGGGGCTATCGTAGACAAAATGGGCATTGCCGTGCGTACGGGTCATCATTGTACCCAGCCCATAATGGATGCCTTTTGCATTCCGGGCACCATTCGTGCATCATTTGCATTTTACAATACCAAAGAAGAAATAGATGCCCTTGTAACGGCTGTGCTTAAAGCACAGCGCATGTTGGGTTAAAAAATATTTGTAATTTTATAACGACTCCTTAGCAGTGTGTAGCTGCTCCCCTCTCTTTTGCTACGCCAGTTCGGCTAAAGCCTCGGGTGGAGAGGGTCTGGGAGTGAGGACACTGAAAATGAAAAAAATAATTCTAATATTACTGGTGCTTCTTGCTGTAATGGCAGGGTGTACATCAACTAAAAAGGCTAAAGAGCCCGAAGTATCGCTGCAAAAGCAAACCGAAAATGTATTGTTTGAGTACACTGCATTAACACGTGGTGCATACAAAAAAGTTATAGTATCGTCTTATAACATTGTTACCATTAAAGACAGGGATAATAAAGACGCAGTGAGCAGGAAACTTACCGCCGATGAATGGAAAACATTATATGACGCTTATAAAACCATTAAAGATCCGGGCACTTTATCATCTATAGAAGCCCCGAGCGTTAAACACCAGTATGATGGTGCATTGGTAGCAATGGTGACCATTACAGTTGACGATGTTATCTATCAAACCAATACTTTTGACCACGGCAACCCACCTGCAGAAGTTAAGCCTTTGGTAGATGCAATTATAAAATTTTCGGGCCTTAATGAGCCGCAATAATTATGAAGATACAGGAAATACAGGAAGAGATTATAGATGAGTTTGCAATGTTTGATGAGTGGGATGAACGCTACCAGTATGTTATAGACCTGGGCAAGTCTCTGCCACTTATAGACGAACAGTATAAAACCGAAAATAATATTATTAAAGGCTGCCAAAGCAAAGTGTGGTTGCATGCCGACCAAAAGGATGGCAACATAGTTTTTACTGCCGATAGCGATGCCATACTTACCAAAGGGCTAATTGCCATAATGATTCGTGTTTTTTCTAATCAAAAGCCTGAAGCGATACTTGAGGCAAATACTGATTTTGTAGATGAGATAGGGCTGAAAGAGCATTTGTCTCCCACACGCGCCAACGGATTGGTAAGCATGATAAAACAAATTAAAATGTATGCACTGGCCTTTAGCGCCAAAAATTAAATAGTTATGGAACAAGAAATTGATACTGCACAGCTGGGTGAAGAGATCGTAAAGGTGCTTAAAACCATTTACGACCCTGAAATACCTGTAGATATATATGAACTTGGATTGGTGTATGATGTAATGGTTAATACCGATAACGAAGTTAAAATATTGATGACACTTACATCGCCCAACTGCCCGGTGGCTGAAAGCCTTCCGTTGGAAGTTGAAGAAAAAATTAAGAAAATTGAAGGCGTAAGCGAAGCAGAGGTTGAAATTACTTTCGACCCGCCATGGACGCGCGACCTTATGAGCGAAGAAGCCAAACTGGAGCTTGGAATGCTTTAATAGAGTTTTAGACACTACGGTCTTGGTTTTTAGGTGTTTGGTTTTGGGTGTTTTACGAATAATCCCAAATACATCAAACCGCTTAATCCCAATATCCAACCCCTAACACCCGATACCATAAAATGGCAACAGAAGAATTTGAAATAGTAAACCGTGTGGCTAACAGCGCACTTCAGGTTTTTGATCTTGAAGATTATTATCCTGAGGGCGGCCGTGTCGCCCTCGATATATCGCAATGGCTGTGGGAAGGTTTTGTGCTTCGCGAAAAAGATTTCCGTGAGTCGCTTAAAAACCACGATTGGCAACAATACAGCGGCAAGTATGTAGCGCTGCACTGCAGTACAGATGCTATTGTTCCTGCATGGGCCTATATGCTTGTAACCATAAGCCTTAACGGTGTGGCAAAAAAGGTAGTTGAAGGTACTGTAGATGAACTGAATGTTCTTATCTATCAGGAAATTTTAGACAGCCTTGACTACACCCCATATACTGATAAACCTGTTATTATAAAAGGCTGCTCCCGCAAGCCGGTGCCGCAGCAGGCTTATACGCTGGCAACACAAAAACTACTCCCGTTTGCCAAAAGCATTATGTTTGGCGAGGCTTGTTCATCGGTACCGTTGTATAAGAAAAAGTAGGTTTTAACGTAATATTTAGGTCTGTTTACGGCTTCAATATTTATATTTGTAAGAAACCCCATAGTTATGATGAAGAAATTACTGCTCCTTTTATGCCTTAGCAGTGCTTTTATAGTTAAAGCACAAGACAATAAAGATGCCGACGCTGCAAAAGCCGATAACGACACCATAGGTCCGTGGACAAAAAAAGGGAATGCCTCTTTACTTTTTAACCAGTCTACTTTTGACAACTGGCTTGCAGGTGGAGAGAACAACATTTCCGGAAATGTGGGTTTAAACTACGATATCAATTATAAAAAAAATGACTGGACGTGGGATAATAAGCTTATAGCATCCTACGGTATTGTAAAGACCAAAACCAGTTCGTTTGCCAAAAAAACCGACGACCGTTTAGAGATAAACTCTGTATTGGGCAAAAAAGCTTCAGACAGGTGGTTCTATTCGGCGTTCGTAAACTTTAAAACGCAATTTACAAAAGGTTACCAGTATTCTAAAGACGAGAACGGAGCTGAAGTAAGAGATGAATATACCAACTTCCTTTCTCCTGCCTATCTCTATGCAGGTTTGGGTATGTTGTATAAGCGCGATGATAATTTTAAAATAAACCTATCGCCTGTAGCTTCTAAATTTACTTTTGTAGACAGTAAATATACTTTGCCGGATGAAGCTTATTTTGGGGTTAAAGAAGGTGACTGGATGCGCTATGAGCTTGGTTTTAATGCATCTGTATATTACAAGCTTGATGTGATTGCCAATGTTACTTTTGAGAATATACTGAACCTGTACTCTAACTACCTTGAAGATCCTCAAAATGTAGATATAGACTATCAGCTGAACATTGTAATGAAAATAAACCGTTACCTTACCACCAACCTGATGTTCCAAACCATATATGATGATAATGCCTATAAAGGCTTTCAGGTTAGGCAGGTGTTTGGTGTAGCTGCCAACTATGGGTTTTAGTAATTAAAATATCATCAGCAAAGCAATTAAAAAATAGTAGAGACGGGATTCGCATGTAGAAAAGTGTACGGTCCATGTGCTTAAATATTGGAATATTTCTCCAAAATCATTTTGTTAAAAAAGAGGTGTTTTATATTGGTAAATGTTAAAGGTCTGTTGCAAGGGTTTTATATATTTGCAGAATTTAAAATAATTCAACAATGAAAAAACTTTACACCACCTTACTTTGTGTTGTTTTTACCTCTCTATTTGCCCAGAATCCTCATTGGGAGTGGGTAACCGGAGTAGAAGCATCTTATGGAAACCCAGATCATGTACTCTCTGTTGACGCGCAGGGCAATGTTTATACGCTGTCAACCTTTACGTCGGATGTTATTAATAACGACTACCAGTTTTATAATACAAGCCCGTCCAGCGACGACTCTTTTTTTATAAAATTTAATGCTGATGGTCAGTTTCAATGGGCCAGTCAGATAACCGGAGCGGGTAGCAACACCCTGTGGAGGCTGGAGGCTGATGCCGATGGAAATGTATATTTACTGGGAAGCTATACTAACGGTATGACAATAGCCGGGCAGCAGTATGCCGGTCGGGGCACTTTCATCGCTAAGTTTAACACAGCAGGGGTAATGTTGTGGTTAAAGACTGCTTCTTTTTCCTTCCCCGATTCGATTAAGGTAGATGAAAATGGAAATATTTATTTTCAGGTAACTTCAAGGAACCCGTTTAGCTTTGATGGCACTTCATTTACTATGGTAAACCAGACATCAGACAATGAATACCTTGCAAAATTAGATACCGATGGTAATGTTGTGTGGCATAAAACCTATTATGGCCCGGATGATTATACACGTCGCAGCACCCTTAGTCAGCTCCAGGTAGATCACCAGGGCAATCTCCTTTTAACGGGCAGGACAAACACAACTATGACGTTTGATAATGTTATGCTTAACAATACTTATTCGGGAGCTTTTTATCTTGTAAAAATAAATGCTGAAGGTAACACACAATGGGGAATGTTAACCGGTAACAGTTCTTGTGCAAACAGTGCTTCAGATATAGCGGTTGATGCAGATGATAACATATACCTCTTGGGCAACTATTGCGGTACCGTAAATTTTGGCAGCGAACAGCTTACCGTATCGCCATCGGGGTCAAGGTATTTTATATCTAAGTACTCGCCAGAGGGACAGAATATCTGGGTTAAGACCTCTTTGCCCGGGAATTTTAACGAGATACAGAGCGGCGATTTTGATGCGCAGGGCAATTTAATAGTAGGGGGAACCCTTTTTGGTACAGCAACATTTGGTGCAGATGTTACCCTTACGTCATCTGCAACAGAAGGAACGCAGTTTGTTGTACTTTACAATGCCGAAGGAATTGCGCAGTGGGGTATTACCACCGGACCTGTAAATACTAACAACGCCATTGATGTTAAGGCGCATGGCGATAACACTATTTATACAGGCGCACACATGCAAATCCCTTCTCTTACATACGGAGATATTAATTATGTAAGGCAAGGCAATAATCTTTATAATATAACATTAGGTAAACTTGTTTATGGAGATGTTGCAGGCACTCCCACAATTAATGCAAAACAAATTAGTGTTTATCCTAACCCTGTAAGCAAAACCCTTAATATTGCAACTGCTGAAGCTGTAAAAGAAATAGCTGTTACTGATTTTAATGGACGAATAGTGCTGAGCGCGGCCAATACTAACAACATTAATATGGAACAACTTGCTTCGGGTGTATATTTTGCAACCGTTACTACAAATACAGGTAAGAGCACACATAAAATTATGAAGGACTAAAAAAACCGTATAAATTTTTTAGAAATAACTTAATCGCAATCAGTAAATTGGTTGCGATTTTTTTATCCGCGTTCCTAAGTGAATTCAATAAAAATTATCTTTTTCGTAAAATTTTTCTTGCTTTTAGAGTGCGATTTCCAGTATTTAACGCACATATAAAAGTGCGTCATCCTCCTGTAAATGAAACGCGGATGATGCAGGTATTTCGCATCGCTGATTTATGCCGATCATCTTCTATAGGCTACATTCGAATCTATGAAAATCCATGATATCTGTGTTCCTGAGTAAACCAACAAAAAACCGGCCTATTAAAGCCGGTTTTTTGTTATTCTTTCTCCTCTGCAAAGTTTTCTTTATAATCCGGATAAAGGAAGTTATTATAAGGAAAACGGCTAATATGTATAGCCCTTACAGCCTCATAAACTTTCTCCCTGAATTCTTCAAAATTCTCTTTGTTGGTAGCCGATATAAAAAGGGCATTCTTTTCGCCCACATTGCCCATCCAGGTAGCTTTCCACTCCTCAAGCGAATAGTGTTTAGTCGTCTTCTCTGTCATCAGGTCGTCCTCGGCTATAACCTGGGGTTTGTAGGCGTCTATTTTATTGAACACCATTATGGTAGGCTTGTCGTTGCTTTTAATATCCTGTAATATTTGATTTACCGATTCTATATGGTCTTCAAATTCAGGATGCGATATATCTACCACATGCAACAGCAAATCAGCTTCGCGCACTTCATCAAGCGTACTTTTAAAAGAGTCGATTAGCTGTGTTGGCAGCTTGCGTATAAACCCAACCGTATCAGACAACAGGAATGGCAGATTTTTAATAACCACTTTTCTTACAGTAGTATCTAGTGTTGCAAAAAGCTTGTTCTCTACAAATACTTCACTTTTGCTAATAACATTCATGAGTGTACTCTTGCCCACATTAGTATAGCCTACAAGAGCTACACGAACCATAGCGCCACGGTTGCTGCGCTGCACACCCATTTGGCGGTCTATGGTCTTAATTTTTTCACGAAGCAGGGCAATACGGTCGCGCACAATACGCCTGTCCGTTTCAATCTCCGTTTCACCGGGACCACGCATACCAATACCACCACGCTGGCGTTCAAGGTGCGTCCACATACCCGAAAGCCTTGGTAACAGATAAATACATTGCGCCAGTTCTACCTGTGTTCTTGCATATGATGTTTCGGCACGCTGCGCAAAAATGTCAAGGATAAGGTTAGTCCTGTCAAGCACTTTAATATCCAGTATTTTACCTATATTTTTAGATTGGGAAGGCGACAACTCATCATCAAAAATGATGGTTTTAATGCCGTGTTCTTTAATATAATGATGTATTTCGTCTATTTTACCTGTTCCCAAATAGGTCTTGGGGTTAGGGCGCTCCATTTTTTGGGAGAATCTTTTTACCACCTCCCCTCCTGCAGTAAACGTTAAAAACTCCAGTTCATCCAGATATTCTTTTAGTTTTTCCTCACTCTGCTCCTGCGTTATTACACCGGCAATTACCGTTTTTTCAAAAGATATCGTTTCTTTTTCCAGCATATTCTTAATTTAAAAAAGACCTTTTGCAAATTTACAAAAAAATAGCTCCTTTAAATTTATATAATATCGCAAGGCCTTTAAAGTGCTGAATTTTTTGTTAAATTTTAATACAGTGTTAACCATGTATTATAATTTTATAAATTTGAGACTTAATTTTTTTACCAATAAATCTAAAAATTACTATGAAGAAAACTACTTTGGTGATCAATACATCATTAATGTCTTTGTGTGGTTTTTTACAGCCTGTTTTGCATAATGCTGCGGGTAAGCCTGCCTAAATACAAATAAGCAGAAAGATTTAGGTAACTTATTACAGCACAAAACAAACAAATATAAAAGTAAAATTGCGGTGTTTGTTGTTTGTAAACACCGGGCTAAGTA